>NZ_CP121464.1:2400000-4800000 GCF_029690045.1 Janthinobacterium rivuli
CGGCCGTCCCAGGCCAGATCGGCTGCCACCGTGGCGGCGATGGTGGAGGCGGCTGCTCGCATTATCGAGGTGCGGGGATGGGCCGCGCTGACGACGAATCACGTTGCCGAGCTGTCTGGCGTCAGCATCGGCTCGCTGTACCAGTACTTCCCGTCGAAAGAGGCGCTGCTGGCCGAACTGGTACGCCGCGAACGCGCGCTGCTGCTGCACGACGTGGGTCTGGCCATGGCGCTGGAGGGCGAATTGCCGTCCGCGATAGAGCAAGGTGTGATGGCCGGCCTGGCGCACCAGTTCAGGCGCCCCGCGCTTGCGCTCGCGCTGGAATCGGCGCCGTCGTCGCCATCCTTGCAGCGTGAGGACGAGGCCTTGCGGCAGGCGCTTGCCGGCCAGCTCGCGGGGCTGCTGGCGCGTCATGGCGTCGCCGATCCTGATATGGCCGCCGCCGACGTGATTGCGCTATGCCGCGGCATCATCGACGCCGCGGCGCTGCGGGGAGAAACGGATATGGCGTCGCTTGCGCGGCGCCTGGGGCGCGCGGTCCACGGCTACCTGGACACGGCGGCGCCTGCGAGGGAAGCCGCCGCCGGTGCTTAAGGCAGGATGCAGCCGTCCAGGCCGCAGACCTCTCCGGCCGATGCGGCCAGGTCCTGCCGCGATTGCGCATGGAGATTTTCCAGCGCCTGGCTGAACACTTCTGGCGGCTGCGCGCCGGAAATGTGCGTCCCATTGCCAAAGACGAACAGCGGCACGCCGGAAGCGATGCGCGAGGCCTGGTACTCATCGTCCTGCACCTGCTGGCGCCATTGCGGTGTCGACCAGGCCTGCTCCACCACTTCGGCAGGTACGCCCGCCTGGGCCGCGAGCAGGGCGAGGGAATCGCGGTCGAACAGCAACTTGCCGTGCGAAATACTCTGCGCATACAGCACTTCGGCCAGGCGCTGTTGCGATGCCGCGTCGCCGGCAGCCTTGACGAGCATGTGCGCGTCCATGGTGTCGCCAAACAGCATGGTATCGAAGCGGTAGTCCAGGCCTTCCGCGGCCCCATGCGACTGCACCGAGTACAACATGCCCTCGGCGGCCAGCGGATCGCGAAACTTTTTCAGCAAGGCTGCCTTGATCGGCTCCGCTGGATGGCCGGGCGCGATGCGGTAGGCGCGCAGCCTGACCTGCACGGCGTCCCTGTGCTCGAAAGCAGCAAGGGCCTTGTCGAAGCGCCGCTTGGCGATCCAGCACCAGGGGCAGACGAAATCGGACCAGATGTCGACGACCAGCGTTTGTGGGATGTGTTTCATGGTTGCTCCTTGAATGGCGGCGGTATCAAGCCTTGTCGAACGCGTCCAGCACGTGGGTGCTGTACACAAGGGCGGCGCCCGCATTGAGGTTGATCGCCACGCCGAGCGCCTCGGCGATTTCTTCGGTGGTGATGCCCAGTTTCTTGGCGGCGGCAGCGTGGAAGGCGATGCAGCCGTCGCAGCGCGTGGTGACGGCCACGGCCAGCGCGATCAGTTCCCGTGTTTTCGCGTCGAGATGGTTGGTCTTGTCGCCGGCGCCGCCCAATGCGGCGATGCCTTTCATGGTGTCGGGCGTCAATGCGTTCAGTTGCATCGCACGTGTGTTGATATCTTGCCGAGCTTGTTTCCAGTCTTCCATGATTTCCTCGCTGTATAGGCGCTTGCGCGCGGGTTGGTGGTTCGATGATTCCCGGGAGGGGAATCAGGCCTCGATTATTTCCAGGGTGGGCAGCATGCGGATGGCCTTCGAGAAATTGGCCAGGTTGACCGACGTTTTGGTGACGGCCTGGTGCAGCGTTTCGACGCGTTCGCGCGAAGCATCCGTGCGCAGTCGCACCACGTAGCTGACTTCGTCGTAGCCGGGATTGACGCTCTCGTCCAGGCCAAGGAAGCCGCGCAGATCCAGCTTGCCGTCCGTTTCGATCTCCAGGCTGTGCACGGTGATGCCCATGGCCGCCGCATTGGCCGCGTAACCGACCGACAGGCAGGCGTTGAGGGCGGCCATCAGCAGCTCTTGCGGATTGGGCGCCGTGTTTTGGCCCAGCAATTCATGCGGTTCGTCCGAGGCGATCTCGAAATGGCGCGCATGCTTTTCACCGCCCAGCACATAGTGGCTGACGGTGGCCACGCTGCGCGTCTGGTGTTGCCAGCGGGTCTTGACGTTGAAACGGGCGTCGCCTTTGTCTGGATGGCCTGCCACACTCTGGGCAAATTGCTGCAATGCTGCCACGTTGATGCCATTGAGCATGTTGGCGCCGGCCGCCGCGCCATACGCCGGATAGTCGGTATAGCCCTGGGACGGGGCGCCGCTGGCGCCGTAATAGGTCGAGCGGTCGCTGTCGGCCAGCGGCCAGTTGTTTTGCATGCGTTCCACCAGATCCGGGTTGGAAATGAACGGCATGCCGAAGGCGATCAGATCGAGGTCGCCTTTTTCCAGCTCGCTGCGCGCCAGTTCCTGCGTGAAGCCGCCCGCGCCGATCAGGGTGCCGTGGTAGGCCTGGCGGAACTGCGCGCCAAAGCCGGCTGGCACTTCCGCCGCCGTGATGGTGGGCTGGTAGTTCAGGTGCACATAGGCCAGCTGCCTCGTATCGAGCGCCTGCGCCACGCTGCTCCACACCTGCGCTTCGTCGGCATAGGCGCGCATGTCGTACAGGCGGCCGAACGGCGAGATGCGCACGCCGACCTTGCCGCTGCCGATGGCGGCCGACACGGCGTCTACCGTTTCGAGCAAAAAGCGCTGGCGGTTGGCGATGCTGCCGCCGTACTGGTCCGTGCGCGTATTGACGGCGCTGCTGAGGAACTGGTCGAACAGGAAGCCGTTGGCCGCCATGATCTCGATCCCGTCAAAGCCGGCGTCGATAGCGACTTTTGCCGCATGCACGAAGTCGGCGGTGACCCGCGCGATCTCGTCGACGGTCAGCGCGCGTGGCACGCTGGGCAGCACCGGTCCCGCCTTGCCCGCTTCGGTCCAGGCGTACACGGTGGTGTTTTCCGCCGCCACGTCGCTGGGGCCGACGGGCGCTGCGTTGCCCGGCTGGATCGATACGTGCGACATGCGGCCCACGTGCCACAGCTGGGCGAAGATCTTGCCGCCCTTGGCGTGCACGGCATCGGTCACCTGGCGCCAGCCCTGGCCCTGTATGTCGCTATGGATGCCCGGCGTGTACAAATAGCCGCGGCCTTCATCGGAGACGGGCAAGCCTTCGGTGACGATCAGGCCGGCCGAGGCGCGCTGGGCGTAATACAGCGCGGTGAGCGCGTCGGGATTGTTTTCCAGGGTGCGCGTGCGCGTCATCGGCGCCATGACGACGCGGTTGGCCAGGGAAATGCCGGACAGGTCATAGGGGGTGAACAGTTGATGCATGTAATGCCTCGCAGAGAGTCGAATGCGCCGTGGCGCGGAAGGATTACCGGGTGAAATACCGGGTTCGAAATAAGTCTACCATCTAGTAGGTAGGCTAGTCAATCGATCGTAGCGCCAGCAAAATCGCTATGATGCGGCTTTGCACGAGACGATACGGATGATTGCCATGAAGAACCGCCTGATGGCGGGCCTGGGCGCGCATGCGCTGGGCTGCCTGCTGTTTATTGTGTTGAGCTGGCTGGGTTTTTACCTGTACACGCAGCTGTTCGGCAGCCTCGGCTCGCGCGGCGTGGCCGGCGGCCTGGCCTTGCTGCTCGTGTTTTATGTGTATGCGGGCACGAATTTGCTGCTGGCGCTGTTGCCGCCCGGCAGGTGGAAGCCGGTGCTATGCGGTTTGCTGGGCGCGGCCGTGCTCGCGTATCTGCTGCCCCAGCATCCGCTGCGGGCGATCTACTTCAGCGTGCTGTCGGGCGGCTTGAGCTGGCTGGCCGTGCTGGCCAGCGTGCGTTTAGTTGAGCGCCTGCGGAGCTGACAGGCTGTCGATAAAAGCGGCGACGGCGACGGCGGCCGCTTCCGGCGCTGCCTGCAGCAGCATGTGCGGCGCGGCGATGTCAACCAGTTGCGCGTCCGCTGCCTGCCGCAGTATCTGTACGGCGTTGGCCGGCGGCACCAGGCGGTCGTGGCGGGCGCGCAGATACAGCACGGGCAGGCTGCCGCGTGCGAAGCTGCGCGAGGCGTCGGTTTCCAGCACGGCGCGCAGGCGCTGGCGCAGCACGCTGGGCGGCACTTGCGCCAGCGCCGCTGCCAGTTCCGCCTGCAGTTGCGGCGTGGCGTGGGGCGCCAGCAGCGCCTGGCGCAGCGCGAAGCCGGGCATGGCGCCAAAGGGCACCATGTGCAGCAAGTGGCGCAGCGGCGCCAGCATCGGGCGCGGATTGCGCACGAACGAACAGCACAGGATCAGGGCGCGCATGCCGGGTGGCGGATCGGCGCGCAACGCTGCCCCCAGCGGCCCGGAAAACGATTCGGCCAGCACGACGAATGGACGGCCCTGCGGCAGGCGCTCGCGTACGAACGCTTCCAGCGCCGCGTAATCGAGCGGCGCGGCCGGATAGGCGATGGCCAGGGTAACGATGGCGCTGTGCGCGCGCAAGGCGGCGTCAAAACGGTGGAACAGGCTGGCCGTGCCATCCATGCCGGGCAGGAGGACGAGCAGTGTCGAAGCGGGAGGAGAGGTCGTCATTGCGGCCATCATAACAGCGGCCTCGGCGCACGCGCCGTCCGCCAGCCGCGCCGCATGGGCGCGGGCGCCATGCTAGAATCGCCGGCGCGCCATGCGTGGCCGTAATCGCGGTCTAATCCCCGACAGACAGAATCATGCATATCATTTTTTCGAATTACCGCACCCTGGGCAGCGCCTTGCTGGTAGCGGCCTGCGTCCTTTCCCAGCCTGCCCGCGCCACGGCGGCGCCCTCTGCGCCGGCCGGGAAAAGCCTGTCGTCCTTGCTGGCCGGCGGTCCCTTGCCGCGATTGAGCGAAGACCCGCAAGTGCGCGCGGCCCTGTTCGATTTCTTCGGTTACGCGCGCGGCAGCTATACGGAAGACGATGAATTGCTGCTGGCGCAGGCGCTCGAAGCGATCAGCGAAAAGCGCGATGCCACGCGCACCGTGCTGGCCGATGGCCGCCAGTTGCTCGCGTCGATGAATGACCGCAAGCAGGGCCGTGAACGGGGCGCCATGCTGCTCGACAAGCGCGGCGCCATCATCGCCTTTGGCCTCGTCAACGGGCATTGCCGCCTGGAGGGCCAGCCGCTGGCGAAAGTCTGCAATCCCGATCCGAATGCCGTGCTGACGGTGTTCCACCGCAAGGGCATGCTGGTCGGGGATGCGGCGCCTTTGCTGGCCTGGGCCCGGCAATTGCCGCCCATGCTGGCGCTGATCGCGGGCGACAAGGAAGCGGGCGCCGACGGGCAAAAGATCGCCAGCGTTGAATATGTGCTGGCGCAGCCGGCCCTGCCGGGCTGGAACCGCGCCCAGCTGCCGCCCGCGTATCCGCCGGCGCTGCTGCCGCTGCTGCTCGATAAATCCACGGTGCTGACGTCGGCCGGCGCCGGCGTGTTTGCCTATCCGCTGACCCTCAAGGGCAAGAAACAGAACAATGTGCTCGACCATGCGGAAGGCCGCCCGCCGCGCGACCTGGAAGTGGCGCTGCGCAGCTATGCCAGTTTCGACACGGTGGTCGAGCGTTACCGCCAGCTGGCCAAGGGCGCCCGGCTGCAGCGCAACGAGCGCACGGCCTACCTCGATGGCAACATGGGACAGGGCAGCTACCGCGTCTACATCCGCAACACGGGCGCCGATGGCGTGATGATCGACGTGGCGCTGTGGCAGCGCAAGTTGTCTGCCAGCCGCTGAATTCAATCAGGGCGCGCCTCTTCGTAGCCCAGTTGCGCCAGCTGCGCGGCGATGGCGTCGTCGCGGGTTTTCTTGCCGGTGCGCAGGCGCGCATGCGTGAGCGACGCGGGCAAACCATGCGCCAGCAAGGCGTCGATGTCGAGCATGGTTTCGGATGCCGACAGCTGGCGCAGGGCGGGCAAGGCGGCAAGGCCTGGCAGGCTGTCGAGCGTCTTGCAGGTGTGCAGATGCAGGCGTTCAAGCACGGGATTGGGCCCCAGCGCGATCTGCCGCAGCTTGATCTGGTCTTCCACCCATAGCGCCTGCAGCAGCGGGAAGCGGCCGATATCGCCCAGGGTTTCCAGGCCGCGCACGCGTATCACTTCCAGTTTCCGCAACAGGGGCGCCTCGACGTGCGTGAGCGATTCGCGCCCGCCCAGCTGCAACAGCAGCCGGTCCAGGCGGGCCATCTCCGAGATGAAATCCAATGGCACCTTGTTCTTGATGCGGTATAGCGACAGCTCGTGCAGCGCCGGCAGGCCGGCCACGGTGTCGATATGCTGGTGGTGGCCCTCGATGACCAGGCTGGCCAGCTGCGCGTAGTGGCGCAGCGGGGCCAGGTCGATATTGTTTTTGGCCGACTCGCCCAGGTTCAGGTATTCGAGGCCACGCAAATTGTCGAGCTGCAGGATGTCGGCCTGCGCCAGCTGGTACACGCCCAGGCTCAGGCGCTTCAGGTGGCGCAGCTCGCCCAGGGTTTCCAGATGGATGGCTTGCCAGTGGCAGTCGATGGACAGGCTGGCCACATGCGGCAGCGCGCGCAGGATGCGGGCGTCGAACACCCTCGGGTCGTAACCGTAGATGCGGATGGTCAGCGCCGTGCCGCAGGTGGCGGCCAGGGCGTCGAGGTCGGCCAGCAGCGGCTCCGGCTCGCCCAGGGTATCGAACTGCACCAGCACCTGCTGGCCGCCCGCGATGGCGGCGCGGATCGCCGCAGCGTCGATGCGCCCGGGGTTCTGGATGCGTAGCGGCTGAGTTGTTTGCGTCATGGTCATAGTCCTATCGGATAGTCGACTTTCCTGGGGGGAGGGCAGCCTTCCGGTCCCGGAAACGTCTGCTTGCCCGTGTCGTCGTAGCGCTTGCCGCACTCGACGAGCACGCGCTTGCGGAAGGTGTAGATGCTGGCCACCTTGCCGTTCGGGTGGTAGCAGATATTGTCGCCGTCGCGGTCGGTCGAAGCGTAGCTGATCGTGGTCTCGCCGTTGACCGTGCGCGTGCTGTGGCCGCTGCGCGGCTCCGTGCATTTGAGCTGGCCGCTTTCGTAATAGACGTTGAGGACGGAGGTGTCGGCGGCACGGTCGACCAGCAGTTCATCCTTGCGCTTGCCGTTCGGGTAGTTCGAATAGCCTTCCTGGCGCTGGCCGTACTGGAAGGCGTAGTAATACTGCGGTTTGCCGTCCGGGTAGTACATGTGGTGGTACTCGCATACGTCGTCGCGCGTGCTGCCGTACTCCTTGAAGGTGCAGCGGTGGATGTCGTTGAACAGCTGGCCATCCTCATAGTACTCGCGCAGGTGCGTGAGCAGGCGGCCCTGGTCGATGACGGCCAGGCGTTCCGGCTTGCCGTTCGGGTAGTAGCGCGCGTCCAGGCCCTGCTTCTTGCCCATGTCCCACAAGGTGTCGAGACGCAGGATCTTGCCGCTGTCATCGAACGCCTGTTCGCGCCCATCGAGCTGCCCGCTGCGGTAGGAGGCCGTGTAGACCGCGTATTCCTTGCCGGCCGGGCCCAGATAGCGCGTGCGGCTGCCTTCGAGCACGCCGGCCTGGTAATGGTCGCGCAGGCGCAGCGCACCTTGCGCATCCGTGTCGATCGCTTCACCCTGCTTTTTGCCTTGCACGAAAGTGACGCTTTGCGTGGCCTGGTCCTTGAGCTTGAGCTTCCACGGCCCGTCGCGCAAGCCTTCGATGAAGCTGCCGTCGCCGTCTTCCGTGATCCACGCGCCATGGCGCGCGCCGTTGACGTAGTTGCCGCGCGTTTGCAGCTTGCCGCCCATGCTGCGTTCGTGCGGGCCGTTCAGCTGGCCGCCCGCGTAGGTGTCGAAGCCCGTCACTTCCTCTGCATCGGCATAGTTGACGACCGTCCAGCGGCCTTCGCGCTTGCCGGCACGGTACATGCCGCTCTCGCTCTGCTTGGGATAGTTGAAGGACCACAGGCCTTCTTGCAGGCCGTTGACGAAGTGGCCCTTTTCGCTGCCTTCGTGCATGCCGTCGCGCACCCACAGGCCCTGGCGCTTGCCCTTCACGTACTGGCCCCGCTCGACCACCGAACCGTCGTCCCAGGCCAGGCTGTAGATGACGGAAGGGCCTTCCTGGCTGCCCGTGAACTGCTTCGGCGCCGTTTCCCACGTCACTTGCCACAGGCGGTAATTGCGCAGGATGCCGGCGCCGACATCGCTGTACAGGGTGTAGCTGGCGGTGAGAAAACGCTCGCCTTTTTTCCCGAAGGTTTTCTTGTAGATGATGGCGTCCTGGCTGCCGGCCGCCACGGGTTTACCCTCATCGCTGTAGTAGCCGACGATGGTGCCCTGCGTATGGTCGATGGCGTCGAAATCCGCATTGCCGCTCTTGCCGCGCGCGACGCTGTAGTCCATCGGCGCCAGTTTCGCCAGCGCCGCCTTGACCTGGCCCGCGTTGGGCGCGGCGCTTTGCGCCACGATGCGGTTCAACGCCGGCTGCAAGCCGTCCAGGCGCCTGTATTTGCCGGAACTGCGGTCGTAGCGGTAGGCGCGCAGTCCGTTCTTGCCGTCCTGGCGGAACAGCACCAGCATGGTTTGCACGCTGTCGTTCGAATCCTTGTCCAGCGAGGCGTAGAAGACGGAGCGGATGACGGCGTTGCCGAACTGGTCGAGCAGGATGGGCTTAGCGGTGCTGCTCTTGCACTCGCAGTAATAGCCGTTGACGCCTTCTTTTTCCTTGAGAAAGGCGACGTCAAGCCCGCTGTCCTGCGCGGCGCTGATGGCGGGATGGGCGAGGCTCTTGCCTTCGTAGAAGGGCGCGCCGTGGGCAAGGGCGGAGCAAAGCAGCAAGGGCAGAAGCAGACGTTTCATCGTGAGGCTGGCGCCGGGGCGCCGCAATGGAAAGGCCACGATTCTGCCTGCGTTCTTACTTGCGGGCAAATGGGCGCGCGTCTATCGTGTGCGCGCCCCCGTTCAGGGCTGGTGCGCGGCGCAGAAGTCCAGCAGCAGCTGTTCGCCGTCCGGCCACGGGCCGTAGCCGGCGTCGCCGTTGATATGGCCGGCGTCGCCGATCATGGTGAAATCGCTGCCCCAGGCGGCGGCAAACGCGCGTGCCCGCGCGAAGCTGACGTAGGGATCATCGCCGCTGGCGACCACCAGGCTGGGAAACGGCAAGGCTAGCAGCGGCATCGGCGCAAAGCCCGTCGTACCGGCGGGGTAGGAGGGCGCTTCCACATCGCTGGGGGCGACGAGGAAGGCGCCGGCGATCTTGTGCGGCGAGCCGCTGGCCGCCCAGTGGGCCACCAGCGTGCAGGCCAGGCTGTGCGCCGCCAGCACGGGCGGGCGCTCGCAGGCGGCGATGGCGCGGTCGAGCTCCGCCACCCATTCGTCCTTGTCCGGCGTCTGCCATTCCCGGTGCGGCACGCGCGACCATTGCGGGTGGCGCGCTTCCCAATGGGTTTGCCAGTGCTGCGGCCCGGAATTCCACAGGCCGGCCAGGTTCAGGACGAGAGACGACATCGATGCTCCTTAAAGTTATAACTCCGTGCGAAGGGCAAACAGTTCGGGGAACAATACCACGTCGAGCATCTTGCGCAAATAGCTCACGCCCGCCGTGCCGCCCGTACCCGTCTTGAAGCCGATGATGCGTTCGACCGTCGTCACGTGGCGGAAGCGCCAGAAGCGGAAGGCCGTTTCCAGGTCGACCAGCTTTTCGGCCAGTTCGTACAGGGCCCAGTGTTTCGACGGGTCGCGGTAGACTTCCAGCCACGCCGCCTTGACGGAGGCGTCGGCGCTGGTCGGCAGGGCCCAGTCGGCGTTCAGGCGCTCGGGGGAGATGGGCAGGCCGCTGCGCGCCAGCAGCTTGATCGACTCGTCGTAGACGGAGGGCGCGCGCAGGGCGGCGTCGAGCACCTTGTAGGTTTCCGGCGCCGTCGTATGCACGTTGAGCAGGGCGGCGTTCTTGTTCCCCAAAATGAATTCGATCTCGCGGTACTGGTAAGACTGGAAGCCGGACGAGGCGCCCAGGTAAGGGCGGATGGCCGTGTATTCGGGCGGCGTCATGGTGGCTAGCACGTCCCAGGCGTGCACCAGCTGGTCCATGATGCGCGCCACGCGGGCCAGCATTTTAAAGGCGGGCGCCAGGTCGCCGCTTTGCAGGTTGGCGCGCACGGCGTGCATTTCGTGCAGCATCAGTTTCATCCACAATTCGCTCGTCTGGTGCTGCACGATGAACAGCATTTCGTTGTGGTTCGGCGACAGCGGATGCTGGGCCGTCAGAATGCGGTCCAGCGCCAGGTAATTGCCGTAGCTCATGGACTCACTGAAATCCATCTGCGCGCCATGCCACTGCGTATCCTGGCCGCCCGCATGCATGGGACAGCCGCTGGTGTTTTCCTTGTTCATATTCTTGTCGTCGCTCATGGGATGTTTCAGGTGACGGCATCGCGCTTGGCGGCGATGTCGTAGGCTAGTGTGTCGAGGATGTCGCGCAGGATTTCCACGGCATCCCACACGTCGGCAAAGCTCGTGTACAGGGGCGTGAAGCCAAAGCGCATGATGGCCGGTTCGCGGTAGTCGCCGATCACGCCGCGCGCGATCAGCGCCTGCATCACGGCATAGCCGTGCGGGTGCGTGAAGCTGACATGGCTGCCGCGGCGCGCATGCTCGCGCGGCGTGACGAGGCCCAGCGGATGGCTGGCGCAGCGCTGCTCCACCAGCGCGATGAACAGATCGGTCAGGGCCAGCGACTTGCGGCGGATGGCTTCCATGCTGGTTTGCGCAAAGATATCGAGGCCGCATTCGACCAGGGCCAGCGAGAGTATCGGCTGCGTGCCGCACAGGGCGCGGGCGATGCCGTCGGCGGGCGCGAAGCCCGGCTCCATGGCGAACGGCGTGGCGTGGCCCCACCAGCCGGACAAAGGCTGGCGGAAGCGCGCCTGGTGTTTTTCCGGCACCCAGATGAAAGCGGGCGAGCCGGGGCCGCCGTTCAGGTATTTATAGGTGCAGCCGACGGCCAGGTCGGCGCCGGCGCCGTTCAGGTCCAGCGGCACGGCGCCGGCTGAATGGGCCAGGTCCCACAGCGCCAGTGCGCCCTGCGCGTGGCAATGGCTGCTGATGGCGGCCATGTCATGCTGATAGCCGCTGCGGTAGTTGACGTGCGTGAGCATGGCGACGGCGCAATCGGCAGCTATGGCTTGCGTCAGTTCTTCCGGGCTGTCGACCAGGCGCAGCTGGTAACCGCGATCGAGCCAGGCGGCCAGGCCTTGCGCCATGTACAGGTCGGTGGGGAAGTTGCTGCGTTCGCTGACGATGATGCGCCGCGCCGCATGCGCGGGATCGCTGGCCTGCATCTGCAGGGCGGCGGCCAGGGCCTTGAACAGGTTGACGGAGGTGGTGTCGGTGATCACCACTTCGCCCGTGCCGGCGCCCAGTAGCGGGGCCAGGCGGTCGCCCAGGCGCTTGGGCAGGTCGAACCAGCCGGCCGTATTCCAGCTGCGGATCAGGTCCGTGCCCCATTCCGCCGTGATGACGTGCTGGGCGCGGGCCAGGGCCGCTTTCGGCCGCGCGCCCAGGGAGTTGCCGTCGAGGTAAATCACGCCTTGCGGCAAGTCGAATTGCTGGCGCAGGGGCGCCAGGGGATCGTCGAGGTCGCGTGCGCTGCAGTCATGTCGAGAAATCATGGTGGCTTTCATATTGATACTTGTCTCAGTGGCACGATATTGCTTGAAGCTTAAAGTATTGTGCGGAAGCAGGCAGTGTAGCAAATTCACGCTGGAAAGCGGAATTTCCGCTCGGGTTGAAGCGCGGAAAGTACCTGCCTGCGGGGCGTCAACGAAAAAAATCACGATTTTTAAAAATATTTTCAAATAGCCCTAAAGTTCTGCGATTCGCCGCCGTCAACGATTACATGAACGGTGTCAAACCGACGGAAAAAGAATGCGGGTTTTTGAAATATTTTTCAAAAAAGCCCTAAAGTTCCCGCCAGGACAGCCGTTATCTAGGTAGACAGGCTTGATTCCAATCAAGTTGTTGTAAAAAAGTGATATTTTTTACAGGCCAAAAATTGGCTAAATCCGGCCCAGAGCCAACCCTCCATACCCGCGCCGTTGCTGGCGCGCGACCATGATCGAGTAGTGTTTGTCAGACAAACACCTACGATCCCATCCGCTATTGCCCGACCAAAAATACAGCGCTACGCCTCTGTTGCATTTAATGTTGCTCCTGCAGAATGTATCTCACTGGCAACACACAACGCCAGCTGAATTCAACGGATTGAGGAGATGGAAATGACTGCTAACGATATGATGGCTGAGATTCGCGACGCTAACCTGAGCTACCTGATGCTGGCCCAGCAAATGATTCGTGCGGACAAGGTAACGGCCATCTTCCGTTTGGGCATTGCCGCCGAAATCGCCGAACTGATCGAAGGCATGAGCAATGCGCAGATCCTGAAGCTCGCTGGCGGCAACATGATGCTGGCCCGCTTCCGCTTCGACGACAGCGCCATCCTGGGCATGTTGACGAACTACAATAAAGACCGCTCGCTGGCGCAATCGCACGCAGCTATCCTGATGGCAGGCCAGGGCGTCGAAGAAATCGCTTGATTCAGCAATCTTCAGTCAGTATCAGTTAGTTAGTATCAGTCAGTCGCGGAGTACACAGCATGGCCAAAAAAAGTGTCGTATCGGAAGCGCAGGAAATCCAGCTGGCCATCGAACTGATACAGCTGGGCGCCCGTTTGCAACTGCTGGAGACCGAAGTCTCGCTGTCGCGCGAACGCCTGCTCAATCTGTACAAGGAATTGAAGGGCGTCTCGCCGCCCAAGGGCATGCTGCCTTTTTCCACCGACTGGTTCATCACCTGGCAACCGAATATCCATTCCTCGCTGTTCATCAACATCCACAAATTCCTCGTCGACCACGCCGGCGCCACGGGCATCGAAGCCGTGATGAAGGCGTATAAACTGTATCTGGAACAGATGCCGCCCGACGCGGGCGAAGAGCCGCTGCTGTCGCTGACGCGGGCCTGGACCCTGGTGCGCTTTTTCAGCAGCAAGATGCTGGACATGGCCCCTTGCGGCAAGTGCGGCGGCAAGTTTGTTGTCAACTGTCTCGACCTGAACGCCGATTATGTGTGCGGCCTGTGCCACATGCCTTCGCGTGCCGGCAAGACCAAGAAGGCGCGCGATGAAGCGGCCGCTGTCGCGCCACCGAGTGTCGCCGCCTGATATTGCCCGAATTACTGTCCCAATAATAGCCTCAGTGAAAACCGGAGCGGTCGCCAGACCGGACTCCGGTTTTTTCATGGCGCTTTCGCTTACACTGGCGTTTTCCTCCTTTAACTTGCCCATGCTGCAGCAAATCCTGCGCGCGCCCGCGCTCAAGGCCATCCTGATCCAGGTGCTGGCCTTTCCCTTGATGTTGCTATTGGTATATGGTCTGGCGCGCGCCGGCGTGGCCATGTCGCTGCCGGCCGTGGCGCTGGTGCAGGGCGTGCTGGCGGCGCTCATCACGTGGCGCGCGGGACTGGCGCGCTGGTGGTGCGCCATCGGCCTGCTGTTCGCGCCCGCCTTGCTGGCCGCCAGCCTGCTCGAGCTGCCGCCGGCCGTGTTCCTGGCGGCCTTTGTTTTCCTGCTGAGCTTGTACTGGTCGACGTTCCGCACGCAAGTGCCGTTTTACCCGTCGGGGCCGAAGGTGTGGCAGGCGGTGGCCGGGCTGATCGCGGACCGTCCCGGCGTGCGCCTGATCGATATCGGCAGCGGCCTCGGCGGCCTGGTGCTGGACCTGGCGCGGCGCCGGCCCGATGGGCAGTTTTCCGGTATCGAGCTGGCGCCGCTGCCGTGGCTGGCAAGCCGCTTGCGCGCATGGCTGGCGGGCAGCCGCGCGCGCTTCCTGCGCGGTGACTACGAGGCGCTCGACTTCGGCCGCTACGATGCCGTCTTTGCCTACCTGTCGCCAGCGGCGATGGCGGCCCTGTGGCGCAAGGCGGAAAAGGAAATGTTGCCCGGTAGCATGCTTCTTAGTTACGAATTCCAGATCGCGGCACGCGCGCCCGATAAGACCATCGCCGCCACAGAGGGTGGCCCTTTACTTTACATATGGTGCTTTTAAGCAATTGTCTGCGTTATTTGCTTGCCCGTGGGGCAATCTCACGTTATTGTAGTTCCACACGGCATTTTCTCGGAATTGCATTGAAAAGCAGCACATTTCAATTAACTTCCGGTTGCTTTTTTTGCCGCTGTCTTTGCCGGCGGCGCAGCCGCCAGAAGACAGAACAGGTTTGAACATGCCGGGCGTACAGCCCCGGCCATTATTGGGAGTCAGGGCACTTGTTAGTCATAATCGGATACATCATCGTCTGCGCCTCGGTCTTTGGCGGCTTCGCAATGGCCGGCGGCCATCTGGCGGCGCTGTTCCAGCCGCTGGAGTTGCTGATGATCGGCGGCGCCGCCCTGGGCGCCTTCCTTGTTGGTAACAATAACAAGGCCATCAAGGCGACGATCGCCGCCTTGCCCAGCTTGTTCAAGGGTTCGCGCTATACCAAAGAGCTGTACATGGAACTGATGTCGCTGTTGTTCGAAGTGCTCAGCAAGGTGCGCAAGGAAGGCTTGATGTCGATCGAAGGCGATATCGACAAGCCCGAGGAAAGCCCGCTGTTTTCCAAGTACCCGGCCGTGCTGGCCGACCACCACATCGTCGAATTCATGACCGATTACCTGCGCCTGATGGTATCGGGCAATATGGATGCGTTCCAGATCGAAAACCTGATGGACAACGAAATCGAGACGCACCATCACGAAGGCGCCGTGCCGGCCCACGTGATCGCCAAGGTGGGCGATGGCTTGCCCGCGTTCGGTATCGTCGCCGCCGTCATGGGCGTGGTGCACACGATGGAATCGGTGGGCATCCCGCCGGCCGAGCTGGGCATGCTGATCGCGCACGCGCTGGTCGGCACCTTCCTCGGCATCTTGCTGGCGTATGGCTTCGTCGGCCCGCTGGCCAGCCTGCTCGAACAGAAGCTGGAAGAGTCGAGCAAGATGTTCCAGTGCGTGAAAGTGACCCTGCTGGCCAGCCTGAACGGCTATGCGCCGGCGCTTGCCGTGGAGTTCGGCCGCAAGGTGCTGTTCTCGACCGAGCGTCCGACGTTCAATGAGCTGGAAGACCACATCAAGAAATCGAAAACGAAGTAAGCAGTGAATATACGCCTGGACACCATGAGTCATTTGCAGCACACGGAAGGGGGATGCCATGGCCGATGAAGGCATGCGCCCGATTATCGTCAAGCGTATCAAGAAGACGGCTGGCGGACACCATGGCGGGGCGTGGAAAATCGCCTACGCCGACTTTGTCACGGCCATGATGGCCTTCTTCCTGCTGATGTGGCTGCTGGGCTCCACCTCGAAGGGCGACTTGAACGGCATTTCCGAATTCTTCAAGACACCGCTGAAAGTGGCGATGGCGGGCGGTTCCGGCAGCGGCGAGAGCAATTCCGTGATCCAAGGCGGCGGCCAGGACCTGTCGCGCCAGGATGGGCAAGTGCGCAAGGCGCAGGAAGAGCAGCAGCGCAAATCGTTCGACCTCAATTCCGCCAAGGCCGCGCTCGAACGCGAGGAAGGCAAGCGCCTGCAGGCGCTCAAGGCGCGCATCGAAGCGACCATCGACGCCAATCCCCTGCTGAAAAAATACAAGAACCAGTTGCTGCTCGATATCACCAGCGAAGGCTTGCGCATCCAGATCGTCGACGAGCAGAACCGTCCGATGTTTGCGCTGGCCAATGCGAACCTGCAACCGTACACCAAGGAAATCCTGCACGCCATCGGCTCCGTGCTCAATGAAGTGCCGAACCGCATCGGCCTGTCCGGGCATACGGATTCGACGCCCTACATGAGCGATGCCGGCTACAGCAACTGGGAATTGTCGGCCGACCGCGCGAATGCGTCGCGGCGCGAACTGGTGATTGGCGGCATGAAGGAAGAGAAAGTATTGCGCGTGGTGGGACTGGGCTCGGCCGCCCACCTGGACAAGCTCGATCCCTTCAATCCGATCAACCGGCGCATCAGCATCATCGTCATGAACAAGCGCACGGAAGAAAATGTCCTGCGCGATGGCTCGGCGATCGAGCTGCCGGTGACCGATGCCGCTTCCGCCGCTGTCGCTTCAGGGCTGGCGGCCGGCGCGCCGCCCGCGGCGGCGCCAGCCCCCAGCCCGGTAGCGGCGAAAAAATAACACGCAAGGCTGTCGACGCGTGATGTATTGAAACAATGAGACCTTTATGACAAGAAAGAAAATACTTGGCTCGCATGTAAAGCGCCTGCTGTCTGGCGTGTCGGACCATGGCCGCAAGCACTTGACGGAGGTGGAAACCGACCTGGTGCAGACCGGCATCTTGCTGGAAGAGGCGATCGAGAAGCTGTCCTTCAATTTCATGGCGATACATGCAGCCGTCGCTGCGCAGCAAGACACCATCGCGCTGCTGCTCGACGGCGGTATTCCGGCCGAGCAGCAGCGCGAAAAACTGCTGGCGTTGCAGGATGAGGTGGGGGGCTACGTGAATGCCGCCATCACCAGCCTGCAGTTCCAGGACATGACCAGCCAGCTGATCGAGCGCACCTTGAAGCGCGTGACGGGCTTGCGCGAGTTCCTCGGGACCCTGGGCGAGCATGGCGCGGAGATGTTGCCGGAGAGCGACAATGAAGAAATTGTCGCCTTGCTGGGGCGGGTCAGCATGGCGCTGGCGATTCAAAGCCTGGAGTTGCGCAGCGTGCTGCGCAAGGCTGTCAGTCAACAGCATTTGGAAAGTGGCGACATCGAGCTGTTCTAGCATGCCAGTGCTGAACGCTTGTGGTTGCATGGATTGATTAATCAAATACTCGGGCAGGATGCCCGGAATAAGTGGGAGCAAAGATGGCCAAAACGATACTTGCAGTGGACGATTCCAGCTCATTGCGCCAGATGGTGGCGTTCAGCCTGAAAGCCGCCGGTTACCAGGTGGTGGAGGCCGTCGACGGCCAGGACGGACTGGAAAAAGCCAAGCTGCAAACCGTGGACCTGGTCTTGACGGACCAGAACATGCCGCGCATGGATGGCCTGGAGCTGATCAAGCTGCTGCGCGAACTGCCGACCTACCAGAAAGTGCCCATCCTGATGCTGACGACGGAGTCGTCGGACGAGATGAAATCGAAGGGACGTGCCGCCGGCGCCAATGGCTGGCTGGTCAAGCCATTCGATCCGCAACGCCTGATCGAAGTGGTCAAGAAGGTGATCGGCTGATGCCAGCCGCGCAGCACAACGATGCAATTGACGGAGTCACCCTATGACCATCGATATTAGCCAGTTTTTTCAGGTCTTTTTCGATGAGGCCGAAGAACTGCTGGCTGAAAAAGAACGGCTGCTGCTGGCCGTTGATATTGCGGCGCCCGACGCCGAAGACCTGAATGCCATTTTCCGCACCGCCCATTCGATCAAGGGCGGCGCATCGACGTTCGGCCTGTCCGACATGAGCGAGGTGACGCACATCCTCGAGTCGCTGCTCGACCGCATCCGCCAGGGCCAGATGGCCCTGACGGCGGAACACGTCGACGCCTTTTTGGCGGCCAAGGATATCCTCAAGATGCAGCTCGATGGCCATCGCCTGGGCAGCGCCGTCGACCAGGATGCCGTGGCCAATGTGCGCATGATGCTGCAGTCGTTCTCGCAGGACGTGCCCGTGGCCGCGCTCACGCCCGTCGCGCCGGCCTTCCATACGGCGGAAAAGGCCGCCGTCAGCCATGCCGGCGGCCATCGCATCCGCCTGGAACTGCCGCAGATGGAAGGGCGCGAAGTCGATGCGCTGGCGGCCGAACTGGGCTTGCTGGGCGACGTCGCCGTGTCCAGCTTGCCCGACGCGCGCAAGGTGCTGGAAGTGACGACGCATGAAAGCCTGGACGATATCCTGGCCATCTGCTCGTTCGTGCTCAATCCGGACGACATGGTGATCACGCAGGCGCCGCCACTGGCGCCAGGCGAAGCCGAAGCGGCCCGCGCGGCGCAGGAAAAGGCGCAAGGTTACGGTTTCTTCGACCCGCTGCCAGGCGCGCCTGGCGCGGCCGATCCCGGCTATGGCTTCTTCCAGCCGCTCGAGGATATCCGCGCCGCCGCCGGCGTGCAGAGCGACGCCGAACAGGGCTACGGTTTCTTCCAGCCGCTCGAACAGATACGCGCCGACGCGGCCAGGGCGGGCAACGCCAGCGCCGCCGCCGCGCCGGTCGTGGCCAGCGCCGTGGCCGAAGCGGAGCAGGAAAAGAAACCGGCCAAGAAAGAAGGCGACAAGGCCGGCGCCGAATCGTCGTCGATCCGCGTCTCGATCGAGAAAGTCGACCAGCTGATCAACCTGGTGGGCGAACTGGTGATCACGCAGGCGATGATCGAGCAGCGCGCCAGCGCGCTCGATCCGATGCTGCATGAAAAACTGCTCGACAGCGTCAGCCACCTGACGCGCAACACGCGCGACTTGCAGGAAGCGGTGATGTCGATCCGCATGATGCCGATGGATTTCGTCTTTTCGCGCTTCCCGCGCATGGTGCGCGACCTGGCGACGAAACTGGGCAAGAAGGTCGATTTCATCACGAATGGCGCCGCCACGGAACTGGACAAGGGCCTCATCGAGCGCATCGTCGATCCGCTCACGCACCTGGTGCGCAACAGTATCGACCATGGCGTGGAAATGCCGGCCGCCCGCGTGGCCGCCGGCAAGACCGAGGCTGGCCGCTTGTTCCTCTCGGCCAGCCACCAGGGTGGCAACATCATCATCGAAGTATCCGATGACGGCGCTGGGTTGAACCGCGAGCGCATCCTGGCCAAGGCCGCGCAGCAGGGCCTGGACGTGTCCGAGACGATGAGCGACGCCGACGTGTGGCAGCTGATTTTCGCGCCCGGTTTTTCCACCGCCGAAGCCGTCACCGACGTGTCGGGCCGCGGCGTGGGCATGGATGTCGTCAAGCGCAATATCAGCGCCATGGGCGGCGTCGTCGACATCCGTTCGGCCAAGGGTTTCGGCACGACGATTTCGATCTCGCTGCCGCTGACCCTGGCCATCCTGGACGGCATGTCGATCCGGGTCGGCGACGAAGTGTATATTTTACCGCTGGGCTTTGTCATCGAATCGCTGCAGCCAGCCGTTGAGGATATCAAGGACATCAGTGGCAAGGGGCAGGTGGTGAAAGTGCGCGGCGAATACCTGCCATTGATCCCGCTGTACCAGATGTTCGACATCGCGCCGCGCTTTACCAGCCCTTCGGAAGGCATCTGCGTGATCCTCGAGACGGAAGGGCGCAAGGCGGCCCTGTTTGTCGACGACCTGGTGGGACAGCAGCAAGTCGTGGTGAAAAACCTCGAATCGAATTACCGCAAGGTGGTGGGCATTTCCGGCGCCACCATCCTGGGCGATGGCGGCGTGTCGCTGATTCTCGATGTCGCCGCCCTGATCCGTTCCTCTCGCCAGCTGGCCGACGAGTCCATTTTTTCGTAATACCGATAGATAAAGATAGGAAAACGCACCATGTCAGATACTCAACAAACATCCGGAAGCAATGCGGGCGACGGCAAGGACATCGCCGGCCGTGAATTCCTGGCCTTCACCCTGGGCTCCGAAGAGTACGGCATCGATATCCTGAAGGTCCAGGAGATCCGTGGTTACGAAGCGGTCACCCGCATCGCCAACGCGCCTGAATTCATCAAGGGCGTGATCAACCTGCGCGGCATCATCATTCCCGTGGTCGACATGCGCATCAAGTTCAACCTGGGCACGCCCGTGTACGACCAGTTCACGGTGGTGATCATCCTGAACATCGGCGGGCGCATCGTCGGCATGGTGGTCGACAGCGTTTCCGACGTCACCACCCTGACGCCGGAGCAGGTGAAACCGGCGCCGGAAATGGGCACCGCCTTCTCGACCGACTACATGATCGGCCTGGGCACCATCGACGAGCGCATGCTGATCCTGGTCGACATCGACAAGCTGATGTCGAGCAGCGAGATGGGCCTGATCGACAAGCTGGCGGCGTAAGCCTCCGCATGGCAGCAAGGCGGCGCCCGGTGCGCCGCCGTTTTGGCACGCAAAGAATCACTACAGATATGCATGTACCGGCGCGGCCAGAGGCGCGCCGGCAGGCTGCAAGGTCCGTCAGAGACCAGGCCACAACACGGCGCCGTCCGGTTGAACGGGCGCCGTTCACATAAATATTGGAGACTGTAATGAGTTTGCGCGATTTCAAGATAGGCACCCGGCTGGGGATAGGTTTTGGCAGCATCCTCGCCATCCTAGTGGTGGTGATCGTTTCGGCGAATGCACTGAATTACCGTAACAAGGCCCAGTTGCTCACGGGCCTGGCGCTGGCAAGCGAAAAGAATACGCAGGCGTCGCTGATGAAAAGCGCGATGCTGGAAACCGGCATCGCCATGCGCAATATCGGCCTGCAGGGCGATGTGGCCCTGATGCAGGCGGAAGAGGGCAAGGTGCGCGAGCAGCGCAAGCTGTATGACGGCGCGCGCGGCAAGCTGGCCACCCTGGGCCTGTCCGAGGGCGAAAAGGCGCTGCTGGCCAATATCGCCAAGGTCGACGGCGATGTCGATGCCGCCTTCAAGGAGGCGATGGGGCAGGTGCTGGCGTTTAACAGCGAGGGCGCGGCGAAGGTGATTGCCACCCGCATCGACCCATTGAACAAGACGACCCTGGCCGATATCAACAAGCTGCTCGACTTGCAGCACGTGGCGCAGCAAAGCTTCATGGATGACTCGCTGGCGGCCGATGCGCGGCTGATGACGGTACTGTTCATCCTGGGCGGCGCGGCGGTGGCGATCGGCGCCTGGTGCGCCATCTTCATCACGCGCTCGATCACGGTGCCATTGTCCGGCGCCCTCGCCGTGGCGCAGAAGGTGGCGGCCGGCGAGCTGACGTCGCGCGTGGTGGTCGAAGGCAAGGATGAAACGAGCGCCTTGCAGCAGGCGCTCAAGGACATGAACGAGAGCCTGGTGCAGACGGTCAGCGACGTGCGCAATGGAACGGACACGATTACCGTGGCGTCGCGCGAGATCGCCAGCGGCAATGCGGACCTGTCGGCGCGCACGGAAACGCAGGCCAGTTCGCTCGAAGAGACGGCATCGTCGATGGAAGAACTGACGTCGACCGTGAAGCAGAATGCGGACAACGCGCGCCAGGCCAACCAGCTGGCCGTGTCGGCGTCGTCGGTGGCGGAGCAGGGCGGCAAGGTGGTGGCGCAAGTGGTCGATACCATGGGCTCCATCAAGGACAGTTCGCGCAAGATCGTCGACATCATCGGCGTCATCGACGGCATCGCGTTCCAGACGAATATCCTGGCATTGAATGCGGCCGTTGAAGCGGCGCGCGCAGGCGAGCAGGGACGCGGTTTTGCGGTGGTGGCGTCGGAAGTGCGCAATCTGGCGCAACGATCGGCCGGCGCGGCGAAAGAGATCAAGGGCCTGATCGGCGACTCGGTCGACAAGGTTGATGCGGGCAGCCGCCTGGTGGACGAGGCGGGGCAGACCATGGGCCTGATCGTCACGTCGATCCGGCAGGTGGCCGACATCATGGGCGAGATCACGGCGGCGACGCAGGAACAGAGTCATGGCATCGAGGAAGTGAACCAGGCCATCGCGCAGATGGACCAGATGACGCAGCAAAACGCGGCGCTGGTCGAGGAAGCGGCGGCGGCGGCCGAAAGCATGCAGGACCAGGCGCAGAAACTGGCCGACGCCGCCCGCATCTTCAAGCTCGATGGCGAGAGCGCGGCGCAGGTGGCCATGCCCGTACCCGCGCCAGCAGTCAAGGCGGCGGCACGGCCGGCGCCTGTTGTGGCGGCAAATACACGGCGATTGGCAAAGACGGCGCAAGCCGGCACGCCAGCGCCCGCGAAAAAGCTGGCGGCAGCCGGCGGCGACGATTGGGAAGAGTTCTGACGCCAACCCGGTCCCGCTAGTTATACTTGCAAAGGCATTGGTCAGAGTAGTCATAGAGAGGTAAAAATAAAATGCCGCAAACTAAAACGGATTCGGTCAAGGAATTTGATTTCACTGGCAAGGACTTCGAGCGGGTCCGCGCCATGATTTACAAGCGGGCCGGCATCGCGCTGGCCGACAGCAAGCAGGAGATGGTCTACAGCCGTCTGGCCAGGCGCTTGCGCGCGACCGGCATCTCCTCGTTCGTCCGCTACCTGGACGACCTGGAAGCTGGCCGCATGGGCGATGAGTGGGAAGCGTTCACGAATGCGCTGACGACCAACCTGACGTCGTTCTTCCGCGAGGCGCATCACTTCCCGCTGCTGGCCGAGCATGTGAAAAAACTGAGCGGGCCGATCACCATCTGGTGTTCAGCCAGTTCCACCGGCGAGGAGCCGTATTCGATCGCCATGACGGTGTGCGAGGCGTTCAATACGCTCACGCCGCCCGTCACCATCATCGCCACGGACATCGACACGAACGTGCTGGCCACGGCCGCCAATGGCGTCTACAACCTGGACCGGCTCGACAAGATGCCGGCCGACCGTGCGCGGCGCTTTTTCTTGCGCGGCAAGGGCGATCGCGAGGGGCAGGTGCGGGTGCGCCCGGAACTGCGCCAGATGATCACCTTCAAGCCGCTCAACCTGCTGGCCGACGGCTGGCCATTGACGGGGCAGTTCGACGTCATCTTTTGCCGTAACGTGATGATTTATTTTGACAAGGCGACGCAGCGCAAGATCCTGTCGCGCTTTGTGCCCTTGATGAAGCCGGATGCCCTGCTGTTTGCGGGCCATTCGGAGAATTTTCTGTACGTGTCGGATTCATTGAAGCTGCGCGGTAAAACAGTCTATGAGCTCGATCAGCCTCGGGGCGCCGCGCCCAAGGCATCGTCGCATCGTACATGAGAGTGAAATATGAGCCTGGAATCCAAAGAGCAATTCGCCACTAACGTCTATTACGACAGGACGTTCAATTGTGACGCCGCCAAGATCTTGCCTGGTGAGTACTACTTTACCAACAAGGATATGCTGATCGTCACCGTGCTCGGCTCCTGCGTCTCGGCCTGCATCCGCGACCGCGTCACGGGCCTGGGCGGCATGAACCACTTCATGCTGCCCGATGGCGGCAGCGACCCGAACAGTCCGATTTCCGCGTCGATGCGCTATGGCACCTACGCCATGGAAATCCTGATCAACGATTTGCTGAAGGCGGGCGCGCGGCGCGAGAACATGGAAGCGAAAGTGTTCGGCGGCGGCGCCGTGCTGCGCGGCTTCACGGCGATCAACGTCGGCGAACGCAATGCGGCCTTCGTCATCAACTATCTGAAAGCGGAAAAGATGCGCGTGGTGGCCGAAGACCTGAACGACATCCACCCGCGCAAAGTGTATTTTTTCCCCCGCAGCGGCAAGGTGCTGGTGAAAAAGCTGATGCAGACGCATAACGATACGCTGGTGCGCCGCGAACTCGATTACGCCAGCCGCCTCAAGGTCGCGCCGGTGGGCGGCGAAGTCGAACTGTTCTGACACACACCAGGCCAAACTTGCTGCGCGTCGCGCTGTGCGGCTTGCGGCGGTTTTGTCCGGTGTACTAATTTAATAAAGAATAAGGGCCGCAAGGCCTGGAAGGAAGAATATGAAGATCAAGGTTTTGATCGTGGATGATTCGGCGCTGATCCGCAGCGTCATGACGGAAATCGTAAACAGCCAGCCCGACATGGAAGTGGTGGGCGCGGCGCCCGATCCGCTGGTGGCGCGCGAGATGATCAAGCAGACCAACCCCGACGTGCTGACCCTCGACGTCGAGATGCCGAAGATGGATGGCCTCGACTTCCTGGAAAAACTGATGCGCTTGCGCCCGATGCCGGTCTTGATGGTGTCGTCGCTGACCGAGCGCGGTTCGGAAATCACCATGCGCGCGCTGGAACTGGGCGCCGTCGATTTCGTCACCAAGCCGAAAATTTCCATCCAGAGCGGCATGCGCGAGTACACCGACATGATCGCCGACAAGATCCGCGCCGCCTCGAAGGCGCGCATCCGTGCGCGCACCCTGCCGTCGGCCGGCGACAAGGTGGCCGCGCCGCTGCCTGCCCTGCGCAGCCCATTGACGTCGAGCGAAAAGCTGATCATCGTGGGCGCCTCGACGGGCGGCACGGAAGCGATCCGCGAATTTCTCATGCAGATGCCGTCCGACTGCCCCGGCATCCTGATCACGCAGCACATGCCGGAAGGCTTTACGCGCTCGTTCGCGCGCCGCCTCGATTCGCTGTGCAAGATATCGGTGCAGGAAGCGGCAGGCGGCGAACGGGTGCTGCCCGGCCACGCCTACATCGCGCCCGGCCATTCGCACCTGACCCTGACGCGCAGTGGCGCCAACTACATGACCAAGATCGACCAGGGCGAACCGGTCAACCGCCACCGCCCGTCCGTCGACGTGCTGTTCCGATCGGCCGCGCAATCGGCCGGTAAAAATGCCGTCGGCGTGATCCTCACAGGCATGGGCAAGGATGGCGCACAAGGCATGTTGGAGATGAAGGCCGCAGGAGCGTATAATTTTGCGCAGGATGAAGCCAGTTGCGTGGTGTTCGGCATGCCGCGCGAGGCGATCGCCGTTGGTGCTACGCATGAGGTCGGCGCTCTGACGGCATTGCCTGGCATGGTGCTGGGACACCTGGCGGCGCATGGCATGCGTGCTTTGCGCGTGTAAGCCACGTTTTATATGATCTGAGGCAAGTTTGTTCGCCTAAAAGCAACGAAAATGCTATCCTACAACTTGCTGCCGTAGTGTCGACCATAATGTCGGCATTCATGTCGATATTATTAACAAACCGCTACAGAAACAACGGAGTTATTCATGGCTGATCCAAAGATGAAATTTTTAGTCGTTGACGATTTTTCGACGATGCGCCGCATTGTCCGGAATCTGTTGAAGGAACTGGGTTATGCCAACGTCGATGAGGCGGAAGACGGCGTGATGGGCCTGGCCAAGCTGCGCGCGGAATCGTTCGATTTCGTCGTGTCGGACTGGAACATGCCCAACATGGATGGCCTGACGATGCTGCAGCATATCCGCGCCGATCCCGCACTGGCCAAGCTGCCCGTGCTGATGGTCACCGCCGAAGCGAAAAAAGAAAACATCATCGCCGCCGCCCAGGCTGGCGCCAGCGGTTATGTCGTCAAGCCGTTCACGGCCGCGACCCTCGATGAAAAGCTGAACAAGATTTTCGAGAAGCTGGAAAAAGCCGGCGCCTGATCCAGGCTTGACCGTTATCAAGAAAACGCTGCCCGTGCAAACCGGCAGCGTTTTTTTCGTCCGCCTGCGCCGATCACATGAGATTGCGCAAAGGAATTAAATATTTCCTAAAGTTAACTTTACACGTCAAATAATTTGGCCCATGATCGCTGCAGTATTTCCCTTTGTCCCCGACCCCGACAAGAAGGAGCGCGCGATGCGCCGAGCACCCGTATTATTTTTCGCCCTGAGCACAGCCATGTTGGCGGGCTGTGGCGTGAGCCTTGAACAAACCACCGCTGCGCCTGTCGCGTCGGTCGAGATGCAGGAGCTGGCCGCGCAGTCGCCTGCCGAAGCCGATGGCCGGCATGCTTATCTGCACCGCGTGGGTGGGCATGACTATGTCAGCCTGAGCCAGAACGGCCCGGAAGGCGGCTTGCCGATCCTTACGGGCACACAGCGCCATGCGCACGCCATTCGCCTGCTGGCAGCCGATCCGGCCCAGCAAGGGCCATCCTGCGCAGCCTGAGGCTGCCTGCAAACCAGCGCAAGCTGTGGGCGGGAGAAGAAATCGTGCTTGATGCGGCCAGCTATGACATGTTGCAAGCGGCCCGCGGCAGCAACAAGCCGCTGTTTGCCGAACTCAAGCTGGTGGGGATGGAGAAGTAAAAAAAGAAAGGCTCTGTCATCGATAAATAGGGGATCTGCCTGAATCTTTCCTTGGCTGTGCTGTCTGACTCTGCATACCCACCATGCAGGAGCCGATCATGCAGCCAGCCGAATGGATACGCTTTATCGCGCAGTTTGCGCAGTTGAACCGACGCCAGCGGCAGGCAGGAATAGCCTTGCTGTGTGGCAATGGGCCACACGATGTGACCGTCACGCTGCTTGAAAACGCTACGCAAGCACGCCTGGGGTGTCCCGCCTGCCAATCGTGTCACCTGCACCGGCATGGCCATGCGCACGGCCTGCAGCGCTACCGCTGTGTATCCTGTGGGCGCACATTCAATGCCTTGACGGGCACGCCGCTGGCGCACTTGCGCCATAAATCGCTGTGGCTCGACTATGCGGATTGCCTGCTTGATTCCAGGTCGGTACGCCAGGCCGCTCAGCAGTTGGGACTGCACCGCAACACCACGTTTCGCTGGCGACACCGTTTTCTCAGCGTAGCAAAGACGGACCGGCCGCATTGTCTGCATGGCATTGCCGAGGCCGATGAACTCTACGTGCTGGAATCAGAAAAGGGATCCAGGCAAATGACGCGTCCGGCGCGCCGCCGTGGCGGCCATGCCCATCAGCGCGGCATTTCCAATGAACAGGTTTGCATCCTGGTGGCGCGCGACCGTACTGGGCAGACCCTCGATTTCGTCACGGGCAAAGGGGCGTTGACGAAGGCACAGCTGCATCATTCGCTGCTACCCGTTATCGACAAGGACGTGCTGCTGGTGACCGACGGTCATGCCGCCTATCTGGCTTTTGCGAAGGAAGCGGGCATCAGCCACCAAGCAGTCAACTTGCGCGCTGGCATCCGTGTGCGAGGGGCCGCCCACGTGCAGAACGTCAATGCCTATCACAGCCGCTTGCGCGCATGGCTACGGCCCTTTCACGGCGTGGCGACGCGCTACCTGCCGAACTACCTGGGCTGGCGCTGGATACTCGACGCCAGGCGCATCCGTTCATCGGAAACGTTATTGAAAGCAACGTTGGGCGCATTCCCACACTTGACGGTGACATAGCCAAAAGAAACGGGGCCGAATGGCCCCGTTGTGACAATGCTTAAATTTCCAGGTTGTCGATGAGTCGCGTCTGCCCCAGCTTGGCGGCAGCCAGCACCACCAGCGGTTCGCCGGCGGCCAGCTCGGCGGCGCTAGGCGCTTGCAGGTTGGCGCGCTTGCGCACGGCGATGTAGTCCGATTTCCAGCCGCGGCCGTCCAGCAACTGCATGGCTGCCTGTTCCAGTTCGCCGACGGCCAGGTTACCCTTGCGCACTTCTTCGGCCACGAAATTAAGTCCCTTGTACAGTTCCGGCGCTTCCGCGCGTTCGCTTTCCGACAGATACATATTGCGCGACGATAAGGCCAGGCCATCGTCCGCGCGGTACGTTTCTGCGGCGATGATTTCCGTTGGCAGCGCGAACTGGCGCGCCATGTTGCGGATGATCATCAGCTGCTGGTAATCCTTCTTGCCGAACACGGCCACGCGCGGACCCACGCACGAAAACAGCTTGGTGACGACCGTGCACACGCCTTCAAAGAAGCCGGGGCGGAATTCGCCTTCCAGCGTATTGCCCAGGTCATCGGGCGGGCGCACGCGGTATTCCTGCGGTTCCGGGTACAGTTCCTTTTCCGTCGGCGCGAACAGCACGTACACGCCTTCCTTTTCCAGCTTGGCGATGTCGGCGGCCATGGTGCGCGGATATTTTTCGAAGTCTTCGTTCGGGCCGAATTGCAGGCGGTTCACGAAGATCGAGGCGACGACGGGGTCGCCATGCTTGCGCGCCAGACGCATCAGCGACAGATGGCCTTCATGCAGGTTGCCCATGGTAGGGACGAACGCCGTGCGCAGCTGTCCGCTGAGCTGGTCGCGCAATTCTTCGATGTCGGAAATAATTTTCATGGATTGCTTTCGCTAAAACCCCGTTGTACGGTGGTCAGTGACAAAGGGAGGGAGTCAGGCGGGTGAATAGGCCAGCCGGACGTAGATGGGTGCAAACGGTTCTGCCTGCGTGATCTCGATCAGGGTTTCCTTGGCCAGTTCCAGCAGGGCCACGAAGTTGACCACCACTACGGGCACGCCGCCGGCAATGTCGAACAGCTCGCTGAACTCGACGAAGCGCGACGACTGCAAATGGCGCAGGATGCTCGACATGTGCTCGCGCACGGACAGTTCCTGGCGGCTGATGCGGTGATGCTGGGTCAGCTTGGCGCGTTTCAGCACGTCGAGCCACGCCTGCTGCAAGTCCACCGGTTCCACGTCGGGCCAGGTGGGCGTCAGGCTTTGCTCGATGAAAATCTGCGTGCGCACGAAATCGCGCTCGAACTGCGGGATGGCGTTCAGGTCGTAGGCGGCCAGCTTGATCTGCTCGTATTCGAGCAGGCGGCGCACCAGTTCGGCGCGGGGGTCGCCGCCATCTTCCTCGACGTCGCTCTTGCGCGATGGCAAGAGCATGCGCGACTTGATCTCGATCAGCATGGCCGCCATCAGCAAGTACTCGGCGGCCAGTTCCAGGTTGCGCACGCGGATCTGGTCGACATATTTCAGATATTGCAGGGTCACCTGCGCCATCGGAATATCGAGAATGTTGAAATTTTGCTTGCGGATCAGGTAGAGCAGCAAGTCGAGCGGGCCTTCGAAGGCTTCGAGGAAGATTTCCAGCGCGTCCGGCGGAATGTACAAATCCGTCGGCATGCGCAGCATCGGCTCGCCATACAGGCGGGCGATGCCCAGCGGGTCGGCGGCCGGCGCCGCGTCCGTTACTGCCGTGGCCGATGTTGCAGGGTCGCCGCTGCCGTCGCCTTCAGCGACAGGTGGGAGCGACTCGATGACTGCGCCGGCACCGGAAGCGTCGGCTTCCGGCGTGACTGCAGACTCTTCAGGCAACATCGTGCCGGTTCCAGATCTTAGTTCTTGTTCTGGTAAACGTAAGCCTGTTGCTTGACGGCTGACGCCAGCTGGCGTTCCTGCTCATCGATGCTGACGGCCGGCTTGTCCCACAGCAGGGCGCGGCCCGCTTGCTGGCCCGCCTCCATGCCAGGGTTCTTGGCCTTCAGTTCGGCGATGAACAAGGTGTGGTCGGATACGTAGTTGTTGTGTTTTGCAGGCAGTTTCATATTCTCTTCTGAGTGTCTTATGGGTAAGGTCAGCCGGCCGTATTTTACCGCGCCGTGCGGCCTGGCGGGTTGTTGTATCGGCAAGTCCGGGGCGAAATTGCTAAAAATCAATAACGCAGCAAACGCCGCATCACCATCGGCGCCGGTTCGGCGGGGTTGGCGTGCGAATATTCCAGTTCTTCGGCCAGGTCGAATTCGAAGGCCGCATAAAAATCGATCAGCTTGCGCTGGTCGCGCCGCACGGCCAGGCGCAATTCCTCGGCCTGGCACGACAGGCCGTGATGAATGATGGCTTCCAGTAAATGCTGCGAAACGTGGCTGCCCCGGTAGGCGGGCAGTACGCCCATGCGTGAAATCTTCCAGATGGCGGGATCGCTGTCGAGCGGCATCCAGCGCAGCGAACCGGCTGGAATGTCGTCGATCAGCAACAGAAAACCGCCGCCGTGGCGCAATTGCTCTTCCACTTGCTGCGCCGTCTCGTGGTGTCCACTGGACGAGGCGGCCACCTTGCCGGCCCACGCGGCGCGGGTCAGCTCGGCCATCAGTTGTGCATCGGCATTTGTTGCTTCGCGCACCACGATATTCATCATCGGTCCTTGTGCTGGCTTAACGGATGCGCATGCCAGGTTCGGCGCCCGGCCACGGGTTCAGGATGTAGATGCCTGGATTGGCCTTCTCGTCTGCGCTCGATGCGGCCATGACCATGCCTTCGGAAATGCCGAACTTCATCTTGCGCGGCGCCAGATTGGCCACCAGCACGGTCAGCTTGCCGACCAATTCTTCCGGCTGGTAAGCCGAGCGGATGCCCGAGAATACGTTACGCAGACGGCCTTCGCCCGCATCGAGGGTCAGGCGCAGCAGCTTGTCGGAACCGTCCACCAGTTCGCAATTGACGATTTTCGCGATGCGCAGGTCGACCTTGAGGAAGTCGTCGATCTTGATTTCGGGCGCCAGTTCCTCGATGGCGGCTGCGGCCGGAGCAGCGGATACTGCGTCATTCGCGGCGTCGCCGGCCGGTGCGGCAATGGCGGCGGCCGCTTGCGGCGCGTCGAACAGCGCTTCGATCATCTTCGCATCCATGCGCGTCATCAAATGGCTGTAGGCGCCGATGGTGCGGCCCAGCATGCTGTTCGAGACGGCGTCGCCGAACACTTGCGTGTCGGCCCAAGTAAATTCTGCGTCGTTGAGGAACGAGGCCACGTTCTTGGCCACGCCCGGCAGGACCGGCGACAGCAAAATCGTCAGCTGGCGGAACAGGATCAGGGCCGTGGTGCACACGTCGTGCAGTTCCGCCGTCTTTTCGGCGTCCTTGGCCAAAATCCACGGCTTGTTTTCATCGACATACTGGTTGGTGATGTCGGCGATTTCCATGATTTCGCGCAAGGCCTTGCCGAATTCGCGGTTCTCGAAGTGCGCGGCGATGCTGGCCTGGCGCTCGACGATGACGCCGTTGACGTCCACCGTCAGGGCGCGGTTGATCCAGCTTTGCGCGCCTTCCGACAGCGTCGACGCCAGTTTGCCGTCGAAACGCTTGGCGATGAAGCCGGCGCAGCGGCTGGCGATGTTCACGTACTTGCCGATCAGGTCGCTGTTCACGCGGGCGACAAAGTCTTCGCCGTTGAAGTCCAGGTCTTCCACTTTCGAGTTCAGCTTGAAGGCGATGTAGTAGCGCAGCCATTCCGGGTTCATGCCCAGGTCCAGGTAGCGCAGCGGCGAGATGCCCGTGCCGCGCGACTTCGACATTTTTTCGTTGTTGACCGTCAGGAAGCCGTGTACGTTGACTTTCAGTTTGTCGATCACCGGGTGATTGGCGAACTTCAGCATGGCGGGCCAGAACAGCAAGTGGAAGGAAACGATGTCCTTGCCGATGAAGTGGATCTGTTCCGTCGACGGGTCATTCAGGAAGGCGTCGAAATCGATGCCTTTCTTGTCGCAATAGTTTTTCAGGCTGGCCAGGTAACCGACGGGCGCATCCATCCACACATAGAAGAATTTACCAGGTGCATCAGGAATCGGGATGCCGAAGTAGGGCGCATCGCGCGAAATATCCCAGTCGGCCAGCTTTTCACCGGCTTCGCCCAGCCATTCGCTGACCTTGTTGACCATTTCCGGCTGCAAGCGGCCTGGCGTATTGAGCCAATCTTTCAGGAATTCGAAGCAGCGCGGGTCGGACAGCTTGAAGAAATACTGTTCCGACGGCTTCATCACGGGCGTCGCGTTGGTAAACACGGAGAACGGGTTGACCAGGTCGGTTGGCTGGTAGGCGGCGCCGCACACTTCGCAATTGTCGCCGTACTGGTTCTTGGCACCGCATTTCGGGCATTCGCCCTTGATGTTGCGGTCGGCCAGGAACATGCCCTTGACCGGATCGAAGAAGCGGTCGACGGTTTTCGTGACGATCAGGCCCGTATCGCGCAACTTGCGGTAGATCGATTGCGACAGGTCGACGTTTTCAGGCGAGTCGGTCGAATACCAGTTGTCGAAGGCGATATGGAAGCCGTCGAGGTACTGGGCGCGGCCGGCCGCGATGTTGGCGACGAATTGCTGCGGCGTGATGCCTTCCTTTTCGGCGGCGATCATGATGGGCGTGCCATGCGTATCGTCGGCGCCCACAAAGTGCACTTCACGGTCGGCTGCGCCATCGCGTTGCATTCGCTGGAACCGGACCCAGATATCGGCCTGGATGTATTCCATGATGTGGCCAATGTGAAAAGCGGCGTTTGCGTAAGGCAGGGCAGTGGTGACGAACAGCTTGCGAGTCATGATTGATGCACTTTTGGGATGGATAATAGGACATTTTAACAGCGGAAAGGCAATATGAGCAGATGCAGCGCCGGCAAGTGATGCTTTTGCCGCCATCGCGCCATGCAAATTTGCGCTAGACTGCGCGTATTGCACATATGTAGTACACACGGAGATTTACATGAGCATCACAGTAGAAGACGTCAAGGCCGCGCTGGCCCAGGTTATTGATCCAAATACACATAAAGATTTCGTTTCCAGCAAAACCGTCAAGAATCTGAAGGTCGATGGCGATGATATTTCCCTCGACATCGAACTGGGCTACCCCGCCAAAAGCCAGATCGACCTGATCCGCAAATCCGTGCTGGCCGCCCTGCGCGTGCTGCCGGGTGTGGGCAACGTCAGCGTGGGCGTGTCGTCGAAAATCATTTCGCACACGGTGCAGCGCGGCTTGAAGCCGATGAGCAACGTGAAAAACATCATCGCCGTCGCTTCCGGCAAGGGCGGTGTGGGCAAATCGACCACGGCCGTCAACCTGGCCCTGGCCCTGGCGGCCGAAGGCGCCACCGTTGGCATGCTGGACGCCGATATCTATGGTCCGTCGCAACCGATGATGCTGGGCATCAGCGGCCAGCCAAAAACCCTCGACGGCAAGAGCATGGAGCCGATGGAAAACCACGGCCTGCAAGTGTCGTCGATCGGCTTCATGATCGATCCGGACGAGCCGATGGTGTGGCGCGGCCCGATGGTCACGCAAGCCTTGCAGCAACTGCTGGACCAGACCAACTGGCGCGACCTCGATTACCTGATCGTCGACATGCCGCCAGGTACGGGCGACATCCAGCTGACCCTGTCGCAGAAAGTGCCCGTCACGGGCGCCGTCATCGTCACGACGCCGCAGGACATCGCCCTGCTGGACGCGCGCAAGGGCTTGAAAATGTTCGAGAAGGTCGGCATCCCGATTCTGGGCGTGGTGGAAAACATGAGCACGCACATCTGCTCGAACTGCGGCCATGCGGAAGAAATCTTCGGCGCCGGCGGCGGCTCGAAGATGTGCGCGGACTTTGGCGTGGAATTCCTCGGCGCCTTGCCGCTGACCATGGCGATTCGCCAGCAGACGGATTCGGGCACGCCGACCGTCGTGGCCGAGCCGGAAGGCCCTGTCGCCGTGATCTACAAGCAGATCGCCCGCACCATCGCGATCAAGGTGGCGGAAAAGGCGAAGGACATGACCAGCAAGTTCCCGAGTATCGTGATCAAGAACGATTGATCGATAGCCAGCTTAAGCCCAAGGCAAAGACTGGGGTCGAACCCTCAGGGTTCGACCCCGGCTCTTTATGGGTTAACAATCCTGCGCCATTGTCAGCAGGAATATGGTTTCATGCAGTCCGTGTTGTTATCAAACAAGAGGAGACATCATGCAATTGACCACCGTATTCCTGCGTAAAGCCGCCGTCGTGATCGCCGGCAGCCTGCTGGCCGCCAGCGCTTTCGCCCAATCCGTTTCCTTCGTCGAGCCAGTCGATGGCGCGACGGTGACGAGCCCGTTCAAAGTGAAATTTGCCATCAAAGGCATGGACGTCAAGCCGGCCGGCGACATGACGGCCAAGACGGGCCACCATCATCTGCTCATCAATATGGGGCCGATGAAGGCGGGCGAGATGATACCCATGGATGACAAGCATTTGCATTTCGGCAAAGGACAAACGGAAACGGACGTCACCTTGCCGCCGGGCCAGTACACGCTCACCATGCAGTTTGCCAATGGTGCGCACCAGTCATATGGACCGGAGTTGAGCAAAAGCATCAAGGTGACGGTCAAGTAAGTCAGGCAGATTGTCTGTTGCGGCATAAGGCCGGGTTCCAGCGATGGAACCTGGCCTTTTTTATATTGTTGCCTCTTGTCATTATTGTGTCATATAGTCGGCGTATGCTGGCCGGTGGCCTAACTTTTGATGAGCGGATATGACGAAACATTTCTCCCTTTCCCGGCAACTGGCGCAGGCGCTGCTGCTGGTCGCTGGCGTGGCGGCGTGCCAGGCGCATGCGGCCAAGGCAGTTCCCAATGCTGCGACGCAGCCGAAGCTGGTCGTCGTGCTGGTGGTCGATGGCTTGCCGCAGGAACAGGTGACGCGCTACCGCGAGCAGTTCGGCCAGGGCGGTTTCCGCCGCCTGCTGGAGCAGGGCGCGTGGTTCAGCGACGCGCACCAGGCGCACGGCATCACGGTCACCGCCATCGGCCACTCGGCCGTGCTGTCGGGCGCTTACCCGTACCAGCATGGCGTGATCGGCAATAACTGGATCGACCCCGTCACGAAGAAATCCGTGTATTGCACCGAGGATGGTAATTTCCATTACATCGGCGAAGAGACGCAACCCGACGACGGCACGGCGCCGACCAAGCTGCGCGTGAGCACCCTGGGCGATGAATTGCGCTATTCCACGGGCGACAAGTCCAAGGTCGTCACGGTATCCGGCAAGGACCGGGGCGCCATCCTGCTGGCCGGGAAAACGGGCACGGCGTACATGTACATGGAAAAGACGGGCAATTTCGCCAGCAGCACCTACTATATGCAGCAGCATCCGCAATGGGTGCAGCGCTACCAGGCCGCCAAGCCGCAGGACCGCTATTACGGCAAGAGCTGGACGCCGCTGCTGGCCGATTCGGCCTATGTCAATGATGCCCGCGATGACATCGTGGCGGCCAAGCTGGGCACGCGCAACACCTTCCCGTTTGCCTACTACAGCGACAGCGGCAAGCTCGATGGCGAGTACTACAGCCGCCTGAAATCCGGCCCCTTCCTCGATGAGCTGACCCTGGAATTCGCCCGCGCCGCCATCGATGGCGAGAACCTGGGCCGCAACCCGGCCGGCGTGCCCGATATTCTCGGCGTGAGCCTGTCCGCGCACGACTACGTGAACCATGCCTACGGCCCGGAAAGCAAGATGTCGCACGACCACCTGCAGCGCCTGGACCGCATGCTGGCCGGCTTCTTTGCCGACCTCGATAAAAAAGTCGGCATGGACAACGTGCTGGTGGTGCTGACGGCCGACCATGGCTTTGCCAACGTGCCGGAATTTGCCGAAACGCGCGGCTTCTCGGCCAAGCGCATCGATGGCGCCAAACTGGTCGATGCCTTGAACCAGCACCTGGCGACAAGCCTGGGCATCGACAAGCTGGTGACGACGTCCTCGCTGCCGAATATCTACCTCGATTACGCGCTGGCGGAAAAGAGCGGCATCCATCGCGCCGCGCTGGAAGACGCGGCGGCCCGCTTTCTGATGCAGCAGGACGGCCTGGCCCAAGTCTATACGCGCACGCAGATGGAAACGGGAGCCGTCGCCACGCGCATGGACACCCTGATGCGCCGCGCCTGGAACCGCCAGCTGTCGGGCGACCTGATGGTCGTTACCAAGCCGGCCTGGTACTTCGGCAAGGGCAGCGGCGGCACGTCGCACGGCACACCTTACACGTATGACACCAACGTGCCGCTGATGGTCTTCGGCCCCCGCTGGATCAAGCCGGGCGCCTACGGCCAGTACGCGGAAGTGGTCGACATCGCGCCGACCTTGGCCCACCTGCTGCGCATACGCCAGCCGTCGGCGTCGGAGGGGCGGGTGTTGACGGAGGCGGTGAGGTAAAAGAACCCCGGTGCGAAAAGCCGGGGTCGGACCCTCAGGGTCCGACCCCAGGGTTTGTCGGTGGGTTGGCCGTTAAAAAGGTACTACAGCAGCCAGTCTATCGGCAGCACCGACAGAATCGCCACCCCCATGCGCTTCCACACGCTGGTGCCCGGTTCCGTGTCGTAGCGCGTTGTGGTGCCGCTGGCGTCGCGGGCGATCCAGTACAGCGCACCGTCGTCGCCCAGCATGACCTGGTAAGCGCGTTGCGGGATCGTGGTGCGCATGGCCTGGCCCAGCTGGCTGGCCAGCGCGGGGCTGTCGATGACGAGGCCCATTTCCGTATTCAATTCGATCGAGCGCGGGTCGAAGTTGAACGAACCGACGAAGACGCGCTGGTCGTCGACGGCAAAGGTCTTCGCATGCAGGCTCGATGCGGAGCTGCCGAAGCGGCCGGTCTGTTCGCGCGCATCGCCGCGTTCCCACGAGCGGCGCGACTCGTACAGCAGCACGCCCGCTTCCAGCAGCGGCTTTCTCCACTTCGCATAACCCGCATGCACGGCCGCCACGTCGGTCGCTTCCAGCGCATTCGTCAGGATGCGCACGCCCACGCCTTTTCTTGCCAGGTCGGCAAAGGCTTGCGTGCCCGACTTGCCGGGCACGAAATACGGCGACACCAGGTCCACTTCCTTTTCCGGCACACCGAGCAGGTTTTGCAGCTTGTCCGCCACGCCCGTGCCGGGCCTGGCCTGGTCCAGCACCTTGGCTGGGTCGTCGCTGACCATGCGCGTCCTGGCCCATTCGAAGGGCAGGGTGCGTTCCATCATCTGCTTGACGAAAGGCGAGGTGCGCAGCGCCTGCACGTATTCCTCGGCTGCCTTGGTGTCGTCGATGCGGTCCGCCTCGGCGGCGATGGTGGCCGCGTCGCCCTCAACAGGGCTGGTCAGCAGCAGCCTGGCAGGGTAGGCCGATGTGCTGTTCCAGTAGCGGTCGAAATCGTGCGAGACATCGTCGACGACGGGGCCGATGGCCAGCACGTCCAGGTCGGCGAACAGCACGTCGCCGGCCGCGCCAAAATATTCATCGCCCACATTGCGCCCGCCGACGATGGTGGCCTGGTTATCGGCCGTGAACGATTTGTTGTGCATGCGCCGGTTGAGGCGGGAAAAATCCGTGGCAAAGGCGAGAACGCGCGGTGAACGGGGCGCGAAGGGATTGAACAGGCGGATTTCCAGATTCTGCTGCTTGCCCAGCATCGTCAGGGTCTGGTCCAGGCCCGCCGTGTTGTTATCGTCGAGCAGCAGGCGCACACGCACGCCCCGTTCTGCCGCCTGGCGCAGGGCATCGAACAGCAAGGTGCCCGTGATGTCCTTGTGCCAGATGTAGTACTGCACGTCCAGGCTGCGCTGGGCGGCGGCGGCCAGCAGGGCGCGCGCGGCAAAGGCATCGCGTCCGTCCACCAGCGGATAAATGCCGGACACGCCCGGATGCTGCGCCACCATGGGCGCAATGGCCGTGGCCAGCTGGGTGTGCTTTGTGTCGGCAATGACGGTGGAGGGAATGCGGCCTTCCAGCGAGGGCAGTGAAGCGCAGCCGGTGAGGATGGCGGACAGCAGCAGGGGCAGCAGAGGCAGCAGAAAAACGCCGCTGCGGCGGGCAAGGGTGGTGGCGGGCATGGCGGGCTTTCATCGAGTTGCCCCGATGTTAGCAGATGCGCATGCCCGCACGCGGGCGCGGTTTTAGAGTTGTTCCAGTGCGATCAGTTCGGCCACCGTCTGGCGGCGGCGGATCAAGCGGGACTGCTCTCCATCGACCAGGTATTCCGCCGCATGCGGACGGCTGTTGTAGTTCGACGACATCGACGCGCCATACGCGCCCGCACCTTCGAAGACGACGTAGTCACCCACCTGCGCTGCAGGCAGAAGGCGTGTTTCCACCACGCCGCCATCGCGCTGGGTAAACACGTCGCCCGATTCGCACAGGGGGCCGCCGACCACGGTGGCGTGCTGGGTGTCCAGTGCCCGGCCGTCATGCGCGATGACCGACATCTCATGGTAGCTGCCGTACATGGCGGGGCGCATCAGTTCATTGAAGCCCGTGTCGAGCAGGGTGAAGTGGTTGCCGCCCATTTGCTTGGTGGCGCGCACTTCGGCCACCAGCAGGCCCGCGTCGGCCACGAGGAAGCGGCCCGGTTCGATTTCCAGGTGCACGGGATGGCCCAGGTGCGCCTCGATCTGCTTGCGCGCCGCATCCCACAGCTGGAAGTAGTGGTCCGTATCGACGGGCTGCTCGCCTTCGCGGTAAGGCACGGACAGGCCGCCGCCGGTGGAAATGGCTTCGATGTCGTGGCCCATGTTTTTGACCAGGTCGACCATGGTGCCGCAGACGGTTTCCAGGTGGCTGTAGTCGACGCCCGAGCCGATGTGCATGTGCAGGCCGACCAGGTGCAGGCCATGCGCGCGGATGACGGCCAGCGCCTCCGGCAGCTCTTCATGCCAGATACCGTGCTTGCTGTTTTCGCCGCCCGTATTGGTCTTGTTGCTATGGCCATGGCCATAGCCGGGATTGATGCGCAGCCAGACGCGGTGGCCGGGCGACACGGGACCCAGCTGGCGCAGCATGTCGACGGAGCCGCAATTGACTTCGATCTTCGCCGCCGCCACGCGCGCCAGGGTGGCGCGGTCGAACAGGTCGCAGGTGAACACCACCCCGGCGGCGCCGTTCGTTTGCGCCGGCGTAAAGCCTGCCTGCAGCGCGCGTTCGATCTCACCCAGCGAGACGGCATCCACGTGCACGTCCGCTTCACGCATCAGTGTGAGCAGATGGATGTTCGAATTGGCCTTTTGCGCGAAGCGCACCGTGTCGAATTGCGCCAGTTGGGCGACGCGCGCGCGGATGGTGGCCGCGTCATACACCCACAATGGCGTGCCGTGTTCCTGGGCGAGTTGGGCGAGGGTGGCGTCTGGGACTGGTTTCATGGTGGTTGTCTTTGTCATGTGATGGGTGGCGTCCGAGGTGGTGTCGGATTACGCGGGCTTTGCCCGCTAATCCGACCTACGATGCTGGCCATGATGCCGCTTTTTAGGCTAAACATAAAATATCCATTTGCGCTGACCTTATTCATTTATGATATGACCATGACTATCTCCTTGCGCCATATCGAAGTCTTCCGCGCCATCATGACGACGGGCAGCGTGACGGCCGCCGCCGCCATGCTGCACACGTCGCAGCCCACCGTCAGCCGCGAGCTGGCGCGCCTCGAGCACTTGACGGGCCTCACCCTGTTCGAGCGCGAGCGGGGGCGGTTGCGTCCGACGGCCCAGGCGCTGCAACTGTTCGAGGAAGTGCAGCGCGCGTATTTCGGCCTGGAGCGCATCGTCAGCACGGCGGCAGCCTTGCGCCAGTTCGACCAGGGCCAGTTGTCGATCGCCTGCCTGCCCGTGTTTTCCCAGTCCCTGCTGCCGCAGGCGTGCAAACGCTTCGTCGCCGATTTTCCCAAGGTGAGCATCAGCATCACGCCGCAGGAGTCGCCGCTGCTGGAAGAGTGGCTGTCGGCGCAGCGCCACGACATCGGCCTGACGGAAGTGGGTAATGCGCCGCCGGGCACCGCGCTCGATACCTTGATGTCCGTCGATGAAGTGTGCGTGCTGCCCGATGGCCATGCGCTCGCAAGTAAAACCGTGCTGCAGCCGGCGGACTTCGCGGGCCAGCCTTTCATCAGCCTGGCCGCCGTCGACCCCTACCGCCAGCAGATCGACGCCATTTTCGCGCAGGCCGGCGTGGAGCGGCGCATGGCGCTCGACACGCACAGCGCCGCTTCCGTCTGCGCGATGGTGCGCGAAGGCGTGGGGCTGGCCATCGTCAATCCACTCACTGCCCTCGATTATGCGGGGCAGGGCTTGCAGATCCGCCGCTTTGCCGTGTCCTTGCCGTTCACGGTGAATCTCGTGAAACCTTTGCACCGGCCCCTGTCACAACTGGTCGCCCTGTTCGAGCGGGCGCTGCATGCGCAGGCGGAAGAAGTAAAAAGGCGGCTGCTGGCACTATAAGACAAGCCCCTTGAAGGACCGGGGTCAGACCCTCAGGGTCTGACCCCAGCGTTCGTGGTGGGGTTTGCCTTAGGGCTTTGCTTAGGTAGTAAAATGGCGTTTTACTTATTCAAGCCTGATTACTTCGATGACCACAACCGCTACTCCCGTCCGTACCCGTTTCGCTCCCAGCCCGACCGGCTATCTGCACCTGGGCGGCGCCCGCACCGCTTTATATAGCTGGGCGTATGCCCGCCACTTCGGCGGCACCTTCGTGCTGCGCATCGAAGATACGGACGTGGAGCGTTCCACGCCGGAAGCCGTGCAAGCCATCATCGAAGGCATGAAGTGGCTGGGCCTGGACCACGACGAAGGCCCGTTCTACCAGATGCAGCGCATGGACCGCTACCGCGAAGTGGTGGCGCAGATGCTGCTTGAGGGCACGGCATATCACTGCTACTCGTCGCCGGAAGAAGTCGAAGCGATGCGCGAGCGCATGCGCGCCGCTGGCGAAAAGCCGCGCTACGACGGCACCTGGCGTCCGGAGCCGGGCAAGACCTTGCCGGCCATTCCTGCCGACCGCAAGCCCGTCGTGCGCTTCAAGAACCCGCTCGATGGCGACGTGACGTGGGACGACGTGGTCAAGGGCACGATCACGATTTCGAACCGCGAGCTGGACGACCTGGTGATCGCCCGCCCGGACGGCACGCCAACGTATAACTTCTGCGTGGCCGTCGACGACTGGGACATGCAGATCACCCACGTGATCCGCGGCGACGACCATGTCAACAACACCCCGCGCCAGATCAACATCCTGCGCGCCATCGGCGCACCGCTGCCGCTGTACGGCCACCTGCCGATGATTTTGGGTGCGGACGGCGAGAAACTGTCGAAGCGCCACGGCGCCGTCAGCGTGATGGATTACCCGGCGCAGGGCTTCCTGCCGGAAGCGATGCTGAACTACCTGGCGCGCCTGGGCTGGAGCCATGGCGACGATGAAGTGTTCTCGACCGAGCAGTTCTGCGAATGGTTCAACCTGAACCACCTGTCGAAATCGGCGGCACAGTTCAACAATGAAAAACTGGCCTGGCTGAACAACCACTATATCAAGCAGGCCGACAACACGCGCCTGGCCGACCTGGCGCGTCCGCAAATGGCCGCCGCCGGCGCCGTCTTTGAAGGCGCGCCGGACCTGGCGCAAGTGCTGGGCATGATGAAAGAGCGCGCCAACACGGTCAATGAACTGGCGGCCGCCTCGATGCTGTTCTTCCGCGCGCCGCAGCCGGAAGCGGAACTGGCGGCGCAGCACATCACGGATGCCATCAAGCCTGTGCTGGCGCAGTTTGCCGAGCGTATCGCCACGGTGGAGTGGAGCAAGGAAGCCGTTGCCGCCATGATCAAGGAAGTGCTGGCCGCCAACACCATCAAGATGCCGCTGCTGGCCATGCCTTTGCGTTTGATTTTGACGGGCCAGTTGCAGACCCCGGCCATCGATCAGGTGGTGGTGATCTTCGGCCGCGACACCGTGCTGGCGCGCCTGGCAAAGTGGCTGTAAGCGCCGCTCTTAAATACGCGTAAAAATACGGTGCGGAAACCGCCCCTATGAAAAGTTGCTCATAGACGAAAAAGGGTATTTGCAGAGTGAAACTTCTTTGCTATACTCTTGTTTCTGCACCAACGGGGGTATAGCTCAGCTGGGAGAGCGCTTGCATGGCATGCAAGAGGTCAGCGGTTCGATCCCGCTTACCTCCACCAGCAGCAATGATGTTGCTTGTTGAAGTGGTGCAGATGTTGTTTGGAAGTTCCGCGGTCCCCATCGTCTAGAGGCCTAGGACATCACCCTTTCACGGTGAGTACAGGGGTTCGAATCCCCTTGGGGACGCCAGGTAGTTGTGGTATAGTAGTGGCAGTTGTTTGTACTGATTGTTGTAAGTTCAGGCCCGTAAAAAACGGAATCTGGATGGAAAGCAAGTAGTGGAACAAAGTCGCCAAGTGCGGCTTTTATTATTTCTGCGCCCGGGGGGTATAGCTCAGCTGGGAGAGCGCTTGCATGGCATGCAAGAGGTCAGCGGTTCGATCCCGCTTACCTCCACCAACAGCGCAGAAGTAAAGCAGCAAACTGTAGTGCCGAGGTCCCCATCGTCTAGAGGCCTAGGACATCACCCTTTCACGGTGAGTACAGGGGTTCGAATCCCCTTGGGGACGCCAGTTCAGTCTGGTGTTGTAGTAAAGAAGTAGCAGTGTTTCTGCGCCCGGGGGGTATAGCTCAGCTGGGAGAGCGCTTGCATGGCATGCAAGAGGTCAGCGGTTCGATCCCGCTTACCTCCACCAACAGCGCAGAAACAGGTAGTGAATAAATCAAAGTCGCCTAGAGCGGCTTTTTTTATTTTGGCGAAGTATTTCCGCCATACCCTTGGGGGAATATGGCTAAGCTGTTAGCGCGCTTGCATGGCATGCAAGAGGTCAGCGGTTCCATCCCGCTTACCTCCACCAACAGCGCAGAAGCAGGTAGTGAATAAATCAAAGTCGCCTTGAGCGGCTTTTTTTATTTGTGCTGGCGGTTTCTTCGCTCGGGGGAATATGGCTAAGCTGTTAGTGCGCTTGCATGGCATGCAAGAGGTCAGCGATTGGCTCCCGCTTACCTCCACCAACAGCGCAGAAATCACACAGTAATCAAAGTCGCCTCGAGCGGCTTTTTTGTTTCCGCGACACTTTTCGCCATACCCCTCGGAGGAATGTGGCGTAGGTCGGATTAGCGCAGCGTAATCCGACAACACCGTCGGCCTAACTCGGCATCCATAAGTCGCTTATGCGGCTTTTTTACGCCTGCTGAAATTACAATAACGCAGTATTTCCGTATCGCACGCGCATCTTCTGCCCCATAGGGAGATCTGTGCAAATAAGATGGAAAATAAAACCCCCGGCAGTTGATTTCGTGAATCGCTTCGTGTTAAACTTCGCGCACGCTTTTTTGAGGGGCTAAGCAAAGCCTTCAACGAAGAGTCCGCTGAGAGTAAAACCAGCACAGGTCCCCATCGTCTAGAGGCCTAGGACATCACCCTTTCACGGTGAGTACAGGGGTTCGAATCCCCTTGGGGACGCCAGGATTTAGTTGTAAAGTAAGAGAGCAGTGCTGAACGGGCCTGACAAGTCAGGCTTTTTTTGTTTCTGCCATATTGCTGCAGTACCGGGTCAGGATGCAAAGTAGTGCATTCAGGACAGATTTATGTCCCCATCGTCTAGAGGCCTAGGACATCACCCTTTCACGGTGAGTACAGGGGTTCGAATCCCCTTGGGGACGCCAGATTCGCAAGCAGTAACAGGTCGGGGTGCGGAATAATGCATCTTGGACAGATTTTCTGTCCCCATCGTCTAGAGGCCTAGGACATCACCCTTTCACGGTGAGTACAGGGGTTCGAATCCCCTTGGGGACGCCAGACCGGCTGAATCAGCCAACAAAAAGCCGCCTGGTAACAGTGCGGCTTTTTTGTTATGGGTCGCCATGCCAACGTTTTTCTCTTTCCCTTGCATATGCCATTACCCACCGATCGCGCAGCATCTCTGGCCATCTTCTGCAAAGTCGTCGACAACTACGGTGATATCGGCATTTGCTGGCGCCTCGCGCGGCAGTTGAGCGGCGAGCATGGCGTCGCCGTCACCCTGTGGGTCGATGATTTACCGAGTTTCCAGCGTATCTGCCCTGAAGTCGACGTGGCGGCCGAAGCGCAGCGCGTCTCCGGCGTCACGGTGCGCCACTGGCGCGGCCAGGATGGCGTGTTTTCGCCCGCCGATATCGCCGATATCGTCATCGAGTTTTTTGCCTGCGACATTCCGCCCGGCTATATCGCCGCCATGGCGCAGTGCGCCCCGCAGCCCGTGTGGCTGAACCTGGAAGGCTTGACGGCGGAAGAGTGGGTCGAAGGCTGCCATGCGCTGACGTCGCCGCGCCACGGCATGATCAAGCATTTCTTCTTCCCCGGTTTTACCAATAAAACGGGCGGCTTGCTGCGCGAGGCGGCGCTCGATGAAAAAAGGCTGGCATTCCAGGCTGATGCCGGCGTCATGGCGGCATTCCTGGGGCAATTCGGCGTGAGTCCGGCGGAAATGTCTGCCTTGAAGGTATCGCTGTTCTGCTACCCGTCCGCGCCCGTCGCCGAGCTGTTTGGCGTGTGGCAGGCGGGCAGCGAACCCGTGACGTGCCTGGTGCCGGAAGGCGTCGCGTTCGATTCCGTTCAGGCCTTTATCGGCGATGATGCGGCGGTGGCCGGTGCGGCGCGCACGCGCGGCGCGCTCACCGTGCGCGTGCTGCCGTTCGTGCCGCAAGACGATTACGACCGTCTGCTGTGGGCTTGCGACGTCAATCTCGTGCGCGGCGAAGATTCCTTCGTGCGCGCGCAATGGGCTGGCCAGCCGTTTCTCTGGCATATCTATGTGCAGGATGAAAACTTGCATCACGTGAAATTGCGCGCCTTCCTGCAGCGCTATGCGATGGACGCGGACGGCGCCATCGACAGCCTGGTGCAAGCGGCGCTGGCCTGGAATGACGCCAGCGCGGATGCCTCGCCATGGACGCAGCTGTGGCCCGCATTGCAGGCCGATCTGCCGCGCATCCGGGCGCGCGCGCAGGCCTGGCAGCGGCAGATGCAGGCTAATGGCGATCTGGCAAGTAAGCTGCTGGCATTCGCTGGCGCGACGAGATAGGCGCTTGCCAAAAATTAAGGTAAAATGCTCGGTTATTTCTAACGTATTTTTAACCGATCAAACGCAAGCTTGCGGCGCTGATGGCGCACAGGCGGCAGATGGTCTTCATGCAACCCACTTTTTACGTACATTCCTATGAAACCCGCAAAAGAAATTCGTGTTGGCAATATCATCATGGTCGACAGCAAGCCAATGATCGTGTTGCGTTCTGATGTCAACGGTTCGAGCCGCACGGGCTTCACCTACAAATGGAAGATGAAAAATCTTCTGACGAACACCCCGATGGAAAACGTGTTCCGCGGCGACGACAAGTTCGACGTTGTTGTTCTGGATAAAAAGCCAGTGACGTATTCGTACTTCGCCGACCCGCTGTTCGTGTTCATGGACACCGAGTACAACCAGTACGAAATTGAAGAAGAAAACCTGGGCGAAGCGCTGAACTACCTGAAAGATGGCATGGAATGCGAAGCCATTTTCTACGACGGCAAAGCGATCTCCGTTGAACTGCCTACGACCATCGCCCGTCAAGTGGTGTACTCGGAGCCAGCGGTCAAGGGCAACACCTCGGGCAACGTCCTGAAAGAAGCCAAGATCGAAAACGCCATCGACGCACATCGCCACACCGTGCAAGTGCCGCTGTTCGTGGCACAGGACGACGTCATCGAAATCGACACCCGTACCAACGAATACAAGCGTGTTGTACGCAACTGATTTGCCCCAGTGCCAAATCATCAAGAAACGCTGCCTTCGGGCAGCGTTTTTTTTGCTTAAAAAATAATTCCCTTCAACAACAATTGTGTTGCAAGGACTGCTATGCTATGGCTAGAACATTATTGCGGTAGAAACATTGAAGTTTCCTGGAGATACCATGCAGCGCAGTCAGATGTTACGCGGTGGCGCGTCGCGTCCCGTATTGGCCCGTGCCACGGCGCCCGCCAGTCCCATGGCCCATCTGCTCGATGCGGGCGTCTTGCCGCAACAGCAGATGATGCAGGCAGGCAAACTCAGTTCCCATGCGCTGACGTCGCAGTACCTGGGGCGTATCCGCTCCCTGTGCAGCATCGGCGCGCGCGCCTATCCCGGCATTGAAATCAATCCCGATGCGCTGAAAATTGCCCTGGAAATGGACCGCGAACGGCAAGTGCACAAGGTGCGCGGTCCCTTGCATGGCATTCCCGTCGTCTTGCGCGACAATATCGCCACGGGCGACCGCATGAAGACGCGCACGCAGTCACCGCTGGCCACGCATGCCGGCTGCGATTCCTTCGTGGCGGCGCGCCTGCGCGCGGCCGGCGCCGTCATCATCGGCAAAAGCAATTTGCGCCAGTGGGCCGCCGTCAGCGTGCCGCATGCCACTGCCAGCTGGGCCGGGCTGACCATCCTGGCCGTCGACAGCGCGGCGGACGGCTCCATCGTCGCGCCTGCTTCAAACTGCGGCCTGGTCGCCATCAAGCCCACGGGCAGGACTGCCGCGGGGCAGGGCGGTGAGCCAGCCACGGCCGGACCGATGGCGCCCAGCGTGCGTGAGGCGGCCTGGCTGCTCGCAGCCTTGAGCGGCGAGCGCCTGGCCGATGGTGTGGTGCTCGATACTGCCGGTTTGCATGGGCGCCGCATCGGCGTGGCGCGCAGCCTGTTCGGCCAGTGTGCCGGGACCGATGCCGTGATCGGGCAGGCGCTGCTGGCGTTGCGCGAACAGGGCGCGCAACTGATCGAGATCCCGGCCGCGCCCGTGCCTGGCGGCATCGAAGCGTTGCTGTGCTCGCATGGGTTCGATGCGCTGGTGGGGCCTACCTGTCATGGCGTGGCGCAGGCGCCGTCGGCCTTGCCGCATATCACGGTGCCGGCCGGCGTGGCCGGCGGCGCGCCGGTCGGTTTGTCCTTCATCGGTCCTGCCCACGGTGACATGCAGCTCATTGCGATGGCGTACGCCTACGAGCAGGCGACCTTGCACCGGCGCACGCCGGCGCTGCCGTCGAGCATTACCCTGGCGCTGCGCCTGCCATGATGATTCTTTTCGTTTTCTTGCGATAAATTATGCTTGCAATCTTGCTGCTGAGCGCGGCCGTGGCCGCCACCCCGACTCCTTTCGACGCCACGCAATTGTCTGGCAGCTGGTCCGACAGCGTGAATACGAATAGTGTGTGCGAAGAAGCGCGGCACTTTACGCGCATGCAGTTGTCTGACGATCATCAGCGGCTGGCGATCTTTAATGACCGGACGTGGAAAAGCAAGTTGGGTGAAACCAACCGCTTCGCCGCGACCGTGGTGGCGGAAACGGAGCATAGCTTGACGTTGCGCTATGACAATGAAACCCGTGTCAATGCCGCTGGCAAGCTGGTGGAATGGCAGTTGATCATCGTCGCGCCCGGCGTGTACCGCTGGCGCGAGACGGGCTGGGCGGAAGGCAAGGTCAACGGGGTCGTCGGCATCCGCTGTTCTCCCTGAGGCCGCTGCGCAAGCATGCCATTCTGCTATGCTGCCCCCATTATTGGATGCTTTTAGGAGATTGCATGTCCGCACGTTTGCTCTTACCCCTGTTCCTTGGCGCCGCCGTGACGCTGGCCGCCATGCCGGCGCAAGCGCGTACGCCCAAACTGTCGCTGATCGAGCAGGCGCAAAGCTGCGATGGCGGCCCTGCCTGCCCATATTTCCCCGACGTCTACAAGTCTGACTACGCCTTTCGCCAGGCCTTCAATATCGGCCTAAAAAAGGCTGGCCTGAAGCGGCAGCGCTGGGTGCCCGATGGCGTGGCCAGTCCGCTCAAGCCCGTCGAGATCGACGGCAAGGCGCGTCTGCTGAGCAGTGTCTGCGAGCCGCACAATTGCGGCCACCGCTATTCTATTTTGTACGATCCGGCTCAGCGCAGCATGACGGGCGTGTACGTGGGCAGCGACGCCAAGGGCGAACCGCGCACCGTGTATTTCGGCGAGCCCAGCATCGCTGAGGCCGACTTGCTGTACAAGAACTGATGCACGCGCCACTACACATTTCCAGCGAGCGCGGCGACCTGGACGTGCCCATGATCCACCGCTACCTGAGCGAGCAGTCGTACTGGAAGCGCGGCGTGGCGATTGAAACCGTGTGCAAGGGGATCGCCAACGCCCTGTGCTTCGGCGGCTACGTGGACGGCCAGCAAGTGGCGTTCGCCAGGGTCATCACCGACTACACGGATTTTGCCTACCTGCGCGACGTGTTCGTGCTGCCGCCATACCAGGGGCGGGGCTATGGCAAGCAGATGGTGGCCGCCGTGCTCGGCGACGAGCGCTTGCGCCAGGTCGCCTGGATGCTGGGGACCGATGATGCGCATGGCCTGTATGCGGGCTTTGGTTTTGCGCCACTGGAGGCGCCGCACAAATACATGCGCCGCCCCGCGCCATAATGGTTATTAAATTAATAGTTGATTCCAGGATAACCATTAATATTGTTGCATGAGATTAATGTTGCCTTGATAATGACAACATGTCATTATGCGCGCTGTGCTGCGATTGCGTAGCCGTACTTTGCTGGTGTTTTGCCTTGCCATCGCCATGCGGTGAGGGCGAGCTCAATGAGCGGTCTGTCTGGTCGTCCCCTGGTACGTTTTCTCGACTATTTAAAGGAATACATCATGAAACAATATGGCGCCGAATTTCTCGGCACGTTCTGGCTGGTCCTGGGCGGTTGCGGCAGCGCCGTGCTGGCCGCCGCCTTTCCGGGCCTCGGCATCGGCTTTGTCGGCGTGGCGCTGGCGTTTGGCCTGACGGTGCTGACCATGGCTTACGCCATCGGCCACATCTCGGGCTGTCACCTGAATCCCGCCGTCTCGATCGGCCTGTGGGCCGGCGGCCGTTTCCCCGCCAATAAACTTTTGCCGTACATCATCGCGCAAGTGCTGGGCGCCATCGTGGCCGGCGGCGTGCTGTACGTGATCGCCAGCGGCCAGGCCGGCTTCGATGTCAGCAAGGGCTTTGCCTCGAACGGCTTCGGCGCCCATTCGCCGGGCGGCTATTCGATGCTGTCGGCCCTGGTCATTGAAATCGTGCTGACGATGTTCTTCCTGATCGTCATCCTGGGCGCCACCGACAAGCGCGCGCCGGCCGGCTTCGCCCCGCTGCCGATCGGCCTGGCGCTGACGCTGATCCACCTGATCAGCATTCCCGTCACCAATACCTCCGTCAACCCGGCCCGCAGCACGGGCGTGGCCCTGTACGTGGGCGACTGGGCCACCAGCCAGCTGTGGCTGTTCTGGCTGGCACCGATCATCGGCGCCTTGCTGGGCGCGCTGGCCTACCGCTTGATCGCTGGCGAAAAAGAGTAGGCCGGTTTAGACCGCAGGGCGTAAGCCGACAATGCCGGCAACGCAGCTTGTCGGCTTACGCGTGGCCATGCCACGCTAAGCCGACCTACGCGGCGCCCATCATCGGCGCCTTGCCCGGTACGCCGACATCGTCGTAGGTCGGCTTAGCCCGCAGGGCGTAAGCCGACAATTGACAATTGCCGGCAAACCACTTGACGAAAGCAGCCTGCGGGCTGCTTTTTTCGTTTAGTCGGCGGCGCGCCACTCGCTCAGGTAGTGTTGCGGCGTGCGGCCCAGGATGCGGCGGAACATGGCGCTGAAGGCGCTGGGGCTGGCGTAGCCCAGCGCATAGGCGATGGCCGCCACGCCTTCGCCCCGGTCCAGGCGGCAGAAGGCCTCGGCCAGGTGGACTTGCTGCAGCCATTGGCGGTAGTGCAAGCCCGTCTCCTTGGGGAATAAACGGATCAGGGTGCGCGCGCTGGCGCCCGCATCCTGCGCCCACTCTTCGATGCTGCGCCGGCTGCCGGGCGCGCTCATGATGGCCGAGCAGACGGCCACCAGGCGCCGGTCGCGCGGCCAGGGGATGGCGAGGGGTACGGTATCGGCCGCTGCCAGTTCCGACAGGATCAGGTGCGCCAGCCAGTCGCCGCGCCCCGCCAGCGCATATTCGACCGGTTCGGCCAGCAAGGCCAGGATCAGCTCGCGCAACAGCCGGCTCACTTCCAGCACCTTGCAATCGTCGCCATACGGGGCCGCCACTTGCGCATCGATGTACACGGTGCGCATGCTCAGTTCGCTCAAGATGTGGACTTCATGCACGACGCCCACGGGGATCAGCAGGGCGCGCCGCGGCGGCAAGATCCACACGCCGTGTTCGGTGGACACGCGCATCACGCCTTCCGTCGCATACAGCAGCTGCGCCCGCACGTGGCTGTGCGGCGCCGTGTAGTCGCCGGCCGCATATTGCCTGGACATGGCCGTCACGGGGCGCGGCACGTGCTGGTAATCGTGCGAGCTGGTGCTGCGGCTGAACGGCACGCCGTCGGGATGGGTCTGGACGAGTGGTTGGGTGTACATGCTGGTCGTTGGCTTGTCACCTAGTTGTCACTTGGGCGACGATTATTGGAAGTTATCAGTTCAGTGACCATACTATACTGGCTTCTTTGCCGGGCCGCCCGCCGTGCCCGATTATTGCGGATGACACATGCACACAACCACAACTGCCCCAGCATTGGCCAAGTCCGTGCCGGCGGCTCCTTCGCTTCATAGTTCCCAACAACAATCCGGTCTGGCCATGCACATCCTGGGCGCCGTCGCCTTCGTGCATTTGCTCAATGACTTGATCCAGGCATTATTGCCGTCGATTTATCCGATGCTGAAAGCCGAGTTTTCACTCAGTTTTACCCAGGTCGGCCTCATTACCCTGACGTTCCAGTGCACGGCCTCGCTGCTGCAGCCCTGGATCGGCTTGTACACGGACCGCCGTCCGCTGCCATTCCTGCTGCCCGTCGGCATGTGCTTTACCCTGGCCGGCGTGCTGATGCTGTCCGTCGTCTCGACCTTCCCGACTCTGCTGATCGCCGCTGGCCTGATCGGCGTCGGCTCGTCGACCTTCCACCCGGAAGCGTCGCGCGTGGCGCGCATGGCCTCGGGCGGACGCTACGGCTTTGCCCAGTCGCTGTTCCAGGTGGGCGGCAACATCGGTTCCGCGCTGGGGCCGCTGCTGGCGGCCGCCGTCATCGTCAATCGTGGCCACGGCAATGTCGCCTGGTTCAGTTTGCTGGCCGCGCTGGCCATCGGCGTGCTGTACAAGGTCAGCCACTGGTACAGCGGCCACCTGGCCAGCTTCAAGCCGAAGACGGGCGGCCTTGGACCGAACTTGTCGCGCAACAAGGTGATTGGCGCGCTGGGCGTGCTGGCCCTACTGGTGTTTTCGAAGTACATCTACATGGCCAGCCTGTCGAGCTATTACACGTTTTACCTGATCGACAAATTCCACTTGTCGCTCAGCGATGCCCAGCTGTATTTGTTCCTGTTCCTCGCCGCCGTGGCGGCCGGCACCTTCATGGGCGGCCCCATCGGCGACCGCATCGGCCGCAAGCGCGTGATCTGGATTTCCATCCTGGGTGCGGCGCCGTTTACCCTGCTGCTGCCCTACGTCGACCTGTTCTGGACGGCCGTGCTGACGGTGATCATCGGCTTCGTGATTTCGTCCGCCTTTTCCGCCATCGTCGTCTTCGCGCAGGAACTGGTGCCGGGCAAGGTGGGCATGATCGCGGGGATTTTCTTTGGCCTGATGTTCGGCGTGTCCGGCATCGCGGCCGCCGCCATGGGCCACCTGGCCGACGTGGCAGGCATCGCCTATGTGTACAAAATCTGCTCCTACCTGCCGCTGCTGGGCATGTTGACGGTACTGCTGCCGCATATCGAGCAGGCGAAAAAGTAGGCTAGCGCCGCGGGAGGGCTTGACGGCCCGCCCGCGCGCATGCGATATTGTCTCCATGATCTCTTCCATCCTCCATCCAGTCCCTGCATATCGCGCCGCCGCTGCGCTGTGTCCGTGTACCTGGCTTCGCGAGGATGCGGCCCGGCGCCGTTAAATTTTTACTCCTCATTCCGATGGCCACAGTGTTGAAAAACCTGTGGCCATTTTCTTTTTCCGCAACGCACATGAAAGTCCCGCATGACACTTCATTTGTACGACACGTATAGCCGCAGCCTGCGGCCCTTCGAGACCATCGCCCCGGGCCAGGCGGGCCTGTACGCCTGCGGCCCCACGGTCTACGATTACGCGCACATCGGCAACCTGCGCACCTATCTGTTCGTCGACGGCTTGCGCCGCGCGCTCGAATTCAACGGCTTGCAAGTGCGCCACGTGATGAACATCACGGACGTGGGCCATCTGACGTCGGATGCGGACAGCGGCGACGACAAGATCGAGGCGCGCAGCGCCCGCAGCGGCAAGTCGGCCTGGGATATCGCCGCTGAATTCACGCGCGCGTTTGAGGATGACCTGCACGCGCTGAATATCCTGCCGCCCACCGTCTGGTGCCGCGCCACCGACCACATCGCCGAGCAGATTGCCTTCATCCTCGACCTGGAAGCGAAGGGCTACACTTACCGCACGGACGACGGCATTTATTTCGACACGACGCGCCAGGACAGTTATGGAAAACTGGCACGCCTGAACCGCGACGGCCTGCAGGCGGGGAAAAGGGTCGACCTGGGAGAAAAACGCGACATCTGCGACTTCGCGCTGTGGAAGTTCAGCGGCGTGCCGGGACAGCGGCAAATGGAGTGGGACAGTCCGTGGGGCCTGGGTTTTCCGGGCTGGCATATCGAGTGCTCGGCCATGGCGGAAAAGCACCTGGGCGCGTATTTCGACATCCATTGCGGCGGCGAAGACCATGTGGCCGTCCACCACAGCAACGAGATCGCGCAAACGGAAGCGCGCCACGGCACGCGCCTGGCCAACTTCTGGCTGCACGGCGCCTTCCTGAAAACACAGGACGCGAAGATGTCGAAATCGTCGGGCGAATTTTTGCGTTTGCAAAGCCTGGTGGAGCAGGGCGTCGATCCGCTGGCCTACCGCTACCTGTGCCTGGGCGCCCACTACCGCAGCAGCCTCAATTTCACGGACGAAGCCCTGCGCGCCGCCAGCAGCGGCCTGGCGCGCCTGCGGGTCAGCGTACATGGGCTGGGCCAGGCGGATAGTGAGGCCGCTCCTGATCTTGCATGGCTGGCGCGCTTCGCGGCGCAGATCAACGATGACCTGAACTTTCCACGCGCCCTGGCCATGGCCTGGGAACTGTTGAAAAGCGAGCTGCCGGATGCCGTCAAAAAGGCCACCATGGCCCGTTTCGATGCGGCCCTGGGACTCGATCTGCTGGCCTGGCAGCCAGCGCAGGTGGCAGTGCCGCAGCCGGTGCAGGCATGGATGGCGGAACGGGCCATCGCCCGCGCGCAGCGCCAGTGGGCCGAGGCGGACCGTTTGCGTGCACTGGCGCGCGCGGCCGGCTATGACATCGACGATACGCCGCAGGGGCAACAGGCGCGGCCTTTGTGAAGATGTCCGGCATAATGGCCGCCTGATGACACTGGAGATGCCGTGAAGCGCCGTTTGCTGCTATTGAGTTGTTGCCTTGCCTTTTCTGCCGCGCATGCGGCCAGCGAATGTCCTGGCTTTCCCGCGCTGGCCACTTCCAGCGAGGCGCTGCTGGCGCAAGTGCGCGCGCTGCCGCCCGTCGGCATCGACCGCGAGCGGCAGGCGTGCGCGCCGGCGACCGTCATCGATTTCGCCTACAGCGGCGGGGTGCTCTGTCGTTTTGGCAGTGAAGTGGATGCGGCGACATCGGCCGTCACGCGCCTGGCGGACGGCGGTGAACTGGTCGAGTACCTGTATCTGTTCCCGTATGCGCCGGCCACGCATGCGCGCCTGCTGGCGCTGCTGTCCGCGCGGTTTACGCCAGTCGACAGGGCTGCCTGGCCGATCTTCCTGCAGGCGGCCAAGCCCGGCAAGGAAACCACGGCCCTGTTCACCCACGGCGGCTTTTATATCTCGCTGGGCAAGCCCACCGAAGGCGATCCTGCCGCATGGTATTCGAATGTGATCTTTGAAAAGGCGGATAAACCCGCGCTGGGCGTGCGCAAGGTTTGCAAGGAAGCCAGCGATGGCTGAAGCGGATGCCTTTCCGGCCGCATTGGCCGGCACGGTGGCGCAGCTGCTGCCCGCGCTGGGGAGCAGCCACGCACACCCGCCATTTGCCGTTTGCCAGGATGGACAGGTCTTGCTGATCCCGACGCGCACGTATTACGACCGCAAGCTGCTGCTGGCCTGCACGCAGCTGCCCGGCGACGCGGGCGTGCTCGCCCTGTGCCTGGGCACGCGCCACCATGACGGCCATGTGCGCGAAGCGTGTGTAAGGCAGCTCTTGCTGCAGGAGCGGGCGTGGACGGTGCCGTTCGTCGTGCACCTGTGCGGCGAATACGTGCTGGAGATCGTCGAGGCAATTGGCGCGCTGCTGCCGGCCTGGAATGCGCAGGCGCTGGCGCGCTACCTGCGGGAGAACCCCGCGTATGTGACCACCCTGGAGCGGCGCGTCATCAGCTACTGGAACTGCTACTACCGCCGGCAGTATCCCGTGTGGGAAGACTATCCGGGATGCAGGGCCATGGCGGCCCTGCATGCCTTGCAGGCACTTACGCCTCGATAAAGCGCATCTTGAAGCTGCGGCCCTTGATGTTGCCGAAGTCGCGGCCCAAGGTGTTGCCCGCGTTCAGGCGCTTGAATGCCGCCTCGGCCACCTTGCGGTCCAGCGCCACGTAGGTCATGAACTCGAACACGTTGATCTTGCCCACTTGCTCCTTGGTGAGGCCCGCGTCGCCCGTCAGCGCGCCCAGCAAGTCGCCCGGACGCAGCTTGTCCTTCTTGCCGCCCATGATGCACAGGGTGACCATCGGCGCCGGCAGCGCCTCCATTCCGTCATCTTCCGCCAGTTCCTTCAGGTCGTGCCATTCGGCGGCGCTGTTCTGGTATTGCTCGATCAGCTTGACCCATTTTTTCTCGTTTGGCGCGCACAGCGACAGGGCCAGGCCCTTCTTGCTACCGCGGCCCGTGCGGCCGATGCGGTGGATGTGCACTTCCGTGTCCTTCGACACGTCGACGTTGATCACGGCGCCCAGGTCGGAAATATCGAGGCCGCGCGCGGCGACGTCGGTGGCCACCAGCACGGAGCAGCTGCGGTTGGCGAACAGCACGAGGATTTCATCGCGCTCGCGCTGTTCCAGTTCGCCGTACAGGGCCAGTGCGGAAAAGCCTTGCTGGCGCAGTTCTTCGGCCAGTTCGCGGCAATGCACCTTGGTGTTACAGAAGGCCAGGGTCGATTCCGGCTTGAAGTGTTTCAACAGCTTGCCGACGGCGCCATTGCGCTCGTCGAAGCCGATTTCATAGAAGCGCTGTTCGATCTTGTCGTTGTCGTGCTGCGCCTCGACCGTCACTTCCAGCGGATTGACGAGGAACGACGCCGTGGCGCGGCGGATGTCTTCCGGATACGTGGCCGAGAACAGCAAGGTCTGGCGGCGTGCCGGGCAGGCGCTGACGATGCCGGCGATTTCCTCGTAAAAGCCCATGTCCGTCATGCGGTCCGCTTCATCGAGCACCAGGGTTTGCACGTGATTGAGGTTGATGGTGCCGCGGCCCAGGTGGTCGCGCAAACGGCCCGGCGTGCCGACGACGATGTGGGCGCCGTGTTCCAGGGAGGCGATTTGCGGGCGCATCGGCGCGCCGCCCGTCAGGGTCAGGATCTTGATGTTGCCGGCCGCGCGGGCCAGGCGGCGCAGCTCATTGGCCACCTGGTCGGCCAGTTCGCGCGTGGGGCACAGCACCAGTCCCTGCACGGCAAACCAGGTCGGATTGAGCTTGTGCAGAATGCCGATGCCGAAGGCGGCGGTCTTGCCGCTGCCCGTTTTCGCCTGGGCGATCAGGTCGCGGCCATCGAGCACCGCCGGCAGGCTTTGCGCCTGGATGGTGGTCATCTCGTGGTAGCCGAGCGAGTCCAGATTGGCCAAAAAGGCGGGCGTCAGCGGCAGGCTGGAAAAAGAAGTGGTAGTGGCAGTGGTGGTGTTCATAAGGGCGGAGCCGGTAAAAAGCGGGTGGATGGGCACAGTCTACAGGCGTTCTACGCCCTTGTGCGGATGGTGATGAAGCCGGCGGCAAACGGCCGCCCGCGTTGGGAAATCAGGTATCGGGAGCCCAGATGGGCAAACCGGTGAGATCGAGTCCGGCGTCGCGCGTCCAGACGGGCAAGCCCGTGGCGTCGGTCGGCTCCAGCAATTCGAGCTGCACCTGCTTCAAAGCCACCTTGCGCGCGCGCGTGCGGCGCTGCGGCTCCGGCGCCGGCTCTTGGGCCTCGTGCGCTGGCGGCGGGCCGAAGCCGGGCAAGTCGATGGTGGCGTTGTCTTTTTTATCTCTCATTTGCTAACCTCTGTCCCTGGCCTGCGAAAACCAGGGGGCGGGCAAGGTGCTGCCCGCCTATGTCTATACGCTTTAACTTCATCCACAAAACAAAAGCCCGGCTACTGGAGTCGGGCTCATTGTTGGGACAACCTGCAGGAAAACTTGTCCTGCGGATTTAAGTGCGGCACGCAGTGTATCACAGGCGTGCCGCATTGTGGGTGGCTTAGCGGAAGCTGAGGGCGCCCGTCAGGTCGCCCGGCGGCAGCGCGCCGCGTGACGCAAAGGCGTCATTGCGCACTTTCAGGCCTTCGAGCAGCGGCAGGTCGTGCAGACGCGTGATCAGGCGCAGGATCGACGTCGTGTCATAAAAACTGTGGTCGACGGCGCCTTTCTTCGCGTACGGCGAGATGACGATGGCGGGAATGCGCGTGCCCGGACCCCAGCGGTCGCCTTTTGGCGGCGCCACGTGATCCCACCAGCCGCCGTTTTCATCGAACGTGATCACCACGATCATGTCTTTCCACTGCGGCGATTCCTTCAGATGCTGGATGACGTTGGCCACGTGCTGGTCGCCCGACTCGATATCCGAGTACCCGGCGTGCAGGTTCAGATTGCCCTGCGGCTTGTAGAAGGTCACGGCCGGCAGCTTGCCCGCCACGGCGGCGGCGAGGAATTTGTTCGAGATGGGGCTGTCGCCCGTGCCGCCGTCGCGCAGGTGTTCGGCGCGCGCGGCCGTGCCTGGGGCGAACTGCTTGAAGTAGTTCAGCGGCTGGTGGTGGAACTGGAAGTTCGGTTTGCTGCCGCCGCCCTTGTGGTCGAGCGCCGCTTGCCAGCCGCCGCCATACCACGCCCAGCTGACGCCCTTGCGCGACAGCAGGTCGCCGATGGTGTCATAGGTTTGCGGCGGCAGGGTATTCGCGTCCGCCGGGTCGGCATGCAGCGGGTCGCCGTCGAAGGCGGGGCGGATATAGCTCGGTTGATATGGCGGCGCCATGGTGTTGACGGCGTAGCCGTCCGGCGTGAGGGCGCCATCATTGACGTATTTCGGCTTGCCGTCCAGCGCGGAGGCGGGGCAGTCGGGCGAAATGGCCAGGCGCACGCCTTGCGGGCCGTCGGACAGCACGGCGATCTTTTTCTTCGCTGCCGTCTCGGAAGCATTGAAGTATTCGTTGGCGCGGCCCGTCACCAGGAACTGGTGGTTCATGTAGGAGCCGCCGAAGGCCGCCATGAAGAAGTTGTCGCACAGGGTGTACTGCTCGGCGATCTGCCACAGGTTCAGGTTTTTCGACGTTTCGCCGTAGTGGCCCATCACCAGGCCGCCGCTGTCGGCCCACGCGGCAAAGCCGTCGTTCTTGCCGCCGTTGATCTGCATCTGGTTGTTATAGAAGCGGTGCACGAGGTCGCGCGTGATGATGCTCTCGGGCAGGGGCTTGCCGGCTGCGTCGCTCAATTTGTAGGGCGCGTTCGGCAGGCCGGAAATCTGCTCTTCCTTGATCAGATAATCGATGCCGCCGATATTTTGCTGGTTCGGCACGAGGCCGCCCCAGATCTTCGGCAGGGTGGCCAGCGGCTTGCCGTCGCGGTCCAGCTGCTGCGCCTGTTCGGCCGTGACGGCGGACAGGGGCGCGCTGGTGCCGGGGAAGTTGGCGAACAGGTTGTTGAAGCTGCGGTTTTCCAGGTAGATCACGACCACGTTCTTGACGTGCGCCTTGAGTTTCGCGTCGAGCGAACCCTTGGCGATGGTCTTTTTTGCTGGCGCGGCGTCGGCCAGCGCTGGCAGGCTGGCGGCCAGGCCGACTGCGGAAGCGGCCTGGAAAATGCGCCGGCGCGAGGGATTGGCGGGTTGGTCGGCCGGATCGGCTGGCAGGGCGGGGGCGAGGTCCTTCACACATTCTCCTTGGGTGTCTCTATGGGCACGGGCGTTGACGGGAATGGCCGGCAACGCCCGTGAAGCGGGAAAATTGTATCACCGGCCCTGCGCCAATGTGAAATATTCAGCCCGGCCTAGAATTGATAGCGCACGCTTAATGCCACCTTGCGCGCCGGGCCATACATGCCCGAGTACCACCAGTCCGAGATCGAGGCCGTGTACTGCTTGTCGAACAGGTTGGACACGTTGACGGTGGCCGACAGCTTGTCGTTGACGTCGTAGCGCGCCATCAGGCTGGCCACCGAGTAGGCCTTCTGTTCCCAGTGCAGGGTACTCTTGATCTGCCATGCGTCGATGTCGGAATACACGCGGCTCTGCCAGTTCATGCCGCCGCCCACCGTCAGGCGATGCAGCTCGCCGGGCAGGCGGTAAGTGGTCCACAGTTTCACCAGGTGGCGCGGGAAGGTGCCCAGGATGGCCTTGCCTTCATTGTTTTCCGTCTGGCTGTACGACCACGAGGCCGAGATGTTCCAGTCCGGCGTCAGGGCGCCCGTCGCTTCCAGGTCCACGCCCTGGGTTTTGGCGCCCTTGATGGCGCGGCTGGCGAAATTTTGGGTGCCAGGCACGTAGTAACCTGGATCCGACTCGGCCAGGTTGTTCTGGCGGATCTGGTACAGCGCGGCGGCCGTGTTCAGGCGCCCATCGAGCCAGCCGCTCTTGACGCCCGCTTCCAGGGTCTTGCCTTCGCGCGGCGCCAGCAGCTGGCCATAGCGGTCCTGCGATGCTTGCGGCTGATGGATGGTGGAGTAGCTGGCGTAGGCGCTGTGCGTGCCGTCGATGTCGAACACCAGGCCGCCATACGGCGTGACGACGCGGCTTTCCGAGGCTGGCGCCGCGTTGTAATAGGACTCGGCAGGCGTGTTCGAGATGTAATTTTCGTCGTAGCGCAGCACTTTTGCCCCGGCGATCAATTTCAGGCGCTCGGAGAGATGGAGGCGCGTGGCGGCATACACGCTGGCCTGGCGGCGCGTGCTGTCGTTGGTGCCATAGGTGCCGCCAAACACGGGCGTCGCCGTGCGATTCCAGCGGTACAGGTTGGCGGGCGTGCGCTCGATGCTTTTGTCGAAACGGGCATCCGTCGTGCTTTGAAATTCGCTGTAATCCATGCCCAGCACCAGTTCGTGCTGGCGGCCGAATGCGCTGAACGGTCCGCGCACATTGACATCCACGCTGTTGATCTGGAGCTGGTAGTCGCGGTAGTCGGCGTTCAAGCGCAGGCCATCGCCCGTGGCCTGGTCGGGCAAGCCGCCACTGACGCTCAGGTAGACGGCGCGCTCTTCCTGCGACGACTGCACGCGGTTGGCCGATATTTTCAGCTTCCAGTCGTTTGCCAGCGCGTGTTCCACAGTGGCGAAGAGGTCGGTCGAATTGGTGTCGAAGCGGTTCGATTTGGCCGCCGGGCTGAACGAGCGGGGCAGGTCCGTCATGGCGCCATTGCTGTAGAACAGGGGGAAGCCCAGGTAGGACAACGATCCATTCGTGCGCTTGCGCTGGTGCGTGACGCCAGCCGTCAGCTTCGTGTCGGCGGACAGATCCGCCTCGACCACGCCGTAGACCACTTTCTTGTCGCGGTTGTAGCCGTCGACGATGCTGTCGCCTTCCTCGTACACCGTCACCAGGCGGCCGCGCACGGTGCCTGCCTCGTTCAGCGGACCCGCGATGTCGGCCATGGCGCGCCGCTCATCGTGGGAACCCAGCTCGCCTTCGACGGACGCCTGGAACTGCGCCGTCGGCTTCTTGCGCACCATGTTGATGGCGCCCGAGGCATCGCCCGCACCCGTCATCAGGCCCGAGGCGCCGCGCAGCACTTCGATGCGGTCGTATAGCGCCATGTCGGCCAGGCTTTGCGACGGTATCGCATTGAGGCCCATGGTTTCCGAGTGCGTGCTGACGCCGTCGAGCTGGTAATTGCTGATCGAATAGCCGCGCGAAGTAAAGCCCGTGCGTTCGCTGCCCAGCGAATACAGGGTGATGCCCGGCGTTTGCGCCATCACTTGCGCAATCGTGCTCAAGCCCTGATCCTGCATGCGCTGCTGCGTGATGACGCTGACCGATTGCGGCGTTTCCTTCACGGACAGGCCCAGCGGCGTGGCCGTGGCGATCGGCAGGGTGGAGACATACGCGCCCGAGCCTTCCGTCGCATCCTGCTGCGCCTTGACCGACACTTCCGGCATCATCGACAGCGCTTCGCCACCGGCCGCCGCATCGGCCGGACGCAGGACAAAGCTGCCATTGGCGCTGCGCTCGGCCTTCAGGCCCGTGCCGCGCAGCACGCCGTTCAGGGCGGCCAGCACGTCGTGGCGGCCGCTCAAGCCGGCCGACGTCTTGCCGCGCGTCTGTTCCGGCGTGAAGCTGAGAATGACCCGCGACTGGCTGGCGACCTGGCGCAGCGCCGCTGCCAGGTCGCCGGCCGGCACCTGGAAATCCTGACTGGTGGCTGGCGCTGTGGCGCTTTCCTGCGCCAGGGCTGGCGCCTGGGCGTTCAGCAGCAGGGCCGAACCGATGAAGACGAGTTGAATGGCATGCGCCATGCGCTTGATGCGCGGCTTGGAATGAATGGCAAGAGACATGGTTACCTTGTGGTGTAGTCGTCAAAAAGAACGTTGCCTACACAGGTCACGCGAGAAACGAAAGCGGGTACTTTTTTTTGCGCCGGCGTCAAAATATATTTTCAGCGCGGCTGGCGCGCCTCGACCTGCACCCAGTAGCGCGTGCGCAGGCGCACGTCCACCGGCAGGGAATCGGGCAGCGACAGCAGCACGGCGTCCAGGTCGGCCAGCGGGAAGACGCCGGAGATGCGCAGGCCGGCGACGGCGTCGTCGCAGCCCAGCAAGCCGTGGCGGTAGCGGCTCAGTTCATGCAGGAAGTCGCGCAGCGGCATGGCGTCGGCCAGCAGCAAACCCTGGCGCCAGGCCCAGATGTCGGGCGAGACGGCGTGCGCGGGCAGGGCATCGTGCGCCGTCATGCCGCCGCCCTGGCCCGCGCGGATCAGCGGACTGGCGTCGCCATGGCGCGGCATCAGCCGGACGGCGCCTTCCTCGACGGCGACCAGCGTGCTGCCTTCGGTCTGGCGCACCGAGTAGCGCGTGCCCAGCGCCTGCGCCTGGCCTTGCGCCGTTTCGACGAGGAAGGGGCGGTAAGGGCGGCCCGTTTCGTGGGCCGTGGCGATGAAGACTTCGCCCTGCACCAGTTGCAGCAGGCGCCGCGTGCCCGTGTAGCGGATGTTGACGGCGCTGCCGCTGTTCAGGTGCAGACGGCTGCCGTCGGGCAGGGGCAGCTCGCGGCGTTCGCCCACGCCCGTGGACAGGTCGGCCAGCGCGGCGCGGGCAAGGACGGGCGCATAGTCCGAACGCGCGCCGAACCAGCCCGTGAGGCCGATGGTGGCTGTCCACGCCAGCAACTGCAGGCTGCGGCGGCGCGAGATGGTCGAGGCAGGACGGGAGCGCTGTGTCAACGCCGTGCGGCTGGCCTGCGCATCGAGTTCGCGCAAGCCGCCGCTGGCGCTTTCGATGTGTTTCCACGCCCGCTCATGGTCGGGGTGCGCCTGGCGCCACTCGTGCCAGGCCGCTTTTTCCGCCGGCGTCGTTGCGCCGCTCATCAGGGTGGCCAGCCATTCGGCCGCCTGCATGGCGATGGCCAGGTCGATGGGCTGGCCCTGTGCGTAGACGGTGGCGCCGCGCATGTCAGGATGCGGCAAAATCGGGCACGGCAAAAAAGCACAGCAGATTGGCCTTGCTCAGGTATTTTTTGACGGAATGCGTGGTGGTGCCCAGTTCGGCGGCGATCTCGGCATAGGTCATGCCGTCCAGGTGGGCCAGCAGGAAAGCGGCCCTGGCCTTGGCGGACAACTGCTCCAGCGCGCGGTCGACCAGCTGCAGCGATTCGAGCAGGAGGGACATCGCTTCCGGCGACGGCGTGCACGCTTGCGGCTGATGCAGCAGGGCGTCGAGGTAGGCCCGTTCGAGCGCTTCGCGCCGGCAGTGGTTGGCCAGCAGGCGCTTGGCGATGGTGGCCAGGAAGGGGCGCGGCTGCGCGATCCCGGCGCTGCTGCGCGCGACGAAAATCTTGATGAAGGTATCTTGCGCCAGGTCGCCGGCCAGCCCCGCATCGTGCAGGCGGCGCTTCAGCCAGTGCAGCAGCCAGGAATGGTGCTCGGCATACAGGGCCTGGAAATCGGACGACGGGGAAGGGGCGGACAACATGGCGGGTGGAATGCGGCTTAATCTAAATGAGAATTGTTCTCATAATAGCGCAGCGGCGCGCGCCAGGCAATCAGGAAAACGCGGCGTTGCTGAAATGCGACTGCATGCCCGGCTCGTGTGCAGTGCCGGATTTGCGCCTGCGCACGGCAGATGTAAAAGTTTCCTTGGCGCAAGCTTTCATGTGAGAAAATGCGGCTTGTCGATGTGGTGCGGAGCGAAAAATGATGTGGATGGTTGGCGGTGCCCTGGTTCTCCTGGTCGCCAGATTCTTATGGTTGGCCTTTTTTCACCGGGTCAACGCGATGTCGCGCCAGGCGGAACTGATGAACTGGCTCGACATCGGCCGGGTGTCGAATCCCGATGGCGGCAAGGATATCCTGTTGGCGCGAAACGAGCGCGGCGCCCGGATCGACTGGCGCACGGGCGAAGTCTGGCTGATGAATCCCAAGGTGGCCGAGCCGTTTGCCGATTTTCTCGCCGTCGAGCGCTGGCTGACTATGCGCGACATGCCGACGGCGGACAAGCCGGCCGCAGCCGCGCCTGCGCCAGCGGAACCCGAAGCGGCGCCTGAACCCGGCCCCGTGCGCGACACCTTGCCGGCCTTCCAGCAAAAGGTCGACGCTTGCCTTGCCAAGGCCGAGGGCGGCCAGGAGTTGCTGGAAACCAAACAGGCGTTCGAGGCGGGCAGCGAGCCCTATCTTGAAGCGTCGACGGAATTGAGCAAGACGGCGCTGGAGCTGGAAGTGTCGCCGGCGATGGTGGCCACGTTCCATATCAGCGCCTTTGCCGCGCTGGCCGAAACGGCGGGCGCCGACAAGCTGGAACGGGTGGCGGCCAGCCTGCATGCGGCGGCCAGGCAGATCAGGGCCAGCGTCGCCGCATAAAAGTACTGGCCCGGCCTGAAATGAAAAAACCGCTGAATCCCTTGCAGGAGTCAGCGGTTTTTATGTATTGGTTGCGGGGACAGGATTTGAACCTGTGACCTTCGGGTTATGAGCCCGACGAGCTGCCAGACTGCTCCACCCCGCAGGCGAATTATATACCAGTTTGTTGCATTGCGAAAGAGCGCATTGCAAGCGGGGGCATTTGGTGTGCAGGAGGGGCATGGACATGCTGCGCCGCAATGGAAAAAGCCGCCGATCCCCTTGCAGGAATCAGCGGCTTTTATATGTTGGTTGCGGGGACAGGATTTGAACCTGTGACCTTCGGGTTATGAGCCCGACGAGCTGCCAGACTGCTCCACCCCGCAGGCGAATTATAGCGGGGTTTGCTGCAATGCGCAATGGCTGACTGGATTACGCCGCCGCCAGGCGCCACAGCGAGGTGATTTCCTGCGAGCGGGCCGCATGCAGGCTGTCCGTCGCATCCTGCGCGCGCGGGTGCGTGGGTTTCACGTCCAGGCGGTCGATGACCTTCAAGCCCGCTTGCGTGATCCATTCCAGTAATTGCGCGCGCGGGCGCAGTCCCAGGTGCTCGGCCAGGTCCGACAAAATCAGCCAGCCTTCGCCGCCCGGCTCCAGGTGGTCGGCCAGGCCGGCGAGGAAGCCGCGCAGCATGCGGCTGTCCGGATCGTAGACGGCGTATTCGATCGGCGAGCTTGGGCGGGCCGGCAGCCATGGCGGATTGCACACGACGAGCGGGGCGCGGCCGGCGGGGAACAGGTCGGCCTGCACCACCTCGACCTTGTCGATCACATCGAGGCGGGCCAGGTTTTCGCGCGCGCAGGACAGGGCGCGCGGGTCCTGGTCGGTCGCGACGATGCGTTGCACGCCGCGTTGCGCCAGCACGGCGGCCAGCACGCCCGTGCCGGTGCCGATGTCGAAGGCCAGCTTGGCGCGCGCGGGCAGCGGCGCTTCCATCACCAGGCCCACGTATTCGCCGCGGATGGGCGCGAACACGCCGTAGTGCGGGTGGATGCGCTGGCCCAGGGCCGGCAGTTCCACGCCCGTGCGGCGCCATTCGTGCGCGCCGATCAGGCCCAGCAGCTCGCGCAGCGAGGCGACGAACGGCTCTTCGCCGCGGCCATATGCTTCATTGCACGCCAGTTTCACGTCCGGCGCGCGGCGCAGCGGAATCGTGTAGTCGGCGTCAAAAGGCAGCAGCAGCATGGCCAGGGTGCGGGCGCGCTGCGACTGGGCCTGGCGGTGCAAGTGAAACGCTTCCGTGGCCGTCGGTTCCGGCTTGGCCAGCTTGGCGGCCTTGGCCTTTTTGCTCGGTTTGTCGTTCTTGTGGTCGGCGCGCCGCGCCAGCGCCTGCAGCAGCTGGCGCGCATTCTGGAAGTCGCCGCGCCACAGCATGGCCGTGCCTTCGCAGGCCAGGCGGTAAGCCTGGTCGGCCGTCGTGCGGTCATCGGCGATGACGACGCGCTTGGGCGGCGGCATGCCGCTTTCCGAGCGCCAGCGGGCCGAATGCTCGGCGCCGTTTTCGCTCCAGTGGATCTGCGGATGAACGGTAGGTGAAGAAGTGTCGGACATGGGATTCAATCGATAGAAGGTGGGCGCGCGGCATGGTCGCCTGCGCAGGCCGTCTTCCATTATACGTTGCTGGCCGTGCTGCTAGCGGTGTCGGTGCCATAGGCCAGCGCCAGCGCACGGGCGCGCGCCTGCTCTTCCTTGGCGGCGTCGACCGCTGTATCCGGCTGCACCAGCTTGAGCAAACGCAAGCTCAAGCTGCCCGCCAGGTCGCCATCCTTGGCGCTGGCGCTGGCGTCATCGGCGCTGCCCTGATAGAGATTGCTTTGCAATTGCTGGCCCAGCAGCTTGAACAGGTCGTGCAGATTGCCGGCGAAATGCGTGTCGGGCAACTCTTTCTCAGGCAGGTTTGTGTCATCGGCGGAGCCTGCTTCCTCGGCGGCATTCTGCGTTTGCTCAAGCATGCCCGCGCTGATGTTCGATTGATATTGCACTTCCACTTCGAAGTCGAAGGTCTGGCCATCGGCCGTCGTGATCTTGCCCTTGCCGATGAAATGGGCGTTTTCATCGAGGCTGAAGGCGGCCGCGCGGCTGCTGCCGCCCGCGCCCGAGACGCTGGCGCTGCCACTGCTGAAGCTGGAGCCGGCTTGCAGGTCGACGGAATCGAAGGAGACAGTGGCGCCATCGCCAAATAGCTGGCGCGTCATGTTGTTCAGAAAATCCTGCGCCACGTCGACGGTGGCGTTGCCCAGCGCATCGGTGCGTTGCGACAGTCCCCTGGCCGACAGGTCCAGGCCATTTTTCGACAGCGCCACCACGTCTTGCGCCGTGCGCTGCATCAGGGGCGAGCCTGCCAACCCCGTGGCGCCGCTGCCCGTGCGGGACGGCTGCTGGCCAGCCAGCGTATTCGAGGCGGGTTGACGGCTGGCGAGGGCGGGAAGCTGGGACATGGCGGTTTCTCAATGAGCGAAGTACCGTTATTAACGGCGTTCTACGCCCATTCTTTAACCATTAGTGGTGGTGCGACCAGCTACCGTCCGCCGACTCCAGGTAAGACTTGACGGCATCGGCCTGGCCCGTGGCATGGCGCTTGAGTTCGCCGCATGCGCAAATGCCCTGGTACGGCTGGATATGCGAGCAGGCGGAGACTTTTTGCAGGTAGACCTGCATGGATTTGTGACATTTTACGCACTTGAAGGTGAGGCTGCGGGCGGCTTTCATGGGGTTCCTTGAACTGTTGCGGGGCGTAGAGTTCATCTGCGCGAAGGCGGCGATTTTAACGCACTCCAGCCATCGTTACACGTTGTTGCATCTGCGCCACGCACACGTCAACTGAATCCGCGCCATCACGTTGAGCGTATATGGGAGGTCGTCTGACCGCCATTGAAGAGGTAGCACCATGGACAAGCATGACAAGGAAAAGCCTGCACAGCCCGCCAAGGAGCTGGTCAGGAAGTGGCTGAAAGCGGAGCTGGAACAGCGCCGGCCGCCGCCCGACCCCGAGCAGATCCGCCGCGAACTGGGCTGGGATATGCTCAGGCTGTGCCGGGAGCCGGCCAGCCGCTAGCGGCCTAGCGCACCGTCACCACGCTCTTACCGCCGGATCCCGGCTGCACAAGGATGCGGGTGGCGATGCGCTCCGTCATTTCCTGTACGTGCGAGATGACGCCCACCTTGCGGCCCATCGCTTGCAAGCCGTCGAGCGCATCCATGGCCACGCGCAGGGTTTCCGTGTCCAGGCTGCCGAAGCCTTCGTCGATGAACAGCGATTCCACGCGCACGCGGTTCGAGGACAGCGAGGCCAGGCCCAGCGCCAGGGCCAGCGAAACGAGGAACGATTCGCCGCCCGACAGCGAATGCACGGAGCGCAGCTCGCCGCCCATGTCCTGGTCGCGCACCATCAGGCCCAGCGATGGATTGTTCGGGTTGTCGATGCGTTCCAGCTGATAGCGGCGCGCCAGGTGGTTCAGGTGCGCGTTGGCATAGCCGAGCAGCACTTCCAGCGTGAATTGCTGCGCGTAGTTGCGGAATTTCTTGCCGTCGGCCGAGCCGATCAATTCATTCAGGCTGGCCCAGCGCCGCTCGATGACGGCTTGCGCCTCGATCTGCGCCAGCATCGCTTGCGCGCTGTGGCGCCGTGCGTCGTCCTGCGCGATGGCCAGGCGCAAGCGCGTCGCTTCCTGGTTCGCCGCCTGGCGTTCCTGCAGCAGCGCGTCGAGCGCGGCCTGCAGCACGGCCACGTCCATTTCCAGCGCCTCCGGCGGCTGTTGCACGTGCATCGCCAGTTGCTGCCGGCGTTCGGCCAGCACGGAAACGGCAGCCGTGTGGCGGTCGGCGATCACTTGCAGGGCGTCGCGTTCGGCGCGCATGGCGTCCGGCGCGATGGCCAGGCGCGCGCGCAGCGCGTCGAGCGTGGCGGGCGCGTGGCCGGCGTGACGCTGCTGGAACTGCTGCAGCCAGTCGTGCAGGGCGGCGGTGGCGCCGTGTTGCTGTTCCCGCAAGGCGGCCAGGCGCTGTGCCATCTGCGCGCACGCTTCATCGAGGCGCGTGCGCTGCTGGCTGGCCGACTGCGCCGCCGTTTGCTGCTGCGCCAGCTGTTCTTTGGCCTGGGCGATGGCGCCTGCCAGGCTGCGCTCGACCTCGGCCACGCTCTGGCCCTGCCATAGCGCGCTGCGCCGCGTTTGCAGTGCCGTGCGCTGTTTATCGGCGGCCGCAAAGGCGGCGTGGGCTTCCTGCGCCGTGTGCTGCGCCTTGCCGGCGGCCAGCAGCGCCGCTTCCAGTTGCGCGGCCAGGGTCGCCAGCGCGTGGCCGCGCTGGTCCTGGTCCGTTTGCTGTTTCAGCCATTGCCGGCTTTCCGATTCCCGCGCCGCGCGGAAGGCGGCCGGACCGGCGCGCCAGTTGTCTTTCCAGCCTTCGGCTCCTTCCACGTCGTCAAACGCGGCATCGAGCTGCGCCAGCAAGGCATCGAGCGCGGCGCGCGCCGTCTCGCCCTTGTCGGCGTTGCCCGCTTGCTGCGCCTGCAGCTGGGCCAGCCGCGCTTGCGCCTCGGCGACGGTGCTGGTGCAGCGCGCGTGCTCGCTGGACGCCAGTTCATGCGCCGCCTGCGCCTGCTCGCGCAGTGTACTGGCCTGGCGCAGCGCCGCTTCCTGCTGCGCCAGCGCCTGCAAGCCTGCCGCATTGGCCACCAGTTGCTGCGCGAACCAGTCCGCGCGCTGGTCTTCCTGCGGCAGCGGCAAGATGTCGGCATGCGGCTGCCACTGTGCATTCAGGCTGTCGATGATGGACGGCAGTGCAGATAGTTCTTCCGCCGTCTGCGCCTTTTCGTGCAGATGGGCGGCCAGTGCCGCCTTGTGCGTGGCCAGCCGTTCCAGATTGCCGCGCGCCTGCGTGCGGCAAGCCAGCACCTCATCCTGCAAGCTGGCCAGCATCGCCTGCAAGGCCTCGTCGGCGTGGCCAGCGTGGATATATGGGTGTTCCAGCGCGCCGCAGACGGGGCAGGGCTGCTCGTCCTGCAAGGTGGCGCGCAGCTGCGCGACGCTGGCCGCGCATGCCGCTTCCGCGCCTTTCAACGATTTTTCCGCCTGCGCCAGGCGCGCTTCCAGCAGCGCCGTTTGCGCCGCTTCCACTGCCAGTGCCGTGCTTTCCGTTTGCGCGGCCTGCGCCAGTTGGGCTGCCTTCGCTTGCCAGTGCGCCAACGCCTGCTGCTGGCGCGCCAGTTCGCTCCAGGTTTTTTCCGCGCTGCTCAACATGCGCGCGTGTGCCTCCAGCTGGCCGCGCTGTTCCTGCAGCCCCTGGCCATCGATGGCTTGCATGGCCGCCAGCGCCTCGCGCCGTTCGGCATCGCGCAGCGCCAGCGCGGCCGCGGCGCTGTCCAGCGCCGTTTGCGCCGCCTGGGTGGCGTCAAAGGCCAGGCGCACCTGGCGCGCCGATGCTGCCATGCTGGCCTCGGCCGCATCGGCTTGCGCGGCCGCTTGCCCGGCCTGGGCAAACAATTGATCCCACAACTGCCACGATTGCGCCAGCGCCTGCCACTGCTGGTGCGATGTCAGCCACTGGCGGCCCGTTTCCTGCTCCGCCTGCATGGCCTGCTGGCGCTGCTGCAGATCGTGCAAGGTGGCGCGCGCCGCCTCGTTGGCCTGGTCGGCGGCCAAGGCGCCATCTTGCGCCTGGCGGTGCGCGGGCAAGTGGGCCGCAATGCCTGCGTCGAGCGCCTTGGCCTGGTCGAGCAGGGGTGCCGCATCGCGCAGCGCCGCTTCCCTGGCCAGCAAGTCCGCCGCCGCCAGCTGCACGGCCTGCGCCAGCTGCGTCTCGCTGGCCACGGCTTGTGCGGCCTGCAGGCGCGACGCTTCCAGCGCGGCGCCGGTGCTGGCGATCTCGCCGGCCAGGCGCGCCACGCCGTCGATCAGGGGCCGCGCCGGCTGCAGCAATTCCCACTGCGCCAGCGCTGCGCGGCGCTCTTCGGCGGCGGCCCGTTCGGCATCCGCGCCATCGAGTACTTCCTGCGCCACTGTTATCTGGCTTTGCAGCTTGTGCGTCTCCTGGTGCCAGCGCTGCTGCAGTTCCAGTACGGCCTTGCGCAAGTCGATGGTGTGCAGGGTGGCTTCGGCCGCCTCGCCCAAGGTTGCCGTCTCGGCCCGTTCTTCCGGCGACAATGGCCGCTGGTCGGCCAGCTTTTCGCCCAGGCGTTCGAGGACCTGCTTTTCCTTTTTCGCCCGCTCGAAGGCGCGCATGGAAATGTCGGTATAGATGCTGCTGCCGGTCAGGGTTTCCAGCAACTCGCCCCGTTCATTGTCTTCCGTCTTGAGGAAGGTGGAAAACTCGTTCTGCGCCAGCAGCACGGCGCGCGTAAACTGGTCGAACGACAGGCCGATGCGCTTTTCGATTTCTTCCTTGACTTCCGTCTTGGTGCCGCCGATGGGCTGCAGCGCGGGCAGCTGGTGCAAGCTCATGGCGGTCGCCTGCAGCGCCCCCTCCGCCTTGGTGCGCGAGCGGCGCACGCTCCAGCGCGCGCGGTAGCTTGCGCCGTCGTTGCCGACGAAGTCCACTTGCGCGTAACCGTCCGGCGTGCCGCGGCGCAGCAGGGTGCGCGTATCCTGGGCATTGACGGTTTCCTTGCCCACGTCGGGCAGGGCGCTGCCCCGTCCCAGCACTTTCAGCAAACGCGGCGTGGCGTCGTACAGGGCCAGGCACAGGGCGTCGAGCAGGGTGCTCTTGCCCGCGCCCGTGGGACCGCTGATGGCGAACAGGCCGGATGACGCCAGCGGTTCCTGCTGGAAGTCGACTTCAAATTCGCCGGCCAGCGAGGCCAGGTTCTTGCCGCTGATTTTCAGGATTTTCATGGTTCTTCAGTTGCGCTCACGCGCCGGGCAGCAGCAGTTCGGCCAGGGCCGACAGTTGTTCGGGTGGCGCTTCCTTGCCATATTTTTGCAGGTACAGGCGGCGGAAGATGTCGTCGGGCTGCAGCTGGCCCAATTGGTCTAGCGTCATGTTCTCGGGCGCGCTGCTGCGCGCGGCGCTCGACGTTTCGATCTTCGCCAGGCGCACGGGCTTGCCGTCGAGCGCCGTTTCGATGCGCGTGCGCAGGCCCGGTTCCGGCGCATCGAGGCGCACGCGCACTTCCAGGAAGGGCTGCGCTTCGGCTGGCGCGGCGGGCACGTCGAGGGCGGCCAGCTGCGCCAGTACCTCGTTGATGGGCGCCGGCGTGGCGGGCACGCGCAGCAGGGGTACGGCGCGCGGCACTTCGATGGCGCGCACGGACTGCAGCGCTTCGCCGTCGATGTCGAGGCACAGCACCTGGTGGCGGTAGTTCACCTCCGCGAAGGACAGGGGAATCGGGCTGCCGCAGTAGCGGATGTGCTCCTGGCCGCCCACGGCCTGCGCCTTGTGCAAATGGCCCAGCGCCGCATACGCGATGGCGGCGTCAAAAATCCCCGACGGCAGCATCTCCGTGCCGCCGATGACGATGCGGCGCTCGGAATCGTTCGACATTTCGCCGCCCACCATGTGGCAGTGGCCCATGGCAAGGATGGCTTGGCCGGGCTGGCGGCGCGCCAGCGCCAGGTCCGTCAATTGCCGGTACAGCAGGGCGATGCCGCCCAGGTAGGCATCCTGCGTATCGCCGGCCGGCAGTTTCGGCACGTCGCCGGGGCGCAAAAAGGGCACGGCCAGGCACCAGGCTTGCACTTGCCCGTCGGCGCCCGCCAAAGGCAGCAGCAGGCGTTCCAGGTCGATATTGCCTGCCTCGCCGCGCAGCAGATGGCCAATCACGTGCGTGCCATGCGCGGCCAGCAGGGGGCCGGGCGCTTCCAGCCGCCCCGCCGAATCGTGGTTGCCGGCGACGACGACCAGTTGCAGCGCGGGCAGGCGCGCGCGCGCCTGCTGCAGGAAGACATATAACTGCTTTTGCGAGGCGGCCGACGGGTTGGCGTTGTCGAACACGTCGCCCGCCACCAGCAGCACGTCGGCCTGTTCGGCGACGAGCGTGTCGAGCAGCCAGTCGAGGAAGCGCTGGTGCTCGTAGCCCCTTTCAAAATTGTGCAGGGTCTGGCCCAGATGCCAGTCGGAAGTGTGCAGCAGGCGCATGGTGTGGCAAGGGTAGGGGAGACAGGCGCCAATATAGCAGGAATGACGGCATGCGCCAGTGGCTATATCAAGCCGTCAAGGCGCCGGCGCGATAGGTATTCCTGCCATCCTGCTTGGCCTTGTACAGCAGCACGTCGGCCCGCTGCAGCAGTACGGCGGGCGAAATGTCTTCGTCGCGGTAGAAGGCCAGGCCGATACTGGCGGAAATGCGCACGGTGATGCCATCGAGGTCGAACGGCTGCTGCATGGCGGTGACGATTTTTTCCGCCAGCACGGCCGCGTCGTCGGGCCGGGTGATCTGTTCCATGATGATGGTGAATTCGTCGCCGCCCAGGCGGGCGATGATGTCGGTGGCGCGCATGGTCTGCGTCAGGCGCTGGGCGAAGGCGCGCAGCAGGGCGTCGCCGGTGCCGTGGCCGTGCGTGTCGTTGACGGGCTTGAAGCGGTCGATATCCATGTACATGACGGCCATCAGGTGCTGCTGCTGGCGGCTCGCGTGCATGGCGTCGCTGAGTTTTTGCTGGAAGCCGGCGCGGTTCGACAAGCCCGTCAGCGCATCGACCTGGGCCAGTTTCAGCAGGCGCTGTTTTTCGCGCTTTTGCACGGTGATATCCTGGCGCATCACGTGAAAGCCCACCACCTGCAGCTTGTCTTCGCCGATCTGCGGGATGTAGATCACTTCCATGCAGCGCTCGATGCCTTCCTTGTCGTCTTCTTCCTCGAAGCTCAACGTTTCGCCGGCCAGCACTCTTTCGATATACGGCGCCACCGTGCCGTAGCGCGCCTCGCCCACCGTGTCGCGCACGCTCTTGCCCAGCACCAGCTTGCCCGTCAGGCCGAATTCGCGTTCATAGGCGATGTTCAGGAAGCGGTAGATCTGGTCGGCGTCGATGTAGGCGATCATGGCCGGCAAGGTGTCGGCGATGGTGCGCAGGCGCGCTTCGCTTTCCAGCAGCGCCACTTCCGATTCGCGCAAGGTGGTGATGTCGTCCAGGGTCCCCACGTAGCCTTCGATCTGGCCGTCGATGAGGATGGGGGCGATTTTGACGGATACCCACACCAGCCTGCCGTCGCGCTGCAGGCAGCGCAGGGTGGACTGGAACGGCGCATGGCTGCGCGTGAGCTGTTCCAGCGCCACGTGCATCAGCGGATAGTCGTCCGGATGCAGGGCGCTGGTCCAGCCGGCGCCCAGGGCGGCCGCGCGCGGCAGGCCCGTGATCGATTCGAAGGTGCGGTTGACGTAGGTGCAGCGGCGCTGGCGGTCCAGGCGCACGAGGCCGAGCGGCGAGGCGTCGTTGACGGCGGCCAGCTCGGCCTGTTTCTGCCGCAGTTCCAGCTCCTGCTGGCGGCGCTGCGAGATATCCTCGGCGATGCACAGGATATGTTCGATCTGCTGGCGCTCGTCGAACACGGGCACGGAGACGGCGCGCAGGTAGCGCAGGCTGCCGTCCGCCAGGCGCAGCGGCTTTTCCGTATGGTCGATGACGCCGTGCTCGGCCAGGATGGCGCGGTCGTCCTCGGCATCGTGCAGGCCGAAGTCGGGCGGGAAGGCCTGGCAATCGGTCTTGCCGATGACGTCGGCGGCCAGGTGGCCGGTGATGTCCTCGGCCGCCTTGTTCCACACTTCCATCTGGCCGAAGTTTTCCGGGCGCGCGCTTTTCACGTAGACCAGCACGGGCAAATGGTCGATCAGCGACTGCAGGAAGCTGCGGTTATCCTGCAGCGCCAGTTCGTCGTGCTTGCGCGCGCTGATGTCGCGCGAAGTGACTGCCACGCCGTCGGTGATCGGCACCACCTGGTGGCGCAGCCAGCGCGTGCCGCCCGAGGCCAGCGGCAGCTCGAATTCATCTTCCAGCGGCTGGCCCGTTTCCATCACCAGCACGAAGCGCTTGAAGAAACGCTCGCCGCGCAGCAGCGGCATCTGCTGCAGCACGCGCTGGCCCAGCAGTTCGGAGCGCGGCTTGCCCAGCATGTCGGCGGCCCGCTCGTTGATGTCGGCAAAGGTGAAGTCTTCCACCGGCTTGCCTGGCGCGGGGCGCCAGGCTTTGAGCAGCAGCACGGCATCGAGGCTGCCCTGGTGCGCCGCGCGCAGCAGCGCCTGCGTTTCCGTGGCCTGGCGGATGCTGCGGCGCAGGCGCGCGCTCTGGCGCATCAGCAGGGCCGTGAAGCCGGCAATGAGTACGCTGGCGGCGAGCAGCGCGCCCACATACACGAGGCGGCGGTGTTCGAAGCGCGCCAGGGCGACGGCGCGGCTCACGCCCACCACGGCCAGCAGCGGGTAGCGCGGCAGCTCGTGGTAGCTGTAGATGCGCGGCGTCGCATCGACGGGCGGTTCGATCAGCGGTTCTTCGGACGCGTGTTCGGGTGGTCCCGGCATGCGGAAGTCGATGCGGTCGCTGAGTATCAATTGCTCGCCGATGCGCCCCACCGTCAGGCCGCTGTCGCGCGCCACCAGCATCAGCGCGCCATGCTCGTCGAGGTTCAGGCGGTCGTAGTCGTCGACGAAATACGTGGGGTCGACGAGGATGACGATGGCGCCGGCGAAGCGGCCCCGCGCATCGTTCAGGCGGCGCGCCAGGCGGATGGTCCAGCGCTTGCCGTCCGCGTCGAGCATGGGGGTGTCGACCAGGGCCGTGTCGGAGGCATTGGCGGCCAGCGCTCTGAAAAAAGGCTGCGCGGCCAGGTTTTCCGGCAGATAGGCGTGGGCGCTGTCGAGCACATTGCCGTGCGCGTCGATGAGAGCGATCGGCAGTTCCAGCTTCGATGGCAGCACGCTGTCGAGCAGGCCCTGGCGGCGCGTGAATTCATTCAGGCGCAGGCCGCCGCCCGTTTCCTCGTATTTGAGCTTGAACAGCTGCGTGGCGTGGTCCGTCTGGCGCAGGGTGAAACTGGTATGGTCGGCCAGGGTGCGCGCCAGCGTCTGGCTGACGGCCACGGCGTCGCGCACGGCGCTGGCCCGCTCCTGGCCCACCTGATAGTAGACGGCCGCCCACAGCGCCAGCAGCAGGATGAGCGCGAACAGGGGCACCAGACTGATGCGGTACAGGCGGCGGGCAAGGCGTTGCAGGGGTCTCGTTATCGCTATCACGGGCGCTTGCAGGCTAGATTCATGGAAAAAGGGAGGGGCGGCGTGGCGCGCATGATAGCCGAAATCGGCTGCCTTGCGCATAAGCCCTTCGCCGCCACGCCCATCGTCTGTTCGCGGTCTGTCGCTGGGCTTATTTTGCGTTAAATCAAGTAATTGTGGTGCCGCGCACGCTAAAAAAAGCACGCCGGCGGCGACAGGGGCTGGCGGCGTGGCAGAAAAAGTACAATTGCGCCCCCATCCTCATTAAAATGGGCGCTTCTACCTCCCATATCGAAAGTTGTCATGCAGAGTAAAAAGCCCGATGCGGCACGGCTGGACAAGATCGTGGCCGAAGCGCGCCGCGCCGCCGACCAGCGCGAGAGCGGCTACCGCGAGCGCTCGCTGAAGATGTATCCGTGGGTGTGCGGCCGCTGCATGCGCGAATTTACGCGCGCCAACGTGCAGCAGCTGACCGTGCATCATCGCGACCACAACCACGACAACAATCCGTCGGACGGCAGCAACTGGGAACTGCTGTGCCTGTATTGCCACGACAATGAGCACTCGCGCTACCTGGAAGCGGACCGTGGCGCCGGCCTGCTGTCGGCCGAGGTGGCGCCCGCCACGCACAATCCGTTTGCCGCGCTGGCGGGCCTGATCAAGAAAAAGGACTGAGCGGGCCGCGCCGCTTCCCCATGCGCATCTTGCTGACCGAAGACGACCCGCAGCTGGGCCGCGCCACGCAAATCGGCCTGGAACAGGGCGGCTATGCCGTCGACTGGGTCACCAGCGCCGAACACGCCCATACGGCCGTGCGCCTGCACGACTATGGCTGCATCCTGCTCGACCTGGGCTTGCCGGGGCAGGACGGCATGCAGGCGCTGGGCGTGCTGCGCGACAACGGCTACAGCGGCGCCGTGCTGGTCGTCACGGCGCGCGACACGGTGGGCGAGCGCATCGCCGGACTCGACGCGGGCGCCGACGACTTCATCGTGAAACCGTTCGACCTCGACGAACTGGCCGCGCGCATCCGCAGCGCCTGCCGCCGCGCCGCGGGCCGCCTGCGCGAAAATCTCGTGCACGGCGACCTGGTGCTCGATATCGCCGACCGGCAGGTGACGCAAGGGGGCTTGCCCGTGCTGCTGACGGTGAAGGAATTTCGCATCCTGCAACTGCTGCTGGAACACGGCGGCCGGGTGCTGAGCCGGGAACAGCTGGAGAAAAACCTGTACAGCTGGGGCGGCGAGGTGGAAAGCAATGCCGTGCAAGTGCACATCCACCACCTGCGCAAGAAGCTGGGGCGGGACCTGATACGCACCGTGCATGCGATCGGTTATTGCATCGACAAGCCGAAAGCGGCCTGACAAAGAAAACGGGCCGCCCTGAGGCAGCCCCTTGTGCTCTATGGCTGGTCAGCCATCAACGCATCAGAAATCGACGGTCGCCGACAACCACAGGCGGCGTCCGTCCAGGCTGTTGACATAGCGGTTGGCGTAGGTCAAGGTCGGCGCCGATGAGCCACGGTACGGCTGGTAGTCGATGAAGTCCTTGTTGAGCAAGTTGTACACGGCCGCGTTCAGCGTGACGCGTTTGTTCAGCTGGTAGCTGGTGCCCAGGTGCAGCATGGTGTAGCCCTTGTAGTCGCCCAGCGCGGCCTTGGCGGCGCGCGTGGAAGCCGAGGTGCCCGGATCGCGGAAGCGCTCGCTGCGGTACTCGGCGCGCAGCCAGCCGTTCCACTCGCGCGAGATATCCCACGACAGGCGCGCATTGACGGCGTGCTTGGGCGTGTCGCTCAGGGGCTTGCCCGCGTTGCTGCCGCTCTTCTGTTCGCTTTCCGTGTACGTGTAGTTGGCGCTGGCCGACAAGGTCTTGCCCAGCGGGAAGCGCGTGTTCAGCTCGACGCCGCGCGTGACGGCCTCATCCACGTTGACGGATTGGCCAAACGCATCGACGTTGGGCCAGTTGCCAAAGCTGACGCAGCCGGGACGGTTGGGCGAAGGGCGGTAGTCGCAGTTGACGAGGCCCGTGCCCGTCGTGATTTTGTCCTTGAACTCATTGTTGAACAGGGAGCCGCTGGCCGTCCAGCCGGCCAGGTTGTCGAAGTAGGCGCCGATCTCCGTTGTCGTGCTCGTTTCCGGCTTCAGGTTCGGGCTGCCGACGAGGGGAATCGTGCCCTGGCCGCCAAAACCGTTGATGCCTGGCGACAGTTGCTCCACGCGCGGCGTCTTGTAGCCCTTGCTGACGCCGCCCTTGACGGTCCAGCGTGGCGTTGCGTTCCACACGGCATAGGCACGGGGGCTGGTCTGGCCGCCGAAGATGCTGTGATCGTCATAACGGGCGCCGAAGGTCAGCGCGACGTTCTCCAGCACTTGCCATTCATCTTCCACGAACAGGGCTTTTTGCGTGAATTCGAATTTTTTCGGCGCCACGCCATCCGTCATTTCCGCCTTCCACCATTGCGCGCCGACGGTCGCCATGTGCTTGCCCAACGGCATGACCAGCTTGGTGTCGAACACCTGGCTTTCCACTTCCAGGGTGCGCGCGCTGCCGGCCACGGCGCCGGGCGTGCCTGGCGGAATCGTGCGGCCCAGGGTTTCCGTCTTGTTCACCATATAGCTGCTATCCAACGTGCCGAAGCCGAAGCGGCCCGTGTGCGACAGGATCCACTGGTCGCGGTTGTATTTCTGCTCGGGACCGTAGCCGCCTTGCAAGCCCAGGGTGCCCAGCTGCTTCTTCGAATTGTCGTAGGTCTGGCGGCCCGCGTCCGCGTCGAGGATGACGGTGTGGTAGCGGTTTGGCGTGAAGGCCAGGCGCGCGCCAAAGTTTTCAATGTCCGCACGCACGGGGTTGGCGCCCATGCTCGGCACATTCGCCCCTCCGGCCGCGTCGTTGTAGCGGATGTTGGCCGCATCGCGGCGCTGCTTGCTGCCGCGCAGGGACAGGCCCAGCAGGTCGGTGGCGATGGGGCCGCTCAGGTAGAAGCGGCCGTTTTTTACGTCGCCGAAATCGGATTCTTCCTGCACGGTGTAGTCAGCAGAGATAGAACCCATCCACTGCTTGCCCACCTTGCGCGTGATGATGTTGATCACGCCGCCCATGGCGTCCGAGCCGTACAGGGTCGACATGGGGCCGCGGATGATTTCGATGCGCTCGATGGCGGCCAGCGGCGGCATGAAGCTCGTCTGCGTTCCGCCGAAGCCGTTCGGCGTGACGTTGCCGGCCGCGTTCTGGCGGCGTCCGTCGATCAGCACCAGCGTGTAGTCGCTGGGCATGCCGCGGATGCTGATGTTCATGCCGCCCGTCTTGTCGCCCGCCGCGCCCACGTCGATGCCTTCCACGCTTTCCAGCGCCTGCGTCAGGTTGCCGAAGCGCTCCTTCGACAGTTCCTGGCGCGTCAGCACCGTGATCGATGCCGGCGCCTGCTTGATGTCCTGCTCGAAACCGGAAGCGGAAACCACCACTTCGGGCATGCTGGCCGGCGCGCCCGTCTGGGCGTGCGCCGGCAGGCAGGACAGGGCGGCCAAGGCCAGGGCCAGGGTGGTGGGACGCGGCAGGCGCGCGCGGCGGGGGCTGTTGGACATGCAAACTCCTGATGGTGGATGAGTTATCGGTTGATGTTGCTGCTGCAAGCTAATGGGAATCATTGATGCAATAAGAATCATTTACAATTGCGCCCATGGTTACCCAAAAAATATTTCGCTCCGGATCTTGCGCAGAAGTTCTTAAGAGATTCTTAACGGCTGGCGGCGGCGTGAAAACATGGTCGCTGCGGCGCACCCTGCTGGCCGTGCTGCTGGGCCTGACCCTGGCCCTGTGGGTGGGCAGCGCCGCCATCGTGTACGTGGAAGCGCGCCGCGAAAGCCAGGAGTTGTTCGACCAGTCGCTGATCGAGACGGGACATTTGCTGCTGTCGCTGGTGGAAAAGGATGTGCGCCAACACGGCTTGACGGGACCGATCGACCTGCCGCTGCGCGGCCAGCCGAATCCCCACCAGTATTTGCTGTTCAAGGTACGCGACGCGCAACAGCGCGTGCTGTACCGCAATGACGCGGCGACCGACATCGCCCTGTCGCGCAGCGCGCCGGACGGCCTGTCGTGGACCAGCATAGCCGGCCAGCGCTGGCGATTGTTTTCGCTGTGGGACCCGCAGCGCAGCCTGCAACTGCTGGTGGCCGAGCCGACCAGCCACCGCGACGACATCAGCCGTGGCTTCTTTTACCGCATCGCCGTGTTCGGCCTGCTGCTGGTGGCGCTGGCCACCATCGCCATCTGGTGGAGCATCCACCGCGTGTTTCGCGTGCTGCAGGCGTCCGCCGATGAAGTGTCGGCGCGCACGCCTGATGAACTGGCCGACGTCAGGCTCGCTGGCGCGCCCGCGGAGCTGCATCCGCTGCTGCTGGAAATAAACCGCCTGTTCGGCAGGGTGCGGCAAAGCCGCGACAACGAGCAGCGCTTCACGGCCGATGCGGCGCACGAGCTGCGCACGCCGCTGGCCGCCATCAAGACCAATCTGCAAGTGCTGCAGCGGGCCCGCAGCGCGGACGAGCGCGAGGAATTCATCGCCGCCCTGGGCGCCAGCGTGGAGCGGGCCACGCGCCTCGTCAACCAGTTGCTGGCGCTGGCGCAGCTCGATCCGCAGTCGCAGGCGGAGACAGCGCTGGCGCCGGGCGACCTGGCCGAGCTTCTGTCTCGGCAGGCCGCGCAGTGGCAGGCGCTGGCCGCGCCATACGGGCTGTCGCTGGCCGTGAGCCTTGCGCCGGCGCCGTGCGCGCTGCATGCGGGCAGCCTGCATATCCTGCTGCGCAACCTGGTCGAGAATGCGCTGCGTTACACGCCGGCGCCGGGCTTTGTGGCCGTCAGCTGCGGCGTGGAAGCGGGGCGCAGCTACCTGCGCGTGGCCGATACGGGGCCGGGCGTCGCCGAGGAATTGCATGAGTGCGTGTTCGAACGCTTCGTGCGCCTGGGCGGCGGACAGCTGCCCGGCAGCGGCCTGGGATTGTCCATCGTGCGCCGCATCGCCGAACGGCATGGCGCGCAGATTGTTCTTGGCACCGGCTTGCAGGGCCGGGGGCTGGCGGTGACGGTCATGTTTCCCGCAGCCTAGCGTGGCCAGCGGCCGCGCGATCCGATAGCGATAAAACGCACAAGCGACGGGCAGAATGCGGTATCTTTCTGTTATGCACAGCCCCCACCAGCCCATTCCTTCCGCAGTCCCCTCCTTGTCGCTGCCCGCCGCGCGCGCCTTGCACCTGGCCGCGCAGGGCTTGCTGCAGGCGCGGCGTAAAAAGGCTGTGAAGGCCGACGTGCTGGCCGCCATCCGACAGATGGGCGTGCTGCAGATCGACACCATCCATGTGGTGGCGCGCAGCCCGTATCTTGTGCTGTGGAGCCGGCTGGGCGACTATCCGCAGCCGTGGCTCGAGCAATTGCTGGCCGAGGGCGCGCTGTTCGAGTACTGGGCGCATGAAGCGTGTTTCGTGCCCATCGAAGACTATGGCTTGTACCGCCACCGCATGCTTGATCCGGCCGCCATGGGATGGAAGTATTCCGTCAAATGGATGGCCGAGCAGGGGGACGCCGTCGCTTCGGTGCTCGAGCATATCCGCGCCAACGGCGCCGCGCGCTCGGCCGACTTTGAACGCACGGATGGCAAGGCGGGCGGCTGGTGGAGCTGGAAGCCGGAAAAGCGCTCGCTCGAAGTCTTGTTTACCTCGGGCGTGCTGATGATCGCCAGGCGCCATCAGTTCCAGCGCTATTACGACCTGGCCGAACGCGTCTTGCCGGGCTGGCACGACGGCTTGCTGCCGCCGGAAGAACAGGTGCGCCGGCACCTGCTGCTGGCCAGCGTGAAGGCGCTGGGCCTGGCGCGGGCCAGCTGGATTAGCGACTACTTCCGCACCAAGCAGTCGCGCGCCAGCCTGGCGCACGACTTGCAGGCGCTGGTGGACGAGGGCGCGCTGCTGCGCTGCACGGTCGATGGCTGGATGGACGCCGTGTACGTGCATGCGGATCATGCGCAATTGGCGCGCGACGCGGCCGCCGGCAAGCTGGCCCCCACCCTGACGACGATCTTGTCGCCGTTCGATCCTGTCGTCTGGGACCGGCGCCGCGCGCTGGAATTGTTCGGCTTTGACTACCGGCTCGAATGCTACACGCCCGCTGAAAAACGCCGCTATGGCTATTTCACCTTGCCGGTCTTGCGCCGCGGCGCGCTGGTGGGACGCCTGGACGCCAAGGCGCACCGCGCGCAGGGGCGCTTCGAGATCAAGTCGCTGGCGCTGGAAGACGGGGTGCGTCTCAGTGCCCGCCTGGTGCAGGACGTGGCCGGCGCCGTGCAGCGGCTGGCGCTCTGGCATGCCTGTCCCGATATTGATATTGCGCAGGCGCAGCCGGCGCTATTTGGCCAGCAGCTGGCCGAGGCCCTGCACGACGGCGGCGCTGCCGCAAGGCAGGCCGCATGACGCTGCCAGCTGCTCCTTCCCATCTGCTCGACGCCGACGGCCAGCCCCGCTTCGGCCGCTACACGGGCCAACTGGACGCCTTCGACTGGGCCGCGCTGGCGCCGCCCTATGCGCGCGGCGCCCTCTGGCGGCTGTTCCACCACAAGCGCTGGCATTACGTGGCCCTGTCCACGCCCACCCTGTTCTGCGGCGTGGCCATCGTCGACCTGGGCTGGACCAGCACGGCCTTCGCGTATGCCTTCGACCGCCACAAGGGCAAGATCGTGGCGGCCTTTTCGCAGGATGGCGTGCCGGGCCTGTCCGCTACTGTCGCGCCGAACGCTGGCGCCAGCAGCCGTTTCCGCGTCCTTTCGCAAGTGATCTCCATTGAGGCCCTGCCGCAGCAGCGCTACCATTTGCGGCTCGATTGCGGCCATTTCGGCATCGACGCGGAATGCGGCCCGCCCGTGGCGCCCACCTTGCTGGCCGTGGGCCCCGTGGGCGAGGGCGGCAGCGTGCATGCGACGCAAAAGTCGGGCGGCCTGCCCTTGTGGGGCACCGTGCGCTGCGGCGCCATGGGCTACAGCCTCGATGACGGCGTGGCCAGCTTCGATTATTCGAACGGGCTGCTGGCGCGCGAGACGGAATGGCGCTGGGCCTCGGCGCACAGCCTGGACCTGGGTTTCAATCTGCAGGCTGGCTATTTCGGCGCGCATGAAAACGCGCTGTGGCTCGATGGCCAGCTGTATCCGCTGGGCCGCGCGCATTTTGACTTCAATCCCGACAATCCGCTGGCGCCGTGGCATGTGTGGACGGACGACGATTTGCTGGACCTGCACTTCAAGCCGGAAGGCGCGCGGCGCGAGGATAAAAACCTGTGGATCGCCGCCAGCCGCTACATCCAGCCGATCGGCACGTTCAGCGGGTGGGTGCGCGCCAGCGCGGAGTCGCCCAAGCGCATCGTGGCGCAATTGGCCGGGGTGACGGAAAGCCACCGCTCGCGCTGGTAGTAGGCGCATGGTTTTTTGTGAAACGCATCGCAAGGTCAAATTTTTTTGGCAACGCATCCTTTACACTGGGGCGTTACCAAGCAAGCCACTCCGGCAATCCATGAGGCCAGAACATGAGCATCCGTAATCTCGACAAGCTGTTCAAGCCGGCCTCGGTGGCCCTGATCGGCGCCACGGCGCGCGAGCGCAAGCTGGGCGCCATTGCCCTGTACAACCTGCTGGGCGGCGGCTACCAAGGGGAAATCTGGCCCGTGAATCCCAAGTATGACGAGCTGATGGGCCTGAAATGCTACCGCAAGCTGGCGCACTTGCCCAAGGCGCCGGACCTGGCCATTATCTGCACGCCGCCCGCCACCATCACGGCGCTGATCCGCGAACTGGGCGCGCTGGGCACGCGCGCGGCCATCGTCATGACGTCGGGCCTCGACCCCGTGCGCGAGCAGTCGCTGCGCCTGGCCATGCTGAAGGCGGCCAAGCCGCATTTGCTGCGCATCCTCGGCCCCAACAGCATGGGGCTGCTGGTGCCGAAACTGGGCTTGAACGCCAGCTTCGGGCATCTGGGCGCGACGAGCGGCAAGATCGCCTTCGTCTCGCAATCGGGGGCGCTGGTGTCGGGCGTGCTCGATTGGGCCAATGCGCATGGCGTGGGCTTTTCCAAGTTCATTTCGCTGGGCGCCAGCTACGACATCGATTTCGGCGACCTGCTCGATTACCTGGCCGGCGACATCGACACGGCCGCCATCCTGCTGTACATGGAAGACATCCAGGCGGCGCGCAAATTCATGTCGGCGGCGCGGGCGGCCGCGCGCAGCAAACCCGTCATCGTCCTGAAAGCGGGGCGTGAGGCGGAAGGCGCGGCCATGGCGGCCTGGCATACGGGCGCGCTGGCCGGTTCCGACGCCGTGTACGACGCGGCCATCCGCCGCGCCGGCATGCTGCGCGTGTATTCGGCCGAAGAACTGTTCGACGCCGTGGAAACGCTCACGCACATCCGCTCGCAGCGCGGTGAGCGCCTGGCGATTTTGTGCAATGGCGGCGGCCTGGGCGTGATGGCCACCGACGCGCTGGTGAGCAGCGGCGGCAAACTGGCCGAACTGTCGCCCGATACCGTCATCGCGCTGGAAAAGGCGCTGCCACGGGGCTGGTCGCACGACAACCCCGTCGGCTTGCCCGGCGACGCGGCCGTGCAGCGCTATGCCGACGCCATCAAGCCCTTGCTCGACGAGCCGCAGGCGGACGCCTTGCTGCTGCTGCATGCGCCCACGGCCATGGTGTCGTCGATCGACATCGCCGAAGCCGTCACGCCGCTGATCAAGGCGACCTCGCGCACGGTGCTGTCGTGCCTCTTGGGCGGCACCACCGTGGCGCCCGCGCGCCAGGTCTTTAACCGGGCCGGCATTCCCACCTACGACACGCCGGAAAAGGCCGTGCATGGCTTCATGCAGATCGTGCAGTACCGGCGCAACCAGGAAACCCTGATGCAGGTGCCAGCGCAATTACCCATGTCGGCCACGCCGCGCCGCGCCAGGGTGCGCGAAATCGTCGCCGCCGCGCTGGCGGCCGGCCAGACGGTGCTCGGCGAATGCCGCTCGAAAGAGATTTTGGCTGCTTACGGCATTCCCGTCGCCACCACGCGCATGGCGGCCGACGTGGAAGAGGCGCTGGCCGTGGCGGCCGACATCGGCTATCCCGTCGCGCTGAAAATCCACTCTCCCGACATCGCCCACAAATCCGACGTGGGCGGCGTGGCGCTCGACCTCGACACGCCCGACATCCTGCGCACGGCCGCCGCCGCCATGCTCAAGCGCGTGCGCCGCATGCGTCCCGACGCGCTGATCGACGGTTTTACCGTGCAGCAGATGGCGCGCCGGCCGCAATCGCATGAATTGATCGTCGGCGTGACGACGGACGCCGCCTTTGGCCCCGTCATATTGGTGGGGCAGGGCGGCATCGCCGTGGAGGTGACGGCCGATCACGCCATCGGCCTGCCGCCGCTGAACATGGTGCTGGCGCGCGACATGCTGGCGCGCACGCGCGTGTCGAAACTGCTGGCCGGCTACCGCAACCAGCCGCCGGCTGACATCGACGCCATCTGCTACACCCTGATCCAGGTGGCCGAACTGGTGGCCGACATCGGCGAACTGGCCGAACTCGATATCAATCCGCTGGTGGCCGACGCGGACGGCGTGATCGCCCTCGACGCGCGCATCCGTTTGCAGCCGGGCCAGCAGCGCGACCGCCTGGCCATCCGCCCGTATCCGCAGGAACTGGAAGAGCAGGTGACGTGGATGGACCAGCCGATTCTGCTGCGCCCCATCCGCCCTGAGGACGCGCCGCAGCACATGGACCTGTTCCACGCGCTGGACCCGGACGACGTGCGCCTGCGCTTTTTCACGTCCATGCGCGAGCTGCCCGTGTCGCAGCTGGCGCGCCTGACGCAGATCGATTACGACCGCGCCATGGCCTTCATCGCCACGCACACGGGGCCGGACGGCAAGCCGGAAACCCTGGGCGTGGTGCGCGCCGTGGCCGACCCGGATAACATTCACGCCGATTTCGCCATCGCCGTGCGCTCGGCCCTGAAGGGCAAGGGGCTGGGGCACATCCTGTTTGAAAAGCTGGTCGACTACTTCCGCAGCCGCGGCACGGAAGCGCTGGTGGGCGAGGCCATGGCGCGCAACAAGGGCATGCAGCGGCTGGTGAAAAGCTTTGGCGGCGAAGTCACGCCGTCGGAAGAGCCTGGCGTCGTGAACCTGCATATCGGTCTGCGCGCGCCGTAAAAGAATGCGCGGCTGGCCCGCCGCGGGTTTGTGCAGGATCAAGCCCACCCCTGTCGGTAGTCTTTACACTTTCACTTCCAGGATGAGACATCCAGCGCGTTTTCGGGAGTGAGTGCATGCTTACGGCAACATATATATTGGTTTCCCTGTCGGTGGAACAGGCCAGCATCCGCTTGAGCTTGCTGGCTTTTCAGAAGTACATGCATGTGCAGCTGCGCCATCAGAGTCAGCTCAGCCTGGCGCAACTGCAATATGCGGGCGACTGGCTGAACCGGCTGTACCAGGGGGGCTACTGGCGCAAGGTGGAGATGTATCTGATCCCCGCCATCCGCCAGGCCGCACCGCATGCCGACGGCTTGCTCAATGAGCTCAATGGCTTGAACCATGCGGCGCTGGAAAGCATCAACGTGGTGCAGCAGCGCGCGGGCGCCGCCATCGACCATTCCGAATTGCAGGCCGGGCAGCTGTGCGCCGCCATCGACGCCTTTTGCGCGGCCTTGCTGCAGCGCCTGGAAAAGGAAGAGCGCGAGCTGTTCGCGCTGGCGCGCAAGGTCATCGTCGGCGAAGCGTGGTTCGCCATCGCCTACCAGTTCCTCGCCCACGATGCGCGCGCGCAGGAAGCGCGCCGTGGCAAGGCGCAAGTGCTGCCCTTTGTTTTGCCAGCGCCCTTGCCAGCGCCCTTGCAGGCAGCCGGCGGCAGCGCTGAAACGGCAGTGGATGGCGCCGCTTTCACGCCGCCCGTGCCGCCACAGCCGCTGCGTGCGCAGGCTTGAATGGGTAGCAAGCGCACACCCCGTCAGGCGCTATCTGCCGGGAGCGTTTTTGTGATGATCACTGGCGCACCGTCATAGGGAAAAGATATAGGGAAAGATTCGATTTATTCATTTGATAACTTGTTCAGTCCTGTCCGATGCAATACCCGGGGCTTTGTTATGATGGTGGTTTTGATCCACGCGAAACCCGTCATGTTCGAATTTCTCTTCAAGCGTTCTGCCAGCAAGACTGCCGCACCCGATCCTGTCGTGGCAGAACAGGCCGCCGCCTCGGCGCAGAGCGCATCGCGCCGCGCTGAACAGGTTGCGCGTGCCCATGCCGTGGCCGGCGACGAAGCCGCAGCTGCCGATTTCATCCTGTCCAGCGAATTTGCCGATGCCCGTCTGATCGCGGCCGAACACGTTCATGCCTTGCCTTTGCTGGAAAAAGTCCACCACGCCATGCGCAACACGGACCGCCGCGTGGCCAAGCTGATGCAGGGCCGCATCGACCTGATCCGCCACCAGGCGGCCGAGACGCAGCGCGCCCAGGCCAGCATTGACACGGCCCAGCGCCTGTTGAACGATGAAAAACTGAGCCCGAACCAGGTAGCCGAGCTGGACCGCCAATGGCAAGTCATCAAGGCTACGCCCGAGCTGGCGATGGCGTTTGCCGCCGCGCGCGCCGCGCTGGCCGCCCGCCTGGAAGCGCAAGTGCTGCTGCAGCGCGCCGTGATCGATGCCGTGGGTGCCATGCGCGCGCTGGCCAGCAATGGCCAGTCCGCCGACGAGCTGGCGCAGGCGCTGGCCCGCCTTGATGCCGACCATGCGCGGCATGCGCAATCGCCTGAGCGCGCTTCCTTGCCGAAACACCTGGAAAGCGATTTCAGCCAGGCGCGCGAGCAGGCGCAGTCCGCCTTGCAAGCGCTGCAGCAGCACCAGGCCGTGTTCGACGCGCGCCAGGCCGCGCTGGCCGAATGGCAGGCGCAGGATGCCGCCACGCTCGACGCGGACACCTTGAAACGCGCGTGGCAAGCCCTGCCGCGCCTGCCCGAATCGCCGTTGTCCGACAGCCTGCAGCAGCAATTCGCGGCCCTGCTGGCCAGCGCGCCGGCGCCCGTGCAGTCGGCGGCGCCAGAGTCCGCATCGGTCCACGCCGAGCCTGTACCTGTGCTGCGCAAGCCGCGCCAGGAGCACGCGCCCGTGTCGAAAGAGGCGACGGAGCAATTCTTCAAGGTGCTCGACGCCATGGAAGCGGCGTTGCAGGATGGCTTGCTGCACGTGGCTTCCGAGCATGACAAGACCTTGCGCGACACCAAGCACGGCCGTTTGACGCCGGCGCAAGCGGACCGTTTGGCCCATGTGCGCGGCGAATTCAAGCGCCTGGCCGACTGGGCGCGCTGGGGCGGCAACGTCTCGCGCGAGGAACTGGTCAAGGCGGGCGAGGAATTGCCGGCGCAGCAACTCCCGATGGCCGAGCTGGCCAAGAAAGTGGGCAGCCTGCGCGAGCGCTGGAAGTCGCTCGACACCCTGTCCGGCCCGGCGCCGAAGTCCCTGTGGGAGCGTTTCGACGCGGCCTGTAGCGTGGCGTATGCGCCAGCGGCCCAGCATTTCAAGCAACTGGCAGAAGAGCGTCACGGCAATGCGGCCAAGGCCCAGGAACTGATCGCGGAAACGGCGGCCCTGGCGGCCGAAGAGAGTACCGACTGGAAACACGTCGCCTCCGCCTCGCAGCGTTTGCGCCAGGCGTGGACGCGCCTGGGCACCATCGACCGCAAGGAAAAGAAACGCCTAGATACCGAGTTCGGCGCCGCGCTGGACGCCCTGTCGAAGCCGCTCGATACCCAGCGCCAGATCGAGACGGCGCGTCGCGAACAATTGATCGTCGAAGTGGGCTTGCTCAAGCCATCCGAGCGCAACACGGTCGACATGCTGAAAGCCTTGCAGGACAAATGGCAGGAACTGGCGAAAGCCCTGCCGCTGGAGCGCCGCGCGGAACAGGCGCTGTGGCAACGTTTCCGCGCCGCCTGCGACGACATCTTCGCCAGACGCAAGGAAACGGCCCACGCGGCCGACCACGAACGCCGCGAACACCTGCATGCGCGCGAAGCGCTGTGCGCCGCGCTGGAAACGGCCGTCGTGCCCGAGGGTGACGACAAGAGCCGCACATCCTTCATCAACCACTTGCTGCGCGACACGCGCGCCGCCTGGAATGCCACGGGCCCCGTGCCGCGCGCCAGCGAAGCGAAGATCGAGCAGCGCTACCAGGCGGCCGTGGCTGGCGTGCAAGCGCAGGCGGACGCCATCGCCGAACGGGCTGGCGCAGCGCAAGCCAACGCCCTGCGCGACAAGCTGCGCCTCGTGCAATCGCTGGAAGCGGCGCTGCTTGACGCCGGTGCCGCCACCGACGCGCAAGCGTGGAGCGAGCGCTGGAGCGCCTTGCCGCCGCTCGACGCCCAGTACGAACGCAGTCTGCAGCAGCGCTTTGCCGCCGCCCAGGCCGCGCTGGGCGAAGGCAGCGCCGCCTACGTGCAGCAATTGCAGTCGAACCAGGAGCGCTTGCTTGAGGAAGTATTACGACTGGAAATCGTCGCCGGCGTCGACAGCGGCGCCGAATTTGCCCGCGACCGCCTGAAAATGCAGGTGGAAGTGCTGCAATCGTCGCTCAAATCAGGCCAGAAGCCGCTCACGCAAGCGTCGCAGCTGATGCAGCTGTGCGCGATTGCCGCCGCCACCGATGCGCGCACGGCCAGCCGCATCGAAACCTTGCTGCGCCGCATTGGAGGCCATGCCAAATGAGTACCAGCGTCCGCATCCAGCAAGCTGATTTTGACTTGAGTCAAGAAATCGCACAATTGCGTGCAGGCAACCCCAAGGTGGGCGCTGTCGTCGGCTTCGTCGGCACGGTGCGCGACATGAACGAAGGGCTGGACGTGGCCGCCATGGAGCTTGAACATTATCCGGGCATGACGGAAAAGTCCATCGTCGCCATCGTCGAGCAGGCGCGGGAACGCTGGCCCCTGTCCGGTGCGCTGGTGATCCACCGCGTGGGGCCGCTGCTGCCACAGGAGCAGATCGTGCTGGTGGCGGTCTCGTCCGCACACCGGGGCGAGGCGTTTGCCGCCTGCGAGTTCATCATCGACTACCTGAAGACGGAAGCGCCGTTCTGGAAGAAGGAAGACACGCCCGAAGGGGCGCGCTGGGTCGATGCGCGCGACAGCGACGAGACGGCGCTGGACAAGTGGGCCGTAAAAACAAGCGCCATCTGAATCGTACGCGCCCCGCACCCTAGCTTTTGTCCAAAAGCATCGGTTTTCTGCTTTGTGTATGCTTGAAAAGTACTGCCTCACCCCAATTTGGTTAACAACTAATTAACCGGGAGCGCTTTTCATGCGACAAGACAAACTCACTACCAAATTACAGGAAGCCCTGGCCGATGCGCAAAGCTTGGCCGTGGGCAACGACAATCCCTATATCGAACCAGTCCATTTGCTGACGGCCCTGTTGAACCAGGACGACGGCGGCGCCCGCTCGCTGTTGCAGCGTGCCGGCGTCAACGTGGGCGGCCTGTCCAAGGCCCTGGGCGCGTCGCTCGAACGCTTGCCGAAAGTGTCGGGCACGGGCGGCGACGTGCAGGTCAGCCGCGAATTCGTGGCCTTGCTGAACCTGGCCGACAAGGAAGCGCAAAAGGCGGGCGACCAGTTCGTCTCCAGCGAAATGGTCTTGCTGGCCATGACGGAGGACAAGTCCGACTGCGGCAAGCTGGCGCGCGAAAACGGCCTGACCCGCAAGGCCCTGGAAGCGGCCATCGAGGCTGTGCGCGGAGGCAACAAGGTCGACTCGCAAGAAGCCGAAGGCCAGCGCGAAGCCCTGAAAAAATACACCCTGGACCTGACGGAGCGGGCGCGCAAGGGCAAGCTCGACCCTGTCATCGGCCGCGACGATGAAATCCGCCGCACCATCCAGATCCTGCAGCGCCGCAGCAAGAACAATCCCGTGCTGATCGGCGAACCGGGCGTGGGCAAGACGGCCATCGTCGAAGGCCTGGCGCAGCGCATCGTCAATGGCGAAGTGCCCGAGTCCCTGAAAGGCAAGCGCGTGCTGGCGCTGGACATGGCCGCCCTGGTTGCCGGTGCCAAGTTCCGCGGCGAGTTCGAAGAGCGCCTGAAATCCGTGCTCAAGGAACTGGCCATGGATGAAGGGCAAACCATCGTCTTCATCGACGAGATGCACACCATGGTGGGCGCGGGCAAGGCCGACGGCGCGATGGACGCGGGCAATATGCTCAAACCTGCGCTGGCGCGCGGCGAGCTGCACTGCGTGGGCGCCACCACGCTCGACGAGTACCGCAAGTACATCGAGAAGGATGCCGCGCTGGAGCGCCGCTTCCAGAAAGTGCTGGTCGACGAGCCGACCGTGGAGGCGACGATCGCCATCCTGCGCGGCTTGCAGGATAAATATGCGCTGCACCACAAGGTGGAGATCACGGACGCGGCCATCATCGCCGCCGCCGAGCTGTCGCACCGCTACATCACGGACCGTTTTTTACCGGACAAGGCGATCGACCTGATCGATGAAGCGGCGGCGAAGATCAAGATCGAGATCGACTCGAAGCCGGAAGTGATGGACAAGCTGGAACGCCGTCTGATCCAGCTGAAAATCGAGCGCGAAGCCGTCAAGAAGGAAAAAGACGAAGCATCGTTGCGCCGCCTGGGCCTGATCGAGGAAGAGATCCTCAAGCTGCAGCGCGAATACAATGACTTCGAGGAAATCCTGAAGGCGGAAAAAGCCGTGGTGCAAGGCAGCACGCACATCAAGGAAGAGATCGAGCAAGTCAAGCTGCAGATGGAGCAGGCCACGCGCGAGAGCAACTGGCAGAAAGTGTCGGAGCTGCAGTATGGCAGGCTGCCGCAGCTGGAAGCCCAGCTCAAGCAGGCTGACAGCGGCATCCCGAAACTCGACCCGGACCAGCCGAAACTGCTGCGCACGGAAGTGGGCGCCGAGGAAATCGCCGAAGTGGTGTCGCGCGCGACGGGCATCCCCGTGTCGCGCATGATGCAGGGCGAGCGCGACAAGCTGCTGCACATCGAAGAGAAGCTGCACGAGCGCGTCGTGGGCCAGGATGAAGCGATCACGGCCGTGGCCGACGCCATCCGTCGCTCGCGCGCCGGCTTGAGCGATCCGAACCGTCCATATGGTTCCTTCATGTTCCTGGGACCGACGGGCGTCGGCAAGACGGAATTGAGCAAGGCGCTGGCCACTTTCCTGTTCGATACGGAAGAATCGATGATACGCATCGACATGAGCGAGTTCATGGAGAAGCATTCAGTGGCCCGCCTGATCGGTGCGCCACCGGGCTATGTCGGCTACGACGAGGGCGGCTACCTGACGGAAGCCGTGCGCCGTAAGCCGTACAGCGTGATCCTGCTCGACGAAGTGGAAAAGGCGCATGCCGACGTCTTCAACGTGCTGCTGCAAGTGCTCGACGATGGACGCATGACGGATGGCCAGGGCCGCACGGTGGACTTCAAGAATACCGTCATCATCATGACCTCGAACCTGGGTTCGCATAAAATCCAGGCCATGGATAGCGATGATCCCGGTGTCGTGAAGCTGGCCGTGATGGCCGAGGTACGCTCGCACTTCCGTCCCGAGTTCGTCAACCGCATCGACGAAATCGTCGTGTTCCACGGCCTCGACGAGAAAAACATCGGCGCGATCGCGAAGATCCAGCTGAAAATCCTCGAAGAACGCCTGGCGCGCATGGATATGCAGCTGAGCTTGACGGACGCGGCATTGCAGCAAATCGCCGAAGCGGGCTACGACCCGGTGTATGGCGCCCGTCCGCTGAAACGGGCGATCCAGCAGCAGATCGAAAATCCGCTGTCGAAGCTGATCCTGGAAGGCAAGTTTGGCCCGAAAGACGAGATCCGCATCGACGCCCAGAACGGCAACCTGGTGTTTACGGGCGCGCAGGTGGGGCTGGATAAGGTGTAATGTCGCAAAGGCCGGGGTCAGACCCCCGTCATTGTCAGCGCTGAATTTTGCGTTGGCGGTGTTGAGGGTCTGACCCCAGCGGTGAAAGCAGGGCGGTATCAGGCTAGACCTGATGCCGCCCTTCTTGCTATCATCGTCACTATTTTCTGACTATTTCCGGAGGCGGTACGATGGCAAACACATGGCAAGCAGGGCGGCGCATTGGAGTGGGACTGGCCTTGGCGGCGGCCGCACTGGCCTTGTCTGCGCAAGCTCAGGCTCAGGAAGAGAAAGTCCTGAACATCTATAACTGGTCCGACTATATCGGCGACGATACGATCAAGAATTTTGAGAAGGAAACGGGCATCAAGGTGCGCTACGACGTTTTCGACAATAACGAAATCCTCAATGCGAAACTGGTGGCGGGCAAGTCCGGTTACGACATCGTCGTGCCGACGGCCCAGTGGGCGCGCCTGCAGATCGATGCGGGCTTGCTGCGCAAACTCGACAAGAGCAAGCTGACGAACCTGGGCAACCTGGACCAGAACCTGCAGGCCAAGCTGTCGAAGATCGACCCGAACAACGATTACCTGGTCGACTGGCTGTGGGGCTACACGACGGTGGGCATCAACGTCAACAAGGTCAAGGCCGCGCTGGGCGGCATGCCCATGCCTGAAAACGCCTGGGACCTGATCTTCGACCCGAAATACGCGGCGAAGCTGAAGTCCTGCGGCGTGTCCTTCCTCGACTCGCCGTCCGAAGTGCTGCCGGCCGCCCTGCAATACCTGGGCAAGCCCGCCTATTCGAAAGCGGCCGCCGATTACCAGGAAGCGGGCAAGGTGCTGCAGGCGATCCGCCCCTACGTGACCCTGTTCAGCTCGTCCGGCTACATCAATGACATGGCCAACGGTTCCGTCTGCGTGGCGCTGGGCTGGTCGGGCGACATCAATATCGCACGCCAGCGCGCCATCGATGCGAAGAACGGCAATGTGATCCAGGTGCTGGTGCCGAAGACGGCCGCCCTGATGTTCGACACCATGGCCATCCCGGCCGACGCGCCCCATCCGACCAATGCGCACCTGTTCATCAACTACATTTTGCGCCCGCAAGTGCATGCCAGCCTGAGTAACAAGGTGTTTTACGCGAATCCGAATCCGGCCAGCATCAAATATGTGCGCAAGGATATCGGCGAGAACAAGGCCATCTTCCTGTCGGACGCCGACAAGCAGCGCATGGCCGCACCGGAAGCGACCACGGCCGATATTCGCCGCTTGATGACGCGCATCTATACGAAGTTCAAAACGGGAGTGTAAGGCGGGAGTGTAAATACAAGGATGGCGCGAGGGACGGGGATATGCCGTCGCTGGCGCCATTCGATAGTGCCGGGGTGAACACTACTCGTGGTAGCGGTCCATCAGCTTGTGGTGACTGCCGCGCATTTCTTCGACCAGTTCAAAGGCGACGAAGCCGATGATGGCGGCGAAGATGGCGATGAAGAGAAAAACGAGGAAGGTTAACATGGTCTTTCAGCCGCCGTTGGACGGCTGTCCGCTGGGTTGCTCAATGTGCCAGAGCGGCGCTCCAGCACGTAGTTGATGCAATTAAACTCTAGCAGATCGGCAGCGCTTTACAAGGCTGCCGTGTTGTAATTTCTGCCAGTAGTTGTCCCAGCGCACTTTTTGCGCATTTCCCTGCTTGAGCAGTCCTATTTCACCACAAGGTCATGTGCCATAACCGCCTTGAGATAAACACTGATCGGGTCGCCCGGTTCGCGCTGGGAGAACCACCACGCGCTGGCCTTGCGCATTTCCCATTCCTGCTCCTCGCCCGTCAATAGCAGGGCGGCCGCCTGGCCCAGCGTGGGCTGGTGGCCGACGATGAGCACGGTTTCCTTGCCGCCGGGCCAGTTGGCCGCCTTGAGGATGTCTTCCGCCTCGGCGCCGGGCGCCAGTTCAGGCATCAGCTTGAACTTGCGCCCCAGCGCTTCCGCCGTTTGCAGGGTGCGCAGGGCGGGGCTGACGAGGATACGGCAATTTTCCGGTAGTTGCGAGGCCAGCCATTCGCCCATGCGGCGCGCCTGTTTCTGGCCTTTGACGGTCAGGGCGCGTTCGAGGTCGGGAACGCCCGGCTCCGCTTCTGCGTGTCGCCACAAGATGAGATCCATGCTGTACTCCTCTGTGTAGAATTGCCTATTCGCCGACCTCCGCGCCCGGCGTGCCCAGTGTATGCATCAAATATTGCTGGGCGCTGAACGGCGTTTGCTTGCCACGCGGCTTGCGGCGCGCGTAATGGCCCGTCGGCTCCAGTTCCCATGCATTGGTATTATCCTTCAAATACGGATTCAGGCCCTCGGCGATCACGCGCCGTTTCAGCGCACGGTCAAGTACCGGGAAGGCCACTTCCACGCGGCGGAACAGGTTGCGGCTCATCCAGTCGGCGCTGGCCAGGTAGACATCGTGCGCCAGGTCGTTGCGGAAGTAGTAAATGCGGCTGTGTTCGAGGAAACGGCCGATCACGGAGCGCACCTTGATATTTTCCGACAGGCCCGGCACGCCCGGCTTCAGGGTGCAGGCGCCGCGCACGATCAGGTCGATCTTCACGCCATCGGTCGAGGCCGCATACAGGGCGCGGATCACGGATTCGTCGACCAGCGCGTTGACTTTCACGATGATGCGCCCGCGCCGGCCCGAGCGGGCGATCTTCGCCTCGTTGCGGATGGCCTTGATGATCTCGCTTTGCAGGCCGAACGGCGCCAGCCACAAGTGGTTCAGGTTATGCGGCTTGGTCAGGCTGGTCAGGTGGATGAAGACCTCATTGACTTCCACGGCCAGGTCCTGGTTGGCCGTCAGCAAGCCAAAATCCGTGTACAGCTTGGTGGTCGTGGGGTGGTAGTTGCCGGTGCCCAAGTGGGCGTAGAAGCGCAAGCTGCCTTCTTCGCGGCGGATGACGAGCGCCACCTTGGCATGGGTTTTCAATCCCACCACGCCGTACACGACTTGCGCACCGGCTTGTTCGAGCTTGTCGGCCCAGTTGATATTGGCTTCCTCGTCGAAACGCGCCATCAATTCCACGATGACGGTCACTTCCTTGCCCATCTTCGCCGCCGTGATCAAGGATTCCATCAAGTCCGAATTCATGCCCGTGCGGTAGATCGTCTGCTTGATGGCGACGACGGACGGATCATAGGCGGCGCTGCGGATGAAGTCGATCACCGTCTGGAACGACTGGTACGGGTGGTGCAGCAGGATGTCGTGCCTGGTCAGCGCGGCAAAGATGTCGTTGCCGATGGCTTTATGCGCGAGGCCGGGGAAGAACGGCGGGAAGCGCAGCTCCGGTTGCTTGACGTGGTCGATCATTTCCGACAGGCGCACCAGGTTCACGGGGCCGTTGACGCGGTACAGCCGGCTTTGATCCAGGCTGAACTGGTCGAGCAGGAATTGCGACAATTCTGGCGGGCAATTGCGTGCCACTTCCAGGCGCACGGAGGTGCCGAACTGGCGCCCGACCAGCTCGCCTTTCAGGGCCTGGCGCAGATTCTTGACTTCGTCTTCATCGACCCACAGGTCGCTGTCGCGCGTGACGCGGAATTGCGAATAGGCGATCACTTCGCGCCCGGCGAACAGGTCCGAGATATGCGCGTGGATAACGGACGATAATAAACAGAAAGACACGCCATCGCCGGAAATCTCGTCCGGCAGCTTGATGACGCGTGGCAAGACGCGGGGCGCCTTGACGATGGCGATCGCCGTGCCGCGGCCGAACGCATCCTTGCCGCTCAGCGAGACGATGAAATTGAGACTTTTATTGACCACTTGCGGGAATGGGTGGGCCGGGTCGAGGCCAATCGGCGTCAGCAGGGGGCGCACTTCGCGGTCGAAGTATTGCTTGACCCACGCGCGCTGCGCCTCGTTGCGGTCGCTGTCGCGCAGCAAATGCACGCCCGCTTCGCGCAGGGCCGGCAAGACGTCGCTATTTAATATCTCGTACTGGCGTTCCACCAGCGCATGGCATTCCTTGCCGATACGTTCCAGGTTGGCAGCCAGGGCAGGGTGGCCCGCCAGCGAACCGCCGATGCTGCCGGCCGCCAGCAGGCTGGCCACGCGCACCTCGAAGAACTCATCCATGTTACTGCTGACGATGCACAGGTAGCGCAGGCGCTCGAGCAGCGGAATGTTCGGATCTTCCGCCTGGGCCATCACGCGCCGGTTGAAAGTCAGTTGCGACAGCTCGCGGTCAAGCAGGATGCCCGATTTGGTCACTTCCGTGTGCAGTTCAGGTTTCATATTCTTTTGTCTTTGCAGATAGTTAATTCTAGCCGTATTTCATCATGTATGACGCGTTGTGAGTGTAATCATGAAATATGACGTAAGCGTGACATAAGCTGTCATAAAGCGTCGCCCGTCCTGTCATTTTTCATGCCGAAAATGGCCATCCTCGGGGCGTAGGCAATTATTTCAGGAATTTTTACCCATGTCATAAAGCTGTCATATTCGCTTGCTAGACTGCGCAGCATTCAACCGGGACTTTGAGCCCTAACAACCCTGAGGACTTGATATGCAAATGAAGCAAATGTTCAAATTTATCGTCGTGGGTGCTTCGGCAGCGATGGCATTTTCTTCCGCTTCCGTCATGGCGGCAGATATGACAGGTGCTGGCGCAACCTTCCCGTACCCGATCTACGCCAAATGGGCCGAGACGTACAAAGCCAACACGGGCAACGGCCTGAACTACCAGTCCGTCGGTTCCGGCGCTGGCATCAAGCAAATCAAGGCCAAGACTGTTGAATTCGGCGCCTCGGACATGCCTTTGAAGGCAGAAGAGCTGGAAGAGGCGGGCCTGATGCAGTTCCCGGCCATCATGGGCGGCGTGGTCACCATCGTCAACCTGGACGGCGTGACCCCAGGCCAGCTGAAAATGACGGGTAAAGTCGTTGGCGACATCTACCTGGGCAAGATCACCAAGTGGAGCGCTCCTGAAATCGCCGCGCTGAACAGTGGCGTCAAGCTGCCGGACACGGAAATCACCGTGGTGCACCGCGCCGACGGTTCGGGCACCTCGTTCCTGTTCACCGACTTCCTGTCGAAAACCAACCCGGAATTCAAATCGAAAATCGGCGCTGGCTCGGCTGTGAAATGGGCCGTGGGCGTGGGCGGTAAGGGTAACGAAGGCGTCGCCGCCAACGTACAGCGTATCAAGGGTTCGATCGGCTACGTCGAGTGGGCTTACGCCAAGAAAAACAAGATGTCGCACACCCAGCTGCAAAACAAGGATGGCAACTTCCTGCAGCCTGACGACGAAAACTTCAAGGCAGCAGCCGCTTCGGCACCTTGGACGCAAACCCCAGGCTTCGGCGTGGTCCTGACCGACCAGGCTGGCAAGAACAGCTGGCCTATCACCGGCGTGTCGTTCATCCTGATGCACAAAGTCCAGGCTGACGCAGGCAAGGCAAAAGAAGTCCTGAAATTCTTCGACTGGGCCTACAAGAACGGCGGCCCTGCTGCCGTCGAACTGGACTACGTGCCGATGCCGGCATCGGTCGTGAAACTGGTGCAAGAGTCGTGGAAGGCCAACCTGAAAGACGCATCGGGCAAGTCGATCTACTAATCCGATAGTCTGAATACAGCAATATCCATCCTTGTCCCCGCCAGCAGCACGGCGGGGCAGGGAGTTAGCCAGGACCGCCCGCAAGCCCTTGCAGACGGTCCTGGCTAAAGAAGCAACAATAAAACAAGAGTTCAAAATAGCGACACCGGCAGTACCACCCACATCTGGCACAATATGAGCGCACAATCTACCTCCTCCACGATCCCCATGCCAGGCGGCACCATGACCGATTCCATCAGTCACGCGCAAATGCTTTCCACCATGCGCAAGCAGCGCTTCCAGGATTTCATGTTCCACAAGGTGACGATGCTGTTCGCCCTGTCGGTGCTGATCGTCCTGGTCGGCATCATCATTTCGCTGATCATGGAATCGATACCGGCCTTCAAGACCTTCGGCCTGCATTTCATCGTGTCCGCGGAATGGGACCCCGTCAATGACCAGTACGGCGCCCTGATCCCCATCATCGGCACCCTGGTGACCTCGGTTATCGCCTTGCTGATCGCCTTTCCCGTCAGCTTCGGCATTGCCCTGTTCCTCACGGAAATCTGCCCGGCCTGGCTGCGCCGCCCGCTGGGCACGGCTGTCGAATTGCTGGCCGGCGTGCCATCGATCATCTACGGCATCTGGGGCCTGTTCGTCTTCGCGCCCCTGTTTGCCGACCACGTCCAGCCTATCCTGAAAGCCACCCTCGGCAACGTGCCCGTCATCGGCCAGCTGTTTAGCGGCCCCATGATGGGCATCGGCTTGCTGACGGCCGGCCTGGTGCTGGCCATCATGATCATCCCCTTCATCGCTTCCGTGATGCGCGACGTGTTCGAGATCGTCCCTGCCGTGCTGAAGGAATCCGCATACGGCCTGGGCTGCACGCGCTGGGAAGTCGTACGCAAGATCGTCTTGCCATACACCAAGACCGGCGTCGTCGGCGGCGTCATGCTGGGCCTGGGCCGCGCACTGGGCGAGACCATGGCCGTCACCTTCGTCATCGGCAACGCGAATAAACTGTCGTGGTCGCTGTTCGCCGCCGGTAACAGCATCACCTCCCTGCTGGCGAATGAATTTGGCGAAGCGCAATCCGAGCTGCACGTGGCCTCGCTGTTCTCGCTGGCCCTGATCCTGTTTGTCATCACCTTTATCGTCTTATCCGCCGCCAAGCTGATGCTGGCTGGCATGTCCCGCAAGGAAGGCACGAAATGAGCCAAGTAAGCACTCTCGACGCTCCGGTCAAGCCGGCCATGAATCCCGTCTACCGCAAGCGCCTGCTGATGCACCGTGTCGGCATCGCCCTGTCGGTGGCCGCCATGGCCCTGGGCCTGGCCGTGCTCGTGTGGATCCTGTTCACCCTGGTGATCAAGGGCTTCGGCGCCCTGTCCGTCGACCTGTTCACGCAAACGACGCCGGCGCCCGGCAGCGAAGGCGGCGGCTTGATCAATGCCATCGTCGGCAGCGCCCTGATGGTGGGCCTGGCGACTGTCGTCAGCACCCCGATCGGCATCCTGGCCGGCATCTACCTGGCCGAATACGGCGAAGAAAACAAGCTGGCGCAAGTGACGCGTTTTGTGACGGACATCATGCTGTCGGCGCCATCGATCGTCATCGGCCTGTTCGTGTATGCGCTGTACGTGGCACACGTCAAACACTTCTCCGGTTATGCCGGTGCCATCGCGCTGTCCCTGATCGCCGTGCCGGTGGTGGTGCGCACGACGGACAATATGCTGCGTTTGGTACCGAACAGCCTGCTCGAAGCCGCGTTTGCTCTCGGCGCGCCGCGCTGGAAGGTCGCCACCCTGGTGCGCTTGCGCGCCGTCAAGGCGGGCGTGATCACCGGCGTACTGCTGGCATTGGCCCGCATCGCCGGCGAAACGGCGCCGCTGCTGTTCACGGCCCTGAATAACCAGTTCCAAAGCTTCAACATGAATGCGCCGATGGCCAACTTGCCGTCCGTCATCGCATCGTTTGCGATGAGCCCGTACGACAACTGGCGATCGCTGGCCTGGGGCGGCGCACTGCTGATCACCTTCAGCGTGCTGGCCTTGAATATCCTGTCGCGCACCGTGTTCAGCCAAAAAGTCCCTAATTAAACAGATACCGAGCGAAGCGAACCCATATGAATACGCAAATGAATCCAGCCCAAGACCTGGCACCAAAGAAGAAAACCATCGAGATTTCGGGCCTGAACTTTTTTTACGGCAAAACGCAAAGCTTGCATAACGTCAACCTCGATATCCACGAGAAAAAGGTCACGGCCTTCATCGGCCCGTCCGGTTGCGGCAAGTCGACCCTGTTGCGCACCCTGAACCGCATGTACGACCTGTATCCGGGCCAGCGCGCGGAAGGCTCGATCCTGTACCGCGGCCGCAACGTGCTTGACGCGGACCAGGACGTCAACATGCTGCGCGCCAAGGTTGGCATGGTGTTCCAGAAGCCGACGCCGTTCCCCATGTCCGTGTACGACAACATCGCCTTCGGCGTGCGCCTGTATGAAGACCTGTCGAAGGGCGAAATGGACGAGCGCGTCGAGTGGGCCCTGAAAAAGGCGGCGCTGTGGGGCGAGGTCAAAGATAAACTGTCGAAGAGCGGCCTGTCGCTGTCGGGCGGCCAGCAGCAGCGTTTGTGCATCGCGCGCGGCGTGGCCGTCAAACCGGACGTCTTGCTGCTCGACGAGCCGACCTCGGCGCTGGACCCGATCTCGACTTCGAAAGTGGAAGAACTGATCAGCGAACTGAAACAGGATTACACGATCGCCATCGTGACGCACAATATGCAACAGGCGGCGCGCTGCTCCGACTACACGGCCTATATGTATTTGGGCGAGCTGGTGGAATTCGGCGAAACGGACCAGATCTTCATGAATCCGGCCCGCAAGGAAACGCAGGATTACATCACGGGCCGCTTCGGCTGATCCATCCCGCATAGCTATACATACAAGACAACTGAATACGGAGAGACGGCATGATAGGCGAACATTCATCCAAGCAATACGACAACGAACTCGAAGCGATCCGCTCGAAAGTGCTCCTGATGGGCGGCATCGTTGAAACCCAGTTCCTCGACGCGATGACGTGCTTCCGCATCGGCAATGCCGAGCGCGCCGACCGCGTGATGCGCGAAGACGACGTCGTCAACCAGCTCGAAGTGTCGCTCGACGACGCCTGCAGCCATCTGATCGTGCGCCGCCAGCCCGCCGCCAACGACTTGCGCACCATCATGGCCACCATCAAGGTGATTACCGACCTCGAGCGCGTAGGCGACGAAGCGACCAAAATCGCCCGCGTGGCGAAGAATCTGCACAAGCGCGGCAACGGCGTCGTCAACCATTACGAGATGGTGCGCGGCATCGCCAACACGGCCACCGACATGCTGCACGACGCGCTGGACGCGTTCGCGCGCAACGATGGCAAGCAAGCCTTACAATTAATTGCACAAGATGCCATCATCGATCATGAGTTTCGGTCTATCATGCGCAACTTGATCACCTTTATGATGGAAGACCCGCGCACGATTTCGGCGGCGCTCGATACCCTGTGGGTGGCCAAGGCCATCGAACGGATCGGCGACCATGCGAAAAACATCGCCGAATACGTGATTTACGTGGTTGAAGGCAAGGACATCCGCCACACTAAGGTGGCTGCTCCCGCCATTTCCGAGGAGCTCCCTGAGTAAGCTTTATGGCATCTGATAAAACCACGGTATTGATTGTTGAAGATGAGCCGGCCATCGTTGAACTGGTCACCTATTCGCTGCGCGAATCCGGCTGGAATTGCTGTTCCGTACAAAACGTCGCCGATGCCTGGGAATTCATCCAGCACCGCACGCCGCATCTGATCCTGCTGGACTGGATGCTGCCGGACCAGACGGGCTTGCGCCTGCTGTCGCGCATCCGCGCCGACCGCAATTTCGCCGCCATCCCCGTCATCATGCTCACCGCCAAGAGCATGGAAGAAGACAAGCTGGCCGGCCTGAACAGCGGAGCCGACGATTACGTCACCAAGCCGTTCTCGCCGCGCGAACTGCTGGCCCGCGCCAAGGCTCTCTTGCGACGCAAGAGTCCGGAACACGCGCAGGCGCCCATGCGCGCCGGCAACGTGGCGCTGGATCCCGTCAGCTGCACCGTCATGATGGATGAACAGAAGATCGATATCGGCCACGCCGAATACAAGCTGCTGAAATTCCTGCTGGCCCATCCGGAACGCGTGTTTTCGCGCAGCCAGCTGCTCGACAAGGTGTGGGGCGACCATGTGGTGATCGAGGAACGCACGGTCGATGTCCACGTATTGCGCTTGCGCAAAGCCTTGAAAGAGGCGGAAAGCCTGATCAAGACGGTGCGCAGCGTCGGCTACATGTTGTCTGAAAAGTAAAGTTTGACTCTATGAATCCGAAATTGCTGTTCTGGGTACCGGCCGCCTTGCGCATGGTGCTGGCGCTGCTGGGCGTGGCCGTCGTCTGGTATCTGTTTGGCGCCACGTATGCGCTGGGCATCGCTTTCGTGCTGATGGCCATGATGGTGTTCGTGCAGCTGTCGTATCTGTTCCAGCTGAGTAACTGGCTGGACAATCCGCAAAGCGCCAAGCTGCCCGACGGCTGGGGCGCCTGGACCAGCATTTTCGCGCGCCTGTACCGCATGCGCCGCGACGACGAGAAAAACCAGGCCGAGCTGACGGAATGGCTGGCGCGTTTCCGCCAGGCCATGCACCTGCTGCCCGACGGCGTCGTCATCATGGACGACGTGCTGTTCCTCGAATGGTGCAACCCGGCCGCCGAGAAGCACCTGGGCCTCACGCACGAGCGCGACAAGGGCATGCGTGTGACCAACCTGATCCGCAGCCCCGAGTTCATGGATTACATCATCCTGGGCCGCTACGACCAGCCGCTGACGATCACTTTCCGCAACCGCAAGCTGATCGTGCAGATCATTCCATTTGAGAACCGCCGCCAGATCCTCGTCACGCACGACGTGACGGAGACGGAACGCATTGAAATGATGCGCCGCGACTTCATCGCCAACGCCTCGCACGAACTGCGCACGCCGCTCACCGTCATCGTCGGCTTCCTGGAAATCGCTTCCGCCGAGCTGGACCTGGACGCCACCACGCGCGCCTCCCACCTCAAGCTGATGACGGAGCAGGGTCACCGCATGCAGCATCTGATCGAGGACATGCTGACGTTGTCGCGCCTGGAATCGGTCGACTACCCGCTGCGCCCCGAGCCCGTGGATATCAAAAAGCTCATGCAGCAAGTCTTGCGCGACGCCAAGGGGCTGTCGGCCGGCAAGCATGAAGTGACCATGGAATGCAACGGTCCCGACGTGCTGGGCAGCTACGACGAGCTGTACAGCGCCTTCGGCAACCTGGCGTCGAACGCCGTGCGCTACACGCCAGCGGGCGGCACCATCACCCTGCGCTGGCAGGATGGCCCGGCCGGACCGCAATTCATCGCGCAAGATACGGGCATCGGCATCAGCCAGGAACATATCTCGCGCCTGACGGAGCGTTTCTACCGCGTCGACAAGAGCCGTTCGCGCGAAACCCAGGGCACGGGCCTGGGCCTGGCCATCGTCAAGCACGTGCTGCTGCGCCATGGCGGCACCCTGGCCATCCAGTCCGTGGCCGACAAGGGCAGCAGTTTCATCGTCAGCATGCCCAAATCCGTTGTCACGCCGCTACAGGGCGAGCTGCTGGTCAAGTAAGCCGCAAGGGGGATAGTTTCCCCCTTGTTTCCCTGGCGACTGGTGCAAGCTTGGCATAAGTCGTTACAATCAGGCCATGACTTTAATCAACGCCTCTTTCCGCCATGCCGGCGCGCAGCAACTGGCCCAGTCGCTGCAGGCCGCGCGCCAGAATACGCTTTCCCTGTTCGACTGTTACGTCACTGCCGGCCTGGACGTGGTGGCCGGCTTGCCGCGCCATCCGCGCCTCGTTCCGCCCTTGTGGCAACTGGCGCAGATCGCCTGGTTTGCCGAGTGGTTCATCCTGCGCGAAGCCGCTACCAGCCATCCGGCCGACGCCATTTATAACTCCCTGCTGACGCGCGGCGACGACTTGTTCGACGCCAACATGGTCGAGCACCGCGCGCGCTGGAAGCTGGAATTGCCCAGCCCGGGCGCCGTGAAGACGTATTGCCGCGAAGTACTCGACCGGGTGCTCGATAAACTCTCGCGCGAAGCCAATGTCGACAGCGCCCTGGCGCCGTACCGCCTGGCTTTGGCGCATGAGGACTTGTGCGGCGAGGAAATGCTGGCCGGCTTGCAATGGCTGGGTCTGGAAGCGCCGGAATCCCTCGCCGCCAGCCCGGCCTTGCCGCCAGGCGCGGGCGAGATCGCTTTTCCTGGCGGCAGCATCGAACTGGGCTCGCCGCGCGGGGCCGGGTTTGCCTTCGACAATGAATCGCCGCCCTACAGCTGTTATGTGGCGCCGTTCTCCATCGATGCCTGCGCCGTATCGAACGCCCAGTTTGCCGATTTTGTCGCTGACGGCGGCTACCAGAACCGCCAGTTCTGGAGTGCGGCCGGCAGTGCCTGGCTGATGCGGCAGGAGCGCTCGTCGCCCCTGTACTGGCTGCGTGAAGCAACGCAGTGGCGCACCATGCGTTTCGGCCAGCGCACGACCTTGCCGCCGAACGAAGCCGTGCGCCACATCAACCTGTATGAGGCGCAGGCCTACTGCGCTTGGGCGGGGCGCCGCCTGGCGACCGAGGCGGAATGGGAGTATGCTGCGCTGTCCGGCCATCCGCGCTTTCACTGGGGCCAGGTGTGGGAGTGGACGGCGACGCCGTTCGAACCGTATCCGGGCTTTGCGGTGGACGCCTGGCGCGAATATTCCGCGCCGTATTTCATGCAATACCAGGTGCTGCGCGGCGCCGCCTTCGCCACGCCAGCGCGCCTGCATTCGCCCCGCATGCGCGCCTTCCATGCGCCCGAACGGGGCGACATCTTTGCCGGCCTGCGCACCTGCGCCTGGTAGCGCGCCCAGAACAGACATCATTTCAGGATACCCTTGAGTACAGATAACGCCCCGCAGTTCATTCCCAAACGCATCACGCCCACGCCGGAGCAGGTGGCCATCCAGACGGCGCAAAAGAAAGTGGTCTTGATCGACGCCAATGCCGGCGCGGCCAAGACGACGACCCTGGCCCTGCGCCTGGCCGAGGCGCTGCACCGGGGCCGCGCGCCCGAGCGCATGTTGGCCCTGGTCTTCACGGAAGCGGCGCGCGTGGCCCTGCGCCAGCGCCTGCTGGAAGTGGGCGTGCCGCTCGGCGTCGTCAAGCGCCTGACCATCGATACCTTCGACGCGTTTGCCGCCAAGGTGCTGCTGCAGCTGGAAAACATGCAGGTGGCATCCATGCGCAGCGATGAAGAGCTGCGCCCGGTAGCCTGGGAAGCGCTGGAAGTGGTGTCGGAAAAGTATGCTCACCGCTACCCGCTGGAAATCAACACGACCAACGGGGCGATTGCCGAGTTCTTGAAATTGCAGTTGCGCACCAAGGCGCGCCTGGATTTTCAACATCCTGACTTCGAAAGCAATTCCCTGGACGACAATCTGGAAATGCTGGGCATGTCGCGCACGCATTATCTGTGGCTGCGCGAATACGAAGGTTTGCGCGGCGCCGACACGGGTGATATCCAGTTCCGCGCGCCGTTCGACGCCACCTACGACCTCGTGCGCATGCTCGATGGCGACGAGCCGCTGCGCCAGCAATTGCCGGCCTTCCAGATCATCGTGGCCGATGAATTGCACGACTTGAACGAAGCGTCATTCCGCCTGCTGACCATGCTGATACGCCGCGGCAACGCATTTTTCTGCGGCGCCGGCGACAAGGATCAAGTCATCTACACGTGGTCGGGCGCCGACCACCGCTTCCTGCGCCAGCGCTTCGAGCAGGAATTCCCTGCCTTGCAGCGCCTGCCGCTGACGGCTTCCTACCGCTACGGTCCGCAACTGGCGCAGGCTGTCGGCGTGCTGAAAAACAAGGCCAGCGTGTCGGCCCTGTCGCGCGCCACCCACATCGAAGTGCTGCAATACGAGCATATGCAGCCGCAGGCGTGCAGCGCCCAGCTGATCGCCGCGCTCGAACATGCGCATGCGGGCACGACGGCGATCTTGCTGCGCGACCGCGACCAGGCCATCCGCGTGGAAACGGCGCTGTTCCAGAGCGGCATCGCGTATGGCCTGGTGGACATGAACAGCTATCTGCTGAGCCTGGAAGTGCTGATGTTGCGCGGCATGGTCGCCATCGCCCGCAAGGACTTGCACGCGATCAAGAGCGGCCCGCGCCGCGGTGAAATCCTCGAAGCCCTGGTGGCCTTCGCGGAAATCCCTTTTACGCGCGCGGAATTGCAGCAAGCCAAGGCCGACGTGGTCAACTATCCCGACTTGCTGGAAGGCTTTTTGACGAACCAGCTGGCCAAGTCGCAGAACCAGGACAAGGCGGCGCTGACCCTGGCCGCCGTCGATTACCTGCGCGCGCTGCCCCCCGACGCCCTGGCCGGTGACGCCCTGCAGCACATCTTTGGCTTGATGCAGCTGGAACAGACGGCGCGCCGCATCTATGTCGACCCGGCCCAGGCGCGCGTCGTCGCCCGTTCCCTGCACGGTTTTATCGCCGTGTGCCGCGAAGCGGGCGTGGCGCTGGGCGGCTTTGCCGGCTGGCTGGGCGAGATGGAAGAAGCCGTGATGGTCTCGACCGGCAAGGCCAAGCTGGTCATCGCCTGCATCGACCAGATCAAGGGCCTCGAATACAACCACGTGATCTTGCCCTACCTGGCCGTCGATGAATTCCCGCGCAGCAAGACCGACCCGCTGGAAGAGGAAAACCGTTTTTATGTGGCCGCCACCCGCGCGCGCGACAGGCTCACCTTGCTGACGCCGGAAGATCCTGCTTACCAAAGCCGCTACATTGCTGCCCTGCAGCTGAAACAGAAGACTGTTGCGTCCAAGTCATAGATCTTTTGCTGCGCGGCTGCTTTTTGCGAAAGACGAAAGCGGGCATACTGGACTGGTGTGATTGACAGCAATCTAACCAGACAGGGAGTAAAGCATGAAAGTATTCTTGACGGGCGCGGCAGGTTTCATCGGCAGTTCCATCGCGGCGGGCCTCGTGCGGGCCGGCCACCAGGTCACGGGCCTCGTGCGCAAGCCGGAGCAGGTGGCCGAGCTGGCTGCTATTGGGGTGCACGGTGTCGTCGGCACCTTGAACGACCGCGCATTGCTCATCGAGCAGGCGAAGGCGGCCGATGCCGTCATCAATGCGGCCAGCAGCGACCACCGGGGCGCCGTCGAAGCCATTATTGAAGCGCTGGCCGGCACCAACAAAGTGTTTTTGCACACCAGCGGCTCGTCCATCGTGGGCGACGCCTCGGGCGGTGAGGGCACGGAACAGATCTATTACGAAGACAAGCTGCCGGCGCCCACGGCCGACAAGGCGGCCCGCGTGGCCATCGACGACCTGGTTCTGGCCAGCGCAAGCCAGGGCGTGCGCGCCAGCGTCTTGTGCAACACCCTGATCTACGGCCACGGCGCCTTGCCGCGCGACAGCGTGCAATTGCCTCGCTTATTGAAACAGGCGCGCAAGAGCGGCATCGTGCGCCATGTGGGTCCGGGCCGTAACATCTGGTCCAATGTGCATATCGACGATGTCGTCAGCCTGTATCTGCTGGCGCTGGAAAAGTCGCCGGCCGGCACCTTTTACTTTGTCGAATCGGGCGAAGCGGCTTTCCGCGACATGACGGCCGCCATCGCCGCCGCGCTGGACCTGGGCCCCGCACAGGACTGGCCGCTGCCTGAGGCGATTGCCGAATGGGGTTACGAGATGGCGTCGTATGGCCTCGGCTCCAACAGCCGCGTGCGCGGCGAGCGGGCGCGCAAGCTGCTGGGCTGGCAGCCGCAGGGACCGTCCGTGCTGGCATGGATCAAGCACGACATGCTCAAACCGCCGCACGCCGTCACGGGTTGATGCAGCTCAGCAAAACTCCATCAGTGTGCGCTAGCGAACGGTGCTGTCTGGCGATCGGGAGTATGATGTCTCTGCTTGGTTGAGACGCACTGCCGTGAAGTTGGCGGCATGTTCGATCTTCCAGCAGGTCAGCCGGTCGCCTCGAGGATCGGCACCAGATTTCTGTTCGCGTTTGCGCCCTGCGCCACGCGGCTGTGCACTGCAACTCCAGGTCGCGGTGTGGACTGCGAACCCCTTCAAGGCCGGCTTAGCCGGTCTTTTTTTTGCCTGTTTTTTCCCCGTCATTTCCACCGTTGCGCCATTCACCGCTGTCTTTCCGCCATTCGCCGAAGCGTTGTTTTCTCCTCCCCGAAATCCGCGTATCTTTACGATCAACCAACTTCAAGGGGTGACCGTGAAACCTGAACCAGCCTATTGCCGCCGTACCCAGCTGCTGTGGGGCGTGCTGCTGATCGCCATCGGCGCCATCGTCCTGCTGGACCGGCTCGATGTGATCTATCTCCACGATTACTATTCACTATGGCATTATTGGCCGGTGATACTGGCCGTCTTTGGCCTGAACAAGCTGCTGACGCCCGTCTCCGCCAAGCAGGTACTGAGCGGCCTGTGGCTGATCTTTTTCGCCGCGTGGTGGTATGTCTCGTATGAAGAACTGTGGAACTTGCATTTTTACAATAGCTGGCCCGCCTTGCTGATCGCCTGGGGCGTCGGTCTCGTGCTGGAACCGCTGCTGAACAAACATTTTATTGCCTACCGGGAGTCCGAGCATGAAAAATAAACCGCCGCTGCACTCGCCATCGCAGATCGTGCTGGGCGTCATCGTCATCGGCCTGGGGCTGCTGTTTCTGCTCGACAACCTCGGTTTCATCGATGTGCGCTATACCTTCCGCTTCTGGCCCACGGCGCTGATCGTGTTCGGTCTGCTGAAACTGTCGCAAAGCCGCAGCGCGAACGGTTATTTATTGGGCGGCATGCTGGTGCTGCTGGGCGTGGCATGGACCCTCAAGCACATGGGTATCTTCTACATGAACTGGGACTTGCTGTGGCCCTTGCTGATCATCGGCCTGGGCGTGGCCGTCGTGTCGAAATCCTTGCCCGGCGCGCAGCAGCGCCAGCGCCGCCGGCGCTTTGGGGCGCAGCAGGATGGCCCCGCAGCGCCTGACTCGTTCGGCCAGGCCAGAAATGGCGCCGTGTCGCTCGACAAGGACGCCGCCGATGCCACGGCAGCGCCCGGCGCCAGTGGACAATCGGACGATGACAGCATCATCGAAGTGACGGCCATCCTCGGCGGCTACGTGCGGCGCGTGTCGTCGCAGCGCTTCAAGGGAGGCGATATCAATGTCATCATGGCCGGCTGCGAAATCGACTTGCGCCAGGCGTCGATCGAAGGCGAAGCCGTGCTCAACGTATTTGCCCTGTGCGGCGGCGTCACCATCAAGATTCCGCCCGACTGGAGCGTCGTGCTGCAGGGCACGCCCATCCTCGGAGGCTTCGAGGAAAAGACCATCGTGCCGCCGAACCAGGCCAAGCGCCTGTACGTGACGGGCTACGCCATCATGGGCGGCCTGGAAATCCGCAACTAGGCGCGCATGTCGGGGCCTTTGTCGAAGCGGCGTGGCGCCGTGGTGGTGTTCCTGGTCTGCATCGCGCTGGGCCTGGCCCTGGCTTCCATCCTGGCCAGGGTGGCGCACGCGCCCTGGCTCAATGCCGTCGTGCTGGTGGTGCCCGCCACGCTCGTGTATGCGATCGGTTCGGGTTTTTCCGCATACTACCTGTGCCGCGCCTACCCCTTGCACGCCCGCCATCCATTCGCCATCGCCGGCGTGATGGGCGTGGCGGCGCTGTTCGCGGGCTTGCTGTGGGCCACCCTGCTGCAATTTTTGAACAGCGTCAGCCTGGTGCTGGAGCTGCGCTGGCTGGGCGTGAACCTGACGCAATCGCTGCTGGCCCTGTTCTTCGGCCTCGGTGCGCTGCTGTATTGCCTGGCTGCCGCCGTGCATTATCTGTTGCTGGAATTCGTGCGCGCCAGGATGGCCGAGCAGCGGGGGCTGGAAGCGCAACTGACGGCGCAGGAAGCGCAGTTGCGCATGCTGCGCACGCAGATCGATCCGCATTTCCTGTTCAACAGCCTGAACTCCATCAGCGCCCTGACGTCTATCGATGCAAAGGGCGCGCGCCAGATGACGGTGCAGCTGGCCAGTTTCTTTCGCCAGAGCCTGAGCCTGGAAGCGCACAAGCACATTACCGTGGAGCAGGAACTGGTGCTGATCCGCCACTTTCTCGCCATCGAGCACGTGCGTTTCGGCGCACGTCTGCAAGTGACGGAAAGCCTCGACACTGCCGCGCTGGCGTGTCTGCTGCCACCCATGCTGATACAGCCGCTGGTGGAAAATGCCGTCAAGCATGGTATCTGCGGCTTGACGGAAGGCGGCCTGATCGCCATCGAGGCGCGGCGCGTAGGCAGCCTGCTGCAGCTCGCCGTGCGCAACCCGGTCGATGCGGATCAAGGGCCTGAGCGCGGCAATGGCGTCGGCCTGGAGAACGTGCGCCAGCGACTGGCCGGCGCGTATGGCCATGAGGCCAGCGTGCACTGGGGCCGGCGCGACGGCCATTTCGAAGTGATGATTTCCATGCCGGCGCAGACCGGCGACACGGAGGAAGCATGATGCAGGCAAGAATGCGGGTGGCCATCGTCGATGACGAATTGCTGGCGCGCAGCGTGTTGCGCGAATACCTGGCGCGCCACGACGATATCGATATCGTGGCCGAGTGCGCCAACGGCTTCGAAGCCGTCAAGGCCATCGCGGACCTGGAACCGGAACTGGTGTTTCTCGACATACAGATGCCGCGCCTGGACGGCTTCGAAGTGGCCGAATTGATCGGCGCGAAGACAAAGCTGATCTTTGTCACGGCCTACGACCAGTACGCCTTGAAAGCGTTCGAATGCCATGCCCTCGACTATCTGCTCAAACCATTCAGCGAACAGCGCTTCGACCAGGCGCTGGCCCATGCGCGCGCCAATCGCAGCTTGCCCGAGACTGTGCTGACGCTGGCACGCGAGGCGGCCACGCGCAGCGCGCCGCTGGACCGCGTGCTGATACGCGACGGCGCCAAGGTCCACGTGATCGCCAGCGCGCGCATCGAGTACATCGAGGCGCAAGATGACTACATCAGCATCCGTTCCGAGGGCAAGTCCTACCTGAAAAGCCAGACGCTGGCGGAACTGGAGACCCAGCTCGACCCCGCCAAGTTCCTGCGGGTGCACAGGTCGTATCTGCTCAATATCGACGGTATCCGCCGCATCGAGGCGGCGACGAAAGACAGCCACGTGGCCATCCTGCGCGATGATACGAGGATACCCGTGAGCAAGGCGGGCTATCAGAAGCTCAGATTATTGGTGGGTTAGCATTTTCGCTGGCGTAGATGCATAATCATCTACGCATGATATCATCTGGAGGTGATGGTGAATGCGCCGAGGACATGGCCGGTCACGTTTCACGATGACTTCGATGCGGAATTCGATGCTCTGCCGATAGATGTTCAGGATGAATTGCTGGCGAGTGCCGATGCGCTGTCGAAGCTGGGCCCGGCTGCCGGGCGTCCTCACGTTGGGACGTTGAAGAATCCCAAACACCCGAACATGAAAGAGCTGCGTTTCAAGGCCAATAACGGGGTAGAGGTGTGGCGCGCGGTCTTTGCGTTCGATACGAGGCGTGAGGCGGTCATTCTGGTTGCGGCGGCCAAGCAAGGTGTCAATGAGGACAAGTTTTACAGGGATTTGTTATTCAAGGCAAATGCTCGCTACGAGCAACATCTCACCAACCTGGCTGCGGCGAAGGCGAGGCAGGACAAAGGCAGTAGATGATTTCAGGAGCAGGAGTTTGTCATGGGAAGAAATGTGAACGACGTCATCCACAGTTTGCCGGCCGAGCGGCAGGCAAAAATTGCGGCTCTATCCCAGGAAAAGATGCACGAAATGATAGCGCACGCCGCCACGCTGACGGATTTCCGCAAGGCAGTAGGCAAGACCCAGGCGGAAGTTGCGAAGGAACTGGGGATTCAACAGCATGCCGTTTCCCAACTGGAAAAGCGTACCGATACTTATGTCTCGACCTTGCGCCGTTTTTTGCAATCGCTGGGCATGACATTGGAGATGTCGGTCGTTGCGCAAAACGGTGTGCGTATCGAACTGCAAAATTTTCTGCGCAGCCAGGAAGTTGATGCGGATGTCCATGACAGTGCACTTGCTACGCCTGCGACGCCCCCAGGGAAGCGGAAAGCCGGCGTGTCGCGCAAGCGGGCTGGCAACACCTGAAGCTGCTTTATCCAGTAGCTAGCTGCACATTCCACCACGTCGGCAAGAGCTGGCGGATTTCCGGCCGTGAAAAACGGTCGTCGATCAGGTAGACGACGCCCTTGTCGGACGTCGTGCGGATCACGCGGCCGGCCGCCTGCACCACCTTTTGCATGCCTGGATACAGATACGTGTAGTCGTAGCCGGTACCGAAGATGTCGCCCATGCGCTGGCGGATTTGCTCGTTGACGGGGTTGATCTGCGGCAAACCGAGGGTGGCGATGAAGGCGCCGATCAGGCGCGCGCCGGGCAAGTCGATGCCTTCACCGAAGGCGCCGCCCAAAACGGCAAAGCCGATGCCGCGCGTGTCCAGGCCAAAACGGCCCAGGAATTGCGCGCGGGCAGTATCGTCCATGCGGCGCGGCTGCTGCCAGATCGGCACGTCCGGGTAATGCTGGGCAAACAGGGTGGCCGTCTTTTCCATGTAGTCAAAACTGCTGAAGAAGGCCAGGTAGTTGCCCGGCGTTTCAGCGTATTGCTTCGCCATCAGCTGGGCGATGGGCAGCAAGGAGGCGGCGCGGTGCTGGTAGCGTGTGGAAATGGTATCGGCCACGCGCACGGACAATTGTTCCGCCTGGAACGGCGATTCCACGTCGACCCAGGCCGTGTTGGCTGGCATGCCCAGGGTGTCGCTGTAGTAATTCCACGGGCTCAGGGTGGCGGAAAACAGGGCCGTGCTGTGGCTGGCCGCGAAGCGATCCTTGAGAAATGGCGCCGGCACGATGTTGCGGATGCAGACGGTGGAACCCGTCTCCGTTTTGCTGACGTCGAACAGCGAATGCGCGCCGAAACTTTCCGCCAGGCGGTTGATCAGCAGCACGTCGAAATAAAAGCGCTGTAAGTCTTCATCTAGCGCGGCCGCGTGTTCGGCCATGTAGTCGCCGATGGCCGTCGCCACCCCTTGCAGGGCGCCAAAGAATTTGTCGGGCAAGGCGGGATGCACGTGGTAGTCGCCATCCTGCTCTTTCAGCAAAGCCGTCCACTGGCGCGAGAGGCGGTCGAGCGGCTTTTTCAAGGCGTCGGGCGCGAACTTGCGCAGCATTTTCAGGTGGATCTGCGCCAGCTCGGCCGAATACATGTTGCGCGCACGCGACACCATATTGTGCGCTTCGTCGACCAGCACATTGACTTTCCAGTCGTGGGCCAGGGTCATGCCATACAGCATGGCGCTGAGGTCGAAGTAATAATTGTAGTCGCCGATGACGACGTCGCTCCAGCGCGCCAGCTCCATGCCCAGGTAGTAGGGACAAATACCCTGCTGCAAGGCGATGGCGCGCACGGCTTCCTTGTCGAGGATCAAGCCGCTGGCCAGCGCCACTTCGCGCGCCAGCGGCAGGCGGTCGTAAAAACCCTTGGCCAGCGGACACGATTCGCCATGGCACGCCTTGTCCGGATGCTCGCAGGCGCTGCTCTTGGCGCTCAGTTCCAGCACGCGCAAGGGCAGCAGCGGGGCGCTGTCCTTGAGGATGGCGCAGGCGTCGAGCGCCATTTGCCGGCCCGGCACCTTGGCTGCCAGAAAAAACAGTTTATCGAGGCCATGCGCGGCCGTCGCTTTCAACATGGGGAACAGGCTGCCCACCGTCTTGCCGATGCCGGTCGGCGCCTGCGCCAGCAAGCCGCAGCCACGGCTGCTGGCCTTGTACATGGCTTCGGCCAGCTGGCGCTGGCCCGGACGAAAATCGGCATGGGGAAAGGCCATGGCTGTCAGTTGTGCGTCGCGGCTGGCCCGGTGCGCCATTTCCTGCTCGGCCCAGTCGAGGAAGAGGGCGCAATGCTGCTCGAAGAAGGTGCGCAGCGCCTCGGCGGCGCACTCCTCGTGCATGACGGTTTCCTTCTGGCTCACGATATCGAAATACACGAGCGCCACGCGCAGCATGGGCAAGTTCAGCTGCCGGCACAGCAGGTGGCCATAGATGCGCGCCTGCGCCCAGTGCAGCTGGCGGTGGTTGGCGGGCATCGCGTCGAGTTCGCCCCGGTAGGTCTTGATTTCTTCCAGCTGGCGCCGCGCCGGGTCGTAGCCATCGGCGCGGCCGCGCACGTGCAGGGGGCCGAAGTCGCCGCACAAGCTGATTTCGCGCTGGTAATCGTCATCGCGCCGGCCCGTCACGGTGGCATGGCCCGCCATGCCTTCCTGCGCCGTGGGGGACGGCGTGAAACGCAAGTCCAGGTCGCCCACCTTGGCCGTGAATTCGCACAGGGCGCGCACGGCGATGGTGTAAGTGTTGCGGCTCATGCTGCCGCCTGCCATTGCAGGTAGCACACGCTGACGGGCATGGCGTGCTCGGCGCAATACGCGATCCAGCGCAGCTGGTTGTCTTGCAGGCGGTCGCCCGGACCCTTGACTTCGATCATGCGGTAGCGCCGTTCCGCAGGCCAGAACTGGATCAGGTCGGGAAAGCCGCTGCGGTTGCTTTTGATGTCGAGCAAGATGCGCTCGAACGCCTTCTTCAGGTGCGCGGCCGGGATGCAGTCCAGCGCCAGGTCCAGCAAGCCGTCGTCGAGTACGTCCCAGCTGACGAAGGGCGAGACGATGCCGTGCTTGGCGGCAAGCGTGGCGCGGATGGCGGCGTGGTAGCTGCCATCGTCCAGTTGCGCCAGGCAAGCGGCAAAGTCCAGGCAGCGGCGCTGGTAAAAATCGGCGCTGTGCAAGTCGGCTGGGCCCCTGTGAAACGGGTGGAAGAAGGCGCCCGGCATGGGCTTGAAGATGGCGGGCCAGCACAGCAGGCCGAACAGCGAATTGATCAGGGTGTTTTCCACGTAATACACGGGGGCGTCATCCTGCATCAGATGTTGCTGTACCACCCCTTCCACGTAGCACGCCTGTTCAGGGCAGGGCAGCAGCAGATCGATGCGTTCCACGGCGGCGGCCGCGTTGGCCGCCTGCTTCGCATGGCCCAGTTTGCGCCGCAAACGGGGCGCCATGCGCAACAGCAATTGCTGTTCCGCTTCGCTTTCCGGCGCGGCCTGGGCGATCATCAGGCGCTCGTAGGCAGCTTGCGGCTGCTCATCTTTCTCCAGCACGCGGATGGCGCGGCCACGCGCGCCCGGATAGCGGCAATCGGCGTAGGCGCGGTAGGCTGCCGGCCAGTCCTGGCATTTTTCCAGATGCTGGGCGATCTGGAAGCGCAGCTTGTCGCGCCGGCTGGCCAGCCAGGTGTTGTCCTCGGACAAGGGCAGCGCAGCCAGTTCCTGCAGCACCTCGTCCGCCGGCGCGCTGTCGTTGTAGCGTTCGCGGCACTGGTGCAGCACTTCATAGTGTTCGATATCCTGGCGCGTGCGAAAACCGCGTGACTGCGGCGAGAATTCCACTTTTTCATATTGGTACACGCCGAGGTCGGACAGCACGAACTCCGACCAGTCCTGGTGATAATTGCCAAAGTAAATCAGGCGCAGGCGGTCGCACAGCGCTTGCAAGTCGATGCGGTACAGCACGTCACTGGAAGCCGGATGCCAGGCGGAAAACGGTTTACTTTTTCTATGCTGCTCGCGCAAGGCATCCAGTTGCTCCGCCTTGCGCGCCGCCTTCAGGGGCGCGTCGAGAGCGAAGGCCTGGACAATTTCTACTTTCAGCAGCAGGTCGAACAGTTCATCGAGCGAAATGGCAGGATCGGCTTCCACCCAGCCCGTGGCGAGCAAGGGCAGGGCGGCGGCGCGCGTGTCGCCGATTTCCGGGTAATTGAGCTTGCTGGCGCGAAACAGGCAGCCCTTGCGCATGACGAGGCGCACGAACAGGGCGCGCGATGGCTGCGGCAGGGCGCCGAAGGCGGCGATGAACTGCCTCTCTTCAGGACTCAGCAGATCGGCGTAACGCGCGGCTATCCAGTTCAGCACATCCTGGAAATTATCCAGATAGTACAGGGGATTTTCCAGGACTCTCAACATGGGGATGGCAATAGGGCAAGATGCAAGGTGATGGGTTTTACTGTGTTTATATACAGTTTAAACCTTCAGCCGCCGCTTGCCCAGCGAATTATGTTCAGTCAGCCGCGCTGTAGGCAAAACCGCTGTCGAACTTTTCGTAGGGAATCAATTCCGCGCGCAGGCTGGCCAGTTCGATATCGGTCAGCAAGCCCCGGTGCGCCTCCGTGCGTCCTTTCGGCAACGCCACGTCGTAATCGATGATGTCCCGAGCCAGCAGGCCCTGCAGCACGTCGGCTTGCCGCGCCGTCAGGTAGCGCGCATGCGTGCCCAGGGTTTTCGTCAGTTGATCCTTGAATGCCTCGTCGCTGACGTCGTTGTACGTATCCTGGTCGGCCATGCTGTTTAACAATATGTGAACCATGAAATCTTGCAGGTTTTTCGCCAGGTACTGGGCTTCATTGTCGTCATGCCACAGCAGCACGATGGGCATCTCGCCGTCTTGCTCGCCTGACGCGAAAAAGCAGTAGTGGTCGCCCGCGCCCGTTTGCGCGAACGGGATGAACTGGAAGGCGGGGTCGATCTGCCGGTAATTGTCCGTATCCAGCAGCGCGTCCACTTCCGCGGCAACGGCCTCGATGTTGAGCAATTCAAAATCGTCCGCATGCAACAGCAGGGTGGGCCGCTCCGTCAAGGTGGGATAGACCAGCTTATGCCAGTCGGGGCCATATTCGCCCACGGCCAGCATGCCGTCGCGCTCCAGCTGCCGATACAATGCGGGATAGGTGAAGCCGTGTTGCCGTTCAATTTCTGACAGTGTCATGTTTGCCCCGTTAAACGTGATTCGTGTGGGCATGATAGCCGAGGCCGTGCCTGGCACGCTTCACCGCAGCAAGGAGGGCGCCATTAATAAACATTTACATTTGCTTATGTGGCATGGCCACGTATGCTTGCCAGACTAAGCCAGACTAAAATTCGCCGAACCCGCATGAAAAACATCATCCTGATTTCCGCCGCCTGCCTGCTGGCGCTGCTGTCGACCATCGGCGCCTCGCTGCCATATCCTATCCTGCCGCCCCTGTTCGCGGCCGAAGCGCCGAATGCCTTCAATAATTTCCTCGGCTTGCCGTCGAAATTGCTGTTTGGCCTGGCGCTGACCATCAACCCGCTGGGCTTGCTGATCGGCTCGGCCCTGCTGGGCCCCTTGTCCGACCGTTATGGCCGCCGTCCCTTGCTGATGCGCACTGCCGTGGGCGCCGCCATCGGCCACGCCATCACGGCCTGGGCGCTGGTGATCCAGTCCTACCCGCTGTTCATCGTCGCCCGTTTCATCACGGGTTTGCTGGAAGGGAACGGCGCCGTGGCGCGCGCCATGCTGGCCGACCAGCTGACGGGTCCGCTGCGCCTGCGCGCCATGTCATGGCTGAACGGCGCGTTTTACCTGGGCTGGCTGGTGGGCCCGATCCTGGCGGGCGCGACCCTGCATTGGGGCGTGACGGTGCCGTTCTGGATCGCCGCCGCAGCTTTGATGCTCGTCGCCGTGCTGGTGGCCGTGGGCTTGCCGCGCGAAACGCCCTCGCTCTTGACGACGTCGTGGTGGCAAGTGGCGCGCGACCGCCATTCGCTCAATTTGCTGCGTCATGAGGAGTTGCGCACGCTGTTCATCGTGCAACTGGCATTTACGTGCGGCGTGGCCAGTTTTTACGAGTTCTATCCGCTGTGGCTGGTCGAGACGGCCAATTACCACGCACAGGAGATTGCCTGGGTGAATGTGGGACTGTGCGGCACGATGACGGTCACGTCCTTGCTGGCGGGCGGTCCCAGCCGCCATGCGCCCTTGCTGCGGGCCAGCTGGTATGCGTGCGGCGTGGCGCTGGCCGTAGGAATCTTAGCATTGGGTAATATCTGGGTGGGCATCGCGGCCATCGTGCTGTTCGGCATTCCGAATGCGCTGTACAACACGGTGATACAGGGCTGGTGCGCCGAACGCTTCAGCGCGCACGGGCAGGGTGCCGTGATGGGTTTGCTGGCCACCACCTTTTGCATCGCCAACATCGTCGTCGCCCTCAGCGGCTCCGTGCTGACCCTGATCGATACGCGGCTGATCCTCGTCGCGGGCGCCGTGTCCGCCGCCTGGGCCGCGTGGCGCATGGTCGCCTGGCGGCGGCAGCTGGACGGCGCCGTCGAGGCGAAGGCATGCCAGGATTTATGCGGCTAGGAGTTGGCTATCTTTCGGGGGTATGGGAGGGGGCGAATGCCGGACCCTGCCGGTGGATTCATTGTAGGTCGGGTTTGCGCTACGCGCGTAACCCGACATTCCTGCTGCGCCAACACTATTGTCGGATTACGCGCGGCTTCGCCGCGCTAATCCGACCTACGTCGCTTATTTTTTCGCTGCTTTCGGCTTGGCAGCCGGCGCCGCTTTTTCAGCCGCGGCGGTGGCGCCGTTTGTCGCCTTTTCCGTTGCCTGCGCCACTTGCGCGCTGGCCTTGGCGATCTGCTCTTCCACTGTTTTGACGGCCTGTTTCGTGGCCTTGGTCACTTGTTCGTAACCGAGGAAGGCGTTGTCGATGGCGGCCTTGACGATGGCGACGGCGTTTTCCGAGCCTGGCGGTACGTTTTTCGTGACGTCGTAGATCAGGGCGCTCAGATTGCTTTTCGCTTCGGCCACATGGGCTTCGGCGGCCGTGGTGAATTCCGTGTGGATTTCCTTGATGATGTCGTCGAGCTGCTGTTTATACGCTTTCGCGCCGGCCACGCCTGGTTGAAGCTGGGCGGCGGCGGCGGCCATGGCGGCTTTCGGATCCTTGGCCTGGCTGATTTCCTTGCCGGCGGCAAGGCCATCCTCGATGCCGGACCTGGCGGTGGCCATGTTCAGCGCCAATACCTGTTCCACGCCTTGCACGGCTTTGGAGGTGAGGGTGTTGAAGGTCATCAGCTGGAATTCAAACAGGGCCTTGGTGGCCGTTGCGAATTGTTCGGGATTCGTAAACATGTGGTCTCCTCGGTTTGAATAGATACGTTCTTATCGTTCCATACTCTTTCGACGCCGCAATGCCATCGCTTGATCTCAAGCCGGTGCCCCGTGTGGTCATGGCCCCATTATTTAACAAGCGCCGGTTTTTCGCAACGGCTATCTTTGTACGGTCCCGAGGCCAGTTCCCAGCCAAATCCCAGGGTCGATTGGGCGCACGACAGGGTGCCGTCGATCTTGCTGCGCCATTTGTACCAGGGGGCGGGTCCGGCCATTGCGCAGGCGCAAACTGCCAGCAGGGCGGCGGCGGTCAGGTATTTCATGGGTGCTCCGAAAGAAATGCTTGCGGGCATTGTAGCGCGCTTGTCATTCAGGGGGCGGGCGCTTGCGGCGCGGCGGCGGGCAGCTGCAGGGTGAAGGTGGTGCCGCTGCCATCGCCGGTGCTGCTGGTGGCGTCGATATGGCCGCCCAGCACGCCCGTGACGATGTTGTGCGCCACATGCAGGCCCAGGCCCGAACCGCCGGAACCGAGCTTGGTCGTGAAGAAGGGGTCGTAGACGTGCACGAGGTCGTCGGCGGCGATGCCCACGCCCGTGTCGGCGATGGACATGGTGATCGTCTTGCCGTCGTCGCTGCCACGCGCCCTGATGTGAATGGTGCCGCCGCTGCGGCCCTCGAAGGCGTGGCGCAGGCAGTTTTCCAGCAGGTTGCTCAGTACCTGGCCCAAGGGACCGGGATAGCTGTCCATGGCCAGGCCCTCGGGCACGTCCTGCGTCAGCGTCAAGCCGGCGGCCTTGAGCTGCGTGCACAGGGGCAGCATCAGCTCGGCGACGAACTGGCGTAGCAGGAAGTGGCGGCGCTGCGAGCTGGCGCGGTCGACGGCGATCTGCTTGAAGCTCGACACGAGGTCGGCGGCGCGCTGCAGGTTGCGCAGCATGATGGCATCGGCCTCGCTGGCCTGGGTCAGGTAGGCGCCCAGTTCGGAGCGGCGCAAGCCGTCGAGGAAGCTGGCCTGGATTTCGCGCGTGCGTTCGGCCATGGTGGTGGCCACCACCAGGCCGTTGCCGATCGGCGTATTGAGTTCATGCGCGATGCCGGCCACCAGCGCGCCGAGCGCGGCGAGCTTGTCGCGACGCACCAGTTCTTCCTGCGTGATGGACAGGTTTTCCAGCGCGGCGGCCAGTTCCAGGTTCGTTTGCTCCGAGTGTTCCTTGGCCAGCGTCAGCGCTGCCGTTCGTTCTGCCACCAGGTCTTCCAGGTGGGCGCGGTGGCGCTGCAGCTCGCGTTCGTGGCGCATGCGGCCAATCGCGATGCCGGCCAGGTCGGTCGCCGTGTCGATCAGTTCCAGGTCGCGCGCGTCTGGCTTGCGCACTTCGCGGTAGTACATGGCAAACGAGCCGAGCACGGCGCCATCCTGGCTGAAGATGGGACGCGACCAGCAGGCGCGCAAGCCGAACGGCGCGGCCAGCTCGCGGTAGGGCGCCCACAGCGGGTCGTGCATGATGTCGGTGACGACCACCGGTTGGCGCAGGAACATGGCCGTGCCGCAGGAACCCACGCCGTCGCCGATGGCCACGCCTTCGAGCAGGGCCATGTACTCGGGCGGCAGGCTGGGGCCGGCCGCGCTGTGCATGTGGACGCCGTCGTCGTCGAGCAGCATGATGGAACAGAGCACGCCGCGCGACTGGCCTTCGATCAAGAGCAGCAAGTGGTTCAGGGTGGGGGTCAAGGGCGCGCCCTTGGCGACCATTTCCAGCAGGGCGCTCTGGCCCGAGCGCATGGCTTCGGCGAGGTTGCGTTCGGTCAAGTCGATGATACGCGCATGCACCAGCTGGCGGCCTGGCACGGACAATCGCATCAGGCGGATTTCGCAGGCGATCGGGTGGTTGTCGCGATGGCAGCAGCTGGCGCGGAAGACGACGATCTTGCCTTGCAAGGTATCGCGGATCTTTTCTTCCAGCAATTGCGGCGAGGCGCGGCCATCGCCCTGATGCCTGGGGAACAGCGGCTCCATGCCGCCTTGCAGCAGCTCGGCCAGCGGCATGCCGAACAGTTCCTCGGCCAGGTGGTTGGCGTCGATCAGCAGGCCGTTGTCGATATCGAACAGCAGCACGGCGTCGGGCGAACCGGCCAGGATGGAGTGGTAATTGACTTCCAGCGTTTGCGGATGCAGGGGGCGCGGCGGTGTGACGGCATGCGGCGCGGGCGCCTCGGCCCTGTGCAGCGCCAGTTCCATGAGGATTTTTTCCGCCACGTCGCGCGCATTGAAGGGCATCTTGATGTAGTCGGAGGCGCCGGCGCCCACGCTGCGGCCCTGCTCCTCGGCGCTGGGCGTGGCCGACATCAGCAGCAGGGGCACGCTGTGGCGTCCGCCCGCATTGCGCAGGCGCATGCAGGTGGCGCCGATATTCGAGCCGGCCAGGGCCGCGTCAAGCAGGATCAGGTCCGTGCCGCCGGCCGCCAGTTCCACGCCCTCGTCGATATCGCCCGCCAGTCCCGTGCCCAGGTTATGCCGGTCCAGCACATACAGCAGTTCGCGCACATCGTTCGGCGAATTGCTGACCAGCAGCACATTGGCCCGGTCGGTGATGGAAGAAATCAACTGATTCATGGTATCGCGCCCTTACGCGTTTCATGGGCCTAGTATTACATCAAGGCAAGTAGGAGTAAACGATAATTCTTGATGACCAAAAGCAAGGGTCGCAGCACTCGTTCAGGCGGCGTTTTGTGCGGCTTGCGGCGCCAGATCGGCGCGCGCCTGCTCGATGCGCGGGTAATTATCCTCGATCCAGTCGACCAGCACGGCCAGGCGTTCGGCCGCCTCGCGTCCCAGCGGCGTGAGGCTGTATTCCACCTTGGGCGGGATCACCAGATACGCTTGGCGCAGCACGAAGCCGTCGCCAGCCAGCGCTTCCAGGGTTTGCGCCAGCATTTTTTCGCTGACGCCGCCCACTTCACGGCGCAGTTCGCTGAAGCGCCGCGTGCCGCTCAGCAGTAGCACCAGCACCAGCACGGCCCAGCGGCTGGTGAGATGGCTGAGCACGGCGCGCGACGGGCAGGCGGCCGCCAGCAGGTGCGCGCCCTGGGTTTGCAGGGCGAGGGCAGCGCGCAGGCTGGCGCCGGGAGTGTCTGTGGACATGATAGTTGGCCTTGTTAGTGGGGAATACATTCATACTTACCAAAAGGTACGTACTTACAATAAGTAAGTAATAGTCCTATTATAGGGTTTTACCACCCACGTACCAAGGAGAAATCATGATCGTCATCACCGGCGCCACAGGCAATCTGGGCCAGCACGTCATCGCCAGCCTGCTCAAGTCCGTTCCTGCCGCCAGCATCATCGCCGCCGTGCGCAACCCGGCCAAGGCCGGCAATCTGGCCGCCCAAGGCGTGCAAGTGCGCCAGGCCGATTACAACGATGGCGCCAGCCTCGATGCGGCATTCAAGGGCGCGACGAAAATCCTGCTGATTTCGTCGAGCGAAGTGGGCCAGCGCGCGCAGCAGCACCAGAACGTCATCGATGCCGCCAAGCGGGCCGGCGTGGCCCTGCTGGCCTACACCAGCGTCTTGCGCGCCGACACGTCGCCGCTGGGCCTGGCCGCCGAGCACGTGATCACGGAGGCGGCGATTCGCGCATCCGGCCTGCCGTACACTTTCCTGCGCAACGGCTGGTACCTGGAAAACCATACGGAACACCTGGCGCCCGTGCTCGAGCATGGCGTCGTGCTGGGCGCGGCGCAAGACGGGCGTTTCTCGTCGGCCGCGCGTCTTGATTACGCTGCCGCCGCCGCTGCCGTGCTGACAGCGGATAAACCGCAAGCCATCTATGAACTGGCGGGCGACCAGGGCTTTACCCTGGCGGAATATGCGGCCGAAGTGGCGCGCCAGTCGGGCAAGCCGATTGTGTATAAAGATTTGCCGCAGGCGGACTTCAAGGCGGCGCTGGTGGGCGTGGGTGTGCCGGAAGGCTTTGCCGACCTGCTGGCTGATTCCGATGCGGGCGCGGCCAAGGGCGGCCTGGAAGACCATGGCAAGCAATTGAGCGCGCTGATCGGCCGTCCGACGACGAGCCTGCTTGACGCCGTGAAGGCGGCGCTGGCCAAATAAGGGGAGGGTGCCGCAGGGATGCGGCATTCTGGAATGAAAAAAGCCGCAAACTCGTGAAAGTTTGCGGCTTTTTTGCGAATTAGGTAATGGTGCCCACGAAGGGACTCGAACCCCTACACCCGAAGGCACATGGACCTGAACCATGCGCGTCTACCAATTCCGCCACGTGGGCACTGATGCTGCTTACAACGATATCTCACTACTGTACTGCGGACTACAACGAAAACAACTCGTTGCTGGTGGTGCCCACGAAGGGACTCGAACCCCTACACCCGAAGGCACATGGACCTGAACCATGCGCGTCTACCAATTCCGCCACGTGGGCATTGTGTTGCTTGTTACTGCTATCTTACTACTGTACTGCGGATCACAACAATGAACAACTTGTTGCTGGTGGTGCCCACGAAGGGACTCGAACCCCTACACCCGAAGGCACATGGACCTGAACCATGCGCGTCTACCAATTCCGCCACGTGGGCATTGTTACTACTTGCTGCTTGTCGCTGCGTGTTCTGCAGCGAGGACAAAATCATAAGGGCTGGCGCGCATTCGGTCAATCAACATTTTGCACTTTTCTTCAAGAAACATGTTTTTTCGTCTGAAAAGGGCTGTTCCCTATGAAAAATGGCTGGATCTGCCTCTTTTTTCAGCGCTTTTCCGCAGCTTTCCGTCCGTACGCGTGTCAGGTGATCCGGCTGCCTGGAGGGGAGTGCTTTTTGCTGCGGAAATGAAAAAAGCCGCAAACTCGTGAAAGTTTGCGGCCTTTTTGCGAATTAGGTAATGGTGCCCACGAAGGGACTCGAACCCCTACACCCGAAGGCACATGGACCTGAACCATGCGCGTCTACCAATTCCGCCACGTGGGCACTGATGCTGCTATTACTACTTGTTGAAAAATAACTTCACAACAATTCTGCTATTATAGCGACTTGAAGAGTTTTGCGCCAGATGAGCTTTCGCTCCATACTGCACATCAACCCTGTACCGCTTTCCTGCAACTGCATTCCCGTGAAGGTTTGTCGCTGCAAGAGACCGAGATTATAGAGCAATATTTGCCGAAGTCAAATGCATTGCGCAGCTTTTCTCCTTTTTTTCATCGGCGGGGCACTTGTTCGGTTTCCGCTACGCTGTCCGTTAGGCAAACCAAGGCGTCCTCCGGTACACTACCGGACATCACCGTGTCAATATTGACGGTGATGTCATCGGTCTTTGTCTTCCGTTTGATCACTGTCAATAACAACTATAGAAATACTTTTGAGCCAAAATACCCACACCATCCCCAGCCGGGAGGACATTCTCGGCATATTCCGCAGCGTCAGCGCGCCTCTCGACCCGCAGTCTCTCGGGAAAACGCTGCAAGTGCATGCCGATTCCATGGATGTCCTGGTCCGTCGCCTGAAGGCGATGGAGCGCGACGGCCAGCTCAAGTCTGACGCCAGCGGTGTTTTCAGCCTGGCCGACCAGAGCGCGCTTGTCGCCGGTCGCGTCACCAGCCACCGCGATGGCTTCGGCTTCGTCATTCCCGACGACGCCAGCGCCGACCTGTTCCTGCCCGAGAAAGAAATGCAGAAAGTACTGCATGGCGACAAGGTCATGGCCCGCATCGTCGGCACGGACCGCCGCGGCCGCCCTGAAGGCACGATCGTCGAAGTCACCTACCGCGCCAACACCCACGTCATCGGCCGTTTGATCCATGAAAACGGCACCTGGGTCGTGGCGCCGGAAGACCAGCGCATCGGCCAGGACATCCTCGTCACCGGTTCGGTCGGCAAGGCAAAAGCCGGCCAGATCGTCAGCGTCGAACTGACCGAGCAACCGATGCGCTTCAAACAGCCGGTCGGCAAGATCGTCGAAGTGCTCGGTGCGCTCGATGATCCCGGCATGGAAATTGAAATTGCTGTGCGCAAATTCAACGTGCCGCACATCTTTTCCGCCGCCGCCCTCAAGCAAGCTGAAAAGCTGCCGTTCGAAGTGCGCGCCGCCGACCTGAAAGACCGTGTTGACCTGCGCGACGTGCCTTTGGTGACCATCGATGGCGAGGACGCGCGCGATTTCGACGACGCCGTGTATTGCGAACCCGTCAAGATCGGCCGCGCCAACTGCTTCCGCCTGATCGTGGCAATTGCCGACGTCAGCCATTACGTGAAACCGAACGACGCGCTCGATGCCGATGCGCTCGAACGCAGCACGTCCGTCTACTTCCCGCGCCGCGTGATCCCGATGCTGCCGGAAAAACTGTCGAATGGTTTGTGCTCGCTGAACCCGGCCGTCGACCGCCTGACCCTCGTCTGCGACGCCGTCGTCAGCGACAAGGGCGAGCTGAAGGCGTACCAGTTCTACCCGGCCGTGATCCACTCTGCCGCGCGTCTCACGTATGACGAAGTCGCTGCCGTGCTGGGCAACACCAAGGGCCCCGAAGCGGCACGCCGCGCGGACATCCTGCCGCACCTGCAGAACCTGGAAGCCGTCTACCGTGCCTTGCTGAAAGCGCGCACGGAGCGGGGCGCCATCGATTTCGAGACGACGGAAACCTATATCGTCTGCAATACGGCTGGCAAGATCGAAAAGATCATCCCCCGCACGCGCAACGAAGCGCACAAGATCATCGAAGAGTGCATGCTGGCGGCCAACGTCTGCGCGGCCGATCTGTTGCTGCGCAACAAGCATCCAGGCACGTACCGCATCCACGCCAGCCCGACCAAGGAAAAGCTCACGCAAGTGCGCACCTTCCTCAAGCAAGTCGGCCTGAACCTGACGGGCGGCGACACGCCATCGGCATCCGATTACCAGACCCTGATGCAGCAGATCAAGCAGCGTCCCGACGCGGCCCTGCTGCAAACGATGCTGTTGCGCTCGATGCAGCAAGCCGTCTACAGCCCGGACAATATCGGCCACTTCGGCCTGGCGTACGAGGCTTATGCCCACTTCACCAGCCCGATCCGCCGCTATCCCGACCTGCTGACGCACCGCGCCATCAAGGCCATTCTGCAAGGCAAGAAATACGAGCCGAAGCTGTCCGAGAAGACCGTGCTGAACACCAACGTGTCGAACGCCACGCGCAAGCAGCAGGCCAAGGACAAGGCCGACGGCAAGCCGAAAAAGACGGATCTGACGATCTGGGACGCGCTGGGCGTGCATTGCTCGGCCAACGAGCGCCGCGCCGACGAAGCGTCGCGCGACGTCGAAGCCTGGCTGAAGTGCTACTTCATGCAAGACAAGCTGGGCGAGGAGTTCACCGGCACGATCACCGGCGTGACCACCTTCGGCGTGTTCGTGCAACTCGACACCCTGTTTGTCGAAGGCCTGGTGCACGTCACCGAGCTGGGCACCGACTACTTCCAGTACGACGATGCGCGCCATGAATTGCGCGGCGAACGCACGGGCAAGCGCTACCAGTTGACGGACCGTCTGACGGTGCAAGTGGCACGTGTCGACCTGGAAACGCGCAAGATCGACCTGCGTTTGGTGACCGATGCGGAACTGGCGGGCGAAGAAGCGCCAGCCAAGCAAGCTGGCGGCAAGCGCAAGGGTGAAAAGAAATCGATGGTCAAGCCCGGTCCCGCGACCGAGCAGCGCCACGAGATCAAAACCAGCGTCAATGGCGGCAAGGGTTCCGGCGGCCGTTCCAACGGCGCCAAGCCTGTTGCCAAGGAAGTCCCCAAGGCAGCCGCGCCGAAGCGCAGCAAGAAACCAGCCGCGGCACCCGCTGCGGCGGCACCACGTGCAGCAAAAACTGTATCAAAATCAAGCAAGAACAAGCGATAAAAGAAACGATAACAAATGAAGAATAAAATGATTTTCGGCTTCCACGCCGTCACCTCGCGTCTGCGTCATGAAGCGTCGTCCGTGGAAGAAATTTTCGTCGATGCCAGCCGCGTCGACGGCCGCATGAAGGACATGATCGCCGCCGCCAAGGCTGCCAACGTGCGCGTCATGCCCGTCGATTCGTCGCGTCTGGACAAGATCGTCGGCACGCGCCGCCACCAGGGCGTGATCGCGTTTGCCTCGCAACTGTCGCTGGCGCGCAATCTCGATGAGCTGCTGGACGCCATCGACGGCCCGCCGCTGCTGTTGATTCTCGACGGCATCACCGACCCGCACAACCTGGGCGCCTGCCTGCGCGTGGCCGACGGCGTCGGCGCACATGCCGTCATCGTGCCGAAGGACCGCGCCGTGGGCTTGAACGCCACGGCCGCCAAGGTCGCCAGCGGCGCCGCCGAAACCGTCCCGTACATCACCGTGACGAATCTGGCGCGCACCATGCGTGAATTGAAGGATCGCGGCATCTGGCTGATCGGCACCTCGGACGACGGCGAAAAAGGCTTGTACGAAGCCGATTTCACGGGCCCGACGGCTCTCGTCATGGGTTCCGAAGGCGAAGGCATGCGCCGCTTGACGCGCGACACCTGCGACATCCTCGTCAGCATCCCGATGTTCGGCTCCGTCGAGAGTCTGAACGTGTCGGTCGCTTCCGGTGTCTGTCTCTACGAAGCGCGCCGCCAGCGGATTGCTTTAGAAGCATAAGCTAGCGTCACTTGGGGTCAGACCCGTCGGGTCTGACCCCAGCTTGCCGTTGAGGAGCCTCTCGACGTCAGCCCCTCCAGCATTCCCCCTCCGAATACGCTACCATTTGCGTTCCACCTTATTCATTGTCATTATGTTCCACCACCTGCGCGAAGACATCAACAGCATCATCGAACGTGACCCGGCCGCCCGCAATGGCTGGGAGGTGCTGACCTGTTATCCCGGCTTGCACGCCATCGTCATGCATGGCTGGGCGCACTGGTGCTGGACGCGGCACATGAAGTGGGTAGGGCGCTTCATTTCGTATATCGCCCGCATCATCACGGGCATCGAGATCCATCCGGGCGCGGTCATCGGCAGGCGCGTCTTCATCGACCATGGCTTCGGCGTGGTGATCGGCGAGACGGCCGTCGTCGGCGACGACTGCACCATCTACCAGGGCGTTACTTTGGGCGGCACCTCGCTGCACAGCGGCGCCAAGCGCCATCCGACCCTCGAGCGCGGCGTCATCGTCGGCGCCGGCGCGCAGGTGCTGGGCAGCTTCACGGTGGGCGAGTACGCCAAGGTGGGTTCGAACGCCGTGCTGTTGAAACCCGTGCCGTCCGGCGCGACGGCCGTCGGCAACCCCGCGCACATCGTGCAAAAGGATGTCAGCGCCCTGCGCGAGGGCAGCACGGCCCATTTGTTCGCCGCGTATGGCGTCACGCCCAACGGCGACGATCCGCTGTCGAAAGCCCTGCAAGGCTTGATCACGCATGCCGTGGCACAGGAACAGCGCATCGAAACCATCCTCGCCACCCTGAAGGCGGCCGGTATCTGCTGCCAGGCTGTGCCCGAGTGTGATAAATTCGATTCCGAGCAAATGAACAAGCTGGTTGATTAAGGATACAGGCATGACTACAGACGCAAACATAGCTGAAAACGCAGCAGAAAAAAGCAGTGACAATCCGAATCTGCTCGACCCTTTCGAGATCCGCGTGCTGGCCGTGCTGGCCGAAAAGGAAGCGCTGACGCCGGACAGCTATCCGCTCTCGCTCAACGCGCTGACGAACGGCTGCAACCAGCTATCGAGCCGCGACCCCGTCATGGCCCTGTCCGAGGAAACCGTCTACGACGTGCTGCAGCGGCTAATGCAGCGCAAGTTCGTCAATGGCATCACGCAGGCGGGCGCCCGGGTCGCCAAGTACGAACACCGCATGCGCATCAAGTGGTCGCTGGAACAGGACAAGCTGGCCATCCTGACGATCTTGATGCTGCGCGGCTTGCAGACAGCGGGCGAAATCCGCAGCCGCAGCGGCAGGGTGCATGAATTCAAGTCCGTGGCGGAAGTGGAATCCGGCCTGCAATTTTTGATCGACAAATACCCGCCGCTGGTGGCCAAGCTGGCCGTCGCGCCTGGCGCCAAGGAACCGCGCTACGGACACTTGCTGGGTGGTGAAGAGGCGCTGGCGCAGATCGAGACGGCGGCGGGCTACGCCGGCGCCGTCAGCGCGCCGCAACAGGGCAGTCGCGTCGCGCAGCTGGAACAGGAAGTGCTGCAGCTGCGCAGCGACTTCGATGGCCTGGCGGCGCAGTTCGAGGCGTTCCGCAAGCAGTTCGAATAACGTCACTGCACGCATGACTTTTTCCTTCCTGTGCCGCTCCTGCGGCGAAACCCACACGGGCATGCCCAGCTTCGGCGCCGATGCGCCGTGGCTGTATGAGCAGATGGCGCCGGCCGAGCGCGAAGCGCGCTGCCAGCTCGACAGCGACGCCTGCATCGTCGATGAAGCGCACTGCTTCGTGCGCGCCACCATCGACATCCCCGTGCATGGCTCGGATGAGCCATTCAGCTGGGGCGTGTGGGTGTCGCTGAGCGGCGAGAGCTTCGACTCCTGGGATGCCTGCTTCAATGACGCGCAGCGGGCGCACATCGGCCCCTTCTTCGGCTGGCTGAGCACGCAGCTGTCCGTGTACCCGGCTACCCTGAACCTGAAAACCCGCGTCCACCTGCGCGACGATGGCGTGCGCCCATCCATCGAGCTGGAGCCGACGGAGCATCCGCTGGCCATCGAACAGCGCGACGGCATCACGGCAGAGCGGGTGGCCGAGCTGTATGCGCGGCTGGTGCATGGCGCGTGACAGGCCAGGCTTTGCAGCCGCTCCCTGTCAGTCAGCTCGCGTTTCCGGTATCATTCGGCATGAATACTATTTCCTTCCAACCGTTTGTTATTGGTGTCGCTGGCGGAAGCGGCAGTGGCAAGTCCACCGTATCCCAACAAGTGCTGGCGTCGTTTGGCGCCGACATGGTCTCGGTCGTGATGCAGGACGACTACTACTGCGACCAAACCCATCTCTCCCCAGAAGTCCGGCGCCAGCAGAATTACGACCATCCGCAGGCGTTCGAGTGGCCATTGCTGGTGCAGCACATCCAGGCCTTGCGCAATGGCGAAGCGATCGAGATGCCCGAGTACGACTTCACGCTGCACAATCGCTCCAGCCGGACCATACCCGTCAAGCCGGCGCCGGTGATCGTCATCGAAGGCCTGTTCGCCCTGTATGACGAGAACTTGCGCGACATGATGTCGCTGAAGATCTTTGTCGACACGGCCTCCGACGTGCGCTTCATCCGCCGCATGCAACGCGACATCACGGAGCGCGGCCGCTCGGTGGAAAGCGTCATCGAGCAGTATCTGGAAACCGTGCGCCCGATGCACAAGCAATTCATCGAACCGACCAAGCGCAATGCCGACGTCATCTTGCCGCATGGCGCGAATGGCCCTGCGGTCGACATGATTACGGCCAAGGTGGCCAGCGTCATTGGCCGCCTGAAGCCGGCCGGCTAAAAGTCCGCCGCGTCAGCGCTCCCCCATCGATTCCGAAAACGTCTTGGTGATCGGTTTCGTCAGGTAGCGCAAGACCGTCTTGCGGCCCGTGTTGATTTCCACCGTGGCCGTCATGCCGGGCTGGATCAGGATAGGCTCGCCATTCTTGCCCATCAGATTGCGCCCGCTGGTCTTGATCTGCACGCGGTAGTAGGGCTGCTCGTTGCCCTTGTTGTCCTCACTTAAGGTATCGGCGCTGATGTAGCTGACGGTGCCGCGCAAACGCCCGTAAATGCCGTAGTCGTAGGCGTCGAGTTTCACGGCCGTGGGCAGGCCCGGCTTGATGAAGGCGATGTCGGCCGGTTTGACTTTCGCCTCGATGATCAGATCATCGTCCGTCGGCACGATCTGCAGGATTTCCTCGCCCGGCTTGGCCACGCCGCCCAGAGTGGTGAGGCGCACGTTGCGCACGATGCCGTCCGTGGGCGCGTAGATATCCGTCGAGCCCAGCTGCTCCTTGCGCTGCGTCACCGTCTGCAGCACGCCGGCCAGGTCTTCCTGGGCTTTCACGAGGTCCGTCTGACTGTCTTGCAGATATTTGTTGCGCCGGTTGGTGATCTGCGCCTGGATGTCGACCACTTGCCGCCGCAGTTTCAGCACCTCGGCGCGGCTGACATCGCCCGTTTCCAGCAGCGGCAGATTCATTTCCAGCTCTTCCTTGATCAGCTTCATGGCGCTTTCCAGCGAGCTCACTTCCGCCTGCACGGCGCCCTGGCGCTTGCTGAACAGGGCCAGCTGGTTGGCGCGAAATTCCGGGAACGCCTGCAGTTCGGGCGGGAACTTCGGCGCGCCGCCAAACACTTCCGCCTGCAGGCGCGCCACGGCCGCCTTCAGACCGGCTGCCTTGGCCGTGCTTTCCAGGTAGCTCGTCTCGGCCCGTGTGCGGTCGAAGCGCGCCAGCAATGCTCCCTTTTTCACGACGCTGCCTTCATGCACGCGCAGTTCGGCCAGCACGCCGCCATCGGCCACCTGGATGATCTGGTTGCGCGAACTGGCAATGACCTGGCCGTTGGCGCGCGTGACCTGGTCCAGCTCCGCCCACGAAGCCCAGGCGATGACACCGGCCAGCGCCGCCGTGCAGCTCCAGATCAGCACCCGGCCCCGTTTCGCTTCCTCTTTCGCTTCGACCCTGGCCAGTTTCATGCGACGGCTCCTTGCGCCACCGGCGCGGTAGCGGAACTGGGCACGGCCTGCGGCTTGCCCGACAATTTGGCCAGCACGGCATCGCGCGGGCCGTCGAGCAGTACTCTTCCCGCCTGCAGCACCACCAGGCGGTCGAGCAGGGGCAGCAGGGCGTTCTTGTGCGTGGTGGCGACCATGGTCACGCCTTCGGCCGCCAGTTCGCCCAATAGCCCGACGATGCGCGCCTCCGTTTTCGCATCCATGGCGCCTGTCGGTTCATCGAGCAGCCAGATGCGCGGCTTGGCCAGCAGCAAACGCGTGACGGCGATCAGCTGGCGCTGGCCGCCCGAGACGCCGCGCCCGCCTTCGGTGATGCCCAGCGCCAGCCCCCGTGGTTGGCCCAGTATCAGCTCGATCAATCCCGTGCGTTTGGCGGCAGCCAGGATCGCTTCCTCGCCCGGGTCGGCCAGCCCCAATAACAGGTTGTCGCGCAGGGTGCCGCTGAACAGCCGCGTTTCCTGCGGCAGGTAGCCGACCATTTCGCGCACCACGGCCGGCGCCAGCAAGGCCATGTCGACGTCGCCCAGGTAGGCCTTGCCCTCGGCCGGCTGGTACAGGCCCGAGGCCAGTTTCAGCAAGGTGCTCTTGCCCGAACCGATGGCGCCCACCAGGCCGACCCGTTCGCCGGGGCGGATGGCCAGGCTTTCCACTTCCAGCGCCACTTTTTGCGCGCCGCCATACGTAAAGCGGATGCGTTCGAAGCGCAAGCCCGTATCGAGGCTGCGCGGCGTCAGCGCGAACTGCGCGTTGTCCGCCTCGTTGGGCAGGCTGATGACCTGTTCCAGGCCGTCGATCGAGGCGCGCGCATGCGCCCACTGCACCATCACGGCGGGCAGCTGCACGATGGGCATCAGCGCGCGGTTGCTGATGATGGTGCAGGCCATCAGGGCGCCCATGGTCATCTGGTTTTCGGCCACGAACCACGCGCCCATGGAGATCAACGCCACGTTGGTCAGCTGCTGGAAGGCGGCCGTGATGTTTTGCGACAGGGCCGCATAGTCGCGGATATTCTGCTCCGCGTGGCTGCTCTCGGCCACCAGTTCGGCCCAGCGCGCCTGCATCATCCATTCTGCGCTGCTGCCCTTGAGCGTTTCGACGCCATCGACGGCTTCCACCAGCAGGCCCGCCTTGCGGTTGCTGGCGTTGAGGTTCTTGCGCGTATGGCTCTCGATGGCGCGCTGGAACATCAGGCCGCACACGAGGGCCAGCGGCAGGGCCACCAGCGGCACCACCACGAGCCAGCCGCCGATGATGGTGATCATGGCGAGAAAAATCACGGCGAAGGGCACGTCCGTGAGCACGAACAGCGATGTCGACGTCAGCACGCCGCGCACCATTTCAAAACCTTTGACCTGCGCCGCCAATGTGCCGACGGAAGCGGGGCGCGCCTCCATGCGGATGCCCAGCATGCGCTGGAAAAACCACTCGGACAATTCATGGTCGACGTCATTGCACGAGTGGTCGACGATGCGGCTGCGCACCTGCTTGAGGATGAATTCCAGGCCGATCGACAGGGCCACGCCCACCACCAGCACCCACAGGGTGCTGAAGCTCTGGTTCGGGATCACGCGGTCGTACACCTGCATGGAAAACAGCGAGGTGGCCATGGTCAGCAGGGTCACCAGCGCGGTGGCCAGCACGGCGTCGACAAACACGCTTTTCTTCAGCCACAGGGCGTTGCGCACCAGCCCCAGGGCGCCGGGGCGGGCGGCGCTTTTTTCGCTGCGGCGCGGCAGGCCCACGCAAGCCAGGCCAGCCAGTGTCGCCAGTTGCAAGGCGCGCCCATCGACGCCTTCGCCGCGCCAGGCGCCGTCGGCGCCGCGCGACTGCAGCAAGCCCCAGCCCGTGCTGGCGCTGTAGACGGCGAACGGCAGCTCGCCCGGCGTCGGCTCGTGCAGCGGGCGCGCCGCGCCTTCCAGGCCGGCCGCCTGCCAGATGGTGGTCAGTACCGCGCCGGGCGCGCCATTGCCGTCGGCGTCATCGAGCTGGCGCTGCAGGTCGGCCAGGCGCGCGGCAGGCACGTGCTGGCCCGTCAGGCGGGCGGCGCGCTCGATGAGTGTCAGCAAGCCATGTTTGATGGAGGTATCCACGCTGTCTCCTGTTCGTGTTCTGTGGCGGTCAATTGGCGCGCACCATGCCTGCCGGCGCCGTGCGCCCGGCCAGGGTGCCCGTTTGCGCTGCCAGGCGCAGGCTGGCGGCAATCGCCTGCGCGCGCGTGTCTTCCAGCGAAAACTGCGCCTGGGTCGCTTCGCGCACGGCATTGAGTACGTCGTTCCAGCTCTTGCGGCCGATCACGTACTGGCGCGCATACGATTCGAATACCTGCGTCGAGGTGGTGCTGGCTTCGCCCGCATTGCCCAGGCGCTGGCGGCTCGCCTCGGCCTCGTTCCAGTCCAGGGTGAAACGCTCGCGCACCTCGCGTTCGGCCACGTCGTGCGCGGCGCGCGCGCCTTCGCGCCGGGCCACGGCGGCATCCACGCCGGCCTTGGCCGACAGGCCGGCGCCCGGCTGCGCCTGCAGCACCAGCATGGCGCGCGTGCGGTTGTCGGCATTGATGCCGCCCGTGGGCTTTTCCATGCGCAGCACCACTTTCGGCATGTAGGCCGAGCGCTGCAGGGTGATTTCGGAATCGGCCGCCTGCGCCTCGAACTCGAGGCGGTGCAGGGTAGGGGAGTAGTCGATGGCCTGGCGCATGACCCGATCCAGGCTGGCGTCGGGCAGGGGTTCGCCCACGCCGATGCCCGTGGCGCTGACGAGGCGCACGGGTTTGCCAGCCAGTTGCGACAGCTGCGCCAGCGCGTTTTCCAGCGCCTGGCGCGCATTCGATACGTCGTTGGCCGCCTGGTAGGCGCGTGATTCGGCCAGGCGCTGGTCCGTTTGCGAGCTGACCGACTGCGCCACGCGGCGCTTGATCATGTCCAGCAGGCGCTGGTGCTCGGCCAATCCGCCTTCCGCGGAGCGCACGCGCGCCGTCTGGCGCAGCGCTTCCGTGTAGGCGGCGATCACGCGCAGCGAGAGGCTCAGGCGTTCTTCCTCGATGGCGGCGCCGGCCGCATCGACCCGGCTGCCGGCAGCATCGATGCCGGCGTCGATGCGCCCGCCGCTCCACAGCGGCTGCTCGATGCGCACCACGCCGCCCGTTTCCTGCGAACCCGTGGGGACTTCCGCCGACAGGCTGGGATAGCGCTGCCATTGCGCGCCATCGAGTTCGGCGCGCGCGGCCGCCTGCGCCGAACGCCTGCCTTGCACGGCGGGATGGTTTTGCAGCGCCTGCTGCAAGACCTGGTCGAAGCTCCAGGCGGTGGCGCCCTGGGCGCCGGCGAAAGACGATACCGATGCCATGGCCACGGCCGCCAGCAGGGCCGCGATGCGTGGCAGTGAAGACAATGCTGGGAAACCGCGTAATCTCATCCCGTATTTTTCCGGCACCAGGCCTGACGCATTTCTAGGTGTGGCGGGAGCGCGCCGTGTTGCGTTGCGCTCCCGCCGCCGTGCCAGGCGCGGCGCCTGGCGTGGGTGCCCGGCTTCAGACGACGAAGTTGGCCGCCGTCAGTTGCGTGATGTTCACCCCGCTGAGCAGCACCAGCGCCGTGTCGATGGCGTTGGCGTTGCTCAGGTCACTCGAGTGATACACCGTCACGGCGCCGCTGTTTTGCGCATCGGCGATGACGATGTAGCCCTGGCCCGACAAGACGCTGCTGTCGGCCGCGATGGCGCTGGCCGCCGCGCCGATCGACACGGACGTGCCGTCGAAGATGAACAGGTTGTCGTTGCCAAAGTCCGTGCTCAGGTTGACGCCCACGGCCACGGCAGCCGTCAGGTCGGCGATGGCCGACATGTCGATCACGTCGCCGCCGGCGGCCGGCAGACCGGTGCTGAAGTCGGCTACCGTCAGCGGGTTGTGCAGGGCATTCTGGCTCAGCACGAACAGCTGGCTCGCGTCCGTCAGGTCCGCTTGCGCCTGCGCCGCCGCCGCCGCGGCGGCATCGGCATTCGCCGCCACCGTCAGCGAGCTGGCGTCCGTCAGGTCTGCCTGCGCCTGCGCCTGCACGGCGGCGGCGGCCGCCGCATCGGCTGCGAGGTGCAGGGCATTGGCGTCCGTCAGGGCGGCCGTCTGCGCCGCCGCCAGCGCCGCTGCCGCCGCCGCATCGGCAGCCTGGGTGAGTGCCACGGCATCGGTCTGGTCGGCCAGCGCCTGCGCGGCGGCGGCAGCGGCGGCGTCCGCATTCGACACCACGGCCAGGGCGCTAGCGTCGGTCTGCGCGGCGAGGGCGTTCGCTTGTGCCAGGACCACGTCGGCAGCCTGCGCGTCGGCATTGGCCTGGGCCGCTGCCGCGTCGTCCGCCTGCGCGGCATTCGCATTGGCGTGCGCTTGCGCCGCCGCAGCGGCCGCGCTGGCGGCGGCCGCATCGTCGGCTTGCGCCGCTTGCAGGGCCAGCAGGGAGGCGGCGGCCTGCGCCTGCGCCAGCGGCGCGGCCGCATCGGCCGCATGGGCCGCCGCTGCCGCTGCTATCGCAGTATTGGCGTTGACCGTGGCGGCTGCCGCCGCCGCATCGTCGGCCTGTGCCTGCTGCGTGTCGGCCAGCGAGGAGGCTGCCTGGGCGGCTGCGGCCGCGGCAGCGTCGTCGTCGTTCTGCGCTGCCGTGGCGGCAGCCAGTGCGCTCGCTGCCGCGGTTGCCGTACTGACGGCCAGGGCATCGGCGGCGATGGCGGCCGTATGCGCGGCGGCGGCGGCGGCGGCATTGGCCGCTGCCTGGTTGGCGGCCGTGTCGTCGGCCTGCGCCGCCTGTGCGGCGAGCAGCGATGCCGCCGCTGCGGCGGCGCTGGCGGTGGCGGCGGCATCGGCCGCTGCCGCTGCGGTGGCAGCCGCTTGCGCCAGCGCTGCGGTGGCGGCGGCATCCGCGGCGGCCTGGTCGTCGGCGACGGCGGCGTTATGCGCCGCCTGGGCGTTGGCGGCGTTGGCCGCTGCCAGTGCGGCTGCCGCGTCGTCGGCCTGCGCCGCCTGCGTGGCTGCCAGGGTGATGGCGGCGGCAACGGCTGCTGCCGCTGCCGCGACATCGGCGTCGTGCGCGTTTTGCGCCGCCAGTTGGGCGGCGGCGGCTGCCGCCGCGGTGGCGGCGACGTTGGCGTCGGCGGCGATGGCGGCGTCCAGCGCCAGTTGCGCATTGGCGGCGGCCGTGGCGGCGGCTGCCGCCGTGGCGTCGTCGGCCTGGGCATTGAGCGTGTTGGCCATCGAGATGGCCGCTTGCGCCGCTGCCGCTGCCGCGGCGGCATCGGCGTTTTGCGCCGCGACGGCCGCCGCATGCGCGGCAACCGCATTGGCGGCAGCGGTGGCGGCAGCCGCATCGTCGGCCTGGGCCGCCGCCAGCGCCGCATGGGCGGCAGCCGCATTGGCATTGGCCTGGGCCGCATCATCGGCCGCACCCTGGGCGGCGAGCAGGAGGTTCAGTTTCAGCGTCTTGTCATTGTCCGCATCCGTGGCGTTGACATCGGCCGTCACGGCGGCGGTCAGGTTGGCGATGGCCGCGTTGAGCGCGGCATGGGCGTTCAGGGCTGCCGTATCGGACAGTTGCGCCGCCAGGGTGGCGGCCGCCGAGAGGGCGGCCGTGTGCGCGGCATCGGCGGCGGCATCGTCGGCGGCCAGGGCCAGGCTGGCGGCCTTCAATGCGTTGTTGGCCGCCGTGGCGAGCAAGGCCAGGTCGGTATCGGCCAGCAAGGCCGCATTGGCAAGGAGCTGTGCCGCTGCGGCGGCCGCCGCCGTGCTTGCCGCCGTGGCGTCGTCGGCCGCGGCGGCATTGGCGGCGGCGAGCGAGGCGCTGGCCGTCACTATCGCCGCGTTCAGTGCCGTCGTGGCGTTATTCAGGGCCGTTTGCGCGTTGGCTGCCGCCGTGGCTGCCGCTGCGGCGAGGCTGTCGTCGTTCAGCGCCTGGGTCAATGCGGCCAGCGCGCTCGCTGCCGCTGCCGCGGTCGTGCCGACGGCGAGATCGGCGGCCTGTGCGGCCTGGGTGGCTGCCAGCGAGATGGACGCCGTGAGGGCGGCGGTGGCGGCGGCGATATCGTCCGCCTGCGCATGTTGCGTGGCGGCGGCCGAGATGGCTGCCACGGCGGCGGCGGCGGCGGCGGCCGTATCGGCGGTGGCAGCGGCAACCGCGGCGGCCGTTGCATTGGTGGAGTTGAGTACAGCCGCAGCGGCCGCCGCGTCGTCGGCCAGGGCCGCATTCAGGGACGCGAGCGCGTTGGCGGCGATGGTGGCGGCGCTGGCGGCGGCACTGTCGGCCAGTTGCGCCGCTTGCGCGGCAGCTTGCGAGACGTTGGCGACAGTGGCGGCCGTCGCAGCGGCCAGATCGTCGGCGACGGCGGCAGCGGTGGCCGCACTCGTCGTGATGGCGGCAGCGGCCGTGGCGGCCGCATTCGCGTCCGCCTGCAAGGCCGCATTCAGGGCGGCCAGGGCGCTGGCGGCCGTCGCGGCCGTCGTGGCGGCGGCGGTATCGGCCGCTTGCGCGGCCTGGGCCGCTGCCAGCGAGGTGGCAGCGACGCCGGCGGCGGTGGCCGCGAGCGTGTCGTCCAGCGCCGCCGCCGTGGCTGCCGCCTGGGAAGTCAGGGCCAGGGTGGCGGCGGCGGTGGCGGCACTGTCAGCCGCGAGCGCATTGTTCAGGGCGGTCAGGGACGCTGCCGCCGTGGCTGCTGTCGAGGCGGCCGCCGCGTCATCGGCCTGCGCCGACTGTGCGGCGGCGAGCGACAAGGATGCCGTGGTGGCGGCGACGGTGGAGGCCAGTGCCGCCACCAGATCGAATGGATGGGCGGCCGAATAGGCGGCCAGGGCGGCGGCATTCGCGGCATCGTTGTTGGCGACGGTGGTCAGGGCGGCGGCATCCGTCAAGGCGGCCTTGGTGGCCGCCACGGTGGCGGCCGTGACGTTGAGCGTGTGGGCAGTCCCCAGCAGGACGGCGTCGGTGAGGCCGGCGACGGCGGCCGCGGCCGTGGAGGCGGTGGCGTTGACGGTCGCTGCCAGGCCCAGGGCGACGGCGTCCGTCAGGTTGGCCGTCGTTTGCGCTGCGGTGGCGGCGGCCGCATCGACGGTCGCTACCAGGCCCAGGGCGACGGCATCGGTCAGGGCGGCCGTGGCCGCTGCCGTGTTGGCGGCGGCCGTGGCGGCTGTCGAGACGGTGCCCAGCGCCACGGCATCGGTCAGGCTGGCAACGGCGGCAGCGGTGCTGGCGGCCGTGTTGGCGGCCGTCGACACGAGGCCCAGCGCAACGGCGTCGGTCAGGTTGGCCGTCGTTTGCAGGGCGGCAGCGGCAGCCGCGTCGGCCGTGGCGACCAGGCCCAGGGCCGTGGCGTCGGTCAGCGCGGCGGTGGCGGCAGCCGTATTGGCGGCCGTGGTGGCAGCGGTCGAGAGCGTGCCCAGGGCCACCGCATCGGTCAGGTTGGCAACATTCGTCGCCGTATTGGCGGCGGCTGCGGCGGCCGTGGCGAGCAGGCCCAGTGCGGCGGCATCCGTCAGGTTGGCCGTTGTCTGCAGGGTGGCGGCCACGGTGGCATCGGCGGTCGAGATCAGGCCCAGCGCCGTGGCGTCCGTCAGCGCCGCCAGGCTGGCTGCCGAGGAGGCGACCAGCGCATCGGCATTCGAGATGAGGCTCAGCGCGGTGGCATCGGTCTGGCCAGCCGTCGTCAAGGCCAGGCCCGCGGCCGCGTCGGCGGCCGTCGAGACGAGGCCCAGGGCCACGGCGTCGGTCAGGTTGGCCGTGTTTTGCGCAGCCGTGGCTGCCGCTTGTGCCAAGGTATTGGCAGCGCTCAGCGTGTTGACGGCGGTCTGGGCGGCAAGTTCAGCGGCGGCGTCGGTGGTGGAAACGAGGCCCAGCGCGCCGGCATCGGTCAATGCGGCAGTGGCGGCTGCGGCAGTGGCGGTGGCCTGCGCCGCGGCAGCCGCGCTGACGGCCGAGATGTCGACCCCGCCCAGCCCGGCGGCTATTTCCGCCGCCGAGACGGCAGATGCCGCCGTGGCGATGAGTGCATCGGCATCGGTCGCGGCGGCGATGGCTTGCAGGCCGGTGGCCGTCAGCGCATCGGCGGTGGAGATGCCGGCAAGAATGGTGGCATCGAACAGGGCGGCAGTGATATCGGCGTTATCGGCGCCGAGCTGCAAGCTATTGACGGTGGCCGTCAGGTCGAGCACGCTGGTTTGGCCAGCCGTGACGTTGGCGGCCAGGGCGGCGAGGTTGGCGAGATTGAAGGCATTGAGCGCGACATTGACGTCCAGCAGGCTGGCTTGCGCATTCGCCGCATCGGCATCGGCATCGGCCTGGTCGGCCGCTTGCTGCAGGGCGACGACATCGGTCTGGTCAGCCACTGTTTGCGCATTCGCGGCATCGCTGGCGGCGGCTGCGTCGGCAGCGGCCAGGGCGGCCGCATCCGTCTGGTTGGCCGTCGTTTGCGCCGTCAGCGCGGCGGCGGCATCGGCGTCGGAAATCACTTGCAGGGCGGCCGCGTCCGTCAATGCCGCTTGCGTGGCGGCGCTGGCGGCCGTGCTGGCGGCTGCATCGGCCGTGATTTGCAGGGCGGCCGCGTCGCTCAGGCTGGCCGTGACGACGGCATTCGCCGCCACCGTGGCGGCAAGGGCAGCGGCCGCGTCGAGCGCGGCGGCATCGCTACTGGCGGCCAGGGCGGCGGCCGCCGCCGTGGCGGCATCGGCATCGGAAATCAGGGCCAGCGCGGCCGCATCCGTCAGGCCGGCCTGGAGTTGCGCGGCGTCCGATGCCAGGGTGGCGGCATCGGCGATCAGGCCCAGGGTGGGCGCGTCCGTCATGTTCGCTTGTGTCTGGGCATTGGCGGCGTTTGTCGCGGCGGCATTGGCTGCCGCTTGCAGGGCGACGGCGTCGGTGGCGTTGGCGATGGTAGCGTCCTGGGCGGCAACGCCGGCGGCGGCATCGGCTGCCATGCTCAAGGTGACGGCGTCGGTCAGCCCCGCTTGGGTGGCGGCGGCGGTGGCTGCGTTCGCGGCGGCGGTGGCGGCGATGCCCAGTGCCGTGGCGTCGCTGGCATTGGCCGCTGTCGCCGCATCGGCGGCGGCCGTGGCGGCGGCGCTGGCGGCGGCGGCCAGGGCGGCGGCATCGGTCACATCGGCCAGTTCGGTCGCGGCGGCAGACGCGGCGGCATCCGCATCCGAGATGAGGGCCAGGGCGTCGGCATCGGTAAAGCTGGCCTGGATGCCTGCGGCGACGGCGGCGTTGGCGGCGGCCGTTGCCGCCAGGTCCAGCGCGGCGGCGTCCGTGGCATTGGCCAGCGCCGTGGCGGCGGCAGCGGCGGCGGCATCGTTGGCCGCGATGACGCCAAGGGCTGCCGCATCGGTCAGCGCTGCCTGGGTGTTGGCCGCGGCGGCGACCACGTCGGCGGCATCGGCGACGGCTTGCAGCGCCGGGGCGTTGGTCTGGTCCGCTTGCGTTTGCGCCGCATCGGCAGCGGCGTGCGCGGCGGCGGCGTTGGCGGCGGCCGTGGCGGCGGCCGCATCGGCATTTTGCGCCGAGGTGGTGGCGGCAAGGGATATGGCGGCGGTGGCGGCAGCGGCGGCGGCCGCGCTGTCGTCATCCGTGGCGGCGCCAGCGGCCGCTTGCGCGCCGGGGACGACGGCCGCCGTGCTGGCCGCCAGCGTGTCGTCGCTGGTGGCGGTATTGGCGGCGAGCAAAGCTGCCGCCGCCGCAGCGGCGGCCTGCGCCGCCAGTTGGTCGGCCAGGATGGCGGCATTCGCCGCTGCCAGCGAAGCTGCTGCCGTGGCCGCTGCCGCGGCGGCGGCGGCGTCATCGGCCAGAGCGTTATTGGCGGCGGCGACAGCCGCGGCGGCGGCCAGTATGGCTGCGTCGGTGACGACGGTGGTGGTGGATTGATTGCCGGTGCCACCGCCGGTCGAGCCGCCCGTGCCACCGGTACCGCCTGTACCTCCTGTCCCCGTGCCACCGCCGGTGCCGCCAGTGCCCGTACCGCCGCCAGTGCCGCCGGTGCCCGTGCCACCGCCGGTGCCACCACCGGTACCGCCCGTGCCACCGGTGCCGGAGCCGCCGGCCGCAGCGCCACCGCCTCCGCCACCGCCTGCCGCGGCGGCAACCAGGCCAAGGCCGCCGAGCGCGCCCAGCACGCCAAGTCCGCCCAGCCCGCCTGTAGCGCCGGCACCTGCACCCGCGCCAGCCGAAGCCCCGGCGACATCGACCACACTGCCGCTGGGGATGCCGGCCGCCCCGGCGCCGGCGCCAGCGGCGCCACCGTTGTTGTCGCTTTGCGGCGTGCCGGAATCGGCGCCGCCGTTGCCCGCCTGGCCGGCCGCCGCACCACTGCCGCCGGCTGCCAGGGCGGCTGCCGCAGCCAGCGCCGCGGCCGTGCCCAGGGCGGCGGCATTGCCGCTTTCGGCGCTTCCCGTGACTTCCACGACATTTTCAGGCGGCATGGTCGCGCTGGCATCGGCCCCTTTGATCAGTTCGTCTTCGTCATACTGCTTGCGCTCGCCGTCTTTTGGATTGACGGCTTTTTTTGCCGGCGTCGTGATCCTGGCGGCTGCGCCTTCGGCATTGACGGGAACTTGGGCTGGATTTTGGGTGGTGGCCATTTGGAAGTCTCCGGAAAAGGTTATGTACTCGTTCAATTTTCTAAAATAATAAAAAATCAATAATCTGATTCGATTCCTTGCTTGCTCCGGCGAGGCTTGGGCCGTGGTCGAACTTGGGTGTTACCGATGTCGATAATGGCAAGTAAAACATAACTGGAAAAAAAACGCTGGCACAACAGAACATTTATTCAGAAACTATAAAAATGCCATTTTTATAGTTGTTTCATGCGGCATCATTTTTTTGTCTTTTGTTTCTATTGCAACTGGATTGCCGGCTGATATTCACTCGCGGAATGCGGTATTTACAGGCGATGCCTATCTGCTCCCACTCTGATGATAGTTTCAATTCTGAAACTTTCAATTTCATTTTGATCATTTTTCATGACTCTATTCTGTCAAGCTTTGCTTTCACCAATCATCACGAATTGTCACGAAATGGAGCTTTCCTGCTGAATCTGCCAACATGCGCCAGTGTTTCTGCGTCTTTTATTCAAAAAACATATCGCTATCGAATTGCTAGTTGTTGCTTTTTTGTGTGGTGATTATCAAATGTGATTTGGAATAAAATACGATAGAAATAATTATTTGTAATTATCATATCGATTTATTACTATCGATCGGATAGCCGGTATTGAATGAAGAGGATTTTTCATAATAACTATCAGTAAAGTAGTTATTGCTTCATTGACTTGAATGGGGCGGAAAATGCAAAACGCCCCGACGGGCGGGGCGTTTTTTAGGGGATGAGACAGTGCGCTGTCAGCCTTCCTCGCGCCAGCGGCGCAGGCGGATGGCGGCGTAAATCAGCGCCGCGCCTGCCGCCGCGCCCAGCCAGACGGCTGGCAAGGCCAGGCTGGACCAGGAATTGCTGAACACATCGATGCGCGTCATGTGCGATCCTCCCTCCGCCAGGGCGTGCATGCGCGGCAGCAGTTCCGGTTCGAACAGATACCAACTGCCGGGGAGAGTGCCCAGCAGGGCGCGTCCGATGACATTCATCTGTATCCAGCTGAGATCGCTTTCCGTCTGCGTCAGCTTGCCTGCCCAGACTGTCAGGATAAGCAGCAGCAGCGGCACGCCGACGGCCCACAGGAAGACTTTCGACTTGGCCCAGCTCGATACCATCAGCAGCCAGCCAACGGTCGGCAAGGCCCACAGACAATACACGGGCAGCAAGCCGAACACGCGCAGCGGTCCCAGGTACAGGCCCGGGGTGGCGAGCAGTTCGGCAAACACGTGGATGCCGTTGGCCGCCAGTACGCCGCTGAGGATCAGGATCAGGGCCAGCGACGTCAGGCTGGCTGCAGCAGCCACGATCAGCGGTGCGACCAGCAGGGCGATGGCCGCTTTCGACAGCACTGTCTGCGCATCCGAAATGGGCAGCGATTTCCAGAACAGCACGCTGCGGTCGCGGCGGTCGTCATGCAGGGCGCTCAGGCAATAGAAAAACACGAGGAAACCCAGCGCCAGGAACAGCGGCGCGGCCGCGTACGTATAGTTGTTGGCGACGGCGTCGATGATTTCCGTGCGGCGCGGCCCGAAGGTGCGCGTATTGAAGATGGTGCTCCAGGAAATTTCCTCGCCGTTGACGATGAGCGCCGTGTGCATTTTGGTCCTTGCGACAGTCGCGGCCGCCATCAGGGCGCCCAGCACCGTCATGACGACGCCGATCAGGGCCGGCGTCCACACCAGCATGCCCTTGTGTTCCCACAACTCGCGCCGGAGCAGCCATTGCATCTTGTTTACAGGGGAAATACTCATTGGTACGATCCTTTCATGGTCGCGACAAACAGGTCAGCCAGGCTGGGCGTGCGTACTTCGCCGAGGGCGGCCAGCTGGGTGCGGGCGACGCCATCGAACAGCATCACCGACTTGCCGAACACGCTGCGTTCGCTGATCGGCTGCAGGGCGCGCGCCGGATTGACGTGCTGCGGACCCACCATCACCTCGATGTAGCGCTCGCCTACTTCTTCCATGCTCGACGCCAGCACGATCTGGCCGTCGCGAATGAACATCAGGTCGCTGAGGATGTGTTCCACTTCCTCGATCTGGTGCGTGGTGATGACGATGGTCTTGTTTTCATCAAAATAGTCTTCCAGCAAGTTCTGGTAGAACTGCTTGCGGTAGAGGATGTCCAGGCCCAGGGTCGGCTCGTCGAGCACCAGCAGTTTGGCGTCGATGGCCATCACCAGTGCAAGGTGCAGCTGCACCACCATGCCCTTCGACATGGCCTTGACCTTCATTTTCGGCGACAGTTTGGTGTGGGCCAGGTAGCGTTCAGCCTTGCTGCGGTCGAAACGTGGATGCACGCCGGCAACGAAATCGATGGCGTCGGCCACGCGCAGCCAGCCCGGCAGGATGGCCACGTCGGCGATGAAGCACACGTCTTCCATCAGCGCGTCGCGCTGCACGCGGGGATCGCGCCCCAGCACCGACAAGTCGCCCTCGAAGCCCGTCAGGCCCAGGATGGCTTTCAGCGTGGTGGTCTTGCCGGAGCCGTTAGGCCCGATCAAGCCGACGATGCGGCCCGGCGCGATATCGAAGCTGATGCCATTGATGGCCACCTGCTTGCCATACTGCTTGCGCAGGCCGCGCGCGCTGATGACGCTGTCCTTGTTCAATGCATTCATGCGTTCTCTCCGTGTGCGCCGGCGTCGCGGCTCGCTTGCAGCAGTTGATCGAGGTCAAGGCCCAGGCGCGTGATGTGTTCCAGCAAGGCTGGCCATTCTTCGCGCAGGAAGCGTTCGCGTTCACTGGCCAGCAATTTGTCGCGGGCGCCTTCCAGTACATACATGCCGAGTCCTCTGCGTTTTTCCACCAGGGCATCGTCGACCAGTTCCTGGTAGGCGCGCGAGACCGTGATGGGATTCAATTGATAATCGGCCGCCACCTGGCGCACCGAAGGCAAGGCGTCGCCGGATTGCAGCACGCCATCGAGCATCATGCCCACCACCCTGGCCTTGAGCTGGCGGTAGATGGGGCTATTGTCATTCCATTCCGCGCTCATGGGATGCGCTCCGACAAGGGGGGGGCGGTGCGGCGCATGAAAAATGCTGTTGGCATTGAAGCTCCGTGATGTATCGAGTTGGTGTTGTAGTTAACTATAACAGTGAAAATTCAAATGTCAACATATTCATGTTTTTCTATCCACAAGGAAACTATAATATTGTGTGTTTGAAAATCTTACTTGATAACTTTTGGCGTGCATGTCGCCGCAACCATGAAAGCAGAAATGATAAATTGCTTTGGAGAAGTACAAAACCTGTTCAGGCGTGCCGGTGGCGGCGCCACCCTGTTGGCGCTGCTGAGCGCCTGTGGCGGTGGTTCCGGCGGCGGCACGTCCACGCCGCCACCGACACCCGTGGCACCGGTCGAGACGTCGCGCTATTTGCTGGGCGGCACGGTCAGCGGCCTGCTGCCTGGCGCCAGCGTCGTGCTGGCGAACGGCACGGATAAAGTGACCGTCACGGCCAACGGCCCCTTCAGCTTTGCCGGCAAGCTGGCGGCGGGCGCCAGTTATGAAGGCAAGGTCGACAGCGCTTCCGCGGGTCTCGCTTGCAGCATCGCGCAAGGCGCGGCCACCATGGGCAGCGCGGACGTCAGCAGCCTGGCCGTGCGTTGCCTGCCTATCGTGCTGGCCGGCGTGCAGGAAAAAATCCAGAATGTGGCCGGCATGGTGCAAGATGTGGCGGGCAACTATTACATCGCCGATGCTGTGCGGCAAGTCATTCATAAAGTCACGCCTGGCGGTGCCTTGAGCGTGTATGCGGGCATCTCGGGCAAGCCGGGCGCCGACGATGGCGCTGCTGCCACAGCCACTTTCCATATGAGTGGCGGGATTTCGATCCTGACCATTGATCGCGCGGCGAATCTGTATCTTTTCGATAATTGCAATGCACTCTTGCGCAAGATTACGCCCACCGGCGTGGTCAGCACGGTAGCGGGACAGCGCAGCGCGGCATGCGACTGGTCTGCCCCGGAAGCGGTAGTCGCGGATGGACAAGGGGCACTGGCGCAATTCGGCTGGACTACGGGCATGGCCATGGATAGCAATGGCGATGTCCTGCTTGCTGATGCTGAGCGGCAAATGATTCGCCGGGTGAGACCTGGAGGGCTCGTTAGTTCCGAGAAGCTGGTTGATAGCCGGGGATACCGGATATCCCCATCGCAATTGGCCGCCGATGCCAGCGGCACGATCTACTTCAGCGATGGGATTGGCAGCCGGATATATCGTTGGCAGCAGGGCGTGGCCGTCGTGGTTGCGGGAAGCAACAAGCGTGTGAGCGAGGACGGCAAAGGCGCCGCCGCCAGCTTCCGCAATATTCGCGGCATGGCGGTTGACCGTGACGGCAATGTGCTGGCGGCTGACGTCACGGCTATTCGCCGCATGACGCCGGATGGTGACGTGACGACCCTGGTTGGCGGGGCGGTGACGGACGCGGCTGGCGTTTCCGCCGGCTGGACATATCTCAATTCCCTGTTGCTGGAGTCTTCAGGCGCCTTGATAGTCCACGATGCCAGCAAGCACCGTTTGGTCCGTTTCGACGCGACAAAGGTGTTGTCCGCCATGCCATTCATGCCGGGCAATATGGGGGTGGCCGAGGCTGTGGGCGGGGCTGCCCGTGTGGGATATGTGGGTAGCTCTGGCATGTGCAGCGATCCTGCTGGCAACGTCTATCTGCTCGATATGACAAACAAGGTGCTGCGCCGTGTCACGCCGGACGGGGCACTCAGCGTCTACGCAGGCATCGCTGGCGTGGCCGGCAGCAATGACGGTCCGCGCACCAGCGCGACCATGCTTGGCCCTGTCGCGATCGCCTGCGACAAGGATGGCGCTGTATATTTTGCCGACAAGACAGCTGCTGGCACCGGATTCAACTTGCGCAAGATCGGCAAGGATGGCCAGGTATCCACGCAGGAAGCTTTGCCGGCCGGCACAGGCAAGCCTTTGCAGTATCGGCTGGCGATTGACAAGGATGGCTATCTGGCCTGGCTGGGCTGGGGACCCGACGGCATCTTCCGCCGCCCTCCCGGGGAACGTTTTCGGCTTTCCTGTCATTTGAAACCCTGACGCGCTCGCTGGGCGACACGGGGTCTGGCTGGGAATACATGGACCCGGGAAGTCTGGTTTTTGACAGCAAGGGCAATCTGTATTTTGACGATAATGTGCATCAAGTTGTCTTCAAGGTCGATCGCGCAGGCAAGGCCAGCGTTTTTGCCGGTACCTTGAACAAGGGAAGCGGCGGCGATGGCCCGCCAGGCGTAGGCGGCCTGTCGTTTACTGGGGCGCCCAGCCTGGCTGTCGATGCGAGCGACAATCTGTACCTGAGCGGCCAGGGCTGGGTGCGCAAGATCGATGCAGCCGGTGTTATTTCCACGCCAGCATTGGCATGGGGCCGTCCGGATATCGGTATCCTTGCCTTTGGCAACGGTATCTTGTACGGCTTCACGACCCAGGCGGTGCTGCAAACGCCGTTGCCTTAGTCGCTGATCCGCGCCTGCAAGTCCAGCGCATTGAACAGGGCGGCCCCGGCCGCCGTATTGTCGAAGATGCACCAGCTGTCCGCCTGCACCGATGCGTGCAATTCGGCGGCCAGCGCTGCCAGGTAATCGGCAGGGTAGTCCGAATAATATATTCTCGGGCTGCCGTGCAGGCGCAGGTAGGCCACGCTGGTCGTCGGCACGTGCGGGCCCGGCTGCCCGGCAGGCGGATCGGCGCGCACGCGGGTGATGCGCTGCATCTTCAATAGCTCGGTGGCGCCTGCCTCGAACCAGCTAGGGTGGCGCGCCTCGCACGCGAGCATGCCGTCGAAGCGTTGCCGTAGCGCAGTCAGGAAGTCAAAGGCCACGTCCGCTTCGAATCGCAGGCTGGGCGGCAGCTGCACCAGCACGCAGCCCAGTTTATTCCCCGGTTGCATCACTTCTCCCGCAAAACGATCGAGTTCGGCCGCACAGTCGCGCAAGCGCCGTTCGTGCGTGATGCTGCGCGGCAATTTCACGCTGAAGCGGAAGTGGTCGGGTACGCTGGCGGCCCAGCGCGCGTAGGTGGCACTCTGGTGCGGGCGGTAGAAGGAACTGTTGATTTCCACGCAGTTGAGCACCTGGGCATAGCGCTGCAGGTGGCTGCCATCGAGGGGGAAGTGGCTGGCGGCGGCGCTGGAAATACTCCAGCCGGCCGTGCCGATGTAAACAGGGTGCATGGCGCCATTACAGCAGGGCCAGGCGGGCGCGGCTATCGGACAAACGCCCGTGTCGCGGTCAGCGACCGTCTAGTCGATGAAGTCGCCATTCAGGTCGTGGCGCGTGATGTTGCCGCGCGTATCGATGGCGATCCAGCCGCCGCGCGGCTGTTGCGGCGGTGTCACATCGCATTCCCAGTCGGGCAAGACGTAGCGCAGAGTATGGCCGACCTGGTGCAGGGCGGGGCGGTGCGTGTGGCCGTGGATCATGACGGTGCTCGCATGTTCGGCAAATACTTGCGCGACAGCATCGGGCGTGACATCCATGATGTCCATGGACTTTTCGCCATTGTGCTCGCGGCTGCTTTGGCGCAAACCGTCGATGATGGCCTTGCGCTGCGCCAGCGGCATGGACAGGAACTGTTTTTGCCAGGCGGGCTGGCGCACCATGGCGCGAAACTCCATGTATTGCACGTCTTTCGTGCATTCGGCGTCGCCATGCAGCAAGACGACGCGCCGGCCGGCAAGCGTGGCCACATGCGGTTCGCTGAGCAGGGTAGCGCCGGCGGCGGCCGCAAAGCCGGAGCCGACGAGAAAATCGCGGTTGCCGGCGATCCAGTAGACGTGCACGCCCGCATCGCTGACGGCGCGGATGGCGGCCGTCATGCGCGCATTGAACGGGTCTTCCAGGTCATCGTCGCCGGCCCAGTACTCGAACAGGTCGCCTAATAGATACAGCGCTTGCGCATATTGCGCATGGTGTTCGAGGAAAGAAAGAAACGCCGCGCTGGTGCGCGGGTGCGAGCTCTGCAGATGCAGGTCGGAAATAAAGAGTGCGGCAGGCATTGTCATCGTTCAACGCTCCCCAAAAGTGATGTGCATGGAAAAGCGCAAACGCTGCAATGCCTGTTTTTCATGATGCGAAAGCCTGATTACGCGGCTTCTACCTTCTCGATGATGACGTCCGTCACTGGCACGTCGGCGAACATGCCGGCGCGCGAGGTTTTCACGGCGCGGATGGCGTCGACGACTTCCTTGCCTTCGGTGACTTTACCGAACACGGCGTAGCCCCAGCCGTCCTGGCCTGGGTAGTCGAGGAAGCTGTTGTTCTTGATGTTGATGAAGAACTGGGCCGATGCCGAATGCGGATCCGACGTGCGGGCCATGGCCAGCGTGTACGTGTCGTTTTTCAGGCCGTTCTTGGCTTCGTTTTCCACGGTGGTGTCGGCTGGCTTTTGTTTCATGCCTGGCTCGAAACCGCCGCCCTGGATCATGAAGCCGTCGATGACGCGGTGGAAAATCGTGTTGTCGTAGTGACCGGCTTGCATGTAGGCCAGGAAGTTGGCAACCGTTTTCGGCGCTTTCTCGGCGTCCAGTTCAGCGGTGATCTTGCCCAGATTGGTGGTGATGATGACGGAGGTCATGATGATCCTTAATAAATTGGATGATAAATGATTCAACGGCCCGTGTCGTTCAGGGCCGCAAAAACGCTATTTTACAGTTTTGCGGGCGCTGTCTTGAGTAAAGTCGCCGATTCGATCACCACGGGGGTGACCGGCACGTTCTGGTGCGGGCCCTTGTCCGCCACGGGCACGGCCTTGATCTTGTCGACCACGTCCATGCCGCTGACGACTTTGCCGAACACCGTGTAGCCGAAGCCGTCGCGGCCAGGGTAGTCGAGCGCGCCATTGTCGTTGACGTTAATGAAAAATTGCGCGGTGGCCGAATGCGGGTCGCCCGTGCGCGCCATGGCGATGCTGTAGGTGACGTTTTGCAAGCCGTTTTGCGCTTCATTCTTGATCGGCGCCTTGGTGGCTTTCTGTTTCATGTTCTTGTCGAAGCCGCCGCCCTGTATCATGAAGCCGTCGATGACGCGGTGAAACACCGTGCCCTTGTAGTAACCGCTGTTGACGTACTGCAGGAAGTTGGCCACGCTTTTCGGCGCTTTTTCCTGGTCCAGTTCCAGCACGATCTCGCCCATGCTGGTTTTCAGGGCCACATGCGGCGTGGGGTCGAGGGCAGTTGCCGGAGCGGCTGCCACGACGGCGCTGCCCAGGGTCAGGCCGGCAAACACGGTGCAAAAGCGGGCCAGGAAAGACAGGCGTTTCGATTTGATTTCTTGCATGAAGGCGTCCTTGATCGTTATTTTTCTTTAAACTTGCTTTAATTGTAAAGAAATGAAAATTCGGTTGAACATCGTAAAAACCTGATTCATATCGGGCCAGTATGGTTTTTATCAATGTTATACTTGACCGCTAACGCCCTAATTCTAACAAACAAGAACAACAATATAGCGGGTCGACCAGTCTTCGGCGCACACGGCAGTTCAGTGGCGCGGCACCCCCGGTGTCCGCGCCTGTCTGTCGTTTTGCCAGGCTGGCGGCCGCTCCACTTGCAAAGCACGATGAGCAATCTAAAGATTTACAACACCCTGGCGCGCGAAAAGCAGGTATTCGTCCCGATGGAAGCGGGCAAGGTACGCATGTACGTGTGCGGCATGACCATCTACGACTATTGCCATATCGGCCATGCGCGCATGATGATGGCGTTCGACGTCATCTACCGCTGGCTGAAGGCGTCCGGTTTCGACGTCACCTATGTGCGCAACATTACGGACATCGACGACAAGATCATCCGCCGCGCCGTGGAAAATGGCGAGACGATTTCCCAGCTGACGACGCGTTTCACCCAGTACATGGATGAAGACACGGCCGCGCTGGGCATCTTGACGCCCGACCACACGCCGCGCGCCACCGAATACGTGCCGCAGATGCTGCGCCTGATTGAGCAGCTGGAAGCGAAGGACCTGGCTTACCAGGGCGCGGATGGCGACGTGAACTATGCCGTGCGCAATTTCCCCCACTACGGCAAGCTGTCGGGCAAGTCGCTCGACGACCTGCGCGCGGGCGAAAGAGTCGACGTGAACACGGGCAAGCGCGATCCGCTCGACTTCGTGCTGTGGAAGTCGTCGAAAGAATCGGAGCCGGAAGAAGTCAAATGGGATTCGAAATGGGGCCGCGGCCGCCCGGGCTGGCATATCGAGTGCTCGGCCATGTCGTGCGCCTTGCTCGGTGAACAGTTCGACATCCATGGCGGCGGCGCGGACTTGCAATTCCCGCACCACGAAAACGAGATCGCCCAGTCCGAAGGCGCGTTCGGCCATACCAGCGTGAATTACTGGATACATAACGGTTTCGTGCGCCTGGACAATGAAAAAATGTCCAAGTCGCTCGGCAACTTCTTCACCATCCGCGAAGTGCTGCAAAAATTCGATGCCGAAGTGATCCGCTTCTTCATCCTGCGCGCGCACTACCGCAGCCCCCTGAATTACTCGGACGTGCACCTCGATGACGCTCGCTTGTCCCTGACCCGTTTGTACACGGCGCTGGCCGACGTGGCGGTGGAAGAGGGCGCCATCGACTGGAGCGAAGCGCACGCCGTGCGCGTGCGCGAAGCGATGGACGACGATTTCAACACGCCGCTGGCCGTGGCCGCCCTGTTCGACCTGGCAACGGAAGTGAACAAGAGCAAGTCGCCGGTCCTGGCGCGTCAATTGAAGGGCCTGGCGGGCGTGTTCGGCTTGCTGGAACGCACGCCGCAGCAATTCCTGCAAGCGACCGTCGGCGCCGCCGGCGGCCAGGATGAGGCTGCCGGCATCGAAGCGGCCATCGCGGCGCGCAGCGCGGCGAAAAAGGCGCGCGACTTTGCGCAGTCCGACAAGATCCGCGCCGAACTGTTGGCGGCGGGCATCATTCTTGAAGACAAGCCTGACGGCTCGACCAACTGGCGCCGCGCATGATGCCTACGTCCAGGGAAAACGGGGAAGTCCCCAAGGTGACGGACTTGGCGCAAGTGATCCAGGTGCCGTCCTACTGGGAAGAGGCGAAGATCGAGCTGATGAAGCGCGACCGCATCATGAAAAAGCTCATCCCGCAATTTGGCGACCTGCACCTGGTCGGCCATAGCGACCCGTTTACTACCCTGGCCCGTTCGCTGGTGGGGCAGCAGATCACGCCCAAGGCGGCCGATGCTGCCTGGAAAAAGCTGCTGCTCGCTTGCCCGAAATGCACGCCCTCGCAAGTGCTGAAGGCGGGCGCCGAGCAACTGTCCGCCTGTGGTTTGTCCAAACGCAAGACCGAATACATCCTCGACCTGGCTGACCATTTCAAGGCCAAGCGCGTGCACGCGAGCCAGTGGGACCAGATGGATGACGAAGCCGTCATCGCCGAACTGGTGCAGATCCGCGGCATCGGCCGCTGGACAGCCGAGATGTTTTTGATATTTAATCTGCTCCGGCCGAATGTCTTGCCGCTCGACGACCCCGGTTTGATCCAGGGCATCAGCGTCAATTACTTCTCCGGCGAACCAGTTTCCCGCAGCGATGCGCGCGAAGTTTCCGCCAATTGGGAACCGTGGCGCACCGTGGCGACGTGGTATTTGTGGCGCAGTCTCGACCCTGCAGCCGCCCCTGCCGCACCCGATGCAGCCCCCGGCGCAGCAGCCGGTACGGTAAAATAAACATAGATGACGCCGCGCGCCCTGGCGCCGTGGCCGGTAAAACCTGGAGGTACAATGACTAAAACGACTTTCCTCAATTTTGAACAGCCGATCGCGGAACTCGATTCCAAGATCGAAGAGTTGCGCTTCGTGCAAGACGATTCGGCCGTCGACATCTCGGAAGAGATCGACCGCCTGGCCAAAAAGAGCCAGCAGCTGACCAAGGATATCTACGCCAAGCTGACCCCTTGGCAAGTGGCGCAGATCGCGCGCCACCCACAGCGCCCCTACACCATGGATTACGTGAATGAAATCTTTACCGATTTCCACGAACTGCATGGCGACCGCAGCTACGCGGACGATCTGTCCGTCGTCGGCGGCCTGGCCCGCTTCAATGGCCAGCCGTGCATGGTCATCGGTCACCAGAAGGGCCGCGACACGAAAGAGCGCGCCATGCGCAATTTCGGCATGCCGAAGCCGGAAGGCTACCGCAAGGCCATGCGCCTGATGAAAGTGGCTGAAAAGTTCAACCTGCCGATCTTTACTTTTGTTGACACGCCAGGCGCCTTCCCCGGCATCGACGCGGAAGAGCGCGGCCAGTCGGAAGCCATCGGCCATAACCTGTACGTGATGGCCGAACTGAAAGTGCCGCTGATCGCCACCATCATCGGTGAAGGCGGTTCCGGCGGCGCGCTGGCGATTGCCGTGGGCGACGCCGTGCTGATGCTGCAATACTCGACCTACGCCGTGATCTCGCCGGAAGGCTGCGCCTCGATCCTGTGGAAGAGCGCCGAGCGCGCCTCCGACGCGGCCGAAGCGCTGGGCCTGACTGCCCACCGCCTGAAAGCCATGGGCCTGATCGACAAGATCATCAACGAACCGCTGGGCGGCGCCCACCGCGATCCGAAACAGATGGCCACCTTGCTCAAGCGCGCACTGGCCGACACCCTGCGCCAGTTCCACGGCATGAAAACCAAGGACCTGCTGGCCGCGCGCCATGAAAAACTGCTGAGCTACGGCAAGTTCAAGGAAACGACGCCGAGCGAGTAAGCGTTATTGGCTACGCAGCAAAATGCTGGGGTCAGACCCGTCGGGTCTGACCCCTGATTTTCGCCTGCAATGAATAAGTATTTCCAGGGACAGTCCGCTAAACGACACCATCCGTTTAGCAGCCTGTCCCTCTTTGCATTCCCGGAGTCCTGATTGAAAAAGCAACAAACCGCCACCGTCGCCGATATCTTCGCCAGCGCGCTGGCAACCTGCGGACCACAAACCGGCGAGACGGTCGGCATCGCCCTCAGCGGCGGCCTCGATTCCGCAGCCCTGCTGCACCTGGCGCATGCCTGGGCGCAGGAGCATGGCGTGTTTCTTTACGCCTTCCACGTGCATCACGGCCTGAGCCCGAATGCGGATGCCTGGCTGGCCCACTGCGAGCAGTTGTGCGCCGGCCTGGGTATCGCCTTCGAGGCACGCCGTGTCACCCTGGAAAAGAATGCGAAGACGGGCACGGAAGAGGCGGCCCGCAAGCGCCGTTACGCGGCCCTGGGCCAGTTGTGCGCCGCGCACGGCGTGCGCCTGCTGCTCACGGCCCACCACCAGGATGACCAGGCCGAGACGGTGCTGCTGCAATTGCTGCGCGGCTCCGGCACGGCGGGCTTGTCGGGCATGGATGGCGCCAACAGTGCGCCCGAGTTGCTGGGCAACCCTGACCTGGTGATGGCGCGCCCCTTGCTGCCCGTGTCGCGCAAGCAACTCGAAGCGTACGTGGCGAGCCATGCGATCGCGCATATCCACGATGAATCGAACGACGATCCCCGCTTCGCCCGCAATGCCTTGCGGCATCAGGTGATGCCCGTGCTGGCGCAGGCGTTTCCCGGTTTCCAGGAGCGCTTCGCCCGCAGCGCCCAGCATGCGCAATCGGCGCAGCGCCTGCTGACGGAACTGGCGACGCAGGATCTGGCGGCGTGCCTCGATGGCGACTGCATCGAGCTGGCGAAATTGCGCGAGTTGAGCGCGGACCGCTGCTACAACCTGCTGCGCCACTGGTTCGGCACGCGCGGCTTGCGCATGCCGTCGACGGCATGGCTGGCGGAAATGCTGGCGCAATTGCTGGAAGCGCGGCCCGATGCGCAATTGCTGGTCACGCACCCCGAATGCCACGTGCGGCGCCACCGCGACCGGCTGTATCTGACGCCGAAGCTGAATGACCTTGCCGGCATGCGTGACAAAAGCGATGCGGGCATTCCCGGCCTGGAAAAGGCCAGCCAGCAATTTAGCTGGCAAGGCGAAGCCAGCCTGGCCTTTCCCGCGTATGGCGGCGTGCTGCATTTCGATGCGGTGGAAGAGGGCGGCCAGGGTATCGATATTGCCTGGTTGCAATCTCAAACCTTGACGATCGACTTCCGCCAGGGTGGCGAGCGCCTGAAACTGGCCTTGAACCGTCCCACCAAGAGCTTGAAATACCACTACCAGGCGTTTGACGTGCCCGCCTGGGAACGCGAACGCCTGCCCCTTGTCTGTGCGGCGCAACAATTGCTGTTCGCGGCTGGTATCGGCCTCGATTGCCATTGCCTGAGTCTGCTGGACCGTCCCCGCGTCGCCCTGCGCTGGGTCTCCTGCTGAGCGTAGGGCCAGCCGCCACGGCCACTCCCGGGGTGGCCGCCAAGCGGCTGCCCAAGCCAGCTGGACTGCATGGATTGGTTATTTCCATATGCGCAATCGGTATGAGCTAATGCGCTTTTTAGCTTGTTATTTTGCATTGCGGCATGTAGAGTAAAGCCCTCCTTTTTTATTCTTCTTGAGCGGAAACTTCACTCTTATGGCTTTAATCGTCCACAAATATGGCGGTACGTCGATGGGCTCGACTGACCGTATCAAGAATGTCGCCAAGCGCGTTGCCAAGTGGCACGACGCTGGGCATCAAATCGTGGTGGTGCCATCCGCCATGTCGGGCGAAACGAACCGCCTGATTGGACTGGCCAAGGAAATCATGGATCAACCCGATCCCCGTGAACTTGACATGATCGCCTCGACAGGCGAACAAGTGTCCGTCGGCCTATTGTCGATGGCACTGCTGGCGATCGGCAAACAAGCCGTATCCTATGCTGGCTGGCAAGTCGCGATCAAGACCGATTCCGCCTTTACCAAGGCACGCATTCAGTCGATCGATGACGAAAAAGTCAAACGCGACCTCGATGCGGGCAAGATTGTCATCATTACCGGTTTCCAGGGTGTCGACGAACACGACAACATCGCGACCCTGGGCCGCGGCGGTTCGGACACCTCGGCAGTGGCGATCGCCGCCGCCATGAAGGCGGCCGAATGCCTGATCTTCACGGACGTCGACGGCGTCTACACGACCGACCCGCGCGTGGTTTCCGAGGCGCGCCGCCTGAAGACCATCACCTTTGAAGAAATGCTGGAACTGGCTTCGCTGGGTTCCAAAGTGCTGCAAACGCGTTCGGTGGAATTCGCCGGCAACTACCGCGTGCCCACGCGCGTGCTGTCGTCGCTGACCGACCCGATGTTGCCGCTGGAAATAGAAGCCAATTCAGGCACCCTGATTTCGTTTGAGGAAGATACAAACATGGAACAAGCAGTCATCTCCGGCATCGCCTTCAACCGCGATGAAGCCAAAATCACCGTGCTCGGCGTGCCCGACCGTCCAGGCGTGGCGTACCACATCCTGGGACCGGTGGCGGATGCGAACATCGAGGTCGACATGATCATACAGAATCAGTCGGTCGACGGTAAAACGGACTTCACCTTCACGGTCTCGCGCGGCGAGTACACGCGCGCCTTGGCCGTGCTGGAAGCGAACCGCGAATCGCTGGGCGCGGCCAGCATCACGGGCGACGCGAAAGTGTCGAAACTGTCCGTCGTCGGCGTGGGCATGCGCAGCCACGTTGGCGTCGCCTCGCAAATGTTCCGCACCCTGTCGGAAGAGGGCATCAACATCATGATGATCTCCACTTCCGAGATCAAGATCTCCGTGCTGATCGATGAAAAGTACATGGAACTGGCCGTGCGCGCGCTGCATAAGGCGTTCGAGCTGGAAAAAGCTTAAATATCCAAAAAAATTGCCCCACGCCCTTGACCAAAGGGGGGGCAATCGATATTATGACGTTCGTCGCTGCAGCGCAGTTAGCTACAGAGACATAGTTGAGTAATCAGCTAGGAGACGTGGCCGAGTGGCCGAAGGCACATCCCTGCTAAGGATGCATACGGCTTATACCTGTATCGTGGGTTCGAATCCCACCGTCTCCGCCAGAATCAAACAAAAAAGCCTCCCCTGCGGGAGGCTTTTTTGTTTGTCTGGACGGAACGGTGGGATTCGAAGACGGAGCGCCCTAAGGGGCGCGAGGCTATCCGAATCGCCATTCTGCCGCGCCCCGCGCGGCCCCGCTGGCCGCGCAGCGGCCAACGCCGTCCCCTCATTTCAGGCCGTAGCGGCCAGCGCCTCGCACCGCCAGCATCACCCAGACGGCCAAAATCACCGCTTCGCCTCCCGCTCCAGCGTATCCCTGCCAATAATCTTCAAGCTCGTCCCGCCCTTGAACGGCAACGTTTCCTCGCCAGCGTCAGATGCGGCGCCGCCGCCGATCCGGATCCCCGCCGAGACGCCGATTTCGGCCGTCACGTCGACGAATTCCTTGCGGAACAGCAGCAGCTCCGTATGCTTGATGATGCTTTGCAGCGCAATCGACTGGCCCGGCGCGATGGTGGTAAAGGCGCGCTTGAGCGCATGGTTCGCCAGGCCCGTCTTCAGGACCTGGCTTTGTTCGCTCACATTGTCGACCAGGCGCAGGTTGGGGCCGCGTTGCTGGATGTAGTCGAGCGGATAGCCGACGGCCGCGCTGCCGGTATTTTTGATGACGACCTCGATGCGCATGTCGCTGCCCGTGAAAATGCAGGCCGGATTGTCGAGGCAATGGGCGCTAACGGAAAGTACGTCGTTCGGCATGGCGTGTCCTGTGAGGTGTAGGGAGGTTGCAAACAGCCCGGTTACGAGCCATTGAGGATGATATCGCATTTGATTTTCCGTCCTATTTTTGCCCGCAGCAATTCTTGCACTTCGATGGCGATTTGCCAGCCGTGCCGCTTGAGGACAATCACGGAGCCGTAGGCACTCATGATGTTGGCAACTGCCGGGTCCGGTTCCGTGCCGTCCGCCAGGGCCGGTACGGGCGCATCCCAGCTGCCGTCGGGCTTCATGTACTTGACGGTTTCGTCATCGCCGTCGACATAGGAATATTCGTCCGGTATGCCATAGCAATGGCCGAATTCATGCGCGTGGGTTTGCCCGTTGGTGGCCATCGATACGTCGATCACGGTGCCGGTCACGCCTTCGCGGTCGTAGCGTTTGTGGATCTGCATGGTGTAGTGCTCCCTGCTTTCCACGTACTCCACGCGGTAGACGATGGGCAGGATGCGCGTGCCGCATTCCGGATCGACGATCTCCATGCGGAATTTATTGTTCCAGTGCTGTTCCAGGCCCGTCCTGGCGACTTCCTTGACGTACTTGATGACGGCGGCGCGCTGCTTGGCCCGCGTGGCGGCCTGTGGGGTACCCTTCTCGCGCGCTTCCAGCGCCTGGTCTTCGGCCGACAGCACCGTCACCACCTTGACGCGCAATTCGGCGATGATGCTGGTATTCGACTTGACGGGCACGTAGATCTTGTAGCGCACGGTGTCGAAATAATTATGCGGCGCGCCATTGGTGCCGAAAGTATTGTTGTAGCGCGGCACGCTGGAGACATCGATCTCCTTTTCGTAGTCGGCGATCCAGCAGGCGGGGCGCTTGATCAGCACTTCCTTGCGCTGCTTGTTGTCGACGGGGCTGGTGCTCGACGTACCCGTTTCCTTGAATTTTGGCTCGGGCTTGGGCGGCGCCTTGGCCGTCGTGCCGGGCGCGGGCGCCTTGGCGCGCGTATCTGGCGCGGGTGCGGGCGCAGGGCTGTCCGGTGTCTCGGGCAACTCGCCCGGCGATTTGAGCAGTTCGATCACCAGTAGCTCGACGGCGGCAGCCGCCACGATGTGGGTCAAGCCCCTGGCGTCCGTCATGCCCGTTTCGATGCTGCCGTCGGCGCGCTTGACGCGGTACGGCTGGCGCGGCATCAGTTCGCCCGTGTCGCGGTCTTTCAGCACGAAGCCTTCGTCGAACAGTTTCAGGCGGCTGTCGGGCAAGGGCGGCAGGCCGGCGGCGACGCTGGCGCCGCCGTTGAAGACATGCTGCCCGCCCTTGACCGTGAAATGACCGGGGCAGCGGAAGGTGATGTCGCCGCCTTCGAGCGTGATCGACGATTGTCCCGCCTGCAGGACGATTTTCTGGTTGGCCTTGATGTCGATGCTGTCGCTCACGGAGATCACCGTGATGGCTTGATCGGCGAGGATTTCCAGCTGGTCGGTATGCGCTTCGAGCGAGACGGGGCCGTTGCCCGCGACGGCCTTGATGCCGCCTTCCTGGCTGAACAGCGTGGCCGCGTTGGCCGCCACCGAGGCGACCGTCTGGCCAGCCGTCATGTGCAGGTCGGCCTGCGCCGTCCAGTGCAGCTGCTGGCCCGCGAACAGCACGGTCGACGCGGGCGTGGCCCAGTTGATGCTGCTGGGCGACTCCATCACCACCAGCGGCTGGGCGTAGCGTTCCACGGGCTGCGCCGCATCGGGCGCGCGCGTGCCGCTGCCCGCCTTGCTGGCTTCCTGGCCGCCGACAGCGGCCTGGTACTTGCCATCCTGTTGCGGGTCGATCTGCGCCGCCATGTCCAGCTGCGCCTGGTTCGCATCCTTGCTGACGAGGGCGTTTTGCTGGCTAGCCGACGTCGCCACCGTCTTGCTCAGTTCACAGGCGCCGCGCAGCAGGGCCAGTGCTTCCTTCGTGTCGAGCTGGCTCGAGGTCACGCCGGCGCCCTGGCGCGCGCGCGCCGTGGTCGAGATCAGCATGCCTTCGCCAGCGCGCAGCATGGCCCAGGCATCGGTGCGCAATTCAAAGCCGCTGCCGCGGTAGCTGCCCCGTTGCGCCGAGCTGGCGCCTTGCTGCACCAGGTAGCCCAGATTGAGCTCGGTGGCGGCGCTGCTCGAAGCGAGCCGGGTGCGCAGCTGGCCCTGGGTATCGTCGAGTACCCATTGGTTGTAGCCGGCGCCGTCGAAATTGTGGCTGTGCATGCCCGACAGGACGCCCGCGTGGTTGACGCCCGAATCCTCGCCGGCCGCATACGGCGGCGTGTCGCTGCCCGTGTAGAGCTGGGCGACGACCAGCGGGCGGTCCATGTCGCCTTCGATAAAGTCGACCAGCACTTCCGTGCCGAGGCGCGGCGTGAATTGCGAACCCCAGTTCGGGCCGGCCAGCGCTTCGGCCACGCGCACCCAGGCGCCGGACGCCTCGTTGCCGGGCGCGTTGCCCTGCGCGTCGGTATTGTGCGCCAGGCCGCCCGGATTGGCGGCGCTGCCGCGCTGCCAGGCGAACTGGATGCGCACCTGGTGGTCGCGGCCCGTGGTGGCCACGCTGTCGGCCAGCCCCACCACCAGCGCCGTCTGCGGGCCCAGCGCCACGGCCGGCGCGCGCGCGGCGGTGGCGCGCGGCACGATGGCCACGCTGGTGCGCACGCAGCCGAAGCGGTTGCGGTAGGTGCCCGGTTCGATCTGGCCGGCGATCCAGTCGGCCACGCCGCCCAGGCCGGCCTTCTTGGCCAGCGTCGACAGCATGCCGCCCAGACTGGCGCCGGCTGTTCCCGCATTGTTGCGCGCCTGGTGTTCGGCCCACAGCACGGTGAAGGCGTTGGCGCCATCGGCATGCTGTTCGTGCTGCAGCAGGCGCATGGCGTGGCCGGCGGCCAGGCGGCGCACGGCGCCGGCGCCGTCGAACTGCTTGTTGTCCAGTTCCAGCGCTTGCAGCATGCGCTCGCTGTGCGGCCCGGCCGCCGCGCGGTCGGCGTGCCGGCGTTCGCCAGCGCCGTCATACACGGCCAGCTGCGGCAATTGCCCCGCCTCCAGGCTGGAAACCTGCTCGGCGGCGGGCGCCGTCACCTGTTCCGGATGCCAGCTGCTGATGCTGACGGCATTCGACCGCACCTGGCGGCGCGCGCCGAAGCGGTCGATGGCGTCGTCCGTATCGGTGGCGCGCACGCCGTGAAAGCGCATGTCGGCGCCGCCCGGCGTCTGTGGCGCGGCGGCCTTGCTGTCGAAGATCACCAGCTTGTGCCTGGCCTGCGCGTCGCCATCGCCGCCTTCCTGCGCGCCGCCGGGCTGGTCGTGCTCGAAGCGCCAGCTCAGGCCTTCCGCCGCCAGCAGGCGCGCGAAGAATTCGAAGTCGCTTTCGCGGTACTGGGTACAGATGGCGCGCGTGGCCAAGGCCTGGCTGACGTCGAATTCGAAGCGCAGCTGCGGGTAGTCGGCCAGCAGCTCGGTGACGATGTCGCGTGCGTTCTTGTCCTGGAAAATATAACTGTCGCGGCGCAGCTGCAGCAGGGCCAGGGCCGGCTCGAGGCGCAGCCGGTAGCGCGCCACGCCGCCGTCGGCGCCGATCCAGGCGCAATCGGTGCAGATGCCGTGCCAGGCGCGCTGGCTACCGTCGGGCTGCAGCAGGCACAGCGTCATTTCCTCGCCGATGAAGGAAGCCAGGTCCAGGCTGGCCGCGGTGCTCAGCGCGTCGACCTCGAAGCGGAACAGTTCATTGACGGCCTCGCGGCCCTCGAACTGTTCCGCCATCAGCGATTCCGGCTGCCCGGACTGCTGCGCCGTGGCCAGGGTGATGAGCCGCGCATGCTGGCTCAGGCCTGTGCCGAACTGACCCGTCGCTGCGGGGCTTGCTTGTGCGTCGCTCATCACGGCAGGGTAATGCTCAGGTTAGCCACGCGCGGCGCCAGCTTGACGATGTCGTTGTAGGCATTGATCTGCGCTTGCGTCTGTTTGGCCAGCATGGTGCGCAGCCCCAGGTAGCCCATGGCGCAGATCAGGGCGAACACCGAACACAGCACCCAGACCGGCACGTTGTTGCGCAGCTTGTGGATGATCTGGTCGGGCCGCTCCGCATGCGGGGCGAAGCCGGTTTTCTTGCCCTTCATCTGGGCGATTTCGTCGCCCAGGCGCGCCGTCAGGTAGTTGAGTTTTTCCGGGCCTTCGAGGATGTAGCGGCCCTGGAAACCCAGCAGCAGGCACATGTGGAAGACTTCGAGCGCCTGCAGGTGCGCGCTGCCGCGCGCGCGCAGCGCTTCGAGACGGATGAAGAAGTTTTCGCCGGCCAGCTGGTCGCCGAAGAGCACCAGCTGCAAGGGCCGGCGCGCCCATTCGTCGCGGATGCTGTAGGGCGAGCGCAGGATGATTTCATCGACGGCCGCGCAGAACGCATATTTTGCGGCGTCGATGTCGTCCGCCGACGCGCCCTGTTTTTTCGCGCCGCGGCTGAACTCATCGAGGAAGTGCGTCATTTTGCTGATGAAATCGGCATTGTCTTGCGGCCCGCTGCCGTTCTTCAGCATGAAGAGGGCGTAAAAGCCGTCGTACATCAAGTCCATCAAGGTGTGTTCGGTGCCGGGACCGGCAGCCATGCTGGAGGCATAGGCGGCCTGGCCGCCGGACATCAGGGAAGGGGTAGCGCTGGAGTGCATCGTTGGACCTCAGGAAGTGACGGCGACAAGTTCGAGTTTCAGTTCACGCATGCCGGACGGGACATACACCAGCAGCGACTGCGCCTGCAGCATGCGTTCGTACATCTGCCCCTTGGCCTCGATGGTGAAGTAAAACATGTCGGGGCGCACCGGCACGGCGGCCGGCACCTGCGGCGCGTGCTGCAGGCGCACCCCGGGCAGGGCGGAGAGGACGAATTTTTCCACGTCGTCCGGCGCGCCCACCTTGAAGCGCAGCGGCACCACGTCGACCAGTTCCACGCCGGCCATGTCGGCCGACACGCCCAGGTAGAACGCCGTCTTGGCATCGATCTTTTCCGAGTCGAGCTTGCCGTGATGGTAGGACGGTTTGGTTTCTGTCAGCGCGATGGCGAAGTATTTCGACGAGATCACGGTGTCGAGCAATTCGCGGATCATGGCGTGCAGCTGGGCGAACGCGGGACCGGGATCGGCATGCCGGTACGGCGGCAAGTCGGCCAGCGCATGGCTTCTTGAAAAGGTCATCAGGCCGCCCGCCAGGCCCAGCAGCTGTTCGTACAGCCGCTCCGGATGCAGGGCTGGATGATGGAAATAATGGCTGAGCGAGGCGTAGGCCGCGCTGGCCGTATGCAGCAGCCAGAACGAGGACATGTCGCCGGAGCGGAACTCGATCACGCTCTTGCTCGGCTCACGGTGATGTCCATACAGCGCGTTGACCTTGGCCTGCAGCGCGTCGATCAGGCGGCGCAGCTGCAGGAACAGCAGGGGCGCGCTGCGGATGGACAGGCTGGGCGGCACGAAGGCCGGATCCTGCTCGAAGCCGCCCGTCGACAGGCGCCGCAGGCGCAACAGGGGGAAGCTGACGTAGGAATCGCGCGGTTCGGCATCGGCGACCAGGCGCAGGGTTTTTTTCAGGTAGGTCAGTTCGGCCTGCGCGGCCTGGGTGTACAGGTCCGGCGTGCTGAGATTGGCCTGGGCATAGCGCGCCGCGTTGTTGGGCTGGCCGCTGGCGGCGAAGTTGCCGCCGAATGGCTTGAACGCCGGCAAGGCGGCGTGAAAGGTCACCGATTGCAAGGACGACGGCACGTTGCCCAGGTCGAGCGCGTCGGGCAGTTCATCGCTCCCGGCGGCGTTGTAGATTTCGCCGTCCTGGAAGACCAGCGACAGTTCCAGCAGGCGCAGGCTGTTGTTGGCCAGCGCATCGCGGTCGATCTGCAACTGGTTCACGCCCCACGCATACGGATGCAGCGCCTTGACGCTTTCGTGCAGGCGCTGCTCGTGGTACTGGTCTTGCTGCTGGAAATGCTGGGGCCGCAGGAACAGCCCTTCGCCCCATAACAATTTGTTTGCCATGCTCATGGATTGCCCTCTATGCCAGACACAGTGAGGCGCGGCAGCGACTGAAAATCATGCTTCGCATCGCGCAAGGTGGTGCTTTTTTCGCAACTGCAAGAACCTTAACATTATCTTGAATAATGGCGCGTACTGTACGTTTTTGGCGTGAGTAGTGTGAGTTTTCGCGTATTTTCTATTGAACGCAGTGTTTTTTCAAATCATGCTACGCTCCGAAAAATAGATAATTAGCAACTATAAAAAGCAACTTTTCAGTCCACCAAACAGTCTTCTTTTTTGAAGGAAAGCCCAACATGACACGCTCGGTTTCGCTACGCACGCTTGCAGTAATCGCCTGTGCTTTTGCCCTCAGCGCATGCAGTACAACGCCGGTGGCCAAAGCGCCGCCCGCCGCGGCGCCGCCGACGCTGGAGGAGCTGATGGCCAAGGCCACGCAGGCCGTGGACACGGGCAACAAGGCGGCGGCGCTGGCGCTGTGGCAGGAGGCCGCCGCCGCCGCGCCCGCCGACAAGCAGCCCTGGGTGCGCATGGCGCAAAGCCGCTACGATGCCGGCCAGTATGGTGAAGCCATCCTCAATGCCCAGGAAGTGCTGGTGCGCGATCCTGCCGACAAGCTGGCCAACAGCGTGATCGCCATCAGCGGACTGCGCCTGTCGACGCGGGCGCTGGCTGACCTGAGCCGTCAGAACAACCTGTCCGGTCCGCTGCGCGCGGAATCGCAGGACCTGGCCAAGCTGCTGCGCGAGAGCCTCGGCGAAACCGTGCTGGTGCCGCCGCCGGACAAGCCGCCCGTGCGCCAATCGCGCAAGCAGCCAAGCAAGCGCACTGCCGACGAGGGCAGCGCCAATCCATTCAATGCCCTGAAGTAGTCAGCCAGGCACAGCTACGCCGCAGTTCAACAGGCGCATCGCCGATGCCGCCAATATTTGGAAGGGGATGTCATGTCGAAGAAAGATAGTGTGCAGAAGCGCTTGCAAAAGGTACGCCCGCCACGCGTGCAGATGACGTATGACGTCGAGATCGGCGACGCCATCGAAAACAAGGAGCTGCCCTTCGTGGTTGGCGTGGTCGGCGATTTTGGCGGCAATTCCGAACTCGAACAGAAGCGCCTGAAGGACCGCAAGTTCGTCGATATCGACCGCGATAATTTCGATGAAGTGATGAAGGGCATCGAGCCGCGCGCCACCTTCCGCGTGCCGAATGAACTGGGCGCCGGCGGCGACCAGTTCGGCGTTGAACTGAAATTCCGCTCGATCGCCGATTTCCGCCCGGAAGCGGTGGTCGGGCAGGTCGAGCCGCTGCGCAAGCTGCTCGAAGCGCGCACCAAGCTGGCCGACCTGCGCAACAAGCTGGCCGGCAACGACAAGCTGGAAGACATCCTCAATGACGTGCTCAACAGCACGGAAAAACTGGCCCAGCTGGAACAACATTCGCACGTCAGGAAAGATTGATATGTCCGCACAACTGACCCCCGCATTGAGCGCCGCCGGCGCCGCCGAAATCGATTTGCTCGACCAGATCGTCGAGCAGAGCAAGGTGGCCAAGTCCAGCGTCGAACACGCCCGCGCCAAGGATCTGATTTCCGAACTGGTGAGCCAGGTCATGGATGGCACGGTGGTGGTATCGAATAACCTGGCCGCCACCATCGATGCCCGCGTGGCCGAACTGGACCAGCTCATTTCCGCGCAGCTCAGCGCCATCATGCACGCGCCCGAATTCCAGAAGCTGGAAAGCAGCTGGACGGGCCTGCATTACCTGGTGAAGAACACGGCTACCGGCACGAACCTGAAAATCAAGCTGATGAACGCGACCAAGCGCGAACTGGTGAAGGATTTCCAGAGCGCGCTGGAGTTCGACCAGTCGACCATGTTCAAGAAGGTCTACGAAGAGGAATTCGGCACCTTCGGCGGGGCGCCGTTCGGCACCTTGCTGGGCGACTTCGAATTCAGCCGCCAGCCGGAAGACATGTATTTCATCGAACAGATGTCGCATGTGGCCGCCGCCGCGCACGCGCCGTTCATCTCGTCCGCGTCGCCGGAACTGTTTGGCCTGGAAAGCTACAGCGACCTGGGCAAGCCGCGCGACCTGGCCAAGGTATTCGACACGGTCGAGTATGCAAAGTGGAAATCCCTGCGCGAATCGGAAGACTCGCGCTACGTGGGCCTGACCTTGCCCCGTTTCCTGGGGCGGCTGCCGTTCAATCCGCTCGATGGCGCCACCGTCGACGGCTTCAATTTCGTCGAGGACGTCGACGGCACCGACCACCAGAAATACCTGTGGTGCAACGCCGCCTACGCGTTCGGCACCAAGCTGACGGCCGCCTTCGAGGATTACGGCTGGTGCGCGGCGATCCGCGGCGTGGAGGGGGGCGGCCTGGTGGAAGACTTGCCGACGCATACCTTCAAGACGGACGAGGGCGAGGTGGCGCTGAAATGCCCGACCGAGATCGCCATCACGGACCGCCGCGAAAAGGAATTGAGCGACCTGGGCTTCATCTCCCTGGTGCACTGCAAGAACACGGACTATGCCGCGTTTTTCGGCGCCCAGTCGGCGCAGAAGGCGAAAAAATACAATACCGACGCCGCCAACGCGAACGCCGTGCTGTCGGCGCAGCTGCAATACATCTTCGCCGTGTCGCGCATCGCCCACTACATGAAGGCCATGATGCGCGACAAGATCGGCAGCTTTGCCGCCGCCTCCAACGTGGAAGATTTCCTCAACCGCTGGCTGACGCAATACGTGCTGCTCGACGATAACGCCAGCCAGGAACAGAAAGCCCAGTTTCCGCTGCGCGAAGCCTCGGTGCAGGTGGCGGAAGTGCCGGGCCGGCCCGGCGTGTACCGCGCCGTGTCCTTTTTGCGTCCGCATTTCCAGCTGGACGAATTGTCCGTTTCACTCCGTTTGGTCGCGGAGCTTCCGCAGTCGACCAAATCGTAATGTATTTTTCTTCACACCCTTGAAAGGAATGACATGGCAATCGACGTATACTTGCAAATTGATGGCATCAAAGGCGAATCCACGGATAACAGCCACAAAGATTGGATCGAATGCAAGTCGGTCCAGTGGCAGGTGTTGCAACCCAAATCGGCGACCGCCTCGACAGGCGGCGGCCATACCGCCGAACGTACCGAGCACAAGGATATCGTCATCGCCAAGATGGCCGATCTCGCCAGCCCCTTGCTGCTGCAGACGTGCTCCTCGGGCAAGACCATCCCGAAAGCCAAGCTCGAGTTCCTGCGCGCCGATGGCCAGGGCGAGCGCATCAAGTACTTCGAAATCGAACTCGAGAACGTGATGATCAGCAGCGTGGCGCCATCGGTGGCCGCAGGCGACATACTCGGCGAAGACCTGGCGCTCAAGTATTCCAAGGTCAAGTGGAAATACACCCAGCAAAAAGTGGGTGGCGGCTCGGGCGGCAACACCTCGGGCGGCTGGGATCTGTCGGCCAACAAGACGGCCTGATCGTACCTGACCGCGTACGCCAGCGGCGCGCTCTGCCGCCGCTGGCTTTCCTAGCCGCCGGCAGCGGCGTCCACGCCAGCCATGAAACGGGAAACCCATGAAAGGTTTTACGCCGGGCCTGTTCGACCGCCTGATGGATACGCCCGTGCACGGCGCCTCCAGCGGCACCGTCTCGCGCCTTTCGCTCGAGGACTTGAAAGACACCGTGGCGCGCGATCTCGAAGCGCTGCTCAACACGCGCGCCGTGCTGCCCGAGGCGCTGCTCAAACCCTTTCCCGAATGCGGCAAGTCGATCATCACGTACGGCTTGAACGATTTCGCCGGGCTTAGCCTGTCGAGCACGGACGACCGCGCCTATATCTGCCAGTGCCTGGAAAAGGCCATCGCCCGCCACGAGCCGCGCTTGCGCCAGGTACGCGCATCGCTGGAAATCGAGGAAGGCTCGATCAACCGCCTCAATTTCGCCATCAGCGCGCTGCTGGTGGTGCATGCGGCGCACGAACCGGTCAGCTTCGACGCCATCCTGCAGCCTTCCAGCCTGCATTACACGATCAGCAAGGGACGCCGCGCCGCGTCCACGGGAGCCTGAGCTTGGACGAATTGCTGCCTTACTACGAGCGCGAACTGGGTTTCCTGCGCCGCTACTCGCGCGAGTTTTCCGAGCGCTACCCGAAGATCGCCGGCCGCCTGCTGATGGGCGGCGAAGTGTGCGAAGACCCGCACATCGAGCGCATGATCCAGTCGTTCGCGCTGCTCAATTCGCGCATCTCGAAGCGCATCGACGACGATTATCCCGAATTTACCGAAGCGCTGTTCGAAGTGCTGTATCCGCATTACCTGCGGCCTTTTCCCTCGTGCTCGATCGCGCGCATGGATTACGCCGCCGCGGCGGCGCAGCTGACGGCGCCGGCGGAAATCGCCCGCGGCACGGAGCTGACGACGCGCCCCGTGAAGGGCGTGGCCTGCACCTTCCGCACGGCCTACCCTGTGACGGTGGCGCCGCTGGCGCTCACGCACGCGGCTTTTTCCGCCATCATCGAGGCGCCGGAACAGGTGCTGCTGCCGGCGAATGCCACCTCGGGCGTGCGCATCACCATCGAGTCGAGCGCCGCGCAGCTGTCGCCGGGCCAGCTGGGACTGGCGTCGCTGCGCGTGTTCATCGATGGCCAGCCTTCGTTTTGCGCGGCGCTGCGCGACGCCCTGTTCATGCGCACCGTGAAGGCCTACGCCGAGGCGGACGGCAGCGGCAGCTGGGTCGCGCTCGACGGCATTCCGGTGCGCAGCGCCGGCTTTGCCGAGGACGATGCGCTGATCCCGTTTTCCGCCCGCTCGCATCCGGCCTACCGGCTGCTGACCGAGTATTTCTGCTTTCCCGAAAAATTCAATTTCTTCGACATCGACCTCGGCGCGCTGTGCGCCGCGCTGCCGTCCGGCTGCCGCCGCATCACCTTGCACCTGGCGCTGAGCGGCTTGCGCACCGATTCGAACACGGCGCGCCTGCTGGGGACGATGAACACGCACAACCTGCTGCTGGGCTGCACGCCGGTGGTCAACCTGTTCCGCCAGCGCGGCGAGCCTATCCGGCTCACGCACACGGCCGCCAGTTATCCCGTGCTGGCCGATGCGCGCCGCGCCTATGCGTTCGAGGTGCAGTCGATCGACTCGGTCAAGCTGGTGCGGCAGACGCCGCAGGGCGAATCCGTGGTGGAATTTCGTCCCTTCTATTCGCTGCGCCATGGCGAGACTCCGGCCAGGGATGGCCATTACTGGGTCATGCGGCGCGACGAGATCCTCGCCAGCAAGAGTCCCGGTTACGAGACGCAGATCTCCATCGTCGACATCGATTTCGATCCGGCCGCGGTGGAAACGGACACGCTCAGCCTGGAGCTGAGCTGCACCAACCGCGATTTGCCGGCGCAGCTGACCTACGGCTTGCATGGCGGCGACCTGTTCCTCGAAGGCGGTTCCAGCGTGCGCAGCATCAGCTTGCTGCGCAAACCCAGCGAGTCGCACCGTTTCGAACGGGGACGGGGCGCCCACTGGCGCTTGATTTCGCATCTGGCGCTGAATCACCTGTCGCTGGCCGGCAGCGGCCTGGAAGCGTTCCAGGAAATGCTGACCCTGTACGACCTGCCGCGCTCGGCCACTTCGCAGCGGCAAATCCGCGGCATCACGGCCATCGCCCACCAGGCCGTCAATGCCTGGCTGCCAGGCAATCCCTTCGCCTGCCTGGTGCGCGGCGTCGAAGTGCGGCTGACGATAGACGAAGAGGCCTTCGTCGGCAGCGGCATCCACGCCTTTGCGCATGTGATCGAGTGCTTCCTGGGCTTGTATGTGCATGCGAACAGCTTCACGCAACTGGTGGTGCTGGCCAAAAAATCAGGAGAGGAGCTGTGGCGATGCAAACCACGCAGCGGCGATTCGAGCCTAGTGTAATCGAGCGCCTGTTTGCCCAGCCTTGCCGCTTCCAGTACTTCCAGGCGGTGCGCATGCTGGAGCTTTGGCTCAGGCGCAACGGCTTGCCGCACGACGATGCGGTGGCCAGTTTCCTGCGCTTCCAGAATTCCGTCTCGCTCGACTTCGCCCCCAGCCAGATCGAGGCGCTGGCGCCGGAACCGCGCGAACTGGCCACGGACGCCAACGCTCTGGGCACGGCGCTGCGCGGCGGACAGCTGAAATACGTGCGCGTCACGCCGGCCTTCATGGGCTTTCTCGGCGTCGCCGGCGCGCTGCCGCTGCACTATACGGAACGCATCGCCACGCACCAGCTGTATGAAAAGGACGAGGGGCCGCGCGCCTTCCTCGACACGTTTTCGAACCGCGCCTTGGCCCTGTTCTATGAAGCGTGGCGCAAATACCGGCTGGAACTCAAATACCAGCTCGACGGCAAGGACCAGTTTCTGCCGCTGCTGCTGTCGCTGGCCGGGCTGGGCAACGCCTCGCTGCGCCAGCGCCTGGCGTGGGACGGCGCCGGCGTGCTCGATGAATCGGTGGGCTACTTTGCCGCCGCCATGCGCCACCGGCCGCCGTCGGCCGTGCTGATCGGCCAGGTGCTGTCCGAGTATTTCGGGCAGCGCATCGCCGTCAGCCAGTTTGTCGGCTGCTGGTACGACGTGCCGCGCGAGCAGCAAAGCACCTTGGGCGGCAGCAATGCCTTGCTGGGCGCCACCGCCATGGTGGGCGCGCGCGTCTGGCAGCGCGACCTGCGCCTGCGGCTGACCATCGGCCCGCTGGCCCGCTGCCACTTCGACGCCTTCCTGCCTGGCGGCGCGGCCGCCCTTGCGCTCGAGAAGATGCTCGCCATGTTCACCGGCTTGTGCCTGGAATACGAAGTGCAGCTGGTGCTGCGCGCCGCCGACGTGCAGGGCATTGCGCTGACGGTGCCGCGCAGCGGCGGGCGGCTGGGCTGGGACAGCTTCCTGATCACCGGCGGCGAGGCGCGCGACCGCGCCGATGTCCGCTATGAATTGCATGCGCCGGCCTGAGCTCGCGCTTCTCCACCGATTTCGCCAACCATTACCCGACAAGGACCGCCGCCCCATGAGCATCAACCTGAAAACCCTGATCAGCAAGTTGAACGACACCTGCCGCACGGCCGCCACGCGGGCGGCCAGTCTTTGCGTCGGCCTGGGGCAGTATGAAGTCGACCTGGAGCACGTTTTCCTCGCGCTGCTGGAGCAGCCGCGCAGCGATTTCGTGCTGATTGCGCGCAGGAGCGGCGTCAGCGTGAGCATGCTGGAAGCGGATTTGCGCGCCGAAGTGGCGCGCCTGCAGACGGGCAACACGCGCACGCCCGTGTTTTCCGTGCGCCTGCCCAAGCTGTTCGAGCATGCCTGGCTGATCGCTTCGCTCGATTTGCGCGCCGGGCGGCAGGTGAGCATCCGCAGCGGCCACCTGCTGCAGGCGCTGCTGACCGAGCCGGAACTGGCGCAGCTGGCCTACCGGGGCTCGGCGCTGTTCCACGAATTCAAGCTCGACGAGATCAAGCACGGGCTCGACAAGCTGACCGAGGGGTCGCAGGAAGCCGGCGAGGCGGCGACGGGGCAGGAGGACGCGGGCGACGCCGGCGGCGATCCCGTGGGGGAACTGGCCGGTGCGGCGGCGTCGAAAACGCCGGCGCTGGATCAGTTCACTGTCAACCTGACGGCCCGCGCGCGCGCCGGCAAGGTCGATCCCGTGATCGGGCGCGACATGGAAATCCGCCAGGCGATCGACATCCTGATGCGGCGGCGCCAGAACAATCCCATCCTGACGGGCGAGGCGGGCGTCGGCAAGACGGCCGTGGTGGAGGGCCTGGCGCTGCGCATCGTGCAGGGCGACGTGCCCGACATTTTGCAGGGCGTGGAAATCCACACGCTGGACATGGGCCTGCTGCAGGCCGGCGCCAGCGTCAAGGGCGAGTTCGAGAACCGCCTGAAAAACGTCATCGCCGAAGTGGGCAAGAGCGCGCACGCCATCATCCTCTTTATCGACGAGGCGCACACGATGATCGGCGCCGGCGGCAGCGCCGGCCAGAACGATGCGGCGAACCTGCTGAAACCGGCGCTGGCGCGCGGCGAGCTGCGCACCATCGCCGCCACCACCTGGGGCGAATACAAAAAATATTTTGAAAAGGATGCCGCGCTGGCGCGCCGCTTCCAGGTCGTCAAGATCGAGGAGCCGAGCGAAGAGCTGGCGTGCGCCATGTTGCGCGGCATGGCGCCGCTGATGGAACAGCATTTCAAGGTGCGCATCTTCGACGAGGCGATCACCGAAGCCGTGCGCCTGTCGCACCGCTACATCGCCGGCCGCCAGCTGCCGGACAAGGCCATCAGCGTGCTCGATACGGCTTGCGCCAGGGTGGCGCTGGGGCAGAGCGCCACGCCGGCCCTGCTCGACAGCGTGGCGCGCCGGCGCGAGCGCATCGATGCGGAAGCCTCGGCCCTGGCGCGCGAGGAGAGCGGCGGCGCGCGCCACGGCGCGCGGCTGCAGCTGCTCGACGCCGAACGCGGCGCCGCCACGCAGGAACACGCGCAGCTGGCCGCGCGCTGGGACAGCGAAAAGGCGCTGTCGGAACAGATCCAGGCGATCCGCCGCCAGCTCGAGAACGGCACGCCGGCCGACGCGGGCCAGGGGCGCGAGCTGCTGGCGCTGCAGGCCGAACTGGCGTCGCTGCAGGGCGAGACACCGCTGGTGCCGGTGCAGGTCGACGGCCACGTGGTGGCGGAAATCGTCGCTGGCTGGACCGGCATACCGCTGGGCAAGATGGTCAAGGATGAACTCAAGACGGTGCTGCGGCTGAAGGATTTGCTGCAGGAGCGCGTGCTGGGCCAGCCCCACGCGATCGAGGCCGTGGCGCAACGCGTGCGCACGGCGCGCGCCAACCTGGACGACCCGGACAAGCCGAAGGGCGTGTTCCTGTTCGTCGGCCCGTCCGGCATCGGCAAGACGGAAACGGCGCTGGCGCTGGCCGACGTGCTGTATGGCGGCGAGCGCAAGCTCATTTCCATCAACATGAGCGAATACCAGGAAGCCCACAGCGTGTCGGGCTTGAAGGGTTCGCCGCCCGGCTATGTCGGCTATGGCGAAGGCGGCGTGCTGACCGAGGCCGTGCGCCGCAATCCGTACAGCGTGCTGCTGCTCGACGAGGTGGAAAAGGCGCATTCCGATGTCATGGAGCTGTTCTTCCAGGTCTTCGACAAGGGCGTGATGGACGATGCCGAGGGACGCGAGATCGATTTCAAGAATACCATCATCATCCTGACCTCGAACGTGGCGTCGGCCAGCATGATGCAGGCGTGCCTGAACCTGCCGCCAGAGCAGCTGCCGACGCCGGAGCAGCTGGAGCTGGCCATCCGCCCGCAATTGCTGAAGGTCTTCAAGCCCGCGTTCCTGGGGCGCCTGAAGGTGATCCCCTTTTATCCGCTCGGCGACGATGTGCTGGCCCGTATCATCGGCCTGAAGCTGGGCCGCATCGCCGCGCGCATCGCCGCCAATCACCAGGCCGAGTTTATCTACGACGAGGCGCTGGTCGAGGCGGTGCTGGCGCGCTGCACCGAAGTCGATTCGGGCGCGCGCAATGTCGACAATATCCTCAATGGCAGCCTGCTGCCGGAAATCGCCGAAGCCGTGCTGGCGCGCATGGCCGAAGGGCAGGGCATCAGCCGTATCAAGGCCAGCGCCGGCAAGCAGGGCCAGTTCCGGTATACGATCAAATAGGCGTCAAGCCGCTTCAGTGGCCGCTGCCGGGCGCGATGCCCAGCAGCTCCTCGATGTGGGCCAGCGAGGCGCCGTCCTTGACCACGCCGCGCAGCCATTCGTGCAAATTCTGTTCGCCCGCGTTGGCGGCCTTGTCGGCGAAGTACGAGACGGGGCTGTGCGGCTCCGTCTGGCGGAAGTACTGCGCCACCTGGCGCAGCTGCGCCAGCGCCTGGGCGCGGCTTTGCAACTCTCCGGGCGCCGCCGGCGGCAGCGCCGGTACGGCGGCCGGTGCCGCCAGGCCGCCAGCCGGCACCGGTGTGGCGGCGACACTGGCGGCAGGGATGGCTACGGCCGCGGCGGGCAGGGCCAGCTGCATCGCCTGCAGCGCCTCGCGCGCCAGTGAAAAGCCCGGACTATCCTTGCCCAGGCGGCTATCGGCGGCCTGTTCCAGCTCGGCCAGCGCGTCCAGGCAGAACTGGGCGTCAGCGGCAAAGGCGGCGCGGAACTGCGCCGACGTGGCGCGCCGCGCCGCCTCCATGTCCACCAGCTTGGTGCCGTTGACGCCGTCCTGGTTGCTGGCGGCCCGCTTGCGCGCCGTCTCGAAGTCGATGGTCGACCAGCCGCCCGATTGCTTGTCCGTCAGCGCCATGGCGCGCACCAGGGATGGCGTGCGCGCCAGGATCCAGCTCAGGTTGCCGATACGCTGCTCGTGGTCGTCGCCATCGGGCTGCGGGTACAGGCCCAGGTCCCAGTACTGGCGCAGCAGGCCGGCCAGCAGGCGATAGCCTTCGCCCAGGCCGCGCAAATGGTCTTGCCTGGCGCTGGCTTCGGCCAGCCAGGCGGCGAGCCGCAAGTCCTTGCTCTTGTCGCCCAGCAGGGCGGCGCAGCGCTGCTGGACGAAGGCCCAGTCGGCTTCCTTCAGGTCGGTGACCCACTCGCCCTGGTCGAGCGTGGGGTCGTCGAACTTGCGCGCCTGGCCGATGGCGTCGAAGTCGGTGGAGAAGGACAGGTCGACGCCGCATGGCTGCTCGGCGCTGATGGGAAGTAGGAGCTGGTCGGCTGAAATCATGTGTGTTCTCGGCAGTGGGGCGGATGGCTTGCTGGCGGCATGGCGGCCTTACTGGACCATGCGAAATTCGATGCGGCGGTTGCGCGCGCGGCCATCGGCGCTGTCATTGCTGGCGATGGGACGGTCCGGGCCCTGTCCTGAAGCGCTGAGCAGATCGCCGTCGATGCCCTTGCCGGCCAGGTAGGTCTTGACCGCCTCGGCGCGCGCCTGGCTCAGGTTCTGGTTGCTGGCGCGCAGTCCCAGGTTGTCGGTGTGGCCGATGATGTCCACCTTGCGGCCCGCCAGCTTGTGCAGCGCCGCGCTCATTTCGTCGAGGATGGCGCGGCCCGACGGCGTCAGCGTGGTCTTGCCGCTCTCGAATTCGATGGTGCGGTTGGCCAGCGCGCCGTCGAGGATGTTCTGCTCGGAGGCGGACACGCGCAAGCCGTTGTTGACGGTGTACGTGGGATTGAGGCTGGTGGCGAAGTCGCTGGCGATCTTTTGCCGCTGCGCCTCGTTGGCCACTTCGCCGCGCACGCTGACCACGCTGCCTTCGATCTTCAGCTGGCCGCGGCGGATCTGCTTGAGGTCCGCCGTCAGCAGCTTTTGCACATAGGCGTTCCAGTTGGCCGGCTGCGCGACTTGGCCGACGGCGATCTGGTCGACCACCTTGTCGGCGCCGTACAGTTCGCGCAGGCGCACCAGCACGGCCGCCTTGGCCGCTTCGTCCGGCACCGTGCCGCTGGCCAGGACCTGACCCGGCTGCGGCGTGGCGGCGGCGGGCGCCGAGACAGTGGCCGCCGGCGCGGCGGTGCTTTGCGCGCTGGCGCCGGCCGGCGCGAAGACCAGGCTGAGAAGGATGGCAAGGCGGATGTGGCGCATGATCAGGTCCCGATGAAGGCGGCACGAAACGTGTCGTGCGCCGATTTGAGTGACAGGTTGGCCTGCGCGAGGTAGCTCGAGGCTTTCTTGATGGCGTAGTCGCTGTCGGCGTGTTCCTCGACCCAGGCCAGGTCGTCGAAGGCGATGTGGTGCTCCAGCGCCGCCTGCGGTTCCATGATGGCGTGCAGGGTTTGCGCCGAGGCGCCGCAAAAGCCCAGCACCAGCGCATGGCGGCCGCGGATGCGGGTGATGAACAGCGCCAGTTCGAAGTCGGCGCGCGCCAGGAACGGGGAGATCAGGTGCATCCAGAAGGCCGCTACCAGGTTGCGGTACAGCGGGTCGGCCGGCAGCGGCAGTTCCAGGCTTTTTTCCAGCCGGCTGGAGCTGCTGGCCATGACGGGCTGCAGCAGCATGCCCAGGGCCAGCAGCACCTGGCGCACGGAACCGCCAAAACCCGTGGGCGCCAGCAGGGCGTCGAGCGCGCCCACCGTCTGCAAGGCGAGAAAATCGTCGAAGGCGGCCTCGTAGGCGCTGCCGCGCAAGTCCAGTTCGATGCTGGCGCCGGCGGCGGCCGCCGGCAGCGCGGCGCCGGCCGCCGCGCCGCACATCTCGGCGCTCAGGGCATCGAGGCGGTTCCACAGGCGCGACAGCACCAGCGGACTGGTTGGTACAAAGCCGGCCGGCTGCGCCACTTCCATGGCGCCCATCATCAGGAAGGGAAAGCGGCGCGACGAGGCATCGCTGCTGGCGGCGATATGCCCGGCGATGGCGCGGCCGCGGCGCGGGCCGATGAAGGCGAAATGCAGCGGCGGCAGCGCATCGTAGGTGAGCTTCCAGCGCGCATCGGCCGTCATCAGTTCCATGGCGTTGGCGAGCCAGTCATCGAGCATCTTCAGCAGGGGCGGATTGTCGCCGTGCTTGATGAAGTCGCCGCGGCTGGGGATCTTGCCGAAATAGCCGATCTGGGTAACGGTAGGGCGGCTCATGGCGTGTTCCCGGCGATGGCGGTGGCCGTTTCCGGCGCGCCGATGGCGACCGATTCCGGCAGTTTCAGGCCACGGAAACCCTGGTTGCCGGCGGAGGTGGCGGCCGGCGCGGGCGCGGTCACGATCTTCAGGTTGGCCGTCACGGTGACGCCGCTGTTTTCCCAGCTCAGTTCGAATACGCCGCCCTCCTTGCGCGTGCGCCTGGCCGAGTCGATCATCTTCTTCAGGCCGAAATGCCCCGGTTCGTTCAGCAGCACCACGGTGCGCCCTTCCGGCGTGATGGCGCTGATGCGCGAGCCGGGTACGCCCTGCGGGTTGGGCCAGACCATGTGCACCCAGGGTTGCGGCTGGCCGCGCCAGCGCAGCGCCTGGCCATCGATCTCGATCGTGTATTCGGCGGCGCCGGGCGCGCTCAGCGCCTGCAGGTCGAAGCGCGTTTGCGCTTCGGCGGCGCCGGCCGCCGTGGCCACGCCGTTGGCGCTGAGCGGGGCGACCCAGCCGGGCAGGCTGGCCACTACCGGCGGCGCCAGGGTGATGCCCATCGCGGCCCAGGTCCTGGCGCTGATGGCGTCGCCGCGCCGCACGACCAGCGGGCCGATGGTGGTGTTGAAGAACTTGGCGATGGCGCCTTCCGGGCCGAAGACCTGGCCGATGTCGGCATTGCTCGCCTCGATGCGCGAGTCGGGCGCGAACGGATATTTCGGCGCCAGGGTTTTCTGGAACGGTTCGAGCACCTGCGCCAGCCAGACCTTGTTGATCTCCGTTTCGGTCGGCTTGACGATGACGGCGAAGGTCTGCATCAGCGGGCGCACCAGCAGCGGGCGGATGGCCTGCTTTTGCTGGTCGCTCATGCCGGTCAGCATCTGCTCGTCCACGTACTTGAGCGCGTCGGCCAGCTCCGAGCCGTTGCCATCGAGCGTCTGCTGCATCAGCTGCTTGGCGCCGGGGCCCGTGTCGCCCTGGTTCTTGATCTGGTTGAAGCGCACGCGCAGCTTCGACAGGGCCGCCAGGTAGCCGCGCATGGGCGAGGCTTCCTTGTCGCGCGCCACCATCAGGCGCGCCACGCCCGAAAATTCGCGGCCGACGGGTCCCATCGGCATGGCGCCGCCGGCCTGGCCCGCCGCCGCGACGGCGGGCTTCTGGCGCAGCACCGTTTCGCGGAACCAGTCCATCGCCCCGCGCTGGGCGCGCTGCAAGCCCTGGCCCAGCAGCGAAGGGTTGTCCCACGAGGTTTCCTGGTACACCGTCTCGATCAGCTTGTTGAGGGGCGACGCTTGCGGATCGCCGAGGCGGTTCATCGCCTGCGCCGCGTTGTCGAAACCGTTCAATTCGCGGATGCTCACGCCCTGGAGGAATTTCTGCCACTCCCTGGCGTAATCGGTCTTGTACAGTTCCACCAGCGCCTTCTGGATCTGTTCCGGGCTGCCTTCCAGGGTCAGGTCATCCTTCGACGCCGTCTTGAGCACCCAGTCGGCGCTTTGCAATTCGCGGTTGGCCGCTTCCTGGAACGCCTGCTGGATGTATTTTTCCCACGCGTCGCGCGTGAAGGTGCCGGGGATGGCGTAGCTGCCCAGCACCAGTTCCTTGTCCTGCTCGCCAACGATGCGCGCCACCGTCATCGACGGGAAGCGCGTGGCGGCGCGCGCCTTCACGTCCGCATACACGCGGTCGCGCGCCGGCATGCCGCGCACCACGCGGCGCAGGCTGTCGCGCGACTGGTCGGCCAGGGCCCGCTTGTTCTCGATCTGCGGCCAGGACGGATCGTCGATCTGCGTCAGATAGAACGAGATCAGGCGCTCGGCGCTGCGGATCATCTGTTCGCGCGGCATGTTGCCCCGGTTGGCGTCGAGCCAGCCGCGCCAGTAGCGGGTCAGCTGGTCGTTCAGGTGGCCGGCCTCGGCGCGCGACTTGTCGCCCAGCATCAGGTAGGTTTTCAGGGCATTGTAGGCATCCTCGACATTCGTCGGCGCGGCATCCTTGAAGGGCTGGCTTGCCGCACTGACTGGCGCACTGGCTGGCGGACTGGCTGTGGTCGCGGCCGTCGTGCCGGCCGGTACGGCCGTCAGCGGCTGCAGCTGGTCGGCGCCCGCGTTCACTTCCGCCAGGAACGATTCCAGCGATTGCGCCACCGGCGCGAGCATGACTTCCTTGAGGCCGGAAAAATACTCCTCGCGCAGTTTGCGCTCCAGCAAATCGCCCTGGTACAGGCCCAGGCTGAGCGCCAGTGGCCGCTTGCTGCGGTACGCTTCCAGCTGTTCGATGCGGTCCTGCATGATTTCCAGGGCCTGGAAGCGCGACTGCAGATCCAGGCGCTTGTCCTGCACCTTGATGGCTTGCTCCAGGTCGGCCTGGACGTTGGCCGCCAGCTGGCGGTTGGCCAGGTAGGACCAGCTCCAGCCGCCCAGCGCCAGGCCGGCCAGCGTGATGGCGGTGAAAAACGTGGCATAGCGCAAGCGCGTCTTGCGCGGGCTGGCGTATTGCGCCACCAGTTCCCGGTCGGCGAAGATCACCTTGCGAAACAGGTTCAGCAGGAAGTAGCCGTGCTGGTCCTGGGCCTGGACAGCCTGGTGTTCCTGCGGCTGCGGCTTGAGGTCGAAGCGCTGCGCCACCCGCTCCGACGAGGCGGAGACGGAAGCGCCTTCCTGCAGCGCGCTGGTGAAATAGAAGCCGCGGAAGACGGGCTTGAACTGGAACGGATTTTCCTCGAACAGGGTGGCGATGAAGGCGCGCAGCGGCCCTTTCACGGAACTGAATTCCAGCGGGAAGGTGAACACGCCGGGCGGCATGCGCTCGCGTCCCAGCAGCGACATATTGGCCAGGCTGAGGTCCTTCAGGCCATCGTACAGCTCGTCGAAACGCTGGTCGAACTGTTCCAGCACGTCCTGCTTCGAGTTGTTGACGCCGTAGGGCAGGGTGGCGCCCCAGACCTTGTCGCGTTCGGCGCGCTCGGCATCGTGGAAAAATTCGCTGAAGCCGGTGATCAGGTCGGCCTTGGTGAATACCACGTACACGGGCGCATGGACTTCCAGCTTCTCCGTCAGTTCCTGCACGCGCTGGCGCAGGTTCTTGGCCAGTTCGATGGCGAATTCAGGCTTGCTGCCGGTCAGCTCGGCAATGCTGACGGCGATGATGATGCCGTTGATCGGCGCGCGCTTGCGGTGTTTTTTCAGCAGGTTGAGAAAGCCGAACCACTCGGCGCGGTCTTCATCGTTGATGGCGTAGCGCCCGGCCGTGTCGAGCAGGATGCCGTCGGTGGTGAAAAACCAGTCGCAGTTGCGCGTGCCGCCCATGCCTTGCACGATCTTGCTGTCAACAAAAGGAAACTGCAGGCCGGAATTGGCGATCGCCGTGCTCTTGCCGGCGGCGGGATTGCCGATGATCATGTACCACGGCAATTCATACAGCGCGGCATCGCCCGACAGCTGGCCCAGCCGCGATGTCTTGATGGTATTGATCGCTTCGAGCATGCGCTTGCGGATGGCTTCGGTTTCCTCGCGTTGCACCGGGCCGGCCTTGGGCGCGGCGCCGGCCGCCTGCTGCTCCAGCATGCTGTTGAAACTGGCGCCCTCGCGCCGGCGCCGGCGGCGGCGCAGCCACCACACGATGGCGCCCAGCAGCGCCGCCGCGGCCAGGAAGGGCAGCAGCCGGATGGCTGGCCAGTCGAAAATGACGGCGCAGGCGAAGAGCAGCAGGATGGCGGCCGCGATGCCGAGGATGAGCAGGCTGGTGCGTGAAGTCAGGAAGTGCCAGAATCGTTGCATCATAGTTTTATCGTGTGCAAACCGTTAAGGTGCGTGAATGGGACGTCGCTGTGTATCAGGTGGTGCTGTGACTGTTTTGCGCGGGCGGACCAATGACGAGGGCGCCGCGCTGGAGTGGATCGAGGTTGCTGAGACATAAAACTTGCGCGCCGTCGTCGGCCGCCGCCTGCCGTGCCATGGCCAGGGCGGCCAGCGTCGTGACGGCGCCGCACTGGCCGCATGCGGCGCCGACGCCCAGCACCTGTTCGCCCAGGTCCAGCTGGGGCAAGAGGGCGCCAGCGCACTGCATCAGTTCGAGCATGCGGTTGGCGCGCTGGTCGGTATCGGCGCTGACCAGCGCGATGCCGGCCGTCGCCTCGTCGCCAGCCGCCGCCAGCGCCTGCCTGCCCAGGTCCGCCAGCATGTTCTTGTCGGCTGCTCCCCGCTGGCTGGCGCCTTGCGGCAGTTCGCCCGTGGCGGCGCGGTGCAGCAGGACTGGCGCCGGCTCGTCCAGTGGTGGCGCCGCGCCTGGGATATCCAGCAGCAGGCCGGCCGCGCCTTCGCCGGGAATCTGTCCATTCGTCTGGCTGGCGCTGAACAGCTGCTCCTGGCTCGCCAGGACATGCACGCGCAGCTCGCCCAGGTGCGAATCGCAGGCCAGCACGATGGACAGGCAGGGCGGCTGCGGCGGCGCCGCGTGGCCGGCAAGCTGGTTCAACAGGGCAAACGGCGCCGCTTGCCGGGTGGCCGGCTCGGTGGGCGGCAGCAATTGCTGCGCCGGCCACCCCTGTTCGCGCGCCAGATGGCGCAGCCAGGCGTCGCCGGCCTGGTGCTGTGCGGCGTTCCACGAGGCCGGCATCAGCAGGTGCAGCCGCAGCATGGGCAGCGCGCTGGCTGGCGAGGCCGGTGCACCTGCGGACAGCGCATGCTGCAGGGCTTCGTCCACCAGTTCGGCCAGCACCACGGCGCCCAGGGCCAGCGCGCGCAAGTCTTCCGGATTGAAGGGAAACGGTTCGCTGGCCAGGCCGGCCTGCGGATGCTCGCGCAGCCAGGCGGCCAGCAATTGCTGCTGCAGCTCTTCGTCGATGCCGTCCACCCTGGCGCACAGCAGGGGATAGCCGTCCGCATCGAGCAACTGGCCGTCGAGCGCGGGACGGCATTGGCGCGAGCGCATGGCGGCCAGCAATTCTGACGGCGTGGCGCCGCCCGGCATGCGCAGGCTGGCGGCCACGATATGCAGCGGCACCGCCGCCGCGGGAGGTGTCGCCGCCTCGGCCTGCAGGGGCGCGGCAGGGCCCGGCGCCGCCAGGGCTGGCCCGGCCAGCAGCCTGGCCAGCACTTTTTTACCCAGCCACAGCATGAATAGCAGGGCCAGCGGCAGCGCCAGCATGGCGCCGGCCAGCTCGCCCGGCGTCGGCATGCGCGTGCTGTCGCGCCAGTAGGCGATGGCGCCCGTCCAGCTCAGCGCAAAGACGGACACGGTCAGCAGGCAGCGTCGCAACCAGGGGGCGCATCAGCGGGCTCCTCCGCATATGGGCAGGGTCGTCATGCCTGGTCGGTGGTGGCTTGCTGGCTGGCGATCAGCAGCGCCCCGCAGCTGGTCTTGTCGCCGTGGCGCGCCACGGGCTTGCCATCGACGATGAGGCTGGAGTCGCCGCTGACGATGGGGCACACGCCATGGCCGGGCAGGGGACAGGCGACCTTGTCGCCGACCCGCGCCATGCCGATGCCGCCGCTGTCGCTCACCGCCGATGCTTCCAGCACGGTGCCGCCATGCGATGTCTTGTCGCCTAATCTGATTACCGGACCCGCCATACGCGCTCCCTTCAGTGTTTTTTCATGACGCCGGGCAGGCGCAGTTCCGTATGCCCGAAATCCATCATCTTCCAGCGTCCGCCCCAGGTCATGCCGACCGATTCGGCCACTTCGCCATACAGCTGGTAGCCGCGCATGGCCCACGGATCCTTCTCGGAAATGACCAGCTTGCCATTGCGCAGGAAGGCGCAGTCGGCCGCCAGGCCGTACTGGTGCCAGCTTTGAAAGGCGGCCGCGTTGCTGACGTTGGGGCCCATGCCGGCCAGCATGTCTTGCCGCTCGGGACTGCGGTAGCCTTCCAGCAGCGCCATCTCGTAGCCATGTTTTTCCTTCATGATCTTGAAGACCAGCAGCAGGCGCTGGGCGTATTCCACATTCAGCAAGGTCCAGTTGCGGCTGGCCGATACCAGCAGCGGACGCTCCTGGCGCACTTCTTCCGTGGCAAACACCAGCGGCGGCAGGTCGACGGGCGGCACCAACTGTTCGCCCTGCAGCAGGCTGGCCACCTGCGTATTCATTTCCCGCGTCGACACATCGTAGGCGCCCAGCATGGATTTGCTGTCGGCCATCAGGGCCAGCAGGGTCGGCAGGCTGATCGCGGCCACGCCCGCGAGACACAGCAGGTAATGACGGCGCAGCAGGTCGGCCGTGCGGGCCCACAGCGTGGCGCCGCGCAGTCCCAGGCTGGCCATGCCCGTCTGCCGGCGCCTGGCCACGCGCTGCAGGCAGGCGGCGAGGCGCTGCTCCGCGCCATCGACGGCGTGCAGCACAAAATCGCGCCCGGCAGGAAACAGGATCAGCCAGCTGATCAGGCATGCCAGGATGAAATACAGCGCTACCGCGAGTAGGAACACGCTAACCTCAATCAATAAATGTTTGGCTGCGGGGAACGGTGCTGTCCATCAGGGAAAACAGGGAAGCGATGGATATTGCCTGGAAGTATATCTTACAAAACTGATAATTAAGGGGGGCTTTTTTCAATTGTGCGGGGGGTGCGCACTGTTGATTTTATGGCACGCGTCATGATTTTGTTGAATAGCGTAAAGTCTTGCAAATATTACAGGAGCGCACATTTTGCGAACTCATGACGATAGCCCCCGGCTCCCGGCCCGGCCCAGCCTGTTGACCCAGGCGCAGCAGGCGGAGGCCGACCGTAACCGCATCCTGACCACGCTCGAGGGTGGCAGTACCGGCTCGCCCGTCAGGGCCAGGCGCGGCAGTCTGGCGCTGCGCGGGGGCATGGGCGCGGTGGCCGCGCTGCTGCTCTTGTTGGCCGCTGGCATCTGGCTGGGCCAGCGCGGAGAACGGGCTGGCGACGACGCTGCGCCAGCTGCGCCGCTTCCCCTGCCCGCCGCCACCGCCGCACCCGCCGCCGTGGCGCCGCCGGCCGTCGCCAGCATCCATGACGAGGCGCCGCCCGGCGCGGCGGCACCGCAGCAGAGCCTGAGCGAGATGCTCGATGCCAGCGCGACCGCCACAGCCGCCACGGCCGCTGCCGGGAAAGCGCGTGCCGCGCATCCCGACGATGTGCTGAGCAAGGCGCTGGAAACGCCATCGCCGCCACCGGCTGCCGTGAAACCGGCGGTCAAGGCCCCCCGTCCTGCAGCCAAAAAGCCACCGGTGAAAGGGCCGGCTGCCACGCCCGCGCGCCGCGCCGAAGACAGCGATGTCGCCCTGCTGTCGGCCCTGCTGGCCCACACGCAGGCCGCGCCAGTGCCGAAGAAAACCGCTTCCGGCCTGCGGACCCAGTTGCAGCAATGCGCGGCGCTCAAGCGCGACGCCGCCGTGGCGTGCCGCGCACGCGCCTGCCAGGGCCATGCCGGCAACGCGCAATGCAAGGCCGGGCAAGCTGCCGCGAAAGGCGGAAAATGAGTGCCGCCAGCGCCGATCAGGTCAACGCTTCGCTGGCTGGTTTCAGCAGCGTGACGCGGCTGTATGAGCTGTCGCTGGACGGCGGCGAGGGCGGGACGTCACAGTGGCTGGTGGAAGCGTTTGTCGCCGACGAGCAGTTGCAGACCGTGGGCGCGCGCGACATCATCGTGCTGTCCACGCAGGCGAATGTGGCGCTGGCGCCGTTGCTGGGCAAGCCGGCCGCGCTGCACGCCAGCCTGGCCGATGGCACGCGCACGCAGTTTTCCGGCTATATCAGTGCTGCGGCCATGCTGGGCAGCGATGGCGGACTGGCCCGTTTCCGGCTGCGCCTGACGCCGTGGCTATGGCTGTTGAGCCAGGTACGCAACAGCCGCGTCTGGCAAGACAAGAGCGTGATCGAGATCGTCGACAGCGTGTTCCAGGCGTACGCGCCGCAAGCCGACTGGCGCTGGAGCGGCGACACGGGACCGTTCATGGCCGAGGCGCAGCCGCGCAGCTATTGCTGCCAGTACCGCGAGTCGGACCTGGCTTTCGTCACGCGCCTGCTGAGCGAAGAAGGTCTGGCCTGGCGTTTCGAAGAACATGAGGGCGGCCATTGCCTGGTGCTGTTCGCCGACAGCAGCGCCTTGAGCGCGGTGCCGGAAGACGCCAGCAGCGCGCAAGGCGGCGGCATCCGTTTTCATGGCGCGCGGGCCATGGAGCAGGCCGATTCCATCCAGGCGCTCAGCCGGGCGCGCGTCTTGCGCACGGCGGTGGCGAGCGTGCTCAGCTACGATTACAAGGCCAAGAAAGCCGTCAGCGCCAGCGTGCCGACGCGGCTGGCGCCGGGCGGAAAAAACGCGCCCGCGCTGGAAAGCTATGACACGCCGGGCCAGTATTTCTATGCCAGTGCGGCCCAGGCCGAACGCTACGCCTTGCTGCAGATGCAGGCGATCGAAGCGCGCGGCGAGCGCTGGCAGGCGCGTTCGACCGTGCGCACCTTGCGTGCCGGCACGCGCTTTACCCTGACGCAGGGACCGCTGCAGCAGGATGGCGCCGAGGCGCCGGCGCTGGTGGTGCTGCGCGTGTGCAGCGTGGGCGTGAATAATCTGCCGGCGCCCGCGCGGCAGGGCCTGGCTGAACTGTTCGGCCCCATCCCCGAATTGCTGCAGGAAAGCCTGGCTGGCCAGGCGCTGGCGCCGCGCGATATCGCGCAATTCCAGCAAGTGATCGCGCAGGCGGCCGAGAGCGGCTATGCCAACCATATTGAAGCGATCGCGGCCGATACGCCATGGCGCCCCGTGCATGACGGCGGCGACGCGCGCCACCACCCGAAACCGACGGCCTGCGGCAGCCAGAGCGCCATCGTCGTCGGCGCCGACGGCGGCACCAGCGCCAGCGGCGGCAGCGAAATCCATTGCGACAAGCTGGGCCGGGTGCGCATCCGTTTCCACTGGCAACTTAACGGCAGCGCCACCTGCTGGGTGCGCGTGGCGCAGCGCTCGGCCGGCGGCGGCATGGGCAGCCAGTTCCTGCCGCGCATCGGCCAGGAAGTGCTGGTGCAATTTCTGGAAAACGATATCGACCGGCCCATCATCGTCGGCGCCCTGTACAACGGGCAAGGCGAGGGCGGCGTCGCGCCCACGCCGGGCGGCATCACGGACAAGCCCGCGGACGCCAGCGTCTTCGAACCGGCGCGCGACCATGCGCCATCGGCGCAGGGCAACGTGGCCGGCGGCAACAGCCCGCTCTGGCATGGCGCGGCTGGCGGCAGCGCTGGCCACCGCAACGGCGCGGCGCAATGGGGCATCCGCAGCAAGGAATTCGGCGCCGCCGGCTCCGGCTCTGGCTACAACCAGTTGCTGTTCGACGATACCGACCAGCAGGGGCGCATCCAGCTCAAGAGCAGCCATGCGGCAAGCGAACTCAATCTTGGCCACCTGATCCATGCGGCCGACAATTACCGGGGCAGCCTGCGCGGCACGGGCGCCGAGCTGCGCACGGACGCTTACGGTGCCGTGCGGGCCGGTGCCGGCCTGCTCATTTCCAGCTACCTCGTCAACCACGACGCGCAGGCGCGCGATCCGGCTGGCGACAATGCACCGGGCATGGTCTTGCTCAAGCAGGCAGCCAAGCTGGGTGCAACCTTCAGCGCCGCCGCCGTCACGCACAAGACGGTCGCGTATGCCAGCCACCTGGGCCCGGCCAAGGCGAATGCCAGCGTGCTCGACGAAAAGGCGGCGCCCTTGCCGGCGTTCCTGACCAGCGTTTCCGGCATGCTGAGCCAGGAAAATACGGCCGCCGCCAGGCGCGACGCGGCGGGCAAGCCGACCAGTCCCGGCGACGACAAGCTGCCGCACAGCAGCGACGCCATCATCGCCATCGCCGCCCGCGCCGGCCTGGGCGTGCTGGCGGGCCAGGATATCCAGCTGGTCAATGGCGAAACCACCTCCCTGATGAGCGGCCAAGACACCCAGTTCGTCGGCGGCGGCCAGTTGCGCGTGCACAGCGGCCAGGCCATCGGCGCGCTGGCCGGCGTCGTCAAGGCGGGCGAGAACAATATCGGCCTGCAACTGATCGCCGCCAAACAAGCCATCGACCTGCAGGCGCAGGCCGACGTGCTCAACGTGCAGGCGCGCGAGGAAGTCAATATCGTCAGCGCCGCCGCGCACATCGACTGGGCGGCGGCCAAGAGCATCCGCCTGTCGACGGCGGGCGGGGCGAATATCACCATCGAGGGCGGCAACATCACCGTGCAGTGCCCGGGCAAGATCACGGTGCATGCCGGCAAGAAGAGTTTTGACGGGCCATCCCGTGCAAGCTATCCACTGCCGGTAATGCCTCGCAGTATTTGCAAGGAATGCCTGTTAAATGCGGCCAGGAGCGGCTCGCCCTTTGCCGCGAAGGGGGAATGATCATGCGCGAAAACGATGGCGGGACCCCCGCGTGTGGTTTGCAGTTGCTTGCGCTGCTCGATCGTCCTGCTCTCGACAAGGGGGAGTCCCTCTACAGCTTGATTGATGGTGCCAAGTTGGATGGTGTGGCCCGTATCCGCTTGCCTGGCGATCACAGCGTTGAGTTGTATTCCCTGTTGGGTGAATTGGCTGAGCCGGACGCCCTGTACGCTGGCCCGATATTGTTGCGGCATATGCAGCGCGAGAAATGTCCCTTGCTCGCCAAATTGCTGTGCACTGCCGGCAGCGCCCATTTTATGTCGCTGATTGTTTCTGGCCAGCCCCTGCAGCAATTGTTAGAACGGCTGACCTGGTTGACAGAGGTGGTGCACGATGACGGTACCGAGTGGATCATGCGCTACTACGATCCGCTTATCCTGCCGCACTGGCTGGACGTGCTGGAAACGGCGCAGCGCAAGATTGCACTCGCAGGCATCACGGGCTGGTTGTACAAGGACGTGCGTGGGGTGCCACAAATTGTACATGGCGAGAAAAATGAGGCGCCTGCCCCGCCTGGCAGTGAATGCATGCTTTTGACGCAACATCAGTATCTCGAACTGATGCATAGAGCAGCGCCGTACATGCTGATGAAGCAAATGGAGAGCGATGATCCGCAGGCGCTCGATGGTTTGCCTCCGGATCAGCGCTACGACTTTTTTTTTGAACAACTGGGCAGGGCGCAGGCATATGGATTAAGTTCGCCCACAGACTTGAAAAGTTACTGCATGTTGTCGCTCATGTTAGGTGCCGATTTTCATCTGGCGCCACTCGCCGCCATCGCTTTGCAGGCCGAAGGAACGGCGCAGTCTTTCAGTGACCGGATCCTGGCCTGGACTCCTGGGCAATGGGCTGCGCTCGAAGAAGTTTCCGCTTCCAATATGAATGCGATCCCGACATGAAAAAACTGGCCTCCATCGTGTTGTGCCTATTTATTTTGGCCGCTTGCGATTCCAGGGCGAAGGAAGAACGCTTGCAACAGGAATTAAACGAGAAAACCTTCACTACGACGTCATATAACTACACACCTTACGATATTTATTCGATCGCATTCAAGGGCATTTCACTGCCATTCAATGTCGATGAAGCGCCCAGCGGTGGTTCCATTTTTTTTCGCGACGCAAGCGAGGCGGAAATGGACAATGGTGAAAAAGTCAGTTTCAGCAGTGGAAATTGCTGTTTCATCTGGGATAGTCCTGTGGATAAACCGCTACGCGTGCGCGTGGTCTGGAGCGTGGTTTTCGATACGACCTACCACGATGGAAAATCGAGTGTCGACTATGACGAACGCACTTCCAGGATGAGTGCTCCTGGAAGCCGCTGGTGTCAGGCTACTGTTGACATCCTGCCCGCCAAAGGGCCCGAGCGCCCAACCATCGTGCTTTTGCACTTTCTTGCCGATGGTACGGTTCAGGCACATCTGGGCACATTCAAGACGCAGGCGCCGCTTGCTGCCGAGCAGGTAAAACTGCATTCGGCGCGCCTTCCCCAAGGCCAGTTCTGCAAGCAGGAAATCGAGAATCCTTTTTATGGCATACCGCGGACACCCCACAGGGAATAGACCATGAGCAATCCAACGATACGCCGGCTTAGCGACGTCACGAAGAGTGAGCGGCTTGCGCGAGGAATTTATCGCAAGGAACTGGAGAAATGTGCGAAGGAGTCGGATTGCCGAAAGCCCGTCTGGATCAGTTGTTTTTTTGACGGCACTGGAAATAATTTCAAAAAAGATGGCAATGGCTCGCTGGCTTCGTCGAAGGTAAAGTACAGCAATATTGCGAAATTGGGAAAATTTGCGCATACGGCCGAAGATGAAAAAAACAAGACCTACGCGATATATGCGCCAGGGGTCGGCACGCCGTTTCCAGAGGTTCAGGATAGTGGTGATGGAATCGATGGGGCGCTCGGCATGGCATCTGCTGCAAAAGGGCAGGCCCGGATCAGCTGGATGCTGAAGGAGTTCAAGATGCGGGTGGACAAACACATGCCGCATGTAAATCAAATCAATGTTGCGGTGTTTGGCTTCAGTCGGGGGGCAGCCCAGGCACGGGCCTTTGTGCGTCAGTTGGCTGGACAATGTTATCAGCAAGGAGATGGACTGATCTGGACCAAAAGTGGCGGATTTATTCAGCCGCGTCTGGTGATCTACTTCCTCGGCATTTTTGATACCGTGGCCTCGGTGGGGTTTGGCGGCAGTCGCCTTGAGTCCGATCTCAAATATTACCTGGGGCCTGTGTGGGGGGGCGTGATGTATTTGGCGGACGAGGGCGGCCATGCGGAATGGGCCGCCGATCTGCGTATTCCACCATACGTGCGCTTCTGCGAACATTATGTCGCAGCGCATGAAGTACGGGAGAAATTCCCATCCGATTCTATTCGAATCGATCAGGCCACTGACTCAAACTGCCGGGAAACCCTTTATCCCGGGGCCCACTCCGACGTGGGCGGCGGGTATGACGACATGAATCAGGAAGGACGCTCAAACGAGTTGTCGCGCATTCCGCTGTGCAATATGTATCTGTCGGCATATGCGGCGGGGGTGCCGTTCAAGTCTCCCGAAGAGGTTCTTCAGGATTATGGCTCGCTGTTTAACATCAGCAGCGAATTGCAGGGATGCTTCGACACCTACATGAAGCACGTCAGCGCAGACAAGCGGCTCGAGAAACAAGTCATCAGCCACATGAACAATTACTATCATTGGCGCTGGGGGCGCACGGAACGCCAGCGCGCGGCGCGCAAAGAACGCGAAGCCATCATCGCAAAGGGGCAGTCCGTCATGTATGCCACGCCGGATAAATACATGACCACGACGGACAGCGAATGGGAACGCGACGTGCAGAACATCGCAGAAAAGAAGACAGGTTTTTTTCGTAGTGCCACGGAACCGCTGGAAGACGCGATCTACGATGCCTGGAAAGGCAAGCTCCGAAAGTCGATGTCGGTTGCGGAGCGGACTTTATTTGACAAATTCTTCGATCGTTATGTGCATGATTCTGTTGCGGGATTCAAGAATCAGATGACTGACGCCAGTATCGGCTTTGTTGAAGCCAGTCGCTGGTCCCGAAACCGGCAGTATTTCATGGGGAAACGGGGCAAGAAATATCTTTATTGGCGATATGAGGGTTCAAAACCGGAATTGGGCGGCGTAAAAGAGGCGATGCTGGTGCCGAAAGAAGCGTCGGCAGGTGGCGATACGGCGATAGCCTAGCAGAAACGGGCTTTGCCGCTATCTGGCGCGGACCGCCGCCCTGGCTTGCTTGTCGCACTCGCGCACGGCCGCTTTGCATGCGGAAAACGCTTCCAGATAGGTCACGGCGCTCTGCCGCTCTGCGACCTGTTCTGCCACCTGCTGCGTGAGCTGCATCGCTGTCGTCGCGGGCATTTTCTCCAGTTTTCTGGTGATGTCTTGTAGCGAATTTTTTTGACGCACCAGTTCCGCGGCCAGCACGGCCTTGCGTTCGGCGGCGGGCAGGGCCGGATACAGCCGGCCATTGCCAGCCTCGACACTGCCATCGGCCGTCATCGACAGCGACGCGTGCGGGGCGCGAAATTCCAGCGCCAGCTTGCCATCGGCCTGCACGATGACCAGCAGTTCCTCGGTGGCAGTGCCGGCCGGCAGCGGCAAGGTACGCGTTTCCGGCTTGCCGTCCGGCAGCCAGCGGTACTCGATGTTGAGCTGTACCGGCTTCCGTGGGGCGGCTGGCAGGTAGAAACAGCAATTGGCGGCGCTGCTCATGTAAGGGTTCAGGGGATCGGTATCGACGGCGTTGGCCGGATTGCCGGCATCGCTGACGCCGACCTGGATGGAGCGGGCGCTGTAGTTCAAGGTGCTGACCGCTATCTTTGCCTCATCGGCCCCGGGCCGGTAGTCATGCTGGCCGCGCTCGCCCCGTTCGGCATGGCCTGCCAGCAGCGGACGGCGCTGCATGGACTTGATGCCGATGGCAAAGATATGGCTCAGGTAGCCCGTATCCGAGCGGCCGTCGCGCGAGTAACTTCCGCCGGGCGTGTAGTAGAGGTAGCCGATGTCCTCTATCGCCAGGGCGCGCACCTTGCCGTCCTGAGGGAATAATGCTTCCGCCAGGTAGCGATCCTTGGCGCCCATGACCTTGGCGGAGAGCACGCCGGCCCATGCCCGTTCGCCCGCGAAACGGGGAAAGACGTTGAATTCGCCATCGATGAAGGGTTTGATCTTCAGCACATCCTGTGTCATGCCCGTGACGGGATCGATGACGGAGTAAATCCCTGGGAAGGGGCCGTCGGCGGCGTGCGCAAGCGCGGGCATGGCGAAAATGAGACAGGCTGCCATCACGGCGGGTTTGTTGCTCATGCTGGATCCAATCGCATGGAGGGTGGCTGACGCTGGAATGCCACCAGGTCGGCGGGATAGAATGCGGCATCGCGATAGCTGCTGTCGTCGATATCGAGCAGGCAGGTGATGGCTGCCGCTTCCCATGACCAGTAGCCTGAAGTGACGTGTCGCGCGCGTGGCTGTCATGGTAGGGTTCGCGGCGGCTGGCGTCATACCATTTTGCCAGGTAGTCCTGCATCAATGCCGGACGCGCTTGTTTTTCTGCCGCAAATATCTTGAGCGTCTTGACATAGGGCTGGCGGCGCGTGCATGTTGGCCAGGCGGTGTCCCTGCCATCGACGGAAAAGGCCAGCAGGCGTTCGACCAGCCAAAAAAGTGTGTTCGTCCAGAGTCTGCATCCTTACTCCCGAAAATCCGTGTCATGGCAGGGCTGTTTGCCTTCGACATGTCCGACATCGCCCGCCGCATTCATATCTATGCTGGTATAACGGTTTTCCTCGCGCAGTGCACGCCCATACGCAACGAGATCTGTCGGGTAGGCGAAATGATCGATACCGCTGTCATCGAGGTCAAACACAAAGGCCATTGCACCGGCTTCAAATGCCCAGTAACCGTAATAGGGAGCGTAGCCTTCGTCGCTAATGCGCAGATGGCCGTTGTACCAGCGTGGATGATCCTTCATGGCAGGGTACCACTGCTTCAAATATTTTTTAATGAGAGTTTGTGCCGCACCTTCATCGCTTTCATATACCGTCTGCAGCAACGTCTCGTAGGGCTGGCCCAGTACGCAGGTATCGAGGGGCATCTTATCGACCACATATGCGCCAATCAGCTGTTCAAACAGGCCGTCCTGTCCTCGGTGGCTGCGAAATATGCGGATGATGCGCATGACCGAGCGCTGATCGTGCAATAATATGGCGACACTTAGTAATTGCAGCGTATCTTCATAATCGGAAAGGTCGCCGAAATTTGGCGCCGCCCTGTATTTGTATGGGCCATACTCGGGGTATTGCGACAACATTTTCTTTTGTTGATGTTGATCGGCTTCGTTCCATTCCGAAAACCTGTCCACGATATCGGACAGCCGTGGCGCAAGTTCCTCGATTGGCACGCCAGCGGTGTAATCCAGCATCCAGATCCAGAAATTTTCCAGATATAGGAAATGGCAAGCCAAACTGGTGTCTCCAGCGCATTCAGCTGATTCCTTGTTTCTTAGCTGAACTTGTAGCAGCGCACGTGAATTCTCCAGGGTTTTTTCATATAACTGCCGACAAAGAAATTGTTGGCGGCGGCGATCATCGAATGGTGGATTTTTCATTTTATTCGCCGCGTTCTCGTTTGGCCGATGGTTTCATCTCCACGCTGCTGTGGTGGCTCTCTTTCCGTAGCTGGCGCGCATAATCGACCAGGTCTTTGGGGTAGACCAGATGGTCGATCTGGCTGTCGTCCAGGTCAAGTAAAAAAACCGTCGCACCTGCTTCAAATGCCCAGTAACCGTAATAGGGAGCGTATCCCTCGTCCCTGATTCTCAGATGCCCGTCGTACCAGCGAGGATGACCTTTCATGGCTGGATACCACTGTTTCAGGTATTTCTGGACCAGTTTGAGTGTCTCTCTCTCATTATTTTCATAGAAAACCTGAAGCAAAGTATCATAGGGCTTTTCGAGAATGCACGAATCGAGATCTTGCTTATCCTCGACATATGCGCCTATCAATTGCTCAAATAAGCCATCCTGGCCACGGTGACTGCGTAGCACATGGATGATGCGTAAGACCGAATGTTGATCGCGCAATAATATCGCAATGCTGAGTAGTTGTAGCGTGTTCTCGTAATTTGCAAGGGTGGAAAAGTCCGGCGCTCCGTTGTATTCGTACGGCCCATAATCCGGAAACTCGAGCGCCGCCTCCTGTTGACAGAATTGATCGATCTCATTCCATTCTTTAAACCTGTCCACGATGCTGGCGATACGCGGCGCCAGTGCATCGATCGGTTCACCCGCTGTGTAGTCCAGCATCCAGATCCAGAACGCTTCCAAATACAGAAACTGATGCGCCACAGAGTTTTCCAGCGTTGATTCCACTATCTTTTTATTTGCAAGTCGGACTTCAATTAATGCGAGCAGATTTTCCCGTGTTTTATGGTAAAGATCTTCGTAGAGAAATTTCTGCCGGCGCCGCACGTCGAACGGGGCGGTGATCATTGTTTCCCCGTCGTTTTTGCTGCTCGCTGACGCAGTTCGGCGCTGGGCCAGTCGCTGTCGGCGTCGAAGCGCCGCATCCAGCGCAGCGAGTCGGCGTCGTTGAAGCGTTCGTTGGGGTCGCCATTCCATTGGGCGCCACTTAGCAGGCCCATATGATCATGACGTATCGGCTTGAGCAATTTGTTGAGTAATACCGGCAGTGCCGGGACACCATCTTCAACCGGGTAAAGCGACGGCTCTTCGCCCAATTCAATCCATAGCCCCACGCTGAGTTCTTCTATTTTGATGCTTGGATGATGGAGGCTGAGCTTGACCTGCTCGCGGCTGATATCCAGTTTCTCGCGCCAGGTGTCCGACAGCAGAAAGCCCCACGTGGGGGGACGGATACCTACCACCAATTCACCGTGCATGCCGAGATAATCATCGATATCAAGTCCGTAAAAATGGGTTGTCAGAGAACGTTCCCAGACTGAGACTTCTGATCGGGAGCCATACGCCAATGGCGTCGCCATGGCAAAGCCGCTGTATACCTGTGCAGCATCAAGGATTCCAGCCGTTTGAAGGACAAATTTTCTCCAAGCGTCTTTATTCTCGAGCCACCATGACCAACGATAGTAAAATTGAATAGATGAATAGGTTCTGTTTGATGGCACCGCGTCGTCGTTCATATAGTCCCGAACTTTCCAAAAATATCCTGCCGTGGCAGGAGAGGAAATATGATTTTTCTGATCGGTAAAATTGAAGGCGAAATAGTCTTCTTTTTTTGTTTTTCGGGCAAATTCACGCAGATCTGGCAAACGCTTTGAGCCGTAAGGGTGAGGACGTTCCGAATCAGGGTGCGTGCCAACAAGATAGGGGTTTCCCGTCAGATGCTCAAATTGCTCATGTATATCCACCATCAGCAATGATGTATCAAGATAATGCTTGCTGTCGTAGAGAAAATAAAAGCTGACGAAAGGGCTGACATTATGTGTGATATGGTCATTTCCATAAGATGAATTCGGCCACTCCTTGAGATCGGAAACAAATCCTTCGATATCGTCATTGCCAAGAAAACTGTCCCTTGTACTCATTATTGTTCTTCACTCCAGTACCAGATGGTTTCGCCATGTACCGCATCGTCAAAAACAGGCATGATTTGGCCCTGCTCAAAATGGCTACGGCTGTGCAACTTTGCTGGGTTTTCCCAGAAGCCTGCTTGCGGGCAGGGCAGGCCGCCCTCGACGCGCCCCTTGCGTATCAGTGGCTCTGTTTCCTGACTGGTGTAGCGGCCTTCTTCCCATAATGTTCGCGCATAGTCGACCAGGTCTTTGGGATAGACCAGATGGTCGATCTGGCTGTCGTCCAGGTCGAGTATAAAGACGGTCGCCCCCGCTTCAAAGGCCCAGTAACCGTAATACGCGGCATAGCCTTCCTCGTTGATGTTGAGATGCTCATCGTACCAGCGTGGATGATTTTTCATGGCCGGATACCACTGTTTCAAATACTTCTGGAGCAGGGCTAAGGCAGCGTTGTCGTCTTCTTCATAGAATACTTGCAGCAGGGTGTTGTAGGGCTTGCCGATAATGCAGGTGTCCAGGTCTTGACCGTCCTCGACATATGCGCCAAACAATTGCTCGAACAGCCCATCGCGGCCACGGTGGCTGCGCAGTACGTGAATAATACGTCGCACCGAACGCTGATCGCGCAGCAGGATGGCGATGCTGAGCAGTTGTAGTGTGTCCTCATAGTCGGAAAGGGTGGAAAACTGCGGCGCACCCTCGTATTCATATGGCCCATCTTCTGAAAAATCGAGCGCCGCTTCCTGCTGATAGAGTTGATCGACTTCATTCCATTCTTCAAATTTATCCACGATACCCGCGATGCGCGGCGCCAGTGCTTCGATTGGTTCACCAGCGGTATAGTCGAGCATCCAGATCCAGAATTCTTCTAAATACAAAAAATGATGGACGGAAGCATTTCCCTGCATTGAGTCGGTTATTCTTTTATTTTCGAGTTCAACATCTATTATTGCGAGTTGATTTTCCCGCGTTTTATGGTAAAGATCTTCGTGGAGAAATTTCTGCCGGCGCCGCACGTCGAACGGGGCGGTGATCATTGTTTTCCCGTCGTTTTTGCTGCTCGCTGACGCAGTTCGACGCTGGGCCAGTCGCTGTCGGCGTCGAAGCGCCGCATCCAGCGCAGCGAGTCGGCATCGTTGAAGCGTTCGTTGGGATCGCCGTCCCATTGGCCAAAGCCCAGCAGCGCCATGTGATCGTCGCGGATCGGCTTGAGCAGCTTGTTGAGCAGCGCCGGCAATTCCGGCACGCCGTCCTCTACCGGGTAGAGCGCCGGCTCCTCGCCCAGTTCGATCCATAGGCCGGAGTCGAGCTCGTCGATCCGGATTTGCGGATGCTGCAGGCTGAGTTTTATCTGGTCGCGGCTGAGGTCCAATTTTTCACGCCACGTATCCGATAGCAAAAAGCCCCAGGTTGGCGGGCGGATGCCGTCTGCCAGTGAGCCGCTCATGGAAAAAGGATAATCAATGTCCAAACCAAAAAATCGCGGCGCCAGAGAGCGTTCCCACACGGTCACTGCCGAGCGGGTGCCGAAAGCAAGCGGATTGGCCATCGAAAAGCCGCTGTAAACCTGATCAGGTTTTAGTTTTCCCATGGTTTCCAGAACAAACTGCCGCCACGCATTCTTGTTGTCCTTCCACCATGACCAGCGATAGTAGAATTGAATGGATGAGTAAACCTTGTTTGACGGTTCTGAATTATCGTTCATATAATCTTTCATCTTCCAAAAATATCCCGCTGTGGAAGGAGATGATCTGTGATTTTTTTGATCAGAAAAATCGAAAATGAATGATTGACCGGGTTTTCTCTTGTGCGCAAACTCCCGCAAATCAGGTAGGCGTTTGGACCCGTAACGATGTGGCCGTTCTGAATCTGGATGCGTGGCGAAAAGATAAGGCATTCCAGTTAAACGCTCAAAATCTTCGTGGATGTCTACCATCAGTAGCGATGTTGTCAAAGAGTGATTGGTATCATATAAGAAATAGAAAGTAATAAAAGGAGACACTCCCAGATCTTGATTACCATCGTCACAGGACATGTTTGGCCATTCCTTGAGGTCAGCAACCATTCCCTCTACATCTTCGGCAGTAAAAAAACGTTCCGTTGTGCTCATCGTGTATTCCTCAATCTGGTTTCCTGTTCGTTCTTTTTCTCTTTAGGTTCCTTCGCTGCGGCGCCTATGCAGTCTTCCGGTACACGCAGCAATGCGACTCGCTACTGGCCCATTTTTTCGGGCAAATTCACGCAAATCTGGCAAACGCTTTGAGCCGTAAGGGTGAGGACGTTCCGAATCGGGGTGCGTGCCAACAAGATAGGGGTTTCCCGTCAGACGCTCAAATTGCTCATGTATATCCACCATCAGCAGTGACGTATCAAGATAATGCTTGCTGTCGTAGAGAAAATAAAAGCTGACGAAAGGGCTGACATTATGTGTGATATGGTCATTTCCACAAGATGAATTCGGCCACTCCTTGAGATCGGAAACAAATTCTTCGATATCGTCATTGCCAAGAAAACTGTCCCTTGTAATCATTATTGTTCTTCACTCCAGTACCAGCTGGTTTCGCCATGTACCGCATCGTCAAAAACAGGCATGATTTGGCCCTGCTCAAAATGGCTACGGCTGTGTAACTTTGCTGGGGTTTCCCAGAAACCTGTTTGAGGGCAGGGCTGGTCGCCCTCGACACGCCCCTTGCGTATCAGTGGCTCTGTTTCCTGACTGGTGTAACGGCCTTCTTCCCATAATGTTCGCGCATAGTCGACCAGGTCTTTGGGGTAGACCAGATGCTCGATCTGGCTGTCGTCCAGGTCGAGTATAAAGACGGTCGCCCCCGCTTCAAAGGCCCAGTAACCGTAATACGCGGCATAGCCTTCCTCGTTGATGTTGAGATGCTCATCGTACCAACGCGGATGATTTTTCATGGCCGGATACCACTGTTTCAAATACTTCTGGAGCAGGGCTAAGGCAGCGTTGTCGTCTTCTTCATAGAATACTTGCAGCAGAGTGTTGTAGGGCTTGCTGATAATGCAGGTGTCCAGGTCTTGACTGTCCTCGACATATGCACCAATCAATTGCTCGAACAGCCCATCGTGGCCACGGTGGCTGCGCAGCACGTGGATGATGCGTCGCACCGACCGCTGATCGCGTAGCAGAATGGCGATGCTGAGCAGTTGAAGCGTGTCTTCATAATCGGAAAGGATGGAAAACTGCGGCGCACCCTCGTATTCATATGGCCCATCTTCTGGAAAATCGAACGCCAATTCTTGCTGATAGAGTTGATCCACCTCGTTCCATTCTTCAAATTTATCCACGATGTCTGCAATGCGCGGCGCCAGTGCATCAAGCGGTTCACCTGCCGTATAGTCGAGTATCCATATCCAGAACGCTTCCAAATACAAAAACTGGTAAATGACCGTTTGACTTTGTGTCGAATCAGCGATATTTTTGTTGAGAAGTTGTCCTTCAAATAATTCGAGTTGGTTTTTTCGCGTGTTATGGTAAATGTCTTCACGGAGAAATTTTTGCCGGCGCCGCGCATTGAATGGACTGGTACTCATTGTTTTCCTGTAAGCTAAACACCGTGGAACGTTAATTTATCTCAGCGCTGACGAATTTCGAGGGAAGCATCTCCCATGCTGTCATGGAGGCTACTGTTCCGTACTCCAATACCAAATGATTTCTCCATAATTAGAGTCATCGAAAACTGGCATTCTGTCACCTTGCTCAAAATGGCTACGGCTGTGTAACTTTGCTTGGGTTTCCCAGAAGCCGGTTTGCGGGCAGGGTTGGCCTCCCTCGATACGACCGGCCTTATTTATTAAGGCAGTATCAACACTGGTGTAACGGTGTTCCGCGCGTAACTTGCGGCCATAATTGACCAGGTCTTTGGGGTAGACCAGATGATCAATAGCGCTGTCGTCCAGGTCGAGAATAAAGACCGCCGCTCCGGCTTCAAATGCCCAATAGCCATAGTAGCCGGCATAGCCCTCTTCGCTGATCCTAAGATGCTCGTCATGCCAGCGTGGATGATTCTTCATTGCCGGATACCACTGTTGCAGATATTTCTTGAGCAAGGTGAGTGTGGCCGTTTCATCTTCTTCATAAAACACACGTAGCAAGGTGTCATAAGGGGCGCCAAGTAAACAGGTATCGCGCTCGACGACGTTGTCGGCATAAGCACTGATCAATTGCTCGAACAGGCCATCTTGACCGCGATGGCTACGAAGTACGTGAATGATACGTTGGACCGAACGCTGATCGCGTACCAATATGGCAATGCTCAGCAGTTGCAGCGTGTCTTCGTAGTCGGAAAGTATCGAGAAATCGGGCGCCCCCGAATATGTATACGGACCATATTCAGGCAGCTTCAGCGCACACTCCTGTTGATACCTTTGATCCACTTCGTTCCACTCTTCAAATTTGTCCACAATATCGGCGATTCGAGGCGCCAGTTGATCGAGGGCTATGCCTGCCGTGTAGTCAAGCATCCATATCCAGAGCAATTCCAGATACAGAAAATGATGAACGGAGGAACTTTCGCCTATCGAATATGCATCCTTTCTGTTTTCTTCTCCTCCCCGGATCAAGGAAAGTTGATTTGTCCGTGTTTTTTGATAAAGTTCTTCATGGAGAAAATGCTGTCTACGTCGTTGATGAAAGGGTAAATCTTCCATGGTTACGTGTTTTTCTCTTGGGTAAATTGTATTCGTGTCAAAGAAGGTACGCGTATCTCGAACCGCAATGCATGATTGCCTTTTCCAATCGAGCATCAGGTCGATGGTCTCGAACCTCGGTACCGTCGCTGTTTCTTCATGCGTTCAGGAAGCGCCACACCGTCAAGCCATAGGCGGAATCCAGATTGCTCATGATCTCGCCCTGTTCAAATCGCCGGGTTTGCGGCGGAATGTCCAGCGCTTGCCATTGTCCGGCCTGCGGGCAGGCCTCGCTGGCGTAGGCACGCAATTCCAATGGCTCCTGTGCTGGCGCGGTGTCATCCGGGCCGCCGTCATCGCGGCGCTGACGCAGCTCGGCGCTGGGCCAGTCGCTGTCGGCATCGAAGCGCCGCATCCAGCGCAGCGAGTCGGCATCGTTGAAGCGTTCGTTGGGATCGCCGTCCCATTGGCCAAAGCCCAGCAGCGCCATATGATCGTCGCGGATCGGCTTGAGCAGCTTGTTGAGCAGCGCCGGCAATTCCGGCACGCCGTCCTCTACCGGGTAGAGCGCCGGCTCCTCGCCCAGTTCGATCCATAGGCCGGAGTCGAGCTCGTCGATCCTGATTTGCGGATGCTGCAGGCCGAGTTTTATCTGGTCGCGGCTGAGGTCCAATTTTTCACGCCACGTATCCGATAGCAAAAAGCCCCAGGTTGGCGGGCGGATGCCGTCTGCCAGCGAGCCGCTCATGGAAAAAGGATAATCAATGTCCAAGCCAAAAAATCGCGGCGCCAGAGAGCGTTCCCACACGGTCACTGCCGAGCGGGTACCGAAGGCAAGCGGATTGGCCATCGAAAAGCCGCTGTAAACCTGATCAGGTTTTAGTTTTTCCATGGTTTCCAGAACAAACTGCCGCCACGCATTCTTGTTGTCCTTCCACCATGACCAGCGATAGTAGAATTGAATGGATGAGTAATCCCTGTTTGATGGTTCTGGATCATCGTTCATATGATCCCGCATTTTCCAGAAATATCCAGCAGTAGAAGGAGACGAGTTGTGTTTTTTCTGATCGGTAAAATTGAAGGCGAAATAGTCTGTTTTTCTTGTTTTTCGAGCAAATTCACGCAGAACTGGCAAACGCTTTGAGCCGTAAGGGTGAGGACGTTCCGAGTCGGGATGCGTGCCGATAAGATAGGGATTCCCTGTCAGTCGTTCAAATTCCTCATGAATACCCACCATCAGCACTGACGTATCAAGGTGGTGCTTAGTGTTGTAGAGGAAATAGAAAGTAGTAAATGGAGACACACCTAGATCTTGATTTCCATCGTCACAGGACATGTTTGGCCATTCCTTGAGGTCCGCAACCATTCCCTCTACATCTTCGGCAGTAAAAAAACGTTCCGTTGTGCTCATCTTTTCTCCTCTCACGTCGTTGTTTTTTATACCTTCAGAAAATGCCATACCGTCAAGCCACAGGCAGCATCCAGATTGCTCATGATCTCGCCCTGTTCCAATCTGCGGGTTGGCAGCCGAATGTCCAGTGCTTGCCGCTGACCGGCCTGCGTAGGGGCGCCATTTCAAAGGCTCGTGCGCTGACGCAGTTCGGCGCTGGGGCAGTCGCTGGCTGTGCCAGATGGAAAATTGGCTATTGTTCTTCACTCCAGTACCAGATGGTTTCACCGTATGCCGCATCATCAAAAACAGGCATGATTTGGCCCTGCTCAAAATGGCTACGGCTGTGTAACTTTGCTGGGGTTTCCCAGAAACCTGTTTGAGGGCAGGGCTGGCCACCCTCGACGCGTCCCTTGCGTATCAGTGGTTCTGTTTCCTGACTGGTGTAGCGGCCTTCTTTCCATAACTGTCGCGCATAGTCGACCAGATCTTTGGGGTAGACGAGATGCTCGATCTGGCTGTCGTCCAGGTCGAGCATAAAGACGGTCGCAGCCGCTTCAAATGCCCAGTAACCGTAATAGGGCGCGTAGCCTTCGTCCCGGATTCTTAGATGCCCTTCATACCAGCGGGGATGATTTTTCATGGCTGGATACCACTGTCTCAGGTATTTTTGGAGCAGGTCGAGCGTGGCCTTCTCATCTTCCTCATAGAACACTTGCAACAGCGTGCTATAGGGCTTGCCGATGATACAGGTGTCGAGGGCTTGTCCATCCTCCACATACCCGTCAATCAATTGTTCGAACAGGCCATCGCGGCCACGGTGACTGCGTAGCATGTAGATAATGCGTTTAACCGAATGATGGTCGCGCAGAAGGATGGCAATGCTGAGTAGTTGCAGTGTGTCCTGATAGTCGGAAAGGATGGGAAACTCCGGTGCTCCCTCATATTCGTACTGCCCAAACTCTGGAAACTCGAGCGCTGCTTCCTGCTGACAGAATTGATCGACCTTATTCCACTCTTCAAACTTATCCACGATGTCGGCGATGCGCGGCGCCAGTGCAGTGATCGGCTCGCCCGCCGTATAGTCGAGCATCCATATCCAGAACGCTTCTAAATATAAAAACTGATGCACTGAAGAATTTTCCAGCGTCGAGTCGGCTACTTTTTTGTTTTCAATGCCCCCGTTAATTAACGCAAATTGATTTGCTCTCGTTTTGTTATAAAGATCTTCGTAGAGAAATTGCTGTCGGCGACGCATGTCGAACGGGGTTGTCATCATTGTTTTTCCGTCGTTTTTTCTGATCGCTGGCGCAGCTCGGCGGTGGGCCAGTCGCTGATTGTGCCAGATGGAAAATTGGCTATTGTTCTTCAATCCAATGCCAGATGGTTTCACCGTATGCAGTGTCATCAAAAACAGGCATCACTTGGCCTTGCGCGAAATGACTGCGGCTGTGTAATTTTGCTGGGGTTTCCCAGAAGCCTGTTTGAGGGCAGGACTGGCCGCCCTAGACGCGTCCCTTGCGTATCAGTGGTTCTGTTTCCTGACTGGTGTAGCGGCCTTCTTCCCATAACTGTCGTGCATAATCGACCAGGTCTTTGGGGGAGACGAGATGCTCGATCTGGCTGTCGTCCAGGTCGAGCATAAAGACGGTCGCAGTCGCTTCGAAGGTCACGTAGCCGTAAAAGGCGGCATAGCCTTCTTCGCTGATTTTGAGATGCTCATCGTACCAGCGCGGATGATTTTCATGGCCGGATACCGTTCCGTACTCCAATACCAAATTGTTTCCCCATAGTTGGAGTCATCGAAAACCGGCATCTTGCCGCCTTGGGATGTTTTTGAGCGCCTGGCGCCCCGCGGGCATATTCAATTTTCCAGATATCGCCAGACAGTCAATCCATATCCTGACTCGAGGTCGAGCATGGGCTGTTCCCGCTCATACGACATGGCACGCGGAGGAATATCGAGCGATTCCCACGTTCCCGCCTTGGGGCAGGGGTCGCCAGCCTTGGCGCGCAACTCGTTTGCCGGCACAGGACCGCCGCCGTCCGGTTCATAGTCCACGCGTGCCTGCCGGAAAAAGGCCGTCAGGTCTGCCGGATAGAATGTGGCATCGCGATAGCTGCTGTCGTCGATATCGAGCAGGCAGGTGATGGCTGCCGCTTCCCATGACCAGTAGCCTAAAAATGACGTATCGCGCTCGTGACTGTCATAGTAGGGTTCACGGCGGCTGGCGTAATACCATTCTTCCAGGTAGTCCTGCATCAACGCCGGACGATCTTTTTCTTCTGCCGCGAATATCTTGAGTGTCTTGAAATAGGGCAGGTGGCGCGTGCATTCCGGCCAGTCGGTATCCCTGCCATCGATGGAAAATGCCAGCAGGCGTTCAACCAGCCCATCTTTTTCATGGTTGTTGAAATCGATGACAGGCGCCAAGCGGGGCAGCAAATTACCCCAACCCAGGAGAATGCCAAGGCAGATCATCCGGTTGACTTGTTCGTATGCGACATCGGGCAGGGCGAAGTGGGGAAAGCCCCGTTCCGCGGCGCTGGCCTGCAGGTCAAAAGCCGTGTCATATCTGGCAAACTCTTCCCAATATTCCAGTATCGTGGGATACAGCGCGCGCAGATCGGCTGTCGTATGGCCGGCGCTGTAGGCCAGGGTGAGCTGGTCGATACCTTCCCAGGCCCGCTGGCGCGTCGCCGTCATGAAGTTTTCTGGCGGGATATTTTGCAGTACTTCCGCGGGCTGTTGCAAGCCTGCCTCCACCATGTCGAAGCACTCGTCCTGGCTGTCTTTGCTTTCAACATAGATGGCGTATGACAACAGCAACTCCCTACGGGATGCGAGAAAAGTCTTTTCATCCAGTGTCTGCATGCTTATTTCCTTAATATATTTTCTGGAATATCCAGCATCAACTGGATTTCATGATTGCGTCCCTTTGACTGCCGATGCTTGGTCAATTGACGACCGGTGACCAGTGAAATCCAGCGCAGATAGGGGGGGCTGGCTTTGGGATTGAGCAGCTGGCCTGCCGCGTATTTTTTCATCAAGGGCTTGATGGTGACTCCGGTAGCCGTGAGTTTCTCCGATTTTATCGAGCGGGCGATCCATTCGTGGCTCATTTGCGTCGGCAGCTTCGTTTCTTTATTTTCCTTGTTCAAGCCCTTTCTCAGTTCTTTTTCATCCGCTTCCTGGTTCCCTATTTTTACGTCTTGATTTGCATGGGCATCGCGGTCCGCATTTTCGAAAATATTCGGTTTGTTATTGTTTTTCGTGGGATTCGCCGCTTCGTCCGCCCTCAGGGAACTGAATTTTTCCTGCAGATCGGCCGGTAGCGCCGCCATCAGGCGGAAGGAATCGAACAGGCTCGACTTGGTTTCGCCGACAACGAAAGGCTGGCTAAGTGCAGCGCCTTTGAACCACAGATGATCGAGTCCTGCGTGCGGCAGGCTATGCTCTTCGGTCAGCTTGCCGGCATTGTTCGCCTTCTTGAACAGCGCATGTCTTTTCTTCACGAAGTAATCCGTGATGTGCTCGGCCGGTACGCCGGTGTGCCAGCCCTGCTTTTTCTTTTCGCCTTTTTTCTTGGTATTGACCTTGCTGGAATTGGGCTTGGCCTGATTGCCGGTGACGTCCTTGTTCTTTTTCGCTGCAAGTCTCTTTTCGGCCTTGCTGGCGGCTTTTGCTTCCTTGCCGGCAATGTCCTTTCCCGCCTCCTGTGCTGCATGCTGCACGCCTTTTCCTGTCGCGTTGCCGACCGCAGCCGTGTTGTGCGGCAGGTCATGGCCCATCATCTTGCCATGCAGTTTTTTCAGTTCGGCGAAGGCGTCCTCGATCATTTTGGGTCCGCGCTTCTGGATTGCCTGCATTTCCTGGATCAACAGCTTGACTTCCGACTTTCCCGCCACGGCTTTGACGATCCAGCTATCGATGCCGTCGATAAACGTATCGATTACACCCTTGAACAAGCTCTTGCTTTCACGGGCCAGTACGTTCCAGTCGATCTTGCGCATGAATTTTTCGACGTTGCCGCGCAGCTTGGGCGAGACGGCTTCCAGCACACGGCCAAAATTGTGCCCCTTGTTCATCAGCTTGAAGCCGACCTTGAGCGTATCGCCCACGGCGGGTACGCAACCGACCAGGGTGATGGCCAGTTCCACCCAGGCGCCGATGGCGGACGGCGATTTGCTGATGACAATGATGCCAAGGATCAAGTCGCGCGCATCCATGGCCTGTCCCACACCAGGGACGACACCGAGAATGCCGGTGATGATAATGTGCGCGGGAGATGAGCCCGAACCAGTGACGAGGTCACTCAGCCAAGTACCGATGCCGTCATCGGCCTGCCTGAGCGCCCGGCTGGCAGGCGAGGCGCCACGGATCGCGCTGGCCGGGACGGTAGGGGTTAGGCCGCTCATGACTCGTCGCCTTCCTGATCGTGCAAGTCCCGGTAGCTTTTGCTTGCGGCTTTGTCAGCAATGCTGTCCTCGTCCTTGTAGCGATAATCGTCGTAGTGAAAATCATATTCGAGTGTGCTGACGGTGGCGCCTGCAGGAAAGTCCTCAGCCATTTCAGCGAGCTCATCCGGAAAAAAGTTGTCTTTGTAGTAAGCGGCCTCTTGCGCCAGATAGCGTTCGAGGACCGATTGCGCCTCGTCGTCGCTTTTCGGCTTGCTGCCAGCCAGCTGGTTCGGTTTCTGCTTGTGGCGGGGAACCGCTTCCCTTTCGTCTTCGCCGTAGATCACGACGGCATTGCGATCAGGCAGGTTTTCCAGACGGGCAAAGCCGTTTGCATCGAGCTTGCCTTCCAGGCGGGTGCCATTGTCGAACAGCAAGGCGTATGGCGCCCCCACCATGGGCTGTAAATCATCCCAGCGATAATTCAATTCCATGAAATTGCTTACGTCCCCAGCCTGTGGCAACAAAGGTAATTTTGGGGTGCTGCTCGCCGGTCCCGTCAATTCCTTCATGCTGGCGTTGAAATCGATTTTTCCGGGTCCATGCAGCATGATGTTGCCGCCTTCGAGGCGGATGTACGCGCCCTGGGCCGTCATCAGGATGTGCTGCTTGGCCGCCGCCGTGACGCTCTTGGCGGTGCTGCTGACGGTGATGGCCTTGTCCGCCGTCAGCCGTGTCGCATCGGACTGGCTTTGACTGCTGACCTTGCCGCTGGCCGCATGCAGGCGGATGCCGGTTTCCTGGTTGGGCTTGTCCTTGCTGCTGGCCTTGCCGTAGGTGAACAGGCTGATGCCCTTGCCCAGCGCGTACAGGCTGTTGCCTTGCGCCGCAAAGTTGAGATCCGCGCCCGCCGCCAGACTGCCATTGCCGCCCGCGACCAGCACGGCGTTGGCCGGCGTGGTGGCGGCGATGCCGGACGGACTGGACAATTGCAGCTGCGGGTCGCCATACGCGCTGGCCTGGCCTTCGCCGCCCGCCGCCTGCTGGCCCTGGCCCTGGCCCGTCGTGGCGGCGCCCTCGGCCGTCGCGCCCAGGATCTCGATGCTGTGCTGCATCTGGGCGAGGGCGGGGAGCTGCGCGGCTGGCGAAGGCGTCTCCGCCTGGTCCGGCGTGGCAGTGGAAGCTGGCGCGGCCGCACCGGCTGTGGCCGGGCTGGGCATTTCGAGCGCGAAATGTTTCTGCGCCTGCTCAGTCAGCGAGGTCTGCAGTTGCAAGCTTTGCCTGAGCTGTTCCAGCGCTTCCTGCGCATCCATGTGGCTGCCGCCGGCATCGCGGCCATGCGCCGACAGCAGCATGCCCGCTCCCGCACGCAGGGCGGCGCTGTGTTCCGTTTTCAGCTCGGCGCCAAAGCCGGCCGGCGCCAGCCGCTGGTTGTCGCTCTGGTGCCGCAAATGGCCCAGGTTCAGTTCGGCCGTTCCCTGATGGGGGCCGGCGTGGCGCTGCAGGGCGACGCGGCCCTGGCCCGGGCTGTCGTCGAACACCAGCTGGCTGTAGGCGCCACCGCCGCCCTGGCTCGTTGGCAATGCCTGCGTCTTGATGCCCGACAAGGCCGCCGGGTGGGCGTGGGCGCCGGCCTGGCCGGGAAACCACGCCGGCGCGTTGCCCGTCGCCGCGCCCGTGCCCTGGCTGACCTGGTTGTTTTGCGCGTCGGCCTGGCCGCGGCCGTTGTACAGCGTGCCGATGACGACGGGGCGGTCGATATTGCCTTCCAGGAAATCGACGAGCACTTCCTGGCCCACGCGGGGCAGGGCGTTGCTGCCCCAGTTGGCGCCGGCAACGGGCGCCAGCGGCGTGGCCACCCGCACCCACGTGCCGGCGCTGTCGTCGCCGGGCGCGCCCGTGTGGCCGTCGGCCGCCGGATGCGCCAGCCGGCTATGGCTTTGCGCGCCCCGCTGCCAGTGGAATTGCACCTTGATGCGGTGGTCGCGGTCCGTATGCAGCTGGGCGCCAGCCGGGCCGACGACGATGGCGGTCTGCTGGCCCATGATGACGGGGCGTGGATGCAGCAGTTGACCATGCTGGTCGGCATAGCTGCTGCGGTAGGGGACCTTGCTGCGGATGGCGTCGATGCGGTTGCGGTAGGGCGGGCGTTCGCTGATGGTGTCGCCGACGGCATGCAGGCTGCCGGCCGCCTCTTCGCCGATCAGCGCGTCGAGCAAGCCCTGGCCGAGGCGCTGCAGCAGGCCGCCGCCGAGTTCCGCATCGAGGTTGTTATGCATCAGGTGCACCGTGCGGGTGACGAGGAAGGTCGCTGCGTCGCCACCGCCGGCCGCATCCGTTTGCGCCTGGCCGCTCAGGGTAAACGTGGTGCCGGGCGCCAGGGTGCGCACGGTGCCGGCGCCCGTAAACACTTCCCTGGACGCCGTCAGCGCCTGCAACTGGCGCTCGGCAAGCCGTTGTCCGTGTTCGCGCGACGGGTAGGCATAGGCGCCGGGCGCGTCGCGGCTGATCAGCGCCATCGTTCCGTCATGGGCGCTGGCGGCGCTGATGGGGCGCTGGCCCAGCGCGCGGTAGTCCCAGCTGGACAGTTCGATGCCGTTGGTTTGCTGGCGCAGCTGCATGCGCCAGCGATCCATCGTGTCTTGCGGCATGACGGCGCCTGGCTGGCTGTAGGCAATGCTGGCCTGGGCGTTGGGCTTGAAGCTGCCGTTGTGGTCGGCGATGACGAGGGTATGGCTGCCCAGGCTGGCGCTGCCCGCGTCGCCCGTGTGTTCGGCATAGTAAAACAGGCCTTCCTCGCTCATCAGCCGCTCGGCAAAGGCCCAGTCGCTTTCCTGGTATTGGCTGCAGATGCTGCGTTTCGGATAGATTGCGCGGTCGAGCAGGTCGAAGCGCCAGGCCGGCGCCAGCATGCCCTGGCCCTGGTAGCGGGCAAAGACGACTTCGAGGATGTCGGGCACCGCCAGGTCCTGGAAGACGCGGCTGTCGCGGCCGTGCGCCAGGAAGGCCGTCCACGGCTGCATGGTCAGGTTGTAGCGGGCAAAGCCGCCGTTCGCGCCCGCCAGTTCGACGGCGGTGACGTGGCCGTGGAACGGGCGCCAGCCGCCATCGGCCATGAGCAATTCCAGCAGGATGGGCTGGCCGATCAGCGACTTGAGGGGAATGGCCGCGTCGAGCGACAGGGCGGCGATGTTGAAGGTATAGCCCAGCCCCAGGCCTTCCTCGCCGCGCACGCATTCGGCCAGCAGCTTGTCCGGGCCCAGGGGCGTGCTCAGCTTCAGCAGGCGCGTGGCCTGGCTGTAGCCATTGGCGACGGGTGCTGCACCGGATGATGACGACGCGTTTGTTTGGACCAATTCGGACATGGACTGGAACTCCGTGTGGCGAGATGAGTGTGCTTGCAATTAATTCAATGATTTACTTATAAGATTACACCTCAGAAATAATGATTTAACAAGCGCGATTCAATTGAATCGTGCGCCGGGGCCTGTCCTTCCATGTCGTGCGGGCTGTTTTCTCCCTATCAGGTAGAGTGCGGATCTTGCCAATTCCACCATTGAAAAAAATTGTGCAATAACCGGAGCAAGAATGAATACGATGCAATGCGTGGCTGCCGCCATGTTGTGTGCCAGCCTGTCGCCCGCCATGGCGGCGACATCCCCCGTCGAGCCGCCGTTTCTCGATGTGCTCGTCCATCAATACGCCAATTGCGTCAAACCTTCCTACCATCAGGCTGACCTGCGGGTACAGGACGGGGTGGGGCGCTATCAGATCGACGTCAAGGGTGAGGCCTACACGGTCGAACTGCAGGAACGCCTGGGCTTTTCGCTGCAGGCGGGGATAGACGGGCCCGTGGCGGCCATCGTCAAGCTGGACCGGCCGCCCAAGGGACAGTTCGGCGAGCAGGCGCGCTGGCGCGAACGCTGGCTGCGCGATGTGGCCGAGCGCAGCGGCGTGGCGCTGGACGAGCGGGCGCTTGCCGGTGGTGCGCGCCTGCTGACCGTGAACAAGGGCGAGATCAAGGGTAATTATGTGGGCCAGTCCCTGCTGATCGATCCGGCGCGGCTGTTGTTCATCGATATGGCGTGGCCGAACACGCTGGGGATCTATCGTGGCCCCGATGGCCTGCGGCATGTGCGGGAGGTGCAGGACGACGTATGGAAGCGTCTGCTGTCTTGCCCGCCGGCTGCGTGACGCTGGCGGCCACCGCATACCCCTACTGAGCGTGCGCGCATGGATAAATAATAATGATTCTCATTTATAATGCGGATCCATGGGGTAGCGATGGGCTGGCGCCATGGCGCCACGGTCGGTGAAGGAGGGCATGATGGGCAGTATGTATGGCAACGAGGACATGGTCGCGCGCGAGCATCGCGTGCTGATGGGGGAATATGGCCGCGCGCAGGCGCGCTGCAGTGCGCAGATGGCTGCGCAGGCGGCCCGCATCGCGCAGCTGGAGTCGGACTTGATGCGCGCGCGGGCGCAGGTCGTGATCCGCGATACAAAACTGGCGCTGGCGCGCGATGAACTGGCCGAACTGGCGGCCAGCGTGCCGGGCTTGCCGACGCGTGCAAGGCTGGCGCGCCGGGTCGAGTGGCTCGGTGAGCGGGTGCAGGACCTGATGCGCGAGCTGCTGCGCCTGCAGTGGCTGCCCGCGCCAGCCCTGCAGGCCGACGTGCGCGAAAAAGCCGTGCTGTATGTGGGCAGCTATCTGGAGCAGAATGCGGGCCAGCAGGCCGCCGGCGCCAACGTGGCGCAGCAAGCCATCGAGCAAGCCGGCGGGCGCTTCCTGCACCATGCTGGCGGTGACGATGGCGCCGACGACGTAGCGGCGCTGGAAGCGGGCCTGGTGGCGGCCGACCTGGTGATTTGCCAGACGGGCTGCGTCAGCCACGACGCCTACTGGCGCGTGCACGACCACTGCAAGCGCACGGGCAAGCAGTGCGTGCTGGTGGACCAGCCGCAAGCCATGCATTTCGTGCGCAAGGAGGCGCTGCTCACCTGACCTTCGCACCGCTTAACGCCTGCTTAATCCGCATGGGCCACAATGGCCGTCCCTCGACGTTCCTGAAAGCGCCCATGCTGTCCCTGCAAATCGGTCCCCTGGCCCTGCCCACGGGCCTCGTCCTGCTGATCGTTTCCCTGTGCGTCGCTTATGGCGTGGCGTGGTCGCTAAGGCGGTATCGCCAACAGCCGGACGCCGGTCCTCTCGTTTCCGACATGCTGATCGCCGGCCTGCTGGCGGCGCGCCTGGCATTCGTTCTACGCTGGCACGAACAATATCTGGTGGCGCCGTGGTCCATCATCAATATCCGCGATGGCGGTTTTCTCGCGCCGGCCGGCATCGCGGCCGCGCTGGCCATCGCCGCGTGGCGCTGCCGGCGCCCCGCCATGGCGGCCATGCGCCGTCCGCTGGCCATCAGCGTGGCTACTGGCGCGCTGGCCTGGGGCGTGCTGAGTGCAGGGATCTCGCTGGCGTACGACAAGCCGACGGCCTTGCCGGCCGTGGCGTTGCAGGCGCTCGACGGCGCGCCGGTGACCCTGGCGGCGCTGGCCAGCGGCAAGCCCATGGTGGTCAATCTGTGGGCCAGCTGGTGCCCGCCATGCCGGCGAGAGATGCCCGTACTGGCCGCCGCGCAGCAGGCGCGCGCCGATATCGTCTTCGTGTATGCGAACCAGCGCGAGGATGCGGCGGCGGCCAGCGCTTTTCTGGATCGGAGCGGCGTGACCCTGCGCAACGTGCTGCTCGACAGCGACGCGGCGCTGGGCAAGGCGGCCGGTTCCTCGGCCCTGCCCACGACCCTGTTCTACGACGCGCAGGGGAGATTGATCGATACTCACCTGGGCGAATTGTCCGACGCCTCGCTGGCCAGCAAGCTGCAAAAGATCGCGCCGTCCGTTTCGCTCTGATAGTATACCCCCCTATAGTATTTATCGGGATGAAATCATGGGACACACGGCGCACAACAAGACCAAGCTGCTCAATCGCGTGAAGCGTATCCGGGGGCAGGTGGAAGGCCTGGAGCGGGGCCTGGAAGAAGGGCGCGACTGCGGCGAGGTGCTGCAGCTGATCGCCGCCGTGCGCGGCGCCGTCAATGGCCTGATGGCCGAAGTCATCGAAGAACACTTGCGCGAGCACGTGGCCAGTCCCGATATCTCCGGCGAGGAGCGGGCCAGGGGCGCCGACGACATCGCGGGCATCCTGCGCACCTACCTCAAATAAGGAGAACGCCATGCACACGCCATCCCTCAAGGAAGACCTCTCGGCCTGGCAGCACGAACACGTTTTTGACAGCAGCAATGGCAAGGCCGAGCGCCGCGCGCGCATCGTCATGTGGATCACCCTGGCCACCATGGTGCTGGAAATCGTCGCCGGCTGGTGGTACAACTCCATGGCCCTGCTGGCCGATGGCTGGCATATGAGTTCGCACGCGCTGGCCATCGGCCTGGCCGCGTTTGCGTATGCGGCCGCGCGCCGCTATGCGCGCGACCCGCGCTTTGCCTTCGGCACGTGGAAGATCGAGGTGCTGGCTGGCTATACCAGCGCCATCTTGCTGCTGGGGGTGGCCGTGCTGATGGTCGTGGCCTCCGTCGAGCGCCTGTTCTCGCCGCAGCCCATCCACTATGCGCAGGCCATGGCGGTAGCGGCCTTCGGCCTGGCCGTCAACCTCGTGTGCGCGCTGATCCTCGGCGGGCACCATGACCACCATCATGACCACGGCCATGGGCATGACCACCACGATCACCACGACCACCATGGCCATGGCGAAGACCTGAACATGAAGGCCGCCTACATCCACGTGCTGGCCGATGCCGCCACGTCCGTGCTGGCCATCCTTGCGCTGGCCGGCGCGTGGGCTTACGGCTGGCAGTGGCTCGATCCCGTGATGGGCATCGCGGGCGCCGTGCTGGTGGCCTTGTGGGCGAAAAAGCTGATGCAGGAGACGGGCAAGGTCTTGCTGGACCGCGAAATGGATCACCCGGTGGTGCAGGAAATCCGCGAGGCGGTCGAGGTGGAAGAGGGGGGCGACACGCCGCGCATCGTCGACCTGCACGTCTGGCGCGTTGGCAAGCAGCTGTATTCGTGCGCGCTGTCGGTGGTCAGCCGCGACCCCACCCTGACGGCTGCGCGGCTGCGCGCACGGATAAGCATCCACGAGGAAATCGTCCACAGCACCATCGAGATAGTGCTGCGTAGCTGAACGACGGCGTTGCCGATACCCGCTTACACGCCAACGAGCGATACGGCCTTGGTATTGAGGTAGGAATCCAGCGCCTCCGGCCCGCCTTCCGTGCCATGTCCCGAATCCTTGATGCCGCCGAAGGGCATTTCGGCGCTCGGGGTGGCGGGTTGGTTGATCCATAACATGCCCACCTCCATGCGGTTCATCAGCAGGTGGGCGTTCTTGATCGAGCGCGTGAAAGCGTAGCCGGCCAGGCCGAACGGCAGGCGGTTCGCTTCAAGGATGGCTTCCTCCAGACTGTCGAAACCGCGGATGCCGGCGATCGGGCCGAACGGTTCATCGTTGAATATGCTCGCGTCGAGCGGCACGTCGGCAAACACGGTCGGCGCGAAAAAGTTGCCGGTGTCGCCAATGCGGCTGCCGCCGGTGGCCAGGGTGGCGCCTCTGGCCTGCGCGTCTTCGACTACCTTCGCCATGGCGCTGAGGCGGCGCGCATTGGCCAGCGGCCCCAGCGTGGTGCCCTGTTGCAGGCCATCGCCCAGCTTCAGGCTTTCGGCGTGCTTGACCAGCGCGCTGGTGAATTCGGCCTTGACGGCGTTGTGCACGAGGAAGCGGGTCGGCGAAATGCACACCTGGCCCGCATTGCGGAACTTGGCGCCGCCGGCGGCCTTGACGGCCAGTGCCACATCGGCGTCTTCGGCAATGATCACCGGGGCGTGGCCGCCCAGTTCCATCGTCACGCGCTTCATGTGGGCGCCGGCCAGCGCGGCCAGCTGCTTGCCTACCGGCGTCGAGCCAGTGAACGTCACCTTGCGAATCACCGGATGCGGGATCAGATAGCCAGAGATTTCGGCCGGGTCGCCGAACACCAGGCCCACCACGCCCGGTGGCAGGCCGGCGTCGACGAAGCATTGCATCAGCGCCGCAGGCGAGGCCGGCGTTTATTCCTGGGCCTTGCACAGGAAGGAGCAACCGGTGGCCAGCGCGGCCGACAATTTGCGCACGATCTGGTTGATCGGGAAATTCCACGGCGTGAAGGCGGCAACCGGGCCGACTGGTTCCTTGAGCACCAGCTGCTGCGCGGCCGGGTTGCGCGACGGCACGATGCGGCCATAGACGCGCATGCCTTCGGCGGCAAACCAGTCGATGATGTCGGCGCCGGCCAGTATTTCCACTTTCGCTTCGCCCAGCGGCTTGCCCTGCTCCTGCGTCATCTGCCTGGCGATATCGACGGCGCGCCACGTTTCGAAACCCTGCTGGGCGGCGGCCAGCGCGCGATCGAGGTCGGCGATGCTGGCATGGGCCACCGTGCCGATGGCCTGCCCGGTGGCAGGATTGAGCACGGGTATGGATTTGCCGCCGCTGGCCTCCACCCATGCGTTGGCGATCAAAGGCGGGTATCGGGATAGCTGGATGTCGTCATTACTGGTCACTCCTGTCAGTGGAAATTAGGGTGTTGCCTGCCGGCGTTATCTGGCTTCCTTGCGCGCCCGGAAAGCGGCGACCTTCATCCGGTTGCCACAAACGGCCATGCTGCACCAGCGCCGGCGGCCCGATTTGGTGACATCGAGGAAACGCAGCGTGCAATCATGCGCTTCGCACTGGCGCACTTGCGCCAGCTCGCCCTGCGTCAGCAGCTGGACCAGCGCCGCTGCCACCGGTTCGAGCAAGCTGGCCGCGCTGTCGTCGCGGCGCCGTTTCCATAATACGACGTTATCGCCTTCGCCCTGCGCCAGCGTGCGCACAGGGCGGCCAGCCTCCAGTATCCGGTTCACCACCGCGAAGTCGGTTGGCTCACGCGGCATGTTCAAATCGATCAGCCGTTCCGCCGCCGTCCGCAGCGACTGTGCCAGCGTTGCCAGTCCGGTAGGCGGTGTATTGAAGTCGGGCGCCAGCAGGCCCGCCGCCTTGAGCCAGGCCAGCGCGCCGGCGTTGTCGGCCAGGCAATCCCAGCTGTCATCCCCCATGCCAAAGGCGCTGTTGATGAAATCGAGCGCCAGGTGGTTGCCGATGAAGTGCGGAGCGTGCTCGGGATGTGGCGTCATTTGAAATCCTTTGTAACCTCTGAAAATAATATTGACAGGTTACCAGAAATGCTTGTAACCTTCAAATACTCACTTTAAAGGTTACAAGGACATTGCCATGAATATCAAGACCACCACTCTCGCCGCCGCCACCACCGTGGCCATGGCGGCCAGCGCCGGCGCCGCCCCGATGTCGGCAGCCGACAAGGCGCAAGTACACTACCGGTTTGAAAAAGTCGGCGACGTGAATGTTTTTTATCGCGAGGCGGGCGACCCTGCCGCGCCGACCATCGTGCTGCTGCATGGCTTTGCCGGGTCCTCGTTCATGTACCGCGACGTGATCCCGGCGCTGAGCGACCGCTATCACGTGGTGGCGCCGGACCTGCCTTCCTTCGGCTACACCGAAGCGCCGGCGCGCGAACACTACGCCTACACCTTCGACAACATCACCCGGACCATGGACCGTTTTACCGAGCAGTTGAAGCTGGACCGCTACGCCATCATGGTGCACGACTACGGCGCGCCAGTGGGCTGGCGCCTGGCGCTGGCCCATCCTGCGCGCATCACGGCCATCATCTCGCAGAACGGCAACGCGTATGAAGAGGGACTGTCGAAGGGCTGGGACGGCATCAGGCAATACTGGCAGGCGCCGACGGCGCAAAACCGCGCGGCGCTGGCCGACTTTCCGACGCCGGCCGGGATAAAATGGCAATATCTGGAAGGCGTGCCCGATCCGAGCAGCGTTTCTCCCGACGGCTATACCCTGGAAGGCATGCGGGTGGCGCGTCCTGGCAACGCCGACATCCAGCTCGACCTGCTCCTCGATTACGCGTCCAATGTGCGCATGTACCCGCAATTCCAGGCCTATTTCCGCCAGCAGCAACTGCCGCTGCTGGCCGTCTGGGGCAAGAACGATCCGTTTTTCCTGCCAGCCGGTGCGCAGGCATGGAAACGCGATTTGCCCAACGCCGATATCCGGTTCTACGACACCGGCCACTTCGCCCTTGAAACGCATGCCCGCGAGATCGGGCAGGTGATCCGCGCCTTCCTGGATAAAAATATCAAATAAGGCTGCGACGTCATATGCGAAAAAGCCCGCCGATGGCGGGCGTAGCGCTTATAATGTCGGCTTTTACAGCACGCGCTGTTCACCAGACAGAGAATAAAATGAGCACATTACCACCATGCCCGCAATGCAAATCCGAATTCACGTACGAAGATGGCAGCCAGTTGATCTGCCCTGAATGCGCGCATGAATGGTCGGCCACGGCTGGCGAAGCGGTGGAAGAGGGCGCCAAGGTGTACCGCGATTCGGCCGGCAATATCCTGCAGGACGGCGACACGGTCAGCGTCATCAAGGACTTGAAATTGAAGGGCGGCGGCGGTGTCGTCAAGATGGGCACCAAGGTCAAGAACATCCGCCTGGTCGACAGCGACCACGATATCGACTGCAAGATCGACGGCTTCGGTTCCATGAGCCTGAAGACGGAATTCGTCAAGAAAGTCTAACGCTTTTATCCGTAACACGGCGCGCCGGCTTCATTCCTGCGCGCCGTTTTTTTATTCAGACGCCATGCAAATCGACCATCTCCGCCAGCGCCTGCGCGCCTTGGGCGCCAAGCCCCTGCACGAACAGCGCGTGCTGCGGGACTGGATCCAGGGGCAGCCGCACGACCAGGGTCGGCGCCGCGCCGAAGATTTTTTGCCTTTGCCCGTGCGCGAGGCCTTGCCCGCGCTCGACCTCGAATTGCAGGGCATGCTGAAACTGCTCAGTACGCACCCGGGCGCGGACGGTTCCGTGCGCCTGCTGGTGGGACTGCACGACGGCCAGACGGTGGAAAGCGTGCTGCTGCCGCGCGACGGCTTGTGCGTATCGAGCCAGGTCGGTTGCGCCGTCGGCTGCCAGTTCTGCATGACGGGCCGCGACGGCTTGATCCGGCAAGTCACCAGCGGAGAAATTGTCGCCCAGGTGGTACTGGCGCGCACCATGCGTCCCGTGAAAAAAGTCGTCTTCATGGGCATGGGCGAGCCGGCGCATAACCTGAACAATGTGATGGAAGCGATCGAGCTGCTGGGCACCGAGGGCAATATCGGCCACAAGAACCTCGTGTTTTCCACCGTGGGCGACCCGCGCGCCTTCGAGCGCCTGCCGCAAGGCAGGGTCAAGCCGGCGCTGGCGCTGTCGCTGCACACGACCAAGCCGGAACTGCGCGAACAGCTGCTGCCGCGCGCGCCCAAGCTCACTCCGCGCGAACTGGTGGACTTCGGCGAATCATATGCGCGCCTGACCGGCTACCCGGTGCAGTATCAGTGGACCCTGATGGAAGGCGTCAACGACGGTGACGATGAGATGGATGGCATCGTCGCGCTCTTGCAGGGCAAGTACGCGGTGCTGAACATGATCCCGTATAACACCATCGCCGACTTGCCGTTCAAGCGCCCCAGCTGGGAAAAGGCGCGCGCGATTGCCGCCGCCCTGCACGCGCGCGGCGTGCTGACCAAGCTGCGCGATTCGGCCGGGCAGGACGTGGAAGGCGGCTGCGGGCAGTTGCGGGCGCGCGAAGCGAAGGGCAAGGTCATTCCCATCCGCGCCAGCGTGGCGGCGTAGGTCGGATTAGCGGAGCGTAATCCGACATTCGCACATACGCCAACAATGGTGTCGGATTACGCGGTGCCCGCTAATCCGACCTACTCGGCTCACACCCCACCGAGCAAATCGTTTTCATTCAATATCGCAAACGCGATCTCTGGGTGCGCGGCCAGGCAGCGGCGCACGGCGGCCGGAATGGCGGCGCGCGTCTTGCGGCACAGGCCGGGCCGCTCCAGCAGGCGGATCTGGAAGCCGCGCACGGTGCGCACTTCGCCGCTGCCCGGTGTAATTTGCAATTCCACGCCCAGGTTTTTCTGCAGCAGCAGTTGCAGTTTCCGCAGCTGGGCAAGGGTGGCGATGCCGTCGATGTGCGCCAGCAGGCGCTTTTCTTCCGTCAGGTTCAGGCGCAGGATGGACAGGTCCGCCTGCGCATCGCCGAGCAGGCGCTCGCGCGCGCAGTCGCACAACTGCGGCGGACACTTCTTGCGGACTTCAAAGTCGACGATACGCATGTGCGGCTTCCAATGGCAACCTCGGATAAATCAAGTATCGTCGTCCGCCTGGCGCATGTCAATCAGTGCGGGCTGACGATCAGGCGCCAAGGAGTCTGCCCTTGCTCGTTGCTGTGCTGGTGATGGGTTTGCGGCGGCATGACGCGGCCTTGACCGCGTGTCTTGGCGCGCGTGCCGCCCTGTGTTGTAATGTTGCTCATTCCATTTGAACACGCAAGGCCATGAGAACCCGCATCAAGATTTGCTGCATCGCTTCCATCGACGAAGCGCAACTGGCCATAGCCGCCGGCGCCGATGCGCTGGGCCTGGTGGCGGCCATGCCGTCCGGCCCCGGCCCGATTCCCGACGCGCGCATCGCGCAGATCGCCGCCTGGACGCCGCCCCCCGTGGCCACGTTCCTGCTGACGTCCGAGACGACGGCGCAGCGCATCGCCGAACACGTGCGCGCCACGCAACCATCCACCGTGCAGATTGTCGGCCATATCGACCCGCGTGAAGTCGAGGAACTGGCGCACCTGCTGCCGCATGTGCGGCGCGTGCAGGTGATCCACGTGGAAGGACCCGAGGCTTTGGCGCTGATTCCCGCCTACGCGCCCCACGTACACGCTTTCCTGCTCGATTCGGGCCGCCCTGGCGCGCTGGTCCCGGAACTGGGCGGCACGGGCCGCACGCACGACTGGTCCATCAGCGCGCGCTTCGTGCGCGCCAGCCCCCGTCCCGTTTTCCTCGCCGGTGGGCTGGACGACACCAACGTTGCCGACGCGCTGCGCCAGGTGCGCCCCTACGGCATCGACCTGTGCTCGCGCGTGCGCACGGACGGCAAGCTCGATGTCATGAAGCTGGCCTTGCTGATGGCGGCCGTGCGCGACGTGGACGCGGCGCTGTATGCGGAAGGCTAGAGTGTATTCATCTCGCGCACGAACGCTTCCGTAAACGCGGCCACCATGCCGCTGGCCGCGCGCGGCGAAATCAGGCCGACGACGGAATGCGATTCCTCGTCCGGCAGCGCGATGAAACGCACGCCGGGCGGCGCCACCAGGCGCATGCTGTCGGGGACGATGGCGATGCCCATGTTCGCCTCGATCAGGTTCAGCTGCGAGGTCTTGCGCGACAGGGCGCGCGCCGCCTTCGGAAAGAAGCCCTGCGCCAGGCACAGGCCTGCCACCAGGTAGCTCAGGCCTCCGCGGTCCTTGTGCGGGATCGAGACGAAGGCTTCGTCGCGCAGGGCGGCTATCGTCGTGCGTTCCAGCGTGGCCAGCGGCGACATCGCCGACACGGCCACCACCAGCTTTTCCGCAAACAGTTCGCGCACGACGATATTGGCATGCTTGCGCAGGGTGGGCAGGCGCACGAGGCCCAGGTCGGCGCGGCCTTCCTCGATGTCGGCGGCCTGGTTTTCCGACGAGCCCTTCGATACATCGAGCGAGACGCCGGGGAACTGCGCCAGCAGCCGGTTCAGCACGGTGCCGATGGCGGGCGTGAGCGTGACGGAACTCGAATGCAGCAGGCGGATGATGCCTTGCTCGCCTTGTCCCACGTGGCGCGTCTGGCGCACGGTTTCGTCGATGTCTTCGAGGATGCGCTTGGCCCGTTCATAAAAGACTTGCCCTGCGGGCGTGAGTTCGATATGGCGCGCGTCGCGCGTCAGCAGCAGGGCTTGCACTTCACCTTCCAGCTCCTTGATCTGGCGGCTCAGGGCCGACTGTGCGATGTACAGCTTTTCCGCCGCGCGCGAGTAGCTGCCCGCATCGACGACTTCGACAAAATAGCGGAACTGTCTGATGGAAATCAATCGTATGCCTTTTCGAGATCGGAGACTGCTTGATTTGATATTAGCCTGGCCCCGGCATTCGCGTTACAGTGGCCTGGTCTGCTGTCACTGCAAAGGAATGGCCATGCTGGAATTGATCGGGGTGCTGGGATTGCTCGTCAGTATTATCGTAAAACTGATTTTCGTCCAGATTGGTGGAACTGGCAAAGGCAAGGAAGATTAATATGCCAGAGTCGCGACATACGGTGCCGGCAAGGCCAGCGCTTGCATGCGGCACGCCGGCGTGGTCCCATCCCACTCCGCCAGCGGCAGCCCTGCGCACTTGAGCACCGCCTCGCGCGCCGTCCACGCCTGCGCCAGGGCCAAGGGGCGCTGTGCATCGGGGCAGGCGACCAGTTCCGCTGTCACCTGCGGCCCCAGATAGTCGCGCGCCAGATTGAACCAGCCGGCAATGTCCTGCACCCGCATCACGTCGATGCCGACAGGACCATGCAGGCCGATGGCGGCCAGCGAGATGCCCTCGTCATGGCTGAACGACAGGCCCGCAACGCCGCCGGGAAACAGCAGGCGGGGAGGGGCGCCCGGCGTTGACTCCACCGAGATCGCCTCGATATCCATCTTCAGCCATGTCGCCATCGCCTCGCGCACGGCGGCGCGGATGCGCAAGCGGGCCTCGGCGCGCGGCAGCACGGCGGCGATGCCGATCACCAGCACGCCATCCCCGGACCAGAGCACCGTAGAGTCCATCAGCTACGATCAGTTGCGCAAAGGCGCGGCCGGGCAGCCCGCCCAGTTGCTGCCGGCGGGGATGTGCTCGCCCTTCATCACCAGGGTCAACGGTCCCAGGCGTGCGTTGTCGCCCACCTTGGCGCTGTACAGCACGGAGCTGCGCGGGCCCATGTAGACGCGCTGGCCGATCTCCACGTGGTCGATCTTCATCACGCGGTCTTCGAACAGATGCGTCTGTGGGCAGGTCAGCGCATTCAGTTCGCTGTAGTCGCCGATGTGCACACAGTCGAATTCCGTGATGTCCGTCGTGTCCATGTAGACGCCGCGGCCGATCTTGCAGCCGAACAGGCGGAAGGCCAGCGGCAGCCACGGCGTGCCGCGCAGGTAGCGCATGAAGTTGGGCACGGCGATGCCTTCGTACAGATTGGTCACGCCTTCCGAAATCCACACGAACGGCGTCCACATGGGCGCCGCGTGCTTGCGGTAGCGTCCCAGCAGCAGCCACTTGAACAGCACGACCACCAGGAAATTGCCGATGCCGTAGGCCAGGCCGGCAATCGCCAGGTCGCTCACCACTTCGCCCCAGCGTCCCGCGCCCGCGATCGGCATCACGTCCAGCACCAGGGTATAGCCGACGGCGATCACCACCGCGTGCGGCGCGACGATGCGGAACGCTTCGATCAGGCTGCGGCCCAGGCGGCGCAACAGCGACGGCTTGAACGTCAGGTGCTCGGCAAAGCCGCTGACCTGTTCGCGCGCGGGCAAATGCATGGGCGGTGAGCCGAGCCAGGTATCGCCGCTGTGCATCTGCTCATTGCGCGGCGCATGCGTATGCACGCCGATCAGCACGTGCTCGGGCAGCACCGTGCCATCCGGGATATAGCTACCGTTGCCGACGAAGCTGCGGTGCGAGATGACGGTGGGGCGCATGGTCATCCAGCCACCGTCGATCTGCTCGTCGCCCAGCATGACGGCGTCGGCGATGAAGGTGTCGTCGCCCAGGGTCAGCATGTCGGGTACCACGCCCAGGGCCGTGGAAATCTCGGCGCCCTTGCCGACCTTGGCGCCCAGCAGGCGGTACCAGTACGGCGCGTAGACGGTGGCGTAAATACCGTGCAGGACGTTCAGGCTCGATTCCTGGATATGGCTGACCAGCCACTTGGCGCAATAGATATTGCTGTGCACGGGCGAGCTGCCCGGCTTTAATCGGGGCAGCGCACCCCAGCGGATGGCGGCCGACAGCAGGGCCGTGAGCACGATCAGCACGGCGCTGGCGGGGAAGGCCAGCAGGAAGTAGCGGGCCAGCTGGGTCGTCACGTCGCGGCCCTGCAGCCACGGCATCATTTCGCGTTCGTCGAACCAGTCGATCAGCACGAAGCTGGGGAAGACGGGCATGAAGAACAGCACGGCGATCAAGACCATGCCGAAGCAAAAGAACGCGGTTTCGCCCGTCAGGCGCAGGCGGGAGACGGCGGGGCGCGGCGGGTGGCTGGCAGGGTCGAACGCGCCAATGTCGCGCGCGGGAGAACCTGTGTAGACTCTTCCGGCCGGCACCGCCGCGCCATCGGCCAGCGCGGACTGTCCCTCCAGGTGGCCGAAGGCGCCCACCTGGGTATTGCCTTCCATGATGGCGTAAGAACTGATGCAGGCATCGTCGCCGATGCTGATCTGGCCCAGCAGCAAACGGCCCCGTTCCACGCGGGCGTTTTCAAAGTTGACGGCATTGCCCACGCTGACGTTGTCGCCGATGGACAGCAGGTCGGGCGCGCGCAGGGTCATCGAGCCGATGACGACTTCCTTGCCCACTTTGGCGCCCAGCGCGCGCAGCCACCAGCTGTTCAGGGACGAGCCGCTGAGCAGGTAGGCGGGCGCCGATTCGACCAGGCGATCGGCCAGCCACCAGCGGTAATAGGTGACGCCCCACAGCGGATAGCTGCCCGGCTTCAAGCGCCCCGCGATCAGCCACTTGCCGGCGATCGCAATGGCAAATTCGGCCAGGGTCGCGAGTAAAAACACCCCGATGGAGGCGGCGATGGCGCGCGGCACGGTGTCGCCCGTGTCGCCCGTGAAGAAGTGGTACGTAAAGAACGGCGCCATCCACTGTGCCATGCGCAAGGTGACGAGGCCCGGCACGGCCGCCGCCTGTGCCGCGCCGCACAGCCAGCGTTTCACGGTCGATGGCGGCGTCCACTCCGCTTCCGGCGTGGCCAGCGCCGGCGCTTCATTGAGCACGGCGGCGATCTTGCCGATCTGGCGATTGTGATAAATGTCGCGCACCGTCATGTGGGCGTAGGCCGGATCGGCGCGCAGGGCGGACGCCAGGCGCGCGGCCAGGAAGGAATGGCCACCGAGGTCGCTGAAAAAGTCCAGCTGGCGCAAGATCGCCTGGCCCGGAAACAGCTTGGCCAGCGCCGCGAACAGGGCTGCTTCGGCCGGCGTTTCCGGCACGTCCGATTCACCCGCCTCGCCAGCTGGCGGTGCGGACAGGGGCATGGCTTTCAAGGCTTTTCTGTCGATCTTGCCGGAAGTGAGGCGCGGCATCAGCGGCAGCAATTCAAAACGGCCCGGCACCATGTACGGCGGCAGGTGCAGGTTCAGGGCGGCGCGCAGGGTTTTTGCCGCCAGGGCGTCGGCCGGCGCCTCGTCGCCGCCGACGATGTACGCCACCAGCTGGTCGATGCCGTCATCCTTGCGCAGCAACACGGCCACCGTGCCTACGCCAGGTTGCTGCGCCAGCACGGCTTCGATCTCGCCCAGCTCCACGCGGAAGCCGCGTATCTTGACCTGGTCGTCGGCGCGGCCCAGGCACAGCACCTGGCCATCAAGATCGATGCGCGCCAGGTCGCCCGTGCGGTACAGGCGTGCATCGTCAGGGCCCGTGCTCCAGGGATTGGGCAGGAATTTTTCCACCGTCAGGTCGGGCCGGCCCAGGTAACCCTCGGCCAGGCCGGGGCCGATGATGCACAGCTCACCCGTTTCGCCGCGCGCCAGCAAAGTCAAGGGACGTTTTTCTCCCGGCTCGGCCACCTGCAGCACCAGCAAGCCGTAGTTGGGCAGCGGCGTGCCGATGGTCACCGGCTCGCCCGGCCGCAAACGCGCCAGGCTGCACGAGACGGTCGCTTCCGTGGGGCCATAGGTGTTGAACATGGCGCGGCCCGGGCGCGACCAGCGTTCGACCAGGGACTCCGGGCACATCTCGCCACCCAGGTTGATCAGGCGCAGGCTCGGCACTTCCTCGGCGAACAGGGCCAGCAAGGTCGGCACGGCGTGCAGCACGGTGACGTGGTTGGCGGCCAGCGCGCGCGGCAAGGCTTCCGGGTCGCCCGAAATCTCCTTGGGGCCCAGCCACAGGGTGGCGCCCACCAGGTAGGCGATCCAGATTTCCTCGAACGACATGTCGAAGGCGACGGAAAAGCCCTGGTAGACGGTGTCGTCCTGCGTCACTTCCAGCACGGCGTTTTCGCTGCGCAGAAAGTGGCAGATGCTGCGCTGGTTGATCAATATGCCTTTGGGCTTGCCCGTGGAGCCGGATGTGTAGATCACGTAGGCGGGGTGCTCGGGCAGCACGGCTCCGCGCGTCGGCAGCAGTTCGCCCGGCGCGGCGGGGGCCAGCAGGCTTTCCGCCGTCCACACGTGGCGTTTGACGCCGGCGTCAAATAGCCGTGGCGCAAACTGCGCGCAGCTGATGACGCCAAAGCCATTCGCATCATCGAGGCACACCTGCAGGCGCTCGACGGGCGTGTCTTCATCGACGGGCAGCCACGCGGCGCCCGCCTTGGCAATGGCCGCCTGCATCAGCAGCAGATGGGCGCCGCGCGGCAGCCACAGTCCCACGATGTCGCCGGGCTTGACGCCGGCCGCCACCAGGCGCGATGCGGCCAGGCCGGCCTGCGCATCGAGCTGCGCATACGTGATGCGGCGCGCGCCATCGATCAGGGCGATTTGCTCGGGGCAGCGGCGAGCCGTTGCCTCCAGCAGGTCGGCCAGCACTTCCTCGCACAGCAGATCCGGTCGCGGCGGGCCGTACAGGATGTCGGCGTGGGTGGAAGGGAGGCCTGGGCTGACTGCGGTGAAATCGTTCATGGATGACGCTTATCTGTAATGCGGTGTGAGGAATCTGCTATGCCGCGCAAGGTGCGCGGCACAGTTGATACATTACAGTACGCAAGACGTTTCAGCGTTGCAGAACGGGGAATTTTGTGGGACTTTCAACAATTATGTGGCTGCAGGATCAACCGCCATGATTACGGAATGTAAATCGCGGAAACATGGCGCCGATTTGCGCCACAGTAGTCGCCGCCGGATAGCCGTGCAAGGGGCGGCCGGACAGCGCCGCATCCGCGCAGCCTTCGGCGCGGAACTGCTGCAGCACGTAGTTCTCGACGCCCTTGGCGGCCAGGGTGGCGGCCAGGGCCAGCAACTGCTCGTCCGGCAGCAGGTCCGGGTGGGTGGTGGTACGGCACTCGTAGGCCACGCCGCTGGCGAGGATGGCGTCCAGGCAGGCGCGCGCCGGGTCGCCGCTGCCGGCCACGCGGGTCACATGACGATAATCGGCAAACGGCGCCTTGATGTCGAAGCCGACCCAATCGACCAGGGGCAGCACTTCCTGCAGGCGCTGCGGATAGATGCAGGCCGTGTGCAGGCCGATGCTGAACCCCAGTTCCCTGGCGTCCTGCATGGCGCGCGCCAGCGCCGGGTCCATGCACGCTTCGCCGCCGCTGAAGACGACGGCGTCGACCAGACCTACGCGGCGGCGCAGCCAGGTCAGGACGTCCTGCCAGGGCATGGCGCCTTCCGGCGTGCGCGCCTGCAAATGCGGATTGTGGCAATAGCCGCAACGCCAGGGGCAGCCCTGCACGAACACCACGGCAGCCAGCTTGCCCGGGTAGTCGGTGGCGGAAAAGGGCGTCAGGCCGCCCACTTTCAACTCAGCCATGGCAGGCGGGCTGGCCAACCTTGGCGCTCGCTTCCGTAAAATACTGGCGCTCGTGGAATTCGCCCTGCTTGCCGATGTTGAACGAGGCGACGGGGCGGTGGTAGCCCATCACGCGCGTCCAGATTTCGCAGCGCTGGCGTTCCGTGTCGAGCAGGGTGATGGCGGGAGTGAAGTCGGGACGTGCGTTCATGGCGTTTCCTTGAGTGGGTGAGCGAGATCGGACTGCTTGCGGGCGATCAGTTCCGCGTCGCAGGTGGGACAGAATTCATGTTTGCCGGCCAGGTAGCCGTGGCGCGGGCAGATGGAAAACGTGGGGGTGACGGTGATGTAGGGCAGCGAGAAGCGGCTCAGCGCGCGTTTGACCAGCTCGCGGCAGGCGTTCGCATCCGACAGCGCTTCCGTCATGTACAGGTGCAGCACCGTGCCGCCCGTGTACTTGCGCTGCAGCGCGTCCTGCAATTCCAGCGCCTCGAACGGATCGTCCGTGTGACCCACGGGCAGCTGCGACGAATTCGTGTAATACGGATTGTCGCTTGTTCCCGCCTGCAGGATGGCGGGATAGCGCTTGCGGTCTTCGCGGGCGAAGCGGTACGTCGTGCCTTCGGCCGGCGTCGCTTCCAGGTTGTACATATGGCCCGTCTCTTCCTGGAATTGCACCATGCGGGCGCGCACGTGGTCGAGCAGGCGTATCGCCAGCGCATGGCCCTCGGCGGACGTGATGTCGTAAGCGTCGCCGCTGAAATTGCGGATCATCTCGTTGATGCCGTTCACGCCCAGGGTGGAAAAGTGATTGCGCAAGGTGCCCAGGTAACGCTTCGTGTACGGGAACAGGCCTTGCTGCATCAGTTCCTCGATGGTGCGGCGCTTGATTTCCAGGCTGGCCTTGCCCAGTTCCAGCAGGCGGTCCAGGTCGGCCAGCAACGCTGGCTCGTCGCCGCGCCACAAGTGGCCCAGGCGCGCGCAGTTGATCGTCACCACGCCCAGGGAACCGGTCTGCTCGGCGGAACCGAATAGGCCATTGCCCCTTTTGAGCAGTTCGCGCAAGTCCAGCTGCAAGCGGCAGCACATGGAACGTATCATGTTCGGCTTGAGTTCCGAATTGATGAAGTTCTGGAAGTAGGGCAGGCCGTAGCGGGCCGTCATCTCGAACAGGCGTTCCGCGTTTTCGCTATGCCAGTCGAAATCCTCGGTGATGTTATAGGTGGGGATGGGGAAGGTGAAGACCCGGCCCTTGGCGTCGCCCGCCATCATGATCTCGATGTAGGCGCGGTTGATCATGTCCATCTCCGCCTGCAGCTCGCCATAGCTGAAGTCCATCTCCTGGCCGGCGATGACGGGAATCTGCTCGCGCAGGTCGTCCGGGCAGACCCAGTCGAACGTGAGGTTGGTGAACGGCGTCTGCGTGCCCCAGCGCGATGGCACGTTGAGGTTGAAGATCAGCTCCTGCATGTACTGGCGCACGTCTTCGTAGCGCAGGCTGTCCTTGCGGATGTAGGGCGCCATGTAAGTGTCGAAGGAGCTGAACGCCTGCGCGCCGGCCCACTCGTTTTGCAAGGTGCCGAGGAAATTGACGATCTGGCCGATGGCGCTCGACATGTGCTTCGGCGGGCCCGATTCGATCTTGCCCGGCACGCCATTCAAGCCTTCGTGCAGCAGGGTGCGCAGCGACCAGCCGGCGCAATAGCCGGCCAGCATGTCGAGGTCGTGGATGTGCAGCGCCGCTTCGCGGTGCGCCGCGCCCACTTCCGGCGGATACACCTGGTCCAGCCAGTAGTTGGCGATGACCTTGCCCGACACGTTGAGTATCAGGCCACCCAGCGAGTAGCCCTGGTTGGCATTGGCGTTGACACGCCAGTCGCGCCGGTCCAGGTATTCATTGATGGACGCGGCGACATCGACCTGGCCGCGTGTGGGGGAAACTGCATTCGTCGTCATGAAACCTCCAATAAACACAACATGCGGTGTTTTTATGAAGGTTATATACTAAATGTAGTGTCGTCAAAGGTGGCGTGCAGTTGCGTGACGAATCCTTGATGCAGGTGAAAAAACTACCTCAGCCGGTTTTGTTCCAGCGCGTTTCGCGCAGGATCAGCCAGCTCGCGCAAAAGAACGCGGCGCCGCAGGCGGCGATGCTGGCGACGGAGGCGGGCAGCACGTGCGCCCAGATTTCCAGCGGCGAGTAGGTGCTCCAGCTGGCCACGCGTGCGTCGAACGTCACGTAGTTCGCCAGCAGCCAGTAGATGGCCAGCAGGCCCGTGCAGATGGCGGCCTGGCGCAGCAGCGGCAATTGGCGGCGCGCGAACACGGCCAGCAGGAACAGCAGCAGCACGCCCGGATACGCGCCCAGCACTTCGGGCGACAGCACGGAGATGGTCCCTGCGTCATAGCCATCGGCCGGGCCGGCCCACTGCACTTGCAGCGCGGTGAGGAACAAGGTAAGCAGGAAAATCAGCAGCGGTTTGCGGGTCATGGCGGTCAATCGACGAGGGTGAAAAGTGGGGCATTTTACAGCCAGGTCAAGCAAGTTGAACGCGCGCCAGCCATGCATGCATTCCTTCACCTGCGTCAAGGACTGGGCGGCATGGGCGGGGCTATAGTCTGCACCCTGAGCCGATACAGGACTGTGAATATCATGATGCTTGATTCAACCACCGCCACCCGCGTGGCCGGACCGCTGGAACTGGTCTGCCCCGCCGGCAGCCTGCCTGCCTTGAAAGCGGCCGTCGACAATGGCGCCGACACCGTCTACCTGGGCTTTCGCGACGCCACCAATGCGCGCAATTTCGCCGGCCTCAATTTCGACGAGAAGGCCATCGCCGAGGGCGTGCGCTACGCCCATCAATATGGACGCAAGGTGCTGCTGGCGCTGAACACCTATCCGCAGCCGCACAACTGGGCCGTGTGGCGCAGCGCCATTGACCGCGCCGCGCAAGCCGGTATCGACGCCATGATCGTGGCCGATCCGGGCCTGATGGCGTATGCGGCCCAGCACCACCCGCAGCTGCGTTTGCACCTGTCCGTGCAAGGCTCGGCCACCAACTACGAAGCCATCAATTTTTATCATGAGCACTTCGGCATCGCCCGTGCCGTGCTGCCGCGCGTGCTGTCGATGGCGCAGGTCGAGCAATTGATCGCCAAGACGGAAGTCGAGATCGAGGTCTTCGGTTTCGGCAGCCTGTGCGTGATGGTCGAAGGGCGCTGCGCGCTGTCGTCGTATGCGACGGGCGAGGCGCCGAACACGCACGGCGTGTGTTCGCCGGCGAAATCCGTGCGCTGGCTGGAAACGCCGAAGGGCCTGGAATCGCGTCTGAACGGCGTGTTGATCGACCGCTATGCGCCCGGTGAAAACGCCAGCTATCCCACCCTGTGCAAGGGGCGTTTCGAAGTCAATGACGAAGAGTATTACGCCATCGAGGAACCGGCCAGCCTGAACACGCTGGCGCTGCTGCCGCAACTGATCGCCATGGGCGTGCGCGCCGTGAAAATCGAAGGACGCCAGCGCAGTCCCGCCTATGTGGCGCAGGTGACGCGCGTGTGGCGCGAAGCGATTGACGCCTGCCGCGAAGGCAATGCGCGCTACGCCGTCAAGCCGGGCTGGATGGCGGCCATGGACAAGCTGGCCGAGGGCCAGCAGCACACCCTCGGCGCTTACCATAGATCTTGGAAATAAAGGATGAACATGCTGAAGCTTTCTTTGGGCCCCTTGCTGTACTACTGGCCGCGCGCCACCGTCTTCGAGTTTTACCAGCAGATCGCCGGCACGGCCGTCGATATCGTGTATCTGGGCGAAACCGTCTGTTCGCGCCGGCATGAGGTACGCCTGGCCGACTGGCTCGATATCGCCGACATGCTGGCCGCCGCCGGCAAGGAAGTGGTGCTGTCGACGCAGGCGCTGATCGAGGCGGGCGCGGAACTGGCGACCCTGCGCCGCATCACGGGCAATGGCCGCTACGGCGTCGAGGCAAACGACATGGGCGCCGTGCACTGCATGGAAAAGGGCACATCCTTCGTCGCCGGCCCCCATCTGAACCTTTTCAATGGCCCCAGCCTGCAGTTGCTGGCGCGCCTCGGCGCGCGGCGCTGGGTGATGCCGCTGGAAATGGGGCAGACGGCGCTGGCCGAGATGCAGCGCCAGAAACCGGAAGGGCTGGAGACGGAAGTGTTCGCCTACGGCCGCATGCCGCTGGCGTTTTCCGCGCGCTGCTTCACGGCGCGCAACCGCAACCTGCCGAAGGACGATTGCGGCTACAGCTGTCTGGAAGAGCCGGACGGCCTGCTGCTGCGCACGCGCGACGAAGTGCCGTTCCTCGTGTTGAACGGCACGCAGACGCAGTCGGCGCTCGTCTACAACCTGGTGCGCGAACTCGACGCCATGCGCGACATGGGCGTGGCGGTGGCGCGTATCAGCCCGCAGGCCATGCATACGGAACAGGTGATCGCCATCTTTGACCGCGCCCGCCGCGGCCAGGTCAGCGGCATCGGCGCCCAGGCCCAGCTGGCGGCCTGCCAGCCGGCCGGCGCCTGTGACGGTTACTGGCATGGCCAGCCCGGCATGGAACAGCACGCCGCCCATTGAACGCATTGAAAGGAAGCACCATGCAAGATCAACTGGAAAGATTGCCCGTCCCGGCCAAGCCACCCATGAGCAAGCCCGCCGTGTCGTACCGTCTGCCCGAACCGCTGGCCGAATTGCTGTCCAAGCTGCCGCCGTATCCCGCCTCCTGGCTGTTCGTACAAGGCTTGAACCGCCTGCTGGCGCCGCAATTGCCCGACGACGTGCGGCGCAGCCTGGAAGGGCGCAGCCTGCGTTTGCGGCTGCTGGACGCGGGCATCGCCTTCGATTTCGAGTGGCAGGGCACGGTGTTCGTGGCCGAGCGCTATGTCGACGTGCCGGACCTGTGCATCGCCGCCAGCGTGCATGATCTGATGCTGCTGGCGCGGCGCCAGGAAGATCCGGACACCCTGTTCTTCAGCCGCCGCCTGAGCCTGGAAGGCGACACGGAACTGGGTCTGCTGTTCAAGAATACGCTCGACGCCATCGAGTTGCCGCCGTTCGACCTGCAGGCGCTGGGACCGCGCCGCGTGCTGGCGCATCTGCGCGACCGGGGCGCGCGGGAAGGCTGAGCGGGGAGTTGGCTGCGTTCAGTGGCGGCAGTGGCCGCAGGCGCCGCTGCAGGACGGCAGTTGTTCTTCGTTGGAGGCCTCGCCCATGAAGCCGGCGTCATTGACGGCGGCCAGCAGGCGTTCCTGCGTGGCCAGCCGTTCGTCGAACTGCACCGTGGCACCGTGGCGCGCCAGCGAGACGCACACGGTGGCCACGCCCGTGACGGCTTCGAGCGCCCCCGTCAGCCTGTCGGCGCAGCCTTCGTGATCCATTCCAATAATATTCAAGCGCGCTGTCCGCATGGGTTCCTCTTGTTTTTCAAATAAAAAAACAGCGTAGGCGAGGGGCGCGCATGCCGTCCAGAGCAGCACGCAAGATTTATTTTGTATTTGCGGTTTTATTGATCTGGATTAATTCCCAACCCTGCTGGCCAGCCTGGAAGTGCTGTTGTGCCCTCCATGGCGGCTCTATTTTCAGTTTGCTGGAGGCAACGCCGCTGGCGCGTAAGGCACTTTGGTATCGTCAAAAACATTACTAATGGTTTTATTGATCGATGTCAAACAGACGCTTCAATCGTGCGCAGGATGTTTGATGAAACGCAAGGCGAGTTCAACAGAACAGCTGTTGACACTTGTAAATTTTTCACCGAACATGATTCCTCGTAACAACATTTCTCCGGCGCAAGCGCTTACCGCAGGTGTCGTGCGGGACCCTGTGCGCCCATTCAACAGTCAGCCGCCGCCAGTCGCCGAGCGCTCTGTTTCCTTGTAACCATCCGTTATCTTTTCGAAGGTTCACCCATGCTCGAGTCGATCACGTCGGTATTGCACCAGGTGCCGGAACTGGCCCTGTTCCTGGCGCTGGCGCTCGGTTACGCGGTAGGGCAGATACGCTTCGGCCCCATCCAGCTGGGCGGCGTGTGCGGCACCCTGATCGCCGCGCTGCTGATCGGCCAGCTGGGCATCACCTTGGACGCCAGCGTCAAGAACGTCTTTTTCATGCTGTTCATCTTTGCCCTCGGCTATGCGGGCGGTCCCCAGTTCTTTGCCAACCTGAATGCCAAGGGCTTGCGCCTGGGCCTGCTGTGCCTGATCGAAGTGGTGGTGGTGCTGGCGCTGGTGCTGCTGGCCACGCGTTTCCTCGGCCTGGACCAGGGCACGGCGGCCGGCATGATGGCGGGTGCGGCGACGGAGTCGGCCGTCGTCGGCACGGCCACGGACGCAATCTCGAAGCTGGCGCTGCCGGCCGCCCGCATCGCCGAGCTGCAAGCCAACGTGGTCACCGCGTATTCCATCACGTATATCTTCGGCCTGATCGCCATCGTCATCGCCACCAGCCAGATTTTTCCGCTGTTGTTGCGCGTCAACCTGCGCGAGGAAGCCGATAAATTGTGGGAAAAGATGGGCGGCGCGCAGACCGATGGCGACGGCGTGCAGGCGACGCCGGACATGGTGGGCCGCGCTTACCGCATCAGCCGCGGCGCGGGACGCCGTCTCGACGCCTTACAGCATATTTTCGCGGGCCGCGCCAGCATCACGCGCGTGCGCCGGCATGGCAAGGTATTGCCTTTGGAACCGGAATTGCGCCTGCGTAACAACGACGAAGTGCTGGTGATCGGCCACCGTCCCGCGCTGGTGGCGGCCGAAGCCATCCTGGGCGAGGAATTTGCCGACACGACGGGCTTGAACATGGCTGTCTCCGCAGTGGAAGTGGTGCTGCAGCAAGCATCACTGGTCGGCCAGCCCTTGCGTCAGCTGGCCTTGCCTTCGGGCGTGCACGTGGCGGCCGTCGTCCGTGGCGAGCACAGCATGCCGCCGCTGCCTGACCTGACACTGCAGCGCGACGACGTGCTGCGCCTGTACGGCACGACGGAAGGGCGCGAGCTGAACACGGCGCTGGCCGCCATCGGCAAGCGCGTGCCCACCGGGGACCGCAGCAATATCGTCTACGCCAGTATCGGCATCGTGCTGGGCGTGTATATCGGCGGCTTCAGTGCCAAGCTGGGCGGCATCCCGTTTTCGCTGGGCACGGGCGGCGGCGCCTTGCTGACGGGCCTCGTGTTTGGCTGGTACCAGGCGAGAAAACCGGGCATGCCGGACATCCACCCCAGCGCGCTCGACATGATGAAAGATATCGGCCTGGCCACCTTCATCGCCTGCGTGGGCCTGGCGTCGGGGCCGCAGGCGATCGATCTGATCCGCCAGTACGGCCTGTCGCTGCCGCTGATGGGCGTGTTGATCGCCGTCGTCCCCGCCTCGCTGTCCCTGCTGGTGGGGCACTTTTTCCTCAAGCTGGAAGCGCCCGTGCTCCTGGGCGCCATCGCCGGGCAGCAGTGCAGCACGCCGGCCCTGTCCGCCGTGCAGAACGCGGCCGGCAATTCCACGCCCTTGCTGGGCTACACGATCACGTATGCGATTTCGAACGTGGTGCTGCCCCTGCTGGGGCCGCTCATCGTGGCCCTGGCCGGGTCGGTGCACGCATAAGTAATCAGCAAGAGCACAAGTAGTAAAGAATTCCTTCAACACGAAAGGCGGTCCGCATGGAATGGTTGCATGAGTTATTCAAGAAGTCGCCTGAAATTGCCTTGTTTCTCTCCCTGGCAGCGGGTTATTACATCGGCAAAATCAAGTTCGGCTCGTTTCAGCTGGGCGGGGTCGCCGGTTCACTGCTGGTGGCGGTACTCGTCAGCCAGGTAGGCGTCGCCATCGATCCTGGCGTCAAGTCGGTGCTGTTCGCCCTGTTCATTTACGCGGTCGGCTATGAAAGCGGGCCGCAATTTTTCAATTCGCTGGGGCGCCAGTCGGTGCGCGAAATCATCCTGGCCGTCGTGCTGGCAGTGACGTCGCTGCTGACGGTGGTCATCCTGGCCAGGCTCTTTGGCCTGGATAAGGGCCTGGCGGCCGGCGTGGCGGCGGGCGGCTTGACGCAGTCGGCCATCATCGGCACGGCCGGCGACGCGATCACCAAGCTGGGCCTGGCGGCCGAGGAAGTGGCGCGCTTGCAGGGCAACGTGGCCGTCGGCTATGCCGTCACGTATGTGTTCGGCTCGTTTGGCGCCATCATCGTTTGCGTCAACATCTTGCCAAAGCTCATGGGACGCACTATCCGCGAAGACGCGATCAAGGCGGAAACGGCGCTGCAGGCGGGCGTGCAGGTGCTGGGGCCGGGCCAGACGCCGGCCGCGCCTGACCTGATCGGCCGCATCTACGACGTGGGTCCCGGTGCCGGCCGTTCCGTGGAAGAGATTGAAAGCGCCCATCCGAACACGGCCATCACTATCGAGCGCGTGAAACGCAATGGCCAGATCATCGACGTCAGTCCGGACCTGGTGCTGGCGGCCGACGATATCGTGCTGCTGGTGGGCCGGCGCGAAGCCATGCTCAGCGTGTCTTCCCAGCTGGGCAAGGAATTGCTGGCCGTCGAAGGCATGGAACTGGTGATGCAGCGCCGCGACATGGTGCTGACCAACAAGGCTTACCACAACAAGACGGTGGGCGAGATCCGCAGCGCCACGGCGCCGGGCGTGCGTCACGGCATCTTTGTCGTGCAACTGAGCCGCATGGGCAAGATCCTGCCGATGCAGGCGGAAACCATCGTCCAGACGGGTGACGTGGTGACCATCTACGGCGCCGAGCAGGACGTCAAGCGCGTGGCGGCCGAAGTGGGCTACATGATCGTGCCAAGCGCCAAGACGGATTTTGTTTACATGGGCGCCGGCCTCGTCGTCGGCCTGCTGGTGGGCTTGCTGGTGGCGCGCATCGGTTCGATTCCACTGACCCTGGGCAGCGGCGGCGGCGTTCTGCTGTCGGGCCTGGTATTCGGCTGGTTCCGCGCCAAGCGCCAGACCTTCGGCTACATGCCCAGCGGCGCCGTGCAAATCTTGAAAGACCTGGGCCTGGCCGGCTTCGTTGCCGTCGTCGGCCTCACGTCCGGCCTGCAAGCCGTGCAAACCGTGCGCGAACACGGCCTGACCCTGTTTGGCGTGGGCGTGGTGGTGACCATCTTGCCGATGATTTTGACCATGCTGATCGGCCGCTACATCTTGCGTTATGACAACGTGGCCGTGTTTGCGGGCGCCTTGTCCGGCTCGCGCAGCGCCAATCCCGCGTTCGGCGAAGTGCTGAACGCGGCGCAAAACTCGATTCCCACCGTACCGTTTGCCATCACGTATGCCCTGGCCAACGTTTTCCTGACCTTGCTGGGGCCGCTGATCGTGGCCTTCGTCTGAGTCTGCAAGAACCCTGCACATTGTCTGTCTAAAGGAGTAGCACACATGGATTTCAGTAACCCAAGCAAACTCGCCCTGTTGAGCCCATTCGAATTGAAGGATGCGCTGATCCAGACGGCCAAGCAAAGCAACCGTTTGATGCTCAATGCGGGCCGCGGCAACCCGAATTTCCTGGCCACCACGCCCCGTCACGGCTTCTTCCAGTTTGGCCAGTTCGCCATGACGGAAGCGGAACGTTCCTATGTGTACATGGACGACGTGGGCGGTTTCCCCACGCGCGACGGCATCGAGGCGCGCTTTGAAATTTTCGTGCGCAAGCATGAAGGCAACCCGGGCGTGCATTTCATCGAGGCGGCCGTGTCGTATGTGCGCGACCAGCTGGGCTTGAGCGCAGGCGATTTCCTCTACGAGATGTGCGAAGCCATCCTCGGCTGCAACTATCCGGTGCCGGACCGCATGCTGCGCCTGTCCGAGAAAATCGTCGGCCAGTATATCCACCGCGAAATGATCGGCAAGCACCCGTTCGTCGACAACTTCGACATGTACGCCGTCGAAGGCGGCACTGCCGCCATGACGTATCTGTTTGCCAGCCTGAAATCGAACCACATCATCCAGGAAGGCGACACGATCGCCCTGGGCATGCCGATCTTCACGCCCTACATTGAAATTCCCCAGCTGAACGATTACAAGCTAAACACCGTGCACATCGATGCGCCGCAATCGAACAACTGGCAATTCACCAAGAAGGAACTGGACAAGCTGCTCGATCCGAAAGTCAAAGCCTTCTTCCTCGTCAACCCCAGCAATCCGCCGTCCGTCAAGATCGATGACGAAACCCTGGAATACATCGCCAAGATCATCAAGAAGCGCCCGGACCTGATCATTTTGACCGATGACGTGTACGGCACCTTTGCCGACAATTTCGTTTCGCTGTTCGCCATTTGCCCGTTCAACACCATCCTCGTGTATTCGTTCTCGAAATATTTCGGCGCGACGGGCTGGCGCATGGGCGTGGTGGCCACGCATGAAAACAATGTGCTCGACGCCAAGATTGCCAAGTTGCCGGAAACCATCAAGAAGCAGCTCGATGCGCGCTATCACTCCATCACGACGGAGCCGCGCGAGCTGAAATTCATCGACCGCCTGGTGGCCGACAGCCGCACGGTGGCGCTGAACCACACGGCTGGCCTGTCCACGCCCGTGCAGGCGCAGATGACCTTGTTCTCCCTGTTCTCGCTGATGGATGAAGAGCAAAAGTACAAGCAGTCGATGAAGCGCATTGTGCTGCGCCGCAAGGAAGCGCTGTATCGCGAACTGGGCTTGCCAATGGTGCACGACGCCAATTCCGTGCGCTACTACCATCTGCTGGACATGGAGTCCCTGGCCGCGCAGATGCATGGCGTGGAGTTTTCGCAGTGGCTGCTGAAAAAACTGAAACCCAACGAAGCCCTGTTCCGCCTGGCCGAGGAAACGGGCGTCATCCTGCTGCCGGGCCGCGGCTTCGGCACCACGCACCCGTCCGGCCGCGTGTCGCTGGCCAACCTGAACGAATACGACTACGCCAACATCGGCCGCGCCATCCGCAACATGGCGTCCGAGTTCTTTGCCGTGTTTGAAAAGGAGAAAGAGAAGGTCAATAAAAAGGCCAAGAAATAACTGGCTTGGCTGAGGTTTGACCGCAACGGGCGCCCCGCAAGAGGCGCCCGTTTTTTTGTTTCAGTTCCAGTAACCAATAGTGCAGGCTGGAATGGACATCCATGGATATAATTGCTATTGCGAAAGTATAAACATGGCAACCCCGTGCTTTCCCCTCATTCATTGACTGGACGCTACATGGGCAGATTGCAAGGACACATATCATTATTGCTGGCGGGCGCGCTGGGCGCGGCCATGCCCGCCCAGGCGGAACCGCTGACCTTTAACGAAGCGCTGCAGCAAGCGGCCAGGGCTTCGGGCGCCGTGCAGGGCGCCGCGCTCGACGTGCGGGCCAAAACACTGAAGGCCGAAGCCTTGTCGAATATCGATGGTCCTTCCGTGGACTTGACGGCGTTTCGCGGCCGGTTGTCGACGGATTTGAGTATCGATACGAGCGGCCTGGCCGGCGTGGTGGGCGGCATCGAATCCGCGCTGCCGGCGATTCCCGGCTTGCCCACGCCGCACATTCCCAATTCCCTGAACCGCGAAGTGGTGACGGATTTGACGTCGTTCGGCTTGCTGGGCATGTGGCCCATCTACACGGGCGGGCGCCTGGACGCCGTCAAGGGACTCGCATCGAGCCTGACTCTGGCCGCGCAAGCGGAGCGTACGGAAGCGGAAGAGCAGCTGGCCACCCTGGTGGCGCAGCGCTACTTCCAGTTGCTGCTGGCCAAAAGAGTGGTGGCCGTGCGGGCCGAAGTGACGGCCGGCGTGACGCAGCACCAGCGTGACGCTGCCAGGCTGGAAAAGGGCGGCCTGATTTCGCGCGCGGAACGCCTGCGCGCCGATGTGGCCCTCGACAGCGCCCGCAGCGACGAAGCGCAGGCCCGCAGCGACGAGGAAATCGCCCAGGTGGCGCTTGATCGCTTGCTTGCCGTCAGCACGCAAGTGCTGCCCAGCACGCCGCTGTTCGTCAACAGCTTGCCGGTCGGTACTTTGCAATCGTTCATCAGCACGGGCATGCGCGAAAACGCGAACTGGAAAAAGATCGACAGCAAGCGTGTGCAGGCCGAGCAAGCATTGAAGCTGCACGGCAAGGAATACGCGCCCACCGTCTTTGCCATCGGTAATTACAATTTGAACCGCGGCAATGAAAAGCTCGTGCGCTCGAACTGGGCCATCGGCCTGGTCGTGTCCGTGCCCCTCGTGCACCGCATCAATACGGGCAAGATGATCGCCGCCGCCAAGCTCGACCAGGAGCGGGTGGAAGTGGTGGCGCGCCAGGCCGAGCGCGACATTCCGACCCTGATCGAAAAGAACTGGCGCGCGCTGGAAAACGCCCGCATCCAGTACCTGTCCACGGCGTCGTCGGTGGAACTGGCGCGCGAAAATATCCGCTTGCAAACGGTGGCTTTCCAGCAAGGGCAAGTGACGTCGCTGGAAGTGGTCGACGCGCGCCTGAACCTGGCCAAGGTCGAGACCCAACGCGCGCAGACTGCCTATAACTATGTGATGGGGCTGGCGCAATTGCTGGAAGCGACGGGCGAAACGCAGCGCCTGGGCAGCCTGGCCGCCGCGGCCGATATCCAATTACCTGTGGACAAATAATAATGAGTACCTCCAAAAAACCGTTGGCCATAGTCGCCGCAGTGATTGTTCTGGCTTTCGTCGGCTGGGGCTTGTACCAGGCATTCCAGCCGCAGCGCCTGCCTTTGCAGGGGCAGATGGATGCGCAGGAAGTCAATGTCTCGTCGAAAGTGCCGGGCAGGGTGGGCGAGCTGTACGTCAAGCTGGGCCAGACGGTGCCGAAAGGTGAGCTGCTGTTCCAGCTGACGAGTCCGGAAGTGGATGCGAAGATCGCGCAGGCGACGGCCGCCACGCAAGCGGCCGAGGCCGTGGCGCAAAAGGCGCAAGCGGGGGCGCGTCCGGAAGAAGTCGCCGCCGCCAAAGCCAACTGGGAGCGGGCGCAAACGGGCGCCACCATCGCCAAAACCACGTACACCCGCGTCAATAATATGTACGAGCAAGGCGTGATCGCCCAGCAGAAACGCGATGAGGCGCAAGCGCAATGGCGCGCCGCCGACCAGCTGGCGCAGGCGGCCCGCGCCCAATATGACATGGCGCAAAAGGGCGCTCGTCCGGAAGACAAGACGGCCGCCGCCGCCCAGGCGCGGCAGGTGGGGGCCGTGCTGACGGAAGCGCAGATCGCTTTGGCCGAAACGAAGATCGCCGCGCCTGTGGCGGGCCAGGTCAGCAAGATCCAGATACAGCCCGGTGAACTGGCGCCGCAAGGCTTTCCCGTGATTACCTTGGTGAACCTCGACGACGCCTGGGCCGTGCTGCAGGTGCGCGAAGATGAAATGGCCGCGTTTGCCATGGGCAGCACGCATACGGCGAATGTGCCGGCGCTGAAACAGCAGCTGAGCTTCAAGGTCAGTTCGGTCGCCGTGCTGCCGGACTTCGCCACGTGGCGCGCGGCCCGTCCGGGCGGCACGGATTTGCGCACGTTTGAAATCCGCTTGCGTCCCGCCATCAAGGTCGAGGGCTTGCGTCCGGGCATGTCGGTCGTGTTTCCACCGCTCTGATACGAGATGAGGGAGATTGACAAAGAGCAGCCGGCGGCGCTGGCACGCGAGTGGCGGCGCTTGCGCGGCGACTTCTGGGACTTTGGCATGCTCAGCTGGATTCCAGTCGTGCTGTGCGGCATGTTGTGGCTGGTGTTTTCGGCCGGCATCGCGCGCGACTTGCCCATCGTCGTCATCGACAACGATAACTCCACCTTGTCGCGCCAGCTGACGCGCTGGCTCGACGCCTCGCCAGGCATCGCCGTGGCGGCGAAAGTGGCGTCCAGCGACGAAGCTTTGCACCGCTTGCGCGAACGCACGGCATTCGGCTACCTGCTGATCCCCGACGATTTCGAGCAGAAACTGCTGGGCGGACGCCAAGCCACCGTGCAATGGCTGTACAACGCGCAGTTTTCCTCGCACGCGGGCGCCTTGCTGCGCGACGTGCGCACGGTCAGCACGACCTTGTCGGCCGGCATCGAGATGACGGCGCGGGTGAAAAAGGGCATGCCGGGCGTGCAGGCTGCCGCCCAGTTCGAACCGATACGCACGACCTTGAACAGTCTATACAACGAAAACACCAGCTATGAAGCGTTTCTGACCCTGGCCCTGATGCCGGCCATGCTGCAGATTTTCATCGTCGTCGCCATCGTCACGAGCATCGGACGCGAGTTGCGCGATGGCACGGTGCCGCAATGGCTGGCCTCGGCGAAGGGCAGCTGGCTGCGCGCCATCGGCGCCAAGCTGCTGTTTCCCTTGCTTGCTTATGTTGCGCTGGCGCTGCTGTACCTGCTGTTTTTCAGCCTGGCGCGGGGCTGGGCCGTGGCGGGCAGCTTGCCGGCGTTACTACTGAGCATGTTGCTGCTGGTGCTGGCCTATTGCGGCCTGGCGACCTTGCTGATCGCCGCCACCTTGTCCCTGCGTCTGGCCCTGTCGGGCGCGGCCTTCATCACGGCGCCGGCCTTCGCATTTGCGGGCCAGGCCTTTCCCTTGATGGCCATGCCGGCGCCAGCCCGCGTCTGGGCGCAAGCCTTGCCGCTCACGCATTATCTGCAGCTGCAAACGAAATACTGGCTGGCCGGCGCGCCCTGGCGTTATGGCGTGCAGGAAATGTTGATACTGGCAGGCTTTGCCATCGGCTGCGGCGCCGTGGGCGTGTTCCTGCTGGCGCGCCGCGCAAATGCGCCTGCCGCCTGGGGGCGCACATGATGTGGCAATCCTTCCGCTCCACCTGGCGCGCCATGCTGACGGACAAGGGCGCGCTGACCTTGCTGTTCATCGGCGGCATCATCTATTCCTTCTTTTATCCACTGCCATACTCGACGGAAATCGTCCAGCGCGTACCCGTGGCCGTCGTTGACCAGGACCGCAGCGCCATGTCGCGCCAGTTGACGCGCTTTGCCATGGCCCATCCCTCGCTGCAGGTGATCGCCGTCACGCCGGACTTGCCCGTCGCGCAGGACTTGCTGTGGCGCGACGAAGTCATGGGCGTCTTGATCATTCCCGACGGCTTGCAGACGGACGTGCTGGCCGGACGCGCTGCCCACGCGCAGGTGGCAGGCAATGGCTTGTATCTGATGCTCAACAAGGTGGCCCTGAATGGCCTGGCCGAAGTGGTGGGCACGGTGTCGGCCGGTATCGAATTGAAACGTCTGGGGGCGGGTACGCCATCGACCGTGCAGGCCAACCAGCAGCGCTCGCCCATCGCCTTCGACGCCGTGCCCCTGTTTAACGTCAAGGAAGGCTATGGCGCCTATGTCGTGCCCGGCGTGGCGACCTTGATCGTGCAGCAGACCTTGCTGATCGGCATGACCATGCTGTTCGGCACCTGGTACCAGCGCAAGAGTTTCCCCGTGGCCGGCAAGCGCACGGCGGGTGCTTACATCGGCATGCTGCTGGCGTTTGCCTGCGTGGCGTTCCTCAACTGCTGCTATTTCTTCGGCTTCGTCTTCTGGTTCCAGGATTACCCCCGTGGCGGCAACTTCGGCGGCATGCTCTTGCTGCTGGTGCTGTTTTCGCTGGCGGAAGCGGCTTTCGGCATGCTGCTGGGCATGCTGTTCCGCACACGCGAACGGGGCACGCAGCTGATGATCGCCACCTCGATGCCCGTGCTGTTCCTGGCGGGCCTGACCTGGCCCGTGTCGTCCATGCCCGTCGTGCTGCAATGGCTGCGCTGGCTGCTGCCATCGACGGCCGGCATCCAGGGCTTTGTCGCGCTCAACCAGATGGGCGCTTCGCTGTATGAAATCCGCCATGAAGTGGCGGGCTTGCTGGCCTTGCTGGTAGCCTGCGTGGCGCTGGGCTGGTGGCGCTGGCGCGCCGAGGCGCCAGCGCCCATTGTCCAGCAAGGATGAGCATGAAACCAGAGAAAGCGCTGGAGCCCCAGCTGGCCGTGGCGGAAGAAAGATATGCCATGATTTTGGCATCGATCCAGGCTTTTGCGCAGTTCTGTGACGCACATGGCGACGACGACAATGCCGAATACGACAGACTCGCGGATCAATTGCAGACGCTAACGGGAAAAGATATCTCCCGCTTCAATTTGCGCGAGTGGTGGGAAGAGGAGGGCGCGGAAGTGCTGGCGTTCAGGATCGCCTTGCCCGACCCCGTGAAACTTGACGATGTCAGCAGGATGGACATCGCACACATCGTTGCCAGGATAGGCCGCTTCGAGCTGTCCGAAGAAGACGCAAGCGAACCAGGCTTCCAGCAGACATTCAGCGCTTTTCTTGATGACTACTACCACGCCTGGTTGAAGCTGCACTGCAAGAGCTATAACTACAAGAAAATATTCGGTGCGCACAAGGACAAGGACGGAAAGCGCTTGTGGTTGACCGACGACGAGAAGGTTGATGTACTCTGGCCGCAACGCTAGCGACGGTATCCATCATGTGTACACCATGCAAGCTTGGCACACCAGGGCGGTGGCGTGCTGTCGTGGTGGGGCAAGGCAGGCTTATGGTCGCTTGGCTCTTTTTCTGCAATGCTGCCAGCAGCAGCCGGCAAAAACTGTCACGCCCGGGATCGGGCAGCTTGTCACTGGCACGCGCGGCTGGCGAACTGAACAATGCTAGCTGGTACTTTATGTAATAATTTTACTTAGGTGAACCCGGCAAATGGCTGGGTTCGAAATTACTGATTTTCTGAAAATTGTCCATGGCTTTCAACCTCTTCCAGCGCCTGTCCCAGGCCCCCACCAAACCCAAGTCCGCGCCCGTTGCGCGGCAGTTCGACGTGGCCGACCTGTACCAGGGCCCCATCGCGCTGGGAGCGGAAGGCGAGGCGCAGGCGCGGCCTTTCGATGAAAAGCTGCGCCAGGCGTATTTCTGGATCGTCAACCACGCCATCATCAGCCCCCATTACGACATCGAATACAACGATGGCCCGTCGCAGACGTATTCAGTGGGCGACAGCCGCCGCACCCTGAATCTGCCGTCGGCGCAAAGCTATTCGAGCTTCATTTTGCTGCCGCTGCTGACGTTCGCCACGCGCCGCAAATGCCTGTTCGTCGGCGGACCGGGGCGGGGCAAGACGGCCAGCGCCTTGCTGATGGGCGTGCTGGCCGGCTCCACCGTCAAGGAAGTCAAACGGGCCATGCAGCATGGCCACCCGCAGATGACGGTGGCCGATTTGCTCGGCAATCCGCTGCCGGCCGATCTGGTCAACGCGCAAAGCATGGACGATATCCGCATCGCCTGGCGCGCCTGGCTGGGCATGCGCGTCAAGATTGTCGATGAATACAACCGCATCCCCACGCGCACGCAAAGCGCGCTGCTCACCGTCATGGGCGACAATTACGCGGAAGTGCTGAACCACATTTACGAATGCCCGGAAGCGGCCTGGTATCTGACGGCCAACGACGACCAGGGCGGCGGCACCTACCAGGTGATCGAAGCGCTGCGCGACCGGGTCGACGTGACGGTGCAGGCGCTGGCCTTCAACCCGCGCTTTCTGAACGAGTTGCTGCTGCGCGTCGAAGAAAACGTGCGCCCCGAAGAGCTGGTACCGCCCGATATCATCTTCACGGAAGGCGAAGTAGACCAGATCGGCGTAGCGATCCGCCAGGTGGGTATCCCCGACGCCGTGCGCCGCCGTCTGGAATTCTTTGCCAGCCAGTTCGAGCTGTTCGAGACGGCCGGTGGCCAGTTCGAATACATGACCAAGGATACGGCCCGCTTGGCCGGCGCCGACCGGGGGCAGGCGCAGGCGGCCGACAATGGGCGCGACCGCCTGAAGGATCTGGGCTGCCAGACCCTGAACGGCATCTCCGTGCGCACCTTGATGGCGCTCATGATCTACGCCAAGGCCATGGCGTATTTCCGCGGCAATGGCGAGGTGGAGTTGGAAGACTTGCGCCAGGTGCTGCCGTTCGTCCTGCATAACAAGCTGCAGCCGGACCCGGACGCGCCATTTTTCGCGCTGCCGGAAAACGCCGCCTACCGCAGCGACAGACTGGGCTGGTTGCGCCGTTTGTTCGATTTGTCGAACGATGAATTCAACCGCCTGGACCTGGACCGCGATGACCCTGTCGGCGTGCTGTCGGCCGAATTCGACCTGGGCCTCGGCGGCGTCAGCGAGCGCGAAACCCTGGCGCGTTTGAACCGCATCGAAAAGCTGATCGGCGAACGCACGAAGGGTAGAAAACTGTACGGTCCCCTGTACGACGATCTGTTGAAACTCAAGTACCTGCACCAGCGCTATACCAACTACCGCAGCTGGCTGCGTTCGCAATGAGCGTCCTTCGCTGTCAAGGCTTCCTGGAAGCGCTGGCGCTACTGAATAGCGAAGCGAGCGATCTGTGCGCGAGCTACGAGTTGCAGCGCCTGCCCGATGCGCCCGATTTGACGACGGCGCTGGGCTTGCGCGTGGAAGATTACGCCTTGAACGTCATCGCACCCGCGCGCGACTTGCCGGCGCCGCTGTGGCACATTAGTGCGGCGCCGTGCGGGCGCGCGCACCTGGAGCAGGTATGCCAGCGCTGGTTTTTCTCATCGCGGCACATGCAGGCAGCGCCCCCCGGGCGCTTTCGCGCGCAGCTGGTGGCCGCCTTCCTCGAGTCGCTCGACGACGCGCTCTGCGGATTTTCCCTGCACGCCGTGACGATGACGCCACCAATGTGGTTCGCGATCCACTGGGACGAGATCGTGTTCGAGCGTGATGGCGAACGCTATCTGCTGCACTTGTCGCACAGCGACTGAAAGGCTGCGATGATTTCTCCTGCCTTCGCCTCGATACTTGCCAGCGGCCGCGCCCAGTTCAATGCGCGCGCTGTGGAAGCGCGCCGGCGCTTTCCCGCGCTCGACATGGCCGCCTTCGGCGCCTTCTTGCACGACGGCGTCGATCCGCTGGTGCAGGCCGTGTCCGCCGCCGCGCCCGAGCGCGTGGGCGGCGTCACCCTGGCCGCCTACGACATGGCCCTGGAACTGGTGGGCCATGGCCTGGCCGGACCGGCCGCGAAAAATCCGTTCTTGAATACCGTGTGGCGCGAACTGGCGCCGCAGTTTGCACCGCTGCTGGCGACGGCGCCCGTGGATGTATTGGGCATGCTCAGCAACGCGGCCATTCACCTGGGGAGCGTGGCCGGAGCGCGGCCCGCGCAGTGGCAGGCTGGGATGGCTGCCGTGGCGCCGCAAGTGGGTAGCGTCGTGCAGCTGCGCGCCGTGGGCCAGGTATTGGCGTGGCGCGCCGGCGTCGCGCATTTCCGCCTGGGCGCGCTGGCCGCCGCCGACACCTTGCCGCCCGCGCTGGCGCTGGCCGCGTTTGGCGAACCGGGCGCGCAATGGCCGCAGGTGCATGCGCAGCTCATGGCGAATCCATGGCGGGGCAATGCCGATGGCCGGGAGTTCGGCAGCTTCAGCGGCCTCGGTGGCGCTTTCGGCACACCGCCGCAAGTGCGCGCCACGGTGGACGGTTGCGGCTTTGCTGTGCGCAGCGCCGAGCGCCACTACCTGCTGGTGGCCGACGCCTATGGCGCCGTGCTGCACAGCGCCACGGCGCAGGAGTATGAACAGGCCACTACCGGCATGCCATCGTCCGTGCGTCTCGATGGGGCCACCGTGCACGTCGGCGCGCGCAGTATCGCGCTCGACCTGCCGGCCGGCGACATTGCGCTTGCCGCGAATGCGCACACGCTGGCCATCACGTCGCCATGGACGCACGCGATCCGCCTGCTGCCGCTCGCATGAAGACGTCCGTCGACACCACGCTGATCGACGCCTGGCGCGCCGCCTGGCCCGAGGCCCTGGCCGTGTGGAGCAAATTTACGCGCTTGCGCGACCCGAGCCTGTGCGCCAGCCGCGTCGAGGCCAGCAAGCAGGGCTTGTCCGGCAGCTTCGCCATGATCCGCTTGCTGGATCAGAGCGTGGTGGTGGACTTGCCGCTCGTGACGGAGCTGGGGCTGGACGACTATGCGCTGGAAGTGCTCGCCCATGAAATCGGCCACCACATCCTGGCGCCCGGCAGCGCCAGCGACCAGTTTCGCCTGCTGGCGCGCATGCGCCGCGCCTTGCCCACTCTGGAACAGCACGCGCCCATGGTGGCCAATCTGTACACGGACCTGTTCATCAACGACCGCTTGCAGCGCCAGGCGAATCTGCGCATGGCCGACATCTACCGCAAGCTGCAGCAGGGGCGCGCGGCGGATGCGGACGCAAAAAGCAGCGGCGGCGTGTGGACCCTGTACATGCGCATCTATGAAAACCTGTGGCAGCTGGAAAAGGGCGAGCTCGGTGGCGGCCAGGCCGACGAACGGCTGGACACGGATGCCTGGCTGGGTGCGCGCCTGATACGCGTCTACGCGAACGACTGGATGCTGGCGGCGGGCCGCTTCGCCACTTTGCTGCTGCCTTACCTGGTGGAAGATACGGATGCATTGAGCCCGAGCCGCTATCTGCTCGACACGCGCGATGCGGCCCGTGGCTGCCAGACGTATGGCGCGCAGCAGATCGAGGATGACGAGGAGGACGGTGCCATCCATCCCGTGCACGACAAGCGCATCTCGGGCCTTGATGGTGAAGAACCGCCAGCCGAGGCGCCGGCCAGGCAGGGCGCCGGCCAGCTGCGCGAACCGTTCGAGCTGGGCGACATTCTAAAGGCGTCGGGCGTGGACCTGAGCGACCATGAAATCGCCATCCGCTATTACCGCGAGCGGGCCTTGCCGCACCTGGTGGCCTTCCCCAGCCGTCCTGCACCCGAATCGCAGGAGCCGCAGATGGAAGGGCTGGAGCCGTGGGAAATCGGCGACCCGCTGGAAGACATCGACTGGCTGCAATCCGTGATGCAGTCGCCGCGCCCCGTGCCCGGCGTGACCACCGTGCGCCGCGTGTACGGCCGCGAACCGGCGCGCGCCATCGACGCCGTGCCCGTCGATCTCGATATGTACGTGGACAGTTCCGGCTCCATGCCGAACCCGCAGGCACATACCTCGTTTTTGACACTGGCTGGCGCCGTCATCGCGCTATCGGCCTTGCGCGCCGGGGCGAAAGTGCAAGTGACCCTGTGGAGCGGCAAGAGCGAAGTGATGCAAACGCCCGGTTTCGTGCGCGATGAAGATCTGATCCTGGGCGTGCTGACGGAATTTTTCGGCGGCGGCACCTGTTTTCCGATCGACCGCCTGCGCCAGACCTATGCGGCCAGGCGCGAGCGGCCCGCGCACATTTTGATGATTTCCGACGATGGCATCACCACCATGTTCGACAAGGATGAACTGGGCAACAGCGGCTGGGATATTTCCGCCAAGGCGCTGGCGCAGGGGGGCGCGGGCGGCACCATGGCCCTGAACCTGGAGCGCGACTGGGAGGGCGCTGCCAGCCACACATGGCTGCAGAAAACCTACGACGATTTGAAGCGCGCGCGCCGCGAGCAGGGCTGGGATATCCACGCCGTCGAGCGCTACGAGGACTTGCTGGACTTTGCGCGCGCGTTCAGCCGGCGCCACTATATACAACAATGACATGCATACTCACGGTCCCCACCTCGAAACCCTGACCCACCGCCTGGCCGACACGCCCGTCGAATTCCTGGCCGAGCCCCGCATCGCCGGCGTCGCCAATGCGCAGGCCGTGGCCGTTGCCGCGCTCGTCAACGACATTTTGCTGCTGCATGGCGCCCGCGCGCCGGCCGCGTCCCTGCAGGGTTTTATCGGCGCGCAAGTGAAGGCGGACCGCAACCGGCTGGCGCTGGCCATGATCGTGTGCTGGCTGCTGGCCGACGAGTGGTTCATCGGACAGCAGTTGCCGCAGCACGATTTATTACAGTTGCTGGGCGAGGCGGCGCGCGAACTGGCCGCTGCCACGCCGGCCCACCAGTTCACGCAAGACCCCGAGCGGCGCGAGGAACTGGCGCGCATCGTGCTGGCGCGCCTGGGCTTTCGGCCCCGCGACGAAAGCGTGGCGCAGGCCACGGACCGCTTGTCCGCCATCAGCGGCACGGAACGCCGCCGCCTGCTCGAAGCGAGCCGCTTGGCGGAACAGCGCGCGCGTGAAATCCGCGAAGCGCTGGCAAAAAAGGCGGCCGAGGAATCGGCCGACAAGTGGTCGCGCGAATGACGCTCGCTGGCAAACCTGACGTCAACCTGCCGGGTGGCGCCTGGGAATCGGACCGCGACTACTGTCCCACCCTGACACAGGCGGGTGCGCGCATGCTGGAAAAACTGCGCAGCCATCCCGCGGCGCCCGTCTACCGCAACCGCAGCGGCAACAAGCTGCTGGCAGCGGAGGTCGAATCACTGCGCGCCTACGAGCAGGAAGTCATGCAGGCGGAGATAGGCTGGAGCACAGACGCGCCGCCGCCCTGGCTGACCGGTTTTCTCAGGACGGCCTACGCCACCGTGCCGCATTACCGCGCCTGCGGTTCGCCGCCTTCTCGCCTTGCGGACGTGGCGCCCATCAGCCGCGCCGAGCTGGCGCACGACATCGCCGCCTTCGTGCCTGACGATGCGGATCTGGCGCGCATGATCAATTTCCAGACGACGGGCACCACGGGACACCCGCTGCTGATCGCCTCGCACCCGCTGGTGGCGGGCCGTTACCTGGCCTTCCACAAGCGCGCGCTGCGCCGTTTCGGCGTGACTCTGCGCCATGGCGCGGGCCAGGTGGGGGTGATGCTGCTGGGGCACCAGCGCCGCTGCTTCACCTATGTCTCCGTCACGCCGACGATGCATGAATCGGGTCTGGCGAAGATCAACCTGCACGTGGACGACTGGCGCGACCCGGAGGACCGCGCGCGCTACCTCGATGCCATGGCGCCGGAGCTGATCGCGGGCGACCCCATCTCGTTTGCCGAACTGCTGGCCTTGCCCATGGCGCACAAGCCGGCCGCATTGATGTCCGTGTCGATGATGCTGTTGCCGGGCATGCGCGCGCGCCTGGAAGCGCACTTCGGCTGTCCCGTGCTCGACGTCTATTCGCTCAATGAAGTGGGGCCCGTCGCCGTCTACGATGAACGGGCGGGTGGTCACGTGCTGCTGCAGCACCGGCTATACGTGGAAATCCTCGATGGTGCAGGCCAGCCCGTGCCCGATGGCGTACGCGGCGAAATCACGGTGACGGGCGGTTTTAACTTTTGCCTGCCCCTGGTGCGCTACCGCACGGGCGATTATGCTTCGCTGGCGCATGGCCCGCACGGTCCCGTGCTGGTGGGGCTGGCCGGCCGCAGCCCCTTGCGCTATCGCACGGTCAAGGGCGAGTGGATCAACAATATCGACATCACGCACGCCCTGAAACCGCTGGCCATCGCCCTGTTCGGCGTGCACCAGCATGGCGACGGCACCATCGCGCTGCGTCTGGCGCCGGGCGCCATGCCGCAGGCCGACCAGGCGCGCGCCTTGCTCGCGCCTTTTTTCGGCGCCATCGCGGTTGAGACTTTGCTGGCGGAAGACAAGATCATTCAATACACCTCGGATTTGCAGGAAGCAGTGGCATGAACCTATATAAACGCGGCCTCGTGGTCGGCAAATTTTGCCCGCTGCACCAGGGCCACGAACTGTTGATCAACCGTGCGCAAGACGCCAGCGAAGAACTGCTGGTGGTCAGCTACACCAGGCCTGAATTTTCGGGCTACGAGCCGGCGCGCCGGGAAGGCTGGCTGCGCGCGCAATTCCCGCAGGCGCACATCGTCGTGCTGGACGATGCGCGCCTGGCCGCCTTGTGCGCCGCGCGCGGCGTGCCATCGCGCGCGCTGCCGCACAACGACGACGATGGCGAGCTGCATCGCCACTTCATGGGCTGGCTGTGCTGGACGGTGCTGGAGCGGCCTGTCGATGCCGTCTTTACCAGCGAAGACTATGGCTCCGGCTTTGCACAGGTGCTGGAACGGCACTATGCGAGCGGGCCGGTGGCGCACGTGAGCGTGGACCAGGCGAGAACGTTGGTGCCCGTGTCCGGTACCGTGGCGCGGCAAGACCCGCATGCGCACGGCGCCTTCCTGTCGCCCATCGTGCGCGCCGATTTTGTCACGCGCGTGTGCGTGCTTGGTGGCGAATCGAGCGGCAAGACGACCCTGGCGGCCGCGTTGGCGGCGCATTTCGAGACGGCCTGGGTGGCTGAATATGGGCGCGAACTGTGGGAAAGCCAGGATGGTATTTTGGTTTATGACGATCTGCTCAAGATCGGCCGGGAGCAGCTGCGCCGCGAAGCGCAGGCGCTGTTGGCGGCGCGGCGCTGGCTGTTTTGCGACACCTCGCCCATGACCACGTATTTCTACTGCGTCGAGATGTTCGGCAAGGCCGAGCAGGAACTGGCGCAGCTGGCCGAACACGGCTACGACCTGGTGCTGCTGTGCGCCCCCGACTTCCCGTTTATCCAGGACGGCACGCGCCGCGACGAGGATTTCCGCGCGCGCCAGCATGCGTGGTACCAAGCCGAACTGGCGCGGCGCGGGATCGCTTTTGTCGATGTGTCAGGTTCGGTGGATGACAGGGTCGGGCAGGTGGCGCGGTTGCTCGTGCGCGGAGTGGATTAGGTCCGAACGGCCGTAATCCGGCAACGTTGCTGGCGTCCGCGGTGATGTCGGATGTTGCTGCGCCGCGGCAAAAAAAAGGCTATGTCACCGACAAGTGTGGGAATGCGCCCAACGTTGCTTTCAATAACGTTTCCGATGAACGGATGCGCCTGGCGTCGAGTATCCAGCGCCAGCCCAGGTAGTTCGGCAGGTAGCGCGTCGCCACGCCGTGAAAGGGCCGTAGCCATTCGCGCAAGCGGCTGTGATAGGCATTGACGTTCTGCACGTGGGCGGCTCCTCGCACACGGATGCCAGCGCGCAAGTTGACTGCTTGGTGGCTGATGCCCGCTTCCCTCGCAAAAGCCAGATAGGCGGCATGACCGTCGGTCACCAGCAGCACGTCCTTGTCGATAACGGGTAGCAGCGAATGATGCAGCTGTGCCTTCGTCAACGCCCCTTTGCCCGTGACGAAATCGAGGGTCTGGCCCGTACGGTCGCGCGCCACCAGGATGCAAACCTGTTCATTGGAAATGCCGCGCTGATGGGCATGGCCGCCACGGCGGCGCGCCGGACGCGTCATCTGCCTGGATCCCTTTTCTGATTCCAGCACGTAGAGTTCATCGGCCTCGGCAATGCCATGCAGACAATGCGGCCGGTCTGTCTTTGCTACGCTGAGAAAACGGTGTCGCCAGCGAAACGTGGTGTTGCGGTGCAGTCCCAACTGCTGAGCGGCCTGGCGTACCGACCTGGAATCAAGCAGGCAATCCGCATAGTCGAGCCACAGCGATTTATGGCGCAAGTGCGCCAGCGGCGTGCCCGTCAAGGCATTGAATGTGCGCCCACAGGATACACAGCGGTAGCGCTGCAGGCCGTGCGCATGGCCATGCCGGTGCAGGTGACACGATTGGCAGGCGGGACAGCCCAGGCGTGCTTGCGTAGCGTTTTCAAGCAGCGTGACGGTCACATCGTGTGGCCCATTGCCACACAGCAAGGCTATTCCTGCCTGCCGCTGGCGTCGGTTCAACTGCGCAAACTGCGCGATAAAGCGTATCCATTCGACTGGCTGCATGATCGGCTCCTGCATGGTGGGTATGCAGAGTCAGACAGCACAGCCAAGGAAAGATTCAGGCAGATCCCCTATTTATCGATGACAGAGCCAAAAAAATGCCGTCCAGTCTAGACTGAACGGCATTCGCCCGCAGGCGAGGATTGTCGGCGATGGCAGTCCGGGGACTGCCATGTGCAATCAGCGATTATTTAAACTTGTAGCGTGCGTTCAAGTAAATATAACGGCCGACGATATCGTTCATCGCATTGACGTAGGTATCGACATACGCACTGTTCGCGTACACGGTACCTTTATCGAACATATTGTTGACGCCGAAACTCACATCCAGGTCTTTGACGGGCTTGAAGTTGACATTCATGTCCCATGCCGTGAACGCGCCAATACGCTTGTTGGTAATGGCGGCGTCCTGCAGTTTCGTCGGATCGTCAATATTTTTCGTGCTGGAGCGGGTACGGGCGGTCAGGGCCACTTCCTTGTCGTTGCGCTCGAAGCCGATACGCAGCGTGTTTGACCATTTTGGATGGTTAATGCCGTCCAGGCGATCGGTCGGCTCGCTGCCCGGCGCGATGCTTTGCTCGTACTTCAAATTGTAGCTATTGGACTCGCGCAGTTTCACGGTGCCGTATTCACCCACTTTGAATGAGTACTTCACATCCAGATCCAGGCCTGCGACATTCGTCTTGCCAACGTTTTGGAAAGGCAGTGTCATGTCCTTGATACGGCCCTTGTTCAAACCGGGATTTGCCGCTTCCAGCGCGGGATTGCGCGGATCGCGGCCGATCAGTGCGGCGAAGCCTGGGATCGTATCTTCATGATCGAGCACGTATTGCGCATCCAGGGTCTGGATCGTGTCCTTTTGACGCACGCTATACCAATCCAGCGATGCCGACAGGTCCTTGATCGGCTGCAGGACGATACCCAGGGAGAAGTTCTTCGCTTTTTCCGCCTTCAGATCAGGATTGCCGGACAGGTAAACCTTGGGGCTGTAGGAGCATTGCACGCCCGTGTAACCCAAGGGTCCGCAACGCGCCCAGTCGGCCACGGTGGAGTAGGCAGTGGTGGTCGAGGCGATCTCCGGCAAGGTCGGCGCCTTGAACGAGGTCGTGGCCGAACCGCGCAACATCACTTGCTGGTTCGGACGCCATGCGAGCGCCACTTTCGGGTTGTAGGAATTACCGAAATCGCTGTAATGGTCGCCGCGCAGCGCCAATTGCATTTCCACTTGCTTGGCGATCGGTACGTTCAACTCGCCGTAGATGGAATACACCGTGCGGCTGGCCTTGCTGCTGGTTGCGCCAAAGTTGACGATGTTGCCCGCTGTCATCTGTGGATCGGCGACGTCGTCGATCGACTCGTGGCTGCCCTGCAGGCCCCAGGCGAAGCCAACGGGTTCGCCGGCCAGCGAGAACAATTCAGGCGTGCTCATCTTCCATTCGGCACTGCTCAGCTTGGAGGTAGAGCGGTGCGAAGTTGTTGTCAAGAAAGGCAAGTAGGCGCTTTCCGGATTATTCAGGACAAAGGGATCGTAGCCACCCGCTTTGCCCAGCAAGCCAGCTTGCAAGGCCGCCGTCGACTTGTCCAGCAGCGATTGCTTGTCTGCGTCGTCGCTCAGCTTGTTCTGGTTCAGGCTGATTGCACCTTCGCTATCCCATTTGCCCAGCGTACCGCGCCAGCCGCCGACCACGCGTGCGGTTTTGCTCGTTACCTTCGAGGTCCGGTTGCCTGCCTCGTAGACGCTGCGGAAAACCTGTACCAGATCGCCAGGCATGAAGCCGTTCACGCTGCCATCGCTGCCGTCCGGCAGCGTCGCCAGACCGGGGTTGGTCGAGCCGGCCGTCCTGTAGTTGGCGCTGCTAAAGTTGGGGGGATTTCCGATAAAGGTAGACGAGTTCTGGGTGTAGGCGGCTTCCACGAACAATTCGTCGCTGCTGTTGAGGCGCTGCGTGAAAATGGTGGAAATACCGGCGCGTTCCTGCCTCGGCGTCAGGTTCGAAGCCGGATTGGTGAAGCAGACATTGTCGCCAGTGCTGGAGACGCCCACCGTGCCCTGGCAACCGGGGATCACATAACCCTTGTCGCCACTGCTCTGGTTGCGGATCCAGCCCATGTACTCGTTGGTCCTGCGGTTGTCGGAGCCGCCGAACTTGCGGAAATCGTGCGCCGCCAGGTTCGAATGCTTGTTCGAAACGAGCGGATTGCGGCGGTACAAGTCCAGCGTCAACAGCAAGTTGCGCCCATCTTGCTCCAGATCGCCCCAGCCTGAGGTCAGGCTGACGTTGCCGGTCTGGCCGTCGCCCTTCTGGTTGGCGCCGATGTTGGCGGTACCTTCTACGCCCTGGTAGTTGGTGCGGGTCTTGAAGTTGATTACGCCAGCGACGGCGTCGGAGCCATAAATGGCCGAAGCGCCATCACGCAGGATTTCCACCGACTCGATGGCCGACAAAGGCAGGCTGTTCAAGTCAACGAAGGAATTCTCCGCGCCGATCGCGAAGCCGTAGTTGGCCAGGCGGCGGCCATTCAACAAAATCAGCGTGTACTTGGAGTCGAGACCACGCAAGGCGGCCGAGGAGGCGCCGGAGGCGAAGGTGGAACTACTGTTGCCGTCGAGTGCGACGGAAATCGACGGCAGTTTGCTTAACAATTCGATCACGGTGGAGGCGCCGGACTTGGCGATGTCGGCACGCTTGACGACCTCGATTGGCGTAGGGCCTTCCATATCGACGCGCGAAATATTGGAACCGGTAACGACGACGCGCTGGATTTTATCGTTGGCGGCGTCGGTTTGCTGCGCTTGCGCCTGACTGACGATGAAAATGCTTCCGGCCATGACGCTCAGTGCGATTTTCACCGCATGAACGCTCTTTTTTTCTTGAAAAATCATATTCTCCGAGCCCTAGTAAATAGTTGATTGCTTTAATAAACAACAAAATTCAAGCCCGCGGTATCAGTTAACTACACGCTGCTGAAATCATTGTTGCTTCGTTTTTGCCAACAGGCTCATGGATTGACTGTCGATGGTCTTCTCCATAAGGCGAAGTTAACTATACAACTACGGGCTGAATGCGGTTTGTATAATGTTGCCAATAAACAACGGAAAAATATGTATTTGAGCAATATTTATCTGTATCAATGGATTCCTCGTTTGACTTTCCCGGGCACCAGGCGCACCGGCGCATCCCAGGGATGAAAAATCAGGGCGCTGCCTTTCTCTTGACGGGTACTTTTGCCACGAATGTGGCGCAGCCGGATATTGCCTTGAAGGAAAGATTCTATCGCTGAACGTACTGTCCGCGGCCAAGCCGAAGGCAGGCATCGGCTCGTGCAGGCACCGGCTCCAGAGAGCGCTGCGCCCGTCCCGGCAGGGGCGGCATGCATGTGCCGGGACAGGCTGGCCGCCTGGTGTCAGCCTGATTGCTACTTGAATTGCTGCTTGAGTTGCTGCCTACTCAGGCCGCGTTCAAGGCTTGCTCCAGGTCTTCGCGCAAGTCGTCGATATGCTCGATGCCGACGGACAGGCGCAGCATGTCTTCCGACACGCCTGCCTTCGCCAGTTCTTCGGGATTGAGCTGGCGGTGCGTGGTCGAGGCTGGGTGCGTGGCCAGCGACTTGGCGTCGCCGATGTTGACCAGGCGCGTGAACAGTTGCAGGGCGTCGAGCACGCGGGCGCCGGCCGCGCGTGGATCCTCACCAGCCGCCAGTTTCAGGCCGAACGATAAAATGCCCGAGGCGCGGCCATTCATGTATTTCTTCACCAGCGCATGGTCCGGGTGGTCTTCCAGGCCCGCGTAATTGACCCATGCGACTTTCGGATGCTGTTTCAGGTGCCTGGCCAGGGCCAGCGTGTTGTCGCAAATGCGGTCCATGCGCAGGGCCAGCGTCTCGATGCCCTGGATCAGCTGGAAGGCGGAGAGGGGCGAAATCGCCGCGCCCATATTACGCAGCGGGACGACGCGCGCGCGGCCGATGAAGGCGGCGGGGCCGAACGCTTCCGTGTAGACCACGCCGTGATACGACACATCCGGTTCGTTCAGACGCTTGAAGCGCTCCTTGTGATCAAACCAGGGGAATTTGCCGCTGTCGACGATGGCGCCGCCCACGGTGGTGCCGTGGCCGCCCAGGTATTTGGTCAGCGAGTGGACGACGATGTCGGCGCCGTGCTCGATGGGGCGGAACAGATAGGGGCTGGGCACCGTGTTATCGACGATCAGCGGGATGCCGTGCGCATGCGCGATCTCGGCCAGTTTGGCTACATCGGTGACATTGCCCAGCGGGTTGCCGATCGATTCGCAGAAGATGGCCTTGGTGCGCGCATCGATCAGGGCGGCGAAGGTTTCCGGCTGGCGCGCGTCGGCGAAGCGCACTTCGATGCCGATCTGGGGCAGGGTGTGGGCAAACAGGTTGTAGGTGCCGCCATACAGCTGGCTGGCGGAGATGAAATTGTCGCCCGCTTCGGCAATCGTCTGGATCGCGTAGGTGATGGCCGCCATGCCCGAGGCCACGGCCAGCGCGGCCACGCCGCCTTCCAGCGCCGCGACGCGCTTTTCCAGCACGTGCTGCGTGGGGTTCATGATGCGCGTGTAGATATTGCCGGCGACCTTCAGATCGAACAGGTCGGCGCCATGCTGGGCATTGTCGAAGGCGTAGGCCACTGTCTGGTAAATGGGGACGGCGGCGGCCTTGGTGGTCGGGTCGGGGGTATAGCCGGCGTGCACGGCCAGGGTTTCGATTCTCATGTGGTCTCCGGTTTCAATAGTCTGTGTGGTGAAATCCGCAGCCATTGTGCCATGCGCACCTTAGCTCGATGCTACGCTTGATAGAATATTAAGTCATAAGCTAGTGTGGTCTTGATATAAGTCATTCAGCTCTGCCAGCCCGATGAAGCGTTCATGCGTGCCGTTCTGCGCGCAGGCAAACGCGCCGCCGATGGCGCCACGGCGCATGGCCGCGTCGATGCCCGCGCCATCGAGCCAGGCCTGCAAAAACGCCGCCACGAAGGAATCGCCGGCGCCATTCGTGTCCACCACGGGCAGCGTCAAGCCTGCCGTCGGAGTGTGGCGCACGGACGCGCCGCCCCGTTCCAGCAGGTAGGCGCCGTGCGCGCCCGCCATGGCGATGACTGCCTGCGCACGGCCTTGCGAGATGATGGCGCGCATGACGTCGTCCCGGCGCTCGCCCAGTGCCGCCGTGCTGAGAAACACCAGGTCGGCGCGCAGCGCAAAGACCTTGTGGTGCGGGTTGAGGCCATCCCAGTCGTGCAAATCGGTCGACACCGTCGTGCCGCACACCAGCGCATCGTCGAACAGTTCGGCCACCCAGCCCATGATGGAAAAGTGCGCGTGGCGCGCCGGACCCAGGTAGGATAGATAGAAGGCGGCCGGCATGCGCACGTCTTCCGGGTGACGGCCGTCGTACAACGACAGCCGGCGCCCTTGCGGGTCGACCAGGTTGACGCTGCGCCGCGTGCCCGAGGGTTCGACGATGTGCGAGAAATCGAGCTTGGCATCTTTATAGCGCTGCAGGATGGCTGCGCCTTGCGCGTCGTCGCCGATGAAGTCGATGAACTTGCAGCGCAAGCCCAGCGCATGGCAGCCGAGCGCCACGCCATTGCCCGTGTGCGCCACGTAGTCGCGGATGGGCGGCACGTGGACGGAGTCGGCGACGGGCAATTGCAGGTCGGGCACGCGCACGATGGTGTCGATGCCGGCGCCGCCGACCACTAAAATGTCATAGGTACTCATGGTGCAGCTTTCTCCAGCAGGACGGTGCCGGCCGCGTGTACCGCGACGGCGCCGTCCTTGACTATGTAGGTTTGGTTTGTATAGGCGTCGCGCAGGCTGGCGCCATCGGCGAACACGCCGTGCACTTTGAGTTCGAGCGCGCCTTGCGCCTCGGGCACGGCGATGACGGCGTCACCATCGATCACGCGGGCGAACGCATACGGCTTTTCATCGATCAGGCGATGCTCTCCGCGCGCCAGGGCAGGGTGGCGCAGCCGGAACTGGCCCAGCTTGCGCGCATGGGCCAGGGTGGCCGCATCGAGCGTGTTCCAGTTCATGTCGGAGCGGGTCGCCTGCTGTTCGTCGCCGATGGGCGCCGCGCCAGGCTGTCGCGCGCTTTCATCGCCATAGAACAGCTGCACGCCGCCCGGCGCCAGCAGCAGGGCGGACAAGCCGTGCTTCAATTGATCGCGCGGGAACAGGCTGGTGTCGTGCGACGAGATATACGACAGGATGTCGTAGCGGGGGCTCTTATTCAGCAAGCCCGCGTACTGGCGGTACACGCCATCGATGCTTTTCCAGCCGCCGCCGGCGCGATGTTGGAACTCGAAATTGATCATCGAGTCGAAGCCAGCGTCATGCCAGCTGCTGCCCTCGGGGCCATGGCCCCACGCTTCGCCCGTCATCCAGAACGGTGCGTCGTCGATTTTCTGTTCTGGATGACGCGTTTTCCAGTCTTTTAATGCGTCGGTGGCTGCCGCGCGCAGGGCCAGCCAGCTGGCTGGCTCCACGTGCTTGACGGTGTCGGCCCTGAAACCGTCGACGCCGAATTCGCGCACCCAGTCGGCCAGCCACTGCACCAGGTAGCCGCGCACGGTGGTGTCGGGCAGGGCCACGGCGCGTGTGTCGGCTTTGTGTTGCAGGATGGGCGGCAAGCCCACGGCCTTGCCGCTTTCCGTGCGGAAGTCGGGCAGGTAGGCCAGCTGCATCGTGAAATCGTCCTTGCCGCCGTCCGGGTAGCCGGGCAAGCCCGCGCGTACCCAGTCCGGACCCCACCACTGCGCGAATGCGAAGTTGTTGTAGTCGATGAAGCTGTGATAATCGCGCAGCACGGCTTTTTCGTGGCCGGGCCACAGCACGGGCACCTTGTATTCAGCCAGGGTGCGCAAGTCCGCGTAGCCGGGGTGATTGAGCACCACGTCGAACAGGACGCGGATGCCTTGCGCGTGGGCGATGTCGATCATCTCGCGCAATTCGTCGCGCGTGCCCATGTTGGCGTCCATCGTCGTGTAGTCGAGCGCCCAGTAGCCGTGGTAGGCGTAGTGCTGGAATTGCTGCTTGCCGCCCACCACCCAGCCGTGTATCTGCTCGTACGGCGCCGTGATCCACAGGGCGTTGACGCCCAGTTCCTTGAAATAGCCGGCTTTCAGCTGCTGCGTGATGCCGGCGATGTCGCCGCCGTGAAAGCTGCCGACATCGCCGCCAGCCGGGTCGGCGGCGCGGCCATAACTGTGGTCGTTGCCGGGATTGCCGTTGGCGAAACGGTCCGTCACGGCGAAGTAGACGATGGGGTTGTCCGCAAAGCTCCCTGCCTGCGCCGAAGCGCTGAGTAACAGGGCGGCCAGCGTAGTCAGGGCGCGCCGCATGGTCAGCCCTTCACGCCGCCAGCCGTCAGGCCGGAGATCATCCATTTTTGCGCCAGCAGGAACACGGCCGTGATGGGCAGGCCGGACAAGATGGCTGCCGCGGCGAAGTCGCCCCACAGGTATTTTTGCTCGTACAGGAACAGCTTGGAGCCGACGGCCAGGGTCAGGTTGTTCTGTTCATGCAGCAGCACGGAGGCGATCGGGTATTCGATGATGGCGCCAATGAACGACAGCAGGAACACCACCATCAGGATGGGCACCGTCATCGGCAGCAGCACGTAGATGAAGGCCTGCCACTGCGTGGCGCCGTCGACCTTGGCCGCTTCCTCGATTTCGATGGGGATGGTTTGATAGTAGCCCTTGATGGTCCAGATATGCAGGGCGATGCCGCCCGTGTAGGCCAGCACCAGGCTGCCGTGGTGGTCGATGCCCAGCCATGGCACGTAGCTGCCCAGCACGTCGAAGATGGCGTAGATGGCCACCAGGGCCAGCACGGCGGGGAACATCTGCAGCAGCATCAGCGCGGACAGGGTTTGCGATTTGAAGCGGAACTGCATGCGCGCGAACGCATACGCGCAGGTGGTCGACAGCAGTACGGTGACGGTGGCGCTCATGCTGGCCACCTTGATGGAATTCCACAGCCACAGCAGCACGGGGAAATCCGGCTCGACGAGGGCGCCGTTGGGCGCCTGGTAGGACATGCCCAGCGCCAAACGCCAGTGCTCGAAGCTGATCTCGGGCGGGATCAAACTGCCCGAGGCGAAGTTGCCGGGCCGCAGCGAGATCGACAAGATCATCAGGAAGGGGAACATCACCAGCGCGATCAGCGCGATCACGGCGACGTGGGCCGCCAGGATGCGCCAGCGGTTGGAACGGTCGACAACGATAGCCATATGCTGTCCTTTATGCTTTGTTCATGCGCGTCAGGCGCATGTTGACCAGCGAAATCGCGGCCACGAGGAAGAAGATCAGGGTCGAGATGGCGGCGGCCAGGCCAAAGTTCTGGCCGGAATCCTCGAACGCGATGCGGTAGGTATAGGACACGAGCAAGTCCGTCGTGCCGGCCGGCAAGGTTGTGTCGAGGAAATCGGGACGCCCGCCCGTCAGCAAGCTGATCAGTACGAAATTGTTGAAATTGAAACCCAGGCTGGCCACCATCAGCGGCGTGAGCGGCTTGATGATCAGGGGCAGGGTGATCTTGAAGAAATTCGTCAGCGGTCCCGCGCCGGCCAAGGCCGAGGCTTCGTACAGATCCGACGGAATCGCCTTGATCAAGCCCATGCACACCACCATCATGTAGGGGTAGCCGAGCCAGGTATTCACGATCAAAATCATGGCCTTGGCCAGGGTGGTATCCGAGAACCAGGCGGGTTTGATGCCGAACAGGGCGTCGAGCACGAGGTTGATTTCGCCAAAGTTATTATTGAACAAGCCCTTGAAGACCAGGATGGAAATGAAGCCCGGCACGGCGTACGGCAGGAACAGCAGGGTACGGTACAGGCCGCGGAAGCGCAGCGCATCCCAGTTCAGGAGCACGGCCAGCACCATGCCCAGGCCTGTCGTGGTGGCCACGCTGATCAGGGCGAAAACGATGGTCCACACGAAAATACGCAGGAAGGGGCCGCGGAACGCTTCGTCGGAGAAAATCTTCACGAAGTTGGCGAAGCCGACATTGACCTTGAAGCCTGGTTCCAGTTTCGTGCCGTCCGGCATTTCATAAAAGCCCGTCTTGAAGTTCGGTGTGACCAGTTCGCCCGTGGCGATTTTCTTCAGGGTCTTGTCCGGCAATTGCTTGTAGACGTGCGCGACAGGGCCGAATTCGCGCAAGCCCACCATGCGCAGCTCGATCTTGTTCGGCAGCACGAGGGTGAGCAGCTTGATATCCTTTTGCAGGGCGATGATGTCCTTGATGCCCAGCGGCGCGGCCAGCACGGGCGCCTGCACGGGATCGATCGGCGCCACTTCCACGTTCAGGGGCACGGCGCGCTTCAGGGCTAGCGGCTGCGTCAGCAGCACTTCGCCCGTGTCCGGGCTTTCCAGGCGCAAACGGTATTCCTTGTTGTCGGCATGCACGGTCATGGCATAGCCGGCGCTTTCCACCCGCTGCGTTTCGTCCAGCAAATATTGCGTGGCCCGTTCATAGGTGAGCAGGTTACGCGAACTGAAATTGGTAAAGCCGATCGACACCGTGTACACCATCGGCAGCAGCACGAAGACGATCACCGCCGTGATGCCGGGAAACAGATAACGGTAGGCATAGGCGCGCGGCGACGTGAAGACGAACGTCGTCAGGGTCAGCAAGCCGAGGAAAACGGCGGCCAGCATGGTCTGGCCGGAAATGTACAACAGGAAGAGCAGATACAGACCCAGCGCCATGCTGATGGTCAATACCGTAGGGCCGATAAACTTGCGCACGATGGATACCTGTAATGATACGTAGGTCGGATTAGGCCCAAAGGGCCGTAATCCGACAACATTGTTGGCGGCACATGTCGGATTACGCGCTACACGCTAATCCGACCTACGCTCAAACAAAATATGGCTTAATTGGCGGTCGTAATCCGCTTCGCCGCCGCATCCAGGCCATCCTTGGTCGTCTGGCGGCCTTGCGTGATGTTTTCCAGCGCCGATTGCATCGACGACCAGAAGCGGCCCATTTCCGGGTTGTTCGGCATTGGACGGCCAGCTTGCGCGCTTTCCATCGTTGCCTGGATGTTCGGATTGGCCTTCAATTCCGCGAACAGCACCTTGTTTGCTGGCGTGCCCAGCGGGACGTCGGCGTTGATGGTTTTCAGGCCATTGAGCTGCAGCATCTGGTTTTCCAGGAATTCCGTGGCCAGATCCTTGTTCGGGCTGGCCTTCGAAATCATCGCGCCCAGCACGCCCACGAATGGGGTGGCCGTCTTGCCTGCCACGGTAGGGATCGTTGCCACGCCGAAGTTGATCTTCGACTTGCGCGCATTGTCCCACGACCATGGGCCGTTGATCATCATGGCGATCTTGCCCTGGTTGAAGCCGGCTTCCATCTCGGCATAGCCGGCGCCCTTCGGCATGGCGCCGCTGTTGATCAGGGTCATCAGCGCATTCACGCCCGCTTGCGAGCCGGCATTGTTGACACCCGTCTTGGCTGCATCGTAGCGGCCGTCGGACTTGACTTCAAACGGGAAGCCGCCGCCCGCGCCCAGCAATGGCCACGTGAAATAGGTGTTCGTGTAATCCCACAGGATGGCTTTCTTGCCTTGCGCGGAGAGTTTCTTGTCCAGTGCGGCGATTTCCTCGAAGGTTTTTGGCGGCGTCGGCACCAGGTCCTTGTTGTAGACGAGGGCGACGGCTTCGATGGAGATCGGGTAGCCCCAGGTCTTGCCGCTCACCGTAAAGGCGTTCCAGGCCAGTGGCAGAATGGCGGCGCGCGCTTCCTTGCTTGGCGTCAATGGTTGCAGCAAGCCGGCGTCGATCCAGGTGCCGATGCGGTCATGCGGCCAGATCCAGATGTCCGGACCCTTGCCGGCGGCGGCCGCCTGCTGGAATTTGTTTGGCGCATCTTCCGGATGCTCGACGACGACCTTGATGCCCGTCTTCTTGGTGAATTCTTCGCCGACCTTGGCCAGACCCTTGTAGCCTTTGTCGCCATTGATCCAGATCAGCAGGGTGCCTGCTTCGGCCGCGTGCGCCATGCTGACGGCGGCCAGGTTGCCGATGCCGGCCAGGGCGGCGGCGATCAGGGTGGTTTTGATGAAGCTGCGTTTCGGGTGCGTGAAGGACATGTCAATCTCCAGTGTCTTTTTTTATGCTAAGTTTATGTTGAGTATCAAGGCTGAAACGATGCAACCAGGCCAGGCGGCGCCTGTAGCGCCTGGCCCTTAAAGCCGGGTGTCAGGTACGGGTCTGGCCATGCTCGTCGAACACGTGGACGCGGGCCGGCGCCACTTGCAGCGCCACGGACTGGCCAATGGCCCAGTCCGTTTCCGCATCGGCGCGCACCACCAGCGGCTCGTCGCCGCCCGCTACCTGCACATACAGATAGCTGATGTCGCCCAGTTTTTCCACCGCCTGCACGGTGGCCGTGAGAGCGGCTGTGGCGCCGGGCGCGCACGCTTGCACGTGCTCGGGACGCGCGCCGACGGTGACGGGGGTACCGCTGGCCAATGGCTGCGTCAACACGGCCTGCAGCATGCCGCCCGCGTTGGTGGCGATGGTGGCCACGCCGTCGGCATAGCTGTGGATCTTGCCTTTGAGGAAGTTCATGCGCGGCGAACCGAGGAAGCCTGCCACGAACAGGTTGGCCGGGTGGTGGTACAGCTCCAGCGGTGCGCCCACTTGCTCGATGCGGCCCGCGTTGAGCACGACGATGCGGTCGGCCAGGGTCATCGCTTCGACTTGGTCATGCGTGACGTAAATCATGGTCGAGCGCAATTCGCGGTGCAAGTTCGCCAGTTCGATGCGCATCTGCACGCGCAGCGATGCGTCGAGGTTCGACAGCGGTTCGTCGAACAGGAAAACGTCGGGTTTGCGCACGATGGCGCGGCCGATGGCCACGCGCTGGCGCTGGCCGCCCGACAAGTCTTTTGGTTTGCGTTCCAGCAAAGGTTCGATGCGCAGGATTTGCGCGGCGCGCTGCACGGCGTCGGCGATCTGCACCTTGTTCATGCCGGCCAGTTTCAGGCCGAAGGCCATGTTTTGCGCCACGCTCATGTGCGGGTACAGGGCGTAGCTCTGGAAGACCATGGCGATGCCGCGCTTGGCGGGCGGCACGTCGTTCATGCGGGTCTTGCCGATATACAAGTCGCCGCCGCTGATTTCTTCCAGGCCGCAGATGCTGCGCAGCAAGGTGGATTTGCCGCAACCCGACGGGCCCACGAAGACCATGAATTCGCCGTCCGCGATCTCCAGGTCGATGCCGTGCAGGGTTTGCACGTCGCCATATGCCTTTTTCAGCCCTGCTAATTTCAGTCCAGCCATGTCGTCCTCATCATCTCAATTTGGCCCCGCTGATGCGCGGGGCTCGTTATTGTAATTGGCGGCATGGCCGCCAAAGCCTGCGATTTACGCCAGGGTGCCGAACCAGCCGCCATGCGCGGGCAGGGTGATCTGCTGGCCATTTTTATTACCTGGCAAGCCGTGACCGGCCAGGTCGGCCGCCGGCGCCGCGTCTGGCCAGGCGAAGGTGACGGCTTGCGTGCCCAGGTTGAAGGCAGCCAGGACCGATGGTTGGCCGGGCAGGTCGCGGCGCAGGGCCAGCACGGGTTCCGGTGCATCGAAGAAACTGATGTCGCCGCGCAGCAATTGCGGCAGGGTGCGGCGCCAGGCGAGGATGTTCTGCGCAAAGCGCAGCGCCGAGCCGCTATCGTGTTCTTCGACGTCAGCGGCGCGCGCCAGGTGTTCCGGCGGCACGGGCAGCCATGGTTTTGCCGAACTGAAGCCGCCGTGCGGCGCGTCAGATACCCATGGCATTGGCGTGCGGCAGCCGTCGCGGCCCTTGAACTGGGGCCAGAACGGGATGCCGTACGGGTCTTGCAGCGCCTCGAAAGGAATGTCCGCTTCCGTCAGAGCCAGCTCGTCGCCCTGGTACAGGCACGGCGTGCCTTTCAGCGCGGCCTGCACGGCCAGCACGACCTTGGCCAGCGACGGCGACGGGTTTTCGCCGCCCCAGCGCGTCATGACGCGCACGCTATCGTGGTTACCCACGGACCAGGAAGCCCAGCCGTCGGCCACTTGCGCTTCGAACTCTTCCACTTGCTTGCGGATGTGCGCGGCGGAAAACTCCGCCGTCAGCAAGTTGAAGCTGTAGGCCATGTGCAGCTTGTCGGCGCCCGTGTAGGCGGCCATGGTGGCCAGCGCATTGTCGTCGCCCACTTCGCCGATGGAAATGGCCTGGTATTCATCGAGCACGGCGCGCACGCGTTGCAGGTAGGCGATGTTTTCCGGCTGCGTCTTGTCGTACACGTGCGCTTGCATGCCATACGGGTTGATGGCCGATACGCTGCTGGCATCGCGTTGCGCGGCTGGCGGATTGTCGCGCAGCAATTGATCGTGATACGGGAAGTTGCAGGAATCGAAGCGGAAACCGTCGACGCCGCGTTCCAGCCAGAAACGCAGATTGTCCAGCTGCGCTTGCTGCACGGCCGGATTGTGGAAGTTCAGGTCGGGCTGGCTGACGAGGAAATCATGCAGGTAATACTGGCCGCGGCGCGGCTCCCATTGCCAGGCCGAACCGCCGAACACGGACAGCCAGTTGTTCGGCGCCGTGCCGTCCGGTTTCTGGTCGGCCCAGACATACCAGTCGGCCTTGGGATTGTCGCGGCTGGAGCGGCTTTCCACGAACCATGGGTGGACGTCGGACGAGTGCGACAGCACCTGGTCGATCATTACTTTCAAGCCCAGTTCATGGGCGCGTGCCACCAGGCGGTCGAAGTCGGCCAAAGTACCAAACATGGGATCGACGTCGCAGAAATCGGCCACGTCATAGCCGAAGTCTTTCATCGGCGACGTGAAGAAGGGCGAGATCCACACGATGTCGGCGCCCAGGGCGGCGATGTATGCGAGCTTGGAGGTAATGCCGGGCAAGTCGCCGATGCCGTCGCCATTGCTGTCGAGGAAGCTGCGTGGATACACTTGGTAGATGACGGCGCTGCGCCACCAGTCGGCGGGCAGGTGGGCGAGATTGTTCTGGATGGTCGGCATGAATGATTTCTTAAAAGTTGCCTGTAGCCTTGGCTATCAGGGCGGCGCTGCTGGTTGGTAGGCGAACGTCTTATTTTAAAATTCAAAGCGCTTTGGGTATGAAATGAGTATAGTTCAAAGCGCTTTGAAAAGTAAAGCGATACACGCGCCAGACATACGATTTTTTTATGAGGGTGATTCAGGAGGGCAAAACAGAGCGGAAGAGGGCGTTTTACGAAACCCCAAGCGGAGGCTGGGGTCGGACCCTGAGGGTCCGACCCCAGTAGTTTGCTCTAGGGGTAAATCAGGCGCGTATTACCGGTCCCGCCGACTCCCCCGGCAACAGTTCGCACGGCCACAGTTCCTGCAGGTCGGTGACGGGCGTGCCGTCCATCAGGGCCAGCAGCATATGGATCATCTTCGCACCGGCGCCGCGCGGGTCGGGCTGGACGACGGTGGTGACGTTGTGGCCGGCCAGGGAATCTTCCATCACGCCCCAGACAATCAGCGACATCTCGCTGCCGATGGCGATGCCCGCGTCGAGCAGGGCGCGCACGGCGCCCACGCCCGACATGTGATTGTCGACGATGACGGCAGTGGGACGGGGCGAGCGGGCCAGCAGGCGCTGCATGGCCTGGTAGCCGGCGCGGCGGTCATGGGCGTTGTCGACCAGGTTGTCCGGGTCGACGGGCAGTCCGCCCGCCTGCATGGCGTGCTGGAAACTGTCGACGCGCTGGCGCACGAAGTTCAGGTCCGGCGTGGCGCTGATGAGGCCAATGCGCTGGTGGCCCAGCTGCGCCAGGCGCTCGACGGCCAGGCGCATGCCGGCCTCGTTGTCATAGTCGAACCACGCGTGCGGCTGGTTCAGCTGCGTGCGGCCGTGCGCGACAAACGGCATGCCCTGTTGCGCCAGGTAGGCGATGCGCTCGTCGAACGGCTTTGTACGGCCGACGATCAGGCCATCGATGCGGCGGCCCTTGACCATGCGTTCATACGTGTGGAATTCATTGGTGGCGGAAGCGGGCGCGATCATCATGTCCATCTGCTGCGCTTCCAGCGCTTCCGACATGCCGCCGACGATCTCGATGAACATGGGGTCGGCCAGGTCGTTCGGCATCAGCGGGTAGATGATGCCGACGATATTCGTGCGCCCGACGGCCAGACTGCGCGCCATGGGATTGGGACGGTAGCCAGCCGCCTGCGCGGCGGCCAGCACCCGCTCGCGAGTGCGTTCGCTTACTTCAGGATAGCCGTTCAAGGCGCGGCTGACGGTGGTTTCGGATATTCCTAGCGTTTTGGCGAGATTTTTGAGGTTCATGGATGCTGCAGTCGGGGTCTATCCAGGGTGGGTCGGGAGCGTTGCGGCGCGATAAAGGGTAGTTTATCTGATAAATGCCGGATTGATCAGGGGTATGGCAAGCGGCGGCGGCGCGCAAAAAAATACGCGGGCAAACCCAGGGGCGCCCGCGCTAAAAGAGGATACTGCTGAATCACTACATTGAAGCTGCCGGCCATCGCGTGCAGCGGCGAAATGGTGGGTCCGGTTAAAGCATGCCCCCAGGAAGGCGGGCGGTGCTGCTGCCAGTGGCTGGCGCCTTGCGGCATCAGCCAGTGTTGGATGCCTCTGATTAATAAAGAGCGTCTGATAAAACGTTCAGGGCAAGGCGCACGGTCGCAGACAGTACGCTAGTACGGCAAGACCGTGCAACGCCGCCATGGACGTTTTTCAGATGCTCTTACCACCACGACTCGACCTGGAAACCAACCGAGCTGCCGTTGGTCTTGCCACCAAACACGCCCGTCGACGACAGCGCCGATTCCGCGGCCGCGGCCGACTGGGCTGCCTTGTTCCATTTGGCGTAGGTGTAGAAGGCGCGCAGCACGGGGCGCGACCAGAAGCTGTTGCCGGCCGACAGTTGCGGCGCGAAGGTCAGCTTGGTCAGGTTGCGGCTTTCGCCGCCTTCCGGCTTGACGATGTCGTGGCCCAGTTCCACGGCCAGGCTGTAGTTGTCCGTGAAGTGGTAGACGGGGCGCGCGCCGATCGACGTCCACTTGCTGCTCACGCCTGCCGTTTCCTTGTCTTCATAGACGAAGGTGCCCATGCCCGACCAGGCGCCTTTGGGCTGGATCATGATCTGTTCCGTCAGACGCACGACCTTGTCATCCTTGCCGGCGCCCAGGCTGAAGCCGCCCGTGTTGGCGGCGCTGCCTTTGCCGTACTGCAATGCCACTTTGTTGAAGCCGCCCAGCAGATTGCCTTGCGTATGCATGATGGTCAGCAAGTGGCCGCTGGCGATGGGGGCCGCGCCTTGCGCGTTGCGTTTCTGGTTGAATTGCAAGCCCAGGGTCAGTTCGCCGTCCGGGTTGACCTTGATGCCGGAGAAGCGCAGGTCGTGGGACAGGCCCATGCGATTGCTGTCGCCGTCGTCGGCCGTGCGCACGATGGCGTAGGCCAGCTTGGCGGCGCCCAGGTCGATGTTTTCCAGGCCGGCGCCAGGGCCGCTGTTATTCCAGAAGTAGTAATCGGTGATGTGCACGTCCTGGCGGTCGTAGTAGCGCTTGCCGACCCAGGCGCGCGCTTCGGCGAAGGCGCCCGTGCCGATCTTGTCGGCGACGACGTTCATTTCGCGCCACGACGGGTCCGATTGTTCCCAGTCCTGGTTCTGGTTGACGGAGAAGGCCACCAGGGTATTGATGCGGAAAGTGGTGCCGTTGGCCGCCTTGAAGGCTTCGCCGCCGAATTTCAGCTCGCCGTAGGTTTCGCACTCATTGCCCAGGCGATACTTGGACGAGGCGCCGGCCAGGCCGAAACACGCTTCCTTGCCGCCTTCGCTGCTGGTGCCGAAGCCCGAGCGGATGTAGCCGCCGAAATCGATCGGCAGGGCGGCCTGGGCGGCCGAAGCGCTCAAGGCCAACGCCACGGCGGCAGGCAAAGTTTTCAAGAAATGTTTGTTCATTGCGTCTCCAGTGTTTTTATAGGTGTGGGATCGGTGCGCATAACTTCGCACAACCAAAGCGCTTTAGTTATGTTTCAAAGCGCTTTGAGTATAGTTCAAAGCGCTTTGATCAGTAAACTAGTTTTATTCCTTGAAACTTTTGAGGTGTTGCGGAGAAACATCAGGGGAGGAAGGGCGGCACGTTTGCCGCCCGGTCTTGCAGGGGCGAAGCTAGCGGCTCAGTTTGTCGTCTTGCTGGCGGGCGCGGTGGCAATAGGTTCGGTAGCACCGGCCGGATGACGCAGGAATGTCAGGATCAGCAGTGCCGACGCCGTCGTGATGCTGGCCAGCACATACAGCAAATGGCGGAAGGCCGTGCCGTACGCTTGCGCCAGTTCGCCGGCGCCGGCCTGCGGCAACAGGGTAGCTGTATGGCGCAGCTCGCCCAGCGCCAGGAAGGGGCCGGCGTACGCCGCCTCGTGCGCGCCGACGCCGGCACCGCCCAGCGCCGCGACGGTGAACGTGCCCAGCAGCGCGCTGACGATGGCCAGCGCCAGGCCTTCGCCCGCCACGCGCGTCGTATTGAAGATGCCGGCCGCCATGCCGGCCCGCTCGACGGGGACGACGCTGATGGCCAGGCCATCCATCAAACCCCACGGCAGGCTGATGCCGCAGCCGATCAGCAGCAACGGCCCGATCAAGGTGGCGGGCGGCTGGCCCGGCGCGCAGGTCGATAGCCACAGCAAGCCGCCCGCCGCCAGCAGCAGGCCGCTGGCGCAAATGTGCGCGGCGGCGATGCGTTGCGCCGCCATGCCGGCCAGTACCGGCAGCACCAGCATGGGCGCGGACAGGGCGATCATCATGCGTCCCGCCTCCAGCGCACTGTAGCCTTCGATGCCGATGAAGCGGGCCGGCAGCAGCACCAGCAGCACGACGAAGGAAAACGCGGGCGCGGCGGCCAGCAGTTGCACGCCGGCAAAGGCGGGCAGGCGGAACAGGGGCAAGTCCAGCATGGGCCGCGCCGCGCGCCGCTCCACGCGGATGAAAACGGCCAGCAGCAAGGCCGCGCCACCGAGCAGCGCCAGGCTGGCGGCACTGCCCCAGCCACTGTCAGGCGCCTGCAGCAAGCCATAGGTAAACAGGGACAGCGCACCGGTAAACGTCAGGGCGCCGGGCCAGTCGACGCCTTGCGCTTGCGGGTCGCGCGATTCGCGCATGGCGCGCGCGGCGGCCAGCAGGGCGGCCAGGCCGGCCGCGGCCGTAGCGATAAAAATGGCGCGCCAGCCCGTGTGCGTGATCAAGGTGCCAGCCAGGAAGGGGCCGAAGGCCAGGCCCACGCCGAAGGCCGTGCCGATCAGGCTGAAGGCGCGCGCGCGGGCAGCGCCGTCGAATTCCTGCGCCAGGGCCGCCAGTCCGCTCGACAGTGCCATGGCGCAACCCAGGCCCTGGACGGCGCGCAGCACGTCGAGCCACACAATGCCGGGCGCGGCCGCCAGCGCCAGCGCGGCGGCGGAAAACACGGCCATGCCCAGCAAGAATAGGCGCTTGCGGCCATAGCGGTCGGCCAGCGCGCCGGCCACCATCAGGCAGCCGCCAAAGCTGAGCATGAAGGCATTCGTGATCCACGCCAGCGCCAGCGGCGTGCCGTGCAGGTCGGCGGCGATGGCGGGAATGGCGATGGCCGGTCCCGTAAAACTGAGCGGCATGCATAGCGCAGCCAGGCTGACGGCGGCCAGCACCAGCGTGCGGCGTGCTGCCGCTGGTTCCGGGGCTTGCGCGGAAAGATTCGTATCCATAGGGATGATTCCTGAAAGAGGGAATCTGATGATAATATGGACGCAATCCATGAAAAAGTGGCTGAAAATCCACTCATAGAGGACAAATATTCCTTAATCAAGATGGCGAGACGGCATGGATAATCTGAACGGCATTGCCGCCTTCGTGCGCGCGGCGGAAACTTCCAGTTATGTGGCGGCCGGTCGGCTGCTCGGCGTGTCGGCTTCGGCCGTGGGCAAGAGCGTGGCGCGGCTGGAAGAAAAGCTGGGGGTGCGCTTGCTCAACCGCAGCACGCGGCGCATCAGCCTGAGCAACGAGGGCGCGCTGTTTTACGAGCGCTGCCAGCGCATCCTGGCCGACCTCGGTGATGCCGAGGCGGAACTATCGCACCTGGCCGAGGCGCCGCGCGGCAAGCTCAAGGTCAGCCTGCCCGTGATCGGCTACCGCATCATCCTGCCCCTGCTGGCGGACTTTACACGGCTGTATCCGGAGATTGAGCTCGACCTTGATTTCAATGACCGCCTGGTCGACGTGGTGGCCGAAGGCGTCGACGTGGCCGTGCGCAGCGGTACGCTCACCGATTCGCGGCTGATGGCGCGCGAACTGGGGCCGTTTGCCTTTGCCATCGTCGGTTCGCCCGCGTATTTCGGCCGCCATGGCGTGCCGGCCACGCCGCGCGCGCTGGAAGGGCACGCTTGCGTGCGCTATAAATTCCCCACCACGGGCAAGCTGCAGGAATGGGCGTTGCAGCGCGCCGGGGGCGACAATGGCGGCGAGTTGCGCTTGCCGACCGCCTTGACTTGCAACAATATCGAAGCCTTGATCGGCGCCGCCACGCAAGGCGTGGGCCTTGCTTATTTGCCTGACTTTATCGTGCGCGACGCCATCGGACGGGGTGAGCTGCAAGCCGTGCTGGCCGAGTACTTGCTGTACTCGAGCAAGTTCTGGGTGCTGTGGCCGTCAAGCCGCCACCTGTCGCCCAAGATTCGTGTTTTTGTTGACCATTTGTGTACCCACCTGCATTTCTCCTCGGCACCTTCCATCCCCTGAATGCTCTGACAGCCGCCATGGCGGCTGGTTGAGGAATATTCCTACCCTACAGAGATTTTTCCTAGCATTGCGGAACATTTATTTGTTGCAATGCACCACGCTACGCCGCGTGCCGTCACCTTATGTCCTTTCTGAATACCCATCATGCGTTAACTAAATTGCCATAAGGAATTTATTTATGTTAATTTAATATCTGTTTCCACAACATTGCATCAACTTCATGGTTGTGGAAATAAGTGCATGATGAGGCGCCATAAGCGTGTAGTAACCAACAATTAGGGGTAATTACCCCATTCCGTTCAGGGAGTGTGCATGAAGACAGTCACGACGACGCCGCCGGATCCGGCGCCAGCCGCGCCAGCGAAACCGGCCCGCAAAACGGGTCTGCTGCTGGGGGGCGGCGCACCAAATTCCACCTTGATCGCCGGCGCCCTGGCCGCGTTCCTCGACGAAGGCATCGAGTTCGACGTCATTTCCGCCTCGGGCGCCGGTGTGTTGATGGGTTTGCTTTACACGACGCCGCATGAAGCCACGCCGCGCCAGGCCTTGCAAAGCTGGGCCGACACGGGCGTGGCCGACAGCATCTACAAGATGATTCCGATCAACTACAAGGTCTTCCAGAAGCCGGGCATGCAGGCGAGCACGTTCCGCGACGCCTTCCAGCCGCCAGCCAACAATCCTTTTTTTCAGGCGTTCCAGCAAACGTTTGCGGGCGTGCCCACAGCTTGGTCGGACTGGGGGAAATTGATGGTGTCGTCGCTGTCGCCATCGGACCTGTCGGCGAAAAGCCTGGGCCTGTGCGCGCACTTGCCCTTCCTGGAAAAAGCCGTGGATTTTTCGGGCGTGGCGCGCATGCGCCCCGATTTCTACATCAATGCCTACAACCTCAGCGAGCACCGCATGCAAATCTGGGGCAAGCACGAGATCGAGCCGATTCACGTGCGCGCCGCGCTGTCGTTTCCGTTTCTGTATGCACCGACGACCATCGCGGGCGACGATTACATCGAAGGCGCGGCGCTCGATACGCTCAATTTCGACCCGTTTATCGAAGGCAAGGGCGAGCACCATGACGCCGACACCCTGGTCATCCTCGACATTCTCGGCGACGAGCGCTTGCTGCGCAAGCCGCGCAACCTGTACGACGCCTGGGTGCGCTCCATCATCACGCCGCTGGTGAAAATTTCCAAGAGCGAGCTGCGCTTGTTCGAACTCGAGCACAACACGGATGCGCGCACGGGCCTGCCCAAGCGGCGCTTGCTCAAGCTCGACCTGATGGGCGGCATCCCGGAGCAGCACTGGCCCGACACCCTGGACTGGTCGAGCTCGAACATGCAGCTGCTGTTCGACGTGGGCCACAAGGCGGGCCTGGCGTTTTGCCGCCAGCATGGCGACTTGCTGCGCCGCACGCCTGACGCCGCACCGCTGGCGGCCTAGTACCGCTGGCAAGCGATCCCGGCCACCTGATCGGCAGCTCATATCCCGCCTGGCCTTGCCAGGCCACACTTTTTACTGTGACACACCATGAATATCACCAAGCAATTAATTCTGACCCTTACCATCGCTTTGCTGGCCCTGCTATTGCTGGGCGCCGGCGGCGCCATCCAGCTGCAGCGCGCCCAGGAGCGTTTTGACACCGTGCAAAACCGCATCATCCCCAGCATCCAGGGCTTGAATGCGGCCAAGGGTTTCCTGGCCGATTCGCGTCTGGCCGGCTACCGCCTGTCCGTGTTCTCTAACCTGGCCGACAAGACGGCACTGGACAAGGCCGTGGCCGACGCCAACACGAATTTCGACAAGGTCATCGCCACCTACCGCGCCGAGCGCCTGTACGACGCGACAGACAGCAAGATGCTCGACGCCGACCAGGCCGCCATGGAAGCCTACCGCCGCGCGCTGGTGCCATTCTTTGCCGCCGCCTACGCGGGCGACATGGATGGCGTGCGCGCCACCTTGTTGGCCGGCACGCCGCTGGCCATCACGGCCGCCGCCGCCAAGAAAAGCATGGATGACCACATCGCCTACAACAACAAGCTGGTCGACGACGTGAAGGCCGAGAGCCTGGCCGCCTACGACACGGCGTTCAACACCATGCTGGCCGTGCTGGGCGTGGCCGTGCTGCTGACGGGCGCGCTGGCCTGGCATATCTACCGCACCATCAGCGGCGGCCTGGGCAATATCGAACATACGCTGGAAAGGGTCAGCGCCTCGCTGGACCTGTCCGCCGCCATGCCCGTCGAGCGGATGGATGAAGTGGGACGCACGGCCACGGCCTTCAACAAGTTCCTCGAGCGCATCGTCGGCGTGATCGCCACCGTGCGTGCCTCGGCCGATACGGTCAGTGTGGCGGCCGCGCAGATTTCCGCCGGCAACGCGGACTTGTCCGTGCGCACCGAGCAGCAGGCGTCGTCGCTGGAAGAAACGGCGTCGAGCCTGGAAGAGCTGACTTCGGCCGTGCGCCAGAACACGGACAATGCGCGCCAGGCGAACGCGCTGGCCGTGTCGGCCTCGGACGTGGCCCGCAAGGGCGGCGCCGTGGTGGCGCAAGTGGTGGGCACGATGGGTTCGATCAACGAATCGGCGAAGAAGATCGCCGACATTATCGGTGTGATCGACGGCATTGCCTTCCAAACCAACATTTTGGCGTTGAACGCGGCCGTCGAAGCGGCCCGAGCGGGCGAGCAGGGCCGTGGCTTCGCCGTGGTGGCCACCGAGGTGCGCAACCTGGCGCAGCGCTCGGCGGCGGCGGCCAAGGAAATCAAGGGATTGATCGAGGATTCCGTGGATAAAGTCAACACGGGCAGCGTGCTGGTCGATCAGGCCGGCGCGACGATGGAAGAAATCGTCGCCAGCATCCGTCGCGTGACGGACATCATGGGCGACATCGCCAACGCCAGCCATGAACAAAGCGCCGGCATCGAGCAAGTGAACCAGGCCATTTCGCAAATGGACCAGGTCACCCAGCAAAACGCAGCCCTGGTGGAAGAGGCGGCCGCGGCAGCCTCCTCGCTGCAAGACCGCGCCATCGAACTGGTCGACGTGGTGGCCGTGTTCCGCCTGCGCGGCGATACTCAAGGGAAAGCGTTGAAAGTGGCGGGCGGCTTGCCGGCCCCGGCAACAGCCGCCGCCAGCCGGCGCCTGGCGTTGCCGGGCCGCAGTGCTCGCGCTTGAACCTTGTGACTGCCCCGGTACGCCGGGGTTTTTCTTTGATGCTCGCGTCGTCGGATGGGGGCCTTGAGTTCTGCAGCTGTGGCGAGTGGGAGTAAAGTTGTTCGGGCTGGCAGGGCGGAGGGAGGGGGACCACTCGCCTCCGCGCCAGTCAGGGTGTCTGCTTCATTGTCGGGCGCTATGTCCGCTTTCGCCCCAAAGCGGACGTATGGGTAGTTCGAAAGCCGAACCAAACTATCTGCGCCGGCGTGACTCGAACTCATCGATCAAACGATACAGTGCATCCAGCTGGGTTGCCGTAGCACCAGTACCTTCCAGTTCGTCGATCCGATGGTGCACTAGGTAAAATTGGTTTTCACTACGAATGCGGCCATTTATCAGAATCTGCTCAAGGTATTTAGCTTCCTTTGCGACGAATTCTGGATAAGCAGCACGCACGGCATTATTTAACGCGTCTGTAATTTTGGCACGGTTCTGTGGCTCGACACCAGCGAGGAGCAATGGAAGTTCACGGAGTCCTTGCTCTAGTCCAGCAGCAATTTTTGACTTCGATTCTCCAGCATTAATAAGTTGGACATATTGGGCTTTTGCGCAACACCATGAATCCCGTAGCTCAGAAATTCGCCGGTCTGACAACTCAGGAAACGATGCATAGAATTGTTCAAAGACATTGTATAGTTTGTCGAATTTGCTTTTGAATAGGCTTAGCGTTTCGCTCATCTATTTCCCTATGCTTGACGAAATATTACGAAAAATCGATCGACCGCTCTTGGCCGCTAGCTGAAGTCCAGAGGATGGAAATCCGACATTGCTTTACGCAGCAAAGGACGAGTATATACATCTTCATTGCTACCGCTTACTTGCCCTGTATGCAAATACTCGCCTTCATCAAAGGCTTGGTACACCGCCCAAGAGTAGGAAGGAAAATCTTCAAGCGGCGTCCAGGAAGACAGTGCATTCATCGCACAATCAGCAATGTCGAAGTCAATCGAACCCGCAAGATATCTCTCCGCAATTTCTTTCGAAAAACTGTCGGAAAACTCACTTCTTGACGCGCCATAAACAGTAAATGCGGCATTGAGCTCTGCGATGACCTGGGAGTGTCCCTCGTGAATGTGGCGAAGAATATTCTCCATGTTTTCTCGATTAATTTAACGGCCGCTTCTGGCCGCCAACGGCCCATGAGCATAACGAATTAGCCAGCGAGAAAAGTCACACATTGTCTCCTCAACGTGAATGTCCGCTCCTGGCCGGTTACAGTCATTGGCAACTTCCGCGCCGTTGCTTACCTTGCCCTTAATCGCTGTGCGCAACGTTAAGCATGAGTTCTTCGGCGAAAGGCTTCCGGTGTGCTTCGAAATACGAAACCCAGAAAGACATCACGGTATTTGTCGCCGCTAGATTTGCTGCAAGCCGATATACTTCGCGCCCGTTGTCGGCCTCATGCAAGACCTCGCGACTGCCTACCCAGCCATTTCCGCTTACGTTGACTGTACGCTCTTTGCCAAGCATTTCCTCAGGTGACGCAGGCTGGCCGTTTGCTTGTCCCCCAAGCTCCATGATGTGCACATCGACTGCCCAGTCGGCGCCCCATGCAGACCACGAGCCATTGTCATTCCGCTCATGGTATGCAGGCGGTAGCCTTACGACCCAGCCGCCCCACAGATCAACTGTCCCGCCGTTCTCAAGTAAGGTCGCCATTTATCCGTGCCGAAATAAGTTTGTTAGGTGACGACTGCATTAACGCTAAATGTCCGCTCCTGGCCGAAAGCGGAACTCCCCGAGAGCATTCTACCTCGGCCTCCTGTGCCAAACATTATTGTTTTGTGCTTGACTTCAATAGGCGCGCTCCAGTGAGGCAGCCGGATTAATCCACTGCATCGCTGAGCAGCGCATCCATCAGTGAAAAAACGTGACCGCATCCGGCGCAACATGCGCTGCCAAACAGAAAAGGTAAGCGAAACGCGATGTCATCCAGCAATGGCAAAGCGTCCGTTTGCGCTTGCAACCAGGCAAAGGCGGCAAGGTGGGGTGAATTGTCGGCAGGGCCGGCAATCACCAGCAGCGTTTTCGCTGCTGGCGTAAAGACGGGATCCTCGGCGGCGGCCGACAGCCCTTGCGCTACCGGCCAGACATAGAGCTCTACGCCGCAGGTAGGACATGCCAGGCAGAACTCCTCGTTGGTAAAGCCGCTCAGCACTCGCGCCACGCCGGCAAATCCAGCGAATGAAGCGGCGGCCTTAAGCATGTAGATTCCAGTCACCGTGTCCTCGACCTGCCGCAGGTCGGAGCTTGCCATGGCGAGCGCGGCCGGGACTGCGGCATGAAAGGCCGCGACATAAGGGGATGCCTTCAATTCCTCGTCGAGGCCGGCGCTTTCATGAATCGACGCCGCCAGCGACAGCACGCCGGCGCGCAGGTCCGGCGATGTCACCGCCGCCGCCAGGGAAACCAAGTGCGGGAATGCGGCGACCGACGCCGGATAAATCGAGCCCTGGTGACAAATATGGCCATACAAATCGTCCAGGGCCTCGGCGTCTCCCCGCCGCAGGTCTTGCAGCATCGCAGGAATTTTTTCAGCGCCGCCGTAACCATCCGTCAGACTTGCCCATGCGGCAGAACGCAGATCGAGTGGTGTCGTTTCAGTGTGTTTTTCCATTGCATTAACTTAAGCGATGGACGGCAGGCCGTCAAGCCTGACGCTACGTGGCCGTGTACTGCCCGGGACCGGTCCAGGCGATGATCCTGGACGGGCCGTTGATATGGCCTTGATCCCTGTAGTACGTTACCACCTCGGCCGCATTCCAGCCCCAGCCGGCGAAGAATACGGAGCGCAACGCGATCAGCCGAAGGATGAGCGATAGACGCTCCTCGTCTTTTTTCACCGGCAAAATGAAATAGCCGTCCTCTTCCACAAAACTCAATGCCGCGATGGCACCGCCGCGTACCGCTGCCGTCGCGTGGATGCGCGCTTGGGAGCCGGCGATACCTGCCTATGTGACTGCCGGGATACCCGACAGCGGCGCCAAAAACAAGGATTTCATAGGAAAGAGTTTGATCTTCATGGGCTTTCCCGTGGTTTTTTGTCTGCTCCTGGCCGAACTCGGCCTTTAATCAAAGACAATTCGCTGCCCCACCTCGAATGCATTTTCATGGCAATAAAACAGGATGAACGGCGTGTCGTTCGAATAGACCATCGCGTCGTCACGTGACGGTACAAAAATATCCGACCAGTTCTCGACCAGGAACACACTGCTGCAGACGAAGCATGCGTCTTCGCCAAACACCACCACGACCTGCTGAATTCCTGGTACGCGCTCCCGTAACCAGCTGGTTGCGATGGCCACGTCGTCTCCGAAGGCGAACCGCTCGATGGAATCAACGGTGTTAATGTTCAAGCCGAGATGCGCCTTCGAATCATGCAGACCCACCAAATCATAGGCACGGCGAGCACCCTCGGCATCAAGCCAGACGATATCGGCCGAGTGATGTTTTAGCTCCTTAACCCGCCAATGTGTTTCGTTTGTCATCTTTCAACATCCAAGGTGCCCTGGGCAGCGTTTCTAAGGTAGCATCGTGCTCAGGTGTGACTACATGCCTGGTCACTGGCCTTGTCAAGCGCGCCTGCTCAATGGCATAGCGCTTGAGCCTGGCTATAGACAAGGCGCTCTTCATGGCCCGGCCAGTACAGCCGGAATGCAATTATATTGATAATAGTAGGGAGAACCCGATTGATGCAAATCGAAGAAAGCATTCACGTTGCGGTCCCGCCCACGGTCATTGATCAAATCTGGAGCGAGGTCGACCGATGGCAGCTGTGGGATCCGGACACCAAGCAAGCCCGGCTCAATGGGCCATTTGCGGTGGGAACACAGGGCAGGATAGTCCCGAACAAGGGGATGGGTATTCCGATGGTGGTCACCGAGCGCACTGCAGGGCGCTCGTTCACCGTCGAGGGCTACATCCATTTGTTCCGCATCCACTTCGAGCACACGGTGGTTGCCGCAGATGGCGGATCGCAAGTCGTTCACCGCGTGTGGTTCACGGGAGCGCTTGCCTTTCTGTTTGGGCCAGGCGTTGCCAAACAAGTCCGGCAAGGGCTACCCAAGACGATGCGCTCGCTCAAGGCCTATGCCGAGAAACGCCACTCGGCTCTCCATGATGGCGAGGTGAATGGGGCAAACGCGACGACAGCCTGATAGATAGTTTCCCCTCGTCAATTCCTTGCAAAGCACCGCGTCAAATTAACGTGCCCTTCCTGTCATGATGGAATACAATTCCTGCGTGGCAGCCAGCTTGCCTGGCAAGGCCGGGCACGGCGTCACGCTATGACCTCGGAAAGATGTTGGCTTATGACTCTGCAGTTCCCCCAGCGAACGGCGCCTTGCGCGCCATCCAGCCTGTCCCAGCCACTCGGCTCCCTGTTTGCCCTGACCCTGTTCTGCCTGATTCCAGCGGCGTCCGCCATGGCGGCCGCGCCCGCCAGCAGCAGCGTCATGCTGGAAGAGCTGACCAGCACGGAGTTGCGCAGCCGTATAGACCACGGCGCCACCACCGTGCTGGTGCCGATAGGCGGCGTCGAGCAGAGCGGGCCGTATATCGCGCTGGGCAAGCACAATGTGCGCGCCGGGCTGCTGGCGCGGCAAATTGCGCAAAAGCTGGGCAATACCATTGTCGCACCCGTCGTTTCCTACGTGCCGGAAGGCGCGATTACTCCGCCGGCCGGCCACATGCGCTTTGCCGGCACGATCTCGATACCGCCGGCCGCCTTCGAAGCCGTGCTGGAAGGGGCGGCCGCCAGCCTGCGCCAGCATGGTTTCCGCGACATCATCTTTCTCGGCGACCATGGCGGCTATCAAAAGAACGAGCAGAACGTGGCCAACAAGCTCAATCGGGCCTGGGGCAAGGCTGCCGCCGCCAAAGATGCGCGTGCTTACGCCTTGCTCGACTACTATGACATCACGCAATCGGCCTATATCGCCGAGTTGCAGAAACGCGGCCACAGCAGCGCCGAGATCGGCCTGCACGCTGGTTTGGCGGACGCGGCGCTGATGCTGGCGACGGACCCGTCGCTGATACGCAGCGAGGCCATGGCGCACGGCCCGAAACCGGGCGTGGCGGACGGCGTGCGCGGCGACGCGACCCGTGCCACGGCGGAGCTGGGCCAGATCGGTATCAAGCTGCAGGTGGACACCTCGGTGGCTGCCATCAAGCAGCTGCTGCAACGTACTAAATAACTCCGCTGGAAGTGCTGAACTTCCGGCTTTTGCAACGAAACGACGCGAAATCACATGAAAAAATTCCAACGACGCACCATCGTCACCTTGTCCGCCCTGGCTGCCGCACTGGCCGGCCTGGGCGTGGCCAGCCAGGTCATCGGCGCCAGCACAGCGGCTCCAGCCGCCGCAGCGCCGGCCGCCGCCTATTCACCGCTGCCGGGCATGCCGCCGCTGGTGGATCCGAAAAACGTGTATGGCAGCATCGCCAGCAGCAATATGAGCGCCGTCGTCAAGGATCACTTGCGCCGCGTCTACGTGCCCAACCTGCGCTCGAACGACGTCTACGTGATCGATCAGGACAGCCTGAAAGTGGTCGACAAGTTCAAGGTCGGCAGCGGCCCGCAGCACGTGGTGCCATCGTGGGACTTGCGCACCCTGTGGGTGGCGAACAATGCCGAGCGCACGGACAAGGGCAGTTTGACGCCGATCGACCCGTTGACGGGCAAGCCGGGCAAGGAAGTGCCCGTGGACGATCCCTACAATATGTATTACACGCCGGACGGCAAGTCGGCCATTGTCGTGGCCGAAGCGCGCCACCGCCTCGATTTCCGCGATCCGAAGACCATGGCCGTGCAGTATTCGATCGACACGCCCCAGTGCGGCGGCATCAACCATGCGGATTTTTCAAATGACGGCCGCTACGCCATGTTCACCTGCGAGTTCGACGGCACCATCGCCAAGATCGACCTGGTGGGCCGCAAGGTCGACGGCTACCTGAAATTGCAGATGCCGGCCAAGCGCTTCGCCGAGTCCGGTCCCGTGGGCGGCCCGGCGAATGAAATCTGCAGCGTCAAGAAGGGCATGCCGCAAGACATACGCATCTCGCCTGACGGCAAGAAATTCTTTATCGCCGACATGGACGCCGACGGTGTGCACATCGTCGATGGCGCCACCCTGAAGGAAATCGGCTTCATCCAGACGGGCGTGGGCGCGCACGGCCTGTATCCTAGCCGTGACGGCAAAAAATTGTACGTGGCCAACCGCGGCACGCACCGCATCCATGGCAAGCCGAAGGGCAAGGGCAGCGTCAGCGTGATCGATTTCGCCACGGAAAAAGTCGTCTCGAACTGGCCAATTCCCGGTGGCGGCAGTCCAGACATGGGCAATGTGTCCGCCGACGGCAAGTATCTGTGGCTGTCCGGCCGTTTCGACGATGTGGTCTACCGCATCGATACGAACAGCGGCGACGTTGCCAAGGTGAAAGTCGGCCAGGAACCGCACGGCCTGACCGTGTGGCCGCAGCCGGGCCGCTATTCGCTTGGTCACACGGGCAATCTGCGTTAAGCGGGCGCCTGGCGCTCTCTGGAACAACGGTGCGGGATCTGCAGTTATGCTTGCCTAAAAGGCAATATTGGCGCATACTATATTTTCCATTCCACTACCTCCAGGGAGCACCATCATGATTCTTGATCACATTGGTTTGAATGTCAGCGATGCACAGGCCAGCAAGGCCTTCTTTTCGGCCGCCCTGGCGCCCTTGGGCGTGTCGGTGGTGATGGAAGAGCAGGGCTGGGTCGGCCTGGGCAAGGATGGCAAGCCCGATTTCTGGTTCGGCGTGGGCGGTGCGCCGCATGCCGGCATGCATCTGGCCTTCACGGCGGATAACCGTGCCCAGGTGGATGCGTTTTACCAGGCCGCGCTGGAAGCGGGCGGCAAGGATAACGGCGCGCCAGGCATCCGTGCCCTGTACCATCCGAACTACTATGGCGCTTTCGTGCTGGGGCCCGATGGTCACAATGTCGAAGCCGTCTGCCACCGTCCCGAACCCTGACACCGTTATTTTCTGAAGAGAGCAGCATGAAGCACAGCGCCACCCTGTTTGCCGACGATGCCGGCCGCTATGCCTACGTGAAAGCGGGTTTTTCCTGGCCGGCCCTGTTCCTGGGTTCGTTCTGGGCCGTCGCCAAGCGCCGCTGGTGGCTGTTGCTGCTCATGCTGGCGATGGATGCCTGCCTGTGGTTTGGTAGCCATCTGGCCACTGAACTGCGCATCGGCCCGATGATGCTGCTGATGGCCGCCGCGGAGCTCAGTTACCTGCTGGCGCGTGGCTGGTATGGCAACCGCTGGCTGGAAGCGTCGTTGCGCAGCCATGGCTACAAGCCCGTCGTGCTGGGCGCGGGCGCCGCTGCTTGAGCGTGCCTGGCACAGATTTTCCTTCCCGTCACTGACGTTTGCCAAGGGCAAGCCGTCCAGCCAAAACTTTCTGCGCAGCCGAGCGCACCTTTGATCCAGATCATCCCTCACCTGCGGTGCTCACGTAGCCTTGGGACTCGCGTTGCAAAGCATCTTCCCACCAACCGGATATGTTTTTTCGCGTTTCGTGGCGTAGCCCGGCCGTCTGCCTCACCGTTCGACAGCCGGTGGTGTCGCCATCTGTTTATGTCCACCCAACCGCTATTTAATGAGGAACTCCATGTATCCATATTCCCGTAGTGTTACCCCCGCCGCCAAAAACCACCTGGAAGCGCAACTGGCTTTCTTCAATGGCCTGTCGAAGTCCTTGTTTCAGTCGGTGCAGCACTTCAGCGACCTGAACATGCAACTGGCGCAAGGTTTGCTGGAAGAAACCACGGTCACCAGCCAGAACCTGCTGACGGTCGAGCGTGCTGAAGATGCGTTCCAGGTGGCTGCCGCCTCGGGCCAGCCAGCCGCCGAGCAACTGCGCAAGTACCAGCAACAGGTGTCGCGTCTGGCAGCCGATACGCAGGTCGAACTGGCCAACGTGGCAGAGCGTCATGTGAATGAAACGAGCCGTACCGCCAAGGCCCTGGCCGAAGAAGTCGCCCGTACTGCTTCGGAAGAAACGGAGAAAAACGTGCGCAAGCAGCAGGAAGCGATGCAGCGCATGGCCGAACCGTTCCAGGCCTATCAGCAAAACGGCGCCAGCCGCGACCAGCAGCGTGGTGCGCAAAGCCGTGACGGTCAAAGCCTGCAAAGCGCCAGCCATCAGGGCAGCCAGCAGTCGGCCGGCAGCGAAAGCTCGGCCAGCGGCAGCGCCTCGCAAGCGGGCTCTGCACAAAACAAAAGCAGCAGCGCCAGCCGTAAAGAGTAAGCACGAGGCTGCTTGCAGCTAAGCCGCATCGCAAGGGCCGAGCCTTGATATGCGGCTAGCCATGCGGCCAACTGGCACGCAATATCGTGCGTATTGGTCTGGGCAGAGCGCCCGCCGTTCACGGGGCGGGCGTTTTGTCGTATGCGTGCAGTTCAGGGGCTGGCGTGGCCGTGCCCGCTGAGCGGGACGGCAAGGCTATGCTTGCCGGCAAGGCCTTGGTTGGCACGTCTGCGGGCAAATCTGCGGACAAGAGCGCCGACGAGACCGCGTCACCGGTGCCGCTGTTGGCATCGATAAAAGCGCTGACGGCGTCCAGGGTGGGCGCCAGCCTGCGCAAGGGACTGGCCAGCGTGGCAACCAGGGTGGCGTGGCCCACGTGGTCGAAATAGGTTTCCGTCACGGGCCTGGAAAGCGCGCGCAAGGCCTGGGCCAGGCCGCCCGTGTTGCGTTGCGGATCGACCAGTTTATCCTGTCCGGGCAAGGGGGCGATCAGCAGGGCGGGCGGGGCCTCGGCCGTCACGTGATGGATGGGTTGCGAAGCGGCGGGCGTGTCCGGGTAAAAGAAAACGGGCCGCGTGGTGGTGTTTTCAATGGGCAAAAAATCATAGGGGCCGGCCAGGCCTATCCAGCCCCGCAAGTCGTGCGGGCGCATGCCGTGGCGCGCCAGCAGGCTGGCGTCGAGCGCCACCATCGCCGCATTGTAGGCGCCGGCGCTATGGCCCATGATGAACAGGCGCGCCGGGTCGCCGCCATGGCGGCTGGACTCCATCGCGGCCCAGGCCACGGCGCGGGCCGCATCCTGCAAAATCTCGGGGTAATGCACGTCCGGATACAGCCGGTAGTCGGCGATCACGGCCAGGTAGCCGCGCGCCGCGAGTGCGTGGCCAACGAAGGCATAGTCGGCGCGCTCGCCCGTCGTCCAGTTGCCGCCATAAAAGAACACCACCACGGGCACCGGTCCCTTGCGCACTTTTGGAGCGTAGACATCGAGCTTTTGCCGCGGCAAGGGGCCGTAGGCCAGGCCGCGCGTCACTTGCGAGGCGCTGCCGGACGACAAGGCATTGATGGCAATCAAGGGTGAGCAGGCGGCCAGGCCGGCAGCCAGCGGGATGGCCCCCAGCACGCCGAGCAGAGTGGTGCGCAGGATCGTCATGCTTGCTCCTGATGGTGATGGTTGATGCTTGCAGTGTAGGCCAGGCCGGGCAGGGCGAACACGGGGAAGTTGCTGTATAGCATAGATAAATGTTGCATGCGTCAATCAATCCTGTAACAGCCATTTGCGCGCCGTGGCGATGACGGCGTCCGACAGGGTGCGCGTGAGGGGCGTCTGGATATCCCAGGCATGCCAGGTCAGAGGCACGTCAAGCGCCTGACCGGCCGCCACGTCGACCAGCCTGCCGGCGGCCAGCGCCGTTTCGGCCTGCAGCAAGGGCACCATGCCATAAGCATAGCCCGCTTCGATGAAGCGCACGAAGTCGCGCGCCGAACCGAGCACATGGTGCGGATAGCGGCCCGTGTAGCCGAGGCGGTGCTGCAGATAGCGCTCGTGCAGCGCATCCTTGCTGCCAAACGTGATGGCGGGCGCCTGGCTGACGGCTTCCACCGTAAAACCATGGGGAAACCATTGCTGCGCGAACGCGGGCGAGGCCACGCACAGGTAGCGCATGCCGCCCAGCGGCGTGGCCGTGGTGCCGGCCACCAGGTCGTTGGCGCTGGTGACGCAGGCAAACACGCGCCCTTCGCGCAGCTGGCTCAGGGTGTGATCCTGGTCGTCGAGGCGGATATCGAGCAGGCAGGACGGCGGCGACAGCAGCGGCCCCAGCGCTTCCGGAATCCAGGTGGCGGCGCTGTCGGCGTTGACGGCGATGGCCAGTGCCGGCAATTGCGTGGTGGGACCGGGCTGGGCGTCGAGCGCCGCTTCGAGCAGCTTGACTTGCCGGTAGTGGGCGATCAGGCGCTGGCCCGCTTCCGTCGGCAGGGGCGGGTGGCTGCGGATGATCAGCAAGGTGCCTTCCAGGTTTTCCAGGGTGCGGATGCGCTGCGACACGGCCGGCTGGCTGATCGCCAGCGCCTGCGCGGCCTTTTCAAAGCTGCCCAGGCCGATCACGGCGTCGAGGGCGGCCAATCCACGGTAATCGACGACGCGCATAAGTTTCTCTTATATATGTTTAGAATCATTCATTATACTTATATTTACTTTTTCTTTACACTGTTGAAATAGGGTAACAACTCCACTCTCCCGCGCGGTCCTGCTGGTACCGCTACACCCTCCACCTACCTTTGATGACTTTGCCGTCGCCGGCAGAGCGTGGGCGGCCGTGCGCGTGATGGAAAGCAATAAAGGAATCGATATGGACAGCGCAATCTTCTTGAAAGGCATGGGGCTCGGAGCGAGCCTGATCGTGGCCATCGGCACGCAAAACGCTTTTTTGCTCAAGCAGGGCTTGAAGCGCCATTACGTGCTCACCTGCATCCTCGTCTGCCTCGTGTGCGACGCGATGTTGATCACGGCCGGCGTGGCCGGCATGGGCACCTTCATTGCCGACAATCCTAATTTCCTGCTGTGGGCCAAGGCCGGCGGCGCGACCTTCCTGATCGCCTATGGCTTGCGCGCGGCCAAATCCGCCTGGCGTCCGACGGCCATGACGGTGTCGGCGGCCAAGTCGCCGGAAGGCTACTGGGCCGTGATCGGCGCGGCGCTGGCGTTCAGCCTGCTGAACCCGCACGCCTTCCTCGATACGGTGATTTTGCTCGGCTCGATCGGCGGCCAGCATGAAGGCGTGGGACGCTTCTACTTCGCCGGCGGCGCCATCATGGCTTCGGCCCTGTGGTTCTTCCTGCTGGGCTTTGGCGCCCGCTACCTGGCGCCCGTGTTTGCCAAGCCCATGGCATGGCGCGTGCTTGACGGCATCATCGCCCTCGTCATGTGGGCCATCGCCGCCTCGCTGTTCCTGTAATCAGCGGGTCAGGAAGTTCAATACGCGGCTGGCCAGCTTGCCGTACGGCGGCCACAGCAGTTTCAAAGCGCTGTAGCGGGCCTGGTAAAACACGGGCCGCAGCTTGCTGAAGGTGTGAAAACCTTCCACGCCGTGGTAGTGGCCCATGCCGGACTCTCCCACGCCGCCGAAGGGCAGGTCGTGCTGGCCCACGTGGTACAGGGCGTCGTTGACGGACACGCCGCCCGACATCACCCGGTCGATCAGCAGCTGCACCGTACGGGCATCATTGCTGAACGGATAGATGGCCAGCGGGCGCGGCCCCGCGTTGATGCTGTCGATGACGCTTTCCAGATTCGTGTAGCCGCGCAGCGGCAGGATGGGGCCAAAGATTTCGCGCGTCAGCAGCAGGCTGTCCTCGGGTGCGTCGAGCACGATGTGCGGCGCGATCTTGCGTGTGGCCCGGTCGTGGCTTGGGCCCGGCAGCAGCGAAATCACTTGCGCGCCCCGTGCGCGCGCTTCGTCGAGCGCCTGCAGCAGCCGTTCAAACGCAGCCGCGTCGATGATGGACGTGTAGTCTGGCGTATTCAGCCCGGCATAGCGGGCCGGCATGATCTGGCGCGCATGGTCGACGAAGGCGGCGATGCTGGCTTCGGGCAGCCAGGCGTGGTCGACGCTGGTGCAGATTTGCCCCGCGTTCAGGTACTTGACGAACAGGATGCGCTCGGCTGCCGTGCGCACGTCGAAGTCGGCGCAGACGATGGCCGGCGCCTTGCCGCCCAGCTCCAGGGTGACGGGGCACAGGTTCTGCGCGGCCGCCGCCATGACGGCGCGTCCCGTCTGGCCGGAACCCGTAAACAGCAGATGGTCGAACGGCAGTTGCGAGAAGTCAATGCCCACGCCGCCCGTCTCGTCAAAGAACTGCAGTTTTTCAGGCGGAAAGTAGGCGGGCATGGTGTCGATCAGCAGTCGCGCCAGGTGGCGCGAGTTTTCGCTCATCTTGACCATGGCGCGGTTGCCGGCGGCAAAAATGTAGGTCAAGGGCACCAGGCTCAGGTTCACGGGAAAATTCCACGGCACGATGACACCCACCACGCCCAGCGGCTGCGGCATCACGCGGTTGCGGGCGCCAGGGAAGGTGCGCCAGTCGGCGCCACGGCGCTGCGGCCGCATCCATTTTTTCAGGTGTTTTAATACATGGGTGATGCCGTCAATGGCGGGAAAGATCTCCGCCAGCAAGGTTTCGTGGTTGGAACGGTTGCCATAATCGGCGCTGATCGCTTCGCAGAGCGCGTCTTTATGGTCGCGGATGAAGCGCTGCAAGGTTTGCAGGTCGCGTTTGCGCTCGGCCAGGGTCGGCACAGGGTGGGCCAGGCAGGCGGCGCGCTGCATGGCCAGGGCGGCAGCCAGCTCGGCGTTCTTCAATTCCCTGTTTTCTGCGACATCAGGCATTGTTTTCCTTGGCCGGCTCGGCAATGCGCGCGCCGTTCCGGCACACTATAGTCGACTATCCAGATAGGCGCCGCCAGCGTGCCGACGGCCTTGCACGATACGCCGTAAAATGTCCGGCAACTGTACGCTACCCTTTCCAGGAATGCCATGACCTCGACCACGCCAGGCTCCCTGCACATCGTGTGCCCCCATTGCGACGCCGTCAACCGCCTGCCTGCCGCCCGCCTGATTGAGCAGCCCACTTGCGGCAAGTGCCAGAAGGATTTGTTTACGGGACAGCCCGTGGACCTGGCCAGCGCCCGCTTCCTCAAGCATATCGAGCGCAGCGACATTCCCGTGCTGGTCGACTTCTGGGCGCCGTGGTGCGGCCCGTGCCGCAGCATGGCGCCATTCTATGTGCAAGCCGCCAAGACCCTGGAGCCGGCGTTTCGCGTCGTCAAGGTGAATACGGAAGCGTCGCCGGACCTGGGCAGCCGTTTCAATATTCGCAGCATTCCCACGCTGGCCCTGTTCCGCAAGGGCGTGGAAGTGGCGCGCCAGCCGGGCGCCATCGATGCCAATGCCATCATCGCCTGGGCAAGGGATAAAGCCCGCTTGTGAGGCGAGAGGAAAACCATCGCGGTTTTCCATTTGACATTTCGTATGGCGCCATATTATATTGCGCCATATGATAAAACTCGAACAGAAATACACGGCCCTGCTCGGTGATGTGCAGCGCCGCGCCAGTGGTCTCGACATGACGCGATCCATCGGACAGTTGCGCCTGTGCTTTGAAGTGCTGGGCCTGGCGTCCGCCATCGATGGCGATTGCGCCGTGCGCCTGGGCCGGCATGGCTTGTCGGAAGGAAAATTTGTCTTGTTGTCCCTGTTGCGCGACGTGCCGGGCGGGCTGTCGCCGCATGAACTGGCCGAACGGGCAGGCGTGACGCGCGGCACCATCACGGGCTTGCTCGACGGCATGGAACGCGACGGTTTCCTGGCGCGCCATCCTGACCAGTTTGATAGGCGCAAGCTGCTGGTGCGCCTGAGTCCCAAGGGAGACATGGCCGCCGCGACCCTGGTCGATGAACACGCGCAATGGATCGCCAGCCTGTTTGCCGATTTCACGGCCGAGGAAATGCAGTTGTTGAGCGCGCTGCTGGAAAAAGCCTGGCGCAAGACGGACCGAGGTGTGGCATGAGCCGTGGCGTCGCCGACATCGCTCCCGCGCGCCTGGCCCTGCTGAACGGGGGCAGCGTGCCCAGCGCCACCCTGACGGAAGGCCTGGCCATCGATTTCGCCCAGCTGCTGGCCGCAGCCGTGCCCGCTGTCGGCGCCGCGCGCCTGGAGCAACTGCGCGCGCAGGCCGCAGCTGGCATCACCAAACGCATGGCGCTGGCGGCGCAATTGCTGCTCGAAGCCAACACCGACCTGGCGCTGCTGCAAGCGCATGCCTCCGACACGGTACGCGGCTGGGTCTGCTTTGCCATCGCCGCCCAGGCTGGCTGGACCTTGCCGCAGCAGCTGGCCGCCATGCGGCCGCTGGCCGACGATGGCCACTTCGGCGTGCGCGAATGGGCCTGGCTGGCGCTGCGGCCCCATCTGGCGGCGCAGCTTGACGAGGCGATTGCCTTGCTGGCGCCGTGGACGGCGGACCCGTCGGAAAGAGTGCGCCGTTTCGCCTGCGAAGCGCTGCGCCCGCGCGGCGTCTGGTGCGCGCATATTGCCCGCTTAAAAGAGCAGCCGCAGCTGGCCTTGCCCATGCTGCAAGCCTTGCGCGCCGACCCGGCCGTTTATGTGCAGGATTCCGTGGCCAACTGGCTCAACGATGCGGCCAAGAGCCAGCCGGACTGGGTGCGCAGCCTGTGCGCGCAATGGCTGCTGGAAAGTGACAATGCCGCCACCCAGCGCATCTGCAAGCGTGCCCAGCGCTCGCTGGCCTGACGATTGATTACCCAAGGAGAAAGCATGCATTACCTGTTAGAACTGTATAGCCCAAAACCGGCCTGGCTGGCCCTCGACGGCGCCGCGCGCCAGGCGTATTTCGACATGGTGGGCGCCGGCATGGCGGCCTTGTCCGGCACGGGTGCCGAAGCGCTGGCCATGGGCGCCATCGATGGCGGCAAGCTGCATGCGGCTGCCCAGCAATTCTATGCCGTCTGGCGCTTCCCGGACGAGGCCGCACTGGACGCCTTGCTGGCTGGCATCGCCGCCACGGGCTGGCATGATTATTTTGACACCATCAATGCGGCTGGCCCGGCCGTGGATTTCCCTGCCCACCTGGCGCAGCTGGCGGCGGTCTAAGCGTACGGCGTTTTCCTTGCCACTGAGGTAAAGTTTGCATTTCCATCCGAACACTGACGTTGATGCCGACCAAACTGCTTTCCACCCTGATGCTTGCCCTGGCGCCCATGCTGGCGTCGGCAATCCCTGCCACCCCGCAAGCCCTCGTCGCCGCCGCCCGCAAGCAGGTGGGGGTGACCGTGCAGTACGACCCGCGCTACGAACGGCTCGCTTATCCGGGCGGCGACGTGCCGCTCGAGCGGGGCGTGTGCACGGATGTGGTCGTGCGCGCCTACCGCCAGCTGGGGCAGGATTTGCAGGTGCTGGTGCACGAAGACATGCGCAAGGCGTGGCAGGTGTACCAGCAGCAGGGACGCTGGCAAATGAAGGGGCCGGACCGCAATATCGACCACCGCCGCGTGCCGAACCTGGGCACCTACTTTGCCCGCCATGGCACCAGCTTGCGGCCAAGCAAGGAAGCGAACGCTTACCGCGCGGGCGACATCGTCACCTGGCGCCTGCCGCGCAACCTCACGCACATCGGCATCGTCAGCGACAAGCAGTCGTGGGGCGGCGTGCCGCTCATCATCCACAATATCGGCGAGGGTGCGCGCGAGGAAAATATTCTGTTCAGCTATCCGATCACGGGGCACTACCGCTGGCAGCCACGTTGACGGGGAGGGGCGCTATTTCCTGCAAAATCGCCAGCACGAGGGCCAGCGCCGTGTCGATATCGAGCTTGTCGATGGCGCCATAGCCGAGGAACAGGCCTTCATGGCGGGCGGTGCCATGGTAAAAGCCCGATAGCGCATACAGGCTGACGTCGGCCTGGCGTGCGCGGCGCAGCAATTCGGCGATATCGAGCGGCGCCTGCGCCAGGGCCGCCACGTGGAAGCCGGCGCTGGCCGGCACCAGGCGGAACCACGGCGCCAGCGGACCGTTGAACCAGTGCTGCAGCCGCTCGCGCCGCCCCGCATAAATATCATGGCAGCGGCGTATGTGGCGCAGCAAATGGCCGTCGCCGATGAACTTGGCCAGCGCATGCTGGCCCAGGCTGGCCGTATGGCAATCGCTCAGGTATTTCACCGTTTCCACTGCGGCCACGATGGCTTGCGGCAGCACCGCATAGCCGAGCCGCAATTCCGGCAGCATGATTTTCGAAAAGCTGCCCACATGGGCGACGATGCCGTAGCGGTCCATGCTTTGCAGGGAATCCTCGGGCCGGCCTTCGTAGCGGAAGGCGCTGTCGTAATCGTCCTCAATGATGATGGCACCCAGTTGCTGGGCCCGCTCCAGCAAGGCATGGCGGCGCGCCATGCTCATCGGCATGCCCAGCGGAAATTGATGCGCGGGCGTGACATAGATCAGCCGCGTGCCGTCCGGGATTTGCCCGACGATGAGGCCATCCTCATCCACTTCGATGCCCACCACGCGGGCGCCCTGGCTGGCGAACACGGCGCGCGCCACCGGGTAGCCAGGTTCTTCCACGGCAACCGTGTCGCCCGCTTCCAGCAGGGTCAGCGCCAGCAGGTGCAAGGCTTGCTGCGCGCCGCTGGTGACGAGCACTTGTTCCTCGGTGCAATGGATGCCGCGGCTGAAGGCGGCATGGCCGGCAATCGCCGCGCGCAAGGCCGGCAAACCGGCGACAGGGCCATAGCGGCCGCGCGCCTGGCCACCCTGGCGCAGCGCGTGCAGCATGCAGGCGCGCCATTCATCCTGCGGGAAGTGCGCGGGCGTGGCGCGTCCGCCGATGAAGGCGTAGCGAGCGGGCTCTTCCTGGCTGGCGCGGCGCAGGGGCGTGGGCGTCGCTTCCCAGCGGGCGATGCGCTGCGCGCTGGCCAGCGGCGTGCTGGCGTGGCGCCGCTGCGGCGAGGCGTGCGGCGTCTGCACGAAGCTGCCCACACCTACTTTGCCGACCAGCAACTTTTCATAACCGAGCCTGTCATACACGTCGGACACCGTCTTGCGCGACAGGCCCAGCTGGCTGGCCAGCAGGCGCGATGGCGGCAATTGCTGGCCGTCCGTCAGCCGGCCCGAGCGGATGGCCTCGCTGAGCTGGCGGTACAGCTGGCCGCCCAGGTCGCGCGTGCCGTCGATCAGGATATGTAATTCCATGGTGTGTCTGCTGGTGGTCTGCCGGTTTTTGGGGGGATTGGCCTGCCTCGCTTACTGCTTGCGCTTTTACAATGATGCATCTCTACTTTACAAGGAATGCCATCATGACACAGCAACGACTCGACTTCACACAAGCTTCGCCGGACGCTGTCAAGGCCATGTACGCGCTGGAAGCGGCGATCGCCAGGCTGGGCGTGGAACACTCGCTGCTCGAACTGATCCGCCTGCGCGCCTCGCAAATCAACGGCTGCGCTTTTTGCGTGGACATGCACACGAGCGACGCGCGCAAGGCGGGCGAAACGGAACGCCGCCTGTATGCCGTGTCCGTCTGGCGCGAAACGCCGTTCTTCACGCCGCGCGAGCGGGCCGTGCTGGCCTGGACGGAAGCGCTGACCCTGCTGCCGCAAAGCCAGGCACCGGATGACGTGTATGCGGCGCTGGCGGAACAATTGACGCCGGCGGAAATGGTCAACGTGACCCTGGCCATCGGCTCCATCAACACCTGGAACCGCCTGGCCGTGGGCTTTCGCAAGATGCCTGAATAAATCCTGTGTTCGTTCGCGAACAGACGTATGGTTTGCTGCTGCGTAGGCTGGCAGGACGATTGATCAGCCAGGGAGCAGCCATGCAAGTACCTATTGAGGAAGGCGCCGACAAGACGTTGGAGCAGCACGAAGAAGCGCGCCGCGAATTCATCGCCGAACTGTGGCGGCGCTACGAAGCGTTGCAGGAATGGGCCGTCAGCCATTGGCCGGATCAGCAACACCCGCTCAGTTCCGCCGACTTCGTCGAATCGCGCAAGGAAATCTTGAGCTTGCGTTCGCCGGCCGGTTCCTTGAACCAGCCAGCGCAGCAAAATGAAGCGGAACCGGAGCAGGGCGGGGCGCAATATGTTGATGTGACGCCAGCGCCATGGCCGTAACCTTGACCGTAATCCGACGTCACCCGCCAACAATGTTGTCGGATTACGCGCTTGCGCGCTAATCCGACCTACGCGTCGCTTTTGCCCTGTGCAAACACCCAGCAAACCAAACTTACCAGCAGCCCCGCCATCACGCCATACGCCAGATTCAAGGCGCTGTCGAACAGCAGCGGCGCCACCAGGCCCGAGACCAGCGCGAACAGCAGCATCTGGATGAACGATTGCATCGACGACGCCAGACCGCTGTTGTTGGGGAAGTGGTTCAGGGCCATCAGGGTCATTGGCGGCATGGCGATCGACAGGGCGAACGAATAGAAGAACAGGGGCAGCACGGCCCACGGCACTTCGGCGGCAAAGACATAGTTGTAGCCGATGTTGGCTGCAGCCGCCACCAGCATCAGGATGAAGCCGGCCCAGATCATCTGGCGCTGGCTGTAGCGGTGGGCGATTTTCGCCGACAGGGCCGAACCGAACACCATGCCGCTGATCAGGGGAATGAACAGCCAGGCAAATGCCGTCTCCGGCAGGTGCAGGATGTTGATGATGAAGTAGGCAGCCGAACCGATGTACAGGGCGAAGCCGCCAAAGGCGGCGCCAATGGCCGTCGACAGCAGCAGGAACTGGCGGTGGCACAGCACTTTCCAGTAATTGACGGCGATGTCGCCCAGGTGGAAGGCGTGGCGCTGCTCCTTCGGCAGGCTCTCCGGCAGCGCGCGCCAGACGACGACGAACATCAGCACGCCGAAGGCCGACAGGAACCAGAATATCCAGCGCCAGCCCAGGCCCACCTGCAGCCAGCCGCCCAGCACGGGCGCGATGGCCGGCGCCAGCGCGAACACCATCATGATGTGCGAGAGGATTTTTTGTGCGGCGGCGCCCGAATAGCGGTCTTGCACGATGGCGCGGCCGATCACGGAGCCGGCACCGGCCGACAGCCCCTGCAGCACGCGCCAGGCCAGCAGCCAGCCCAGCGACGGCGCCAGCGCGGCGCCCACGGAGGCGATCACATACAGCACCAGCGAGACGAGAATCACGGGACGGCGGCCGAACGAGTCGGACAGGGTGCCGTAAAACAGCATCATGAAGGCGAACGTGAACAGGAAAAAGCTCAGGGTCTGCTGCACCAGCAGGGGGCTGGCATTGAAATCTTGCACGATGGCGGGGAACGACGGCAGATAGGTGTCAATTGCAAGCGGTCCGACCATCGCCAGGCCCGCCAAAATCCATGTTAATAATTTAGTCATGTTGAACAGTGTTTTTGTTAGCCCGTCATTTTACGCTAGTGGAAGCAATCGGGTTTGCCGGCGACCTCTCTTAGTCAGGCATATGCGTTTTTTGCATATGGATGCTTGAAATTCTTCGTTTGCTTTGTCATGTGCCGCCTTTAAGCTGGGGCGACCCGGCTTGTTTGCCGTTTTCTGGAAGTGATACGCCATGCATAGCATTTACCCCGCGGCGCCCGCCGACGACACGGCCCAGTGGAACCTGGGGCCCGTGATCCAGGCCTTGCGCAGCTCGCGCGAAGACAAGCACAAGATCCGCCATAACGGCAGGGTGCGTGAACTGCCGTCGCGCGAAGCGCTCACCACCATCGTCAACGGCCTGTCGGCGGCCCTGTTCCCCACGCATTACGGGCGGCCCAATCTGACGGACGAAAGCATCGATTATTTTGTCGGCGATACCCTCAACACCACCCTGAACCGCCTCAGCGAACAGGTGCGGCGCGGCCTGCTGTTCTCGGCTCCGGCTCACGCCATTCCGGCCGGTGATGAAGGCGATGCCGCCAGCGATGATGCGGCCCTGGCGCAGCAGGCGCGCGACATCACCCGTGCATTCGCCGCCAGCCTGCCCGACATCCGCGCCCTGCTGGTGTCGGACGTGCAGGCCGCGTATGCGGGCGACCCGGCCGCCACCTCGGTGGCCGAGATCATGCTGTGCTACCCGGGCACCATCGCCATCTTGTACCACCGCCTGGCGCACCGTCTGCATGCGCTGGGTGCGCCGTTCCTGGCGCGCCTGATCGCCGACATCGCGCACACCCTGACGGGCATCGACATCCATCCGGGCGCGCACATCGGCGCCTCCTTTTTCATCGACCACGGCACGGGCGTGGTGATCGGCGAGACGGCCATCATCGGCCAGCGGGTGCGCCTGTACCAGGCCGTCACCCTGGGCGCGAAGCGCTTCCCGGCCGACGCAAGCGGTGCGCTGATCAAGGGCACGCCGCGCCACCCCATCGTCGAGGATGACGTGGTCATTTACGCGGGCGCGACCGTGCTGGGGCGCATCACCATCGGCGCGGGATCGACTATCGGGGGAAATGTGTGGCTGACGCAGAGCGTGCCAGCGAATAGCAATGTATCGCAGGCGCAGATGCGCAACGACTGAGAAGAATGGAAGGGAAAACGAACCCCAGCGCAGAAACTGGGGTCGTACCCTCAGGGTACGACCCCGGTATTTGCGGTTGGGTTTACTTCGCCGTCAGCACTTCATACCGCGCCACGGGCACGCCATCTTTCAGCAGCAGCAATTCCTGGTCGGCGTAGCGGTAGCCATTGACTTCGCCCAGGGTGCTCAAGAGCAGGCGCTCGAGGTCCATGTCCTGCGGCTGGCACATCATCATGGTGCCGGCCATCTGTCCAAAGTTCAAGGTGCTGACGCCATCGCTGGTGTAGCCGCCCATCATCTGGTTGCAGCCGCTGTTGCCGCTGGCACGGCCATCAGCCAGCTGCAGGGTCACTTCGCGCTGTTCGGGCGCCTTGCGCACCACTTGCTTGCCCTTCAATTCCTTCAGCTTCCACTGCGTGCCCGTCAGCTTCGGCGCCGGCTTGGCGGGCGATGTGGCGCCTGGCGCGGCGGCGGCTGCGTCGCTGCGTACGGGCGTTTGCGCGCAGCCGGCCGTGATGGCGACGATGGCGGCGAAGGGAATCAGTCTGGCGAGTTTGAACATGGTATTTCCTGGTTAACGTGATAAATAATAGCCGCCAGCGTAGCAGATCGGCGCCGCGCCGGCGTGCACGCTTGACAAGCTCAATGGCAAGCTCACTGCTGTTTTTCCTGTTCCAGCCGGGACTCGAGCACCGTGCGCGCCGCCGCCACGTAGGCGCGGCAAGCTTGCGGGTCGATGAACGCCTCGCTGCCGGCCGTGGCGCTGGCCTCCAGACGCTCCCATAATTGCGACGCCTCCGGGTGAGCCGAGATCAGTACGTCGCACGGCAGTTTTTCCAGGGTCTCGAAGCTGTGGCGCAAGTCCGCCACCGCGTTCGGATACTCGCTGCTGGCGCTGAACTTGAAGCCGGGACGCGAGACGGCGTTGAGGCTGTCCGCGTAGACCATGTTCAGGCAGCGGGGGCCGTCGCACGATTGCCACGTCCAGCTCAGGCCTCCGGGCGTGTGGCCCGGCGTGGCATGCGCCGTCAGGTTGACGGGGCCGACGTTGAACTGGCCGCCGTCGCGCGCCAGGCGCATGTCCTTGACGGGCGGGTACTTGGGCAGCGCGTGGTATTGCGGGTCGTCCGGGCCCACTTCGCCCGACGCCAGATCCAGTGCGGCCGATGGGCTGGCCGCCACCAGCGCATTGCTGCGACGCTGCAGTTCGGCCAGGCCGCCCGCATGGTCGATATGGCCATGCGAATTGAGTATCAGCTTGACGTCCTCGATGCGAAAACCCAGGGTGGCGATATTGTCGACGATCTTGGGCGCCGATTCCGGCAAGCCACCGTCGATCAGCACGTGGCCCTGCGGCGACGTCACCAGCACGGAACTGAGGCCTTTCACGCCCACATAATAGGTATTGCCGAAGATGCGGAACGGTGTCTGGTCCGCGTTCCAGGTGGCGCAGACGTCGCAGCCCGGCGTCGGCGCCGTGACTGGCGCCTGCGCCCATGCCAGGGAAGCATGGCCTGCCAGCAGCACCAGTGCCAGCGCGCGTGTAAGAGTGGGGGGCATTGCGTTCCTTATCCGTGTTGCCAAGGTGGCGTATGCTGACATGGAACGGGACTGGACGCAAATGGCGCCTGGTGTCAGATCGCGTGCGCGGCGTGCAGTTCGCCGAGGATGGTTTCTTTTAAATGGGCTTGCGCCGCCGGCGTGCGGCCACGTCGTAATGGGCGCGTGGCAGGCTGACATGGTCATAACTTAGTTCATTCTGATGTGATGACGACTAAATAATGCTTTGAAGAACTGTTCAACCATAATTGATGACTGAGGGGATTGTAGTTCAATCCCTCCAAATCGATAAACCTCATAACCTGCCAATTTGAGTTCCCGGTCTCCTGCCGCCAATCGAGCATACCTGCGCGTGTCAGCTCGGCAGTTATCATCGGCGTAGTGTTGAACCCCGTCAACTTCAATTACGACCCTAGCACCGCCAGGTAGTAGAAGAAGGAAGTCCATACGATGGTTGAGTAGTGCGTGCACACCACGCTGTGCCACAGTCTTAGGATCCCAGTGCAACCAGACCTCTGGTAATAGCGCTGGCAAATCCGGAATCTCCTTCCCGAATGCGCTGTAGAACGATGTGAACAGCAAGCGCTGGGGTGGTGAAGATTTCGGCAAGCAAGACAATAGCCTTTGGTACAACGTCTTTTTCGCAGCTTGCGGGTCCTTTTCCATCGATGTATCCGCCCACCATTGCTGCAAGTCTTTCCAGCGCAGGCCTTCCACACCTATTGGTCTGTCATAGAAGAGGCAGTCGTTTGCATTTGATGCAATTTCAATGTCGTTGTTTACCGCGTCTCGGAAACGAATGTCTGGTTTGATGGAGGATGCGAAGATAAGATTTTTCGGTCGGGCGTGTGCTGTATGCAGGGCTACTAGGCTGTAGACCGGGTAGCCTTCGTGCTCGTCTATGTGACGCATCTCTACACCACATGCCTTAAGAGGTACATTCATCGCCGCTACGATGGACATCTGGTGCTCAATGTCTATCTGGACGTCTGCCGAGGTGAGACCTTTGAGAAAGACACTAAATCGATTGTCAGAAAGATCAAACACCGTCAGGTAGTCGAATAGCCATTCGACGTTGGCGTCTTCTTCATTGCGGACAAAATGTCGAAAAATTTCTCCAAGTACTCCAGTGGGCTCGCCAGTTAAAGATGCCCAGCTTACTGCCTCGTAGATGACAAACACATCTTTGAGTAGTTGAGCAAAGCTTTCCCAATGGTGAAAGAGCACAAGTGACTGCAGTGCGCGCGCGACGTCGCGACGGTGCCGTTTCGGTATAACAACAACTGGTGTATCGTCCCAAAGGATGTCTTGGACGTCATTACGCACTTGAGGACTCAAGTGCCGCCGGTCGACCAATCCTTGCGCGAAGCGGGGGACATCTATATCTTCCAAAGCATCGAAAGCGGCGTGCCAGCGGTCTCGCTTACTACCCACGTCGTCCGGAACTGGCAGCCCTAACTCAATGCAGCGCTCCGGTATAAACGTATTTGTACAGAGATCTTTGAAATCGCCGACTGTAGGACGAAGTATGTCGCGTAGAGCAGGAATATCCATTTGGTCATATTGGTCAGAGGACGAACCAATTCTACTCTACGACGTATAACTGTAGGCGAGTTGCCTGGCTACCCGGGCAGAAGTAATTCTCCAGCGTAGGTCTTTCGTGTAGTGATCGTGTGCGACCTGGCCAGCGACAGGAGACCCGTGTCGGAGCTAACTGCCGTCTATAGCTCGTCTCATCAAGTGTCCGGATTTGGAAAACCCGATGGCGAGCTTGATCTTTATCTATTCCGCGACGCCCCCAAACGCTTGCTGCTGGGATTTCACTTCAGCATTAGCATGTACTCGGCCAGGGTGGGTATGACGTTGATGGCGCCGCTGGCGGCCAGTTGCAAGATGGTTCTGCGTTTCATGAAGTCCTTGAGGTAAGAGTGATGCGTCAGGCTGCCAGCGCAGATTCGGACGCGGGTGCAATGCTGACCTGCCGACCCGCATGACCGGCCGGCAGGCGCGGGCCCAGGCCGAAGACTTTGTGGCGCAAGCTGCCTTCCTCGTACTCGGTGCGGTAGCGGCCGCGCCGCTGCAGTTCCGGCACGATGTGGGTCACCACGTCGGCCATGCTGTCGTGGGCCACGGCGAAGGCGAGGTTGAAACCGTCGATACCCGTTTCATCGAGCCAGTTTTCCAGCTGGTCGGCCACCTGGCGCGCATCGCCCACCAGCACCGGGCCGCGCCCGCCCAGGCCGATGTATTCGGCCGCTTCGCGCACCGTCCACGTGCGGTCCGGGTCGGCCTGGCTGAACGAGGCCAGCGCCGAGCGGCCGGCCGGGGAATCGATGTAGTCGATGGTGGCGTCGAGCGGGTAGCGGCTGAAATCGACGCCCGTCCAGCCGGACAGCAGCACCAGGGCCGCCTCGATATTCACGTGGCGCAGGTAGCCGGCGTGCTTGGCGCGCGCTTCTTCCTCGGTGGCGCCCGTGATGACGAGCGCTTGCGCGTAGATCAGCAGCGCGTCGCCATCGCGCCCGCTTTGCCGCACGGCGGCGCGCAAGTCGTCGGCATAGCGCTTGACCACCGTCTTGCTGGGGCCACTGACAAAGGTGGCTTCCGCGTGGCGCGCCGCGAAGCGCGTGCCGCGCGGCGAGGTGCCCGCCTGGTACAGCAGGGGCGTGCGCTGCGGTGACGGCTCGCACAAATGGATGCCGGGCACCTGGTAGTGGCGCCCGGCATGGTTGATCGGATGGACTTTGGCGGGATCGGCGTAGATGCCGCGCGCCTTGTCGTTGACGACGGCGTCGTCGTCCCAGCTTTTTTCCCACAGCTTGTAGACGACGTCCAGGTATTCGTCGGCCAGGTCATAGCGCTCATCGTGGCCCAACTGCTGTTGCAGGCCCAGGTTGCGCGCCGCGCTGTCTAAATAGCCGGTGACGATATTCCAGCCGATGCGCCCTTTCGTCAGATGGTCGAGGGTGGAGATGCGCCGCGCGAACGTGTACGGGTGTTCATAGGTGAGGGCGCAGGTGACGCCGAAACCCAGATGCGTGGTCGCTTGCGCCATGATGGGCACGAGGGCCAGCGGGTCGTTCAGCGGCACTTGCACGCCATGTTCCAGGGCCGCATCGAGGCTGCCCCGGTACACGTCGTACACGCCCAGCACATCGGCCAGGAACACCGCGTCGAACAGGCCCGCTTCCAGCAGCTGCGCCAGTTCCGTCCAGTGCGCGGGGTCCGTGTAGCGGTGGCTGCGGTCGCGCGCATGCGTCCACAGGCCCGGCGACTGATGGCCGACGGTATTCATCTGGAAGGCGTTGAAGCGTATCGTCTTTGCCATGGCTTATTTTGCTGCCGTCTGCAAGGCTTGCTGGTAGTCGGGTTTCGAATAGCCGGCAAAGTGTTTATTCGTGATGTCGAGGAATTCGCGCGAGCGGTAGGCGGCCGTCAGATCCTTGGCGAACTGCTTGTCCTTGTCCGCCGTGCGGATGGCCACCAGGTTGATGTAGTTGGGCGAGATTTTCTCGGCCACCAGCGCCTCCGTCAGCTTCAGCCCCGACGCCAGCGCGTAATTGCCGTTGATGAAGGAGTAATCGGTGTCGCCCAGCGAGCGTGGCAGCTGCGCCGCTTCCAGCGGCAGCAGCTTGATTTTCTTCGTGTTGACGGCGATATCCTTTTCCGACGCGCGCACGGGGTCGAAGCTGGCGCGCAGCTTGATCCAGCCCAATTGGTCGAGCAGCACCAGCGCGCGCGCCTGGTTGGTCGGGTCGTTCGGCAAGCCCACCGTCGTGCCTTCCTTCACGTCATCCAGCGTCTTGTGCTTCTTGCTGTAAATGGCAATCGGCGCCGTGGGTATCGTGATCAGGTCCGTCAGGGCCAGCTTGTGCTCCAGCGCGAATTTCTTCAGGTAGACGATGTGCTGGAAGACGTTGGCGTCCAGCGAACCCTCGGCCAGCGCGAAGTTCGGCTGGATGTAGTCATTGAATTCCACCAGCCTGACCTTGTAGCCCTGCTTTTCCAGGATAGGCTTGATGCCCAGCTTGATCTGGTCCGCGTACGGCCCCGCGCTGGTGCCGATGGTGATGTCTTTCGGGTCCTTGGCGTGGACGAAGCTGCTCGCCAGGGCGAGGGTCAGGGCGGTGAGAAGGATGCTGCGGCGGGCGAAGGTCATGGTGGCTCCTTGGTGGGTAAATTATGAATACGCGGTCGGCTCGGGCACCGTGCCGGTCAAGGCAAAGCGTCCCAGGTCGCGCAGCTTGTAGTCGATGGGGTCGTGCAGGGTATGCACGCGCACGTTGCGCCAGTAGCGGTCGTAGCCATACTGGGCCGAGGTGGAACGGGCGCCCGTCAGTTCGAACATCTGGCTGCTGATGTCCAGTCCCGCCTTGTGCGCCAGGCATTTGGCTTCGGCCACGGCCACGGCCAGCAAGCCCCGTTCGCGCGCCGTCACCAGCGCCCCCTTGCGGAACACCTTTTCCAGTTCCTGCGCCGCCAAGTCGGCCAGCACTTGCGCGGGGCGCAGCAAGAGCCACAGCTGGCCGTAGCGGTGCTGCACCAATGGGTCGTCCGTTGCCCTGGCCACGCCCGAGGCAAACCACGCTTTCGCCTGCTCGTCCGTGTACTGGCGCGCCGCCTCGAACGCGCCTTCGGCGATGCCCAAATACAGATTGGCCATGATCAGCTGCGCGATCTGCGAGCGCACGGTCGCTTGCGGCGTGGCGGCCTGCGCGGGCGCCTGCAGCACCAGCTCCCGCGGCAGGGCGACACCTTGGAAATGCACGTTGCCGCTGTCCGTCTGGCGCTGGCCGAAGGCGTCCCAGTCCGCCTGCACGGTGATGCCATCCTGGCGCGTGGGCAAGGCGGCGATCAGCGCCGTCTGCGTGGGCGCATGCCAGGCGGAGACGGTCAGCCAGTCGGACCCCACGGAACCGGAAGAAAAACTCTTGATGCCGTCGAGGATATAGCCGTCGTCGCTGTCGGTGGCCGTGACCCGTTTGTCGAGCGGGTTCAAGGCATTGCCCCAGAACAGGCGCTCGTCGACGGTCAGGGTGAGCAGGCGGCGCTGCTGCTGCGCGCTGCCATACAGCTGCAAACCGGCCAGCTGCAAATGGTGGAAGCCGAAGACGTGCGCCAGCGCGCTGTCGGCCCGCGCCAGGATGCGGATCACCTGGTAGACGAGGGGCCACGACGCACCCTGGCCGCCGAATTCCACGGGGATCGACAAGGTGAGCAAGCCTGAATCGCGCAGCCATTCACGCTCCTGCGCCGCATGGCCGCCGGCCTGGTCGCGGGCATTGGCCGTTTCGGCCAGGCGCGCGGACAGCGAGGTGGCGATGCGGATGGCGTCCTGCAGGGGTTCCGGCACAGGCGGCTGGGGACGGGCGGCATGGAGAAAAACGCTAGACATGGGTGACATTCCAGAAAGACGATGACGCCGATATTGCACCGCCAGGCACACGCCGTACACGAAGAAAACCGCGCATGGATATGCGGAAAAAGCCAGGCGGGGAGCGGCGCCTTCGCTTGCGGGGCGTCAGGCCCGGATAGTCAAAAAACGCATATCGAAGCGCGAAAGCATTCGTTTTGCCGGGCGGCTGATGGCGATAGGCTGCAAGCATCCGAGCAACGCCACTTTCGACAACCTACAGGGACGGGCATCACATGAGCATCTTGTTATTGGGCGGTAGCCCGCAACTCCCATCGAGTTCCAGCCGCCTGCTGCTGCATATCGGCGAACAGCTGGCGCTGCAAGGCCACAGCTACGCCAAGCTGCATGTGCGCGACTTGCCGGCGCGTGCCTTGCTGCTGGCCGACTACGACGATGCGGCGATTGCCCGCGCCGTGCGCGCCGTGGCCGATGCCGACGCCATCGTGATCGCCACACCCATCTACAAGGCGTCGTATACAGGGCTGCTGAAAGCCTTCCTCGACTTGCTGCCGCAAGATGGCCTGGCCGGCAAGCTGGTGCTGCCGCTGGCCACGGGCGGCGGTCATGCCCACACCCTGGCGCTCGACTATGCGTTGCGTCCCGTGCTGCATGCGCTGGGCGCCAAGCAAGTCTTCACGAGCATCTATGCCAATGCACAGCAGCTGGCGTGGCACGAAGAGCGGGGACTGAGCCTGGATGCGCCGATTGCCGCACGCGTGCAGGCCGGCATCGAGGAACTGTCCACGGGCCTGTTCGTGCTGCAGGGCCGCCGTCCGCCCGCGCCAGCCGAGGTCTCGCACCCCGTGCGTTCGCTGCAAGAGCAGCCTTACGCCCCTCAGTATCAAGCCGCCTGATTATTCACCGACCAAGGAACTTCCATGACACACCGCCACGCACAACGACTTTCGCGCCGTACCACTTTGGGCCTGCTGTTTGCCGCCGCCGCCGGCGTGATGGCGGCCGGCATGCCGGTCGCGGCGCAGGCGCAAGCCAAAGGGGAGGTCCAGGTGCAGGTGCAGGTTCGCATTGGCTACCAGAAATACGGCACCCTGACCCTGCTGAAAGGGCGCGGCACGCTGGAAAAACGCCTGGCCGAGCAGGGCGTGGGCGTGAAATGGACGGAATTCCCGGCCGGCCCCGTGCTGCTGGAAGGCTTGAACGTGGGTAGCATCGATTTCGGCACCGTGGGCGAGGCGCCGCCGATCTTCGCCCAGGCGGCCGGCGCCAATCTGGTGTATGTCGGCAATGAGCCGGCGTCACCGGCCAGCGAAGCCATCGTCGTGCCCAAGGGTTCAGGCCTGCGCACCCTCGCCGACTTGAAGGGCAAGAAAATCGCGCTGAACAAAGGCTCGAACGTGCACTACCTGTTATTGAAAGCGCTGGAAAAGGCCGGCGTCGCGTACGCCGACATCCAGCCCGTGTTCCTGCCGCCCGCCGATGCGCGCGCCGCTTTTGAACGGGGCAGCGTGGATGCGTGGGCCATCTGGGATCCATTCCTGGCGGCCGCTGAAAAGCAGCTGGGCGCGCGCGTGCTGGCCGATGGCAAGGGCCTGGTGGCGAATTATCAGTTTTATCTGGCTTCGCGCACGTATGCGGAAAAGCATCCCGAGATCCTGCGCATCGTGCTCGATGAAGTGGCCAAGGTCGACGACTGGGGCCGCAACAACCCGGAGGAAGTGGCGACGATCCTGTCGGCACAGACGGGGCTGGGCAAGGATGTCGTGGCGCTGGCCGCCTCGCGCTATGCGTATGGCGTGAAACCCGTGTCGGTCGACGTCATCGCGTCGCAGCAAAGGGTGGCCGATGCGTTTTCCAGCCTGAAGCTGATTCCGAAACCGATCGTTGTCAAGGACGCGCTGCTGCCCGTCAAGCAAGTCGCCACCAAATAAACAAAGAGAGATAGAGAACGCCATGTCATTGAATATATTCTGGTTCATCCCTACCCACGGCGACAGCCGCTACCTGGGCACGTCGCAAGGCGCGCGTACCGTCGATGCCGATTATTTGTGCCAGGTGGCCGTGGCCGCCGACACGCTCGGCTACGACGGCGTGCTGCTGCCGACGGGCCGCTCCTGCGAAGATGCTTGGGTGGTGGCCTCGTCGCTGATCAGCGTGACGCAAAAGCTCAAATTCCTCGTCGCCATCCGCCCCGGCCTGTCCACGCCCGGCCTGGCCGTGCGCATGGCGTCCACGTTTGACCGCCTGTCGAACGGACGCCTCTTGATCAACGTCGTCACGGGCGGCGACCAGGGCGAGCTGGAAGCGGACGGCCTGTTTGCCGACCACGCCAAGCGCTATGAAATCTCCGATGAATTCATCAAGGTGTGGCGCGCCACGCTGGCGGGCGAGGGCGGCGCGGCCGGCTACGATTTCGAGGGCAAGCATATCCAGGTAAAGGGCGCGAAAACCCTGTATCCGCCCGTGCAGAAGCCGTATCCACCGCTGTATTTCGGCGGCTCGTCGGAGCCCGCGCATGAACTGGCGGCCGAACAGATGGACGTGTACCTGACGTGGGGCGAGCCGCCTGCCGCCGTCGCCGAGAAAATCGCCGACATCCGCGCGCGCGCGGCAAAAAAAGGCCGCACAGTGCGGTTTGGCATCCGATTGCACGTGATCGTGCGCGAAACGAACGAGGCGGCCTGGCGCGCGGCCGATGAACTGATCAGCCATCTGGACGACGACATCATCGCCAAGGCACAGGCGGCCTTCGGCAAGATGGATTCCGTGGGCCAGCAGCGCATGGCGGCCCTGCATGGCGGACGGCGCGACAAGCTCGAAGTGTCGCCGAATCTGTGGGCCGGCGTGGGCCTGGTGCGCGGCGGCGCGGGCACGGCCCTTGTCGGCGACGGCCCGACGGTGGTGGCGCGCATGCAGGAGTACGCGGACCTGGGTATCGACACCTTCATTTTCTCGGGCTACCCGCACCTGGAAGAATCGTACCGCTTCGCCGAACTGGTGTTCCCCTTGCTGGGCAAGGGCAAGGCCGTGGGTGAGCAGTCCTTGAGCGGCCCCTTCGGCGAAGTCATGGCGAGCAATATCTTGCCTGCCGCACCGCAGAAAAAGGCGGCCTGAGATGGCGGCCGGCTCCATACGACGGGCAGGCGGCGCGCCGTGGCGTGATTCGCTGGCGCCGTGGGCCTTGCCCGTGGCGCTGCTGCTGGCCTGGCAGCTGGCGGCGCAGTGGGGCTGGCTGTCGAGCCGCATCCTGCCCGAGCCGTGGGCCGTGGCGAAAGCCTTCTGGCACCTGGCCGTGTCGGGCGAATTGTGGCTGCACCTGAAAACAAGCTTGTGGCGCGCCACGGTCGGTTTCGCCATCGGCGCGGGACTGGGCTTGCTGCTGGGCTTATTGACGGGCAGCTTCCGCCACGCGGAAACCCTGCTCGACACGACCCTGCAAATGGTGCGCAACATCCCGGCCCTGGCCCTGATCCCGCTGGTGATCCTGTGGTTCGGCATCGATGAAACGGCCAAGCTGTTTCTGCTGGCCGTCGGCGTGTTCTTTCCCGTCTACCTGAACACCTTCCACGGCATCCGTTCGGCCGATCAGGGCTTGATCGAAATGGCGAAAAGCTATGGCTTGTCCGGCTGGCCCTTGTACCGCGACGTGATCCTGCCGGCCGCCATGCCGTCCATTCTGGTCGGCGTGCGCTTTTCGCTGGGCCTCGTGTGGGTGCTGCTGATCGTCGCCGAAACCATCTCGGCGCAGGCCGGCATCGGCTACATGACCATGAATGCCCGCGAATTCCTGCAAACGGACGTGGTGCTGGTGGGGATTTTGCTGTACGCCTTGCTGGGCAAGCTGGCCGATCTGTTCTCGCGCCGGCTGGAACGCCACTGCCTGCGCTGGAATCCCGCTTACCGATAGTGACGAAATGAGGAAAGAAACTACCATGCTGCTTGCCCCCATCCAGATCGAAACGGATTTTTTGTCGCACTTCGTGCAGTACGACCCGGCCAGCGCGCCGCCGCAGGCCAAGGCAGCCCCGCAAACTCCCCTGGCGCGCCGCGGCGTGCCTTTGGAACTGACGCAATTGAGCAAGGCCTATGGCGAACGTCCGGTGTTGAAAAACGTCGACCTGCAGCTGGAAGCGGGAGAATTTGTCGCCATCGTCGGGCGCAGCGGCTGCGGCAAGAGCACCTTGCTGCGCTCGATCGCGGGGCTGGAAAGCGTCGATGACGGTAGCATCGCCATCGGCAGCGGCGTGGGCGCGCCCGACATCCGCATTATGTTCCAGGAATCGCGTTTGCTGCCGTGGAAGACGGTGCTCGACAACGTGGCCCTGGGGCTACCCCGCTCCGTCGGTGCGGCGGCCGCTTCGCTGTGGACGGTGGGCCTGGCCGAACGGGCGGACGACTGGCCGTCGGCCCTGTCGGGCGGGCAGAAGCAGCGCGTGGCGCTGGCACGCGCCCTCGTGCACGAACCACAACTGCTGCTGCTCGACGAACCCCTGGGCGCGCTCGACGCCCTGACGCGCATCGAGATGCAGCAGCTGATCGAGTCGCTATGGCTGGCGCGCGGTTTCACGGCCGTGCTAGTGACGCACGACGTGGCCGAAGCCGTGGCCCTGGCCGACCGGGTGCTGCTGATCGAGGATGGCCAGATCACCATGGACGTGCCGGTGGACTTGCCGCGCCCGCGACAGCGCGGCCATGCGGCTTTCGCCGCGCTGGAGCAGGCTATCTTGTCGCGCGTGCTGCAGCCGTCTCGGCCAGGACAATAAAACCGTCGGCATCGACGGTTGCCACGATGCGCTCGTAGCTGGCGATGGCAGGGTGGCGCGTGGCCAGCGGGTGCGCGTGCGTGGCGGTGACGACGATGACTTTCGCGCCAGCCGCTTCGCCCGCCTCAATGCCGACCGACGCATCTTCGAACACCAGGCAGTCGGCTGGCGCCACGCCCAGTTTTTCAGCGGCCAGCAGATAGCAATCGGGTTTTGGTTTGCCGGCCTTGACGTCTTCCGCCGTCACCATGATGGCCGGTATCGGCATGCCGGCCGCCTTCAGGCGGGCAGTGGCCAGTGCCCTCGGCGCCGAGGTGACGATGGCCCATTGCGCGGGCGGCAGCGATTCCAAAAAGCGCAGCGCGCCCGCGATTTCAATAATCCCTTCCACATCGATGATTTCCGCATCCGTGATGCCCTGCGACTCGCGCTGCGCGTCGACGCCGGGCAAGCGCAGTTTGGCGATGGTGTCGACCGAGCGCGCGCCGTGGATGGTGGGCAGGAACGCCGCCACATCGAGGCCCTGGCGCTGCGCCCAAGTGCCCCAGATGCGTTCGGCGGCGGCGATGGAATTGATGACGGTGCCGTCCATGTCGAACAGAAAAGCGCGATAGCGGCCGGCGGCCGATGGTGTCGGGGATGAAGACGGCGAGGGCAGTGCGGACATGGCTTCCTTCCAGATGATGGGCTGGAAGCCATTGTAACGGCAGGCGATTTTTATTTCACAGGTAGACCGATTCAAACCTGGCCACGGGCGCGCCATCTTTGAGCAGGATCAGCTTCTCGCCCTCGAGCTGGTAGCCCGTCACGCTGTTCAAATTGGCCAGCACGGCGCTTTCCAGCTGCATCAACGGCGGCGGGCAGGCCATGCGCGTGCCAGCCAGCTGGGTGAAGCGCAGGGTCCTGCCGGCCACGGTATAGCCGCCCATGACGCGGTTGCAGCCAGTGAAACCGGTGACCTTGCCATCGTCGGTGAGGGTAATGCGCACTTCGCGCTCCTGCTGCGGCGCCATCGCCACGGGAGTCCCATCGAGCTGCGTGAGCTTCCAGTAGGTATTCGTCAGGCTGGCGTTCGGCTTGGCTCTGTCGCTGGTGGCGGCGCAACCGCCGGCCATGGCGATGGCGGCGGCAAAAGCAAGGTATTTCAGGCGCTGCGGCATGGGATGCTCCTGTGAGGGGGAATGCCTGCAGACTAGCAGGTTTTTCGCACCGTTCAGCACACGGCAGCGGTGATTGTTTCCATTTTGCCAGTCCTGGCATTAAACTCATGCTTTCTATTGTTTTAACTTTGATCGGGGAGCCGGGCCGATGCTGCAAGCGCAAGCGCTGGATAATCGACTCGTCGCCACCACTGCCGACGATGTGCTGGTCGACCGTATCGTGCCCGGCGCGCCGCTGGTGATCGCCTTCGGCTTCGTTTCGTGGACCACGCGTCCCGCCTTCGATTTTTACGGGCGCCTGAGAAAACTGGAACAGGCCAGCGGCCAGCATCTGAATAAAATTCTCGTGCGCGATTCGGGCAATGCCTGGTACCACCGCCGCATCGCGGGCCTGGGCAACCACGTCGACGAGACGGCGCAAGCCCTGCGCGAGCTTGTGCGCCGCATCGCACCGAGCCAGGTCACGACCGTCGGCCAGTCCATGGGCGCGTATGGGGCCGTCATGTATGGCTTGCTGCTGGACGTGCAGCAAATCGTCGCCTTCGGGCCGTTGTCCTTCCTCGAGGTGCAGCAGGCGCGCTTGTACCATGAGCTGCGCTGGCTGCCCGTGATGGAGTCGCTGGCGCAAGACCCGCCGGCGTCCGGCTACTACGACCTGGCGGCCCTGTGCCGCGCCAGGGCGACGGACGCCATGCAGCTGCATCTGGTGTTCGGCACGCGGCCCGACGCGGCCCGACCGGATGTAGCTAACCTTGGCGCCAGCGCCAGCGAATCGGTCAACCTCGACGCCATGCACGCGCAGCGCCTGGCTGCGTTCGGCCGCTGCACCTTGCACCCGTATCCGCAGTCGGGCCATGCGGTGGTGCAGCACCTGATCGACACGAAGCGCATCAACGGCTTGCTGGCCACATGCATACTCGGTCTCACGCTGGAAGATGAACCGATGCCGGAGATCGGCGCGGCATGGCAGGACTGGGTGGCGGAAAACCTGCGTTTGGGCTGTGCCGGCGAACAGCTGGTGGCGGTGCTGCAGCAGCACGGTTTTTCGCTGGCCAGCAGCAGGGCGGCCGTGGATGCCGTCCGCGCCAAGGCCACATGACGCCGCAGTTCGAACTCGATACCCTGAAAATGCGCATCGCCGCGCCGGAACTGGCGGCGCTCGACTTGCGCGTGCGCGTGCAGCGCGCGCTGCGCCAGTTGATACTCGATGGCGTGCTGGCTCCGGGCCTGCGCCTGCCGGCCACGCGCGTGCTGGCGCAATCGCTGGGCGTGTCGCGCGATACGGTGGAAATGGCGTATGCGCAGCTGCGCCTGGACGGTTATATCGAGCGCCAGGCGGGATCGGGCAGTTTTGTCTCGCCGACGATAGGCGCGAGCCTGCTGGGCAAGCATTCGCAGGGGCTGGCGCCCATGTCCGCGCAGCCGGTGGCCCTCAGCGCGCGCGGCGCACAGATTATCGCCAGCGGCGGCGTGGCCGACCAGCAGACCGTCAAAGCTTTTGCCACGGGTTTGCCGGAAACGCGGGCCTTTCCGCTTGACGTGTGGGAGCGCTTGCGGCGCCAGGCGGCCGGCGAACACCGTGCCGGCATACTGCTGCACGGCGACCCGCAAGGCGCCGAGGCTTTGCGCCAGGCCATCGCCGACTATGTGAATCTGGAGCGGGGCGCGCGGGCCACGGCCAGCCAGGTGCTGGTGCTGAGCAGCACGCGCCAGGCCCTGTATCTGTGCGCGCAAGTGCTGGCCGATGCGCATGGCCCGATATTGATGGAAGACCCCGGCTATTTCGGCGCGCGCAAGGCGTTCGAGATGGCGCAGCTGCGCGTCGTGCCCGTGCCCGTCGATGCGGATGGCTTGTCCATCGACCACCTGCGGGCGGACCGCAGCGGCGCCAACACGGTGTATGTGACGCCGTCGCATCAATACCCGACGGGCGCCACCCTGGCGCTCGAACGCCGCCTGGCCCTGACCGCCTGGGCGGCCGAGCGCCAGGGCTGGATCATCGAGGACGATTACGACAGCCAGTTTCATTACGCAGGTTTGCCGACAGCGTGCGTGCAAGGGCTCGACACGCAGCAGCGCACGATTTACCTGGGCACTTTCGCCAAGTCGCTGTATCCGGGACTGCGCATCGGCTACATGGTGCTGCCGCCGACGCTGGTGAAACCGATGATCCATGCGCGCAGCATCCTCGATGGCCACACGCCGCAACTCGATCAAATGACACTGGCCCGTTTCATCGCCGATGGCCATTTCGCGGCCCATGTGCGCGCCATGCGCAAGGTCTACGCCGTGCGCCGCGATGCGATGGCGCAGGCCGTGCAGCGGCACTTGCCGCACGTCGTCACGGCGCAGCTGCCGCCGGGCGGCTTGCAGATGCCGTGTCTGCTGCACGAGGGCAGGGACGAGCTGGACACGATACGCCTGGCGGCGCAGGCGGGCATCGCGCTGCCGGGCCTGAGCCGCTTGTACGCGACGCCGCCGGCGCGCGGCGGCTGGCTGCTGGGCTTTGCGGCCTTGACCCCGCACGAGATCGACAGCGGCATCGTCCGCCTGGCCCGCGCGCTCGGTTAATGTCGTCAAAGTGGTCTGTCGCATGCGCTTAAAATGGCCTGCTTGGGCAGTCCATGTGACCATTAATATGCTCGCTTTCAATGGCAGAGGCATATACATGACAACCACCACAACAAGCGCCGCCATGGCCGACCGGGCGCGCTGGCGCGACCTGGCGTCCCCCACCATGGCCGCCTTCATTTCCGTCCTCGTCAACTATGGCGGCACCTTCGTGCTGGTGTTCCAAGCGGCCCAGCTGGCCCAGCTGAGCGCCGCGCAGACGGCGTCCTGGGTCTGGTCGCTGAGCATCGGCGTGGGCGTGACGGGCATCTGGCTCAGCTACCGCTACCGCGCGCCCATCATCACGGCCTGGTCCACGCCCGGTGTAGCCTTCCTTGCCACCGTGATGCCGCACACGCCGTATGCCGAGGTGATCGGCGCCTATATCATTTCCGCCATTGCCTTCATTCTGCTGGGCATGTCCGGCGCCTTCGAACGCCTCGTGCGGCTGATCCCCGGTGGCATCGCGGCCGGTCTGCTGGCCGGCATCCTGCTGCAGTTCGGCGTGAACGCGTTCGGCGGCGCCAGCGCCGATCCCGTGCTGGTGGTGGTGTTGCTGTTGTCGTACGCCGTGCTGCGCCGCTTTACGGCACGCTTTGCCGTGGTCGGCATCATGCTGATCGGCCTGGCCCTGCTGCTGGCGCAGGGGCGCATCGATGCGCAAGGCATAGCACTGGCCCTGGCCGCGCCCGTGTTCGAGATGCCGCGCTTTTCCGTGGCGTCCCTGCTGGGCGTGGCGCTGCCCCTGTTCCTGATCACATTGACTGGGCAATACATGCCCGGCATGCTGGTGCTGCGCAATGACGGCTACCAGGTCAGCGCCAATCCCATTCTGACGGTGACGGGACTCGGCTCGCTGCTCATGGCGCCGTTCGGCGCGCATGCGTTCAACGTGGCCGCCATCACGGCCGCCATTTGCACGGGCAAGGATGCCCATGCGGACCCGTCGAAGCGCTATGTCGCGGGCCTGGCTTGCGGCGTGCTGTACATCCTCGTGGGTATCTTCGGCGTCACCCTGGCCAGCCTGTTCATGGTCTTGCCGCGCCCCTTCATCACGGCGCTGGCGGGCCTGGCCTTGCTGGGCGCCATCGGCAATAGCCTGGCGCAGGCGATGGCGGACGTGCGCATGCGCGAAACGGCCCTGATTACTTTCCTGGCGACGGCCGCGAACGTGACCCTGCTGGGCGTGGGCGGCGCCCTGTGGGGGCTGGCGGCGGGACTGGCGGCGCATGGGCTGATGCATGGCTGGCGCAAGGCGGCATAGCAAGACAGGTTGCTCATGTTGCCCGCCGCCGCATACAATTGCTGCGCCCGTGCCCGTTGGCACCGTCCTTTTCCCGATGTGAGCGATGGCCGACCTGACTTCCCTGGCGCAGTATCTGCTGGCAATCACGCCCGCCTTCCTCGTCTGCGCCGCCTTGCTGTTGGCAACTCCACGTACTGTGCCACATTCGGTGCCGCTGCTGCGCGTGCTCGTGCACATCCTGTTTTTCGTGCTGGCGCGCGATGCGATGACGGCGCACGGCTACTGGCAAGTGGCGGCGGGCGGCTTGCGCTTCACGGCGCCGCCGCTGGTCTTGCTGGCGCTGGGCGCCATGTCGCTGGGGCTGGTGGTCTCCACCTGCTGGCTGGAAAGCGAGGCGCGTCGCCAGATCCACTGGCTGGGCATGCGCCCGGCCCTGTCCGTGCTGCTGGGCGTGGCGGGCGCTTGCCTGATCGTCGCGCTGGCGACGGGCTTGAAAGCGCTGTTTGGCTTGCCGTCCCTGCCGACCGTCGCGCCATCCGCGCTGCCCTTGCTGCTGGGTTTTGCGCTGGCGGCCAACTGTTATGAGGAATTGCTGTTTCGCGGCTTGCTGCAGCAGCAATTGCGCGCCTGGCTGCCGGCCTGGCGCGCGGCGCTCGTGTCGGGCCTGCTGTTCGGCCTGTGCCACGCGTTTCTTGCCACCACCGTCACGCAGGTGGGCGCGCCCATCCTCGTCTTCACCGTGATCGAAGGCGTGGTGGCGGGACTGGTATATTGCCGTGCCGGCTTGCTGGGCGCGTCCCTGGCGCATGGCCTGGCGATTTTTGCGCTGGCCGCCGGCTGGGTGTGAATATTTACTAATTAATGAAAAGCGAGAAAGCGATGCCTGTCAGTTCCTACCTGAATACCCGTCCCGTCCTGGGCGAGCGCGTCTACCTGCATGACACGGCGCAAGTGATTGGCGATGTGCAGATCGGCGACGACTGCTCGATCTGGTGCAACAGCGTGCTGCGCGGCGACGTCAACCGCATCGTCATCGGCGAAGGCAGCAATATCCAGGATTTTTCCATGGGCCATGTGTCGCACAAGAATGCGGCCAAGCCCGATGGTTCTCCCTTGACCATCGGCAAGTACGTGACCATCGGCCACTCCGTGATCTTGCACGGCTGCACGATTGGCGACGAGTGCCTGATCGGCATGGGCAGCATCGTCATGGATGACGTGGTGGTGGAAAAGCACGTGATGCTGGGCGCGGGCAGCCTCGTGTCGCCGGGCAAGGTGCTGGAAAGCGGCCATCTGTACGTGGGCCGCCCGGCCGCCAAGGTGCGCGCGCTCACTGAAGCGGAGATCGTCTACCTGCGCTATTCAGCGGAGCACTACGTGCGCGTGAAGAACAATTACCTGGCTGGCGAGCCAGGCTGATGCGTCAGGCTGGCGCCGTGGCCAGCGCATTGATGCGTGCCGCCATGGCGCGCGCATCAGGCACGCCCAGTACCAGGCGTGCCCATTTTTCGCCTTGCAATTCGATGACCAGTGGCTGCATGCCGCGCGTCATGAAGACGAACTGGCGGTCACCGCCTTTGTGGTAAGTACCCGCCGAAATGACTCCCGGCAGGTTGGTGCCCGGTGCGCGCAAGCCCAAGGCCGCGCCACGGAAACCGTCATCGTCGGTGGCGCCACGCACATGCCGCAGGGGAATGCACAGGTTGCCGTGGAAGGATGCCAGCTTTTCCCACAGGGCCAGGCGGATGGTCAGTGCATCGTCGTTCAATTCGAGGCTGGGCATGGTGTCTCCTTCGGTGGTTGATCCAGATGGCTTAACAGGCGTTCGCCCAGCAGGCGGGACGTATCGGCGCCTGTGTCCAGCACGGCTGCACGGCACAGCGCCGTGATCGCGGCGTCAGAGGGCGCCAGTTCCTTCAGGGCGATGATCAGCAAATCGACGGCTTCTTCCCGCGCCGGCCAGCCAGGCTGCAGTGCTTGTGTCAGCACGCGCTCAAACAGATGGCGCTTGGAGCCGAAAGCCTTGTACAGGCTGCCACGCAGCAAACCCGTCGCCTTGACCAGGTCATCGATCGACGCGGCGTTGTAGCCCAGGCTGCCAAAGACAGCGGCGGCCTGGCTGGTCACGGTGGCTTCGTCAAAGTTGCGCGGTCTGGCCATGGTAGCGGTGCAAAGTGTGCGGCGGGGCGGGATGCCCCGTGTCTGCCACCACTATAGGCATTGGTGAACGATTGGTCAACAACTATCTGCGGACAGTCGTTTCGCGCAGTTCCGGCCGCGGCGCCAGGTCTTGCGGCAGGCGCAGGGCGGACACGAGGCCCAGGCGCCGCAACAGCAGCAGCATCCACCAGCCCGGGTCCCATTCGCCCGGCAGCAGGCCCAGCCTGGCTGAGCCCGGATACGCGTGATGGTTGTTGTGCCAGCATTCGCCCATGGTCAGCAGCGACGTCAGGCGGATATTGCGGCCTTGCACGGCGGCGCCGTCGACGTAAAAATGCATCTGTCCATGGTTGTGGGCGAAGTAGCCGATCAGCCAGTGGCCGAGCACGCCGGCGCTGACCCGCGCGCAGACGCCCCAGCAAACCAGGCCCCAGCCACCCCAGACGTAGAACAGCACGGCCCACGGCAGTTGCTGCAGCATCCAGCTTCTTTCCAGAAAGCGGTAAAAGCGGTCGTGCGCGATGCGCGCTTCGATGGCGATGTGCGGCGGGTGGTCGAGATCGAGGCGGCAGAACAATTGCCACCAGGCATCGCGCCAGAAGCCGGCGCCGTGGCGCAGATAGGGGTGGCAAGCGGGCAGGCGCTGCGCATAGTCGCGCAGTTCGTGCTGGCGCAGCAAGGCCAGCGGGCCGCTCAGGCCCACCAGTACGCCCAGGTACACGAGCAGGTATTCCAGCCATTTTGGGCATTCAAAGCTGTCGTGGATCAGCTTGCGGTGGCTGCCCAGCGAGTGGCCGAACAGCAGGACGATGGCCGTGCTGACGATAAACAGCGCCACGCCCGTCCAGCTGAAGAAGCACAGGGCGCCAGACACGGCGCCGGCCAGCATGGCCGCCAGCCATAGCGATGGCAACGGCGCAAAGCGCACCGTGCCGTCCAGCACGCTGTTGGCGTGGCTGGCGCGGGCGCGGTGGCCATCCAGGCTGGCCGCCGTCATCAACCCTTGGGGGCCGACGACGGTTGCGTGTACTTGTCGAAGTTGGTGATGTAGTCGTTGAAGTTGTCGGTCAGCATGCGCTTGTACTGTTCCGTGAAGAAGGCCACGGCGCCTTCCTTTTCTTCCTGCATCTTGGCCACGTCGTTGCTCTTGCTGGCGACGAGGAAGGCGTTGAAGCGGGCAGCTGCGTACAGCAGCGAGGTGGCCACTTCATTGCCTCCGCTGTGCATGCATTGCTCATTGGCCAGGGCGATGACCTGGTCGGCGCGTTCCCAGAATTCCGGGCCCGGTGCTGGTTTTGTCGTTGGTGTGCTCATAAAATCCCTCATGAAAGTGCGCGCCAGTCTACACAGGGGGGCGCGGGCTGTCCAGCCGCGCGGCCGCCGCTCAGGGCGCTTGCAGGATCTGTTCCACCAGCACGGCCAGCGGCTGGCGGATGTCGAGCACGATGCCGGCTTCGTCCGCCTGCAGTGGCTGCAGGGTGGCCAGCTGGCTGTCGAGCAGGCTGGCCGGCATGAAATGGCCGGGCCGCTGCAAGCGGCTTTCCAGCACGGCGCGCGGGCCGTCCAGGTGGACAAAGCGCAGGGCCGGGTCGCCTGCGCGCAGCACGTCGCGGTAGGCGCGCTTCAGGGCCGAGCAGGAGACGACGAGACCGCTGCCTTGCGCGCGGGCCGTGGCGATGCGCTCGCGCAGGGCGGCCAGCCAGCCGGTCCGGTCGCTATCGTCGAGTGCGATGCCGGCCGCCATCTTGGCCACATTTTCCGGGGAATGCACGTCGTCGCCTTCCACGTAGGGCACGTGCAAGGCGTCGGCCAGCAGGCTGCCGACGGCGCTCTTGCCGCAGCCGGACACGCCCATCACGACCCAGCGCACGGCGGGCACGCCCATGATCAAGGCGCCGACACGATGACGGTGACGCGGCGGTTTTCCGCCTTGCCCGTCTTGCTGGCGTTCGAGGCCACGGGTTTACTCATGCCCAGGCCCTTGACGGTGATGTTGTCGCGCGGAATGCCCGAGGCGCTCATGGCGTCGGCCACCACGTTGGCGCGCGCCAGCGACAGCTTGTCGTTGTACGCTTCCGTGCCTTCGTTATCCGTATGGCCTTCCACGCGCATGTGGGTGATGCCCACTTTCAGCAGGGCGGCGCTGATTTTCTGGATGGCGACGCGGCTGGGCGGGATCAGCTTGGCGGCGTCGAACTCGAACAGCAGCTTGTCGGTAAAGCTCAGTTCCCAGCCTTCGTCCGTCTGGTTGAAGCCTTGTTCCTTCAGGGTGGCGACTTGCTCGGCGTTGAACACGGGTTTGGTCTCTGGCGTGCTCTGGCAGGCGGCCAGCAGGCCCAGCATGAACAAGCCGAGGAAGCCTCGGCGTAATTGCGTGTAGATGGATTGCATGGTGTTGCTCCTTGGTTCAGGGGTGAATATGGGGTTGCGGCAGGCGCGCGACCTGGCGCGTGCCGCGTTGCGCCTGCTTGGCGCGGTACATGGCTTCGTCCGCCGCGCCCACCAGCGAGACGGCGTCGATGGCGTGATCGGGGAAGACGGCCACGCCGATGGTCAGCGAGCTGACGATGCTGTTGCCTGTAGGCAGTTCAATGGCTTGCGCCATGGCGGCGATGATGTTGTCGGCGATGTGCATGGCGTCGCTGCTGTTGCGCAGCGGCTTGAGCAGGATGGCGAATTCGTCGCCGCCCAGGCGCGCCACCAGGTCGCCTTCGCGCAATTGTTGCTTGATGCGCGCGGCGATCGTCACCAGCACCCGGTCGCCCGAGGCGTGGCCGAAGGTGTCGTTGATGTATTTGAAACGGTCGCTGTCGAGGAACAGCACGGCCACCTTGCCATTGCCGACCCGCGCGTCGAGGATGGCGCGTTCCAGTTCCGCTTCCATGAAGGCGCGGTTCGACAGGCCCGTCAGGCTGTCGTGGTTGGCGCGGTGCGACAGCGAGGCGTGTTCCTTCTGCAGATGGCTTTGCCATGCTTCCAGTTCGTCGAGCAGGGCGTTGAAGTCGTCATTGATCTGGTTCAGTTCGGCGATATTGGCTGGCGGCACGCGCAGTTCGAACGAGCGGTCGCGCCGCACGCGGTGCGCCGTTTCCGCCAGGTGGCGCAGCGGCGACGTGATCTCCGTTTCCATGCGGCGCGACAGGCGCACGGCGACGACCAGGCTCAGTACCAGGCAAGCGAGCAGGCAGGACAGGCCGCTGAGCAGGAAGGGCAGCAGGCTGCGGCTGTGCGGCACCAGCTTGATGCTGCCGATGGCCTGTTCATTGCGCGTGATGGGGAAGGTCAGCGAATCGGGCAGCATCCAGCCCGTCAGCGCGCGTTCGATGTAGTAGCGCGTGCCGTGTTCGCCCCGTTCCCAGCGGGCCAGCACCTTGCCGGCCATGTCGCTCACTTGCGCCTGGTCGATATCTTCATTCACGCCGATCAGGGCCAGCGCTTCCCTGGCGGCCATGGAGTCGCCAAAGACGACGGCCCCTTCCACCGTGTAGCTCATCGAGCGGGCCACCAGGCGCAGGTTCTGGTCCGAATACACGCGCAGGGCCAGCAGCGCCACGGCCGTCAGGGTCAGGCCGGCCGCCAGCACGGCGATCAGCGACACGCTCAAGTGGGCGCGCCGCAGCACGCTGTCGAGCGTGGGGCGGGGCTGGCGGGCAGGCTTGTTGTTCAGGCGGGCGCTCATGGCGGCGGTCCCTTGCGACGTGCAATTTGCAAGGCGTTTGGATGCACGCGCAGGCCGCTGCGGGCGATGGCGTCGAGGTTGACGTCAAAACCGATCTGCGCCTCGTTCAGGCGCAGGCAGAACATGGTGCCCACGGTGCAGGAGGTGCCCGGTTCGGCGACCGACAAGATCGGCTTGCCGATGATCTGCGCCAGCAGATGCTCGCGTTCGCCCTCGGGCAGGCTGCCCATGTAGACGACGTCGCATTCGCCGGCCGTGCTGGCCACCGCCGGGATTTTCACGCGGATGCGCTGGCCCAGGCTGGAAGCGGGCTTGTCGACGATGGCCGCGCCGTAGCGGGGCGCACCGAGCATGCAGACGCGCACTTCCTGGCGCACCACGGGCCAGCGCACATAACTGATGATGCCAAACAGGACCTGGGCCACCTCGGCGGGACGCCTGGCGTCGGCCGCCGCGCCCGTTTGCGCCCACGCCGCGCGCGGCGCCAGCACAGCGCAGGCGAGCAGCGAGGCCAGCAGCACGGCAGCGAGCAGGACGGGCGGCGCGGGGCGCTGCCGGTGGCGGGAAGAGGAGGGCACGGCGTCGGTGTCTTTATGCAGGTCGGGTGGCTATTCAAATAGTTACGCAGCAACACAGACTCTACGGAAGTCCCAGTTGAAAGTAAATCACGGCGCTACGCCATAAACCTTGCATTATAAACACGAATGTTAAAACTTGCATTCTTTGCCATGAGAATTACTTATCAACACTGCCATGCCGCCTCAAAGTGTTGCTATTCTTCCAATGTCGCTTCCAGCAAGTCGATTTCGCGCAGCAGGCGCAAATGGATGGTGTCGTCCAGTTCGCCCGAGATGCGGCGGCGGAACAGTTCGTCCCGCTCGGCATTGAGCGCTTCCAGGCGCAGCGCCCGCTCGGCCTTGGCCAGTTCCTGCAGCCGCATCGCCTCGTCGTTGCTGCTTTCGCCATACGCGAGGCGGCGCCCGTAGGCTTCAATCAGGCGGTTGGCCGCCTCCGTGACGACTTGCTGCTTGTCATTCTTGTCGATGCCTTCGCACACTTTTTCCAGCCGCGCGATGGCCGCTTCGGCGGCGGCGGCGCGGGCGTTGCGCTCTTCCGTCGAGCGGCGCGCGGGCGGCGCGAACACCAGGCCCTTGGTCAGCAGGGGCAGGGTGACGCTGGCCAGCAGCAGCGACAATAAAATCACCCCCATGGCCAGGAAGATGACGAGGTCGCGCGCGGGAAAGCGCGTGCCGTCGGGCAAGAACAAGGGCAGGGTCAGGATGCCGGCCAGGGTCAGCGCGCCGCGCACGCCCGCGAACGACGCCACCAGCAGCAAGCGCAGGCTGGGACGGGCCAGCAGCGCCGCGTCCTTCGATTCGCCCGCCACCTTCTTGTGGTGCTTGAACAGGGTCAGCTTCATGGAAATGAAGACCCACAGGAAGCGCATGAAGGTCAGTCCCACCGTGATGGCGATGACGAACAGCGGCAGTTTCCAGGCGCTGCCGGCGCCGATTTCGGCGGAGGCGGCCGGCAAGCCGGCAACGGTGGTGGGCAGTTGCGCGCCCAGCATGACGAAGATCACGCCATTCAGGACCAGTTGCACGGTATCCCACACGGCCTTGCGCTGGGTGCGCGTGGCGGCCAGCGGACGGCCGATCAGGTCGGCGTAATGCATGGACACGCCGGCCGTGGCGGCGGCCAGGATGCCGGAACCGTGGATTTGTTCGGCGCCCAGGTAGGCGGCGAACGGGATCAGGATGCTGATGAGAATTTGCAGGCCCGGCTCTTCGCCGACCTTGCTCACCAGCCATTTATTCGCCAGGCCCACGCCCCACGAAATGGCCAGGCCGATGATGATGCCGCCGCCCGCTTCCTGCAAGAAACTCAGCGAGGCGGCGCCGATGGAAAAGCCGCCCGTCATCATGGCGCCCACGGCAAACGTGAAGCAGACGAGGCCCGACGCGTCGTTGAGCAGGGATTCGCCTTCGAGGATGTGCATCAGACGCGGCGGGATCGGGTTGCCGGCGGCAATCGCCGAGACGGCCACGGGGTCCGTCGGCGACAGGATGGCGCCCAGCGCGAAGGCGACGGCCAGCGGCACGCTGGGAATCAGCCAGTCGATGAAAAATCCCATGCCGAGCACGGTAAACAGCACGAGGCCGATGGCCAGCATCAGGATCGAGCGCGCGTCGGAAAAGAAGGCGCCCTTGGGAATGCGCCAGCCATCGAGAAACAGCAGCGGCGGGATGAAGAGCAGGAAGAAAATGTCGGGATCGAGCGGCACTTGCACGCCAAACACGGCCAATCCCGTGCCGCCGGCGATCTGGATCAGCGGCAGCGGCAGCCTGACCCAGCGCGAGCGGGCGAGAAAGCCGCACAGGACGACGGTCAACACGAGGATGAGGATGATGGTAACGGTATGCATGAAGGAGCGGCGGCGTGCTGAAACGCTGATTATAAGGCGCAGCCCGCCTGCGGGCAGCACCTGCGTGTCATTGCGTACATACAACAAGTCACAATCGCGGTAAGATTCTCCCATTCATTGCCACAATCTGCCCTGCTGCCGCCGTCCGTGCGCGGCAGGCGCGTGCCTGGCCTCTTACCGGACTCCTGTTTTGCTCAAGAAAATCTTCACCGGCTTGCTGCTGTCGCTGGCATTGCTCATCGTGGCGGCCCTGGCCGCGTACCTGTATTACTGGCGCCCCGCGCTGGCGCCCATCGATCCGCCTGCCGCCACGGCCTTTTCCCCGCAAGTGGTGGAGCGTGGGCGCATCCTGGCGGGCATGGGCAATTGCGCCGCCTGCCACACGGCCAAGGGCGGCGCCGAGTACGCGGGCGGCCACGGCCTGGCCACGCCGTTCGGCACGATATACGCGACGAATATCACGCCGGACAGGCAAACGGGCATCGGCCGCTGGTCGCTGGCCGCCTTCCAGCGGGCCATGCGCGAAGGCGTGGGCCGCGATGGCGCCCATTTGTATCCCGTCTTTCCGTACACCCATTTTAATCTTGTCTCGGATGCCGACCTGACGGCCCTGTACGCGTATGTCATGACGCGCCCACCCGTGTATGCGGTAGCGCCCGCCAACAGCGTGCCTTTCCCCCTGAACTTGCGTCCCTTGCAGGCAGGCTGGAAGCTGCTGTTCTTCAAGCCAGCCAGCTTTCAGCTGAACCCCGCGCAAGGCCTGGACTGGAACCGGGGCCGCTACCTGGCCGAAGGCCTGGCCCATTGCGCCGCCTGCCACACGCCGCGCAATGCGCTGGGCGCCGAGCTTGCGGGTTCGTCGTATCTGGGCGCGTCCATCGACCACTGGTATGCGCCGGCCTTGACCAGCGCCAATACGGCGCCCCTGCCGTGGACGCAGGACGAGCTGTACGCCTTTTTGCGCACGGGGGCGACGGCCCTGCACGGCGTGGCGGCAGGCCCCATGTCGGCCGTCGTGCACGAAGGCATGGGCGCTTCGCCCGATAGCGATATCCGCGCGCTGGCAACGTATTTTGCCGGCGTGGCCGGGGCGGAGCAACGCCAGGTCGATACTGATACCGTGGTGAAAGCTGGCATCGCCCGCTCGCAGCGCGTCAGCCTGGTCGACAATGACCGTGGCGCCAGCCTGTACGTGGCCGCCTGCGCGGCTTGCCATTCGAACAGCGATGGCAAGCCCGCGGCGCTGCGGCCGGAACTGAGCCTGAACAGCGCCGTCAGCGCGCCCGATCCCGCCAACCTGATCCAGGTGATATTGCACGGCTTGAGCAAGGACGAAGCCATGCCTGGCGTGCTGATGCCCGGTTTTGCCGCCTCGCTGACGGACAATGACGTGGCTCAACTGGCCGCCTATCTGCGCCGCAGCCGCAGCCACCAGCCGGCCTGGACGAATCTGGAAGCGGCCGTGGCGCGCGCGCGCGCCGGCAAGTAATTCTTGAAAGTTTCTTATGTATAACACTCATGTATAACCTTATTGTCAATGGCCAGCCCTTCGGCACCGAGGCCGACGCCGAGACGCCCCTGCTGTGGGTGCTGCGCGATGAAGTCCATTTAAAGGGCACGAAGTTTGGCTGCGGCATCGGCATGTGCGGCGCCTGCACCGTGCACGTGGATGGCCGCGCCATGCGCTCGTGCATCACGCCGATTGCCGCCGTGGCCGGCTGCGCCATCACCACCATCGAAGGCCTGTCGCCCGATGGCACGCACCCGCTGCAGCGGGCGTGGCTGGCCACGCAAGCGCCCCAGTGCGGCTATTGCCAGTCGGGCCAGATCATGCAGGCGGCTACCTTGTTGAAAGATTATCCGCAGCCGACGGATGCGAATATCGATGCCGTCATGAGCGGCAACCTGTGCCGCTGCATGGCGTATGTGCGCATCCGCAAGGCCATTAAACTGGCGGCCGGCATGCAGGAGGCGCCCGGTGTTTAAGTTGCCGAAAGAAACTACCAGTGCCCGTCCTAGCTCGCTGGGCCGGCGCGGTTTCCTGATCGCCGCCGCCGGCACGGGTTTTACGCTGGCCTTCTTGCGCGCCGACAGCTCCCTGGCTGCTGGCAAGGTGGCGCCCGTGGCAGCCTCCAAGTCTGCCGTTGCGCCCGTGTTCGATCCCAGCATCTGGTTCCAGATCTGCCGCGACGGCATCGTCACCGTCAACATCGCCAAGGCGGAAATGGGCCAGCACATCGGCACGGCCCTGGCGCGCATCGTCGCCGAGGAGCTGGAAGCGGACTGGAGCAAAATACGCCTGCATTACGTGGACACGGACCCGAAATGGGGGCTGATGGTGACGGGCGGCAGCTGGTCCGTCTGGCAGAATTTCGATCCGCTCAGCCGTGCCGGCGCGGCCGGGCGCCTGGCGCTGGTCGAGGAGGGGGCGCGCCTGTTGCGCCTGCCCGTGTCCGCCTGCCACGCCAGGCTGGGCGTCGTGCATGGCCGTGGGCGCTCGATCAGCTATGGCGACATCGTGCGCCGTGGCAAGCTGGCGCGCCAGTACACGCCCGAGCAACTGAAAGCCATCGTGCTGAAAACGCCGCAGCAGCGCAGCCTTATCGGCCAGAACGTGCAGGCGCTGGACATCCCCGCGAAAATCAATGGCACGGCCGTGTATGGCATCGATGCGGAAATCGAGGGCATGCTGTTTGCGCGCCCGAAGATCCCGCCCACGCGCTACGGCGCGAAAGTGGTGTCCATCGATGACTCGGCGGCCAGGAAGGTGCAGGGCTATCTGCGTTCGTTCGCCTTGCAAGACCCCAGCGGCACGGTGCCCGGCTGGGTCATGGTGGTGGCCGAAACCTATGCGGCGGCCATGCGCGCGGCCGACCTGGTGCAAGTGAAATGGCGGGCCGGCGCGGCGGCCCACGTGGCGGAGCAGGATATTGTCAACTATGCCACCAAGCAACTGGCCGATGCCAGCCTGGGCGCCCGTGTCGTCGATGATGATGGCGTGGAGCAAGCGTTCAACGATGCCAGCCTGCAGCTGGAACGCCACTACACGACCAGCACCGTGCTGCATTTCCAGCTGGAACCCGTCAATGCGCTGGCGCAGGAAATCGACGGTGTCTGGCACATTCATGCGGGCAATCAGTGGCAATCGCTGATCCTGCCCGTGCTGGCGCAAGCGTTGAAGGTGCCGGAGAGCAAGGTGATGCTGCATACCTATCTGCTCGGCGGTGGCTTCGGGCGGCGCCTGAATGGCGATTATTGCGTGCCGGCTGCGCTGGCGGCGCAAGCCGTGGGGCGCCCCGTCAAGATGATTTGCACGCGGTCCGACGACGCCCGTTTCGATTCGCCCCGTTCGCCCTCCGTGCAGCATGTGCGCATGGCGTTCGACGACGCGGGCAAGGTGTCGGCCATGGTGCACGAGGCCAGCGCGGGCTGGCCCACGCAAGCGATGATTCCCGCCTTCCTGGCCAAGGATAAGCAAGGCCATCCGTATGACCCGTTTGCCATCGCCGGCGCCGACCACTGGTACACGGTGGGCGCGCAGCGCGTGCGGGCCGTGTCGAACGACCTGGCCAACAGCAGTTTCCGCCCGGGCTGGCTGCGCTCCGTTGGCCCCGGCTGGACGAATTGGGCTGTGGAAAGTTTTATGGACGAGGCGGCGCAGGCGGCCAAGGTCGATCCGCTGGCCTTCCGTTTATCCCTGCTGCAGGCGGCAGGTCGCAACGCGGGCAGCGCGCCGAACGCCGTCGGCGGCGCCGCGCGGCTGGCCCATGTGCTGCGGCGCGTGGCGGAAAAAGCAGGTTGGGGCACGGCCATGCCGCCCGACACGGGCCTGGGCATCGCCGCCACGTTCGGCCAGGAACGCGACATGCCCACCTGGACGGCCTGTGTTGCTAGAGTGAAAGTGGACCGCAGCACTTGCATGGTGAAAGTCGAAAAGCTGTTCATGGTGATCGACGCGGGCAGCATCGTCGACCCCGATGGCGCGCTGGCGCAGGCGGAAGGGGGCGCCCTGTGGGGCGTGAGCATGGCCTTGCATGAAGGCACGGCCTTCCTCAACGGCGAAGTGAAGGATACCAACCTGAATACCTACACGCCGCTGCGCATGGCCGACGTGCCCGAGCTCGATATCGAATTTGTTGCCAGCACGCACACGGCGACGGGCATGGGCGAGCCGCCCACGACGGCCGTGGCGCCAGCGATAGGCAACGCCATCTTTGCCGCCGTCGCTTCGCGCGTGCGGCATTTGCCGATCCGTCCGGAAGCCGTGCTGAAGGGGCTGGACCGGCACGGCGCCGTCTGATGCGGGCGCGCGGCGAATTTGACGTGCGCCGCGCGTGAACGGGCGCAGGCTGCTACACTGAGGTTAGCCGCCGTGGGCATGCAGGCTGTGCCCGGCCCGGCAAGATCCCAGCTCGATTGCGGAGGCAACCATGCAAGAACAATTTGTCAGCATTACGGCCGATGAACTTCAAATGGATGGCGTGCTCGACATGCCCGAGCGGCCGGTGGGCATCGTCCTGTTTGCCCACGGCGCAGGCGCCGACAGCGACTACCTGGGCGCCTCCAGCCACGCCACTTCCCAGGATTTTTTGCGAGCGGGCATCGCCACCTTGCGCTTCGACCAGGCCGGTGTCGGGCCTGGCGGCGGCAGCAATGGCCATGCGTATTTCGTGCGCAGCGATATCGTGCTGCTGGCGCGCCAACTGGAAAAAGCCCTGGGCTGGCTGCAAGTGGACCCGTCCACGCGGCGCTTGCCCTGCGGCCTGTACGGCTATGGCACCAGCGCGGCCGTCGTGATGCAACTGGCGGCCTGGCGCAGCGCGGAGATCGCCGCGCTGGCCGTCTGCGATGGCCAGGTGGAAATGGCCGGCAAGGCGGCGCTGGAAAACGTGCGCGTGCCGTCGCTGCTGATCGTGGGCGGCCGCGACCCCGACGTGGCTGGCCTGAACCGCATGGCGTTCGCCACCTTGCGCTGCGACAAACAACTGGAACAGATCGCCGCCCCCGGCGGCCCCGACACGCGCCACCAGGCCGCTTTGCTGGCCACGGACTGGTACACGCGCCATTTCAACGGGCATACCAGCACGGCACAGTAGTTAATAGATCAGGCAAGGCCGCCCATCGAGTGGCCGAAAATGCCCGTGCGTTGCGCATCGATCGCCAGTTCCTGCTCCAGCAGGGCGCGCAGTTCCAGGATGTAGCTGTACATGCGGTAGCTCCGAAATTGGCAGAGCATCAGGAGCCATGCGGTTCTCCCATTGTTAAAGCCGCGTGTACAAATTCCGCACGAAAAATATGAAATTTTACAAAAAAATTAGTTCACAATTAATTGTTGATTCGCGACATTCTGTGTTACTTAGCTGATGGGTGGTAGGCGGCATCACTTAAGGATTTCACTCACCATGTCGCTCGACTCTGCGGCAAAATAATTGGTTCTTTCCTTCCACCTGGGGTTACTGCCAATCGAGAATCGGTATTGAACTTGACGTACCTGACTAATAGCGCCTAGTGAGTAGTCTCAGGTGTAGTTTTCTAAGATACTGGTGTTAAAACCGACATCAAGTACCAGCCAGGAAACAATCATCATGAGGTTGGTGGTGGCCTACTGATTTTGCTACTCCTGTACCGGATTTGGAACGCCTTGATAAACATCGGCTAGCTCCCAATGGCGTTCTAGTTCTGCTGCATCGTTGGTGTCTAAGCCGATAGCGGCAAGTGCCTTGATCGCCGTTACGACACCAACGGCGATCAGCAATCGGGTGTGATTGATGTAAAACTGCCAGTCTTGATCGTTGGTGTGTGTGATGCCGAGTAACTTTGACGCTAGATCCCGTTTCCTATCGGGAGAACATTGTTCAAAGAAATTGGATAGTGAGCCGCCGAGATTGCTCACCTCATGATGTAGTGGTTTAATGTACCCGGACACTGATTTAGGCGAGAATGCTCGCCATGAAGAGGTGTTTGATGAGTAAGCAAAGACGTACGTTTTCCCCTGAGTTCAAACAGCAGGCGGCATGCCTGGTACTGGATCAAGGATATAGTCATACGGAGGCAAGCCGGTCGGTCGGCATCGGCGAATCAGTGCTGCGCCGCTGGGTGCAGCAGCTTCAGTTGGAGCGGCAAGGCATCACGCCACAGAGTAAGGCAATGACGCCTGATCAGCAGCGAATACAGGAACTCGAAGCGCGCATTGAGCGTCTCGAGCGGGAGAAGTCCATTTTAAAAAAGGCTACCGCGCTCTTGATGTCGGAAGGGATAGAACGTACGAGGTAATCGATCAGATTTGTGGTGACGAATCAATCGAGTTGATCTGCGCGGTGTTCGACGTAGCGCGGTCATGCCTGTACGCGCATCGGGAGCGCGCCCGGCACATTGATGTTGAGCGCATGGCATTGCGTAGCCGCGTGCACGAGCTGTTCGTCGAAAGTCGCAGTTCGGCGGGAAGCCGTAGCATCATGGGCATGATGCGCGAGGAAGGCACGGCAATTGGCCGCTTCAAAGTCAGTCGTTTGATGGAAGAGCTAGGGCTGGTCTGCAAACAGCCTGGCAGCCATGCCTATAAGCAGGCTACGGTGGAGCGGGTCGATATTCCGAACCACCTCAATCGTGAATTCACAGTCGAGGCGCCAAATCAGGTCTGGTGCGGGGACATCACCTATGTCTGGGCGCAAGGCCGATGGTATTACTTGGCAGTGGTGTTGGATTTATTCGCTCGCCGAGCGGTGGGTTGGGCATTCTCGCTACGGCCCGACGCCGACCTTGTTGTGCAAGCGCTGGAAATGGCTTACGAGCAGCGAGGTCGACCGCAGGGGCTGCTGTTTCATTCGGATCAAGGTAGCCAGTACGCCAGTCGAAAATTCCGTCAGCGCTTGTGGCGCTATCGGATACGACAGAGTATGAGCCGTCGGGGAAATTGTTGGGATAACTCTCCGATGGAACGGCTGTTTCGCAGCTTCAAAACTGAATGGCTGCCGTCAACTGGTTACGTGACGGCACAGGAAGCACAACGGGACATCAGCCATTACCTGATGCACCGGTATAACTGGATACGGCCACATCAGTTTAATCACGGATTGGCACCGGCCATCGCCGAAGAAAAACTTAACGTAGTGTCCGGGATGGGTTGACCACTACATGAGCAAATGAATTACGGAACTGTGCGACGGCGTTAAGCTGATCTTTGACGCCTTTGGAAATCACGCTCAGTTTAACCGCTAGCTCTAACCGCTTACCATTTGGAAGATCGCTGAAGTGGTCATACCAGACGCTACGATTTTCGTCATCCGCAACTATGCTAACAAGCGCATGTGTTACCGCTGCCTCGCAAAGCACAGCAGTTTTTACGATGTAGGCCCAGTCATCTTTCTCAGAATCGAGATTTTCAATGAACCCGTTGGGAATACCCAACCGAGACTCAAGACTTGCATAAAGGCTTAGCCTTTCTGCGTGGCGCACGGCCTGTTCTGCCAAGTGCTGCCGATCTTCATCGGACCAATCATCATCTGCCTCGTTAACGGTCACTCGGTTCTCCCACTTCTAAATCAGTTAACGCGTGCTGCCGACAAGTCCACGCCAGCAGCAACCATAGCTTTTACCCAGTTCGGCTGACGACCACTGCCAGTCCATTCCTGCAATGCGTCTTGCGGGTTGCGGTATTGCACGGCTACTTTGCCGGTTGACTTCTTGATGTTGCCATTGCCGATCATGTCTTTCAGCGGCAAGCCCATGCGATGGGCAATGGCGTAAATTTCATTGCGTGCGGCTTCAAGGTCAGACTTGGCGCAGCTCTTTTCTTCTGCCTCCGCGGCTACCTATGAAGCCGTCTGGCTTCCACCCGATGCCAAGCACCACGCTTTCGTGACAAAGCAATCTGTCATCGACAGGTTTATGGCGCACGACTTGCCAGCACGTATTTCACCAGACACAGATGCAGGCCGTCGCATCATGCACGGTAAACGTTACACCATCGACCATGGTGCGCCAGTGCCAAAGCCCATTACGTTGGTAGATTGCTATTTTATTCTTCTGAAGTGATGCAATACCGACTTCGTACACAAAAAATGCGCAAATTCTGTTTTGAAAGCGTGTACAAAAATGCACAAATTCTGCTATGAAATTAGTATTGCAGGGTCAGGACGGATACATTCTGGCAACTAAGAAATAAACAAAATTATGGCAATAATAACATCAAAAAAATGCCTCGGTAGCTTCTACTCAGCCGAGGGCACGCAAGTTGTGCGCATGGAAGCGCACATGCTCTTCCATGAAGCTGGCGATGAAGTAATAGCCGTGGTCGTAGCCGGCATGGCGGCGCAGCCGTAGTGGCTGGCCGGCGTCGCGGCACGCCGCTTCGAAGATGTCGGGGTGCAGTTGTTCGGGCAGGAATTTGTCGGCCAGGCCCTGGTCGATCAAAATGCCTTGTGGGAACAGCGGTGGCTGGCCCGGCAGGCCGCGCATCAGCGCGCTGGCATCGTACTGCTGCCAGCTGGCCTCGTCGCTGCCCAGATAGCCCGTAAACGCCTTCTTGCCCCACGGACACTGGCTTGGTGCGGCGATGGGGGCGAAGGCGGAGACGGAGCGGAACAGTTCCGGGTTGCGCAAGGCCAGCACCAGCGCGCCATGGCCGCCCATCGAGTGGCCGAAAATGCCCGTGCGTTGCGCATCGATCGCCAGTTCTTCTTCCAGCAGGGCGCGCAGTTCCAGCAGGTAGCTGTACATCCGATAATGGCTGCGCCATGGCGCCTCGGTGGCGTCCACGTAAAAGCCGGCGCCCACGCCGAAATCCCAGGAGTCGCTCTCGCCCGCGATGTTCGCGCCACGGGGGCTGGTGTCGGGCGCGATCAGGATCAAGCCTTCCTCCGCTGCCACGCGCTGGGCGCCGCCCTTGATCATGAACGTTTCTTCCGTGCAGGTCAGGCCCGCCAGGTAAAACAGGGCGGGGCGCTTGGTGGTGGCCACGCTGCCGGGCGCCGTGTCGGGGATGAAGGCCGAGAAACGCATGGGCAAGCCGATGGCTTGCGCGTCGTGGCGATAAAAGCGTTGTACGCCGCCAAAACAGGCGTGTTCACTCAACAGTTCCAGCATGAATTCTCCTCGTTAATGCCACAGTATAGCCAGAGCGGCGCAGGGCCGGCTCGGGATCAGCCCAGCATGGCCGCTAATGCAGGCAAGATGTCTTGTGCCGGCGCTTCGGTCTTGAAGGCCAGCAAATGGTCGGCGCGCGTCTTGCCCAGGTTGATGGCGGCCACGGGCTTGCCCGCTTCGGCCGCCATGCGGCACAGGCGAAAGCTCGAATACACCATGACGGACGAGCCCACGACCAGCAGGGCGCTGGCCGTGTGCATCTTGCTTTCGGCCTCGGCCGCGCAGGCGGCGGGCACGCCATCGCCGAAAAACACCACGTCGGGCTGCAGGGTGCCGCCGCAGCGGGGACAGACGGGCACGTGGAAGGTGGCCAGCTGCGACGGCTCCAGCAAGGCGTCGCCATCGGGCGCCGGCGTGGCCGTGGCGCCCAGCAGCTGTGGATTGTCGCGTTCGAGCTGGTCCTGGATCAGGCGGCGCGTATGGCGGGTATGGCAATCGAGGCACACGACGCCATGTATGCTGCCGTGCAACTCCGTGACGGCGGTACTGCCGGCTTGCTGATGCAGGCCATCCACGTTTTGCGTGACCAGGCCGCCTATTCTCTGGCGCTGGGCCAGTTGCGCGATGGCCAAGTGGCCAGGATTGGGCGTGGCGCGCGCCAGGGTCGGCCAGCCCACCATGCTGCGTGCCCAGTAGCGGCGGCGCACGGCTTCCTGGCGGCGAAAATCGGGGCCTTGCACGGGCGCGTTGCCGCGCCGTACGCCTTGCGTGTCGCGGTAGTCGGGTATGCCGGACGCCGTGCTGATGCCGGCGCCCGTCAGCAGCAGCACGTCGGGATGGCGCCGCAGGAACTGCGCCAGCTGCTCAAGGGCAAGATCGTCGCTGGCGGCTTGCAGGCTGGCTGAGGAAAAATTTTGCATGATGCGCCATGCTAACCGAAAAGCACGGCGCCGTTGCAAGGGCGAGGTTTATTCGAGCTTCATGCCGAAACGCTGCAGCCTCGGCTGCCAATGCTCCTGGATATTGGCCGACACGAGGATGCGTTCGGCCTTGCCGATCAGCAATTCGCGGGGCACGAAGCCGAAGTAGCGCGAGTCGGCGCTGTTGTCGCGGTTGTCTCCCAGCATGAGGAAATGGTCGGCCGGCACGGTCACGGGCGCAAAGCTGCGGGCCGCACCGGCGATTTGCGGCAAAACCTGGATGCGGTGCTGCTCGGTCTGGTTGCGTTCGCTGATGCGCTGTGCCGTCAGCTGGCCCACGTGGGCGATGGTTTCAGGCGCCGTGTCGAGCGCCGTGTACTGGGCGGGCTGGCCATTGATGACCAGCTGTTCATTGCGCATCTCGATTGTGTCGCCGGGCAGGGCGATGATGCGCTTGATCAAGCGCGTGCCGTCTTTCGGCGAAGAAAAGGTGACGATGTCGCCCCGCTGCGGTTCGCCCAGGCGCTGCAGCACGATATCGGTGAGCGGCACTTTCAGGTTGAAGGCCAGGCGGTTGACGAAGACCACGTCTCCTTCGAGCAGGTTGGGGCGCATCGACGCCGACGGTATGGGATTCCAGTCCGCCACGGCCGTGCGGAACACGCCGAACAGCAGGAGAAACATCAAAAAACCTTTGTTGGCGCGCATCCATGTGCTCATGTTGGCTCTTTCGCTGGGCTGTGCCCGTGATGGTGAAGGGGGCGCCATTGCTGCTGGCGATATATTCACGATGCACGGCGAGGCTGAAGCCAGTCTTAAATCACGCCAATGCGCGCGCCATGGCGTGCCGCTGTTGCGTGCACGCATCACTACGCCGGTATCAAGGGTGCTGGCACGGTGTATGCGTGTCGTCGCCGTTCTGCAGGCGCTTGCCGTGCATGTCATCCCACAGCTCGCCGAGCGCCACCAGCAAGCCGCCGCCCACGAAGGGGATTGCCACCAGCCATGGATTGCTGTCGAGCCAGGGCCCCAGCACGATGGCCGAGACCACGGCGATGACGATGGCGCTGCACCAGAAGCGGCGCGGATGCCGCAGGGTCAGCAGGTAGTGAAAGTCGTTCATAAATCCTCCTTGGTGAGCATGCGGAACAGCCGGGCGGCCAGGATGCTGCTGACGGCAATGACGATGCAGCCGTCCAGGAAAAACAGTACCTTGCCAACCAGATGCATGCCTTGTACGAGATAGGCGGGCAGTTCCCGCGCTTCCGCCCACTGTGTCATCCGTGCCAGCACGATGGCGGCGGCAAAGATGACGACGGCCAAGGCCAGCACCACCAGCACGTGTTCGAACAGGCGTAGCCGCAGTTTCATGTTGGACTTGGCAAGGTTGGGAAGATTCCCGAGCCTTGAAGTTATCAGTCCATCATGGTGCGGCTTTGCGCTGCGACAAAGTCGCCCCTGATAGTATCAAAGTCGTGTTGCTGCCGGAAAAATGCGGCATCTCAGGCCATGGCTTGCGTGTTGCGCCGCTCAAAATACAGCAAGTCCGACCAGGCATTCTGGAAAAACATGGCTTGTTCCGACTTGCCATACTGATGAAAGCCGTTGCGCTGCATGACGGCGACCGAGCCCAGGTTTTGCGGCCGCGCCGTCGCTTCCAGGCGCCACAGTTCCAGTGGGCCGAAAGCCTCTTCCAGCAGCAGGGCCACCACGCGGGTGGCGTAGCCGCGTCCGCCGAACCGTTCGCCGATGCGGTAACCGAGCGTTGCTTTATTGAAATAGGGGCGGGTAACGGCCGTCAGGTTGACCCGGCCGATGATTTGCCCGTCCAGTTTTGCCAGGTACTGGTAGGCGCGGTCTTGCTGGCGCTCGCGCTGTGCCTGCTCGATGGCGGCGGCGATGGCTTCCTGGTGATAGTAGGATGGCGCGCGCGCCGTGACCCAGTTTTCAAAATACGCGCGGTTTTCGAGTTCAAAGGCCAGCAAGGCGGGAAGGTCGCTGCTGGCCGGCGGGTGTAGCTGAAGGCGGTCGAGGTCTGGCATGGGAGCGTGTCCAAAAGCGATGCGCCATTATAATCAGCTGGCGCATTTCGCCGCACACCTGCCTGAATTCATCAAGGAGCAGCATGCTGTCCCATATTTGCCTCGGCACCAACGACTTTCCACGCGCCTACGTCTTCTACACGACCCTGCTGGGAGAACTCGGCTTGATCGAGAAATTCCACGACCCGGCCAAACCCTGGGCCGGCTGGATGGCGAACGAGGCGCCGCGCCCCCTGTTGGTGCTGACGGTGCCGCATGACGGCTTGCCGGCCGCGCCCGGCAACGGACAGATGACGGCCTTGCTGGCGGCCAGCCGCGCCCAGGTGGACCGCTGCTACCAGGCTGCGCTGGCGCTGGGCGCCGCGTGCGAAGGGCCGCCCGGCTTGCGCCCCGATTACCACGCCCATTACTATGGCGCCTACTTCCGCGACCTCGATGGCAACAAGCTGTGCGTCTGCTGCCACGCCGGGGAATGACTCAGCGCTGGCCCCAGACGGCGTCTTCCGTCCAGCCCAGCTCCGCAAAATCCTGCGCCCGCTCGTCCGCCTCGCCGGCGCAATAGAACTCGTCGAGCTGGGGCGGCGCGATGCGCGTGCCGGCCAGCATGGCGTGCACTTGCCCCCGGTGGTGGATCTGGTGCTGGAACAGATGCGCCAGCATGCGCAGTCGCGTGTCGACTTGCGGCGTGTCGCGCAATATCGTCACGGGCCGCGCCAGGTCCGCATCGCACAGGCTGCGGCAATGGGCAATCAGGCGCAGGTCCGACGCGCACTGCGCCGCGTGAAGGGCCGCGCAGTCGGTAAATGGCTCGTCCTTTTCAAAGAAGACATAGCAGTCGGCATGCGGCGCTTCGCCGCGCAGCTCGCGTTCGAGCGCATCGAGGTAAAACCAGTCGCATGTGAGGATATGGTTCAGGGTGGACTGGATGGTGGGGAAAAAGCTGACGCGCGTGGCCTGGAACTCGGCCTGGCTCAGCTGTCCGCAAGCCTTCAGCAGGCGGTGGTTGGCCCAGGCGTTGTTGCAGGCCTGAGCGGTGATGTACTGGGCAAGCATATTGCTCATGATTTACCTTGCAAAGCAGGGAAGCTGCGAGAGCGCCACTGTAACACTTTGCGGCAGATGAACAACGCCGGTCACGCCCGCCGCACCGGCACGGCTGTCATCAAGTAAAATCGCGGGGCGGATGTCGCGATAGTGATGCAGATAGGGCTGGAAGAATAAAATGGGTTGGATAGGAAAATTACTGAACGGCGGCGACGAAAAAAATAAGCTTGCGCCCCTCACGGCAGCGGCGGCGCCCGAGATGGCACGGCAGCCAGCCACCATCACCGAAATCGATGCCATCTACTACCGCTGGCTGGCGGCCGCCGGTTCGGCGCAGGCGACAAAGCAGGCGGAACAGCAGATTCTGGACGAATTGACGCGCCTGGCCAGTGAGCCGATCGCTGGCGCCGCGCTGATACCGCGCATTCCGGCCATCATTCCGCAGTTGATGCGGACCTTGCAAAATGAAAACATGAGCGCGGCGGAGCTGTCGCGCCAGCTGGCCCAGGACGTGCTGCTGGTCGCCGAGGTCTACCGTGAAGCGAACCGGCCCCGCTACCATTCGCGCTACAACGCCAGCCCGTCGATCAACAACATGGAAGGCGCCATCATGCTGCTTGGGCAAAACGGCATGCGCATGCTGCTGGCCCGCGTCGCCTTCCGTCCCATCGTCAGCATGCAAAGCGGTGGACTGACCATACGTACGGCGCCGCTGATCTGGCGCCAGTCCGAGAAATGCGCGCTGGCGGCCAACCTGGTCGCGCCGGCCATGCAGGCCAACGCCTTCGACGCCTATCTGGCGGGACTGATGGCCAATGTCGGCCTGGTGGTGGCGTTCCGCCTGATCGACCAGATGCATGCGCCCGACGCCTTCCCGCAATCGGACGCCTTCATCGCCCAGGTGTTTGCCCAAGCGCGCATCCTGTCGGTCCGGATCGCCGAATTATGGGAGTTTCCCGAGTCCGTGACCCGCGCGATCGGGCATGCGGGCGTCGATGCCCACGACGATGCCGATCCGCAGGCCCGAGCGCTGGCGCTGGGCGACCGCTTGAGCAAACTGCGCATGCTGGTCGATACGGGCCGCTTTCCTGCCGACCATCCCTTCGTGATGACCGGACTGGGCAAGAGTGAGCTGCTGGTGTTCGACAAGCTGGCCGACGAGGACGAAGACGAGGAGGAGTAATAGCCGCATGCAGCGGATATCACTCAGCGCGCAAAATACAGTTCGTGCAGGTGCTCGAGGTCGACCTCGGAAGCCGCCTGCGACAGCGCCACTTTGCCGCTTTGCATCAGATACACGTGATCGGCCACGCCCACGGCGCGCGCCGTGTTCTGTTCGACGAGGATGATGGTGCGCCGGCCGTCGTTCAGGCGCGCGAGGATCTCGAACAGCTCGTTGACCACCAGCGGCGCCAGGCCCAGCGACGGCTCGTCGATGATCAGCAGCGACGGGTCCGACATCAGGCCCCGCGCCATGGCCAGCATCTGCGCCTCGCCTCCGGAGAGCGATCCGGCCAGCTGCTTGCGGCGCTCGTGCAGGCGCGGGAACATGGCGTAGGCTTCGGCCAGGCGCGCCGGCATGTGACTGCGGTGCTCCTTCGGAAACGCGCCCATGATCAGGTTTTCTTCCACGCTCATGTCGCGAAACGTCATGCGCCCCTCGGGTATCATCGTCACCCTGGCGTCGCTCATTTTCCACGTCGGCGTGCCGTTGATGGACTGGCCATCGAGCGCGATGCTGCCCGCGCCTACGGGCAGCAGGCCCATGATGGCGCGCAGCAGGGTGGTCTTGCCGGCCCCGTTCGGGCCGATGATGGTGGTCAGCTTGCCCTTCTGGATAGCCAGCGACACATCCCACAGCACATTGATGGCGCCATAACCGGCGCGCAGGTTTTCTATCTCAAGCATGGGCTGCCCCTGTATAACTTTCGATCACGGCCGGATCGCGGAAGACGGCGTCCGGCGTGCCATCGGCGATCAGTTGGCCAAAATTGAGCACGGCCACGCGCTGGCACAGATTGCTGATGGTTTCGATATCGTGTTCGATCATGACGATGCCCACGCCAAAGGCGGTGTGCAAGTCCTTCAGCATGCCCATGAAGCGGCGCTTGCCGTTCGTTTCCAGGCCGGCCAGCACTTCGTCGAGCAGCAGCAGCTTCGGGTTGGTCGCCAGCGCCTTGGCCACTTCCAGCGCTTTCAATTCCGTCAGCGCCAGTTCGCTGGCCGCGTCGCGCCCGGCCTTGTCCGCCAGGCTCGTGAAATCGAGGATTTCATCGATCTTGCGCTGGTCTACCTTGCCGGTGCCGAAGCGCTGCGCGACGACGAGGTTTTCGCGCACCGTCAGTTCATGCATCGGTTGCGGAATCTGGAAAGTGCGGCCCAGCCCCAGGCGCGCGCGCTGGTACATGGGCGTAGCCATGATGTCGCGTCCCTCGAAGCGGATGCAGCCGCTGGTGGGGCGCACCAGGCCGGAAATCGCGTTGAACAGGGTGGTCTTGCCGGCGCCATTCGCGCCCACCAGGCCGATCACGTCGTGGCTGCCCACCTTTAACGTGACGGAATCAACGGCCGTCAGGCCGCCGAAACGCACGGATACATTATCGAGTTCAAGCATGTGCTTTCTCCTTCGCGTTGAACAGTTTGCGGAGCAGCGGCAGCAAGCCGTTCGGACTGAAGACGATCATCGCCACCAGCAGCACGCCCAGCACCAGCTGGTGGCCAGTGGGGATCAGCGACTTGAAGATCAGCTGGTCAACCAGGTAGACCACCACGGCGCCCAGCACGGGGCCGAGTATCGTGCGGTAGCCGCCGAAGATGGCCGCCACGATCGGTAACGTGACCCACAGGCTGTTGAAGGCGTAGTCCGGTTCCAGGAAGTTGATGTAGTGGGCATTGAAGGCGCCGAACAGGCCCGCCATGAAGGCCGACACGAGCAGCATGGCGCCTTTCAGCAAGGTGCTGTTGACGCCGACGACGCGCGTGGCGTCTTCGCTGTCGTGCATGGCGCGCAGGGCGATGCCGTAATGGCTGGCGCGGATGCGGCTATAGGCAAATGCGCATGCCACCACCAGGGTCAGCACGACCAGGTAGGCGCCCGTCTTGTTGGCCAGATCGAAGCCCAAGACGGTGGGCAAGGTGGGAATATTATTGATGCCGCCGGCGCCGCCCGTGACCGAACTCCATTCCGTGGCCAGGATGCGGAAGATGTGCGCGTAGGCGAGGATGGCCAGCGCAAAATACGGCCCGCGCAGGCGCAGTACGGGCAGCATGATGACGGCAGCGATGGCCGCGCCCGCGCCGCCCAGCAGCATGGCGGCAAACACGGGCAGGCCCAGTTTCACGGTGGCCAGCGCGGAGGCATACGCGCCCACGCCGAAGAAGGCCGCATGGCCGAAGCTGACCATGCCGCCCAGGTTCCCCAGCAGGGCCCAGGACATGGCCACGCCGCCGATGATCAGGGCCGCCACCACCATGCTCATCACATACTGGTTGGCGCCCAGGGCCAGCGGCACGGCGACGTAGGCGGCCAGCAGCAGGCCCGCCGTGGAGATCAGTGTCGAGCGCTTCATCCGCGCCTCCGTTGTGCGCCGAACAAGCCGTTCGGCATGATGAACAGCACCAGCAGGAACAGCACCATGCCCGACAATTCCTGCAGCGCGGAGCTGGCCAGGGTAACGGTCAGGGCTTCGGCAACGCCCAGCAGCACGGCGGCCAGCAGCACGCCGGGAATCGAGCCGATGCCGGCCAATACCGTGATGATGAAGGCTTTCACCGTCAGCGCGCCGCCGTAGGCGGGCTGGATCACCCCATAGCTGAACAGGGCCACGCCGGCAAACGCAGCCAGGATGCCGGCGACCAGAAAGGACACGAGTTCCGTGCGGCCCGGGTCGATGCCCATCAGCTTGGCCGCGTCGCGGTTGCTGGAGACGGCGCGCACGGCGCGGCCATACCAGCTGGTGGCCAGCCAGCGCCACAGGGCCGCCATCAGCACCAGGCTGACGCCAAAGAAAATCACTTCGCTGCGCATGCTGAAAAACGGACCGATTTCAAACCCTTCCTGCAGCCAGCTCGACGACGTCGAGCGGATGTCGGCCTTCCATACGAGCAGGATGAAATTGGTGAGGATCACGCCGATGCCGTAGGTGAGGATCAGCGAGTTGATTTCGCGGTCTTTCTTGATGCGGCTGACGATCAGGTACACGCCGACGGACGTGAGGCTGACGATCACCAGCGCGATGGGAATGGCGAACATGGGCCCCAGGCCCAGGCCGGACTCCACGCTGTAGGCGATGTAGGCGGCCAGCAGCACCAGTTCGCCGTGCGCCAGGTTGATCACTTTCATGGTGCCGAAGACCAGCGCCAGTCCCAGTGCGATCAGGGCGTAGGAGCCGCCCTGCAGCAAGCCCGAATACAGGGCTTGCAAGATTAATTCTGTCATGTCGTCATCCCGTCAGGCCTCCCTGGCGCACCGCGAAGCTGCGCCAGGACTGCCGTTCATCGGTGCGCGCCCGGCAGGCGCGCGCGTGTGCAGCGGGAGGCTGCTGTTACCAGGGCAGGGCGGGATAGGCCAGCTTGCCCGTCGCGTGTTCCTTCGGCCAAACGATCACCACTTTCTTGTCCTGGTGCTGCGCCATGCGGTGCACGAAGTTCTGGTTGTCGCCATTGGCGGCGAACTGCACCCGGCCGATCAGGGTTTCGCGGTCCGTCTTGCGCATTTCCTCGGCCACGCCGCCTTTCTTGAGCGTGCCCTTGTCGGCCGCGCGCGCGATCGCCTCGAACAGCAGCATCGACTGCACGTAGCCGAACTGGCCCAGGTAGTCGGGCTCCTTCTTGTACAGTTGCTTGTAGGCGTCGCTGAAGGCCTTGCCGTCGGCCGTCTTGAATTCGGTGGGGAAGGGCAGCAAGGCCGTGCCGAACACGTTCGGCATCAGGTCGGGAAAATCGGCCGCCATCTTTGGCGTGGCCAGCGACCACACGCCCACCATGGCCTTGATCTTCGGTTTCAGGACGCGGGCGGCGCGGATGATGCCCACGTAATCGTTTTCGTAGCCGACCATGGCGACGACTTCCGATTTATCCTGCAGCTTGATCTTGTTGATGATGGGCTTGAAGTCGGTGATTGCCGGGTCGAACGAGTGCGTCGTCACTTTCACGCCCTTGGCCGCCAGGGCCTTTTCCACATCCTTGGCCAGGCCCGTGGTGGCGTCCTTGGTCGAATACACGATGGAGACGGACTTGGCGCCCACGTCGGCAAGCAGTCCCAGCATGGCTTTTTCGTAGCCGGCCGTGTTATTGATGCGGAAAAAATTCTTGCGTCCGCTGCTCACCAGGCTGTCGTCCACACCGCCCGAGGTGATGTAGACGAGACCCAGTTTATTCGCCGTGTCCGAGGCGGGCGAGATATTGTTCGAGCCATAGCCGCCCGTGATGGCTACCACGCCCTGGCTGGCCAGCTTTTCCACGGCGGCGATGGCCTTGGCGGGCGCCGATTCGTCGTCGACGGTGATGATCTTGATCGTGTGCTTGCCGTTGGTCTTGTTGAAGACTTCGGCCGCGACCATGATCCCTTCCTGCATGCCGGCGCCGACGCGCGCCAGGTTGCCCGTCAGCGGGATTTCCGCGCCGACCAGGAATTCGTCGGCGCTGGCCTGCGTCATCCAGGCGCTGGCAACCAGCGCTGCCATGGCGATGCGTGTGTAGGTGCGTTTCATCGTGTCTCCTCCGGTGATGTGGCTTGGTTTTATTGTCGGGTCTGGTACTACATGGTCAACTTATCGTGCATTCTGCGCCATTTGCCGCAGCTGTCCCTTTAAAATCTTGCCCGTGGCGGCCGCCGGCAGCGCTTCCATGACGATGATGGCGGACGGGCATTTGTACGGCGACAGCGTCTGCGCCAGCCAGGCCTGCAATTGTGCCACGCTGGCGGGCTGGCGCGGATCCAGCTCCACATAGGCGATGACGTCCTCGTTGCCATCGTCCACAGTGCGTCCCACCACGGCCGACTGCACCACGGACGGGTGGGCGTTCAGGGCCGTTTCCACTTCCAGCGGATACACATTGAAGCCCGAGCGGATGATCAGTTCCTTGGTGCGGCCCACGATGAACAGCGCGCCGTCCGGGTCCTGGCGCGCCATGTCGCCCGTATTGAGCCAGCCGCCGTCGCGCATGGTGGCCGCCGTCATGGCCGGTTCGCGGTAATAGCCGGCCATGATGTTCGGCCCGCGTATCCACAATTCGCCCGGCTCGCCCGGCGCCACGTCCGTGCCGGCCACGTCCACCACGCGCACTTCCACGCCGGGAATCGGCATGCCGACGGAATCGTCGCGGCGCGGCGTTTCCAGGCGCGTCTGGCTGATGGTGGGCGCGCTTTCCGTCATGCCGTAGCCATTGTGCAGCGCGGTGCCCAGCAGCTTTTCCACCTCGTGCTTGAGCGACGGCGCCAGCGGCGAGCCGCCCGCATACGCAAAGCGCAGCCGCGTCGGCAAAGGAGTTTCCGCGCCGCCCAGGGTTTGCAGCAGCTTGGCGTACATGGCGGGCACGCCCTGCACGATGGTCAGCTCATCGTCCTTCAGCGCCGAGAGCAGGCCGTCGACGGAAAAGCGCGGCACCAGGTACAGCGCGGCGCCCGCGTACAGGGTGCCCAGGGCCACCGAGGCGAGGCCGTACACGTGCGAAATCGGCAGCACGCCGTAGGCGCGGTCGGTGCGCGTCAATCCCCGCAAGGTGCTGGAGACGGCGGCGATGAACAGCAGGTTGCGGTGCGTGAGCATCACGCCTTTCGACTGGCCCGTCGTGCCCGTCGTGTAGATCAGCGCGGCCACCTGTTCGTTGCCGGGAACAGTGTCTTCCGCGATGGCCAGTTCGTTCAAGTCGCCCGCCAGCAGCTCGCCCATGCCATCGACCGTGGCGCTGGCCGCGCCCAGACGTGCGGCATGCGCGGCCGCTTCCGGCGAGGCGCCGGCCAGGAACAGCACGCGCCGCGCGGAACTGTGCGTGGCGATGGTGTCGATCTCGCGCGCCGACAGCCGTGCATTGACGTTGACGATCCACGCATCGATGCTGGCGGCAGCAAAAATCAGCGCTACCTGCAGCGCGCCATTTTCGCCCACCACCATCAGGCGGTCGCCTGCGCGCACGTCCAGCTGGCGCAGCAGCTGCGCTGCGTTTTCCACACCGTGCTGCAACTGGGTATAGGTCCAGTGGCGGCCACCTTCATGCAGCGCCGGCGCATCGGGCGCGCGCGCGGCCCAGTAGGCGGGGATGGCCGACAGGCGTGCTGGCAAGCCGGCCAGCAGGGAAGGGATGTCCATGGCTGCCTCCTTCACTTTTGCGCTGCCTTGATCATGTTGCGCGCGATGACGATCTGCTGGATCTGCGTCGTGCCCTCATAAATGCGGAACAGGCGAACGTCGCGGTAGAAGCGTTCGGCCGCGTATTCGCTGATGTAGCCGGCGCCACCGTGGATCTGCACGGAGCGGTCAGCGACCCTGCCGCACATTTCGGAGGCGAACAGCTTGCAGCACGACGCTTCCGTCGAAATGTCTTCCTTGTTGTCGCGCCGGCGCGCCGCGTCGAGCACCATGCTGCGCGCCGCATAAATCTCCGCCTTGCTGTCGGCCAGCATGGCCTGGATCAGCTGGAATTCGGCAATCGGCTGGCCGAACTGCTGGCGCTCCATCGCGTAGGCCAGGGCGTCGGCCAGCATGCGTTCGGCTGCGCCCACGCAGACGGCGGCGATATGCAAACGCCCCTTGTCGAGCACCTTCATGGCGGTCTTGAAGCCCACGCCTTCCTTGCCGCCGATGATATTCGCGGCCGGGACACGGCAGTTTTCAAAGATGACGTCGCAGGTATGCGCGCCTTGCTGGCCCATCTTCCTGTCGATCTTGCCTAAAGAGAGGCCCGGCGTTTCCTTTTCCACGATGAAGGCGGAAATGGCCGAGGCGCCCCGCTTGACGGGATCCGTGCGCGCCATGACGGTAAAAATGCTGGCCTCTGGCGCGTTGGTGATATAGCGCTTGCTGCCGTTGAGGATATAAAAGTCGCCATCGCGCACGGCCGTCGTGCGCAGCGACGCCGCGTCGGAACCGGATCCCGCTTCCGTCAGGGCGAAGGAGCCGATGATGTCGCCGGCGGCCAGCTTGGGCAGGTAGTATTGTTTTTGCGCTTCCGTGCCGTCGATGACGATGCCTTGCGAGCCGATGCCGTTGTTCGTGCCGATCAGCGAACGGAAGGCGGGCGAGGTGCGGGCGATCTCGAAAGCGACGCGCACTTCCTCTTCCATGCTTAGTTCCAGGCCGCCGTAGGCTTCCGGAATCGACAGACCGAACAGGCCCAGTTCGCGCATCTGCGCCACGATGGCGGGCGGGATCGTGTCCGTTTCCGCCACCAGCGCCTCGTTCGGCACCAGCACTTCGCGCACGAAACGGGCGATGCTGTCGAGCAGGATGTTCAGGGTTTCTTCGTCGCGTATCATCAGGGTCCTCGTAGGCGATGTTGAGAGGGGGCGCGCAGTCTAACCGCGGCCCAGGTTTTTTTCCACTGTCTTGACGAGGGCGACCAGGCGCGGCCCCAGGTCCGATTCGAGCTTTTCACGCGACAGCAAAAAGGCGGGGCCGCCGCAATTGAAGGCCATCACCTGTTCGCCATCCGCTCCCAGCATGGGCACGCCCACGGCATGCACGTCGTTCTGCCACTCGCCGGCCGAAATGCAAAAGCCCCGGTCCTGATAATCCTTGAAACCTTGTTCGATGCCGGCCTTGATGCGCGGCCAGCGTTCCGTCTCGTGCACCCTGGCGTGGTCCATCAGGTAGTCGCGCTCGGCCTGCGGCAGGATGCACAGCAGGGCTTTGCCCATGGCCGTCGTCATCAGGGGGATGCGCGAGCCGACATCGAGGCGCAGGGTGACGTTGGCGCTGCTGCGGCACGTCTCCACGTAGACCATGCTGAGGCGGTCGCGCGTGCCCAGCGACACGGACGCTTGCGCATGTTCGGCCAGTTCCTCCATCAGCGGGCGCGCCATCTTGCGCACGTCGAGGTTCGACAGCATGCGGTAGCCGAGGGCCAGCACGCCGGCGCCCAGCTGGTATTTGCCCAGGCTGTCCGAGTAATTGAGGTAGCCGAGTTTGGTGAGCGTGTAGGTGAGGCGTGAAATCGTCGGTTTCGGGATGCCCGTGCGCTTGGCCATGTCCGCGTTCGACAGATAGACTTCGCCGGGACGGAAGCAACGCAGCACTTCCAGCCCGCGCGCCAGCGCGTTGACGAACTGGCGGTCCTTGCCTTCCTCGTCATCGCCAAAGACGATGAGTTCCGGATCTGCCGCGGTCTGAATATTTGTCATATTTGCATTCATTTTCAGGCTCCCTGGAAATCAGTTTGCCTAGTCAAATGGGACGTGTCAATCGTTTTGTGAAACATTCGTTCGCACAGCGAAATGGTGCGGTGCATGAAATTGTGCATGAATTTTTCCCGGAAAATTGACCTGCGCAGCGGTTTGTGGCCTTGTCGCTTGAGCATCGTTATATACGTCTGTATATTGCGCTGTTGGATGGCGGCCGCCGCATGCGTGGCCGATTTTGTATTTTTTTGCATATCGCTATATAAAGCGATATATAACGAGAAAGAAAGATTAACGACGATGTTGAAACAGGTAATGGCAGGCGCCGTGATGCTGGCGCTGGCGCAGCAGGCCGCCGGCAAGGAAGACGCGGATGCGGCGGCGCCGTTCGTGCTGGGCACGGTAACGGTGGTCGGCCAGCGCGAGCAGGCGGGGCAGATGGAACAGCAGGTGGGATCGCAAGTGAGCCGCGCCCAGATGCGCCGCTTTAACCGCGATAACGTGGGCGACGCCTTGAATCTGCTGTCCGGCGTGTCGCTGTCGACGAATACGCGCAACGAAAAAACCATCGCCATCCGCGGCTTTGATGCGCGCCAGGTGCCGCTGTACATCGACGGTATTCCCGTCTACGTGCCGTACGACGGCTACGTCGATTTCAACCGCTTCACGACGAGCGACCTGGCGGCCATCCAGGTGGCGAAAGGGTTCAGCTCCGTGGCGTACGGCGCCAATACCCTGGGCGGCGCCATCAACCTGGTGTCGCGCAAGCCGACGGCGTTGACGGAAGGCGATGTGTCCGTGGGTTTCGGCTCGGGCAGCGAACGCCAGGTGTCGGCTAACGTGGGCACGAACCAGGGCCTGTGGTATCTGCAGGCGGGCGTGTCGTATATCGACAGCGACGGCTTTCCCCTGTCGTCCGATTTCCGCCCGACGGTCACGGAAGATGGCGGCATGCGTAACAACTCATATCGCAAGGATCACAAGCTGTCGTTCAAGGTGGGTTACACACCTGTGGTTGGTGATGAGTATGCCCTCAGCTACTACAAGCAGCATGGCGAAAAGGGCCAGCCGCCATCGACGAATCCCGTCGGCGCGCGCTACTGGCAATGGCCGTACTGGAACAAGGAAAGCGTGTATTTCGTCTCGCAGACGCGCTTGGGCGAAGCCGAGCGTTTGAAACTGCGCCTGTACCACGACAGCTACGACAATGAAATCACGTCCTACACGAACGGCAGCTACGGCACCCTCAAGGCGAGTGGCCAGGGCAGCGTGAGCGGTGGGCGCAGCATCTATAACGACCGCACGAATGGCGGCCAGGTGGAACTCGAATCGTTCCGCCTGGCCGCGCACAGCCTGCGTTTTGTGGCCAGCTACAAGGCCGATGAACACCAGGAGCTCGATGCCAAGGGCGTGCGCACCACCTGGTACAAGGATGCCCTGTGGACCCTGGGCGCGGAAGACAGCATCGCCCTCAATGCGGCGACGGAACTGTCGCTGGGCGTGTCGCGCAATGCACTGCGCCCCGACACCGTCTACAGCGCCGGCAACGCCTACACCTTGCCGGAGAATCAGTCGGCCACCGACTTGCAGGCGGGCCTGTTCCATCAATTGCATCCCGAGGCGAAGGTATATGCCACCGTGGCGCGCAAGTCGCGCCTGCCGACCCTGAAGGATCGCTACTCGCAGCGCCTGGGCACGTATATCGAAAATCCGGCCCTGCGTGCGGAACAGGCGATCAACTATGAGCTGGGGTATCAAGGAAACGTGGAGGGCGCCAGCCTGGAAGCGGCGCTGTTCTACAGCGATGTGAAGGACAAGATCCAGAGCGTGGCGAACGTGGCGGGCGTGCGTGCGCAGATGCGCAACGCGGGCAGGGCGCATATCAGCGGCGTGGAACTGGGCTTGCGCGGGCGCGCCGGCGCATGGCTGGACTGGGGCGGCAACTACACCTACACGGACATGCAGAACGTCAGCGACCGCGCCATGCGCCTGACGGATGTGCCGCGCCACAAGCTGACGGCGCATGCCGTGCTGCACGCTTCGCGCCAGATCGACGTGGTGGCCATCGCGGAATCGAACAGCGGGCGCTGGGTGTCGAACACCCTGGAACTCGGTGGATTTGCGACGCTGAACCTGAAGGCCGTGGTCCGGCTCTTGCCAGCCTTGACCCTGGAAGCGGGCGTGAGCAACCTGGCTGACCGCAATTACGCGCTGGCCGACGGTTTCCCCAGCGCGGGCCGCACGTGGCTGGCCAATGCGCAATACCAGTTCTGATTTTTTGATCGTTCCATGAAAGGACACAGCATGTTGAAGAAAATATTCGCCGGTTTTGCTTCGGCCTCGTTGCTGGTGGCGGCGCCCGCGTGGGCCGACCCGGCGCCGGCGCGCGACAATATGAGCCACGCGCTGACCGTCACGGGCATGGTGGAAACGCCCTTGACCCTGAAGGTGGCCGACCTGCGCCAGCTGCCGCCGGCCAACGGCGGGGAAATCGCTGTCACGCGCCACAATGGCGACAAGGCAGAGACCATCACCAGTTACAAAGGCGTGCGCCTGCGCGACATCCTCGGCAAGGCGGTGCTCGATGCACCGGGCCACAACGACGTCAAGAAGCTCGCCATCATCGCCACCGCCACCGATGGCTACGCGGTGGTGTTTTCCTGGGGCGAGCTGTATAACTCTCCGGCCGGCGAAGGCATCATCGTCTACTACGAAAAAAACGGCAAGGCGCTCGACGAGAACGATGGCGAGATCGCGCTGATCTCGGCGAAGGATATTCGCACGGGGCCGCGCCATGTGAAGTGGCTGAACGGTATCGAGGTGCGCAAGCTGGTGGAATAAGGAAGTGACAAGATCGGCCGCCGTGGAGCCATCCCCGGCGGCCGATGTTCTTACCTTGCCAGTGCTTTTTTCATCGCCTGGCCCGCCACCTCGAACAATCCCCGCGCCGCTGGCGTCAAGCCCAGCATGTGCATAGCCGCATGGATCATGCCGTCAAGCTGCACGCACTCTGCCGCCACGCCATCGTCGCGCAGCCGCTGTGCGTACGTTACCCCCTCGTCATGCAGCGGGTCGTACTCGCATACCAGCACGGTTGCCGGCGGCAAGTCCTTCAGCGTACTTGCCCGCAATGGCGCCGCATAGGGTTGCGTGCCGTCGGCCGGTTCATTCAGGTACGCCGACCAGCAAAAACGCATGGCTTCCCGCGTCAGCGAATGGCCTTCCGCATGGCGCTGGTAGGACGGCGTGTCGAAGGCAAAATCAAGCGCCGGGTACAGCAGCAACTGGTGCGCCAGCGCGGGACCGGCCTGGTCGCGCGCCATCAGGGCGGCGGCTGCCGCCAGGTTGCCACCCGCGCTGTCGCCGCCCACGGCCAGCCGCCGCGCATCGATGCCCAGCGCCGCCGCATGTTCGGCGACCCAGCACAGCGCCCGGTAAAAATCGTCGAGCGGCACGGGGAACTTGTGCTCGGGCGCCAGCCGGTAGTCGACGGAAAAGATCACGCAGCCGGTGGCGTTGGCCAGTGCGCGGCACGGGTTGTCGTACAGGTCCAGCGAGCACAGACACCATCCGCCCCCATGCGCAAAGACGATGGCGGGCAAGGGCTGGCCCGTCTCCGCGCCGGCCGGCACATAGGCGCGCACGGCCAGTGCATGCTCGCCGGGCAGCACGTAATCCTTGACCGACGCGACGTCTTCCAATGGCCCGTGCAACTGGCGCAAGCCCGTTTCCGTGGCTGCGCGCAAGTCTGCCAGCGAGGCGGCCGGCGGCGCATCTTTTGTCTGTTCCAGCCAGGCGGCGATCAGCGGATCGAGGCTCATGCGTTGTTTCCTGACTTTTCTCCGGCCAGGAACGGCAGCAGATGGGCGATGAACGCCTCCGGCTGTTCTTCCATGATGAAGTGGCCGCATTCGGCGACGATGGCGCCTTGCAAATTGTCCGCCTTGCCCTGCATGGTCAGCAGGGGCGCGTCGTTTGTCGCATGGTCGGCGCCGATGGCCAGCACCGGCATGGCCAGGCTCTTTTTCGCCCGCTCGAGGTTTTGCTTGATGGTTTCGGGAATGGCCCGGTAGTAGGCGAAGCCGGCGCGCAGGGCGCCTGGCGTGGCGTAGGCGTCCGCATACACGTCGACGGCCACCTTGTCGCGGCGGTACGACCAGCGGTCGAAGATGAAGCGGATGTACTCGCGTTCCTTGCCCGCCGTGAGCATTTCCGGCAAGTCCAGCACCTGATTGAACATGAAGTGCCACAGGAAGATATTGTCGGACGGCGCGACAAAAATGGGCGGCGCCGGCGCCAGGCCGGGAATGACGGCTTCCGTCAGCGCCAGTTTCGTCACGGCCTGCGGGAAATCGCTGGCCAGCGCATAGCCGACCCACATGCCGATGTCGTGGCCGACCACGTCGTACTGCGCGTGGCCCAGGGCCAGCATGGCGCGGTGCAGGGTAGTTGCCACGGCGCCCGTGTCGTAGCCGCCGGCCGGTCGGTCGGAGTGGCCGCTGCCGGGCGGGTCGATGGCGACGGCCTGGTAGCCGTTGGCGGCCAGCGCCGCCATCACGTGGCGCCACGCATACCAGGTTTGCGGCCAGCCGGGGATCAGCAGCACGGGTTTGCCTTCGCCAGCGATGACGCAATGCAGGCGCTGGCCGTCGATGCGGACGTAGTCGTGAATGAAGTCGTTCATATGGTTTCCTTGATTAGTTGTGCTGGATGCCCAGCAGAGTATGGATCTGCTCTGCGCTGACGGGGGCGCCGGCGAAGTCGTCGAAGATCTTGTCCGTGACGGGAATGATGTGGGCATTGATGAAGGCCACGCCTTCGCGCGCGCCCACCTCCTGGTCCTTCAGGCAGCACTCCCACTCCAGGGTGGCCCAGCCCGCGTAGTCGTTCTGCGCCATCTTCGAGAAGATGGCCTTGAAGTCGACCTGGCCATCGCCGAGCGAACGGAAACGCCCGGCGCGGTTTTCCCACGACTGGTAGCCGCCGTAAATGCCTTGCCGCCCCGTCGGATTGAACTCTGCATCTTTCACATGGAACATGCGGATATGGTCCTTGTAGATGTCGATGAATTCCAGGTAGTTCAGCTGCTGCAGCACGAAGTGGCTGGGGTCGAACAGCATCTTGCAGCGCGGATGGCGGCCCACGCGCTCGTAGAACATTTCGAAGCTGATGCCGTCATGCAGGTCTTCGCTGGGGTGGATTTCGTAGCACAGGTTGACGCCTTGTTCCTCGCACACGTCGAGGATGGGCAGCCAGCGGCGCGCCAGTTCGTCGAAGGCCGTCTCGATCAGGCCGGGCGGACGCTGCGGGAACGGGAATAAATATGGCCAGGCGAACGAGCCAGAAAACGTGCCCATGTCGGTCAGGCCCAGGCGCTTCGAGGCCATGGCCGCCAGCTTGACTTGTTCGATGGCCCATGCCGTGCGCGCTTCCGGCTGGCCGTGCAGGTGTTCCGGCGCGAAGCTGTCGCACAGAGCGTCGTAGGCCGGGTGCACGGCCACCAGTTGGCCGAGGATGTGCGTCGTCAGTTCACTGATGACGAGGCCATGGCCCGCCAGCATGGCGACCAGATCGTCGCAATACTGCTGGCTGTGCGCGGCCTGCGCCACGTCGAACAGGCGCGCATCCCAGGCGGGAATCTGCAGGGCCTTGAAGCCCATGCCGGCCGCCCACTCGGCGATGGCGGGCAGGGTGTTGAAGGGCGCCGTGTCGGCGGCGAATTGTGCCAGGTGCAGGCTCGGTCCTTGGATGGTTTTCATATCGGCTCCTATTGTTTGTCGATCGACAAAGAATAGGCGAAATTTTCTGTTCGGTCAAGGCGGTCATGCAAAATAAATCGCGAATGCGCGGCGGGCGCCAGGCGTTATACTGGCCGCCAGTTCGTAAGCAGAGGATGAAAATGGCAGGAAGACCGAGGGAATTTGACCGCGCGCTGGCGTTGGCAAAAGCGCGCGATGCGTTCTGGATGCGCGGCTACGAGGGCGTGTCGATGGCCGATCTGGTGGCGGCGCTGGGCATCGCCTCGGCGCGCATCTATGCGGCGTTCGGCTCGAAGGAGCAGCTGTTCCGCGAAGCCGTGGAATTGTATGAAACGGGCGAAGGTGCGTTTGCCGTGCACGCGCTGGCGGCCAGCCTGAATGTGCGCGACGCCGTGGCGCGCATGCTGGAAGAAGCCGTGCTGCTGTACACGCGCAGCGGCCAGCCGCAAGGCTGCATGGTGGTCACGGCCGCCACGAACACGAGCGCGGACAACGCGGGCATCGCCGACTGGCTGGCGCAGCACCGCCGCGCGCGCACGCAAGCCGTCATCGAGCGTTTGCGCGCGGCGCAGCTGGCGGGAGAATTGAAAGAGGAGGCGGACGTGCAGGCGCTGGGCGACTATTATGCGGCCTTGCTGCATGGCCTGTCGGTGCAGGCGCGCGACGGCATTCCGGCCGAACGGCTGCTGGCGCTGATTCAACCGGCGCTGGCGCCGTTGGCGCTGGAAATGAAAAATTAAACTATCTTGTCGATAGTCGCCGTGTTTAAGTCTTGACGTCGATCAGGCTGCCCAGGGCCTGGTCGGCCGCCTTGACGACATTCGCCGACAAATTAAAGCCGGCCTTGTAGACGAGGTTATCCGTCAGTTCGGACGCGAGGCCCACGCCGTTCGGCCGGCTTTCGGCCGCCCTGGCCGCATTCGCGTTGGCGCCGCTGACGCTTTCGCTGGCGGCCAGCTTGCGCCCTTCGACAGAGAGGGTGACGCCCGTGCCGGCCGGGCTGGCTTCCTGGAACTGGGCTTGCTGCGGCTGGAAACCCGGCGTATTCGCATTGGCGATATTGTTGGCGGCCACATCCAGCGCGCGCTGGTTGGCGGTCAGCCCCGAGGTGCCGGTGGTGAGGGCGGATATGGACATGGCAACTCCTTCAGTAGGCTTCCAGTTTACTCCCGCCATCGGAAAAAGTGGTTGGTGCAAGGCAACAATTTTCCCCACAGGTGGTTGCCGCAAAAAATATGTGCGTCACGTAATTTTTTTATATTGTTCTGTGGCATTTCACTGTCTAGACTGGCAGGGAAGTCATCCACGGAGTCCGCCATTTTTCACCTGCTTCGCCCTCTCTTCCCGGGTTTGCTGCTCAGTCTGCTTTGCCTGCCCCTGAAAGCCCAGCTTGTTCCCACGCCGTTGCCGCTTGATGCGCGCCTGAACGAGCAAGTCATCATGCTGCCGGCCGGCGACGGCTTGCGCGAGACGCTGGAAACGACGGTGTTCCGTCCTGCCGGCCCCGGTCCGTTTCCTTTGCTGCTGATGAATCATGGCAAACAGGCCGGCCCGGCCCGGTTGCAGCAGCGCGAGCGCTTTATCTATATGGCCACCGAATTCGTGCGCCGCGGCTATGCGGTGATGCTGCCCATGCGCGCCGGCTTTGCCCGCTCCACGGGCGCCTACCGCGATTTCGGCTGCGACATGCTGGGCAACGCCCAGGGCCAGGCGCGCGACATGCTCGCCGCGCTCGCGTACGCGCGCCGCCAGAGCTGGGTCGACCCGCAGCGCATCGTCGTCGCGGGCCAGTCGTATGGCGGCATGGCGGCGCTGGCGCTGGCCACCCGGGTGGTGCCCGGCGTGCGCGGCGTGCTCAATTTTTCCGGCGGGCTGCGCGTCGACATGCCCGGCTGCGACTGGCAAGCGGCGCTGGCCAAGTCCTTCGCCACGATGGGCGCTTACAACCATATCCCCAGCCTGTGGCTGTATGGCGCCAACGACTCGTATTTCGGGCCGGCCCTGGCGCGGCGCCTGTTTCGCTCGTTTACGGGATCCGGCGGGCAGGCGCAACTGGTCGCCTATGGCCCGTTCAAGCGCGACGCCCACCTGACCCTGGGCAGCCGCGATGGCGTGGCCGTGTGGCTACCCGCCACCGAGCGCTTCCTGCAGAAAATCGGCATGCCGGTGCGCCAGGTCTACCGCGTGGCCGATGCTTCATCGCCGCCGGCCACGCATTTCGCGCCGCAGGACGATATCGCCGCCGTGCCCTACCTGGAAGAGCAGGGCCGCGCCGCTTACCGCGATTTTCTGGAGAAAACCGCGCCGCGCGCCTTTGCCCTGTCGGCCAGCGGCGCCTGGGGCTGGGCCGAGGAGGGCGAAAGCCCCGATGTGCGCGCGCTCGCTTCGTGCCAGCGGCGCAGCAGCGTGCCGTGCCAGCTGTATTCGGTCGATGAAAGCGTCGTTTGGCCCGTTGCCGGCGCCAGCGCGAGCGCCGCCGGCGGTGCGCAATAGGCTGCCGCGCACGATAGTTGTCGCCGAAACGGGGGATGGGCGAATATACTAGGCGAAAAGGGAGGCGTTGCGCTTCCCGTCCGCCCTTATCATCAGCGAGAATTCACCCTTATGGCGTCATCCCCAGAAAACCTCAGCATGGCCGTGTTTTGCGACTTCGAGAACGTCGCGCTCGGCGTGCGAGATGCAAATTACGAAAAATTCGATATCAAGCCCATCCTCGAACGCTTGCTGCTCAAGGGCAGCATCGTTGTCAAGAAGGCATATTGCGACTGGGACCGCTATAAAAGTTTCAAGGGCACCATGCATGAGGCGAACTTCGAACTGATCGAAATTCCCCACGTACGCCAGTCCGGCAAGAATTCGGCCGACATCCGCCTCGTGGTCGATGCGCTGGACTTGTGCTACACCAAGGCCCACGTCAACACCTTCGTCATCATCAGCGGCGATTCCGACTTTTCGCCGCTGGTGTCGAAACTGCGCGAAAACGCCAAGCAGGTGATCGGCGTGGGCGTCAAGCAGTCGACCTCCGACCTGCTGGTGGCCAACTGCGACGAATTCATTTTCTACGATGACCTGGTGCGCGAAAGCCGCCGTACGGCCGCCAAGCGCGATGCGCGCGAAACCCCGGCCGCCAAGCGTTCGCCGGACGAAGAAGTGCGCCGCAAGGAAAAATATGAGTCGCGCAAGACGGAAGCGATCGAGATGGCCGTTGCCACCTTCGATGCGCTGGTGTCCGAACGTGGCGACAGCGGCAAGATCTGGGCCTCGATGCTGAAAGAAGCGATCAAGCGCCGCAAGCCCGACTTCAGCGAGTCGTACTATGGTTTCCGCACCTTCGGCAACCTGCTGGAAGAAGCGCAGACGCGCGGCTTGCTGGAATTTGGCCGCGATGAAAAATCGGGCGCCTACGTCTACCGCAGCAGCGGCCTGGTGCCTTTCGCCGCGCCAGTAAATGGCGAAGTCGCCAGCGTAGCCATCGTCACCGGCGAGTCCGGCGTGGCGGCGGAAGAGGGCAATCAGCGCGATGGTGGCAGCCGCCGCGATTCGCGCCGCAATGGCCGTGGCGGCCGCAAACAGAACGAGCAGCGCCGCGGCGAGTCCGCGCCACAGGCTTTCGTGCCGGTGGCCGACGCGGAAACAGACGTCGTCGAGCCGTACGCGCCGGCGCCGCAGCCGGAGGTACAGCACGAGGTAGCCGAAGCCGCCGCCGAGGTGGTGGCTGAAGAAGGCAACGTCAAGCGCGGTTCGCGCCGCAATGGCCGCGGCGGCCGCAAGAATGGCGATGGCGCCCGCGAAGCGCGCGCCGAAGTCGTCGAAGTCGAGGTGGCGCCGGTTGTCGAAGCCATGCCTGAACCTGTACCTGAGCCGGTAGTGGAAGCGAAGCCGAAGGCCAAGCCGCGCACGCCGGCCCACAAGGCGGCAGCGGCGAAGAAGCCGGCCAAGAAGGCGGCTGAGGCGGTAGTGGAAGCTGCACCTGTGATTGAGCCTGCTCCGGTCGAAGTGGCTGTCGTGGCCGAAGACAAGCCAGCCAAGGCGCCGCGCAAAACGCCGGCACGCCGTCCTGCACGCAAGAAGGCGGAAGCGGCTTGATTGAACCCCCGAAAGCAAGGGCTGGGGTCGGACGGGGACGCCAAGTCCCGGCGGGTCTGACCCCGGATGTCTGCTGCGTTCCGGTACGTTCGGCTTAAGCCATGTACCACGGCGAACGCTTCAACAGCATTTCCCATGTGGTGGGCGCCGCGCTGGCGGCCATCGGCGGCGTCATCCTGATCGTCGTGGCGGCCCGCACGGGCGACCCGTGGAAAATCGTCAGCTGCAGCGTGTATGCGGCCATGCTGCTCACGCTGTACCTGACATCCACCCTGTACCACAGCGTGCGCGGCAAGGCCAAGGCCGTGCTGCAGCGGCTCGACCACTGCGCCATCTACCTGCTCATCGCGGGAACCTACACGCCCTTCATGCTGGTGACCCTGCGCGGGCCGTGGGGCTGGTCGCTGTTCGGCGTCGTCTGGGGCCTGGCCCTGTTTGGCATCGTGCAGGAGTATGTGTACGCGAAAGGCGCGCGCATCCTGTCGCTGGTGATATACGTGGCCATGGGCTGGCTGATCGTCATCGGCATCAAGCCGCTCTTGGCGGCGCTCGAGTGGAACGGCTTCCTGTGGCTGGTGGCGGGCGGCCTGTGCTACACGGGCGGCATCGCTTTCTATGCCACCGACCACAAACTGCGCCATGGCCACGGCATCTGGCACCTGTTCGTGCTGGCCGGCAGTAGCTGTCATTTTATCGCCATTTTGTTCTACGTTGCCTGACGTTGGCTGCCGCCTTCACTGTTGCCGCTATTCCATTATAATGGCGCGATATGTGAAATTAGCGCAACAATGCGGCAACAATAAGGCAACAATGGATATCAATTCGGACGACCTGAAAATCTTCGTCACCGTCATCGACAGCGGCACCCTGAGCGCGGCCGCCGTGCACCTGGGGCAAACCACCTCGGGCGTCAGCCGGGCCCTGTCGCGCCTGGAAGACAAGCTGGCCACCTCGCTCTTGACGCGTACCACGCGGCGCATGGAGCTGACGGAAGAGGGGCAGCTGTTCCTGGACAAGGCGCGCGCCATTCTCGCGTCGATGGAAGACGTGGAGGAATCGATCCGCATCCGCCGCCAGAAACCGGCCGGACGCCTGTCCGTCGACGCCGCCTCGCCCTTCATGCTCCATTGCGTGGTGCCCCACGTTGCGGAATTTCGCGCCATGTACCCGGACATCCGCCTGGAGCTGACCAGCAACGACCAGATCGCCGACCTGCTCGAGCACCGCACCGACATCGCCATCCGCATCGGCGCCCTGGTCGATTCGACCCTGCATGCGCGCCCGCTCAGTGCCAGTCCGCTGCACGTGCTGGCCACGCCCGCCTACCTGGCGCGCCACGGCGAACCGGCCACGCCGGAAGCGCTGTCCGGCCATGCGCTGCTGGGCTTTGCGCAATATGAACTGGGGAATAACTGGCCGCTGCGCCACGAAGCGGGCAACAGCCTGCAGATCGTGCCCGCGCTGGCCGCCTCCAGCGGCGAAACCCTGCGCCAGCTGGCCCTGCACGACCAGGGCATCGTCTGCCTGTCCGACTTCATGACGAAGGACGACATCGCCGCCGGCCGGCTGGTGCAGGTGCTGCAGCCGTTCTATACGGGCTACCGGCAGCAGATCCACGCCGTCTACTACCGCAATACGCAGCTGGCGCAGCGCATCAGCTGCTTCCTCGAATTCCTGCAACAGAAGCTGTAAGGCCGGGCATGAAGGAGAAGAGCATGGAGTGCCCCACCTGCGGCGAATATGGCGACCTGCTGCATGCGACCATCCGCAAAACGGGGCAACAGGTGATCGTTTGCTCGGAGTGCGATCTGTTGTGGACGCATCCGCAACAGGATATCGACCCGGCCCGCGCATCGGATGTGGCGTCGTTTTTGGCGCAGGCGGGCATTGAGCCCGATTGGCAGGAGCTGCAACTGGGCGCCAGGGTGCCGCCGCCGGCTACTGTGTGACGGGCGTTTCTTCCGCCCGCAGCAGCGCTTCCACTTCATGCGCGGGCAGCGGCCGGCTGAAGTAAAAACCTTGTGCTTCGTCGCAGCCATGGCGGCGCAGGTAATCGAGCTGCTCCGCCGTTTCCACGCCTTCGGCCACCACGCGCAGTTTCAGATTGTGCGCCAGGGCGATGATGGAGACGACGATGGCCGCGTCGTCCGCGTCGCGCGCCACGTCGCCGACGAAACTGCGGTCGATCTTCAGCACGTCGATGGGGAAGGTGCGCAGGTAGGCAAAGCTGGAATAGCCGGTGCCGAAGTCGTCGATCGACAGCTGCACCCCCAGCGCCTTCATGTCGTGCAGCTGACTGACGGCCAGCGCCACGTCGTGCATGAACAGGCTTTCCGTCAGTTCCAGCTCCAGGCAGGCGGGCGGCAGGCCCGTTTCCTGCAGCACTTCCGCAATCGAGGCCACCAGGTTCGGCTCGTTGAACTGGCGCGCCGACAGGTTCACGGCCAGGCGCAAGGTGTCGAGTCCCGCCGCATGCCAGCGCTTCACCTGCGCGCACGCTTCGCGCATGACCCAGGCGCCGATCGGCACGATCAGGCCCGTGTCTTCGGCCAGCGCGATGAAGCGCTGCGGCGCCACCATGCCCAGGTCAGGATGCTGCCAGCGCAGCAGCGCTTCCACGCCGACGATGCGTCCGCTGGCCAGGTCCACCTGCGGCTGGTAATGCAGCACGAACTGCTCGCGTTCGAGCGCGTTGCGCAGCGCCGTCTCGATGCGCAGGCGCTCCAGCGTGGCCTGGTTCATGGCCGTCGTGTAGAACTTGATGTTGTTGCGGCCCTGTTTCTTGGCGCAGTACATGGCGATGTCGGCCTGCTCGATCAGGTTTTGCGTCTCGCCATTCAGGGTCACGTCGCCGGGCGCGTCGTAGCGCGACATGTCGTACACGGCCACGCCGATGCTGCAGGTGACGAAAAATTCCTTGCCGTCCAATAGTACGGGCTGGGCCACGGCATCCATCACGCGCTGCACGATGGCGCCGCTAAGCACTTCGTCCGCCTGTTCGCACAGGATGGCGACGAATTCATCGCCCGACAGGCGCGCCACCGTATCGCTCTCGCGCAGGCTGGCCTGTAATCGCGTGGCGATGGTTTTCAGCAGCAGGTCGCCGGCCTTGTGTCCGAGGCTGTCGTTGACGAACTTGAAGCGGTCGAGGTCGATCAACAGCACCCACAAGGCGCGGTTCTTGCGGCGCGACAGAGCCATCGCCTGCGCCAGGCGGTCGCGCAGCAGGGCGCGGTTGGGTAAACCCGTCAGCACGTCGTGGTGGGCGATGTGCTGGATTTGCTGTTCGGCCAGCTTGCGTTCCGTGATTTCGGAGCCCGTGCCCCGGTAGCCGCGAAATTCACCGAGCTCGTTGAACAGCGGTTCGCCATTGATGCTGAACCAGCGCAGCTGGCCGTCGCGGTCCTGCATCGCATATTCGAGGTTGGAAAAGGGCAGGTGCGCTTCCAGGTTGGCGATATGCTGCTTGCCCCAGCGCGAATTGCGCATCTCCGCGTTGTTGTCCCAGCGCGTCATGCCGATGAAGCGTTCCAGCGGCATGTTCGACTTGTCCGTGAAACCGCTGGTGATGTGGGTGAAGCAGAAATGGGCGTCCTGTTCCCAGTACCAGTCCGAGGACAGGGCCAGCAGGCGGCGGAAGCGCTTTTCGCTTTCCTGCAAGGCGCGCTCCGTGCGCTGGCGCGCCCGCACGTCGGCGCTGAGCAGCTCGTTGCTGCGCTTGAGGTCGGCCGTGCGCTGCTCCACCAGCAGCTGCACGCGGCGCGAGCGCTGTGTCAGCGACTGCACGAAGGCGGCCGTCAGCAAGCTGAACAGCAAGCCCGTGATCAGGGTAAACAATGAGCCCAGGTGGTCGGCCAGGAAGGGGCGCGGATGGGCCACCACGCGCACGTGCCAGGGCCGGCCGGCGGAGGTGAAGGCCCGGTCATAATGGTTGTGGTAGGCAAAGTGCAGCCAGCGCGGGAGGGACTCCCAGGCGCCGCCCGGCTCGTCGACGGGCGCCTGGCCGTGGCGGAAGATCAATTGACGCGGGTCGGCGCCGGCGTCGGCGTAGACACTCAGTTCAAGCTGGGAGTCGCCCAGCAGGTCGGCGCCGGCAAGGATTTTCTGCACCAGTTCCCCGGCGCGCACGATGACGGCCGTATCGCCGATCAGCGCCGCGCGCCGCTGCGCTATCGTTTGCAGGGGCACGCCGTGGCGGTACACGGGACGCACGATGACGAAGCCCCGTTGCGGCCCTTGCGCCAGGGCCAGCAGACCGGTGGCGGTGGTCTGGCCGCTGATGATCGCCTGTTCCAGCGCGCGCGCCAGCACCCCGCTCGGGCTGACGTTCAGGCCGAAGGCGGGGCCGTTGCCCTGCAAGGGTTCGAGGTAATCGACCACCAGGTAGCTGGCGCGCGTGGTGGCGGGCACGACGACGCCATCGCGCATTTCCGTCATGGCGTAGCCGGGCACGATGCGCCGCAGTTCGGCCTCGAATGCAGGGCGCTGCGCATGCGGCACGATGCGGTGGAAATTGAAGGCCTGGATGAAGGGGTGGCGCTGCAGCAGCGGCGTGGTGAAGTCGTGGAATTGTTCGCGCGTGACGGGCACGACGGCGGCAAACAGCTGGTTCGTCGTGGTCAGCACCTCGACCGCGTCGTCGAGCCCCTGCTCGATGGCGGCCACCCTGGCGCCGGCGCGCTGCTGCAGGCTCAGGCCCATCTTGTCGTATTCGAGCTGGCTGATGGCGGCAAACAGCACGGCCGTCACGCTGACGCCGCAGGCAAAGGTCAGCGCGGCCGCGGCGGAAATCGACAATGGCAGGCGGCCACGCAGCATGGTTTTTCCTATCTCACTTCATGGACACATGGGTTCGGCGGCGCCTGCCGGCCCCACGCAGGCCGTAGTTTGTCATAAACCACTTCCATCATGCGAATTTTGCACCAAATCACTGCTAATAAGCAACAACATCTATGACCGGAGAAGTCGACTTTCAGTCGTTGCCCGCGCCTGACTGGCGGCGCAGGCGCCATAACTGCCATGCCGGCAGCCATCGGTTCAGGAAAGACAGGCCGGCCATCCGGCGCCAGCGCACCAGGCGCACCATGCGCATGGCGCGGCCGTCGGCGTCCTGGCCCGGCTCGGGCTTGGCGGCAAAGACGATGCGGTTATTGCCGGCGATGCCGTCGAAGTGGCACACGGCGCCGCGGAAAGTCAGCATCAGGCGCGCCAGCATGGCGGGATAGTGCTCGTCATAGCTGAACAGGTTGGCCACCAGTACGCCGCCGGGCAGCAGCGCGCGCAGGCAGTCCGCATAGAAGCGCGCGCTGCCCAGGGCCGGCGGCAAGCCCGTCTCGTCGTAGCCGTCGAGCAGCAGCACGTCGGCGCAGCCCGGATGCTGGCGGATATAGCTGACGGCGTCCGTCTCGATGACGCGCAGGCGCGCATCGTCGGGCGGCAGCATGAACTGCTCGCGCAGGGCGATCACGTCGGCGCGCAATTCCAGCACCGTAATGCGCGTGTCGGGCAGGTGGCGGTGGCAGAATTTCAGCAGCGAACCGCCGCCCAGGCCCACCATCAGGATGTGCCGTGGGCGCGGCACGAACAGGGTAAAGCACATCATGGCACGCGCATAGCGCAGCAGCAGATGGTCGGGGCGCGACAGCAGCATTTCGCTCTGGATCATGCCGGGCTGGAATTCCAGGCGGCGCCGGTCGCCACAGGTATGCACCTGCGGGGCAGGCGGGGTGGTGCTTCTGTTTTCCGGCATGGGACGACTTCGCTGAGTGGACTGGGGGAGATGCTTTGTTGCATTCAGAGAAATCTGATAAGCTCCCGTGAGCATACCCGATTAATCCGCGCCGAGCATGCGTATATGTATATGCATACGGCGCGCGGCGGCACGGCTGCGCAGTCGGGCACCATGGAGGCAAGCATGTTTTTGGATCACCCCATCATTACGGCGACGAACAGTTTTACGGAGCCTGACCGCATCGAGCGGCTGACGCGCGTGTACGGCTATGCGGCGGCGCTGGCCGACCAGGCCGGCAATGTCGGTTTCATTGAAAAAGTGGCGCAAATCCACGACCACAAGGGCACCCTCATCGTCTTCTGGCATGAAGTTCCCAGCGAAGTGGAAAAGCAGTATTTCGTGCAGGCCTGGGCCAGCAAGGTCGGCGACGGCAGTACCAATGTCGAGCACGAAATCTGAGCGGGCGTGCCGCGCCTGCGCGGCGACGGCGTAGCCCATGGATATCAAGACCCTGGTACTGGCCCTGGCGCTTGGCAACCTGAGCCTGTGCGCGGCCCTGTTCTTCTTCGAGTACGAGCGCAAGAAGTCGCTCAGCATGTCCACCTGGGCGGTGGCCAAGCAATGCCAGGCCGTGGCCTGGTGTCTGCTGTATTTCCGCGGCGTGCTGCCCGATTCCCTCTCCATCTTGCTGGGCAACAGCCTGCTGTTTGCCGGCATGGCGCTGGACGCGGGCGCACTGTGGCAGGCGGCCGGGCGCAGCAGCTGGCGCCGCTATGTCTTGCCGGCGCTGGGTGTGTCGGTGGGGCTGTTTGCCGCCTGTTATCTGTTCGACGTGGCGCCGCTGCTGCGCAGCGCCGGCGGTTCGCTGATCGTCGCCGGCTTCTTCCTCGCCGGCGTGGCCGCGCTGTGCCTGAAATGGCGCGAGGCGAGCATGCTGCGCCGCTTCCTCGTCGTCAGCATGGGTCTGCTGTCCTTGCTGATCGCCGCGCGCGGCGTGCTGGCCGCCACGATCCCGGCTTTTGACGCGGAGCTGCTGCAGCTGGCCGGCTTCGGCGCCCTGTACCTGATGATGCTGACGAACGCTTTCGGCTATTTGCTGCTGTCGCGTGAAAAACTGGGCGGCGAGCTGGCGCGCCTGGAGGTGCTCGACGCGGCCACGGGCGTGCCGAACCGGCGCGGCTTTTACCAGGCGCTGGCGCCGTGGATGGCGCTGGCGCGCCGGCCTGGCTTGCCCACGGCGCTGGTGGTGCTCAATATCGACCACTTCAAACGAGTCAACGACAGCTATGGCCATCCGGTCGGTGATGCGGTGCTGAAAACCATCGTCGACACCTGCCGCCAGCAGTTGCGCGACAGCGACCTGATGGGCCGCCTGGGCGGCGCCGAGTTCGCCATCCAGCTGCCGCGCACGACCTTGGCCGATGCGCTGATGGTGGCCGAGCGCATCCGCGCCGCCGTCGAAGTGCTGCCCGTCAAGACGGAACGGGCCGTGCTGCAACTGACGGCCAGCCTGGGCGTGACCACCATCCGCGCCGAAGACAGCACCGTCAGCCTGTTCAAGCGGGCCGACGAAGCGCTGCAATCGGCCAAGCAGGCGGGCCGCAACAGGGTCGTCGAGGCGCAAGCTGCGAGCACCCTCGATATTTAAAGGCTATGTCACCGTCAAATGTGGGAATGCGCCCAGCGTTACTTTCAATAACGTTTCCGGTGAACGGATGCGCCTGGCGTCGAGGATCCAGCGCCAGCCCAGGTAGTTCGGCAGGTAGCGCGTCGCCACGCCATGAAACGGACCCAGCCATTGCCGCAAACGGCTGTGATAGGCATTGACGTTCTGCACATGGGCGGCGCCCTGCACGCGGATGCCGGCGCGCAAGTTGACGGCCTGGTGGCTGATGCCCGCTTCCCTCGCAAAGGCCCGGTAGGCGGCATGGCCATCGGTCACCAGCAGCACGTCCTTGTCGATGACAGGCAACAAGCAATGATGCAGCTGCGCTTTCGTCAACGCCCCTTTTCCCGTGACAAAATCGAGCGTCTGCCCCGTGCGGTCGCGTGCCACCAGGATGCAGACCTGTTCATTGGAAATGCCGCGCTTGTGGGCATGGCCGCCCCGGTGGCGCGCTGGACGCGTCATGTTTCTGGATCCCTTTTCCGATTCCAGCAGATATAACTCGTCGGCTTCGGCGATGCCGTGCAGACCATGCGGTCTGTCCGTCTTTGCCAACGACAAAAACCGGTGGCGCCAGCGGAACGTCGTGTTGCGGTGTACGCCCAGCTGTAACGCCGCCTTGCGCACGGAATCCGATGCCAGCAGGCAATCGGTGTAGTCGAGCCACAAGGTTTTATGGCGCAAGCGGGCCAACGGCGTGCCGGTGAGTGCATTGAAGGTGCGACCGCAGGGCACGCAGCGGTAGCGCTGCAGGCCGTGCGCATGGCCGTGCCGGTGCAAGTGCACCGAGTGGCAGGCGGGACAGGCCAATCGCAACTGCGCCACACTTTCCAGCAGCGCGACGGTCGCGTCGTGTGGAGAGTTACCTCGCAGCAGGGCAATGCCCGCCTGCCGCTGGCGCTGGCTCAAATGAGCAAACTGCGCGATAAAACTGATCCATTCGGCTGGCAGCATGATCTTCTGCTCCCTGTGAGGTGAGTATGCAGAGTCAGACAGCACGGCCACAGGAAGATTCCGACATTTCCCTACTTGCCGATGACAGAGCCATATTTAAATCGGATTATTTCTTGCGCGAGCCCAGCCAGCTCGGTTCCTTGCCGCATTCCTTGGGCAGGAACAGGGCATCGAGGCCCGGATCGCAGCGCCGGTCAGGCGCCTTCATCGGCTCGACGGTCAGCCATTCGCTCTTGGGCAGTATCTTTTCTTCGCGTGGCGCGACGGGCGGCGCGGGCGGCAGGCTGTCTTGCCAGCGTGACTCCGCGGCAGGCGCGGGCGGGGTGGCCCAGTTCGCGTCAACCTGCGCTTCGGGCGCTGGCGGCGTGTCCGCATGAGCGGCGGCGCACAGCAAGCTGCTGGCGAAGATGAGCGTGCGCATGGCTGTGCTGTTTATTGAAATCATGGTCTGTCCTTGGTCGGTGCCGCGAGGGCTGGCTCTGCATTATGACGCCAGCCGGAAGCAAAAACACAAGAAAATTGCAACGGCATGTTACCAAAGGGACTATAGTTACTAGTAGCAAGCAGGTGCACTGCAGCAAGGTGATTGAAAGGTGAGCGCGGCGCGGGGCGCCGACACCCGAGCATGTGCATTCCCTAACTTTCATTTAAGCTAGGCAAGTTATGCTATGGCATGCACGCCAGGCTGTCCTTTGCCGTTCGCACCGCAGTTCCCCTTTTTTACTCTTGCCAGGCCCATAATGAAAATGCTCAAATCCCTGCCTGTATGGCCGCTTGCCGCCCCGATTGCCGGTTGGCTGTTCCTGTTCGGTTCCACCTTCAATCTTGGCGGCACCTACCAGATACTGCTGGTGGCTGGCCTGATCGGCAGCGTGCTGGCCGCCGTGTACCACGCGGAAGTGGTGGCCCACCGAATCGGCGAACCGTATGGCACCCTGGTGCTGGCGCTGGCCGTGACCCTGATCGAGGTGGCGCTGATCGTCTCGCTGATGCTGGCCGGCGGACCGGAAACGACGGGCCTGGCGCGCGACACCGTGTTTGCCGCCATCATGATCATTTTGAACGGCATCGTCGGCATCTGCCTGTTGCTGGGCGCCGGGCGCCATCGCGAGCAGACCTTCGGCCTGCTGGGCGTGAGCGCGTCGCTGGCCACCCTGGCGGCGATTGCCGTTCTGACCCTGGTGCTGCCGAACTACACCTCGAGCGCCGCCGGTCCTTTCTACAATTCCAGCCAGCTGATTTTCATCGCCGTGATCTCGCTGGTCCTGTATGGCACCTTCGTGCTGGTGCAGACGGTGCGCCACCGCGACTACTTCCTGCCCAAGGAAGCCGTCGGTGATGAAGAGGTGCATGCGGCGCCGCCCACGCCCACGGTCGCCTGGGTCAGCGCCGGCGCGCTGCTCGTGTGCCTGGGCGCAGTGGTGCTGCTGGCCAAGTCGCTGGCGCCCGCGCTGGAGACGGCGATTGCCGCCATGGGCGCGCCGAAAACCCTGGTCGGCATCGTCATCGCCGCCATCGTGCTGCTGCCCGAAGGCCTGGCCGCCGTGCGCGCCGCGCGTGCGAACCGTCTGCAAACGAGCCTGAACCTGGCGCTCGGTTCCGCGCTGGCCAGCATCGGCCTGACGATACCCGCCGTGGTGGTGGTGTCGCTGGCCACGGGCCTGACGATCACGCTGGGACTCGACATCAAGTCGACGGTGCTGTTGCTGCTGTCGCTGATGGTGGCCACCCTGTCGCTGGGCACGGGACGCACCACGGTCATGCAGGGCACGGTGCACCTGGTGATTTTTGCGGTTTATTTATTCACCACCATCGTGCCGTAAACGTCGCCGCTGCGCGACTTCTTGTCACAATCCTGTCACGCCGCTGTCATACGATGGGGGTAGTGTGGTAGGATTTTTAAATCGTTTAAATGATTTATATAGTTTAGCAACTGAGTTTGCCAACTTTTTCAGTTGGCATTGCAATGACAAGACAAGAGGCCAGTATGTATGCAGCGGTGGACCTGGGGTCCAACAGTTTTCGTTTACACGTCGGCAAGCATGATGGCGACACGATCCGCGTGGTCAAGAGCGTGCGCGACCCGATACGCCTGGCCGCCGGTCTGGACGCCAATGGCGACCTGACCGAAGCGGCCATGCAGGGCGCGCTGGCTTGTTTGCAGCGCTTTCGCGCCATCCTCGCCGGCTTTGAGCTCGATGCCGTGCGCGTGGTGGCCACGTCGGCCATGCGCGTGGCGCGCAACGGCGCCGTCTTCCTGCCGCTGGCCGAGCAAGCCATCGGCCATCCGATCGAGATCATCTCGGGCGAGGAAGAGGGGCGCCTGATCTACATGGGCGTGGCCAATGCGCTGGCCATACCCGGCGAACGCCGGCTGGTGATGGACATCGGCGGCGGCTCGACCGAACTGATACTGGGGCGCGGCAACGATATCGAGCGGGTGGAGTCGTTCAGCCTGGGCACCGTCAAGCAAAGCCTGTCGTTCTTCATCGGCGGACGCATCGACGCGCCGTCGTTCGAGGCGGCCATTTTGTCCGCGCGCAGCCACTTCGAGGATGCGGCGCCGCCGTATCATCCGCAGCACTGGAAGACGGCCTACGGCTCTTCCGGCACCATCCGCACCATCGCCGACATCATCGCCCGCAACAAGCTCGGTGATGGCTTGCTCACGAGCGTCAGCCTCGACGCGCTGGCGCGCCGCTTCATCGAACTCGGTCACACCAGCCGCATCGACATGCCCGGTTTGCGTCCCGACCGCGCCAGCACCATCGTCGGCGGCCTGGCCATCTTGATCGGCCTGTTCCGCGAACTGGCCATTCCCGCCATGACGCCGATCGAGGCGGGTTTGCGCATGGGCGTGATGTGGGATTTGTACCTGCGCTCGACCAAGCGCGACCGCCGCGAGCAGTCGGTGCAGGGCTGCATGGAGAAATTTCATATCGACCAGCAGCGCGCCGGCCGGGTGGCCGAGCAGGCGCTGGCCATGTATGCGCAGCTCAAGCCCACCTCCGACGCCCTGGTGAAATGCCTGCGCTGGAGCAGCCTGCTGCACGAAGTGGGCCTGGCCGTGTCGCAGACGGGCTACCACAAGCATGCCTCCTACATCGTGGAAAACGCCGACTTGCCCGGTTTTACCACGCGCGAACAGAAGACCATGAGCCGCTTGATCCTGGCGCAGAAGGGCAACTTGCGCAAGATCGGCGAAGTGCTGTCCGACCCCGATTTTGCCAAGGCCGTGCTGGCCCTGCGCCTGTCGATCCTGCTCATGCATGCGCGCATCGAAGCCGATTTCAGCGAACTGCGCCTGCGCATGAAGAGCCGCATCGAGCTCGATATCAAGCGCGGCTGGGTGGCGCACCATCCTACCGTGTCGTTCTGGATCGAGAAGGAGCAGGAATTCTGGGACGAGGTGGGAGTCGATTTCACCATCCGCGCCAGCGCATAGTGGGTCATTGCGCCATGCCGTGCGCATGGCTTGATGTGCAGCAAGCAATATTTTTAAAAACAGTATATATTGTTTATATTATTTACTAGATTGGAAAATCCATGACCAAAACCGTCCCAGCGAAAAAAGCCGACAGCGCCCCCGTATCGATGTTCCCCACCAGCGCTTCGATCAATGCGGCAGCGGCCAAGGCCGCGCCAGCCGCCAAGCCTGCAGCCAAGCCAGCCGTGAAGCCTGCGGCCAAGCCGGTGGCAAAAGCCGCCGTCAAGCCGGTCGCCGCCAAGCCTGCGGCAGCGAAACCGGTAGTAGCGAAACCAGTAGCAGCGAAAGCTGCCGCAGCCAAGGCGCCCGCCGCCAAGCCGGCGGCCAAGGCCGTCGTCGCCAAAGCCGTTGCCAAGCCAGCGGCCAAGGTTGCCGCGAAGCCCGCCGCCAAGGCCGTCGCCAAGCCTGCAGCGAAAGCCGCCGTCAAACCGGTAGCGAAACCGGTAGCCAAAGCGGCCGCCAAGCCTGCGCCAGCGAAAAAAGCGCCGGTCGCCAAGGTCGCCGCCGTCAAGGAAAAAGCCCGCAAGCCGAAACTCGTGCGCGACAGCTTCACCATGCCGGAAGCGGAATATGAAGTGCTGGGCCAGGTGAAAAAAGCCTGCCTGAAGGCCGGTTTCGAGATCAAGAAAAGCGAATTGCTGCGCATCGGCGTGGCGCTGATCAGCCAGATCGACCTGGCCACCCTGCAAAACGTGCTGGCCGGCTTGCCGCAGCTGAAAACGGGCCGTCCGAAGAAGGACTGAGGGCGCGGGCAGGGGCCGCCCCCTGCCTGGCCGTTCTGGTTTACCATGGGGCCTGTGATAGTTCCCCCATGGTTGCCATGTCAGAAGATACAGAGATCGAACGCGCCGGCTTCGTCGAGCGCGCCATCGTCCGCCACCAGGCGGGCGTTGCTACCCCCGCCATCGACCACGTCGCCGAGGAAATTCCTGTCGCGCTGGTCTTCAATGGCATTTCCCACGTCGTCATGATGGCCACCCCGCGCGATCTGGAAGCGTTCGCATATGGCTTCGCGCTGACGGAAGGCGTGGTCGCTTCCGCCGATGCCATCTTCGACTGCGAAGTGTTCCTGCGCGCCGACTCCGCCGAAGTGGCGTTGAGCATCGCCCAGGAAGATTTCGTGCGCCTGAAGGACCGGCGCCGCCAGCTGACGGGCCGCACGGGCTGCGGCGTGTGCGGCATCGACAGCATCGACATGCTCGACTTGCGGCCGCAAGCGCTGCCGCCGTCCCTGATCCGCGTCGACTTGCCGGCCGCATTGGCGCGCGCATCAAGCGGCCTGCGCGAGCACCAGGCGCTGATGCGGGAAACGGGCGGCGTGCACGCGGCCGCGTGGTGCACGCCCGACGGCGATATCGTGCACGTGTTCGAGGATGTCGGCCGCCACAATGGCCTCGATAAATTGATTGGCCATCTGGCGCTGCACGATATCGACATGCGGCGCGGCTTCGTCTTCCTGTCCAGCCGTGGCAGCTACGAGCTGGCGCGCAAGGCGGCGCGCATGCAGATCCCGCTGCTGGCGACGATTTCCGCCCCCAGTTCACTGGCCATTTCCATCGCCACGCAGGCGGGCATGAAGCTGGTGGGTTTCTGCCGCCAGGATGCCTACGTCGATTACACGCCAGCCATCACGCTTTAACTTCACTGCGTTGCAGCAGCACGGGCACGGACTTTGACGTGGGCGTGCCGGCGCCGTCGGCCGTGCTGGCCAGCGGCACCAGCGCGTTCGTCTCGGGGTAATACGCGCCCAGGCAGCCGCGCGGGATGTCGTAGGCGACGAGCCGGAAACCGTCGGCGCGGCGCCCCACGCCATCGTCCCAGGCGCCGATCAGGTCCACCAGCTCGCCATCGGCAAAGCCCAGCATGGCGATATCTTCCGCGTTGGCGAAGACCACCTTGCGCGTGCCGTACACGCCGCGGTAGCGGTCATCCATGCCGTAGATGGTGGTGTTGTACTGGTCGTGCGAGCGCGTGCTCATCAACACCATCAGGCGTTCGCCGTGGCGCGCTCTAGCGCGGTGCAGCGGCGTGTCCAGCGGCAGCGGGGCGACGAGGAAGCTGGCCTTGCCGCTGGCCGTCTTCCACACGCGTTCGCGCGACGCCACCGTCAGATGAAAGCCGCCCGGCTGCGCCACCCTGGCGTTGTAGTCGTAAAAATCGTCGAATACCTTTTCGATATCGTCGCGGATACGCGCATAGTCTGCCGCATACGCGCGCCAGTCCACCAGGCTGCTCCCCACGGTCGCTTCGGCCATGCCGGCCACGATGGCCACTTCCGAGCGCAGCTGCGGCGAAGCGGGCGCATTGCGGCCGTACGAGATATGCACCATGCTCATCGAGTCTTCCACCGTCACGCCCTGCGCCACGCCGTGCTGCAGGTCGATTTCCGTGCGCCCCAGGGTGGGCAGCAGCAGGGCTTCACGGCCGATGACCAGGTGGCTGCGATTGAGCTTGGTGGCCACCTGCACCGTCAGCGTGCACTGGCGCAGGGCGGCAAAGGTCAGCGGCGTGTCCGGCGTGGCGGCCGCGAAATTGCCGCCCAGCGCGATGAACACTTTTACCTCGCCGCGCCGCATCGCTGCGATGGTGGCCACCACGTCGTGGCCATGCGCGCGCGGCGGCGCGAATCCATACACCTGGCCCAGACGGTCGAGGAAGGCCGCCGTCGGCTTTTCCTCGATGCCCACCGTGCGGTCGCCCTGCACGTTCGAGTGGCCGCGCACGGGGCACAGCCCTGCACCGGGCTTGCCGATCTGCCCGCGCAGCATCATCAGGTTTGACAGCATGCGGATGGCCGCCACGCTGTGCTTGTGCTGCGTCAGTCCCATGCCCCAGGTGGCGATGATGCGCTGGCCATGAATAAAAATGTCCGTCAGCGCCTCGATCTGCGCGCGCGCCACGCCCGATTCTGCCACGAGCAGTTGCCAATTCTCTGCGCGCAAGTCGTCGCGGAAAGCGTCGAAGCCGCTGCAGTGTTCCGCGATGAAGGCGTGGTCGATGACGGCGGGCCTGCCTGCCGCCTGCGCCGCGTCGTCATGCTCGACGACCCTCTTGGCGACGGCCTTGATCAGGGCGAAGTCGCCGCCCAAGGTGGGCTGGACGAACAGGCCGGCCAGGCGCGTGCTGCCCAGGGTCGCCATTTCCAGCGCGCTTTGCGGGTCCATGAAGCGCTGCAAGCCCCGTTCGCGCAGGGGATTGATGGAGACGATGCTGCCGCCGCGGCGCGCGCAGTCGCGCAGTTCGCCCAGCATGCGCGGGTGGTTGGTGGCTGGATTCTGGCCGAAGATGAGGATGGTGTCGGCCAGTTCGAAGTCGGCCAGGGTCACCGTGCCCTTGCCGATGCCGACCGTGGCCGGCAAGCCGCGGCTGGTCGCCTCGTGGCACAGGTTGGAGCAGTCGGGGAAGTTATTGGTGCCGTACAGGCGCGCCATCAGCTGGTACAGAAAGGCCGCTTCGTTGCTGGCGCGGCCCGACGTATAGAACGCAGCCTGGTCCGGGTCGGGCAGGGCGCGCAGGTGGCGCCCCACGAGCGCGCAGGCGTCGTCCCAGGAGATCGGCACGTAGCGGTCGCTGGCGGCGTCGTACACCATCGGTTCCGTCAAACGGCCGTGCTGCTCGAGCGCGTAGTCCGACTGCTCCAGCAGCTGCGTGACGGTATGGCTGGCGAACAGCTCCGGGCCGGCGCGGCGGCTGGTCGCTTCGGCGGCGACGGCCTTGGCGCCGTTTTCGCAAAAGGCAAACGTGGAAGCGTGGTTGCGGTCGGGCCAGGCGCAGCCGGGACAGTCAAAACCGTCGGGCTGGTTTTGCGCCAGCAGCGCCTTCAGGTTCCCGGGCGCGACGCGCTCCTGGCGCAGGCTGATGGCCACGTGTTTCAAGGCGTCCCAGCCGGCGGCGGGCTTGGTGTAGGGCGTGATGTGGACGGCGTCGGTGTCTTTCATGGGCTCTTTTGGCTGGGCGAGTGTGGTAATTATGCACGATCCCCGAATGACATTGACTTGCGTCACGGAAATGACATTCGGCTGTCATTTTCCTGACATATTAGACAAGTACGCTGGAGTCGTCTTGATCACAGGGATGAAACCATGCAGAACATAATCGCATCAAACGAAGCCAAGGCCCGTCCGGTCCAACTGGTGCTGAGCCAGGCCACTACCGCGGCGGAAGTGCGCGAAGTCCAGCGTTTGCGCTACAAGGTGTTTATCGAAACCATGGGCCTGACGTCGCTGGCCAACGCCGATGGCCTCGACAGCGATGAATTCGACGCGCACTGCGACCACCTGATCGTGCGCGATGCCGATACCCTGAAAGTGGTGGGCACCTACCGCGTGCTGAGCGCGGCCAAGGCGGCCAAGATCGGCCGGCTGTATTCGGAAAACGAGTTCGACCTGAGCCGCCTGAAGAACCTGCGCGGACGCATGGTCGAAGCGGGCCGCGCCTGCATCCACCCGAAATACCGGGGCGGCAGCGTGATCATGCTGCTGTGGTCTGGCCTGGCCGAGTACATGCGCCGCGAGCGCTGCGACTACCTGGTCGGCTGCGCCAGCATCAGCCTGGCCGATGGCGGGCATAACGCCGTCGCCGTGTACCAGGCGCTGGCCGAAAAGCACATGGCCCCAAGCGAATACCGCGTCACGCCGCACCTGCCTTTCCCCATCCACCAGGTGGAAGCGGCGCACAAGCCGCAGGTGCCGCCGCTGATCAAGGGTTACCTGCGTTCGGGCGCCTGGATTTGCGGCGAACCGGCCTGGGATCCTGATTTCGAAAGCGCCGACATGTTCATGATGATGCCGCTGGCGAATCTGGACGAGCGCTATGCGCGCCATTACGGCGTGGTGCCTGGCTAAGACCGACGCCGGGAAGTGAGGCCTGCAGCTGGCTGGCCAGCGCCTGCACGGCGCTGCGCAAGCCGGTGTCCGCGCTGTCGGGCGGCAGCAGTTCGAGCAGGAAGCGCAGCGGCGCCGTGATCGTTTCGGGTTCGCCGATGCTGCCGTGGCGCTGCACGGCGTCGTGGTACAGGGCCAGGAAGGCGGCGCGCGCGGGCGCGTCGAAGGGCTGGCCTTCCGGCACCTGCCACAGGGCCGCCAGCAGGGCGGCGCGCACGGGAGCGCCGGCGTCGATGGCGCGGTGTTCGTCCGCGTGGCGCTGGCGCGCATAGGCGATGGCGTCATGCAGCAAGTCGCCCAGCTGCGGATCGAGCGCGCGCCAGGCGCCGCCGTCGCCATGGGCTTTCAGCAGCAGGGCGCCCGCCAGCACCTGGAAAATCAGGTCGCAGTCGGCCACGCCGCTGCGCCGCCGCGCTTCTTCCAGAGCGGCCAGGCAGGCATCCGTCATGGCCTGCAGTGCCGGCGCGCCGGAGCTTCCTTCGGTGCAGGCCAGGCGCGCCTGCAAGGCCCAGTAGCGTCCCAGCAGGGCCAGACGCTGCGCCGTGGGCGCCAGCGCCACCAGCAGGTCGATATGATGTTTTCCATCCTGCAGCAACTGGCGGCCCTGCGCCATATCGGGCACGGCCGGCACCTCGATGCCAGCGCCCGCATCGAGGCCGCACAGGGCCGCCCCCTGGCGTATCTCCAGTTCCGCCCAGTGCGCCAGCGCGCGCAAGCCTACCTTGCCGTCGGCCGCGCTGTGCGCCGCCCGGTAGTGTTCGATGGCGCGCAGGGTGTTCTCCAGGCCACCGAGGCCGGCGCGCGCGGCGGCCATGTTTTCGCGGATGTCGGCGCAGCCGAAGAAGCGCGCGCGCACGGCTTCTTCGATGCTGCCCAGTTTTTCCTCGATGGCCGCGCGGCGCGCAGGATCGGCGCCCGCCAGGCGCGCGTGCAGGGTTTCCAGGTCCGCCAGCAAGTGGCCGTGGTAGTGGTAGTCGGGCGCTTGCCAGGGGCGGCTCTGAGTATTCGGAAAACGGTAGCGGTCGTCGCCATACGCCTGGTAGGCGCCCCAGGTGTTTGACGCGGGGAACTGCAGGTAGGCCGCCTCGCGCGCCAGGCGCACGGCGTCGCCGAAGTATTCGCCACTCAGCATGGCGTGATAAAAGCTGTGCGCGAAGATGCTGGCCGCCTGGTCGTCGATGCGCCAGCCGGCCGCGATCACCGCCTGCGAGCCCATTTCAATGAAGGCCGTGGCCAGGCTGGCGGCCAGTTTCGACCACGGCGCGATGGCGTCCGGGCGCATGTCGCCCAGGTGGCAGCAATTGATGAAGACGAATTGCGGCACGCGCTTCAATTTACCCACCTGCGCCGCCGTCAGCCGCGTCTTCGGTCCCAGCACCAGGCCCGTATGGGCGATGCCGGGACCGGCCACTTCGCCATGGCCGGCCAGGTGGATGGCGAAATAGCGCTCGTCGAACAGGTGCACCAGCACGCGCTGCGCCTGCGGGCGCAGCAGCTCGCGCACCTGGTAGCCGTACGCGCCGAACATGCGCGCCACGTCCTGCGCCTCGGCTTGCGCGCCGGGCAGCTCGGGCAGGCCGGAATCGGTGTCGCCGATCACCAGCACGCTGTTGCTGGGCGGGCTGACGGCGGGCGGCTGCTCGCGCAGGCTGGCCAGCTGGCGCACCATGCCGATGCGCGTTGACAGCGGGCTTTCCTCGCTGCCCGCCTCGTCGCGCATCAGTTCCCACGGATAGATGGCGGCGCTCTGGTCGACGGCCAGGATCAGGCCGCGCATCTCGGGGATGGCAGCCTTCAGGCCATTCGGCAGCATCAGTTCGTACAGGGCGCGCGACAGGCCCGGCTGGTCGGTGGTGTTGTCGGTGGCGTCCATGATCAGGCCATCGACGGCTTGCCGCTGGTTCGGCTCTTCGTCGACGCTGTTGTGCGCGCGGTCCGTCAGCACGGTGAAGCGCAGGGCGCCGGAAAGGTCGGCGGCGACGATCTGCACGCGGCGCCAGCCATTGTCGCCGCTCAGGCTGGGCAGGATGCGCCGGTAGCCGCCGGGGCTGTGGCGGATGCGCCGCTCGAACGTGAAGCTGCCCTGGTAGCGCGCCTCGGCCATGATCTGTTCGATGGCCACGGCGGCGGCGATGGCGCGCGCCTCGGACTGTTCATAGATGGCGATGTGGCCGATGCGGCACGCCATGCCCGCGTCTTCCAGACGCCGGTTGGCGCTGCGCGCGCCATCGATCAGGGCGCGCGCGCACAGGGCGATGCTCAAGCCGCCATAGCCGGAACCGGACAACAGGCTGGCCACGCGCAAGCCGTGTTCGCCCATCGGCGGCGCGGCCACATGGCCGGCGGCGCGCACCTGCAGGCAGACGCACGCGTATTCGAGCAGGCCGCCGGCAAAGGCGCGCGCCAGTTCACCCGGCGTCAGCTCGCCCAGCGCGCCCAGGCCGATGACGATGGCGCCGCCGGGCCGGCGCGCCGCGTCGGGCTGCAGCACCACGAGGGCGGAGTCGGGACGCTGCGGAAAGCGCCCCAGCGCGTGGATTTCCTGCAGCTTGCCGGCCAGCAGGCGGTCGAGAAAGCTCATGCTGCCGCGCAGCGATTCGGAGGCGTAGCAGCCGCTCATGACGGGCGCGTCGGCCGAGGCCATGCTGCCGTGGATGAGGGATAGGCTCAGCTGGGGGGCGCGGCTCTCCGGCGCGCTGGCGGGGCCGGCGGCACCGATGGCCGCGTCGAGCAATTCCTGCGGCTGCGGGTACAGCGGCGTGGCGTCGGGGGCGTATGGATGGAAGCGGGGCGGTATGCCGCCGGGCGCGTGCGGCGGGTGGCGCGGCAGGGCGGCGGCCTGGCCGCTGTCGAGCAGCTGCGCGATGGCCGGGTAGTAGTCCTTTTGCAGCAGCAGGTCGCCGTGCGCCACCGGCAGGTAGCAGGCCGCCACGCCGTCCGGCAACGCGCCTTGCCAGGGCGTGCGGCCATCGCCGTCCGGCGACCAGGCCGTCTCGATGCCGCCGTCGCGCAGGCGCAGCGCCACCGGCGTGGCGGCGCAGCCGGCCAGGTAGCTGCAATGGCGCGCGTCGAGCGGGGCCGCTTCCAGCAGGGCCACGGTGGCGCGCGCGGCGGCCAGCGCCTGGGCTTCGGGCGCCTGCCAGCCGCCGGGCAGGTCCGCTTGAACATCGCCTGCGGCCAGCCGCGCCCAGGCCTCGGCATCGAAATAGTCGATGCCGCCCGCCTGCGGCCACGGCAGCATGTCCAGCACGCCGGGAAAGGCGCGCACGAAGCCGAGGAACTGGCGCCGCGTGTGCTTCCAGCCGATCCAGCAGGCCAGCATCTGCACCAGCCGGTCGCGTCCCAGCAGCACTTGCACCATCGCCTGCGTGCCGCGGTTGGCCGTGCCCACCTGCAGCAAGCGGCTGCCGGGCAGGGCGCCGAAGCGCTGCCAGCGGCCCTTCAGGGCCAGGCGCGCCACCAGCCCGCCCATGCCGTGGGCGACGATGCGCAGCGCCTGTCCGCGCTGTTCCGCGTCGCGCATGGCGTCGTCGAGCACGGGCAGGAAGGCGTTGCTGGAGTGCTGCAGCGACAGACGCCAGTCATAGGTAAAGGGCCGCACTTCCTGGCTTTGCGCGAGAAAACGGGCAAACGGTTCGTAGCACGATTCGATCCAGCCGGCGCTGACGATGTGCGGCTGGCCCACGGCCAGGCGTTCGATGCGCCCTTCGACGAGGTTGACGGGGTCGAACCAGATGCGGTTGCTGCCCACTTGCAGGTGGCTGCCCATGATGTCGGGCAGCAGCAGCACGATCGGTGCGTGCGCGCGCCGTTTCGGCACTTCGCCGCCGCGCGCCAGCGGGCCGTGCTCGATGCCGGATAGCGGCAGGTAGGCTGTCTCGTCGCCAGTGAGCGCCTGCACGGCGGCCTGGCCCGACGGCGCACGCTCGAAGTAGTTCAGGTGGTGCGCGTGCGGCCCGCGCAACAGCAGTTGCCGCACCGGCGTGCTGCGCGTGGCGCCGCCGGCCATCGAGGCGCAATTGACCACCAGGTCGTTCTGCCCGCCGTACAGCTGGTCGTCGAGGCAGTCGCCCAGCCAGCCCAGCAAGCCATCGCCGCTGCACGCGCCGGCCAGCACATGCAGCGGGCTGGCCACGCGCACGTCGGGCGCGTTGAGCAGCGCCACCAGGGGCGAGTCGGGCATCATCGCTTCGAGGCCCGGCAGGATGCGCGCGTCGCAGCGCTGCCGCACCACGGCCAGCAGGAAAGCCATGGCGCCGTCGGGTACGCCGCCGTGCAGCAGCAGATTGAACATCACGCTGGCCCAGCGGTCGAGCCGCCCCGACATCAGGGTGGTGCCGCGCGCCGGGCAGGCCACGCGCACGAAGCGGGTGATGCGGATGGCGCGCGTTTTGAGTTCCACGCTCAGTGCGCGCAGGCGCGCCGCATCCGCGTCGTGGCCGGCGCGTCCGCCCAGCCGCGCCTGCGCCGTGAAGTGGTCGATATCGTGGCTGTTGAACGCTTCGCCGCCCACCGTGTTTTCGCTCAGCCGCTCCAGGCCGTCGCCGGCCAGGTCGACGGCGCCGCGGCTGTCGATGCGCTGCGCGCGCGCCAGCAATTCGCCCACCAGGCCACCGCGCGAATGGCTCAGGAGGTGCAGCACGGCGCCGTGCGGCAACTGGCGCACGAGGGTCAGCGCATTCTCGATGGGGCTGTCGCTGAGGCTGCGGTGCTCATAGCCGTAGATGCGGTTGCCGTATTGCGCCGCCAGTTGCGGCGCCAGGCCGTTGCGCCACAGGCCGGCAAAGCTGCGCTGGGTCGACGAGGCCGTGCCGTGCAACAGCAGCAGCACCGGTTCCGGCCCGGCGGGCAGGCTGGCGACGGCCGTCATGCTGCCCGCCTCGATGCCGCAGCGGTACAGGCCCAGGCGCTGGTCCAGCTGGCGGTCCTGGAATGCGCCCGCCGCCGCCAGGGCCGTCATGGCGGCGGCGCCGCAGCGGTACACGCGCACGGCCCGCAGCATCCAGGCGCCCAGGCCGTCGCGGCTGGCGCCGGGCGGCTGGCGCGCCGCCTGCGGGCGCAAGGCCAGTCCCACTTCGATGCTGGCGGGGGCGCCATCGCGTGCCAATGTGGCCGGCCCCAGGTAGCGTGGCAGGTCCAGGCTGCCAGCGAGCAGCGAACTGCCGTCGCACAGCAGCAGTTGCACCACGTCGTCCGCGCCGATATCGAGGGCGATGCGGCAACTGCCGATGCCGCGCGCGCCGGACAGCACGTGGGTTTCGGCATGCCAGCCGGGCGCGGCGGGGCAGTCGCCGGCATGGGCGAGGGGATCGCGCGTGAGCGTCAGGCGCAGCACGGGCGGCGCAAGAGGATCGCTGGACATGCGGTTGGGATCGCTGGTTAAAAGCTGACCTTGATGCCTGCGCGGACTATGCGTGTTGTGTCAGATCAAGTTTGAGTGGAAATGCAGGGGAGACGCTGGAGGGGGCGTGCTGGAGCGGGAGGGCAGAGAAACGGTCAGCATGGTTTGGGCTGGGTCTCTTCGCTATCGTGCCCGGTTGTGGTGCGGTGGGCGAACTGCGCGAATTGTATGGCAAAAGTTCATGGCGCCGGGGACCTGGGTGCCTGGCATGGCATTACAACAGCGGGTAGATCAATGGACTGGCGTGGCGGACAGTTCCTTCAGTTCGCGGATGGTGATGTCCGATTTTTCATGCATGCGCAATAAAATCGTTGCACCGACCGACAGTTTGCCGTGCCGAATCTTGCTGATGATGGGGGGCTGGACCTCCAGTACACGGCACAGTTCCGCATCATTTTTCAGGTTCAGCTTCTCGATCAGGGTATCGAGCAGCTTGTTGGGCACAAAACTCGATGGTTCGAGCGCACGCGCCCGGTTCATCGCTTCAATCATTTCCAGCTTCTTTTGCCGAACGTTCATTTACTCCTCCTTCAGGTTATGCAAGGGACGAGACCACTTTACGCGGTCCCGGCTATAGTTCGTCATCGCAGTACGGCTGTCCGGGTGACGTAGTACACCATTCGCGTTACAACATTGATAACCAGGCAAGTGTTTTAAATAATACTACGATAACAAAACTTGTGACAGATGGTCAGTTAAATTAACTGATTGTTTGATCAATTTGGTTGACGATTGTTGTATTTTGTAATCCGCTTTTCGTCAAAATCATGGTCCGGTCCGCCATTTCGGCGGCGGCCAGCGAATGCGTGACCATGATCGCGCAACTGCCGTTGGCCTTGATTTCGGCGCGCAGCAATTGCAGGATGCTGTGCGCCGTGTCCGGGTCGAGGTTGCCCGTGGGCTCGTCGGCCAGCACCAGCGCCGGCTTGTGGACGAGTGCGCGGGCGATGGCCACGCGCTGCATTTCGCCGCCGGACAATTGCTGCGGAAAGTCGCCGCCGCGTCCGCCCAGGCCGACCGCCTCGAGCATGCTGGCGGCACGCTCCTGGGGCAATCCGTTGAGCAGCAGCGGCAGGGCCACGTTTTGCAGCAGGGTCAGGTGCGGCAAGACGTGGAAGGCCTGGAAAATAAAGCCCATGCGGGCGCGACGCAGCCGGGTCGCGGCGGCGTCATCGAGGCTGGACATGGCAATGCCGTCCACCAGGATAGGGTGCGCTTCGGCACCCGCGTCGGGCGTATCGAGGCCGGCGATCAGGTTCAGCAGTGTCGACTTGCCCACGCCCGAGTCGCCCATGATGGCGATGAATTCCCCCGCCTTGAAACGGCAGGAAATGTTGGCCAGCACGGGACGGGCATTGGCATAGGACTTCGACAGATGGCGCAATTCGAGCATGGTTGATCTTGATTAATAACGGCTATCGTAAAGGGAGGCACGCGGGGGAGAGGGGGCCTGGGAACTGCAAAGGGGCGCGGATTGTTTGGCCGGCAATGTGTAGTATACGACAGGCTTATGCTTTTTGCTTGGCAATACCACTTTTGTGTTCACACTGCCGGTTTGACCTTAAGTTACCTGCCGCACGGCTGGCTTGCGCGGATTCCGTTATGATGGAAAAAAGTCATCGGCAAGGCGCCCGCAAACCGCTACGGCAGGGGCGGCGCGCCCGGTGGCCGCCCATGCAAGCCCTTCGTGAACCTTGAGAGACGACGCCAGCCCATGACCATGCCACTTGCGCAACAGCAGTTTAATTTGTATCCCGCCAGCAACGCAGAAGCGGCCAGCGCTACTCCTGCCACGATAGCCGAGATCAGCAGCGGCCTGCTGGCGCGCGATGCCTGGACGTCGCCCAAGTACCTGTACGACGCGCTCGGTTCGAAACTGTTCGAAGCCATCTGCGCCTTGCCCGAGTACTATCCGACGCGCACGGAAGCGGCCATCTTCGCCCGCCACGGCGCCGAGATCGCCCATGCCGTGGGGCCAGGCAGCACCCTGATCGACCTGGGCGCGGGCAATTGCGCCAAGGCCGCCAGCCTGTTTCCGCTGCTGCACCCGGCCCAGTACGTGGCCGTGGACATTTCCTACGATTTCCTCAGCGAATCGCTGAGCCGGCTGCAGCAGCGTTTTCCGCACATCGAAATGACGGGCCTGGGCCTGGATTTCTCCAGCCGCCTGGACTTGCCCGACAGCGTGCGCGAGGCGCGGCGATTGTTCTTCTATCCCGGCTCCTCGATCGGCAATTTTGCGCCAGAGCAAGCAACCGCCTTTTTGCGCCGCCTGCGCGCGAATGCGGACGGCGACGGCGGCCTGCTGATCGGCGTCGACCTGATCAAGGACGACGCCATCCTCGACGCGGCCTATGACGATGCCTTGGGCGTGACGGCCGCCTTCAACCTGAACATGCTGCGCCACGTGAACGGGCTGATCGGCGCCGACTTCGACGTGCGCGCGTGGCAGCACCACGGCTTTTTCAACGCCGACGAGCGCCGCGTCGAGATGCACCTGGAAGCGCGCAGCGAACAGCTTGTCCACTGGAAAGGCGGCCAGCGGCGCTTCGCGAAAGGCGAGCGCATCCATACGGAAGACAGCTACAAATACACGCGCGCCACCTTCGTCGGCTTGCTGGAGCAGGCCGGGTTTTCCACCGTGCAAGTCTGGACGGACCCGCAGCAGTGGTTTGCCGTGATTTACGCCAGAGTGATCCGGGATTAAGAAAGAAATGATGCTGATCGATCATTACAACAAGGTGCGCCAGCACTCGCTGCGGCTGGCCGAACCCCTGTCCGACGAGGATTGCGGCGCCCAGTCGATGCCGGACGCCAGTCCCGTGAAATGGCATCTCGCGCATACCACCTGGTTTTTCGAAACGTTTATCCTGGAAAGCATGGAAGCGGCGTTCGCGCCGTTCCATCCCGCCTTCCGCGTGCTGTTCAATTCCTATTACAACGGCGTGGGCGAAAAGCATCCGCGCGCCCAGCGGGGTTTGCTGACGCGGCCCGGCATGGATGTCGTGCGCGCCTACCGGGCCAACGTCGATGCGCGCATCGCGCGTCTGCTGGCGGGCGAACTGGCGCGCGGCGAGCGCGAACGGCTGACCATGCTGCTGGCGCTGGGCCTCGAACACGAGCAGCAGCACCAGGAGCTGCTGTTGACGGACGTCAAGCATCTGCTGGCGCAGAGCGCCCTGTTTCCCGCTTACCTTGATAACGCCGCTCCGCCAGCGCCGCAAGCTGCGCAGTCCACGGCCTGGCTCGCCTTCGACGGCGGCCTGGCGCAGATCGGCCATGTAGGCGATGGTTTTTGCTTTGACAATGAATTGCCGCGCCATCCGCAATACGTGGCGCCGTTCGAACTGGCCAGCGCGCTGGTGACGAATGGCGAATATCTCGCTTTCATCGAGGCGGGCGGCTACCGCACGGCGCATTTGTGGCTGGCCGAAGGCTGGGACTGGGTGCGCAGCCAGCAGCTGGCATGTCCGCTGTACTGGCAGCGCGATGACGCCGGGCACTGGCAGGAATTCACTTTATTTGGCTTGCGTCCGCTGGACTGGCAGGCGCCGGCCACGCATCTGTCCCTGTTCGAGGCGGACGCTTATGCGCACTGGGCTGGCGCGCGCCTGCCGACGGAAGCGGAGTGGGAAGTGGCGGCGCAAGGCGTCGCCGTGGAAGTGGGCCAGCTGCATCCGGCCGCCGGCGCGCCGGGAACGGGATTGCGGCAAATGTTCGGCCGCTGCTGGCAGTGGACCAGCAGCAGCTACGCGCCGTATCCCGGTTACCGCACGGCGCCCGGCGCGCTCGGCGAATACAACGGCAAGTTCATGCTGAATCAGTATGTGCTGCGCGGCTCGTCGTGCGCCACGCCGGCCGGCCATGCACGCGCCAGCTACCGCAATTTCTTTCCGGCCGGCGCGCGCTGGCAATTTACGGGCATCCGCCTGGCGCGCCAGGTGGAATAGCAACTTAGTGCAAGCGCGGGACGGACGCAGCAGGACGGCCTGGCGTCTTGCCGCCGGTGCTCTGTTCCAGCTTGAACTGGCTGACGAGGGTTTCCAGTTCGCCCGCCTGTTCATGCATGGCTGCCGCCGCCGCGGCCGCTTCCTCGACGAGGGCTGCGTTTTGCTGCGTCGTCTGATCCATCTGCATGATGGCCGCATTGATTTGCTCGATGCCTTCGCTTTGCTCGTGGTTGGCGACGCTGATTTCACCGACGATGGCGCTGACCCGGCCCACGCTGGCCACCACTTCATCCATCGTGGCGCCCGCCTGGCTGACCAGTTGCGCGCCCTGGTCGACCCGGCTGACGGAGTCGGCGATCAGTTCCTTGATTTCCTTCGCCGCCGCCGCCGAGCGTTGTGCCAGGTTGCGTACTTCTGAGGCCACGACGGCAAAGCCACGGCCTTGCTCGCCGGCACGCGCTGCCTCGACCGCCGCGTTCAGGGCCAGGATATTCGTCTGGAAGGCGATGCCGTCGATGACGGCGATGATGTCGACGATCTTGCGCGACGAGGCATTGATGGCGTCCATGGTGCCGATCACTTCCGCCATGGCCGAGCCGCCGCGCTGCGCGATGCTTGACGCCGAGCGGGCCAGGCTGTCGGCCTGGCGCGCATTGTCGCTATTGCTGCGCACGGTGCCCGTCAGTTCGATCATCGACGAGGCCGTCTCTTCCAGCGCGCTGGCTTGCGCCTCCGTGCGGGCCGACAGGTCGGCATTGCCGCTGGCGATCTGGCTCGACGCCACGGCGATCGTGCCCGTGCCGCCGCGCACTTGTCCCACCAGGGTGGCCAGGTTGGTATTCATGTCGCGCAGGGCCTGCAGCAACTGGCCCGCTTCATCCTTGCCGTCGGCCACGATTTTACTGCTCAGGTCGCCTCCTGCCACGGCTTGCGCCACGCGCAGCGCATACGCGATCGGCGTGGTGATCGAGCGCGTGACCCGCCAGGCGAAGAGCACGCCCAGCAGCAGCGCGGCCGTGCCCAGGCTGGCCATCAGCACATTCGCCGCGGAAATATTCTGCTTGATCTGCTGGCCGCCATGCACAACCACGCCGCGCTGGATTTCATTCAGGCGGTTCACGGATTGTTGCAACTGGTTCAGGGCGGGCAGGGTATCGTCGCGCACGTGCATGGCCGCTTCCGCGCGCTGTCCCGCCACCAGCAGCTTGTCGGCCTGGCTGAACGACACGACATAAGCCTTGCGCTGCTGCTTCAGGGTGGCCAGCAGTTCCTTGCCTTCAGGCAGCACGATCAGGCGGTCGAGGATGGCCAGCGCATCGGTGATGGTGGCTTTGTTGGCGTCGATTTCGCCGTGAATGGCGTTGGCGCGGGCCGGATCTTCATGGATGAACAGCTCCAGCACCAGTGCCGCGTTCGAACGCGTGGTGCTGCGGATCGTGGCGATGGCGTCGGCCTTGGCCCAGTCTTTCTCGATGATGGCTTCGCTGAGCGCGCCGATCTTGTCCAGGCGCAGCAGGCCCGTGCCCACCAGCACTGCCATCAGCAGCAGCACCACGCCAAAACCGGCGCCCAGGCGCACGCCTATCTTCATGTCCGTCAATTTCATACTGATTCCCTCGGTAGCTAATGATCTGTCTCCGGTGGTCTTGTTATGAAACAATTATACGGCTGGTGATACATGATTTGCACTACTAATTGCCGCATAGAAATGAAAAAGCGGCACGGCGATCAAGCCGTACCGCTTTTTCTCCCTATGGAGCGCGCTGAAAAGACTCAGGCGGCGCTGGCAGCCACGTCGGCCGCTGTTGTTTTTTCGGCGTCCGTCTGCCCGATGCGGCGGTTCACGGCCGACAAGACAGCCTTGAACGAGGCGGTGACGATATTGCTGTCGATGGCGGCGCCGAACAGGGTCGGGCCGTTGTCGAGGCGCAATTCCACGTAGCAAGCCGCTTGCGCGTTGGCGCCGGAGCCGATCGAGTGTTCATGGTAATCCATCAGCTTGATGTCGAGACCGAGCGCATTGACGAAGGCGTCGATGGGGCCATTGCCGCCGCCTTGCAGGGCCAGTGGCGTCTGGCGGTGCGACAGGCTGATGTCGATTTGCACGGATTCATCGCTGCTCGTGTCTTCCACCATGCGGTGCGAAGCGTAGGCGTACGGGGCCGTCTGCTCCAGGTATTCCTTCTGGAAGATGTCATGGATATCCTGCGCGGCGATTTCGCGGCCCGTGGCGTCGGCCACGGCTTGCACGGCGCGCGAGAATTCGATTTGCAGGCGGCGCGGCAAGACCAGGCCGTATTCCTGTTCCAGCAAATACGCCATGCCGCCCTTGCCGGACTGGCTGTTGACGCGGATCACGGCGTCGTAGCTGCGGCCCAGGTCGGCCGGGTCGATTGGCAAGTACGGCACTTCCCAGATGCTGTCCGGTTGTTGTTTGGCAAAACCTTTCTTGATCGCATCCTGGTGCGAGCCGGAGAAGGCAGTGAAGACCAGGTCGCCCGCATACGGGTGGCGCGGGTGGACGGGCAACTGGTTGCACTCTTCCACGCATTTGCGCACGCTGTCGATGTCGGAGAAATCCAGGCCCGGATGCACGCCCTGCGTGTACAAGTTCATCGCCAACGTCACCAGGTCGACGTTGCCGGTGCGCTCGCCATTGCCGAACAAACAGCCTTCCACGCGGTCGGCGCCCGCCATCACGGCCAGCTCGGCCGAGGCGACGGCCGTGCCGCGGTCGTTATGCGGGTGCACGCTGATGATGATGGAATCGCGGCGCGCCAGCTTGCGCGACATCCATTCGATCTGGTCCGCATACACGTTGGGCGTGCTGCACTCCACAGTCGACGGCAGGTTGATGATCATCTTGTTGGCGGGCGTGGGCTTCCAGATGGCGCTGACGGCGTCGCAGATATGCTTGGAGAAATCGAGTTCCGTCGTCGAGAACGATTCCGGCGTGTATTCAAAGCCCCATTCCGTTTGCGGATGCTGGGCCACCAACTGTTTGACGAGGGTGGTGCCGGTGGTGGCGATGTTCGTGATTTCCTCGCGCGACATGCCGAACACGACCTTGCGGAACACGGGCGCCACGGAGTTGTACAGGTGCACGATGGCGCGCTTGGCGCCGACGACCGATTCCACCGTGCGGCGGATCAGCTCTTCACGCGACTGCGTCAGCACGATGATGGTGACGTCGTCCGGGATGCGGCCTTCATCGACGAGCTTGCGCACGAAATCGAAATCCGTCTGCGATGCCGATGGGAAACCCACTTCGATTTCCTTCAGGCCGATGGCGATCAGCATCTCGAAGAACCGCAGCTTCTTTTCCGCGCTCATCGGCTCGATCAGCGACTGGTTGCCGTCGCGCAAGTCGGTGCTCATCCAGATCGGCGGTTTGCTGATGATCTGGTTCGGCCATTGACGGTCGGTCAATTTAACTGGAGGAAAGGCGCGGTATTTGGAAGCTGGGTTCTGCAACATCATGATCGGGTACTCCTGAAGATAGGGGGAAATCAATGGTTGTGGCGCAAGCTTGCCGGGCGGCCACGCAACACTAGGCCAGGCAAGCGATCGGTAGTTTTAGCAGGCAAAGGACGGCAACGGCGGTCGCGGCGGTCGCGTCAGAAAATACGGGTGTAGCGGGGGATGGTGCAAACATCATCAAACCTTCCAGGGTTTTTGAAACACGCCGGCGTGTGGCCAGGCGAAGCAATGCGGCAAACTTATGCGCGTGCTGGTAGTAGTCGCGATAGCGACAGCAGGGAAGGGGAGGAATGTTTGAAGGAGGACATGCACTCAATGTAAGGGAAGTCGGGCGGGGCTGTCAAGCGTTTCCGTTCTACATGTAATGCACGTGTGTCGCCCCGTCCGGCGCAGCCAGCGCCATGCGCGCCAGAATGCGCTGCAGGATGGCCGCTTCGCCGGGCAGGCGCGCCGCGAAGGCTGGCCAGCCGCGCAGCTCTAGCTGTTGCGGCATGTCCACCAGGCCCGTGATGGCATCGTGGAAGGCATCCCAGTTCATGCCGTAGAAGGAAGGAAAGTCCAGCGCGGCTGCCAGTGCCGCATGCAACTGGCGCGGCGTGTTGATATCGCTCATGTCGATTGTCACGAGGGCTTGTCGATTCATGCTATTTCCTTGAGCAAGTTCTGCAGGTTTTCGTGCATGCCGCCCACGACCGTTTCGGCAAACTGGACGCCGCTATGGCGCCGATTTTTGGCAGCGTGCGGAAAATTGCATGGTGGCGCTATTTTCAAAAGGGGAATTGAACTCGCCCTTTACCTGCGTCAAGTTGCCGCTAAAACGCATGGTCAGGGGGCCGCTGGCCGGCCCTGCGTCGTATGTGCAAGACAGGCTGTCGCCGTTTTGCCGGCAGCCGTAAAAGTTGCCTGCTTTGCCGCGCCCGTCAACCAGGTGGGTGCCTTGGGCGCCGTGCTTGTCGGGGGCGTCGAAGCTGAGCTCAATCGTGTGTTTCTCCGTATCATTGGGAATTTGTATGTTCCCCGTACAAGTAAAGCCCTCCATTCTTGCCGCGATGCTATCCTGGCGCTCCGTCGCCGCGACGGGGGCGGCGTTGGCGCAGGCCGCACCCAGCAGGGCTGCAACGAGCAAGCATGGGTGCGCGATGAGGTGGAACAGGTCTGTTTTCATAAGCCGCTCAATGGAAGTGGGGGAGGTGGGAAGCCAGGAGCCAGTCTAGCAGCCGGCGTGGTGCGCACGGTTCGAAATATTGTCATTTTTAAACATTTAAGACCACCTTCAGTGCGGGCGGCTCCGCTTGCGCTACAATCGGCTCTCCTTTATTGCCACTGCCGCGCGCGGTTCTCCCTCTCCACCATGTTCCCTAAACGCCTGACCCTGCTTGCCCTGGCCGCCTTTGCGCTGGCCGGCTGCGATACCACCGCCCCGAAACCGATACAAGTATTGACGCCACCGGAACCCACCGTCGTCACGCCGCGCAAGATCAAGATCGGCCTGGCGCTGGGCGGCGGCGCGGCGCGCGGTTTCGCGCATATCGGCGTGATCAAGGCGCTCGAATCGCAAGGCATTCAGGCCGACATCGTCACGGGCACCAGCGCCGGCAGCGTAGTGGGCGCCATGTATGCGGCGGGCAACTCCGGCTTCGCTCTGCAAAAGATGGCGTTCGACATGGACGAGGCGGCCATTTCCGACTGGGCCTTGCCCCTGTTCGGCAAGTCGTCCGGCGTGCTGAAAGGCGAAGCGCTGCAAAGCTATGTCAACAAGGCTGTCGGCGGCGTGCCGCTGGAAAAACTCAAGATACCGTTTGGCGTGGTGGCGACCGATCTGAAAAATGGCCAGCCGATCCTGTTCCAGCGCGGCAACACCGGCATGGCCGTGCGCGCCTCGTCGGCCGTGCCCGGCGTGTTCCAGCCCGTGACGATTGCGGGCCACACTTATGTCGATGGCGGCCTCGTCGCGCCCGTGCCCGTGCGCTTTGCGCGCGACATGGGCGCCGATTTCATCATCGCCGTGAATATTTCATCGCAAACGGATACCCAGAAGGCCATCAGCTCGATGGAAGTGCTGATGCAGACGTTCGCCATCATGGGTCAGCGCATCAACCAGTTCGAGCTGAAAGATGCGGACGTGGTGATCCAGCCCAGCCTGGGCACCATGAAGGGCAACGATTTCAACAGCCGCAACCAGGCCATCCTGGCGGGCGAGCAGGCGACCTTTGCCGTGATGGCGCAGCTCAAGCAAAAGCTGAAAGCCAAACGCGAGCAGTGATGGATAGCGCCGCCGCGCATTTCGTATACAATTTTGTTTCAACATAACAAGGATGCACCATGCAATCGAAACCGATTTTGACCCTGGACGACGTAAAGAAAATCGCTGCCGCCGCCGAAGCGGAAGCGGTCAAGAATAACTGGGCGGTCACGATCGCCATCGTCGACGACGGCGGCCACCTGCTGTGGCTGCAGCGCATGGATGGCGTGGCGCCGATCTCGTCGCACATCGCCCCATCGAAAGCCAAGACGGCCGCGCTGGGCCGCCGCGAATCGCGCATCTATGAAGAGATGATCAATGGCGGCCGCGTGTCGTTCCTGAGCGCGCCGGAAATCGACGGCTTGCTTGAAGGCGGCGTGCCCATCGTGTTTGACGGTCACTATGTGGGCGCCGTCGGCGTCTCGGGCGTGAAATCCGCCGAGGACGCGCAAATCGCCAAGGCCGGCATTGCGGCGCTAGTGTAAGTAGTAACCGGTATTGCTTTGCAAGCCGCCCCGCGCAAGCCGGGCGGCTTTTTTCATGGGGCGCAGGATTTATGCTGCTGCGCAAAAAAATGCCGGGGCTTCTGTATTTTCTTCCTTGTGGAAAAGCTTCCTTTTGGTTATAATTCAAAGGTTTAGCCAATCACACATATACCGTAGCGACTACCCATCCCCTCATTCAAAATGACCGTTGAAACACCCTGAGTGCATCTGGCTCGGGTAACTAGGCGGTCGGTCTGACGTGGCGCAGCTACGGTAACTTTATCAGGAGTTGCCCTTGCCGCCATTTTTTTCTGGCCCTGCCGTTCCAGCCATATTAGCGCTTGCTGATGGAACGATCTTTAAAGGTTTTTCGATCGGTGCCGCCGGTCATACCACGGGCGAGGTTGTTTTCAACACCTCGATGACCGGGTATCAGGAAATCCTTACCGACCCAAGCTATTGCCGCCAGATGGTCACCCTGACCTATCCGCATATTGGCAATACGGGCGTCAATCCGGAAGACGTCGAATCTTCCAAGGTTCACGCCGCTGGCCTCATCATCCGCGATCTGCCATTGCTGGCATCCAATTTCCGTTCCACCCTCTCCCTGTCCGACTACCTCAAAGCTGAAAATATCGTCGCCATCGCCGGCATCGATACACGCAAGCTCACGCGCATTCTGCGTGAAAAAGGTGCGCAGGGCGGCGCCATCCTCGTCGGCACACAAGGCAACGAGCCATCCGCCGCGCAAGCGCTGGAACTGGCCCGCTCCTTCCCCGGCCTGGCCGGCATGGACCTGGCTAAAGTAGTCTCAAGCAAGGACGCCTACGAATACCGCGAAACGGAATGGACCTTGGGCCAAGGCTACGGCCAGCTGGCCGATGCCGACGCGAAATACCACGTGGTCGCCTTCGACTACGGCGTCAAGCGCAACATCCTGCGCATGCTGACGGCACGCGGCTGCAAAGTCACCGTGCTGCCGGCGCAAGCTTCCGCCGCCGACGCCCTGGCGTTGAACCCGGACGGCATCTTCCTGTCGAACGGCCCTGGCGACCCGGAACCATGTGACTACGCCATCGCGGCGACCAAGGAACTGATCGAGAAGGGCATCCCGACCTTCGGCATCTGCCTCGGTCACCAGATCATGGCGATCGCTTCCGGTGCGAAAACCTTGAAGATGAAGTTCGGCCACCACGGCGCCAACCACCCGGTGCAAGACCTGGAAACGAAACAGGTCTTGATTACCTCGCAAAACCACGGTTTCGCAGTCGACGCGGCAACTTTGCCCGCGAATTGCCGCGTGACCCATGAATCGCTGTTCGACGGCTCCCTGCAGGGCTTTGCCCGCACGGACAAGCCGGCCTTCTGCTTCCAGGGCCACCCTGAAGCGTCGCCGGGCCCGATGGATGTTGCTTACCTGTTTGACCGCTTCATCAACCTGATGGCTGCGGAGGAGAAAAAGAAAAATGCCTAAACGTTTAGATATTAAAAGTATTCTGATTATTGGCGCTGGCCCGATCGTGATCGGCCAGGCCTGCGAATTCGATTATTCCGGCGCGCAAGCGTGCAAGGCCCTGCGCGAAGAGGGCTACAAAGTCATCCTGGTCAACAGCAATCCTGCGACCATCATGACGGACCCGGAAATGGCCGACGTGACCTATATCGAACCGATCACCTGGTCGGTCGTTGAACGCATCATCGCCAAGGAGCGTCCTGACGCGATCCTGCCGACGATGGGTGGCCAGACGGCGCTGAACTGCGCGCTGGACCTGTTCAACAATGGCGTGCTGGAAAAATACAACGTCGAGCTGATCGGCGCGTCGCCGGAAGCCATCGACAAGGCCGAAGACCGTTCCAAGTTCAAGGACGCGATGACCAAGATCGGCCTCGGTTCGGCCCGTTCCGGCGTGGCGCACTCGATGGAAGAATCGTGGGCCGTGCAGCGCACCCTGGGCTTCCCGACCATCATCCGTCCATCGTTCACCATGGGCGGTTCCGGCGGCGGCATCGCCTACAACGAAGAAGAATTCGAAACCATCTGCAAACGCGGCCTGGAAGCGTCGCCGACGAAAGAGTTGCTGATCGAAGAATCGTTGCTGGGCTGGAAAGAGTACGAGATGGAAGTGGTGCGCGACAAGGCGGACAACTGCATCATCATTTGCTCGATCGAAAACCTCGATCCAATGGGCGTGCACACGGGCGACTCGATTACCGTCGCTCCTGCGCAAACCCTGACGGACAAGGAATACCAGATCATGCGCAATGCCAGTCTGGCAGTGCTGCGCGAGATCGGCGTCGACACCGGTGGCTCGAACGTGCAATTCTCGATCAATCCTGTCGATGGCCGCATGATCGTCATCGAGATGAATCCGCGCGTGTCGCGTTCGTCGGCCCTGGCCTCGAAAGCGACGGGCTTCCCGATCGCCAAGATCGCCGCCAAGCTGGCCGTCGGTTTCACCCTGGACGAGCTGCGCAATGAAATCACGGGCGGTGCCACGCCGGCCTCGTTCGAGCCGTCGATCGATTACGTCGTCACGAAGATTCCCCGTTTCACGTTCGAGAAGTTCCCGACCGCCGACCACCACCTGACGACGCAAATGAAATCCGTCGGCGAAGTGATGGCCATTGGCCGTACCTTCCAGGAATCGTTCCAGAAAGCCTTGCGCGGCCTGGAAGTGGGCGTGGACGGCATGAACGAAAAAACCAAGGACCGCGAAAAGATCGAAGAAGAACTGGGCGAGCCTGGTCCTGAGCGCATCTGGTACGTGGGCGACGCGTTTGCCCAGGGCTTCACCCTGGAAGAAGTGCACAACCTGACCAAGATCGACCCATGGTTCCTGATCCAGATCAAGGAAATCGTCGACCTGGAACTGTGGCTGGACACGCAGAAGCTGGAAAACCTGGACAAGAACACCCTGTACAAGTTGAAACAGAAGGGCTTCTCGGATCGCCGCCTGGGCTTTTTGCTGCAGACGACTGACACGGCCGTGCGCCAGCAGCGCCATGCGCTGAACATCCGTCCCGTCTACAAGCGCGTCGACACCTGCGCAGCGGAATTTTCGACCGATACGGCGTACATGTATTCCACGTACGACGAAGAGTGCGAATCGAATCCGACCGACAAGAAAAAGATCATGGTGCTGGGCGGTGGCCCGAACCGTATCGGCCAGGGTATCGAGTTTGACTATTGCTGCGTCCACGCTGCCCTCGCCATGCGCGAAGATGGCTACGAAACCATCATGGTCAATTGCAACCCAGAAACGGTTTCGACAGACTACGACACTTCCGACCGTCTGTACTTCGAGTCGCTGACCCTGGAAGACGTGCTGGAAATCGTCGCCATCGAAAAACCGGTCGGCGTGATCGTGCAGTACGGCGGCCAGACGCCTTTGAAACTGGCGCTGGACCTGGAAGCGAATGGCGTGCCGATTATCGGCACCTCGCCCGACATGATCGACGCGGCCGAAGACCGCGAGCGTTTCCAGCAAATGCTGCACAAGCTGGAACTGCGCCAGCCGCCTAACCGCACCGCGCGCACGGAAGCCGACGCTCTGGCGCTGGCGCAGGAAATCGGCTACCCGCTGGTCGTGCGTCCATCGTACGTGCTGGGCGGCCGCGCCATGGAAATCGTCCACGAGCAACGCGACCTCGAGCGCTACATGCGCGAAGCCGTCAAGGTCTCGCACGATTCGCCAGTGTTGCTGGACCGCTTCCTGAACGACGCCATCGAGTGCGACGTCGATTGCATCTCCGACGGCGAAACGACGTTCATCGGCGGCGTGATGGAACACATCGAACAGGCTGGCGTCCACTCGGGCGACTCGGCTTGCTCGCTGCCACCATACTCGCTGTCGCAAGAAACCATTGATGAACTGAAACGCCAGACGGCGCTGATGGCCAAGGGTTTGAATGTGGTCGGCCTGATGAACGTGCAGTTCGCGATCCAGAAGCAAGAGATCGACGGCGAAATGAAAGACGTCGTCTTCGTGCTGGAAGTCAATCCACGCGCGTCGCGCACCGTGCCTTTCGTTTCGAAAGCCACCGGTCTGCAACTGGCGAAGATTGCCGCGCGCTGCATGGTCGGCCAGTCGCTGGCCTCGCAAGGCATCACGCAGGAAGTCGTGCCGCCATACTTCAGCGTCAAGGAAGCCGTGTTCCCGTTCGTCAAGTTCCCTGGCGTGGACACCATCCTCGGCCCTGAAATGAAATCGACGGGCGAAGTCATGGGCGTGGGCCTGACCTTCGGCGAAGCATTTGTAAAATCGCAGCTGGGCGCCGGCGTGAACCTGCCAAAATCGGGCAAGGTCTTCATCAGCGTGAAAGCGTCGGACAAGCCGCGCGCCGTGCAAGTGGCGCGTGATTTGGTCGAGTCCGGTTTCACCGTGGTCGCCACCAAGGGTACCGCCGCCGTGATCGCTGCCGCCGGCATCGCCGTCACGCCGGTGAACAAGGTGATCGAAGGCCGTCCGCACGTGGTCGACATGATCAAGAACCATGAAATCGTGCTGGTGATCAACACCGTGGAAGAAAAGCGCAGCGCCATCGTCGATTCGCGGGCCATCCGCACGTCGGCCCTGGCGTCGCGCGTGACGACCTACACCACCATCGCCGGCGCGGAAGCGGCCGTCGAAGGCATCCGCCACCTCGATGAGCTGCGTGTGTACGATTTGCAAGGCCTGCACAAGACCCTGCAGCAAGCGTAGTCCGCGCGCCATTTGCAGTGACCGCCGTTAGGCGGTACACTGCATGCTTATCAACCACAGAGTTCCGTGCAGAGCAGCGCGCGGCCTCTGTGGTTTTCACTTGGTAAGGCCGTTAAACGTGGCAACACACTGCAACGGCGCCGATAACTAGCAGATAGTAGAGATAACATGACCTCAGTCCCATTGACCAAATACGGCGCAGAACTTCTGAAGGAAGAGCTGCATCATTTGAAGACCAAGGAACGCCGCATCGTCATCGATGCGATCGCCGAAGCGCGTTCGCACGGAGATTTGTCGGAAAACGCCGAGTACGATGCCGCCAAGGAACGCCAGGCCTTCGTCGAAGGCCGCATCGCCGAGCTCGAAGGCAAACTGGGTGCGGCGCAAATCATCGACCCGACCGCGCTCGACGCGGAAGGCCGCGTGGTGTTTGCCTCGACGGTGAACCTGGAAGACCTGGAATCGGGCCAGAAAGTCACGTACCAGATCGTCGGCCTCGATGAAGCCGACCTGAAAAAGAACAAGGTTTCCGTGACGTCCCCGATCGCCCGCGCGTTGATCGGCAAGTATGCCGGCGACGTGGTGGAAGTGCAGGCGCCGTCCGGCCCGCGCGAATACGAAATCCTGGAAGTACTGTACATCTGATGCTCGCCCGCGTGCGCATCCTCGTTGCCACCCTGTGGGCCGGCAGCCTGTGGACCATCGGCTTCATCGTGGCGCCGACCCTGTTCGGCACCCTGAGCGACAGAGTGCTGGCGGGCAATATCGCCGGCAGCATGTTCCGCGCCGAAGCCTGGCTGTCCATCGCCTGCGCTGTGGTACTGCTGGCCTTGCTGCAATGGGCGCCCGGCGCGCTGGAACTCAAGCGCCGGCGCCTGCTGGGCGCGCTGGTGCTGTCGATGCTGGTGTGCGCGCTGCTCAGCCATTTCGGCATTTCGCCGCTGATGGCCGAACTCAAGGCGCAAGCCCCGTCGGGCATCATGGACGAAGCCATGCGCAGCCGCTTCGGCATGCTGCATGGCGTGTCGACCGTGATCTTTGCCGTGCAAAGCTTGCTGGCGGGCGTGTTGATCTGGAAACAGCAATAATTGTTTTAACCCGAGAAGCAAAAAAACCGGGGTCAGACCCTCAGGGTCTGACCCCAGCCTTTGCTGTTGGGTTTATGGTAATAAAAAAGCGGAGCAGGGAAGATCCCGTGCTCCGCTTCTTGTTTCAACAGCCTTGCGGCTGCTGAACGACAGGCTTACTTGCTGCCCAGTGCGCTTTTCTTGGCGCTTTTCTGACGTGGCTTGGCACGCTTGATGGAACCGCCTTCGGTAACGCGCTCATTGCCCTTGATCATGACTTTCGTCACGCTCGGGCGCTTGGTGCCGCTGGCGCTGGCCTTGACGATGGTCACTTCGCGCATGCCTTTGCCGGCGCTGACCTTCTCCTTAACCACTTCTTTTTTCGGACGGTAGATTACCAGCAGTTTGCCAATATGTTGTACCGGGGCGGCGCCGAGATTGCCGCAAATCGTATCGTACATTCCGACGCGGGCTTCGCGGTCGTCGCCGAACACGCGGACTTTAATCAGACCGTGCGAATCCAGGCCAAGGTCGATCTCTTTGAGGACAGCAGGTGTCAAGCCCGCTTCGCCAATAATGACGATAGGCTTCAGCGCGTGTGCTTCGGCGCGCAGTGCGCTGCGCTCTACGGGTGTAAGTTTTAGCATAATAATATTTAGTAATTCCCTTAAAAGCAGTATTCTACGCGAATGGCAAAGAAGAAATTAAACAAAAACTGGTTGCACGACCACATAAATGATCCTTATGTGAAGTTGGCGCAAAAAGAGGGCTACCGCGCCCGGGCAGCATACAAGCTCAAAGAAATCGATGAAGACGAAAAACTGATCAAACCTGGCCAGGTGATTGTCGACCTTGGTTGCACTCCCGGCAGCTGGGCCCAGTACACGCGGCGCAAGCTGGCCGGCAAGGACGGCGGCGGGGTCAATGGTACCCTGATTGGCCTGGACATGCTGGAAATGGAGCCCATCGCCGATTTCCACTTCATCCAGGGCGACTTCCGCGAAGCGCGCGTGCTGCGCCAGCTGGAAGTGGTGTTGCAGGGCCGCAAGGTCGACCTGGTCCTGTCGGACATGGCACCCAACCTGTCGGGCATCGCCACGGCGGACGCCGCGCGCATGGAACACTTGATTGACCTGGCCATCGAATTTTCGCAATTGCACCTGAAGCCGTCTGGCGTGCTGCTGGTGAAATGCTTCAAAGACATGGGTTTCAGCCAGATCGTGGAGAAATTCCGCGCTGAATTCAAGGTCGTGGTGCAGAAAAAGCCGAAGGCCAGCCGCGATAAATCGTCGGAAATCTTCCTGATGGGCCGTGGAATCAAGAATCCGCTGAAAAATGCCGTGGAAGAAGATGATTCCGCCCTTGATATTTAAGCGGGAATCCGCACATGGGAACGAGAAGTGCAGTAGCGTCTGATGGCATAAAAGCCTAAATTGTTTATACTGCATTTTTTTGCGTGAACGCGATTTTTTCGCGCGCACGGATCGGCGGGCTTTGGCACGGCCCGCTTATTGCGAGTAAAATCGTGTTTCTAGCTATAGGTAAAGAGATGCGCACTGCATCCAAGGAGTCTTCGTGAATAACATGTTTTCCAAATCTGCCATCTGGGTAGTCGTATTGCTGCTGTTGTTCATGCTGTTCAAGCAATTCGACAGTCATGGCGCCACAGGCGGCAGCAAGGCCATCGCTTATTCCGATTTGCTGGATGAAGTCAAAGCCAAGCGCGTCAAGGATGTCGTGATCGAAGGTTCGTCGATCACCGCCAAGCTGATGGACGACACCAAGGTGCGTACCACCGCCACCAGCCTCGACAAGGGCCTGATCGGCGACCTGCGCGACAATGGCGTGCATTTCGATGTGCGTCCGCCTGAGGAAGCGTCTTTCCTGCAAACTATTTTTGTTTCCTGGTTCCCCATGCTGCTGTTAATCGGCGTCTGGGTCTTCTTCATGCGTCAGATGCAAGGCGGCGGCAAGGGCGGGGCATTCTCGTTCGGCAAGTCGAAGGCGCGCATGATGGATGAAGCCAGCAACACCGTCACCTTCGCCGATGTCGCCGGTTGCGACGAAGCGAAAGAAGAAGTCAACGAAGTGGTCGACTTCCTCAAGGATCCGAGCAAGTTCCAGAAACTGGGCGGCCGCATTCCTCGCGGCGTGCTGATGGTTGGTCCTCCGGGCACGGGTAAAACCCTGCTGGCGCGCGCCATTGCCGGTGAAGCCAAGGTGCCGTTCTTCTCGATTTCCGGTTCTGACTTCGTGGAAATGTTCGTCGGCGTGGGCGCCAGCCGTGTGCGCGACATGTTTGAAAACGCGAAAAAACATTCGCCGTGCATCATCTTCATCGATGAGATCGACGCTGTCGGCCGTCACCGTGGTGCCGGCATGGGCGGCGGCAATGACGAGCGCGAACAGACCTTGAACCAGTTGCTGGTCGAGATGGACGGTTTTGAAGCGAACTCCGGCGTGATCGTCGTGGCCGCCACCAACCGCGCCGACGTGCTCGACAAAGCTTTGCTGCGTCCAGGCCGTTTCGACCGCCAGGTGTCCGTCGGCTTGCCCGATATCCGCGGCCGCGAACAGATCTTGAACGTGCACATGCGCAAAGTGCCTATCGGTACCGACGTGAAAGCCGATATCCTGGCCCGCGGCACCCCTGGTTTCTCGGGCGCGGACCTGGCCAACCTGGTCAACGAGGCAGCCCTGTTCGCGGCACGCCGCAGCAAGCGTCTGGTGGAAATGGCCGACTTCGAAGACGCGAAAGACAAGATCTACATGGGTCCTGAGCGTAAATCGATGATCATCCGCGAGGAAGAGCGTCGCAATACGGCTTACCATGAGTCCGGTCACGCCGTCGTCGCCAAGCTGCTGCCGAAGGCTGATCCCGTGCATAAAGTGACGATCATGCCGCGCGGCTGGGCCCTGGGCCTGACCTGGCAGCTGCCGGAACACGACAACTTGTCCGCCTACAAGGACAAGATGCTGGAAGAAATTTCCATCCTGTTCGGTGGCCGTATCGCCGAAGAGATTTTCGTGGGACAAATGTCCACGGGCGCGTCGAACGACTTCTCGCGCGCCACCAAGCTGGCCCGTTCCATGGTGACCCGTTTCGGCATGTCCGACAGCATGGGCGTGATGGTCTACGAAGACAGCGAAAACGAAGGTTTCTTCGGTGGCGCCACCAAGACGATCTCGGAAGCGACCCAGCAAAAGGTCGATGCTGAAATCCGCAACATTCTCGACAAGCAATATGCTTTGGCGCGCACCTTGCTGGAAGGCAACCGAGACAAGGTCGAAATGATGACCAAAGCCTTGCTGGAATGGGAAACCATTGATGCAGAGCAAATCAATGACATCATGGCCGGCCTGGAGCCGCGTCCACCGAAAGTCATCCCGCCACGCCGCAATGCGGGCGACAGCGGCACGGGCGGCATCTCGCCTAACGTGACGGCACCAGCCTGATAACGGCCGCCCTGACCGGCGGCGCGCAAGGGTATGGCAAGAACGAGGGTAAGGAGCAATCCTTGCCCTTTTTCGTTGCCGCGGCAGTTTTTTCCTGACGACTACAAAGATTCACATGCGACACTATTTGCAATTCGGCCGTTTCGGCTTCAACCTGTCCGGCACGCAGGCGCTGGTGATGGGCATCCTGAACATCACGCCTGACTCGTTTTCCGATGCGGGCCAGTATCAACACCTGGAGTTTGCCATCTCGCGCGCCGAGCAGATGATGGTTGACGGCGTCGACATCATCGACATCGGCGGCGAATCGAGCCGTCCCGGCGCGCCGCCGCTGCCGCTGCAGGGCGAGTTGCAGCGCGTCATGCCGGTGCTGTACGCCTTGCGCGATTGCGGCAAGCCGCTGTCCGTCGACACCTATAAACCCGAAGTGATGCGCGAAGCCATCCTGGCGGGTGCCGACATGATCAACGATATCAACGGTTTCCGCGCGCCAGGCGCCATCGACGCCGTGCGGGACAGCGATTGTGCGCTGTGCATCATGCACATGCAGAACATGCCAGAAACCATGCAAGCCCAGCCGCAGTACGAGGATGTGGTGCGCGAAGTCATCGACTTCTTGCGCGAACGCATCGACACGATGACGGCGGCCGGCATCGCCCGCGAACGCCTGTGCATTGACCCCGGTTTCGGTTTTGGCAAGACGGTGGAGCAGAACTATGCCTTGCTGCGCGCCACGCGCCAGCTGCGCAGCGAGCTGGACCTGCCGGTGCTGGCCGGCCTGTCGCGCAAATCGATGATCGGCGCCGTCACGGGACGTCCCGTCGAGCAGCGCCTGGCCGGCAGTGTTGCCGGTGCGCTTGCTGCGGTAGCGCAAGGTGCGGAAATTATCCGTGTGCATGATGTAGCTGAAACCGTCGATGCACTGAAGGTCTGGCGCATGGCACACTGAGCCTGTAAGATTTATCATAAACAACAAAAAGAGAAATACTATGACGCGTAAATATTTTGGTACCGATGGCATTCGTGGCCTGGTGGGCACGGCTCCGATTACCCCCGATTTCGTCATGCGCCTCGGCTATGCGGCCGGCAAGGTGCTGGCCAAGTCGCAAGGCGGCAAGACCCGCCCGACGGTGCTGATCGGCAAGGACACGCGCATTTCCGGCTACATGCTGGAAGCGGCGCTGGAAGCGGGCCTGTCGGCCGCTGGCGTGGACGTGATGCTGGCCGGCCCCATGCCGACGCCGGCCATCGCCTACCTGACGCGGGCGTTGCGCCTGTCGGCTGGCGTCGTCATTTCCGCCTCGCACAATCCCTACCATGACAATGGCATCAAGTTCTTTTCCGGCCAGGGCACCAAGCTGCCCGACAGCGTGGAGCTGGAAATCGAAGCGGCGCTCGACGAACCGATGGCCTGCGTGCCATCTGAAAAGCTGGGCCGCGCCAAGCGCCTGGACGATGCCCAGGGCCGCTACATCGAATTTTGCAAGGGCACCTTCCCGAACGAGCTGGATCTGCGCGGCCTGAAGATCGTCGTCGATTGCGCACACGGCGCCGCCTACCATATCGCGCCGCACGTGTTCCATGAGCTGGGCGCGGAAGTCATCGCCATCGGCAACAAGCCCGACGGTTTCAACATCAATGCGGGCTTCGGCGCCACGGCAACCAAGGCCATGGCCGAAGCCGTCGTCGAGCACGGCGCGGACCTGGGCATCGCCCTCGATGGCGACGCCGACCGCCTGATCATGTGCGACGCCACGGGCCGCCTGTATAACGGCGACGAACTGTTGTACGTCATGGTCAAGGACCGCCTGGCAACAGGCCCCGTGGCCGGTGCCGTCGGCACCTTGATGACCAACATGGCGCTGGAAGTGCTGTTCAAGCAGCAGGGCATCGGCTTTGCGCGCGCCAAGGTGGGCGACCGCTACGTGCTGGAAGTCATGAAGGAAAAGGGCTGGATACTGGGCGGCGAAGGCTCCGGCCATTTGCTGTGCCTGGACAAGCACACGACGGGTGACGGCATCGTCTCCGCGCTGCAAGTATTGTCCGCGCTCAAGCGCAGCGGACAGAGCCTGCAGCAATGCCTGGCCGAACTGGTGCTGTTCCCGCAAACCCTGATCAACCTGCGCGTGGCGCCCGGTTTCGACTGGCAGAAAAATGCCGCCATGGTGGCCGAGAAAGAACTGGTCGAGGCCGAGCTGGGTGACACGGGCCGCGTGCTGATCCGCGCTTCGGGCACGGAACCGCTGATCCGCGTGATGGTGGAAGCGAAGGATAAAGCGAACGCTGAAAGCATGGCGCGCCGCATCGCCGATAAAGTGGCTGTGTAAAGGCAGGCGTCGATAGTTATTTCCATCTAATTCGTCTATGGCAATTGACGAAATTGGGTGGGGGCGTTATTATCTTGTCTTCGGAGTGTGGCGCAGCCCGGTAGCGCACCTGGTTTGGGACCAGGGGGTCCAAGGTTCGAATCCTTGTACTCCGACCAAAGTCATAAGCGGGCTGTCAGAAATGACAGCCCGTTTTCTATTCCGCGCCAGCATTTCATTGCTGGCGCGCATGGACTAAAATACTGCACCTCTCCGCCCATCGTTCAACGGATAGGACAACGGTCTTCTAAACCGTGAATGGGGGTTCGATTCCCTCTGGGCGGACCAGTTTCATACTGGCCACAATCATGCGGCGGCAAGCTGCCTCAACTCACCGCACCGCATCTTTTTCCCTCATTCAGTTTCCGCGCACCGCTTCAGGGCTGCGCGCACAGCACCACGCTCAGCAAATACAGCAGCGGCGCCGCGCACAGCAGGGCCGAGCACAGCGATAGCACTTTCTTGCTGGTCACGCGCGCCAGGCGCAGCCGTTCGCGCACGGGCAAATGCTGGCGCAGCACATTGCGCGCGCGTGGCTGGAACGGGGATTCATGCATGAGGACTCCTTCGCAAGGGTGGTGCCAGCCAGCATAGCGAGAGGGGCATAAAGACAGTGTAAAGAGTCAGGCGCGGCGCGTATGCGCGCTGTAAACGCCGCGCTTATTTATCGCCGTCGTCGGGGCTCTTGCCAAACAGGCGATCCTTGGCGTTGAGCAGTTTTTGCACCTTGGCGCCCATTTTCATCAGCTGCGCCATCGATTCGGGCGACAGGCGCTGCAAGTCGTCGAACCAGGTGTTGGCCAAGTCGACCAATTCATACATTTCGCGCATGCGCTCCTGCGCATACTGGTCGACGGGTTCCGTGGCCGGCGCCAGCAGCGATTCGCGCAGCACCGTCAAGGTGGGCGCCACTTCGCGGCGGCGGCGTTCGGCGGCCACCACGCGGAAGATTTGCCACACATCGCCCAGCGAGGAAAAATACTCGCGCCGGTCGCCGGGGATGCGCGACTGGCGGATCAAGCCCCAGCCCTGCAATTCCTTCAGGCCGATGCTCACGTTCGAGCGCGAAAAACTCAGGTGTTCCGCGATTTCATCCGCGTGTAAAGGATGCTCCGCGACAAACAACAAGGCGTACACTTGCCCCACTGTGCGGTTAAAGCCCCAGCGGCTGCCCATCTCGCCGAAATGGCTGACGAAGGTCAGGATCAGCGGCGTCATTTGGATATGTTGAGTTTTCATAATTATCTGAATTTTTTCACGCCACACCCGCAGGGTCAATTGATATATGTCATGTTTCGCAGTATTATACAAAATATCGAATTTACAGAAAATTCTGAAAACTCAAAAAGTATAGAGATGCCGACTACGCCACTGTCCTTGCCCCGCTTTATTCTTCCCCGTGCCGCCAGCCTGGCGCAGGGCGGCGCCGCCTTGCTGTGGCTGCCCCAAGCGGCCTTGCTGGCCTGGGCCGTGCAAGCCATGCTGGACGGTGCAGCGTGGCGCGCTGCCTTGCTGCCTGCCGCTGGCGTGCTGCTGCTGGGCGTGCTGCGGGCCGGCTGCGAAGCGTGGGGCGCGCGGCGCATGTATGCGGCGGCGCGCGTGCACCTGTCCACCTTGCGCGCACAAGTGGCGCAAGCGCTGGCGCGCCGTTCGCCGCTGGACCGCCAGCGTGCGCAGTCGGGCCAGGCGGCCAGCGTCATCGCCGAACAGGCCGAAGCCATCGTGCCCTACCTGGTGCGCTACAAGCCCGCGCGCTGGAAAGTCATGCTGGTGCCGGTCGTGATCCTCGCCGTGGTGACGCCGCTGTCGTGGATCGCCGCCTTGATCCTGCTCATCGCCGCGCCGTTGATTCCCGTCTTCATGGCCCTGGTCGGCATGGGCGCGCAAGCGGCCAGCCGCGCACAAATGGTGGAAATGGGCAGCATGAACGCCTTTCTATTGGACCGCCTGCGCGGCCTGGCCACCCTGCGCGCGCTCGACGCCGTCGATGCCACGGCCGAACGGCTCGACGCCTCGTCGCAATCCGTGCGCCGGCGCACGATGGTGGTGCTGCGCATCGCCTTTTTGTCGTCGGCCGTGCTGGAACTGTTTTCCGCGCTCGGTGTCGCCATGGTGGCGGCCTTCATCGGTTTCTCCCTCTTGGGCAGCATCAATTTCGGCACCTGGGGCCGCGAGCTGACCTTGGGGCAGGGCCTGTTCATCCTGTTGCTGGCGCCCGCGTTTTTCGAACCCTTGCGCGAACTGGCCGCCGTCTGGCACGACAAGGCGGCCGGCGAAGCGGGCCTGGCCGGCCTGCACGACCTGGCGGCCGACGGCGTGCCGCTGCCTGGGGCTGGCGTGGAAGTGGCTGCCGTCTCCGCTGCCGCCATGGCCGTGGCGCCGCCGCCCGCTATCGACATCCATCAACTGCGTTTTGCCCACCCTGGCGAAGCGCCCGTATTCGACCACTTTGACTTGAGCGTGCGCGCTGGCGAGCACGTGGCCCTGCTGGGCGCCAGCGGCGCCGGCAAGACCACCTTGCTGTCGCTGCTGGCCGGCTTGCTGCCCGCCAGCGGCGGAGACATCCGCATCGGCGGCGTGCGCCTGACCGACAGTACCGTCAATACCTTGCGCCAGCGCATGGCCTGGATGGGCCAGCGCCCGCACGTGTTTGCCGCCTCCGTCAGCCAGAATGTGACCCTGGGCCGCACGGGCGCCAGCGCCGCGCAAGTGACGCAGGCGCTGCACCTGGCCGACCTGGCTGCCGTGGCGCAGGCGCAGCCGGCCGTCATGCTCAGCGATGGCGGCCAGGGCTTGTCCGGCGGCGAAGCCGTGCGTCTGGCGCTGGCCCGCGTGGCCCTGCATCCGCATGCCGACTTGCTGCTGGTCGATGAACCGACGGCGCACCTGGACAGCGAAACGGCGGCGCGCGTCACGGACGCCTTGCTGGCACTGGCGCAAGGCAAGACGATGATCGTCGCCACGCACGACCCCGTGCTGGCTGGCCGCCTGCAGCGCACGGTGCAGGTCGATGCCCGGGTATCGGCGCAGGAGCGGCAGGCATGAAAAATTCAATGATGCTCAATCCCGTGCTGCGGCAATTGCTGCTGGCCCAGCCCGGCAAGCTGATCGGCGGCGCCTTGCTGGCGGCCCTGACGGCGGTGTCCGGCATGGCCTTATTGGGCTTGTCCGGCTGGTTTATCACGGCCACCTCGATTGCCGGCCTGCACGCGTCGACGGCGATCCTGTTCGACGTCTTCGGTCCATCGGCCGGTATCCGCCTGCTGGCCATCGGCCGCACGGGTTCGCGCTATGCGGAACGGCTCGTCACGCACGACGCCACGTTCGCCGCGCTGGCCAGCATCCGCGTGCGGCTGTTCCGTGGCTGGTCGCGCCCGGAAGCGGCCAGCCGCTTGCTGCGCCAGCCCGCCAAGCTGCTGTTCCGCCTGACGGCCGATATCGACGCGCTCGAATCGCTGTATTTGCGCCTGCTGGTGCCTGCTTTCACGGCCTTGTGCGTAGCCTTGCTGGCCGGCGTGGCGCTGGGCGTGATGCAGTGGCAGCTGGGCCTGGGCCTGGCCGTGTGGCTGCTGGCCGCCGGCGGCGGCATCAGCTGGATGGTGGCGCAACGCGCCCGCCGTCCCGCCATCGTGCGTACACGCGCCATCGAAAAATTGCGCTCCGGCACCATCGACCTGATGGCGGGCCAGACGGATCTCGTGATGGCGGGCCGCATCGACGCCCAGTGCGCGGCGCTGGGGCAGATCGACCGGTCGCTGGCGCAAGCCGATTTCGCCCTGTTGCGCCTGGAAACTGCCGCCGGCGCCGCGTATGGCGTGGCGGGCAGCGCGACCCTGGCTGGCGTGTTGCTGGCCGTGGCCGCGCTGGTGCAGCAGCAAACGATGAGTGTGCCGCTGGCGGCCCTGGCCCTGTTGATCGCCCTGACGGCCGTGGAACCGTTCGCGGGACTGCGCCGCGGCGCGCTGGAAGCGGGCCGCATGCTGCTGGCCATACGCCGCCTGGCGCCGCGCCTGGAAGGAGACGACGTGGTGACGCCGCCCGTCGATGCCGCGCCGGGCTTGCGCCTGGAACACGTGAGCGCCGCGCATGCGGGCAGCCACGTTGCCATCTTGCACGACGTATCGCTGCACATCGCCGATGGCGAGCGCGTGGCCTTGATCGGCCCCAGCGGCGCGGGCAAGTCCACCTTGCTGGCCCTGGCCGCGCGCGAGCTGGCGCCGCTGTCGGGCAGTGTCCACGCGGGACGCGCCTGCCTGTTCACGCAGAAGACGGAATTGTTCCAGGACAGCTTGCGCGACAACCTGCGCCTGGCCGACCCGTGCGCCAGCGATGCGCAGCTGTGGGCGGCGCTGCAGGCAGCCGGTCTGGACGACGAGGTGCGGTCCTTCGCGGACGGCCTGGACACCAAGCTGGGCGAGGGCGGCCTGGGCTTGTCAGGCGGCCAGGCGCGGCGATTGGCGCTGGCGCGGCTGTTCCTGCACGAATCGACCTTGTGGCTGCTGGACGAAGCGACGGAAGCGCTTAATGCGCAGACGGCGATCGATGTCTTGCAGCGCTTGGGGGCGCGCAGCGAAGGACGTACTTTGCTGATCGCCACCCACTTGCGGCGCGAAGCGGCGCAGGCGGACCGGCTGGTCAGCCTGCGCGATGGCCGCATCGTGGGCGATGCGCGCCGTGGCACGCCAGCCTTTGAGGCAGCCATGGCGGGCTTGCGGGGGGACTGACGGGCAAGCGGTCAGTATTTGAACGGTAGCAAATTTACACACAGTAGGGAAACACCAAGGAAATCATATGGACTTCGATATTGTCGCTTTATCCAGACTGCAGTTCGCGCTGACAGCTCTGTACCACTTTATATTTGTTCCGCTGACGATAGGCCTGTCAGTGATCCTCGCCATCATGGAGACGGTTTACGTGATGACGAACCGCCCCATCTGGCGTGACATGACCAAGTTCTGGGGCGTCTTGTTCGGCATCAACTTCGCCATGGGCGTGGCGACGGGCATCGTCATGGAATTTCAGTTCGGCATGAACTGGAGCTATTACAGCCATTATGTGGGCGACATTTTCGGCGCGCCGCTGGCCATCGAGGGCTTGATGGCCTTCTTCCTGGAAGCGACCTTTGTCGGCCTGTTCTTCTTCGGCTGGGACAAGCTGTCGAAGCGGGGCCACCTGGTCACGACCTGGCTGGTGGCCATCGGTTCGAACTTCTCGGCCCTGTGGATTTTGATCGCCAACGGCTGGATGCAAAATCCCGTCGGCGCGGCCTTCAATCCGCAAACCATGCGCATGGAAGTGACGGACTTCGGCGCCGTACTGACGAATCCGGTGGCGCAGGCGAAATTCGTGCACACGGTGTCGGCTGGCTATACGGCCGCGGCCATCTTCGTGCTCGGTATTTCCGCCTGGTATCTGCTGAAGGGCCGCCACGTGCAGCTGGCCAAGCGCTCGATGACGGTGGCCGCCTCGTTCGGCCTGGCCGCCACCTTGTCGGTGGTGGTGCTCGGTGATGAAAGCGGCTACCTGTCGTCCGAACATCAGAAGATGAAGCTGGCCGCCATCGAGGCCATGTGGACCACGGAGCCGGCCCCGGCCGCCTTCACGGCCATCGGCTTCCCTGACGCGAAAGCGCGCGAGACGCATTACGCCGTCCACATCCCGATGGTGATGGGCTTGATCGGCACGCGTTCACTGTCGACGGAAATCCCCGGCATCGAGCAGCTGGTCGACCGTGGTGAACTGCTGATCAAGGATGGCATCAAGGCGTATGACGCGCTGCAAACCATCCGCGGCGTGGCGCCAGGCGCCCCCGTGCCGCAGGACGCGAAGGACGTGTTCGAGTCGAAAGGCCAGTCCATGGGCTATGCCTTGCTGCTGAAACGCTATGTCGACGATCCGCGCCAGGCCACGCCCGAGCAGATACGCAAGGCCGCGCTCGATACCGTGCCGCCCGTGGGGCCCTTGTTCTGGTCCTTCCGCGTGATGGTGGGCCTGGGCATGTTCTTTATCTTGCTGACTGGCACGTTCTTCGTGCTGTCGACGCGCCGCACCCTGGACAAGCACCGCTGGCTGCTGAAGCTGGCCGTGTTCGCCATTCCGCTGCCGTGGGTGGCCATTGAGGCGGGCTGGATCGTGGCCGAAGTGGGCCGCCAGCCATGGGTCATCGAAGGCGTGCTGCCAACGGCCGTGGCCGTCTCCAACCTGGGCGCTTCGACCCTGTTGATCACGATTGCCGGCTTTGCCGCCATCTACACCGTGCTGCTGATTATCGAAATGAAGCTCATGCTCAAGGCCATCCGCAAGGGGCCGGAAGAGAAGGCGCCGGCCCCCGCGCCTGCGGCCGCAGCCATTCATACTCAACGCGCCTGAGGAGGGCCAGACCATGATTTTGCATGAAATGATTTCGTATGAAACCCTGCGCCTGATCTGGTGGCTGCTGATCGGCATCCTGCTGGTGGGCTTTGCCATCACGGACGGCTTCGACCTGGGCACGGGTATTTTGCTGCCTTTCGTCGGCAAGACGGACCTGGAACGCAGGGTCGTCATCAACAGTATCGGTCCCGTGTGGGAAGGCAACCAGGTATGGCTGATCCTTGGCGGCGGCGCCATCTTCGCCGCCTGGCCGCAACTGTACGCCGTCTCGTTCTCGGGCTTTTACCTGGCCATGTTCGTCATCCTGGTGGCGCTGATCGTGCGTCCCGTGGCGTTCAAATTCCGCAGCAAGCGCGAAGATCCCCGCTGGCGCGCCCGCTGGGACGCGGCCCTGTTCGTGGGCGGCTTCGTGCCGGCCCTGATCTGCGGCGTGGCGATTGGCAACGTGCTGCAAGGCGTGCCGTTCCGTTTCTCGCCGGACATGCACATCTTCTATGACGGCACCTTCTTTGCGCTGCTCAACCCGTTCGCGCTGCTGTGCGGCCTCGTCTCGGTGGCCATGCTGGTGATGCACGGCGCCACCTGGCTGCAGCTGAAGACGGACGGTGCCGTGGCCGAACGGGCACGCCGCTATGGCAGCGTGGCGGCAATCGCCACGGTCGTGCTGTATGCGGCCGCCGGCGTGGCCCTGTGGCTGTGGGTCGATGGCTATCGCGTCACCAGCGCCGTCGTCGTCGACGGTCCGTCGAACCCGATGCTGAAAACGGCGCAAGTGCACGTGGGCGCCTGGTTCCTCAACTTTGCAGCTCATCCGTGGACCTGGATCGCCCCTGCACTGGGTCTGCTTGGCCCGCTGCTGGCTTTCGCCTTCCAGCGCGCGCGCCGCGAAGTGCCCGCCTTGCTGGCCAGCGCGGCGGCCATCGCCGGCATCATCCTCGGCGTGGGCGCGGCCATGTTCCCGTTCATCCTGCCTTCGTCGATCGACCCGCGCGCCAGCCTGACGGTGTGGGATTCCTCGTCCAGCCACATGACCCTGTTCATCATGCTGGTCGTCACGGCTATCTTCATCCCCCTCATCGTGGCCTACACGACGTGGGTGTATAAAGTGCTGTGGGGCAAGGTTGACGGCAAAGCCATCGAAGACGACAGCGGTCACGCCTACTAAGAATTTACGAAAGGATATAACTATGTGGTATTTCGCCTGGATACTGGGTCTTCCGCTGGCGGCGACCTTCGCCGTGCTCAATGCGATGTGGTATGAAATCGCCGATGGCGACACGACGCCCGAGCAGTACCGCGACTAGGCCAACTGGCCGCAGTACGAACTGAACAGCCCCGCCCGGCGCCATGCCCGGCGGGGCTTTTTGCTTGCTACAGCAAGATGAATTCGCCACGGATGCGCAGCTTCATGCCGCGCGGCGCGTCGGCACCCGCCGCCACGGCCCAGGCCGTGACCCATTGCGCGCAGCGTTGCCGCTCGGCCGCATCGTGCAAGCGCTGCAAACGCGCATCGGCACGGTCGATACGCTGGGCCAGGTACAGGCGCTGGTCCATGGGATCCGTCTTTTTGCTGTAGTGCTGCATGGCGATTCCTTTCCGCGTGGTAACGTCGTTCGGTCATGGCATAGCCATGTACGCGGGGGCGGGGCGTCCGGATTCAGTTTCAGCAAAAAAAGAAGCCACCGCAAGGGTGGCTGTTGGGGCGTGTATCAGGAAGGTGTCTTGCCGGCTGGCTTTGGGATGGTAATGGCGATCGGGTCGCTGGCCGGAAAGCTTTCCTTGAGCGCTTCATCGAGTGCTTCCTCGGCATGGCCTTCATTGGCCGGGGTGGGCGAATCGCGCTCTGGCGGCGGGGCGGGTGCGGTGGCGGCGTTGGTGCTCGAATGCATGATGATCTCCTCGCGGTGGTGCGCCATGTTGCCGAGGTGGCCGTGGCGCGTGCTGCTGTTTCCAGCCTAGCACATCGCGCAGGAAGGGCGCGCCGGATGCGCCTGCCGTAGCGACGGTGACGGCGTCTGCTACACTGCGCTCCACTTTTATCGACGGAACCGCCATGACCTCCCTATCCCTGCCATACCGCGCCACCGCAATCGAAGCCTGTGCCTGGCTGGCGCAAGAGACGGGCACGCCGTGGACCCTGGCGCGTTTGCTGGAGCAGGGCGGCTTGCCGTTTGTCTGGCTCGATTACAGCGAAGCATGGGCCGAGCTGTTCCATGACGGCGTGACGCGCTATGCGGCGCCCGTCGTGTTCATCGGAGACAAGCAGCACCTGGCTTCGGGTGCGGACGCTTCGGGTGTGGACGATGTGTGGCTGCGTTTTACGCGCGACTCGGGCAACATCGCCATTGAACTGAAGGCGCCGGGACTGCGCGTGCCCTTGGACGGCTTGCACTTCCAGGAGCGCGATCTGTTGCGTTTGCTCAAGGAATTGCAGCATCCGCAGCCCGCTGAAGCGCAGGCGGACAAGGCGCCCGTGGTCTTGCCCAGCGCCTTGAAGGGCCTGGGCCGCGAGCAGATTTTGCTGGCCTTTGCCGGTGTGGGCAAGGTCGACCTGGACCAGGGAATGGCCAGCGGCGTGGGTATCTTTGGCGACGATGGCGCGCGCGTGCGCAAGAATTCGCGCGGCGGCAAGAACAGCCACCTGTGGCATCCGGTAACGTTGGCGTTCGGCCTGCACGACGTGCACCGCGTGCCGATGGCGCACCTGAAGAAGGCGTTCGCCACGCAACCGTTGCTGCGCGAATGGAAGGCGGACTGGCTGGAATCGCTGCGCCTGCTGGGCGAGTAACAAGATCAATCTAGCCTGCCGCGCCGGCCTCTCGTTCGGCGGCATCAGCCTTTGCTACTTTATTCGCTCTCCTCGATCCGGCCGCCGCATTGCGTATAGCACGCTCTGTAGTCTGACTCGCATTGCCACGTTCCAGAAGGGCTGGAGGAACAATATTGGCGTTTCTTCGAGCACAGTTCCCGGTCCGCATCGGTTTTCGCCACTGCCAGGCAGATGGAAACCGTACTGACGTTGCGCATCTCGCAAGCTTGTGCCTGGGCTGCAGCAACCTGCTCCTTGCCGGCAATGCATATCTGTTGATTGGTCCCGCAGCTCGTCACGCATTGACGCCCGGCATCCGAGTCCGGCGGAATATAGCGATAGCTGGTGCAGCCCGCCAAGGTAATGGCGAAACAAATCGCTGCGGCAAGGCGGAACAAGAAGGAATGGTGGATTTGCAAAGTACGCATGCTTGAAAAGTATTTTCCCGTGTAAATGAATTAGCTTGAATATCGTGAATATTGATATTCTGACAGGTGATCATTTCAAGAACAATGCGCTGCAATAATTGTTACATCTTGGCGGGACACAGTTTTACAGTTCGATGGGCGCTACTTCCGTGCCGATATCGGGTGCCGCGTAATGCATGCTGAAATACACGAAGGCGCCGATATTGAGGGCGACCGTGATCCAGAACGCGATGCGGAACGAGCGCTTGCTGGACTTGTGGCGCAGCCATTGCTGGGCCAGCACGGCGCCAGGCCAGCCGCACAGCAGTCCCAATAGCAGCAGGGTGCGTTCCGAGGTGCGCCAGCGTCCCCCTTTTGCGGCCGATTTGTCGATTGCATAGGCCACGAAACAGCTCAGGCTCAGCACGCCATACACGAGGGCGACGAGGGCGGGGATGTGGAAAAAGAAGGTGGCCAGCAAATACAGAACGACAAAAAACAGGATGACAAGATAGGACATAGGATGTGTTTGCTTGAACGGGGGGCGTGAGTATCCCACAAGGGGCGCGATGCTGCAGCCTAAAACAAGCAGCCTTGCGCCGTATCGATGGGCACGGCGCGGCGGCGGGCGTGGCCCGTTTTCAGCGTTTCGCGGTCGCTGGACAGGGCGATGCCTTCCAGGGCCAGCAAGGTTTCCTTGGCATGCAGGCCGCCCGCAAAGCCCGTCAACTCGCCCGTGGCGCCGATGACCCGGTGGCAGGGGGCGATGATGGAAATGGGATTCTTGCCGTTGGCGGCACCCACGGCGCGCACGGCGGCGGGGCGGCCGATCTGGCGCGCGATCTCGCCATAGCTGCGCGTCTGGCCATACGGTATCGTCAGCAGCGCGCGCCACACTTCCTGCTGGAACGGGGTGCCGGCAAAATCGAGCGGCACCTCAAAACGCTGGCGCGTGCCGGCGAAATATTCCCCCAGCTGGCGCGCCGTTTCCCGCAGCACGGCGCAACCGTCAGCGACGCGCATCGCACCCAGGCGCACGCGGTTGGGCTTGTCGTTTTCCCACAGGATGGCGGCCAGGGCCTCGCCGCGCGCCACCAGGGTCAGCTCGCCCACGGGCGAGGGCATCACGATGCAGTCGTATTCCATGTCTGTTCCTTGATCGGAGAGCGCCAGTGTAGCAGGATGGCGGCAGCGTGCGTATCCCATGTAAGATAGGGTTTTTCAGCACGGAGAACTGGCTTTGACGACGATCCCCAGCTATGACGATATCCGCGCAATTGCCGCGCGGCTGGTGCGGCAGCGCTACCCCACGGCCGTGGCGGCCATCATCGGCGGTTCGTTCGCCACGGGCCGGCAAACGCCCAGTTCCGATATCGACTTGCTGCTGCTGTTCGAGCACGTTGATTGCGCCTGGCGCGATACTCTCGTGGCCGAAGGGCGCACGGTGGAACTGTTCGCGCACGATGTGGCCACGTTCACGTATTTTTGCAAGGAAATCGACGCGGCAGGTGGCACGGTGCCGCTGGCGATGATGGTGCTCGAAGGCGAGAACATCGCCGCCCCCGGACCGCAGCACGCGCAGTTGCTGGCGCTGGCGCAAGCATTCGCCGCCGCCGGGCCGCCCGTGCTGGACGTCGACAATTTACAGCGGCGCCGCTACGCCATCACCACCGCGCTGGAAGACCTGGTCGACAGCCAGCACCCGGGCGAGGCGCTGGCCGTTGCCTGTCAGCTGTATCCGGCGCTGGCCGACCTGCACTTGCGCGCGGCGGGTGAATGGAGCGGCGAGGGCAAGCACCTGTTTCGCCGCCTGCAGGCCTTCGACGCCGCCATCGCCGACCAGCTCGATGGCGCGCTGCGCCTGGTCGCCAGCGACTTGCCGGCCGGGCAGCACGCGTTCGAGCAAGTCGCCGCCGCCGTGCTGGCGCCCGTGGGCGGCCCCTTGCTCGAAGGTTTTACCCTGCCCGCGCCCGCGCACTGGCGCGCTTAAAACGCCGTGCGCACGGCCAGGCTGATGTTGCGCGGTTCGCCCCAGAACACGCCGTCGAAGAAGCCCACGTTGCGGTAGTACTTTTTGTCGAGCAAGTTATTCACGTTCAGCTGCACGCTGGCGTGGCGGTTGAGCGCATAGCTGGCCATGGCGTTGAACAGCGCGTAGCCCGCTTGCGGGATATTCGTGATTCTGCCCGAGGGCGGGCGGCCGTACCACGATTCGCTGTAGGTGGCGCTTTGTGCCGTCATGCTGGCGCCCGCCCTCAAGCCGGCCAGCTGGCCATCGAAACGGTAGCTGGTGGCCAGGCGCAGCAAATGTCGCGGCTGCGTGGTGGCGGCGCGGCGGCCATCGGCCTCTGCCGCGTGCAGATAAGTATAGCCGCCGCTCGCTTCCCAAGCCGGCGTGATCTGGCCGGAGACGTCGAACTCGACGCCCTTGGCAGTCACGCCGGCGCCGTTGGCCACCATGGCCTGGCCGCCGTCGGGCAGCAAAAAGCCGGGCGGCACCGTGCGGTCGAGTTCCGCCAGATTCTTTTTCTTCGTGTGGAACAGGGCGGCCGAGGCGTTCAGCTTGCCTTCATAGAACTCCCCCTTGATACCCAACTCGGCATTGTCGCCCGTTTCCGGCGCCAGAAACTTGTCGTTGCGGTCCTTGCTCGATTGCGGGTTGAACAGCTGCGTGAAGCTGGCGTAGGCCGAATACTGCTTGTTGATGTCGAACACGGCGCCCACGTAGGGCGTGACCTCGTTGCGCGTTTCCACGAAGTCGCCGCTGCCCGTGTACACGCCTTGCGTGTTGTAATCGCGTGTATCCGTGCGGTAAGTGCTGCTGCGCGCACCGATGATCACATGCAGCGGGTCGGCCAGGCTCAAACGCGTGGCGACATAGCCGCCCGCCAGGCGCGTGACGGTTTCCGAGTGCGAGCCGTCCGGGTGGAACACGGGGCGGGGAATGTTGCCTGTCCAGCTGCGGTAATCGGGGATAAAGTCCGGGTAATTGATTTCCGCTTCACCACCCAGCGAGCGCGAGCGCTGATTGCCGCCGTTCCAGCCGACGATGGCCGTGTGCTTGCGTCCCAGCAAGGTGAAGGGACCGCTGGCGTACACGTCGAAATTGTCGCTGTTCTTCTTGCCTGCGCCCCAGGCGCCCGTCCACAGTTCCATGCCTTCGCCGGTGGCGGGATCGGGATAACCTTTGCCTGCATAGAGAACGGTGGTGCGGTTCGTGCTTTCCGTGCGCGCATAGCCGAGGTGCATATTCCAGTTGCCGGGCAGGCGCTGATCCAGCGACGTAAATACCGTGTGCTGCTTGTTGGCCCAGGTGCTCCATGGCGTCGTCCAGCTGGTATTGCGTGGCAAGTTCGCCAGACTGCCGTCCGCGTTCCAGTAGGGCACGGCGCCCCAGGTGGCGCCTGTGGGTTGGTTGTCCTGGAAGTCGACGCCGGCCGTCAGCAGGGTGCCGGGATGCACGTCCGCCTCGACGATGAGCATGCCGACCGTCTTGCGCTCGTGATACATGTCCAGGTAGGAGTCGCGTTTTTGCCAGGCCAGGGCCGTGCGCGCGCGCACGCTGCCTTCCGCGTTCAGCGGCGTGGACAGGTCGGCCTCGAAGCGCTGGTCATCCCAGCGGCCCATGATCAGGCCGGCGCTGGCCTGGAAGGTTTTCGTGGGCCGCTTGCGTATCATGTTGATGGTGGCCGACGGGTCGCCTTTGCCGCCCATCAGGCCGGTGGCGCCGCGCACGACCTCGATGCGGTCGTACAAAATCGTGTCTTGCAATGGCGCATTGCCGCCACGCGCCATGCCGTCGATCTGGAGATTGTTGATGCCAAAGCCGCGCGCATAAAAGGTCGTGCGCTCCGTGTCGTTCTGGCCAACCTGGATGCCCGTCGTCTGCGCCAGCGCCTGGTCCAGGCGCACGGCGCCCAGGTCGTCGAGCAACTGGCGCGTGATGACGCTGACCGATTGCGGCGTCTCGCGCAGGGACAGGTCCATGCGCGTGGCGCTGCGCGTTTCGCCTGCCGTGTACGACTGCGTGCCTTCCGTGGTGGCCATCGACTGGCCCAGCACAGTGACGGCCGGCATGGTGACGTCGGCCGTGGCGGCGTCGGTTGCGTGTGCCGGCAAGACCACGCCGGCGGCAAGGCTCAGCAGAGCGATGTGTAATAAACGGGGCAGGGGGCGCAAGGCGGGCTGGCGCGAAGAAGAGACGATGGTGATCGATTGCATAATTTTCCTGGAGTATTTTTAGTCGTGTGTGTTCCTATCTCGTCTGGCGAGGTGCGCAGTAGCTGGGGGGATGGCGTGACGCTGGCCCGTGGTCTGGCTTGGATAGCAGTTCCACCCGCGCCTGGCAGTGGAAAGATGAGCATGATTCCTGCCACATTTGTGAATAAGAATCATTATCAATATAGGTGATATTTGCCAAATAATCAAGCGTGCGCACCAAAAGAGTGCTATTGGGGCTGTGGCGCGCATCGTCCGGCCTTCTGCGATAATGCAGGCGCTGATAAAATATTTTCCTCATTGAAAGAAATGCATGCGTACATGGATCGCTTGTGCCGGATGGTTGTGTGTCGTGTCGCTGGGCCAGGCCCAGGAGCACGCGCCGCCGCCGGCTGTTCCCGCGCCGCTGCAGAGCGCCAGCGTGCCGCCCGCCGCCGTATTGCCACCTGTATCGCCGCCCGTTGCGCCGGCCGCATCCGCAGCATCAGCGCCAGAGGTAACGGCGAGCGCAGAGGACGCCTTGCCGTCGCAAACGGTGACGATCACGGCCAGCAGCGACGCCAAGGCGCCGCGCGTGCGCTTCACGGCGTATCGCGAAAGTTATCTGACGGCCAGGAAAGTGTGGCAAGTGTCGAGCGGCAGCGTGGTCATGGCCCTGCGCCTGATTCCGGCCAAGCTGAGCGCCACCATCGACGACGTGCGCGTGGCTTTGCAAGGCAATGGCGCACCCGTGCCGATCAAGGTTTCCAGCGGCGGCGTGTTTGTCGTGCCGCTCAACGATGACATCGCCGCGCAGGACGGTACTTTCCTGGTGAACAAGAGCAGGGGCGAGCTGACGGCGAATATCGTGCTTCAGCCGTCCGTGGCGCGCGATGCCTGGAACGTCACGCGCGTGGGGCAGGTTTTGCACGACGCCCGGCGCGCCGTGCGGGCCATTACGCCGTGGTACAAGCGGCCGTTCGCCAGCGATGTGCAATCGCTGGCGTTCTGCGCTACCGAGCGGGGCAGCGCGCTGCAACTGGTCGAAGGCGAGCAGCTGATCGCCACCCTGCCCATGAACGAGGCGGCCGTCAACGACATCAACCAACCCGTGTTTTGCAAGATTTTCGATGGCGAAGACAAGTACCCGGGACACTACCGCGTCGTCTTGCCCGAGCAAGCGACGGTGCTGCTGCTGTAGCGTCTAGTTCGGCTGGCGCTGCACCAGTTCCAGCGCCGCCGCCAGGGCCAGGTCCATGGTGGCCTGATGGAAGATCAGCCATTGCGGCAACAGCGACAGCGCATGGCGCCCCTGTTCCAGGTCACCTTCATCGACGGCGGCCCAGGCATGGTGCAAGCCGCTGAGCACGCGCGCATGCTGTTCGCGGTGGTTGGCCAGCGAGGGAAAGCCGATTTGTTCCATCAAATCTTCTTCCTCGCGGAAATCGCGTTCGACGGCGGCAATCAGCTCGCGAAACGCCACGCTGAAATGTTGGTCGCCCAGTTGCTGCAGCCGCGCCAGTTCCTGAAACAGCGCTTCATGCGCCTCGTCGATGACGGGAACCCCCAGCGCCATCTCATCCTTCCAATGCGATTTACCCATGTTGATGCTCCAGGTTAAGTCCGTCCCGGTGCGAAGCGGACTGTTCCAGTGTGGACGCGGCGAAGAGGGAAATCCATGACTTGGATCAAATGTGCAGTGAAGAGCGTTTGAGGAAAACTAGAAAAACTGATCGGTGAAGAGAACAAATTCCCACCGGCAACAAAGCGGTTTTTGAATGTGAACGCCACTAGCGAGCTCCGCTGAAAGCAGCGCAGCCAGCGGCGTTTTCTCAGCCGCGCGTATTATTAATGCTTAGGCCAGTGAGCCCAAATGGCATGGGCATCGACATTCGGCACCTGCAGCTGCTGCCCGGCGGACAACTGCATCGTATCCCGTAACACGAGGGGCGCGAGCAGCAGGGCCGACAAGGCAAGGCAGGCCAGCACTTTGAGCGTCAACATGGTCGTCTCCCGGTGTCCCGGCGGCGGCGCGGGGATGCGGCGCCTGCCGGTCACTTCCTTATGCACTACCATGCTTGCAGTTTAGTTCATCTGGTCGTAACTTCAACTTATTGCTGTGGTGCACCGCACCAGTTCGCCTGTTGCCACAGGCTTATTTGGCCTTGCGGCTGCGCCGTGGCTTGCCTGTTGGCGGCAGAAAGGAATCGAACCACACTTGCGTCAGTTGCCGCGTATTTTTCGCCGCTTCGCGCTTGACGGCGGCCGTCGCATGGCCGCGCGCCGTGTTGGCGATGCGGTTGGCCGCGCTCAGGTACATGCTCATCCAGGGGTTTTTCATGGCTAGCCTCGCAGTCGGTGGGGGGAATGTCTCCACTCTATCCCGATGGCTGGCGCCGACAGTGCGCCTGCCCACATAGCCGGGCCGTGCTGGCGATGGGCTGAGGCAGATCAATACACGTCGCGGCGGTAGCGTCCGGCCGCCAGCAAGGCGTCGAGTCCCTCCTGGCCCAGCAATTCTTGCAGTACAGCATCGATTCCTGTGGCCATGCCTTGCAGGCTGCCGCACACGTAGACGATGGCGCCTTGCGCCAGCCACTCGCGCAGTTCATTCGCGCTGGCGCGCAGGCGATCCTGCACGTATTGTCGTTCACCATCGCGCGAAAAGACCTTGTCCAGGCGCGCCAGGTGGCCAGTGTCCAGCCAGCCTTGCAACTCTGCGCCGCAGACGCTGTCAAAAGCTTGCTGGCGCTCGCCAAACAGCAGCCAGTTGCGGGCCAGCCCCGCCCGCTGGCGCGCGCGCAGGTGCGCACGCAGGCCGGCCAGGCCGGAACCGTTGCCGATATATATGCAGGGCACGTCGACCAGGGCCGGCGCGAAGGCGGGATTGGCTTGCAGGCGCAGGCGGATGGGGCTGCCTAGCGGGGCGAAGCGCGTGAGCCAGCCGGAAGCGAGGCCATGGCCCTGGTTTTCCTCGCCCGCATGGCGCTCCTGGCGCACCAGTAATTGCAGTTCGCCGTCGGATGGCAGCGAAGCGAGCGAATAGCTGCGCGGCGCGTGATGGGCACTGTCGGGGTGGCTACCCTCGCCATCGCTGCCATCCGCGTTGCAGGGAATGATTTCCGCCAGCGCACCCGCTTCCCAGGTGGCGTCGGCCGGGCCCGTCAAGGTGATTTCATGTAGTTCGCCGCCCAGGCTGCCCGGGTTGAGCAGCACGCGGCGCGCCAGGCGCCACTCGGCATACGACGCTTCTTCCTGCACGCCGATGGCGTCGATGGCGCTGCCGCTGCAGCGGGCCAGCGCTGTGGACCAGCCGGCCAAGGCGGCGGGGTCGTGCTTGTCCACCTCGATCAAGGGGAACAGGGAAGTGGCGCCCAGCGCGTGCAATTGTTGCGCCAGTGCATGGCCAAAGCCGCAGAAGGCGCTGTAGTGGCGGTCGCCCAGGGCCAGCATGCCGAATTCCAGGCCGGCCAGCGGCGTGCCGGTGGTCGCTTGCAGCAGGCGCGCGAAGCGGCGCGTGCCGTCCGGCGCCTCGCCTTCGCCAAAGGTGCTGGCGACGATCAGAGCTCGTTGGTACTGGCGCAATTGTGCGGGATCAAAGCGGTCCAGCGATTGCACGTCGACGGCCACGCCCGCCTGCTGCAGTGCGCGCGCGCTTTCCAGGGCCAGGCGTTCGGCCTGGCCAGATTGGCTGGCGTAGGCGACGAGCGTCGGCAAGCCGGTATTTTGCTTGTTCGCTGCGCCGGCGCCCAGCATGGCGCGCTGCGCCTGCACAGCCCGCTTAGCCTTGCGGCGGCCCAGATACAGCATCCAGCCCGTGATGGCGAACAGGGGCAGACCCAGGCTGGCCACGGTGACGATGATGCGGCCCGGCAAGCCAAAATACGTGCCCATGTGCAGCGGATAAATGATGTTGACGAGGCGCGATCCCAGCGCCTGTTGGCTGTACGGTTCGCTTTCCGTGAGCGTGCCGTCGGCCGGTGCAATGCTCATGCGGCTGCGCGCCCGTTCGTGCGGCGCATCGCTGGCCAGCCACGTGAATTGCACGGCTTCGCCGGCGCGCGTGGGCAGGCGCACGCTGGCCAGGGTCCAGCCGGCGGCGTGCAGCTGGAAGCTGGTCCAGGCCAGGCTGATGTCGACGGCGGGCGCCTTGCCGCCGCCTTTTTTCGCGGGCGCCTGTGCCATCCTTGGCGGCTTGCCGGCCCAGGCGTCGATATTGTCGCGCACCACGTCGTAGCTCCAGTAAATGCCCGTCAGGGTCAGCGCCACGTAGACGACCAGGCACCAGGTGCCGGCCACGGCATGCAGATTCCACAAAAAGGAACGGCCTTTCAGGGCCGGATCGAAGGTCAGCCAGGTGCGCCAGTCCAGCGGACGGCGCGGCCAGCGCAGATACAGGCCGGACAGGGCTAACCCCAGCAGGCACAGGGCCAGCGCGCCCGCCACCTGGCGGCCCGGATCGCGCGGCAGCAGCAGCCAGCGGTGCAAGGACTCCGTCCACTCGAAAAATTCCGCGCCCGCCAGCGCCGGCTGGGTCGCGCCCGTGTACGGATGCAGGTAGATGGACTCGCCGCGCCGCTGGCCATTCTTCGGTGCGAAGAACAGCCGTGGCGCCGCGCCCGCTTCTGCATACATGGTGATCGAGGCTACGCGCTGGCCGTGTTCGGCGGCAGCAATGTTGCTCAGCTGGGCTGGCGTCAGCGGGGTGCGCGTTTCCACGGCGACGTGGCGCACGCCGGGATTCATGAGGTCCAGCAATTCATCCTTGAAGGCCAGGGTGGCGCCGCTCAGGCCAATGATCACCAGCACCGTGCCGGCCGTGATGCCGATAAACCAGTGCAATTGAAACCATACCTGCTTCCAGTTCCAGTACCGGCGTTGCTGTTGCGGGGCGGCAAGCTGGCGAGTCTGCGGCGCATCGTCGGCGCTGGCGCGTAACTGGGGAAGGGAGGAGGTGGTCATGGCGGCTTTCGATAGCGCCGCCATGCAGTGCGTCAGGCATGGCGGGAAGAAGGAAGGCTGACATTTTAACGCAAACGAGAATCATTCGCAAATGATGGTGCCCTGTTGTCACGTGGCGGGGGCCATCCCCGTTTGCCTGATTGGGTGCCATAGGCGCTACAATAGGGATACTGTTCACTAGTTCCCATTGCCGCCATGACCACTTCCACACCGAATCTCGTCGTCACCCCATCCGCCCACCCCCTGTCCGACGCCGAGCGCGCCGCGCGCATGGTCAATCCCGCCTTCGGCCGCATCTTCACCGACCACATGGTGGTGATTCCTTACCGTGACGGCAAGTGGCAGCAGGGTGAACTGAAAGCCTACGGCCCTTTGTCGCTGGACCCGTCCGCTTCGTCCCTGCACTACGGCCAGGCCATCTTCGAAGGCTACAAGGCGTTTGCCCAGCCTGATGGCAGCATCAAGACTTTCCGTCCGGAACAAAATGCCGAGCGTTTCAACCGCAGCGCCGCGCGCCTGGCCATGCCGGCCATTCCTGTCGAGCTGTTCCTGGAAGCGGGCGACGCGCTGATTGCGCAAGACCGCAACTGGGTGCCGAAGAATACGGGCGAGAGCCTGTACATGCGTCCGCTGATGATCGCCACCGACCCTTACCTGGGCGTGCGTCCGTCGGAAGAATACCTGTTCGTGCTGTTCGCCTCGCCAGCCGGCGCCTACTTCCCGAAAGGCGTGAAACCCGTTACCGTGTGGATCAGCGAAGACTTCGTGCGCGCCGCGCCGGGCGGCACTGGTGAAGCCAAATGCGCAGGCAACTACGCGGCGAGCCTGATGGCCCAGTCGCAAGCGCAAGAAAAGGGCTGCGACCAGGTCGTGTGGCTCGACGCCGTGCACCGCGAATTCATCGAAGAGATGGGCGGCATGAACCTTTTCTTCGTGTATAAAGATGGCGAGAAGATCACCGTCGTGACGCCTGAACTGACGGGCACTTTGTTGCCAGGCATCACCCGCCGCAGCCTGCTGGAAATGGCGAAAGACCTCGGCTATGCCACGGAAGAGCGTAAATTGTCCGTCCAGCAATGGCGCGACGACATCGCCTCGGGCCGCATGACCGAAGTGTTCGCCTGCGGCACGGCTGCCGTCATCACGCCCGTGGGCGTGGCCAAGGCCAATGGCTTTGAAATGACCATCAACAACAATGAAAACGGCGCCGTCACCCTGGCCCTGCGCGAAGCGTTGCTGGGTCTGCAACATGGCACGGCTGCAGACACCCACGGCTGGATGCACAAGGTCTGCTGATCAGCTTGCTTGATTGATACCGCGCCGGCACCCAGTTGCCGGCGTTTTTATATCTTGAAGGAATTATGATGAACATTCGCTCTGTCTTGCCCGCGCTGGCCGCCGCTTTCCTCAGCCTGTCCGCTGGCGCCGTCCACGCGGCGGACGCCAGCTGCGCCATTCCGCGCAACGTCAGCTATTACGATTACGACGTGAAGCCGTCGGACGAGAAAAACACGTGCTACAAGCAAAGCACGAACGTGCCCACCGATTACTTCATGCTGGCGCTGTCGTGGTCGCCGGGCTTTTGCGACAGCCAGCGCCGCCGTGGCGCAGTGTCAAAGAAGGCCGCCTTCCAGTGTGCCGAGAGCAACCAGTTCGGCTGGATCGTACATGGCCTGTGGGCGCAGTCGAACAATCCGGCCACCTGCGAAGATATTTCCGTGACGCCACCGCGGAAGACGGACATGCATCCGCGCTATTGCAAGGGCAATCTGCCGAAGCTGGCGCCCTCGGACATCTTGCCCTATATGTGCATGCAGCCGGGCGAAGCCTTGCTGCAGGGTGAATGGGAAAAGCATGGCGCCTGCGATTTCGATACCGCCAAGCAGTATTTCGAGAAGGAGCGCGAACTGTTCCAGGCCTTGAAGTTGCCGGATTCCACCATGCCGAAAAACGAGTTGTTCCAGTGGATGAAGCAGCACAACCCGCAATTGAAGGGCCGCTGGCTCGGCTATGAAAAGCACTCGGGCGAGTTGCGCATCTGTTATTCGAAAGATTTCAAGGTCATCGATTGCCAGAAGTAAGCTTGCCTGTCCTGCAGGTTTTTTGCATACATGCTAGTGTATTGCCCGGATCAGCAAGATGAACAGGTAGTGTATTTATGCAGCAGACTAGGCAGCGGCGCACGCAAGCCGTCATGGTAGGCGAGGACGGCTTGCCGCCCGGCGCCCGTTTATGGGCCATGCTGGCGCTGGCCATCGGCGTGGGCATGGCCTCGCTCGATACGGCCATTGCCAACACGGCCTTGCCGGCCATTGCCAGCGAGCTGCACACGACGCCGGCCGCTTCCGTCTGGATCGTCAACGTTTACCAACTGGCCATGGTGGCGACCCTGCTGCCGTTCTCGGCGCTCGGCGAAATCGCCGGCTACCGGCGCGTGTTCATCTCCGGCATGTTCCTGTTTACCTTGGCCTCGCTCGCCTGCGCGCTGGCCTGGTCCTTGCCCTCGCTGGTGGTGGCGCGGCTATTCCAGGGCGTCGGCGCCAGCGCCATGATGAGCGTCAACACGGCGCTGCTGCGCGCCCTGTATCCGAAACATTTGCTGGGCCGCGCCTTTGGCAACAATGCGCTGGTGGTGGCAGTCGCGTTCGCCATCGGCCCCACGGCTGCCTCGCTGATCCTGGCGACGGCATCGTGGCCATGGCTGTTCGCCATCAATGTGCCGCTGGGCGTGGCCGGCTTTTTCCTCGCCAGCCGCATGTTGCCGGCCACCAAATTGTCCGGCCACACCCTCGATGCGCGCACGGCGCTGTACAACGTGGGCGCCTTCGGCTTGCTCATTCTGCTGTTTGGCGACGCTGCCCATCATGCATCCAGCGCCGTCCTGCTGGCGGAACTGGTGGCCGTGGTGATCTTTTTTATTTTGCTGCTGCGCCGCCAGGCGGGGCACGCGGCGCCGATGCTGCCGATCGACCTGTTTCGCCGTCCATTATTCCTGCTGTCGTCGCTGACGGCCATCTGCACGTTTGCCGCGCAGGGCCTGGCTTTCGTCTCGCTGCCATTCTATTTTGAAGTGACACTGGGCCGCTCACCCGTCGAGACGGGCTTTTTGATGACGCCGTGGGCCGTGCTGGTGGCCGTGATGGCGCCCGTCGCGGGCCGCCTGAGCGACCGCTATTCTCCGGGCGTGCTGGGCGGCATCGGCCTGGCGGCGCTGGCCGGCGGCTTGCTGACCCTGGTGTGGATCCCGGCGCATCCGAGCGTCTTTGACATCGGCTGGCGCATGGCCTTGTGCGGCATCGGCTTCGGCTTTTTCCAGGCGCCGAATCTGAAAGCCATCATGGGCAGCGCGCCGCCCGAGCGGGCTGGCGGCGCCAGCGGCGTGGTGGCCACGTCGCGCCTGATCGGCCAAGCGACGGGCGCGGCGCTGGTCGCGTATTGCTTCACGGTTTCCGCCGCCAGAGGCACGACGTATGCGCTGTGCCTGGCGGCAGGATTTGCCGCCGTGGCCAGCATCGCCAGCTTCTCGCGCCTGGTGGTGGCGCAGCCGGCGTGGCTGACGGGCAAGCGCGACTGACTGGTATCGCTTAAACGTCGATGGCCTTGTCCGACTGCATGCGCTTGCGCAGTTCGAACTTCTGGATCTTGCCCGTCGACGTGCGGGGCAGGGGACCGAAATAAATGGCTTTCGGTACCTTGAAACCGGCCAGGTTGTTCTTGCAAAAGGCGATCAATTCCGCTTCCGTCACCGTGCCGCCCTCGCGCAGTTCGACGAACGCGCACGGCGTCTCGCCCCATTTTTCGTCCGGCTGGGCGATGACGGCGGCGGCCAGTACTTGCGGGTGGTGGTACAAGGCGTCTTCCACTTCCACGCTGGAAATGTTTTCTCCACCGGAAATGATGATATCCTTGCTGCGGTCCTTCAGCTTGATATAGCCATCCGGATACATGACGCCGAGGTCGCCCGTGTGGAACCAGCCGCCCGCGAACGCTTCCTGCGTCGCCTTTTCATTCTTCAGATAACCCTTCATGCAGATGTTGCCACGGAACATGATCTCGCCGATCTGTTCGCCGTCGGCCGCCACGGGCTGCATGGTGTCCGGGTCGATCACGGCCACGGCGCTTTGCAAGTGGTAGCGCACGCCTTGGCGCGATTTCAATACGGCCCGCTCTTCCTGCGACAGCGCCGCCCACTCGTCCTGCTCGGCGCAGATGGCGGCCGGGCCATACACTTCCGTCAAGCCATACGAGTGGATCAAGTCGAAACCCATGGCTTCGATCTTCGCCACCATGGCCGCCGGCGGCGGCGCGCCGGCCACCATGCCGCGCACGGTCCAGTCGATTCCTTCGCGCCAGTTGGCGGGCGCATTGGCCAGGGCCGCATGCACGATGGGGGCGGCGCAATAGTGGGTGATGCGCAATTCGCGCATCAGGTCGAACACGAGCTTTGGCTCGAACTTGCGCAGGCACACGTTGACGCCGGCGCGCGCGGCCACGGTCCACGGGAAACACCAGCCGTTGCAGTGGAACATGGGCAATGTCCATAAATACACGGCATGCTTGGGCATGTCCCACTCCAGTATGTTCGACAGGGCATTGAGGGCCGCGCCGCGGTGGTGGTAGACGACGCCTTTCGGATCGCCCGTGGTGCCGGACGTGTAGTTCAATGCGATGGCATCCCACTCGTCCGCTGGCGGTTGCCAGTCGTAATCGGGGTCGCCGCTGGCCAGCAAGGCTTCGTAGTCGAGCTCGGCAAATGCGTCCACTTCCGGTCCCAGCACGTCGTTGACCTGGATCACGCGCAAGCCGGGAATCTGCGCCGCCATCTGGCGCGCCAGTTCGGCAAATTCCGTGTCGGCCAGCAAGACTTTCGCCTGGCCATGGCGCAGCATGAAGGTCAGCGAAGCCAGGTCGAGGCGGATATTCAGGGCGTTGAGGACGGCGCCCGCCATCGGGACGCCAAAGCTCGCTTCCACCATGGCGGGGGTGTTCGGCAGCATCACGGCCACCGTATCGCCCGTGCCCACGCCCAGCTTAATCAAGCCTGAGGCGAGGCGGCGCGTGCGCGCATACGTTTCGCCCCACGTCTGGCGCAAGGCGCCATGTGCAATTGCCAGGCGATTGCCATATACTGCGGCTGCCCTGGCGATATAGTCGAGCGGGGTGAGGGCGGCGTAGTTGGCGCTGTTTTTGCCGAGGCCGGTGTTGAAATCAGCTGTCATGCTTGTCTCCTGGTAAAAGAATCTTGTAGCTCCCTGTTTCGGGATTGATACCGGTTAGCATAGCACCGGTGCTGGAAAATCACTGTCATCTTAGTGACAGCTGACGTGTGAAATTGAAGGATGGAATGGACAGCAACGATAGTGTAGAACGTACGATGCCGGAATTCGACAGCCACGACTGGTTCACGGCCCTCGATACCCGGCATCAGACCCTGTTGCGCGCCGGCAGCGTGCTCCGGCATGTCGAGGCGGGCGCCTTCATCACGCGGCGCGGCGAACCGTCGGCGCACTGGATAGGCGTGCACACGGGCTTGATCAAGCTGGCCGTCTACAACGCCGATGGGCGCGGCGCCACGTTTTCCGGCGTGCCGGCGGGCGGCTGGTGCGGCGAGGGCAGCGTGCTCAAGCGCGAACTGCGCCGCTACGACGTGGTGGCCGTGCGCGCATCGGGCATCCTCCTCGTGCCGGTGGACCTGTTTCACCTGCTGCTGGCCGAAAGCCTTTCCTTTAACGCCTTCGTCATCCGCCAGCTGAACGAACGCATGGGCCAGTTCATCGCCACCATCCAGAACCAGCGCCTGCTGGCCGTCGACGCGCAAGTGGCGCAAGCGATCGCGCAACTGTTCCACCCCATGTTATATCCGCGCACTTCCAGCGTGCTTGAGCTGTCGCAGGAAGAAATCGGCTTGCTGACCGGCATTTCGCGCCAGCGCGTGAACCAGGCACTGGGCCACTTGGCCGCATTAAACCTCATCAGCATCGCCTACCAATCGATCCGCGTCGTCGACCTCGACGGCTTGCGCCGTTATGGCGTAGCGTCGCTGTGATGACAGACTGCTTGCGCGATGTATGGCATGCTGGCGGCTCGTTCACCATATTGACCTGACGCATGGCCCTCGTTTCCGATCATCCCTTGCACCTGCTGGGCTTGCGCTTTCCGCTGCGGCTGCGCGTCACCGTGCGCCAGGGTTTTGTCACTTTGCACAATGAAATCACCACCAAGAAACTGGCCAGCGGCGACAGTTTCGTCGTGCCCGCCTTCTTGCGCTTCGCCTGCGACGTGATGCCGGGGCGGGGCAAGCCGGCCGTGTTCACCCTGGCGCTGGAAGACGATGAACCCGATGGCGGCCACGGCGGCGGCAAGCGCTGGAGCCAGGCGCTGGCGCAGCATATCTTTGATACGCCGCAAGGCAAGTGGACGGCGGCGCGCCTGGCGACCCTGTGGCAAGTGACGCCGCACAAGGCCCGGGCGCGCCTGTTTTCCGAGGGTGAGGCATTATTGAGCCTGGTGCGCGAGCAGCGCCTGGCGCACGCGCTGCACACGGCGGCGCAAGCGGACGCCGATGGCGAACAGGGCGAGCGCGACCTGGCACAAGTGGCGGCCGGCTCCGGCTTTGCCTCGATCCCCGCGTTTTGCGACGCTTGCGTGGACGTGGCCGGCGTGCGCCCGAGCCTGTTCCTGCGCGGGCCGGCGCCCGGATAGCCAGACTCCGTTATAATCGGGGCCATGGGATCATTATTGAAGCGCAAACAGTGGCATATGTGGTTCGCCTGCCTGGCGATACTGCTCAATGCGCTGTCGCCATCCCTGTCGTATGCCTTTGCTTCGCTGCACGCGAACGCGAACAATGCCGCCGTCGACATCTGCTCGGCCAGCGGCGCCGTCTATACGCAGGCGGACCTGGCGCCAGCCGCCACATCCACCACCGGTTCCGTGCTGCACCACATCGAGCATTGCCCATTCTGCATGAGCCATGCGGGCAGCGTGGGTTTGCCGCCGTCGTCAGCATCGCCGCTGCCCGTCATTACGGGCCACGACCTGTATCCGCCCCTGTTTTACCAGGCGCCGCAGGCCCCGTTCGCGTGGCTGGCCGCCAGCCCGCGCGGTCCCCCTTCAGCTGCCTGAACACCCAGTCACGCCTTCCACGTCTTAACCGTATCCACTACGCCCCTCGGGCCAGAATGCCATGAAACGTCGTCTTTTCCTTCTCGCCGGTACGGCGGGATTGCTTACGCTTGCCGCTTGCGAACCAGCGCCGAAACCCCATTACAACGGCCTCGACCTGACGGGAGGCGATTACAAGCCCGACTTCAAGTTGAGCGGCCCCGACGGCAAGGTCTACACCCTGGCCGATTTCAAGGGCAAATATGTGATGGTCTTCTTTGGATTCACGCAATGCCCGGACGTGTGCCCGACAGCCCTGTCGCGCGCGCTGGAAATCCGCCAGAAACTGGGCGCCGATGGCGATAAATTGCAGGTAATCTTCATCAGCATCGACCCCGAGCGCGACACACCCGAGTTGCTGGGCGAATACATGCGCGCCTTCGACCCCAGCTTCCTCGGCTTGCGCACGGACCCGAAGAACACGGCGCAGACGGCCTTCAATTACAAGGTCTTCTACCGCAGAGTGCCGAGCGGCAGCTCGTACACGATGGATCACACGGCCATCAGCTATGTGCTCGATGCCGAGGGACGCATGCGCCTGGGCTTGAAGCACCAGTTGACGGGCGACGAGTGCGTGCAGGATATCAAGACCCTGATGAAATCGAAATACACCTTATAACCATACCGAGGAAATAATCATGACCCATTTGAAAACCCTGCTGGCCACGGCCCTGACCGTGCTGTCCTTCTCCGCCATCGCACAAACCAGCGTGCAGATTTCCGACCCGTGGGTGCGCGCCACCGTGCCGCAGCAAAAAGCCACGGGTGCCTTCATGCAGATCACGGCGCCGAAAGCCATGCGCCTGCTGGAAGTGCGTTCTCCCGTGGCCGGCGTGGCGGAAATCCATGAAATGAGCATGACGGACAATATGATGCGCATGCGCCAGGTCAAGGAAATCGCCTTGCCAGCCGGCAAAGCCGTCGAGCTGAAGCCGGGCGGCTACCACGTGATGCTGCTGGACCTGAAAGGGCAGGTGAAGGCGGGCGACAAGATCCCGCTGACCCTCGTCGTTGAAGGCGAGGACAAGCACCGTGTAACCATCGAAGTCAATGCCGTGGCCCGTCCGCTGGGCGCCACTTCGGCCCCGATGCCTGCCATGAAGCACTGATCGCCATCATTCTGGCCAGAAGCCCGGTTCGCCGGGCTTTTTTGCGCCCGCCTGAAAGTTAAACGGTTGTTTGATATAATTCCGCACAATATTAAACATCTGTTTAAATAATGGGAATGGCATGACGCAAGACAAGGGAAACGAAAGAGAAAGCGAACCGGCGCGCGCGCGCATCCTGCAGGCGGCGGTCCAGCTGTTTGCCGATGAGGGCTACAAGCTCGCGTCCGTGCGCAGGATCTGCGAGGCGGCCCACGTCAACGTGGCGATGGTCAATTACTATTTTCATGGCAAGGAAGAGCTGTACCTGGCCGCTTTTGATTATGCGCGCGAGCTGGCGCAGGCCTCGGCTGCGGACGTGGCCGCCGCCAGCGCGCAGGCGCAGCTGCCGCCCGTGGAACAGTTGCGCCTGGCCATAGAAGCGCTCGTCTCCGACATGCTGCGCTCCGGTTCCGCGTCCCTGTTCAGCCGCCTGGTGGCGCGCGAACTGATCGAGCCGACGGCCGCCATCCACAAGCTGGCCGAGCGCAATGTGCGCCCGCAGCATGCGCTGTTCACTCGCTTGATCCGTGGCGTGGTGGGGCCGGCCATGCCCGCCGATGTGGTGCAGAAATGCGTGTTCAGCGTGATTGGCCAGGTGGTGTTCTATGCCCGTTCGCGCATCGTGCATGAACTGGTGGTGCCGGAAATCACCTATGACGAGGCGGGTATCGCCGATATCGCCCGGCACATTGCCGCCTTCTCGCTGGCGGCCCTCGACGGCTTGCGCCGCCAGCATGTTGCGCAGGAGCTTGCATGAAGGCCCGCAACCTGACCCTGGTGCTGGCCGGGCTGGCCATGCTGGGCCCGTTCGCCACCGATACCTTCTTGCCGTCGTTTCCCGCAATCGGCACGCATTTCGATGTCAGCAGCGTGCTGGTGCAGCAGACCCTGAGCGTCTACCTGGCCGCCTATGCCTTCATGACCTTGTTTTATGGCACCTTGTCCGACTCGTTCGGCCGCCGTCCCGTGATTCTCGCTTCGCTGCTGCTCTTTGCCGTCGGCTCCATCGGCGCCGCGTTCGCGCCCAGCTTTGGCTGGCTGCTGTTCTTCCGCGGCATGCAAGGCGCCTCGGCGGGGGCGGGCAGGGTCATCGGCCAAGCCATCGTGCGCGACAGCTTGTCGGGCGCGGCCGCGCAAAAGATGCTGGCCAATATCATGATGGTGTTCGGCATCGCGCCAGCCATCGCGCCCATCATCGGCGGCTGGCTGCACGTGGCCTACGGCTGGCAGTCGACGTTTGTGTTCACCTTTGCCGTCACGGTGCTGCTGGCGCTGGCCTGCCTGAAAGGCTTGCCGGAAAGTTTGGCAGTCGAGCAGCGCCAGCCTTTCCACCCAGGCAATATCGCGCGCAATTACTGGCTGGCCTTGCGCCACCGGGCGTTCCTGCTGCGTTCGCTGGCCGTGGCCTTCGCCTTTGGCGGCTTCGCCCTGTACATCGCGTCCGCCCCGCATTTTATTCTGGAACTGCTGCATCTGCCGGAAACGGCCTTCGGCTGGATGTTCATCCCCATGGTGGCCGGCCTGGTGGGCGGCTCGGCGCTGTCGGGCAAGCTGGCGCATGCCGTGAAAAGCGCCGTGCTGGTGCGCTGGGGCTTGCTGGCCATGGCGGCCACGGGTGCGCTCAATATTGCATACAACCACTGGTTTGCGGCCAGCATCCCGTTCGCCGTCGTGCCCGTGATGCTGTACGCGTTCGGCATGTCGCTGGCTTTGCCGGGCATGACCATGTCGACGCTTGACATTTTCCCGCAGATGCGGGGCCTGGCCGCGTCCCTGCAAAACTTCGTGCAAATGCTGGTGTTTGCGCTGGTGTCCGGTTTTGTCGCACCGTTGCTGTTCGACAGTGCGTTCAAGCTGGCACTGGGACAGGCTTCGGCCGTGGTGCTGGCCGCCGCGTTCTGGTGGCTGGGCAGCCGCCAGGAGGCGGAACAGGGTGCGATGGGCGTTGCCAAAACGGCATGAGCGAAGTTTGGAAAGGTAGGCATGCTTCCTGCTTTGTTACACTGTGACAATCAGACCCGCGCGGGTCTAAGCAGTTTTGCAACTTTACCTTTGGCTATCATGCACTTGATTAACTCCAGTTTGAACCACGCCTTGCGCGTGCCGCTGGCTGCGGAAATCCACTCGCGGCCGTTTTTGCAGCTCGACGCCCCCGAGCTGATCACCCATCTGGCCGTGTATAAAGATGACAGTGTGGCGTCCGGTGCGTCGAATATGGCGGCCCAGCACGCCACCCTGGCGGCCCTGTGCACGCATTTCGGCGTCACGCCGCCCGCCGCCGAAGCCAAGTATTTTTATTATGACTTTGGCCGCTTCCGCCTGAAATGGGAATGCCACACGGAATTTGCCACGTTTACCTTCGCCGAGCATCCTGGTGCCGCCTTGCCTCTGGAGCAGGCGTTCGAGCGCATGCCCCTGGAACAGTTGCCGCAGCAGTGGCTGGTGGGCTTGAAGGGCAAGCTGATGGTGGCGGCCCACGTGGTGCTGGAGCAGGCGACGGAACCGGCCGAAATCTTCATGCAGGGCTTGTCGCGCGTGTTCGAGGGCAATACCCTGGCCGGCAGCAAGGTGCTGCAGGGCGGCGAATTGTGGACGGATTTCACGATCCAGTCCGACGGCTTCAGCCGTTTCGTCATCCGCGACGCGGGCATGCGCTCGCAGCAGTCGGGCCGTTTGGTGCAGCGCGTGCTGGAAATCGAAACCTACCGCATGATGGCCTTGCTGGGCTTGCCTTACGCCATGCAGGCGGCGCCATCGTTGAACGCCATCGAAAACGAACTGGCCACCCTGGCCGCCGCCATGGTCGATACGGACGACGCGCCAGGCCTGGCCAAGAGCGACGACGGTGTCTCCGAGCAAGCCTTGCTCGACCGCATCACGCGACTGGCGGCCCGCATTGAAAAGCTGTCGCTCGACAATAGCTACCGTTTTTCCGCTTCGAAAGCCTACATGGGCCTCGTGAAAGCGCGCATCGACGAGTTGCGCGAGGTGCGTATCGAAGGCATCCCGACGGTTGAGGAATTCATGGATCGCCGCCTGACACCGGCCATGAATACGTGCGAAGCGATGGCCAGCCGGCAGGAAGCGATGGCGCAGCGTATTGCCAACACGAATGACTTGCTGCGCACGCGCGTGGGCATCGTGCAGGAATTGCAAAACCGGCAAATCCTGCAATCGATGAACGCCCGCGCCGCGCAGCAGCTGCAACTGCAGCAGGCGGTGGAAGGCTTGTCGGTTGCCGCCATTTCCTATTACGTGATCGGGCTGTTCAGCTACACGGGCAAGGCGGCCAAGGTGATGGGCTTGCCCGTGAATCCGGAAATCCTCGTCGGCGCCCTGGTGCCATTCGTGGCAGCCGCCGTGTGGCTGGGCCTGCGCCGCATGCACCACAAGCTGCACACGAACTGAACAGGACGACGCTGCGCTGTCATTTTTGCTATCTTTCAACATTCGACCGTCAGGTATTGTTGAAAGGATGCAGAGTGCCAGCGAATGTTGCCGATGTGCTTAATGAATATGTTTCCAGGCGCCAGCTTGTCGATGAAGCGAGACAACGGCAATTCAATGCGCCTGTCGGTGACGAGGATGTAATGGTTGGCGGGCAATTATTGCCGCCATATACGTCCAGGATCGACGACAGCATCTTGCAAACGGTCAGCGAGTTGTCCGAGCTGGACCGCCTGCCACGGCTGATGCGCCTCGCCACACGCCACGGCACTCTTGAACTGATGGAGTATGTTGCCCGGCATCCTTTCCTGCATGAACTGAGCTGGCAATCGTCCACCGTCAGCGAGCCCGATTTTAGCCAGAGCAATCTGGCGCGCCTGAACGTGGATCTGACAGGCGTCACATGCCTGAAGCTCAATCCTGTCCTGCATTCCCTGGCCTTGCGCGGGGCGCCTTCACCCGGGCTGCGCATAATTGATGGCCATGAGGGGCAGTTTCTGGCCCTGGAATGCGAGCAAGGCGTGCCGCCGTTCTCCGGTCTCGACCGGGTCGCTGATTTGTCGCTGGTCGGGGTGAGGGAACTCGACCTGGCCGCATTGGCGCAGCGCTTTCCTGGGCTGCGGCAGTTGCGTATCTGGGGCAAGCCGGGCATGCTTGCCCATCTGCCCGCCATCGCGCAACTGAAACAGTTGCAGACGTTCACCGCTGACAATCTGTTCGGCTACGGCGCCGACGATATTCCGTCCGCCGCTCAATTGCCGCAGCTTGCCACCTTGTCGATGAACAGCCTGCCGGACGACGCGGCCAAGGCCATCAAGGCCAACTTCAGGCAGGCGGCGGCTCAGGGACTGGAACTGCGCATTAGCAAGCCGCGCAAGCCGGAATGGCTGGCTGAAAACCTGCTCAATCCCTTCCGCGACTGGGATGGCCGTGCGAATATTTCCGCCACCCAGGCGAAAAAGGCGGCGCAAGCCTACAAACAGCTGTTGGCCGGCACCCGCGCGATCGATGCGGCGATGGACGCCGCCAGCGTGGCCGAGGTGCTCAGTGCGATGATTGACGCCTATGTCGGCGTGTTCAATCAGCTCGATCGGCGCGCCCGCATAATCGAAACGGTGGAGCGCGAAGAGATCGGCACGGCGCTGGCGGGCCTGTTGGAGCCGCTGGTGCGGCGGTTGGGGGAACGGGGTGTGGCGCTGGCCGATGAGGCGGTGCTGCTGCAACGGTTCGATGCACTGCGCGAATTTTAGCGTGAAGACGGCGCATCCCACCCTGCCGGGACAGCTCCCTATTTAAAAAGGAAATTAGAGTGCTAGCAAATGTCGGAGATATCTACAGTGTGTTTTCAACGGAGCTGCAGCAGTACGTGGCTTGCCAGATCACCCGCATCAAGGATACGTCATCGTCCAGGCCGGTAGCTGCCGTGCTGGAGCTGGACTGGACCGGTGACGCCTTGCCCGATGCGGCGGCCGTGCAAGCCATGCGGCCGCTGCTGTGCGACTATTTCTTCTGGAATAATCGCCACGACCATTGCTATGCCACGGCGAACGTGCCGCCTGGCCATACTCTCGTTGGCAATATCGCGCCGCTGGTCGATGTGGAAGTCAACAGCTACCGCAGCGGCTGGAACGTGGGCGACAGCGTGCTGCGCCAGCGCAACTGGGAGCGCATCGATCCGTTGCGGCGCCAGCGGTTCAAGGCCGCGTCGGCCGAGCGTGAAGTAACAGTCGGCGGCCAGGTCTTCCGCCAGGACGCGACGAAAATCGATGACAGCATCTTGCAGGCGCTGGACGACGTGTCCGAGCTGGAGCAACTGCCTTGCCTGATGTCCATCGAGACCAGCAATGGCACGCAGGCTCTGATGGAGTTTATCCAGGGCAATCCCTTCATCAATGAGCTGCACTGGCAGTCATCGACGGTGCATGCGCTCGATTTCAGCGGCAGCGGCGTGAGCCGGCTGATCCTGCAGCCCGATGGCGTTACCAGCCTGGTCTTGAACGAAGGCCTGGGCCTGCTCGCGTTGCGCGGCGCGCCGTCGCCGGCGCTGCGCATCAAGGATGGCGCCGATGGCCGCCATCTGACACTGCAGTGCACGCAGACGCTGCCGCCGTTCCACGGTCTTGACCAGCTGGGCGGCCTGTCGCTGGTCAGCATGAAGGAAGTCGACCTGGCGCAAGTGGCGCAGCGCTTTCCCCATCTGACGACCTTGCGCATCTGGGGCAAGCCGGGGCTGGCGTCGCAGATGGCCAGCCTGGCGCAGCTGACCCAGCTGCGGATGTTCACCGCCTATGATCTGTTCGGCTACACGGCGCAAGAGTTTCCATCAGCCACGCAATTGCCGCAGTTGTCGGCCTTATGGCTGACCAGCTTGCCCGCCGATGTGGCCAAGGCCGTCAAGGCCGGCTACAAGAGGGCGGCGGCGCTGGGACTGGACTTGTCGGTGAGCAAGGCGCGCAAGCCGGAATGGCTGGCGGACAACCTGCTCAACCCCTTCCGCGACTGGGATGGCCGCGAGCATATTTCCCCCGCGTATGCGAAAAAGGCGGCGCTGGCCTACAAGAACATGCTGGCCGTAACGCGCGGCATCGATGCCGCCATTGACGCGACGGCGGCCGCCGCCGCGCTGGAAGCGATGGTCACCGCCTATGTGGATGCATTCAACAAGATCGAGCGGCGCGCCAGCATCATCGAGACGGTCGAGCGTGAGGAAATCTATACGGTGCTGGCCGAACTGCTGGTCGAGCTGGCGCAGCAACTGGGGCCGGCGCTGGTCGACGAGGCGGCCTTGCTGGAGCTGTTCGACCGCTTGCGCGAGTTCTAGGACCATCGCCAGGCATTCTAGAAAAAAAGTTCTAGACATTGAGTTCTAGAATCGGTATTCTGGCGGCATGTTAAAAAATACCTCCACTCCCCATCCCACGGCCGCCGAACTGGACCTGCTGCGCATCCTGTGGCAACGCGGTCCGTCCGACGCGCGCGCCGTGTATGACGCCTTGGCCGGTGAGCGTGCCGACGCCAGTTATGCCACCGTGTTGCGCCAGTTGCAGCTGATGCATGGCAAGGGCTTGCTGAGCCGAAATGAAAGCCAGCGGCCGCAGCTGTATGCGGCCGTCGAAGCGCAGGAAAAGTTACAGACCAGCTTGCTCAAGGATTTGATCGGCAAGGTGTTTTCCGGTTCCGGCAAGGCGCTCGTGCTGACGGCGCTGCGCGAGCACGTGAGCGATGCGGAACGCCTGGAAATTGAAAAAATCCTGCGCAGCAAGGACGGCGGGGCGCCATGAACCTGGACGCGAGCTTGGGCATTGAGTTGGGCAAGCTTGTCCCTGCGCTGGGCTGGGTCTTGCTGTATTTTGTCTGGCAGGGCGTGATCGTCGGCGCAATGTCCGCCGTCCTGCTGTGGCTGCTGCGCCACGCCAGCGCGCGCTGGCGCTATGCCGTTTGCGCGCTGGCGCTGCTGCTGTGCTTGTGCATTCCTACCGTCCACCTGCTCTCGCTCCTGTCCGGCACAGCGCTGGTCCAGCTGCCCATGGCCGCGCCGCCCGCCTGGCGTGCCGCGCTGCAAGCGTGGATGCCGGCCCTGGTGCTGGCCTGGAGCGCCGGCGTTGGCCTGATGAGCTTGCGGCTGTGCCTGGGCCTGGCCTGGGTCGGCAAGCTGCGCCGCCAGGCGGTGGCCGCACCCGCCATCTGGCAGGCGCGCCTCGATGCGCTGGCGCAGCGCATGGGCTTGCACGGGCGGCCGCCGCTGAAGCTGCACGCTGGGCTGGCCAGTCCCGTCACCGTGGGCTTCTGGCGCCCCGTCGTCCTGCTGCCGGCCGCCTTGCTGAGCGGCATGCCCGTCGCCTTGCTCGAAGCGCTGCTGGCGCATGAGCTGGCGCACGTGCGGCGCTGGGATTACCTGGTCAATCTGTTGCAAAGCGTGGCCGAGGCGCTGCTGTTTTTTCACCCCGTCGTCTGGTGGCTGTCGGCGCGCATGCGGGCCGAACGGGAACAGGTGGCCGACGCCCTGGCCGCGCAAGCGCTAAAAGATCCGCAGCAGCTGGCCACGGCCCTGCATGCGCTGTCCTTGCAGACGGCCGCGCCAAACCATTCCGGTTTGCTGATGTCGGCCCGGGGCGGGGCATTGCTCACACGCATAGAACGCCTGATGGCGCCCGGCCTGGACAGCGGCAGCTGGAAGATGGCCGTGCCCGCCTTGCTGCTGGCCTGCGCCACCTTGCTGCTGCAGACGCAGGGCAAGCCCGAAGTCAGCGGCGAGATCCTTGCCGAGGCCGCCGCCGGCATGCTGGACTTGCCCGTCAGCGCGAAACACATGCTGGTGTTCGATGACGCCAGCGGCAAGGTGCTGATGGCGAAAGACGCGGACGCCGTCGTGCCGATCGCCTCGATCACCAAGCTGATGACGGCCATGGTGGTGCTCGACGCAGGGCAGGATAAGGAAGAGCAAGTGCGCATCGTGCGCGCCGATGGCGATGCATCCTTGCAGCGCCACAGCCTGCTGGCCGATGGCGTGGCCGTGTCGCGCGGCGCGCTGTTGCAACTGGCGCTGCTGCCGTCTGAAAACCGCGCCGCCGCCGCGCTGGCGCGCACCTATCCGGGCGGCAGCGCGGCTTTTAATGACGCCTTGCAAGCAAAGATCCGCCACCTGGGCTTGAGGCGCACCTCGCTGACGGACCCCGACGGCAGTTCGCCCGCGAATACGTCCACGGCCAGCGAGGTGGCAAAGATCGTCGCGGCGGCCGCGCGCTATCCGGACATCGCGCGCATCACCAGCCACCCGCAAGCGAGCGTGGCCGTCAATGGCAAGCTGCGCACCTTGCACAACACCAACCCGCTGGTCGGTGGCAAAGGCTGGGACATTGTGCTGTCGAAAACGGGCAGCAGCCATGAGGCGGGCAGCTGCCTGACCATGCGCATGCGCAGCGGCGGCAAGCACGTCACCGTGGTGCTGCTGGACGCCGCCGGCGCGCAGCGGCGCTCGCTCGACGCCGGACACATCCGCGACACCCTGGCCGACAGGACCGGCCGCATGCATTGATACCCCCCCCCCGGGCGCGCCAGTGCGGGCGCCCATCTTTTTACACTCTGGAGATGAAGATGACACTATTGGCGAAGTTGATGCTGGCTACGGTTGCGACCATGGCGGCTGGTACGGTGCAGGCGAAGACGCCGACGACTGTGCAGGATAAACCGGTGAATTGTGATAATTGCAAGGAATGGAACGCGCCCGTCAAGCCGTTCAACGTCTTTGGCAATACCTGGTATGTGGGCACGGCCGGTCTGTCCGCCGTGCTGGTGACGAGTCCGCAGGGCCATATCCTGCTCGACGGTGCGCTGCCGCAATCGGCGCCCTTGATCATCGCAAACATCAAGGCGCTGGGCTTTCGCATCGAGGATGTGAAATACATCCTCAATTCGCATGCCCATTGGGACCATGCGGGCGGCATTGCCGCGCTGCAGCGGGCCAGCGGCGCCACCGTGATGGCCAGCGCGGCCGCCGCCCCCGTGCTGCAAAGCGGCACCAACGGCAAGGACGATCCGCAGTACCAGGCCGATCCCGTCGTGCACGTCGCCAAGGTGCGCAAGGTCAGCCTGGTGGGCGAGGGCGATACCGTCAAGGTAGGACCGTTGTCCTTGACTGCCCACATGACGCCGGGCCACACGCCAGGCGGCACGACGTGGACGTGGACGTCGTGCGAAGGCCAGCGCTGCCTGGACGTCGTGTATGCGGATAGCCTGAACCCGTATTCGAGCGGCGATTTCCGCTATACGGGCAAAGGCGCGGGCCAAGGCGGCACGCCCGATATTTCGGCCTCGTTCGAAGCGAGCATCGCCAAGGTGGCCGCCTTGCCATGCGACATCATCATCCCCGTGCATCCGGGCACGACGGACGTGCTGGGCAAGGCCGCCAGGCGCAGCGGAACGGACAATCCCCTGATCGACGCCAACGCCTGCCGCGCGTATGCGGCCGAAGCGGGCGGCTTGCTGGCCAAGAAGCTGGCGAAAGAACGGGGCGTGGCGTTACCAACCGAAGCCAAAGGCGCGGCGCACGCGCATTAAGCCTTTTACCCTGCCGCCTGCCGCTGTTTGTGCAGGCGTTTCAGAAATACCGTCATTTCCTTGACGGCTTGCAAGTCGCCTTGCTGCTGGGCCACGCTCACGCCCGTGCTCCAGGCGGCTTGCGCTTCGTCCGGGCGGCCCAGCTGATGCAAGGCCTTGCCCAGCAGTTTCCAGGCGGCGGAATAGCTGGGCTGCTGCACGGTGGCTTGCGCCAGGTGCAGGGCTGCTTGCTCGGCGTCTTGGTCTTTCAGGCAGGCATCGCCCAGGCCAAAGCGCAGCAGGGCGTTGTCGCGCCCCTGCGCCAGCAGTTTTTCCAGATTTTCACGCATGCCCGACTCCTTAATATGCAAGTTAATGCTTGCATATTAACGCTTGAGCGCGCGGGAAACAAGCGGGCGTTTCATCGTCCACGTCCGCCAGCAGGACAGATATGGGCCGAGTATCGTTCAAAAATACATTAATGAGAATCTATTATCATTTATAATGCAAGCTTATTGCATTGATTTGCGCCCTCATCAGGAATCCCATGTCCGTGTTTTTACACCGCCCCGTGGCGCTTTTGCTGGCCGCCGCCAGTCCCTGGTCACTGGCAGTCGATGGTGCGCAGGCCGATGATGTCGTCACCGTCAAGGCCGAGCGCCAGCATTACCGCAGCTTGTCCGCCACGGGAGCCACCAAGACGGATGCCTTGCTGATGGACTTGCCGCAAAGCGTGCGCGTGCTGACCGGCGACCTGCTGCGCGACGCTGGCGTGACGACCCTGGCTGGCGCCCTGGACCTGGCCAGCGGTATTGCAAAACAAAGCCCGCTGGGCGGCCTGTGGGACAGCTACGCCATGCGCGGTTTCACGGGCGATCCGAATTTCGGTTCCGACTACATGGTCAACGGTTTCAGTTCCAGCCGCGGCTACAACGGCATGCGCGACGGCGGCAATACGCAGGCCATCGAAGTGCTGAAAGGTCCCGCGTCGGCCCTGTATGGCCGGGGCGAGCCGGGCGGCACGGTCAATATCACGACGAAAAAGCCGAAGTTCGCGCCTGAATACAGCGCCGATATGTCACTCGGCAGTTTCAGCACGCGCCGCGCCGCGCTGGATTTGACGGGACCCTTGAGCGACACCATCGCCTACCGCCTGAACGCCGCGCATGAGGAAGGGCACAGCTTCCGCGATACGGTGAAAGTCGAGCGCAGCCTGTTTTCTCCGTCCTTCCTCTGGCTGGTGGGCGAGCACACGACCGTGTCGTATGAAATCGAAGCCGTGCGGCAGCGCGCGCCGTTCGACCGCGGCGTCGTCGCCGTGAATGGCAAGCTGGGGGCCGTGCCAGTGTCGCGCTTCCTGGGCGAACCGGGCGACGGCCCGATGACGGTCAAGTCGCTGGGGCAGCAGCTGTTTATCCACCACGCGCTGTCCGATGACTGGACGGTGCAGGCGGGTGCGTCCTACCGCGACAGCGAATTGAGCGGTTATTCGTCTGAGGCGAGCAAGCTGCTGGCCGATGGCCGCACCCTGAACCGCCAGCGCCGCCACCGCGATTTCTCGTCCACCGATGTATCGGCACGCGTTGAAGTGCTGGGCAAGTTCAGGACGGGTGCGCTGGCGCATGAAGTGCTGGCCGGCGTCGATGCCTATCACTTCGATGACCATCGGGTGCAGCTGCGCCGCAATCCTTCGGCCGCGAATGCCTATGCCATCGATATTTTCAATCCCGTGTATGGCGGCAAGGCCGCTCCGCTGGCCCTGTCCATCGACACGCAGGAAGGACAAAAGTCGCGTGGCCTGTATGCGCAGGACCAGGTCGACCTGGGCGCGCAATGGAAGGCGCTGGTCGGCGTGCGCCACGATACGTACACGCAGGACGTGTCGAACAATCGCCTGAACGTGAGCAACCGCCAGTCGCTGTCGGCCACCAGCCCGCGCGCGGGCCTCGTCTACCAGCCGTCGAAGGCGTGGTCGCTGTATGCGAGCGCGGCCAAGGGCTTCCGGCCCAACAGCGGCATCAGCATCGCCAACCAGGCTTTCCCGGCTGAGCGAAGCCGCTCGTATGAACTGGGCGCGAAGCTGGAAATGGGCAAGCTGACGGGCACCGTGGCCGTGTACGACATCCGCAAGAGCAATGTGCTGACGACCAATCCCGTCAACACGGACTTCGCCATCGCGGCGGGCGAGGTGGGCAGCCGGGGCCTGGAACTCGACGTGTCGGGCGAAGTGGCGCGCGGCTTGCGCGTCTCGGGCGCCTATGCATATACGGACGCCACCGTCACGCGCGGCGACAATACGATCGTGACGGGCAGCCGCTTCGCCAACGTGCCGCGCCACAGCGCCAACCTGCTGGCCACGCAGCAATTCGCGCTGGGTACGGGCACGGCCAGCGTGGGCGGCGGCCTGCAATACGTGGGCGAGCGCCTGGGCGACGTGGCAGTCAGCAGCAGCTTTACCCTGCCGGCCTATACGACGGCCAAGCTGCTGGCGTCGTATTCTCCCAACGCCAAACTGCGCCTTGCCCTGAACGTGGAAAACCTGTTCAACCGCAGCTATTATGCGAGTTCGTATAGCCAGCTGTGGGTCGCGCCGGGGGCGGAGCGTGCGGTGACGTTGAATGCGCATTACAGGTTTTAACGGTGGCACTCTGTACATGCCACAGAATTGTTCGAACCCAGCAGCGTAGAGCCGGGGTCAGACCCGCCGGGTCTGACCCCAGTTTTTGCCTGTGGGCTGAAATAACACTGTCGACTCACTAAAGTTTTTACATCAACCAATGACTGCCTCCCTGACTTTCCCCGCCACCCTGCGCACCCGCATCGCCGTCATCGACGTCATGCGCGGCCTCGTCATGCTGATCATGCTGTTCGACCATGTGCGCGAAACGTTCTTTCTGCATCACCAGGTCAGCGACCCGATGGATGCGGCCCACGTCGATCCGGCACTATTCTTCACGCGCCTGGCCGCCCACGTGTGCGCACCCATGTTTGTCTTTTTGACGGGCTTGTCCGCCTGGCTGTACGCGCATCCGGCCGCCGGTCCGCGCAGCGCTACCGGTTTCCTGTTCAAGCGGGGCTTGTTGCTGGTCGTGCTGGAACTGGTGTTCGTCAACTTTGCCTGGATGGGCACTTTCACGCCGGCGATCCTGTATCTGCAGGTGATCTGGGTCATCGGCCTGGCCATGATGGCGCTGGCCGTGCTGCACAAGCTGCCGTTGAAAGTGCTGGTCGTGCTGGGCGTGGCGATCATCGCCGGCCAGCATTTGTTTACCTGGCTGCACGCGGAAGAGGGCAGCCTTGGCTACTATCTGCTGACGGTATTGCTGCAACGCGGTTACCTGGTGGCTGATGGCGCCATGAAAATCAAGGTCAGCTATCCGCTGCTGCCATGGATAGGCGTGATCGTGCTCGGCTATGCAGCCGGGCCCCTGTATGCGTGCGGGCTGTCCGCCGAAGGACGCCGTCGCCTGCTGCTGGCGCTGGGCGCGGGCAGCTTGCTGCTGCTGGCCGTGCTGCGCGGTTTCAATCTCTATGGCGAAACCCTGCCGTGGGTGGCCGGCGACACGGCCTTGCGCACGGCGATGAGCGTGCTGAACTTCACCAAGTACCCGCCATCGCTGGACTTTTTGCTGTTCACCCTGGGCCTGGGCTTGCTGGGCATGGCCTGGCTGGAAAGCGTCGATAACTGGTTTACGCGGGCCTGCGCCACCTTTGGCGGCGCGCCCATGTTTTACTATCTGCTGCACCTGTATCTGCTGCTGGCCATCGGCATCACCTTGACTGCCGTGCTGGGCGCCAACCATGGCGACCGTTATGGCGTCGAGCACATCTGGCAAGTCTGGCTGATTGCGCTGGCGCTGATGCCCGTGCTGTATTTCCCTTGCCGCGCGTTCGCCAATTACAAGCGCACCTCAACACAGGCCTGGGTGCGCTATTTCTGATGCAGCCCCTACTTGCAGTACAGCCTGTCGATGCTGTGCGACGACGCCAGGTAATGCCGTGTCTGCCACCCGATGGCCACCCGGTAGGCACACGGCGGATCGAGCGCCACGTTGACGGGGAAGCCGCCGTTGTTGCCCGATAAATGCGGCCCGCCCGTGCCGCCGCGGAACAGATAATCGCTCGGTGGTGGCGGCGGCGTGAAGCTGGCGGCCGGCAGCGGTGGCGGCGGGTGCGTGATGCCGTTGTTGTTGGAAATCGTGATATTGAAAAAGCGCAGATGCGGGTGATCGATCGTGTACAGGATATGCACGAGGCCGCCCGCGATGGGATTGCAGGCATTGCTGCGCAGCTCTTCCAGGTCCAGCGCCACGATCACGGGCGAGTTGTCGAAGACGATGGAATCGAGCCCGTCCGTGGCCACCAGCGCCAGGCTGATGCCGTCGCGCACCTCGAAGCCCAGGCGGTAGCGGCGTATCGGTTCGCTTTCGGCCGCGCTCAGGCTGCGGCCCGCGTCGAGGATGGGCAAGCCGCCCGGCAACTTGGCCGGGTGCAGGCTGGTGATGGCTGGCGTATTTACGGTCAGCAAGTCGAACGTGCGCAGGAAGATGTTGGGCGCCACATTGACGACGGCCGTCGTGCCGTCGCGCATGTCCACGGTGACGGGCTTGCCGTCCACCCGTATCCAGCCGCCCGGTTTCAAGTCGCCCGCATCGATGATGACGGGCGCCGAATCGCCGAGGCCCAATCCATTCGTATAAAACACATAGCCGACGTGTGTGCCGAGCACTTGCGTCAACGGCGCCAGGCTGGCGGGCGCCACCGGGGGGATGGCTGTCGGGTCGTCGCTGCCGCCCGGCCAGGACCATTCGCCGATGAGAAAGCGGTATTCAAGCGGGTTGGCGGGAATGGCGCTGTTGCGCAGCGGGCAATTGCCCTTCAGGGTGACACCGCCGGCGAATACATACGAGGCGCCGGGGCCGCCCGCATAGCCTTGCGGGGAAAAGCCGGCCAGCGAGGGGAACGGGTGGATGTCGAAGATTTCCACTTGCTGCCAGTGGGGCACGCCTTCCACGTCGGGCGGCAAGACTTCCTTCGAGCACAATTCCACGCAGAAACAGTGACCCACGTTTTCGCGACCCGGCTGGCGGCCGTTGGCCTGCGTTTCCGACAGAATGCTGACGCTGCCCAGCTGCGCCGTGAAATACACGTCGGGGCCGCTGGCGAACTCCACGTTGATGAACGGAGAGAAAGGCGTCAATGTAAAATCCGACGTCAGGTAATCGATGCGGAAGCGCCCACTGGCGTCCGTCACCGCAACACCGAGCGCATCGTCCTGCAGCCAGTCTGCGTCGAAGGCCCGCACTGTTGCGCCGGCGATCGGCGCGTGGGGAGCCTCGCAAGTGCGCAATCGGCCGCAGATGGTCCAGGCGCCGAAGCGGGCGCGCACCAGGCACCAGAAGCGTTGCGGCAGGCAATAGTCCCAGATGGCGAGGAAGTCGTTCTCTACCTGGCGCCAGCGGGGCTGGATGGTGGTGATGGAAAACTGCAGCGGCACCGGGTCTTTCGGCCCCGGGTTCAATTGCGGCACGGTAGGGCACAGGACGTCGACTTCGACGGCCTCACCCTGATAATCGTCGTCCAAAGTGAAACTGTAATTGCCGTCGTCATCCGTGCGTGCTTCGGCCAGCAGGAAAGGCGCCTTCGCCTGCACCTCTTCGTCGGTGAGGATGGCGAAGGTTTCCTTGGCGCTGGCCATGGCCAGCGCCGTGACGTTTTGCGACTCGCGCGGCCGGTACAGGCGCACGATGACGTGGGATAAGGCTTCAGGACACTCGGCACAGATCAAGCCGCACAGCTTGCCCCGCAGGATGTAGGCCATGATGGCTCCCTTGCTGATGTGGACGGCGCGCCGCTCGGAATGGCGGCGCTGTTACCAAGCTAGCAAATGAATGGCCGATGGACTTGATCTGGCTTAAACCTGCTTTCTATTTAATCAGCGTCAATACCTCGCGGAAACGCGGATGCTTGCAGTCGCGCAACCATTCAAAGGCCAGCATCTCCACCGTCACCAGATGAGCGCCGAGCTTGCCCAGGCGGGCCAGCGCCGCGTCGCGGCTGGCCCCCTGGCGCGAACCGACGGCATCGATGGCGATGATGACCTCGTAGCCCAGTTCCAGCAAGCCGATGGCCGTCTGCAGCATGCACACATGGGCTTCGCACCCCGTGACGACGATCTGTTTGCGCCCTGGCGGCAGCATCTCCTGCAAGCCATCAAAACAGGCGCCGAAATGCGTCTTGTGCAAGGTCCGTTCGCACAGGGCGGCGATCTCTTCCACGTTCGGCCCAAGCCCTTGCCGGTTCTGTTCCGTGCCCAGCACGGGCACGTCGAGCAGGCGGGCAATCTTTGCCAGGCGCAGGTTTTGCGCCAGCACCAGGCCCGCATCGTGGATGGCCGGCATCAAGCGGCCTTGCAGGTCGACAATGAGCAGTACGGCCTGGTTCGCATCCATCAGCATGGCGTTCTCCTTATTAGTATGTGTCGACAGTGTAGCGCGCCGCAGCGTGCTCAAGCTGGCCAGCTGGGCACGGCTGTTTCGCCCATCAGGTAGGCGTGATTCAATTCGATGGCGCTGCGCAGGTAGTTCCACAGGGCGCTGACCCGGGCGATATTGCGCCGCTCACTAGGCGAGACCATCCAGAAGGCGCGCAGCAGGTCGATCTCGCCGTCGAGCACGGGCACCAGTTCGTTCGATTGCTGGGCCACGAAGCAGGGCAGGATCGCCAGCGCCTGGCCCGCGCGCGCCGCGTGGTACTGGGCGATCACGCTGGTGCTGCGAAACGCGCGCAGGGAATCGGGCGCCACGTTGTCCATGTAGCGCAGTTCCGAACTGAAGACCAGATCGTCCACATAGCCGATGATCGGGTGCTGCGCCAGTTGCGCCACGCTGGTGATCGGCGCGTGGCGCGCCAGGTAGGCCGGCGTGGCGTACAGTTTCAGCCGGTAGTCGGACAGTTTCGTCACCACGTACGGGCCGGACAGGGGGCGCTCGATGGAAATGGCCACGTCCGCCTCTCGCTTGGACAGGCTGACGAAGCGGGGTACGGCGATCAGGTCCACGCTGATGTGTGGATAGCGCCCGCAAAACTGCGCCAGGTGGGGCGCCAGCACGATGGCGCCGAAGCCTTCCGTGGCGCCCAGGCGCACCTGGCCTGACAGCAGCCGGTTGTGTTCGCCCAGTTCTTCGGTGGCGGCAAACACCGTGCTTTCCATGGTTTCCGCGTATTCCATCAGGCGGTGGCCTTCTGGCGTCAGCTGGTAGCCCACGTAGTTGCGGTCGAACAGCTGCGTGCCCACCTGCTCCTCGAACTTGCGCATGCGCCGCGACACGGTGGAATGGTCGATGCCCAGCTTTTTCGCCGCATCGACGAGGCCGGCGCTGCGCGTCAGTTCCAGGAAGACCCGTACATTGTCCCAATCGAGCATGGCTGATCCTCTCTGTGCATTTTTGCAAAGGAATTATGCATTAATTTCACTTGAGTGCATATTTTTACACATGCAGAATGCAGATATACATATAAGAAAAACCCCCACCCCTCAGGAGACACGCATGAAAAAAACCGTTCTGGCCATGGGCGCGCTGGCGCTTACCCTGTCCTTTGGCGCGCAGGCGCAGATTTCCGATGGCGTCGTCAAGGTCGGCATCCTGACCGACATGTCCGGCCCCTATTCGGCCATGGGCGGGCGCGGCTCCGTCGTCGCCAGCCAGATGGCCGTCGAGGATTGTCTGAAGGCCGAATGCAAGGGCATGAAGATCGAAATCGTCTCGGCCGACCACTTGAACAAGGCCGACATCGCCGCCTCCAAGGCGCGCGAATGGATAGACCGCGACAAGGTCGACGCCATCGCCGATCTGACCAATTCCTCGGTGGCCCTGTCCGTGCAAAAGCTGATGAAAGAGAAGGGCGGCATCGCCATGTTCAGCGGCCCGGCCACGGGTCGGTTGACCAATGAAGACTGCTCGCCGAACGGCTTCCACTGGATGTTCGACACGTATTCGCAGGCGGCCGGCACGGCGGCGGCATTGACGAAACTGGGACAAAAGTCGTGGTATTTCGTCACCGTCGATTACGCGTTCGGCCACTCGCTGGAAAAAGACGCCAGCGACGTCGTCAAGCGCAATGGCGGCACGGTGCTGGGCGCCGTGCGCCATCCGCTCAACGCGTCCGATTTCTCGTCCTTCCTGGTGCAGGCGCAAGGCTCGAAAGCGCAGGTGATCGGCCTGGCCAATGGTGGGGCGGACACCGTCTCCGCCATCAAGCAGGCGCGCGAATTCCGTATCGGCAGCGGCAAGGACCAGCGCCTGGCCGCCTTGCTCGTGTTCCTGTCCGACGTGCACGCGCTGGGGCTGGAAACGGCACAGGGCCTCGTCTATGCGGACGGTTTTTACTGGGATTACGACGACCGCAGCCGCGCGTTCGCCAAGCGTTTCGAGGCGCTCAACAAGGGCGCCAAGCCGACCATGGTGCAGGCGGGCGTGTATTCCAGTGTCTACCACTACCTGAAATCGGTGGCGGCGGCCAAAAGCGACGATTCGAAGATCGTCGCCCAGAAAATGCGCGAGCTGCCGATCAAGGATGCCGTCATGAACAACGCCTCGATCCGCCCCGATGGCCGCGTCATCCACGACATGTACCTGGTGCAGGTGAAAACCCCGGCCGAATCGAAAGGCGCGTGGGATTACCTGAAAGTGCTGTCGACCATCCCTGCCGACCAGGCGTTCAAGACTATGGATGCGGCGGCGTGCAACCTGGTCAAGAAATAATTTTCGGCGGATCAGCAGAGTGCCGGGGTCAGACCCGCTGGGTCTGACCCCAGATTTCCGCCGCTGTGACGCGACTTTCGCGTATCGAATTAATGGAGCCTTACATGAACCAAGCCCTCACCCAAATCCCCGCCATCCCCCTGCACATCGCCGGCAAGCACCACGCTTCGACCAGCACGGAATGGCGTGACGTCATCAACCCGGCCACACAGGAAATCGTCGCCAAGGTGCCGTTTTCCACGCCGGACGAAGTCAACCTGGCCGTCGCCACGGCCAAGGAAGCGTTTAAAACCTGGCGGAATACCCCGCTGGCCGCGCGCATGCGCATCATGCTCAAGTACCAGCACCTGATCCGTGAAAACATCGGTACTTTGGCCGAACTGATCACGCGCGAACACGGCAAGACCTTGCCGGACGCGGAAGGGGAGGTGATGCGCGGCCTGGAAGTGGTGGAACACGCGTGCTCGATTGCCACCCTGCAGCTGGGCGAGATCGCGGAAAACGCGGCCACCGGCGTCGATGTCTACAATATCTACCAGCCGCTTGGTGTGGGCGCCGGCATCACGGCCTTCAATTTCCCCGTCATGCTGCCGTGCTTCATGTTCCCCATCGCCATCGCCTGCGGCAATACGTTTGTGCTGAAACCGTCGGAGCAGGATCCGTCCTCGTCGATGTACCTGGTCGAACTGATGTACCAGGCGGGCTTGCCGGCCGGCGTGCTGAACGTCGTGCATGGCGGCGCCGACGTCGTCAACATGCTGTGCGACCATCCCGACATCAAGGCCGTTTCCTTCATCGGCTCCACCCATGTGGGCACGCATGTGTACCGCCGCGCCAGCGAATCGGGCAAGCGCGCGCAATCGATGATGGGCGCGAAAAACCATTGCGTCGTGCTGGCCGACGCCAACAAGGAGCAGGCGATCAATAACCTGATCGGCGCGGCGTTCGGCGCGGCCGGCCAGCGCTGCATGGCCAATTCCGTCGTGGTGCTGGTGGGCGAGGCGCGCTCCTGGCTGCCGGAAATCGTCGCCCGCTCGCAAGCGCTGAAAGTGGGGCCGGGCAGCGACCGCGATGCCGACCTGGGGCCGATGGTGTCGAAAGCGGCCATGCAGCGGGCGGAAAAATTGATACAGGCGGGCGTGGACGAAGGCGCGCAGCTGCTGCTCGATGGCCGCGGTCACAAGGTGGCCGGCTATGAGGGCGGCAACTTCATGGGCCCGACGATCTTTTCGAAGGTGGCGGCATCGAACTCCGTCTACACGCAGGAAATCTTTGGCCCCGCCATGTGCGTGGTCGAGACGGACACGCTGGACCAGGCCATCGCCTTCATCAACGCCAACCCGAACGGTAATGGCACCTCGATCTTCACATCGTCCGGCTGGGCGGGGCGCAAGTTCCAGAACGAGATCGACGTGGGGCAGGTGGGCATCAACGTGGCCATTCCCGTGCCCGTCGCCTATTTCAGTTTTACGGGGTCGCGCGCGTCGAAACTGGGCGATCTGGGCCCGAACGGCAAGCAAGCCTTGTACTTCTGGACGCAGACCAAGACCGTCACGGCGCGCTGGTTCGCCCCGGACGATGGCGGCAGCGGCGTCAATACCACCATCTCGATGAAATAAGGGGCTGCCATGGCGACCAATATCGTTTTCATCGGCCTGGGGAACATGGGCTTGCCCATGGCGCAAAACCTCGTGCGGGCCGGCTATGCGGTGACGGGTTTTGACCTGGTGCCCGCCAGCGTGCGGCAATTCGCCGACGGCGGCGGCCTGGTGTCCGATGACCAGGCGGCTGCGATTGGCCAAGCCGACATCGTCTTCACCATGCTGCCGGCCAGCCGGCATGTTCTCGGCGCGTACCTTGGAGACGCGGGCATTCTGGCGCAGGCGCGGCCCGGCACCCTGCTGATCGACTGTTCGACGATTTCCACCGAGGCGGCGCGCCAGGTGGGCCGCGCGGCGCAGGAGAAGGGCTTGCCCATGCTGGACGCGCCCGTCTCGGGCGGCACGGCGGGCGCCACCAACGGCACCCTGACCTTCATGGTGGGCGGCGAAGAATCCGCGCTGGCGGCGGCGCGGCCTTATCTGGACGTCATGGGCAAGGCGGTTTTCCACGCGGGCGGCTCGGGCTGCGGCCAGACGGTCAAGATCTGCAACAACATGCTGCTGGGGATACTGATGATCGGCACCAGCGAAGCGATCCGCCTGGGCGTGGCCAATGGCCTGGACCCGAAGGTGGTGTCGGACGTGATGGCGAAAAGCTCGGGTCGCAACTGGACCCTGGACGTGTACAACCCGTGTCCCGGCGTGGCCGAAAACGTGCCCGCATCGCGCGGCTACACGGGCGGCTTCGGCGTCGATTTGATGCTGAAAGACCTGGGGCTGGCCGTGGAAAGCGCGCTGGCCAGCGGAGCGAGTGTGCCGCTGGGCGCCTTGTCGCGCAATTTGTATAGTTTGCACAGCAAGGCGGGATCAGGCGCGCTGGATTTTTCCAGCATTTATCAGCTATTGGGTGATAAAACTTAAGGTTGTTGCGCCTGCAGGGCCGCCAAATCGGCCCTGGCTTTTTCCAGCTTGCCTTCCAGCTTGGCGATCTTCTTCGGCTGTTTATTCGCTTCCTGGGCCAGGCGCAGCGAACGCTCCGTCTGGTTGACCTTCGCCTGCGCCTTGACGATTTTCTTGTTGTGGCGTTCGACCAGGGTGTTGTCGCGGCAGTGGGCGTTGACTTCGTCGAGCGCGCGCGTGAGGCCCGCGACCTTGTCGGCCAAGCCCTGTTCCTGCGCCAGGCGCAATTCGCTGCGGATGTTTTCGCGCTTGGCGGCGCAGCCGGCCAGCTGGGTGTCTGCGGCGCTGGCGCCCACGGAGGCCGCGGCGAGCAGCAGGGTCAAGGCGGTGGTGGCGAGGCGGTTCATGGCGTTCCTGTATAAGTGATAAGCTCGTGCAATGTAAGCCCGCCGGGATGCCCTGTCAAACTTCGCCTGCAGTGCGCGCCTGTCCGGCCGGGCATCGGCTACCATGCGTGTTTTCTTCTTCCCGATACCGCCGCATGCCCAAGAAATTACTCTGTCTGCTGCCTTTTCTGCTGCCGCTGCCCGTCCTGGCGCAAACTTCGCCCACCTTGCTCGATCTGCAGCTGCTCGCCATCAAGGCACGGGCCGATGTGACTACCCATAGCCCGGAAAGCATCGCTGAATTTGCCGAGACCCGGCGGCTGGCGGAAACGGGCGACGTCGAGGCGCAGCTGGAACTGGCGCGCATGCTGCAGCTGGGCGTGGGTGCGCCGCAAGACACGGCGCAGTCGATGGCCTGGATACGCAAGTCGGCCGAGGGCGGCTATGCGCCGGCGCAAGCGGCTTTGGGCCTGGCCTATGCCGTGGGCGGCAAGGTGCCGATCGATCGCGTGCAAGGTGAATATTGGCTTCGCAAGGGCGCGGCGCAGGGTGACGCACAGGCGCAAACCATCCTGGCGCTGGAATTCATCGATGGCGACAGCAGTGCCGAAGAGCAGGCGCTGGCCATCACCTGGCTGAAGGCGGCGGCGAACGAGCAGCACTTTGTGCCCGCCTACAATGCGCTGGGCGAGCACCTGATGCGCGCCGCCACCGATGAGCAGGACCGCGGCGAGGCTTTCCACTGGTTTGACCGATCAGCGCGTGAAAAGGAGCCGGCCGGCATGCGCAACCTGGCCCGCGCACATGAACTGGGCCTGGGCGTGAAACAGTCCGACAAGCTGGCCCTGCTCTGGTACGAACGGGCGGGATGGAGCGGCGACGTGCCCGCCATGCGGCGCATGGTCGATGTGTACGTCAACGGCGAACTGGGACAGCAGGCGAATGCCGAAGACGCCGCCGAATGGCGCGGCAAATTGGCTGAAAAGGAAAACAAATGAAGACCATGTTGTTCATCTTGAGCCTTGCGTTGGCGCAGCCCGTCCTGGCGCAACAGGCGTCCGCCAAAGCACCGCGCCAGCATCCGGCGCTGGTGGAATTCGATATGTCCGGCCAGGACGCCATGCGCGCAAAGGTGCAGGCCGTGATCAACCGCCCGGCCGACCTGTCGCCGGACAAGGTCGTCGCCTTCGACAAGGCGCGGCTGGCGGCGCAAGCGGAAGATAGCGCCGCGCAGCTGGAGCTGGCGCAGATGCTGCACCAGGGCGAAGGCACGCCGCGTGACCTTGACGCCGGCCTGGCGTGGCTGCGGAAATCGGCCGAAGGCGGCTACGGCCCGGCGCAGGCTTTCCTGGGTGTGGCCTATACCCTGGGCCAGGGCATGGCCATTGACCGCAAGCTGGGCGAATTCTGGTCGCGCAAGGGCGCCGCGCAAGGCGTGGAACTGGCCAATTTCACCGTGGCCCAGCACTTTGAAAACATCCACAGCAGCCCGGAAGAGCAGGCGCATGCGCTGCACTGGCTGAAGTTCTATGCCGAGAAAGGCTTCATTCCCGCCTACAATGAAATCGGCTATCGGCTGATGATGACGGCCAAGGACGAGGCGCAGCGCAAGGAGGCGTTCGGCTGGTACATGAAGTCGGCCAAGGCGCTCGATCCGTCGGGCTTGAACAATGTCGCGTATTCGTATGAAGTGGGGCAGGGCGTGCCGCGGAGCGACGAGGCGGCCCTGGGCTGGTATGAAATGGCGGCCATCGCCAAAAGTCCGCCGGGCCAGACGGGTTTTGCGCGGCTGCTGGAGCAGGGCCGCGGCGGGCCGACCCGGCAAGGGCCGGCTCCTGAACCGTTCGCGTTGTATCTGCTGGCGGCAAAGCAGGGCGACGTGGAGGCCATCGAACGGCTGGTCAAGGTGTACGACAAGGGCGAGCTGGGACAGGCTGCCGACCCCGCGCAGGCCGCACTGTGGCGCGAAAAGCTCAGGCTGGCCAAGACGCCTTGAGCGGGCATGACGGCGCGGAAACGGCATGCTATCATCATTGTTATCGATAACAATATCATGAGAGACCGATGAATCCCGATTTCCGCTCCAAGGCGATGCTCGAAGCGCATATCCTGCACACGATGCACTTTTATCACCCGCGCGCCATTGACCCCAGCGGCGGCTTTTATCACTTTTTCCTCGACGATGGCACGGTGTACGACGCCAGCACGCGCCACCTGGTCAGCAGCACACGCTTCATCTTCAATTACGCCATGGCGTACCGCCGTTTCGGCGGCGACGATTACCTGGCGGCCGTGCGCCACGGCGTGGCCTTCTTGCGCGACGCGCACCGCGACCCGGCCACGGGCGGCTACGCCTGGCAACTGTCGTGGAAAGACGGCGTCAAGCAGGTGGAAGACGGCGCCAACCACTGCTACGGCCTCGCCTTCGTGCTGCTGGCCTATGCCCACGCCTTGCAGGCGGGGATGACGGAAGCGCGCGCCTACCTGGACGAAACGTTCGAATTGATGGAGCAGCGTTTCTGGCTGCCCGAACACGGCCTGTATGCGGACGTGGCCAGCGCCGACTGGTCTGTTCTGGATGGTTACCGTGGCCAGAACGCCAACATGCATGCGTGCGAAGCGATGCTGGCCGCGTTCGAAGCGACGGGCGAAGCGCGCTATCTGCACCGCGCCGAAACGCTGGCGCACAACATCACGGTGCGCCAGGCGGGCCTGGCGAACGGCATGATCTGGGAGCACTACACGCCCGACTGGGCCATCGACTGGGATTACAACCTGCACGACAAGAGTAATATCTTCCGCCCGTGGGGCTACCAGCCCGGCCACTTCACGGAATGGGCCAAGCTGCTGCTGATCATGGAGCGCCATGCCAAGTTCATGGCCGGCCCGTCCGACTGGCTGCTGCCGCGCGCGCGCCAATTGTATGACACGGCCCTGGCAAAGGCCTGGGATGGCACGCATGGCGGCATCCACTATGGTTTCGGCCCGCACGATGAAATCTGCGATGGCGACAAATACTTCTGGGTGCAGGCGGAAAGCTTCGCCGCGGCCGCCGTGCTGGCCGCGCGCACCGGGGACGAGGCCTACTGGCACAGCTATGACAAGATCTGGGACTACAGCTGGCAGCACTTCGTCGACCATGAACACGGCGCCTGGTACCGCATTCTGACGCCCGAGAATGGCAAGATCAGCAAGGAGAAAAGCCCGGCCGGCAAGACCGATTACCACACCATGGGCGCCTGCCATGAAGTGCTGAACGCGATTGGCGGTGCGGCATGAGCACCTCTTTTCCAACTTTTGTGTCGGCCGGCGAGGCGCTGACGGACATGTTGCGCACGGGTGCGGATTCCTGGAGCAGCCAGGTGGGCGGCTCGACCTGGAATGTGGCGCGCGTGATGGCACGCCTGGGCGTGCCCAGCGCCTTTGCGGGCGCCGTCAGCCTCGACGTCTTTGGCGACGCGCTGGCGCAAGCGACGGACGTGGCGGGCCTGGACATGCGCTTTTTGCAGCGCCATGCGAAGTCGCCGCTGCTGGCCATCGTGCATGAACTGCATCCACCCACATATTACTTCATCGGCGACGACAGCGCCGACCTGCATTTCGACGCGGCGCGCTTGCCGGCCGGCTGGATGCAGGGCGCGCAATGGGTGCATTTCGGCGGCATCAGCCTGGCGCGCGAACCGCTGGCGGGCAAGCTGGTGGCGCTGGCGCAGGAACTGAAGGCGGCTGGCGTGAAAATCAGCTACGACCCCAACTTCCGCATCATGATGGATGAACGCTACGACACTACCCTGCGCCGCATGACGCAGTTGGCCGACGTGATCAAGGTGTCCGATGAAGACCTGGCGGGCCTGTTCCGCCACGACGACATCGATGGCGCGTTTGCCATGCTGCGCAGCTGGAATCCGCACGCCATGTATTTATATACGCGCGGCGCGCAGGGCGCGGCCCTGTACCAGGGCGAACGGACATGGCAGGCGGCGCCGCCCGTCATCGAGGTGGTCGACTCGGTGGGGGCGGGCGACGCCAGCATCGGCGGCCTGCTGTACAGCCTGATGTACCGGCCCGACGCCGATGGCGGCCAGCACTTGCGCTTTGCCGTCGCGGCGGGCGCGGGCGCCTGCCTGGCGGCCGGCGGCGCGCCACCTTCGGTGGAACTGGTGGAATCGCTGGAGGCGCGCACGGTCGTCAGTTAGGTCAGCAGTTAGGTCAGGCCAGGCCTGATCTGCATCAACAAGGTAGGCACCTTTACGTTCGGCCTACCTTGTCGTAAGCCATGCTCCTACATGGCTATCACAGGGTGCTGTCTAGAATGGGGACTTCATGTGTACAACTGGAGACAACATCATGGCCACCCAATCACCTCAGGCAGCTTCCGTTTCCCAAACACAGGCCGGCATGCCGGACATGGACGCGATCGAGCTGCTGACGCAAGACCATCAAACCGTGAAAGAACTGTTCGAACAGTATGAGGGCCTCAGCGACCGTTCGCTGGCCAGCAAGCGCAAGCTGGCCTTGAAAATCTGTCAGGAACTGAGTAAGCATGCGATGGTGGAAGAAGAAATTTTCTATCCCGCCGTGCGCGACGCCAGCCGCTCGAATGAAGACTTGATCGACGAAGCCGTCGTCGAACACGCATCGGCGAAGGAGCTGATCGCGCAAATCGTCGCCATGGCGCCTGGCGAAGACTTGTACGACGCCAAGGTCAAGGTCTTGTCCGAGCAAATCGATCACCACGTGCTGGAAGAAGAGGGCGAGATTTTCCCGTGTGCGCGCGACGCGGAACTCGACCTGCAAGCCATGGCCAGCCAGATCGCGGCGCGCAAGGCGGAAATCGAACTGCCCGACATGCAGGCTTGAGCGTCATGCACGCGCGCGGCTAGCGTGCGCGTCCCGTCGACGCCCGTTCCATCAGGGTGAACGCCATCAGATGATGCGTGGCGGGCGACGTTTCTCCTGTACGGCGCTGGCGGATTTCGTCGATGACGAGATTGACGGCGGCGCGCGCCATGTCGGCGATGGGCTGGTGGATGGTGGTCAGTTCGGGCCAGACGGTGGTGGCGACGGGGGTGTCGTCGAAGCCGCACACGCTCAATTCCGCTGGCACCTGCAAGCCCATGCCGTGCGCCACGGCCAGGGTGGCGGCGGCCATGTCGTCGTTGCTGGCGAAGATGGCGCTCGGGTGCGGTGCTTGCGCCAGCAGCTGGCGTGCCGCGTCGAGTCCCGAGCGATACGTAAAGTAGCCTTGCGCCACCCTGTGCGGCGGCACCTGCAAACCCGCTTCCCGCATGGCGTCTTCGAAGGCCTGGCGGCGCAGCAGGGCGGGCGTGTGCGCCGGGTCGCCTTCGATGAAGCCGATGTCGCGGTGGCCCAGTGCGATCAAATGGCGCGTCATGGCCAGCGCCCCTTCGTAGTCGTCGATGCGCACGGCCGAGACGCCGGGCGAGGGACGCGCCGTGGCCACGGCGATGGCGGGGATGCCCATCTGGTTCAGCTGCGCCAGCACCTGCGGCGAATCGCACAGGGGCGGCGGCACGAGGATGCCGTCCACGCCGGCCGCCACCAGGCAATCGATGCCGGCGCGCTGGCTGTCGATGTCTTCGCAGCGTTCGAGCAGCAACTGGCCGCCGCCCTGGCGGCATTGATCCATGGCGCCGACCAGGAATTCGCTGAGAAAGGCGGCGCTCGGGTTGCTGTACAACAGACCGATGCGCAGGGTGCCCGTGCGGGCCGCCCTGGCCGCCAGGTTGGGCTGGTAGCGCAGGCTGGCGATCGCCGCCTCGACCTTGTCGCGCGTGGCCGCGCTGACGCTGGTGCGTCCGTTGATCACGCGCGATACCGTCATGGCCGAGACGCCGGCCACGCGCGCCACATCATGCACGGTGGCGCCGCTGGACGTATCGGGGGCGGCGTGCGCCGCCTTATTCGAGGTGGCCACCGAATTTCAGCTTGCCGCTGATGCGCATGCCGTGCAATTGACCCTCTTCCAGTTCGGCGGCGCTGGTGCGCTGCGCCGTGTCGCGCCGCGCCAGTCCCACCGACAGGATATCGAGCATCATCAGCTGCAGCAGACGCACGATCATGGGCACGAAATTGAGGTTGCCTTCCGGGTGGTTCAGGGTCAGCAGCACGTCGGCCAGCTTGGCCAGCGGCGAACCGCTGGCCGTGATGGCCAGCACGCGCGCGCCGCAGCCTTGCGCCACCTTGACGGTGCGCAGCAGGTCGGGCAGGGCGCCCGAGCGGGAAATGACCAACGCGACATCGCCCGGCTTGAGCATGGCGGCGCTCATTTCCTGCGCTTGCGGGTCGGCAAAGAAGCTGCTGACGATGCCCAGGTTGAGCAGCTTGTGCTGCATGTCGTCGGCCACCACGCGGGCGCTGCCCACGGCCAGCAGTTCCACGCGCTGTGCGCCGCGCAGCAGCTCGATGGCGGCCGTCAGCGCTTTCACGTCGAGCATGTCGCGCATGGCCAGCGCGGCCGAGGCGTTATTGCCCAGCACCTTGCGCGCCAGTTCCGCGTCGGAATCCGAGATTTCCACATGGCAGTGCGCCACGGTGATGGCGCCGCCCGTCAGTCCCGACGCCAGCTTGAGTTTGAAGTCGGCCAGGCCCTGCACGCCGACCGAGCGGCAAAAGCGCATGACGGTCGGCTGGCTGACGCCAACCCGCTGGGCGATTTCGGCGATCGGCAGGGTCAGCATGGCGTTCGGCTCTTTCAAGACCCAGTCGGCCACCTTGCATTCCGATGGGCTCATGCGGCCGCGCGCCTGGCGCACGGATTCGAGCATGGGCGCGCCGGTATGGGCGCGTTTGAGCTTTTGCGCGAGGATGGCGGCGATGCCGAGGAAAGTGGGCAGTTCGGCCGTGATCAGGAAGGTGGGGATCTGCGCCAGGTATTCGTTCAGGCGGCCCTTTTGCTCGAAGCGGGCGCGGAACTGCGACTGTTCGAACAGGGGGCCCAGGCGCGGCACGATGCCCCCGCCTATATAGATGCCGCCCAGCGCGCCCAGGGTCATGGCCACGTTGCCAGCGATGGAGCCGAGGATGGCGCAGAAGCAGTCGACTGCTTCGAGGCATACGTCGCATTCATTGTTCAGCGCGCGGCTGGTGATGTCGGCCGCCAGCAGCGGCGGCGCATCGGGCATACCGGCGCGCTCGGACAGGGCGCGGTAGATCAGTTCCAGCCCGCGTCCGGAGGCGAGGCGCTCGGCCGAGACGTGCGACAGTTCGCGCCAGGCGAAGGACAGCACGTCCATCTCGCGCTGGTCGCACGGGGCGAAACTGACGTGGCCCCCTTCGCTGCCCAGCGCGATCCAGCGGTCTTCGGCGGGGATCATGCCCGACACGCCCAGGCCCGTGCCCGAGCCGAGCAGGCCGATGACGCTGTCGGCGCGCGCCATGCCGCCGCCGATCTGCAGGCGCTGGTCGGGCCGCAGGTAGGGCAGGGCCATGGCCAGCGCCGTGAAGTCGTTTACCACCAGCAGGGTGTCGAGGCCCAGCGTGGCGCGCATGGCTTCGATCGAGAAGAACCAGTGATGGTTCATCATGCGGATATTGTCGTCGTCGATGGGATTGGCGATGGCGATGGCCGCATGGCGCACGCGCGCCGAACCGGCGGCGCGCGCCTCGCTGCTGTCCATATAGGCGGTGATGGCGTCGAGCAGCGATGCGTAGTCGTCGCAGGGCAGCACGGCCACCGCTTCCAGGTGGCCCTGGCGCGTTTCGAGCACGAAGCGGGCGTTGGTGCCGCCGATGTCGGCCAGCAGGCGCGGCCCTTCACTGAAGCGCTCCGCCGGATCGCTGCCTGCTACTTCCATTTTTTCATCAATTTTCATGGCGGTGCCTAGTCTCGTATGCGTGCGCTGTCTTGGCGGCGCACTGTCGTTATGGCAAAAACCAAGGATTTTAATTCGTATACGTGCCGCGTGCCGAAAAATGCGGGACGCCTGCGCAAATGCTTGCCCGCAGTGCTGGAAACGGATGGCGCCAGCGGGAAAAACAGGGCAGTCAACTCGCCTGTCGGTACGCAAATAAAGTGTCGCAGAGTAGTCGTAGGATTACAACATAATATGTTGATATTTGTTCGTAGTATAGTTACTATGTCTCTGCTGGAAAGAATTCTGGCCAGTACATTCGGCCACGAATGACTAGATAAAAAATAACTACTGAGGAGACTTACCATGCTGCATCGCAACATGTTGAAGGCCGTGTTGAAGACACTGCCAGCTGCCATCGTCTTAGCCATCGCCAGCGGTTCCGCTGCCGCCGATCCAATGTACCCATCCGACGCCGAAGGCTTCCACGGCTACCTGCGCGCTGGCGCCGGCAGCAATACCTCGGGCGACGGCGGTTCGCAAGGCTGCTTCGGCCTGGGTGGCAATACCATGAAATACCGTCTGGGCAATGAGTGCGACGCCTACACGGAATTCGGCTACACCAAGTCCGTTGCCCAGTCCGGCGGCGTGAACTATCTGGCCACCGTCTGGGTCAACGCCTACGCGCCAAACTCGGATTTCGGCAGCAACAAGCTGGGCATCGTCAAGGCCTATGTCGAAGCGCAGGGACTCGATTTCCTGAACGGCGGCACGGCCTGGATCGGTAAACGCTTCTACTACCGTCCTGACATCCACATGCTGGACTTGCAGTACATCAACATGAACGGCACGGGCGCCGGCCTGGACCGCATTCCTGCTGGCCCGGGTAAATTCTCGTACGCCTTCTTCAAGGACAACGATGTCAACAAGCGCGACGATAACGGCGCCATCCTCGGCACCACCTCGGCCGTGCGCCAGAACTTCATCTACGGTGAAATTCCCGTCAATGAAAACGGCACCCTGGATCTGGCCGCGACCTACATCATCGGCGAAGGCAAGGACAACGACTTCTACGGCAAGAAGCATAACGGCTGGCAGTTGTCGGCATTCCACCGCCAGGCGAAAGTGTTCGGCGGCGGCAATACCTTCGGCGTGCAGTACGGCGTCGGCCCTGGCACCGGCACGGGCGCGCAGTTCGGCGCTTCGGGCGACACCACTTTCGGTTCGGACGTGAAACGCACGCGCATCTTCAATGACATGGCGATCCAGCCGATGGCCAACTTCGGCATGGAATTCGTCGCCTTGTGGCAAAAAGACGAATCGAACGCCAAGGGTTCGTCGACCTGGACCTCGGTCGGCGTGCGTCCCGTGTATGCATTCACCAACAACTTCAAGCTGGTGGGCGAACTGGGCACGGATCGCGTGACGCAATCGGGCGGCCAGCCAGCCAAGCGTTTGACCAAGCTGACCATCGCACCGACGATCTCCGCCGGTCCTGGCCTGTGGTCGCGTCCTGAACTGCGCGCTTTTGTTACCTACGGCAAATGGAACGATGCGGCCACCGCCTCGGTCAACGCGTCGAACAACGGCGGCCCGATCTACAACAACAATACCAGCGGTACTTCGTACGGCTTCCAAGTCGAAACCTGGTTCTAAACACAGAACCAAACCTGCTGCGCGGCGCGCTTTGCGGCCTGCGATGCTCACCGTGCTCCAGCACGGCTGCGCTTCTCGGCCACAAATCACTGCCGCTCGCGACGGTTTGGTTCAGTGTTGATGTTTGTAAGTGCAGATCAACCTGGCGCATCCTTCGCGGATGCGTTTTTGGCGCCGTCCCGTGATATAAATGCAGTGTAGTCATGTCATGGATCACGGCGCCGTCTTTACACCAAGATGATGCCCGTTTATAAGCGGGTCTGAGCACAAGAGCGCCGGTACAGGCGCAGATTTCACCTTTTTCGGCCCCCGTATGCCGAAGCCCCCTAAAAGCTTGATCAAAAAAGGAATGTGGAGATGAAACTGAAATTCAAGATTACCCAACTGGCCGCATTGACCACCCTGGCATTTGCCGGCAGCGCGTTTGCGACCGACGTGGAAGTGTTGCACTACTGGACCTCCGGCGGTGAAGCGAAGTCCGTGGGCCAGTTGCAGCAAATCGTGAAAGAAAGCGGCTTCGGCTGGAAAGACTTCGCCGTGGCCGGTGGCGCTGGCGAAAACGCCGCGACCGCGCTGAAAACCCGCGTCATTTCCGGCAACCCGCCGACGGCCGCCCAGATCAAGGGTCCATCGATCCAGGAGTGGGGCGCTGAAGGCGTGCTGGCCAATATCGATGATGCCGCCATTCCAGGCAAATGGGATGCCGTGCTGCCGAAAGTCGTCGCCGACATCATGAAATACAAGGGCCACTATGTTGCCGCTCCCGTCAACGTCCACCGCGTCAACTGGATGTGGGTCAATCCGGAAGTGCTGAAAAAAGCCGGCGTGGCCACCACCCCGACCACCTGGGATGCGTTCTTCGACGCGGCCGAGAAGATCAAGAAGTCGGGCGGCATCGCGATCGCCCACGGCGGCCAGCCTTGGCAGGACGCCACCGTGTTTGAATCCGTCGCGCTGGGCGTGGGCGGCACGGAGTTCTACAAGAAAGCCATCCTCAAGCTGGACCAGAAGGAATTGACCGGCCCGACCATGCTCAAGGTGTTCGACACCCTGGGCAAGGTGAAGACCTACATCGACAAGGATGCGGCAGGCCGCGACTGGAATCTGGCGACCGCCATGGTCATCAACAACAAGGCCGGCTTCCAGTTCATGGGCGACTGGGCCAAGGGCGAGTTCACGGCCGCAGGCAAGGTGCCGGGCAAGGACTACCTGTGCGTGGCAGCGCCTGGCACGGACAAGGCCTACACCTTCAACATCGATTCGTTTGCCATGTTCACGCAAAAGGATGCGAATGCGAAGAAAGGGCAGATCGCCCTGGCCAACGCCATCATGAATCCGAAGTTCCAGTCGATCTTCAACCTGAACAAGGGTTCCATCCCTGTGCGTTCCGGCGTATCGAAGGACAAGTTTGACGCTTGCGCCCTGAAATCGATGGAAGACATGGACGCCACCAACAAGACCGGCGGCCTGGTGCCATCGTTCGCCCACGGCATGGCGCTGCCATCGGCCACGCAAGGCGCCGTGACCGACGTCATCGCCAAGTTCATGAACACCAACATGAGCTCGAAAGACGCGGTTGCAGCCCTGGCCAAAGCGGCAAAAGTGAAGTAATCACGACGGCGCCGGCACGCTCGCCGGCGCCCGCTGCATTGCATGCATCGCAGGCGTCCGCCCTGGCTTCGACCAGGCCGGCGCCACACGCAGTTCTCTCTACGGCTCTCCTATGTCCATACGCAAGCAATTCGACCGATGGATACCGCAGATGGTGTTGGGCCCCACGCTCATCGCCAGCCTGGTATTCGTCTATGGTTTTATCTTTTTGACCGGTTGGCTGTCGCTGACCGAATCGCGGCTGATGCCGAACTACGAGTTCGCCGGCCTGGTGCAATACTATGAGCTGTTCGACAACGAGCGCTGGTGGACCTCGCTCAAGAACCTCGGCATCTTCGGTGTCCTGTTCATCGGTTGCAGCATCGCCATCGGCCTGTTCCTGGCGATCCTGCTGGACCAGAAAATCCGCGCCGAAGGCGCGCTGCGCGCCATCTACCTGTATCCGATGGCGCTGTCCTTCATCGTCACCGGCACGGCCTGGAAATGGATGCTCAATCCCAGCCTGGGCCTGGAAAAGGTCATGCACGACTGGGGCTGGACCTCGTTTACCTTCGACTGGCTGGTGAACTCCGACATGGCCATCTACACGGTGGTGATCGCCGGCGTATGGCAGTCGTCGGGCTTTGTCATGGCCCTGTTCCTGGCCGGCCTGCGCGGCATCGATGACGAAATCATCAAGGCGGCGCAAGTCGATGGCGCGTCCCTGCCGACGATCTACTGGCGCATCGTGATTCCCGCCATGCGTCCCGTGTTCTTCAGCGTGCTGCTGATCCTCGCGCATATCGCCATCAAGAGCTTCGACCTGGTCATCGCACTGACGGCTGGCGGCCCTGGCAATTCGTCGTCCGTGCCGGCCATCTTCATGTACCAGTTTTCCTTCACCCGCGGCCAGCTGGGCCTGGGCTCGGCGTCGGCAATGATGATGCTGGCCACCATCGTGGCCGTGCTCGTGCCGCTGATGTACCTGGAAACGCGCAGCGCAAAGGCGATGAGATGACACACACACCTACACGTAACAACAAACTCACCCTGGGACGGGTGGTGCTATACCTGCTGCTGATTCTGTTCGCGGTGTACTACATCGTGCCCCTGTACGTGACCCTGTCGACGTCGTTCAAGTCGCTCGACGAGATCCGCAGCGGCAACCTGCTGGCCTTGCCGCACGTGTGGCAGTTCGATTCCTGGGCCAAGGCCTGGTCTTCGGCTTGCACGGGCGTCACCTGCGACGGCATGCAGCCGTTCTTCTGGAACTCGATCAAGATGGTGATTCCCGCCGTGCTGATCTCGACCTTCCTGGGCGCCTTCAACGGCTATGTGTTCGCGCACTGGCGCTTCCGCGGTTCGGAAATCCTGTTTGCCGCCTTGCTGGTGGGCTGCTTCATTCCCTTCCAGGTGGTGATCCTGCCGATGGCGCGCCTGCTGGGCGAATTCGGCCTGGCCAATACCACCACGGGCCTCGTCTTCGTGCACGTGGTGTATGGCACGGCGTTCACGACCCTGTTCTTCCGTAACTACTATATCGGTGTGCCGGAAGAACTGATCAAGGCGGCACGGATCGACGGCGCCGGCTTCTTCCTGATCTTCCGCAAGATCGTGCTGCCGATTTCGGGTCCGATTTTCGTCGTCTGCATCATCTGGCAATTCACGCAGATCTGGAACGACTTCCTGTTCGGCATCGTCTTCGCCAGCGGCGATTCGCAGCCGATCACGGTGGGCTTGAACAACCTGGTCAACACGTCCACGGGCGTGAAGGAATACAACGTCAACATGGCGGCCGCGGTGATTGCCGCGCTGCCGACCCTGCTGGTCTATCTGGTCGCAGGTCGCTATTTTGTGCGCGGTCTGACCGCAGGCGCAGTCAAAGGTTAAGGAAAGAATATGTCCAGTTTATCGATACGCAGCATCCGCAAGGTGTACACGAATGGCGTCGAAGTCTTGAAAGGCATCGACATCGAAATCAAGGATGGCCAGTTCCTGATCCTCGTCGGCGGCTCCGGCTCCGGCAAGTCGACCTTGCTCAACATGGTGGCCGGCCTGGAAAGCGTCACGTCCGGCGAAATCCTCATCGACGGCAAGGTCGTCAACGACTTGCCGCCGAAAGACCGCGACATCGCCATGGTGTTCCAGTCCTACGCGCTGTACCCGTCGATGACGGTGCGCGAAAACATCGCGTTCGGTTTGAACGTGAAAAAAGTGCCGAAGGCGGAGCAGCAGGAAATCGTCGCCCGCGTCGCCGAAACCCTGCAGATCACGCACTTGCTGGACCGTCGTCCGGCGCAGCTGTCGGGCGGCCAGCGCCAGCGCGTGGCCATGGGCCGCGCCATTTCGCGCAAGCCGTCGCTGTTCCTGTTCGACGAACCGCTGTCGAACCTGGACGCCAAGCTGCGCGTGGAAATGCGCGCCGAGATCAAGCTGCTGCACCAGCGCCTGAAAGCCACCATCGTCTACGTCACGCATGACCAGATCGAGGCGATGACGATGGGCGACCTGATCGCCGTCATGAAGGATGGGGTGGTGCAGCAACTGGGCACGCCGCAGGAAATCTACGACAATCCGGCCAACCTGTTCGTGGCCGGTTTCATCGGCTCGCCGTCGATGAATTTTGTTACCGTCAAGCCTGTCATCGAAGGCAACGAGGTGTTTGTCGCCATCGAGAACGCGGGCAAGAGCCTGCGTCTTGCCTTGCCGTTCGCGGCCGACAAGCTGCGCAGCTATGCGGGCCGCGACGTAATCCTGGGCGTGCGTCCGGAGCAGATCACGGACATGAGCAGCGCGCACGGCGACGTGGGCCAGGAACTCGGTTGTTTGATCGACCTGGTCGAGCCGACCGGCCCCGATACCCTGCTGACGACGCGTTTGAACGGCGCCGCCGTCACTTGCCGCACGCATCCGCGCGAAGCCGTGCTGCCAGGGCAGACCATGCAGCTGTCGTTTAACCTGTCGAAAGCGGCCATGTTTGATCCGGCCAACGGCGAACGCATCGCCTAGGCGTTGTCTCCATAAAAACGGCCCGCTTGTCCTGGTGACAAGCGGGCCGTTGTTGTTTGCGCAGGCGCTTATCGTGCCAGCGATTTCTTGTACATGATGGACTGGCGCAGCTTGCCCTTGTCGTCGATCAGTTCATCGAATTCTTCCCGGTTGACTTCCCGCAGCGCGCCCAGGTCCGCCGCGCGCTTGCCGTCGCTGACGATATCGTCCGCTTGCAGCGCCACCATCGCCTGCGCCGCCAGCAGGATCGCATTCGCATACGCGGCGGGGTCGCGCAGGTCGACCCGCGCAAGGTCCGGCGCCGGTTTGCGGCGCAGCCAGTCGGCCCAGTAAAATTCGAGAAATTCCGTGGCCTGGCCGGGCGGCTTGTAGCCGATCCCGCGCGTGAAGTAGACGAGCGAGCGGTACGGGTCGTCGCCCAGCGCTGCGAGGCCGATGGCCGATGGTAGTTGCTGCGGCGTGATGGCCTGGTTGCGCCCATCTTTCAGCCACACCTTGTTTTCCGCGCGCATGCGGGTCCAGAAGGCCGCTTCGCCCAGCGCGCTGAAATTGTCGCTGACCTTGACCCACACCTTCAATTGATGATTGCGCCCGCCATCGGCATCCCAGAAGGTGGAAAACGTGTGGTGGCCATCGGTCAGGTAGACGATGCCGCGCGGGCCGATGACGACGCTTTTCATGGCGCCCGGTCGGCTGCCCACGGCCGCCTCGCAGCGGTAGCCGGCCGGTGGCGCGGCCAGGGTGGCACCTGGCACATTGGCCGTGCCCGGCAGGACGTCGTGCTGGCCATTGGCTTCGCACAGGTCAGCGAATTTCTTGGGCTTGGCGATGTCGGCGAGGTGTTTTTCTTCGGCCGCATAGCGTCCCAGCTTGTAATAGACCTGGTCGTAGCCGATGGCCGGCTGGGTCGGATGCAATTCATCGAGGCGCACCTGCAGGATGCGCGGATGGGCGGCGTTGCCCACGACGGTGGCCATCAGCGCCTGCTGGCGCGCGCTCAAGGCGGGCAGCGTGGCGGCATCGCGCGCCAGTGCCGGCGGCAGGAATGCCCACTGGCAGCCCAATGCCAGCAGCAGGGCAGGGGAGCGGTGGAAAATCCGGAGCATTGCATCCTCGCTAAAAGACACAGTATCGCTGATGCCATGCACCGCAGCTTGATGCCGCGCAGGCTGGCGTCAATTCATGCGGCCCGCCGTCAGCGGCCCAGCATGCGCAGGCAGGCGTCCGCGACATCGGCGGCAAAGGCGCTGCTGTCCTGCAGTTGCGCGGCGATGGCGTCGTCCGTCACGCCGTGCACGGCCGAGTAAATCATCAGGGCCGCCAGGCGCGGCTGCGGCAACGGCCATGCGCCCGCTGCCGCGCCGCCAGCGAGGATGGCGTCCAGCTGGGCCAGGATGGCGTTCTTGTCGGGGTTGTCCGCCGGCTCGATGCCGAGGCTGCGCCGGTGGCTCGTGTAGACGATGTCGTGCAGCCGCCAGGTACGCAGATAGGTAGCGACATTGGCCTGTACCCATGCGCGCAGCCGGCCCTCCCAGTCGTGCGGCATGCACAGGTCAACGGCCGCTTCCAGGCTGGCCAGGAAGCGGCTGGTGTAGCGTGCGGCCAGCGCCGCCAGCATTTCCTGCTTGGACGGAAAATAATGATAGAACGTGCCTTTCGCCACGCCCGCCAGAGTGGTGATATCGCTGACCGTGGTCGCTTCCACGCCCTTGTCCAGGAACAGCTGCTCGGCGGCGGCCATCAATTCATCAAGGCGAATCTCGGCCGGTTTGGTGCGCGGGCGGGCGGACGCTGGGGCGGCATCGGGCATGGCGGGGCGAAGAGTAGTCATGCGCCCAGTATAAATGAAGCGCCGGCGCAGCCCAAGCATATGGCGCACGCTGCTTTCATTCAATTGACTGACGGTCAGTCGATATGTATGATGAAGGGGAACTCATGAATTGGAGCATCTTCATGCAACGTTATCGCCGCACGGCCTTGGTGGCCGCCGCCTACCTGGGCACTTTTCTTGCGTCGCTCGACATCAGCATCGTCAACGTGGCCCTGCCGACCTTGCAGACGGCGCTGGCGACGGACATGGCGGGTTTGCAGTGGGTGGTCAATGCGTACGCGCTCTGCCTGTCGGCCTGCATGCTGTCGGCCGGCCCGCTGGGCGACCGGCATGGCCACAAGCGCATCTGGCTGCTGGGCGTGGCATTGTTTACCGCCGGTTCGCTACTGTGCGCGCTGGCGGCCAGCCTGCCGCTGCTGCTGGCCGGGCGCGCCGTGCAGGGCGTGGCGGGGGCCTTGTTGATTCCAGGCGCGATGCCGATACTCAGCCATGCTTTTCCGGATCCGCGCGAACGGGCGCATGTGATCGGCGGCTGGTCGGCCTTCAGTGCGCTGGCGCTGATTCTGGGACCGTTGTTGGGCGGCATGCTGCTGGAGGCCACGGGATGGCAAAGCATCTTCCTGATCAATCTGCCGCTGGGTTTGCTGGCCATGCTGCTGGGCGCCTGGGGCATCACGGAGCGTCATTACCGCGAGCAGGCGGCGCTGGACCGGACCGGGCAGGTGTTGAGCATCGCCTGGCTGGGCGCACTCACGTATGGCTTGATCGCGCTGGGTTCAGGCGGTACGCCGGCCTGGCCGCCACTGGTGTTCGCGCTGCTGGCCTTTATCGCCTTCCTTGCCGTCGAGGCGCGCGCGCCGCGCCCCTTGTTGCCGCTACGAATGTTTCGCGAGCGAAGCTTCGCGCTGGTCAACCTGGCCTCGCTGGTGCTGGGCTTTGCCTGCTACAGCAGCCTGTTCTTTTTCTCGCTGTACTTGCAGCAAATCCAGGGCTGGGCGGCGGGAGCCAGCGGCTGGCGCATGTTGCCGCAGTTTGCCGCCATGGGCATCGTTTCCCTGGGCTTTGGCCGTCTCAGCCGCCACGTGCCTTTGCGCCGCCTGATGTTGGGTGGCTACATGCTGGCGGGACTGGTGCTGCTGGCGACGGCGACCTTGGCGCCACAGACGCCGTATGCCATCGTCGGTACCCTGTTCGGCTTGCTGGGCGTGGCCATGGGACTGGCCGTGCCAGCCACAGGCTTGCTGGCCATGGCCAGCGTGGGCAGCGAGCGTGGCGCCATGGCGTCGGCCATCATGAATGCCTTGCGCCAGGCAGGCATGACCCTGGGCGTGGCGGTGCTGGGCAGCGTGATGAGCTTGCGTGCCGCCGCCATGCTGGAGCGGTCGGGACAGGTTGCCGCACTCGCCGCCGGCTTCCAGCTGGCCATGCTGCTGGCGGGGCTGGCATGCCTGGCGGTGGCCTTGCCGCTGTACTGGCTGCCAGCCAGGCAGCCCTAGGCGAGCAAGCCGCTGGGCACGCGCGGCGAAGACATCAAATCGCGGAACGCGGCCCAGTGTTCCGCGCGCGTCGCGCCCTGGCGCTCGACATAGGCTTTCGCCATATCCTGGCCCAGGTTGTAATTGATGACGTACGCGCCCATCGCATCGTAGAACTGCAGGCGCTGCGCCGATTTCTCGGCCGGATACAGGCGCACGTTGACCAGCCATTCCAGCGCTTCCTCGCGCGTGATGCTGCCTTCGAGGTACTGGCGCGCGATGTCGTTGTCGGCGTAACTCAGTTTGGCCAGCAGCGCATTGAGTTGCGCATAGCGGGGCGCCAATGCCGGATCGAGGCCGGCCAGCGGGTACAGCACCTGCTGTTCGAAAGCGAGCCGTTCTTCATCCGTAAAGCTCAGTTCGATGCCGTAATTGGCCGTGCCTTCGGCGATCAGGGATTGCGGCGAGTACAGCGGATAGATGCAGTATTCCATCCAGCCCTTGCCGCGCACCAGATCGCATTCCAGCAGCACGTTGTAGACATGGTGGCCCGGATACGCTTCGTGGCAGCCGAGGTCGACGGCGCGATCGATGTACACGGGCAAGTCGGTATTGATCTGGATCACGCTCTGGTAGTTGCCCTTGTACCAGTTGTAGCCGCTCCATGGTTTGCCGGTGACGAATTCCAGCACAAAATCTTCGCCGTCGGGCAGGGTGATGTACTGCAAGGTGCGTTCCCTGCCAGCCCTGATGGCGGCCTGCATGACGTCCTGCAATCGCTCTGGCGGAATGATGAACTGGCTGCGAAATTGCTGCACACGTTCGCTCACCGCTTGTTTGCCGGGCAACAGGTCGGCCACTTGCGCAACGATGGCTTCATACCAGGCGCGGGTGTGATGGGGAGAAACGGCGTCGTAGAGCTGCGTACTTTCTTCGTCAAAGCCAAGTTTCTCGCCGCCGAGCATCGCCACCTTCGTTTGCATTGCCAGCAATTGCCTGCGCAGGCTGCGCGCGCGCAGCTGCGTTTCCTGGTCAGTGGCCAAAGGTCGCTGCACCAGCAGCGCAAGCGCTGCTGCGATGTCTTGGCTGATCCGTGTGAGCGGCAAGGGCGCAGTCGCCGCCGCCGCTTGCCATTCGGGCGGGCCGTAATACGCGTCCACGTAGGAGGCGTCATGCTGGCCGATGGCCAGCACCAGATGCACATAGCGTTCTGCAATATCGGACAGGAAAGCGGGCATGGCGGCAGGAAGAAGGGAATCGAAGAAGCAGTATAGCAGTCCCGCGGCGTTGTAAATATGGCTGTGACCAGGCTAAGCAGCGCTGAATCAGCGTGATCAATGAAGCCCGTGCCTGATTGTCAGGCACGGGCTTGCAACGCTTTATTGCTTGGCACTCCACTGCCAGATTGTCTGACCATACGCGGCATCTTCGAACGCTGGCATCACTTCGCCATGCTCGAATTAGCGACGGCCATGCAAGCTGGCCGGTGTTTCCCAGAAGCCCGCTTTCGGACATGGCTGACCACCTTCGATGCGCCCCCCATCGGCTACAAGGGCAGCATCAAGACTGGTATGGCGATTTTCCGTACGTAGTTTACGAGCGTAATCCACCAAGTCTTTCGGATAGACCATATGGTCTATCCCGCTGTCGTTGAGATCAAGTAAAAATACCGCCGCACCTGCTTCAAATGCCCAATAGCCATAATACCCAGCGTAGCCTTCGTCGCTGATCTTCAAATGCTCGTCGTGCCAGCGCGGATGATCTTTCATCGCGGGATACCATTGTTTCAGGTACTGTTTCAGCAAGTGCAGTGTCTCTTGCTCGTCTTCCTCGTAAAACACTTGTAGCAGGGTATCGTAGGGCTTGCCCAAGATACACGTGTCGAGCGCCATTTCGTTGTCTACATACCCGCCAATCAATTGCTCGTACAGTCCGTCAAGGCCGCGATGGCTACGCAGCATATCAACCAGCCGCATGACTGATCGTCGGTCACGCAGCAATATTGCAATGCTGAGTAATTGCAAGGTGTTTTCATAATCGGAGAGAATGGAAAACTGAGGTGCGCCCTCATATTCATAGGGGCCATATTCCGGGTATTCAAGCACAGCTTGCTGCCGGTAAACCTGATCAACTTCATTCCATTTTTCAAATAGATCGACAATGCCGGAAATACGCGGCGCCAGTTCGTCGATCTCCACTCCGGCGGTGTAGTCGAGCATCCATAGCCAGAATGTTTCCAGATATAAAAAATGGTAAGCCAGCGCTGCATCTTGTGCTGTTTCAGCAATGTCCTTGTTTTCCTGTTGTCCTTCGATTAAAGCCAGTTGATTTTCCCTCGTTTTTATATACAGCTCTTCATAGAGAAATTGTTGCCTTCTTTTTTCGTGAAATGGGGGATGGCTCATTCTCAGGTGCCTTTTCTTTTTTCTGCCTTTGCTCTCGGGGAAGGGGAAGTCTTGGGTTTTTCATCTTTTTCGGCCCTGTTTTTTTTGGGCTGCGAGGTGAGCGCAAGTTTTCTGCCAGTCTCTACTTTGCGGGTGGGTTTTGTCACGAACGGGTTTGAGGCAGCAGGGGTACCCAGCATAAGATAAACCCATCGATTTTTCAAATTGGCCGGATTTTGCATGGTTTTGTCCTTGACGCTGTTGGTAATCCATTCTTTACTCATCTGCGTCCCTTTTTTCGGCTCTCCCAGCAACGTCCACAGCATCAATTGCCTGTCGTTCAGTGACGCCGGCGCCTTCGGGATTGTGCCGTTTCCTGTATTTCTTTTCAGTCGCGCATGCAGGCTATAAATGCTCTCGCTGAACTTCGCCTCGATAAACTGGTAGGTCGTGGCATCGGTCTGCCAGATGGTATCGACGCCGGACAAGGTCACCTTGGCCAGGTCTTCCGGCACCAGTTCCGAGGGGCGCTTGTGTTTGCTGTCAGGGCCGACAATGCGCGGGAAGGCGGCGCTCCACTTGCCCTTGACGTTACCGTGCGGCCAGGCGTTGGTCTTCTTGAGAATATGTTCCATATGATAATAGTCCGCCATGTGCTCACCGACCAGTCACCGCGGCCCAAATTTGATTTCGGACAGCAATTCGCGAATCGGCCGCGACGTATTCTTCACTGGCGCGGTACCGCCGTCGCTGCTCTGGCGGTGCGAGTCGGCCACGGGTTTGTGTTCCTTGCCCTTGCCCGGCGAGTCCCGTTCTTTGGTTTTTGCTTTGGCATCCACGCCCTTGGGCTTTTTATCTGAGCTTGTCGTGCGCGATTTGAACTGGGCGTTGGCGCTGTGCGGATGCGTGTTGCCTGGCTTGTGATTGTGCCTGGCTGCCGTATTGGCGCCGGTGCCGGCTGCGGCGGCGATTTTTCTTGCCGCCCATAACGCGTCTTCACCCAGCATGTCCTCGATCAAGTCCTGCAACGCCTTGGCGCCTTGCGCAATACCGGCTTTGAGCGGACCGCGCACCGCTTCGACTTGCGGCTTCATGTCGCGCGCCAGATGCTGCAAGTCCGACGGCAGCCGCCAATGGCTGGTCGACAGGTAGCCGAGCAATTGCACGCAATTGTCCAGTGCGCTCATGGCCGTGCTGATTGCCAGCTGGGTGTTTTGCGCCCACTGGAAGGTTTTCAGGAATTTGATCGCGGCGCCCTTGCTCTTGCCCAGCATCGCTTCGATCATGACATTGCCGCCAGCGGCGGCCGCGCCAACCTCTTTGCGGTACTTGCGCAAAGGCTTGATGATGGTCTTGAACAGGCTGCCGACTTCCGGAATGCAGCCGAACGCCGCCAGCGCCATGTCGACCCAGTCATCGCGGGTCGCGCGCGACACGCCTTTCCTGCCGACGCGGTAGATCATGCCCGAGACATCGCGCACGTCCATCACCTGGTCAACCACGGGGCAAGGGGGGCAGGTGGCATGATAAAACTGCAGACAGGCTGGCGCCTGCTGCCGGAAAATGGCGCCGGCGTATAGGCACGCCGGCGCCGGCGCTTAAAACTCGATAGGCCGCGCTTCGCGCATCGCTTGCGTCATGGCCAGGCCGATGCGCGTCGCTTCCGTTGCATCGTGCAAGGTCAGCGACAAGGTGCGCCGGCCCAGTGCCGCATCCGTAAACTCCTGCGCCTCGATCAAGAAGGCGTCGGCGAAGCGGGCATAGAAGTCCGGCGTGCACTCATTGCGCACGCCATGTGCATCTGAAATTTCCACCCGGTTCAGGCGCGGGTTGCTGCCCACGGCCAGACGGCCGCCCGTGCCGAACACTTCCGTCAGGGTTTCATGGCCATGCGCCATGGTGCGCGAGGCCATGAAGCTGGCCATGCTGCCATCGCTGAACTCGACCGTTGCCAGCCCGTTGTCGACATCGCCGAACGCCTGCAAGCCCGTGTGGATGGCGTTGGTGCCGCTCGCATACACGCGCTTGGGCACGGGGTTGCCCAGCAGCCAGCGCGCCAGGTCGATGTCATGCACGCTGCAATCGAGGAAGATGCCGCCGCTGGTGGGGGCGAAGCGCATGAAGGCACCGCTGGGGTCGTTCTGGTCGCAGGTTTGCGAACGGACAAGGTAAGGCTTGCCGATCATGCCTTGGGCGATCTTTTGCTGCGCGTCATGGTAGCTGGCGTCAAAACGCCGCACGAAGCCGATCATGATGGTCAACTGCGGATGGCGCGCCGCTTCCGCTTCCACCTTCAGGCAGTCGGCCAGGTCCAGCGACAGCGGTTTTTCGCAAAACACGTGCTTGCCGGCGCGCAGGGCGGCGATGATCTGGTCCGCATGCAGCGAGGTGGGCGTGACGAGGAAGACGGCGTCCAGGCCCGGATGGGCCAGCAGGGCGTCGTAGTCCGCATAGCCGGTGGTGATGCCGAGCGTGCTGGCGGCCCAGTCCAGTTCGGCCGGCATGGGGCTGCAGGCGGCCACGACTTCGGCATTCGGCACACGCTGCGCCAGGTTGATGGCATGGCGCTGGCCCAGCCGGCCCAGGCCGACGATGCCGACTTTTAATGTTGGGGATGACATGGTGTCTCCAGATATTTTTATTATTGGTTTATAAAGTGACCACGCGCTGTTCGCGCCACGACAGGGTGGCCGCTTCGGCCAGTTCCAGCGCCTTCAAGCCATCGTGCACGGTCGTGCGCAGCGGCGTGCCGTGGCTGAGGGCGTCAAAGAAGTGCGCCATTTCCTGTGCGTAGGCCACGCGATAACGTTCCAGGAAAAAATCTTCCGGCTTGTCCACGCTGACGTTCACCGAACCATAGGCCGTCACTTCCGTCGGCTTGTGGTTGCCCGCTTGCAGCATGCCGGCGCTGCCCAGCACCTCAAAACGCTGGTCGTAGCCGTAGGCGGCGCGGCGCGAGGCATTGATCTGGCACAAACGTCCTTTTGCCGTGCGGATGGTGACGACGGCCGTATCGAGGTCGCCCGCTTCGCCGATGGCGGGATCGACGAGGCAACTGCCCGTGGCGTGCACGCTGACGGCTTCATCGTCGAGTATCCAGCGGAAGATGTCGAAATCGTGGATCAGCATATCCTTGAAGATGCCGCCCGATACCTTGATGTAGCTGACGGGAGGTGGACCCGGATCGCGGCTGGTAACGATCAGCAATTCCGGTGTGCCGATCTCGCCCGCTACGATGCGTGTCTTGACGGCATTGAAGGTCGGGTCATAGCGGCGCTGGAAGCCCAGCATGCACAGCACTTTGGCTTCCTTGACGGCGGCGGCGCAGGCACGCGCGCGGTCGAGGGTCAGGTCGACGGGTTTTTCGCAAAAGATGGCCTTGCCGGCGGCTGCCGAGCGCAGGATCAGGTCCGCGTGCGTGTCCGTGCTGGAGGCGATGACGACGGCCTTGACGGCGGGGTCGGCCAGTGCCGTCTCGACCGTCGCGCTGCTGCCGCCATGCAAGCCAGCCAGCGCGGCGGCCGCTTCCTGGTTGACGTCGACCACATACTTGAACTGCACGCCGGGTTGGGCAGCCAGGTTGGCCGCGTGGATTTTGCCGATGCGTCCGGCGCCGAACAACGCTACTTCAATCATCATGTTCTCCTGGGGTGTGGATTTCTTCGATGTCGAGCTCTAATTTGTATGCCAGCGCGATGAACAGCGCCTGGCACAGGCAGATGGTGCTGGTCAGCGAGCGGAAGGCGAAGGCGCTGCCCTCGGTGACGGTGAGCAGCGCGTCGGCGGCCCGCGCGAGCGGGGCCAGCTTGCTGTCGGTAATCACCAGGACCTTGGCGCCCTTGTCTTGCGCCGCCTTGATGCACTGCTGGGTTTCCTTGCCGTAAGGCGAGAAACTGATGGCGATCGCCACATCGCGTTCGCGCACACTGCGCATCTGTTCGCGGTGCATGCCGCCCAGTCCGCTGATCAGGTGCACGCGCTTGTCCGTGTGTTCCAGCGCGTAGGCGATGTAAGAGGCGATCGGGAAGGACCGGCGCACGCCGATCACATAGATGTTTTCCGCTTTCAGCAGCAGATTGACGGCCGCTTCCAGCTGGGCGTCGTCGAGGCCTGCGGCCAGGTCGTCGAGGCCGGCGCGGCTGGCGCCGACGAATTCGCGCGTCAGGTCGCCCGCGCTCAGCGCCGCGTCGCGCGTGGAAATGAGCTTGCGGATGCGCTGCTGATAGTCAGGTGTGGCGCCGGCCTGGTCAGTATAAGCCTGGCGGAAGACATCCTGCATTTCACTGAAACCCGTGTAGCCGAAGCGCTGCGCGAAACGCACGATGGCGGACGGCTGCACGTCGCAGGCGGCAGCGATGTCGCTGATGCGCTCGAGCATCAGGCTGGCGCGGTGCTTTTCAATGTATTGGGCGATGACTTTCAGCTGGCGCGACAGGTTGTCGTACTCGGCGGCAATGTGCTGCATCAGCTGTTCGATGGGGGCGGTGGCTGCCATGATGTTTCCTTTGGGCTGGTTCTGGCGAGAATTATAGGAGTGAATTCAGAAAATAGAAATGATTTTCTATTTATATTTATTTTGAAAATTTTATTGCATTTGTCTTTTTTGTGGCCTAAGCTGTGCGCAGTGCATCGGGTCTTGCCAGTTTTCCGGCTCCCCGCTGACACGCGACAAAAGCTGGCAACTATAAAAATTAATCCTTCAAGGAGACATTCATGCAAAGCAATAAGCGTAAGGGATTTCTGAAGCGCCTGGCCGTGCTGGGCCTCGGCCTGGGACTGGGTCTGGGCATGAGCGCCAGCCACGCGGCGGGCGAGAAATTCGTGTTGATCAGCCATGCGCCTGATTCCGATTCCTGGTGGAATACGATCAAAAATTCCGTCAAGCAAGCTGGTGAAGACTTCAATGTCACCGTTGACTACCGCAATCCGCCGAATGGCGACCTGGCCGATATGGCGCGCCTGGTCGAGCAATCGGCAGCCCGTAACTACGATGGCGTGATCGTCAGCATCGCCGACTTCAGCGTGCTGCAAAAACCGCTGGGTCTGGTTGCCGCCAAGAAGATTCCGTTTGTCACGATTAACTCCGGCACCCTGGCGCAAAGTGAGCAGTTGGGCGCCGTGATGCACGTGGGCCAGCCTGAATTCGAGGCAGGCAAGGGCGCCGGTGAAAAAGCCAAGGCGGCCGGCATCAAGTCCTTCGTCTGCGTCAACCACTACGCGACAAACCCGTCGTCGTTCGAGCGCTGCCGCGGCTTTGCCGAGGCCATCGGCGTCGATTTCAAGGCTGCCACCCTGGATGCGGGCGAAGATCCGACCACCATCGAGAGCAAGCTGAGCGCCTACCTGCGCAACAACCCGAAAACCCAGGCCGTGCTGGCGTTGGGACCCACTTCGGCCCACGCTTCGTTGAAGGCGCTGGAAAAAATGGGTTTGAAGGGCAAGATGTGGTTTGCCACGTTCGACCTGTCTGATGATATCTCGAAAGGCATCAAGGATGGCAGCATCCAGTTCGCGATCGACCAGCAACCGTACCTGCAAGGCTATATCCCCGTTGCCGTGCTGGCCATCATGAAGCAGGACAAGACCACGGACCTGGCCAAGATCCGCGAAAAGCTGATCAATAACGCCAAGTTCAAGGCGCGCCTGGCCGAGTACGGCCTGGCACCATCGTATGGCCCGCGCCATATCGGTTCCGGTCCCGGGTATGTCACCAAGGACAATATCGGCAAGGTGGAGAAATACGCCGGCCAGTTCCGTTAAGCAACCGCTTTTCAATTCAATCAATACTTAGTTGTAGTCCCCGCGCGCAGGCCATGCTTGCCGGCGCGCGGGTCCTGCCGCCCTGGAATTGTTGGCGAGGCTGGCAGGTTGCTATAAAACAAGGGAGACATAGCATGAGTACCGTGAAATTAAGCGTGGAGCAGGGTGGCATGGCCGCCTCGGGCACGCCGCCGCAAAAGCAGGGCTTTGATGAGCGCGTGGGGCAGGTCAGCTGGCTCAAGCGGCTGTTCAGTCGCCCGGAGTTCGCCTCGATCTCGGGCGCCATCCTGGTGTTCGCCTTCTTCGTCCTGACGGCCGGCGACTCTGGCATGTTCAACCTCGACGGCGTGATCAACTGGGCGCAAGTGGCCGCCTACCTGGGCATCATCGCCATCGGCGCCTGCGTATTGATGATCGCCGGCGAATTCGACCTGTCGATCGGTTCCATGATCGGCTTTGCCGGAATGATGATCGCCATTCCTTCCGTCTACTTCCACTGGCCAGTGTGGGCCGCCATCCTGTTCGCCTTTGCCGGTTCCATGGCGCTGGGCTGGCTCAACGGCTACCTGGTCATCAAGACGCGCTTGCCTTCGTTTATCGTCACCCTGGCGTTCCTGTTCATCCTGCGCGGCCTGACCCTGGCGCTGTCCATCATGTTTGCCAACCGCACCATCGTCAGCGGCATCGGCGCGCTGGCCGCCGACGACTGGCTGGCCACGACCCTGTTCCATGGCGAAGTGGGCACTTCGCTGTTCGCCTGGATGGCCAAGGCGGGCTGGATCACGGCGCTCGACAATGGCGCGCCGCTGGTCAAGGGCATCCCCAAGGTCATCGTCTGGTGGGCCGGCCTGGCGCTCGTGTCCGGCTTCGTCCTGGCCCGCACCCGTATCGGCAACTGGATCTTCGCCGTCGGCGGCGACGCCAACGCGGCCAAGAACGTGGGCGTACCTGTGAAAACCATCAAGGTATCGCTGTTCGTCTTCACCGCCTTCTGCGCCTGCCTGTTTGCCACGCTGCAAGTATTTGACGTGGGTTCGGCCGCCGCCGACCGCGGCATGCAAAAGGAATTCGAAGCCATCATCGCGGCTGTCATCGGCGGCGCCTTGCTGACGGGCGGCTACGGTTCCGTCGTCGGCGCCTGCTTCGGCGCGCTGATCTTCGGCGTGGTGCAGATCGGCATTACTTATACCAATATCAATTCGGACTGGTTCCGCGTCTTCCTCGGCGTCATGCTGCTGATCGCGGTACTGTTCAACAACTTTGTCCGTGCCCGTGTCACGGAAGCGAGATAAGCCATGAGCGAATACATCCTTGCGCTGGAAAATATCAGCAAACGTTTCGGCTCCGTCATCGCCCTGCAAAACGTCACCCTGCGCTTGAAACCGGGCGAAGTGCATTGCCTGCTCGGTGACAACGGCGCCGGCAAGTCGACCCTGATCAAGACCCTGGCCGGCGTGCACCGGCCCACCAGCGGGCAATACCTGGTCGATGGCAAGCCCGTCAGCTTCAATTCGCCGAAAGAGGCGCTCGACCTGGGCGTGGCCACCGTCTACCAGGATCTGGCGTTGGTGCCCCTGCTGTCCGTGGCGCGCAATTTCTTCATGGGCCGCGAACCGATGCGAAAAATGTTCGGCGTGCTGCCCGTGATGGATATGGAATACGCGGCTACCACGGCGCGCGACAAGCTGGCCGAGATGGGCATCATGGTGCGCGACCCGCATCAGGCCGTGGGCACGATGTCGGGCGGCGAGCGGCAATGCCTGGCCATTGCCCGCGCCATCCACTTCGGCGCGCGCGTGCTGATCCTCGACGAGCCGACGGCGGCGCTGGGCGTGAAACAGTCGTTCAATGTGCTGAAATTGATTTACAAGGCGCGCGAACGGGGCTTGTCCGTGATCTTTATTACCCACAATGTGCACCATGCCTATCCCGTGGGCGACTCGTTCACCCTCTTGAACCGGGGCAAGTCGCTGGGCACTTACACCAAGGAAACCGTTTCCAAGGAAGAAGTACTCGACATGATGGCGGGCGGTGCGGAAATGCAAACGCTGATGAGTGAACTCGACGGTGTCACGATTTAAGGATAGCCATGAATAATTCCACACAATTTGCCCAGGGCCGCGCGCTGGACGTCATCTGCCTGGGCCGCCTGGCGGTGGACCTGTACGCGCAGCAGATCGGCAGCACCCTGGAAGACGCCACCAGTTTCGCCAAATACCTGGGCGGCTCGTCGGCGAACATCGCCTTCGGCACGGCCAGGCTGGGCCTCAAATCGGCCATGCTGTCGAAAGTGGGCGACGACCACATGGGGCGTTTCCTCACTGACACCTTGTCGAAGGAGGGCTGCGACGTCAGCCACGTCGGCATCGACCGCGATCGCCTGACGGCTTTAGTCATGCTGGGTATCAAGGATAAAAACACCTTTCCCCTGATTTTTTACCGTGAAAATTGCGCCGACATGGCCATCGACGCATCGTCGGTGGATGCGGCCTTCATTGCGTCGAGCAAGGCCTTGCTCATTACCGGCACGCATTTCTCCACGGCCGCCATGCACGCCGTCAGCACGCAAGCCTTGCAACTGGCCCGCGCGAACAATGTGCGCACCGTGCTCGACATCGATTACCGGCCCGTGCTGTGGGGCCTGTCGGGCAAGGCCGATGGCGAAACGCGTTTCGTTTCGAACGAAGGCGTCACCAAACACCTGCAGGCGATCCTGCCTCATTTTGATTTGATCGTCGGCACGGAAGAGGAATTCATGATCGCCGGCGGCGGCGCCGACATCATGGCGTCCTTGCGCGCCGTACGGGCCGCCACCCTGGCCACCCTGGTCGTCAAGCGGGGTCCGCTGGGCAGCGCCGTCATCGACAATGTGGTGCCGGCCAGTTTAGATGACGCCTATAATTACCGCGGCGTGCGCGTGGAAGTGCTGAATGTGCTGGGTGCGGGCGATGCGTTTCTGTCAGGATTTCTGAAAGGCTGGCTGCGCGGCGAGGATTACGAGGCGTGCTGCCGCTATGCGAATGGCTGCGGCGCCCTGGTCGTGTCGCGCCACGGCTGCGCGCCGGCCATGCCATCGCCCGTCGAGCTCGACTATTTCCTCGCCAATGCGGCGAAACTGACGCAGCCGGACCAGGACGCGACCTTGTCGCGCTTGCACCGCACGACGGTGGCGCGCAAACAGTGGGACGAGCTGTGCGTGTTTGCCTTTGACCACCGTACGCAGTTCTTTGAGCTGGCGCAACAGACTGGCGCGCCCGAGTCGCGTATTTCGGCCCTGAAGCAATTGATGGTGCAAGCCGTGGCGCAGACGGAAACGGCCTTGCAGCTGGCCGGCAAGACGGGCGTGCTGATCGATGGCCGCTATGGCGTCGACGCGCTCAACGATGCGACGGGGCGGGGCTGGTGGATCGGCCGTCCCGTTGAGTTGCCGGGATCGAACCCGCTGCAATTCGACTGGGGCCGTTCCATCGGTTCGCACCTGCTCAGCTGGCCGAAGGAACACGTGATCAAGTGCCTGGTGCAGTTGCATCCGGACGACGCCGTGGAAAACCGTCTGGAGCAGGAAGCGCAGATCAAGGCCCTGTACGATGCGGCGCAAGTGAGCGGTCACGAACTGTTGCTGGAAGTCATACCGTCGGAAGCCTTGCCGCACAGTGACGACACGGTCTTGCGCGCCGTCAAGCGCCTGTACAACCTGGGCATTTACCCGGAATGGTGGAAGCTGGAAAGCATGTCGGCCCAGCAATGGCAAGCCATCGATGCCCTGGTGCACGAGCGCGATCCGCATTGCCGTGGCGTCGTGTTGCTGGGTTTGAACGCACCGATTGCCGCCCTGGCCGCCAGTTTCGAGCAAGCCAGTGCCAGCCGTACTTGCAAGGGTTTCATGGTTGGCCGCACCATCTTCCAGGAACCGAGCCGCCGCTGGCTGGCCGGGGAACTTGACGATGCGGGCCTGATCGCCGCAGTGCGCGCCAACTTCGAGCAGCTCATTAGCTTGTGGCAACGCACGCGCAAGCACCTGGAGTGTGCGGCATGAAGACCACCACGATCAGATTGACCATGGCGCAGGCTCTCGTGCGCTATCTGGCCGCCTTGCGCACGGACGATGGACAGCCGCTGTTCGGCGGCGCTTTTGCCATCTTTGGCCACGGCAACGTGGCGGGGCTGGGCGAGGCGCTGTATCAATACCGCGACAGCTTTCCCACGTATCGGGCGCATAACGAACAGGCAATGGCGCACTCGGCCATCGCCTATGCGAAAGCCCACATGCGCCGCCGCATGATGGCCGTGACCAGTTCCATCGGTCCGGGCGCCACCAACTTGTTGACGGCGGCCGCGCTGGCCCACGTGAACCGCTTGCCGGTATTGCTGTTGCCGGGCGACGTGTTCGTCTCGCGCGCGCCCGATCCCGTGCTGCAGCAGCTGGAAGATGGCACGGATGGCAGCGTGTCCGTCAACGATGCATTCAAACCTTTATCGCGTTATTTCGACCGCATCGTGTATCCGGAACAGTTACTGACCGCCTTGCCGCGCGCCATTGCCGCCTTGACGGACCCGGCCGCCTGCGGTCCCGTGACTTTATCCTTGCCGCAAGACGTACAAACGATGGCGTATGACTATCCGGCCGACTTTTTTGAGCCGCGCATCGTGCGTTTCCGCGCCTTGCCGTCCGTCGAGCAGGAACTGGAAGAGGCGGCGCTGCTGTTGAAAAACGCGAAACAGCCGCTGATACTGGCCGGTGGCGGCGTGCTGTACGGCCAGGCCAGCGCCGCCTTGCAGGCGTTTGCCGAGCGCCATGGCATTCCCGTGGCCGAAACCCAGGCCGGCAAAAGTTCCTTGCCGTGGGACCACCCTTTGCAGCTGGGCGCCATCGGCGTGACGGGCTCGCCTGCGGCGAACGCGCTGGCAGCGGACGCGGACGTGGTGCTGGCCGTCGGCACGCGCTTGCAGGATTTCACGACGGGCTCGAATTCCCTGTTTGCGCAAGCACAACTGGTGAGCCTGAACGTCAACCATTTTGACGCCCTGAAACGCCGTGGCCTCGGTGTGCAGGCGGATGCGACGCTGGGCTTGCAAGGCCTGTCGCGGTTGCTGGGCAGCTGGAACAGCGCGGGCCAGTGGATGGACCGGGCGCAGCAGGCAGGGAACGCGTGGCGCGCGACGGTCGCAAGCATCACCGGCAAGCGTGACGTGGCTGGCTTGCCGTACGACGGCGAAGTCATCGGCGCCGTGCAACGCTCATCCAAGGATTCCACCAGCAACGACATCGTCGTCTGCGCGGCGGGCACCTTGCCGGCCGAACTGCACAAGCTGTGGCGCACCAGTACGCCGGGCGGCTACCACATGGAATACGGCTACTCGTGCATGGGCTATGAAATCGCCGGCGGCCTCGGCGTCAAGATGGCCAAGCCTGAGCGCGAAGTCATCGTCATGGTGGGCGATGGCAGCTATCTGATGATGAATTCGGAAATCGCCACCTCCGTCATGCTGGACAAAAAACTCATCATCGTCGTGCTCGACAACCGGGGCTATGGCTGCATCAACCGCCTGCAGCAGGCGTGCGGTAATCCTTCGTTCAACAATATGCTGCCCGATAGCGCGCCACACATCGACTTCGCCCTGCATGCACAATCCTTGGGCGCGCTATCCGAACACGTGGACTCGATTGCCGAGCTGGAACAGGCGATGCTGCGCGCCCGGGCAGCCAGCCGCACGTATCTGATCTGCATCAATACGGACGACACGCGCACGACCGAAGAGGGCGGTTGCTGGTGGGAAGTGGCCGTGCCCGAGGTCTCCACGCAAGCCGGCGTGCAAGCTGCCCGCGCCCGTTATGAACTTGACCGCCAAGGACAAATACAATGAACGCACCGACATGGAATGTGAAGATCGGCATCAACCCGATCTCGTGGATGAACGACGATTTGCCCAGCCTGGGCGGCGAAACCCCGCTGGAAACGGCCCTCAAGGAAGGCGCCGAGATCGGCTATGTGGGCTTTGAACTGGGCAACAAGTTTCCGAAAGATGCCCCGGCCCTGAACGCGGTGCTGGGCAAATACAATCTTGCCTGTGTTTCCGGCTGGTATTCGGGTCGGTTGGCCCATCGCTCGGTGGAAGAGGAAATCGCCGCCGTGGCATCGCACTTGCGCTTGCTGGCCGACAGCGGCGCCACCGTCATGGTCTACGGCGAAGTGGCTGACGCCATCCAGGGCGAAGCGCGCCCTTTGTATAAACGCCCCCGTTTCCAGTCGCAGCAGCAGTGGCAGGACTACGCCGACAAATTGACGGCGTTTGCGAAGCACTTGCTCGACAACGGCGTGCGGCTTGCCTATCACCATCATATGGGGGCCTATGTGGAAACCCCGGCTGACGTGGATCAGCTGATGGCCTTGACGGGGCCGGAAGTGGGCTTGTTGTTTGATACGGGTCATATCACCTTTGCGGGCGGCGATGCGCTGGCGGTGCTGAACAAACATATTGACAGGATTTGCCATGTGCATTGCAAGGATGTGCGCCCCAACGTGGTGAAACTGGCCCGCAATGGCCACTGGAGCTTCCTGCAAGCAGTCATCAACGGGGCCTTCAGCGTGCCGGGCGACGGCAGCATCGACTTCCCGGCCATCCTCACGCGTCTGTATCTGCACGGCTACGAGGGCTGGCTGGTGGTGGAAGCGGAGCAGGACCCGGCCGTCGCACCGAGCTACGAATACGCGAAGCTGGGCCACGATTACCTGGCCAAGCTCGTCAATGCGATTCCCCGCTTGAAACGGGAGGCGGCATGAGTCCGCTGCTGGTCAAAGCGGACAAGGCCGGCGGCAAGATCGTCGAGGTGACGCCCGAGTCGGCCGGCTGGACGCATGTCGGTTTCGCCGCGCATCGGCTGGCCGCCGGCGAGTCCCTGAACCTGGAGACGGGCAGCCGCGAACTGTGCATCGTCGTGTTGACGGGCACGGTCACCGTGCAGGCTGGCGAACAGAGCTGGGAAGCCATCGGCAATCGCGCCAGCGTTTTTGAAGACATCTCACCCTACGCCGTGTATGTCCCATTGGAAACCAAGGTCAGCATCACGGCGGTGAGCGCTGCGGAAGTGGCGCTGTGCAGCGCGCCGGCCACAACCCAGCGTCCGGCGCGCCTGATCGAGCCATCGACCATGACGCGCTCCGTGCGCGGCAAGGGCGCCAACACGCGTTATGTGTGCGACATCCTGCCGCAGACGGCCGAGGCGGACGGCTTGCTGGTGGTCGAGGTGGTTACGCCGTCCGGCCATTCATCGAGCTATCCGCCGCACAAGCACGACAGCGACAATGTGCCGCTGGAAAGTTCTCTGGAAGAAACGTATTACCACCGCCTCAATCCGGAGCAGGGCTTTGCCTACCAAAGAGTCTACACGGACGACCGTTCCATCGATGAAGCCATGGCCGTGGAAAACCACGACGTGGTGATGGTGCCCAGGGGCTACCACCCCGTGACCGTGCCGTATGGCTACGATGGCTATTACCTGAACGTGATGGCCGGCCCCAAGCGGGTCTGGCATTTCAAGAACGACCCGGCCCATGAATGGCTGATGAATACCAAATAAAGGAACTGCAATGACAACGCAACAGATCGGCCACTTTATTGGTGGCAACCCCATGGCTTCGCGCTCCGAGCGCACGAGCGACGTCTTCAATCCCGCCACGGGCGCCGTGACGGCCAAGGTGGCGCTGGCCACGCCTTCCGAACTGAACGCGGCCGTGGCCGCCGCCCATGCGGCGTTTCCCGCCTGGTCGCAAACCTCGCCGCTGCGCCGCGCCAGGGTCATGTTCAAATTCAAGGAATTGCTGGAAGAGCATGCCGACCAGCTGGCCGCCCTGATCACGGCGGAGCACGGCAAAGTCTTCACGGATGCGAAAGGCGAAGTCACGCGCGGCATCGAAGTGGTGGAATTTGCTTGCGGCATCCCGCAAATGATGAAGGGAGAGTATTCGGAGCAAGTGGCCGGCGGCATCGATGCCTGGTCCATCCGCCAGGCGCTCGGTGTCTGCGTCGGCATCACGCCCTTCAACTTTCCCGTGATGGTGCCGATGTGGATGTTTCCGATGGCGATTGCCTGCGGCAATACCTTTGTCTTGAAACCATCGGAGCGTGATCCGTCGGCCAGCTTGCTGCTGGCGCAACTGCTGACGGATGCTGGCTTGCCGGACGGCGTCTTCAACGTGGTGCAGGGAGATAAAGAGGCCGTGGACGGCTTGCTGCACCACCCGGACGTGCGCGCCGTCAGCTTTGTCGGTTCCACGCCGATTGCCGAGTATATTTATGCGACGGGCTGCGCGCAGGGCAAGCGCGTGCAAGCGCTCGGCGGCGCGAAAAATCACATGGTCGTCATGCCGGACGCGGATATTCCCCAGACGGTCGACGCCCTGATGGGCGCCGCGTTTGGCTCGGCCGGCGAGCGCTGCATGGCCATATCCGTCGTCGTGGCGGTGGGCAATGTGGCGGATCAACTGGTCGAAGCCTTGGTGCCGCGCATCGCCGCCCTGAAAATCACGCAAGGCATGGATCTGTCGGCCGAGATGGGGCCTGTCGTCACGCAAGTGCACAAGGAGAAGATCGCCGGCTATATCGCCAAGGGTGTGGAAGAGGGCGCCAAGCTGGTGGCCGACGGGCGCGGTTTCGTCTTGCCCGGCCACGAAAACGGCTTTTTCCTTGGCGGCAGCCTGTTCGACCATGTCACGCCGGAAATGACGATTTATAAAGAGGAAATCTTCGGCCCCGTGCTGTGCATCGTGCGCGTGCCCGATTTCGCCACGGCGCTGGACCTGGTCAATGCGCATGAATATGGCAACGGCACGGCCATTTACACGCGCGACGGCAATACGGCGCGCGAATACACGCATCGCGTGCAGGTCGGCATGGTCGGCGTTAACGTGCCGATCCCCGTGCCGATGGCCTTCCACAGTTTCGGCGGCTGGAAGCGCAGCCTGTTCGGCGACCACCATGCGCATGGCCCGGAATCGGTGCGTTTCTATACGAAACAAAAGGCCGTCACGCAGCGCTGGCCCGCCTCGACGGCTGCTGGTGCCGAGTTTGCCATGCCGACCCTGAAGTAAAGCACCATGTAAATCCGGCTGGTTCGCTTCTTGCTTACTGCAATGGTTGTGTTTAGCCATTGCAGATCGCTCCCATGACGTCCAGCCGTACCCAGCCTTTGCGCATCGTTGTCGTCAACACCATCGTCGAGCACGGCGTGCACGAGAATGCTGCATTGGCTGCTCAGGTGCAGCGCGGCAATGCTTTGCGCATCGGTTTGCTGGAATCGGGCTTCGACATCGTCGCCTCGCTGCCAGCCGACCTCTACCTTCCCGAGCGCATCGCGCAACTGCAGCCTGACCTCATCATCATCGACGCCGAATCGGACGCGCGCGACGTGCTCGAGCACATCGTCATCGCCACGCGCGACGAGCGCCGTCCCATCGTCCTGTTTACCGAAGACGGCGCCACGGCCAGCATCGACGCGGCCATGGCGGCCGGCGTATCCGCCTATATCGTGGCCGGCTTGCAGGCCGAGCGCATCCAGCCCGTGTTGAATGTGGCGCTGGCGCGCTTTCGCCAGGAAGAAAAATTGCGCGCCGAATTGCTCGACACGCGGCACAAGCTGCAGGAACGCAAGGTGATCGAACGGGCCAAGGGCCTGTTGATGACGCATCACGGCTTCACGGAAGAGCAGGCTTACCAGCGCTTGCGCAGCATGGCCATGAACAAGAAACTCAAGCTGGCGGACATCGCCCAGCGCATCCTCGACGTGGAAGATTTGCTGGGATGAGCGGGTATGCCAATTTTATGACGTGGTTTTATGACATATCGTGGTGCAGTGCACTGTATTGGTGCAATGCTGCCAGCAAGGTCAGGTAAAGGAATCCAGTATGACAGAGCAAGCGGGTAACCCGGTGGCAAGCAGCGTCCACGTGATGCGATCGCTGCATCCGGAAAAACAGACGATACGCATCGGCTATCTGCCGCTGACCGATTGCGCCTCGCTGGTGATGGCGGCTAAGCTGGGCCTGGATGAAAAATACGGCATCAAGATCGAACTGAGCCGGGAGATGTCGTGGGCCGGCGTGCGCGACAAATTGAACAGCGGCGAACTCGACGCTGCCCACGTGTTGTACGGTCTCGTGTATGGCGTGCAGATGGGCATCGGCGGGCAACAGCACGACATGGCCGTGCTGATGAACCTCAATCACAGCGGCCAGGCCGTCACCCTGTCGGCGGCGCTGGCGCGCGAGGGCGCCCACGATGGCGCCTTGCTGGCGCGCCACATGCGCGCCGCGGCGCGGCCATTTGCGTTTGCGCATACTTTTCCAACTGGCAACCACGCGATGCTGCTGCAATACTGGCTGGCCGCGCATGGCATCGATCCGCTGCGCGACGCGCGCGTGATGACGGTGCCGCCGTCGCAGATGGTGGCCGCCTTGCGCGCAGGCCAGATGGATGGCTTTTGCGCCGGCGAACCGTGGGGCTACAAGGCCATCGTCGATGGCGTGGGCGTGACTGCCACCACCAGCGGCGCCATCTGGCCCGACCATCCGGGCAAGGTGCTGGGCACCAGCGCCGCGTTTGCGCAGCAGCATCCGAACAGCTGCCGCGCCCTGATCGCCGCCGTGCTCGAAGCGGGGCGCTGGATCGACGCCAGCGACAGCAACCGGCTGGCCATGGCGGCCACCCTGGCCGAGCCCGCTTATCTGCATACGCCGCAGGAAACCCTGGCGCCGCGCATCCTCGGCCATTACCAGGATGGCCTGGGCAAGACCTGGGACGAGGCGCACGGCTTGCGGTTTTACGGCGATGGCGCCGTGAATTTCCCTTACCTGTCCGACGGCATGTGGTTCATGACCCAGCACCGGCGCTGGGGCTTGCTGCGCGACGAACCCGATTATGTGGCGGTGGCAAGGCAAGTCAACCGCATCGACCTGTACCGCCAGGCGGCGGAAATGACGGCCACGCCCCTACCCAAGGCGCCCATGCGCAGCTCGACCCTGTGCGACGGCGTCGTGTGGGACGGCAGCGCGCCGGAAGCGTACGCGGCATCGTTTGCCATCGGTCACTTTTTTTAATGGGAGATTTCATCATGGCGCAATGTGGTAGCGTGACACTGGTCGGCGCCGGGCCCGGCGACCCGGACCTGCTGACGATCAAGGCAGTGAAGGCCATCGCGCGGGCCGACGTCGTGCTGATCGACGACCTCGTCAACCCGGCCATCCTCGCGCATGCGGCACAAGGCGTGCGCGTGGTCGAGGTGGGCAAGCGGGGCGGCTGCGCGTCCACGCCGCAAGCGTTCATCGAACGCCTGATGCTGTCCGAAGCGCGCGCCGGCCTGCACGTGGTGCGCCTGAAAGGGGGCGACCCTTATCTGTTCGGGCGCGGCGGCGAAGAGCGCGCCTATCTGCGCAGCCACGGCGTGGCCGTCGACGTGATCCCCGGCATCAGCAGCGGCCTGGCCGCGCCAACGGCCATCGGCGTGCCGCTGACGCACCGCGGCTGGAGCCAGGGCGCCATCTTCGTCACGGGTCACGGCAAGGATAGCGCGTCGGAACCGAACTGGCTTGCGCTGGCGCAAAGCGGCCTCACCCTCGTCATCTACATGGGCGTGGCCAGGGTGGCCGCCATCCAGGCCGGCTTGCTGGCCGGCGGCATGGCGCCGGGCACGCCCGTGGCCGTGGTGCAATCGGCCAGCCTGCCGGCCCAGCGCCAGTTGCTCAGCACTTTGCACGCCTTGCCAGATGACTTGCAAACCAGCGGCCTGGGCAGCCCCAGCATCATCGTCGTGGGCGACGTGGTGCGCTGCGCCGATGCCTGGGATGAGCAGACGATGACGACAGCACTGCGTGCTGTATGCCAAACTTGAGATCCCTTACGGACTTCATTGCCAGTACGCTCGATGTAAGGTATCTGCATATTGAAATCAAACCGATGGATAGGAAAGGTGGAGTCAAGAGGAAAACCGTTTGGTGCACGAGACACCTATCTTGATACTTAGATGATCATCAACTGGCGTCGCCGGCTATGGCTTTTATCTTAATTTTTAATGGCTTTTTGTAATAGACGCACCATTTTCTCAACCTCACTTTGTAACTGAAGTTCCGGCACGTCTTTTATTCTTCCGATCCGGCGGACATTCGCTGTTGCGAATTTATCTATTTCTTTTCCAAATACCTTTTTTAATCCGGATTTTAAGTTGGGAAGGAGATTGGCCTGCACATAAATTGGCCAGAACTCGACTACGACAGAATACTTTCGCTGCTTGGCGCCCGCCTCATCATCGGCCGGTGTTCTATCTCGTATCTTTACGGTCAGTGGCCAGTAAATTGCAGATGAATCGCGGAATGTATCCCATTCCTTGTCAATTACATACATTACCCTCTTCCTGACGTCCAGTCTGATGTCGTTTCCGAAAATTTTGGTGAGACCATTGGAGAGAAAAGCCAGTGGTTTTTGTTGTTCCAGCATTCTTGCGAGATCGCGGTTCTGATGTGTCCATACCCAGATCAGGCTTTCAATATCTTTCAATTTGAGCTGTGTCGCTGTCGGGCGGTACGACTTCCGAGCAACGCTAATCGCTTGAACCACTTCGCGATGAGCCTGGTTTATTTTTGCTAACATCCCATCCAGGGCTTTCTCATCCTCAGACTCGTATTCAGCTTGCCGTCGGCAATACGAAATAACTAGTTGATGGCCTACATCCCCATTTCGGAAAGCTCGCACTTCAGCTCTACGTGCCGCCTTCTCAAGCCATGTGTAGTTAATGTGACACCACTGCTGTATTTCTTTGACATTTTTTGATAGTGCGCTCGATAACTGGACTTCTTCGCCAGATTCGTCCTTAAATTTGTCTAATAAAACAAAGCCGGTTTTGAATCCTTCATATGGCTGTCCGACTTTAGTTAATGCTTCTAGTGACTGTCGATATCCTGCAAGCTGAGCAGGCGTCCACTTCGAGCCTGACTTGTTCTCCACTAAAATCACGAATTTGTGAGCTGGGTCGACCAAAAGTAAGTCCTGTCGACCGGCACCTAAAATGGCTTTCTCTCGAACCACAATTAACGATTGGAACCCGCTAATGGCTGTCTTTCCAGGATTCCAATTTTTGAAAAGGAGTTGCGGCTGTGAAGCACTGAGATTCGCTTCATAAATCGCGTTAAGAAAATCCTTGAAAATTGCCTCACCCTGACCGTGTCCCTCACGCGGATCGAAAAGCCATTGCAAAATGCAGGAGTGCTGATTTTCGTTCGGATTAATCAAATCGAAAACATCATCAACTTTTCTAACCAATTCGACGGTTCGCGCTAAGATTGGATCAGAAAGAAAAATATGAAACTGTGCTTGTAAAGTCATATATCAGAGATTCCGGTTGATGTGGTGAGCGTCCATGGACAGACGGTTGGTTACATACGAATGAACTCTATTGTACTTTCTTTTTGGCAATTAATTGTGCCGTAGCAGGGAGGCCTACATTTGCTATGCGTGCAGTAAATTTTCATTGTGTTTTTAATTTCACAGGCTGACGATTCAGCAGCTATATTTGCGGCGGAGATAGGTGCTGCAACAGCTTTGATAGTATCCTCGTACTTGCTGGGCGGCCGGAGCGCCGCACATTCGAGGAAACCGGAATAAGCGATCGACAATGCACACTTTGAGCAAGGGCGGGGCGGGATCAGGCATCAGGATCTGGGCGGGTGGCCTGTTGCTGGCCCTGGCGGTGGGCGGCGCCCTGTACGCGGGCGCGGCGCGCACGGTCAATGACGACGCCGAACAGCGTTTCGACAATCTCACGCATAGCGCCCAGCATAGCCTGATCACGCGTGTAAAAAGCTATTCCGACCTGCTGCGCGGCCTCGAAGCCCTGTTCCGCACCAGCGAGCACCTGACGCGGCGACAGTTCCACGATTACGTGGCCGGCCTCGATATCGCGCGCCAGTTCCCCGCCATCGAATCGGTCAACTATGCGGTGGCCGTTCCGTCGGCGCAGCGCGCCGCCTTCATCGAGACCGTGCGCAGAGACACCAGCCTGTCGCCGCGCGGCTATCCCGCCTTCACCATCCGGCCTGCGGGGGAGCGGCCGGAACACACGGTGCTCACTTACCTGGAACCCGATTCCCTGCTGGCCGAACGCATGGGCGTCGATATCGGCGCCAACCCGCTGGTGGCGCAATCGCTGGCGCAGGCGCGCGACAGCGGCGAGGTCAGCGCGTCGGGCCAGGTGATCATGATCAAGGGGCCGCCCGCGCACGTGGGCCTGGGCATGCGCCTGCCCGTGTACCGCAACGGCATGCCGCAGGGCAGCGTGGCCGAGCGCCGCGCCGCCTACCAGGGTTCCGTCGGCATCGGCTTTGGCGTGGCGCAGCTGGTGCACAGCGCGCTCGAACGCAGCGCCCTGGAACCGCTGCACCTGACCCTGTACAGCGCGGGCGAACCTCTGCCGGCCCAAGGCGTCCTGCGCATCACGCCGCAGGACCGCCTGCTGTTCAACGATGACGGCGATCTGGCGGCGGCGCCGCCGCAACCGGGCAGCGATGCCGGCTATTTCGACCAGGTGCTGCCCGTGGCGTACCAGGGCGGCCTGTGGAAAGCCCATTTCCGCGTGCGCAAGGCGGAGCTGTACAGCCCCTTCGACCGCTATTTCCCTTGGCTGGCGCTGGCCGTCGGCGTGGCCGGCACCCTGCTCATTTACGGCTATATCTTTACCCTGTACCGGTCGCGCCGCAACGCGGTGGCGCAGCGCACCCTGCTCGATACGGTGCTCGACAGCGTCGACGCCTACGTCTACATGAAGGATGCCGACCTGCGCTACCGCTATGTGAATGCGCGCACGGCGAAGATACTGGGCCGTCCGGCGGAGCAGCTGATCGGCCGCCAGGATGGCGAATTGATGCTTGGCGATGCAGCGGCGTCCGCGCAGCGCACGGAGCGCCAGGTGTTCGACAGCGGCACCAAGTTCGTCGGCGAGGAGCGCTTCGTCGATGCGCAGGGCCAGGTGCATCACCTGTGGAGCGTGAAGGTGCCGCTGGGCTTGCCCGGTCCCGTCACGGGCCTGATCGGTCTGTCCACCGACGTGACGGAACTGCACCGCCTGAAGGAGCAGGCCGACGCGGCCAGCCAGGCCAAGAGCGACTTCCTGTCGAACATGAGCCATGAAATCCGCACGCCGATGAACAGCATCATCGGCATGGCGCACCTGGCGCTGAAATCGGTGGCCGACGCGCGCCAGCGCGACTACCTGCAAAAAATCTTCCATTCGGGCCAGCATTTGCTGGGCCTGATCAACGACATCCTCGACTTTTCCAAGATCGAGGCGGGCAAGCTGGAACTGGAAGTGCTGGACTTCCGTCTCGATACCCTGCTGGCGAACATTGCCAGCCAGCTGGGCGACGCGGCCGCCGTCAAGGGCCTGGCGCTGCAGTTCGATATCGCGCCGGAGCTGTCGCAGCGCTGGCGTGGCGACCCGCTGCGCCTGGAGCAGGTCTTGCTGAACCTGACCAGCAACGCCATCAAGTTTTCCGACAATGGCAGTATCTTCGTGCGCGTGCGCCAGTCCGAGGAGCGGGGCAGCCACAGCATGCTGCGCTTCGAGGTGCAGGACCGCGGCATCGGCATGAACCAGGAAGAGGTGGCGCAGCTGTTCCGCTCCTTCCACCAGGCCGACCCGTCGACGACGCGCAAATATGGCGGCAGCGGCCTGGGACTGGTGATCAGCAAGCAGCTGGTCGAGCTCATGGGCGGCAAGGTGGGCGTGTACAGCCAGCCGGGCCTGGGCAGCACCTTCTGGTTCACGGCGCGCCTGGAGAAAAGCGCGCAGGCGGCTGACGAGCGTATCGCCGAAGTCGAGCCGGAAGTACTGGACGTGATACGCGGCGCGTCCATTCTGCTGGTGGAGGACAACGTCTTCAGCCAGCAGGTGGGCTGCGAATTGCTGGAAGACGCCGGCGCCACCGTCTGCGTCGCCTGCAATGGCCGCGAAGCGCTGGAATTGCTGGCGCACCGGCGCTACGACTGCGTGCTGATGGACGTGCAGATGCCGGAGATGGACGGCTTCGAGGCGACGCGCCGCATCCGCGCCGACCCGCAGCTTGCCGGCCTGCTGGTGATCGCCATGACGGCCAATGCGGGCAGCGAAGACCGCGCCCGCTGCCTGGCGGCGGGCATGGATGAATTCCTGACCAAGCCGATCGCCCCGAATCTGCTGTTTCGCCTGCTGGCGAAATGGTTCCGGCTGCGCGGCGGCATCGGCAACATCGGCCGCATGCGCGCAAGCGACAGGCTGGCGGTGGCGCCGCCTGCGCCGCCAGCGGACGCCGCGCCGGAATCGCGCGATACGGCCATCCTCGACCTGGGCACCCTGGCGCTCACGTTCAGCAATGACGCCGCGAAGATGCGCAAATACACGCAGCTGTTTCTCGACACGGCGCGCGACGGCATCGCCGAAATGGAGCAGGCCATGGCGCTGGAAGACCTGGGACGCCTGGCCGACCTGGGCCACCGCAGCAAATCGTCGGCGCTGGCCGTGGGCGCCCATGCCTTTGCCGGCCTGTGCACGTCGATCGAAGGCTTGCGCGTGGGCGGCGACCTGCAGCAGGCGCGCACGCTGCTGACGGCCTTGAGGCCGGCGCTGGCGCAGGTGGCGGAACAAATTTCCATGGAATTTGCCGCCAGCGACACTCCCTGACGCAGGCAACGGCGATAATATGCGTTTGACGCCTGCGGCCACCCGGCCGCAGGCGCGGCAACCCATCGGATCAGCATGCATACTCCCGTCACGCCCGGCCTCCTCATCCTGCATGGCAACCAGCTAGAACAGCTGCGCGCCGCCGTCTTCCAGTGGCTGCGCCAGCATCCGCTGGCACCGCTGGAAACGGATATTTTCCTGGTGCAGTCGAACGGCGTGGCCGAATGGCTGAAGATCGCCCTGGCCGAGGAGATGGGTGTGTGCGCCGCCACGCGCATCGCGCTGCCGGCGCGCCTGCTGTGGGAAAGCTACCGCGGCATGCTGGGGCGCGAGCGCGTCCCGCGCGTGTCGCCGTTCGACAAATCCCCGCTGACGTGGCGCTTGATGCGTCTGTTGCCGTCGCTGCTGGCCGACCCTGTGTTTGAGCCGCTGCGCTACTTCCTTGCCGATGGCGATAGCGAACGCCGGCTGCAGCTGGCCGAGCGCCTGGCCGACCTGTTCGACCAGTACCAGGTCTACCGCGCCGACTGGCTGGCCGACTGGGCCGCAGGGCGTGACCAGTTGCGCACGGCGCGCGGCGAAGCTATCCCATTGAAGGAGGACCAGCGCTGGCAGGCGCAGTTGTGGCGCGCCGTGGCGGCCGACGTCGAGGCCTTCGAGCGCGACACGGGCCGCGCCGACATCCACGACGCCTTCCTGGCGGCGATCGCGGCCGGCGATGCGCCTGCCGGCAAGCTGCCGCGCCGGGTCGTGCTGTTCGGCGTGTCAGCCTTGCCGTACCAGACCTTGCAGGCGCTGGCCGCGCTGGCGCGCCACACGCAGGTGGTGCTGGCCGTGCCGAATCCGTGCCAGTTCTACTGGGGCGACATCATCGACGGGCGCGACTTGCTGCGCGCGCAAAACAAGCGCCAGCGGCAGCGCAACGGCACCGACCTGGCCGGGATTCCGCTGGAAGAACTGCATGCGCACAGCCACCCGCTGCTGGCCAGCTGGGGCAGGCAAGGGCGCGATTTCATCCGCATGCTTGACGAATTTGACGAACACGCGCAAGCCGAAGGGCGCGACGACAGCCTGCGCATCGACCTGTTTGGCGAGGAAACGGGCGAAACCTTGCTGCAGCAGGTGCAGGTGGCCATCCGCGAACTGCGTCCGCTGGCCGAACACGAGCAGACGCCGCCCGAGGCAGGCGACCGCTCGATCGAATTTCACGTGGCGCACAGCGTGCAGCGCGAAGTGGAAGTGCTGCACGACCAGCTGCTGGCCATGTTCGCGCACAGCGCCGAGACGGGCCTGCGCCCGCGCGACGTAGTGGTAATGGTGCCCGACATCGACACGTTCACGGCCGCCATCCACGCCGTCTTCGGCCAGTACCGGCGCAACGACGAACGCTTCATCCCGTTCGAGATCGGCGACGTGAAGGACCGCAGCGTCAACCCGCTGCTCGTCGCGCTCGAGTGGCTGCTGCAGCTGCCGCAGCAGCGCTGCCGCCAGAGCGAAGTGCGCGACCTGCTCGACGTGCCGGCGCTGGCGGCACGTTTTGGCTTGCAGCCGGACGACCTGGCCACTCTGGGTGCCTGGATCGAAGGGGCGGGCGTGCGCTGGGGCCTGGACCAGCAACACCGCGCCGGCCTGGGACTCGGCGCGGCCGGCGAACAGAATGCGTGGATCTTCGGCGTGCGGCGCATGCTGCTTGGCTATGCCAGCGGCAGTGGGGCCAGTTTTGGCGGCATCGAGCCATATGCGGAGGTGGGCGGCCTCGATGCGGCGCTGGCGGGTTCGCTGGCGCAGCTGGTCGAGGCGCTGCTGCACTGGCGCGGTGTGCTGGCCGGCGCGCGCACGCCGGCCGAATGGGGCGTGCAGGCGCGCGCGCTGCTGGCCGCCTTCTTTGACGCCGATGACGAAGGCGATCGCCTGACCCTGGCGCAGCTGGAAGGCGCTTTGCAGGGCTGGCTGGAAACCTGCGAACACGCGGGCTTTGTCGAGCAGGTGCCGCTGTCCGTGCTGCGCGTGGCGTGGCTGGGCGCGCTCGACGAGCCGACCCTGAACCATCAATTCGTCTCCGGCGGCGTGACCTTCTGCACCCTGATGCCGATGCGCGCCGTGCCATTCCGCGTCGTGTGCCTGCTGGGCATGAACGATGGCGACTTCCCGCGCCGCGCGCAAAAGGCCGATTTCGACTTGCTGGCATTGCCCGGCATGGCGCGCCCGGGCGACCGCTCGCGCCGCGACGATGACCGCTACCTGATGCTCGAAGCCTTGCTGGCCGCGCGCGACAAGCTGTACGTGAGCTGGGTGGGGCGCAATGTGCGCGACAATTCCGAGCAGCCGCCGTCCGTCCTCGTGTCGCAGCTGCGCGATTACCTGGCCGCCGGCTGGTCGCTGGACCGGCATCTGGCAAGCCTGACGACCGAGCATGCGTTGCAGCCGTTCAGCCGCCGCTATTTCGAGGCCGACGGTTTGCTGACCTATGCGCGCGAATGGCGCGTGGTGCATACCGATGCCGATGCGCAGGCCGCCGTACTGCCGCTGGATCCTTACGAGCTCGATCCCGGTACGCGCTTGAAACTGGGCGAGCTGGCCAGCTTTTTGCGCCAGCCCGTCAAATACTTTTTCCGCTGCCGCCTGAGCGTGTATTTCGCCGACGCGGCCATGCTGGGCGAGGATGAAGAGCCGTTCGGCCTGAATGCGCTCGAACGCTATCTGCTGGAAGACACCATGCTGGACGACGGCGGCGCCGTCGAAGCGCTCGATGACGTGCGCGCCAGCCTGCAAGCGCGCGCGGAAAAGCTGGCGCGCGAAGGCGTGCTGCCCATCGGCCTGATCGGCCGGCAGGTGCAGGCGCAGCTGGTCGAGGCGCTGGTGCCCGTGCGCAGCGCGTGGTTGTCGCTGCGCGCCTCGTTCCCGTACGCGGCCGACAAGCGCGCCATCAACTTGCCGTTCGGCGAGCTGCAGATCGACGACTGGCTCGACAAATTGTGCAGCAACGGGACGGACACGGCCTGGCTGATGCAGATTTCGTCGAAGGTGACGGACAAGGGCGGCCTGGCGCGCGGCGACAAGCTGATGCTGATGTGGCTGCGCCAGCTGGCCGCCGCCGCCCTCGGCTTTCCCGTCACCGGCTACCTGGTGGCGCGCGACGCCATCGTCAGCATGGCGCCGCTCGATCCGGCCAGTTCGCGCGAGGCGCTGGCCACCTTGCTGGCGCTGTGGCGCGAAGGCATGAACCATCCGCTGCCGACGGCCTGCAAGACTGGCCTGGCGCTGGTGCAGCAAGGCGACCCGCGCGCTGTCTACGATGGCGGTTTTGAGCTGTCGGGCGAGCGCGACGAACTGTGTCTGGCGCGCCTGTGGCCCGAGTTTTCCGCGCTGGCCGCGGAGGAAGCCTGGGAAGACTGCACGCGCGAGCTGTATGGCCCGCTGGCCGACTGGCTGCAGCAGCACATTACGATAGACCCGATCAGCGCGCCCGATGATGGCGCGGGAGAAGAACAATGACGAGCCATCTGCTCAACCCCCTGGCGTTCCCGCTGCACGGCTCGCGCCTGATCGAAGCGTCCGCCGGCACCGGTAAAACCTGGACCATCGCCGCGCTGTACGTGCGGCTAGTACTTGGTCACGGCGTGGGCCACGGCGGCGAAGGCACGGCTTTTACCCGTCCCCTGCTGCCGGCCGATATTTTGGTGATGACGTTTACCCGCGCCGCCACGCGCGAATTGTCGAACCGCGTGCGCGAGCGCCTGATCGAGGCGGCCGCATATTTCCGCCACGAGTCTGGCGGCAGCGACCCGTTTCTCGACGCCTTGCTCGAGTCCTATCCGGATGAGAGCGAGCGGCAAAAGGCCGCGCACCGGCTGATGCTCGCTGCCGAGACGATGGATGAAGCGGCCATTTTCACCATCGACGCGTGGTGCCAGCGCATGCTGCGCGAGCATGCGTTCGACAGCGGCAGCCTGTTCGACGAAGAACTGGTCAGCGACGAGCAAGCCCTGTTCGAGGATGCCGCCCACGATTACTGGCGCCAGCAAGTCTATCCCTTGCCGCCGCAGGCGCTCGACGTGCTGCTGGCCTGCTGGCCCGACGTGGGGGCGCTGAAGAAAGGCGCGCGCGAGCTGGCGCGCCGCGCCGACATCATGGGCATGGCGGACGAAGAACCGTTATCCATGCTGATCGCGCGCGAACAGCGGGCGCTGGCCGCGCAGCTGGCCACCCTGAAGGCGGGTTGGGTCGAGCGCGTCGACCGGATGGCCGTGTGGATCAACGACCACCGTGCCGCCAATCCCAAGTGTTTTAACGGCGTCAAGATGAAGCCGGAGAACCTGGCGAAGTGGTTCGACGGCTTGCGCAAGTGGGCGCAGGATCCGCTGTTGCTGCTGCCGGCCATCACGGCCAAGGCGTGGGAGCGATTGACGCCGTTCGGCATCGAGGATGCGTTTGCCAAGAGTTTCACGGCGCAGGTGCCCGAATGCTTCGAGCATACGGAGGCGTTGGGGATCGCCCTGGCGGGTATCACGCCGCTGGCGCACAAGCTGCACCTGCATGCGGCGGCGGCCATCGCGCGGCGCATGGACCAGTTGAAGCGCCAGTCGCGCCAGTTCGGCTTTGCCGACATGCTGCAGCGATTGCACGACGCGCTGGCTGGCGAAAATGGCGCGGCCCTGCGCCAGCGCATCATCGACCAGTATCCGCTGGCCATGGTCGATGAATTCCAGGATACGGCGCCGGCCCAGTACCGGATTTTCAACCTGCTGTACCGCATCGCCGACAACGATCCGGCCCTGGGCCTGTTCCTGATCGGCGACCCGAAACAGTCGATCTACGGCTTTCGCGGCGCCGACATCCAGAGCTACCTGGCGGCGCGCCGCGCGACAACGGGACGCCATTACCAGCTGGGTACCAATTACCGTTCCACGGCGCCGCTGGTGGCGGCCGTCAACCAGCTGTTCCTGCACGCCGAGCGCGAGGAGGTGCCGGCTGGCGCCTTCCGCTACCGCAAAAACGGCGAGAATCCGCTGCCGTTCGAGGCCGTCGACGCCAAGGGCCGCGCCGAGCACCTGGTGAACGCCAGCGGCCCGCTGCCTGCCCTGATGGCCGCCTGCGCCAGCGATGAAGGGCTGCGCGGCGACAGCTACCGCGAGTATTTCGCGCAGCACTGCGCCGAACATATCGTCGCCATGCTGGGCGATGCGCAAGCTGGTTTTACTGGCCCGGACGGTTTTACGCGCCTGCAGCCGGCCGATGTCGCCATCCTCGTGCGCGACCGCAAGGAGGCGGCAGCCATCCGCCGCGCGCTGGCGCGCCGCCGGGTCGCCAGCGTCTACCTGTCCGACAAGGATTCCGTCGTCGACAGCGAGGAAGCGCAAGACGTGCTGCGCTGGCTGGCGGCGCTGGCCAACCCGCTCGACGGGGGGCTGGCGCGCGCCGCCTTTGCCACGCGCACCATTGGCCTGTCGCTGGGCGAACTGGCGCGCCTGTCGAGCGATGAACTGGAATGGGAGCGCCGGGTCGAGCAACTGAAGGCCTTGCATTTGATCTGGCAGCGCCAGGGCGTGCTGGCCATGCTGCGCCGCTTCATCCACGAACTGCAGTTGCCGGCCATGCTGCTGCAGCAGACGGGCGGCGAGCGGCGCTTGACGAATCTGCTGCACCTGGCCGAACTGCTGCAATCGGCCAGCCGCCAGCTTGATGGCGAGCAGGCGCTGATACGCTGGCTGGCCGAGCAGATCGCCGGCGAAGGCGAGGGCGGCGACGAACGCGTGCTGCGCCTGGAAAGCGATGCGGAGCTGGTGAAAGTCATCACGGTGCACAAATCCAAGGGACTCGAATATCCGCTCGTGTATCTGCCGTTTTCCGTCACGGCGCGCAAGGTGGACAAACGCAACCGCAGCTTCTTCGAGTACGCGGGCGAGGATGGCGAACGCCGCCTCGACTTGTCCTTGTCCGACGAAGCCATGGCGGCCGTCGAAGAAGCACGTATCGAGGAAGACTTGCGCCTGCTGTACGTGGCGCTGACGCGCGCGCGCCACTTCCTGTGGCTGGGCGTGGCCGCCCAGGCGGCGCGCAAGGCGGGCGATAACACCTTGCACGAATCGGCGCTCGGCTACCTGCTGACGGGCGGCGACAAGCTGCCGTTCGACCAGCTGCTGTTGCGCTGGCAGCAGGTGGCGGGCAGTTGCGACGCCATCTACGTGGGTTCTTTGGCGCAGCCCGACGCCTGCACGGTGCTGGACCGCGTCGAGCGGCGTCCCGAGCTGCGTCCCGCCCCCGTGTTCGCGGGCGAATTCGAACGCGACTGGTCGGTGGGCAGCTTCACGTCGCTGACGCGCCAGATCGGCGCCGTGACGGCCGCGCACGTGCCGCAGCGGGCGCTGGAAGAAACCTTGCTGGAAGATGGCACGGCGGTGGCCGTGGCCACGCCGATGCACATGGGCGACGCGCCCTGGCACCGCTTCCCGCGCGGTTCCGTGCCCGGCAATTTCCTGCACGAGCAGCTCGAATGGATGGGCGGCGAGGGTTTTGACTGCGTCCACGACGACAATTTCAATACCCGCCTGGCCGCGCGCTGCGAGCGGGCGGGCTGGGGCCACCGCCAGGACGACGCCATCGCCTGGCTGCGCGAGATCGCCATCACGCCGCTGCCGCTGCTCGATGCCTCGCTGTCGCAGCTTAATAGCACCCTGTCCGAGATGGAGTTCTGGTTCCCCAGCGAGCATTTGTCCACGGCGGCGCTCGATCAGCTGTGCACGCGCTTGCTGCTCGACGGCGCGCCGCGTCCCGTGCTGCCGCGGCGCCAGCTGCACGGCATGCTGAAAGGCTTTGCCGACCTGGTCATCGAACAAGATGGCCGCTACTGGGTGCTCGACTACAAGTCGAATGCGCTGGGCGCCAACGACGCTGCCTATCACACGCAGGCACTGGCGGCCGGCATGGCGCAGCACCGCTACGATATCCAGGGCGCCATCTACATGCTGGCCCTGCACCGGCTGCTGAAAAGCCGCATGGGCGACGCGTATGACCCGGCCGAGCACCTGGGCGGCGCCATCTTCCTGTTCCTGCGCGGCATAGCGAATGCGGACACGCATGGCTGCTATTGGCTGGCGCCGCAGCTGGAACTGCTGGACGGCCTCGATCAATTATTGTCAGAAGAAGTGGAAATAGCATGAACCATGACGTGGCCCTGGACGCCCTGTTTACCCATGTAGACGGCGTCGCCGAAGCGGGCCATCTGCGCCGCCTGAGCGCCGCCTTTGCCCGCTTCATCGCCAGCCTGGACGAGCAGGCGCCAAATGCGTCCGCCGTGGCCGTGGCGTGCGTCGTGCTATCCGAGCTGGAAGGGCGGGGCCATAGCTGTTTGATGCTCGCTGACCTGTCTGGCGAACCGTCGCAGTTGCTGGGCTGGAGCGAGGAGCTGTGGCATGGCGTGCTGGCCGTTTCCGGCCCGCTGCCGGACAGCGTCGATGGCTGGCGCGCGCTGCTGGCCGGCGCGCCGCAGGTGTGGCAGGTGGGTGCGCCCGACGTGAAACAGCCGCTGGTGCTCGATGGCGACCGCCTGTATTTGCGCCGCTACTGGCGCGATGAAAGCCTGGTGGGCGAAAAAATCGCCGCGCGCGCACAGGATTTGACCAATCCACCGCTGGCGCAGGTGCGGCAATGGCTCGACATCCTGTTCGACCAGCCGACGCACGACGGTGGTCCGGACTGGCAAAAAGTGGCGTGCGCCGTCGCCCTGCGCGGCAAGGTGGCCATCATCACGGGCGGGCCGGGGACGGGCAAGACGTACACGGTGGCCAGTTTGCTGACCTTGCTGTTTGCCGTCTCGCCGCAGCCGGAGCAGCTGCGCATCGCGCTGGCCGCGCCCACGGGCAAGGCGGCCGCGCGCTTAAAACAGTCGATCGACAAGGCCTTGAGCGGCCTGGCGAAAAAGGTCGGGGTAGCCTTGCCCCTGCTGGAACTGGCGCGGCGCATGGGCGCGGCCCGCACCCTGCATAGCTTGCTGGGCGCGCGGCCCGATACGCGCGCCTTTGCTCACCACGCGGGCAATCCGCTCGACGTCGACGTGCTGATCGTCGATGAAGCGTCGATGGTGCACCTGGAGATGATGGCGTCCGTGCTTGACGCCTTGCCGTCCACGGCGATATTGATCCTGCTCGGCGACAAGGACCAACTGGCGTCCGTGGAAGCGGGCGCCGTGCTCGGTGACTTGTGCCACGACGCGCAGGCGGGCGGCTATACGGACGCCACCATCGCGTATGCGCAGGCGGCCAGCGGCGTGGCCATTCCGGCCGACTTTGCGGGGGCGGCCGGCGCGCTGGCGCAGCAGACGGTGATGCTGCGTCACAGCCACCGTTTCAGCGGCCCGATCGGCGAGCTGGCCTTGGCCGTGAACGGCGGCAGGCCCGATCTGGCCAGGGCGTGCTTCGCCAGCGACAGCGGCGGCCAGCTGGCGTGGACGGTGCCAGCGCAGCAGGAAGACGTGCTGCGCCTGGCCTTGCGCGGACGGCTTGAGGCGCCGGGCGGGTATCAGCCGTATCTGCAACTGGTGAATGCCGGCGAGGCCGCGTACGCGCAGCATGACGACTGGGTGCGCGCCGTGCTGCACGCGTTTGAAGCATTCCGCATCCTGTGCGCCGTGCGCGAGGGAGAATGGGGCGTGGCCGGCCTGAACACGGCCATCGAGCTGCGGCTGGAAAAGGAAGGCTTGATACGCCGCAGCGAATGGTATGTGGGCCGTCCCGTGATGGTCACGCGCAACGACTATGGCACGGGCGTGTTCAATGGCGACATCGGCCTGACTTTGCGCGATCCGGCGCGGCCGGGATCATTGCGCGTGTACTTCCTGGAAGGCGAGAACGTGCGCAGTGTGCTGGCCACGCGTTTGCGCCATGTGGAAACGGCGTTCGCCATGACGGTGCACAAATCGCAGGGCTCGGAATTTCGCCACACGGTGCTGGTGCTGCCGCAGGAGGGCGGCGCCATGCTGGCGCGCGAACTGGTCTACACGGGCATCACGCGCGCGCGCGACTTCTTTACCCTCGTCTCGCCCACGCAGGCCGTGCTGTTCGACGCGATTCTGCGCCGCACGCAGCGCGCCAGCGGGCTGCGCGGCTTGATCGGCTGAGTTACTTCGCCAGCTTCGCCTTGGCCACCAGCGCCTGCACCACTTGCAGGGTCGCCTGATCGACGCCCTGGCGCGGCAAGCCCGGGTTGGCGCCGGCCACCATCGATGGATTGGTTAAATAGCGCCCGCCCACGATCAGGGTGGGCGTGCTGTCGACCTGGTAGCCGGCGGCCAGTCGCGGCAGGTTTTTCAGCCTGGTTTGCACGCCAAACGACTGGTAGGCGCCTTCGAAGGCTGCCCTGTCCAGGCCATTTTTCAGCGCCCAGTCGAGGTTATCCTTGTCGCTGGCCAGGCGCTTGCGTTCCACATGCCAGGTGTGCATGACTTGCGCGTGCAGCGCCTCTTCTTTCTTCAGTGCTTCCAGGGTCAGGAACAGATGCGCTTCCGGATCATTTGCCGGCGTGTGCGGCAAATGGATGCGGCGGAACGACACCGTGGCGGCATTGTCCTTGACCCAGCGCGCCAGGCTCGGCTCCAGCGCGTTGCAGGCGGGGCAGTGGTACATGAAAAATTCGATCACTTCCACCTTGCCCGGCGCCGTTTGCACGGGCTGTGGCGTGGCCAGCACCAGGTAGTCGGCGCCCTGCACGGGTGCTTGCGGCGAGGCGAAGGCGCTGGCGGCGGCGAAGCTGGCGCAGGCCAGGATGAGGTGGTGCAAACGCATGGCGGCTCCTTTGAAAAGATTGACTATGAGGCAATCGTTGTAGAGCGTCAACGGTTGATGGTGTTGCTTTGATGTAATAAACGTTTATTATTCCAAATATTGAATGATAATGTTCCGATTTTTGTGTGAGAATGCTGGTGAAGTGTGCGTGGCAAGGCTGCTGCTTCACACCATAAAAATCACTACAAGGGAGTACACCATGTTTTCATCGTTGCGTACGCGTCTGGTGCTCATTTGCGTGGCCATCGTCGTATTGTCCATGCTGGCCCTGTCGGTCGCCAATTACGTCACCACGCGCAGCAGCATGCTGGCGTCGTCGGACCAGCAGATGCAGCAGCTGCTGCAAAGCCAGTCGGCCGTGTTGGCGCAATGGGTCGATGGCAAGAAAAAGGTCATGGCGTCCGTCGTCATGTCGGCCGAGACGCCAGATCCGCTGCGCGCCTTCCAGATCGCGGAAAAGGCCGGCGATTTCGCGGAAGTGTTCATCGGCTACGCGGACAAGCGTTCCGTGTTTACCCATCCGGGGCGCCCGGCCGATTTCGATCCCACGGCGCGCGCCTGGTACACGGACACCGTCAAGGCGGGCGTGCCGATGCTCACGCCGCCGTACGTGGACGCGGCCAGCCACAAACTCGTGGTGTCGTTCACGGCGCCCGTCGGGCCGAAAGAAGCGCTGGTGGGCGTGGCCGGCGCGGACGTGCTGCTCGATACGGTGATCGCCAACGTGGTGGCGATCAAGCCGACGCCGCACAGCTTTGCCTTCCTCGTCGACCAGAGCGGCACCATCATCGCCCATGCGAACAAGGACCTGAGCCTGCAGCCGGTGGCGAAACTCGATGCGTCGCTGTCGGCCGCGCAGGTCAACCGTCTGGAAAGCGCGCGCACCAGCGAGGCCGTGCGACTCAATGACCGCGACGGCAAGCTGTACGTCACGCGCGTGGCGGGCACCGACTGGCTGCTGGCCGTGGTGCTGGATCAGCAGGAAGCCATGCAAGCTTTGCAGACGATGCTGACGACGGCCACCGTCACGGCCGCGCTGTTGACAGGGCTGGCGGCGCTGCTGCTGTCGCTGCTGGTGTTCAGGATGCTCAAGCGCCTGGAACTGGTGCGCGACGCGCTCGACGACATCGCCTCGGGCGAAGGCGACCTGACTCTTCGCCTCGACGCTTCCGGCGTGGATGAACTGGCGCAGATCGCCGGCGCCTTCAACCGCTTCATCGACAAGATCGCCGCCGTGCTCGTGAAAATCCGCACGGCCAGCGAATCGGTGAAAGTCTCGTCGTCGGAAATCGCCGCCGGCAACCAGGACCTGTCGTCGCGCACGGAACAGCAAGCCAGCTCGCTGGAAGAGACGGCCGCCTCGATGGAGGAGCTGACCAGCACCGTGAAACAGAACGCCGACAATGCGCGCCAGGCGAATCAGATGGCGCAATCGGCGTCCGGCGTGGCCAGCAAGGGCGGGCAAGTGGTGGCGCAGGTGGTCGATACCATGGCCTCGATCAATGATTCGTCGAAGAAGATCGTCGACATCATCAGCGTCATCGACGGCATCGCCTTCCAGACGAATATTCTCGCGCTCAATGCGGCCGTGGAAGCGGCGCGCGCGGGCGAGCAGGGACGGGGCTTTGCCGTGGTGGCAACAGAGGTGCGCAGCCTGGCGCAACGCTCCGCTGGCGCAGCGAAGGAAATCAAGCTGCTGATCGACGATTCGGTGGGCAAGGTCGATTCTGGTGCGCGCCTCGTCGACGAAGCTGGCGCGACGATGCAGGAAATCGTCGACAGCGTGCGCCGCGTTACCGACATCATGGGCGAGATCACGGCCGCCAGCGCCGAGCAAAGCTCGGGCATCGAGCAGGTGAACCAGGCCATCGCGCAGATGGACCAGGTGACCCAGCAGAACGCGGCCCTGGTGGAAGAGGCGGCCGCCGCAGCGGAAAGCCTGCAAGACCAGGCCAGCACCCTGGCGCAGGTGGTGGGCGTGTTCAAGCTCGATGAGGGGCAGGCGCCGGCGCCTGTCAAACCGGTGCTGCGCGCACCTGCCGCGCCGCGCCTCGCCAGCAGTCCGGCAAGGACGGCTGCCGTCAAGCCGGAGCGCGGCGAGGAGTGGGAGACGTTTTAAGCGCGGCTAGGCGCGCCGGGGCGCCAGGGTCGGCGCCATCTGTTTCGCCACCTCGAAAAAGGCATTGGTGGCCGGCGTATTCTGGCGCCGGTCGCGCACGGCCAGGCCCACCTTGCGGCTGACGGGCGGGTTTAACGGCAGTGCGACCAGCTCCGGATACTGCTCGCGCAGGCGCTGCGGCAGGGCCAGTTCGGCGACGATGGACAGGCCGTCGCCGCGGCTGACCATGTCGAGGATGGTGATTACCTGGCTGATGCGGTAAGGCACGTTCGGCTGCAGGCCCGCGTTGGCGAACAGCGGTTCGATCAGGCAGGCGCAGCCCGCCTCGGACATGATGAACGGCCCGTCGCACAGCTGCGCCAGGGTGATGGACGTTTCGCTGGCCAGCGGATGGCTGCGCGGCACCAGCGCCATCATCTGGTCTTCCACCAGCGGCGCCGTATCGAAACGCTCGTCGGGCAGCACGACGAAGCCGACATCGACCCTGCGTTCGCGTATCCACTGCACCACTTCATGGTCGGCGCCTTCGTCGATGCGCAGGTCGATTCCCGGATAGCGCAGGCGAAATTGCGCCGTGATGGCAGGCAGCAGATTCAAGGACGACGTCGGGCCGAAGGAGCCGATGCGCAGGGTGCCCTGGCGCTGGCCCAGCACGTCGGCCGCTTCCTGGCGCATGGCTTCGGATAAACCCAGGATTTCGCGCGCGCGCACGAGCAACTGGCGGCCCACGTCCGTCAGCTCGGCCGAGGCCTGGTGGCGCACGATCAGGTCCACGCCCATCTCCTTTTCCAGCGCTTTCAAGGCATGCGAGACGGCCGACTGGCTGATGCCCAGCTGCGCGGCGGCGGCGGAAAAGCCGTGCAGTTCGGCCACCAGGGTAAAAATTTCCAGTTGCGTGAAGGTCATGCTGTGGCTTTCCTGTGCTATGAGTATTTGCTCATTATTTCATGAGTTGATATTAGTATTAATATATATCTGCAGCGTCCGCTGTACAAGCGATATCATAGGACTTTCCATGCGCACTACCGTCATACCTTCCGCCGCCTTGCCTTCCGTGCAATCGCCGCTCGTCTACATCAAACTGATTTTCGTCGCCCTGTTCTGGGGCGGCACCTTTATCGCGGGCCGCGTGCTGGCGCAGCAGATGCCGCCGATGACGGCGGCCAGCGGACGCTTCGGCGTGGCCGTGCTGTTGTTGGTGCTACTTGCATGGAAACTCGAAGGCGGCTTGCCGCGCCTGGACCGCAAGCAATTGATGACGACGGCCGCGCTGGGCCTGACGGGCATCTTTCTGTACAACCTGTGCTTCCTGGCGGCCCTGTCGCGCATGCCGGCCGGGCGCACGGCCCTGTTCGTGGCCCTGAACCCCATCGTCACGGCGCTGGCCTCGGCCTTCCTGTTCCGCGAACGGCTCGGATCGTTCAAATGGCTGGGCATCATGCTGGCGTTTTGCGGCACGGCCATCGTCATCACGCGCGGCGACTTGGCCGGCGTGCTGCATGGTAACGGCGGCGGCATCGGCATGGGCGAGGTGTTCATGTTCTGCGGCATTTCCAGCTGGGCCGCCTACACCCTGATCGGCCGGGTCGCGCTGAAGGGCTTGAGCCCGATTGCCGCCACCACGTATGCATCGATGTGGGGCCTGGCCTTTTTGCTCGTGGGCGCGGCCATGGAATTCCCCATCGTGCCATGGCACAGCTTTGGCTGGCAAGTGTGGGCCGCCATCGGCTATCTGGGCGTGTTCGGCACGGTGATCGGCTTTGTCTGGTATTACGAGGGCGTGAAAGCGCTGGGCCCGTCGCGCACGGCCGTGTTCAACAACCTCGTGCCCGTGTTCGGCATCGTGCTGGCGGCAGTGCTGCTGGGCGAACCCGTGCTGGTTTCGATGCTGGTGGGCGGTGCGGTGACGATTGCCGGCGTCATCATGACCAACCGGCAAGCGAAATAGTTATTTGGCGCGGCGGCGCTTCGATGGTTTCGCCGGCGCCTTCTTGTGCCGGCTGACGGAGGCGCGCATCACTTTCGGCTCTTCGATGCCGTTCTCGGCCGCCAGCATGCGGCGGATGTTGACGGCGTCCATGGCGCGCACGGAATTGGCGCGCGCGTTGAGCAGGATCATGGTGGCGAACTTGCCGGCCGACTTGATGCGCATGATCAGGCAGCGGCCCGCCTCATTCGTGTAGCCCGTCTTCGACAGGCCGATATCCCAGCCCTTGGCGCCCACCAGGCGGTTCGTGTTGTGGTATTCCACGTCGCGGCCCTTGATCTGGATCACGTCCTTCGAGTCCGTGGTGATGCGGCTGATTTCCGGGTAGCGCGAGGCGGCCACGGCCATCTTGACGAGGTCGGCCGCCGTCGATTGGTTGTTCGGCGACAAGCCCGTCGGCTCTTCGATCACGGTCTGGCGCATGCCCAGGGCCTTGATCTTGGCGTTGACGGCCACGGCAAATGCCGTCGGGCCACCGGGGAAGGTGCGCGCCAGCGAGGCGGCGGCGCGGTTGTCGGATGACATCAGCGCCAGTTGCAGCACGTCGTGGCGGCTCAGGGTGGCGCCCACGGGCACGCGCGAGGTGCTGTGCTTCAAGGTGTCGACATCCTCGCGGTCGATGCTGATCTCTTCCTGCATATTCGCCTTGGAATCGAGCACGACCATGGCCGTCATGAGTTTGGTCAGCGAGGCGATGGGTACCACCACGTTGGAATTTTTTTCAAGCAAGACTTTGCCTGTGCCGTCTTCGACCACCAGTATCGACTGGGAACCGAAGGGCACGGCGATGGCCGCTGTCGAAAGCGTCATCAGCACCGCGGCGAACATTTTTTTGAGCATGGGATTGTATGTGGGAAAGCAGTTTTGGGGCGCCATCGTGGGCGCTGCGCGCAAATCCGGAAACGGGCCGCGCGGGGACGCGGCGTGTATCTCGGAGGCAATATTTGCCAAGCTTAAACAATACCATTAAAGATCAAGCGATGTCTACGGTACAGGCCCGCGACAAGCGGCGTTGCGGCCAATTTGGCAAATAATTGAGGCTAATCTTGCCGTAGTGAAAATTGTTGCGCGATTATTGATTTCGTCTTGGAAACTTCGTATTATTTCAGCAATATTGGCAGCGCGAGTCCGGCAGGCGCCGTGCGCTTCGTCGTTGATGCCTGCCGCTTCGTGCTTCGTCGCCCCGCGCTATGCCCTGTACCAAGGGCGCCGTAGACTGCGTTCATGCCTGATTGAGACGACAAGGAGAACGCAGCATGTGGAAAAAATTTGCCGGATGGTATCGCTGTTACGACGATGAAACCCTCAGGGTGCTTGCGCATCCGGACACGGCGGCCCAGGTCCCGCAGGGCTGGCGGCGCTGGGTGGCGTTGCGGCTCGTGACTTTGACGCCGATCGAGCGCCAGCAATTCCACGCCTTCATGCTCAAGTACCGGGGCGCTGGCTTTTACCTGGCGGCGGCCAGGCTGGTGCTGTTGTTCAGCATCATCGGCGTCGTGCTGCATCTGCTGCTGCCCGACAAGGTGGGCTGGACCAAGGCCGTGGTGCTCAGCAATGTGTTGGGCCTGGCGATGGCCTGGGGCGTGCTGGGGGTCTGGTTCAATTACCGCAAGCTGGCGCAAAAGAAGTTCAAGACGCTGCTGTTGCTACTGCTGGTGCCGGCCCTGGGCGGTGTGGCGATCGGTGTGCTGCGCGCCATGCTGGAAGGTCATGCTTCCATCGGCGTGGCCATTGAGCGCGGCGCGCGCGTGGGCGGCTGGGCCGCGCTCACTGCCGGGCTGGTCTACATGGTGCCGATGACCATCGTTGTTCTGTGGCGCAACCGCCAGTACGAAGCGCTGGCCCTGCAGCTGCAGCAGGATGCCGAGCGCGACCGTCTGGCGCGCGAACTGAGCGAATCGCAGCTGCGTTTGCTGCGCGCGCAGATCGAACCGCATTTCCTGTTCAACACCCTGGGCGCCGTGCAGCAGCTGGCCGAGCAGGGCGCCAGCGGGGCGGCGCAGGCGGCCGCGCTGACGGCCAACCTGATCGCCTTCTTGCGCGCCAGCCTGGCCGAGATGCGCGCCGACCAGGTGCCCCTGCAAACGGAATTTGACGTCGTGCAAGCGTATCTGCAAGTGATGCAGGTACGCATGGGCGCGCGCCTTTCCTTCCGCCTCGGCTTGCCGCCCGGCCTGGCGCAGATACAGGTGCCCAGCATGATCTTGCTGACCCTGGTGGAAAACGCCATCAAGCATGGCATCGAGCCATCGCTGCGGGGTGGCGAGATCGTCGTCTCGGCCCTGCTCGATGCGGACGGCGCCATGCGCTTGCGCGTGCAGGATACCGGTGTGGGCCTGGGCGCCGCGAGTGCGCCCGGAGGCGGCCTGGGCCTGGAAAATGTGCGCCGCCGGCTGCAGCTGGCCGCGGCCGCTGCCAGCCTGCATGTGCAAAATGGCGAGGAGGAGGGCGTGCTCGCCGAGATCGTATTGCCGATGACTACCAAGGAACTTGCCGCATGAATACCACCATCCTGATCGCCGAAGACGAGCCCCTGATGCGCGAACGCCTGCAAACGATGCTGGCGCTGGCCTGGCCCGAGGCGCGCATCGTGCTGGTGGCGGAAAACGGTAACGACGCCTGGGACGGTTTCCTCGAGCATGAGCCGGACGTGGTCTTCCTCGACATCCGCATGCCTGGCCTGTCGGGCTTGGAAGTGGCCGAGCGCATCGGCAGCCGGGCGCACGTGGTATTTGTCACCGCATATGACCAGTATGCCGTCGATGCCTTCGACGCGGGCGCCGTCGATTATCTGTTGAAGCCCGTGCAGGCCGAACGCCTGCAGCGGGCGCTGGCCCGGCTGCGCGACAAGCTCGGCGCCCAGCCGGCCGATATGGCCAATTTATTGCAATCACTGCGCGCCGCCTTGCCGGCGCCGCCGCGCGAAAAACTGAAATGGATCAGGGCCAGCGTGGGCAAGCAGATCCGTTTGATCGACATCAACGACGTGCTGTTCTTCCAGGCCGACACCAAGTACACGCGCGTGGTGCTGGCCGGCTCGGAAGCGCTGGTGCGCACGCCGCTCAAGGATTTATTGGGCGGCCTCGATCCGGAACAGTTCTGGCAAATCCACCGTGGCACCATGGTCAACGTGAAAGCCATCGAAGCGGCCGAACGCATCGATGCCGAGCGCATGCAGGTGTTGCTGCGCGGCAGCACGGAAAAGTTGCCCGTTAGTCGCACGTTTACGTATTTATTCAGAGATTGATATGATGGCAATGTTTTTAATCTGCCACTGAAATGGACATCTCATGACAATCTTGCGCCGCTGGTTCTCCGCCATCCTTCTTTCCTTGCTCGCTTGCACCGCCGCCACGGCAGCGCAGAAGGAGGAAAAGGTGGTGTATCACGTCAATGACGCCAGCAATGCCACGGCTGCGCTGAAAAACATCCGCAATCACCTGGACGCCAGCCCCCAAGCCACCATCGTGCTCGTCGCGCACGGCCCCGGCATCGATTTTCTGCTCGATGGCGCCATCGACAAGAATGGCAATCCGTATGATGCAGTGGTGCGCGAGCTGGCCAAGCGTGGCGTGAGCTTTCGCGTCTGCAATAACACCTTGCAAGGACGCAACATCGACCGCCAGCGCGTGCTGCCCGAAGCCATCATCGTACCCTCGGGCGTTGCCGAGTTGAGCCGCTTGCAGTGGCAGGAAGGGTATGCGTATATCAAGCCCTGATGCAAACGCCGCGCCGCTGCCGGATGGCAAGGGGGCGCGGCGTCAGTGGGCGGATAACGCTTACTGGATCTTGGCGATCGACACTTCCGTCGATTTCACCAGCGCGATGACTTCGCTGCCCACTTTCAGGTCCAGATCCTTGATCGAGCGCGAGGTGATGACCGAGGTGACGATGCCGTGCGGCGTTTCCACGTCCACTTCCGACACCACGGGGCCAAAGATGATTTCCTTGATCTTGCCGCGAAACTGGTTGCGTACATTCACTTCCGAGATAGCCATGATATTTCCTTTGTTCCCGTAATACGCCATGCGGCGCGACAAGGCCAGAGTACGGCGCGCGCGGAGTTTTGACCACGAATCGATGCGCATATCGATATGCGCAAACAGGCGCGGACATGAAAAAACCGGGACAAATGAACTGACCCCAGATAGTTGGACGGTTTAGTTTGCTAGGTTACCCAGGGCTGAGTTCTGTATTGCACGGGACTCAGCCCTTTTAGCTTGAGCTTGATGCGGTCGTGATTATAGTAGTGGATGTACTTTTTGATGCCGCGTTGTAGTTCATCGACGCTGCCGAACTTGTTCAGATAGAAGAACTCTGTCTTGAGCACCGCGAAGAAGCTTTCCATGGCCGCATTGTCAAGACAGTTCCCTTTACGCGACATGCTCTGCACCACTTTTTTTTCTTGTAATGCACGCTGATAAGCCGACATTCGGTATTGCCAGCCTTGATCCGAATGCATGATGGGCCTCTCATCGTGCTTGAGCTTTTTCAAAGCCTTCCTGAGCATGCTGCCAACCAATGCGAACTCTGGATGCCTTGAGGTCTCAAATGCAATGATTTCGCCGTTGTACAAATCCATGACCGGCGAGAGGTACAGCTTCTCGCCGCGCACCTTGAACTCCGTCACATCCGTCACCCATTTTTGATTGGCGCCATTGGCCTCGAAGCATCGCTTCAGGATATGCGGCGCTGCTTGTCCGACCTCTCCTTTGTACGACCGATACTTTTTGGGCCGTACCAGCGACTTGAGGCCGAGCTTGCGCATCAGGCTTTGAACAGTTTTGTGGTTGACCTTCTCGCCCAATTGTCTGATGGCCAAAGTGATGCGCCGGTAACCATACCGCCCCTTGTGGCGAGCATAGATGGCAGCGATCTGCTTCTTCAGTCCTGCATATTTGTCGCATGCCTGGGCCGCTTTCTGCTGATAGTAGAAAGTACTGCGTGGCATGCCAGCGAGCTCAAGCAATGCGCTCAACGGGAAATACGGCCTTAGCTCAGTGACTACTTGCGTTTTTTGCGCGTTGTCGTACTCTGCCGCTTCTGCGCTTGAGCTAAGGCTTCTAACTTTTTTAGGTAAGCTACCTCCATGCGCAATTGGTTTACCTCGGCGACCAATTCGTCGTGGGTGCGTTCTGCGGGATCCGGAAGGGATTCGGACGGCTCTGTAGGTGATGGTAAGGGCATTTGCTTGGGCTTTCCACGTTTGCGTGGAATCAGGGCTTCTAGACCCCCGCTATGATAGCAGCGCTCCCAATGACTGATGATGCCGCGATTGCGGATATTGAATAGCGCGGCGACCTGCCAGCAAGACAAATCAGCGGCCCACATATGCTGCAACACAGAGAGCTTGAACTCTGCACTGTAATGGCTGAACTTTTTTACCAGGCCGCCAATGCCATGCGCTGCATGCAATTTAATCCACAATCTCACAGTTGAATGATGAAGATTGTGCTTGTCAGCAATCTGTTTATACCCCACAGAACCGGACAAATATTGCTGGATAATGCTGAGCTTAAATTGCTCACTGTACTTCGACATGAAAAACCCCAAAAGTTGGTGTCCAACTTTTGGGGTTCAGTTCACATGTCCCGGTTTTGAGCTGATGCGGCGAATTTACTTCTGATAAATCTTGTCGAACTCGCCGCCATCGTCAAAGTGTTTCTTTTGCGCCTGTTTCCAGCCGCCAAAGACGTCATCGATGGTGAACAGGGTGATCGGCTTGAAGCTGGCCGCGTATTTCTTGGCTACTGTTGCCGAACGGGGGCGCAAATAGTGCTTGGCGACCAGTTCCTGGCCTGCTTCCGAGTACAGGTATTGCAGGTAGGCCGTGGCTTCCTTGCGGACGCCGCGGCGGTCCACGACCTTGTCGACGACGGCCACCGGCGACTCGGCCAGGATCGAGATGCTTGGATACACCACTTCAAAGTTGTCGCCGAACTCGGCGCGCACCAGTTGCACTTCATTTTCAAACGTCACCAGCACGTCGCCGATTTCACGTTGCGTGAAGGTGGTGGTGGCGCCGCGGCCGCCGCCATCGAGCACGGGCACGTTCTTGAACAGCTTGGTGACGAGGTCGCGCGCCTGCGCTTCGCTGCCGCCTTTTTTCACGGCATAGCCCCAGGCCGCCAGGTAGGTGTAGCGGCCGTTGCCCGAGGTTTTCGGGTTTGGCACGATGACCTTGATGCCGGGCTTGGCCAGGTCGTCCCAATCCTTGATGTGTTTCGGGTTGCCTTTGCGCACCAGGTACACCATGGTCGAGTAGAACGGCGCCGCATTGTTCGGGAATTTCTTGGCCCAGTCGGCCACCACGAGGCCGCGGTCGACGAGGATGTCGATGTCATTGGCCTGATTCATCGTCACGACGGACGCTTCCAGGCCATCGGCGACGGAGCGCGCCTGCTTGCTGGAACCGCCGTGCGATTGCTTGATGGTAATCGTTTCGCCCGTTTTGGCTTTCCAATCAGCAATAAATGCTGGATTTACATCCTTGAATAGTTCGCGCATCACGTCGTAGGACGCGTTCAGCAAGACCACCGGTTCGGCGGCGCTGGCGGCCATCGGCAAGCTCATGGCGGCAGCGGAAGCGGCCAGGGCGCTGGCCAGGAACCAGCGGCGCGAGCGTTGGGTGAGCGCTGCTGCGGCAGTCGATACGGCGTTGGAATGGGTCATGTTGAACTCTTGTTGTGAGAATAGATAGACATAGTCTAAAATTCCGGCCGGAAAAGAAACGAATTTTTCGTAATATGCTTAGATTCGATTCCCGTTTGCGCTAAAAAACAGATATCGATTTCTGGAAACATTCGTGGGCAAGATGCGCATCAGCACTTAGTCTGCAGGCATCGCGCCATAGGCAAAACCGGCCCGTGGCGTGCGGCAAAAAACCCGAAAGCGCCGCTTGGTGTATAGTCGAATCGCACGATACAGGGGTAGAACCGTCTGCATCGGCAACTGGAATATTTTGTGAGCGTACATGAGTCTTGAAATTCGTATTGCAACATCGACCGACGCTTTCGAGGCGTGCAACGTATTACGACGCTCCATCGTCGAATGCTGCAGCCTCGATCATCGGGATGATCCGGCCATCCTGGAAGCCTGGCTGGGCAATAAAACACCGCAGATGGTGGCGTGCTGGTTCGCGTCGCCCACCAATTTTTCGCTGGTCGCAGTCGAGGCGGGAGCCGTGGTCGGCGTCGGCTTGCTGACGCGCGCCGGCAAGCTGGCCCTGTGCTACCTGTTGCCCGAGGCGCAAGGCCGCGGCGCCGGCAAGGCGCTGGTCGAGCAACTGGAAGCGCAGGCGCGCGAGTGGGGCATCAAGGCCCTGCAACTGCACAGCACGGCCAGCAGCCAGTCCTTTTTCGTCAAGCAGGGGTATATCGAGGCGGGCAATGTGCGTTCGCCGTATGGCGTGGAAACGATTTTTTGCTGGAAACAGATTGACCCCGCGGGTATCGCCAGCGGCGACCCCAAGCGCAAGCGCTTTTGCAACTGCAATTCGGCCTGACGCCTATCCTGCACTTTAGGCCGCCCATCCGGCGGCGGGCCATTTCCTCCCTTTGCATAATTCTCTTCAATAACTGATCTGGATATACACGCCTGGTTGCATGCCTTGTTGCGCGCTCTCGTTTGCCAGCAGCAAGGTGCCGCCGGCAAACAGTTTCAGTTCTCCCGGTGCGAACGCCAGCCACTCCTCGTTTTGCGTCAGCGGATGCGTGGCGATGACGGCGATGCGGTCGTCCAGGTGGTTGTGCTGGCGAAAGTCGATGCTGCGCTCGCAGTCGATCAGTTGCGCCACGGAAAACGGGTATTCGCGTATCACGTAGTGCAAATGCGTGGAACAGTGGGCAAACAGCAGTTCGCCGTCCGACAGGATGAAATTGAAGGTGCCGTGCGCAGCGATTTCCGTGGCGACCTCGGCGATGGCGGCGCGCAAGGCGGCGCGCGCGGGTTCACCCTGGGGAAACTGCGTGCGCAAGGTGGCCAGCAGGTGGCAAAAGGCCTGTTCGCTGTCCGTGTCGCCGCTGGCGCGGTAGTGCGCATTGGCGGGCGCGCACCACGTTTTCAAGTCGCCATTGTGGGCGAAGGACCAGGTCTTGCCCCACAGTTCGCGGGCGAACGGGTGGGTGTTTTCCGGGGCGATGCGGCCCTGCGTGGCCTTGCGGATGTGCGCGACGATGTTTTTCGCCTTCACAGGATGCCGCTGCACCTGGGCCGCCAGCGGTGAATCGATGGCAGCCAGGTGATCCGTCAGCAGGGTGCAGCCGCTACTGGAATGATAGGCGATGCCCCAGCCGTCGCGGTGCTCGTCCGTGCGTCCGCCCCGTTCGGCAAAGCCGGCAAAGGAGAAACCCAGCGCGGCCGGCTTGCTGCTGTTCATTGCGAGTAACTGGCACATGGCGGCCCTTCCTGATGGTATCGGTACATGAGCACAGTAAAGGCCGGGGCAGGTGGCTGGAAGGAATGTTTCCGAGTATCGTTATGCGCTGGCCGTCGCACCTCTTATGTGCTGGGCGCATATCAAATGGCGAAACCATTCGTTCTCCTTTGCCTGGCGCTGCCTTACTCTGCACACTTTGGCGCCGCCTTCCCCATGAGGGCAACTGGCGCAGCCCGATGAAGGAGCATGTATGCCATTTCCCGTCCTGAAAAATTACCTGGCCCGCCTGTCGCACCAAACCCAGGCCGGCACCAGCGTCTGGCTCGACGGGGAGGGCAGGGCGCTGGGGCGCTTTTTCAATTGCACCATGACCAGCGCTTTCCAGCCGCTGCGCGAACTGGACAGCGGCAAGCTGGTGGCGTTCGAAGGGCTGGCACGCAGCGTGTCGAAGGCGGACGAGGGCTTGTCGCTGTGGCGCTTGCTCGATCACGCGGCCAGCGACGATGAATCGGTGGAGCTGGACCGGCTGTGCCGCATGCTGCACGCGATCAATTTCTTCCGCCAGAGCGAAGCGGAGGAAGCCGACCTGTACCTGAACGTGCATGACCGCTTGCTGAGCGCCGTCAGCAGCAATCACGGCCACGCCTTTCAGCGCATCCTCGACGCGTTGGGTTTGCCCATCGAGCGCATCGTGCTGCAATTGCCGACGGTCACGCCGAACCAGGGCTGGCTGCTCAACTATGTGGCCGACAATTACCGGCGCAACGGTTTCCGCCTGGCCATCAATGTGGCCAGCGTGCAGGAGGCCACGGGCATGCTGGAGCGTTTGCACCCGCATGCGTTCAAGCTCGATGCGGGCAACCTCAGCGACGAGCAGGCCGTCGCCAGCTTCGTCACCGTGTGCCATGCGGCGAAAATCCGCGTCATTTTCAAACGCCTCGACACGCCGGCCGCGCTGGCTGCGCTGCAGCGCATCGCCGCCGCCACGGGCTTGCCCATCGTCGCCCAGGGTTATCTGCTCGACAAGCCATTGACGGCGCTGGCGCAGGCGAAAGGCGCGGGCGTCGCCGTTGCAGCTGCCGCCTGACGCAAAATGCCTTGAAATGAGGGCGACACGATAGGCATTGAGGGTTTTTCTTCGCGGCACAATACGCTATAGTATTCCCATCGTTATATTGGACTGACTATGGCATCGCGCAGAAATTTTCTACACCACGGTATGGGCCTGGCCGCGCTGGGCCTGGTTGCCACCCCGCTCATCGGCTGCGCCTCGCGCACGGCCGCTCCCGCCTCGGCTTCGGCCAGCGCCAAGCCGCGCGCGCCGCGCACGGCCGTGCCGCCGCAGCCGACGCAACTGGCCAGCATCGACCGCTCGGTCACCTCGCAGTCGCGCTCGGTCATCACCGAGATGGAACCGCCACCCGACATTTTTGATGCGCAAGCGCTGGACCTGGAATTCTGGCTCAAGCCCCGCACCCTGGAAGTGGTGCGCCCGGCCAGCAATGAAAAAGCCAAGCTGCTGTACTGGAAAGATGGCGAAGTCATCGATTCGGCCTACCAGGAACTGTGCCACTTGCTGCGCGACGTGAACGGCAAGAAGACGGCGCCCATCGACCCGAAACTGCTGGAAACCCTGTGGGGCACGCAAGCGTTCGTGGCCCGCTACGGCATCGAGCAGCCGCTGGAGATTTTGTCGGGCTACCGCACGGCCGAGTCGAACAGCCGCCTGCGCGAAGCGGGCGTACCGGCCGCGCGCCAGTCGCTGCACATCTCGGGCCGCGCCGCCGACATCCGCGTGGCGAACCTGAATGCAGAAGTGCTCGGTTCGCTCGTGCGCAGCTTCAAGCAGGGCGGCGTGGGCTTCTATTACCGCAACGGCCCGCGTGGCGGCTGGATCCATGCCGATACGGGATTGCAGCGCGTCTGGAAAGGCTAGGAGCTTTTTAGTCGTAATGGTAAGGCGGCTCCGGCACGCTATCGCGTTCGGTGCGCCGCCATTCATCGAAATTCACGGGGCGTTCCCAGTAAATGCGCCAGCCCAGGCGCTGGCTGGTTTGCGCTTCTGGATGGTCGCGCAGGTAGCCGTCGATAAAGCGCGTGAATTCCGAGACATAGCCGCCGCGGCGGTAGGGAAGTGGATGAGTCATGGCTCCTCCTGCTATCGAGATTTCTTTCATTCTATCGCCGGCGGCGCAAACGTGCCGCCCGCTTTCCGCTTCCCATTTTTCGATTCCATGAAACTCTCCAGCCATAACATCGAACTGTTCCTGGCCGTCGTCGACGGCGGCTCGTTCTCGGCCGCCGCGCGCGCCTTGCGGCGGGCGCCGTCGGCCGTCAGCATGGCGATGGCCAATATCGAGGCGGAACTGGGCATCACCCTGTTCGACCGCGGCGCGCGCGAAGCCGTGCCCACGCCGGCCGCCATGGCCCTGATACCGCATGCGCGCCTGATCGCCGAACAGTTGAAACAGTTGCACCTGCACGTGCAGGAATTGTCGCAGGGACTGGAAAGCCGCATTTCGCTGGGCATCGCGGCCGAGCTCGACCATACGCCCTTCCTGGCCGCCGTGCGCGCGCTGTCGCAGCGCCATCCGCTGCTTGACATCGAAGTGCTGACGGCGCCGCAGGATGATGTGCTCGACATGCTGCACCGGGGCCGCATCAGCGCCTGCATGGCGTTTGCTGGCGGACGCATCAATCACGAGGAGCAGTTCCAGCTGGTGGGCAGCGATGCCTTGCTGGCGATTATCTCGACCCAGCATCCGCCCAGCGCGGCGGGCCAGCCCTTGTATATCGAGGAATTGGTGAATTTGCGTCAGATCATCGTCGCCAGCCGCGAACTCGACCTGGCCGATGCGCGTCCCGTGGTCGGGCTGTCCTATTGGCGCACGGACAGCTTGCCGATGGCGCTGGCCATGGTGGAAGCGGGCTTGGGATGGGGCAACTTTGCGGCCTCGGCCATCCAGCATTCGCTGGCGGCGGGGCGGGTACGCTGCGTGGCGTTCAAGAATACGGGCAATGGCCTGGTCGTGCCCATCCACCTGGTGTGGATGAAGGACCGGCCGCTGGGCATGGCGGCGCGGTCCTTTCTTCAGTTACTCAGCGAAGCTGCCTGAACGTCGGGCGCCTCTTCCTTCGGCTGCTGCGCCGACAGGGGCACGCCGAATAAACCATCGAAGAAATAGTTAAAAATGAAGCTGTAGCACGGGATGATCAGCATCAGGGCGAAGTCCAGCACGAAGGCTTGCCACAGGCTGATGTCGAGCCACCAGGCGATCAGCGGAATCAGGTAGATGACCAAGGTGATCTGGAAGCCGATCGCGTGCAGGATGCGGCGCCAGACGGTGCGCGTGCGCGACACTTGCCGGATTTCCCAGTATTCGAAGGCCGTGTTGTAGAGCAGGTTCCAGATCACGGCGATGGTGGTGATCATGATGGCCAGCGGGCCCGTGCTGGTGGGCGACTCGCCCGAAAGCAGAGTCAGCCAAGCCGTGGAAATGGCCATGCCGATGATTTCAAAGGCGGTGACGTAGACGATTTTGCGTTTGATGCCTTGCATGTAAAGCCTGTAAAGAAGAGATGGTGCGTATTTTAAGTCAGGTATGTTGATCTTTAAAGTCGATAGCTGTCAGTTTTTCTGATGAATTCGCCATGGGAATACCATGCTTGCCATGAACGGTGGATAATGGCGACTGGCAGGCAACCGGTCCCGCCGCATCACCGCAGAAAAGGTCAACCAGCATGCAAGGCGCAGCAGACAGCAACATCCCCGACGTTCCCGACATTCCCGACACGCCGGCCAGTGCGGACGAACGTCCCCGTTTCCGCCCCCGTCCGTGGGAGCACCTGGAAACGCCGTACGACGTGGAAGTGTGGATCGAAGAACATAACCGCAGCATGCAGGACAATATCCGCGCCACGGAAACGGGCGTGGGCATCTGCTTCACCTTGGCCGAGGGCGGCGACATCTATATGCAGACAAGTGCCGACGGCGCCGTCGTGCTTGACGTGACGCCGGACGCGGCCTGGGTGTCTCCCCTGATCAGCGCGGCCACGGGCTGCGAGACGCCGGACTCGTCGCTGTGGATCTTGCCTGACGACAAATTGATCCAGCTGATCGTGGGGCTGTCGAGCCTGGTGGCCAGCACCTTGCTGGTGGTGGGCCATGATTTCGGCTTGCGCCGGCGCCGCATGGGCCGCTGAGCCGTTCGCGCGCCGATGGTGCCGGGAGGCCATGCCCCTTGTCCCGCTCCCGTTTGCGCTGTATCATGCGGGCGTTGCAAAATATGCCATGCCCGCGCCTGGTACGCCTTCCACCTGCACTCCGATGAAAAGCCTGTAATGCATAATGACAAACTGGACCTTCGCAACATCAGCCTGGTGTGCGTGGAAACGCGTTATCCCGAGCTGGCCAGCTTTGCCATCGAGCGCTGCCTGGCCGGCGCCGATTTCAAGGAATGCCTGCTGTTCACTTCCCGCCTGCATGATTTGCCCCCGCATATACGCCAGGTACTGATCGCCCCCATCGAGAGCGTGGAAGCGTATTCGGCATTCATGGTGCATGAGCTGGGCGCCCATTTCAGCGGCACGCATGTGCTCGTCATGCAGTGGGACAGTTTCATCGTCGATGCACGCCAATGGCAGAACGCTTTCCTGGACTGCGACTATATCGGTTCACCGTGGTCGCATCGCCCGGTGGCCGTCGGCAATGGCGGTTTTTCGCTGCGTTCGCGGCGCCTGTATGACGTCTTGCCGCAGCTGGCCATCACGCAACCCCATCCGGAGGATTATGCGATCTGCGAACTGCATGGCGACCGGCTGCGCCAGGAGTTTGGCGTGCGTTTCGCCGATGCTGGCCTGGCCTCCAGCTTTGCCTTCGAAGGCATTATGCCGGCCGGTCCCACGTTCGGTTTCCATGGTTTTTTCAACTTTGGCGAAGTGCTGGACGACACGGAACTGACCGACTACCTGCGCAAGTGCGACGATGCCACGCTGCATGCGCCAGTCGCGCGCGGGCTGATCAAGCAGTTGTATCGCTCCGGCCGCTACGGGATGGCGCTACGGGTATTGCGGCGGCGCCTCAACGGCGGCGCGTCGTTATTCGGCGATGCTTGCCTGCTTGCCTTGCGGACAGGCATGCACGCGCTCAAGCATGGCCGCTCGCGCCCGGCTTCGCCGCGCGCCTAGCCGTCCTGACGGCCGCCGCGTGCCGGAAGTGTCATGCCGGCATGCATCGCTCGACACTGCGCGTTGCGCATGCTAGTCTCGGGACAGCGTCCGCCTGATTGCCTGGGCGGTGGTGCAAAGGATAGCCATGGACAATACGCCGCATGCGGTCTCAGCTCCTGATTCCTCCCTGCATGGCCACGACCCCGTGCCGTGGCCAGCCATGTCTTTGCTTGACGATGGCGTCTTCAGCCCGGAACGGGTGAAGGCCGAACGCGAGCAAGCCTATTTCAACGATTTATACCTGCTGGCGCCCGTCGCCTATTTCGTGCTGGGCATCGATGGCGCGATCGTGCAGGTCAACCTGGTGGCGGCTGAATTGTTCGGCCTGGTGCGCGAGCGCCTTGGCCATGTGCTGTTCCGATCCTATGTGCATGAGGCGTTCCGCCACGATTTCGAGCAGTTCGTGCAGCGCGTGCTCAATAGCAGCGAGCCCGAGCGCATCCAGCTGCAGGTACGGCTGCGTCCGCCGTGTACCGGCGCGCGCGAGGCCGGCTTGCCCGTCAGCCTGCTGGGCAGCGCCGATCCGAACGGTCAGGCGCTACGCTTGGTGCTGGAGCAGGCCGAGGGCAAGCTGGCCGCGCTCGAACGCAGCGAAGAGCGCTTCCGGCGCATCGTGCACAGCGCCGAGGAGGGTATCTGGGAAATCGATGCGCAGGCGCTGACCAGCTTTGTCAATCCGAAGATGGCACAGATGCTCGGTTGCCGGATCGAGGATATGCTGGGCCAGCCGCTGGCCGCCTTCATGGATGACGAGGGGCGCGCCATCCTGGAGCGCAACATCGCGCGGCGCCAGGATGGCATCGTCGAGCGCCACGAATTCAAGTTCCAGCGGCGTGACGGCAGCACCTTGTGGGCCACCCTGGCCACCAATCCCATCTTCGACTCCTGCGGCACCTATTTGGGCGCGCTGGCGCTGGTCAGCGACATCACGGCGCAGCGCGCGGCGTCCGAGCGCATCTGGCGGCAAGCCAATTTCGATCCCTTGACGGGATTACCGAACCGCCACATGTTCCTCGACCGCTTGCAACATGAGGCGCGGCACGCCAAACGGGAGGGCGCTTGCCTGGCCCTGCTGTTCATCGACCTCGACCATTTCAAGCAGGTGAATGACCGCCTCGGCCACGAGAAGGGCGACATGCTGCTGCGCCAGGCGGCGCTGCGCATCAGCGCGCATGTTCGCGCCACCGATACGGTGGCGCGCCTGGGCGGCGACGAGTTCACCGTCATCCTCGCCGGCGTGGGGCAGCTGGGCGGCATCGAACGCGTGCTGCAGGACTTGACGACGGCGCTGGCCCTGCCGTTCGTGCTCGACGGCGATACGGCGCAAGTGTCGGCCAGCGTGGGCGTGGCCCTGTATCCGGCCGACGCGGAGGCGCCGGACAGCTTGCTGCGGCATGCCGACCAGGCCATGTATGCGGCCAAGAGCGCGGGGCGCAACGGCTACAGCTATTTCACGCCGGCCTTGCAGCAGGCGGCCGATCTGCGCCGCGCCACGGTGCGCGAGATGCGCCTGGCGCTGGCGCAGGATCAGTTTGAAGTGCATTACCAGCCCATCATCCGCCTGTGCGATGGCACGATTGAGCGGGCCGAGGCGCTGTTGCGCTGGCGCCATCCGCTGCGCGGCTTGCTCGTGCCCGCCGATTTCATCGCCTTTGCCGAGGCCAACGGCCTGATCATCGATATCGGCGAGTGGGTGTTTCGCCAGGTCGTACGCCAGGCGCGCCAGTGGCAGGACGAGCATGGCGCCATGTTCCAGGTATGTATCAACAAGTCGGCCGTGGAATTTCGCTGCGACGCCGCGCTGTACCAGGATTGGGGCAACGCCCTGGCGCGGGCGGGCCTGGCGCCGGGCGCCATCGTCATCGAAACAACGGAAGCCGTGCTGCTCGACGAGGCGCGCCAGGTGATCGACCGCTTGCGCCAGTTCCGCGCCATGGGCCTGGCGCTGGCGCTCGACGACTTTGGCGTCGGCAACATCTCGCTGGCCTGCCTGAAGCGGGGCGATCTCGAAGTGCTCAAGCTCGACTCCTCGCTGGTGCGGGATCTGGGGCCGGGAGACGCTGCGCTGGCCGTATGCGCGGCCATCATCAGTCTGGCGCAGCAGCTGGGCCTGACAGTGGTGGCGGAAGGCGTGGAGACGGCCACGCAGCGTGACTTGCTGCGGGCCGCCGGTTGCGATTATGCGCAGGGTTATGTATTTTCAGGCGCGGTGCCTGTCGAGCAGCTGAGCGCAATGCTGGCCGCGGGCCGGCGTTTTTAATCCAGGCCCAGCAGGGCGACGACTCGCTCGCGGCTGATGCCGACCAGCGCCGAGCTGATCGCCAGCAGCGACTCATAGCCGGGCTGGCTGGCCTTTTCCGTGAAGTTTTCCGCCAGGGTATCCATGCTGACGTGCACTTGTACCGGTTGCGCGCGGGCCACCCGTCCCGTCGCCTGCGCCAGGGCCAGGCTGACGGAGCTGCGCGCCGCCTGCAACTGCGCCAGCGCCTGCACCACTTGCTGCAAGGTGGCGCGCAGGGCTTCCGTGTCGCCGGTATGCCATTCTTCCGGGGCGATGGCGGCCGGTTCCGCATCTGTGCGCACGCGGCTCATCTGGCCGGTCGGGTAGCGGATGCCGCTGCCGCGCACGGACAGGCTGTCGCGCACGTTGGTCCAGGCCGCTTCCGATGTGCTGAACACCAGTTCGCCATTTTCGCCCAGCTTGACGCCGATGCCGGACGGCATCAGTGCGCGGTCGAAGCGCGAGACGATTTCATTCTGGCTTAGGCCAGGTTCGATATTCACCGAGCGCAAGGCCTGGTTCGCGCCGCCGACGGAAAAGGCCAGCACTTCCTGCGGGCCTTCCTGCAGGCTGGCCATGGTCAGGCCGCGGATGCTGAAGTTCTGCTGCGCCGCTTGCGGGCTGGTATAGCTGAGCTGTGCGTCGAGCGTGCCGCCCGAGGCGCTGGCGCGCTGGCGCCATGTATTGCTGAACTGGCGTACTCTGGCCTCGACTTGCCCTTCGCGGCCCTGGCGTGCGGCCAGCTTGGCCGCCAGTTCGCTTTTCAGTGCCTGCAACTGGCTGCTGCTGCGTTCCAGATAGTCGAGGGTTTGTTGCGCGTTAGAAATTTCCCCCTGCAACTGGTGATCCCAGTTGCTCAGGCCACGCTGCAGGTTCGCCGTTGAACTCCTCGCTGCAGGCGCCTCGCTGCGCGCGCTGGCGCTGCCTTTGACCGCGGCGGACGCGTCATCGACGACGCGCGCGGTGCCGGCGCCTTTGGCATTGACGCCGGAAGAGGAGGAGGTCTGAACGATTTGCATGATGGTCAGAGAAGATCAAACAGGGAAATGGTGCCAACTTTGGCGTAGGCTTTATAGGTTGCCTGCAGGGCCGTCTGGTAGCCGGTCAGTTCAATGGCGGCCGCGCCCATGTCGGTCTTCTTCAGATCGGACAACGCCATGTCGTTCGACAGCGATACATTGGCCAGGTTGCCGGAGAGCGTGGTGAGGATGTTTTGCGCGCCGCCAAAGATGGCGATCTTGCCGGAAAGTAAATCCATGCCGTCATCGGTGCCATCGAGCGCTGCACCCACCACGCTGCGCACGGCTGGGTCGTTCGGACTGACGCCAGGCTTGCTCAGCGTGTCGATGGCCTGGTCGATCTTGTTCAGCCACACTTGCAGCTTGTCCACGTCGACGTTGGCCGCCTGCGTCACGCCATTGCCCACCACCACGGTTTGCGTGGCGGTGTTGCCGTTGTAAGTGTAGCGCAAGCCGGGATTCGCAGCGGGATCGAAAGCGATGGCCGGCTTGTCGGTATCCGTGCCGGAAAACATGTAGCGGCCTTCCTGGTCCTTCAGGTTGGCCGTGTACAGCACGCTGTCGCGCATGGCGATCAGCGATTGCGTCATCGCATTCAGGTCGTCCGGCGCATTGCTGCCGTCGGCGGCCCACACCAGCAGGTCGCGCACCTGGCCCATGTCGGTGACCATGCTCGACAGGTAGTTTTCATTCTTCAGCAGGCGCACTTTGACCGTGGCGATATTGTCCTGGTATTGCGTGACCATGGCTTGCTCGCGCGTCAGGCGCGAAATGCGCACGTTGCCGATCGGATCGTCCGATGGCAGCTGGATGCGCAAGCCCGACGACATTTGCTGGGTCAGGTAATTGATGCGTTCCTGATTTTGCTGAAGAGAAATATTAATCAGCGATTGATACTGGCTGCTGGCGACACGCATGCTCTTCTCCTTAACCCATCATTTGCAAAGTGGCATCAAACAAGGTATTCGCCACGGAAATGACTTTCATGTTTGCCTGGTACATATTCTGGAATTCGACCAGGTTCATCGCTTCCTCGTCCTTGTTCACGCCGCTGGTGGACTTCCAGTCGTCGATGGCTTGCGCGCGCACCGTGTTGGACGTCTTCAGCAGGGCCTGGTTCTGCTGGCTGTAGATAGCCAGCTTGCCGACCAGCTGCGTATCCGCATCGCTCATCAGGACCGCGCCCACCCAGCTCACATTGATCGATTGATTCTTGATATCGATCAATTTCTGCAAGTTGCCGCTGTCGCCGGCCGCGCCCGTCAGCGACAGGGCCAGGTCCTTGGCGTTAAAGCCGGGAGTAATGCTCAGCTTGCCATTCGCGTAGGCCAGCAAGGGGGTGCCGTTATTGCCAGGAGGCGGGGCCATGGTCGTGCCCAGTGCCAGCTGTGCGTTGACCTTGCTGGTCAACTGGGTGGCCATGTCTTGCAGCGACTGTTGCAGCGGTTTCAGGGTATTTCTCTCGAATTCGCCCAGGCCGCCCATCTGGCCGCCGATGGTGACCAGATCGAGGGTGTACGACGACTTGGCGAAATCAAGGCTCAGGGTTTGCTCGCCCGTGTTCGTCATGTTGCTGGTCAAGGTGCCGGCCAGACTGCCGATGACCAGCGGCTGGCCCGACTTCAGCGAGATATTGCGCGAGCCGTCTGGCTGGTCGAGGACGTCGATGCCCATTTGCGCGGCCAGGCCATCGATCAGCTGGTCGCGCGCATCCATCAGCGATGACACGTTCGTGCCCGAGGCCGCGGAGGTGCTGATGCGCTGGTTCAGTGCGGCGATATTGGCCAGCGTGGTATTGGCTTGCGGCACGATCGCTGCGCGTTGTTGCTGCAGCGACAGCAATTGGTTGCCCATCACGGTGCTGATGCTGTTGAAGCGCTGCGACATGGCGTCGGCCGAGGTGATGATCTGCTGGCGCAGCGGCGTCGAGGTCGGGTCGACGGCCGAGGCATTGAGCGCGGCGAAAAAGCCGTCGATGCCGTTGCTGATGCTGGAGGCATCGTCGCCCATCACGCGCTCGAGCTGAGTCAGGTAAGGCTGGGTCTGCGAACGGGCGCCCTGGTCGGACGCGGCACGCCACATTTGCTGGCTTTTATAAGCATCGGCAAAGCGCAGCAGGGCGGACACTTCCACGCCATTGCCGGCCGAGCGCACGCCGGCGGTGGCGCCAAGCGAAGACAACAGCACGCCTTGACGGGTGTAGCCCGCCGTTTGCAGGTTGGCGATGTTCTGGCTGGCCGCATTGAGTGCGGCCTGGGCGGCGATGCTGCCTGACAATGCATTGCTGATGATGCTCATTGGGCAAGTTTCTTTCGTGAAGAGTGTGGCGCGTGCGGGTGGGCAGGCCTTGAATCGTTGTTACCTTGTACAGGCGACGCTTCAGACGGTTTTATTAAGCGGCGCTGCAATATTGTCGGTCTTGACAGTGCTTTTGGCTGCCACGGGCGCGCTGGCCGCCGGCAGCAACTGGCGCAGGATGGCGTCGGCGATGCCGAAGGCGCGCTGGCCGGCCATCTTGTCCGCTACCAGGTTGTCGGCCATTTCCAGCATGTCGCTGTTGACGGGGTCCTTGAAGACGCTGTCTTCGCCGGCCATCTCGCGCGTGCCCGAGCGCATCTGGCGCAGCATGTGCGAGATGAAGAAGGCTTCGAACTTGACGGCCGCCTCGGTGGCCTTGGCCGCATAGCGGGGATCGGCCGGCGTGGCCGCCGCAGGGGATTTGTCGTCGAGCGCCGAGGGCAGGGCGCTGCTGCTGTCGTTGATATTGAGCATCAAATCACCACCAGTTCGCCTTCGATGGCCCCGGCTTGATCCAGGGCTTGCAGAATTGCCATGATGTCATCGGGCGAAGCGCCCAGGCTGTTGACCACGTCGATGATCGATTGCAGCTTGGCGCCGGCCGGCCATTTGAACATATTGCCGTTGCCCTGGTCGACCGACACTTTGGATTGCGGCGTGACGGTGGTCTGGCCGCGGCCGAACGGCGCCGGCTGGCTCACTGCCGAGCTTTCGGAAATGACGACCTTGAGCGAGCCGTGCGTGACGGCGGCCGCCTTCACGCGCAAGCCTTCGGCGATGACGACGGTGCCGGTGCGGGAATTGAAGACCACTTTCGGCGTATCGACGCCCACATCGACGGACAGCGCTTCCAGTTTGGCCATGAAGGCCACACGCTGGGTCGGGTTTTCCGGCGCCAGCACTTCCACGCTGGTGGCGTCGCGCGTGGTGGCGACGGCGCCAAAGCGGCGGTTGACGGCTTCGACGATATTGATGGCCGTCTCGAAATGCGGGTGGCGCAAGTTCAGGGTGACGGTCGGTTTGGTCGAGAAATCGCTGAGGATTTCGCGCTCGATGTTGGCGCCGTTGGGAATGCGGCCCGAGGTGGGCGTGTTGACGGTGACGGACGAGCCACTCTTGCCGGTGGCGTTCAAGCCGCCGACGACGACGTTGCCTTGCGCCAGCGCATACGTTTCATTGTCGGCCGCGCGCAATTGCGTCAGCAACAAGGTGCCGCCGCGCAAGCTTTTCGCATCGCCCAAGGACGACACGGTGACGTCGATAGCCTGGCCACGGCGGTATCCTGGTGGAAACACGGCGCTGACCATGACGGTGGCGACGTTCTTGCTTTTCGCTTCGGCGCCGTCCGGCATTTTGACGCCGAACTGCTTGAGCATGTTGACCACGGACTGGCTGGAAAACTTCACCTGGGTGGTGTCGCCGCTGCCGTTCAGGCCCACGACGAGGCCGTAGCCGACCAGCGGGTTGTCGCGCACGCCCTCGATACTGACCAGGTTGCGCAGTACTTGCGCGGCGCTGGCGGGCAGGGCAAAGCCGGAGACCATGGCCAGCATGGCTGCCAGGGGCAGGGCGGAACGAAATTTCATGAGCTCACCTTAAAACGGCATCCATGGGCCGACGAAGAAGCGCGTCAGCCAGCCTGGTGTATTGGCTTCGGCCAGGGTGCCCTGGCCGGAGTAGGCGATCTGTGCATTGGCGATGCGCAAGGACGAGACCTGGTTGTTGGAATCGATATCGGCGGCGCGCAGGTAGCCGCGCAGGCGCACGAATTCCTCGCCCTGGTTCAGGGTCAGGGTTTTCTCGCCCTGTACGCGCAGCAAGCCGTTCGGCAGCACTTCCTGCACGATCACGGTGATGGCGCCAGACAGCGCATTTTGCTGCGTGCTGGTCGAGTCGCCGGCGAAGTTGCGGTCGGCCGACAGGTCGATACCGGTCTTGGGGAGGGTCTTGCCGAGGATGTTGGCCGCCTTCACGCCGACGGACGAACCCTTGTTGAACGAAGTGCCCGCCTTTTTGCTGGCCTGCGTGGTTTCCTGCAAGGCCACCGTGACGACGTCCCCGACGCGGAAGGCGCGGCTGTCCGAGATCAGGTCCAGGCCTGCGTCGGGATTGAAAACGCCGCCGCCCACGCCGCCGCGCGCAGCGCTGCGCGGCGCCACGGGCAGCGGCGTATCGGAAAAGCTGGGCGCCACCGGCGCGGCCGGCTGGCTGGCGCAACCGGCCATCAACACCAGCAGCATGGCTGCCGTGGCTTTCATGGCGACTGTCATCAGCGTGCCGCTTGCGCCAGGTATTGCAGCATATTATCGGCGGCCGACAGCACCTTGGTGTTCATTTCATAGGTGCGCTGGGCAGCGATCATGTCAACCATCTCTTCAACCACCTGCACGTTCGAGCCTTCCAGCGCGAACTGTTTCAGCTTGCCCAGTGCGCCTTCGCCAGGACGGCCTTCCGTTGGCGTGCCGCTCGATGCCGTTTCCTGGAACAGGTTTTCACCAAGTGCCAGCAGGCCGGTCGGGTTGACGAAGCTGGAGAGGTTCAGCTGGCCCAGCTGGGTGCCGTTGACATTGCCCGGCACGGTGGCCGTGACCATGCCGTTTTCGCCGATGGTGATCGCCGTGGCGTTGTTCGGCACGGTGATTTGCGGCACCAGGGGCAAGCCCTGGGCGTTGACCATCACGCCGTTTTCATTGATGCCCAGCTGGCCGGCGCGCGTGTAGGCTGCCTCGCCGTTCGGGCGCAGCACTTGCAGGAAACCGTTGCCGGTGATGGCGACGTCGAATTCGCGGCTGGTCGTTTGCAGGCTGCCGGTGGTAAACACCTTTTGCGTGCCGACCATGTGGGTACCGTTACCCAGCTGTACGCCCGAGGGCGAGAGGGTGTTGTCGGCGCGCTGCGTGCCCGGCTGCTGCTCGACCTGGTAAAACAGGTCTTCGAAGACGACGCGGTCGCGCTTGAAGCCGACGGTGTTGACGTTGGCCAGGTTATTCGCGATGGCTTGCAGTTTGGCATCTTGTGCCTGCACGCCGGTCTTGCTGATCCACATTGCTGGATTCATGGTTTACTCCTGATAATTGGTTGGCGTTGGGCTTAAGCGCCCAGCAGGCGGTTACCGGATTCCGTCATGGAATCGCTGGCCTTGAAAATTTTCATCTGCATCTCGAAACTGCGGTTCAGGCTCATGGTGGCGACCATTTCCTCGACGGCCGAGACGTTGCTGCCTTCCAGGTGGCGGTCGCGGATGCGTACCGTCGGATCGGCTTGCAAGTCTTCGCCGCCGCGCGCCACGATCAGGCCCGCTTCGTTCTTGGTCAGCTCGCCCGCTTCCGCGTTGACCAGCTTGAGCTTGTCGACCGTCTGCATCTGCGCGGTGCCCGGCACCTGGATGGAAATCGTGCCATCGCCGCCGATCGACAGGCTGGTGTGTTCGGGTATCGTGATCGGTCCGCCTTCGCCCAGCACGGGCCGGCCGTTGATGGTCAGCGCGCCCGTTTCATCGAGGTCCATGGCGCCGGCGCGCGTGTAGGCTTCGCCGTTTTGCCACTGCACCGCAAGAAAGCCGGGGCCCGTGACGGCCACGTCGAGTTCGCGTCCCGTTTCCTTGATGGCACCCGTGCGCGTACCGATGGCGCTCGACTGCGTCTGCGTCATGTGGCGGTCGTCGTAGCCATAGCCGTTCTGCAACGGCTGGGCGGTGGACACCTCGAGGTTGGCGCGAAAGCCGCCCGTCTCGATGTTGGCCAGGTTGTTGGCGTGTACCTGCTGTGCCCGCAGGGCACGGTCGGCCCCGCTCATGGCGGTATAAATCAGCGCATCCATTGCTCTTTACCTTTGCGTGGTGGCGATTACAACGCTTGCATCAGCGATTGCAGCATGGCGTTCTCGGTCGAGATGACCTTCGAGTTCGCCTGGTAGTTGCGCTGCGACGTCATCAGGCCCACCAGTTCGGAGGTGATGTCGACGTTCGACTGTTCCAGCGAGCTCGTCACCAGTTTGCCGGCCATGCCGACGCCCGGGCGGTCATAGATGGCGGTGCCGGAGGTGGTCGAGGCGACCCAGCTGGTATCGTTGACGGCCGTCAGCGCGCCTTCGTCGGGGAAGGTGGCCAGGGCGATCACGCCGATGCTTTGCTTCTGGCCGTTCGTGTATTTTGCCACGACGGAGCCGTCATCGGCCAGTTCCACGCCCGTGTAGGTGCCCGAAGCATAGCCGTCGGCGCGGTCGGTCGAGGTGGTCGATTCGCCCGCGAACTGGGTCGTGCCTGTGTAGTCGATGGCGATCGACAGCGGCGCGGCGCCGGTCGGCGTGCCCAGCGCCAGCGTGACCGGCGCGGTCATCGTCAGCTTGCCGGAGGTGTTGAAGGCCATGTTCGTCACCAGCGCCGGCGCTGGTGCCGGCCCTGGCAATGTCACATCGACGTTGTCCAGGGTGTAGTGCACGTCGACGCCCGCTGCCGTCTTGACGAAGTACTGGCCCAGCGAGTGCTTGGCGCCCAGCGAATCGTAGATGATCGAGGACTTGGCGCTGTTGTAGCTCAGTTCGTTGGTCTTGTCGAAGGGTACGGCCTTGATGGGCCATTCGGACGACATGTTGGCGGCATACGCCAGCTTGGTCGATGCCACTGCGGGAATCTGGCCCGTCGGAATGAGCATGTCGCCCAAGGTGCCCAGCGTGGTGCTGCCCTTGACGGCGGCATAGCCTTGCACCAGGCGGCCGTTCGAGTCGATCAGCTTGCCGTCATTGCTGGCCGAAAAGATGCCGACCCGGCTGTAGCTCATGGTGTTTTGCGCATCGCGCGCGACGAAATAGCCGCGGCCATCGATGGCCGCGTCGAGCGCGCGGCCCGTGTTCAGCACGCCGCCATTGAGCGACATGCTTTGCGTAATCGAGCCGATTTCCGTGCCCGTGGCGCGCGAACCGGCGTACATGGCCGAAAAGTTGGCGCGGCTGCTCTTGAAGCCGTAGGTGCCGGCGTTGGCGATATTGTTACTGGTGCTGTTCAACTGTTGGTTGATGGACTGGATACCGGACAGGGCGATGTCGAAACTCATGTTGACTTCCTTTAGTGAAGGACGAGATTAGTGTGCAGGGAGCGAAGGGGCGGGCGGATCAGGCCGTCTTGCCGTTAAAGCCGGTGATCGCGCCAGGGTTGACTTCGCCCAGGTTCGACACGCTCAGTATCATGCTGCCGCCGGACGACAGGCGCACGCTGTTGAGTTTGCCTGCGATGTCGACCGATGGCTTTTCGGTGCCGCTGGTGCTGACCTTCATGCTGTAGGTGCCAGCAGGCAAGCCCAAGGCCACGGGATCGATGGTGAACGGCACCGTGCCTGGCGCTTTGGCGCCCAGTTCGATCTTGTATTCCTTGTCGTCCAGCCCTTTCAGGGTGACGGTGGTCTTGGTGGTGCTGGCGGCCAGCGCGATGGTGCCGCTGACCTTGCTCTTGTCGAGCTGCACCGTTTCACTGTTGACCATGACTTCCGAGCCCACTTGCGCGCCCAGGGCCAGCACTTGCATCGATTGCAGCACACTGGCATTGGCGCTGGTCAGCGCCGACAGGTTTTGCATCGCTTCCGTTTGCGCCTGCTGCGTCAATTGATTGACGAACTGGCTCGGATCGGTTGGCGCGAGGGGATCCTGGTTCTTGATCTGCGCGACCAGCAATTTGGTGAACATATCCTGGGTGGCATTGCTTTGCGACTTGACGGCATTGTTATTGCTGCCGCTGCCGTTGGTGTTGTTTGTAAAGAGATTGGTTTCCATGGATTATGCTTCACCTAATTTGAGGAGCGATTGCTGCATCGACTTGATGCGGCCCAGAACTTCGACATTGGTTTCAAAGGCGCGCGACGCCGACATCATGTCGGTCATCTCGGCCACCTGATTGACGTTGGGGTAGAACACCATGCCGTCGGCATTGGCCATCGGGTGGCCTGGCTCATACACTTTGCGCAGCGGCTCGTCGCTTTGCACCACGTCGAGGACCTGTACCCGTCCACCGGCGCCGCTGGCGCCGGGGCCGTCCATCACGGCCGCAAACACGGGTTTGCGGGCGCGGTAGGTTTCGCCTTCGGAACCGGCAACGGAATCGGCATTGGCCAGGTTGCTGGCGATGGTATTGAGGCGCACGGTTTGCGCCGCCATCGCCGAACCGGCGATCTTGGAAATATCCTGGAAGCTCATGCTGATCCTTATTGTCCGGAAATGGCCTTGGACAGACCCTTCAGTTTCATGTTGACGAAAGTGAGGCTGGTCTGGAAGTCGGTGGCATTCTGCGAGAACGCCGCCTGCTCGACGCCGATTTCGACGGTGTTGCCGTCGCGGCTAGGGTGGTAGGGGACGCGGTACAGGGCGCTGGCATCGTCATCGGTCGACAGCAGGCCGGCCTCGTTGTCCTGCAACTGCTGCAGGGCGCTGCCGAAATCCATGTCCATGGCCTGGAAGCCGGGCGTGTTTTCATTGGCGATGTTGGCGGCCAGTACGCGTGTACGGTCGGCACGCAGCGCAAGTGCATCGGCGTGCACGCCCAGCGCATCCTTGAAATTAATCCCCATGGTCATCCTTTGTGTTGAATTCGTTCGTGCTTTTTGCGGTTCGGGCTAGAAAACAGGTAGTGCAGAGGTAAAATCCCAGCCAGGTCATGTTGACGCATGGTAAGGTCATGCCGCTTCAGTATCTTTGATTAAGGTTAGCAATGATTTACTTTGAGAACTATTCCGTGATGTGGAACAAGGCGCAATGTCGTCACCTACTGTTGCCAAGCCTATTTTTACTGACCAGCCTATATAGTAGTGCAGGACGCGCAGAATTGCCAGCCGACAATATATTTTCGCGTGTGGAACAATTGGCGCGGGAGCAATTAACACGGCAAGCAGCCGCGGCGGGGCTGCTGGAACCGCAGTTCCAGGTGACCGTGGTAAAAAGCACGCGCCCCGTGCCGGCGTGCGCGGCGCCCGTCGCGCTGGAAACGGCGGACAGCCGTTCGGCGCAGCGCATGCGCTTTGTGGCGGTGTGTCCTGGAAGCAACGGTTGGCGCTATGAAATGCTGGCGCGCGGCAGCATCACGGCCCAGGTGGCCGTCACCACCGTCCCCGTGACGGCGAATACGCCGTTGCAAGCGGGCGATGTGACCCTGGCGCGGCGCGACGTGACGATGGTGCCTGACAGTATTGCTTCCCTGCCCGGCGCCGTCGGTCTGTCGAGTAGGCGCAGCTTGCGTGCCGGCGAAGTGTTGCGAGAGGGACAACTGGCGTCGCCCGTGTTGATCAAGCGGGGCAGTGCGGTGAATATCGTGGCGCGCAAGGAGCAGGTGGAAGTGAGCATGGCCGGCGAAGCGATGGATCCGGGCGCGCTGGGCGAGGTGATTCGCGTGCGCAACGCCACCAGCGGCACGGTGATACGTGCCAGGGTGGTCGATGCGGGCGTCGTGGAACCGGCCGATATTCCCGGCCGTTAAGGAGTATCAGTCTGCGGCGGCCGTGCGCTGCAGACGTGTCGCCAGCTGCGTCAGCTTGGCGGCGTAGTTGGGATCGGTGGCGTAGCCGCCACGGGCCAGGCCTTGCGCGAACGCGCCCGCGTCGGCACCCGTGTTCAGGGCGGCGCGGTAGCGCGGGTTGTCGAGCAATACCTGCGCATAGTCGCGGAAGGCGCTGGCCTGGTCCGGGTAGCTGCGGAAACGCTCGGTTTTTTTCAGGGCCGTGCCGCTGCCCGCCTCGTATTCGGTGGTGACATTGCTGGCCACGTCGCCCTGCCATTTGCCGCCGGCCTTGATGCCGAACAGATTATTCGTGTCCGCACCCGTGCCCTGGCGCAGCGGACGCTGGCCCCAGCCCGATTCCAGCGCCGCGTGGGCGGCGACGATTTCCGGCGCCACGCCCAGGCGGGCGCCCGTTTCTTGCGTCCATGGCTTGATCGAGGCGAGGAATTGCTGCTGCGTTTCGCCGATCTCGCCGCCCTGGCTGATGCTGCCCAGCACATTGACGGGCTGGCTTTGCTCCAGGTAGGCGCGGCCTTGCGGGTTCAGGCTGGTGGCGTTGCCGCCGCCCTGTTCGATGAAGCGGGCCACTTCGCCCTGTACTTGCCGGAACACGCTGCTGAAGTTGCCGCTGGAGCCCGTGGCGTCGGTGGCGCGCATATTGCTTTGCACGGCGGATGTGGCTGCCGTCGATGGCGTTGCCGCCGTGGCGCGGGTGGTCAGGAAATCAGCCTGGCGCATAGGTATCTTCCTCGCCATGCAGCACGCGCTGCATGATGCTGTACTGCTCTGTTAATAAATCGCTGTTGCGGGCGTTCAGGCGCTTGCATTCAAGCACCATCTGCTCGAGCGCGGCCCAGTCGCGCTCGGCGGTGGTGCGCGCGCTTTCTTGCAACAACGCAAACAATTGTGGCATATCGCCTTGCGGCCCCAGCAGGGCAGTGACGAGGCTGACCCGCTGGCGGCGGCGCGCATCGAGCGGCTCGACGGCGGCGATGACCTGGTCGGCCAGTGCCGTCAGCTGCGCGCTCTGGTGGTGCAGGGTGGCCTGGAATTGCTCTTCCAATAAGGTGTGCAGGGCGGCATAGCCGGCGCGGTCGTCCGCCATGCCTTGCAGTACGCGGCGCATGGCTTCCTGGCGCGTGATGCCCTTGCGTGGCGCGGTCACGATTCGCCGCCGTGGAAACGCTGGATCAGGCCTGCCAGTTTCGACGGATCGAACGGCAATTCACCCTTGGCCAGCGCATCGCGCAGCATGGCCACGCGCTCATGGTCGATCTCGGGCATGGCGCGCAGGGCGGCCATGGCCGGTTGCAGCACGGCCGATTGCAGTTCCGCCCCGGCCGAGGAGCCGCCCATGGCGCCAGCGGCGCCCGCGTTCTCGGCGATCGCCTCGGCTGGCGCGACGGCGCTGCTGCGTACGGCAGCGCCGGTATTGCCGGAGGAGATTTTCATACGTTGTCCCTTGCCCTTAATTTGCATGCTCATCCCGCTCCTTCTTGGCGGGCAGGCCCAGTTTCTCGCGCAGGCGCTGCAAGGTGCCCGAGTCCGGTTCGCCCACTTGCAACTCTTCGCCCTGCGCCTTTTGTCCGGCCATGCCGAACATGGCGGCGATGCTGTCAGCCTGGCCACGCGTCAATATTAACAGTTCGATGCGGCGGTTGATGCCGGCGCTGGCATTTTTCACGTCCAGCGGCGCGCGGTCGGCCATGCCGACTACTTGCAGCACGCTGTCAGGACTCATGCTGCCGATCAACAATTGCGCGCGCGCCGACATGGCGCGGTTGGCCGACAGGGTCCAGTTCGAAAAGCCTTCATAGCCGGTATTGGCGTATTGCATCGAATCGGTGTGGCCGACGATCAGCATCTGGTTTTCCATCTGGGCAAACACGGGGCCCATCTGGCGCAGCAGCTTGCGGAAACGGTCGGTCGGCACGGCGCTGCCGCGCACGAACATGCCTTGCTTGTCCGTATCGTGCAGCATGACGCGCAAGCCGTACGGCGTGATCACCGACTGCAGGTTGCTCTTCAATCCCGCTTCGTCGCTGAGCTTGTCGAGCGCGCGCGACAGGGACAGCAAGTCTTCCGGCGACTGGTAGCTGACCTTGGTCTGATTCGGCGGGGCGGAGCCAGCCTTGCCATCCTGCATCTGCTTGCCTTCCGTGCGCGTGTCGCCCGTGCCCTTGCGGGGCATGGGGAAGCGCTCGATCAGGCTGCCGCGCGGGCCGCCTTTCTGTTCCGGCATGACGCCCTGGCCTTCGCCCTGGCGGCTGCCTGCCGACGCATCCATCATGATTTCCTTCATCGCCTGCTGCTCGCGCGCGGCCATCAGCCACAGCACGAGGAAGAGCGACAGCAGGGCCAGGCAAAAGTCGGCGAACGCTACTTTCCAGGCGCCGCCATGGCCATCGTCGTCGTGCTTGCGTCCCGCACGCTTGATGATGGCCTGTTCATGTTTCTCATGCGGCTTTAGCACGGCGGCCTCCCCGGCCTTGGCCTTGCTCTTGTTCGGCGCCGCCATCTTCCAGCGCATTGATCCAGCTTTCCAGCTGGGCGAAGCTCGGCTTGATGTTCAGCTGCACCAGACGGCGGCCCGCATCAATGGCCAGCAGGGGCGGCTTGCCCGCCACGTGCGTGACCAGCACGACCTTCACGCATTCCATGGTCGAGCCTTCCTCGCCCACCAATTGCTTCATCATGTTGCACATCGGATCGAGCACGCCGTAGCAAAAGAAGATGCCGATGAAGGTACCGACCATGGCGGCGCCCACTTTTTCCGAAATTTCCGCCGCATCGGCGCCGTCGGCCACGGAATTCATGGCCATCACGATGCCGAGAACGGCGGCCAGGATACCGAAACCGGGCATGGCTTCGGCGATCTTGTGCAAGGATTTCGACGGTTGCAGCAATTCGTCGTGGATGGCTTCCAGTTCCTGCTCCAGCACGCCTTCGAGTTCGTGCGCGTTGATCTTGCCCATCGCCATCAAGCGGAAGTTGTCGACGATGAAGGCCAGCAGCTTTGGCTCTTCCAGCACCAGCGGATAGCGCTGGAACAGGGCGCTTTCGCGCGGTGCCTCGACGTGGGCGTCGAGCGCCTTCAGGCCGCCGGCGGCCGTTTGCAGCAGTTCATACATCAGCAGCAGCAACTGGCGCTGGAATTCCGAGCCTTGCTTCTTGTGCGTGACGATCTTGCGCATCTGGTGCAGCATTTCACCGAGTACATGCTTGGGGTTGCCCAGCACCAGCGCGCCGACGGCGGCGCCGATGATGATGATCAACTCGACCGGTTGCCAGATCGCGTGGACGGTGCCGCCCATCAGGGCGAAGCCTCCGAATACACACCCCATCACGATTAAGATACCGATAATTACCATGTCAACTGCCTTTCTGCGTCATTGTGCTGCGTCAATTTGATGGGTGTTGCTGAAACTAGTGCTGAAACTTATGCGTCTTGCAGCATGGCTCTCATCTTGCCCAGCGCCGTCTTGTTGAGCTGGCAGACGCGGGCGTCGCTCAGGTCCAGCACGGCGGCAATTTCTTTGTAGCTCAGTTCGAATTCGTAATACATCTGGATCACGCGCTGCTCGCGTTCGTCCAGCGTGCGCAGCGCCTGTTCCAGGCTGCGCCGCACCATCAATTGTTCTTCCGGGCTCGGGGCGCTGTCCGCTTGCCCCAGGCTTTCCTGCAGCACTTCGTCAAAACTGGCGATCAGCTCGGCGTTTTCCGCCAGCTGGTACTCCTGGAAGGCTTCCGGCGTCAGTTTCAGGGCGGCCATAATTTCCGCGTCCAGCGGCTCGCGCCCCAGGCGCCGGGTCAGGGCGCGCACGCTGTCGCGCAGGCGGTGGCTTTCCTGGCGCACGGCGCGCGGACGCCAGTCCTGGCGCCGCAGTTCATCGAGGATGGCGCCGCGGATGCGCAGGCTGGCATAGCTGCCGAACGACTGGTCCGGCACGCCGTAGCGGCGCAAGGCTTCGAGCAAGCCCATCAGGCCGATCTGTTCCATGTCGTCGCGGTCGATGGCGCCCGACACCTGCGAATTGAGCTGGCGCACGATGCGTTTCACCAGCGGGGAGTACGCCACCAGATGTTGTTGCTCTTCAGCAACGCTGAGCACGGCCGCGCAAGCGCTGGCCGCGGCATATTCGCCGGCGCCATACGCTTCCTGGTATTGCTCTACATAGGCCAAGGGATCTCCCACTAGGTCGTCTGGCGTGTCGGCTTATTCAATGATCAGCTTGCCGACCATGACTTCGGTGAACGGCTTTTCCATCTGCTCGCGTTCATAGCTGACATTGAAGGCCTTGTTGATCTGCTCGGCAAATTGCTCCACCGTCATGGTCTGCGCCTTGTCCATCGGAAAGCTCGACAGGGTGCTGACGGCGATCGAGCGCATCAGCGGCAAGTGATCCTTGGTCAGCTTTTCCTTTTCCTCGGTGGTGGCGATCACCAGGTCGGCCGACAGGTAATGCGTTTCACCTTCGCCGGGGCCGCGGCGCAGCATCACGATGACCTTGTCCAGTGTGATGAATTTGCGCGCCTTCTTGCCTGTGGCGGGGGGCGGGGCTTTCGCTTCGGCCACCTCGGCATGGCCGGCAACCGGCTTGGCCAGATACCACATGGCGCCGCCAGCCGCGCCGGCGGCCAGGACGGCCACGGCGACAAAGCCGCCTATCAGTTTCATTTTCATATTCATCAGGCAGTTTCTCGCTCATGCATGGCGTAAGTGGTACCGGCTGTGCTGCCGTCGGACAGGGCGCGGCCCGGCTCGGCGTCGTCGTTCTGGCGGCCCGGTTGACGCTGGCCGCGCGCATCGCCTTCGGCAAATGCCTGGGCGGCCGGGCTGCGCGGGGTGGCGCTGATATTCACGGCCACGTCGGTGTACTGGCGCTGCGCCAGGTCGCTGCGCATGTTTTCGCCGATGCCTTGCAACTGGCGCAACACTTCCGAGTTTGACGCGGTGACGTTCACCTGCAGCGCGCCGGCCGTGTGGCGGATGGAAATTTCAATGCGGCCCAGCATCGGCGGGTCGAGGCGGATCGTCGCGTGTTCGCTGTTGCGGCCGATCTGCGTCTGCAGGCGTTCGCCCAGCGCTTCGCGCAGCGGTTCCTGCCATTGCTGGGCAGGGCCGCTGAGCTTGATGGTATCGCCGGCCGGGGCTGGCGTAGCCGTATTGCCGACCGCGCCCGTCAGGCCCAGGTTGGGCGTGGCTGGCGCAGGCGTCGCGGCGCCACGTTCGCCATCGCGCGCGGCAGGGGCCGCTGCGGCGGTCACCGGAGCGGCTTGCTGCAGCAGCGATTCGAACGGCTGTGCCGGTGCATTGCCTTTGGCGGCGGTCGCCGGGATGGCCGCTGCCAGCGGTTCACGCGTATCGCGGCTTGCCGGCTGCGCCGCTCCCTGTGCGGTGAGGGTGATTGCCGCCGGATGCAGGCTGATGTTGAGTGCAGGGTTGGCTTGCGCCACATTCGCCTGCGCTTGTGTCTGCGTTTGTGTCTGCGCTTGTGTGGCGGCGCGTGCCTCGGCTGCGGCCGCGTCCGTTGGCGGCAGCAGCGCCACCGGCAAGCCGATGACGGGCGCGGCCATGGCTGGCAGGCTGTTGTCGACCTGGCTGTCGCTGTCGCTATCCTTGGCGGGCGCGGGCGCGGGCGCTGGCGTGCCCGCATCGGCCGTTTCCACGGCGGTCACGTCGAGCACCTGCGCAAACAGGGGCAGGGCGGAGGGCGCGGCACCAGTGCTGCCGTAGCCTGGCGTGCCGGGCAAGGCAGCGGCCTGTGCCGACGCTGGCGCCGGTGCGGATGCCGCAGTGGCGGCCGGTGCCGGAGCGGCCGGCGCCTTGTTGAAGTTCATGATCATGCTTGATTCCCGTCCGAGTCGTATTCGCCGAGCGCGGCGTAGGCGACCCAACCTTCCTTATTTGCCTGTAATGCACCGAGGTGTTGACCCAGGCGTTCTTTTTCCTCAGAGCAAATTTTAACCGCTTGCGCGTGAATTTTGCGCAATTGCAACAATTCTGTTTGTTCCAGCGCATTCCATGCGCCCCGTTCAGCCAGCAGCGGGATGTTTTTCGCCAGGCTGGCCGAGAGTTTTCCCATCGCTTCCCAGTCCGGCTGCGCGATCGCCGCGCTCAATTGCCGGCTCAGCTGCTGCAGCGCGGCGCGCCTAGGCATTGTTGGCCTGGACGCCCACCCAGCCGCGCTTGATGGTGGTCATCAAGGTCGTCACTTCATCAATCAGGGTCGGGTCGAGCTTGATGCCGGCCGTGTACAGGCGCGCCACGCAATAGTCGTACAGGCGGGCCAGGTTGACGACCACTTCGCCGCCATTGTCGAAATCGAGCGAGCTCGACAGGCCGTTGATGATCTGCGTGCATTTATCCAGGCTGATGGCCTTTTGTTCGTAGCGTTTGCCCACGATATGCCCGCGCGCGCGCGCCAGTTCTTCCAGCAGGCCGTCCGTCAGCACCAGTACCAGCTCGACCGGTGTGGCGCGGGCGGTCTGGGCATCCAGGTTGACGGCGTGGTAGTTGCCGTAAGCTTCATTGTTTAACATTATTATCTTCTCGCTATGTTTAACGTGGCGCGGCGCGGCAGGCACGCTCGCCTTAGGATTTGTCGTTGCCGAACATGGCGTCGAACATGTCGACCGTCTTGTACATCTGTTCCTGCATGACTTGCAGGCGCGTAAATTGATCGAGGAAACGTTTGTATGCCGTGTCATATTGGGCCGTGAGGCGCTCGCCGCTCTTGACCAGGCTTTTCTGCAGTTTTTCCGTGGCGGCCTGGCGCTGGGTGATCTGGCCCTTGGTGATATTGCTCCACTGGCCCAGTACCTTGTCCAGGCTGCCGAGCACGCCGGCAGGGGCGGACAGGCTGTTGTTGCCAAAAAGCTTGTCCAAGCCCGTCGGGTTGTCGGCCAGCTTGGCCGTCAGCTTGGCGGCGTTGAGGCTGATTGTGCCGTCGCGCTGGGCCGTAATGCCGTAGGACACCAGCGATACGCCATTGACGTTCAGGCGCAGGGCGTCGCCCATGCGGCTGCGCAAAGCATTCAGGCCGGAATCATGGGCGAAGACGCCCGCGGCAACACCCTTTTCCGGGTTGCCGGGACTGGCCAGGCCATCCATCAGGGTTTTCAGCTTGTTGTAGGCATCGACGAACGCCTGCACGTTGGCGGCGGTGCCGCTGTTGTCCGTGGCCACAGTCAAGGTCACGGGCGCTTCGGCGGCACTCATGGCGCGGGTGAAGGTGATTTTCACATCCTGCACGTTGGTGAAGGTATTCGACGCTTGCGTGATGGCCGTGCCGCCGGGTTTGCCGCCCAGCCAGACGGTGGCGTCGTCAGCCGTGACGACTTCCTTGATGTTGGCCGGAGCGATCAGCGCGCCTTTCAGCGCGATATTATTGACGCCGCTGGCGTCGAGCGTGGCGGCGTTTGCGATGCCCGTCGCATTCGACGTCAGTACCAGTTGCGCCTGGTTGTTGATGGTCACGATGGACGCGGTGACGCGCGAATTGTTCTTGCTGTTGCCATTGATGGCGGCAGCGATTTCCTGTGGTGTCAGCGTGCCGTTGCCATCCTTGTCGGCGGCGGCCAGGTCGATGTCGAGCGTGTTGTCGCCCACGCCATCGCCAATTTTGACTTTTAGCGTGCCCGTGCCATCGGCCGTGTTGACGCTGCTCAGGCCGCCATACGACATCTGGCTGGCCGTGGCCAGTTTTTCAACGAAAAAGGAATAGGTGCCCGGCGTCGCATTGATGCCGGCCGTGGCAGACCCGTAGCCGGCGGCCGGGAAGGTGGCGGACTGGCTCAGCACCGATTTGCTGCTGGTCATGCTCGACATGGCGCTCTGGAAGGCCGAGATGGCCGACTTCAGGTTGCCCAGCGCCGTGCTGGTGTTGCTGGCCAGCGTGTTCTGCGCCTGCAGGGCCGCCTTTTGCGCAGCGACAGCCTTGGTGGCCAGTTTTTCGGCCGTTGGGATCGGATCGTATTGCGGTGCAGTAATTACGCTTGCCATGCCAGACTCCTGAATAAAGGGATATACCGGTACAAGGCGACCCCCATTCCCGTTTTGTGAAGTTTTCCTGAAAGAAACTTACACAAACCTCATTTTACCTGCCCGCGGAACCAGAATTGCGTCGCCAGCTCGTCTTGCCGCTTGGCATCAACTCGGTGTTGCTCATTTGCAACATGCTTTTGTTTTTGCGTCAGCACCTGGTCCAGCACTTCGCGCTTGGCCCAGGCCGTATTCAGGGCGCGTTGCGACACGGCCATGTTGGCTTCGTGCAGGTGCAAATCGGTACGGTGCTGGTCGGCCATCTGCATCACGGCTTGCTTGAAGTTGCCGCAGTTGACGGACAGGGCCAGGGGCAGGGCGCCGCTGGGGCCGCTATCCGTGTACAGGCCCGTCAGGCGCTCCAGGTTTTTCTGGTAGCGCTCGCGCACGGCCGTCTGCGCCGCCATTTCACCTTGCAGGCGTTCCACTTCGGTGCTGCGCAGGCCGACCAGGGTGGTCAGGTTGCGGATGGTATGCGCGTCGCTCACGTATGCTCCTAGGCCATGATCTGTTCAAGTTGTTCGATGCACGGCCCCATCGGCGCCTCTTCCTTGGTGCCCTGGCACAGGAAGGCTTCGATGGGCGCGTGCAACTGGACGGCGCGGTCGGTGATCGGGTCGGCGCCGGGCACGTAGGCGCCCAGCGGGATCAGGTCGCGCACGCGCGCATGGCGCGCCATCGACGCTTTCAGCGCGCGCGCCGCCTGCATATGGGGCGGCGTGATCACCTGCGCCATGCAGCGGCTGATCGAGGCGGCGATGTCGATGGCGGGGTAGTGGCCCCGCTCGGCCAGTTCGCGCGTGAGCACGATGTGGCCGTCGAGAATCGCGCGCGCCGTGTCGACCACAGGGTCCTGCTGGTCGTCGCCTTCGGCCAGCACCGTGTAGATGGCGCTCATGCTGCCTTCCGGATGGGCGCCATTGCCGGCGCTTTCCACCAGTTGCGGCAAGTTTGAAAAGACGGACGGCGGATAGCCGCGCGTGGCCGGCGGCTCGCCCAAGGCCAGCGCCACTTCGCGCAAGGCCATCGCATAGCGCGTCAGCGAATCGACCAGCAGCAGCACGTGCTTGCCCTGGTCGCGGTAATGGGCGGCAATGGAATGGCACAGTTCGGTGGCCATGATGCGCATCAAGGGCGATTCATCGGCCGGCGCGATCACCAGCACGGCCTTTTTCAAGCCTTCGGCGCCGAGCGACTTTTCCACGAATTCGCGCACTTCGCGTCCCCGTTCGCCGATCAGGCCGACGACGACGACATCGGCCACCGTCTGGCGCGTGATCAGGCCCAGCAGTACGCTCTTGCCGACGCCGGAACCGGCCATCAGGCCCACGCGCTGGCCCTTGCCCAGGGTCAGCATGCTGTTGATGGCGCGCACGCCCACATCCAGCGGCTCGACCACCGGTTGTTTCTTCAGGGGATTGATTTTTGGCGGCGTGACTTCCAGCGTGTGTTCGCCACCGAGGCGGCCCAGGTCGTCGATCGGCTCGCCCAGGCCATTGACCATGCGGCCCAGCCACGACGGACCGATCTGCAGGCTGGCCTTGTCGGGCAGGGGCAGTACGCGCGCGCCGGTGGTCAGGCCGGTGGCTTTCTTGAACGGCATCAGGTAGGACAGTTTTTCGCGAAAGCCGACGACTTGCGCGTCGAGCCATTCGCCGCTCACAGTTTCAATTTGACAACGCTGGCCCGTGTGCAGCCGGCAGCCGGCGCTTTCCAGCAGCAGGCCGGACGCGCCAACCAGGCGGCCGGTCGGTGTCGCGACCGGGATATCGCCGATCTCGAAACTGCGCAGCGTGTCGGCGATCATGCAGGCGCGCCCTGGTCCGCGTGTTCGGCGGCCAGCGCCAGGTGGCTGCTGACTTGTTCCATGCAGGCCGACAGGCGTTGATGGCAGCCCGCGTCGACTTCATTGTCGCCCGCCTTGATGCGGCATTCGCCCGCGTCGAGGCGCGCGTCGGCGATCAGGTTCCAGCGCTTGGCGCGCTTCGGATCGAGTTCGCTGATGCGTTTGAGTTCTTCGGGATTGAGGAAGACGTCGATTTCCTCGCGCGTGGGCGGCATCGAGGCCAGGGTCTCGTCGACCAGAGCCAGCAATTGCACGGGCTGCAGCGCCAGTTCCGCGCGGATCACCTGGCGCGCCACCTTGGCCACCAGGTCGACCACTTCCTTGCGCTGCGCTTCACGGTAATCGGCGCGCACTTTTTTCAGGTCGCGCAAAATCGCGTCGACGGGGCGCGCCAGGCGGTCCAGCGCCACCAGGGTTTCATTGCGGCCTTCTTCGCGGCCCTGCGCCATGCCGTCGTTGCGTCCGGTGTCGTAGCCGTCCTGCTGGCCTTGCACCAGGCCCACTTCGTAGCCGTCGCGCTGGCCCTGCTCGAAGCCTTCCGAGACGGACGCCTGCCACTGGCCATCCGTGTCCTCGTTGGAGGCACGCTGGCCAGCGGCGATGAATTGCGACAGGGGAGGGAAGCGATACGAGCGGAAGTGTTTCATTCGATCACCGCTTCGGCAAACAGTTGTACTTCGATCTCGCCTGCATCGGCGAGGCCCTTGACGGTGGCCATGATTTCCTGGCGCGTCTGTTCGATGCGCGACAGCGGCACGGGGCCGGAACGGCGCATCATGTCTTCGAAGCTCTGTGCCTGGCGGCGCGGCATGGTTTTCAGCACGGCGTCGCGGATCGACGGTTCCGCGCCCTTCAGTGCAATCGCCCACTGTTCCATCGGCACGTCTTCCAGGATGCGCGTGAGCGTGACATCGCTCTGCGTGGCCAGGATCAGGAAGTCGTACATGCTCAGTTCGATTTCGGAAACGACGTCCGGATCGTGCGCGCGCAGCAGTTCGACCAGCGCGGCGCGGTTGCCCGGCATGCGGTTGAGAATCTCTGCCGCCTGGCGGATGCCCTCCACGCTGGTGCTTTGCGTGTCGAGCGTGCCCAGGCAGCGGCCTACCAGTTCGTCGAGCTCGACCAGCAGGTCGCGGTCGATCTCGTCCAGGCGCGCCAGGTTCAGCAAGACCAGGTCGCGGCCTTCGACGGGCAGGGCGTCGAGGATCTGGCCAGCCAGCGCGGGCGGCAAAAATGCCAGGAACACGGCCTGCATCTGCACGTGTTCATTGACGATGTATTCGGCCAGCCATTTTGGCGAGGCCCACTGCAGGCGCGCCATTTTCGGGCGGATCGCGTCGCCGTAAATGTTGTTCAGCACGCTGTTCGCGATATCGCTGCCCAGCGCCATGTCCAGCGAGCGCTTCAGGTAGCTGCGCGAGGCGCCATGCACGCCGCTTTGCTGGCGGTAGTCGTCGAAGAAGGTCTGCATGGCCGTTTTCACGGATTCGACCTTGATGCCGCTCATGCGCGACATCACTTGCGTGACTTCCAGCAATTCTTCGCGCGACAGGCAGCGCAGCACGTTGGCGGCCTGTTCTTCGCCGATGCTCAGCAGCACGATGGCCGCCTGTTCCACGGGATTCAGGCTGGCACTTTCGTACTCGGCGCCGTCGGAGGGATTATTGTTGTTGAGTTCGGCCATTTTTCTGCATCCATTGTTTGACGACTTCGGCGACACGCTCGGGTTCTTTTTCAGCCAGCACTTTCAGGTGGTCGACCATCACGTCGACCGCCGAGCCTGGTGGCGGCAAGTCATAGTTTTCCAGCAGCGGCACGACCGGCATGTTGCCGCCGGCGGACTCGCCTTCGAGCGCCAGCGGGCTGCCATTCACGCCCAGGGCTGGCGCGCCGGCAACGGCCGCGCCATTCGCGCCAGCGGCGCTGCTGCCGGCCAGGGCCATGGCGGGATCGATCTGCTTGAGCGCTGGCGGCGCCAGGCGCGTGGTCAGCAGGCGCAGCAGCGGACGCAGGATCAGGAAGTAGCCAAGGATGGCGCCCAGCGCGTACAACAGCCAGCTGCTGAAATCGACGACGGTGTCGCGCTCTTCCCACCACTGCGCCACGGGCGGCTTGGCCGGGAAGGCCAGCGCCGTCAGGCTCAGGCTGTCGCCGCGCTGGGCATTGATGCCCAGGCCGCTGCTCAGCATTTTTTCGATATTGCCCAGTTCGGCAGGGGTCCAGCCGGTTTTCGGATTCGGTGCGGCGGCGCTGTTGAGGACCACGGCGACGCTGAGTTTTTCCAGGCGGCCGCGGCTGCGCTTGATCTGCGTGATGCTGCGGTCGTAGGCGTACTGGCGCGTGGTGGCGTTCTTGCGGGCCGTGCCGTCGTCGGACGGCTTCGGTGCGCCATCGGCAGGCGCGGCGCCGGCGGCGTCTGCCGGTGCCGGCACGGCGGCCGCTGGCGGACGGTTCGACAGGCTGCCGGGAATGCCGGCCACGGTGCGGTTGCGTTCCTGCTCTTCGCGCATGGCTTCGCTCGTCACTTTCGGGGCTTCGCCGTATTTTTCCAGGGTTTCGTCCACGCGGTCGTTGTTCACGGCGGCCGTCACGCTGAGCTTGAAGTTGTCTTCGCCGATGACGGGACCGAGCAAGCCCGTGACGTTGCGGCGGATTTCATCCTGAAAACGTTTCGCGCCTTCATTGCCGGCGGCCGAGGCGTCGAAGCCGTCCGTCAGGTCGACGTGCGCGGACAGCAGGTTGCCGCCCTGGTCGACCAGGCTCACGCGCGTGGGCGCCAGGCTGGCGACGCTGCCGGCCACCATGTTGATGACGGCGGCGATCTGTTCCGGCGCCAGGGTGCGGCCCGGTTTCAGCGCCACGACGATCGAGGCGGACGATTTGTCGCCGTCGCTGGCGACAAACGACGTCGATTTCGCAATCGACAGATGGACGCGCGCCGAAGCGATCGCGTCCATCGTCATGATGCTTTGCGCCAGTTCGCCTTCCAGGCCGCGGCGGAAGCGCACGTCCTGCACGAATTGCGACACGCCCAGCGGGTCGTTCTTGTCCATCAGTTCCAGGCCGGCCGGCAGCTGCGCCGTCACGCCTTTCGAGGCGAGCAGCATGCGCACCTTGCCCAGCATGGCGTCGGGCACCAGCACCTGGCCGCTGTCCGGATGCAAACGGTAGGGGATGTGCTCGGCGTCCAGGGTGGCCATCATGTCCGTCACGGCCACTTTTTCGCGCGCGCCAAACACCGGCTTGTAGTTGGCCTGGTCGCGCCAGGCATACATGGTCACCATGGCGGTGATGCCGATGGCCAGCACGACGATGGGAACCAGGTTTTTCAGCAGGGCGGGCGGGATGGCGGGCTGGGCGCCAAGGCGCCAGCGCGCAAATGCGGACTTCATGGGGGTAATCACTTGGGATAACTTTCGCTGGGAGGCTGGGCGTGGTTCAGGGCGTGAAGATTACAGAGGCAGTTTGATGAGTTCGTCGACGGCGCCCATGACCTTGTTGCGCACTTGCATCAACATGGAGAAGGACAGGCTCGCTTCCTGGCTGGCCAGCATGGCGCCGACCATGTCGTCGCTCTTGCCGCTGTCGACGTCGCTCATTTTCTGCGCCGCCATGCGGTCGTCGCCGTTGACCTTGCCAATGGCGTCTTTCATGCTTTGCGCGAAGGAGAAGCCCGATTGTTCCGGGGCGCCGAATTGGGCGGCAGGCGCGATGCTGGCGCCCAGGGCGCGCGCGTCGTTGCTCAGTGCTGCCAGATCGGCCTTGATCAGACCTGCGAGTTCGTTGCTCATCGTGCCCTCTACTTTCAATATGCGGTGACGTATCAATCAGAAATTACTGGTGTTGCCATTCCGGCAGGCATTTCATTGAATGCCATCGCGCCCGGCCCGAATGACAGGGCCCATCAGTTTTATCAGTTGCCACACCATCCGCTCAAGCAGATTCAAACAAACCCGGCAGACCCGCGCCGATATGATTTACATGGCCATGACAACTAATAATTATCTGATAAAAGTTTCTTCTGGTGGCAATAAGGAAACTGAAAACTGCCATAAAAACCGGAATCAGGTAAGCGGAATGGCGCACTGCAAATCACTATTTTCTCGCTATAAGCTTACCTCGCGGCAACTATAAAGTAAAGAGAGGATTGCCTCAAGGAATATTGATACATGGCAATATTTAGCTTTTTCATGTATTGTTCAGCACCGTAGTCATCTAGCATGCGATACGATGCGCAATCGTTTGCTTGCGGACCAGTACCCTGGGTCAAGATGATGCTGTATTTAATTTCGGGCGATCCGTATAATTTGTTCTGCCACCGCAATACCGACATGACCACTACATGACAATCCTTACCAAGACAGATCAAACTGTGCGCCATCAAGTCCTCGATTCCTGTCTGCTTGGACGTCCTGTCCATTTGCTGCATGTATTCGGCGCCCAGCTGCGCGACGACCTGGCCGTGGCCCTGCGCCAGCCGATGAGCCGTCGCTACTGGGGCAATTTCCAGATCGACGCCGTCACCTTGTCGCGCGTGGAAAACGAGGACAGCGTGAACCGCTGGCTGAGTTTTTCCACGCCGGCCAGCCAGACGGGCTTTGCCCTCGAGCGGCAGATACTCTTGAGCGTGCTGAACTATCGCTATGGTAGTGCCGGCGCCAAGGGCGCGTTGCCCGATCCGGCGCAGGTGCGCGTGACGGCCACGGAAGAGCGCCTCGCTGTGGTGCTGGGACAACAGTTGGTCAACAGTTTGATTTCCCGCGTCCACAAGAATCTGCAAACCCTAGGCAAAAGCAGCGACATCGACACCAGTGCCGAGGTCGCCGTGCAGTCGGGCGTGCATCCGGTGCGCGGCAGCTGGATCGTCACCGTGGCGCTCAGCGACGTCGAGGCGGGGCAGAGCGGCCAGTTCTGGTTCTCGCTGGACAAGCGCCTGATGGCCGACGTGCTGCGCGGCTTGCTGCCCGAGCGCGCGCAAGCGAAGAAAGCCCTGCGCGGCAGCGTACGCCCGCTCGCGTCGCGCCTGCAAGTGACCCTGGAAGGCCGGCTCGTCAGCAAACAGGTGCAACTGGGCGCCTTGTTCGACCTGCGCGTGGGCGACGTGATTCCCGTCAGCCTCAGCCGTACCGACGTCATGCTCGACGACTCCCGTTTATTTACAGCTGCTGTTTCCGAACACAAGGGCAAGCTCTGTTTAACCTCCTTTGAAGATGTCGAATAATATGAATATGACCGATACCAACCAGAGCGAAACCCTGCTGGAAGACCTGGGCGATGACATGATCATCGAGCAGGGCGATGTGTCCGACGTGGCCAGCGGCCGTGCGCGGCGCGACATTCCGCAGATGATGCGCAAGATTCCCGTCACCCTGACCCTGGAAGTGGGCTCGGCCCGCATCTCGCTGGAAGAGTTGATGGCCATCGGCCCGGAAAGCGTGATCGAACTCGACATGCTGGCCGGCGAACCGCTGGTGATCAAGGTCAACGGCACGCCGATCGGCCGTGCCGAAGTGGTGGTGGCCGGCGAGAACTATGGCCTGAAAGTCATCGACCTCGACGGCCTCAATCTCGACCTGATGACAGCATGAAGCTGGCGGTACCCGGTTTGAGCCGGCGCCGCGGCGCGCTGGCTGCCGCGCTGGCTGTTCCCGTCCTGATGCTGTGCTGCGCCACCGCTGGCGCGCAGGATTTATTGGCCGGCGTGGTGCCGGGCGCGAAGACCGACCTGTCGGTCAAGATGCAGATCCTCGTCGTCATGACCCTGCTCGGGCTGCTGCCCGTGATGGTCATGATGATGACCAGCTTTACCCGCTTCGTCATCGTGCTGTCCCTGCTGCGCCAGGCCCTGGGCCTGCAGCAGGGCTTGCCCAACCGCATCGTCACCGGCATCGCCCTGATCCTCACCTTGCTGGTCATGCGCCCCATCGGCGACCAGGTGTGGAAGGAAGCGTTCGTGCCGTACGACCGCGACCAGATCGGCATGCAGGAAGCCCTGAAGATCGCCGAAGTGCCGATTTCGCGCTTCATGCTGGCGCAGACGAGCAAGGCGGCGCTGGCGCAGATCGCGCACCTGGCAGGCGAACCGGCAAGCATGCGCCCGCAAGATCATAGTTTCACGGTCAAGCTGGCCGCGTTCGTGCTGTCCGAACTCAAGACGGCGTTCCAGATCGGCTGCATGCTGTTCATACCGTTCCTCATCATCGATCTGGTGGTGGCGTCCGTGCTGATGGCCATGGGCATGATGATGCTCTCGCCGCTCGTCATTTCGCTGCCGTTCAAGCTGCTGCTGTTCGTGCTCGTCGACGGCTGGACCCTGACCGTCAACACCCTAGTTACCAGCATACAGGGCTATTGACCGATGTTTACCCCTGAAGTCGCCGTCGACCTGATCATCGAAGCATTGCATGTCGTCATGCTGCTGGTGGTGATCCTGGTCGTGCCCGGTTTGCTCATGGGCCTGCTGGTCGCGCTGGTGCAGGCGGCCACCTCGATCAATGAACAGACTATGAGTTTCCTGCCGCGCCTGCTGGTCACCCTGCTGGCCCTGATCCTGGCCGGACGCTGGATGGCCGGTTATCTGATGGATTATTGCGTGTCCATCTTTCAGCGCGCCGCCACCCTGGTCGGATAGCGCCGCGCGCCATGGATCAGATTTTCAATCAGGTGCTGCCGTTTCTGCTGGCCGTGTGGTGGCCGTTCTGCCGCATCCTGGCCATGCTCAGCGCCTCGCCCGTGATCGGCGACGCCATGGTGCCCGTGCCCGTGCGGGTGCTGCTGTCGCTGGTGCTGGCGATCCTGATGCTGCCCGTGATGCAGGCCTCGGGCGTGTCGCAGGACTTGCTGAAGATTGATCCGTTTTCGCTGCACGCCCTCGTCGCCACCCTGGAGCAGGCCATCATCGGCTTCGTCCTGGGCCTGGCCTTCCACTTCGCCATGTCCGTCATGTCGGTGCTCGGCTACCTGGTGTCGAGCCAGGTTGGCTTTTCCATGGCCGTCATGAACGACCCGCTCAACGGCACCTCGTCGGACGTGATCACGGGGATGCTCACCATCATGTGCATGATCGTGTTTTTCGCCATCGACGGCCACCTCGTGCTGACGGGCGTGATCGGCGCCAGTTTCAAGGCCTGGCCCGTGGGGCAGGGCTACGGGCCGCTGCTGCTGCAGACGGTGGCATACAACGTGGCGTGGATTTTCGCCGCCGCCATGCTGCTGGCCTTGCCCATCGTCTTTTCCACCATGGTGGTGCAACTGGGTTTCGGCTTCCTGAACCGCGTGGCGCCGTCGCTGAACCTGTTTTCGCTGGGCTTTTCCATGATCACCGTGTTCGGCCTGCTGATGGTGGGGCAGATCGTGCGCTTTATCCCGGAGCACTACATCGCCATGACGAACCGGGTGCTCGATATGATCGCCGAACAGATGCGGGTGGCCCATGGATAGCGCACGTACCAACAAGCTACTGCGCAGTCCACTTCCGGGCATCCGTTGCTCGCTGTACCTCCGTACAGCTGCGCTACTCAACCCGGCATTGAACTTGCTCGCTACGCTTGTAGGGCACGTGCGGAAAGGGGTGGCCCATGGCGGATAGCAGCACGGGCGATAAAACCGAAAAGGCGTCACAGCAAAAGCTGAAGAAGTCGCGCCAGGAAGGGCAGGTGGTGCGTTCGCGCGACCTGTCGACGGCGCTGGGCATCCTGATCAGCATGAAGGTTTTCATTTACCTGCTGCCAGGCTATCTGGTGAGCTTTCGCGAGCTGTTCGCCATGGCCTTCATGCCGCTCGACAGCAAGGGCGCGCTGGAAAATGCCATGTCGATGGCGTTTACGACGTCGGTGGGCTTGCTGATCAAGATGATCGTGCCGCTGTTCTGCGTGCCCCTGTTCGTCGTGCTCGGCTCATTGATCCCCGGCGGCTGGGTCATCAGCTCGAAGAACTGGATGCCGAAGATGGAGCGCCTGAGCCCGGCCAAGAATCTGGGCCGTCTGTTTGCGCCCAAGCATGCTTTTGAATTCGGCTTGTCGATCGCCAAGGCCGCCGTACTGGGCATGGTGCTGGTGCATGTGAGCCGCTCCAGCCTGGTGCAATACGTGGACTTGCAACACCGGCCCCTGCAGCAGGCCATGCTCGACGGCTCGGCGCTGATGCTCGACGGGCTGATGGCGCTCATTTCCGTCTTCGTCCTGTTTGCCATCATCGACGTGCCGGCGCAGGCGTTTTTCTTTGCCCGCAACCAGCGCATGAGCAAGCAGGATGTCAAGGAAGAGCATAAAAGCAGCGAAGGGCGGCCCGAAGTGCGCCAGCGCATCCGCCAGCTGCAGCAGCAGATCGGCCGGCGCAGCGTGCGCAAGACCGTGCCCGACGCCGACGTGGTGATCGTCAACCCCGAGCATTACGCCGTCGCACTGAAGTATGACCACGACCGCGCCGAGGCGCCGTTCGTCGTTGCCAAGGGCGTCGACGAGATGGCGCTGTATATCCGGCAAGTGGCGAAGGAACACAATATTGAAACGCTGGAGTTGCCGCCGCTGGCGCGCGCCATCTACAACACCAGCCAGGTGCAGCAGCAGATTCCCGTGCAGCTGTACCAGGCCGTGTCGCAGGTGCTGAACTACATCCTGCAATTGAAAGCATTCCGGTCCGGGCAGCGTGCCGCCCAGCCCGTATTACCCACCGAGATGGCCGTGCCATCTCATCTGAGCGAGGTAGTCCCTTCATGAATTTCCTGAACCGCGTGGTTGCTGAAATGCGCCGCCACAAGTTCGCCACGCCGCTGTTCCTGCTGGTGATCCTGGCAATGATCATCCTGCCGCTGCCGCCGGTGCTGCTCGATATCTTGTTCACTTTCAATATCGTGCTGGCACTGATCGTCATCCTCGTCAGCGTGTCGGCCAAGCGGCCGCTCGATTTCTCCGTCTTCCCGACGGTGATCCTGGCCACCACCATGCTCAGGCTGACCCTGAACGTGGCGTCCACGCGCGTGGTGCTGTTGCACGGCCATACGGGTGCGGATGCGGCTGGTAAGGTGATCGAGGCGTTTGGTAACGTGGTGATCGGCGGCAACTTCGTCGTCGGTATCGTGGTCTTCGTGATCTTGATGATCATCAACTTCGCCGTCGTCACCAAGGGCGCCGAGCGTATATCCGAGGTGTCGGCGCGCTTTACCCTGGACGCCTTGCCGGGCAAGCAGATGGCCATTGACGCCGACCTGAACGCCGGCCTGATCAATCAGGAAAAAGCCCAGATCCGCCGCAAGGACGTGGCCGCCGAAGCGGATTTCTACGGCGCCATGGACGGCGCGTCGAAGTTCGTGCGGGGCGACGCCGTCGCCAGTATCCTGATTTTGATCATCAATATGGTCGGCGGCGTGGCCATCGGCTCGCTGATGCACGACCTGTCGTTCGGCGATGCCTTCCGTCAATACGCACTGCTGACCATCGGTGATGGCCTGGTGGCGCAGATTCCGGCGCTGCTGCTGTCGGCCGCGGCCGCCATCCTGGTCACCCGCATCAGCGATTCGGGCGACTTCGAACAGCAAGTGGCAGGCCAGGTGCTGACCTCGCCAACGGTGATCTACAGCGCGGCCGGCATGATGGTGGCGCTGGCCCTGATTCCAGGCATGCCATGGTTCATGTTCATGACCTTTGCCGGCGTGCTGGCGTTTGTCGCCTGGCGATTGACCAAGCGCGTGAAGGGACCCGATGCGGCCGGCATGGCGGCCATCGAGGCGGCCTTGCGCGACGAGCGCCCGGCCGAACTGGAGTGGCAGCAACTGCCTGCCGTGCAGCCCTTGATGGTGATGCTCGGCTATAAACTGGTCGGCATGGTGGATAAAACGCAAGGCGAGCCATTGAACAAGCGCGTCAAGGGCGTGCGCCAGAGCCTGTCCGAGGCGATGGGCTTGCTGCTGCCGAATATCGGCGTGCGCGACGACCTGGCCCTGAAGCCGTCGCAATATGCGATCGTCCTGTCGGGCACCGTGGTGGCGCAGGCGGAAGTGCAGGCCGACCGCCTGATGGCGATCCCGTCGCCGAACGTGTATGGCCAGCTGGACGGCATTCCCGGCATCGAGCCGGCCTACGGCATGCCCGTGACGTGGATTGAGCCGAGCGAGAAGGCGCATGCGCTGGGCCTCGGTTACCAGGTCATCGAGGCGCCCAGCGTGATCGCCACGCACTTGTCGAAGATGGTGCGCGAATACTTGCCGGAACTGTTCCGCCACGAAGATGTCTCGAACATGATGGAGCGACTGACGGCCCTGTCGCCCAAGCTCGCCGGCGCGCTGGACAAGGCGCTGACGCACACGCAGCTGCTGCGCGTGTTCCGCGTCTTGCTGGCGGAAAATGTGTCGCTGAAGGATATCGTGCCCATCGCCACCACCTTGCTCGACAGTTCGGAAACCACCAAGGATCCGATCCTGCTGGCGGCCGAGGTGCGCTGTGCGCTGCGGCGCCAGATCGTCAGCGGCCTGTTCGGCCAGAAGATGGAAATGCAGGCGTTTAACCTGGGCGGCGAGCTGGAAAACATGCTGCTCGGTTCGTTGAACCAGGCGCGCCAGTCCGGCAAGGTGACCCTCGATAACTATCCGATCGACCCGCATCTGCTGTCGCAGCTGCAAGTGAACATGCCCGTGGCGCGCGAACAGATGAAGCAGCAGGCCACGCCGCCGCTGCTGCTGGTGCTGCCGCAGATCCGTCCGCTGCTGGCCCGCTACGCGCGCCTGTTCGCGCCGGGCCTGCACGTACTGTCGTATAACGAGATCCCGGAAAACCGCGAAGTGAGCATCATCGGCACGGTGGGGTAATCGATGGAGTAACAAAAACGGCGCTTCGGGCGCCGTTTTTTATGCTGTATCAATTTTGTTGCATCAATCCTGCTCGTCGATGGGTGGCAGTAGCTCGTGTTCCTGGCCATCGGCCAGCAGCAGCACGCTGCTGGCTTGCGCCGTGTCTTCGTCGTCGCCATAGTCGTAACCGAGCGGCGCCGCCACTTCCTTCGAGACGATGATTTCTTCCTCCGGCTCGGCCGCGGGCGCCTCTGCCGGCGCCTCGGGATCGGCTGCCGCTTCCGCTTCCGGCCGCGTCAGCAGCAGGGCCACTTCGGCCATGGCGCGGAACAGGGCCAGCGACAGCGACGCGGCGCCCGCCTGCATCGGGTAATTGCCGTGCACGCGCTGCGCATGCAACTGGCGGTTCAGGCGGCAGCGCACCACGCGCAGGCCGGTGCGCCGTACGGCGTCGGCGATCTCGGGCAGGGCCAGGCGCAAATGGCGCAATGCCGCCTCCTCGTCGGCAGCCAGTTCCAGCAGCACGCCGTCGCCGGACGGTTCCATCTGGATCACGACCCGGCCGATGCCGATGATGATCAGCTCGACGCGCAGCGCCACCTTGCCGCGCCGCCTCGGTGTTGCTTCTTCGTCTTCGTCGCTGGCCAACACGCGCAGCAGCAGGCGCTGGCCGCCCCAGCCATACACGGCAAAGCGCCACGCTTCGCTGTCGACCGTCAACGGCGGACGGGCGCCTTCGCGCAGCAGGGCCGGTTGCTGCTCGGCCATGAACAGATTGCCCGGCACGTGCTGGCCGCGCGCCTGCTCCTGCAGCGCCGCGTATTGCTCGCCATAGGTCTTGACCATCACGCGCCACGAGGCGGCCAGCTGCGCCGCATCGGGCGGCTGCCAGACCAGCTGGCGCGTGAAGAACAGCTGATTGACCTGCATGGCGCTGCTGTCGCGCGGCATGGCGCCGCCCGTGCCGTCGGCATTGGGCTTGATGAGGGACGCCAGGCTGTCCTGCCCCTTCTGGTGCAGCTGGGCGGGCAGGGTGCCGGCATCGGGGGCGGGCGCCATGTAGGGACCGATGGGCACCAGCGGCTGGACCACGCCCGGCACCATCGGCGTAGCGGGGCTGACGTCGAAGCGCTGGGTAATCAGGGGAACCGGGTTGCCCGATGAAATGCGGTCTATCGCCATGCCACTGTGTCCAGATGAAAGTCTATAAAAGCCGGTGAATCAGGCGGTATCAGCCATCATGGCTGCAACAGCGACAGTATCATTTTCTGCATGCTCTGGCTTTGCTTGAGCATCGCCGTGCTGGCCTGCAGCAACATTTGCGCCGACGTCATGTTGGCACTTTCCGCCGCGTAATCGACATCCATGATGCGGCCGATGGCGGCCTTGGTGTTGGTGACCATGTTGGCCAGGTTGTTGTGCACGTGGTCGAGGCGGTTGGCCGCCGCACCCAGGGCAGAGCGCACGCCGCCGACCTGGTCGAGCGCCGCCGCCAGCTGGTCGATCATGCTGTTGGCGCTCCCATTCGTGCCGATCTCGCTGCCGGCCGTGCCGGTGGCGGCAAAGTTGGCGGAAATGGCTTTCAAGATCGTGTCCAGGCTGCCCATCTTGCCCGACACGTCGAGCCCCATGGTTTCGCCGCTGCTGGCGCCGATCTGGAAGGTCATCGCCTCCGACAGGGCGCCCTTGCCGGCACCACCGTTGCCCAGCAGCAGGCTGCCGCCATAGGAAGTTTTTGTCATGACGTTGTACAGCTCGAGCCCCAGCGCATCGTACTCGGACTGCATGGCGTCGCGGTCGGTCTGGTTGGAGGAGGCGTCGGCCGCCTGCGTGGCCAGGTCCTTCATGCGTACCAGCATGTCGGTGACTTCGCCAAACGCGCCTTCGGCCGTCTGCAGCATCGAGGTGCTGTTCTGCGTATTGCGCATGGCCACCGTCATGCCGCTGACCTGGGCGCTGAGCCGCGTGGCGATCTGCAGGCCCGCGGCGTCGTCCATGGCCGAGTTGATGCGAAAGCCGGTGGAGAGGCGCATCATCGACGTCGACAGACGGCTTTGCGCGCTGGCGGCGGCGCTTTGGGCGTACATCGCGGCGATATTGGTGTGAATGCTCAGCACGTGGCGGCTCCGGTGGGCGGTGAGGGTGAATCGGGTCTACCTTGTATAGGCGACTGCGGCACCAGCATTGTTAAATCGAAAGGCAATATAGTCAAATCAATACGTTTCGCACATAAAAAAAGCCAGACCGCAGTCTGGCTTGGCGTTGCTGGCCGCGGACGGCCAGGCAAAGATTATTGCAGCAAGGACATGACCATCGAGGACATGCTGTTGCTTTGTTTCAGCATCGCGGTGCCGGCTTGCAGCAGCATTTGCGACGACGTCATGTTCGAGCTTTCGGTGGCGAAGTCGACGTCCATGATGCGGCCGGTAGCGGCCTTGGTGTTGGTCGAGATGTTCGACAGGTTGTTGTTGACGTGGTCCAGACGGTTGGCGGCGGCGCCCAGTGCCGAACGGATTTCGCCGACGTTGTCGATCAGATTCGACAGTGCCGTGATGGCGCCGTTAGCGGCCGTGCCGGTAGCGATTTCTGCACCGGCTGCTGCTGGAGCGGATGCTTTGTAGGTGCCGATGGCGGTACCCAGTGCGCTTGCCAGCGCGCTCATTTTGGTCGATACGTCCAGATCCATCGTTTCACCGGCGCTGGCGCCGATCTGGAACGTCATTTTGGCAGCCAGGGTGCCGCCGGTCAGCAGGTCGCTGCCGCCGAACGTGGTCTTGGTCATGACGTTGTACAGTTCTTTGCCCAGGGCATCGAACTCGGCTTGCATGGCGTCCTTGTCATCGGTGTTCGACGACGCATCGGCTGCCTGGGTGGCCAGGTCTTTCATGCGGACCAGCATGTTGGTCACTTCGTTGAACGCGCCTTCGGCCGTTTGCAGCATCGAGGTGCTGTTTTGGGTGTTGCTCATGGCAACGGTCATGCCGCTGGTTTGCGCTTTCAGGCGGGTTGCGATTTGCAGGCCGGCAGCGTCATCCATTGCCGAGTTGATGCGGTAGCCGGTGCTCAGGCGGGTCATCGAAGTCGACAGTTGCGATTGGGTTTTAGCGATCGAATTTTGTGCCGACAGTGCAGCGTTGTTCGTGTGAAGGCTCAGCATGGTGTAGCTCCTAAGGGGGTGGATACATTCTGGAGCAACGGTTTCTTGTGCTCTCCCAAGTACAAGACGACTAAGCGGAAGAATTTATTAAATGCTTTGGAGAAATTTTTTCATTTCTTTATGCGCGCAGCGATATAGGTGGGCAAAACCGGGGCGGCAGACATGAAAAAAGCCAGGCAGCAGCCTGGCTTTGTCTCGCTGGCCGCAAGCGGCCAGGCAAAGATTATTGCAGCAAGGACATGACCATCGAGGACATGCTGTTGCTTTGTTTCAGCATCGCGGTGCCGGCTTGCAGCAGCATTTGCGACGACGTCATGTTCGAGCTTTCGGTGGCGAAGTCGACGTCCATGATGCGGCCGGTAGCGGCCTTGGTGTTGGTCGAGATGTTCGACAGGTTGTTGTTGACGTGGTCCAGACGGTTGGCGGCGGCGCCCAGTGCCGAACGGATTTCGCCGACGTTGTCGATCAGGGTCGACAGCGCGGTGATGCTGGTGTTGGCGGTCGTGCCGGTGCCGATTTCGGTACCCAGGGTCGAAGGTGGCGCGCTGGCGTAGGTTTTAACGGCGGCGGCCAGGTTGGTGCCCAAGGTCGTCATTTTGGCCGAAACGTCCAGGGCCATCGTTTCGCCGGCGCTGGCGCCGATCTGGAACGTCATGCTCGATGCCAGCGTACCGCCTACCAGCAGGCTGCTGCCGCCGAAGGTGGTCTTGGTCATGACGTTGTACAGTTCTTTGCCCAGGGCGTCGAACTCGGCTTGCATGGCTTCCTTGTCGTCGGTGTTCGACGACGCGTCGGCTGCCTGGGTGGCCAGGTCTTTCATGCGGACCAGCATGTTGGTCACTTCGTTGAACGCGCCTTCGGCCGTTTGCAGCATCGAGGTGCTGTTTTGGGTGTTGCTCATGGCAACGGTCATACCGCTGGTTTGGGCTTTCAGACGGGTTGCGATTTGCAGGCCGGCAGCGTCGTCCATTGCCGAGTTGATGCGGTAGCCGGTGCTCAGGCGGGTCATCGAAGTCGACAGTTGCGATTGGGTTTTGGCGATCGAATTTTGTGCCGACAGTGCAGCGTTGTTCGTGTGAAGGCTCAGCATGGTGTAGCTCCTAAGGTGGTGGATACATTCTGGAGCAACGGTTCCCTGTGCTCTCCCAAGTACAAGACGACTAAGCGCCGACACTTATTAAATGCTTTAGAGAAATTTTTTCATTTCTTTATGCGCGCAGCGATGATGGTACCTGTGCCAGCGGAGAAAACTTGCGGCTGTCCAGGTAGGCTTTCACCACGCCAGGCGGGTTCCACATCAGTACGTCGAGGATGGACAAGTGCTCGACAAATTCATAGCGCCGGGTGGGGTAGGTGAACGACACCAGGCTGGTAAAGTCCAGTTCGATGCCGCGCTCTTGCCATTCGGCTGGCCGAAATATCTCCCTGCCGCCGGGCGGATTGAGGTAGGCCTGCGCACCAAGCGCATGGGCAATTTCCAGCGCCCAGGCACCGGCGTGCGGTATTTCAGGCAAGGTCAGGTTCAGATCAGATAAATTATCATATTCAAATGGCATATCCAGGCAGGCGCAGATGGCCGCCAGCGAGGCGACGTTCAGGTCGCGCAGCAGGCCGCTGGGGGCGCCAGCAAAAGTTTCGCTGATCATTGAGCTGACCGCTGCATAGCCAGGGGCGCCTGCCGCACGGTAATGCACGATCTGGCCCTGGATCTTGTCATGTGCCGCCTGCGGATCGAGCAGCGTCACGTCGCTGATCAGGCCGGCACCGGCATGCCGGTCGACCGGCACGCTGACATATTGCCACCCTTGTGTCGGATGCAGGATGCGGTTTCTGTTCATCCAACTCTTCGGCGCATAGGATACGACATCGAAAACGATCCAGCGGTCGCAACGGTTGATCAGGTCGAAGTAACCGAGGTAGGGGAAAAAGTATGGCTGCATGATGCCAAGCGTGACTTTTTCCGCCATGTCACGCCCGTGCATGCTGTTCGATGGCGGTGGCGTCTTGTTGCGCGCGCGCCAGCAGCTCGCAGATGCGCGCGATATCTTCCAGCGTCAGCAGTGCACCTATGGGCAATTGCATGCTGCTGGCACATAGCGTGTCCGTTTGTGGCAGGCGCGACTGGTAGGCGGGGAATTGCTCCGCATAGGGGATGCAGCGGTGAATGCCAGGGTAGAAATAGCGGCGCGCCAGCACGTTTTCTGCCTTCAGCAATTCCATGAGGCGGTCGCGCGTCAGGCCAAACCGTTCGCTATCGATGCTGCATACAAGGTATTGATAATTGGAAAAGCTCACGCCGCCCGGTTGCGTCAGGGTAATGCCCGGAATGTCGCGCAAGCCATCCGCGTATGCCTGGAATTGCGCGGCATTGTTTTGCTGGTTGGCGGGAAAGTCTTCCAGGCTCATCAATGCAATGGCTGCCTGTGCCTCGGACATGCGCCCGTTCGAGGTTTTGACCACGGGCACGGTGTGCCCGGCGCCATAGCTGCTACGAATATTGCGCAGGCGCGCGGCCAGTTCGTCGTCATTCGTGCTGATGCAGCCGCCTTCGCTGGCGCTGAGGATCTTGGTGGCATGGAAGGAAAACACTTCCAGCTGGCCGAAATTTCCGATCTTGCGGTCGCCCAGTGCGCAGCCGAAAGCGTGCGCCGAGTCGAAGTAGAGCTGCAGGCCGTGTTTGCGCGCCAGCGCTTCGAGGGCCAATGGATCACAGGCGCCGCCCCACAGGTTGACGCCCATGATGGCGCTGACCTCGTCGTCGATCAGGGCCTCGATTTGTGCCAGGTCAATCTGGCCCGTGCTTGCATCCGCATCGCAGAAGACCGGTTCAAGACCGGTCCAGCTCAGCGATTGCGCCGACGCCACAAAGGTGAACGCGGGCAAAATTACCTTGCCGCGCAACTGCATGGCCTCGGCCGCCATCATCAGCCCGATGGTGGCGTTGCTGACGCAAATGACGTGGCGTACCCCCAGGAAGTCTTGCAGCCTGGCTTCCAGCTGGGCCGTCAGTGGCCCCTGGTTCGTGTAGTACTGGCGTTCGAAGATATCGCGAAAAGCGCTTTCATAGCGCTCCCATGAAGGGAAATACAGTTGTCCGACAGGCAGCGGGCTTTCAAAGGCGGGCGCTGCGCCGAACAGCGCAAAAGCGGGGATGTTCATGCAGCCTCCAGCTGGTGTTTGATTGCGGTCGCCTGCTGCGCCAGCATGGCAAGCAATGCGGCAATCTGTTCGATATCGTGTTCTTCCACATGGTGGCCGCACGGCAGCAGCAGGAATTGATCGGCCAGGACATCGGTTACCGGCAAGTCGGCGGCGACATGCGGATAGGCCATGGATTTCTGATGCAGCGCAGGGTAGTAATAGGGGCGAGCAACAATCTTTTCGGCATGCAGGATGCGCAGCGTATCGGCACGGCTGAGTGGCCAGTCGGCGTCCAGGCGCACGACGATATTCTTGTAGCTGGTGGCGTGGTGTTCATCAAATTCCAGCAACTGCATGCCTGGAATCGATTGCAGCAGGCGTTGATACAGGCGATAGCGTACGCGGTTGCGCGCGACTTGCTGTTCCAGGTCATCGAGGCTGGCCAGGGCCATCGCCGCATGAATTTCGTTCAGTTTCGCATTCATGCCGCCAGGCACGGCAATATTGTCGGCATGCTTGAAACCAAAACCGCGCATCAGCGACAGATCTTCGGCCAGTTGCCGGTTGTTGGTAGTCAGGTAGCCGCCCTCATACCCGTTGAGCAGTTTGCTTGCGTGCAAGGAGAAGATTTCAGCGTCGCCGAATTGCCCTACCTTGCCGGCCGCCTGGGTCTCATAGACAGATTCCACCGCATCGAACAATAGGGGGATCTGGCGCTCGCGGGCAAGCGCCGCCACACCTTCGCTATCGCAGCAATTGACGATCGGATGCACGCATAATATCAGCGCGGTATTGTCGTTGATGCATTCCTTTGCAGTGGCCGCGCTCATTGCCAGGGTGTGTGGGTCGACCTCGCAGAAACGCGGCTGCAGCCGGTTCCAGGCCGCGATATCGGCCATGCGGCGATACGTCAGCGACGGCATGACGATTTCGCTTTTTCCCTGGAGGGCCAGCTTGGAAATGGCCAGCACAAGTGCCCAGAATCCACTGCAGAAGGTGACGCAGTATTCGGTCCGGTGTAAGGTGGCCAGTCGTTTTTCCAGTTGCCTGACCAGCGGCCCATTGTTGGTGTACTGGCGCTGGGCATAGAATTGCTTCGAGTAGGCGAGGAAGCCTTCGATGTCGGGGCGCACCAGGTTCGAAGTGGATTTGGGTACGGCAAAGAGACTGTTGCCGCCAAACAGTGCCAGATCGGCTACGGTATTTTTCATGTGCAGGATGGTGCGTGGTTAGCGGCTCAAGAGGACGTCGTAGCGGTAGTGCGCCGCGTAAAACTGTGGATCGGCGGCGACAAACTGCGCGCGCCAGCCGGCCGCTTTGGCCAGCGCCTCGAATTCACGCTTGCTGCGCCAGATACCGATGCGCGAAGCATGGTCGGACAATTCGGCCTCGCTGGGACGGTTTTCCTTGTAGAACAGGTCGAGCTTGTCGCGGTCTGGCAAGTTGCCGATGTAGACCTTGTCGACGTGGCTGAAGCGCTGGCATAGCAATTCCAGCACGGTGCGTGCCGCGGCTGCTGAAAAGTACGAGAAACTGCCGTAGCAAAGCACTTTTGAAAATCGCTCGGGCCGTGGGTCGGACTGTACATAGCTATCGGCGCTCTGCTCGAGAAAGGTGTAGCGCGGGGCGATCTCATAGTGTTGGCGGGCAACTGAAATCAGATAGCCGGACAAATCCACCCCGACAAATTCCTGGCAGCGATCAAACAGGCGGGTCGACAGCGCGCCATTGCCACAGGCCAGGTCGAGCAACACCTCTCCTTCCTGCAGGCCAAGGTTGTTCTTGATCGTCGTGACGATCAGCTGGATCTGTTCTTCAGTGACGGGCTTGCCATTGACGGTGCGCTTGATCTGGCCCCAGAAATCGTCGGCTGGCCGGCTGCGCGCGTACTCGTCATGGTCGAGTACAGGGTAGTCTTTTTCGCGCTCGCTGTCGTGCGTGCTCATGGCATGGATTCCTTGTTTGAGGCCTGTTGCTGTTCGTGATGCATGGCATCAAAGGCGATGGGGGGGGAGTTCGGCGCACCAGCGGCGCCACATGATGCGCAGTGCGCGTTCGAGCCCCTGCGTTACCAGTGCGGGTTGGGCGACTGGCGAGAGTAGGAAGCGTTCACGCAGGGTGGAACGCAGCTGGGCAAGCGCTGCAATGTTTCGGGAGAGGAAGATTCCCTTGTTGACGAAATCTGCTTCGTCATGCGCCGCGAATGCGTCTAGGCCCACATGGCCAAGATAAGCGGCGGCGGAACGGGTCGGGATGGTGCTGCCACTGAGGCTCAGGGTTGGCACGCCCATCCACAGCGCATGGCATAGCGTCGTGGTACCCGTGTAGGGGAAGGTATTCAGGCAGACATCGACTTGCTGGTGCAATTGCATGTACTCGGCCATGTTGGTGCGTGCGTGGAAATGCAGGCGCGTATGGTCGATGCCTTCTTCGGCAAACCAGTTGCGCAGATAATCATCGCGCTCGTCGCCGTCGAGGCCGGCGAGCAGCATGACCGAGTTTGGCAGCGCACGCAGCACTTGCGACCACAGGGCGATTACCTTGCGATTGAGCTTGTTGGCACGGTTGAAGCTCCCAAAAGTGACATGCCCATTGGCCAGTGCCGGCAAGGGGCCGACGTCGGGCGCATCCGCATAGGGAATGAAAGGTGCGCTGATGGGCAGGTGGACGATTTTTTCCAGGAACAGGTGATCGAAATGGCCCGCCGGCAATATTTTATTGTCACTCAGGAAATAATCCATCGTCCGCAGACCGGTGGTGCCCGGATAGCCCATCCAACTGACCTGGATGGGGGCTGGTCTGCGCGCGAAGACGGGCAAGCGGTTGGCTGCAGAATGCCCGGAGAGGTCGATCAGGATATCGATGATGTCGTCACGTATCAGTGTTTCCATGGCGGTGTCGCTCAGACTCGTCACATTGCGCCAGTGGTCCATGTAGCCGCGCAATATGTGCGTGTGCACTTCTTCGCTGCTCTTGTTGTAGTAGGCGTACAGTTCCAGATCCGGATTGCACGTCAGCAATGCGAGCACGGGAGCAAGGAAGCTGGCGATAGCGTGGTTGTTGAAGTCGCCGGAAACCATGCCTATGCGCAAGCGCCGCTCCGCTTGCGGCGTATTCGCAAAGGGCAGGCTGGCACTGTCGCCTGCGCTGGCGTCCAGCAATTCGCCAAAACGGCAGTGCTCTGCGAACAGCGTGCCGGCATCCGCCGTGTTGCTGTGGCTCAGGCTAAACAGCAGATTGCTGTGTGCCAGCGCATAGTGGCCTTCCTTGGCTTGCAAGGCTTGCCGGATGTGCTGCATGCCCTGTTCGCCCTGTCCTTGGAGTTGCAGCAAGCTGCCCAGGTTGACATGCGCTTCGGCATAATCGGGATCACGCTCCAGTGCCGCCTGAAAATGGCCTTTGGCCGCTTCTGTCTGTCTGAGCGCCTGCAGCGAATTGGCTATATTGAAATGCAGCGGTGCATCGTCTTCACCGAGTTCCTGCATCCGGCGGCAGACTTGCAGCGCTTCCTCGTGCCGTCCAAGGTGCTGCAGGGTGGTACAGAGATTGTTATGCACCACCAGATAATCTGGTGTCAGGGTCAAGGCCTGGCGGTAACTCGCTTCGGCTTCATCAAATTGTCCCAGTGCCTGCAGGCAGGCGCCAAGGTTGCAATGGGCAACGTCCGAATCGGGACTGAGCGTGAGGGCATGCCGCTGATGTGCGATGGCTTCCTCTACCTGCCGCAGGCCCAGCAGGGCGGCTCCCAGATTGTTCAGCGTCATGACGGAGTCGGCATCGATCTCCAATGCCCGGTAATAGCATGCCACGGCTTCTTCGGCGCGGCCCAGGCTTTGCAGGCATGCGCCGTGGCTGAAATGGACGTCGATATCGTGCGGATTCAGGCTGGCCGCATCGCGGTAAGCGGCCAATGCATCATCAGGCTGTCCGGCGTGCTTCAGCACATTGGCCAGCGACAGCATGATGGGGCCATTGTCAGCGTCTATTTCCAGTGCCTGGCGGTAGCTGTCGATAGCCGCATCGGCTTGTCCGAGGGCGCGGTAGGCGTCGCCCAGGCGCGTCAGCAGCGCGATGGAATGCGGTTGGGCGGCGAGGGCCAGCCGGTAAGCGTCCACGGCGGCGTCATATTGCTGCAGCGAGTGCAGGGCGAGCGCCATATTATGATGCAGCATGTCGAGATGTGGATCGAGCTGCGCCGCGCGGTGGTAGCTGGCGACGGCATCTTCCACCTGACCGGCACCCTGCAGCGCAGCCCCCAGGCCCGCGTGGGCCCTGGCATCTTGCGGCGTCATCTGCAATTGACTGCGGAAACTTGCGGCGGCTTCGTCGAACTGGCCCAGTGCATGCGCGATTTCGCCGAGTTGAAAATGCGCCTCGGTATCGTACGGCCTCAGGGCCAGCGCACTGCGGTAGCTATCGCTCGCCTGGACCAGCTTGCCCTGGGTTTTGAGTGTATTGGCCAGATTGAAATGAGCTTTGGCGTAGTCGGGGCGGATGGCCAGCGCACGTTGATAGCTGGCCGCCGCCTCTTGGTGGCGTCCCTGCGCCTGCAATGCGCTACCCAGATTGCTGTGTGCCTCGGCAAATTCCGGATCGATTTCCAGTGCACGCAAATAGCTGTCGATGGCGTTGCTGATGTTGCCGATATCCTGCCAAGCATTGCCCAGATTGCCATGTGCCTGGGCATCGTGCGGTGTTAGCTCGACAGTCTTGCGAAGGGCTGACAGCGCATCTTTTCCCTGCACTTGCAGGGCAGTGCCCAGTACGCTCCAGCCAAAAGACGATTCGGGGAATTTTTCCAGCAAATGGTGGCAAGCCATTTCCATCTGTACAAAATCACCTCTGTGATACAGATCGACAATATGCTGCGTCTCTTCCTGTGAAGGCGCCAAGGCCGCATCAGCCAGTGCCTGCAGCGAACGCTGGCGCAGGGCTTGCGAAGTTTCATTGTCGAGGCCGCGTGCGATGGCAGTATCGATGATGTCGAGCGCTTCTGCAGGCTGGTCCGCCTGCAGCAGACCATTTGCGTACGATAGCCAGAATTGACCCTCTTCCGGATCAACCGACAGTGCTTTGCGCAAATAGGGCAGGCCAGCGGCATATTGCCCCACCTGACCCGCAAGCAAGCCCAGATTGTGATTGGCAACGGCATGATACGGCTGTACCTGCAAGATCGCCAGATACAGCTCCTCTGCCTGTAAATAGCGTCCCGCCTGGTGTTCGGCGATGGCTTGCTGTAGTTCGGATTCCAATGGCACTACGGGCGGAGCAATGGCGGTCATGGGCTGGAATACACGGAAATGTTTGTCAGCGGGAATTGTAACTGTTAGAAATGCATAGGAGAAACTTTCCGCACAGAATTTTTTTGTAATGCAAGATTTGTTGTTGCGATAGATGCCAAGTACAGCGGAATATTGATTTTTTATAAAAATAAGCTTTTCGAAAGCGTGGTCTGCCAACGATTGCACTGTCCGGCCTGCAAAAGCAGCCATGCTGATATGCATGGCCATGTACAAGGACTCCAGTGTCGCCGCTGTGTGCCCTTCGGCCGCACTTTCAATGCGCTCACTGGTGTGCCTGGGCCACCAAGCGCAGTGGCTCGCTTACGCCAGTTGCCTGCAGGCATCTGTATCTGTGTGCAAAGCGGTGTTACAGCTGGGCGAGCACCACAACACATGGTCTGTAGAACCATTATTGAGGGCACGCCGGGAGCATTGTCACATTCGACGGTGGCGTTGCAAAAAAAAAGCGCGCAACCCAATAGGCGCGCGCTGTTTTACAGGAGGTACGGTGTGTGCGGGAGAATTACATATTCGGATAATTCGGCCCGCCGCCGCCTTCCGGTGTCACCCACACGATGTTCTGCGTCGGGTCCTTGATGTCGCAGGTTTTACAGTGCACGCAGTTCTGTGCATTGATCTGCAGGCGTTCGGCGCCGTCGTCGTTTTTCACGAATTCGTACACGCCGGCGGGACAGTAACGCGCTTCCGGACCCGCATACGTGGCCAGGTTGACGTCGACCGGGACGCTGGCGTTCTTCAACGTCAGGTGGATCGGCTGGTCTTCCGCGTGGTTCGTGTTCGAGATGAACACGGACGACATCTTGTCGAAAGTCAGCTTGCCATCGGGTTTCGGATACACGATCTTTTTCGACTGGGCGGCCGGTTTCAGGCATTCGTGGTCGCCGTGCGAGTGGTGCAGCGTCCATGGCGCCTTGCCGCGGAAGATCAACTGGTCGATGCCCGTCATCAGGCTGCCCAGGTACAGGCCCTTCGACAGCCATGGCTTGACGTTGCGCGCCACGTGCAGCTCTTCATGCAGCCAGGATTGTTCAAAGGCGACAGGGTAGCTCGTCAGTTCGTCGTGCTGGCGCTGTTCGCCCAGCGCGCCGAAGGCCGCGTCCGCCGCCAGCATGCCGCTCTTGATGGCCGCGTGGCTGCCCTTGATGCGGCTCATGTTCAGGAAGCCCGCATCGCAGCCGATCAGCGCGCCGCCGGCAAACACCAGTTTCGGCAACGATTGCAGGCCGCCGGCCGCGATCGCGCGCGCGCCGTAGGAAATACGCTTGCCGCCTTCGAAGAACTTGCGGATTTCCGGATGCGTTTTATAGCGCTGGAATTCCTCGTATGGGGACAAATACGGGTTTTCGTAGTTCAGTCCCACCACGTAGCCGACCATCACCTGGTTGTTTTCCAGGTGGTACAGGAAGGAGCCGCCATAGGTTTTCGTGTCCAGCGGCCAGCCGCTCGAGTGGATCACCAGGCCCGGCTTGTGCTGGGCCGGGTCGATTTCCCACAATTCCTTGATGCCGATACCGTATGACTGGGGATCTTTGCCGGCGTTCAAGTCATACTTGGCCATCAATTGCTTGCCCAGGTGGCCGCGCGCGCCTTCGGCGAACAGGGTGTACTTGGCGTGCAATTCCATGCCCAGCTGGAAGTCGGGACCCGGTTCGCCATCGCGCTTGACGCCCATGTTGCCGGTCGCCACGCCTTTCACGGAGCCGTCGTCGTTGTAGAGGATTTCCGCGGCAGGGAAGCCCGGGAAGATTTCCACGCCCAGGTTTTCCGCCTGCTGGCCCATCCAGCGCACCACATTGCCCAGCGAGACGATGTAGTTGCCGTGGTTTTCAAAGCAGGCCGGCACGGCGAAGCCCGGCGTTTTATACGCTTTCGTTTCGGTCAGGAACAGGATGCGGTCTTCCGTCACTTCCGTGTTCAGGGGCGCGCCCAGTTCTTTCCAGTTCGGAATCAGTTCGGTCAACGCTTTCGGGTCCATGATGGCGCCCGACAGGATATGCGCGCCCAGTTCGCCGCCTTTTTCCAGCACGCAGACGGACACTTCCTGGCTCTTTTCAGCGGCCAGCTGCTTCAGGCGGATCGCCGCGGCCAAGCCTGCGGGGCCACCGCCGACGATCACCACGTCATACTCCATGGTTTCGCGCGGTCCGTACTGTTCAACTAAGTTATTAGGCTGTGTCATGGTCTCGATTGTTAGTAACTAAATAGGTAGCAAGGATAGGGAATAAAGCATCATCGGGGAAATTTAAGCACGAGTGTGCTTGTTTTTGACGAGGATTGCAACTTTGGCGCCATTTTGCGTGACATTGCCCCTCGCCGCAATCTAAATCCGGCCATTTTGTGTAATGATGGCGTTTACTTTTGCTCGAGTGCGCTGCGGGGGAATGTGCCCGATTGCCATAGGCACGGCGCAGAGTGTTGTCTAAAATAAAACAGGAGTAGCTCGTGGGCATAGAAGTCAATTTCGAGGGCAAGATTGCCCTGATTACCGGCGCATCGAGCGGCCTCGGCGCGCGCTTTGCGAAAGTGCTGGCCCAGGCCGGCGCACAGGTCGTGCTGGCGTCGCGCCGCACCGAACGCCTGAAGGAGTTGCGCGCCGAAATCGAAGCGGACGGCGGCGCCGCGCACGTGGTGTCGCTCGACGTGACCGACTTCGCCAGCATCAAGTCGGCCATCGCGCATGCGGAAACGGAAGCGGGCCCCATCGATATCCTCGTCAACAATTCCGGTGTCTCCACCACGCAACGCCTGGTTGACGTCACGCCCGAAGATTACTCGTTCGTGATGGACACCAACCTGCGCGGATCGTTCTTCGTGGCCCAGCAAACGGCCAAGCGCATGATCGCGCGCGCCAAGGGCGACCCGAAAAAACAGCACCGCATCATCAATATCGCCTCGATGGCGGGCTTGCAGGTGCTGCCGCAGATCGGCGTGTACTGCATGAGCAAGGCGGGCATGGTACACATGACGCGCGCCATGGCCGTGGAGTGGGGAAAATATGGCATCAACACGAACGCCATCTGTCCCGGCTATATTTCCACGGAAATCAATGAAGATTACTTCGCCACCGAGCAGGGCAAGAAGCTGATCGAAATGCTGCCGAATAAACGTCCGGGCAAGCCGGAAGACCTCGACGGCCTGTTGCTGCTGCTGGCGGGCGAGGATTCGCATTTCATCAATGGCGCCATCATTTCCGCAGACGGTGGAATGAGTACCTTCTAACGCTGCAGCTGCAGCCCCACCAGCTTGTGCACGAGTTCCGACGACGTCGATGCGGCGAACTTGCGCATCAGCTTGGCGCGGTGCATTTCCACCGTGCGGGGGCTGAGGTCGATCTGGCGGGCGATGACCTTGCTGGTCTTGCCTTCCACCAGCAGGGCGGCGATTTCGCGCTCGCGCGGGGTCAGTTCGGCCGTCACGGGACGTTTCTCGCTGACATCCTCGAACGTCCAGATGCCCGCTCCCAGCGGTTTGTTCGGCAGCATGGCGTGGCCCGTGACGTGGCACCAGAACAATTCCCCATTACTGCGGCGCATGATGCGCTCGTCCGAATAGCGGCCTTTGGCGTTCATGATGGGGATGATGCGGTCACCCGTGCGCAGGAATTCGTCGTGCGTGGGGTAGAGTACTTCGAAGGACTGGTCGTCGAGCTGGGCGCGCGCATAGCCGAACATGGCTGCCAGCGCTTCGTTGCAGCTGCGCATGATACGGTTTTCCGACATGCACATGCCCACGGGCGCGTGCAGGAAGATGCTTTCATAATCGATGGCTGACGCGGCGTTCATCTGATACGTATCACTCTCACAGGGGGATTGCTGGCACGGCGCCGGTAGTTCTACGGTATTGTACTTTCCACTCGCGTATTTTATGCTGAGTCGCTGCCTGAGTCATGGACTCAAGACCAAAGCTTAACAAAAGATAGAGGGACACCCATGAATAAAGTTTATCCTGACGCCGCCTCGGCGCTGGCCGGTATCGTCCAAGATGGCCAGACCATCGCCGTCGGCGGCTTCGGCCTGTGCGGCATTCCCGAAGCCCTGATCGCTGCCTTGCGCGATTCGGGCGTGACGGGCCTGACGGCCATTTCGAATAACGCCGGCGTGGACGGCTTCGGCCTGGGCCAGCTCTTGACCACGCGCCAGATCAAGAAAATGATCGCCTCCTACGTGGGTGAAAACAAGGAATTCGCGCGCCAGTACCTGGCCGGCGAACTGGAACTGGAATTCACGCCGCAAGGCACGCTGGCTGAAAAACTGCGCGCCGGCGGCGCCGGCATTCCCGCCTTCTTCACCAAGACGGGCGTGGGCACCATCGTTGCCGACGGCAAGGAACTGCGCGAATTCGACGGCGAGCAATACGTGATGGAGCGCAGCCTCGTGGCCGACGTGTCGCTGGTCAAAGCCTACATGGCTGACCGCGCCGGCAATTTGGTCTACCGCAAGACGGCGCGCAATTTCAACCCGAACGTGGCCATGGCCGGCAAGATCACCATCGTCGAAGTGGAAAAACTGGTGGAAGTGGGCGAAATCGACCCGGACCAGGTCCATACGCCGAGCATCTTCGTGCACCGCATCGTGGTCAACGCGAACCCGGAAAAACGCATCGAGCAGCGCACCGTGCGCACTGAAGCATAAAACAGAATACGGAGATAATCATGGCTTGGACGAGAGATGAGATGGCCGCGCGCGCGGCGAAAGAATTGCAGGATGGCTTTTATGTGAACCTGGGCATCGGCTTGCCGACCCTGGTCGCGAACTATGTGCCGGAGAACATCGAAGTATTCCTGCAGTCGGAAAACGGTTTATTGGGCATCGGCCCGTTCCCCACCGATGCGGAAGTCGATGCCGACCTGATCAACGCGGGTAAACAGACGGTGACGGCCTTGCCCGGCGCCGCCTACTTCAGCTCGGCCGATTCTTTCGGCATGATCCGCGGCGGCAAGATCAACCTGGCCATCCTGGGCGCCATGCAAGTGTCGGAAAAGGGCGACCTGGCGAACTGGATGATCCCAGGAAAAATGGTCAAGGGCATGGGCGGCGCGATGGACCTCGTCGCCGGCGTCAAGCGCGTGGTCGTGCTGATGGAACACGTGGCCACGGCCAAGGATGGCACGACGTCGCACAAGCTGCTGAAACAGTGCGACTTGCCGCTGACGGGCGTGGGCGTGGTCGACGTCATCATCAGCGACCTGGGCGTGATCGATGTGACGGAAAACGGCCTGAAGCTGGTGGAACTGGCGCCGGGCGTGACCAAGGAACAAGTGCAGGCGGCCACGGGCGCTGAGCTGGACGTCTCCGCCGTGTAAGCCAGGCGGATCGTCGTATGAAAGCAGGGCGGACAGCGATGTCCGCCCTTTTTTATGCGCCCGCCTTGCCGCGCAGCCCGTCCAGGCTGTAGGCGCCGGCGCCCGCTGCCGCGAAATACAGGAAGGTGAAGCAGTACATCACGGCCATTTCGCCGCCATTCAGGATCGGCAGGAAGCCGGCTGGCGCGTGCGCCATGAAATAGGCGGCCGCCATCTGGCCCGACAGGATGAAGGCGACGGGGCGCGTGAACAGGCCCACCAGCAGCAAGGTACCGCCGACCAGTTCGATGACGCCGGCCGCACCCATCACGGAAAACAGTTGCAAGCCATCGAACATGGCCACGTGCGGCGCGCCGAACAGCTTGGCCGTGCCGTGTTGCAGGAAGAGAAAGCCAAGGATGATGCGCAGCACGCCCAGCAAACGTGGGCTCCAGGTGGCGTAAAAGGCGGGCGAGAGGGACATGACGTACTCCATTCAAAGGTGGATGGTTCGGTGTCAGGCTTGCATTAACGCAATGTCATTATGCGCGAGCCTGGCGGCGAACAGTAAGTCAGTACTGTAATGGTTTTTGATTCATTGATCATCATGGTAAATATTGATGAATGATTTACTATTGGTTGATGATGCGATCGATAGCCCACGCGCAATGAAAAAAGCCCCGCGGATCGCTCTGCGGGGCTTTCAAAGGAGTGTACTGCTTACTTGACGATATTCACGGCCGGGGCGACATACGCGTCGTCGGTCGGGTGGGTTGGATTCGCCAGCTCGCTATGCAGCTTGTCCATGTCCAGTTCCTTTTCCCATTTCGACACGACGATGGTGGCCACGCCGTTGCCGACGAAATTGGTCAGCGCGCGACATTCGCTCATGAAGCGGTCGATGCCCAGGATCAGCGCCATGCCGGCCACAGGAATCGTCGGCACGACGGCCAGGGTCGCGGCCAGGGTGATGAAGCCGGCGCCCGTGATGCCGGAGGCGCCTTTCGACGTCAGCATCGCCACGCCGAGGATGGTCAGTTCCTGCCAGATGGTCAGTTCCGTGTTGGTGGCTTGCGCCACGAACAGGGCGGCCATGGTCATGTAGATATTGGTGCCGTCCAGGTTGAACGAGTAGCCGGTCGGCACGACCAGGCCGACGACTGGCTTGGAGCAGCCCAGGCGTTCGAGTTTTTTCATCAGGGCCGGCAGGGCCGATTCCGACGAGCTGGTACCGAGCACGATCAGCAGCTCTTCCTTGATGTACAGCAAGAAGCGGCCGATGGAGAAGCCCGTGTACTTGGCGATCAGGCCCAGCACGACGAAGACGAACAGGAAGCAGGTCAGGTAGAACGAGCCCATCAGCTTGGCCAGCGGGATCAGCGAAGCCAGGCCGTATTTGCCGATGGTAAATGCCATCGCGCCGAATGCGCCGATCGGAGCGACTTTCATGATGATGTTGACCATGCCGAAGATGGCATGCGACAGCTCGTCGATCAGCTTGGTGACCGGACGGCCGCGCTCGCCCAGCAGTGACAGCGAGAAGCCGAACAGGATGGCGATCAACAGCACTTGCAGGATGTCGCCCTTGGCGAAGGCGTCAACGAAGGTCTTCGGAATGATGTTCATCACGAAGTCGACCGTCGACATGCCTTCGGCGTGCGTGTATTGCGCGATCGACTTGGCGTCCAGGTGGGCCGGATCGGCGTTGAAACCGGCGCCCGGTTTGAGGATATTGGCGACCAGCAAGCCGATGGCCAGCGCGAAGGTGGAGACCACTTCGAAGTACAGCAGCGCCTTGCCGCCCACTCGGCCGATCTTCTTGACGTCCTGCATGCCGGCGATACCGGAGACCACGGTACAGAAGATCACCGGGGCGATGATCATCTTGATCAGTTTGATAAAGCCGTCGCCCAGCGGTTTCATGTCGACGGCGTTCGAAGGGTAGAACACCCCCAGCAGCACGCCGGCCACGATGGCGAACAGCACCTGTACGTACAGGATTTTATAGAATGGTTTTTTCACGAGTGGTCTCCTCTTGCGGGTTGATGCTGCGATCATCCGCCCATTGCCAGGCCGCCTCAATTGTGGATAACCGCAGATATGCATTTTCGCTATATCGGGTATTGCGCCATGGCGACCGTGCCAGTGCTGTGCTGCGGCGCAGCATTTCAGGCGCGCGCTTGGAGCATTGCCCGCGCTGCGCTACACTGCCGTAGCGTCGCGCGCGGGACACCTCCTGGCGGGCAGGAAGCGGTGCTCTTTTTATATCGAATAAGGAATTGGCATGATCGAAGCGAGCATCAAATCCGTGCAATGCATCTCCCCCGCAGGCTTGCATACCATGTCGTACAAGGAGTGGGGCGCGGCCGATAATCCGAACGTGCTCGTCTGCGCCCATGGCGTGACGCGGGTGGCGGACGACTTCGACAACCTGGCGCGCGCCATGGCCAGCGATTACCGCGTGATCTGCCCCGACGTGGTGGGACGCGGGCGCTCGGGCTGGCTGGCCAATCCCCAGTTTTACCGCGTGCCGCAATATGTGAGCGACATGGTGACCCTGCTGGCGCGCGTGCTGGCCAATGGCGAGCGCCAGACGGTGGACTGGTTCGGTACGTCGATGGGCGGCTTGATCGGCCTGGGCCTGGCCTCGTTGCCCAACAGCCCGATCAGCAAACTGGTGCTGAACGATATCGGCCCGACTCTGGCGCCGGAAGCCTTGCAGCGCATCGGCGACTACATCGGCCAGGACTTGCGTTTCGAGACGTTTGAACAGGGCGCCAGGTTCGTGCGCGACGTGTCCGCCAGCTTCGGCCCGCACACGGACGCGGAATGGCATAAACTGGCGGTGGATGTGTTGCGCCAGGATAAAGATGGGCACTGGCGCCGCCACTATGATATGGGACTGGCCATGCCGTTCCGCTCGGCCACGCCGGAATCGGCGGCCAGCGACGAAGCCATGCTGTGGGCCGCGTATGATGCCGTGCGCTGCCCCACCTTGCTGGTGCGCGGGTCGGAATCGGACCTGCTGTCGCGCGAGACGGCGCAGATCATGCTCGGTCGCGGCCCGAAGGCGGAGCTGGTGGAAATCGCCGGCGTGGGCCATGCGCCCACTTTCGTCCACGACGACCAGATCGCCATCGCCCGCAAGTTTTTGCTGGGCAAGTAATAGTCAGTAACAATCAGTAACGCTGTACAGATTTTGAAACAACCGAAAGAAGAAGCATGGAAATTACACGACTGCACGTAGGCAAACGCCTCTCCGAAGTAGCCATACACAACAACACCATCTACCTGGCGGGCCAGATCGCCGAAGATACCACGCAAGGCATCGTCGGCCAGACGCGCGAAGTGCTCGGCCACGTCGACCGTCTGCTGATGGAAGCGGGCAGCGACAAGACTTGCATCCTGTCGTGCCAGATCTACATCGCCGACATGAAGGATTTCCCCGGCATGAATGAAGTGTGGGACGACTGGGTCGCCTCAGGCCACACGCCGCCGCGCGCCACGGTGGAAGCGAAACTGGCCAATCCGGCATGCCTGGTTGAAATCGTCATCATCGCTGCAGAACGCTAAGTTTTTCAAGCTGTTGAGTCATCAAGTTTATAAGGTAATACATGGTTTCCATCTCGGCCCCGAATAGCGTCACATCGGAACAACTGGTAGAGGGCTTGAGTGCGCCGGACTGCGCGCGCGTGCTGGACGCGCTCGCGTATGCCACCGAAGCGTATGGCGACAAGCAGACCTTTGCCGGCCGTTCCGCGCTGGAGTTCGCCATCGGCGTAGCCACCACCCTGGCTTTCCTGCGCAGCGATGCGGAAACGCGCATCGCCGGCCTGATGTTCGAGCTGACCTTGCTGGAACCGGATACGGCGGCCGACATCGAGCCACGCTTCGGCAAGCAGGTGTGCGACCTGGCCACCGGCGTGCGCCAGCTGATCCGCTTGCGCGCGCTGACCCAGGCGCAGCACGGCAGTGTCGGCGGGCGCGGCAAGAATGCGGCGCAGCAAGCCGTGGCCCAGGTGGAAACCCTGCGCAAGATGTTGCTGGCGATGGCGTCCGACATGCGTGTCGTGCTGGTGCGCCTGGCCGCCTGCGTGACGACCTTGCGTTACTTTGCTGAATTAAAGCTGTTCAACGAAATGACGCGTGAATACGGCAAGGAAACGCTGGATTTGTACGCGCCGCTGGCCAACCGCCTCGGCATCTGGCAACTGAAGTGGGAACTGGAAGACCTGTCGTTCCGCTTCATCGAGCCGGAAGCGTATAAACGCATCGCCAAGATGCTGGAAGAAAAGCGCATGATGCGCGAGGGTTTTGTTTCCTCCGCGATTTTGCGCCTGCAGACGGAACTGGCTTCGGCCGGTATCCAGGCGGAAGTGTTTGGCCGCCCGAAACACATTTACAGCATCTGGAACAAGATGCGCGGCAAGGAGCTGGACTTTACGGCCCTGTACGACGTGCGCGCCTTCCGCGTCATCGTTGCCGACGTGAAAACCTGCTACACGGTGCTGGGCGTGGTCCACAATATCTGGACCCCCATCCCGAAAGAATTCGACGATTACATTTCGCGGCCGAAACCCAACGGTTACCAGTCGCTGCACACGGTGGTGACGGCCGAGGATGGCCGCCCGCTGGAAGTGCAAATCCGCACCAATGAAATGCACAGCTTTGCCGAATACGGCGTGGCCGCGCACTGGCGCTACAAGGAAGAGGGCGGCTCGAACTTTGCCGGCCAGAAATACGACGAAAAGATCGCCTGGCTGCGCCAGTTGCTGGCCTGGAAAACGGAAGTGGCCGACGCCGTCGTGGGCCAGGAAGAAATCCAGCGCGAATGGGTGGAAAAGCTCAAATCCGCCACCTTGGACGACCGCATCTTCGTCATGACGCCGCAGGCGCGGGTGCTGGAGTTGCCGGTCGGCGCCACGCCCGTCGATTTTGCCTATCACCTGCACACGGATGTGGGCCACCGCTGCCGCGGCGCCAAGGTCGACGGCATCATGGTGCCCCTGAATACGCAACTGAAAAACGGCCAGACCTGCGAAATCATCACGGCCAAGGGCGCGCCGGGCACGGCCGGACCGTCGCGCGACTGGCTCAGCGCCGGCTACGCCGTCAGCACGCGCACGCGCTCGAAAATCCGCGCCTGGTTCCACGCCATCGACATGCAGGAAACCCTGGCCCACGGCCGCGCGCTGGTGGAAAAGTCATTGCAGCGCGAAGGCAAGACGGCCGTCAACCTTGAGGCGCTGGCGCAAAAGCTGGGCTTTGCGAAAGTCGACGAGCTGTTCCTGTCGGTGGGCAAGGATGAGTTCAGCCTGCGCCACGTGGAGCAGGCGCTGCACGACAATGGCGAAGTGGTGGTGCCGGAAGACGCCGTGCTGGTGGGTAAAAGCCGCGCTTCCAGTGTGGAGCAGGGCGCCAAGTCCGGCGTGCTGGTGGTGGGCACGGAAGGCCTCATGACCGTGCTGGCCAAATGCTGCAAGCCGGCGCCGCCGGACAGCATCGTCGGTTTCGTCACGCGCGGCAAGGGCGTCTCCATCCACCGCGCCACGTGTAAAAATTTCGAGGAAATGCGCGCCAAGTCGCCCGAGCGTGTGATTTTTACCGAGTGGGGCAGCACGGGCGGGCACGACACGGTGTATCCGGTCGATATCTTCATCCTGGCCGGTGACCGTCAGGGCTTGCTGCGCGACATCTCCGAAATCTTTTCGCGTGAAAAGATCAACGTGATCGGCGTCAACACCCAAAGCGCCAAGGGCCAGGCCCGCATGACCTTTACGGCCGAGATCAGCTCGACGGCGCAGTTGTTGAAGGCGCTGAATGTAATTAAAGACGTCAGTGGTGTTCTTGAGGCTCGGCGTAGTTAGTTTTGTTGAACCCCAAGTGCAGAAGCTGGGGTCGTACCCTGAGGGTACGACCCCGGTCTTTGCCGTTGGGTTTAATTAGTGCGTCTTGTCGCCCTGATGCAACCCCGCCATCGCCGCCGTCTCCGGCTGCAAGGTAATGTGGTCGATGCCATGCTTACTCAGTAACATCTTCTTGATCGCCCGCAAGACCTTCGGCCAATGGTCGAGGTGTTCGATCTCCACGTGGCCGATCAGGGCCGGCTGGCCCGGCGACATGTCCCACACGTGCAAATCGTGCACGGCGATCACGCCGTCCACCTGCTCCACGTCCGTGCCCACTTCGATGTAGTCAATGTGCATGGGCACGCCTTCCATCAGAAAGTGGTAGGACTCGCGCAGCACGCCGAATGTCGATTTTAAAATCAGCAGCGACACCAGCACGGACAGCAGCGGGTCGATCTGCATCCAGCCCGTAAAGTAAATCACGGCGCCGGCGACGATGGCGGCGACCGAACCGAGCAAATCGCCCATCACGTGCACGAGGGCGGCGCGTGTGTTGACGCTTTGCTTGTCTTTCGATAATACCCACGCCACCACCAGGTTGATGGCCAGGCCGATGAAGGCGACGACGAAGACCATGCCGCCTTGCACGGTTTGCGGTGCGGAAAAGCGCTGCACGGCTTCATAGCAGATCCAGCCCACCACGCACAGCATGGCCAGACCGTTGACGAAGGCGGCCAGCGCTTCGGCGCGGCCAAAGCCGAACGAGTGGCGCGGGGAAGGCGGGCGGCGCGCGATCAGCTGCGCCAGCAGGGCCAGGCCCAGCGCGGCCGCGTCCGTGACCATGTGGCCCGCGTCGGAAATCAGGGCCAGCGAATTGGACATGAAACCGGCGATGACCTCGATGCCGGCGAATGACAGGGTCAGCCCCAGCGCCCACGCGAGGATGCTCTGGCTGCGTCCCTCGAACGAGTGGGTATGCTTGGCGTCGCCCTTCAGGTGGGCGTGCAGATGGGTGGCGTCGTGTTCGGTGTTGTCGTGCGTGGGATGCATGGAATGCTTTGTGGAATGATGTTGCCGTCAGTGTAATTGAAAAGCAACAACATAGTCGGCGCATAAAAAAACCTGCAGGCCGCGAGGCGCTGCAGGTTTTACCTGGAGCAAATAACTTTACTGCGCCGCCGTCTCGCCAAACTTGCCTTCGCGGAAATCCTGTACGGCCTGGAATACTTCCGCCTGGGTATTCATGACGAACGGGCCATACTGCGCGATGGGCTCGTTCAAGGGCTGGCCGGCGACGAAGATCACGCGGCCGCCTTCGGGCGCTTCGATGCGCACGCCGTCGCTGCCCGGCGTGTTGGCGAAGATGGCCATGCGCAGGGCGGGCACGGCCTTGCCGTCGACCTGCACTTCGCCACGGAACGTGTAGATGAAGGCGTTATGGCCTGGCGGCAAGGGCTGCTCGAAACTGGCGCCGGCTGGCAGGTCGATGTCGAGGTACAACGGTTCCGTCAGTTCGCGCTGCACGGCGCCCGTCACGCCATGGCTCTCGCCGGCGATCACTTGCACGGCGACACCTGCCTCCGTCGTGTAGCGGGGGATTTCACTGCTCGTGAAATCGCGGTACCACGGCGTGCGCATCTTGTCGCGCGCGGGCAGGTTCAGCCACAGCTGAAAACCTTCCATCACGCCTTCTTCCTGCTCCGGCATTTCCGAATGGATCACGCCGCTGCCGGCCGTCATCCATTGCACGCCGCCCGACGTCAGCAAGCCTTCGTGGCCGGCGCTGTCCTTGTGGCGCATGCGTCCCGTGATCATGTACGACACGGTTTCGAAACCGCGGTGCGGATGCTCGGGGAAGCCGGCGATATAGTCGTTCGGCTTGTCGCTGGCGAAATTGTCGAGCATCAAAAACGGGTCGAGACGGCGCTGCAACTGCTGCGTCAGCACGCGGTTGATCTTCACGCCGGCGCCATCCATGACGGCCTGGCCGGCGATCACGCGCTCGACGGCGCGTGGCTTGTTGACGGTGGTGATGTCGCTCATTGCTTTCTCCTCTAGGCCAGGACGGCGCCAGTGCGCCGCCCCTTTCACTGCTGGGATTACACCAAAATGGCGTTGATCTCGGCGTCCGCCTGGGCTTGCGCCTTGGCCACGGCTTCCGGACCCATGCCCATGCCTTCCGAATACACATATTGCACGTCGGTCAGGCCCAGGAAGCCGAACATGGTGTTCAGGTAAGGCACCTGGCTATCGTTGGCGCTGTCGCGGTGCAAGCCGCCGCGGGACAGGCCCACGTAGACTTTCTTGCCGCTCAAGAGGCCAACAGGGCCGTTTTCCGTGTACTTGAAGGTGACGTTGGCGCGGGCAATCGCGTCGAACCAGCTTTTCAGTTGCACGGTGATGCCGAAGTTGTACATCGGCGCGCCGATGACGATCACGTCAGCTGCTTGCACTTGCGCAATCAATGCGTCGTCCAGGGCGATACGGGCCGCTTGCTCCGGCGTGCGCTTGTCGGCTGGCGTGAACAGCGCTTGCAGCGTCGGCTCGTCGAGCACGGGGTGCGGTGCGGCAGCCAGGTCACGGCGGACGAGGGCGGCGCCCGGGTTGGCTGCTTGTACGCGGCTGACGATGGCGTCAGCCAGGCGGGTCGAGGCGGAACCGGTGCTGCGGGCGCTGGAATTGATTTGCAGGATGTTCATCTTGTTTTCTCCGTTGTGAGGTGTCTTGCGATGGATGAACTATAGCAATTCCAAAATTGATGCGGAAGCCGTTAAAATGGATAACATTAATCCACTCATGGAACAATCAAAAGTATGGATATCGATCCCGGAGATTTATTGCTGTTTGCCAGAGTCGTCGAATGCGGCAGTTTCAGTCGCGCCGCCGTGCGTGTGGACTTGCCCAAATCGACCCTGTCGCGCCGCATCTCGCTGCTGGAAGCGAAGTTGGGTGAACGGCTGCTGCTGCGCACCACGCGCAAGCTGGCGCTGACGGAGTTTGGCGCCAGCCTGCTCGAGCATGCGCGCAAGGTGGTCGAGGAAACGGAGGCGGCCGGCGCCTTGGCGCAGCACCGGCAGGCCGGGCCCAGCGGCTTGCTGCGCATTTCCATGCCGGCCGACTTTGGCGACACCCTGATGCGCCAGGTGCTGGCCGAGTTCGTGCGCCGCTATCCTGCCATTTCGCTGGAACTGGACTTGTCGGCGCGCAGGGTGGATTTGCTGGAAGAAAATTTCGACCTGGCCATCCGCATGGGCAACTTGCCCGACGACGCCAGCCTGTCCGCGCGCCGCGTGGCCTTCAGCACCCTGGCGTTGTATGCCTCGCCGCAATACACGAGCGTGCACGGCTTGCCCGAGCATCCCGACGATTTATATGGCCATGATCTGCTCAGCTTGCCACGGGCCGTGCATGGCCTCGTGCACTGGACTTTGATCCGCGGCAAGACGACGTGGGAACGCGATCTGCCCGTGCGCCTGCTGGCCAACTCGCCGGAATTGCTGGTGCGCATGGCGTGCACGGGCGTGGGCATCGCGGCCAGCACGGACCGTTTTGCCAAGGCGTATGTGGCGACGGGGGAATTGGTGCGCGTGCTGCCCGAGTGGAGTTTCCCGCTGGTCACGGGTTGGGCCGTGTTTCCTGGCCGGCGCTTGATGCCGGCCAAGACGCGCGCGTTTCTGGATCTGATGGAGGAGATGTATCGCACGGACGCGCCCGTCTAGGCGCGCGTCCGGATGCTTTACTTGGGCAGGTTGCCCATGACCTCGCCCAGCTGCACGGGGCCGGTCGGTTGCCAGTTGGCATTGAACGTCACGGTGTCTTTCGGGAACAGCATGACGACTGTGGAGCCGAGCAGGAAGCGTCCCAGCTCTTCACCCTGTTTCAGCACCACGTTGTCGTTCGCATAGCTCCAGTCGCGCACCTGTCCCGTGCGGGGCGGGTTGACGACGCCGTGCCAGACGGTGGCCATGCTGCCGACGATGGTGGCGCCGACCAGAGTCATGACGAAGGGGCCGTTGGCCGTGTCGAACACGCAGACGACGCGCTCGTTGCGGGCGAACAGGCCGGGAATGCCGCGCGCCGTCGTCGGGTTGACGGAGAACAATTCACCGGGCACATAAATCATGCGCGTCAAGCGGCCGTCGCAGGGCATGTGGATGCGGTGGTAGTCGCGCGGGCTCAGGTACAGATTGGCGAAGCTGCCGTGCTCGAACTGGGCCGCCAGTGCCGCATCGCCGCCGACCAGGGCCGTCGTGCTGAAGTTGTGGCCCTTGGCCTGGAAGATCTGGTCCTTGTCGATCGTGCCGAACTGGCTGATGCGGCCATCGACGGGGCAGACGTAGTCGGCCTGGGCCAGCGGACGGGCATCGGGGCGCAGCGCGCGCGTGAAAAAGTCGTTAAAGCTCGTGTAGTGCGTGATGTCCGGATCCAGCGCCTCATCCATGTTGACGTTGTAGCGGCCGACGAACCAGCGGATCAAACGCGTGGTCATGGCGCCGCCTTTGGCGCCGGCGATCCGGCCGGCAAAGTTGGTCAACGCTCCTTTGGGAAGCAGATATTGAGGCAGGACGGCAAGACGGTCAGACACGATGGGAAGCCTTTGACGGGGTGATGGGAACAATGGTGAAAACGCATTATAGCGGCGATGTGGCGCGCAATACTATGCGCCGTATGCAAGGGTGCGTATCGCAGCCCGCCGCCGAATTTAATTTGCTATAGGAAATATTTTCAGGAAACTGTGTCACTTGGAAAAAATTAAAGCACAATACAGCGGCCTGTTTTTTAGCTTTTAGCCATTTTTATTCAGCCAACTTTTTTAGCCAGGTCATGATGCCACGCCGTTGCCTTCGCCTTACCGTCCTTTGTTCAGCCGTTTTACTTGCCTGGAATGTCCAGGCCCAGCAATCCGAAGCGCCAGCCGACGCTGCCGCTGCCTCTGCGCCGCTGAAGGCTGAAAAGCCCGCCGCGCCCGCGATGCAAACCGTTGAAGTCAAGGGCAGCGGCTATGATCCGCGCCGCGACGATACGGCCAGCAAGATGGTCGTTGGCAGCGAGGAAATCCTCAAGTATGGCGACACGAATGTCACCGACGTGCTCAAACGCTTGCCCGGCATCACGGTTTCCGGCGCGGCCGGGCGCTCGGGCGGCGAAATCCGCATGCGCGGCCTGGGCAGCGGCTACACGCAGATATTGCTCAATGGCGAGCGGGCGCCGGCCGGTTTTTCGCTCGACACCCTGTCGCCGGATGTGATCGAACGCATCGAGATTTTGCATGCGGCCAGCGCCGAATACAGTACGCAGTCGATTGCCGGCACCATCAATGTGGTGCTCAAGAAAGCCGTGAAGACGGCGCAGCGCGAGCTCAAGCTGGGCGTGCAGGGTAGCGACGTGAGCTTTTCGCCCAGCGTCAACGTGCAACTGTCCGACCGCGACGGCAATTTTTCGTATTCGCTGGCCGGCTCGCTGTTCCGCTACGACTATCATTACGACAATCCCGGGCTGGAACTGGGCTACGCGCCCGATGGCCGGCAAAACCTGCTGCGCCGCACGAATGGCACGGGTGATGGCCGCCCGGAAGGCATCAATCTGTCGCCGCGCCTGAACTGGGTGCTGTCCAACGGCGACAATGTGACGGCGCAATTCTTTTTCAATGGCGGGCGCTCGAACCACCGCAATTTCAGCCACGCGGAAACGCAGCAGGGCTTGCGCCCCGATTACGACACCAATACGGGCGGCTCCAGCAACCACAATGCCTTCGGCCGCAGCGACCTGACGTGGATGCACAAGCTGGCCGGCGGCGCCCGGCTGGAATTGAAAATCGGCGCCTCGGCCGCCCGCAATACGTCCGATAGCCTGCAGCAGGGCTTTATCGATGGCAGCGGCCTGGCGCTCGAGCGCAAAGTGGGCGTGAAGGCGACGGAAAACGGCGTCAGTTCGACCGGCAAGTATTCCACGCCCTTGCTGCCCGGCCACGCCCTGTCGATGGGCTGGGACGGTGCCTACACGGAGCGCGAGGAAACGCGCCGCCAGCGCGAAGCGGTGCTGGGCACCTCGGGTGCGCGCCCGCCCGTCGACAGCGACGAAGGTTTCGATGCCACCATCAAGCGTCTGGCCCTGTTTGTGCAGGACGACTGGGAAATCACGCCGCGCTGGTCCATGTATGCGGGCGTACGCTGGGAAGGCATAGACACGCGCAGCGCGGGCAATACCTATGATGAAGTGAACCAGCGCACCAGCGTGTGGAGCCCGCTGTTGCAAACCTTGTGGAAGTTGCCTGATACCAAGGGTGACCAGGTACGCCTGGCCCTGACGCGCACCTACAAGGCGCAGCCCACGGCGAGCCTGATTCCGCGTCGTAATACCTCGACCAACAATAGCCAGACTGACCCCGACCGCGAAGGCAATCCCTACCTGAAACCGGAGCTGGCGCTGGGCATCGACGCCTCGTACGAGCACTACTGGGCCGAAGGCGCTTTGCTCAGCGCGCGCGCCTCGGCCCGCCGTATCGATGGCTATACGCGCCAAGGCTTGCTGTTCATCAATGATCGCTGGGTGTCCACCCCCGTCAATGATGGCCGCGCGAATACTCAGACACTGGAACTGGAGGCGAAGTTCCCGCTGCGCGCCGTGCTGGCCGCGCCCGTGCCCGCCATCGACTTGCGCGCCAGCGTCAGCCGCAACTGGTCGCAGGTGGAGCAGGTGCCGGGGCCAAACAACCGGCTCGACCAGCAAACCCCCGTCAGCGGCAACTTCGGTCTCGATTACAAGACGCCGGACGGTGTGCTGACGACGGGCGGCAGCTTCAACTTCCGCAATGGCGGCCCCGTGCGCATCACCGAGCGCCAGAGCGCCTATACGTCGCCGCGGCGCGACGTCGACATTTATGCGCTGTGGAAATTCGATGCGAAGAACCAGCTGCGCCTGGCCGTGTCGAATTTGCTGGCGCAAGACTTCGAAAGCACCACAGCGTATGCGGACGCCAGCGGCACCATCGTGCGCAACAGCATTTCGCCGAGTTCACCGCAGGCGCGCGCGACCCTGGAAATGAAGTTTTGACGCGTTTGTTTTAACGGTGAAACCCCGGCCGGCATCCCCGCTGGCCTATAATCTCGGCAATCGCGCGCACGGCCCGTCCGTGCGCGCCACCTTTTACTTTGCCAAGATTGCTTTCCCCATGACGTTTTCCTCCCTCGGCCTGATCGATCCCCTGGTCCGCAAACTTGACGAGCTCGGCTATGCCAAGCCCACGCCCGTGCAGGCGCAAGCGATTCCCGCCGTGCTGGCCGGGCGCGACCTGATGGCCGCCGCCCAGACGGGCACGGGCAAGACGGCCGGTTTCGCCGTGCCGCTGCTGCAGCGCCTGACTTTGGAAGGCGTGGTGGCGCCCCAGTGCGTGCGCGTGCTCGTGCTGGTGCCCACGCGCGAACTGGCCGAGCAAGTCTATGCCAGCTTCCGCAGCTATGGCGGCAACTTGCCGCTACGCAGCTTTGTCGCGTACGGCGGCGTACCCATCGAGCCGCAGATCAGCAAATTGCGCAAGGGCCTCGACGTACTGGTGGCCACGCCAGGCCGCTTGCTGGATTTGCAGACGCAGGGCGCCGTCAAGTTCGAGCAAGTGCAAACGCTGGTGCTGGACGAGGCCGACCGCATGCTGGACCTGGGCTTCGAGCGCGAGCTTGATATATTGCTGATGACCATGCCCAAGCAGCGCCAGACCCTGCTGTTCTCGGCGACGTTCTCGGACGCCATCCGCGCCATGGCGAAGACCATGCTGAAGGATCCCGTTTCGGTGGAGGTCAGCGCGCGCAACAGCACGGTCAAGGCCGTGAAGCAATCGGTGATCGTGTGCGACAAGAAACGCAAGCCGGAACTCTTTTTGCACTTGCTGAAGAAAAAGCGCTGGGGCCAGGTATTGGTCTTCGTCAAGACGCGCAAGGGTGTCGAGTTGCTGGTGAACACTTTGCTGGAGCAGGGCGTGCGCGCCGACTCCATCCACGGCGACAAGACCCAGCCGAACCGTTTGCGCGCGCTGGCCCGCTTCAAATCGGCCGAGGTGCAGGTGCTGGTGGCGACCGACGTGGCCGCCCGTGGCCTGGACATCGACCAATTGCCCGTCGTCGTCAATTTCGATTTGCCCACCGTGGCGGAAGACTATATCCACCGCATCGGCCGCACGGGCCGCGCGGGCGCTTCAGGCGAAGCGATCTCGCTCGTTTGCGCCGATGAGGTGGAATTGCTGTCGGCCGTGGAAGCGCTGACCCGGCAAACCCTGAAACGCAATGAGGAACCCGGTTTCGAGGCGGAGCACCGCGTGCCGGGCACGTCCGCCGGCGGCACCATCCAGAAGAAGGCCGTGAAAGTGCTGGCGCCGAAGGCGGCGGAGCGGGCCAAGAAGCGCCGTTTTTATAAGTAAAAAGGGGACGCAAGGAGCGCTGCACGGATATCGCATTCGTGCCATCATGCGCCATGACCTCGATACCTTTGTTCCCGCTCAATACGGTGCTGTATCCCGACGGCTATCTGCCCCTGCAGATCTTCGAGGTACGCTATCTGGACATGATACGTCAGTGCATCATGGGCGAGCAGCCGTTCGGCGTGGTGCAGTTGCTGGACGGCGGGGAAGTGCGCAAGCCGGGCCAGCAAGAGACCCTGGCGCCCGTGGGCACCCTGGCGCGTGTCATCGACTGGGCCGCGCCCCTGTCGGGCTTGCTGCAAATCAAATGCATGGGCATGCAGCGCTTTCATATCGTTTCCAGCGAACAGCTGAAGCACGGCTTGTGGATGGCGCAGATCGAAACCTTGCCGCCCGATAAAACCGTTCCCATCCCGCAAGAGCAGCAGAACGTGGCCGACGCGCTCGGCGCCCTGATTCGCACCTTGCAGGAGCAAAAGATCCCGCCCGAGCAAATGCCCTTGCAGCCGCCATACCGGCTCGACGAGTGCGGCTGGGTGGCGAACCGCTGGTGCGAACTGCTGTCCTTGAGCGCCATGCAAAAGCAATTGCTGCTGAGCCAGGACAATCCCGTGCTGCGCCTGGAACTGGTGCAGGATATGCTCACGGAAAACGGATTGTTAGAGGAATAAATTGCCTGAGGCCGCATGTTTTCTCATGCTTCCGTTGTGCAATTGCAATTTCTATTGAGAAATACTTTACGCTTTGCCGCCGCTGGCATAAGATAATGCCCCTGGGCAAGATTGCCCTGGGCAACATTCAAGAGCAGACGACATGGCAAAAGTAAGCGCGGAACAGATCAATGCGGCAATGGAAGCGATGGCGGGCGAAGGCCAGGCCATCACGGTGCGCGCCTTGCGCGAACGGCTGGGCAACGGCGCCTGCCTGGGCACCATCAGCAAGCTCTTGCTGCGCCGCAAGGCCGGTGCGCAGCGCCAGATCGCTGCCGCCGCCGAACTGTCGCCCGTGCTGCAGCAAGCCATCCTCGATTATGTAGGACAGGAATTAAGCGCCAGCCACAGCGCGCATGAAGCCGAGATGAACGACAATCAACAGGAATTGATGGACCTGGCCAGCGAGAACGAGCGTCAGCAAGAGTTGCTCGACCTGCAGGCCGGTGAGCTGGAAACCTTGCGCGAGGAACTTGAACGCGAGCGGCAAGTGGCGAACCAGGCCCGCACGGACCTGGCCAAGGCGCAGTTGCGCCTGGAAGGCTTGCCGCGCCTGGAAGAAGCGGCCGAGCAGGCACGCATGGACCTGGCCAAGGCGCAATTCAAGCTCGAAGGCATCCCTCGTCTGGAAGAGGCCGCCGAAGCGGCGCGCGCCGAACTGATCCAGGCCCAGCTGAAGCTGGAAAGCCTGACGCGCGTGGAAACGGAACTGGCGGCCGCGCGCCTGGAGCTGGAAGCGGAACGCGAGGAGCTGGGCGAAACGCGCGCCGAGCTCGATGAAGAGCGCACCTTGCGTATCAAGGCGCAGCAGTTCATCGTGGATCCGATATTCAAGACGCCAGTCTGAAGACGCCTGACCAACCTGCTGCGCGTCGGTATAGGCGGCCTGCGATGCTCACCGTACTTTAGTACGGTTGCGCTTCTCGGCCACCTCTCCCTTCCGCTCGCTACGGTTTCGTCAGGTGTCGTTACGTCTCTGTTCTAAGCTAACGCTGCTTACAGTGTTAGCCGGCGCACGGAATCGTGTCACGAGGCGCGGCAAAATAGTTCAGTGATCCAGGCGCGAAAGGGCTGGCATGGAAACGCTGATCGTCATGGGGGCCTCGGTGGGCGGCGTGAGCGCACTGTCCACCATCTTTGCCGCCTTGCCGGCGAATTTTCCCGCGGCAATCCTGGCCGTCATGCACGTAGGCGCGCGCAACAGCGTATTGCACGAGATCCTAGGCAAAACCTCCGCTTTGCCCGTGCGCTTTGCCGAAGAGCGCGAACCCGTGCGCGCCGGGCGCATCCTGCTGGCGCCGCCGGACCGGCACATGCTTGTTGCCAACCTGGCCGGCCAGGCGACGGTCGAGCTGACCCGGGGACCGAAGGAAAACCATACGCGTCCCGCCATCGACCCCCTGTTTCGCAGTGCGGCCGCCGCTTTCGGCCCGAAGGTGGTGGGCGTGGTACTCAGCGGCTACCTCGACGATGGCACGGCGGGTTTGCAGGCCATCAAGGCCTGCGGCGGCAGGGCGCTGGTGCAGGAGCCGCAGGACGCGGTGGCGCCGTCAATGCCGCAAAGCGCGATCGACTATGCCGAAGTGGACTGGCGTCTGCCGGCCGCCGAGATCGGGCCGGCCCTGCTGGCGCTGGCCAACGGCAACTTGGCGCCGGCCAGCGCCGCGCAGTCCTTGCCGCCCGCGCCCCCGTGGATCACCGTGGAAAACCGTTTTGCCCGGGGAGTGGGGAATATGGACCAACTGGAAAAAATTGCCACGCCATCGACTTTCACCTGTCCCGAATGCCAGGGCACCCTGTGGGAGCTGCATGGCCAGAAGCCGCAGCGTTTTCGCTGCCATACGGGCCACAGTTTCACGGCGCAGATGCTCGGTGAGTTGCAGCATGACAAGGCGGAAGACGCCATCTGGGCCGCCGTCAGGGCGCTGCAGGAAAAAGAAAAACTCTACCTGAACCTGGCTGCCAAGGCCCAGGCCTGGCTGCATCCGGGCACGGCCAGCGAGTATGCCGCCAAGGCGCGGCAGGCGGGCGAGCAGGCCGATGTGCTGAAACGGGCCCTGCTGGCTTAAAATAGCGCACTGTCGCGCCATGCCGCGCCCTGATCGCAAAGAAGGTTTATGTCTGCAGAAAAAAATGCGCCGCTCCCGCTTGCGGCAGTCCCCATGTTGCCACGCGCGCTGCCGCCCAGGCCGCCAGCCGAATTCAGTTCTGCCGCCACAGCCCTTGCGCACAAGCAAGCGCGTGAAGAGAAGGATGCGCAGGTGCGCGGCGTCACGTCCATCGATGCCATGCGTGTCGCCATCAGACAGGCGGCGCGTGACTTGCCGGCCATCACCGCCGTGCCATGCCTGGGCATGCTGGACGCCGCCGCCTTCCGCGCGCGTGCCGCGCTGGGCTTGCCATTTTTGATGCGCGGGCTGGTGCAACGCTGGCCCTTATCCCAGCTGGCGCCCGAAGTCTTGCGCGAGCAGTTCAGCCACGTGCCCGTGCGGGCGCGGGTGGGCGACTACATCAACACGGCCTTCGCGGCCGACCGCGCCATGCAGGATATGTCGATGGGGCAATACCTGGATCTGGTGGACGAGGGCGCGCATGCGCTGCCGCCGTACCTGGGCAACCTGGAATTGCGCGAACTGAACCGCCTGTGCCACTGGCCCACGTATTTCGACAAGATGGGCCCGCCGCGCTTCTGGGTCGGGCCGGCAGGCACTGTCACGCCCTTGCATTGCGATTACGATGACAATATCTTCGCGCAAGTGTGGGGCCGCAAGCGCATCTTTTTATCGCCGCCGCACCATGACGCTTTTCTGTATCCCAGCGAAGCGAACGCCATCCTGTTCGGTTCGCCCTTCGATCCGGAAGCGCCCGATTTCCAGCGCTTTCCGCTGGCGCGCCAGGCCAGCATGATCGAGTGCCTCGTCGAGCCGGGCGACATGCTGTACGTGCCCGCCGGCTGGTACCACCAGGTGCGGGCGCTGACGTTTTCCCTGTCGTCGAACCGCTGGGCCAGGGCCGTGCCGCTGGCCTTGCACGGCGGGGCGGAGTTGCGGCGTACCGAGGCTTAATCTGATGACACGATGGCCTTGCCATCGGCGCGCAAACGCCGGGGCCGCCACTCGCTGAGGATGCCCGCAGCGATGATCAATATCGCGCCCACGATGGCCAGGGCCGGCAGGCGCTCGCCGGCAATGCGGCCGATGACGCCAGCCCACACCGGTTCGCCCGCATAGATCAAGGTGGCCTTGGTGGCGGAAATGCGCTTTTGCGCCCAGTTCATCACATACTGGATCAGTGCGCTGGCGCAGCCCAGCGCCAGCACGCTGAGGATGAAAGTCTTGCCGAGTACTGGCGGCGCTTCGCCCATGACGGGCATCAGCAGCAGGGCGATCAAGGATGCCGTGGCCAGTTGCACGATGGTCACGCGCAGGATGTTCAGTTGCGGCGAGACGCGGCTGATCAGGATGATTTCCAGGGCAATGGCGATGGCGCCCACGGCCGTGATCAGCTCGCCCTTGCCGAAACCCATGCTCAAGCCATCCGTGCCCGTGAGCAGCAATAACCCCACGAAGGCCAGCACGACGGCCGCCCACACGGCAGGGTGGGGCCGCTGCTTGAAGACCAGCCATTGCACCAGCGGCACGATGGGCACGTAGAAGGCTGTGATGAAGGCCGATTTGCTGCTCGTGATATGCATCAAGCCATAGGTTTGCAGCGCGTAGCCGCCAAAGATGCTCACGCCGATGGCCATGCCGGTGACTAACTCCGCCTTCGTCAAGTGGCGCAGCTGGCCCCGGCAAATCAGGGCGCCGATGCCCGCGGCCACGGCAAAGCGGGCGGCCACGAAGGCCAGGGGACCGCTGACCGTCACGGCATGTTGCACGACGAGAAACGTGCCGCCCCAGATGAAGGTAATGGCGATCAGGGCCAGTTCGGGCAGACCAATGGCGGGTGGGGGACTTGCGTGTGTTTTCATGGGAGGCTATGCTATGAGCAAAATATTTCCCATCATAATAGGAGCAATATATTGCGCAGTCAAGCCGAGGCCGGTGGCGTGCTGGCACACCTGGCCACCAATCTGCGGCGCTTGCGCCTTGCCGCCGGCCTCAGCCAGGAAGAGCTGGCGCGCCAGTCGGGCCTGAGCCGGCGCATGGTCAATGGCGTCGAGGCGGGCAGCACCAACATCAGCCTGGCCAACCTCGACCGTGTGGCGGCCGCCTTGAACGTGGCCTTTGTCGACCTGGTCCAGCCGCCGCAGCAAGCGCAGGCCAGCCTGCGCGTGCTGATGTGGCAAAGCGCCACGCAGGCCAGCCAGGCCGTGCTGCTGGGCGCGGCGCCCGCCAGCCGCCAGGTGGAACTGTGGTCGTGGACCCTGGCGCCTGGCGAGCGCTACGATGCGCAAGCCGACCCGGCCGGCTTCAGCGAAATGCTCTACGTGCTCGAAGGCGAGTTGCAGCTCGTGCTGGCGGCGGAAACCAGGCAACTGGCCACGGGCGATTTTTTTGTCTTCAGCAGCGCGCAAGCGTATGCCTACGTGAATGCGGGTGCATCCACCTTGCGCTTTACGCGCAATGTGGCCAGCTAGGAACCAAGGGAGAATCATGATGACTTCAACTATATACCAGCCGACTTTGCATGACCGTTATCTGGGCGCCATGCTGGGACTTGCCTGTGGCGATGCCGTCGGCACGACCGTGGAGTTTTCCCCGCGCGGCAGTTTTGCGCCCGTGACGGACATGACGGGCGGCGGCCCATTCGGCCTGCAGCCGGGACAGTGGACGGACGATACCTCGATGGCGCTGTGCCTGGCCGAGAGTCTGGTATTGAAAGGGGCGTTCGATCCGGCGGACCAGATGGTGCGGTATTTGAACTGGTGGCAATGGGGTTACCTGAGTTCCACCGGCACCTGCTTCGATATCGGCGGAACGGTAAGGGACGCGCTGGCCAGTTTCCAGGAAACGGGCAACCCCTGGAGTGGTTCCACCGCGCCTGACACGGCGGGCAATGGCTCGCTCATGCGCCTGGTCCCGGTCGTGCTGTTTGCCTATCCGGATGTGGCGGCAGCCGTGGCCTGCGCCGCCGACAGTTCCCGCACCACTCACGCCGCGGCGGAAGCGGTCGAAAGCTGCCAGCTGTTTGCCGCCTTGCTGTGCGGCGCGCTGGCGGGCACGGCGAAGGAAGCGTTGATGGGCAGCATCGCGTACCGGCCTGCCGAACCGAAGCTGAGAGAGCTGGCAAGCGGCAGTTTCATTGGCAAAACGGAGCAGCAGATACGCGGCACCGGCTATTGCGTGGAATCGCTGGAAGCGGCGCTCTGGTGCTTCTTCAATACGGATTCACTGGAAGAGGCCGTATTACGCGCCGTCAACCTGGGCGAGGATGCCGATACAACCGGCGCCATCGTCGGCCAGCTTGCCGGCGCCTATTATGGCGCCCAGGCAATTCCTGCGCGCTGGATGGAAATGCTGGCCATGCGCGGAGATATCGAAGAGCTGGCGGACAATTTGTTCGAGCGGGCGCGGGGCTAAGAAGCCGTCGTTGTCGTAAATATGCTGTGTCATATGCCGCGATCCTTGTGCTCTGTGCGCTTGGCGTGGCCACGCCGCTGCGCCCGGTATATCCCCGCGTGGCCGGAAAACAGGTAGGCCACGACGCAGGCGATGGCCGCGTACACGCCGATTTCGGCGCCGAACAGTTCCATCGCCATCAGGGTCGAGGCGATCGGCGTGTTGGCCGCGCCCGCAAAGACGGCGACAAAACCGATGGCGGCCAGCAGGGTGGCGGGCTGGTGCAGCAGCGGGCCCAGCGCATTGCCCAGGGTCGCCCCGATAAAGAACAATGGCGTCACTTCGCCGCCCTTGAAGCCCGTGCCCAGCGAAACGATGGTAAACGCCATCTTGCCAAGGAAATCCCAGGCGGGCAGCGGTTCCTTCAGCGCGTCGACGATGGTGGGAATGCCCAGGCCGATGTAGCGATCCGTGCCGATCAGCCATACGGCGGCGGCGATGATCACGCCGCCGGCCAGCGGACGCAGCGGGGCGTAGGCGATCCAGCGTTTCATCAGGCCGCTCAAGCCGTGCGTGGCTTGCGCGAATACTTTGCCCGTCACGCCGAACAGCACGCCAGCGATCACCATCGCGCACAAGGTCCAGGCGGAGAGGGCGGGGATCAAGGGCACGGCGTAATGCGTATGGTGGACTCCCCACAGCAAACCCACCTGGTCGGCGATGACGGCAGCGGCCAGGCAGGGCAGCATGGCTTCATAGCGCAGGCGACCGATGGCCAATACTTCCAGGCCAAAGAGGGCGCCTGCCAATGGCGTGCCGAAGACGGAGGCAAAGCCGGCGCTGATGCCGGCCATCAGGATGATACGGCGGTCTTCGTTGTTCAGGCGGAACAGGCGCGTGAGCTGGTCGGCCAGCGCGCCGCCCATCTGCACGGCCGTGCCCTCGCGTCCGACGGAGGCGCCGAACAGATGCGAGATGACGGTGCCGCCCAGCACCAGCGGCGCCATGCGCAAGGGGATGATTTTTTTCGGGTCGTGGATTTCATCGATGAGCAGGTTGGCGCCGCCTTCGACACTGCGGCCATAGCGCAGATACAGCCAGCCTACGGCAAAGCCCGCCACGGGCAGCAGCCAGATCAGCCACGCGTGCGCCATCCGCGTGCGCGTGGCCCAGTCCAGGGCGAACAGGAAGAAGGCCGAGGCCGATCCCGCCAGCACGGCCACGACCAAGGCCAGTAGCAGCCATTTCAACAGATGCTTTAACAGATCGGTGAGGGCGCTAAGACGCTGCATTGTTCATCCAGTTAAGGCTGATGGGTGGGGGATTCCTTACAGGCCCAATTCCGCCACCAGCGCCTGGCCGATGGCGCGCTGTTCGGCCAAAATGGCGCGCAAGTGGTGGGGGCGCGTCTTGACGTTGGTCATGACCACGCGCAGCACATTGGTCGGGCCGGGGTAGCGCGTCGATTCGAGTACCGTGCGCGACACGAAGCTGTGGCCTTGCGCCTTTTGCCGGTTCTGCAGCTTGGCGTTCAAGGTGTTGAGTTGCTTGTTCAGTTCGCTCGCCGCCTCCACGTCGCCGCTGGCCAGCAAGCTTTCCATGCGCTGGCGCAAGTGCGCGGGCACGTAGCGGTAGGTGAGAATGAAGGTGTCCGAGCGCGTGACCAGTTCGAAATCCTGCTGGTCGGCCAATAAATCCTGCAACTGGCCGGACAGGGTGGCCGCCTGCTGCAGCAAGGTCGTGTAGCCGGACACGCCGAGCACCTTGAACGAGGTCCACAGTTTCAAGGCGTCGAAGCGGCGCGAACCTTCCAGCGAGGTCTGGCCCAGGTCACCCGAGTTGTCGCGCAAGATGTAGTTGGCGTTGTGTTTGAGCAGGTTCAGGCTGGCGCTGTCCTTGAACAGCACCATGCTTTGCGCCATCGGCACCCACAGCAATTTATGCCCGTCGATGACGACGGAGTCGGCCAGGGCAATGCCGTCGTACAGTGCGCGGTACCGTTCGGCGATCAAGAGCGCGCCGCCCCAGGCCGCATCCACGTGGAACCAGATGTTTTCCCGTGCGGCAATCGCCGCCATGGCGGCCAGCGGGTCGATGGCGCCCGTTTCCGTCGTGCCGGCGATACCGATCATGGCGACGACCTTGATTTTGCGCAATTTCAAGTCGGCAATGGTTGCTTCCAGCGCGGCGACGTCGATGCGGTTGTCGCGGTCGACGGCCACCAGATGCAAGGCGTTTTCACCGAGCCCCAGGGTCGCCAGCGCCTTTTTCACGGAGTAATGGCTGCGGGCCGAACCGATCACGGCCAGTCCCGCGTAACCGGATTCCTGCATGGCGGCAAACAAACCGCGCTTGCGGGTGCCGGGCAATTGCTGTTCCAGCGCCACGGCCAGGGCCGTCAGGTTGCCCATGGTGCCGCCATTGACGACATTGCCCAGCGCGCCGCTGGTGGCGGCCATGGCCTGTGTGTAGACGGCGTCCGGTTGCTGGTACACCTGGCGGTGCAGCCAGCCGAGGATCTGCTTTTCGATCAGGGTCGACACGTACGCCGTCTCGATCTTGACCTGGTTCTGGTTCAGGGTGGCCGTAAACGCTTCGGCCAGCACGCTGATCCACGGCAAGGCCTGCGTCATGTGGCCGATGTATTGCGGGTGGTTCAGCTGGGCCGTATTGGCCAGCACGGTGGTGTCGAGTTCTTGCAGGAATTGCGCCACGGGCATGCCGTGCGCGGGCAGGCTGGTGTCGGACAGTTGCGTCAGCAGTTCCGCATACGGCGTGTGCGGATAGGCCGTGTCGCGTTCGGCGGCCAGCCAGCCGCCCAGCATGCCCAGCGCCTGCCGCAGGGGCGCGGGCGAGCGTTGCAGCGCATCGATGGAAAAATGCTGCTGCAGCAGCTGTTCGATAGGGGTATCGGTCATGGCGCGTTGTCTTCTCTACGGATTGCTGGTGCCACGGTGACAAACGAATTGCGCCCAGGCGAAAGCGGGATTTTACCCGACTCCGCCTGAGCGCATCAGTTTGCCATTACTGCTATTGATCAGAAGTAGTTGAGACCCAGCGCCGACTTGACTTCATCGGCCGTGCGGGCCGCCACTTCGCGTGCCTTGAACGTGCCTTCCTTGAGCATCTGGATGACTTGCCCCTTGTCCTTGGCGAACTCTTCGCGGCGGGCGCGGATCGGCGCCAGCATTTCCTGCAAGACCACGTCCAGGCGCTTCTTGACGATGCTGTCGCCCAGGCCGCCACGCACGTAATGGGCTTTCATTTCGGCCAGCGCCGCTTTTTCAGGGTCAAACGCGTCCAGGTAGGTAAAGGCGATATTGCCTTCCAGGTGGCCCGGATCTTCCACGCGCAGGTGCAGCGGATCGGTATAGACTTTTTTCACGGCGGCCGTGATTTCGGCCGAGGTCGCGCCCAGGTTGATGGTGTTGCCCAGCGACTTGCTCATCTTCGCCTTGCCGTCGATGCCGGGCAGGCGGCCGATGTCCGGCACCAGCGCCTTGCATTCCATCAATACTTCGCGGTTGTACATGCGGTTGAAGCGGCGCACGATTTCATTCGTTTGCTCGATCATCGGGATCTGGTCTTCGCCCACGGGCACCACGCCCGCCTTGAAGGCCGTGATGTCGGCCGCCTGGCTGGCAGGGTAGGTCAGGAAGCCGGCTGGAATGTCGCGCTCGAAGCCGCGCAGGCGGATTTCTTCCTTGACGGTAGGGTTGCGCTCGAGGCGCGCCACGGTGACGATGTTCAGGTAGTAAAAGGTCAGCTCGGCCAGTTCCGGGATCTGCGACTGGATGAAGACCGTGGTTTTCGCCGGGTCGATGCCGACGGCCAGGTAATCGAGCGCCACTTCGACGACGTTACGGTGCACCTTGTCGATGTCATCCATATTGTCCGTCAGTGCTTGCGCGTCGGCCAGCATGATGAATTGCTTGTAGCTGTTCTGGTAGCGGACCCTGTCGCGCAGGCTGCCCACGTAGTGACCCAGGTGCAAGGGACCGGTCGGGCGGTCGCCCGTCAGGATCACGGATTGCGAAGCGATGGCGGCAGGGGACAGCGGCGCTGCCGGTGCGTCGTTCTGGTCTTGGGTATCGGGGGTATTAGGCAAGCTCATCAAGTTTCCTTTTGAGCCGCCTGCATCGGGGATGATCCAGGCTGAGCCTGTTACGCCACCGATCGAGGCGGCGTGGATCAGATTCACATCACTATGCAGTGGCCGCGCGAAAGTGAGCGGGACCACCAATTCAAGCAGGCGTGTTGTGAAGGGATAAATTTCATGGCGTTATGGTTGCAGTTCGCACGCGTTCTGTCAAGTTTGCGCCCCGATTTCTCTGCTGCGCCGCGTCAGAGGCTTGCCTTATGCAAAACTTGCTTTCCGGGTACTATTGCCGTTCGGCCACTTTTGCGTGGCATGAATCATTGGAGAACAGTATGCACGTGTCGTCCCCCGTCCGGCTCACCGGCCTGGCCTTGATTGTAAGTTCCCTGTTTGCCGCGCCCGTGCTGGCGCAAACGCCGAAAACGCCGCCCATGACGCCCGATATCGGCGCCAAACTGGTGATGCCGGACCTGAACGACTACGTCAAGCGGGTGGTGATGATCCCCATGCGCGACGGCGTCAAGCTGTACACGGTGATCGTCGTGCCGAAAGGCGCGCAAAAAGCGCCGATCATGCTCACGCGCACGCCGTACAACGCAGCCCGCCGCGCCCAGCGCGCCGCCAGCCCCAGCATGCTGGTCACCTTGCCGCTGGGCGACGATACCCTGGTGGAAAACGGCTACATCCGCGTGTTCCAGGACGTGCGCGGCAAGCATGGCTCGGAAGGCGATTACGTGATGACGCGGCCCGTGCGCGGCCCGCTGAACAATACCAAGGTCGATAATGTGACCGATGCGTGGGACACCATAGACTGGCTGGTGAAAAACGTGCCGGAAACGAATGGCAAAGTGGGCATGCTCGGTTCCTCGTACGAGGGACACACGGTGCTGATGGCCCTGGTCGACCCGCATCCGGCCCTGAAGGTGGCCGTGCCCATGAGCGCCATGGTCGACGGCTGGCGCGGCGACGACTGGTTTCATAATGGCGCCTTCCGCATGCCCAGCCTGTCGTACATCGCGGGCCAGACGAGCGTGCGCGGCAGCGGCGAATCGCCGGCGCTCGGTGTCTACGACGATTACGAGGCGTATCTGCGCATCGGTTCGGCCGGTGATTACGCGAAGAAATTCGGCATCGACAAGCTGACCTACACGAAAAAGCTGTTCGAACACCCGGCTTACGACAGTTACTGGCAGGAACAGGCGCTCGACAAGATACTCGCCAAGCGTCAGCTGATCGTGCCCACCATGCACGTGGTAGGACAGTGGGACCAGGAAGACATCTATGGCCCCTACGCCACCTACTGGGCGATGGAAGGGCGTGACACGCGCAACAACCTCAATTACCTGGCCATCGGCCCGTGGCGCCACAGCGGCGTCAATTATGACGGCTCCAGTCTGGGCGCCCTGAAGTTTGACGGCGATACGGCGCGCCAGTTCCGTGAAAAAGTCATGCAGCCATTCCTCAATCAATATCTGAAGGATGGCGCGCCGGAAGCGAACACGGCGCCCGTCGTGTCGTACCAGAGCGGCACCAACCAGTGGCAGCGCCTGCAGCAGTGGCCGCTGGCCTGCGAGACGTGTGATATCAAGCTGACGCCAATCTATCTGCAGGATGGCTACAAGCTGGGCTTTGCGGCGTCATCGGCCACAGCCGATGCAGCCAGCGGCGCGTTCGATGAATACGTGGCCGATCCCGCGAAACCCGTGCCGTTCGTGCCCCGTCCCGTGCGCCTGAACGATGGCGACGTGTGGAAGCCATGGCTGGTCAGCGACCAGCGTGGCTATGCGGACCGCACGGACGTGCTCAGCTATGTTTCCGAACCGTTGAAGACGGCCGTGCGCATCGCCGGCGCGCCGATGGTCAACCTGTTCGCCGCCACCAGCGGCACGGATGCCGACTGGGTGGTAAAACTGATCGACGTGTATCCGGATGAAGTACCGTCGCAGCCGGCCATGGGTGGCTACCAGCTGGGCGTGGCGATGGACATCTTCCGCGGGCGCTACCGGGACAGCCTCGAACACCCGACGGCGATTCCTGCCGGTAAGGTCGAGCGCTACCGTTTCGCCTTGCCGAACGCGAATCACGTCTTCCTGCCCGGCCACCGCATCGCCGTGCAAGTGCAGTCGAGCTGGTTCCCCCTGTACGACCGCAATCCGCAAACCTTCGTGCCGAATATCTTCCTGGCCCAGCCAGGCGATTATAAAAAGGCGACGCAGCGCGTGTACCACGCGGCAGGCGCTGCCAGTGCCATCGAGTTGCCGATAGCGCCGCTCGACGCGCGCTAGCCCATGCGCATGAGGATGGCGCCCGCCGCGATCAGGCCGATGGCCAGGTAGCGGCGGGGGCTGATTTTTTCGCGCAGGAACAGCGCCGCAATGGCGATGGCGAACAGGATCGACGTTTCGCGCAGGGCCGCGATGGCGGCCACGGGCGCCTGTGTCATGGCCCACAGGGCCAGGCCATACGACGCCAGGGTACCGAAACCGCCAAAGGCGGCCAAACGCCATTGCGTTTGCGCATAGGCAAGCAAGTCGGCGGGGCGGCGCAACGCCGTCCACAGCAGCAGTCCGCTGCCGTTCAAGACAAAAATCCACATCGTGTAGGCGGCCGGCGCGCCTGACAGGCGCACGCCGATGCCGTCGATCAGGGTATAGCTGGCGATGACGCAGGCGTTGCCCAGCGCAAAGGCGGTGGCGCGGCCCGTGCTTTTCGGTGCCTTGCCGATGGCGGGCAGGCGCGCGGCAAGATACAGGCCGAGGATGCCCGCGCAGATGCAGGCGACGGCGCCCATCTGCATGGGAGACAGGCGCTCGCCGATCAGCGGCCAGCTGGCCAGCGCCACGAGCAATGGCGCGCTGCCGCGCATCAAGGGGTAGGCATGGCTCATGTCGCCCGCCTTGTAGGCGGCCGCCAGCAGCGAGTAATACGCCAGCTGCGCCACGGCCGAGGCAGCCAGGTAAGGCCAGCTGGCAGGAGCGGGAGGGTTGACGAAAGGCAGGATGGCCAGCGAAATCAGGGCCGCGCCCACGGAGACGAGCACCGTGCTGAGAAAGGTATCCTTGCCCGACTTGACGATGGCGTTCCAGCTGGCGTGCAGCAGGGCGGCAAACAGGACGACGGCGACGACCAGACCGGACATGCAGGCCTTAGCGGGGGCGTATGCTGAGCGACAACAGTTCCTGGCGGTGATGGCGCTGGAAGCCTTCCATCACGGAACCGGAGCGGCCCGCCTTGTCCAGCAGTTCGCGCAGGGTGGCCTGGTCTTCCGGCGTGAGGGACTTGCGCGACAGGTAGACGCCGCTCATGCCCCAGGGCAGTTCCGGCAGCGCTTCCAGGCGCAAGCGGTCGGCCAGGCCATATACGCGCGCATCGTTCTGCGCCACGCCGGCGAGGATGGTGGGGCTCATGATGGTGGCATCGATGAAGCCGCTTTGCATCAGGCGCGCCACGGACAGCGCGTCGACTTCATAAAACAGGCGGCCCTGGCTGCTCAGTTCCTTCGCCAGCGCCTGGTACGGTGCGCCATAGTCGTAGCCGCGCACCAGCGCCACGCGCAATTCGCGCCGCTCGATCAGTTCCTGCATGGTGTTGATGGGCGCGCGCGCGCCCTGCAGCGAGATCAGCAGGGGGCGGCTGCCCAGCATGGGAATGAACAGGCCATGCTGGTCGCGCCGCAAGGTGCTGCTGGCCGGGATCAGCATATCGGCCTTGCCCGTCTCGAACATCGCTTCCAGGCGCGCGCGGGGCACGGCCGTGAAGATGAAATTGCAGCCGAGTTTGGCGCCCATGCTGCGCAGCAAGTCGGGATAGATGCCGCCGATCGTGGCGCCATTGACCACCACGCTGGCGCCGATGGCCGAGACGGGCACCTGGATGTCGCGCGAGCATTGCGCGCCCGCCAGCGGTGGCAGCGCCAGCGCCAGCATGGCCACGGTCCGGCGCCAGGCGCTGGAATAAAAGTCAGTCATACCCATCCTTGCTCACCATCGAATGCGGGGCGTCGGCAACGCTCCGCTGATTATCCCATTCTCGCCTATTTATTTCTCAAGTGCAATATTATACCGCCGACTACTTTGTGGTGGAAACCACAAGTCTTGCCTGGCGTTGCGCCTTGAAGTAGCGCCAGGCCACCAGGATGCCCAGAATTTGCATGATGGCGCACAGGTAGAAAGTGCTGCCGATGCGCCAGTCCTGCGGCGGCAAGTGGCTCACTTCACCCAGGATCATGCTGCCGAGCAAAGGCATGATGATGATGCCCAGGCTGCTGATCGATTGCAGGGAACCCATCAGCTCTCCCTGTTCGCTGGCGTTCGATGATTTCGAGATGATGCCTTGCAGGGCGGGGCCGGCGGCAAAGGCCAGCAGGTTGCACAGGATCAGCGCATACATCATCCAGCCCTGTGTTGCCAGGCCGTACAGCAAATAGGTGAGGGCGCCCGAGGCCATGCCCAGCAGGGACAGGCGCACTTCGCCAAAGCGCTTGATGAGTATGCCCAGCAAGCCCGCCTGCACGACGGCCGCGCACAGGCCCACGCAGAACAGGGCGATGCCGTTCTGGCGCGGCGTCCAGTCGAAACGGAAATGCGTGTACAGCACCCAGGTGGTGTTGAGCATCATTTGCGCAAACGTCATCAGGCCGAAGGCCAGCACCAAGCCGCGGATTTCCACGCGGCGCACCAGCTTCAGCAGGGCGGCAAACGGGTTGATGCGCGCCAGGGTAAACGGTGCGCGCGGGCCCGGCCGCAGCGACTCGGGCACGCAGAAATAGCCGTAGATGAAATTGGCCGCCGACAGGCCCGCCGCCACGTAAAACGGCAGGCGCAGATCGATTTCGCCCAGCAGGCCGCCCAGCATGGGCCCGCAGATGAAGCCCAGGCCAAAGGCGGCGCCGATCTTGCCGAAACTCTTGGCGCGGTTGTCGGGCGTGGACACGTCGGAGGCATAGGCGGACGCGACCGACATGCTGGCCGACGAGACGCCGCCGATGACCCTGCCGATGAACAGGCAGGCCAGGTTCGGCGCCCAACCCGTGGCGAGAAAGTTGATGCCCATGCCGGCCATCGAGTACAGCAGCACGGGACGGCGTCCCACGCGGTCGCTGATGGCGCCCAGCATGGGCATGAAGATGAACTGCAGCAAACCGAAGAGGGCCGCCATGATGCCGTACCAGAACGCTTGCGCATCCTTGCCGTCGACAAAGTTGCCGATCAGGATGGGCAGCACGGGCACCACCAGGCCGATGCCCAGCATGTCGATGAAGACGCAGACGAGGATGAAATTGAGGTTGCCGGCGCTCTTTAGGGCGGGGGAGGACGGGGAATTGCTGTCGGGGCTGGTTTTATCGGACATGCATGCTTTCGGCGCGTTGGCATAGCGCCGGCGCGTGACAGGATGCTGCTGACGCGCGGCGCGATAGCTGAGGCTTGCATTATAGACAGCGGGAACCACGCTGGCTATCGCCATCCATGTCAGGGGGCATTCCCCATTCGTCGGCAAAGGCGGCGCGGAAGTCCGTCAACACGGCCAGCCGCTGTTCGGCCAGTGCGCGTCCTGCCGCCGTCTGCATCTTGCCGGGCAGCTTGTCGAGCTTGGTGACGATATGGTCGAGCGCATAGGCCTTGTCGTCGAGCGGACGCTGCTGTGCCAGCGGATCCGTGCCATGCGCCAGCGCGCTATCCATGCGCGCGGCAGTGTAAAACAGGCGCGCCAGTCCCACGGCGCCCAGCGCGTCGATGCGGTCGGCATCCTGCACGATCTGCGCTTCGATGGTGTGTGGCGGCAAGTTGGCGGAAAAACTGTGCGTCTCGATGGCGTGGGCCACGCCCGCCAATTTTTCTGCCGGGAAATCCAGTTCCGCCAACTGGCGGCAAGCCAGCGCCGCCGCCTGGCGCGAGGCCAGGTGGCGTTCGGGGTGGTTTTTTGGCAGGTTGACGAGGTCGTGCAGATAGCAGGCGGCCATCACGGTGAGGGGGTCCGCGTCCGCATGCTCTTGCAGCAGGGCACTGGCATTGCGCCAGACGCGGTGCAGGTGGTTGAGGTCGTGGGCGCTGTCATCGCCCAGGCCGGCCGTGGCCAGCGCCAGCAGGCGTGGTTGCCATTGAGAAAGCAAAGAGTGCATGGTTAAGGTCATAAAAAGCAGGGGCCGCCAGTGTGGCATAAAACGCCGCCGACTGCGGCCGGTGGTCTGCCCTTCGGCGTGCCGTATTTGCTACATAAATTGTACTTTTGAAATCATTCTTCCAGCAATTGCTCTTTTTTAGTGCATGTAGAATTTACATGGGGTAACATTGCCGCACGGAAATTAGAAGCATAAGCTAATTGCGAGAAAGTATTTGCAAAAAACATACTAGTGGCAGTCATGCCATCGTGCATGCTGGCCTGCGCCCCAGGCGAGTTAATTAAAGGATTATCATGAACACCATTTCCAGCGACACTGGCGCAACCGTTGCCAAGGCTGCCGAATACCTGGCTTTTACCCTCGGCCAGGAAGAGTATGGCATCGACATCCAGAAAGTCAGCGAAATCCGCAGCTATGAAACGCCGACCCGCATCGCCAACGCCCCCGAGTTCGTCAAGGGCGTGGTCAACCTGCGCGGCATCATCGTGCCGATCGTCGACATGCGCATCAAGTTCAACCTGGGCACGCCCAGCTATGACCAGTTCACCGTCGTCATCATCCTCAACATCGGCAACCGCGTCGTCGGCATGGTCGTCGACCGCGTCTCCGACGTCACCACGCTGATGCCGGAACAGATCAAGCCGGCGCCGGACATGGGCCGTTCGATCAATACGGAATACGTGATCGGCCTGGGCACCATCGACGAGCGCATGCTGATCCTGGTCGATATCGACCAGCTGATGTCCAGCGCCGACATGGGCTTGATCGAAAAATTAGCCGCTTAATTCTCGCCGCGGTCATTTTGACTGGATTTGTCGGAAATAATTGACTCTCGGCATTGTTTGCTTTTTCTGCAAGGCGCACGCTAGCGCATTTCCTGGCGCACGGTTCAGCCGAACCGTGCGCCAGTTTCACTTGTCACGCCAATTCGCTACAGCGGCCAGCCAGCGCCCGCCCATGAGCGAGATCGTCAGCTTGTTCTCAGGCTGACGGCAGGGCTTTTTAGGATAGTCACATGAATTTATTACGCAACGTCAGCATCGGTGTTCGCCTCGGACTCGGTTTTGCCGTGATTTTGCTGTTTTCCATGCTCATTACGGGCATCAGCGTCTGGCGCCTGCACGACGTGGCCAGCGCCACGCGCGTCATGATGGAGCAACCGCTGGCGAAGGAACGCTACATTTCCGACTGGTATGGCCGTATCGACAGCGCCGTGCGCCGCACCATCGCGATTGCCCGCAGCAGCGACACCTCGCTCAGCGGCTATTTCGCGGAAGAATCGAAAGTCTCGTCGTCCAGCTCGGCTGAACTGCAAAAGAAAATCGAGGCGCTGATCGACAAGCCGGAAGAAAAAGCCATGTTCGCGGGCTTGCTGGAACAGCGCAAGGTGTACATCAGTTCGCGCGACCAGGTCTACAAGCTGAAGGGCGAAGCGCAGGCCGACGCCGCCAATGAAGTGTTTGAAAAGACCTTCGTGCCGGCCGCCGCCAAGTACCAGAAGATGGTGCAGGACTTGCTGGAACACCAGCGCGCCAGCATCGACACGACGGCGCGCGAAATCGACGGCGTCGCCAATACCAGCCGCAACCTGATGCTGGTGCTGGCCGCGCTGGCGCTGGGCTTCGGCGTCGTGTGCGCCTGGGTCTTGACGATGGGCATCGTGCGTCCCTTGCGCACGGCCGTGGACATCGCCCGCAAGGTGGCCGATGGCGACTTGACGGCGCAGATCGACGCCAGCGCCAAGGATGAAACGGGCCAACTTTTGCTGGCCCTGAAGGACATGAACACGAGCCTGCTCAACATCGTGGGCGAAGTGCGCAGCGGCACGGACAGCATCGCCACATCCTCGACGCAAATCGCCGCCGGCAACCAGGACCTGTCTTCCCGCACGGAAGAGCAGGCCGGTTCCCTGGAGGAGACGGCGTCATCGATGGAAGAACTGACCAGCACCGTGAAACAGAATGCGGACAATGCGCGCCAGGCGAATCAATTGGCGGCCTCGGCGGCGCAAGTGGCTGTCAAGGGCGGCGAAGTCGTGGCGCAGGTGGTCGGCACGATGGAATCGATCAATGCGTCGTCGAACAAGATCGTCGACATCATTTCCGTCATCGACGGCATCGCTTTCCAGACGAATATCCTGGCCTTGAACGCGGCCGTGGAAGCTGCACGCGCCGGTGAACAGGGACGTGGTTTTGCCGTCGTGGCGTCCGAAGTGCGCAATCTGGCCCAGCGTTCCGCTTCGGCCGCGAAAGAGATCAAGACCCTGATCGGCGCGTCCGTGGAGCAAGTCAACGCGGGCAGCATGCTGGTGGCGCAAGCTGGTTCGACCATGACCGACATCGTCGACAGCGTGCAGCGCGTGAGCGACATCATCACGGAAATCACGGCAGCCAGCAGCGAGCAAAGCGTGGGCATCGACGAGATCAACCGCGCCATCGGCCAGATGGACGCCGTGACGCAGCAAAACGCGGCCCTGGTGGAAGAATCGGCTGCTGCCGCCGAATCGATGCAGCACCAGGCGCATAACCTGGCGCAGGTCGTCAGCGTCTTCAAGCTCAACGGCCAGCAGGCCGGCGCCAGTGCTGCCAAGACGCCAAAACGCCCGGCAGCGCCGCAAACCGCCTTGCGCATCGGCACACGCTGATCGCGCCGCGGCCGCCCCGTGCAGCCGCAACCCCTTTTATATAGTCTGGTTCCGCTTTTTTAGGATATTCACATGAATTTGTTAAGAAACGTCAGTATTGGTGTGCGCCTCGGCCTGGGTTTTGCCGTGATTTTGCTGTTTTCCATGCTCATCACCGGCATCAGCGTGTGGCGTTTGCATGACGTGGCCACGGCCACGCGCACCATGATGGAATTGCCGCTGACGAAGGAACGCTATATTTCCGACTGGTACGCGAAAATCGACAGCGGCGTGCGCCGCACCACGGCCATCGCGCGCAGCAGCGACACGACCTTGGGCGCGTATTTTGCGGAAGAAGCCAAGCAATCGTCCGTCGTCTCGGGCGAATTGCAAAAGAAAATCGAAGCCTTGATTTCCAGCCCGGAAGAAAAAGAACTGTTCCGCCTGGTGAGCGAACAGCGCAAGGTCTACCTCGATTCGCGCGCGCAAGTGTCGAAGCTGAAGGCGGATGGACAGGAAGCGGAAGCGGAGCAGGCTTTCCAGGGCATCTTCGTGCCTGGTTCGACGAAATACCTGAAAGTGGTCAACGACATGCTGCAGCACCAGCGCGCCAGCATCGATAAAACCGCGCGCGAGATCGACGAGGTCGCCAAGACGAGCCGCAACTTGCTGCTGACTCTGGCCGTGCTGGCGCTGGGTTTTGGCGTCGTGTGCGCCTGGTTGTTGACGATGGGCATCGTGCGTCCCTTGCGCACGGCCGTGGACATCGCCCGCAAGGTGGCTGATGGCGACTTGACGGCGCAGATCGACGCCAGCGCCAAGGATGAGACGGGCCAACTCTTGCTGGCTCTGAAGGACATGAACACGAGCCTGCTCAACATCGTGGGCGAAGTGCGCAGCGGCACGGACAGCATCGCCACGTCGTCGACGCAAATTGCCGCCGGCAACCAGGACCTGTCTTCCCGCACGGAAGAGCAGGCCGGTTCCTTGGAAGAAACTGCGTCGTCGATGGAAGAATTGACCAGCACCGTGAAACAGAATGCGGACAATGCGCGCCAGGCGAATCAATTGGCGGCCTCGGCGGCGCAAGTGGCTGTCAAGGGCGGTGAAGTCGTGGCGCAAGTGGTGGGCACGATGGAATCGATCAACGCTTCGTCGAACAAGATCGTCGACATCATTTCCGTGATCGACGGCATCGCCTTCCAGACGAATATCCTGGCCTTGAACGCGGCCGTGGAAGCGGCGCGCGCAGGTGAACAGGGACGTGGTTTTGCCGTCGTGGCGTCCGAAGTTCGCAATCTGGCCCAGCGTTCCGCTTCTGCCGCGAAAGAGATCAAAACCCTGATCGGCGCGTCCGTGGAGCAAGTCAACGCGGGCAGCATGCTGGTGGCGCAAGCCGGTTCGACCATGACCGACATCGTCGACAGCGTACAGCGCGTGAGCGACATCATCACGGAAATCACGGCAGCGAGCAGCGAGCAAAGCGTGGGCATCGACGAGATCAACCGCGCCATCGGCCAGATGGATGCCGTCACGCAGCAAAATGCGGCCCTGGTGGAAGAGTCGGCGGCGGCCGCCGAATCGATGCAGCACCAGGCGCATAACCTGGCGCAAGTCGTCAGCGTCTTTAAACTGAACGGGCAGCAGGCCAGTGTCAGCGGTTTGAAGGGCGCCAAGCGTCCTGCGGCCAAGGCACAGCAAGAAGCATTGCGGATCGGCCGCGCTGCTTAATCTTCTTCTACCCAGCCGCTAATCGCCAGCTGGGACAGCCGGTCCGCCTCGCCATTCCTGTGGCGAGGAATCCAGCGCAAGCTCACATCCGTGAATTGTTCCAGCAGGGCCACTACGGTGGCCCTTTGCGTTTCCAGTCCCTTGGCGCCGACCGGCGTCGTTCCCAGCACGTCGTTGATCACCACCTGGCTGTCGCCGAACAGCAGCAATTGCACGGGCTGCGGGCGCACCTTGAGTGCCGCTTGCAGCACGGCCGTCAGGGCCGCGTATTCCGCGTCGCTGCTGCTGCCATAGCCAGCCGACTCGCTTACCTCGATGCGTTCGCCGTTCGGCCCCAGCAGCAGTGCGCCTATGCCCAGCTTGCCCGGATTCGGATGGGCTGAGCCGTCGAACCAGCCGCGCCAGGCCAGCGGGCCGCCATGGTCCTGGCGGCTGAGCGCCAGCTGCGCGCGGCGCGCCTGCATCCTGGCTTCCTTGCGCAGTTTGCGCGCGACTGCTTCCGTCGTCATGGCTTGATCAGGAAGGTGTCGACGAGGCTGCCTATCCAGCACGCCGCCAGCACACCCACGGCCACCGTCATGGCGGGCCCGTCATTGGCAGACAGGGCATCGACTTTTTCCACGATCAGCTGCACGTCGAGGGGCAGGGCGCCGCTGTCGATCTGTGCCATTACCTGGTCTAAACGTGCCATGATCTGGCGCAATACGAGTATCAGCGCCACCAGGGCCGGCACGAGGAAGAGGCAGCCGCGCGCCTTGCGTTTCAATACAAAATGCCCGCTGCCGGGGAAGACGAGGGCCGACAACAGCAGGGCAAGATTACGTTTGGAAAGGGAAGAGCCGCTCATGCGCGCCTTTTGTAGGGGAAAGAGCGGCTCATCATACTATTGCCAGCCGAATTTGCGCAGATACACGCGTTTCATGAACGTCGTCAGCACCGTGTAGCACACGAGGATGCCCAGCAGCCAGGGGAAATAGCCCAGCGGCAAGGCTTGCAGCTTGAAGTAGGTCGCCAGCGGTCCCATCGGCAGGAACACGCCCACGGCCATGATAAGGGTCGTGGCCACCAGCAGGGGCACGGACGCAATGCTGTCGATGAAGGGCAGCTTGGGCGTACGGATCAGGTGCACGATCAGGGTTTGCGTCAAGAGTCCCACGACGAACCAGCCGGACTGGAACAGCGTCTGCTGCTCAGGCGTGTTCGCGCCAAACACATGCCACATCAGGATAAAAGTGCTGATGTCGAAGATCGAGCTGATGGGGCCGAAGAAGACCATGAAGCGGCCGATGTCGCGCGGGTTCCAGCTCAGAGGCTGCTGGATTAGCTCGGCATCCACATTGTCGAAGGGAATGGCGATCTGCGACACGTCATACAACAGGTTTTGCACCAGCAAGTGCAGCGGCAGCATCGGCAAAAACGGCAAGAAGGCGCTGGCCACCAGTACGGAAAACACATTGCCGAAGTTCGAACTGGCCGTCATGCGTATGTATTTGAGCATGTTGCTGAAGGTGCGCCGGCCTTCCAGCACGCCTTCTTCCAGCACCATCAGGCTTTTTTCCAGCAGGATGATGTCGGCCGCTTCCTTGGCGATATCGACGGCCGAATCGACGGAAATGCCGATGTCGGCCGCGCGCAGGGCGGGCGCGTCGTTGATGCCGTCGCCCATGAAGCCGACGATGTGGCCATTGCCGCGCAGGGCGCGCACGAGGCGCTCCTTGTGCAGCGGGCTGAGCTTGGCAAACACGGTGTTGTCTTCGGCCGCTTGCGCCAGGGTGGCGTCGTCCATGTCGTCCAGTTGCGGGCCTTGCAGCACGCCATGCACGGCCAGACCCACTTCGCGGCAAATCTTCGCCGTCACCAGGTGGTTGTCGCCCGTCAAGACTTTCACGGTGACGCCATGTTCCGCCAGCGCGCGCAGGGCGGGCGCCGTCGATTCCTTCGGCGGATCGAGAAACGCCACATAACCGATCAGGGTCAGCGCCGTTTCATCGGCCACGCCATACACGGTTTTATGGGGCGGCACTTCCTTGACGGCCACGGCGACCACTCTTAGCCCTTCCGCGTTCAGGCCATGCGTGGTGTCCAGCACCTTGGCCAGCAGGGCAGGATCGAGGGGAATGTTCACGCCGCCCAGGCGCAATTGGCTGCAGGCGGCGAGGATTTCCTCGACGGCGCCCTTGCAGATCAGTTCATGGTGATCATTCTTTTCGGACACGACGACGGACATGCGGCGGCGCACGAAATCAAACGGGATTTCATCGACTTTCACGTAATCGCGGGCCAGCTGCATTTCCGTCTGCAATTCCACGTGGTCGAGCACGGCGCGATCGAGCAGGTTTTTCAGGCCCGTCTGGTAGTGGCTGTTCAGATACGCGAATTGCAGCACTTCATCGGATGGCTGGCCGAACACGTCCGTATGGCGCTCGAGCACGATCTTGTCCTGCGTCAAGGTGCCCGTCTTGTCCGTGCACAACACGTCCATGGCGCCGAAGTTCTGGATGGCGTCCAGGCGTTTCACGACGACTTTCTTTTTCGACAGTTTCACGGCGCCCTTGGCCAGGGTGCTGGTGACGATCATGGGCAGCATTTCCGGCGTCAGGCCCACGGCGACCGACAGGGCGAACAGGAACGCTTCCATCCAGTCGCCCTTGGTCCAGCCATTGATCAGGAACACGAGTGGCGCCATCACGAGAGCGAAGCGGATCAAGAGCCAGCTGACGCTGTTGACGCCCGCTTCGAACGCCGTTGGCGTGCGCTCGGTAGCCGTCACTCTCGTGGCGATGGTGCCGAAATAGGTGCGGTTGCCGGTCGCCAGGACCAGCGCCGTGGCCGCGCCCGAAATCACGTTCGTGCCCATGAACAGCAAATTGGCCAGTTCCATCGGATCGCGGCCAGCGCTGTCGGCCAGCTCGGCCATCTTTTCCACCGGCAAGGACTCGCCCGTCATGGCTGCCTGGCTGACGAACAGGTCTTTCGCACTGAGCAGTCGGCAATCGGCGGGGATCATGTCGCCGGCCGACAGCACGATGATGTCGCCCTGCACCAACTGGCGGATCGGCAGCTCGATCTGCTGGCCATTGCGCAGCACGGTGGCTGTGTTGCTGACCATGGCTTTCAGACGCTCGGCAGCCCGGTTCGAGCGGCCTTCCTGCACGAAGCGCAGCAGGGTCGACAGGATCACCATGGTGCCGATGACGATGGTCGCCTTCGGGTCTTCCGTCAGGTAGGACACGATGGCCAGCACCGTGAGCAGCAGGTTGAACGGATTTTTGTAGCACAGCCACAGGTGCTGGTACCAGGCCAGCGGTTTTTCATGCTCGACCTCGTTCGGGCCCGTTTGCGCGCCGATCACTTGCGCCTCTGCATCGCGCAAGCCTTCGGCCCGCGTGTGCAGGCGGTTCAGCGCGCTGTCCAGGTCTTCATGGGCGGCGGCCAGCAGCTGGCGCGCCAGGTGGTCGGGCACGGGGCGGGCCGTGCTGTTTTCCAGCGGCATGGCGCGACGGCGGAAGTGGCCGGCCGTATGGCGCTTGCGCAGGAACGATTCGAATAAGCGGGTGAAGAGATTCATGGCTCTTCCTTTCACGACGAGGTGTTGACGGGCGGCGCAGCCGCAGGCAAGACTTGCGTGCCGCCAGCACGCATGGCAAAGCATGGCGCTGGCGGGCAATCCGGGTCAGTAGCCGGTCGCGATCGGAAAGAGGGAGGGGGCGCGCAACCGGACTGGCCGCGCGAGACACCGCACCTTGCTCAGCAAGGCACGGAGGAAAGAGAGTTCCGCGTTGCTTGCTGTTTAGCTGCCGAGGCAATCACCGATACAAGATCGGCTACTGTCACTAGAACAAGTACCCACGTGGGACTCCGTAAATGAATAATGAGGGCATCTTATGGATGGGCTGCCCAGGTGTCAACTGAAGAAATCTTAGGTTTCCAAAGTGTAATGTGACAATCTGTGATTTTTTGCCGTTTGGCAATCCATTATGCTTGAGTACGCTGATTGGCTGGAAGTAGCCACGGTAAACTCTATGCAAATACAGAAAAACACATGTCTATGGAATTGATCGTTGGGGCGATAATAGTCGGCCTTGTCGTCATCTTCTTTGTCGGCAAGCACTTTTCTAAAAAGCGGCCCAAAGAAACACATTTCGAATGTGCCCGTTGCGGTACGCTTGCATGCCACACCGATCGAACGATTGAAGCCTGGTGCAACAACAAAACCACGTTCTTCTGTCAGTCCTGCCATATCAAATGGCTACATGCCAGGACGCCACGCGAGCGTGAGCGCGGCACTTCTCCTGCGGGTTCCAGACCGGGATCCAGATCAGGATGTCTTGGCGTTGTTGTGCTGTTTGCCGTCGTTCCGCTTGCTGGCTTGATACTGGTGCACGCGTATGCCTGACCCAGTTTTCGCGCAGTGAGCCTCGCCGAAAATCATGTGGCCTCCACCTTATGCCGCATCAGGCCGTTTGCGCCGCCATCGCCAGCGAATCGGACAATATCTGCCATAGCGCAGCGTGACGCTGCTGCAGCGCGGCGCCACCCGCATAGATCAACTCCACATGCAGGCTGTCGACGATGCCCAGGTAGGCTTGAGCATACAGCTCGACGCGCTGCGGCGGCAGGGATGGCGCCATGCGACTCAGGCTGGACACGTAATGCCGCTGCAATTGCGCCAGCAAGGCTTCGTAGCCCGTGCCGACTTCGATGCGCAGGGGCGCTGGCGGCAAATACGCCGTGCGCAGCAAAAAGCGCAAATGGGCCGACTCCGCGTAGCGCTGCGCCATGCGGTCGCAGTACACGGCGCCAGCTTGCTGGCCGCCGGGCGCCGCCAGCGCCGACTCGTCGGCGAAGCAACTGTCCATGAAGGCTTGCTCTTCAGCCAGCGCGTCGGCAAACACGTCCAGAAACAGGGCGTCCTTGCCGGCGAAATGCGAATACAGCGAAGCCTTGCGCATGCCCGCCTGCGCGGCGATGTCGCTGAGGGACGACGCATCGTAGCCGTGCTCCGAAAAGTGCACGACGGCGACGGCACAGATGTTATCGGCCGAAGCCGAGCGTTTTTTCATCATTGGGGTGAGAGTGGGTGAGGCGTCAGTGCGCTCCCAGGCTGCTGGCATGGACCGGATGGACGCGCGCAGTGGCCAGGGTCAGCCATGATACCAGCAGGCCGGCCACGGTCAAGAACAGCAGCCATGGCAACGGCCCCCGTTCGGACAGGCTGGCCGCCAGCGGCGTGGCCAGGGACGACAAGCTCATCTGGATGGCGCCCAGCAGGGCGGCCGTGGAACCGAGCGCGCGCTGCTGGGAAACCATGGCCATGGCCATCAGCGCCGCTTCCGCGATGCCCAGGCCGAACAGGGCTACGAACATGCCCGGCACGACGGCCGTTATTCCCCCTCCCGCCCAGGCACCGAGCAATGCCAGTCCAGCGCCGCCCAGCATGGCCACGCTGCCCGCCACGCTCAGGCGTGCCACGCCATGCTTTTCCACCAGGCGGGCGCTGGCCATCGCGCCCAGCAGCACGGCCACGCCCGTGGCGCCAAAGACCAGGCCGAAATTGCTGGCGGACAGGCCGAAATCGCGCTGGTACACGAGCGATGCGCCGCCGATATACGCAAACAGGAAAAAGAAAGCGGCGGACAGGGCCAGCGCGGGCAGCAGGAAGGCGCGGTCCAGTGCGATGCGCGCATAGGTGCGGTGCATGCCTTGCGGTGAAACGCGCTTCTTCAGCGGCAAGGTTTCCGGTAGGAACAGCGCGCTATTGAGCAGGGTCAACACACCCAGCGCGGCCAGGGCCAGCATCACGGCGCGCCAACCGTAGTGCGCGTCGAGCAAGCCGCCCACGGCCGGCGCCAGCACGGGCGCCAGGCCGACGATGGTCATCAGGAGGGCAAACAGCCGCGCCGCCTGCACGCCATCGGCCACGTCGCGCACCATGCCCATCACTACGACCAGGGTCAGCGCCGCGCCCAGGCCTTGTACCAGCCGCGCCAGCAGCAGGGTGCTCAATTGATCCGCCTGCGACGCCCAGGCGGCCGCAAGTATATACACGACGATGCCGGCCAAGAGCGGACGGCGTCGGCCCAGCATGTCGGTCAGCGGCCCGCACAGCAGCTGCCCGCCGCCCAGGGCCAGCAGGAAGACGGTCAGGCTCAGTTGCACGTTCGCATACGAGGTGTGCAGCTCGCGCGCCATGGCGGGCATCGAGGCCAGATACATGTCGATGCCGGCCGGACCGAGCACGGCCACGAGGGCCAGGGAAGCCGCCAGCCCAAGACTGGCGGCGGGGAGAGTGGTTTGCTGCTGCATTGCGCTTCCTTCGTGTCGTCAAAAAAACGGGGCATGGACGCCGCCGTGTTTTTTATTGTACACTTACTGCCTACCGGTAGGTAGCTTGCTCAATCAATGAAAAGGATGAGAACGATGAAAAAAGAATCAATGGCGGGAAAGCTGGCATGACGGAAGTGGGAATTGCGCTCAGCGGCGTGGCCGTGGCGCTGCTGTTTGCCGCCTGGAGTTCGCACCGCGCCCGCTGCGAACGGCGCGATGTCATGTTGCTGACGATGCTGAGTACCGTGCTGGGGCTGCCCGGCGCGGTCTTGCTGGCGTTGTAGGTCGGATTAGCGTAGCGTAATCCGACAACATTGTTGGCGAGGCCGGTGGTGGTGTCGGATTACGCGCTCACGCGCTAATCCGACCTACGATGAAAGAAGGCAGGCCGTGTGGCCTGCCTTCTTGTCGTCGACACGCCCGCCGAAGCGGGCGCGTGGCGCTTACTCTTCTTCGTACGAACTGATCGGAGCACAGCCGCAGAACAGGTTGCGGTCGCCGTACACGTTGTCGGCGCGGCCGACCGGTGGCCAGTATTTGCGCTGGCGCAGCGAGGCGACCGGGTAGGCGGCGATCTCACGGCTGTACTTGCGTTCCCAGTTGTCCGACATCAGCACCTGCGCCGTGTGCGGCGCGTTTTTCAATGGGTTGTCGTCGTGGTCGAATTCGCCGCTGGCGACCTTGGCGATTTCCGCGCGGATGGCGATCATGGCGTCGATGAAGCGGTCGATTTCCACTTTCGATTCGCTTTCCGTCGGCTCGATCATCAGGGTGCCCGGCACGGGGAAGCTCATGGTCGGCGCATGGAAACCGAAGTCCATCAAACGCTTGGCCACGTCTTCGTTGCTGATGCCGGTGGCGTCCGTGATCGGGCGCAGGTCCAGGATGCATTCGTGCGCGACCAGGCCGTCGTGGCCCGAGTACAGCACGGGATAGTGCGGCGCCAGGCGGCGGGCGATGTAGTTCGCCGCCAGAATCGCCGTCTCGGTCGCTGCGGTCAAGCCCTCTGCGCCCATCATGGCGATGTACATCCACGAAATCGGCAGGATGCTGGCCGAGCCGAATGGCGCGGCGCTGACGGCGCCGATGCCGGCGGCGTCACGTTGGTAGCCGGAGGAACGCTGGTTCGGCAGGAATTTCGCCAGGTGGGCGCCCACGCCGATCGGGCCGACGCCTGGTCCGCCACCACCGTGCGGGATGCAGAAGGTTTTGTGCAGGTTCAGGTGCGACACGTCGCCGCCAAACGAGCCGGGAGCGGCCACGCCGACCAGCGCATTCATGTTGGCGCCGTCGATGTAGACCTGGCCGCCGTGCGCGTGGATGATCTCGCACAGTTCCTGGATGCCTTCTTCAAACACGCCGTGGGTGGATGGGTAGGTGACCATCACGCAAGCGAGGTTGGCGCTGTGCTTTTCCGCTTTCGCTTTCAGGTCGGCCAGGTCCACGTTGCCGTTGGCGTCGCAGCTGGTGACGACGACCTGCATGCCGACCATATTGGCCGATGCGGGGTTGGTGCCGTGCGCCGACGAGGGAATCAGGCAGATGTTGCGGTGGCCTTCGCCGCGCGACTCGTGATACGCCTTGATCACCAGCAGACCCGCGTATTCACCCTGCGAGCCGGCGTTCGGCTGCAGCGAGACGGCCGCGTAGCCCGTCAGCGCGCACAGCATTTCTTCCAGTTGCGAGATCATTTCGCGGTAGCCGACCGTTTGCGCATCCGGCGCGAACGGGTGGATGTTCGAGAACTCGGGCCAGGTGACGGGAATCATTTCGCTCGTCGCGTTCAGCTTCATGGTGCACGAGCCGAGCGGGATCATGGTGCGGTCCAGCGCCAGGTCCTTGTCGGCCAGGCTGCGCAGGTAGCGCAGCATTTCGTGTTCCGAGTGGTAGCTGTTGAATACCGGGTGCGTCAGGTAGGCGCTTTCACGCGCCAGATTCGCCGGCAGCGCGCTGGTCACGGCCGCTTCAACGGCGTCCAGGTCCGGGGCGGCAGGCGCGTTGACCAGGCCGTGCGCGAACACTTTCCACAGCAACGCGATATCGTCGCGCGTGGTGGTTTCATCGAGCGACACGCCGACATGGGTGTTGTCGATCTTGCGCAGGTTGACGCCGTGGTGCATGGCCGTCGCGTGCAGTTGCGCCGCATCGGCCACGTTGATGGTCAGGGTGTCGAAGTAGCTGGCGTTGACGACGCCATAACCGAGGGTCTTCAGGTTGGCGGCCAGCACGCCCGTAAAGCGGTGCACGCGCTGGGCGATCTGCAGCAGGCCGGCAGGGCCGTGGTAGACAGCGTACATCGAGGCCATCACGGCCAGCAGCACTTGCGCCGTGCAGATATTCGACGTCGCTTTTTCGCGGCGGATGTGCTGTTCGCGCGTTTGCAGGGCCAGACGATACGCCTTGTTGCCTTGCGCATCGACGGTCACGCCGACCAGGCGGCCCGACATATTGCGCTTGAATTCATCGCGCGTGGACAGGAAGCCCGCGTGCGGGCCGCCGAAACCGAGCGGCACGCCGAAGCGCTGGCTGTTGCCGACGACGACGTCGGCGCCCCATTCGCCCGGAGGCGTCAGCATGGTCAGGGCCAGCAGGTCGGCCGCGACGATGACCATGGCGCCATTCGCGTGCAGTTTTTCCACGCCGGCGCGGTAGTCGCGGACTAAACCGTTCACGCCAGGGTATTGCAGCAGCACGCCGAAGCAGGCGTCCAGCGACTCAATCTCCGCCGGGTCGAAGGTGCGCACGTCGATGCCGATCGGCTGGGCGCGCGTCTGCACCACTTCCAGCGTTTGCGGCAGCACGTCATTGGCGACGTACAGCACGTTCGACTTCGACTTGCCCACGCGCTGGATCAGGGTCATCGCTTCGGCGGCGGCCGTGCCTTCGTCCAGCATCGAGGCGTTCGAGATGCCCATGCCGGTCAGGTCCGTGATCACTTGCTGGAAGTTCAGGATCGCTTCCAGGCGGCCTTGCGAAATCTCCGGCTGGTAAGGCGTGTACGCCGTGTACCAGGCCGGGTTTTCAAAGATGTTGCGCAGCACGACGCCAGGGGTGAACGTGTTGTAGTAGCCCTGGCCGATCAGGGATTTGAGCACCTGGTTCTTGCCGGCGATGGCTTTCAGGCGCGACAGCGCTTCCTGTTCCGGCATCGGCTGCGAGTAAGCACCCAATGGCAGGGCGCCCTTGTTGCGGATGTTGGCCGGCACCAGGGCGTCGATCAGCGCGGCGCGCGATGGATAGCCGAGGGTCGCCAGCATGGCTTGCTGTTCGGTGGCGGAAGGGCCGATGTGGCGGGCGATGAAGGCATCGCGTGCTTCGAGTTGGGTCAGGCTGGTGCGGGTCATGATATAGAGGCCAAAAAAGACTGAAAAACCGGGATGCGGCGCGCGGGCGCGGCGGCGGGGCATAGCTACAAAATTAAATGCAAACGGGCCGCAAACGCGGCCCGTGAGTCAAACGCGATTAGGCGCTGGTGGTGGCGCCATAGGCGGCAGCGTCGAGCAAGCCGTCCAGGGCCGACACGTCGGCTGGCTTGATCTTGAACAGCCAGTTGGCGTAGGCGTCGGCATTGATCGACTCGGGCGAGTTGACCACGTCGTCGTTGACGGCCACGACTTCGCCGGCGATCGGCGCGTAGATGTCGCTCGCTGCCTTGACCGATTCCACCACGGCGGCGTCGTCGCCGGCGCCGTAGGTATTGCCCACGGTTGGCAGTTCGACGAAGACGATGTCGCCCAGGGCGTCCTGCGCGTACTCGGTGATGCCGACGGTGATCGTGCCGTCGCCTTCAAGGCGTACCCATTCGTGGGAAGCGGTGTACTTCAGGTCTGCAGGAATGTTCATGTGTGGCTCCAGATGGTAAGTGTTCGTTATTGATTATGGTTGTACGGTCTTGCGGGCGGCTCTAATACGCTTACGCAGCCAGGATTTTACCGTTACGCACGAAAGGCAGCTTGACGACCGAAGCGGCCAGTTGCTTGCCGCGGATTTCCACGTGCACGCTGTCGCCTACCGCTACGCCGTTGGGCACGCGCGCCAGGGCGATCGCTTCCTGCATGGTCGGGCTGAAGGTGCCGCTGGTGATTTCGCCCGTGGCGTCATTGCCGGCGATGATGACTTTCTGGTGGGCGCGCAGCACGCCGCCTTTTTCACGCAGGATCAGGCCGACGAATTGCGCGTTCTGGCCCTTGGCCAGCAGGGCAGCCTTGCCGATGAAGTCGCGCTCGCTGACCAGGTCGATGGTCCACGCCAGGCCCGCGTCGAGCGGGTTGACGGTTTCGTCCATGTCCTGGCCGTACAGATTCATGCCCGCTTCCAGGCGCAGGGTGTCGCGCGCGCCCAGGCCGGCCGGCTTGACGCCGGCGGCGATCAAGGCGTTCCACAGCGCTTCCACCTGGGTGGCGGCCACGCCGATTTCAAAGCCGTCTTCGCCCGTGTAGCCGGTGCGCGCCAGCATCACTTCGCCGAAAGCCGTGTCCTTGACGATGACGACATTGAACGGTTTGATGGCTTCGGAGGCGGCTTGCGTTTCCGGCAGCACTTGCCATACCTTGGCGCGCGCGTTCGGGCCTTGTACGGCGACGAGGGCCATCGGATCGTTGGCATTGCGGCGTTCGGTGATCGTCAGGCCGCTGCTGGTGGCGGTGTTTTGCTGCTGCATCCAGGCCACGTCTTTTTCAGCCGTGCCCGCGTTGACGACGAGGCGGAACCAGTTTTCGTTGAAGAAGTAGACGATCAGGTCATCGATGACGGTGCCTTCGGCATTCAACATGCACGAGTACAGCGCCTTGCCCGACACTTGCAGCTTGTCAACATTGTTGGCCAGCAAGCCGCGCAGGAAGGCGCGCACGTTCGGGCCTTCGATATCGACCACGCACATATGGGACACGTCGAACATGCCGGCATCGCCGCGCACGGCGTTGTGTTCTTCGATTTGCGAGCCGTAGTTGACAGGCATGTCCCAGCCGCCGAAATCGACCATGCGGGCGCCGAGGGCACGGTGGGCGTTGTTGAGTGGGGTCGCTTTGAGCGTCATGGATTCCTCGGGACGAAGGTAATAGGGGAGTTAACAAAACATAGAATAGCCAAACACGGCTTTCCAGCGTGATCACTGACCCCCCTGTCCTTTGTACCTGAGAGATTACGGGGGCTTGCCCCGTGCGCCCCTTCGGTGGGCCGCCGGCAATAGCCGCGGCCGCTCTCCAGAGTTGAGCTAAAGATGTCGCCAAAGCAACAACTTCAGTCCGCCTGATCGGTCCTTTTGCCTGAGAGTTTTTGGGTAGTGCCCCTTCGGCGGCAACGCTGGGTTGCCCTCTCCCGATCAAGTGGGAGGAATATATGCCAGCAGGGTGTTTCTGTCAATCTGAAAAGACGTTGCCAAATTGCAGCAAAAGCCCCGGTTTGCGGGGCTGGCAGGGGCGCTGGCCCGTTGCAAAAGGGCGCCCGGCCGCGCGGGAATGCGCTATGATGAAATCCTGGCTTTCTTGCGGGTGCCTGCCATGAACACTACACAAAGCGAGACGCAAAACAACACCGAGCAGCACGGTTACTTTACTCTCTCGGGCGACGTCAACAGCGATATGGTACGGCGCGTCTTCAACGCCGTGGCCGACATCACGGAAGACAAGCTCACCACCGCGCACATTTTGATACAGTCCAACGGCGGCTATGTCAGCGATGGCATCTGTCTGTACAACTTTCTCAGCAAGTTGCCGCTCGACATCGTCACCTATAACGCGGGCGCCGTGGCCTCCATCGCCGTCACCCTGTTCCTGGCGGGGCGGCGCCGCCATGCCAGCGACACGGCCCGCTTCATGGTGCACAAGTCGCATGCGACAGCTTCGCCCGGTTCGCGCCCCGATGCGCTCAGCATCATCGTCGAGGGCTTGCGCGCCGATGACATGCGCACCGAGCGCATCCTGCGCGGCCACGTCAACCTGACGGAAGAGCAGTGGCAGGTGCACGCGTATTCCGACCTGCACCTGACGGCCGACCAGGCGCTGGAAGTGGGCATGATCGAATCGATCCGCGACTTTGCGCCGCCCAAGGGCAGGCGCCTGACGAATATCTGACGCCATCAGGCTGTCCAGGCGGATGGTGTTGGCGTGGGAATTTTGTAATCGAATGTAATTCTTCGCTGCAGCACAGCAAAAGCCGCGCGGAACAGGGCAGAGTCGTGGCATAGTGCAAGCTGATCATGAAATAAGCGCGTGCACGATGACTTGGTGGAATGGGATTTCTTTTGCGGCCGACATGTCCGTGATGGGGCCGGCTGGCGTGGCGATCGCCCTGTGGCTGCTCGTCTCGCGCCAATGGCGTCTGGTGCTCAGCTGGAGCTTGTGGTATGGCGGCGGCCTGGCCCTCGTGGTGCTGTCCAAGCTGGCCTTCATGAGCTGGGGCGTGGGCAGCAGCGCGCTCGATTTTACGGGTTTCAGCGGCCACGCCATGCGCGCCGGCGCCGTGTTTCCCGTGCTGATGTACGTGTTGTTGCAGCGGGCCGAACCGCGCTGGCGCCATGCCGGCGTGCTCGTCGGCGTGGCCTTTGCCGTGCTGGTGGCCATCTCGCGCGTGGTCGTGCATGCGCACAGCGTGTCGGAAGCCGTCAGCGGCTGTGTGCTGGGCCTGGCGCTGGCGCTGGGCTTTATGTGGAATGCCCGCGGCGCCGTCCATTTTGCCGTCAGCCATGCGCTGGCACTGGCCAGTCTGGTGCTGATGGTGGTGCTCAGCTTCAAGGCCGAACCCATGCCGACCGAGCAATGGCTGCAAAAACTGGCCCTGGTGTTGTCCGGTCATGAGCGTGTTTTTTCCCGTGAAGACTGGAAACTGGCGCAGGATGCCCATCCAGCCCCTTAGGATGGTGCCGGCTGGCACTTGACGCTGCTGTTTTTGGCCAGAAAAGTATCAGGAAATGGTATGATGAACCACTTTTTTGCGGTGAGTGGCCAGGCCTCCACCGTGCACCTGAACTGAGTATGAACCGGGTTCACCCATAATATAACCGCCAGCATAGGCCAGGAACTCTAAAACACGTGCGTCTCTCTTCCATCAAGTTGTCGGGATTTAAGTCTTTCGTCGATCCCACCAATTTCCAGGTGCCAGGCCAGCTCGTGGGCGTGGTCGGGCCGAATGGCTGCGGCAAGTCGAACATCATCGACGCCGTGCGCTGGGTGCTGGGCGAATCGAAAGCATCTGAATTGCGCGGCGAATCGATGCAGGACGTCATTTTCAATGGCTCCACCCACCGCAAGCCAGCCGGGCGCGCTTCCGTGGAACTGGTGTTCGACAATAACGATGGCAAGGCGTCCGGCCAATGGGGCCAGTACGCCGAGATCGCCGTCAAGCGCACCCTGACGCGCGACGGCACCTCCACCTATTACATCAATGGCCAGCCCGTGCGCCGGCGCGACATCCAGGATATTTTCCTCGGCACCGGCCTTGGCCCGCGCGCCTACGCCATCATCGGCCAGGGCATGATTTCGCGCATCATCGAATCGCGCCCCGAAGAATTGCGCGTCTTCCTCGAAGAAGCGGCAGGTGTCTCCAAATACAAGGAACGCCGCCGCGAGACGGAAAACCGCCTGCAGGACACGCGCGAGAATTTGCTGCGCGTGGAAGACATCTTGCGCGAACTCAATGCCAACCTGGAAAAGCTGGAAGCGCAGGCGGCCGTGGCCACGCGTTTCCACGCCTTGCAGGCGGACCAGGAAGAAAAGCAGAAACTCTTGTGGCTGCTGCGCAAGAACGAGGCGCAAAACGAGCAGACGCGCTATTTCCGCGAAGTGGAGCAGGCGCAGACGGATCTGGAAGAACAGACGGCCAAGCTGCGCAACGTGGAACTGACGCTAGAGCAGATGCGCCAGGCGCACTTTGCCGTGGGCGACCGTTTGCATACGGCGCAGGGTCATCTGTACCAGACGAATGCGGAAATCGGCAGCCTGGAAGCGCAGATCAAGTTCGTCATCGAATCGCGCGCCCGCTTGCAGGCACAGCTGGCGACCCTGACGGCCCAGCGCGACCAGTGGAACAGCCAAGGCGGCGAATACCAGGAACAGATCGAAGAGGCGGAATTCCACCTCGAAGAGCTGGCCGCGAAGGTGGAGCAATCGCAAATGATGGCCGAGCAGAAGGGCGAGCAATTGCCCGAGCTCGACGCCGCCTGGCGCGCCGCGCAAAACAAGAGCACGGAATCGCGCGCCCGAATCATGCAGGCCCAGCAGCAGCTGGAACTGGAGTCGGCGCACCAGCGCAACGCCTCGAACATCCTGGCCAGCCTGCTCACGCGCCGCGAGCGCCTGCAGCAGGAAAAGAACAGCCTGAGTTTGCCCGACAGCAGCCACCTGGAAAACCTGAAACTGCAGCTGGAAGAAAAGCAGCAGACGCTGGAAGAGCAGGGTTTTTACCTGGAAGAAGCGCTGGAGCAGCAACCGAAGCTGGAGCAGGAGCGGGCCGAGGCGCAGGCGCAGGTGAATGCCGAAACGGCCGCCAACGCCCAGCTGGAAGCGCGTCTTTCCGCTTTGAAACAATTGCAGGAACGGGTGCAAACCCAGGGCAAGGTCCAGCCGTGGCTGAAAAAGCACGAGCTCGACACCTTGCCGCGCCTGTGGCAAAAGCTGCAGATCGAAGCGGGCTGGGAAGCGGCCATGGAATCGATCTTGCGCGAACGCACGTCGGCCTTGCAACTGTCGAACATCGACTGGGCCAAGGCCTTCTTTGCCGACGCGCCACCGGCCAAGCTGGCCCTGTACGCGCCTTCCACCGTGGCGCCGTTGCCGCAGCCGGAAGTGCCGGGCCTCAAGCCTTTCCTGAACTTATTGAAACTCAATGATCCGGGCTTGCGCGGCTTGCTGCAGGATTGGCTGTACAACGCCTACGCCGTGGAAGACGCGGCCGAAGCCTTGCTTGAACGCGCAAAATTGCCGCCGGGCGGCTATTTCGTCACCCGCGCGGGCCACGTGGTCACGGCCACCAGCGTGCGCTTCTATGCAGCCGATTCGGAGCAGGAAGGCATGCTGGGCCGCCAGCAGGAAATCGAGAATATCGGCAAACAGTTGCGCGCCCAGCAATTGCTGGCCGAAGAGGCGCGCGCCCGTTCCGTGCGGGCCGACGCGGCCGTGGCTACCCTGACGCGCAACCTGTCCGATTTGCGCCTGCGCATCCAGCAACTGACATCGTCCGTGCATACCCTGCAGCTGGATGTGGTGAAACTGTCGGAAGTGGAAGCGCGTTTTAGTCAGCGCAGCACGCAGATCGGCGCGGACCTGGCGGAAATTGCCGCGCAGGAAGCGGAGCAGATGCAGACCAAGCTGGAATCGGAAGAAAAATTCGAACAGCTGGACATGGAGCTGGGCAACCTGCAGGAAGCGCACGAAGACGGCCATACGGACTTCCTGCAGAAGGAACAGCGTCTGGCCGAGGCGCGCGAAGCCTTGCGTGACCTGGAACGCGCCGCCAAAGATACGGAATACGCGGAAAAAGCCCACCGCGCGAAGATCGAGGAATTGCGCCGCAATATCGCCACGGCCAGTACGCAAGCCCAGCAAGTGACGGCCAGCCTGCAGGCGGGCGAACTCGAGCTGGCCAACCTGGAAAGCGGCGCGGCGGCCGATGGCTTGCAGGACCTGTTAGAACGCCGCACCACGCAGGAGCGGGCGCTGGCGGACGCGCGCCACGAACTGGACCAGATTACGCAGCAGCTGCGCCTGTCCGAAGATGCGCGCACGCAATCGGAACGCAGCTTGCAGCCGCAGCGCGACAAGATCATGGAAATGCAGCTCAAGGAGCAGGCCGCGCGCCTGAACCAGGAGCAATTCGCCCAGCAATTGCTGGAGTCGGGCGCCGACGAGGCTGCGTTGACGGAAAAGTTGCACCCGGACATGCGTCCATCGTATCTGCAGGGCGAAGTCACGCGTTTGACGAACGCCATCACGGGCCTGGGCGCCGTCAACCTGGCCGCGCTGGACGAGCTGGCACAGGCGTCCGAGCGCAAGAATTTCCTCGATGCCCAGAATGCCGACCTGACGGAAGCGATCAATACCCTGGAAGACGCGATCCACAAGATCGACAAGGAAACGCGCGACTTGCTGCAAGACACGTTTGACAAGGTCAATCATCACTTTTCCGAGCTGTTCCCGATTCTGTTCGGCGGCGGCCAGGCGAAACTGACCATGACGGGCGACGAGATTCTCGATTCCGGTGTACAAGTCATGGCGCAGCCTCCCGGCAAGAAAAATGCCACCATCCACCTGTTGTCCGGTGGAGAGAAGGCGCTGACCGCGACCGCATTGGTGTTCTCCATGTTCCGCCTGAATCCGGCGCCGTTCTGCCTGCTCGACGAAGTCGATGCACCGCTGGACGATTCGAACACGGAACGCTTCTGCCGCATGGTCAAGCGCATGTCCGACCAGACCCAATTCCTTTTCATTTCGCATAACAAGATTGCGATGGAAATGGCCCATCAATTGATCGGTGTGACGATGCAGGAGCAGGGCGTATCGCGCATCGTGGCGGTGGACATGGAGTCCGCCGCAAATTTTGCAACCGAGGCACAAGCAGCATGACAGACCTTCAAATTACCTTGTTCGGCGCCGGCGGCGTCTTTATCGTCGGCGTTTTTTCGTACAACAAATGGCAGGAATACAAGGCCAAGAAAAGCGTGGAACGGGCCTTTTCCACCGACCACGACGACGTGCTGATGCGCGAGGGCGACGCCCCCGCGGTCGAAGCCCAGGAACCCGTGCTGCGCCAGGAGCCGCGCTTTGACGCGGCGCCCGCCGCCAAGGCCGAACCGTCGTTTGGCGCAGCGCCTGCCGCCGCCGTGCCGGACTTTCCGGTGCATGCGGAACCGTCGCTGGCCGATGCCGATCCTGTCCCTGCCAGCCCTGCCGCGCCGGCGCAGCAGGAAGTCAGCGCCGCCAGCGAACAGGCGACCAGCCTGGTCGACCCGCTCATCGATTGCCTGCTGCCTTTGTCGCTGGAAGCGCCCGTGCGCGGCGACAAGATATTGCCCGTGCTGCAAACCCTGCGCCTGGTGGGCAACAAGCCTGTCCACTTCATCGGTTTGCACGTGAATGGCGACTGGGAACCGATCACGCATGGCGGTGTCTACACCAAGATGCAGGGCGGCGTGCAACTGGCCAGCCGCAGCACGGCCCTGAATGAACTCGAATACTCGGAACTGGTCACGCGCCTGCGCGGCGTGGCTGACGAGATAGGCGCCGAGCCGGAAGTGCCCGACATGATGGAAGTGATGGCCGAAGCGCGCAATCTGCACCGCTTCGTGGCCGGCCACGATGCCCAGCTGGGCGTGAACCTGCACACGAATGGCGCGCCATGGGCCATTTCCACCTTGCTGTTCGCGCTGGAAAAGCAGGGCTTCGACGTGCGTCCGGACGGCCGTTTCGTCATGCCGGACGGCGACGGCGGCTATCTGTTCTCGCTGTCGACGAATGTGACGCTGGCCGAGGAAACCACGCCGCGCCTGACCCTGCTGCTGGACGTGCCTTGCGTGGCGCCTGCGCGTGACGGTTTTGGCGCCATGGTCGCTTGCGCCAAGGCACTGGTGGGCCGCCTGGACGCGACCATCGTCGACGATTACAACCAGGCCCTGTCCGATGCGGCGCTGGCCGAGATCGCTGGCCAGGTGCAAGAGTTTTACCAGGAAATGGACGCGGCCGACATTCCGGCCGGGTCTACCCGCGCCCTGCGTTTATTTAGCTGAAGAATCTCGCAACAATGACTGATCCGATCAACCAGGACGCCGCCCAGCGCGTCCTGGATCTCACCGCCGAACTTAATCGGCACCTGCACGCCTACCACGTGCTCGACAATCCCACCATTCCCGACGCCGAGTACGACAAGCTGTTCGTCGAACTGCAAACGCTGGAAACGGCCCATCCCGACTTGCGCACGCCCGATTCGCCTACCTTGCGCGTGGGCGCGGCGCCGTTGCCGCAATTCGAGCAAGTCACGCACACGGTGCCGATGTTGTCGCTGAACAATGGTTTCACCGACGACGATATTGTCAATTTCGACCGCCGCGTGCGCGAAGGCCTGGGCCTCGACGCGCAGGACGTCGCGTATGCGGCCGAAGTGAAATTCGACGGCCTGGCCATCAACCTGCGCTATGAAAACGGCTTGTTCGTGCAGGCGGCCACGCGCGGCGACGGCGCCACGGGCGAGGACGTGACGGCGAATATCCGCACCATTTCCGGCATCCCTTTGCGCCTGCATGGCGACAAGATTCCCGCACTGCTCGACGTACGCGGCGAAGTCATGATGTTCAAGGGCGATTTTGCCCGCCTGAACGAACGCCAGCGCGAGGCGGGGCAGAAGGAATTCGCCAATCCGCGCAATGCGGCCGCTGGCAGCCTGCGCCAGCTCGATTCGCGCATCACGGCGCAGCGCAAGCTGCGTTTCTATGCCTATGGCATCGGCGCCCTCGATGGCGCCGCCATGCCGGTGTCGCATTCGGCCTTGCTGGACTGGTACGAAACCCTGGGCATCCCCGTGTCAAAAGAGCGCAAGGTGGTGCAGGGCGCGCAGGGCTTGCTTGCCTACTACGCCGATATCGGCGCACGCCGTCCCGCCTTGCCGTATGAAATCGACGGCGTGGTCTACAAGGTGAACGCGACGGAAGACCAGCAGGAGCTGGGCTTTGTGTCGCGCGCGCCACGCTTTGCGCTGGCGCACAAATTTCCCGCCGAAGAGGCGCTGACGCAGGTGCTGGGCATCGATATTCAGGTGGGCCGCACGGGCGCCATGACGCCCGTGGCGCGCCTGGCGCCCGTGTCCGTGGGCGGCGTGACGGTGACGAACGCCACCTTGCACAATGAAGATGAAGTGCTGCGCAAGGATGTGCGCGTGGGCGATACCGTCGTCGTGCGCCGCGCCGGCGACGTCATCCCCGAAGTGCTGAGCGTGGTGCTGGAAAAACGTTTGGCGCCGGCGCCGCTGCCGTTCAAGATGCTGGAAGCGTGTCCCGTGTGCGGCTCGCACGTGGTGCGCGAAGAGGGCGAGGCGATTGCCCGCTGCTCGGGTGGCCTGTTCTGCTCGGCGCAGCGCAAGGAAGCGTTCCGCCATTTCGCGGGACGGCGCATGATGGATATCGAAGGCCTGGGGGAACGTTATATCGATACCCTGGTCGAACTGGAATACGTGCATGGCCTCGCTGACCTGTACAGCCTGACCCTGGATAAATTGCTGGAAATGAAAGTGCGCGCCGATGAGCGCGATGGTTCGACGCCAGAGACAGTGCAACAAGGCAAGATTCCCACCAAGTGGGCGGAAAACCTGCTGGCCGGCATCGAGGCGAGCAAGCGCCCGCCGCTCGAGCGTTTCCTGTTCGCGCTGGGCATCCGCCACGTGGGCGAATCGACGGCCAAGACCTTGGCCGAGTGGCTGGGCAGTCTGGCCTATGTGCGCAAAGCGCCGGCGGCTTTGCTGCGCGTGCTGCCCGACATCGGCGGCACCGTGGCGGAGTCGATCGCCGACTTCTTTGCCGAGGAAAAGAACCTGCAGGCGCTGCAGGCTTTGCTCGATGCCGGTGTCACGCCGCAAGGCGAACATGCGCCCAGCGCCAAGCTGCGCACGCAGCTCGAGGAAATCAAATTGCTGGCAGCCATCGGCATCCCGAAGCTGACGGAGCCGCGCAGCAAGCAGCTGGTGGAGCGGGGCGTGACCCTGGCCAGCCTGGCCGCGCAAGGCGCCAGCTTCCACGCTGGCTTGCCCGCCGCCGTGGCCGAAGCGCTGGCGCAATGGCTGGCCGATGAGAGCAATGTCAAGCTGCTGGTTCAACTGGACGCCCTGCGCAATGAATTACTGTCACAATTACCTGAAATGCCAGCCGCTGGCGGCAAGCTGGACGGCAAGACCTTTGTTCTGACGGGCACCTTGCCCAATATGAGCCGCGACGAGGCCGCGGAGCTGATCGAGGCGGCTGGTGGCAAGGTCAGCGGTTCTGTATCGAAGAAGACAGGCTATGTCGTGGCCGGTTCTGACGCTGGCAGCAAGCTGGCCAAGGCGCAGGAACTGGGCGTGGCCATCCTCGACGAGGCTGGCTTGCTGGCCCTGTTGGCGCAGGACTAACCATTCAACATACTACAAAAGACCCATGAAAAAAATCAGAAAAGCAGTCTTTCCCGTCGCCGGCCTGGGCAGCCGTTTCTTGCCCGCGACCAAGGCGCAACCGAAGGAAATGTTGCCCATCGTCGACAAGCCATTGATCCAGTACGCGGTGGAAGAAGCCGTGGCGGCCGGCATCACGGAAATGATCTTCATCACGGGCCGCAACAAGCGCGCCATCGAAGACCATTTCGATACGGCTTACGAGCTCGAGTCGGAACTGGAAGCGGCTGGCAAGCGCCAATTGCTCGACATGGTGCAAAACGTCATTCCCAAGCACATCAATTGCATTTACATCCGCCAGTCGGCGCCGCTGGGCCTGGGGCATGCCGTGCTGTGCGCCCGTCCCGTGATCGGCGACGAGCCGTTTGCCGTCTTGCTGGCCGACGACTTCATGGATGTGGAAGAGGGTGTACGCCCCGTGCTGGCGCAGATGACCGATGTCTTCCAGTATGAAAATTGCTCGCTGCTGGCGGTGCAGGATGTGCCGCGCGCGGAAACCAAGCAGTACGGTATTGTCTCGGCAAAGAATTATCAGCCCGACCTGGAACTGGTCTCGGCCATCGTGGAAAAGCCTGCGCCCGAAGAGGCGCCATCGACCCTGGCCGTGGTGGGCCGTTATGTGCTGACCAGCCGTATCTTTAGCCACCTGGAAAATATCGGCACGGGCGCCGGCGGTGAAATCCAGTTGACGGACGGCATCGCCGCCCTGATGCGCGAAGAGCGCGTGCTGGCTTACCGCTATCAGGGGCAGCGTTATGATTGCGGCTCCAAGCTTGGCTACTTGAAGGCAACGACGGCGATGGGCATGAAACACCCTGAAACGGGCGCGGCCTTCCGCACTTACCTGCAAGAACTGCAATCGGCACTGGACGCAAAATGACCGTACGTGAAATCCTCAAGATGGGCGATCCGCGCCTGCTGCGCATGGCCGAGCCCGTGCGTGAATTCGATACGCCCGAACTGCATGCCTTGATCGCCGACATGTTCGACACCATGCATGCGGCCAATGGCGCGGGCCTGGCGGCACCGCAGATCGGTGTCAACCTGCAACTGGTGATCTACGGCTTCAAGCAGAACCTGCGTTACCCTGATGCGCCGCAAGTGCCCGAAACCGTGCTGATCAACCCTGTGCTGACGCCTTTGTCGGAACGCAAGGAAGAGGGTTTCGAGGGCTGCCTGTCCGTGCCTGGCCTGCGTGGCAGCGTGCCGCGCTGGAGCGAGCTGCACTACGAAGGCGTGGACCAGTTCGGCCAGCCCATCAGCCGCGACTGCGACGGCTTCCATGCGCGCGTGGTGCAGCACGAGGTGGACCACTTGCACGGCATTCTGTATCCGATGCGTATCGTCGACTTCACGCAGTTCGGCTATACCGAGGTGATGTTCCCCGATCTCGACCCAAACGACGACGATTAGGCGCCCGATACCTGTCGACGATAAAACAATGGCCGCGCAGCATGAGCTGGGCGGCCATTTTTTATGCGTGAAGCAAACCTAGCGCACCTTGCGGCTGCTGCCCAGGTCATCGAGCAGTACTTTCAATTCATCCTGCATGGCATCCGTCAGGTTCAGGAAGCGGCAGCCGATCTGCACTTGCTCGCCCAGCAGGAAAGAGCGGAAGGTGCGCGACAGGCGGATTTCCAGGTCGGCGATCATGACCTTGTTCGGTCCCAGTTCCAGGCGCACGCGCGACAGCTTGCGCCCCACGTACAGACCGACCGTGTCGCGCGGATGGGCGCGCATGCCGATGCCGCCGGCCGAGAAATCATACAGCTGCAATTCATATGGACGCCCCTCGAGCACGAAGGCGGCCAGGTAGTACACGCCCAGCGGCGTTTCCAGGCGCGTCGATTCGCGCCGTTCCAGCACCAGGCAATGGCTGGGGAAGTTGGTCAGGTACACGTTCGGCCGCTCGGGATACGCTTCCCATTCGCCATTGATGGTAAATTGCAGCTTGGCGCTTTGCACCCACGACACAAACGTGGCGCCGCCAGGCGGCAGGGTCGCGCCCTCATTGAGTTCCAGCACGAATTGCGGCAAGTCGTCGTCCACGGACAGAATGCGCGCCATGATGACGTCTTCGCCACCCGCCGGGTAGATGGAAATGGCGTCGCCGTTGTCAGCCAGGCTGCACAGGGTTTCGCCGATATCCCACGGATCGCTCATATGGTGCGGCTTGGTGCCGGGCGCCATCGGCTCGGCCACGTCAGCCAGGCTGGGCGCGCCTTTGCGCAGGGGATTGGGGATGGGATCGTTCACGACAGCGTATCTCTTTTGTTCTAATGGGGAATAGTGTATAGGTTTAAAGCAATATTTACTAAGTAAATCACAATAATTGTTTTTATATCACTATATTCCTGTTGTAGTCTTGCATGGCACCTTGACGTCGTAGCTTAAAATTGTTCGTCCGCGCTCAGATAACGCCATTGGCCTGTCGGCAAGTCGCCCAGCTTGACCTTGCCGATGCGCACGCGTTTCAGTCCCAGCACTTTCAGGCCCACGGCTTCGCACATGCGGCGGATCTGGCGTTTCTTGCCTTCGCGCAGGGTAAAGCTCAGCTGGTCTTCATTTTGCCAGCGCACCTTGGCCGGCAGCAAAGGCTTGCCGTCGAGCCACAGGCCGTGGTTGAGCTTTTTCAGCTCGCTGTCGGGCAGGGTGCCGCCCTTGGTGTAGCTCACGCGCACCAGGTATTCCTTGTCGATATCGGTATCGTGGCCGATCAGTTGCTTGGCCACGCGCCCATCCTGCGTCAGGACCAGCAAGCCGACGGAATCGATGTCCAGGCGGCCGGCCGCCACCAGGCTGCGCAGCTGGGTCGGGTGGAACTGTTCCGGGCTGCGGTCTTCCGCCCAGCGGTTTTCCGCCTTGATCAGGGCTACGGCGGGCGTGTAGCCGTCTTCGGCCTGGCCGCTGACGTAACCGACGGGTTTGTTGATCAGCACGGTGACGCGCTTCGATTGTTCGGCCGCCGCCTGGCGTTCCACGGTGACTTTCTGGCTCGGGTAGACCTTGCTGCCCAGCTCGGACACCACCTTGCCATCCACGCGGACCCAGCCGCGGGCGATCCATTCATCGGCTTCGCGGCGGGAAGACAGGCCCAGTTCGGACATGCGTTTGGACAAGCGTAATAATTCTTCGGTCATGTTGTTTCAGTTTCAGTAAGGGTAGGCGCTGCGCAGAAGGTATTTAGACTTTCAGCGCATCGAGTAAATCGGTTTCCAGCAATATCTGGTTGCGGGCATTGTTGAGCGCGGGACCGTCGACGAGGAAGACGTCTTCGACCCGCTCGCCCAGGGTCATGATCTTGGCCGTGTGCAAGTTGATGCGGTACTTGGTCAGCACGTTGGCGATCGCATACAGCAAGCCCGTGCGGTCGTTGGCCGCCACCGACAGTAAATAATATTGACCCTTTTCATCGGGCCGCAAATCCACGGTCGGCTGGAAGGGGAAGGTGCGCGACAGGCGCGACAGCCGTCCCTTGCCCGGCGGCGGCAGCGGCGTTTGCGACTGCAGCAGCTCGCCCAGCTCATGCTCGATCAGGCTGATGATGTCGCGGTAGCTCTTGGCGAAGTTCTGCTCGGTGACGAGGAAGGTGTCGAGCGCATAGCCGTTTTTCGTCGTGTGGATCTTCGCGTCGAGGATGCTGAAATTCTTGCGGTCGAAATAGCTGCAGATGCGCGCGAACAGGTCGGGCTGGTCGGGAATGTACACGGCCACCTGCAAGCCTTCGCCGATGGGCGCCAGCCGGCATTTTACCACCGGCAACTTGCTGTCGAGCTTGTCATAAAGCGAGCGCGTCTGCCAGGCGATGTCGGACGCGTCGTGGCGCAGGAAATACGCCACGTCCAGCTGCTGCCACAGTTTCAGGTGCGCATCGGGCGGCAAGCCGTACAGGCGCAGGGTGGCCAGCGCTTCCTGCTGGCGGTTTTTCAGCTCGCGGTCGGCCGTGTGCGGCTCGCCGCCGAGCACGCGCAGGGTGATCTTGTACAGGTCTTCCAGCAGCTTGCCCTTCCACGCATTCCACACTTTCGGGCTGGTGCCGCGGATGTCGGCCACCGTCAGCAGGTACAGGCCTGTCAGGTGGCGCTCGTCCTTGACCACTTTCGCAAAGGCCTGGACGACGTCGGGATCGGACAGATCCTGCTTTTGCGCCACTTGCGACATGGTCAAATGATTTTCCACCAGGAATGCCACCAGTTCCGTGTCTTCTTCCGACAGACCGTGGTCTTGGCAGAACTGGGTGGCGTCGGCCACGCCCAGCTTCGAGTGGTCGCCGCCGCGGCCCTTGGCGATGTCGTGGAACAGGGCTGCCACGTACAGCAGCCACGACTGCGAGAAATCGGCCATCAGCTGGCTGCAGAACGGGTATTCGTGCGCATGTTCGCTCATCGTGAAGCGGCGCATGTTGCGCACCACCATCAAAATGTGCTGGTCGACCGTGTACACGTGGAACAGGTCGTGCTGCATCTGGCCCACGATGCGGCGGAAATTCGGCAGGTAGCGCCCCAGGATGCTCATCTCGTTCATGCGCCGCAGCGCATGGATGATGCCGACCGGGGCTTGCATGATGCGCAGGAAGAGGGCGCGGTTGACGGGATCCTGGCGGAAGGCGGCGTCGATCTTGAAGCGCGCGTGCCACAGGGCCCGCGTGGCGCGCGAGGTCATGCCCTTCAGGGCCGGGCGTTCCGTCATCAGCACGAAGACTTCCAGCATGGCCGATGGGTATTGTTCGAAGGTATCGTCGGCGCTGATGTCGATCAGGCTGTTGACTTCATTGAAGCGCTCGTTGATGGGCACGGCCACGTCGTCTTGCGGAAACAGCCGTGCCTCGATGTTTTGCAGCAAAATCGTGTTGAGCTGGGTCACCGTCTTGGCGGCCCAGTAGTAGCGCTGCATCAGGAATTCGCTGGCGCGGCGCATGTGCGGCCCGCTGCCCGTCGCTTGCAGGCCCAGCGATTCGGCGATCGCCGTCTGCACGTCGAACACGAGGCGGTCTTCGCGCCGTCCCGCGTGCAGGTGCAGGCGCACGCGAATATCCTTGAAGGCGCGCTCCTTTTCCATCAACTGGCGCGCTTCCGTCAGGGTGATCAGGCCGCCCGTGGCCAGGGTGCGCCACGAGTTGGCCAGGCCGGCCGCCTTGGCCACCCACAAAATCACTTGCAAGTCGCGCAGGCCGCCCGGGCTTTCCTTGCAATTCGGTTCCAGGCTGAAGGCCGTGTCTTCGTATTTTGCGTGTCTCTGGCGCATTTCCGCCGTTTTTGCCTGAAAGAACGCTTGCGGGTCCATGGCCGCGTCGTAGCGCTGCTGCAACTGCGCGAACAGGTCCGCGTTGCCGCACACGAGGCGCGCTTCGAGCAAGCTTGTTTGCACCGTGATGTCGGCCTTCGATTCGATCAAACACTCATCGACCGTGCGGATACTGTGGCCGATTTCCAGGCCCAGGTCCCACAGCAGTTGCACCAATTCCTCGAGCTTTTCCTGCGTGGCGGCATCGGGCGCCTGTTGCAGCAGGATCAGCAGGTCGACGTCGGAATACGGAAACAGTTCGCCGCGGCCATAGCCGCCCACGCCCACCAGGGCCGTGCCTGGCGGCAAGCCCGCTTCCTGCCAGGCACGCGCCAGCACGCCATCGACGCTGTGGCGCAGGCTGCGCAGCAGTTTTTCAGGCTTGCCGTCGGCCTGGAAGGCCGCAATGACGACCTGGCGGTCGGCTTTCAGTTGCTGTTTCAGCTGTTCCCGAACTTGCTTTTTCATCTGGGCCCTGGGGTGGCGGTGCGTGGGATGGAGAATCAGGCTTTGTTCAGGATCAAGGCGGGTGGCGGCGGCATGCCGGGTGAGACGGTCAGCACTTCATAGCCCGTTTCCGTCACCAGCACCGTGTGTTCCCATTGCGCCGACAGGCTGCGGTCCTTGGTTTTGATGGTCCAGCCATCGTTCATTTCGCGGATTTCGCGGCGGCCCGAGTTGATCATCGGCTCGACCGTGAAAATCATGCCCGCTTCCAGGCGCTCCAGGGTGCCTGGTTTGCCGTAATGCAGCACTTGCGGCTCTTCATGGAAGACCTTGCCGATGCCGTGGCCGCAGAATTCGCGCACCACGCTGTAGCCGGCCTTTTCAGCATGCTGCTGGATGGCGTGGCCGATATCGCCCAGGTGGGCGCCAGGCTTGATCTGGTCGATGCCCAGCCACATGCATTCATAGGTGATTTCCGACAGGCGCTTGGCCAGGATGGTGGGCGTGCCGACGAGGAACATGCGGCTGTTGTCGCCGTGGTAGCCATCCTTGATGACGGTGATGTCGAGGTTGACGGAGTCGCCGCTTTTCAAGACCTTGTCGCCAGGAATGCCGTGGCAGATGACGTCGTTGACGGAGGTGCAGATGGCTTTCGGGTAGGGCGTGTAGCCAGGAGGACAGTAGTTCAGCGGGGCAGGGATGGTGCCTTGCACGTTGACCATGTATTCGTGGCACAGGCGGTCCAGTTCGCCCGTCGTGACGCCGACCTTGACGAAAGGCGTGATGTAATCGAGTACTTCGGCGCCGAGCTTGCCGGCAACGCGCATGCCTTCGATGTCGGCGGCGGTATTGATACGGATGGTGGACATGGTGTAATTCGCAATCTGCAAGATGTTCGGGTGAAAAGCACAGACGAATCTCAGCGTATGAGGAAAAGTCTGCAAATATGTCGAAATTATAAACGAGGCGCCCGGCATCCGCCGCCTCCATCCTATGGCTGGCAGGTGATTTTTGCGGGAAAACCGATGGTCGATAAGCCTTGCACCAGTGTGGTGCAAGGCTTGCCGTCGCTGCGCGCGCGATTTGCGGCGTGGGCTTGATGAAATGGGCATTTCAGTGTAGAATCCCGGGTTGCTTGAATTCTCTTTTAAGCAGTGCAGTAAAACAGTGTCTTTAATTTATATAAACACGCGAATCCGGTCGACAAGGGTGCCTGTATGGTGACTGATCGGATTCCAGACCCAACCCTGGAGTTAATAATGTCCGTAACAATGCGCGAAATGCTGGAAGCCGGTGTCCACTTTGGTCACCAAACCCGTTTTTGGAATCCAAAAATGGCACCGTTCATCTTCGGCCATCGCAACAAGATCCACATCATCAACCTGGAAAAAACCATGGCGATGTACCAGGACGCAATGAAGCACGTGCGTCAACTGGCTGCAAACCGTGGCACCATCCTGATGGTTGGCACTAAGCGTCAAGCTCGCGAAATCATCGCTGCTGAAGCACAACGCGCTGGCGTGCCTTTCGTTGATCAACGTTGGTTGGGCGGCATGCTGACCAACTTCAAAACGATCAAAACCTCGATCAAGCGTCTGAAAGACATGGAAGTGATGATCGAAGACGGTTCGATCGAGAAGCTGTCGAAAAAAGAAGCGCTGATGTTCTCCCGCGAAATGATCAAGCTGCAAAAATCGATCGGCGGCATCAAGGACATGGGCGGCATTCCTGACGCAATCTTCGTTGTGGACGTCGGCTACCACAAAGGTGCGATCACCGAAGCAGCTAAACTGGGTATCCCGGTCATCGGCGTTGTCGATACCAACCACTCCCCAGAAGGCGTGAACTTCGTGATCCCAGGTAACGATGACTCCTCGAAAGCCATCATGTTGTACGCTCGCGGTGTTGCTGATGCAATCATCGAAGGCCGTGCAGCTGCCGGTAACGAAGTTGTTGAAATGGTTAAAGCAGCCGCTGGCGACGAATTCGTCGAAGTTAACGAACAGGCTTAATGGCCAGGCTATCGCAAGATAGCCGTTTGTAAGCACAGCAGTAAGGGAAAAGGGGTGGCAGCAGCTCCCCCTTTTTTTTAACAAAAAAACGATAGTGACCGCTGGCGAGGCATGCATGCCCGGCCGCGACTATCGACTCACCGAATCAGGAGAAACACATGGCAGCGATTACAGCAGCGATGGTAGGCGAATTGCGCGGCAAAACCGACGCACCAATGATGGAATGCAAAAAAGCACTGACCGAAGCCGAAGGCGACATGGCTCGTGCGGAAGAGATCCTGCGCGTCAAGCTGGGCGGCAAGGCATCGAAAGCATCGGCACGCATCACCGCTGAAGGCGTCGTGGCAACCTACATCGCCAACGGCGTAGGCGCCCTGGTCGAAGTGAACTCGGAAACCGACTTCGTTGCGAAAAACGACGATTTCCTGGCACTGGCCAACAACGCTGCCCGTCTGGTAGCGGAACACAATCCGGCTGACGTAGCTGCCCTGCTGGCCCTGCCACTCGATGGCAAGACCCTGGAAGACGTGCGCGCTGCCCTGATCGGCAAAATCGGCGAAAACATGACCATCCGCCGCTTCCAGCGTTTCGAAACCAGCGCCAAGCTGGCTTCGTACCTGCACGGTTCGCGCATTGGCGTGATCGTCGAATTCGACGGCGCCGATGAGCAAGTGGGTAAAGACGTGGCCATGCACATCGCTGCCATGAAGCCAGTGTCGCTGTCGTCGAACGAAGTTCCTGCGGAACTGATCGAAAAAGAGCGCTCGGTTGCACAACTGAAAGCCGAAGAAGACGCAGCCAAAGCGGCCGCCGAAGGCAAGCCAGCGCAATCGCCGGAAATCCTGGCCAAGCGCCTGGAAGGTTCCGTACAGAAGTTCCTGAAAGAAGTTTCCCTGCTGAACCAGGCTTTCGTGAAAAACGACAAGCTGTCGGTTGAGCAAATGCTGAAGGCGGCTAACACCAGCGTCAAAGGTTTCGCCATGTACGTAGTGGGCGAGGGCATCGAGAAGAAGCAAGACGACTTCGCAGCAGAAGTCGCAGCACAGATGGCTGCCTCCCAGGGAGCGTAAGTAAAGCGGGCCGAGAGGCCCGTTTTTTTGGCCCGCCCGCACCTGTCGTGCCGGGCGGCGGCATGGGCAGCTTCCTCCCGCCTATCCGGCGCTGCAAGGCGCTGCGCCATGTCATACTCGAATAACCTCATTTATGGAGCCCAGCTCATGTCAAAACCAGCCTACAAGCGCGTCCTCCTCAAGTTGTCCGGCGAAGCCCTGATGGGCGATGATCCCTACGGCATCAACCGCGCCACGATCGAGCGCATGGTGGCCGATGTGGCCGAGGTGGCGAAGTTGGGTGTGGAACTGGCAATCGTGATTGGCGGCGGCAATATTTTCCGCGGCGTCGCGCCTGGCGCGCAAGGCATGGACCGTGCCACCGCCGACTACATGGGCATGCTTGCCACGGTGATGAATGCCCTGGCCCTGGCCGATGCCATGCGCCACGTCGGCATTACCGCGCGCGTCATGTCGGCCATCGGCATCGAGCAAGTGGTCGAGCCGTACGTCCGCCCGAAAGCCCTGCAATACCTGGAAGAAGGTAAAGTGGTGGTCTTCGCCGCCGGCACCGGCAATCCGTTCTTCACCACCGACACGGCAGCTGCCCTGCGCGGTGCCGAGATCAGCGCCGAGATCGTCCTGAAGGCCACCAAGGTCGACGGCGTGTACACGGCCGATCCGCAGAAAGATCCGAACGCCACCCTGTTCCACACGATTACGTTCGACGACGCCATCGCCAAGCACCTGCAAGTGATGGATGCCACGGCATTCGCCCTGTGTCGCGACCAGAAACTGCCAATCAAAGTGTTTTCGATCACCAAGCCAGGCGCGCTGATGCGCGTCATCATGGGCGAAGACGAAGGCACGCTGGTTCACGTATAAGGGAAGCGGAGCGCCGAGAAACCGCTCATGGCTGCGTTGCAGCGCCTCGCCGTACATTAAGTACTGTCTTCGGCGCTGCGCCTTGCCCTGAACGGTTTTCGGCACTCCCGACTGCGCGAACATTTACACTGCAGTGAATAATTGTAATACCCATTTATTATCAAGATATAGGAGGGCGTATGTCCTTAGCTGACGTTAAAAAGAACACCCAGGAACGCATGACGAAGTCGCTGGAAACACTGCGGGCCGATCTGGCCAAAGTGCGTACCGGCCGCGCCCATACGGGTATCCTGGACCACGTGATGGTCGATTACTACGGTTCGCCGACGGCGCTGACCCAGGTCGCCAACGTGACCCTGATCGATGCGCGTACCATCGGTGTGCAGCCGTACGAAAAGAAGATGGCCAACACCATCGAAAAAGCCATCCGCGACGCCGACCTGGGCCTGAACCCGTCGGCACAGGGCGACCTGATCCGCGTTCCGACGCCGCCGCTGACGGAAGAGCGCCGCAAGGAAATGGTCAAGCTGGTCAAGAGCGAAGCGGAAGACGCGAAGATTGCCGTGCGTAACATTCGCCGCGATGCGAACGAGTCGCTGAAGAAGCTGGTCAAGGAAAAAGCCTGCTCCGAGGACGATGAGCGCCGCTCGTCGGAAGAAGTGCAGAAGCTGACGGACAAGTTTATTGCCGACATCGACAAGATGGTCGTCGACAAAGAAAAAGAAGTGCTGACGGTCTAGTTTTCAGTCCTTCGACACTGCCCGGAAAAGCATGGCTTTTCCGGGCAGTGCTATTTGGCGCATAATAGCTATCTTTTATTTTTGGTATTCTTGTTTTCATGATCTATTCGAGTTCGACAACGGCAGTACCTGAGGTCGGTACGGTGCCGCGCCATGTGGCAATCATTATGGATGGCAATGGTCGCTGGGCAACCAAACGCTTCCTGCCCCGCGTGGCTGGCCACGTCAAGGGCGCCGACGCCGTGCGCGGCATCGTCGAGACTTGCCTCGAACGCGGTGTCGAGTACCTGACCCTGTTTGCCTTCAGTTCTGAAAACTGGCGCCGCCCGGAAGAAGAGGTGTCGATGCTGATGCGCCTGTTCGTCACGATGCTGGAACGCGAAGTGGTCAAGATGCATGCCAACGATATCCGCCTGAAGGTGGTGGGCGACCTGTCGCGCTTCAATGAGCAGCTGCAAACCCTGATCGCCAATGCGGAGCGCAAGACGGCGAACAACACACGCCTGACGGTGTCCATCTGCGCCAATTACGGCGGCCGCTGGGACATCATGCAGGCAGTCAATAAAATGACGGCCGAGGCGGCAGTCAATGGCCAGCCCGCCGCACACGCTTACACGGAAGAGCAACTGGCGCCGCACCTGGCCATGGCCTACGCGCCCGAGCCCGACCTGTTCATCCGCACGGGCGGCGAGCAGCGCATTTCCAATTTCCTCCTGTGGCAACTGGCGTACACTGAGTTGTTTTTCACCGAGACTTTCTGGCCCGACTTCAATGACGAGTGCCTCGACGCGGCAATCGCGTCTTACCAGCAGCGCGAACGGCGCTTTGGCCGTACCAGCGCGCAATTAACTGAAAAGACAAACTGATGCTGAAAACACGGATAATCACCGCCCTGGTCTTGTTGGCGGTCTTGCTGCCGGTTCTGTATCTGAATTATTTCCCCGCCTTCGCCGTGATCGCCACGGCGTTCTTCGGCGCCGCCATCTGGGAAAGCTTCCGCATCTTCAAAAATCGCCAGGCGCTGCTGATTGCCGCCATCTGGACCGCCGCCTTCGCATATACGTTTTTTGTCGGCAACGGCATGGCGCAGCTCAATTTCTGGTTCGCCCTGTGCGTGGCCATCTGGCTGATCCGCTTCGTGCCCTCGCTGGCGACGGGCTTGCCGCCCACCGAAGGCCTGGGCAATACCTTGCTCAGCCTGGTGTACCCGGTGACCATCGTCGGCTGTTTTGTTGCCATCATCGCCCTGTTCCTGCATAGCCCCTTGTACCTGCTGTCCGTCATGGCCCTCGTGTGGATCGCCGATATCGGCGCCTACTTCTCGGGCAAGGCTTTCGGCAAGCGCAAGCTGGCGCCAAGTATTTCCCCCGGTAAATCCTGGGAAGGCGCCATCGGCGGCGGTATCGCCGTGCTCGTCATCTCCGCCATCACCATCGTGGCCGCGCCATCGCTGCCGGTCTTGCAAGACACCTTTGCCGTGCAGCTGCAATTGCGCCGCGGCTGGCCGGTGGCCTTGCTGGTGCTGCTGCTGATCGTCGCCGCCAGCATCGTCGGCGACCTGTTCGAATCCCAATTGAAGCGCCGCGCCGGCATCAAGGACAGCAGCAACCTGCTGCCTGGCCATGGCGGCGTACTCGACCGTATCGATGCCTTGATCCCGGTCCTGCCATTTGCCGCCCTCGTGGCCAGCTGGCTTTAAGGAAACTCATGCAATACCTCACCATCCTTGGCGCGACCGGCTCGATCGGCGTGTCCACCCTGGACGTGCTCGCGCGTCATCCGGAGCAATACAGCGTGTATGCGCTGAGCGCGCACAGCCGTGTGGCTGAGCTGGCCGCCCAGTGTCTGCAATTCCGTCCCCAGCGCGCCGTCGTCGGCACGGCGGATGCCGCCCTTGAACTGACGCGCTTGCTGCGCGGGCAGGGCGTCGATACGCAGGTCGAGTACGGCGTGGACGCCCTGTGCGCCATCGCCAGCGCGCCGCAAGTGACGGGTGTGATGGCGGCCATCGTCGGCGCGGCCGGCCTGGCGCCCACCCTGGCGGCGGCGCGTGCTGGCAAGAAAGTATTGCTGGCCAATAAAGAAGCGCTGGTGATGTCCGGCCAGCTGTTCATCGATGCCGTGCACGATAACGGCGCCGTGCTGCTGCCGATCGACAGCGAACACAACGCCATCTTCCAATGCATGCCGCACGCCCATGGCCGCGCGCCGGGCGCCGCCGGCGTGGCGAAAATCGTGCTCACCGCTTCCGGCGGTCCCTTCCTCACGCGCGACGTCGAGACGCTCGACGCGGTCACGCCGGACCAGGCCTGCAAACATCCGACCTGGGCCATGGGGCGCAAGATTTCCGTCGATTCGGCCACCATGATGAACAAGGGCCTGGAAGTGATCGAGGCGCACTGGCTGTTCGGCGCGCCGGCCGAGCAGATCGAAGTGCTGATCCACCCGCAAAGCGTGATCCATTCGATGGTGTCGTACATCGACGGTTCCGTGCTGGCCCAGCTGGGCAATCCGGACATGCGCACGCCGATCGCGCACGCGCTGGCGTATCCGCGGCGCATCGCTTCCGGCGTGGCGCAACTGGACCTGGCGCAAGTGGCGACCCTGCAGTTCGAGCGCCCCGATTTCCGCCGTTTCCCTTGCCTGGCGCTGGCCTTCGACGCCTTGCGGGCGGGCGGTACGGCGCCGGCCCTGCTGAACGCGGCCAATGAAGTGGCCGTGCAAGCGTTTCTTGACGAACGGATCGGTTTCCGCCATATCGACCGGGTCATCGCGCACGTGATCGAGACGGTGCCGCACGGCGCCGCGTCCAGCATCGAAGCCGTGATGGAGCAGGACCGCCTGGCCCGAGCGGCCGCGCAAGCGTACATCGCCCAAAGGCTGGCCGCATGACCTTGATTACCACCTTGCTGGCGTTCATCGTTGCGCTGGGCTCGCTGATCACCTTGCACGAGCTGGGGCATTACCTGGTGGCGCGCTGGTGCGGCGTCAAAGTGCTGCGTTTCTCGATCGGCATGGGAAAAGTGGTGTACTCGCGCAAGTTTGGCAAGGACCAGACGGAGTGGGCGATTTCCGCGCTGCCGCTGGGCGGCTATGTGAGCATGCTCGACAGCCGCGCGCAAGACCTCAGCGATTTGCCGGAAAGCGAATTGCGCCGCGAGTTCACGCGCCAGAGCGTGTGGCGCCGCATCGCCATCGTGGCCGCCGGCCCGCTGGCCAATTTCCTCGTCGCCATCGTGCTGTATGCGGGTCTGTTCATGCATGGCATCGAAGAGCCGTCGAGTAAACTCGGTCCCGTGGCCGAAGAGACGGCCGCCCATGCGGCCGGCTTGCGCAGCGGCGATACGGTTGAAGCGGTGAATGGCAAGGCCGTGGCCAGCTGGTCCGAACTGCGCTGGGAATTGATCCAGGCTACCCTCGACAAGCAGCCGGCCCGCATCGAAGTGCGCCGTCCCGACCGCGGCCAGCAGGAAGCGATCTTGCCGACGGCCAGCCTGACGGAGACGGACCTGGAAGGCGACGTGCTGGGCAAGCTGGGCCTGACCCTGGCCCGTTCCGCGCCCACCTTGATGGAAATCATGCCCGGTGGCGCCGCCGCGCGCGCCGGCCTGCAGAAGAACGACCAGATCCTGGCCATCGACGAACAGCCCGTGCACGACGTGGCGGCCGTCATCGCCACCCTGAGCCAGGCGCCGGGCAAGACCTTGCAATTGCAGCTCCTGCGCCAGGGCCAGGATCTGACCCTGTCCATCACGCCGGACGCCGTGCCGGGCGCCGGGGCGGAGGGAGCTGTAACAGTTGGTAAGATACAAGCAAAGCTGGGGCAGGTGCCGGATATGATCACCGTGGCCTCCGGACCGTTCGCCGCCGTGGGCAAGGCGTCCACCAAGGTCTGGGATACCAGTGTCATGAGCCTGAAAATGCTGGGCAAAATGATCACCGGCCAGGTCTCGCTGAAGAATGTGACGGGGCCCATTACCATCGCCGATTACGCGGGCCAGACGGCGCGCATCGGCCTGGTAAGCTACCTGAGCTTCATTGCCTTCATCAGTATCAGTCTGGGCGTGATGAATTTGCTACCCATTCCTGTTCTGGATGGCGGGCATTTGCTGTATTATTCGCTGGAAGTTTTGACCGGACGCCCCTTGCCGGAGCGCGTAGGCGAGATTGCCCAGCGCCTGGGGATCGGTTTGTTGCTGACCTTGATGGTGCTTGCCGTCTTTAATGACGTGTTGCGATTGCTGAATTAGGGCGGTGGTTGATGCCATTGCGTGAGTCGCACAAGCAATCTTTTGTGTATGTTGTCCATTGATTTACCCATTGAATAACCCCAATGAAATTACATTCTGCTCGTTTTGCCTTGCCTTCCTTTCGCCGCAGCCTGATCGGCGCCGCCGTCATGGCCATCTGTTCCGGCCACGCGCTGGCCGTCCAGCCATTTACTGTCAAGGACATCCGGGTCGAAGGGATCCAGCGTACTGAAGCGGGCACCGTGTTTGCCTACCTGCCGGTGCGGGTTGGCGAAACGTTCTCCGACGAGAAGAGTATCGCCGCCATCAAGGCCCTGTATGCGACGGGCATGTTCAAGGATGTGCGCCTGGAAGCCGAGGGCGACGTGCTGGTGGTGCTGGTCGAGGAACGTCCGGCCATCGCTTCCGTGGCATTTACGGGTACCAAGGAATTTGAAAAGGATGTGCTGGTCAAGGCATTGAAGGAAATCGGCGTGGGTGAAGCCAAGATTTTCGACAAGGCATCCGTTGACCGCGCGGAACAGGAACTCAAGCGCCAGTACCTGTCGCATGGCCTGTACGGCGTGAAGATCACCACCACCGTCACGCCGATCGAGCGCAACCGCGTCAACGTGGTGTTCGCCGTCGACGAGGGCGACGTGGCCCGCATCAAGCAGATCAATATCGTCGGCAACAAGGCCTTCACCGACAAGGAGCTGCGCGAACAGCTGGCCTTGAACACGGGCGGCTGGTTCAGCTGGTACACCAAGGCCGATCAATATTCGAAGACCAAGCTGACGGGCGACATCGAAGCGCTCAAGTCCTACTACCTGGACCGCGGCTATATCGAGATGCAGGTCGACTCGACGCAAGTGTCGATCACGCCCGATAAAAAAGACATTTACCTGACGATCAATATCACCGAAGGTGAAAAGTACAAGATCGCCGGCACCAAGTTCGAAGGCGAGATGTTCGGCCGCGAAGAAGAACTGAAAGCGCTGAACCTGATGCGCGAAGGCGAGATCTATTCGGGCGCGCGCCTGACGGCCACGAACAAGCGCATCCAGGACCGCCTGGCCACGTTCGGCTACGCCTTTGCCAACGTCAACGCGAATCCGGAAATCAACCGCGAAAAGCATGAAGTCGGTTTCACCTTTTTCATCGATCCGGGCAAGCGCGTCTACGTGCGCCACATGAATATCGCCGGCAACACCACCACGCGCGATGAAGTCATCCGCCGTGAATTCCGCCAGTTCGAATCGTCCTGGTACGACAGCAACAAGATCAAGCTGTCGCGCGACCGTGTCGACCGCCTCGGCTACTTCAAGGACGTGACCATCGACACGCCGGAAGCGCAGGGCACGACCGACCAGGTCGACGTCAACGTGACGGTGGTGGAAAAACCAACGGGTAACTTCCTGATCGGCGGCGCGTTCTCGCAATCGGAAAAATTCACGCTGTCGGCGTCGATTTCGCAGGCCAACTTCGCCGGTAGCGGCAACACGGTCGGCATTGAACTCAATACCAGCCATTACAGCCGCACCATTGCGTTTTCGCAAACCAATCCGTACTACACGGACGATGGCATTTCGCGCAGTTTTGAAGTCTACCTGCGCACGACGGAACCGCCGGCGCTGAACATCGGCAGCTACAAGATCAAGCAAACCGGTGGCCGCGTCAGTTTCGGCGTGCCGTTCTCGGAAGTCGATACCGTCTTCTTCGGTATCGGCGGCGAGCGCTCGCGCATCGAGACCGATATCACCAGCCCGATCCGCTTCAAACAGTACGTGGTCGACAATGGCGGCCCGTCCGACGGCATCGGTTCGGCCACGACGAATTCCATCCCGCTGACGGCGGCATGGCAGCGCGACAGCCGCGACAGCGCCCTGACGCCATCGATCGGCCGCTACCAGCGCGTCAACCTGGAGGCTGACCTGATCGGCGACCAGAAGTACTTCCGTGCCATCTACGAGCACCAGTATTTCCGTCCGCTGTTCAGCAAAGTCACCCTGGCGCTGAAGGGCGAGCTCGATTACGGCCACGGCATCGGCAAGCACGTGTATCCGGTCTTCAAGAACTTCTACGGCGGCGGCATCGGTTCGGTGCGCGGCTACCTGAGTTCCTCGCTGGGCGCGGTCGAACCGAGCACCAACGATGCCTTGGGCGGCGCTTCGCGCCTGATCGCCAACGCGGAACTGCAGATGCCATTCCCCGGTTCGGGCAATGACCGCAGCTTGCGCTGGTTCGGTTTCCTTGACGGCGGCCAGGTCTACCAGGAAGGCGAAAAAATGCGTCTGTCGCAATTGCGCTATTCTGCTGGCTTGGGCATCAGCTGGATTTCACCGGTGGGCCCGCTCAAACTGAGCTATGCCAAGCCGCTGAACGCCAAGCCGACGGATCGCCTGGAGCGCTTCCAGTTCCAGATGGGCACCGGTTTTTAACCGGCCATCTGAACCGGGGCGAGAGCTTTTACTTTTTGACCATGGAGTATCATGAACACCGCATCCGCTACCCTGCCCAAGACCCTTGCCGTGATCGCATTGTGCTGGAGTTCGCTGTTGCCGGTGCAGGCGCAGGCTCAGGAGTCGAAGATCGCCTGGATCAGCAGCGAACGTATTTATAACGAATCGAGACTGGCCAAGCTGGCCAGCGCCAAGCTGGCCGAAGAGTTCCGCTCGCGTGAAAAGGCCGTGCAGGAACTGGCCAGCCGCTTCAAGGTCGCCAACGAAGCCCTGGAAAAGGACATGCCGACCCTGAGCGAGGCGGAGCGCGCCAAGCGCCAGCGCGAGTTTTTCGAGCTGGACAAGGAGCTGCAACGCCGTCAGCGCGAGTTCCGCGAAGACCTGAGCCAGCGCACGAACGAAGAGCGTAGCGCCATCGCGGAAAAAGCCAACACCATCATCCAGCAGATGGCGCATATCGAAGGATATGACATCGTGCTGCAGGAAGCCCTGTGGGCCAGCCCGCGCATCGACATTACCGACAAGGTTTTGAAGGCGCTGGATAAGTAACAGTAACGGTTTCAAGCCTGGCAGTGCCGTAGCGAGCGGATGTGAGTTGTGGTTGAGAAGCGGAGCTGTGCTGGAGCACAGTGAGCATCGGAGACCGCAAATCGCGCCGCGCAACAGGCATAGTCAGGCGTTTTTATAAGGGTATATCGATGGGCACTCGACTAGGTGAATTGGTCGAACGCTTCGGCGGGCAATTGGCGGGCGATGCCAACCTGGAAGTTACAGGCATCGCACCGCTGGCCGACGCCGGCGCTTCGCACATCAGCTTTCTCAGCAATAGCAAATTCCGCGCACAGGCGGCCCAGAGCGGCGCTTGCGCGCTGATACTCACGCCGGCCGACGACGCGCTGATCGGCGGCGAGTACGCCGGCGCGCGTATCGTCACTCCGAATCCCTATGTGTATTTCGCGCGCGCGGCGCAGTATTTCGCCGCCCTGCACGACATCAAGCCGCCCGTGGGTATCCATGCCAGCGCCATCGTTGATGATGGCGCGCAGGTCGACGCGACCGCATCGGTCGGGCCGCGCGCCGTGATCGAAGCGGGCGCCGTGATCGGTCCTGCCTGCGTCATCGGCGCCGGTTGCGTGGTAGGGCGCGACGCCGTCATCGGCGCCGGTACCCAGTTGTTCGCCAACGTCACCTTCCATGCGCGCTGCGTGATTGGCCAGCGCGGCATCATCCATTCGGGCGCCGTCATCGGCACCGACGGATTCGGCTTTGCCAACGAAGGCGGCGTGTATATCAAGATTCCGCAGACGGGCAGGGTGGTGATCGGTGACGATGTCGACATCGGCGCCAACACCACCATCGACCGTGGCGCACTGGCCGACACCATCATCGAAGATGGCGTCAAGCTCGATAACCAGATCCAGATCGGCCACAACTGCCACATTGGCGCGCACACGGCCATGGCCGGTTGCGTCGGCGTGGCCGGCAGCGCCGTCATCGGCAAGTACTGCACCTTTGGCGGCGCCGCCATGGTGCTGGGCCACCTGACCATCGCCGACCGCGTCCACGTGGGCTCGGGCAGCATGGTTTCGCGTTCGATTCTTGAGGCGGGCCAGTACACGGGCTTCTATCCGCTGGCCAAGAACGCCGACTGGGAAAAGAGCGCCGCCATCGTGCGCAACCTGTCAAGCATGCGCGAGAAGATCCGCGCGCTTGAAAAAACAATTAAAACACTGACCACGCAAGACGAAAAATGACTACTGAAAAAAAGACCCTCGACATCCTCGCCATCAAATCGCTGCTGCCGCACCGTTACCCGCTGCTGCTGGTTGACCGCGTGCTGGACTGGGAAGCGAACAAAACCATCACCGCCATCAAGAACGTGACGGTCAACGAAGAGTTCTTCCAGGGCCATTTCCCGCACAAGCCGGTCATGCCTGGCGTGCTGATGATCGAAGCGCTGGCGCAGACGGCGGCCTTGCTGTCGTTCCTGTCGATGGGCGTGAAACCGGACGAAAATTCGGTGGTGTACTTTGTCGGTATCGACAATGCGCGCTTCAAGCGTCCCGTCGAACCGGGCGACCAGCTGAAGATGGACGTGGAAATCCTGCGCGTTTCGCGCGGCATCTGGAAGTACAAGGCCGTCGGTACGGTCGACGGCAAGGTCGCGCTGGAAGCGGAACTGATGTGCACCATCCGCAGCGCGCAGGATGCGAGCCAATCTGCGAGCCAGCCAGCGGGGCAGTAATGGCGGCCATCCACTCCACGGCAGTCATCGATCCGAAGGCCGAGCTCGACAGCTCGGTCGAGGTGGGTCCGTACACCATCATCGGTCCGCACGTGCGCATCGGCGCTGGCACGAAGGTTGGCCCGCACGTGGTCATCGACGGCCACACGACGATCGGCAGCGACAACCACCTGTTCCAGTTTTCCTCCATCGGCGCGCAGCCGCAGGATAAAAAATGGGCGGGCGAGGCGACGCGCCTGGACATCGGCGACCGCAACACCATCCGCGAATTTTGCACCTTCAACACGGGCACCGTGCAGGGTGGCGGCGTGACGCGCCTGGGCAATGACAACTGGATCTCGGCGTATGTGCACCTGGCGCACGACTGCCTGGTGGGCAACAACACGATTTTTTCCAACAACGCGCAGCTGGCGGGCCACGTGGAAATCGGCGACTGGGTCATCATGAGCGGCTTCGCCAACGTGCACCAGTTTTGCAAGATCGGCGCGCACGCCTTCGTCGGCATGAGCACCAGCCTGACGCAGGACGTACCACCGTTCGTCCTGTTGAACGGTAATCCGGCGCAAGCCCACGGCGTCAATATCGAAGGCTTGAAACGCCGCGGCTTTACGCGCGAGCAGATCAACGGCATCCGCACCGCGTATAAACTCATCTACCGCTCGGGACTGACCCTGGAAGAATCCAAGGCTGCCCTGTTCGAAGAAGAGGCGGCGTCGTCGCCCGAGGTGGCGCAACACATACGCGCCATGCGCGAATTCCTTGGCGTGGCGTCGCGTGGCATCGTCCGCTGACCAAACCAGCGGCCTGCCGGTCGCCAACGTCGCCATCGTCGCCGGCGAGGTGTCGGGCGACCTGCTGGCCAGCAGGCTGCTGTCCGGCCTCGTGCCGCAGCTGCCTGGAACGCGCTTCCACGGCATCGGCGGCGAGCACATGGCCAGGCAGGGTTTTGTCTCTGACTGGCCGCTCGACAAGCTGACCGTGCGCGGCCTGTTCGAGATCATCCCCCGCTACCGCGAGATCAAAGGCATCCAGAACGCGCTGCGCGACCAGCTGCTGGCCGAGCGTCCCGCCGTCTTCATCGGCGCCGACTACCCGGGTTTCAACCTGGGGCTGGAACAGCAACTGAAGGAAGGCGGTATCCCCACGGTGCACTACATCGGGCCGCAGATCTGGGCCTGGCGCGGTGGCCGTATCAAGAAAATCATCAAGGCCGTCTCGCACATGCTGGTGATCTTTCCGTTCGAGCAAGAGATCTACCGCAAGGCGGGCGTGCCCGTCACCTATGTCGGCCATCCGCTGGCCGAAATGATTCCGTTGCAGCCCGACGAAGCGGCCGCGCGCCGTGCCCTGGGCTTGCCGGAAGACGCGAATGTCGTGACCCTGATGCCGGGCAGCCGCGCGGGCGAACTCAAATACAATACGGTGGCTTTCGTGACCGCCTGCAAATTGCTGCTGGCGCGCGACCGCTCCCTGCGTTTCGTCGCGCCCATGGCCGGCGAAAAACAGCGCCAGTACTTCCTGCAATTGATCGCGGAAGCGGGCTTGCAGGACGTCGAGATACTGCTCACCGACGGTGGCTCGCACACGGCCATCTGCGCCGCCGATGCGGTGCTGGTGGCGTCCGGCACGGCGTCGCTGGAAGTGGCGCTGTACAAGAAGCCCATGGTCATCGCCTACAAGATGATGCGCGCTTCGTGGGAGATCATGCGCCACATGGGCTACCAGCCGTGGATAGGTTTGCCGAACATCCTGGCGCGCGACTACCTGGTGCCCGAGCTGCTGCAAAACGCGGCCAGCCCCGAGGCGCTGGCCGAGGCCATGTGGCAGCAGCTGAGCGACGTGCCGGGCCGTTTGCGCCTGGTGCAGCGCTTCACGGACATGCATCACAGCCTGCTGCGCGACAGCGCGCAGGAAAGCGCGAATGCCGTCATGCAGGTCATCGCCGCACACCGCAAGTAAGCACCGTTTCAATCGCAGTTCCTACCAAAGATTCAACGTGAAAAATATCTATCCCGGCCTGTTTGACGACTTGCCATTCTCGCTCGATGAAATCATCTGTGGCGTCGACGAGGCAGGCCGCGGTCCGCTGGCCGGCCCCGTGTTCGCCGCCGCCGTGATCCTCGACCCGAATCAGCCGATCGACGGCTTGCGCGATTCGAAAAAACTCAGCGAAGCCAAACGCGACCTGCTGGCGCCGCAGATCAAGGCCAAGGCCCTGGCCTGGGCCATCGCCGAAGCGTCGGAAGAAGAGATCGACCGCCTGAACATTTTGCAGGCATCGATGCTGGCCATGCGCCGCGCCGTCGAGGCGCTGGCGACCGTGCCGACCCTGGCCCTGATCGACGGCAACCGCTGTCCCGTGATGCCGATACGCGGCATGGCCATCGTCGGTGGCGACGACAAGGTCGATTCGATTTCGGCCGCCTCGATCCTGGCCAAGACGGCGCGCGACGCGGCCCTGGTGCATCTGCACGCGGCCTATCCCGAGTACTGCTTCGACCAGCACAAGGGCTATGGCACCAAATTGCACCTGGAACGCCTGCACCTGCACGGCGCCTCGCCCGTGCACCGCCGCTCGTTCGCGCCCGTGCGCAACGTGATCGCCCTGTTTGGTGGACAGGAGGTGGCGGCATGAAGACGATTACCTCGCGCGACAATGCGCAATACAAGGATTTGCTGAAACTGGCGGGCAGTTCGCAGGCGCGCCGCAAGTCGGGCCGCACCCTGCTCGATGGCGTGCATCTGTGCCAGTCGTATCTGCAACTGCGCGGCATGCCGGAGCAATGCATCGTCAGCGAAAGCGCCTTGCGTAACCCCGAAGTGATGGAGATCGTCGGCCAGCTGGAAAGCCAGCGCGCGCATGTACTGGGCTTGCCCGACGCGCTGTACAACGCGGTGAGCCAGGTCGAACACGGCGTGGGCGTGATGTTCCTCATCGAGACGCCGGAGCGGGCCGTCACGCAGCCGCTGAGCGTGTCGGCCGTGCTGCTCGATAACCTGCAGGATCCGGGCAACGTGGGGTCGATTTTGCGCAGCGCGGCCGCCGCCGGCATCACGCAGGTGTACTGCAGCGCCGGCACGGCCTTCTGCTGGTCGCCGAAGGTGCTGCGCGCAGCGATGGGCGCACACTTCGTGCTCGACATCTTTGAAAACGTCGACCTGGCGGCGCTCGTGTCGGGCGCCACGGTGGCGACCCTGGCCACCAGCGGCTATGCCACGCAGCAGCTGTACGACGTCGACCTGCGCCAACCGGTCGCCTGGCTGTTTGGCCATGAAGGGCAGGGCGTCGCCGACGATTTATTGTCGATGGCGACGCACCAGGTGGTCATTCCGCACCTGGGCCAGATCGAATCGCTGAACGTGGCCGCCTGCGCCGCCGTCTGCTTCTTCGAGCAGCTGCGTCAGGGGCGTACTTGACGGTGACATCATGCCTGCGCGGGCGGCGCGGCTGAGGTTGGCGCGAGGAAATGAAGGGGGAAAGCAATGGCAGATGACTATTTCGACACGACCTTGACTGCTATGGAGCAGCTTTTGTTGGGTACGAAAATAGCTGTTGAGCATTTTAATGGAAGATTCCACAGCATTCATGGGGAGCCGATTGCAGAAGTCGAGATTCGAGGCTTATGGGATCACGCTGTCGTCATGGATAGCACCACGGTGGCCAGGCTTTTGATGATACCGGATAGCTCTAGCGTCGCTTTTGGAAAATTTGCGGAGCAGGAGGACGGGGCGCCAGCCGGTTTTAGTGCCAGATTTTGCAATGCGTATACGAGGGACGACGAGACCAACTCCGTGATTGCTTTCATGGACAATGACGGCGCAATGGTTTCAATCGAATCTCTTTACGTGCAGCGGATAATGTTAAATGTGTTGGCGCCTAAATATTTTTGTACTGTGGCATTTGGGCTGATGGCGATAACGGCATATCGGCATGGTTTCAGGAAGATTTCCCTGTTTGCTGCCGGCAGCGGTAAGGAACTCGCAGGTGATCCGGACGCACTGGCCGGCTATGACGTCTGGCCAAAATTCGGTTTCGACGCGCCGCTCATGCGGGTTGATCTGCAGCGCAATGCTCTGCATGCACTGAAAGATTGCCAGTCTGTCCAGGAGGTTTTGGCCATTGTGCCACAGTGGTGGGCAGATAATGGCACTCCTCGCGAGATGCATTTCGACCTGACCGCCGACAGCAGATCGTGGGATATTCTGCTAGACTATCTGACAGCAATGTTGGACAAAGGAGAAGTCTGATGACTACACATTTAAAGAATCCTGCAAAGGTTTTGTGTGATGATCCGTCCGCGTCGAAGGCTGCGCTGCGGCTGGAGAAATTGCAGAGATTGCTCGTTTCGCGGCCGACAGTTCATGTGGCAGCACCGGAAGCCGCTACAGCGAAGAAGAAAAATATTGACCATAAGGCGTCTTACAAAGGATCGCTGGCTTTTGCAGAGCAAGCACGGTCGCACTTTTTTGTTCAAGACGCGGTACTTAAAGATGGTAGAGTTTCCATCACGGTGTCAGGCAAACCTATTTCTGATGTTCACCGCGTGCAGATGGTTTATGGGTCGAAGATAGACATCCCGGAAATCAGGCGATCCGGGAAAACCCAAAAGTAAAAAAACGGTCTGCGGACCGTTTTTTTTGCTTATGGGGTGAGTGCCATGTTTCCATGTATGTTCACTTGCAATTCCTGCCTGGCGTTCAATATTCGCGGCGGTTCGGCTTAATCTCTTGCAAAATGGTCGTGGAGATCTCCTCGATCGACTTGGTGGTCGACGACAGCCAGCGGATACCCTCGCGTTTCATCATTTTTTCCGCCTCGTTGACCTCGTAACGGCAATTTTCGATGGCCGCATACTTGCTGCCAGCGCGTCTTTCGTTGCGTATTTCCGACAAACGTTCGGGCGTAATGCTCAATCCGAAAATTTTATTCTTAAATTCCAGTAAGGCGGAAGGCAGCTTGTCGCGCTCGAAATCGTCGGGAATCAGCGGATAATTGGCCGCCTTGATACCGTATTGCATGGCCAGGTACAGGCTGGTCGGGGTCTTGCCAGAGCGCGATACACCCACCAGAATGACATCGGCCGAGGACAGGTTCTTGTGCGACTGGCCGTCGTCATGCGCCAGCGAATAGTTGATCGCCTCGATGCGGTTCTTGTATTCCTCGCTGTCGACGATGTTGTGCGAACGGCCGATGGTATGGGTCGACATCACGCCCAGCTCCTGCTCCAGCGGGGCGACAAAGGTCTGGATCAGGTCCATGTGCATGCCGCTGGACTTGCGGATCACGGCCGACAGGTCGTTCTTCACCAGGGTCGAGAAAATGATGGGGCGCTGGCCATCGGTGGCAAACGCTTCGTTGATCTTGCGCGCCGCCTCGTAGGCCTTGTCCATGGTGTCGATGAAGGGCAGGCGGATCTGGCGGAAGCGCAGATCGAACTGCGTCAGCACCGAGTGGCCGAACGTCTCGGCGGTGATGCCGGTGCCGTCGGAAACGAAGAAGACGGTGCGGGCCGCGGAGGGCAGAGGAGGGCGTGGTTCTTGTGTCATGGGTTTTCGGATCAAGATTGTGCGTCGTCAATTTGCGCCGCACAAGGTAAAATGGCTGCAACGGTATGATTGTGCTGCACGACGCCAAGAATAACAAGAAGACTGTCTGTGCGCCGCGCGTAAAGATTTCTATCATCAGTAAGGGTGTCATTATGACCAACGCAGTATCGCAACAGCAGGAAGACAAGGACGCGGTGTATGTTGCCTCGTTCGAGCATTTGCGCATGACGGATGTCGAATCCGTCGGCGGCAAGAACGCCTCCCTGGGCGAAATGATCAGCCAACTGGCGGAAGCCGGCGTGCGCGTGCCCGGTGGCTTTGCCACCACGGCGCAGGCATTCCGCGATTTCCTGTCGTATAGCGCCAACGGCGGCTTGCCGCTGGCCGAACGCATCGCCCAGCGCCTCGAAGGGCTGAACATCGATGACGTGCGCTCGCTGGCGCAAGCCGGTGCGGAGATCCGTCAATGGATCGTGGAAACGCCATTCCAGCCTCGCCTGGCCGCTGAAATCGACCAGTTCTACGCCAAGCTGGTAGCCGATTCCGATACCGAAATGTCGTTTGCCGTGCGCTCCTCGGCCACGGCGGAAGACTTGCCGGACGCTTCTTTTGCTGGTCAGCAAGAAACCTTCCTGAACGTGGTTGGCATCGACAACGTGCTCGACGCCATGAAACAGGTGTTCGCCTCGCTGTACAACGACCGCGCCATCTCGTATCGCGTACATAAAGGCTTTACGCACGCGGAAGTGGCCCTGTCGGCCGGCGTGCAGCGCATGGTGCGTTCCGACCTGGGCGCGGCTGGCGTGATGTTTACCATCGATACCGAATCGGGCTTCAAGGACGTGGTCTTCGTCACCTCCAGCTATGGCCTGGGCGAAACCGTGGTGCAGGGCGCCGTCAATCCCGACGAATTCTATGTGCACAAGCCGATGCTGGAAAAAGGCAAGTCGCCCGTGATCCGCCGCAATATCGGCTCGAAGCTGCTGAAGATGGAATTTACGAACGAAGCGAAAGCTGGCCGTTCCGTGAAAACCGTCGACGTGCCCGTCGAAATGCGCAACCGCTACTCGCTGAACGACAGCGAAGTGGTGGAACTGGCCAAGTACGCCGTCATCATCGAAAACCACTACGGCCGTCCGATGGACATCGAGTGGGGCAAGGATGGCCGCGACGGCAAGCTGTACATCCTGCAAGCGCGTCCCGAGACCGTCAAGTCGCAGCAAAAGGCGACCGACGTGCAGGAACGCTTCAAGCTGAAAAGCACCGGTACCGTGCTGACCTCGGGCCGCGCCATCGGCCAGAAGATCGGCGCCGGCCCAGTGCGCGTGATTCACGACCCGGCCGACATGGAGCGCGTGCAGCCAGGCGACGTGCTCGTTGCCGACATGACGGATCCGAACTGGGAACCGGTCATGAAGCGCGCTTCGGCCATCGTCACCAACCGTGGCGGGCGTACCTGCCACGCTGCGATTATCGCGCGTGAACTCGGCGTGCCGGCCGTCGTCGGCTGCGGCAATGCCACCGACGTGCTGAAAGACGGCACGTTCGTCACCGTCGTCTGCTCGGAAGGCGACGAAGGCAAGATCTACGACGGCTTGCTGGAAACGGAAGTGTCGGAAGTGTCGCGCGGCGAATTGCCGAAGCTCGACACCAAGATCATGCTCAACGTGGGTAACCCGCAGCTGGCGTTCGACTTCCAGTCCGTGCCGAATGCCGGCGTGGGCCTGGCGCGCCTGGAATTCATCATCAATAACAATATTGGTGTGCATCCGCGCGCGATCCTGGAATACCCGAACATCGATGCCGACCTGAAAAAGGCCGTGGAATCGGTGGCGCGTGGCCATGCATCGCCAAAAGCGTTTTATATCGACAAGCTGGCCGAAGGCATCGCCACCATCGCCGCCGCGTTCTGGCCGAAAAAAGTCATCGTGCGCCTGTCCGACTTCAAGTCGAACGAGTACAAGAAGCTGATCGGCGGTTCGCGCTACGAGCCGGACGAGGAAAACCCGATGCTGGGCTTCCGTGGCGCGGCGCGCTACCTGTCGGCCGACTTCTCCGAAGCGTTCAACATGGAATGCGAAGCGATGAAGCGCGTGCGTAACGACATGGGCCTGACGAACGTGGAAATCATGGTGCCATTCGTGCGCACCTTGGGCCAGGCCGAGAAAGTCATCGATCTGCTGGCGAAAAATGGCCTGAAGCGCGGCGAGAACGACCTGCGCGTCATCATGATGTGCGAAGTGCCGTCGAACGCCATCCTGGCCGACCAGTTCCTCGACCATTTCGACGGCTTCTCGATCGGTTCGAACGACCTGACCCAGCTGACCCTGGGCCTGGACCGCGATTCCGGCATGGAATTGCTGGCCGCCGACTTCGACGAACGCGATCCTGCCGTGAAAGCCCTGCTGGCCCTGGCCATCAAGGCGTGCCTGGCACGCGGCAAATACATCGGCATCTGCGGCCAGGGTCCTTCCGATCATCCTGACTTCGCCGTCTGGCTGATGGAGCAGGGCATCGAATCGATGTCCCTGAATCCCGACTCGGTGATCGACACCTGGCAAAAGCTGGCTGCGCTGAAAGCGTAAGCATCTTTATCGCCCTCTGAAAACCCGCTGCCGCTCACCTGGCAGCGGGTTTTTTTATGCCCATCATGCAGGGACAGGCGATAACCATGCGGCGCACGGCAGTATTCGATGGGCTTGCGCCAGATCAGCTAAAATGATTCCACCAATACATTGAAACGGGAGTTCTCATGGCAAGCAAGAAACCGAGCAAAGTGGCAAAGATCGACATCGGCATTTCCGAGGCGGACCGCGCGAAGATCGCGGAAGGCCTGTCCGGCCTGCTGGCCGACAGCTACACCTTGTACCTGATGACCCATAATTTTCACTGGAACGTCAAGGGGCCGATGTTCAACACCCTGCACCTGATGTTCATGACGCAATACACGGAGCAGTGGGCCGCGCTGGATCTGATCGCCGAGCGCATTCGCGCCCTTGGCTATCCGGCGCCGGGTACCTACAAGGAATTCGTGAAGCTGGCCTCGATCAAGGAAATCGACGGCGTGCCGCCGGCGCTGGACATGGTCAGCCACCTGGTGTCGGCGCAGGAAGCGACCGCGCGCACGGCGCGCCGCCTGTTCCCTTTGCTGGAAAAGGCCAATGACCAGCCGACGGCTGACCTGATCACGCAGCGCCTCGATTTGCATGAAAAAACGGCATGGATGCTGCGCAGCCTGCTGGAAGAGTAATGCCGGGCCTGCGGCGCTAATTCGTCCCTGCCTATTGACGCCATCAGGAATTGCGTTAGACTGCTTGTATATAGGTGTTTGGCAAGAATAATATCAGGCAGTCATACGCATTAAACCCCGTCGCTTATATAGGCTGCGGGGTTTTTTATTTTCGGATTCGCAAAGATGGAGGCATCATGGCTGAATGGGTAGGCTGGTTTGTGGCGGCAGGCGCGGTATTGATCCTTGAGCTGTTTACGGGCACGTTTTATTTGCTGATGATCGCCATCGGCATCAGTGCCGGAGGACTGGTGGCGCTGGCGGGCGGCAATGGTGGCTGGCAAGCTCTGACGGCGGCCATTGTCGGCGTGGCGGCCACTTTGTTATTGCGGCGCAGCCGTTTTGGCAAGGCGGCGCGGCGCGATGCGGCGCAGGATCCGAATGTGAATCTCGATATCGGCCAAAGCGTGGCGGTCGCGCATTGGGTCGATGGCGCGGCGCGCGTCATGTACCGCGGCGCCTTGTGGGATGTGGAACTGATTCCCGGCAGCGATACGCAGGCCGGTCATTACACCATACGTGCCGTGCGTGGCAGCCGTTTGATTGTTGAATAACCTGGAGAGTAGATTATGGAAGTAAGCACTGGAAGCGTGTCGCTGATCTTGTTATTGCTGGCATTGGTATTTGTCTTCAAGACGGTCAATGTGGTGCCGCAGCAGCATGCCTGGGTGGTGGAACGCCTGGGCAAGTTCCATGCGGTATTGGGTCCTGGCCTGAATATCGTCGTGCCTTTTGTCGACCGCATCGCCTACAAGCACGTGCTCAAGGAAATTCCGCTCGACGTGCCGCCGCAGGTGTGCATTACGCGCGACAATACGCAATTGCAGGTCGATGGCATTCTGTATTTCCAGATTACCGACGCCATGCGTGCTTCATATGGCTCGTCGAATTATATTGCCGCCATTACGCAACTGGCGCAAACGACCTTGCGTTCGGTGATCGGTAAAATGGAACTCGACAAGACATTTGAAGAACGCGACCATATCAATACGGCCATCGTGAATGCCATCGATGAATCGGCGGCGAATTGGGGCGTCAAGGTATTGCGCTATGAAATCAAGGATTTGACGCCGCCCAAGGAAATCCTGCATGCGATGCAGGCACAGATTACGGCCGAACGCGAAAAGCGCGCCCTGATTGCCGCCTCGGAAGGGCGCAAGCAGGAGCAGATCAATATCGCCAGCGGTGAGCGCGAAGCGGCCATTGCCCGCTCCGAAGGCGAAAAGCAGGCGTCGATCAACCGTGCCGAAGGTCAGGCCACTGCCATCGTCGCGCTGGCGCAAGCCAGCGCCGAGGCGCTGCGCCAGGTGGGGGCGGCCATACGGGAGCCGGGCGGGGAAGATGCCGTCAATCTGAAAGTGGCAGAGCAGTATGTGGGCGCGTTCGCGCAATTGGCGAAAACAAATAACTCGATTATCGTGCCGGCCAATCTGGGCGATATGAGCGGCTTGATTGCCACCGCGATGCAGGTGGTGAAAACGCAGAAGCCGAAAGGCGGCGTGGCGATTCCCTGATTGCCGCTGGATGGGTGAATAGCAAATCCGTAGCAAGTTTGTCGTCAAAAACTGCCCGCCGTATTGCGGGCAGTTTTCATTTGCGCTACTGGAATATATGTCGGCAGCCGGGCTCGCGTATCTGCGCTTGAATCCATAACGTTGAAATATTTTCTTTATGCTATGCTGTGCGCACTTTGGGGATTATATGCTGTCGTGCGACGCTTATCTTTTTGATTGAAGTAGAATCTGCTGCGCATGCGTGGCGATGATTGCGCCAATATGCGCGACGGATGCGTGGGGAGTGCTTGGTAGTCGATGCAGAATTGGCGATAGTATTGCTCCCATGTATATTTTGAATTGCTATTTATAATTACTATAAATTGCAATGAAACAAAAAGTGCTGCAAAATAAATACTGCAGATGGCGCTGTATTGAATCGCCGCCGCCCAAAGCAGGGACGCTTGCGCAGACTGTTTGCGCGCGATGGATGTTCCGGGGATTGAAGGTTTGCAGTGTTCGAAAGCCAGGGAAGTCGGTTTTTTGGTAAAAGAATTGTAAAAAACAATCAAATCTGAAGAAAAATCACCTCAGTCGCGTTACAATTGGATAGAATTTAACTGTTCAGTTATATTTTTCAACTCACACAAGGAAATATCATGGATCTGTCCAGCTTATCCCTGTCCGAACTGCGCACCTTGCAGGACGACATCAAGAAGCAAATGAAGAAACGCGAACAGGACGATCTGTCCAAAGCGCGCGAGCAAATCCTGGCAATTGCCCAAAGCGTTGGCGTTTCCGTCAAAGATCTGGTTGGCACGGGTATCCGCGCTAAAACCGGCACGGTCGCAGTACGCTATCGCAATCCGGATGATGCGACGCAGCAATGGACTGGCCGTGGCCGTCAACCGAAATGGGTCAAAGAGTGGACCGATGCGGGCAAATCGCGTGATCTGCTGAAGGTGTAATGTAATACGCCATTCATTCGGATGCTTGTCCTGTGGAGTAGTACAGGTGTAGTACAAGGCAGCATGCAAGCATCCGGAACTTTCCTGATTTATCGTCTTTGGCCAGACAGGCAAAGCGGATTCGCATCGCTTATCTCCCCGGTATTTTCGCCCATACCAGTCTTATTTCCGCCGTATCTCTTTCCTTCTCCTGTTTTCATCCCGTCGCGCCATGCTTTTCATTTGCCGCAGGCACCGGCAAAATAAAACCCGGCATATAGCCGGGCTTGATGGTGTTGGCGCAGCACGCTGCGCGTAGTGCCGTATCAGCGGCGGTGCGACTTCATTGCCGCCTGGACTTCGCGCGCGCCATCGCGGTCGCGTTCCGCTGCCCGCTTGTCGTGTTGCTTCTTGCCCTTGGCCAGGCCGATTTCGCATTTCACGCGGCCGCCCTTGTAGTGCAGGTTGAGCGGCACCAGGGTATAGCCGGAGCGTTCCACCTTGCCGATCAGTTTATCCATTTCCGTGCGGTGCAGCAGCAGCTTGCGCGTGCGTACGGCTTCCGGGTGGATGTGGGTGGAGGCGGTCGGCAGGGCGCTGATATGCGCGCCGAACAGGAAGAGCTCATCGCCGCGGACGACGACGTAGGCTTCCTTGATTTGTACGCGGGCGTCGCGGATGGCTTTGACTTCCCAGCCTTCCAGCACGATGCCGGCTTCGTAGCGATCCTCGATAAAGTAGTCGTGGAAGGCTTTTCTGTTGTCTGCTATGGTCATGAGATGGTAAATGTGCGCGGGTCGGTTAAACTACTGTCTCGCGCAAGCGCGATAAAATCAAATGTATCCAACATCATAGCAAATGGTTCTTCAATGGCAGTAGTACATAAATCAGTTTTTCTCGGCTATAGCGCCGAACAAATGTTCGCGCTGGTGGCGGCGGTAGAGGATTATCCCAAATTCCTGCCCTGGTGCGGTGCGGTCGAGATTCGCGAGCGGGGCGAGAACACGGTCGTCGCCAGCGTGGGCATACATTACCACGGCGTGCGCCAAAGCTTCACCACGTCCAACGAGAACGTGCCGCCGACTTCCATCAAGATGAAGCTGGTGGACGGTCCTTTCAAGACCCTCGACGGCGTGTGGACCTTCAAGGCCCTGCGCGACGATGCGTGCAAGATCGAGCTGGACCTGCACTACGAGTTTTCCAGCCGCGTACTGGAACAGATCATCGGCCCCGTCTTCGGCATGATCGCCAACAGCATGGTCGATTCCTTCTGCAAGCGCGCGGAGACGGTGTATGGCTGAAGCGGGCATCACGGTACAAGTCTGTCACGCCTTGCCTGACAGCAGCTTTCTGCGTGCCTTGACGGTGCCTGCGGGTACCACCATCGGGCAGGCGGTAGAGCAGAGCGGCTTGCTGCGGGAAATCCCCTCTATCGACCTGGCCGTGAACATGGTTGGCATTTATGGCAAGAAGAAGCCGCTCGATACCATCCTGCGCGAGCATGACCGCGTGGAAGTGTACCGGCCTTTGCAAGCGGACCCGAAAGAAGCGCGCCGGCGCCGGGCTGGCGGCAAGCCTGCCAAGGGCTGAGCGGGCAGGGGTGGCGGCAGCCTGGCCGCTGCCGGCCGAGCGCCATTTTTTGCTATTTTCAAATATCTTTTCTATGCTGCAAGGACGGAGGGTGCTTTTTTCTGTATAATCTGCTTTTGCGCCAATAGGAAATGCTATGCGTCTACTTCAAAAAGCACTCACATTCGATGACGTGCTGCTCGTCCCAGCCTACTCCAACGTTCTGCCCGCCGATACGTCCCTCAAAACTCGCCTGACCCGCAATATCACCCTGAATATTCCCTTGCTGTCCGCAGCCATGGATACGGTGACGGAAGCCCGTCTGGCGATCGCGATGGCCCAGGAAGGCGGCATCGGCATCATCCACAAGAATTTGAATCCGAAGGACCAGGCGCGTGAAGTGGCCCGCGTGAAGCGTTTCGAAGCTGGCGTGTTGCGTGATCCGATCACGATTCCACCGGAAATGAAAATCCGCGACGTGATCGCGCTGACGGAACAATACGGCATCAGCGGTTTCCCTGTCGTCAAGGGCAAGGAAGTCGTCGGCATCATCACCAACCGCGATTTGCGCTTTGAGCAGGAACTCGACGCGGAAGCCTCCGCCAAGATGACCCCGCGCGAAAAGCTGGTGGTCGTCAATGAAGACGCCGATACGGCCGAAGCCAAGCGCCTGATGAACAAGCACCGCCTCGAGCGCGTGCTGGTCGTCAACGACGCGTTTGAACTGCGCGGCCTGATCACCGTCAAGGATATCCAGAAGTCGACCTCGCACCCGTTCGCGTCGAAAGACAGCCAGGGCAAACTGCTGGTCGGCGCTGCCGTCGGCGTCGGCGCCAAGGATGAAGAACGCATCGACCTGCTGGTCGCCGCCGGTGTCGACGTGCTGGTGGTCGACACGGCCCACGGTCACTCGCAAGGCATCCTCGACCGCGTACGCTGGATCAAGACCAAGTACCCGCAAGTGGAAGTGATTGGCGGCAACATCGCTACCGCCGCCGCCGCCAAGGCGCTGGTGGAATACGGCGCCGATGCGGTCAAGGTCGGCATCGGCCCTGGCTCGATCTGCACCACGCGTATCGTCGCTGGTGTGGGCGTGCCGCAAATCACGGCCATCTCGAATGTCGCCGAAGCACTGGAAGGCACGGGCGTGCCATGTATCGCCGACGGCGGTATCCGCTTCTCGGGCGATATTTCGAAAGCGCTGGCCGCTGGCGCCTCGACCGTCATGATGGGTTCCATGTTTGCCGGTACGGAAGAAGCACCGGGCGAAGTGATCCTGTACCAGGGTCGCAGCTACAAATCGTATCGCGGCATGGGTTCGCTGGGCGCGATGTCCGATGGTTCGGCTGACCGCTATTTCCAGGACGCCACCATGAAGGCCGACAAGTTCGTGCCTGAAGGTATCGAAGGCCGCGTTGCTTACAAGGGTAGCGTGCTGGCGATCATCTTCCAGCTGGTGGGCGGCGTGCGTCAATCGATGGGTTACTGCGGTTGCGCCACCATCGACGAACTGCGCGAAAAAGCGGAATTCGTGGAAATCACCTCGGCCGGCATGCGCGAGTCGCATGTCCATGATGTGCAGATCACGAAAGAAGCGCCAAATTATCGCTCCGAGTAAGCGGTAACGAAAGTCCAGACCGGCGCCCAGTGCGCCGGTTTTGCAATTGACCTTGAATAAAGCTCCGACCATGCATTCTAAAATCCTCATTCTCGATTTCGGCTCCCAAGTCACCCAGTTGATCGCCCGCCGCGTGCGCGATTCCGGCGTGTTTTCCGAAGTCTTCCCGTATGACGTCAGCGACGAATTCGTGCGCAACTATGGCGCCGCCGGCGTGATCCTGTCGGGCAGCCACAATTCGACCCTGGACGGCGACTCGCCGCGCGCGCCGCAAGCCGTGTTCGAGCTGGGCGTGCCCGTGCTGGGCATCTGCTACGGCATGCAAACCATGGCGGCTCAATTGGGCGGCAAGGTGGAAAACGGTCTGGTGCGCGAATTTGGCTACGCCGAAGTGCGCGCCCGCAGCCATACGAAGTTGCTCAACGGTATCGCCGACTTCGTCACCGACGAAGGCCACGGCATGCTGAAAGTGTGGATGAGCCATGGCGACAAGGTGCTGGAAATGCCGCCAGGCTTCAAGCTGATGGGCAACACCCCGAGCTGCCCGATCGCCGCCATGGCCGATGAAGAGCGCCAGTTCTACGGCGTGCAATTCCATCCGGAAGTGACGCACACGGTGCAGGGCAAGGCCATGCTCGGCCGTTTCGTGCATGAAATCTGCGGCTGCAAGTCGGACTGGAACATGCCTGATTACATCAGCGAAGCGGTGGAAAAAATCCGCGCGCAAGTCGGTACCGATGACGTCATCCTGGGCCTGTCCGGCGGCGTCGATTCGTCCGTCGCTGCAGCGCTGATCCACCGCGCCATCGGCGATCAGCTGACCTGCGTCTTCGTCGACCATGGCCTGCTGCGGCTGGACGAAGGCAAAATGGTGATGGACATGTTCGCCAAGAACCTGGGCGTGAAAGTCATCCGCGTCGATGCTGAAGAGCAGTTCATGGGCCACCTGGCCGGCGTGACCGACCCCGAGCAAAAGCGCAAGATCATCGGCCGCGAATTCGTCGAAGTGTTCCAGGTCGAATCGGGCAAGCTGGTCAACGCAAAATGGCTGGCGCAAGGCACGATTTACCCGGACGTCATCGAATCGGCCGGCAAGGGCAAGAAAGGCCAGACCATCAAGAGCCACCACAACGTGGGCGGCTTGCCGGACACCATGAAGCTCAAGTTGCTTGAACCCTTGCGCGAACTGTTCAAGGACGAAGTGCGTAAACTCGGCGTGGCCCTGGGCTTGCCGCATGACATGGTCTACCGCCACCCATTCCCGGGCCCAGGCCTGGGCGTGCGCATCCTCGGCGAAGTCAAGAAAGACTACGCCGACCTGCTGCGCCGCGCCGATGCCATCTTCATCGAAGAACTGCGCAACACGCCGTATGAGCCGGTCGTAGTGCCTGGCTTCGACCAGGATAGCGTGCCGACCAACTGGTACGAAGCGACGAGCCAGGCGTTTGCCGTCTTCCTGCCCGTCAAATCGGTGGGCGTGATGGGCGATGGCCGCACCTACGAATACGTGGTGGCCCTGCGCGCCGTGCAAACGCAAGACTTCATGACGGCCCACTGGGCGCACCTGCCGCACAGCTTGCTGGGCAAGGTCTCCAATCGCATCATTAATGAAGTGCGCGGCATCAACCGTGTCGTCTACGATATCTCGGGCAAGCCGCCGGCGACCATCGAGTGGGAATAGTCTCCCATCCGGCAGCGTAAGGTAACGCCGGGTCATTGAAACAGCTAAGCCCCTGATTTTTCAGGGGCTTTTTTTATTTTGTTTGGCAAACCCAAGCATCCCATGGCAGAGCCAAGCACGCTTTTTCGTGGGTATTTTAAGGGGACTCACTTGGCGTACGAACGCGATCTGAAACGCCCATTTGGCAGTCTCCTGCTGCATGAGATTACGCACAACGAGTTGCGTTCCGTATGCGACGCCAGCCGGTCAACACGTGCCTGTCGTTCGACGGTCTCCACGCACTAGCGAAAGATGTCATGCATCAAGATCCGTTGTCTGGGCACCTGTTCGCGTTCTCTAGTTGCATGTGGGCCAATACCCAAAGTTCTTGACGCCAAGCAAACTGGATCGCCTAATGTAATTAGAAAGATAACATTTCTGTGATCTAATGCAGACTTGGATTTTTCGACCCCAATATCAAGATGCGATCGATTCGCATCCCAGGAGCATCTCCCCCTATGTCAGCGCTGCTCAACAGCTTCACTCAAGATACACGCGTGCTTGCGTTCAGCACGCCTATTGGCCGCGACAAGCTTCTTGCCGAATGCTTTCGCGGCGAGGAAGGACTTAGCGAGTGCTATGAATTCAAGGTCACTGCGCTCTCGACCGACGCGGGAATGTCTCTCAAATCGTTGCACGGGCAGCCGGTTCTGCTTGAACTGCTCACGGCCACGAGTCGCGATGACAAACGCCCATTCCATGGCCATATCACGTCGGCCGAACGGGCCGGTGCTGACGGCGGTTTCGCGCGCTATGTGTTTACAATTGGCCCCTGGTACGCATTCCTGGCTCATGGCCGCGATAGCCGAATATTCCAAGACAAAACTGTATTCGACATCCTCGATGCGATCTTCGGTGGTTGGCAGAACGTGGGGCCCTTGGTGCCGGCGTGGCGCTACGACATCCTCGACAGAGACGTGTATCCGATCAGATCGCTGACTTGCCAGTATCAGGAAAGTAATATGGCGTTCGCCGAACGCCTGATGCGGGAAGAGGGCTTGTTTTACTATTTCGAGCACATCGGCAATGCTGAAAGCGCCATCCTTGGCTCCCACACCATGGTCATCGCCGACCATAATGGCTGTTTCAAACCAAATGCTCAGGCCACGATCAATTTCACGCAGCCTGGCGCCGTGATGAAAGAGGACAGCATGGACCGCTGGCGCACCAGCGTGCGCCTGCAAACGAACGCCATCGAGTTGTCGAGTTGGGATTACCGCACGACCGGATCGCGCCCGGTGAGCTCGGTCAGCGCCAATGGTGATGGCGGAAACCCGCTGGTCAGCCGCGACACTCCCGGCGCATACGCCTACGAGTCGATGAAGCAGGGCCAGCGTATCGCGGACAACCAGATGCAGGCGCTGGACGCGATGCGTGAGACGCACATCGGCGCAGGTACCGTGCGCACGCTCTCTGCGGGCACGACCATCACTCTCCATGGGCAATCGCAACTCGATGCTGCCAGTGTCAGCGGCGGCGACGACGCACGCACCTTCGTCATCGTGCGCGTGGTGCACCTCGCCCATAATAACCTGAGTACCGAGGCGAAGACAGAAATCACCGAACGACTGGGCCAGAGCGTACTCGACGTCCTTATTCAGAAAGAGCGCAAGCATAGTCTGCATGCAGTGGGCGCGGAGAAGGGCGAACGTCCCGTCTACCGCAACCGCATCGATGCCATCCGCAGCAAGGCACCCTATCGCAGCAGGGGGCAGGATGGACATGGCCAACTCCTGAATCCGCGGCCCACCGTCCATGGACAGCAGACCGCAATCGTGGTCGGACCAGCCGGCGCGGCAACCTACACGGATCGTGATCATCGCATCAAGGTGCAGTTCCATTGGCAACGTGGAACGGGTGAGAGCGATCTGAGCCACAGCCGCCTGAACCATCCTTCGCCCGAGGGGCAGGCAGGTGCGTCCGCAAACGAAAAGGCCGGCACATGGGTGCGCATATCCACGCCGATGGCGCCGGTCGCGGGCGCCAACTGGGGCTCGGTCGCCGTGCCACGCATCGGCAGTGAAGTGGTGATCGATTTCCTTGACGGCGACATTGACCGTCCAGTGGTCATTGGCAGCCTGTACAACGGCAAAGGCCAGGACAACGCCCAGCACAATCAGGTGGCACAGGGTGCCGGCGTTTCGACTGGCAACGCGCCAGCATGGTTCCCAGGCGACTCTGGCGCGCACGCGCATCCAGCTGTGCTGTCGGGATTCAAGACACAGGCAATGAACACCAGTCAAAATGGCGCAGGTGCCTACAGCCAACTGGTATTTGACGATACGGCGGGTCAGTCGCGCGTGGCGCTGCAACGCCATGCCAACCCGCACCAAGGCACTGCCGAACTGAACATGGGGCATTTGCGTCACCAGAGCGACAACCAGCGTCTCAGCCCTGTCGGATTCGGTGCCGAACTCAAAACGGAACACGGCGCCGCCATTCGAGCCGGTTCCGGCCTGCTGCTGTCTACCGACGCACGGCTCAATGCCAACGGTAGCCAACTCGATTCGCGCGAGGCCAAGGTACAGATCGAGCAAAGCCTGCAATTGCAGACGGCGCTTGCGACAACGGCGCAAAAGCACAATGCCACGCTCAAGGACGACAAGGGCCAGGCCGAGCCAGCGCCCGAGAAGTTGCCATCGATTGCGCAGATGGCGCACAGCGTCAGCGTCATCGAAACGATGGAGGGCAACACGTCAAGCGGCGACGGTGCCGGCGGCTCCGGCAAGGTGACGGCCTACGCCGAACCGCATCTGCAGTTGTCGAGTCCCGCCGGGATCGCGGCGACCACCCCGGCCGACGCGATCATCATCGCAGGCAACACCAGCAGCATTACGGCCGGTCAGGACATCAACTTTGCGGCCCAGGGCAACAGCCTGTATGCGGTCAAGGCCGGCATCAGTCTGTTCACGTACGGCAAGGCGGACAGCAAGGACAAGCCGAACCAGGAAACGGGCATCATGCTGCACGCGGCCAGCGGCAAGGTGTCCAGCCAGAGCCAGTCGGACGAGACGCGCATCACGGCCGACAAGGCCATCACGGTGGCGAGCATGACCAAGAGCGTCACCGTGGCGGCCAAGGAGCATGTGCTGTTGACCTCACAAGACGCCTATATCAAGCTCGAAGGCGGCAACATCATGATCCACGGACCAGGGGCGATGACGTTCAAGGCCAGCATGAAGGAGCTGGCTGGGCCTTCTGCCTCTACTTCCATCCTGCCGCCGCTACCGAAGATTGATCAGATCAAGAACTTCATCGAATTCAACCATCACTGGCCGGACTTGACGCCTGTCGCAGGCGGCGCGTACCGGGCCGAATTCGCTGATGGCACCGCATGTGTCGGCAAGCTCGACGCCAAAGGCCACGCCCGCCTGGAAAACATTCCGCAGGGCGCGGTCAAGGTCTATTTTGGCGAAGACCCTAGACCGTTCACGGCAGACAGCCCCAAAGACGCCGGGAAGACCACCTTGGAAAACGTGCAAAACGACTTGAAAAAACACGGCCAACCCACCGATCCAGACGATGTCGAGTCACTGCTGTACAGCATGGTTGGAAGGGATATCCAATGAGCGAAGCACCTGCGACCAGCGCCCCTCAAGCGTGCGAGACACAAACCGACAGCGCGGCCATCACCAGCGCCATCGAAGAGATCGGCGTCGCCGTCGCCACCGGACTCGTCCCCTTCCTGGGCCAGGCGATCAATATCTACGACACCATCGACTGCATGCTGACGCTCCACAATAGCACCACGGCGGAAGATCAGATGGAAGCCAAATTCGACCTGGTCCTGGCGCTGGTGGGCTGGATACCGGGCGCGGGCGGTGGTGTCAAGAAGACCATCCGCATCGTCAACAAGCATCCGGAGCGCTTCGCGCCAATTCTGTTCGACGTGCTGCGCATGGTCTGCGACAAGGTCGGCATCCACACCAGCCCGGAATTCTTGCTCGACAAATTATTCGATGCGGCCGGCCTGAAAAAGCAGCTTGGCACAGTCCAGAGCGCGATCGAAGGTTCGTGGCTTTACGACGACCTGCCCGCCGAAGGACGGCTCGCCTTGAGCACCTGCATGAGCACGGTGCGCGCCCAGTTGCCGGCCATGGTGATGCTTGTCACGCTCAAGTTGACCCACTGGAAGACCAAGCAACGCAACAATGCGGCGCAAGCGACCGGGCCGCAAGGCAAGGTCAATCCGGTGGAAAAGAAGCCGGAAAAGAAGGATCCCAAAGTCGCCGAAGCCGGCCACAATGCGCCCACGCATACCACATCGAACAATACGGTCAATGCCTCGATTGGTACGAACGTCATCGAGGGCTTGAGCAAAAGCCAGACCGGCATTGTCGGTGAGCATATTACCGATTATTTTCTGTATGAAAAATACGGCTGGGGCAGGGGATGGAGCCGACACGACATGGGCATGCGGGGCGAATGGAAAGAAATGCCCAGCAAGACCTTTCCTGGCAAACTCAACGAAGCGTCCCGGCTCAATCCATTGTTCGCCCTGAACGCGCATGGCACAGGGATTGATGCTGTGTGGAAAGTGCAAATGGGAGACCCGCACAATGGCGGCAAGCCGTATGCGATTGTGGAATCGAAAGCGTCAAGGGTGGGAACGGCACCGAAGAATGCCTCCCGTAAGCCGGGCGTGAAAGGCAAACTGCTGGACAATGCCAAGCGGATCAGGGACGCGGCGCTGCCGAAGTCTGAGGAATTGCTGGAGCCGGATACGAGCGAGGGCAGCGATTCCGCCGGGGCGGGGAAACCAGGCGGCAAACCGGGCGGAAAGCCAGGTGTGAAAGAAGGCAAGCAAGCGCAGCCGAAGCAGGATGCGCCGGTTGGTGTCGCGTCAACTACATCGAAGAGTAATGCGGAGCAACCTCTTGTGCAGATGAGTCAGGAGTGGATTTCAAAAAATATCCGCATTGCAGTTGAGGATAAGGCAATTGCTTTAGAAATAATTAGTAAGCGAACGAAAGTCTACTCTCGCCATTTATTCTATACACCATTTTATCTACCTTCAGCCGCAGCGCATGAGAAGGCATTGCTGGCGGATGAACGAGAGAAACACGAGAAACATGCCGATCACGATATACCATCAACGCATCGTCACGATGAACAAGAAGTGAAAGCGGCTGTTAATCATAAACATACTAAAATTGGTTTGGCACTTGAGCCATAGAAAAATTCCGCATCTAGTACCGATATTAATTAGGTGGATATTATGAAATTTCATGAAAAACGTAGGCAGCAATTCTTAAATGAAACGGCTTTTGAAAAAACGGCGACTTTTTTTATCACTACTGCACAAGCGGAATTTTCACGCGAATTAGGCGATCCAAGTAATGATGCACTGGGCCGCAGTCTTGTGTCAGCAGCAATCGCCGATTATACAGTTACAAATTATTTATTGAGCTACACCGCAGGCGAATCATTGGATGTGTTGCGTGAAAACCTTACCGAAATTATAAAGGTTCATGAGCAATCAACTAAATATGTTAGGGAGTATCAACACGACTCAGCGTTTCCGCCTCTGCGCTTCGCCGAAATAGACGATTACGAGCGCGCAATGCAACTCATTGGCCTTTGCTATCTTCTACATCGCCGTGACCTATTACCACGATTGGCAGCGATGCTTGACGGCGCATTTGCCGGTAAAGATACGCTCTATGAGGATTTGTTTGCCTATGAACTCAAGGATCGTTACGAAGTCGACGAGTGGTACCACGACGCGCCCTATCGCAATATCATCAATAGCTTTTATCGCGATACGGCAGAGGAAAGCATTCGGGACATCGAAGCCTATCTGAAGGCTTGGTACAAGTCTATGAAAAAAGCGCCGTGGCACGACAGTCATTTGAGCATGAACGCAGAAGGTTGCGGCGCGTATTTTGGTTATTGGGCAATTGAAGCCGCTGCGGCAGTATATCTTTTGGAACTGGACGACCGCAGTTTCCGCGATCACATCGTGTATCCAAAAGACTTGCTGGATTACGCAAGAAAGCTCGATAAACAAGCACCACTGGCGCCCTCAGCGCCAGAAAAACTGCGTGTTGAAGGTGGCACACCATGTCCCCAAACCGGCTACTGGTTCACCCCTGCTATATCCGGTAGTCTTCGTCATTTTGAACAAGGCGAGATCATGCCTGTATCCATGGATTCGCAGTATGGCGCGACCATCTGGCAATGGAGTAGTGAGCAATTACCGCCATAAGCGAACAGAGGGGTGAGGTACCCAGACTTTTTCGGCCACTCCTGTTTGGTAAACTTCTCCCACGGGGGAGTTGATGAAGCGAGCAATAATATACACGCCGGAGCGGTGAGCAGCGGTGGGCCGATGTAAGCTCCGAACAGCTTTCTATGATCGCGGAGCCCAATTGCCGCCTGCATCGTCGCTTGGTGGCGCGCCGATAGGTGTGCGGTCGGCTAGACCTCGAAGGGTGGTGAGCAACGCAACAATGCGGCGCAAGCGACCGGCCCGCAAGGCAAGGTTAATCCAGCGGAAAAGAAGCCGGAAAAGAAGGATCCCAAAGTCGCCGAAGCCGTCCACAACGCACCCACGCTTACCGCATCGAGCAATACGGTTAATGCCTCGATTGGCAACAGCGTCATCGAAGGTGTCAGCAAAAGCCTGGACGCCCTGGCAGACCTGGATGTGCTGGAGTAAAACCAAAGGAAAACACGCCAGCAACAAAAGCGCCGGCAGCATCGAACACAGGAACATCGAGCGAAATTATTGTACAGATGAGTCGCGCTTGGATTGGAAGAACATCAAGAGCGCCGTTGGAAATGAATTAGCGGAGGATATAAAGAGAAATGGTTATTCACCCCATCTTTTCTATACGCCGTTCTACCTGCCTTTGGCCGCAGAACATGAGAAAGCGTTGCTGAAGGACGAACGGGACAAGCACGAGAAACACTCCGATCACGACATCCCATCCACACATCGACACGCTGAACAAGAAGTGAAAGCGGCAGTTAATCACAAACATGCCAAACTTGGCTTAAAGTCCGAATCATGAGCGCGCTTGATTAATCTTTACTTATTGGCTAAGAACTATGCACTTTCATGAAAAACGTAGGCAGAAATTCTTAAGCGAACATTATTTTTCGTTTTTTTGTAACTCGATAAAAAAGGCAATTGAATATTGGAAGCATAATTTTCCTCCAGACATAGAAACGGAAGCACTCGCAAGATCGCTCGCTGCGGCAGATTTTGCCGGGCAAACTTGCGACCTTTTCTTGCTTCGATACACAGGCGGGGAACCGCTAGATCTATTGCGCGACGAGCTCGTCGGCGTAGTCGAGGCCTATGAAATATCCGCCAGATACAAGCGAGATTTCCAAGAAAAAGAAGATTTTCCTGTGTTTGCCTTCCAAGAAATCGATGACTTTGAAAGAATTGTTCAGCTACTTGGCTTGGCCATATTGTTGCATCGACGCGAGCTGATACCCCGCATTCATTCCTTAGTTGCCAATTCGGCCTATGACGGGCAAGATGCGATGTATGAGGAACTTGTCAGCCATGATATAGCTGATCGTCCTTATTTAGAGGCTTGGTATCACCAATTCCCCTATCTACACCTCCTCAGCGCAACTGACTTGGAAAGCTCCCAAGAAAAAATAGAGCAAATGCAGCAGTATCTTAAAATTTGGTACAAGTCGATGGAAAAGACGCCTTGGCATGATAGTCATTTTTCAATGACAGAGGAAGGTGGCACCTATTTCGGGTACTGGGCAATTGAGGCCGCCGCAATTGTTTATCTCTACGACATCAACGACAGCAGTTTTCGTGACCACATTGTCTATCCAAAAGACTTGGTGGACTTTGCGAGAGAACTCGATAAACAAGCACCACTGGCGCCCTCAGCGCCAGAAAAACTGCTTGTTGAAGGCGGCAATCCATGCCCCCAAACCGGCTACTGGTTCACCCCTGCCATCCCCGACAGTCGCCGTCATTTCGAACAAGGCGCGGTTATGCCTGTATCCGCGGATTCGCAGTATGGCGCCACCATCTGGCAATGGGGTACAGAATACAATTCCCGCTTATGCAATTCCATGAAATTTGAGCCGTAAAATACTTCGACATTCTTGGAAATACGAAAAATATTTCAATACATTGGCTTCAATTCAATGTTCCCGGAACTAGGATGAGACAGGCGCGAAACGGCACTTGCAAAAAATTTCTTTGCGTACCTGTCAAGTATAAAAATTCTTTAGGTGAGCCTTATGCAATTTCATGAAAAGCGCAGACAACAATTTTTGAGCAAGCAGTATTTTGAGGCGGATATTCAACATGCTACTGATATAAGTATTCCAAATCTATTGCAGGTTCTTAATGCGCCTGATAGCGATGCTGAGGACCGAAGTCGTGTTTCAGAAGCAATCGCATATAGCACATGCAAGAACTTTTTTTTGAACTATACGGCCGGTGAATCTTTAGATGTTTTGCGTGATGATCTTTCGAAAGTCATAGCGGCTTACGAGCAATACACGAAATTCGATCGTGAGTATGAAAAAAAACCGAAATTTCCGCCATTTCGTTTTGCCGAAATAGATGATTACGAACGCGCAATTCAACTCATTAGCCTTTGTTATTTGCTACATCGCCGCGACTTGTTGCCACGATTGGCTGCAATGCTTGACGGCGCATTTGCAGGCAAAGATACGCTTTACGAGGACTTATTTACCTATGAACTCAAAGGCCGTTATGATGTCGATGAGTGGTACCACGACAAGCCGTATCGCGACATCATTAACAGCTTTTATCGCGACATGCCAGAAGAAAGTATTTCGGACTTAGAGAAATATTTGAAAAATTGGTACACATCGATGAAAAAAGCACCTTGGCACGATAGTCATTTGGACATGAGAGAAACCGGGGGGGGCTATTTTGGTTATTGGGCTATCGAAGCTGCAGCAGCAGTATATCTTTTGGAACTGGACGACCGCAGTTTCCGAGACCATATCGTGTATCCAAAAGACTTGTTGGACTACGCCAGAAAGCTCGATAAACAAGCTGCACTTATGTCCACAGTGCCAGAAAAGCTGCGTGTTGAAGGCGGCAACCCATGCCCCCAAATCGGCTACTGGTTCACCCCTGCTATACCCGGCAGTCTTCGTCATTTTGAACAAGGCGAGATCATGCCTGTATCCATGGATTCGCAGTATGGCGCGACCATCTGGCAATGGAGTAGTGAGCAATTACCGTTATAAGCGAACAGAGGGGTGAGGTACCGGGCGGAAAGCCAGGTGGGAAAGAAGGCAAGAGGAATGGGAAGCATTCGGGTGGCGGCAAGCGAGCGCAGCCGAAGCAGGATGCGCCGGGCACCGGTACTACCGCAACACCGTAGACGAACAGTCATGTTGAACAACCGCTCGTGCAAATAAGCCGAGATTGGATTGCAAAAAACATTAAATCCTCGGGACTAGAGAGATCAGTAGTCGATGATTTTAAGGATGGCGGTATTAAAGTTTATTCCCGGCACTTGTTCTATACGCCGTTCTACCTGCCTTCGGCCGCAGAACATGAGAGGGTATTGCTGGAGGATGAACGAGAAAAGCACGAAAAACATGCCAATCACGACATCCCATCCACACATCGGCACGATGAGCAAGAAGTGAAAGCGGCTGTTAATCATAAAAACGCAAAACTTTGTTTGCCGATTGAAACTTAAAATATTTAACTATTTTTTTTAAATCAATTTTGGTGAGTAAAATGCAATTCCATGAAAAGCGCAGGCAGCAGTTTTTGAACGACCGATATTATGAATTGGAAATTCAATATTCCATTGATGAGAGTTTCCCCCGATTTTTACGAGCGCTTCATGCGAGCGACAGCAATGCAGAAGATAGAAGTCGTATTTCGGAAGCTATAGCAGATCAACTCTTTAAGATTTTCTTATTGAATTATACTGCGGGCGAATCGTTAGATATTTTGCGTAACGACCTTCCGAAGGTTGTAGGGGCTTACGAGCAGCATGCGAAATATATACAAGAATACGCAAATGATCCGATTTTCCCTCCATTTCGTTTTGCTGAAGTAGACAATTACGAACGTGCAATGCAATTAATCAGTCTTTGTTACCTGCTACATCGCCGTGACTTATTGCCAAGATTGGCGGCAATGCTCGACGGCGCTTTTGCCGGAAAAGATACGCTCTACGAAGACTTGTTTTCCTATGAGCTCAAAGACCGTTTCGAAGTCGATGAGTGGTACCACGATAAGCCATATCGCGACATCATCAACAGTTTTTATCGTGATACGCCAGAAGAAAGTATTTCGGATGTGCAGAAATACCTGAAAGCATGGTACACATCGATGAAAAAAGCATTCTGGCATGATAGTCATTTGAACATGAGAGAAGACGGTGGCGCGTATTTTGGCTATTGGGCGATTGAAGCCGCTGCGGCAGTATATCTTTTGGAACTGGACGACCGCAGTTTTCGCGATCATATTGTCTACCCCAAGGATCTGCTGGACTATGCTAGAAAGCTCGATAAACAAGCGCCACCCACGCCATTAGCACCAAGACAACTGCGTGTTGAAGGCGGCAATCCGTGCCCCCAGGCGGGCTACTGGTTTACCCCTGCCATCGCCGACAGTCTTCGTCATTTCGAACAAGGCGAGATCATGCCTGTATCCATGGATTGGCAGTATGGCGCGACCATCTGGCAATGGAGTAAGGAGCAATTACCTCCCCTTAAACCAACTGTGAAGTGAGCCGTTCTTGGCCTTATTAAATAGTCCGGTCTGGGAATGGGAGCCAAGTTCAGATCCGCCATTCGTGCACGATCTCAGCCTTGGCCGTCTTGATCTGCAGCAGGTGCGCTTTATTAAATGCCGATACGGCCCGACCGACTGACTGTCTTGCTCGAGACGTGAAAAGCGGTGGCGATGTGGGACACAGTAAAAGCGGTTAACAGATAAGCGCGTGTCATTGTTTCGTCTCTGTCGCTATAGCGGGCATGATATTGCGCGAGTGACAGTGTAACAGCGCGGCGCTGCTGCCTTGGCGTACGTTTGAATGCTGCGGAACGCTGCGATTGCTGATGTGCCGAAACGAAGGCTTCATCGCAAGAAGAATTGGCTGGCTCGTGCGAGCGAGCGGACTGGTGTCTCCCATCCCAGTCGCGACAAACCGTCAATAACGGATTTTTCTGGTGAAGGTTTTTTTGAGGGTATCGTTTAGCGAATGGTTTGGAAAGCACTGAAAAATTAAGAGCGTAGGTACGTCATTGACCATCGAGTGGGAGTGAGTTTTCACTAGGAAACTTTACATGCTGGAATGACTGAGTAAGCCAAAGCCCTGTTTTTACAGGGCTTTTTTATGCCGTCGATGCCAGCTCCCATAGCCTGCTGTGCTGCCACAAGGCGGCGCGGCTTTTTACTAGTGGTAATTGGATAGATGAAAGACAGTTACCAAACAGGTAAAGTTCTCAAGAAATAAATAAAATTGCTATACGGAAATAATTATTTTATAATCTACTTAAGAAAATAATTACGTAAGGCAACATATGCACCTGCGCTTGACGCCATGGTGCGGTGTATTTTTGTTCAGTGGCGCCCTGTGTGCCGCCGTGTCCGCGCAGACCCGTCCCGAAATTGCACCGCCCCTTCCCAACACGCCTGGCGCCAGCCAGCGCGACGATGCCAGCCAAGAACTCATCCGCCAGCAAGAACGTGAGCGCCTCCTGCGCCAGCAGCAGGAGCGCAATCCCGACGTGCGCCTGCTCAAGGCGCCGGTAGCCGTCTCGGCCAACCGCTTGCCTGCGGGCGAATCGCCGTGCTTTACCATCAACCAGCTTGTGTTGCGCGGCGAGGGCAGTGCGCAGTTTCAATGGGCGCTGGACGCCGCCGGGCGCGATGACCTGGGCGCGGCTGACTCTGCGCTGGGCCGCTGCCTGGGCACGCAGGCCATCAATGTACTGATGGGGCGGCTGCAAAACGCCATCATCGCGCGCGGCTATGTCACCACGCGCGTGCTGGCTGAACCGCAGGATTTGAGCCGTGGCACCCTGGCCTTGAGCCTGATACCGGGGCGCATCCGCCAGATCGGCTTTGCGCCCGGCACCAATCCGCGCGCCACCTGGTGGAACGCCGTGCCGGCGCGGCCCGGCGACTTGCTCAATGTGCGCGATACGGAACAGGCGCTGGAAAACTTCAAGCGCGTGCCGACGGCCGAAGCTGATATCCAGATCATGCCGGCCGAGGGCGGCAATGCCAAGCCGGGCGAGAGCGACCTGCAGATCCAGTGGAAGCAGTGCTTGCCATTCCGCCTGGCGCTGGGGCTCGACGATGGCGGTTCGCGCTCGACCGGCAAGCTGCAGGGCAGCGTGACCTTGTCGTACGACCACTGGCTGACCCTGAACGATCTGTTTTACCTGAGCCTGAACCAGAACGTCGACGGCGACCGCAACGGCCCGCGCGGCACGGCCGGCATGGTGGCGCATTATTCGATCCCATACGCCTACTGGCTGCTGGCCTTCACGGTCAGCGACAGCCACTACCACCAGTCCGTGGCCGGCATCAGCCAGGACTACAACTACAGCGGCGCCAGCCAGAATCGCGAAGTGAAACTGTCGCGCCTGGTCTACCGCGACGCCTCGCGCAAGACGACGGTTTCCTTGCGGGGCTGGCAGCGCGCCGCGCAAAACTTCATCGACGACACGGAAGTGGAAGTGCAGCGCCGTCGCATGGCCGGCTGGGAAGTTGGCATCGGCCACCGCGAATTTCTGGGCCAGGCGACGCTGGACCTGAATCTGCAATACCGGCGCGGCACGGGCGCGATGGATGCGCTGGCAGCGCCCGAGGAAGCGTTTGGCGAAGGCACCTCGCGCCTCAAGCTGCTCCTGGCCGACGCGGCCCTGTCGGCGCCGTTCACGCTGGCTGGCCAGCCGCTGCGCTACACAGGCAGCTGGCGCACGCAGCACAACCGCACGCCGCTGGTGCCGCAGGACCGCTTTGCCATCGGCGGACGTTACACGGTGCGCGGCTATGACGGCGAAAGCAGCCTGTCGGCCGAACGTGGCTGGCTGTTGCGCAACGAAGTTGGCGTGCCGCTGGGCAGCAGCGGCCAGGAAGCATATGCCGGGCTCGACCACGGCGAAGTATCGGGACCGTCCGCCGAATGGCTGATCGCGCGCCGCCTTACGGGCGGCTTCGTCGGCTTGCGCGGCCAGTGGCTGGGCGTGCAGTACGACGCCTTTGTCGGCTGGCCCGTGCGCAAACCTGAGCTGTTCCGCACGGCCAGCCATACGGCCGGCTTCAGCCTGAACGCCAGTTATTGATAATTAATAATGTAGTTACGTAGTTTTAAAGAATCAAGTCACTAAACGCAGCCATCCGCCAGACGTTTTCCTTTATCTGTTTTTGGCCGCTATTAGGACTTTCATGAACAAGAACCTGTACCGCATCATCTTCAACAAACGCCGTGGCCAATTGATGGTCGTCGCCGAAAACGCTTCCTCGCAAGGCAAGGCGGCCAAGGGGGAAGGTGGCCTGGACAGCGGCGTATTTGGCGGTGATGGCGGCGGGGTCAATGCCAGGTTGCGGCCGCTGGCCTTGGCGATATTCGGCGCGCTGGGCATGGTGAGCTTTGTGGCCGGTCCGGCCATGGGCCAGATCGTGTCCGACCCGAATGCGCCGGGCCGTCAGCGTCCGACCGTGGTGCAAAGCGCGAATGGCGTAACGCAGGTGAATATCCAGACGCCGAGCGCGGCGGGTGTCTCGCGCAATACCTACAGCCAGTTCGACGTGACGGCGAATGGCGCCATCCTCAACAATAGCCGCGGCAATGTGCAGACGCAGACGGGCGGCTGGGTACAAGGTAACCCCTGGCTGGCAGGCGGCAGCGCGCGCGTGATATTGAACGAAGTCAATTCGGCCAACCCCAGCCAACTGCGCGGCTACGTCGAGGTAGCGGGCCAGCGCGCCGAAGTCGTCATCGCCAACCCGGCCGGCGTGGCCGTCGACGGCGGCGGTTTCATCAATGCCAGCCGGGTCACGCTGACGACAGGCACACCGATCCTCAACGGAGGCAACCTGGACGGTTACATGGTGCAGCGCGGCGTGGTCAGCATCAATGGAAGGGGACTGGACACGTCGCTGAGCGACTACACGGCGATTTTGGCGCGCGCCGCGCAGATCAATGGCGGTATCTGGGCGCAGGAATTGAAGGTGGTGACGGGAACTAACCAGATCGATGCGGCGCATGGCGTGGCGGGCGCAGTCAATGGCGCGGGTCCGGCCCCCGCCTACGCGCTGGACGTGGCGCAACTGGGCGGCATGTATGCAGGCAAGATCACCCTGATCGGCACCGAAGCGGGCCTGGGCGTGCGCAATGCGGGCGTGTTGGCGGCCACGGCCGGCAACCTGGTGCTGCAATCGAATGGCTGGCTGAGCAACAACGGCAATATCCAGTCCGCCGGCGCTGGCAGCCAGACGAGCATTACCGTCGCGGGCGACGTGGCCAACAGCGGCACCGTGTATGCGGGCGGTGACAGCCAGGTGCAGGCGCAGGGCAATATTGCCAACAGTGGCGTGATTGCGGCGCAGGGCAATACCAGTGTGCAGGCAATGGGCGCCGCCTCGCGTATCGATACGGGGGCGGGTTCCGTGCTGGCGGCCGGCCTCAACCTGGATAACACCCTGTCGGGCAGCGGCAAGCTGAACGTGCTGGCGGGCGATCTGGTGGCCGTGCATGGCATGGCCGTGGCAGCCGGCGACAGCACGCTGTCCGCGCGTCGGCTGGAGCTGGCCGACGCACAAGTGTCGGGCGCGAACGTCAGCCTGGGCGCCAGCGCCGGCGGCCTCGACGCCAGCCGCGCGCAGGTCAGTGCACGCGAACGCCTGCAACTGGACGCGGCGCAGACCGTGCGCAGCGATGGCGGACAACTGACGGGCCAACAGCTGGGCGTGAACGCGCACGACTTGTCGAACGTAGGCGGCCAGCTCATGCAACTGGGCGCCGGCGACCTGGCGATTCAATTGCCTGGAAGCCTGGACAATACGCGCGGCGTCATCGCCACGAACAGCCAGGCGCTGCGCCTGCAGGCTGCCAGCCTGAGCAACCAGGACGGGCAAATCCAGCATGCGGGCACGGGCGCGCTGGAGATCGGCGCGGCGCAGATCAACTTGCAGCGCGGCAGCATCATCAGCAATGGCGCCATGGCGCTGAGCGGCGAGCAGATCGACCACCGCGATGCCCGCACGGTGGCTGGGCAGCTCAGCATCAACGCCGGCACCTTGGACAACCGGGGCGGCAGCCTGGCGCAAAGCGGCCAAGGCGACACTCGCGTGCAGGTGCGCAACGGGCTGGACAACCGCAGCGGTGCGTTCGAAAGCAATGGCGCTTTGAGCGTGCAGGCAGGCAATGTGCAAAACCAGAAAGGCCGTATCGTCTCGGGCACGGACCTGGCACTGTCCACTGGCGCGCTGGACAACACCGAGGCTACCCTGGCTGCGGGCCGTACATTGCGCCTCGACAGCGGCGACGTCAACAATACGCGCGGCCAGATTCAGGCGCTGGCGGGTGATGCCAGCCTATCCTTGGCTAAGCTGAACAACACTGCCGGCAGCGTCTTTGCCGGTGGCAATCTTGCCACCAATGCTAGCGAAGTACTGAACAGCGGCAATGTGTATGCGGCCGGCAGCCAGGCGCTGCAAGTGAGCGGCGCCGTCAGCAACAGCGGCGTCATCGCCGCGCAGGGCGACAACCGTATTGACGCCAGCCGGATCGACAGCACGGCCGGCAGCTTGCTGGGCGCCGGCATCCGCGGCGACGGTAGCCTGTCCGGCAACGGCCAGTTGCAACTGACGGCTGGGCAAGCGATCAGTGCGCACGGTCAGAACCTGGCCGCTGGCAAGACCAGCCTGCACGCCACCGCCATCGACCTGAGCGGCAGCCAGACGGGCGGCGCTGCTATTGCGCTCAATGCCAGTGCCGGCAATGTCGTCACCGATAACGCACTGGTGACAACGACCGGCCTGCTGTCCGTGACGGCGGCAGGCAGCAGCCAGGCCCTGTCGAACGTGCGCGGCACCCTGAGCGCGGGGCAGCTGGACCTGAAAATGGGATCGCTGGACAACCGCAGCGGCACCCTCATCCAGACGGGCAATGGCGACACCACCTTGCAAGGCAGCACCCTGGACAATACGGGCGGGCGCATCGCCGTCAACAGCGCCAATCTGTCATTGACCGCCGAACAGATGACTAACCGCGACGGCAGTATCGAGCACGCGGGCACGGGCAGCCTGAATATTGATGCCGTGCGCTTCGATGACGAACGGGGCAAGGTGACGGGCAATGGTTTAGTTGATATCCAGGCGGAAACAATCGATCACCGCCATGCCATCACTTCCGGGCAGCAGGTAGCGGTGCAGGCCGGCCAGCTGGACAATAGCGACGGCACCCTGCAGCAGACGGGACCGGGACAGATGCGCGTGGATGTGGCACAGGCGCTGGACAATACGCGCGGCAGCATCGCCGGAAATGGCAGCGTGCAAGTGCAAGCTGGCGTGGTGGACAACAGCAAGGGGCGTATCACGTCCGCTGCTTCGGCGAACATTACCAGCAAAGGAGCTCTGAATAATACCGATGGCGTGATGGCTGCGACTGCTGATTTGAAGGTCGGCGGTGTGAATATCGACAACACGCGCGGCATCTTGCAGGCGGACAATTTACGTCTGGATGCCGCGAATGTGCTGAACCAGCAAGGCACGGTCAGCGCCGGCACGGACTTGACGACGAAAGTGAGTGGTGACCTGAACAACGCAGGTCTACAGTACGCGGGCCGCCATCAGCAACTGACAGTGGGTGGCTTGCTGAACAACACGGGATCGATTGCCTCCGTCAACAACACCCATATTACGGCGGGCAAAGTGACCAGCAGCGGCTTGCTGGGCGCCGGCGTGAAAGCGGACGGCAGCCTTGGTACGGCAGGCGATTTGACCATCAATGCGGATGGCATCTTGCAGACGAGCGGACAGAACCTGGCGGCGGGCAGCGCCGTGCTGAAAGGTGATTCCATTGATTTGTCTGGCAGCCAGACGGGCGCGGCGAACATCGCCATCACGGCAAATACTGGCGATGTCGTGACGAACAAGGCACTGATTTCCGCCAGCAATCTGCTGGCCATTACCGCCAACGCGAACAACGCCCTGTCACTGGTAAACAGCCAGGGCCAGCTGGTTGCCGGTCAGCTGCAGCTGAACGTGGCCAACCTGAACAACGCCAGCGGCGACATCGTGCAGACGGGCACGGGCGACACCGTCATCACCACAGCCAAGCTGGATAACACGGCCGGCCGCATCGCTGTCAACAGCGCGAACCTGGCTCTGAACGCGACGGTGTTGACGAACATTAACGGCAAGCTGGAGCACGCTGGTGCCGGTGTGTTGGCCATCAACGCTGGCCAGTTCAACAACCAGCACGGCAAGATCACGGGCAATGGCAAGCTCGACATCACGGCAGCCGCTCTGGATCACCGCAATGCGACAACGGTGGCGAATCAGCTGACCATTAATGCCGGTACGCTGGACAACCGCAGTGGTAGCCTGGCGCAGACGGGCCCGGGCTTGATGACGGTCGCGGCCACGGGCCAGCTGGACAACACGGGTGGCAAGATCGAGGGCAATGGTGATGCGCTGGTGAAGGCCATCACTTTGCTGAACAGCACAGGCCGCATCGTGGCGGCGCAAGATGCTGCATTGAACTTCGGTAGCCTGGATAATAAGGACGGTACGGTCGCGGCAGGACGTCATCTGCAGCTGTCCGGTGGCGACATCGACAATACCAAGGGACAACTGCAAGCCGTGGCGGGCGATGCGACCTTGAACGTTGGCAAGTTGAACAACAACGCGGGCAACGTGTTTGCCGGCGCCAACCTGAACGCCACCCTGGCTAGCCTGAACAATACCGGCAGCCTGTACGCGGCCGGCAATCAGACCTTGAACGCCAGCGGCGCCATCGTTAACACGGGCGTGATCGCGGCGCAGGGGAACAACAGTCTTACGGCGAATAGCCTCGACAGCAGTGCAAGCAGCCTGATCGGCGCCGGCATGCAGGCCGATGGCAAGCTGGGCACGGTTGGTGATCTGGCGATCAACACCGCGCAAACGCTGGCTGCGCATGGCCAGAATCTGGCGGCGCGCAGCGCCAATCTGACGGGCGCCAGCATCGACATCGCCAGCAGCCAGACCAGCGCCGCCAACATTGGCCTGACGGCAACCCTGGGTGACGTCAGCACGAATAAAGCGGTGGTGACGACGCCGGGCACATTGAATGTGACGACCACCACGACCCTGCATAACACGGATGGTACCTTGCAGGCGGGGCAACTCGACCTGCATGCGGCAAACCTGGACAACGCCAAAGGTACTGTCTTGCAGACAGGCACGGGCGACACGACCATCGTCACCGGCAGTCTGGACAACACGGCTGGGCGTATCGCCGTCAACAGCAGTAATCTGAACATCGATGCCGTCAAGGTCACCAACAAAGAAGGCAAGATCGAGCACTCGGGTACGGGCATCTTGGATATGCAATCGGGCGTGCTGGACAACAGCAAGGGCCGTATCACGTCCGCCGCCTCGGCGGAGATCGTCAGCAAGGCGGCGCTGAACAATACGGATGGCGTGCTGGCGGCGGCCGCCTACTTGCACATCGGCGGCGTCACTGTCGACAACACACGCGGTGTATTGCAGGCGGATAATTTGCAGCTTGATGCTGCGACCTTGCAGAATCAGCAGGGGACAGTAAGCGCCGGCAAGGACCTGACGGCGCGCATCAGCGCAGACTTGAACAACGCGGGTCTGCTGTATGCGGGCCGCAATCAGCAACTGACGGTGGGCGGCCTGTTGAACAACACGGGATCGATTGCTTCCGTCAACAACACCCATATTACTGCTGGAAAAGTGACCAGTAGCGGCTTGCTGGGCGCCGGCGTGAAAGCGGACGGCAGCCTGGGTACGGCGGGCGATCTCACGGTTAATGCCGATGGCGTGCTGCAAGCGAGCGGTCAGAACCTGGCGGCAGGCAATGCCGTATTGACGGGCGCAAATGTGGACCTGTCGGGCAGCCAGACGGGCGCCGCCAACATCGCCATCACAGCGCGCGGCGGCGACGTACTGACGAATAAAGCCGTCATCTCGGCCAGCAACGTGCTGGCCATCACGGCCAATGCGAATAACGCCCAGTCGCTGGTGAACAGCCAAGGGCAACTGGTGGCAGGGCAGTTACAGCTGAACGTGGCCAATCTGAACAACGCCAGCGGCGACATCGTGCAGACGGGCACGGGTGACACCGTCATCACCACAGGAAAACTGGACAACACGGCTGGCCGTATTGCCGTCAACAGCGCGAACCTGGCCCTGAATGCGACGGTGTTGACGAACATCAACGGCAAGCTGGAGCACGCAGGCGCTGGCGTTCTTGCCATCAACGCGAACCAGTTCAACAACCAGCATGGCAAGATCACGGGCAATGGCAAGCTCGATATCACGGCGATCACCTTGGATCATCGCAATGCGACGACGGTGGCAAATCAGCTGACCATCAATGCCGGTACGCTGGACAACCGCAGCGGCAGCCTGGCGCAGACGGGCACCGGCTTGATGACGGTCGCGGCCACGGGCCAGCTCGACAACACAGACGGCAAGATCGAGGGCAATGGCGATGCGCTGGTAAAGGCCACAACCTTGCTGAACAGTACGGGCCGCATCGTGGCGGCGCAGGATGCCGCGTTGAACTTCGGTAGCCTGGATAACAAGGATGGCACGGTGGCAACAGGCCGTCATCTGGCATTGACCGGCGATGACATCGACAATACCAAGGGACAACTGCAAGCCGTGGCCGGTGACGCGACCTTGAACGTGGGCAAGTTGAACAACAACGCAGGCAGCGTGTTTGCCGGCGGCAACCTGAACGCCACCTTGGCTAGCCTGAACAATACGGGCAGCCTGTACGCGGCCGGCAATCAGACCTTGAACGCCAGCGGCGCCATCGTCAACACGGGCGTGATCGCGGCGCAGGGCAACAACAGCATCACGGCGAAGTCCATCGATAGCAGTGCAAGCAGTTTGATCGGCGCTGGCATGCAGGCCGATGGCAAGCTGGGCACGGCTGGTGACTTGATTATCAATACCGCGCAAACGCTGGCTGCGCATGGGCAGAATCTGGCGGCGGGCAACGCCAATCTCACTGGCGCTAATGTGGATCTGTCTGGCAGCCAGACCAGCGCCGCCAACATCGGCCTGACGGCAACCCAGGGTGACGTCAGCTCGAATAAAGCGGTGGTGACGACACCGGGTACATTGAATGTGACGAGCACCACGACCCTGCATAACATGGACGGCACGGTGCAGGCAGGCCAGCTCAACCTGCATGTGGGTAACTTGGACAACGCCAAGGGCACGGTACTGCAGACTGGCACGGGCGATACGAGGATCGTCACCGGCAGTCTGGACAACACGGCCGGGCGCATCGCCGTCAACAGCAGTAATCTGAACATCGATGCCGTCAAGGTCACCAACAAAGAAGGCAAGATCGAGCACGCGGGTACGGGCATCTTGGATCTGCAAGCAGGCGTGCTGGACAACAGCAAGGGCCGTATCACGTCCGCCGCATCGGCGGAAATTGTCAGCAAGGCGGCGCTGAACAATACCGATGGCGTGCTGGCTGCGGTCGCCGACTTGTACGTCGGCGGCGTCACTGTCGACAACACGCGCGGTGTATTGCAGGCGGATAATTTGCAGCTTGATGCGGCAACCTTGCTGAATCAGCAGGGGACAGTAAGCGCCGGCAAGGACCTGACGGCGCGCCTCAGCGCAGACTTGAACAATGCGGGCCTGCTGTATGCGGGCCGCAACCAGCAGCTGACGGTGGGCGGCTTGCTGAGCAACACGGGATCGATTGCCTCCGTCAACAACACCCATATTACGGCTGGCAAAGTCACCAGCAGCGGCTTGCTGGGCGCCGGCGTGAACGCGGACGGTAGCCTGGGTACGGCGGGCGATCTCACGGTTAGTGCCGATGGCGTGCTGCAAGCGAGCGGACAGAACTTGGCGGCGGGCAGCGCCGTGCTGAAGGGCGATTCCATTGATTTCTCGGCTAGCCAGACGGGCGCCGCCAACATCGCCATCACCGCACGCAGCGGCGACGTATTGACGAATAAAGCCGTTATCTCGGCCAGCAACGTGCTGGCCATTACGGCCAACGCGAATAACGCCCAGTCGCTGGTGAACAGCCAAGGGCAACTGGTGGCAGGGCAGTTACAGCTGAACGTGGCCAATCTGAACAACGCCAGCGGCGACATCGTGCAGACGGGCGCAGGCGACACCGTCATCACCACAGCCAAGCTGGACAACACGGCTGGCCGCATCGCTGTCAACAGCAATAACCTGGTCCTTAACGCCACGGTCTTGACGAACATCAATGGCAAGTTGGAACACGCAGGCGCGGGCCTCCTTGCCATCAACGCGGGTCAGTTCAACAACCAGCATGGCAAGATCACGGGCAATGGCAAGCTCGACATCACGGCAGCCGCCTTTGATCATCGCAATGCGACGACGGTGGCCAATCAGCTGACCATCAATGCCGGTACGCTGAACAACCGCAGTGGTAGCCTGGCGCAGATGGGCACTGGCTTGATGACGGTCGCGGCCACAGGCCAGCTCGACAACACGGGCGGCAAGATCGAGGGCAATGGCGACGCACTGGTAAAAGCCGCAACCTTGCTGAACAGCACAGGCCGCATCGTGGCGGCGCAGGATGCCGCATTGAACTTCGGTAGCCTGGACAACACGGAAGGCACCGTGGGCGCCGGCCGCAATCTGGCATTGAACGGTGGCGACATCGACAATACCAAGGGACAACTGCAAGCCGTGGCCGGCGATGCGACCTTGAACGTGAGCAAGTTGAACAACAACGCGGGCAGCGTGTTTGCCGGCGTCAACCTGAACGCTACCCTGGCTAGCCTGAACAATACCGGCAACCTGTACGCGGCCGGCAATCACACCCTGAACGCCAGCGGCGCCATCGTCAACACGGGCGTGATCGCGGCGCAGGGGAACAACAGTCTTACGGCGAATAGCCTCGACAGCAGTGCAAGCAGCCTGATCGGCGCCGGCATGCAGGCCGATGGCAAGCTGGGCACAGCCGGTGACCTGACGATCAGCACTACACAAACGCTGGCTGCGCATGGCCAAGTCCTGGCAGCAGGCAGCGCCAATCTGACCGGCGCCAGCGTGGATATGTCAGGCAGCCAGACCAGTGCCGCCAACATCGGCCTGACGGCAACACAGGGCGATGTCAGCACGAACAAGGCGGTGGTTACGACGCCAGGCACGCTCAACATCATGAGCAATGCCACCTTGCACAACACGGAAGGCACCTTGCAGGCTGGCCAACTCGATCTGCACGTGGGCAATCTGAACAACGCCAAGGGTACCGTGATACAGACGGGCTCGGGCGATACCGTCATGCAGACGGGCAAGCTGGACAATAGCGCCGGGCGCATCGCTGTCAATAGCAATAATTTGACCCTGGGTGCGGCCACCTTGACGAATACGGGCGGCAAGATCGAGCATGCGGGGGCCGGCACCCTGGCCATCACGGCGGCCAACTTGCAGGGAGCCGGCGGCAGCATCATCGGCAATGGCGCCGTCGATCTCAAGGCTGGCTTGCTGGACCACGCCAACGCGACCACCACGGGCCATACCCTGAACGTGCAGGCAGACAGCTTGAGCAATCGGGGCGGTCATCTGCTGCAAACGGGCGTGGGCGGCATGACGGTCGCCGTCACGGGCCAGCTCGACAATACGAGTGGGGAAATCGCCGGCAACGGCGTGCTGTCGGTGCAGACCGGCAGCCTGGACAACACCAAAGGCAAGATCACCTCGGCAACGTCCGCCGACATCGCCAGCACTGGCGCACTCGTTAATACCGACGGCGTGATCGCGGCGGCGACCGATTTGCACTTGGGCGGTGCCATCGACAATACGCGCGGCTTGCTGCAGGCGGGCACTGGCGCCTTGCGACTGGATGCGGCCAGTCTGCGCAATGCGCAGGGCACGCTCAGCGCGGGCACGGATATCGCGGCCAAGGTCAGCGGCGACGTGCTCAACGCTGGCGTGCTGTATGCGGGGCGCAACCAGACCCTGGATGTCGGTGGCGTGCTGAGTAATACCGGCTCGCTGGCCGCACTGGGCAATACGACGATTACGGTAGGACAGCTCAGCGGCAACGGTTTGCTGGCGGCAGGCATGCGCGCCGATGGCAGCTTTGCCTCGGCCGGTGACCTGACGGTGACAGCCCGTGGCGCCTTGCAAGCCGGTGGCCAGAACATGGCGGCGGGCCAGTTGCAGCTGACGGGCGCATCGGTCGACGTGGGCGGCAGCCAGACCAGCGCGGCGAATGTCGGCTTGACGGCCTTGACGGGCAATGTGACGACCAGCAAGGCCGTTGTGTCGACCAACGGCTTGCTGGCCATCATGGCGAATGCCGCCAACGGGCAGGCACTGGTGAACCAGGGCGGCAGCCTGAGCGCCGGGCAACTGTCCCTGCGCGTTGCCAACCTGGACAACACCAAGGGCACCTTGATCCAGACGGGCGCTGGTGACACGGTCATCGAAACGGGCACGCTGGACAATACAGGCGGGCGCATCGCCGTCAACAGCGCCAATCTGCGCCTGCAGGCGGGAGACCTGACGAATATCGATGGCAAGATCGAGCATGCGGGCAAGGGTGTGCTGGACATCCGCGCCACGAATCTGTACGGCCAACGGGGCCAGCTCACGGGCAATGGCGCGCTGCAGGTGGCGGCCAATTACATCGATCACCGCAACGCCAGCCTGCTGGCGCAGCAGGTGAACGTCTCTGCTGGCGTCCTCGACAATCGCCAGGGGCAGATCACGCAGCTGGGCACGAGTGCGGCAACGGTGCAGGCCAGCACGCGCCTGGACAATAGCGGCGGCAAGATCGAGGGGAATGGCAACGTGCGCGTGGAAACGGGCGAGTTGCTCAACGATCATGGCCGTATTGCGTCCGCGCAGGACGTCAATGTGGCGGCGACGGCCAAGCTGGACAATACCAGCGGCGTGATCATTGCCGGGCGCGACCTGACGTTGGCCGGTGGCAAGGTGGACAATACCCTGGGCCAATTGCAGGCGGCAGGCGGCAATGCGCAATTGAGCATGGACGAGCTGCTCAATGCACAGGGCAGCATCGTTGCCAGCGGCAATCTGACGACGACGGCGGGCAGCGTGCGCAACAGCGGCAGCCTGTTTGCCGGCGGCGAGCAAGTGCTGAAGCTGAGCGGAGCGTTGGAGAATGCCGGCGTGATCCTGGCCCAGGGCAACAACACGATCAGCGCCACCAGCGTCAACAGCGGCGCGGCCAGCCTGATCGGGGCGGGTGTGAAAGCCGATGGCAGCTTGCAGGCGAGCGGCAACTTACAAGTCACGGCGCAGCAGGCGTTGGGTGCTCATGGCCAGGTATTGGCGGCAGACAATGCCATCCTGAGCGGTGGCAGCGTCGACCTCGGTGGCAGCCGCAGCAGTGCCGGCAATATCAGCCTGATGGCCAGCGTGGGAGATGTCAGCACCAGCGGCGCCGTGGTCACCACGCCGGGCGCCTTGACGATCAAGACCGGTGCGAATAGCCAGACGTGGAACAACCAGCGCGGCGACATCAGCGCTGGCCAGCTGGCTGTTGGTGTGGCCAACCTGAACAACCAGCAAGGCAGCATCGTGCAGACGGGTGCCGGCAATACGGCTATCGAGATGACGGCGCCAGCGGGCGTGCTGGACAACACGGGCGGGCGCATTGCCGTCAACAGCGCCAACTTGACCCTGAAGGCAGCCACCCTGACGAACACGGATGGCAAGATCGAGCATGCGGGCAGCGGCACCTTGAACCTGCAAGCGAACCAGCTGAACGATCTGCGCGGACAGATCACGGGCAATGGCGCCCTCGTCGTCACGGCCGGCGCCATTGACCACCGCAACGCCAGTACCATCGCGCAGCAAATCAGCGTGACGGGTAGCACTCTGGACAATGGCGGTGGCAACCTGACGCAGCTGGGTAAAGGCGATACCAGCATCCAATTGACGACCAGCCTGGACAACCATGGCGGCACCATCGCCAGCAACGGCAACACCAATATCGTCGCACCGAACCTGAATAACCAAGGCGGCAAGCTGCAGGCGGCGGGTACCGCCAATCTGACGGTGACGGCGAACAATGTGCTGGACAACCGGCATGGCGGCGCCATCGCCGGCGGCGGCAATGTCGTGCTGGGTGCCGGAAATCTGCTGAACCAGGGCGGCAGCGCCACAGCGGGCGGACAACTGACGGCGAACGTGGCGCAGGCATTGAACAATGCGGGCGGCTTGCTGGCCGCCACGGGCAATATGAGCGTGAACGCGGCCAGCGTCGACAACAGCGCCGGCGGCAAGCTGGCCTCGGTGCAGGGCCAGTTGCAGGTGATCACTACGGGCGCCACCGTCAACAGTGGCGGCACCCTGCAAGCGGGTGGCGACATCATCCTGCGTAATGGCGGTCTGTGGAACGGGCAAGGCACCATTGCCGGCGCGAACGTCACGCTCGATACGCACGGCCAAGTCTTCAACAACAACCAGGGAACCTTGGCGGGTGCAGGAACCGTCAACTTGCAGACGGGTATCCTGGACAACGATGGCGGCTTGCTGCAATCGGGCGGCGCCATGACCATCGATACGCACAGCAACGCCTTGCTCAATACCAATGCGGGCGCGTATGCGGTGCGCCATCCTGGCAGCGCTGGTGGCATCAGCAGCGGCGCCGGCCTCAGCCTGCAAGCGGGCAGCTGGAACAATGCGGGTGGCTACCTGGGCGCCGCTGGCAACATCACGGGCAGCGTAGGCCAGCTGGACAACCGTGGCGGCCAGGTCGTCGGCAAGTCGGCGCTGGACCTGACCTTGAGCGGCTTGCAAAACCAGGGCGGGCAAATCCAGGTGCTGGGTAATATCGGCCTGAACGCCGGTGGCGGCAGCGTCAATAACCAGCAAGGATTGATCCGTTCCGGCGCGGCCGTCACGCTGACGGGCGGGGTGATCGACAACAGCAGCACGCTGGGGGCAAACCAGGGCATCGAAGGCATCCATGTGACCCTGAACAGTGTCAACGTCAGCAATGTGCAAGGCGCGGTGCGCGCGGACGGCAACCTGGCGATCAACAGCGCGGGCAGCGTCAACAATACCCTGGGCATGCTCAGCGCCGGTGGCACGCTGGCGCTGCACGATGCCGGTCCCGGCCGTGGACTGGCCGTGACCAACTCGGGCGGCACCATCATCGGGGGTGTGCGTACCGACCTCCGCGCGGGCAGCTTGAGCGGCGATGGCAAGGTGTTGTCACAGAAGGACCTGGCACTGGATCTGGCCGGCAATTTTACGTTGAATGCCGGGGCAGAACTGATGGCCAACGGCAATGCCGATATCACCATCGGGGGACAACTGACCAACGCCGGGAAAATCCAGGCGCTCAGCATGCTGACCCTGGGCGCCGCTAATTTCGACAATGCCGGCACGGGCGACATCAACGCGGGCACGACGCGCGTCAACGTCGCCGGTCTGCTGAACAACCGCGGCGTGATCGACGGCATCAGCACACAACTGAACGTCGGCACATTGAACAACATGGGCACGGGCCGCATCTACGGTGATCATCTGAGTATAGCCGGCGGCACCGTCAACAACGACGTGGAAGGCGGCGTGGCAGCCACCATCGCGGCGCGCGAGCGCCTCGACATCGGCGTGACGGCACTCAACAACCGTGAACACGGCCTGATCTTCAGCGGCGGCGACATGGCCATCGGCGGCTACCTGGACGGCAACCGCATCGCCACGGGCTGGGCTGGGTCTGTGACGAATGCCAGTGCGACGATTGAGGCGTTGGGGAATTTGAATTTGGATGCAGGCCAGGTGAATGTGCTTAATAACCATCTGGTTTTTGAGGAAGGGCGGATGACGACAGAGACGATAACTGAGTATCAAGTGCCAGGGAGCGATATCACGTATGGAGAGAATACGCCAGGCATGTCCGCCAATCCGATCACTCAAGTTAACAACTATACCATCTTAACTTTGCCGGGTATCGGGGGTGTTGTTAACTTCACAAAGCGTGAAGTCACTCGCACAAGCCTTGAGAGCGTTATCGTTAGTTCCGATCCAGGGAGAATTATTGCGAGCAATAATTTGAAAATTAACGCCAGCGCCATCGTGAATGACAACAGCCACATCATTGCTGGTGGTACTTTGGATATGGATCGGGCGATTCTAAATAATAAGACAACGAAGGGTCAGAAAACTGTACATGAGAAAGGAAAGTTAACAGTTTTTACAACGGCTCGTGGCGGAAATAATGAAGTTTACTCGAAAGGGACTTACACCCCCTTCGAGCGGACTGTAACTGAGCCGTCCAGTTCTGCCAGCACCTCACGCAATGAAGGAAATGCAAATACCGGCGGCCAGGGCACAAAACCAGATACTAACTTCAAAAATGGCGTTGGCGGGGCGAGCGAGCGCATAGGCGGTGCGGAAACGCAGGTGCGCACTTCGGCTTTCTCTGCGGAGGCAACAGAAATCCGGAAGGGGGATGTCAGCGGTCAAGGAACCAATCGTGTCGATGGCGGCAGTATTGTCCAGAAGACCGACCGTGCTGGGAATCCCGTCACCGATGCGGCTGTTGGCGTCACGCCAGGCAGCAAGCTTGATGGCGCGACAGGCATCGCTGCGGATACAGGGACGTCACTGAAGCACGTGTCGACAGGCGCGGCAGGTAGCGTTGCCGCACAGGGCGCAGCCACGGTGTCGGGCGCTCACGGTGCGACGGGCAGCACGCGTACGGGCGATGCGGCTCGTACTGTTGCCGTTGACACGGTGTCCAGTGCTCACGTTGATGCTGCCAGCGGTGCTGGCCAGCCTGGCGCAGGCGTTGATGCGGCCTTGCTGTCTCGCTCGTCTGTGGGTTCTGTCACGGTCGTGTCAGGCGGCAATGGACCTGGACGCGCTGCTCATGGTGGCGTCCTTGGCCAGGCTGGGGCTGTGGGCACGGTGAATTCTGCCCAGTTGAGTGGCATTGCCGGCGACCACGCCAGCACCCACACGGGACTCGTTCCCGTCGCCGGGGCTGGCATTGCGGCAGATCAAGTGCAGGGCCAAAGCGGGCCAGGCGGTATCGCCAATGCGGGCATGCTTGGCCGGGCAGGCGAGATTGCAACGCTGGCGCCGACTGCATTGGCCGGTGTCAATGGCGCGCAAGCAAGCGCCGGAACCGGATTGAACCCGCTGAAAGACGTGGCGATCGCAGCCTCGACAGGCAGCGCGGCACACGCAGGTGCTGTCGGTGGCGTGGGGCAGGTGCGCATGAATGGCATTACCCAGGTGAAACTGGGCAACCCATCCACCCGTGCGCAAGTGGTCCGGACCACGGGGTCATCGCTGCAGATTCCGAACGCCAGCCTGTATAAAGTGAGCTCTGCGCCATCGTCCCGCTATCTGGTGGAAACGGATCCGCGCTTTGCCAGCTATCGGGAATGGACGGGTTCCGACTATCTGCTCAGCCAGGTGAAAAGCGATCCGTCCGTGACGCAAAAGCGACTGGGCGACGGTTTCTACGAGCAACGCCTGGTGCGCGAACAGGTGGCCGCGTTGACGGGACAACGTTTCGTGGGCGACTACAGCAACGACGAACAGCAGTACAAGGCCTTGATGGATCAGGGCATTGCCTTTGCCAAGCAATGGGACCTTCGTCCCGGTATTGCGTTGACAGCGGAGCAAATGGCGGGGCTGACCAGCGATATCGTCTGGCTGGTGGAGCAGGAAGTCGTGCTGGCCGACGGCAGCACGCAAAAAGTGCTGGCGCCGCAAGTGTATGTGCGCGTGCGTGAGGGCGATATCGATGGTCAGGGCGGATTATTGGCCGGCAAGGAAGTCAATCTGAATCTCGAAGGCGATTTGACCAATAGCGGTACGATTGCTGGGCGTACGATCGTCAAGTTGAACGCGGAAAATATCGAAAACCTGGGAGGGCGGATCAGTGGCGATGCCATTTCTGCAAATGCCAAAAATGACTTGAACAACATTGGCGGCACCATTTCTGCCAATAGCGAGCTGCAAGTCAGTGCGGGCAGGGATATCAATGTGAAGACGTCGACACTGGCGTCCAGCGGCAGCGATGGCAAAAACAGTCTCAGTCGTACCAGCCTCGATAACCTGGCGGGCCTTTATGTCACTGGAAATGGTACCGCCGGCAGCGGCAATTTGCTGGTTTCTGCCGGGCGCGACGTGACTATCGCGGGTGCTTCCGTCGTGAATACGGATACCCGCGGCGGCATTGGCATTACAGCCGGCCGTGATATTGCCGTCACGACGGTGAACAGCGGCAGTGAGTTCACGTTGGCAGGTCCTGGGCAGCGGCACACGACCAATACGTCCAGTAAAGAAACCGCCAGCACTATTTCATCTGCCGGCGATATTCGCCTGAGTGCAGGTGACAATATCCAGCTGAAAGCGGCAAATGTCCAGGCAGCGGAAACGCTGCAGTTATCTGCCGAACGCAATATCGATATTGTCACGGCGCGTGATACAGAAACGCGTCAAGGCTGGTATGGCAACAGCTCGACCAAGAGTACCAGCCAGGGCAGCGAGCTGGGCGGCAAGCAGATCGTCATGCTGGCCGGCAATGACATTAATAATGTCGGCGGCCAGGTGATCGCGACGGACAAGCTCATCGCCGGCGCGGGCCGCGACATCAACGTGGTCACGACCACGGTCAGCAATGCCAGCTCGAAATGGGCAGGTAACAGCGAGACCAGCACCGTCGTCGACAAGGTCGCCGGCATGTACGTGACTGGCACGGGCGAAGGCAATACGCTGATCGCGCAGGCGGGCCGTGATATGACGCTGACTGGCGGCGTCATCGCCAATGCCAGTGCAAATGGCCAGACCAGCCTGATCGCGGGCAATAACCTGACCCTCAATACCGTCACCATCGCCTCGACCCACGACGAAGTGCGTAACGCTAACAATTACCGCAAAGAAAGCAAGACGGGCGAAGTAGGCAGCCAGATCATCGGCGCCGGCAATGTCAATTTGCAGGCAGGAAATGATTTGCTGGCACGCGCGGCCGATGTGCAGGCGGGCGGGGCGCTGGGTCTGGTGGCGGGCAATGACATCAGCCTGGTCAATGGCGTGGCCACCGACAGCCTGGATGTGGCAAGCAAGGTCAAGAAGAGCGGTACTTTCTCCAGCAAAACCACGACCACGCGCGATCTCGTACAGACCAGCACGGCGCTGGGGACTTCATTGACGGGCAATACCGTCGATATTGTCGCCGGGCATGATCTGAAGGTGGCGGGTTCATCGGTGCTTGCGCACGAGGCCGCCAATTTAATGGCGAAAAACGATATCAGCATCGAGTCCGTCGGACTGGACGGCAAGGAGATTCACTCCAAGCAAGTCAAGAAGAGCGGCACCTTTGGCCTGAGCAAGTCGCTGACCAGCCAGGCCGACGATGGTCGCACCGTTACCCAGGCGGGAAGCGCCGTCAGTGGCGGCAGTGTGACGATGGTGGGCGGGCGCGACGTCGCCATCAAGGGCAGTACGGTGGTAGCCGATGGCAACATTGACTTGACCGCCTTGCGCAACCTGAGCATCGTCAGTGCCGAGAATGACAAGGACACGACGTCTAGCAGCTACAGCAAGAAGTCCGGCTTTATCGGCAGCTTCACCCAGCCAGCCTTCGGCACGGTAAAAACCACCAGCGATGGCAAGAACACGGATGTGGCGCAAGTGGGTAGTCAGATTGCCAGCCTGGGCGGCAATGTGTCGCTACGCGCGGGCGAGACATATACGCAGACGGCCAGCGAAGTGCTGGCGACCGGCACGGGTGCGAATGGCGGCTTGCCCGGCGATATCAGTATCGTGGGCAAGAATGTGCTGATCAAGGAGGCGTACAACAGCAATGCCAGCGAGCAGCACACGACCTTCAGCAAGGTGGCCCTCGGCGGTACGGTCAACGTGCCGATTGTCGATGCCGTGAAAAGCATCGGCAGCCTGGCAAAGGCAGCCGAACAGACGAAGGACTCGCGCATGCAGGCCTTGGCGGCCGTAACTTTGGCATCGAAGGCCACGGATCTGGCTGGCATGGCTTCAAAGGGATTGACTAACACTGCTGGCATCAAGATTAGCGTCAGCCTGGGCAGCAGCAAGAGCGAAAGCGACATGCACCAAAGCAGCAGCACCGTGGTCGGCAGCGCGGTCAATGCGGCGGGCAACGTCAGCATCGTTGCAACCGGGGCAGGGGCGGGCAGCGACTTGACGGTAGCTGGCAGCAAGATTGCTGCGGGCGGCAATCTTACCTTGTTCGCCGACGACAAGATCAACTTGCTGGCGGCGCAGAATACAGCGACGCAAACGAGCAAGAACAGCAGCAGTGGTTCCAGCATCGGCATCGGCTATACCTTTGGCGGTGCGCAGAACGGTTTCAGCCTCGATATTGCCGCAAACCAGGCGCGCGGCAAGGCCGATGGCACGGACAATTACTACACCAACACCTATGTGACGGCAGGTAAGACCGCGACCATCATCAGTGGTGGCGATACCACCTTGCAGGGGGCCATCTTGGCGGCGGACATGGTCAAGGGCGCCATTGGCGGCAACTTGAATATTGTCAGCTTGCAAGATACAAGCACCTACGCCAGCAAGAGCAGCAGCGCGGGCTTCAACATGAGCTTGTGCATTCCTCCGTTCTGCTATGGCGCCAGCAGTGTCGGCGGCAGTGTCTCGAAGAGCAAGGCCAAAGGTGACTTTGCCAGCGTTACGGAACAAAGCGGCATCAAGGCGGGCGACGGCGGCTTCCAGATCAACGTCAGCGGCAATACCGACCTGCAGGCGGGTGTGATTGCCAGCACTGGCAAGGCGATCACGGACGGCAAGAACTCGCTGATCACGGGCACCTTAACGACGAGCGAGCTGCAAAACAAGGACGAGCATTCGGCGAGCGGGTTTAGTTTGAGTGGGTCAGTCAGTGGAAAGTTAGGTGACCAGAGTACGGCAAGCACTGCCAAAGACAAGGCCGCAGCGGGTGCGAAATCGGCGCCAGGGGGTTCTGGAGGTATTGGTAACGTATCCGGTAGCCAGAGTAGCACGACAAACTCGGGCATCAGTGGCGGCACTATCCTGATCACGGATGCAGCCAAGCAGCAAGCACTGTCAGGCAAGACAGCGACGGAAATGTTGGTCGAACTCAACCGCGATGTGAGCAGCGATAAGGACCAAAGCGGGGCGCTGACGAAAAGTTGGGACGGTCGCGCACTTGATTCTGAAGTGCAATCGCAGATCAAGATTACTCAGGCATTCAATGACATCTCCCCCAAATTGATTGCAAATTTTGCAGCATCGAAGTCTGAAAATCTGAGAGCAATGGCAGATTTGGAACGAGATCCAGAAAAACAATTGGAATTGATCAATTCCGCAAAACAATGGGAGGAGGGAGGCATCTATCGCACCGCATTACATAGTGTGAATGGCTTGCTTACAGGTGGCGTTGCAGGTGCATTGGGCGCCGGAGCTGTTGCTAATGCGGCAACTACGCTATCCGATTTGCAAAAAAATACCCAGCAAGCATTGGAGCAGCAGGGTCTATCTCCTGACGCTGCGAAGATGATTTCGCAAGGGATTGCTGAAGTCACAGCCAGCAGCATTGGTGCGTTAGTCGGCGGAGGAAGTGGGGCTAGCACGGCAATTGCAACGGATACAAACAATCGTCAATTACATGAAGATGCTTTGGCCAAAGAAAAGACTTTTGCTCGTAAGTTGGCTGAAAAAGCCAACTTGCAGGGTCTAAGAAACTCTCAAGGTCAAGCGTACACCGCCTCTGATTTTGAGAATGCGTTACGGAGCGCCAATAATAAAAATCTAGGAGAAACCTGGCAAAGTGGCATGATAGTGGGGATTGATAAGAACACAAAAAGCACAGATTTGTACGATACAACTGGAATGGTTTTAACTGGAGATGGTAATGGTAACCATAAGATGGTGCAGACTGGATTGAGTTTGCCATCGAGAAATGTTATGGATTTCATTAAAAATAACGATGGTGGAAACTACAGCTGGGATAATTCTGTCCCTCCCCCCGTTACTTCTCCGAAATTCGAGAACTTCTCGGTTCCTCCTGGCTGGAGTTATGGAGGGGCAGCTTCCTCTGGCATGGATACATTAAAAATGGGGATGCCACTACCAGACTATCTATCGCTTAGCGGATCAACTAAATATCTTAATTTTGGCGTCTCCATTTCCATTAATTTACATAATGGAACAATTTATGCGGGCGGCTTTGTTCCTGATGCGGCTTCGAATGGAGCCACAGCAACTTTCGGGTATTTGCCGAGCAGCTATGAGTATAATAGAAGCCGTGAAGATAAAGCAAAAAGCACCGATAGCCTTATGACTGGAGCATCTGCAGGATTAAGTGGCTGTGCTTACGGAGCATGTCTTGGTATTAATCATGCAATAGGTGGGGAAACGGCAAAAGAAGTAGGCATCGGATTCGGCGGCATATCAAAAGTACCGGCCCCATCAATTAATGTCAACGTAGGAGCATCAGGCCCCATAAATCAATAATCGGCAACTCTAAAATTCTTCCATCTGGAAATTTTATACATATGAGCATTAAAATTAAAGAAAAAATACATTTAATATTTTTCGCCATTATATTTATTATTTTTGTTTTTTCATTTATTAAAAATAGAACTGATATAAGCGGCCATGAGAAAATGATATTCATGGAAAATGATGTCAATGAAATATTAAAAAATGGAGGCAACATTATTGGCAAAAAACCAAGGGCGCAGAGGGATTCTGCAACGTATTTTTTAACATTAAAAGATGAGGGGTGGAGTTCAGCCTTGCTGCAAAAGAACATTAATACGCTTCTTTTGTTAGGATGGGAAAAACGTCGAAATAATATTTTTTGCAAAAAAGGAGTAAAATTGGAGATCAAAGAGGGACAGAGCATGCATCAAGGACAGGGGACGAATACTATAGATCTATTTTATAGTGCAAAGACCATAAAGGAATGTCAGTGAATATTAAAACTCGTCGCGACGTTACAGTAAAAAGAGAGAGATACTCACCTATCACTTAACATGGGGGCGGGGTCAAACATGGGGGCGGGGTCAGGTCCGACTTTTGTACACGGTCTCAACCTTTGCCGTCGTGATCGACAGCAAGTTGCGCTTTATTAAATGCCAATACGGCCCGACTGACTGTCTTGCTCGAGACGTGAAAAGCGGCGGCGATGTGGGACATCGTAAAAGCGGTTGACAGATAAGCGCGTGCCATGGCCTCGTCTCGGTCGCTATAGCGGGCTTGATATTGTGCTAATGACAGCGTGACAGCGCGGCGCTGCTGCCTTGGTGTATCTTTGAATACATCGGAACGCTGCGATTGCTGATGTGCCGAAACGAAGGCTTCATCGCCCAGAAGAATCTGGTGACAGGTGCGAGCGAGCGGACTTACCTCGCCCATCCCGCCCGCGACAAACCGGCAGTACGCAGGGATGGCCTCGTCGCGCGTAACGCCAAACTGGCTCAAGAGCCAGTCACGCGTCAACCAGCATGGAGGTGCTGCATCGTCCAAAACGTAGTGATGGCTGCTCCAGTACCAGTCATCGGGGGATGCCACCATGTGCGCCCGGACTGGATTCAAGACGATGTAGCGGGCCAATTCCAACAGATAATTTTCTTTCTGCACCAAGATGGCTTTGTAGCGGCCTTGCAATACGTGCCCGACAAGCTTGTGGCGTCGATTGAAATGCTGGGTATAAACGCCATTGAGTTGGCGCATGCCTTGCGAAAGATTCGCCTCGACCGTTTCGACGAGAAGATGATAATGATTGCTCATCTGGCAGAAACTGTGCACGATAAAATGGTGCCGTTCACACACATGTTCTAATACTTCTTGCCAAGCAAGGCGATCAGTATCGTCCCGATAAATTGTGCCACGCCGGTCACCGCGCGAAGTAACGTGGTAGAGAACACCGGCAAACTCAAGTCGTAGTGGTCGCGTCATACGGTACAGGGTATCTGAGCCGTAAGTATTGGCACTGAGATTGCGCAGAGATTCTAGGTTGGGTATGGCTGAGGCCGTGTAAGAATGGCGGACCTGACCCTGCCTCCGGATGACCCTGCCTCCGGAGGCCGTGTAAGAATGGCGGACCTGACCCTGCCTCCGGATGACCCTGCCTCCGGAGGCCGTGTAAGAATGGCGGACCTGACCCTGCCTCCGCTGTGACCCTGCCTCCGCTGGAAGCTCTTCAAGTAATTCTAATTCTGGAAATGCAAATTCCAATTCGCAGATTTCAATTAATTACAAAAATGGCATCGATTTTGAAAAAAGTCTTATTGATGAACTTAAACATGTTGGTGCGGAGAAAAATACTACAGCGATAACTGTCAGGTTGGCGGACGGGCGTGAGGTTAAGACAATTGTAGATATAAGCGGGAAAAATGTTGGAGGAATGATTGAAGCACAAAATGTGGTTGATTTATCTCTGTCACCTCAGTTTAGAGCGCAAGTGCAAATTGCACAGGAGACTGGACAGCCACTGAATCTGGTAGTTAGTCCAAGAAATAAAACCATATCCAAGAATCTTGTTGCTGAAATTAAAAAAACGGGTGGGGAAATATACGTATATGATCCTGTCGCAAAAACCATTAAGAAAATATAATCGTCATGAAAAAGTATATAAAAATTAATATCAGAACAAAGAGCGAAACAGTTAATTGGCGTATTGGGGAACATATTTTAGATAGTTTGTGTGAATTTCAAGGGAATCTCCTTCCTGAGCAAATTTCTCATAATCCTGATAAATTTGATGCACCGTTTCTTGGAAAGAAATGTGTTGAAAATTTCTGGGCGACGCCTGTTACTTTGAGTTATAGCGGAGGAACATTTGAAGTTGCGGACACATTTGCCTGGCGGCGAAAAAAATCGGTGAAATCTTTGGGTTATGTGACTCATACAAAAAGAAATATAAAATCTCAGATTGTTCCTGGGGAAATCAGCTTTACTTCGGACTACGCATCGAAAGTAAATTTTTATGAATTATTTAAGTCGTGGTGTTGTATTCTTCCTCCGCAAATTGGCATGCTACATTTATTTGTTGAAGAAGAATTTAAAGATCTTGGACGGTACGATAGCTTTCGTTTGGGATCCTTTAATGCTTCACTGAATCCGGAAATTTGCGGGATAGGATGGGCTATGTACTATGGTCCTGATTTTTGTAAAGATATCGATATTCAAAAATTAGAAGAATCAGGATTTTTTGTGGAAAAGATTGGTGATGGATTTATTGTTAGAGTGACGCAAAACATTGCGGATGTTAATGACAATTTCGCTATTTTTTTGGAGCGGCGCGAAGAAATGAGGAAATTGTTTCCTCAAAATTTTTTCAAAGGCGAAGATGATGAATGAACAGGACTATGACCCGGTCCGTCATTCGTGAGGGCCGGGGTTAGATACCGTCTTGAACGACAAGTCCTTGTGCCCAGTAATGCGCATCAAAGGGCCTGTCAGTATGGATCACGCCATAGATCAGATGGACTAATTTGTGCATGATTGCGCCAATCACTGTTTTTTTCGCCATGCCCGTTGCAGACAAGCGTTCGGCAAAACGGCAGAGAATGGGATTGTGGCGGCGTGCGACCAAGTTGGGCATGTAAAGCGGCGCGCGCAGCGAGGTATTGCCGGTACGACTGGTCATACTGCGCCCCTTCACTGAAGGCCATTTCAAATAATCGAACTTTGCAGTAACTAGGCACGCCGTCGGGACCGCTGCATGATGCGCGTTCAATTTGCTGCTGTTTTCAGTGCGTGCGATCAGTCGGTTGGCTACAGCGTTAAGCTTTACTGGGCAGCTAGGGCCACATTATGACGCTGGGTTCCGCGTTTCAGAATGCCGGTAGGCCTCGTTTCTTCAAATACACGAGTCGCTGCAAGTTGGTGCTGGCAGTTTTGAGGTTCAACGCGAAGTTTCGCGCTCTATCCCAATGCAGTGCGCCAGGTGCTAGCAAGCGGACTGGTGTCTTCCATCTCGGTCGCGACAAACCGGCAATGACGGATTTTGCAGGTGAGGGTATTTTTGCGGGTATCGGCAACTGAATGGTTTGGAAAACACCGAAAAATCAACCGCTTAGCAACCTCATTGACAATCGAGTGGGAATAATCTCCCATCCTGCAGCGTAAGCTAATACCGGATCAATGAAGCAGCTAAGCCTCTGATTCTCAGTTTTTTAAACGCCAGTCGCAAGACCGCTGGCGATATCTGCATGGGCTATGCAGTCTGCCCCAAACTGACCAGGCGGCCCAGCGTCTCCTGCGCATTCATGCTCTTGGCCAATGAAACGGCAGTCATGCCGCGGCTGTCCACAGCATCGATGCGGGCGCCGTGTTGCAGCAGCAGGTCGAGGATGGCCAGGCGGTTGAACATGGCGGCCATCATCAAGGGGGTCTTGCCATCCGGACTGTTGCCTTCTACCTTGGCGCCGTGCTGCAGCAGTAGCTCTGTGATGTCCAGGTAGCCTTTGTAGGCCACGCCGGCCAGCGGCGTCTGGCCCTGGTCGTTGGGCACGTTGGCGTCGGCGCCCGCTTCGAGCAGCAGGCGCGATGTTTCCAAGTGGCCATGGTAGCTGGCCAGCATGATCAGGCTGTCGCCTTTTTCGTTGCGAAAGTTCACTGGCACGCCCTGAGCCACCATGGCGCCCAGTTGCTGCGTATCGCCTTCGCGCACCAGGGCGAACATGCCCTGGATGAATTCCAGCGTCTCGGCATCCATCGTTGCGGGGATTTTTCGTGCGTCGTTGATCATCGTGTTCTTTCCGCGAAGGTGGTTAATGCCATAAGTCTACTATGCGGCCGCCGCCAGCGCCTTTTGCCGCGCGGCCAGCGCCGCGCCGATGAAGAGGGCGATGGCCGAGGCGATCAAGCCCCGTTCCAGGCCGGCGGGGCCATCGGCGACCCAGCCGACGACGATGGGGCCGGCGATCTGGCCCAGCGCAAACACCGTCGTGTAGGCGCTGATGCCAGCCGTCCAGGATTGTTGCGGCAGGTTATGCCGCACCAGGGCCGTGGTCGACGCCACCACCGACAGGAATACGGCGCCGAAGACGAGGCCTGAAAGGAACACGACGGGCGCAAAGCTCGTCAGCGCGGGCAGGATGGTCACTGCGCCCAGCACGCCATTCAATATCGCCAGCGATTCGCCGCCCTTGTAGCGGTCCAGCATGCGCGCCCAGATGCGCGACGACGCCACCACCGCCAGCCCCAGCAAGGTGTAGAACACGGTAATCAAGGTGGCGCTCATGCCTTGCTGCTTGAGCAGGGCGATGACGAAGGTCATGTAGCCGATATAGCCGACGCCAAACATGAAATAGCCGGCCAGGCTGGGGGCAAAGTCGCGCCAGGCGAAGGGGCGCGGCGTGTCGACGGCGCGCGGCGCTTCGCCGATCGCCTTCGCCGGCAGGGCCATGATGGCGGTGGCGAGCAGGCAGGCGATGCCCAGTGCCAGCCAGGGCCACTGCCAGGCATGCGCGGCGCCGTGCTCCTGGGCGGACGCCAATGCGGCCGGTACCAGCAGGGCAGACAAAGCAATGCCGAAACCCGTGCCGCCGTAATACAGGCCGATGTAGAAGCCGGCGCGCTGGCTGTGCATGGAACCGAGCCGCGCCGCCAGCACGCCGCCGGCGATGAAGATGAAGGCGCTGGCCACGCCCGCGCACACGCGCTGCAGGAACAGGGTGGCCGTGTCGCTGACGAGGCCCGACATCAGCATGAAGATGCTGGCCAGCACGGAACCGATGATCAGCAAGCGCCACACGCCCAGGCGGCGCATCAGGGCCGGTGTGGCCAGGGCGCCGACAAAATAGCCGAGCGCATTGAACGTATTCATGGCCCCGGCCAGCAGGTAGGACCAGCCCAGGTCGGCGCGCATGGGCGGCAGCAGCAAGCCGTAGGAAAAGCGCGACAGGCCCAGGGCGACGGCGGCGCCCAGCGAGAGCGCCAGCGCCGTGGCCAGCGGATGGGCCGGGGAATGATCGTGTGTCGGCATGGCCTTGGGACCCGTTGATGTGAACAGCGTGGCATTGGCGCCGGGGCAGGCCGGCGGGCGAGGTCTGTGTGGCACAGTGGCACAGGGCGCTGACGACACGCTTTTTTACTATCAAGTTAATGAATTGGCGCTGGGAAGTCAAGCAGGGCCACACCTGTGTATGGCGGGCAATCATGCAATCCTTGCCATCGTTACTTTTGGAGAGAATTGTGAGACATGCAATACCATATAATTGCAATTAGGAAATTAACTTGCTTAAAATCAATTTTGCAGGTGGCTCCTGATCCTCCATATCATAAGGGCACTATGAACAAGAATAAACCCGGCGCGTTGTTGATTGCAGCGCTGATTGGCGCGGCGTTGGCTGGCTGCGCTTCCGAATCGTCACAAGCTTTGGCTGTTCCCACGGTTGCCAGCGCAGCCCGTCCCTACGTTGGTCCACGCACGCTGATCGCTGTCGGCAAGTTCGACAACCGCTCGAATTTCATGCGCGGCATCTTCTCCGATGGCGTCGACCGCCTGGGCAGCCAGTCGAAAACGATTTTGATTGCGCACCTGCAAACGTCCAACCGTTTCAACGTGCTCGACCGAGACAATATGGCGGAACTCAAGCAGGAAGCCGAGTTCAAGAAGCAGGGCCAGAATATCAAGGGCGCCGATTTCGTCGTCACGGGTGACGTGACCGAATTCGGCCGCAAGGAAGTGGGCGACAAGCAATTGTTCGGCATCATGGGCCGCGGCAAGACGCAAGTGGCGTATGCCAAGGTTACCTTGAACGTCGTCAATATCGCCACCTCGGAAGTCGTGTACTCGGCTGGCGGCGCCGGCGAATACAGCCTGTCGAACCGTGAAGTGCTGGGTTTTGGCGGCACTGCCAGCTATGACGCCACCCTCAACGGCAAAGTCCTGGACCTGGCCATGCGCGAAGCGGTCGAGCGCCTGGTGGCTGGCGTCGAAGCGGGCGCACTGCGCAAACAATAAGGTATCCCATGAAAACAATGATGAACAAGGGCGCAGCCCTGCTGGCGCTGCTCGTCTGTGCCGCCCTGACCGGTTGCGCCACGCAATCGAAGACCCTGTACCAATGGGAAGGCTACCAGCCGCAAGTGTATGAATACCTGAAGGGTGAAAGCCCGGAGCAGCAGATCGCCGCCATGGAAAAAGACTTGCAAGTGATCGGCGCCAAGGGCAATCACGCGCCGCCGGGCTACCACGCCCACCTGGGCATGCTGTACTCGATCGCGGGCAAGCCGGAGCAGGTGGCCGCGCAGTTCGAAGACGAGAAAAAACTGTTCCCGGAATCGACGCCGTACATGGACTTCCTGTTGGGTAAATTGAAAAAAGGCGAGAAATTATGATGTCGCGCATGTTGAAAATGGCCCTGTGCCTGGGTCCCGCCATCTTCATGGTTGGTTGCGCCACCAAACAGGCGGCATACGATTACACCGCCTTCAAGGCAGCCAAGCCCCGCTCGATCGTGGTCTTGCCGCCGTTGAACAATTCGCCGGAAGTCAATGCCGGCAACAGCGTCTACGCGCAAGTGACCTATCCGCTGGCCGAAGCGGGCTACTATGTGCTGCCGGTGGCCGTGGTCGGTGAAACCTTCAAGCAGAACGGCTTGACGAACGCCGCCGATATCCACGGCGTCGATGCGAAAAAGCTCAACGAGATCTTCGGCGCCGATGCGGGCCTGTACGTGACGATTTCCAAGTACGGCACGACCTACGCCGTGATCGACAGCGTGACGGTGGTGTCGGTCGATGCCAAGCTGGTCGACCTGAAGACGGGCGCCTTGCTGTGGCAGGGCGCGGCCAGCGCGTCGAGCAACGAAGGCAACAACAGCGGTGGCGGCGGCCTGGTCGGCATGCTGGTGACGGCGGCCGTCAAGCAGATCATCAACACCAGCACCGATGCCAGCCATCCGCTGGCTGGCACGGCGAATGCGCGCATGCTGTCGGCCGGCGTGCCGAATGGCCTGCTGTACGGTCCCCGTTCGGAACGCTACCTGGTGCAGTAATCGTAATACCAGGTCTTGCGCTGTGCAGGGCCTGGTACATATTGCTTGTTTGTAAATATATAAAATAGTATATTCATCGGATATTTCCAACCCAACCTTTAAGGAATGATATGAAAATCAAGGCTATTTTCTGTGTTGGCGCGGTATCCCTGCTGGCTTTTCTGCCCGTATCGCAAGCGGCCCAGCCAGGCGAGGCGCTCGCTGCGGCGGCACCGCTATCGAATGGCGTGGCGCTGTATCCCCAAGAAGGCAATATCCCGCCGTTCCGCGGGTCCGGGTCCAGGTAAGGCCGCCGCGGCCGCCCATGCGGCGCGGCGCCGCTCAAGGTAAGATGGTGGCATTTTCAAGACATTGAGAGGCCCTGGGTGCGCGTATTGCTGGTGGAAGACGATCCGATGATCGGGGAAAGCCTGGTCGAGGGCTTGCGCGGCGAGTGCTATGCCGTCGACTGGGTGCGCGATGGCCACGATGCGGAGCTGGCGCTGGCCGGTTTCGCCTACGATTTGATGCTGCTGGACCTGGGCTTGCCCGGCAAGCAGGGCATGGACGTGCTGCGCAGCATGCGCGCGCGGGGCGCCGAGTTGCCCGTGCTGATCATCACGGCGCGCGACGGCACGCCGGCCCGCGTGGAAGGCCTGGACAGCGGCGCCGACGATTACCTGGTCAAGCCCTTCGACCTCGACGAGCTGCTGGCGCGCATCCGCGCCTTGCTGCGGCGCCGGGTCAGCCGTTCTCGCTCCGTCATCGAGCATGGCGCGCTGATCCTCGACCTGGCCAGTCACGACGTCACGTTCGAAGGTGAGCTGATCAAGCTGCCGCCGCGCGAATTTTCCGTGCTGCGCGCCTTGCTCGACCATCCGGGCAAGGTGGTGTCGAAGCGCCAGCTGAGCGAAAAGCTGTACGGCTGGGATTGCGAAGTGGAAAGCAATACCGTCGACGTGTACGTGTACCAGTTGCGCAAGAAGCTCGGTGCGGACAGCATCCAGACCGTGCGCGGCGTGGGCTACAAGATGCGGGTGGCAGCATGCTGACCATCCGCCGTCAGTTGCTGCTCGGTTTGCTGGCCGCCACCTTGCTGTGCGTGCTGGGCGCCGGCATTTCGCTGTTCCGCTCGCTGCTGGAAGAAACCAATGAACTGGCCGATTTGCAGCTGCGCCAGCTGGCCGTGGCCTTGCCCGACGAGTTCGAGACGCAGACGGGCCTGGCCGCCGCGCAAGACCCGGAAGAAGCGTTCGTGCTGCAGGCGTGGGACGAGGACGGCCAGCCCTTGCCCGTCCTGCAGGGCCAGCCGGCACTGCCGCGCTATGCGCTGGCCGGCTTTGCCGATGTCGTGCTGCACGGCGAGGACTGGCGCCTGTACGGCGAAACGCGGCGCGGCCGCTACGTGCAGGTGGCGCAGGCGCAGGCCGTGCGCGACCAGCTGGCCTGGCAAATGACCACGCGCGCCGGCGCACCGCTGCTGGTGTTCGCGCTGATCCTGGCGCTGCTGATCGTCGCCGTGGTCGGGCGCGCGCTGGCGCCGCTGCACCGGCTGGCCGAATCCGTGGCGGGCCGGTCGCCGGACGCCCTGACGCCGCTGGCGGCCGACGACATGCCGCCCGAACTGCGGCCCGTGGCCTTGGCGCTGAATAGCCTGATGGGGCAGTTCGAGGCGGCGCTGACGGCGCAGCGCACCTTTGTCGCCGATGCCGCGCATGAATTGCGCTCGCCGCTGACGGCGCTGAAACTGCAGCTGCAGGTGGCCGAACGGGCCGGCAGCGAGGAGGAACGCCGCGTGGCCCTGGAGCGGCTGCACGAACGACTGGACCGCAGCACGCACCTCGTGCGCCAGCTGCTCAGCCTGGCGCGCCATGAAACGGCGTTGACTTCCAGCCAGCTGCACACGGTGGACCTGGGGCAATTGCTGGAAGCGGCCGTGGCCGACCACAGCGCGCTGGCCGACAGCCGGGAGATCGACCTGGGCGTGCTGGAAACGCCGCCGGCCAGGGTGCTGGTGCAAGCCGATCCCGACGGCTTGCAAGTGTTGCTGAATAACCTGATCGACAACGCCTTGCGCTACACGCAGCAGGGCGGCAGGGTCGACTTGCAGGCGGCGCTGGAAGAGGGCCGGCCCCTGCTGCGCGTGTCCGACAACGGGCCCGGCGTGCCGCAGCAGCACCATGCGCGTCTGTTCGACCGCTTCTTCCGTCCCGACGGCAACGACGCCTGGGGCTGCGGCCTGGGCCTGTCCATCGTGCGCCACATCGCCGAGCACCACCAGGCCGATATCGCGCTGGCCGACGGGGAAGAGGGACGGGGCCTGCAAGTGACGGTGCGCTTCCCGCAGCCAGCCTGAAAGCAAAAAAAGCGGATGCCGGCGAGGGCATCCGCTTTTCAGTCACGGGCGAGGCGCTGACAACGCTTACGCCAGCTCGGTGATGAATTGCTCGCGCGCAGGGCGCACTTTTTTCAAGTCCACGAGCCAGTCGCCTGCGTCGGCGCGGTAGCCGAGCGGCAACATGACGACGGAACGCAGGCCTTTTTCGCGCAGGTTCAGGATTTCGTCGACCTTGGCCGGATCAAAACCTTCCATCGGCGTCGAATCGACCTTTTCCTGCGCCGCGGCGATCAGGGCCGTGCCCACGCCGATATACGCCTGGCGCGCCGCGTGCTGGTAGTTGGTTTCCGCATCGCGCTGTGGATACGCGGCCAGGATTTGCTGGCGGTACGCTTCCCAGCCTTCGTTCTTGAAGCCGCGCACTTCATTGACCAGGTCAAAGCGGGCGTTGATGCGTTCTACCGTGTAATTATCCCAGGCGGCAAACACCAGCAGATGCGAGGCGTCCGTCACTTGCGACTGGTTCCAGGCATGCGGCTTGATCTGCTCGCGCAGGGCCGGATTCGTCACGACGAAGACTTCGTAAGGATGCAGTCCGCTGGAGCTGGCCGTCAGGCGCACGGCTTCCAGGATGCGCTCGACCTTGTCTTGCGGCACCGTTTTCGTCGGATCCATCTTCTTGGTGGCGTAGCGCCATTGCAGTGTTTCGAGCAGTGCGGACATGTCAATCTCTTTCATAATGAATAGTTCAGATTGGAAATGATAGCGGATTCGGGCATTTCAAGTGCGCTGGACAAAAAAGTACCGGTATAGCGCACTCATGCACGGTTGTCTACAGGCCAAGCATGGCAAGCTCATGTTGCGGGTAGCGCGCGCCCTGCACGCTGACGGGCGTGATGGCCGCGCCGATGGCGGCCAGCTCGGTGTCGCTCAGGGATATCTGCGCGGCGGCCACGTTCTCTTCCAGGTGCGCCAGGCCGCGGGCGCCCGGTATCGGCACGATGTCAGTACCTTGCGCCAGCAGCCAGGCCAGCGCCAGCTGGGCCGCCGTGGCGCCGCGCGCGGCCGCCAGGCGCTGCAGTTCGGCAACGAGATGGGCATTGGCCGCCATCGCGGGCGGCTGGAAGCGGGGCAGGCTGTGGCGGTAGTCGTCTGGCGCCAAGGTGGCGCTGGAGTTCAGCTGACCCGTCAAAAATCCCCGGCCCAGCGGGCTGTAGGGCACGAAGCCGACGCCGAGGGCGCGACAGGCGGGCAGCACATCGGCTTCCACGTCGCGGCTCCACAGCGAATACTCGGACTGCACCGCCGCGATCGGGTGCACTGCGTGGGCGCGGCGCAGGGTGGCGGCCGACACTTCCGACAGCCCCAGGTGGCGCACCTTGCCCGCCCGCACCAGCTCCGCCATGGCGCCGACCACGTCTTCGATGGGCACGGCGGGATCCACGCGGTGCTGGTACAGCAAGTCGATGCACTCGATGCCCAGCCTGGACAGCGACGCTTCCACGGCTTGGACAATGTGCTCGGGGCGGCTGTCGACACCGGCCATGCGTTCCACGCCCTGGCCGTGGGGCAATATCCTGAAGCCAAACTTGGTGGCGATGTGGACCTTGCCGCGCAGCTGCTTCAGGGCGCGGCCTACCAAGTCCTCATTGGCGTAGGGGCCGTAGACTTCCGCCGTGTCGATCAGGGTCACGCCCAGTTCCACGGCGCGGTGCAGCACGCGCAGCGAGCTGGCCTCGTCCGCGCCGCCGTAGGCAAAGCTCATGCCCATGCAGCCCAGGCCGATGGGGGCGACGCGCAGGCCGGAGTGGCCCAGTGTTCTGTGTTCCATTGTCATTCCTTTTCAAAAAAAGATGCAAGGAGTATGGGTGAAGCAACAGCATGCGATAAGATGGTTAATCCTGCATGTATTGCTGAATGAAACTCATGAATGATGGCTGATCTGAACGAATTGGCGGCCTTTGCCGCCGTCGCCCGCCTGCGCAGCTTTCGCAAGGCGGCCCTGGAACGGGGCGTGTCCGCTTCCGCCCTCAGCCATGCGCTGCGCGCGCTGGAAGAGCGCCTGGGCGTGCGCCTGCTGAACCGCACCACGCGCAGCGTCACGCCGACCGAGGCAGGGCAGCAGCTCCTGGCGCGGCTGGCGCCTGCCATGCGCGAAATCGATGATGCCTTGCTGGACTTGAGCACCTTGCAGGATGTGCCCACAGGCAAGCTGCGCCTGAACGTGCCCCGTCCGGCCGCCAGGCTGCTGCTGGCGCCCATGCTGGCCAGTTTTGTCGCCCTCTATCCGCGCGTGCAGGTCGAAGTGGTCACCGATGACGGCATGATCGATATCGTGCGTGACGGTTTTGACGCGGGCATCCGCTTCGGCGAGCAGGTGGCGGCCGACATGATCGCCGTGCCCGTGGGCGCGCCGCAACCGTTCGTGGTGGTGGCGTCGCCCGCCTACCTGGCGGTGCATGGGGCGCCAAGCACGCCGCGCGGCTTGCTGGAGCACGCTTGCATAGGCCGGCGTTTCCCCAGCGGGCGCCAGTATGCGTGGGAGTTCGGGCAGGACGGGGAGGGTGTCAGCATCGCCGTCGGCGGCCCGCTGGTGTTCGACGATGATGAATTGATGCTGCGCGCGGCGCGCGATGGCGCGGGGCTGGCCTACGTGTACGAAGCCGATGCGCGTGCCGATATCGCGGCCGGGCGCCTGGCGTGCGTGCTGGAGCACTGCATGCCGCCGCCGTCGCGCTACTTCCTGTATTACCCGAGCCGGCGGCAGATGCCGGCCGTGCTGCGCGCCTTTGTCGACATGCTGCGCGCGCCAGCGTAGTCAGCCGGCGGGCGGCGGCGCGGCATGTTCGACCGGCCACTTGACGGTAAACACGCTGCCGCCCGCCTTGCCACGCGTGCAGACGGCGCTGCCGCCGTGGGCGCGGGCGATGGCTTCGACCACGGCCAGTCCCAGGCCGCTGCCCGCGTTCAGGTCGACCCTGGCGCTGTCGCCGCGACGGAAGGCCTCGAATACGTGCGGCGCCAGTTCCTCTGCAATGCCGGGACCCGCATCCTCGACGCTCAGATAGTACTGGCCGGCCTGCACGCGGGTGCGCACGCGCAGCAGGCCCGGATGCGCATAGCGGCGCGCGTTGTCGAGCAGGGCCAGCACGATTTGCCGGATGCGCGCCGCGTCGCAGCAGACGGGATGGTCGGACAGGTGCAGTTGCAACGTAAAGCCCGCCGCTTCCATCTCTTGCGCCAGCAGGCGGCGCACTTCGCCGATTTCCAGGGTCAGGTCCGTCCACGCCATGCGCAGCTGCATGTGGCCGCTGTCGGCCAGGCTCAGGGTGCGCAAGTCCTCGATGAGCCGTCCCAGGTCTTCCACTTGCGCCAGCAGGCTGGAAAACGGCACTTCCTCGGGCTTGAAGACGCCGTCGACGACGCCTTGCAAGGTGCCGCGCAGGATGGTCACGGGCGTGCGCAGTTCGTGCGCGATGGCCGCGTTCCACGTTTCGCTTTCCTTGGCGCCCCGCTGCAGGCGCTCGGCCATGCTGTTGAAATCGTCGACCAGCATGGCCGTCTCGCCCAGGCTGCGGTCGCCCGCGAAGGCGCGCGCGGACAGGTCGCCATGGGCCACGCGGCGCACGCTGTCCATCACGGAATTGATCGGTTTGAGGATGCGCGAAGCGAGCTTGAGGGCGAAAAAGGCGGCCAGGCCAAGGCCAAAGATGGTGATGGCGAAAATCCACAGCCATTCGACGGTGCTGGGCGACCAGTCGTCCGGCTCGGACAGCATGCCGGGATCGATCTTGAAGGCGATGGCAAAGAAGGTCCAGGAACCGATCCAGATGATCAGGATGCTGCTGACCATCAGCACGGACATCGACAGGATGATTTGCCGGTTCAAGCCTGTGAAGCGCATCAGAAGTCGCTTTCCAGGCGATAGCCCACGCCGCGCAGGCTGGCTGGCATGTTCAGCACGCCCGCTTCTTCCAGCTTCTTGCGCAGCTTGCTGACGTGGCTGTCCACCGTGCGTTCCATCGAATTGCTCTCGGGCATGCAGGACTCGAGCAACTCCAGGCGGCTGCAGACGCGGCGCGGCGTGCGCGCCAGGTGGGCCAGCAGGCGAAATTCCGTCAATGTCAGGCTGAGCATGAGAGGCTGGGCCATGCCATCGCGCAGCACGCTGGCCACATAGGTTTCCTGGTCGATTTCGATGGGGCCGCAGCGCAGGCGCTGGCCGCCGACCGGGTGGTGGCGCACGCGCGAGCGGCGCAGCACGGCGGCCACGCGGGCCACCACTTCGGCCGGATTGAAAGGCTTGATGATGTAGTCGTCGGCGCCTACGCGCAGGGCGGCCAGCTTGTCGGCATCCTGGTCGCGGGCTGTGAGCATGATGACGGGCGTTTCGCCGCGCCGGCGCACTTCCGCCAGCACGCCCCAGCCATCGACCCTGGGCATTTGCACATCGAGCAGCAAGAGGTCCGGCGCCAATGCAAGGTGCTGGTTCAGCGCTTCCTGGCCATCGTGCGCGAAGGCCGTGCGGTAGCCGTCGCGCTCGAGGTAACCGGCGAGGATGCGGGCGATTTGCGGTTCATCTTCGGCGATCAGGACGAGGGCGGAAGGCGGCGTGGTGGCAAGGAAGGAGGGCTGGCTGGCGCTGTGATGATAGTTCATCCAAATAGTCTAGCATTCTTCGCTGTCTCCATCGAATCTCCACATTTCTTTGACGGAACATCCACGTTGGCCTTCTATGCTCTTGTTATCTGTCGACCGGACTGCCGGTTGGGATCAGCCATAGAGAAAAGTCATGCCAGTAAAGTACCTCACCAGGAAAAACATGTTGATCGCCGCGGCACTGCTCAGCCTTGCCGCCTGTTCCAAACCCGCGACGGAAGAAGGCGCCGCGCCGCCCGCCGCCGTCACTGTGCTCAAGCTGCAAGCGGCGCCCGTCGTCCTCAGCGACGAATTGCCGGGCAGGGTGGTTGCCTTCCGCACGGCCGACATCCGCCCGCAGGTGGGCGGCATCGTACTGCGCCGCCAGTTCGAGCAGGGCGCCGAAGTGAAAGCGGGCCAGAAGCTGTTCCAGCTCAATCCCGCGCCATTCCAGGCGGACGTCGATTCGGCCGCCGCCACCCTGCAGCACGCGGTGGCCACGGCGAAGCGCGCCAGCAGCCAGGCCGACAGGTTAAAACCGCTGGTGGAAGCGGACGCCATCAGCCGCCAGGCGTATGACGACGCCGTGGCCCAGCGCGAGCAAGCCGTGGCCACCGTGGCGCAGGCACGCGCGGCCCTGGCGCGGCGCCGCCTGGACCTGGCTTTTGCCAGCATCGAGGCGCCGATTGCCGGGCGCATCGGCTCCGAACTGGTGACGGAAGGCGCGCTCGTGGGCATGACGGATGCGACGCCGATGGCGCGCATCCAGCAGATCGACAAGGTGTACGTCGACGTGCGCCAGCCGGCCGCCGCGCTGGCCGCCTTGCAAGCCTCCGGTACCGGCGGCGCGGACAAGCTGCCCGTGACCATTTTGGGCGCGGATGGCCAGCCGCATCCCGTCACGGGCCGCATCCTGTTCTCGGGCATCAGCGTCGATGCGGGTACGGGCGACGCCGTCGTCCGCGTGCTGGTCGACAATCCGCAGCGCCAGCTGCTGCCGGGCATGTTCGTGCGCGCCCGCATTGCCCGCGCCGTGCAGGCAAATGGCGTGCTGTTGCCGCAGCAAGCCGTCTTGCACAGCAGCGGCGGCCAGGCGCAGGCCTGGGTCCTCGATGGCACGAACAAAGCCAGCCTCAAAACCATCGCCGTGGGCGACGTGATCGAGCACCAGTACGTGGTCAACGGCGGCTTGAAGGCCGGTGAAACCGTCGTCATCGAAGGCCAGGAACGCTTGCAGCCGGGCGCCACCGCCGCGCCGCAGCCGTGGAAGCCGGCCGTCGTGGCAACGGCGGCTGCCGCCAAGGCCCGTTGATGCCCACTTTGAATACAATGAAAGCCTAACGACATGCCTCAATTTTTCATTAACCGCCCCGTCTTTGCGTGGGTGGTGGCGGTCTTCATCGTCCTGTTCGGACTGATCGCCATACCGCAATTGCCGATTGCGCGTTTCCCTTCGGTGGCGCCGCCCAGCGTCAGCATCAGCGCCAACTATCCTGGCGCCACGCCGCAAACCATGAACGATTCCGTGGTCGGCCTGATCGAGCGCGAACTGTCGGGCGTCAAGCACCTGCTGTATTTCGAGTCGTCCACCGATACGTCGGGTTCGGCCTCGATCACCGTCACCTTCCAGCCGGGAACGAATCCGGAAATGGCGCAGGTGGACGTGCAAAACCGCCTGAAAGCCATCGAACCGCGTTTGCCGCAAGCCGTGCGGCAAAACGGCTTGACGGTGGAGTCGGCGTCGTCCGGCTTCCTGATGATCGTCAGCCTGATTTCCGACAATGGCCAGCACGATGAAGTGGCGCTGGGCGACTACCTGGCGCGCAACGTGACGGAAGAACTGCGCCGCATTCCCGGCGTGGGCAAGGTGCAGCTGTTCGGCTCCGAGCGGGCCATGCGCATCTGGGTCGATCCGGCCAAGCTGGTGTCGTACAACATCGCCATGGGCGAGCTGACGGCCGCCATCGCGCAGCAAAATGCGCAGATCGCGCCGGGCCGCCTGGGCGATTCGCCGGCCGTGCACGGCCAGCGCGTGACCATTCCGCTGACGGTGCAGGGCCAGTTGCAAACGCCGGCCGAATTTGCCGCCATCGTGCTGCGCGCGAATGCGGATGGCTCGAAAGTGACCATCGGCGACGTGGCGAAAGTGTCGCTGGGCGCGCAAAGCTTCAACTTCAGCATCCGCGAAAACGGGCAAGCCGCGTCGGGCGCTGCCATCATGCTGTCGCCGGGCGCCAACGCCGTGCAGACGGCGGCCGCCGTGCGCGCGCGCATGGCCGAACTGGCGCACACCATGCCGGCCGGGATCAAGTACTCGGTGCCGTTCGATACGGCGCCGTTCGTGAAAATCTCGATTGAAAAGGTCATCGTCACCCTGCTGGAAGCGATGGTGCTGGTCTTCCTCGTCATGTACCTGTTCCTGCAAAAGATACGCTACACCCTGATTCCCGCCATCGTCGCGCCGATTGCCCTGATGGGCACCTTCACGGTGATGCTGATGGCCGGCTATTCCGTCAACGTGCTGACCATGTTCGGCATGGTGCTGGCCATCGGCATCATCGTCGACGATGCCATCGTGGTGGTGGAAGCCGTCGAGCGCCTGATGGCGACCGAGGGCTTGTCGCCGAAGGAAGCGACGTCGAAAGCCATGCGTGAAATCACGGGTGCCGTCGTCGGCATCACCCTGGTGCTGACGGCCGTGTTCATCCCGATGGCGCTGGCCAGCGGTTCCGTGGGCGCCATCTACCGCCAGTTCACCCTGGCCATGGCCGTGTCGATTTTGTTCTCGGCGTTCCTGGCCTTGACCCTGACGCCGGCCCTGTGCGCCACCATGCTCAAACCGATAGGCCCGCACGACCACGATAAAAAGGGCTTTTTCCTGTGGTTCGACCGCCAGTTTGAGCGCATGACGGCGCGCTATGAAAAGGGTGTGGTGGCGATGGTGAAACGCGCCGGCCGCTCGATGCTGCTGTATGGCGCCATCGTCGCGGCGCTGGGCGTGGCTTTCATGCAGCTGCCGTCGGCCTTTTTGCCGGAAGAAGACCAGGGATACTTCATCACCTCGATCCAGCTGCCGTCCGACGCCACCATGGAGCGCACGCTCGATGTCGTCAAACTGTACGAGCAGCACGTGGCCACGCGGCCCGGCATCGAAGTGAACCAGTCTATTCTCGGTTTCAGCTTTTCCGGCGCGGGGCCGAACGCGGGCCTGGCCTTCACCATGCTGAAGGACTGGAAACAGCGCAACGGCGCCACGGCGCAGGAAGAAGTGGCGCTGGCGCAGGCCGCCATGTCGCAGGCGAAGGAGGGCGTGATCATGAGTTTGATGCCACCCGCCATCGATGAACTGGGCAACTCGTCCGGCTTTTCCATGCGCCTGCAAGACCGCGCCAACCAGGGCATCACTGCCCTGCAGGCGGCGCAGAACCAGTTGCTGGGACTGGCCGCGCAAAGCGCCAAGGTGGCGGGCGTGTATCCGGACGGCTTGCCACCGGGCGCCAGCGTGCGCCTCGATATCGACCGCACCAAGGCCGAAGCGCTGGGCATGTCGTTTACGGCCATTGCCGACATGCTGACGGCGGCCATGGGTTCGACCTATGTCAACGATTTTCCCAACGCTGGCCGCATGCAGCAGGTGATCATCCAGGCCGATGCGCCGTCGCGCATGCAGTTGAACGATGTGCTGGCACTGCGCATCCGCAATAACGCGGGCGGCATGGTGGCCCTGGGTGAACTGGTGCGCCCCGTGTGGAGCGAGTCGCCGCTGCAGCTGGTGCGCTACCAGGGTTATCCTGCGGCGCGCATTTCCGGCAGCGCCGCACCGGGCGTCTCCAGCGGCGACGCCATGCTGGAAATGGAACGCCTCGTGAAGCAACTGCCACCGGGCTTTGCGCTGGCGTGGACGGGCCAGTCGCTGCAAGAGAAGGAATCGGCGTCGCAAGCGCCCATGCTGATGGCGCTGTCGATGCTGGTGGTCTTCCTCGTGCTGGCGGCGCTGTATGAAAGCTGGTCGATTCCCGTCTCCGTGATGCTGGTTGTGCCTTTGGGATTATTGGGCGCCGTGCTGGCCGTGATGTTGCGCGGCATGCCGAACGATGTGTTCTTCAAGGTGGGCATGATCACGATCATCGGCCTGTCGGCGAAGAACGCCATTTTGATCGTCGAATATGCGCGCCAGCTGCAGGCGCAAGGGCGTGGACTGGTCGAGGCGACGGTGGAAGCGGCTAGATTGCGCCTGCGCCCGATTTTGATGACGTCACTGGCGTTTGCGCTGGGCGTGGTGCCGCTGATGCTGGCCACGGGCGCCAGCGCTGAGACGCAGCACGCGATCGGTACGGGCGTATTCGGCGGCATGATCACCGCCACCGTGCTGGCCGTGTTTTTCGTGCCCGTGTTCTTTGTCGTGGTGCTGGGCGCCGTCGACAAGATGGGCGCGTACTTCAACAAACGCAGTAACCGCATCGCCGTCAAGGCGGTGGAAGGAGAATCGTAATGCGTTTATTCTTTATCACACCCCTGGCCGTGCTGGCCCTGTCGGCGTGTTCCTTGACGCCGCCGCTGGTCAAGCCGGCGGCGCCGATCCCTGCCAGTTATGGCGAACTCGCTGCGCAGGGTAGCGCCGCGGACCTGGGCTGGCGCCAGATGCTGCTCGATGCGCGTCTGCAGCGCCTGGTCGATATCGCGCTGGAAAACAACCGCGACTTGCGCGTCGCGTCCCTCAACGTGGAAGCCGTGCGGGCGCAGTACCAGATCCAGGATGCGGGCCGTTATCCGGCCATCGGCGCGAATGTGGGCGGCGTGCGCCAGCGCGGCGCCGATGCGGTGACGCAAAACCAGTTCACTGCCGGCATCGCCATGAGCGCGTTCGAGATCGACCTGTTCGGCCGCCTGCGCTCGCTGTCGGACGCCGCGTTCGCCCGCTACCTGGCCACGCAGCAGGGCCAGCGCGCCGCGCACATGGCCCTGATCGGCGCCGTGGCCGACGCCTACCTGGAACAGCGGCTGGCGGAAGAGCAGCTGGCACTGGCGCGGCAAACCCTGCTTGACTGGCGCCAGGCCTTGCTCCTGACGCAGCGCCTGCACGGCGCGCAGCAGGGCAGCGGCCTGGACGTGGCGCAGGCGGAAGGGCAGGCGGCCACGGCGGAAGCGGACGTGCAGGCGCGCGAACGGGCCAGTCTACTTTCGCGCAACAACCTGGAATTGCTGCTCGGCGCGCCGCTGCCAACGGACTTGCCGGCAGGCCGGCCGCTCGATGGCCAGCCCGTGCTGACGCAGCTGCCGCCCGGCCTGCCATCGGACTTGCTTGCGCGCCGCCCCGATATCCTGCAGGCCGAATATGCGCTGGTGGCGGCGAATGCGGAAATCGGCGCCGCCCGCGCCGCCTTCTTCCCGCGCCTGTCGCTGACGGCGTCGCTGGGCTTTGCCAGCCCGGAACTCGGTGATTTGTTCCGCGGCAGCGCGCGCAGCTGGGCGTTCGCGCCGCAAGTGACGCAGCCGCTGTTCCAGGGCGGCCAGTTGCGCGCGGAATTGCAGCTGTCGCGCCTGCGCAAGGACGTGGCCGTGCTGCAGTACGAACAGGCGATCCAGGCGGCGTTCCGCGACGTGCGCGACGGCCTGGCCGGCAGTGCCACGTATGCGCAGCAGATCGCCGCGCAAGAGCGCGTGGTGGTGGCGGCGCGGCAGCGTCAGCGCCTGTCGCAGCTGCGCTACGACGCGGGCCAGGACAGCCGCCTGGAACTGCTTGACGCGCAGCGCCAGTCGTATGCGGCGCAGCAAACCCTGCTCGACGCGCGGCGCGACCAGTTCAAGTCGGCCGTGGCCCTGTACAAGGCGCTGGGGGGAGGGCTGGAAGAGTAGCGGCCTTGCGGGCTTGGCGCCGTTCTACGACAGGCAGCCCTTCAGCCTGTGTGGTTTGGTCCAGCCGGCTTCGCTGGCCTTGTCGACAAAACAGATGGCCAGTTGCGCGAAGCCTGGCGAGGTGAAGTACATGCTGGCCGTCGCATCCTGGCGCTCACGGGTGATGAACCACTGCGCGTCGCCATGCGCCAGTCCGTAGCTGGCCGCGCGGTGCACCAGCAAGTCGGCGTTGCCACGCTGCACGATGGCTACCCGTACGTCGGCTTCGCCCATGTTGTTGGTTTGATAGATGCGCGCCACTTTCCTGACCCCGGTTTTAATCGTGCCTGCGACTATACACCGATTAAGTTGCCTAAAGACAACTACAAGCTGGGACGGCAAAACTTTTTTTGCGCCGCTGCATCCAAACGCGTGCATGGCAAGTAGTACAGGGGTGCGCTCGCCGCAAACGCGGCATGAGCGGCACCTTCACTCACTCTTACAGGGGCCACGACCATGCCACATTTGCCAACCTTGCCATACGCCAAGCTGCTGCTCGTTTCCGCCGTCGCCATGTCGCTTTCCGCCTGCGGCGGCGGCAGCGACCATGACGATGTGGTTGTTCCGCCACCGCCGCCCGTGGTGGTGGCCGGCGACGTCTTCGTGCTCACCGCCAGTAATAAACTGCTGTCGTTCGACCGCGCCGCGCCAGCCACCATCCGCAGCACGGTCACCGTCACGGGCTTGCAGGCTGGCGAAAACCTGCTGGGCATCGATTTCCGTCCCGCCGATGGCCAGCTGTACGGCGTCGGCAGCACGGGACGCATCTACACCCTGAATGGCGTGACGGGTGCCGCCACCGTCAAAGCCACCCTGGCAGCCGATGCGGCCGACGCGACGGCGCCTTACACGGCGCTGGCCGGCACGGAGTTCGGCGTCGACTTCAACCCCGTCGCCGACCGCCTGCGCATCGTCAGCAACACGGGCCAGAGCCTGCGCATCAATGTCGATACGGGCGCCACCACCACGGATGGCGCCATCAACGGCGGAGCAGGCAATACGGCCATCACGGCCGCCGCCTACAGCAACAGTTTTGCGGGCACGGCCAGCACGACCCTGTTCGTCATCGACGCGGCCAACGCCACCCTGTACACGCAAAATCCGCCCAACAACGGTACCCTGGCCAGCGCCGTGCCGCTGGGCGTGGCGGCCACCGGCGTGGCCGGCTTCGACATCGACGCGCGCACCAACACGGGCTACGCCGTCATGACGGTGGCTGGCGTGCGCAATCTGTACACGCTGAATCTGGCAGCCAGCACGGCGCCGGCGACCCTGGTGGCGGCCATCGGCGTGACGGAAGAAGTGCGCGGCATCGCCCTGAAAGCGCCGGCGGCGCCCGTCGCCTACGGCCTGACGGACGACAATCGCATCGTCAGCTTCAAGACGGCCACCCCGAACACCCTGGACGCCAATGTGGCCGTGACGGGCCTGGCGGCGGGCGAGCGCCTGCTGGGTTTTGACATCCGTCCCAAGGATGGCTTGCTGTACGGGATATCGTCGGCGGGACGCATCGTCACCATCGCCCCGGACACGGGCGCCGTCACCGTCAAGGCGACGCTGGCCGCCGATGCGGCGGATGCCACCGCGCCGTACACGGCCATCGCCGGCACGGCCTTTGGCGTCGATTTCAACCCCGTCGCCGACCGCCTGCGCGTGATCGGCAACACGGGACAAAGCCTGCGCATCAATGTCGACACGGGCGCCACCACCACCGACGGCGCCGTCAACAGGGCTGGCGCGGCGCCTGTCGTCACGGCAGCCGCCTACAGCAACAGCTTTGCCGGCACGACGTCGACCATGTTGTTCGATATCGACACGGCCAGCGCCAGTCTCGCCTTGCAAAATCCGCCGAACGACGGCACCCTCGTCAACGTCGGCGCGCTGGGCGTGGCGGTGGCCGGTGACGCGGGCTTCGACATCGCGGGCGGCGCCAACGGCTTGGCCCTGGCGGTGCTGCGCACGTCGGCCACGGGACCGAGCTCGCTGTACCGCATTGACCTGGCGACGGGTGCGGCCGTGCTGAGCGGCGGCGCGGCCACGCCGGCCGCTTCCGCCATCGGCAACGGGTCGGTGGGCTTGGTCGATATTGCCATCGCGCTCAAGTAAGGAAGCACGCCGCAGCTTTGCTTTGATTCAATAATTCCAGTATCATGGAATTATTGTTGATATTCAATGGCTGCGGCGCATGGTGCCCGCGATGCCGCAACGAACGGGACCTCATGCTCACCGCTTTCCTCATCTTTCTCGCCACATTAGTCCTCGTCATCTGGCAGCCGCGCGGCCTGGGCATCGGCTGGAGCGCCGTCATCGGCGCTGGTGTCGCCTTGCTGGCCGGCGTGATCCACTGGGGCGACATCCCCGTCGTCTGGCATATCGTGTGGAACGCCACGGGCACGTTTGTTGCCGTGATCATCATCAGTCTGCTGCTCGACGCGGCCGGCTTCTTTGAATGGGCCGCGCTGCACGTGGCGCGCTGGGGCGGCGGCAGCGGACGCAAACTGTTCGTGCTGCTGGTCTTGCTGGGCGCCCTGGTTTCCGCCGTGTTCGCCAATGACGGCGCCGCGCTGATCCTGACGCCCATCGTCATCGCCATGCTGCGCGCCCTGAAATTTTCCGCCAAGGCCACCCTGGCCTACGTGATGGCGGCCGGTTTCATCGCCGACACGGCCAGCCTGCCGCTGGTGGTGTCGAACCTGGTGAATATCGTCTCGGCCGATTTCTTCAAGATCGGCTTTGCCGAATATGCGTCCGTGATGGTGCCCGTCAACGTTGTCGCCGTGCTGGCAACCCTGGCGGCCTTGCTGATCTTTTTCCGCAAGGATATCCCTCGCGACTACGAAGTCGCGCAGCTGAAACGCCCTGACGCCGCCATCCGCGACCCGGGCACCTTCCGCGCCGGCTGGCTGGTGCTGGCGCTGCTGCTGGTGGGATTTTTCTCGCAAGAAGCCTTGGGCGTGCCCATCAGCCTGATCGCCGCCGTGGGCGCGGCGCTGCTGCTGGCCGTGGCCGGCAAGGGCCACGTGATTTCCACGCGCCACGTGCTGCGCCATGCGCCGTGGCAGATCGTCGTCTTTTCGCTGGGCATGTACCTGGTCGTGTACGGCTTGCGCAATGCTGGCTTGACGGCTTACCTGACGGGTATGCTGAACCACTTCGCGCAGTACGGCGTGTGGGGCGCGGCCATGGGCACGGGCGTGCTGACGGCGTTATTGTCTTCCGTGATGAACAACCTGCCAACGGTGCTGGTGGGCGCGTTGGCCATCGATCCGACGACGGCGCAAGGGGCAGTGCGCGAAGCGATGATTTACGCGAACGTCATCGGCAGCGACCTGGGACCGAAGATCACGCCCATCGGCAGCCTGGCCACTTTGCTGTGGCTGCACGTGCTCGACAGCAAGAACATCCACATTTCCTGGGGCTACTATTTCCGCGTCGGCATCGTGCTGACCGTGCCCGTGCTGCTGGTGACCCTGGCCGCGCTGGCGCTGCGCCTGGGGTGATGGCGGAGCGGGGGATGGTTTACTAGACGACCGGTCAGATTTTTTGCTATACTGGCCGCATGAGCAAAAAATCTTCCGCTGACATGCGCCAGCACCTGATCGACATCGCCAAGGCCCTGATGGCCGAGAAGGGCTATACGGCCGTGGGCCTGGCCGAACTGGTGGCGGCGGCCGGCGTGCCGAAAGGCTCGTTCTACTATTACTTCAAGTCGAAGGAAGAGTTTGGCCAAGCCTTGCTCGACGATTACTTCAGCACCTATCTGCAGACGGTCGATGCCTTGCTGGACGGCCCGGGCAATGCCCGCGAGCGCCTGCTCGCGTATTTTGACTACTGGCGCGCGACCCAGGCCGGCAACGCGCCGGAAGGCAAATGCCTGGTGGTCAAGCTGGGCGCCGAAGTGTGCGACTTGTCCGTGGACATGGGCGCCGTGCTGCAACAGGGCACGGGCGCCATCCTGGACCGCCTGACGCAGTGCCTGGAAGCGGGCCACCTCGACGGTTCCGTGGCGGCGGCAACGCCGGCCCGCGTGCTGGCCGAATCGCTGTACCAGCTGTGGCTGGGCGCTTCGCTGATGGTCAAGGTGGCCAGGAACGGCGGACCGTTCGACGCTGCCATGTCGACCACGCAACGGCTGTTGTCCTAGCCGTTTTTTTAACCATTAGCTAGACGACCGGTCAGTTATTTTAACCTCTCGCACAATATGAAAGCAGTACGATGACCGAACAGCATGAAAGCGATCTATTTTCTCCAGTCGACCTGGGCGCGCTGGCCCTAGCCAACCGCATCGTCATGGCGCCGCTCACGCGCAGCCGCATGGGCGATGATGGCGTGCCGAACGCCTTGCACGCCGAGTATTACGCCCAGCGTGCCAGCGCCGGCCTGATCATCAGCGAAGCGACGAATATCTCGCCGCAGGCGCGCGGTTACGCCCTGACACCGGGCATCTGGTCGGACGAGCAGGTGGCTGGCTGGAAGCTGGTCACGGATGCCGTGCATGTGGCCGGCGGCAAGATCGTTTGCCAGCTGTGGCATGTGGGACGCTTTTCGCATACGAGTCTGCAGCCCGATGGCGCCGCGCCCGTCGCGCCTTCCGCCATCCGGGCCGAAGGCAGCACCTACACGGCCAGCGGCATGCAGCCCGTATCGATGCCGCGCGCGCTGGAAACGCGGGAAATCGCCGGCATCGTGGCGCAGTATGCGCATGCGGCCGCATGCGCGCTGCGCGCCGGTTTCGATGGCGTCGAGGTGCATTCGGCCAATAGCTACCTGCTCGACCAGTTCCTGCGCGATTCCACCAACCGGCGCACGGACGCTTACGGCGGCAGCATCGACAACCGCGCGCGGCTGACCCTGGAAGTGACGGATGCCGTGGTGAACGTCTGGGGCGGGGCGCGGGTCGGCATCCGCCTGTCCCCCGTCACGCCCGACGCGGGCAACACGCCCGTCGACAGTGACGTGATGGCCACCTACGGCTACCTGATCGAGCAACTGAACCGCCATGGACTGGCCTATCTGCACTTCGTCGAGGGCGCCACGGCCACCTCGCGCGCTGTGCCGACAGGCGTCGACCTCGATGCGTTGCGGGCGCTGTTCGACGGTCCGTACATCGGCAACAACCACTACGACTTGCCGCTGGCGCAGGCGCGCCGCGCGCAAGGCAAGGTCGATGCGGTGGCGTTCGGCCGTCCCTCCATCGCCAACCCGGACCTCGTGGCGCGCCTGCACCATGGCGTGCCGCTGGCCGTGGCGCCGCGCGCAGCGTATTACGGCGGCGCCAGCGGCTACACCGACTGGCCCGCCAGCCAGTCCTGATTTTTTCACACACCCAAGGAGCGCAATATGAACACCACCACTTATGTGCAGGATTACCAGGCCATCGTCGCCGTGCTGAATCAATACAATGCAGGCGGCGCGCAGGCCGACAGCAGCATCATGCGCCCGGCCTTCAGCAGCCAGGCCACCATTTTCGGCGTCGATGGCGACGATCAACTGACGGGCGGGCCCATCGAAGGTCTGTTCGAGATCATCGACAGCGCCTTCCGCCCATCGCCGCAGGCAAAGGCGGCCATTGCGCGCATCGATATCGTGGGCACGGCGGCCAGCGCGCGCGTCGATACGGACGATATCTCGGGCTTCCGCTTCACCGACTTTTTCAATCTGCTCAAGGTGCAGGGAGAGTGGACCATCGTCAGCAAGATCTATCACACGCACGCGGGCGCCTGATACTGTATCGTGTGGCGTCCAGCATGCGGGGAGAATGAATGAAACTGATACTGATAGGCGCCACTGGCCTGGTGGGCCGAGAAGTACTGCGCCTGGCGCTGGCTGATGCGCGCGTCACGGCCATCGTCGCGCCCGTGCGCAAGCCCTTGCCGGCGCATCCCAAGCTCGATGCGCCGCTCGTCGATTTCGACCGCTTGCCGGCGGACGCGCCCTGGTGGCAGGCGGACGCCGTCATCTGCACGCTGGGCACGACCATGAAGGTGGCGGGCACGCGGCAGGCGTTCCGCAGAGTCGACCACGACTATCCGCTGGCCGCGGCGCGCCTGGCACTGGCGGCCGGCACGCGCACGTATGCGCTCAATTCCGCCGCCGGCGCCAACGCCGCTTCGCGCTTTTTCTACAACCGCGTCAAGGGCGAGCTGGAACGCGACCTGGAAGCGCTGGGCTTTGGCTCGCTCACGCACGTGCGTCCCGGCCTGATCGGCGGCGAGCGCGACGTGGCGCGGGCGGGCGAGGGCGCCGCCTTGCGCCTGCTGCGCGTGCTCGGCCCCGTGCTACCGCGCCGCTGGCGCATCAATCCCGCGCCACGCATCGCCAGCGCCTTGCTGGCAGCGGCGCTGGCCAGCGCGCCGGGCGTGCACGTCGTCAGCCCGGAGCAGCTGGTTTGAACGCGCCGCCCGTATAATTCCCGATCATCTACTTGCGAGTACAAACAATGCAGACAGTACGTGTTTACCAGGCCGGCGACCGCGATGCCTGCCTGTCCCTTTTCGACGGCAATACGCCGCGTTTTTTCGACCCGTCCGAGCGCGCCAGCTTTGTCGCCTGGCTGGAAAATTCGACACATCCTTATCTGGTCATCGAACGCGACGGACGCATCGTCGCCTGCGGCGGCCATGCGCTCGATGCGAGCGGCACGGTGGCCAGCCTGTGCTGGGGCATGGTGGCGCGGGATATGCACGGTCAGGGCCTGGGCCGCGTGCTGACGCAGGCGCGCCTGGCCGCCATCCGCGCCGTGCCGGGCGTGGCCAAGGTGAGCATGCATACCAGCCAGCACACGCAGGCCTTTTATGCGCGTTTCGGCTTTGAACCAGTCAAGGTGACGCCGGACGGTTTCGGGCCCGGCATCGACCAGTGGGACATGCTGCTGTCGCTAAATGAACGGGACCATATCGCCGCCGTGCCGCTGGAAAAAGCCTACCGGCTGCTCAATCACGGCCCCTCCATTCTCGTTTCGGCGCGCCATGCGGGCGTGGACAACGTGATGGCCGCCGCGTGGGCTTGCGCCCTCGATTTCGCGCCGCCCAAATTGACCGTGGTGCTGGACAAGGCCACGCGCACGCGCGCGCTGGTCGAAGGCAGCGGCAGCTTCGTCATCCAGGTGCCGACGGCGGCGCAGTTGCAGCTCACGCATGCGGTGGGCACGCACAGCCTCGATGCGCAGCCCGATAAACTGGCGCGCGCCGGGGTAGGGCTATTCCATCGGGAAGGGTTTGATCTGCCGTTCGTGGCCGGATGCTCGGCCTGGCTGGCTTGCCGGTTGATCCCCGAGCCGCACAATCAGCAGGCATATGATTTGTTCATTGGCGAAGTGGTGGGCGCCTGGGCCGACACGCGCGTGTTCCGCGACGGGCACTGGCATTTCGAGGATGCCGATCCATCGTGGCGCAGCCTGCACTACATTGCCGGCGGGCGCTTTTATGCGATCGGCGAAGCGCTCGACGCGGACAAATGATCAGTCGAGGGCGATGACCCTGTCGTTTGCGCCTGGAATACAGCCGTCGGCGATCGCATCCCAGCCCCGGTGCACCACCACCTGCTTGCCGTCGTGGCAGATTTCCACGCGCTCGCTGGCGGGCAGGCGCTGGCGCGCGAACGCTTCCAGGCTGGCCGGCAGACTCACTTCCAGCTGCATCGTGCCGATGGCTTCCGGCGGGTGGTCGTCCATGTGCACGAGCGGCACGAAGATCGATCCCAGCATCAGCCAGCGCGCACCCACGTCGACGGGGGAGGGCGCATACGGCGCGGCGCGCAGCCAGTCCTGGGCGCGCGCGCGCAAGTCGCCGCCGGCCGCCAGTTCGCCCCAGGCGGCGGCCAGCATTTCCACCACCCACTGATTGCAGTTCTGGTATTTCAAATTGAAGGCGTACGCGTTGGCGCTGTAGCGGCCCGCCAGCAACTGCTGCACGCGCACGGGGTCGAGCAGGGCGCGGCGCAGGGGCGGCACGGTTTCGGCCGGCAGTTTCACGAGGGAGATGTAGCCGAGCGCGGGATTTTCCGTGCCCATGGCGAAACCGGCCGTGCCCTGGTCGAAGATGCGCGGGCGGCCTTCGTCGCAGGCGTAGTACAGCTGGCGCGCGGACCAGCCGCTGTCATTGTCGTGGCGCCAGGCCAGCGCCGCATGCGAATAGCGGATGCCGAAGCGGGCCAGGTCCAGGCCGGAGCGGCTGATCAGGGCCACGCTGCCTTCGCTGGCGGCCAGTTCCTCGCGCACGACGGCGGCAAAGCGCAACAGGCGGTCCTGTTCCGTTGCCGTGAGTTCCTGCGCGCGGTCGCAAAAGCGCGAGGAGGCGAGCGAAGTACCTGCCTGGGCGGCGCCAGCCAGGACGAGTGCGGCGCAGCCGGCCTGCAGCCGTGGGGTCACACCCAGAATCAAAGGCTGACGGGACGCGTGGCCATTTCGCCGTACCAGTCGTCGGCCAGCACGAGGAAGAAGGCGGCGCGCGTGTCGTTGCGCGAGAATTCGATGCCGTAGGCGCGGTTTTGCGCGTGCACCACGTCGCCTTGCGCCAGTTGCTGCTTGTCGAGCGCCGCTTGCGGCAAGTCCAGCACCAGCGGCGTCGCCGTGGCGTCGGCCTGCATGGTCAGGCGCGTCATGCCGTCGCGGCCCGGCACGGCGGCCACGTCGATGATGCGGTAGGGGCCATTGGCCACCTTGTTGTCGCGCGAGGAGCTGTTGCTCGAACCGTTGAGCGAATCGGAAATGCTGCCGCTCGACTGGGAACCGGCGCTGGAGGCCGAGGAAACGAAGCTGTCGGCGTTGGCGTTGCACGCCATGGTCAGAGCTGCGGCCAGGCCGAGCATGCGTAAGGAGGTAGTCAAGGCAGTTTTCCAGTGGACGTCAATGAAAGCAGGCCGGATCCATTCCGGCCTGCGCCATCATAGCAGATAGGCCATTAGCTGAGCAGTACCTCGATCAGGCCCTTCGCTTCGGCCGACGGTTGCGTGCGCAGCGCCTGCAGCACGGGATCATTTTCCAGGTAGGCCTGCAGCGGCGCGCTGATGGTGATGCCGGCCTGCGGCAGCGGCGAAGGGATGGGCGCCAGCGCCTTGGCCAGCAGCAGGGTGTCGCGCAAGCCCTCGGGCGGCAGCATGATGGTCGAGCCGGGCAAGGTATTGACGGCATCGGCTACCTGCAGCGGCACGCCCAGCTGGCGCATCAGCGCGCGGCCGATCACTTCCAGGGCGGACGCCATCTGCGTTTCCAGGTGGGCGTACAGGCCCGGAGTCTTGTCGGCCTGGGCCAGCAAATAAAAGCCGGCCACTTCATGCACGATGCCGGCGAACAGGGCCGTATCGGCATCCGTGTGCGTGACGGCGCCTGCCAGGCCATGCGCCAGCGCCGCCACGTGCACGGTGTGCGCCCACAGCTGGGTGGCGCGGGCGCGCAAGGCCTCGTCGCGGATGCCCGCGTTCAGCTGGCGGATGACGGCCGCCGTCGCCAGCGCATACAGGTTGCGGTGGCCCAGCCGCTCGACGGCGGCGCGCACGCTGGTGATGGCGGGCGACTGGCCGGGCGCAAACAGGGCTGAATTGGCCAGCGCCACGGCGCGCGCCGACAAGGTCGGTTCGCACAGCAGCAGCCGGCTGATGTCGGCCGAGTGGCAATCGGGATTGGCCAGTTCCTTTTGCAGGAGCAGGGCCGTATTGATGCTGGTGGGAAAGGCCAGGGTTTCCGTTTCGGCGCTGGCCAAAAGTTGCGCCAGGCTGCTGAGCGTGTTGACGTGCATGGGTAGGGGAGCGGGAAGTAGCAATGCTCCCATAGTATCAGGCAATCCGGCCTGCATGGCGCCCGGCAGCCTTTTCAGCCATGCGCCTGTCAGGGAAGCAGCAATGCATGCTGGCCGGCCGTATGAAAGTCGCGCCACACGCGGTTGATGGTGCTGTCTTCGCGGGCCGCGTACAGGCCGCAGTACGGATACAGGCCATCGACGGCTGAGCGCGCGGTGGCCACCAGGGCCAGCGAAGCGGCTTGCACGGCCTGCATGGCGTTGTCGTCCAGCACCGCGCCGCCTGCCACCGTTGCCCAGCTGTCGTCCAGCACGGCGTAAAAACGGGTGCGTGCGGCAATAAAAGCGCCTTTCTTGCCCTGCAGCATGGCCGCCACCTCCGGTACCTCCAGCAGCGGCAAGCCTGCGCGCGCGTGGCGGCGGTGGTGCATGCATTCTTCGGCCAATTGCATGAAATGCGCGGCCATGCCCGCCACGTTGGCGGCCAGGGTCACGTAGGCGAGCGAGTAAAACGGGTAGCGGTACAGGGGGCCGTCGGCCGTCGCGGCGCTGGCGTCGATGGTGAAGCCATGTTCCTTGGCAATCCACTGGCCGTCGATCCGATAACTGTGCGAGGCGCTGGCGCGCATACCGATGCTGGTCCACGAAGGCAGCAGCTGCACCAGCGCGGCGGGCACGAGGAAGGCGCGGATGCGCGGCTTGCCTTCGTCATCGAGCAGGAGCTGGCCATCGCGCCGCAGCCGGGCGTTCAGGGTGAAGTGGGTCGCCATGGGCGCGCCGCTGGCGTAGTCCCAGCTGCCGGTGATGCGGTAGCCGTCGCCTTCTTCCTCCGCGTAGCCGGTGGCCGCGCCGCTGCCGCCCAGGCAGACGCGCGGCGTGCCGATGATGGCGCGCGCCATCTCGGGCGCCAGAAAGCCCGCGAACCAGCCCGCGCCCGCGCACAAGGTCAGCACCCAGCCCATGCTGCCATCGACGGCGGCCACGGCTTCCTCCAGGCGCACCACTTGCGGCAAGGGCAATTCGGCCCCGCCCGCGCTGCGCGGCGCCAGCATCGTCAGCCAGCCGCGCCGGTGCAGCAAGGCTTGCTGGGCCGGATGCAGGAAGCGGGCCGCATCAGCCGCCTGGGCGTGGCGGGCGATGCGGCGCGCGTCGCGTTCGGAAAGGGTAGCAATGGCAGCGTGCGGCATGGGCAAAGTCCGGCAATGGCAGAGGCGGGCATTTTCGCACAGCGCGGCGGCGCCGTTGCCGTCAGCCGTGCGGCATGGCGATTTTTTCCATCACGGCGCGCAGCAGCGTGGCGCCTGGCGCCGCGGCCGGGGCCGAGCGCCAGGCGACGATGCCGTCCGGCCGGACGATCACGGCGCCGTCATCGCCTGTGCCGTAGGTGTCGCCGAAGGCCTGATCGGCGGGGAAGAGCACATCGGCGCCGATGAGCAAGGTCTTCAACGATAGGTGCGCGGCGGCGGCGGACCAGCGGGGATCGGCTGTCAGCAGCACGAAATCGTCGGTCAAGAGGTCGATGCTGGAGACGCTGTTGCCGCGATGCCGGACCCATACGTGGGGCGCGCGCGTGCCGGGCTGGCCAGCCCAGTCGCGCGGGTGGGCGGCCGGCGGCAGCGCCGCATCCGCGCCAAGGATGGCGCCAGAGCGCGTCAACTGGCCCAGTTCCATCGCCAGGTTGCCATACAAGGGTTCGTTCTGGTAGCCGTCGCCGACCCATTTCGCGTAGTCCGGCCGGGCGAAGGTTTGCTGGTGCCGCAGCCAGGCGATGGGCCGGCGCTCATCCGTATAGGTGTCGAGCAGGGCGGGGCGCGATTGTTGCCGCACGACCCTTTGCAGCTTCCATGCCAGGTTGTAGACGTCGTCGATGCCCGTGTTGGCGCCGTAGCCGCCCCGCGTGGGGGGCAATTGGTGGGCCGCATCGCCGGCCAGGAAAATGCGCCCTTCGCTGAACCTGTCCGCGATCAGCCCGGCCAGCTCCCAGCGCCCCGTGGTGATCAGCTCGAAGGCCATGTCCTTGCCCAGGGCCTGGCGGATCAGCGCCCGCAATTGCGCGTCAGTGCTGTCGCTTTGTTCTTCAAACATGAGGAACCAGCGCCCGTCCGAATACGTGCCCAGAAAACCCTTGAAGCCTGGCTGATCGATATCGAACTGGCGGATACCCCGTTCCAGAAAAGTATCCGCCTCCGCGCAGCGGAACAGCACGCTGCGCAGCACGCGCAGGGGACCGGCGCCCTGGCGCGCGATGCCCAGCTGTTCGCGGATGGGGCTGGCCGCGCCATCGGCGGCGATCAGGTAATCGGCCGTGACGGCATAGCTTGCGCCCGTGTCGCGCTGGCGCAGCTGCGCCGTGACGCGCTGCGAATCTTGCTGCACGGACAACAGTTCCACGCCCGTGCGCAGATCGGCGCCCCGTGCGCGCGCGGCCTCGCGCAGGATCGGTTCCAGCAAGTCCTGGGCGATGGCGGCGCCGGCCATGGGCGTAGCCTTGCCGTCGCGCTCTTCCTGCTGGCCTGGCGTCCACGGCAATTCCTCGTAGTGCAGACCCGCCAGACTTTCCACGCGGGCGCGGCGCACGCTGGCGCCGGGCGGCACCTGGGGAATGCGTTCGGCGATGCCGGCGGCGCGGAAAAATTCCAGCGTGTGTTCCGTAAAGCCCGTGGCGCGTGGGTGGGCGGCGCTGCCGTGGTGTTTTTCAACGAGGATATGCGGCACGCCCCGCCATGCGAGGAAGAGCGATGCTGAAAGTCCGACGAGACTGCCGCCGATGATGAGTACAGGGGTGTGGATTGAAGCTGGGTTCATGATGTCGTCCTGGGTGTTGTGCAGAGCACACTCGGTCAAGGACGTGGTGAATTTTCGCGGCAGGCGCAACGACGTTCAGGCAGCAGGGTGACGGAACGCACGCCGACGAAAAAACGGCGCACGTCCGCTTTCCGTCGTGGTCCGCGGCCCCTTGGGCTGGAATATGACCGTCCGCAGGCGGACGGCTGACCGGGGCTCACCACGCCGGTCCACCTTTTTCGACAGCACGATCTTAGCACGGGACAGTCGCGCTCCGCCAGCCCAGGGAACCCCGTGCGAAGGGCTTCAGGCGGCCTTGGCCAATCCTTCCGCTTCCCAGGCAGCCCTGACGCTGTCGCGCTGGGCCACTCTTGCCAGGAAGGCTTGCACATGCGCCAGCGCGGACAAATCCACGCCCAGGCCTGGCGCCCAGCCCGTGATGACGAACAGATAGGCGTCGGCGACCGTGAACGTGTCGCCCGTCAGATAGGACTGGCCTTCCAGGCGGCTGTCCACCCATTTGTATTTCTTGCCCAGCTGCTCAATGAACAAGGCCTTGGTGGCAGCGTCGATGCGGGAATCGAACAGGGGGCTGAACGATTTATGCAGTTCGGACGTGATGTAGTTCTGCCACTCCAGCACCTTGTAGCGGGCCAGGCTGCCCACGGCTGGCAGCAGGTCTTGCTTGCCGCTCTGTTCGGCGATGTACTGGGCGATGACGGGGCCTTCGCTCAAGGTCGTGCCATCGTCGAGCTCCAGCAGCGGCACTTGTCCCTTCGGGTTGAGTTCATAGTAATTGCCGCCTTCCTGCGTCCGGTGCTGGCTCAGGTCGACTTTCACCAGCGTAAATGGCGTGCCCGTTTCGCGCAGGAGGATGTGCGGCGCCTGCGAGCAGGCGCCCGGAGAATAAAAGAGTTTCATGGCGATCCTGTCCTTGAAAAGGTGGGGAAGATGCCACTATAGACTTGCGCCGCCGCGCGGTAAACGCATGTTCGCGCAAGTGGCCGTGCACGCTCGAAGGAGGTTTGCGCTGGCTCAAATGGCCGCCGGCGCCGCATCGTTCCAGGCACCAGGCTTTCCAGCTCGCTGCCGGGTATTGCCGGGTTTGCTTGATGGATCAGTTTTATCGCGCAGTTTGCTCAGTTATGGCGCTGGATACTCGACGCCCGGTGTATCCGTTCACCGGAGCATTATTGAAAGCAACGCTGGGCGCATTCCCACATCTGACGGTGACATAGCCATATTTTGCAATGTATCCGCTTTTCGGAGTGCTCCTATATGGCATGTGCCGTTGGGGCCATACACTTCATCCGCAACAACACAGGAGCGATTTCGGGCATCGATGCTTTCCATCTGAACGCCGGACATTCCTGGCTCGGGGCTGCCACGGAGCAATTGCTGCGCCGCTGGGCGCCCTCGCCAGCGCCATGATTACGTCATGAATCATCAGTAAGTTGCACCAATCAACATATAAAAGGTCGCGTTATGAATATTGGCTCTTTACTCAAATCGGGTCTGGCCGTCGCGCTGCTGTGGGCGGTAGCCGATTCGGCTTTCGCGGTCAACTGCACTTACTCGAACGGGATCCAGCCGGCAATAGGCAACATGCCTTTGCAAGTGTCGGCGATCACCGTCGGGCGCGACGTGCCGGTGGGTACCGAGGTGTATCGCCAGACATTCAAAATGGCCTCCGGCCAGGCAGTGACACCGGATTGCCAGAACGCGCCGTTTCAAATGTTTACCGAGTTCACGGTTGACGCCCGCTTCGGCCTGGCAACCTGGACCAGCGGGATGTATGCCAATAAAGTATACAAAACCAATATTGCGGGGTTGGGGGTTGTCATGAGCAGTCGGGGCGGTGTGCTGCCAAGACGGACCCCCACGCAGCCGAGCACCTGCACACCAGGCTATCGCTGTCTGATTCCTTTCGAGGGGCCGTCCAATTTTGAACTGATATTGATCAAGCTGGGAGACGTGACTCCCGGGGTGTTGACAAACAGCTCATTGCCGACCGTCAGCCTGTACGGCAATTTCGGCGATGCCAGAGTGCTGGGCTTCCAGATGGGCATCACTGGCAGTCTCCAGATCGTCTCGAAGACCTGCAGCACGCCGGATGTCTCGGTGCCCATGGGCACGTATGCACCCAAAGATTTTAGCGGGACCAACAGCGCCACCGGCTGGAAGGATTTTTCCATACGCTTGAATGATTGCCCGGCGTTTCATGGAACAGTGAGCAAGACCGCTGCAAGCTGGGAGTCGCAAAGCGGCAGCTCCCCGGGCGGCACGGGGACACGCGGAACGCGTGAAGTGAACAGCCTGCGCTATCGCATCGATCCCGTTCGCATGGCCATCAACGCAGGCAATGGCGTGCTGAGCCTCGACTCCGCTGCCGCCGGGCGTCCTCCCGCCGCCGCCGGCATAGGCCTGCAGATAGCAAACCAGGCCGCTAACGCGATACCGTTGGCCAGCCTGCAGAACAGTGGCCTGACCCTGAGCTCCGCCGAACGCAGTTATGTCATCCCGCTGCGCGCGCGCTACTTGCAGACGGGCAGCAAGGTGACGCCAGGTCCGGCAAATGCGTCGGCCACGTTTACGATCAGTTATGACTAACTTGAGGAAAGATAGTGTGGGAAACGCAAGCCTCGAAACGGTTTGTTTCGTGCATCATGCTGGCCCTGGCCGCTCATGCTGCCGGTGCTGACGTGCGGCGTGACGGCGGCCGGAATGGACGCTGGCGCTCGGCTATAATCCGGGCACGTTGACAAGTCTTGCTCAACGTTATTACGAGGCCGCCCATGCATAAACTGATTTCCGAACTCACCCGCCTGTATCTGTTCGAAGAACAGCAGCAATACGTCGATGCGGAGGGCGGCGCGCAGCCGCTGACGCCAGCCGTGCTGGCGCGCCATCTGTCGGGCGAGCAGACGGTGGCGGTGCAACTCGTGACCGGGAGCGGCCTGACACGTGCCTTGGTGCTGGAGTTTGGCGGCAAGGGCGGCGGCGAGGCGCACTGGAGCGCGTTGTGCACGATCGCCAATGCCGTGCAGCACGAGCTGGACTTGCCGGCGCCCGCCGTCAGCATCTCGGGCAGTGCATTCCAACTGTGGCTGTCGCTGGCCACGCCCGTACCCGTCGCGCAGGCGCGCCAATTCGTCCAATTGCTGCACTCGACTTTCCTGCCAGCATCGACCGACATCCTCGCTATCGCGCCGCCAGACTACGTGGAACAGGCGGCGCTGCCGCCGTGCCTGCAGCCGACGGGCAAGTGGGCCGCCTTCATCCACCCCAGCATGGGCGCCGCCTTCGTTGACGAGCCGGGCCTGGACATGCCGCCGCCCCCAGCCGCGCAGCTGGGTTTCCTGGAAAGTTTGCGCAGCATCACCCCGGGACAATTCGCGCAGGCGCTGGCGAAGCTGCAGGGACATGCGGGCCTGCTTGACGCCGTGCCCGCTCCCGCCATCGCCGTATTGCCAGTGGCAACATCCGCCGCTACGCCGGGCTTGCTGCTGCAGGACGCCAGCCTGGAAGACATCGTCCGTTGGCTGCATGCGCGCAACATCGAGCCGACTTTCCGGCACCGGCTGCCGTAGCGGGGCGCTCTTTCTCCCTGACCGCACACTACGTTAGACACCCAGGAGGCAACATGACAGTCAAGCGCATGGACAACGTCGGCATCGTGGTAGAAGACATCGATGCCGCCATTGCATTCTTCACCGAACTTGGTCTCGTTCTCGAAGGGCGCGTCCCGGTTGAAGGAGAGTGGGCAGATGGCGTCACCGGACTGCACGGCATGCGCGTCGAGATTGCCATGATGCGTACGCCGGACGGTCACAGCCGTCTGGAGTTATCCCGCTTCCTCGCGCCGCCCGTGGTCGCCGATCACCGCAACGCCCCAGTGAACGCGCTCGGCTACCTGCGCGTCATGTTTACCGTCGAGAATATCGACGATACGCTCGTCCGGCTCGTCAAACGCGGCGCGAAGCTGGTCGGCGAAGTAGTCCAGTACGAAAACATGTACCGGCTCTGCTATATTCGCGGTCCGGAAGGAATCCTCATCGGGCTTGCCGAACAGCTTGTGCAGAAAACGGCCTGAGGGAATCCCACCGGATCGGCGTGTAGCCCGTTAGTGAAACAACGGCAACCGGCCAGCAGCAGTCGTTGAGTATCCAATCAATCTTGTGCAAAAAACTGGGAGAACTACATTGGGAGTAATTGCAGACTTCTTTATCGCCGGTCCAGCCGAGGCCATTCGATATGTAAATCGGATTGACGAGCCTGACGAAGGTGAGGAAATTGCGCTTTTGTTGAATCCGGTCCACTTCAATGGCATCACAGACCTGGAAATCGGTACTCTTTGGGCCATTTTGGAAAGCAAGGAGTGGGATATAGAAAAACACATGCCTGAAGACATCTACGTTGAGGAGGACGGCGAGTCCTGGCTGCACCGTTTTCCGGACGAGCTGACAAGCCTTCTTGCAAATTCAAATGCGGACGGGTTGGAGAGCGCATCGGAGCAATGGGCAAAAACTGAAGAGATGGAGTGCGATGCAGCAGATTTGCGGCCGCTATTAAAGGATTTGCAATCGCTCGCACGGCAAGCCACCACCACGGGACAGTCCATTTATCTTTGGGGCTGTCTCTAAGGCTACTTCGTGGCAAGCGTATCATCGCTGAAAGGTCCGCTTCGCGGCTGAAGCGGATACTGCAATGCCGTCGCAGCGTCTAGCCAAGACGGCATGCCAAGGGCTTCCTTGTCCTGGCCGCCCGCATGTCAGCGGCGTGCTGAAATCAGCGCGCCATTTCCCTGGCCAAAGTCAACATCAATTCCTCCGCCCCCATTTCCCGCGCCAGCGGCGCGCCTTGGCCAGCCCATTGCGCGGCGAACTCGCTGTTGCCGTGCTGGCTGGCCAGCGCGTTCAATTGTTTGGCGGCATCGTAGGCGACCGGGTAGTCGGCCGGTGGCGGGCTGCCTGGCGCTTCGCCGTGTTCGATCAGGCGGTTCACCATGCCGCGCGCCAGGCGGCCCGAGAGCACGCTGGTCAGGCGCGTGGCCGATGCCCGCTCGCTTTTCAGGTTGGCGCGGTAGCCTGCATTGGCCGACGATTCCGGACATAGTACGAACGCCGTGCCCAGCTGGGCGGCTGCGGCGCCCAGGGCCAGCGCGGCGCGAATGCCTCGCCCATCCATGATGCCGCCGGCGGCGATCAGGGGCAGGGCGGTGCGGCCCGCCAGCAGGCGCAGCAGCACGCTGGTGCTGTGGCGCTCGTCCGGCGCTTGCGGGTCGAACACGCCGCGATGGCCGCCCGCTTCCACGCCTTGCGCCACGATGGCGTCGACGCCGGCCTGTTCGATCAGGGCCGCCTCGCGCAGATTGGTGGCGGTGGCCATGGTGTAGATGCCGGCCTGGCGCAGGGCCTGGACTTGCTGCGGCGTCGGCAAGCCGAAATGGAAGCTGACGACGGCGGGCCGCTGTTCAAGCAACAGATCGAATGCCGCGTCATTGCCGATGAACGTTGCGTAGATTTCGTCGAGTTCCACGGGCACGCTTGCCCCCAGCTCCGCGAACAGGGGCGCCAGATGGGCCAGCCAGGCCGCTTCGCGCCGCGCATCCCGCACGGCCGGTGCATGGCAAAACACATTGATATTGAAGGGCCCATCCGTCAGCGCGCGCGTGTCGGCTATCACCTGACGCGCCTGCGCCACCGTGCCCGCGCCGATGGCCAGCGAACCGAGGCCGCCCGCGTTCGAGACGGCGGCGGCCATGCGCGGCGTGGAGACGCCCGCCATTGGCGCCTGAATGATGGGCAGTTGCAAGCCGAGACGGTCGAGGAAGGGCTGGATTGAAGTCATGATGTTTCCTTCATGAAGTTGAGGATGCTGCATTCAATTCGTATTTTGAGAATATAATAGCATAATCATTTTCAAATGGAGAATACGATGGGGTTGGAATCATTGCGGATTTTTTGCTCTGTCGCCAGTGAGCTGAGTGTGACCCAGGCCGCCGCCAGGCTGGGCCGCGCGCCGTCCAGCGTCACCACGCGCATCCAGCAGCTGGAAGCCGATATCGGCGCGGAACTGTTCGTGCGCACCAATAAACGCATGGCCCTGACGGCGGCCGGCGAGCGCTTTCTCGAGTATGCGCAGCGTTTGCTGGCGCTGGCGGAAGAAGCGCGGCACGTCGTCACCGGCGGGAGAGAGGGCGGCACCTTGCGCGTCGGTAGCATGGAAAGCACGGCGGCCAGCCGGCTGCCGGCCCTGCTGGCCGCGTATCACGCCCGCCATCCGGCCACGCGCCTGGCGCTGAGCACGGGGCCGTCGCGCCCCCTGATCGAGCAGGTGCGCACGGGCTTGCTCGACTGTGCTTTCGTCGCCTTGCCGCCCGCCTTCGGCGGCGCCGCCGCATTGGAAGAGCTGGGCCTGGCATCGACAGCCGTGTGGCGCGAGGAACTGTGTTTGCTGCTGCCGGCCAGCGAAGGGCAGGTGCGCCGTGCTGCGGACGTGCGCACGCGCTCGCTGGCGGCGTTTCCGCAGGGCTGCACCTACCGCGGCATCGCCGAAGAGCTGCTGGGCGTGGCCGGCAGCACGCAGTGGCAGGTGCAGGAGCTGAGTTCGTATCACACCATGATCGCCTGCGTGGCGGCCGGCGCCTGCGTGACCCTGCTGCCGGCCAGCGTGCTGGCGCTGTCGGACGCGCCGGCCACCTTGATAACCTTGCCCGCAGGGCAGATTGACACCGTGCTGGTGTGGCGCGCCGGGTTCGACGTGCCCGCCTTTCAGCATTTGCTGGCGCAACTCGGCCAGGCGGCGCCGTGAGCGCGCCGGCCAGGCTGCGCGCGGCCATCGCCGCGGCGGCCATCCTCGCCATCGGCATGGGTTTTGGCCGCTTCGCCTTCACGGCCATCTACCCGCACATGGTGGAGGAAGGCGTCTTGAGCTTGCGCGACGGCAGCCTGGCCGCCTCGGCCAACTATGCCGGTTACTTGCTGGGCGCCATCCTGGCCATACGCGCGCGGGCGCACAGCGCGCACCGGCTGTGCCTGTGGTCGGTGGCTGGCACGGCGCTGTGCCTGGGCGTGCTGGCCTTGACTATGCCCGTCTGGCTCATCGTGACGGTGCGCGGCGTGGCCGGCGTCTTCAGCGCCCTGGCCATGGTGGCGGCCTCGCTGTGGCTGCTGGAACAGCGCCGGCATGCGCGCGGCGCGCCGCTGCTGTATGCAGGCGTGGGCGCCGGCATCGCTGTCTCGGCCGAATTGCTGGTGCTGGCGTCGCACCTGGGCTGGCACAGCGCCGGCATGTGGCTGCTGCTGGCCGGCGTCACCGTGCTGGCGGGGCTGGCGGCTGCGCCCGCCATTGCCGCCAGCGGCCAGTCGGCGCCGGATGCGCCGGATGCGCCGGCGCAAGTTGGCGCAACCGCGCTGGCGCCCGTGGCGCCGTGGCCGCTGGTGCTGATCTACGGACTGGCGGGACTCGGCTACATCGTCACGGCCACGTATTTGCCCGTGCTGGTCGGCGCGGCCTTGCCCGGGCTCAATTCCGCCCACGTGTGGGCCGTCTTCGGCCTCGGTGCGGCGCCCTCGTGTTTCCTGTGGCACCGCCTGCACGAGAGACTTGGCACGCGCCAGGTGCTCAGGCTGAACTTGCTGCTGCAGGCGCTGGGCGTGGCCTTGCCCGTGCTGGCGCCCTCGGCCGCCGGTTATCTGCTCAGCGCCATTCTCGTCGGCGGCACGTTTGTCGGCACGGTGACCATCGCCATGCCTGCCGCGCAGTGGGCCGCAGTCAAGGCCGGCAGCAACATGATGGCCATCATGACGGTGGTGTACGGCATCGGCCAGATCCTCGGCCCCGTGCTGGCCGGCAGCCTGTATGCGCAGTCGCATAGTTTCAATAATGCATTATTGGCGGCGGCTGGCGCGCTGCTGCTGGCGATTGTCGTCAGCCTGCGGCTGTAAGCCGCCGCTTTAAATGCTCGCTGGGAATTTTAGGACTGTTCTGATTTCGGTCAAGAAAGTCTGTCGCTACACTTCAAGTCATCACCGGTTCGCGCCAGCCGCCATGCGCATGGCGCGGCCGGTTCCTGACCTTCCATATTGAAAGTAGCGGCTATGACAAAGCAAATACAGCAGCATCCCCCACGCGTGACGGGATTACGCAACCGGCTTCCTCTGAATGCCGCAAGCGGTTTTCGCAATGCCGATCTGCTCGATGTGCTCATCGATTTTCTGGGCTTGAAGAACGATGCGGCCCTGGGGCGCGAATTGCAGGTATCGGCTCCCATCCTTTCCAAAATCAGACATGGTTCGCTGCCAGTGAGCGCCGCCATCCTCATACGCATGCACGAAGTGAGCCGCTTGAGTATTCAAGAGCTGCGGGCATGCATGGGCGATCATCGCACGCGTTTCGGCATGCCCGATGAAGAGGACAGCAATTAAGAGGTTTGCCGCCCGTCATTTTCTGGCGTTCCCACTCTTTGTTCACCCATGCGTCTTAACCCAAGGAAAACTTCCGTGAAAACCATCAGCTCCCCTGTGCGTAGCGAATTCCATTGCCTGCGCGTGCTGACCTTGACGCCTGATACGGACAAGAGTGGTGCCCGATGGCTGGGCACGATGCTGAGTGCCATCAATGTCGCAGACGTGAAAAGTATCAATTCCTTGAGCTTGATTCCCTCGCTGTTGCGCGAAGGGAAGGTTGACGTGATCGTCGCGGATGTCGAACATGGTGGCCTGATGGTGCCGACCTTGCTCAAGACGCTCGATGCGGCCAACCCGCTGGCGCGTTTTCCGCATGTGCTGTGGGTCGGCCAGCCGACACTGCTCAATTTGCTGCATGGGCAAGCCGCGGCGATGCTGGAAAAACCGGCGGTTGCCCGCATCGGCGGCCTGTCCGTGTCGGCATTATTGGCGCATGCCCGGCTGGCGCATCGCGCCGGCATCAATGTCGGCATGGTCTACGGTGGAGGTAATGCCGCGTTTGCCGAGGCCTTGCGCGCTTTGCTGCTGGTCCCGTCGATCAAGCGGCAGGCAGGCAGTTTTGCGCCACCCGACGGTCCGACGGAAGCCGATGTGATCGAAGCGTTGACGACAGGCAAGAATCTGCGCGTGATGCTGCAGCCGCAGTACGATTTGCGTACCAGGCGCATCATCGGCGCCGAGGCGCTGCTGCGCTGGAACCATCCCGGCGTTGGCGAAGTGCCGCCATCGGTGCTGATTCCCATGGTCAACCGCCTGGGCCTGCACTTGCTGTTGTTCAGCTTTATCGAGACGCGCGTGATCGACGTTCTGCTGGTGCTCAAGAGCCGCCAGGTGACCTTGCCCATCGCCCTGAATGCTTCTGCCGAAACCGTGTGTACGCCAGGTCTGGCGCAGCGGCTGGCTGAAAAGATGCAGCGGGCAGGCGTGCCGCCGCAATTGCTGAAAATTGAATTGACTGGCGATCTGCCGGTCGACGATGAACTGCTGCTGTCCGCTTCGCTCAATACGCTGCGCGCGAAAGGGTTTCCCGTTTCGCTTGATGATTTTGGGCAGGGTTCATCGACCCTGAATCTGCTGGCCAGGATGACCTTTGACGAGGTCAAGATCGATGGCGCGTTTGTGCGCGACATGAAAACCAGTGCTTCCGCGCAGGCCGTGATTACCGCGACGGTGAACCTGGCACGGCTGATGAATCTGAAAGTGGTGGCGGAAGGTATCGAAGACGCATCGTGCATCGAGGCGCTGTGCCAGCTTGGCTGCCCCACGGGGCAAGGCTATGCATTGGCGCGCCCCCTGGAGTTGCGCGACTTTTTTGCCAGCGTCAGCAATAAATAATGCGTGCCTTCGCTAATGCAATAAAAGTAACTTTATTGTGATGTGAGTCTGAAGGCGGGTAAATCGAAGCATTTTTGTTGCACAGGAGCACCTATGTTAATAAACTGCATCTCGTATGGCGGTCGTGGCACAAATAGGAGTAATCTCATCAAAAGAAACTTTTTTCATACAGCGTCTGGTTCTTGCCCATGCCTATGAAACGCTTACGCATTGCCTTGCTCGACGATCACGCCGTGGTGCGGCATGGCCTTGTGGCCCGCCTCGGCGCGGAACCGGATATCGACGTGGTGGGCGCCTACAGTACCAGCCGGGAGCTGATCGCGGGCTTGCTCGCGGCCCCGGCCGACGTCATTTTGCTCGACTATGCGCTGGGTCCGGACGAACTCGATGGCGTGTCGCTGATCCGCGCATTGCGGGCCAAATTCCCCGATTGTCCCATCCTGGTGTTGTCCACGCATCATGAGCCGGCCACGGTGGCGCTGGCCTTGCGCGTCGGCGCCCGTGGTTTTGCCGGCAAGGGCGAGGAAATGGCGGAGCTGGTCAAGGCGCTGCGCAAGGTGGTGTCGGGCGCCGTGTACCTGAGCGCCGAGATGTCCTATCGGGTGGCGGAAGCGAGCACCACCTTTGATGCGCGAGAGGGTGAGGACGGCGCGGATGCGCTGCTGCTGGGGGCGGCGCTGTCGGCGCGCGAGCGCGAGGTGATCCGTTGTTATCTGGCGGGGATGACGGTGACGGAAATCGCCGAAAAATTCAAGCGCAGCATCAAGACCATCAGCTCGCAAAAGACCACCGCCTTCCGCAAGCTCGGCGTCACGTCGAATAATGAACTATTCAAGATCAGGCATACCATAGGCGAAGCATGAGGCGCTGGCGAGCCGGCATCGCCGCTTTCCTGCTGGCCGTTTGCTGCATGGCGGCGCAGGGGCAGGAAAGGGCGCACGCGCTCAACGCCGCGGAGCAAGCCTGGGTGCGCGCGCATCCCGTGTTGAAGCTGGGCCTGCTGCAAAACCGGCCACCATTTGAAATCGTCCAGCGCGGCGCGACCGGGGTTGGCATCGCCGCCGATTACATCAAAGTCATTCAACGGCATAGCGGCCTGGACTTTGATATCGTGACCTTGGCCGACACGGACAACGGTCTGGCTGCGCTGCGTGAAGGCAGGGTCGATTGCCTGCCCGCGGTGCGCAGCATCGGCACGCCGGAGCAGGTGCCCGGCATCAGCTACAGCTTGCCCTACCTGTCGACCACGGCTATTGCCGCCACGCGTGAACAGGGTGAACCTGGTGCCGATGGCATCGCATTCGATGGCAAGACCGTGGCGCTGCCGGCCGCGGAAGCTGGCCTGTTCGGTCCCTTCCTGCGTGAACGCCACGACGGCATGCGCATCGTTGTCAGTCCCACCATGCGTCAGGCGCTGGCGCTGCTGTCGAAAGGCGGCGCCGACGTCGCCATCGGCAGCAAGGCGCAGTTATTGCCGGGATTGATGCGCGAGGAAGGCGCGGACCTGCATTTTACGGAACTGCCCGTGGCGATGACGTCCGACGTGCGCATGGCGTTGCGCGATAGCGATCCCTTGCTGGTATCGATCGTGAACAAGTCGCTGGCCGCGATGACCCCGGCCCAGATCCGGCTGGTACGCCAGGATTGGCTGGGAGCACCGGGCGATGATCACTCGGGCATGCTGTTCTCCGCGGACCACTTTGGCGAACATGTGGGCCTGGCTGTCGCCTTGCTGCTGATCCTGGCGGGCCTGGCGTACCAGGCCTACAGCGCGCACCGGCGTGCCTTGCGCAACGAGCGCAGGGCGGCCATGTTCCTGGCCGTGATGAGCCATGAAATCCGCTCGCCCATGAATGCCGTGCTGGCCGCCGTGGAATTGCTGCGCTCCACGCCCATGAATGCGGAGCAGCGCCACTTTGTCGACCTGGCCAGCAACGGCGGAAATATCCTGCTGCGCTTGCTCGACGACGTGCTCGATGTTTCCAAGCTGGAGGCGGGACAACTGACGCTCAGCCTCGATGCGGTCGATGTCGCAGCCCTGGCCAACGACGTGGCGGCCCTGCAGCAGCTGCGGGCGCGGGAGAAGGGCATTACGCTCGATGTAGTGCTGCCCGTGGCGGTGCCGCTGCTGATGCTGGACGAGGCCAGGCTGTTGCAGGTGCTGCATAACCTGGTCTCGAACGCCATCAAATTTACGGCAAGCGGCGGCGTCGAGATACAGATTGCCATGCTGGACGACGGGCAGGGGCAGGCACGGCTGGAAATTGCCGTTGCCGATACGGGCATTGGCATAGCCGCCGCTATGCAGGCGACCCTGTTCCGGCCGTATGTGCAGGTGGAGGGTACCTACAAGCGTTCGGGCGGCACCGGCCTGGGCCTGGTCATTTGCCGCGAATTGGTGACATTGATGCAGGGCACGATCACCATCGACAGCGAGATGGGCAGGGGTACGCGCATGCTGATTTCCTTGCCTGCACAGATAGCGTCCGGGGCCGCTCCGGCGATAGACGCGGTCGTTGCGGGGCCCGCTCCGGTGGGTGGCGCGGCGGCGCAGCGCCTGTCGATCCTGGTGGTTGAGGATGTAGCGGCCAACCAGGCCGTGTTGCGGGCCCAGCTCGCCAGCCTGGGCTGCGATGCCGACATTGCCGAGAATGGCGCCAGGGCCCTGGCCTGTTTCCAGCTGCGCGAATATGACCTGGTGCTGATGGATTGCGACTTGCCCGACATCGACGGCTACAGCCTGACGGCCGAATGGCGCAGGCGCGAAGCGGATCTGGAGCAGGCGCGCTGTCCGGTCATCGCGATTTCCGCTTCGACGGGCGAGGATCATGCGGAACGCTGCTTCGAGGCAGGCATGGATGGCATATTGAGCAAGCCGATCCGGTTGGCGAAACTGCAGGATATCGTCGAACTGTGGTGCGACGTGGCCTTGGCGCTGCATGCGCCGCCGATGGAAACCCTGGCGGTATTCGATATGCCGCAGGTGCGCGCAGCGTTCGCCAACGATATGGGCGAGTTGCTGCAGGCCATGGTCATGCACGAACCGGATGGTGCGGTGCGTGCCGCGCATCGCCTGCATGGCGCCGCCCTGGCCATGCAATGGACGGAGATGGCGCAGCCGGCAGGGCAGCTCGAGAGCCTGTTGCGCAGTGAAGCAGCGCACGCTGATGCGCGTTGCGGCCAGCTTCTGCAGGACGTCGTGGCAGCCTGGCGCAGCCGCGGTCAGCATTGATTTCAATTGAAAGGAGCATCATGTTGCGCAGGATGAACAAGAATAAAAAAGAGGCCATGGGGATGCTGGCGTTGATGTTGCCGACCACCTTGCTGTTCCTGGTATTGTCCGGCATGGATCCGACAAAGTTGCCGTTGGCATCCCAGCCCCTGCCATTCGGCCTGCCCGCGACGCTTGGCAATTTCCCGATAGCGGCCGTGATCTTTTACATCAGCATGGGGTTGACGGGGCTGGTGCTGGCACTGCTGCCGGAAACCCTGTCGCGCAAGAAAACCTTGCTGGCGGGCTTCCTGTTGCTGGCGGTCGCTGCGTTGATGGGCATGTTTTCCCGCTCGCTATTTGAACTGTGCTGCTGGAGCTTGCTGGGCGGCATCGGATGCACGATGAATATCTGTGCCTGGATCAGTATCGGGGCCACGTATTTCCCCCGCCATTGCGCCTTGGTCGTGGGACTCATGATTTGCCTTACCGCGGCCAGTAACATTGTCGCGAACAAACTCAGCGCCATTCAGCATGCCATCAATGAACAGGGGAAACTGCCCCTGTTGCCCGCCCTGGCGGGCATGCTCATCCTGATCCTGCTGTATATCCTGATCTGGCATTTTTTCCAGCAGATCAGCGCCGCCGGCGAGCGGCGTTTTATCCGTCCTGAAGCCAGGAGCCAGGTGGGGTCGGTCTGGTCCCGTGCTCCGTTGCTGCTGTTTCTGGCAGCCGTATGCCTGCCATTGAGTGCGGGTAATTTCGACTACCTGTATAGCGTGTACATGCGCGAGATACTGGGATTTCCCCTCAGGACGGTAGAGATGGTGATCGGCATTGCCATGAGTGCAACCTTGCTATCGCCACTGGGCGGCTGGCTGGGGGACCGCCATGGCGCCATGAAAATACTGTTGATCACGCTCCCCATCACGGCGGCTATCGGCGGCCTGATAGCGTTGGAATGGCATCTGCCCGTGGATATCCTCATGTTGCTGGCATTCCTCCTGGGCTTTGGCTTGAGCGCCGTGTTTTATATCAACATCCTGGCGGCCCTGATCCAATCGGTGCCGCCCATGCAGAACATGCGGGCGGCGGGCTTGTTCTATGTCGCGTTCAACCTGGGCATTCCTGCCACGGATGTGCTTTTCACCCATCTGAAAGAGAGGGTGGACTTGACAACGCTGGTGTTATTGCAGCTTGTCTTGCCACTGGTGCTGGCGACCGTTCTGGTCTGGCTGGCGCAGCGCATCTTGACGCCTGCCGATCAGGCGGTGCCGCCCGGCTGATCGGCAGGCCTTTACCTTGCCTGCAAGCGCCGCCTTGCAGGCTTTCCCATCGCTTTCATCCCCGCACTGCCTCCCCCATTTTCTCCATCCACGCCGCAACGTCAATTTGCCAGGCTGCTTGCATCCTGTGCGTGTTGTTGCCGATGTGTGCGTCTATTTGCACATGTCTTATCCGGCGGCGCGGATTTTTAAGACCATTCTCATATCGACAACTACCGCGGCTATGTAAAGTACGTATCTGCAACAACAGCCGCGTTCCTACATTAACTGGTGCGCATTTACCTTTATCTTTCAGGAGTAGTCTCAATGAAATCCCAAGTCCGTATCCTCGCCGTTCTGCTGGCCGCCGCTGTAAGCCAATCCGCTTTCGCTTCCGATGGCACGATCAATTTTGAAGGCCAACTGCTCGATTCGACTTGTACCGTGAATGTTAACGGCACGGTTGGCCCTGCTGCTGCGACCGTGACATTGCCGAAAGTCTCGGCTGCCCAGCTGAAAACGGCTGGCACCATTGCAGGTCAGACAGGTTTTAACATTACGCTGAGTGCTTGTAGCGGTACGACCACCAAGGCCGCCGCATTTTTCGAAGCGGGTGCCAACGTTGATCCACTGACCCATAATCTGAGAAATAACGACAAGAGCGTAGGTGGTGCCCAGAATGTTCAGCTGCAGCTGGTCGATGCCAATAACGGTCAGGTGATCAAGGCTGGTGATTTCTCGCAAGTTGCGAATACCAGCAAGGTCACGAAAGATGCCAGCGGCGGCGCGGTTCTGCCGTATGCCGTGCAATATATTTCCACCGGCGTTGCCGCCGCCGGTCTGGTGAAGGGTGCCGTTACCTACTCCATCACTTACGAGTAATCCACTCGCCAGGGAAGCACGTCCTCGCCGCATAGGCGGGACGCGCTTCCGGTCTACATTCTGAGGTCTTCCATGCTCCCCTATCATTCATTGCAAAGTTCGTTGTTGCTCAGTCTCGCCTTGTTGTTTTGTTCTTCCTCAATGGCCAGCGTAGTGATCACGGGCACGCGGCAGATTTATCCGGCGAAGCAAAAAGAAATCACGGTCAAGCTCAATAACGATGGCGCAGTGCCGGCGCTGGTGCAGGCGTGGGTCGATGCTGGCGATGTCGCATCGACGCCGGCGGCGGCCAAAGTGCCTTTTGTGCTGACGCCGCCACTGGCCCGCATCGATCCGGGCAAGGGCCAGAGCCTGCGCCTGATATTTGTCGGTCCGGCGCTGCCGGCAACGAAAGAATCGGTGTTCTGGCTGAATATGCTGGAGATTCCACCCAAGTCGCAAGACGCCGATGTGAACAGCCTGCAGATGGCGTTCCGCTCACGCATCAAGATTTTTTATCGCCCCGAGGGGCTCGCTGGCAATCCTGTCGACGCGATCGAACAAGTGCAATGGCGTGCCGTTTCTGCCAGCAATGGCAAGGGCTTTGCCCTGGAAGCATATAACCCGTCCGCCTTTCACGTGTCGGTGGCGTCGCTGTCGCTGGTGGCCGGCGCCCAGCGCAGCGAGAGTGATGGCGGCATGGTGGCGCCAGGCGAGACGAAACAATTTGCGCTGCCCTCCCTGAAGGCCTTGCCTGCCGCAGGCGCACAGGTGGAGTTTAGCGCCATCAATGATTACGGTGTCCCGATGCCGGCACGGCGTAGCCTTTCTGCGCCGGCCGCGCGGCCCGCTCCTTAAGGTTTGAATCATGAATAATCATCGCCAAGTCTTCTATTATCCTCAAGCAAGGCCAAGTCCAGGCGTCAATGCGCTTGTTGGCAGTATGCTCAAGGCGGTGGCGTTCAGTTCATGTGCTTTGACCATACCAGCTGCGCATGCGGACCAGGTCGAGTTTAATAGTGTTTTCTTGCCGGAAGGCTCGCGCAGCCTGGATCTCGCTATTTATCAAAAAGGCAATCCTGTCTTGCCGGGCACGTACCGCGCCGATATCGCCCTCAACGGCGAGCTGAGAAATCGCCAGGATATCCGCATCAATGCCAACGATGACGGCAGTAATCCCGTGGTGTGCATATCGCGCAAACTGCTTGAATTGCTGGGCGTGAATATATCACTGCTGTCGCCGGAAGCCATGAGCTTGCTGGCAGAAGGGCAGTGTGTCGAATTGGGCAAATTGATAGCGAATGCCACGGCCGTGTTTTTGCCGGAGATTCAGCAGGTCAGTATCAGCATTCCCCAGGCGTCGCTGCGGCGCAATGCGCGCGGTTATGTCAGCCCGGAACTGTGGGATAGCGGTGTCACTTCGGGCATGTTGGGTTACAATTTTAACAGCTATCACAACAAGAGTGGCGGAACGTCATTCGACTCCGCTTATCTGGGCCTCAACGGCGGCTTCAATATGGGCGGCTGGCGTTTTCGCCATAATGGCGCACTCAGCTGGCAGCAGCAGGGAGGCAGTCGTTACCAGGTGCTCGATACCTATGCGCGGCGCGACATGACGGCGCTGAAAAGCCAGCTGACACTGGGCGATGCGAATACCAGCGGGGAGATTTTCGATACCTTATCCTTCCGGGGTGCGCAACTGGCCAGCGATGACCGCATGTTGCCCAATTCCTTGCGCGGCTATGCGCCCGTGGTGCGCGGCATTGCCCGCACCAACGCTCGCGTGAGCATACGCCAGGCGGGCAATCTCCTGCTTGAAACGACGGTGGCGCCAGGCGCCTTCGTCATCGATGACATGTATGCCACGGGTTACGGTGGCGACTTGAACGTGACGGTGTCCGAAGCGGACGGTAGCGAACAGCGCTTTGTCGTGCCGTATGCGGCCGTCAGCCAGTTGCTGCGTCCGGGTTCGCTGCGCTTCGGCGCGGCGGCTGGCGTAACGCGCAATAATTTCTTGAGCAAGCAGGCGCGCGTCCTGCAGGGCACTTTGCAGTATGGTTTGAATAATAGCCTGACCGGTTACGGTGGCTTGCAGGCCAGTGAGGACTATTTGTCCCTGCTTGGCGGCGTGGCCTTTGCATTACCGATAGGCGCCGTATCCATCGATCTGAGTCACGCGCAGACGAAACTTGCCGCGGACACGGCCAAGGGCCAAAGTCTGCGCTTGTCATACAGCAAGAATGTCTTGAGCACCGGCAGTAATTTCTCGATGGCTGCTTACCGTTTTTCCACCAGCGGCTATCTGGATTTTGCCAATGCGACGCAAGTACTCGACGCCGAACGCAATGGTTACGATTCCAATATGCAGTATAGGCCCCGTAACCGCGTGTCCTTGACCGCCGACCAGCGCCTGGGTGCGTGGGGGCAGGTCAGCATCAGTGGTTATGCACAGAATTACTGGAACCGGCCGGGCCAGGACTTGCAATATCAGCTCAGCTACAACAAGCAGGTGGGGCGCGTGAGCTACGGCATCAATGCCAATCGCAGCAAGGTATCTTATGGCGGCATGGAAAGCAGGATACAACTGACCTTGAGCATGCCGCTGGGTGGCAATGACAGTCTGTACAGGCCGCAAATGTCGGCGCAGGTATCGCGCGACACGGATGGCCGCTATGACCAGCTGGCAACGCTGAGCGGCAGCGCCGGAGAAGAACGGCAATTTAGCTATGGCGCATCAGTGAGCCGCAATGGCAGCAGCAACAGCAGCACCCTCAACGGCCAGTATACCGGGGCGCAGGCGATGGTTGGCGCCAGCGTGGGGCGCGGTACCGGCTATAGCAGTGCCTCGGTCAGCATGAGCGGCAGCGTGGTGGCCCATCCGGGTGGTGTGACCCTGACGCCGCTGCGTGGCGAAACCATCGCCGTCGTGCATGCGCCTGGTGCCGCCGGCGCCAGGGTTGCCGGCTATCCTGGCCTCAGGCTCGACGCAAGCGGCAATGCGGTTCTGCCCTATTTGCGTCCGTATGAATTGAATGAAGTGGCGATTGATCCGCAGGGCACGTCGATGGATGTCGAGCTGAGCGAAACAAGCCAGCAGGTGGCACCGCGCGATGGCGCTGTCGTATTTTTGAAGTATGGCACCAGCACGGGCCGCGCGATCCTGTTCAACGTGAGCTTGGCGAACGGCGAGGCGCTGGTCTTTGGTGCTACAGTGAAAGATGAGCAAGGCTTGCCGGTGGGCGTGGTGGGACAGGGCGGCCAGCTGTATGCGCGCCTGCAGGAAACTACCCGGCAGTTGTCGATTTCCTGGGGCGGCAGGGCGCATGAACGATGTACCTTGGCCATTCCCGCATCTGTCATGCAGGGCGAGGGCGGCAAGCTGCAGCAGGCCGATGCCGTGTGCGTACCGGAATTGATCAACGCCAAGGCGGCGCCCGCCGATGAACGCAGCGCCGAACTGCTGGGCGGCACGCATACGGTCGACATTTTCGTCAATGGCCAGCGCATGGAACGGCGCGACGTGGCCTTCCTGCCGGTGGCTGGAGAAAGCCGCCCCTCACCGTGCATGAGTACGGTGGATTTGCAGGAATATGGCGTGCAGCTGTCCAAAGCGCAGCATCTGCTGCCTTGCCAGCAAGTGCTGGCATCGATTCCCGGCGCCAGCTGGAGTCATGAGGCTGCCGTCCAGCGCCTCGATCTGCAGGTGCCGCCGGCATTCCTCACGGCGCGCTCGCCGCGCCAGGGCCCGCAGCTGGCCGCCGCAGGCATCACGCAAAAGAGAAAGCCATAAAGCTGTGCAATGGCTGGAGCATGCCGCCATGCGGGCATGCTCCGATACAAAAAAACGGCGCGCCAGTGATGGCGCGCCGTTTTTGCGTGGGGAGCGGTCATGCCGCCCGTCAGCGATCAGGGGCGGGAACCCGTGAGTGCCCGCAGTTCGCCGATGGACAGGCCCGATGCTTCGTGCATGCGTATCAGCATGTCGGTATCGAGCGCGGCGTTGCCTCTTCTCAGCTTGCTGATCGCGAAGGGCGGCACGCCCAGTTCGCGCGCCAGGCAGGCGTCATTGCGCAGTCCCATGTAGGCGAGCAGGCGTTCGACCAGCGCCGCGGCATCGTGCGTGTGGACGCTTGTGCCGGCAGCCATGGCATCGGTGGTCAAGATCAGCGGTAATTGCTTCATGTCGCTCATGTCACATCGCCTTCAGTGTCATTGCCATTGCCACTGGCCTGGTCAGTTGACGCTGGATAAACTCTTCGCGCTCCATCGGGCGCGCCAGTGCATAGCCCTGGCCGATATGGCAGCCGATACCCAGCAAGGCCGCCAGTACCGATTCGTTCTCGATGCCTTCGGCCACCAGCTTGAGGTTGAGTCTTTGTGCCAGTGAAATGAGGGTGGCGACGATGGCGTGCGAATGGGCGTTGGTTTCCATGTCGCGAATGAAGGCGCCGTCGATCTTGACTTCATCGAAAGGCATCTTGAACAGGACGTTGAAGGTGGCGGAACCGGCGCCGAAATCATCGAGCGACAGGGGAAAGCCCTTCGCCCGCAAGGTGTTGAGGCAAGCCGACAGGCACAGTTCGTCGAGCACCGGCAAGTCTTCGGTGACTTCGACTTTCAGCAGCCGCGTCGGCAGGCAGGCATCCCACATTTTTGTGGCAAGCAGATCGGCCATGCCGGGCGTGCACACGGTATCGATCGAGGCGTTGACGGCAACCGGAACGTCGCCACCTTGACGGCGCAGGTGCTGCAACATGGCGATGACTTCCTTGACGACCAGCTCGAACAGCGGCAGATGCAGGCCGAGCCGGTTCACCATGGGAATGAGTACCGACGGCGGCACGCTGCCATGCTGTGGATGATCCCAGCGCAGCAGCGCTTCCGCGCTGACAACGCGCCGGCTGTGCAAGTCATACTGGGGCTGGTAGACGACACGCAGCCCGTCACCCGAATGGATGGCATGGATGACGTCCGCGTCGCTGGGCAGGGTGAAGGGGCGCGCCGGCAGGCGCTGCCTCATCGTGGTGGATGAAAGGGCATACACGGCTGCGCTCATGGCGATTTTCCCGACAGGTTAAGATGGACGAAGTATAGGAACTTCGGCATCCACGGAAAATCGGACTGTTCTGAAAAGCGGCGTGGCTTCAGAGATCGAATGCGCAGCGCATGAAGTCGCGCCGGATGTCGTTGATCCTGTCGAACTCGCGCGTGTAATACAGCTTGTTCGTCAGCAGCACGGAATAGCGGCCGCGCCTCGGGCTGATCCACATGGCCGTGCCCGTAAAGCCCAGGTGGCACCAGACATCGTCTTGCGGCCCGGTGCCTGCCGCCGGGTGCCAGAACAGGCCGCGCGACGGCTGCAGCTCGCCCGTCCGCACCGTCAGCGAATCGCGCACCCAGCCGGCGTCGAATACCTTGCCGTCCGGCGCCAGCATCGCCCGCAGGAAGCGCTGCAGGTCCGGCACGTTGGAAAACAGCCCGGAAATGCCGCACACGCCGCCCAGCAGCCGGGCCGAAAAATCATGCACCACGCCGGCAAGGTGGGTGCCCGCCTGTTCGCAATACTCGGTCGGCGCGACCAGCTGGCCGTACTGTGGCGCCACAGGGCCGTAGCCCGTGGCGGCCATGCCCAGCGGTTGCAGCACGTACTCGGCCAGCGCCACGTCCAGCGGCATGCCCAGCAGCCGCTCGATGACCAGGCCGAGGATCAGGGCCGCGCGGTCCGTGTATTCGACAGCTCGACTTGGTATGCCTTCCAGCGGCTCGCGCAGCACGCCGCGCACGATGTCGTCGTACACCTCGCCATAGCTGGCGCGCAGGCGGGCGCGCAGCGGCAGGCCGGCCGTGTGCGTCAGCAGCTGGAAAATCGTGATGGGCGCCAGCGCGTATCCCACTGTGCCGGGCAGCAGGTCCGCCAGCCGGCTGTCCAGGCGCAGGCGTTCCTGCTTTACCAGCTGGCCGGTCAGCGACCAGACGCTGATGATCTTGGTCAGCGACGCGATGTCGAACAAGGTGTCGACTTGCATCGCGGCACTGGACGCTTCGGGCGTGAGCCGCCCGGCCGCGCCTGCCACGCCGTGGTCGACGCTGCCCACGGCCCAGGCCGCGCCTGGGAAAATGTGTTCATGCACGCCGGCTTCCACCAGCGCCGTCAGTTGGTCGGTATGGTTGCTTATTTGCATGATGATCGTGCCGTGTTTGTCTTGTCATGCTCTGCCGTTGCCACACCCAGCCAGCGCGCCACCGATTGCGCTACCCATTGCCCCTCGTCGAGCGGCAGGTCGTGACCCGCGTCGCCGTGGATCAAACAATCGGCTTGCCAGGCGCGCGCCAGACGCTGCGAGCAGCGGTGGTCGACCAATCGGTCCAGCGCGCCGGCCATCACCAGCACGGGCATGGCCGGGCGGCTGTCAGGCGCGCGGTAGCGGGCCGCCGACAGCAGCTGGCGCAGCGCGTTGCGCCGGCTGACCGGATATTGCTGCTGAAAACTGAGCCAGCAGGCCAGCAGCGCGGGGTTGCCGCCAGCATGCCGCTGGCTGGTCAGGCGCAAGATCAGACTTTCCTGGCTGCCTGCATCGCCCAGCAGCAGCTGGCGCAGCAGCGCGCCATAGTTTTGCCAGCGCAGGCGCCGGTAAAACGGACTATATGGCCGCATGCTGGTGTTGATCAGCACGCAGCGGGCGATTTCCTGTGGGTAGCGGTGAGCCCATTCCACGGCCACCATGCCGCCCAGGGAAAGTGCCAGCAAGTGGTACGGCGCCGGGATGCCGCGCGCCTGCAGCTCCTGGCGGCAGGCTTCCACCATGTCGGCCACGCGGGTGGCGCTGTCCTGCGCGTGGCGCCCGCCATTGCCGGGGAAGTCGGGCGTGACGATGTGGGCGCCGGGCAGGGCGCGCGCCAGGGTGGCGGGAAAGCTGCCCCAGTGGCGTTGTTCGCGCATCAGGCCGCGCAGCAGGATCCAGGTGGGCGCGTCGCTCATGACTCGTACCATTGCGCCAGCGCGCGCCGTCGTTGCGCCTTGCGCAGCAAGCCTTCCGGCATCCAGCGGCCGTGGCTGCTGGCGGCGCGCATGAGGAAATCGAACCACACGAGGTGCCGGCGCAGCACGCGCTGCAGGCGGTGCGCGGCCGTGGGGTTGAAGATGCTGACCCGGTTGAACAGCTGGCGCGGGTTTTTCTTGACCCAGAGCCATGAACCCATTTCCAGGGTCAGCGGCAGGAACACGCGCCCGCTGTAGCTGGTGCCGTTCAGGTACAGATAGTCCCACAGGTCGCCGTGCGTGCGGTATTGGCGGCTTTGCGGCTCGAATACATAGTTGTGGTTGGGATAGCTCTGGCTGAACAGCTCTTCCAGCGCGCCGATCTCGGCCAGGTGCTCGATGGGCACCTGGGTATGCGCGTGGGGAAACCAGATGCGGTCGCGCAAGCCGAAACCGGAATGGCAATCGAGGGCGATGCTGAACTGGCGCGACAGCAGTTCGCGCTCGACGAGGTCGCACACGGCCTGGCTTTCCACCTCCATCGGCCCCCCGGCCGCGCCGCGGTACCAGGGCAGGCGGGCACTGTAGCGCTGTCCACCGAGCATGAACGGCACTTTTTCGCGTGCGCTCAATGGCGCGTTGCGCATCAGGTCGACCCCCTGCGGATTGCAGCGCGTGGCTTGCCACATGCCGCCCGGATTAACCAGCGGCATGAACACGAGGCGCATGCTTTCCAGTTGCTGGTGCAGGGTGGCGTCCCAGCGCAGGCGGGCGATCAGGCTTTCCAGGAAAGACAGGATGACTTGCGTGCCGATGCGTTCGAGGCCGTGGATGCCGCCGAAAAAGCCCAGCACGGGCACGTCGGGGCTCGGATTGCCCAGCGCAATCGTGTACACGGGAAACTCGCGCCCATCCATGGCGATGCTGCAGGGCGCGGCCACTTCCAGGTGGCTGCCGCCCTCGTCGATGAGGCGCTTCAGCATGACCAGCTCGGGCAGATTCTTTTCGATCATCAGGCGTCTGAAAGGGAGAGTAGCAGCCAGTGTAGCCGAAATCGCCGCCGCACCCGACGTCCCGCATGGCGAAATTTGCGCACGCCGCTGATGTCACGAAGCCGTCATTTTTTGTGTGTAGGCTATTGCAGTTGATGCAAGAATTGTTACTTGGCAATGCCTTGTTTCCACGCATTTCTCCCTCACACGATAGCGACTCGATAGCGATATGACAGGCAGCCCGGCATCCGTCCATGTGCTCGCGCTGGCGGGATACCTGGTTTTGCTGGGTTTCCTGGCCGCGGTGGGACCGGTGCGGGCGCAGCCGGCCGATGGCGCCGTGCTGCAGTTCGATATCGCTGCGCAAAACCTCGGCGACGCGCTCGACCTGTACAGCCGCCGCACGGGCATCGCCGTGCTGATGGACCAGCGCTACGCGCAGCGCCAGTCGGCCGCCGTGCGCGGCCCCCATGCGGCCGGCGCGGCCCTGCAAGCCTTGCTGGAAGGCACGGGCCTGCAATCGCGCCTGTCCGATGCGCAAGCCGTCATCGTGTATGCGCCGGCCGCAGCTGACTTGCCGCAAGTCAGCGTCGTGGCCGCCGCCGACATCCCCGGCGCCACGCAGGGCGGCGGCGACCATGCGGCCTATGTCAGCCGCTTGCAGCACGTGCTGCTGGGACTGCTGTGCCGCGCGGCGCAGACGCGTCCCGGCGGCTACCGGCTGGCGCTGCAACTGTATCTGAACCGCGCCGGCGTGGTGGACCGCGTGCATTTGCTCGACAGCACGGGTTTGCGCGCGCGCGACACGGCCATTGCGCGCGTGGTGCTGGGCATGCGCGTGGGCGCCGCGCCGCTGCCGTCGATGCCGCAGCCCGTTTCCATCCTGCTGCTGCCGCAGGGGCCGGGCAGCGAAGTCGATTGCGGCCCCGGCACGACGGCAAGGCTTGCGCCATGAGCATGCCCGACCTGCGCACCAAGCTCAAACGCCACCTCAGTGCGCGCTATGCCGTGCTGCGCTGGCGCCTGGAGCGCGTGGTCGGCTGCAAGCACCATGCGGCCGATGCGCTGCAGGAAACCTGGCTGCGCCTCGAAGCGATGGTGGCGCCTGGCCCGGCCGCCGCGCCCGTCCACAATCCCGACGCCTATCTGCTGCGCATGGCGGCCAATATCGCCACCGACGCGTACCGGCGCGACCGCATCATCGTCACCGAGCGCGAACGCGAAGAGCTGATGCACATGGCCGACGAGGCCGGCGACGACATCAGCGACCCGGCGCGCATCGTCTCGGCGCGGCTCGACGTGCAGGCGCTCGACTCTGCCCTGGCGGGCCTGTCGCCGCGCCGCCGCGCCATCCTGACGGCGGCGCGCATCGACGGCATGCTCAATGCGGACATCGCCGAGCGCTTCGGCATTTCCGTGGCGATGGTCAAGAAAGAATTGCAGGCCGCCATGCAACACTGTAAAACGTGCATGGCCGGCGCCGATGCCGCCCAGCGCAGCGATGTGTCGGGCCGCCGTAAATATTGATGAATCCCATGACTGCTCCTGACCGCGATCCACGCGACGTTTTTGAACATACCGACACGGCCATCGGCCGGGAAGCCGCCGCCTGGTGGGCGCGCCTGCGTGCCGACGATTTTACGCAGGCCGACGCCGACGCCTTGCGCGCCTGGTGCGCGCGCAGCCCCGACCATGCGCGCGCCTGGCGCGAGCTCAAGCAAGTGTGGCAGGCGCTCGATCCCGCCTTGACCCGCGCCGCCGCTGCGCCGCAGGGGGAAAACGTGCTGGCGTTCCCGGCGCGCCCCGGCCGGCGGGCGTTTCTCGGTGGCGCGCTGGCGGCCGGCGTGGCCGTGCTGGCTTTGCGTCCACCGCTGGGCGCCTGGCCGTCGCTGCAGGAATTCTCCGCCGACTACCGCACGGGCACGGGCGAGCAGCGGCAAGTGGCCCTGTCGCAGCAGATGACGATACAGATGAATACGCAGACGCGCATCGATGTGCGCGCGCCCGAGTCCATCGAATTGCTGGGCGGCGAGGCGGAAATCCTTGCCAGCGGCGCGCGCCAGCCCGTGTCGGTGCTGGCGGGCGCGGGGCGCCTGCTGGCGCAGTCGGCCCGTTTCAATGTGCGCCACACGGACGACGCCGTCTGCGTCACCTGCCTGGCGGGCGCCGTGGAGGTGGTTTGGCAGCAGCGCCGCCACACCCTCGATGCGGGGCAGCAACTGGTGTACGACGAGCGGGGCGTGCAGGCGGCCACGGCGGCGCCGGTGGAAGAGGCCAGCGCGTGGCGCACGGGCGCGCTGTCGTTTGTCGGCAAGCCGCTGGCCGATGTCGTCGATGAAATCAACCGCTACCGGCCCGGCCGGGTGGTGTTGCGCAACGCCGAGCTGGGCCGCCGCCTCGTGCGCATGCGTTTTTCCATCGGGCAAACTGACGGCGCGCTGGCGATGATACGCGACCTGTACGGCGCGCAAATGACCAGCCTGCCGGGCGGCATCGTGCTGCTCAGCTGATTCCTGGTTTCCCTGCGGCAGGGGAATCAAAATATTTTTCAAAAAGCATTATCCCTTCCGCCGCCCAGCTACGTCATGGAGGTATGGACGCTTGCGCTACCGCCAGGCTCCGTTCCCTACTCTCTAGCCAGGAAACCATTGCCATGACCAAGCTTCACACTGCCCAGCGCCCAGTCCCAAACGTTGACACGGACGCGCAGCGTACCTCCACGCTGGGCAGCCGCTTGCGGCTCACGCCGCTCGCTTACGCATTGACCACCATGCTGATGGCGGGCGCCTTTGCCACGCCGGCGCGCGCGCAGCAGGCGTTCAGCGGCGGCTGGTTCGCGGCCAAGGGCGCGGCGCAAAATACGGCGGCCAACTCGGGCCGCCTGCCGAATGGCCAGCCGCTGCCGCTGGGCAGCCGTCCCGACGGCCAGCAACAGCAAGCAAACCAGCAGTTGCAGCGCTCGCTCAACAACCTGAACCTGGCCGCGCGCGCCATCGCCGCACAGCAAGCATCCCAGGCGCAGGCGCGCCAGGCGGCCGCCGGCGGCGCCAGTGTGCCAAATGGCCTGGCGCAGGGCGGCTTGCAGGTCGACACCAATAGCCTGACGGCCGGCTGGCTCAATGCCCAGGGTCCCGTGCAGACGGTGGCGAACGGCAAGACGGCCGTGGTGGTGCAGCAGACGGCGGACAAGGCCATCCTGAACTGGGAAACGTTTAACGTGGGCAAGGACACGACCTTGACGTTCCAGCAGCAGAAGGACTGGGCCGTGCTGAACCGCGTCAACGATCCGCTGGCGCGTCCCAGCCAGATCCAGGGCCAGATCAAGGCCGACGGCACGCTGCTGCTGGTCAACCGCAACGGCATCGTATTTACGGGCACGAGCCAGGTCGATACGCGCAGCCTGGTGGCGGCCGCGGCCCGCATCAGCGATGCGCAATTCCAGAAAAACGGCATCTACAGCCCCGGCACGGCCGGCGCCACGACGTTCACCGATGCCGCCGGCAAGGTGCAGGTGCAGGCCGGCGCGCGCGTCAGTAGCAATGCGCCCAAGGGCAGCACGGAAGGCGGCGGTTACGTGATGCTGCTGGGGACAGAGGTGCACAATGCGGGCGAGATCAATACGCCCAAGGGCCAGACCCTGCTGGCCGCCGGCGACGGTTTTACCATCAAGAAGGGCGTGGGCACGGACGGCAATCCGCTGTCGACCACGCGCGGCAGCGAAGTCACGCCGCAGTTCGCGGCCGGCAGCACGGCGGGCAAGGTCGTCAACACGGGCCTGATACAGGCGCGGGAAGGCGATGTCACGCTGGCGGGCCGCGACGTGCGCCAGGAAGGCGTGCTGCTCGCCACCACCACGGCCGCCACGCGCGGCACGGTCCACCTCAACGCCCTGGGCAGCGACGCGGCCGTCACCGTGGGACGCGGCGCCACCACGGCCATCCTCGTCGAGGATGACGGCAAGACGATGGCACTCGACAGCCAGCGCGACGCCATGCGCGGACCGGCCGTGACGGGCACGGAAAACATCGTTGCCGTCAACGACCGCCGCGACCAGTCGCGCATCGAGATCGGCAGCGCCGGCACGGTGGAATTCATCGGCGACTCGCTGACCCTGGCCACGGGCGGCCAGATCGCCGTGAATGCGGCCAGCCGCAGCCTGTTGCGCGACGGGGCGCAGCTCGACGTGTCCGGCGCCGTCGGCGTCAAGGTGGCGATGGCGGCCAACAATATCGAGATCAATGTGCAGGGCAACGAGCAGCGCGATGCGCCAGTCAACCGCGATGGCAAGGCCCTGATCAACAACAGTATCTGGGTCGACCGCCGCAAACTCGTGTTCGTACCGAAAGGCACGAATGGCTATGACAGCGACCGCTGGTACACGGCCGGCGGCTTGCTGGAAGTGGCCGGTTATCTGGGCACGCAGGGGCACTCCGTCAGCGAATGGATGGGGCAGGGCGGCACGGTGAGCTTCGGCGGCAAGGATGTCGTCACGCAGCTTGGCTCCAGCATCAATCTGTCCGGCGGCACCCTGGACGTGCAGACGGGCGCGTTGCGCCAGACCTGGCTGAAAGGCGCGGACGGCAAGCTGTACGAAGCGGGCAGCGCACCGGCCGACTTGCCGTACGCGGGCGTGTACAAGGGTTACGAGGAAGAACATGCGCGCTGGGGCAAGGAAGCCAGCGCTTTCTACGCCAATCCCCTGATCGCCGCACAACAGCGCCTGGAAAACGGCTACACGGTGGGCCGCGACGCGGGCAAGCTGGTGGTGGCCACGGGGTCGGCCGTGCTGGAAGGAGCGATTGCGGGCGATGTTTTCCAGGGCGAGCGCCAGAGCCAGGCGCCGCAGGCGCTGCTCGACGGCTACCAGCAGTCGCAACTGGCGGCCGCGCAGCGGGGCCAGCTGGTCGTCGGCCAGTATCAGGCCATGGTCGACAAGCGCACGGGCGTGCTGCAGCATGCGCTGTCGGCCGTCATGGACGAGGTGCGCCTGACGCGGGTGCAGGACGGCATCGCCGCCGGCCTCGATGTGACAGGCGCGCTGGAGCCGGAGCGCCAGGGCAGGCTGCTGCTTGACACCAGCTTGCTGAACAATCAGCAACTGGGCGCCATCCGCATCGCCGCCAAGGGCGCGATCACCGTCGACAGCGCGCTGCAAGTGGCCGATGGCGGCAACATCACCCTGTTCGGCAAGGACGTGGCCATCAATAGCAACCTGCGCAGCCATGGCGGCAGCATCATGGCCGGCAATGTGCTGAACCAGATCGGCGCGCTGGGCATGGCTGACACTGTCGTCAATCCGGGCGTGCCGCCGGGCACGTTGCTGCTGGCCGATGGCGTGAGTCTCGACACCAGCGGCTTGCTTAGCAACGTGCTGCGCGTCCCGCTGGCCGCCGCCGGCTTGCCCTACCTGAACGGCGGCACGGTATCGTTGCGCGCGTTTGGCGACGTGCGCATCGGCAATGGCAGTCTGATCGACGTCAGCTCGGGCGCGGCCATCCTGTCGCAGGCGAAACAGCAGGGCGGCAAGGGCGGCAACGTGGCCCTGGCCAGCTATGGGCCGGAAGCCGACCTGGTGCTGGGCGAGGGCGCGCAAGTGCGCGGCCATGGCGTGACCGGCGGCGGCAAGCTGGAATTGCAGGCGAACAAGATCGCGATTGGCCAAGCCGATACCGGACAGAAAGGTATCCTGCAGCTGGAGGGCGACTTCTTCGACAAGGGCTTTTCCAGCTACAGCCTGCTCGGCAAGCAGGGCGTGACGGTGGCGGACGGCGCGCAGGTCGACGTGCGCATGCCCGTGCTGCGCGTGGTGGACAATGAAAAACTGGCCCTGTGGACGCCGGAACAGGTCACGGAAAACGCCGTCAAGGGTACCTTGACGCAGCGCAAGGGCGCCAGCCTGGCCCTGCAGGTGGGCGACGTGCAGTCCGATGCGGCCGACATGGCCAGCGCCGAGTTGCTGGTCGGCAAGGGCGCCGTGGTGAATGTCGATGCGGGCCAGTCGATCAAGCTGTCCAGCGTGGGCCAGCTGACGGTGGAAGGGCGGCTGAACGCCTGGGGCGGCAAGATCAGCCTCGGCGGCGTGGGCGTCGCCGTGAATGTGTCCGAAGCGGTGGAAGCGGCCGGCCATGGCCGCTCCCTGTGGATAGGCGAAAATGCCGTGCTCGACGTGGCCTCGCGCGCCGTCACGGCCACGGACGTGCAGGGCCGGCGCTACGGCAAGGTGCTCGATGGCGGCAGCATCGTCATCGGCGGCGAGATCGACCATGCGCAGGGCAGCACGTCGGCGGCTAGCCTGTTCGTCGTCGTGCGCGACGGCGCCGTGCTGGACGCTTCGGGCGCGCATGCGGTGCTCGATGTGAACGGCGCGGCCATCGACGTGGCCAGCGCCGGCGGCAGCATCGCGCTGGCGTCGAACAATGGCTTGTACCTCGATGGCCTGTTGCTGGCCCGGGCGGGCGGCGCGGGCGCGGCGGGCGGCAGCCTGTCCGTCGCCACGGGCACCCCCGTCTACCTGAAAGTGCTGGCCACGGACAAGGTGCTGCAGGGGCGCCAGCTGGCCGTGACGCAACGCCAGGGCGCCAGCGACCTGGCTGAACACGTGAACGCTCGGGATGCGGCGGCAACGCTGCAGTACGGCCACGGCCGTTTTTCCGTCGAGCAAGTGGAAGCGGGCGGCTTCGGCAGCCTGGCCCTGCTGGGCGCCGCCTCCTTCGATGGCGACGTGTCGCTGAATCTGCAGCAAAGCTTCCAGCTGTACGGCGCGCCCGTGTTGACACCAGGCAGCAAGCCCGGCGCGAAGGTCAGCATCGCGGCACCGTACGTGCGCCTGGCCAGCATCAAGCCGGCCGGCAAGGATTTCTATGTCACGCCAGGCACGGCCGGGGAGTCGCCGATGGCCGGCCAGGTCAGCATCGCGGGCGACCTGATCGATGTGCGCGGCCTGGTCAATATCGTTGCCGACGACGTGCGCCTGAGCAGCCGCGGCGACTTGCGCTTCCTGCTGTCCCCGCTGGGCTGGGGCGGCGCGGAGGCGACGACGGTGCTGTCCTCGCCGGGCGACATGACCCTCAGTGCAGCCCAGCTGTATCCGGAAACGGGCGCCGGCGCCGCCGTACGCGTCGGCTACGGCCGCGTCGATGGAACGTTTGGCTACGACCCGGCGCGCAGCCTGCGCATCGCCCGCACGACGGACAGCGTGCCGGCCATGCCGTATTCCGCCTTCGGCTCGCTGGAACTGGAGGCCGCGCATATCGAGCAGGGCGGCGTGGTGCGCGCACCGCTGGGGCGCCTGGCGATCGGCGCTGCCCGCTATGAAAATGACAAGAGCCTGAGCGTCAATCTGCTGGCCAACAGCATCAGCTCCGTCAGCGGCGCCGGCCTGGTCATGCCGTATGGCGGCACGGTCGATGGCCAGAGCTGGAATGTGGATGGCAAGCTGGCCACCTTCATGGGCGTGGGCGGCTTCAATGCGCAGGGCGGCCTGCGCGTCGGCGTGGAAATGGCCGGCGTGGCCGTGGACGTGCAGCCGGGCGCGCTGCTCGACCTGTCCGGCGGCGGCGAACTGACGGGCGCCGGCTTCATCGCGGGCCGCGGCGGTTCCACCGATGCGCGCTATCATCCGCTGGCGCAAGTGAATGCGAACGGCGGTTTCATCCTGCCGGGCCTGGCGACGAATCCCGTGTACGCCATCGTGCCCGGCGTGCAGGCGCCGCAAGCGCCTTCGGGCGCCTCCGATGCGGCCATCGGCCGGCAAGTGACGATAGGCAACGGCGTGCCGGGCCTGGCGGCCGGCACCTACACCCTGATGCCGTCGACCTACGCCTTGCTGCCGGGCGCCTTCCGCGTGGAGCTGAACGGCCTGGCGGGGCAGGGCAGCGCCGGTACGCTGGCGCAGCCGCTGCGCAACGGTTCCTGGGCCGCGCCCGGCACCTTGTCGATCGCCGGCACGGACATCCGCGCGCCGCTGGCCAGCCAGCTGATCATCACGCCGGCCAAGGTCGTGCGCACGTATTCCCAGTACAACGAAATGGGTTATGCCGCGTTCGCCCTGGCCGATGCGCAGACGCGGGGCATTCCCCGCGCGATGCTGCCGGCCGATGCGAAAACGCTCAAGCTGAACCTGGCGCCCGGCGGCGGCCTGGAGACGTTCCAGTTCCACGGCACGGGCAAGTTCGCCGCGGCCGAGGGCGGCTATGGCGGCACCGTGGTGCTGATGTCGAGCAATACCTCCGCTGGCGAGATCGAGCTCCTCGCCGATGGCGCGCCGGCCAGCGGTGACGCGAAACAGGTCAGCATACGCACTTCCAGTTTGAACAATATCGGCGCGGCCCGCATCGTGGTGGGCAATGCGCCCACGGTGGAATATGGCCAGGGCGGCAATTACGTGAACTTCGGCGTCCAGTCGGCGCGCGCCATTTACCTGCGCGCCGGCGCCGTCCTGTCGGCGCCCGAAGTATTCCTCGTCGCCCAGGATCCGGGCAATTCTGAACTGGGCGACGGCGTGATCGATATCGCGCCCGGCGCCGGCATCAACACCCTGGGACGCGGCAAGGCGGCCTACGACGCCAACGATGGCTTCATCTACCAGAGCCGCCCGGACGTGCACGTGCTGGCCGCGTCGAACGGCTTGCTCAACGTGGCGCCCGTCAGCGGCGCGACGCGCGGCGGCATCCGCATCGGCATGTGCGCCGACGCTTGCGCGGGTAGCGGCACGGCCAGCCTGTACTCGGAAGGCACCCTGCTGCTGGCGACCAGCGGCAGCTTCCAGCTCGACGACACTGCCCGCTACGGCACGCGCAACCTGAGCCTGGCTGTGGGCGCCATCAATATCGGCTCGAACGAGGCGCTGGCGGCGGCCCAGGCCAGCGGCACGCGTCCCGCCGGACTGACCCTGAACCAGGGGCTGCTGGACCGTTTGCTGCGCGGCGACACCAGCACGGGCGCGCCGGCGCTGCAGGCGCTGATGCTCAACGCGGCCGACAGCGTTAATTTTTATGGCGACGTGGTGCTCGACACCTACGACAAAATCAGCGGAAAATCGAACCTGGAGCGCCTGGTGCTGACCACGCCGGCCATGTATGGCCAGGGCGGTGCCAGCACGGTGGCGACCATCCGCACGGCCAACCTGATCTGGGGCGGCGCCCTGTCGGCGCCCGGCAATGTGATCGCGCATGGCGCCGGCACGGGCAGCGGCACCCTGAACCTGGAGGCCGAACGCATCGATTTCGGCTTCGGCCCCTTCACACAGCCGGCCGGTGTCGCCACCTTCGACCGCCTGGCGCTGGGTTTTGGCACCGTCAACCTGAAAGCGTCGGACCAGGTCACGGCCAACCACAAGGGCAGCCTGTCCGTCCACCAGGCGCAGGGCGCGTATGAAACGGGCAAGGGCTTCCGGTACAGCGGCGGCAACCTGAACATCAGCACGCCGCTGCTGACGGGCGAGGCCGGTTCGTCGCACAGCTACACGGCGGGCGGCGCGCTGGCCGTGACGGCGCCGGCCGGCGCGCCAGCCCCTTTCGCCAAAACTAACGCGGCGCTGGGCGCCCAGCTGGCCTTGAACGGCGACAGCGTGAACGTGGCCACGGCCGTGGTGCTGCCGAGCGGCAAGCTCACCGTCAATGCGCAGCACGATATCAGCGTGGCCGACGCTGCGCGCATCGACATGGCGGGCCGCAAGAGCACCTTCTTCGACGTGGATAAATACAGCTGGGGCGGTGACGTGACCCTGGACAGCCGCGCCGGGGATATCCGCGCAGCTGCCGGCAGCGTGATCGACCTGTCGGCCGAGAACAACCGCGCCGGCAGCCTGAAGGCCGTAGCCCTCGATGGCGCGGCCGGCATGGTGGAGCTGCAAGGCAAGATATTGGGCGGCGCCAGCGGCAACTACGACGCGGGCGGCACCGTGGTGCCGTACAAGCTGGGCAGCGTGGACGTGCGTGCGCAAACCCTGGGCCCAAGTGGCACCCTGGACAGCCAGTTCGCGTCGCTGAACAAGCGCCTGAGCGAAGGCGGCGTGACGGGCGCACGCAGCTTCCAGCTGAAACAGGGTGACCTGACGATAGGTAACGAAATCAAGGCTGGCGAAGTGCAGGTATCCGTCGATAACGGCCGCCTCACCGTTGCTGGCACCATCGACGCCAGCGGCGAGCGCGTGGGCAGCATCCGCCTGGCCGGCAAGCATGGCGTCACCCTGGCCGGCAACGCCGTGCTCGATGCGCACGGCACCGTCTTGCGCGTCGACAGCTATGGCAAGATCATCGATAGCCCGAACCGGGCCACGGTGGAACTGAACGCGGGGGAGGGAACATTGGACCTGGCCGGCGGCGCGCAGATCGACGTGCGCCACGGCACGGCGGCCGTGCTTGGCAAGGGCAAGGGCGAATACGACGGCGCCGCGCGCGGCACGGTGGAACTGAGCGCGCCGCGCCTGGGCAGCGGCGGTTCCCGCACGGACGCAGACGCGGCCACCTTCGGCGACGTCGCCATCGCCAGCGGCAGCGGTTTTACCGTGCGCGGCGCGAAATCGATCGCCATCAACGCCATGCAGCGCTACGACGATGCGGCTTATGCCACGGACCTGTCGGCCAGCGGCCGCCCGTATCAGGTGGTCAACCAGGCATACCTCGACAGCAAGCATGCGGACAGCACGGCTTTTATCGATGCGGCGCTGGCCAACACGAACTTGCGCAATGGCAAGCTGGCGGGCTTGAACACGGCCGCGTATGCCGAGGCGCTGCACTTGCGTCCCGGCGTCGATATCGTCAGCAAGACGGCGGACGGCGACCTGGTGGTGCAGGGCGACCTGGATTTGTCCGGCATGCGCTACGCCAGCCTGAACCCGCGTTTTCAAGTGACGCATGCACGCGGCTCGGGCGAGGTGGGCAGCCTGCTGCTGCGCGCCGGCGGCGATTTGAATATCTATGGCAGCATCAATGACGGCTTCGCGCCGCCGCCGTCCACGCAGGACGACAAGGGCTGGTTGCTGCTGCCGGGGCGCGACATCAACGGCAGCGACGTCATCGTGCCGGGCACGGGCGTGACCCTGGCCGACGGCACCATCTTCCCGGGCGGCGTCACGCTCAATTACGACGTGCCCGTCAAGGCCCTGAGTTTCCGCGCCAACACGCGCCTGCCCGTGGATGTGGTCCTGAACCAGGTGCTCACCTTGCCGGCCGGCACGGTGCTGGCGGCCGCCGTGCGCGATAGCGCCGGCAATATCGTCCATGCGGCGGGCACCTTGCTGGCCAAGGAACAGACCTTTACTGCCGGCATGCGGCTCGACGCGGGCAGCGTGGTCGCGCAAATGGTCAAGGTACGCGCCATGACCTGGCCGAAAGGCGTTGCCTTGCCGGGCTTGCTGGGCGAGCGCAACGTGGTCACCCTCAGTGGCAAAGTGGAGCTGCCCGTCGGCGCGCTGATCCCGAACGGCACCGACGTCAAGCTGCTGCCCGGCGTGACGTCCATCGCATTGCGCCCGGAAGTGGCGGGGCGCCAGGGCGCGCTGTGGGCCATCGCGCCGATGCTGGCCGAAGGTTCGCAATCGTGGGGCATGCGCCTGGCGGCCGGCGCCGACCTGGAGGCGGCCGACACGCGCAGCGTGCAGGCGCATCCGGCGCACGGCACCCTGCGCCTGGCCGACAGCCATTACGGCATGTATGGCGTCATGATCCCGCCGAAGGGCGTGCAGCACTGGACGCAGGCGGCGCAGGAGCTGGGCGAGCGCGAGGGCATCGTCGGCATCGTGGCGGGCGAACCGATCACCGAGGAATTCATCAGCCAGTTCGGCCAGACCGTGGCGGAATTTTGCGCTGGCGACGCCAGCATGTGCGTGCTGAAGCTGGCCTATGTGTGGACCAAGGCCGGCGCCGAAGAATTCGCCGACCCGAGCGTGAAGGCGGGCGACGTGGTCGACCTGGCCGGCCTGGGCTGGCCCACCATGTGCGAGGAAAACCCCACCTGGTGCGGCACCTCCAACCCCACCTTCGACAATAAGGCGTCCAGCCTGCGCTACAGCGTGCTGCGCACGGGCACGGGCGACCTGGACCTCGTCAGCGGCGGCGACTTGCGCATGGACAGCCTGTACGGCGTGTACACGGCCGGCATGTCGTCGGTGGCGACGGCGGCGGGCGACCCGTACAACCTGCCGCGCGCGCGCAATCTGGACGGCACGGTGCTGTCCAACCCCGATGGCGCGCATGAGCGCCTGGTCGATGGCGGCGCAGACAGTCTCTACCGCGCCTGGTATCCGGACCAGGGCGGCAATCTGCTGCTGCGGGTGGCCGGCGACCTGAGCGGCTCGCTGGTCGGCGGGGCTGCCGCCACCAACGGGCGCCCCGTCAGCAAGGATGGCCCTGGCGATTCGGTGGCGGTGGGCAACTGGCTGTGGCGCCAGGGCAGCGGCGGCGTGGCCACGGGCGGTCCGGCCCAGCCGACGGCGTGGTGGATCAATTTCGGCAGCTACGTGGGCCGCGATACCCTGGCCGATACCGTGCTGGGCTTTACGGGCTTCGGCACCCTGGGCGGCGGCAATGTGCGCGCCGACGTGGCCGGCGATGCGGGCGTGCTGGCGCCGAAGGTTGCCACCGTCTTCAACACCAACATCAATCCGCGCTCGCAGGGCTTGCTGCTGGCCGTGGGCAGCACGGGCCGCGTGCTGGCCGACGGCAGCCTGCAACTGACGGGCGGCGGCGACCTGGACCTGCGCGTGGGCGGCGGCCTCAATCCGTCCAGCCAGTCCGGTGGCGGCCACTTGAATGGCGCGCTGGCCGACTTGCGCGGCCACGTGGAGGTGGCCGCTGCCCAGCTGGGCAAGGTCGCGCTGCAGTACGGCACGCGCGCTACCGACCACGTGCCGCTGGAAACGCGCGCCTTCGACGCCTTCCGCGCCACCCGCGCCACGCCGCAGGGCGGCATGACCCTGGTGCCCGGCGACGCCACTTTCAATGTGGCCACCCTGGGCGACCAGGTGCTGCAGGATGTGGCCGACCCCGGCCGCGTACCGATGTTCAACGCCGCGTCGTATACCAGTGCGGCGGGCGAAGCGGGCGCCGGCTACAGCTGGTTCAGCCTGTGGACGCCGCGCACGGCACTCGACCTGTTTTCCGCCGGCGGCAACATGACGCCGCTGACCGCGCCGATCGGCACGGCCACCGACCTGGCCGTCGTCTATCCCTCCATCGTGCGGGCCGCGGCCGCGAATGGCAGCTTGTACTATGGCAAGACCATCACGGACTGGGGTGGCGCGACCGCGTATGCCGATCCTTTGCTGCTGGCGCCGTCGCCAAACGCCCAGCTGGAATGGCTGGCCGGCGATTCCATCTATGCGGGCGGCTACGCCGTCAGCCAGTCCGGCGCGGCCGCCGACAGCATGGCGACGCCGTTCAAGCCAGCGTTCGCGGCCTGGAACCTCAGGCCCGGCAGCCAGACTGCCCTGGGCGGCAATGTTTCGAGCACGGGCGTGCCGTCGTCGCAGTGGAACGCTCCGCTGTTCGCCTTCGGGCCCGATTCCGCCGCCGGCCCGGCCAACAGCGGCACGCAAGCGGCGCGCATCTACGCCGTGAAGGGCGATCTGATCGGCGTCAATAGCGGCCGCATGGTCGCGTTCTATGATGCCAAGCATGCGGGCGTCACCTGGTACGAGGGGGCGCAACCGGTGTGGATGAAGGCGGGCCGCGATATCGTCGGCAGCGGCACGGCGCTGCTGGAAGCCATCGATGGCACGGGCGGTGGCGACATGATGTTCCGCAATTACAGCAACCTGTTCGTGCACAACAACGCATTTGACGTGTCGGTGGTGTCGGCCGGACGCGATATCCTGGCCAGTTCCTTCAACGTGGCCGGCCCCGGCACGCTCGATATCAGCGCCGGGCGCAATATCCTGATGCAGGACAAGGGCAGCGTCGTCAGCCTCGGCCCCGTCGTCACGGGAGACAAGCGCCCGGGCGCCGGCATCGCCATGCAGGCCGGCGTGGGCGCGGCCGGTCTCGACTACCTGCGCTTCGTCAAGCCCTATCTTGACCCGGCGAACGTGGCGCAGGCGGGCGTGCCGCTGGCCGACCAGGCCGGCAAGGTGGTGAAATCGTACGGCGGCGAACTGGCCACCTGGCTCGGTGAACGCTACGGCTTCAAGGGCACGGCCGCCGAGGCGCAGGCCTTTTATCTCGCCTTGCCCGAGCCGCAGCAGCGCGTGTTCGCCCGCGACGTGTATTTCGCGGAACTGAAGGCGGGCGGGCGCGAGTACAACGATGCGGACAGCGCGCGTTATGGCAGCTTCCTGCGCAGCCGCAACGCCATCGCGGGCCTGGCGCCGGCCACGGACGCCAACGGCAAGGCGATTGCCTATACGGGCGACATCATCATATACCGCGGCCTGTATTCCAAGTGGAACGACGGCGAGCAGCGCAGGGATTACTTCCCCCGCAGCGGCTACGTGCACACCAACTTCGGCGGCGGCATCCAGATGCTGACGCCGGGCGGCAAGCAGGTGCTGGGCATTGAAGGCGAGGCGCCGCCGTCGACCTCGGGCATCATCACCAAGGGCGGCGGCAACATCGACCTGTTCTCGCAAGGCAGCATCCTGCTGGGCCAGAGCCGCATCATGACGACGTTTGGCGGCGATATCCTCGGCTGGTCCTCGCAAGGCGACATCAACGCGGGCCGCGGTTCGAAGTCGACCATCGTCTACACGCCGCCCAAGCGCGTGTATGACAACTGGGGCAACGTGACCCTGTCGTCCGACGTGCCAAGCACGGGCGCCGGCATCGCCACCCTGGCGCCGATCGCCGAAGTACCGGCCGGCGACGTGGACTTGCTGGCCCCGCTGGGCACCATCGATGCGGGAGAGGCGGGCATCCGCGTGTCGGGCAACGTCAACCTGGCCGCGCTGATCGTGATGAACGCGGCGAATATCCAGGTCAAGGGAGAAGCGAAGGGCATGCCGGCGGTGGCGTCCGTCAACGTGGCCGCCATGACGAACGCCAGCGCGGCCGCCACGCAGGCGACGGCCGCCGCCCAGGACGTGGTGCAGCGCGAACGCGCCGCCACCCGTTCCGCGCAGCCATCGGTGTTTACGGTGCGCGTGCTGGGCTTTGGCAATGACGCACCGCCCGACAGCGCGCAAGCGATGCCGCAGGACGGCGCGCGCATCGAGGCGGCCGATTACAACCCGCGCAGCGCCGTGCGCGTGCTGGGCCTGGGCACGCTGCCGGAATCGGCCACGCGCCAGCTGACGGCGCAAGAGCGCAGCAGGTTGTCGCCATGATGGCCGGCGTGGTGAGTATGGCTGCTGCCTTGCCCCTGCGCATGGCCGGCATGGCCTGGTACCGTCCCGCCATCCGGCCCCGTCTGCAGGCGGCCAACGACGTGGCGCCAGGGCAGGGCGCGCAACTGCAGGCTGTACTGGAAAGCAATTACGCGGCCCTGCACCGGCGCCTGGCGCGCCACCTGGGCTGCGCCGAGCTGGCCAGCGACAGCCTGCACGACGCCTGGCTGCGTCTGGGCACGCTGGCGGCCGGGGACGGGGCTGCGCTGGCGCACAACCCCGTCGCCTATGTGTTCCGCGTGGCGTGCAATGCGGCCATGGACAGTCTGCGCCGCAACCGAGCCTGGCTGTATGCGGACGAGGGCGAAGGGGATGGCGGCGCCGGCCTCGTCGATTTCCTCGCCGATACGGCGGCCGGGCCGGAACGCCTGGCCGAGCTGCAGGCCGACGTGCGCCGGCTGGCGCAGGCCGTCGAGCTGCTGCCGCGGCGCCACCGGCAAGTGCTCGAAGCGCTGCGCGTGGACGAGCTGACCCGCCAGGAAGTGGCTGAGCGGCACGACATGTCGCTGCGCAATGTCGATACGGCCTTGCGCCAGGCGCTCGACCATTGCGCCCGCCACACGGGTTATGCGGCGCAGGGCGGCGTCGGCACGACCCGGCGCGGCTTGAGGCTGAACGTTCGTTCGCGTACAGACGCGTAAACATCCGGCCGTCAGACTGGTGCTTCGGGCCTGCATGCGCCCACCCAGCCAGTCCACAGCCAGGAGGAAGCGCGACATGACAGAGTCCCATCACATCAATGCCGGCAGGCGCGGCTTGCTGATCGCCGGCGCGCTGTCGGCCACGGCGGCGGCCGTGCCCAGTGTGGCAGGCGCGGCGCAGGCCGTCAGCACGAGCGGCCAGGCACCGCCAGTGCTGATGAAAGTCAGCCTCGACGTCAACGGCCGGCGCCACAGCCTGGAACTCGACACGCGCACCACCTTGCTCGATGCCTTGCGCGAACACTTGCACCTGACGGGCACCAAGAAGGGCTGCGACCACGGCCAGTGCGGCGCCTGCACCGTCATGCTCGACGGCCAGCGCATCAATGCCTGCTTGACTCTTGCCGTAATGCATGATGGCGCCAAGGTCACCACCATCGAGGGACTCGGCACGCCCGATAAGCTGCACCCGATGCAGGCCGCCTTCATCGCGCATGACGGTTATCAGTGCGGCTATTGCACGCCGGGGCAGATCTGCTCGGCCGTGGCCGCGCTGGGCGAGATCCGCCAGGGCATCCCCAGCCACGTCAGCGCGGACTTGAACGCGGCCCCGCAGGCGACACCCGAGGAATTGCGCGAACGCATGAGCGGCAACATCTGCCGCTGCGGCGCCTACTCCAACATCATCGAAGCGATCACCGAGGTGGCGGGGAGGCCGGCATGAGAGTGTTCAGCTACCAGAAGGCCGCCACGCCGGCCGAAGCGGCCGCCGCCGCCTTGCACACGCCGGGCGCGCGCTTCATCGCGGGCGGCACGAATCTGCTTGACCTGATGAAACTGGAAATCGAAACGCCCGCGCATCTGATCGATGTCAATGGCCTGGCGCTGGATAAAGTGGAAGCAACAAAGGACGGTGGCTTGCGCATCGGCGCCCTCGTGCGCAATACGGCCTTGGCAGCCCACGCCACGGTGCGCCGCGATTATGCCGTGCTGTCGCGCGCCTTGCTGGCGGGCGCCTCGGCGCAATTGCGCAACAAGGCGACGACGGCCGGCAACCTGCTGCAGCGTACGCGCTGCCCGTATTTCTATGACACGAACCAGGCCTGCAACAAGCGCGTGCCGGGCAGCGGCTGCTCGGCCATAGCCGGCTTCAGCCGGCCGCTGGCGATTCTGGGCGGCAGCGAGGCCTGCATCGCCACGCACCCGAGCGACATGGCCGTGGCCATGCGCGTGCTCGACGCCGGCATCGACACGGTACGTCCCGACGGCAGCACGCGCAGCATCCCCATCGCCGACTTTTACCGTTTGCCGGGCAACACGCCGCACGTGGAAACCGTGCTGCAGCCGGGCGAACTGATCACCAGCGTGACTTTGCCCCGGCCCATCGGCGGCACGCACGTCTACCGCAAGGTGCGCGACCGCGCCTCGTATGCGTTCGCGCTCGTATCCGTGGCGGCCATCATCTTGCCCAATGGTACGGGCAAGCTGGCCTTGGGCGGCGTCGCGCCGCAGCCGTGGCGAGTGCCTGCCGCCGAGCAGGCGATCCCCAATGGCGCCGCCGCCGTGAGCGAACGCCTGCTGGCCGGCGCCAGGACGACTGACGACAATGCCTTCAAGGTGACCCTGGCGCAGCGCACGATTGCCTCGGTGCTGGCTGAAGCGCAAGCAAAGAAAGGCTAGGGCCATGAAATTTACGACACCGGCGACCACCAATCCCATCGACCAGCTGAAAGTCGTGGGCCGTCCCACGGACCGCATCGACGGCCCCCTGAAAACCACGGGCACGGCGCCGTATGCATATGAACAGAACAAGGCCGCGCCGCATGCCGCTTACGGCCATGTCGTCGGCGCGGCGATTGCCAAGGGACGCATCGCGTCGATAGACACGAGCGCGGCGCGGCGCGCGCCCGGCGTGCTGGCCGTGGTGACGGCCGAATCGGTTGGGAAATTGGGCAAAGGCAAGATGAACACGGCAAAGCTGCTGGGCGGGCCGGACATTGAACATTACCACCAGGCCATCGCGCTGGTGGTGGCGGAAACCTTCGAACAAGCCCGCTCGGCCGCGCAGTTGCTGGACGTCAAATATGTCGAGCAGAAGGGCGTTTTCGACCTGGCCAAGGCAAAAAGCACGGCCACCAAGCCGAAAGACGGCAAGCCCGACAGCAAGACGGGCAACTTCGCCGGCGCCTTTGCCAATGCGCCCGTGCGCCTGGACGCCACCTACACGACGCCTGACCAGTCGCACGCCATGATGGAGCCGCACGCCTCGATTGCGGCTTGGGAGGGCGACAAGGTGACGGTGTGGACGGCGAACCAGATGGTGGACTGGGGCCGTGGCGACCTGGCCCGTACGCTTGGCATTGCGAAAGACAAGGTGCGGATCGTTTCGCCGTACATCGGCGGCGGCTTCGGCGGCAAGCTGTTCGTGCGCGCGGAAGCCTTGCTGGCGGCCTTGGGCGCGCGCGCGGCCCAGCGTCCCGTCAAGGTGGCCCTGGCGCGCCCCTTGATGATCAACAACACGACGCACCGGCCCGCCACCATCCAGCGCCTGCGCATCGGCGCCACGCGCGACGGCAAGATCACGGCCATCGGCCATGAATCGTGGTCCGGCGACCTCAAAGGTGGGCAGCCGGAAACGGCCGTGATGCAGACGCGGTTGCTGTACGCGGGCCCAAACCGCATGACGGTCATGCGCCTGGCCGTGCTCGACCTGCCGGAAGGCAATGCCATGCGTGCGCCGGGCGAGGCGCCGGGCCTGATGGCGCTGGAAATCGCCATGGACGAGATGGCCGACAAGCTGAAAATGGATCCCATCGTCTTTCGCATCCTGAACGACACCAAAGTGGACCCGGAAAAACCGGGCAGGCCGTTTTCCCAGCGCCGCCTGATCGACTGCCTGCGCACGGGCGCCGTGGAATTCGGCTGGAAGGAGAGACCAACGCAGCCGGGCATGCGGCGCGACGGGCGCTGGCTCGTGGGCATGGGCGTGGCGGCGGCCTTCCGCAACAACCTCGTCATGCAGTCCGCCGCCAGGGTGCGCCTCGATGGCAATGGCGTGATCACGGTGGAAACGGACATGACGGACATCGGCACAGGCAGCTATACCATCATCGCCCAGACGGCGGCGGAAATGCTGGGCGTGACCTTGAACAAGGTCGTCGTGCGCCTGGGCGACTCGGATTTTCCCGTTTCGGCCGGGTCGGGCGGGCAGTGGGGCGGCAACAGTTCCACGGCTGGCGTGTACGCGGCCTGCGTGCGCCTGCGCCAGACCATCGCCGCCAAGCTGGGCTTCGATGAGAAAGAGGCGCGCTTTTCTGATGGCCAGGTGAGCCAGGGCGACCGCAGCGTGCCACTCGCGGCCGCCGCGTTCCATGGCGACATCGTCGCGGAAGACCACATGGAATACGGCGACCTCGATAAAAAATTCCAGCAATCGACGTTCGGCGCGCATTTCGTGGAGGTGGGCGTGGACGGCGACACGGGCGAAGTGCGCGTGCGCCGCATGCTGGCCGTGTGCGCGGCAGGCCGCATCCTGAACCCGAAAGCGGCACGCAGCCAGGTCATCGGCGCCATGACCATGGGCGTGGGCGCGGCCCTGATGGAAGAACTGGTGGTCGACCAGCGCCGCGGCTTTTTCGTCAACCACGACCTGGCCAGCTACGAAGTGCCCGTGCACGCCGACATCCCGCACCAGGACGTCATTTTTCTGGACGAAACGGACCCCATGTCCTCGCCCATGAAAGCCAAGGGCGTGGGCGAGCTGGGGATTTGCGGCGTGGCGGCGGCTGTCGCGAACGCCGTGTACAACGCGACGGGGGTGCGGGTGCGGGACTATCCGGTAACGTTGGACAAGCTGCTGGCAAGACTGCCGGATACGCCGCGCGAGGTGTAGTTTTTACATTTTCTCAGGCTACATTCAAGGGCAGATGACGGGCTTGGGCAGCGCGTCCAGCGCGCCTTTGTCATTGTGCGAATTGACCATGGCAAAGACATCGACGGCGCGATCGGATTGCATGTCGTTTACTCCCACGGAGGTGCCAATGCCTTGTGCGCCGCCCACCGAGATCACGGCATGTTCAACATTAAAAGTGGCTTGCGGCGTCAATATTTTTTGGACCACCCAACTGGCACGCGCCATTGCCAGCGCCTGATTCGAGCCATAGATGCCCATCGGTTGCGGCTTGAGCTGGCGCTTGTCGACCCGTCCGATGACTTCCCATCCACCAACCTGTATCTTGTCGTACCGTACCAGCGCATTGCGGACACACTCTACGGTACTGTGCGCATCAAGCAAATGCCCTCCATCGGGAAACGGACCTACCGTCACGACTTTTCGTATGAACGTATAGTACGGACGTGGATTATCGACCGTATTTTCAACCTTGGTGAGCTTGACTTGAATTTCCCCGACCAAGTTGTCCAGCGCGAACAGCGTGGTATCAAACTTGATTTTTCCTCCCAATCCCAAGATTGAACCGCTAACGAACATTATTCCACCGACAATTTTCTGACGCCACGTTTTCCCTAATAAAAAAAGCGCCGCGCCCAGCATCGCGAAAGTGGCAGCCAGCGCAATGAAGAGTGTCATCCGTAAGCCGTCAGCGACATTGCCATCTGTTGTTGGCGTGCTTGTTATCTGTTTTTGTGATTGAATGATTTCGTTGGCGACAATACTGGGGGAAGTGGATGCGGGGATCATCATCGAGATGATGAACATGATAGTAAAGAAAAGCATGGCCCATAGATAATTGTTTATCGCCCGGCTTGCCACCGTAAGATTATCAAGTTTTATTTGATTGATTTGATGTAGCGAGGAAATGTAAAATAATACTTCATTTTTTTCATTCAAAAAGCTGTTTATTTTATTCTGCGGATAAATTGTTTCGCCGTTCTGGTAAGTAAAGAATGCTTTCGCAGTCAATCCTCTAATTATTGCGCGCAGCGCCGCAATCCATTGGAGAAGCAAGTAGACACAAGCAAAGATGAAAAAAAATCTCGTCATTGGCAGGTCGAGATGCGCTTTGCCAATGAAGAAAAAAACACATCCTGCTACGAAAAGAAAAGCTAATATTGCAATATGGAGAATGACGTCCAAATTAATTTTATGGCTTTGTTTTTCTTTTTCCCCTTGGACTGATTTTACATTGCGATTCCACGAATCAGAAAAAAAATCGTAGTGCTTGTATGAGTTGGAGAGTTTTTCAACCTCCTTTTCGAATATGTCATTTTCCTCTTTTTGACGGCGTAGATATTTTTTTTCAAGGGAAGGCCATAGAAAGTCTGCCAGGAGGCGGGAAAGGGTAGCCATCAGGATCGTTGCGCAAACGCGCCAGTGTTGCTTGCGATTCGCGGCTTGTCAGCCCATTGGTCTTCAGCAAGCATTCCAGAAGTAAAACTGTGAACGGCGCGCAAGTGGTATGTGTCTTTCATCTTTGGTCCTGTCGGCATGCTGGTGAATCAGCTTTAGTATCGCGGAGTACGTTCGACCTTTACCTCCCTATCCGGGTATTCTTATACGAAGGCATAGTCAGCTTGATCGCCCACATAGTCCGGATTTATTCATTTATTGTCAACATATTTCCGTATGAAAACAAAATTTCGGATTGGACCATGTTTATCATCAAATGGTTTTGAATGCCGTATCTGAAAAATGCTGATTGCGAAGAGACAGCGGCAAGGCGAATACCGCATGGCATGCATGCTGGGGACGTGGCGGAGTGCCTGGCATCCATCGAATACGTGTCGTTCAGGTCCACCACCACGTTTGCATACGGCACGAACTTGCTCTTGGCGAAGGCAAAACGGGCGCTGCTGTTATAACCGATGCGGTTCTTGTCCCATCGCGTCAGGCGTCCGCCCAGGGTGAATGGGCCGGACAGTGTCACGTCGGTGCTGCTCTCTGGTCGCGTTGGCCAATATGGCGGTTCGGATATCCAGCCATGGCCCAGCGCGTGTTCAGGAGACGGCTGCCAGCGGCATTTCAAATTGGCGTGCCAGAATGTGAATATGGCAGCTTCGTTGGCAGGGTCATCATGGTCTTTCCGCTATACTTGCCCCCCGATATTGCCGCCCTTAGCCGAAAACCACCATGGACTTGAGTACCCACGCCGCCGTCGTCAATTGCGAAGCCTATCGCGACGGCAAGAAGATCGCGCATTTCGACATCGACAAGGTGGGCGACTTTCTCGGCGACCCCGATTGCTTCGTCTGGATCGGCATGGCCAGTCCCGATGCCACGGCCATGCAGGCGCTGCAATCGGCGTTTGGCTTGCACGAACTGGCCGTCGAGGATGCGCAGGGCGCGCACGAGAGGCCCAAGCTGGAAGAGTATGGCGACACCCTGTTCATGGTGGTGCACACGGCCACGCTGGACGGCGAGGCCATCGTCTACGGCGAAACCCACGTCTTTCTCGGCCCCCGCTTCATCATCACGGTGCGCCACGGCCCCTCGGCCGGCTATGCGAAGTTGCGCGAACGCAAAGAAAGCGTGCCCGAGAAACTGGCCAGCGGCCCTGGTTACGTGCTGTATTCCATCATCGACTTCATCGTCGACCAGTACCAGCCCTGCATCGACCATTTGCAGGCGAAGTTTCAGCACTATGAATTGCAGCTGTTCAAGCCCAGTTTGAGCGAGGACAAGCTACAGGATTTTTACCAGCTTAAGACGGAACTGCTCAAGCTCGACGCGGCCGTCAACCCGCTGCACGACATCTGCACCCAGCTGATCCGCTTCCATGGCGACATCGTGCCCAAGGAAAACCGCATCTATTACCGCGACATTCTCGACCACGTCAAACGGGTCACGCATACGGCTGGTCAGATGCGCGAGCTGGTCAATTCAGCCATGCAGGTGGCGCTGGGGCAAATTTCGATCCGCCAGAACGAGGTCGTCAAGCGCCTGGCCGCCTGGGCCGCCATCCTGGCCGTGCCCACCATGGTATTCAGCCTGTACGGCATGAACTTCGAATTCATGCCGGAACTGAAGTGGCGCGGCAGCTATCCGGCCGTGATCGTCGTCATCATCGCCGGCTGCTACTGGCTGCACCGGCGCCTGAAGCGCGAGGGGTGGCTGTAGCCGGCAGGTTTAGCCGCTTGCCACCTCGCTTGCCGCCTCCAGTATCAGCGCCGCCACTTCGATGGGGCGCGAGGCCAGCGACGCGTGGCTGGCGTTCAGGGTGATGACTTTCCTGGCGCTCAGGCGCGCCGCCATGCGGTCGGCAGTGGACACCTGGTACCAGCTGGGTTTGTGCTTCCAGGCCGGGTCGCTGACGGTGTCGCCAAAGGTGCTGGCCAGCGGTGCTTTCTGCACCACGCCCAGCACGGCGCCTTCTTCCGCGTCGAGATCCTGGCAAAAGCTGTCATGGTAGTGCTCGGGTTTGACCCACACATGGCGGCTGCCGGCGAACAGGGTCAGCTCGTTGCCGGCGCCGGTGCGAAGCGGTTTGCCCGATTGGCCATAGCCGCGGTGCGTGATGGCCAGCACGCGGTGGCGGCTAGTGCGACACCAGCACCGGCAAGGTCATCTCCTGCAGCACCGTGCGCGTGACGCCGCCCAGCAGCGCTTCGCGCAGGCGCATGTGGCCGTAGCAGCCCATCACGACCAGGTCGCAGTGTCGCTGGGCGGCCATGGACAGCAGGGCCGCGCCCACGTCCTGGCCCGGCGGCGTGTCGTGCTGCAGCACCTCGACGTTGACGCCATGGCGCGCCAGGTACAGGGCCAGGTCGGCGCCCGGCTGCTCGCCATGCGCGGCCGGCTGGGCGTGCGAATTGACGACGGCCAGCGTTACCTGCCGCGCCCCCTGCAGCAGCGGCAGCGCATCGGTGATGGCGCGCAGCGCTTCTGCGCTGCCGTTCCAGGCCAGCAGCGGATGCTGCGCGATGCCCGCCGGCGCGGCGGACGGCGCGTACGGCACCATCAGCACGGGCCGGCCGCAGTGGAGCATCAGGTATTCGGCCGTGCCGGCGATGACGCGCGACGGCGTATCCTGCGCATCGGTCTGGCCGAGGATCAGCAAGTCGCAATAGCGCGCCTGCAGCAGCAGCGCGCCTTGCGCGTCGTCGTCGACGAAGCGCGTCTCGTAACTGCCCAGGCCTTCCTCGCGGGCGATGCGCTCGAAGTCGTGCAAGGCCTCGCTGGCCTGGGTGCGCAGCGCCTGCATCTGCGCCGGCGCGAACTGCAGCGCGTTGACGCCGCCGCCATACGCGTAGCGCGAGATGCCGCTCATGGCCGAGCCGATCAGGTGGGCGCCGTCGGTGACGGCCAGGCGCACGGCCAGGCGGATGCGCTGGGCGCAGTGGCGCGAATTGTCGACGTGGACCAGCAGGGTGGTGTAGGGCATGGCGTTTTCCTCGGTTGTCGCTAGATTGTCGCTAGATTGTCGCTCGGTTGTCGGTGATCAGGTTTGCAGCACGTAGCGGCCCGGCGCATCGCCCAGGTCGGGCCCCATCGCCGGCGGCGCCACTTGCGCGCTCGCGCGTTCTTCCAGCCAGGCTTGCCAGGCGGGCCACCACGAACCGTCATGCTGCGGCACGTCGCGCTGCCAGCTGTCCGCATCGATGTAGGGCGCATCGTGGCGGTGCGTGGCCAGCTGGTAGCTGCGGCGCGGCTGGCCCGGCGGCGAGACCACGCCAGCATTGTGGCCGCCCGAGGTCAGCAAAAAGGTGACGTCGGTGTCGGTCAGCAGCTGCAGTTTATACACGGAGCGCCATGGCGCCACGTGGTCCGTCAGGGTGCCGACGGCAAAGATGGGCGCATCGATGTCGGGCAGGGCGATGTGGCGGCCGGCCGTGCGGTAGCGGCCTTCGGCCAGGTCGTTGTGCAGGAACAGGCGGCGCAGGTATTCCGAATGCATGCGGCAGGGCATGCGCGTGGCGTCGCCGTTCCAGGCCATCAGGTCGCTGTCCTGCTCGTCTTGTCCCAGCAGGTAGTGGCGCAGCTGGCGCGACCAGATCAGATCGTTCGAGCGCAGCAGCTGGAAGGCGCCCGCCATCTGCTTCGTGTCGAGGTAACCCTGCTTCCACATGGCCGCTTCCAGGAAGCTGACCTGGCTCTCGTCGATGAACAGCGACAGTTCGCCCGGCTCCTTGAAGTCCACCTGCGACGCCAGCATGGTGAGGCTGGCCAGGCGCGCATCGCCATCGCGCGCCATGGTCGCGGCGGCGATCGCCAGCAGGGTGCCGCCCAGGCAGTAGCCGACAGCGTGCACCTGCGGCGCGCCCGCGATGCTGGCAACGGCGTCAAGCGCGTCCATCACGCCCAGCTGGCGGTAGTCTTCCAGCGACAGCTCGCGGTCTTCTTCCGTCGGGTTTTTCCAGGAAATCATGAACACCGTGTGGCCCTGGTCCACCAGGTAGCGCACCAGCGAATTGTGCGGCGACAGGTCGAGAATATAGAACTTCATGATCCACGCCGGCACGAACAGCAGCGGCGTCGCGTGCACCGTCGCCGTCGTGGGCGCGTACTGTATCAATTCGATCAGGTCGTTGCGGTAGACCACCTTGCCCGGCGTGACGGCCACGTTCTGGCCTGCCTGGTAACGGCGCGTGTCGGGCGCATACGGCCCCATGGCGGCGCGCTGCCAGTCGGCGGCCGCATGCGCTGCGCCGCGCGCCAGGCTGGCGCAGCCGCTTTCCAGGGCCGATTGCTGCACCACGGGATTGGTCGGCACGAAGTTCGACGGCGCCAGCATGTCGAGCCACTGGCGCACGGTGAACGTGACGACATCCTCGTGGTGCGGCGAGACGCCGCGCACGCCCGTGGTGGCGCGGTGCCACCACTGCTGCTGCAGCAAAAAGCCCTGGTAGACGAGGTTGTACGGCCAGCGCCGCCAGGCCGGGTCGTCGAAGCGCCGGTCCTGCGGCAGCGGCGCGATGCACGGTTTGGCGTCGCCGCCGGTCAGGGCCGATTGCATGGCGTACTGTTGCCAGCGGCCGATCTTCTTCCAGGCTTCCTGTAGCAGGGCTTGCTGCTTCGATGGCGCCAGCGCCAGGTGGCCGAGCCAGTCGGCATACGCGTTGCCCAGCGCGGCCGGCGAAATGCCGCCCGTGAACTTGCCCAGCCAGGCGTTCAGCAGCAGATCCAGGGTGGCGCCTTCCGGCGCGCTTTCCGGATAGCCGGGCGCCGGCACGCCTTGCCAGGCGCTGCCCAGGCGCTCATGTTCCACGTTGTGCTGCGCGTCGCTCGGCTGCGTCTTGCTCATCCGGTGCTCCCGTCATTTTTTTACAGGATAGCAAGAGCTTGTTCAAAAAATTATGATCTACATCAAGTTTGACCGGATGCGTGCCCATGTGGCTTGCCGCCTGATGGCAAGTGCGACTAAAAAAGATTTAATCGAATATCGTAATTTCATTGTTTTTCGTGATGAAATAAAGAAAAGCGATTTATTCGTGAATTTATTTATTGTATTTGGTAAATTTATGTAGCAAAATGCAGTGAGGCAAGACCGGTCACTATGGATGGAGGAGATGGACATGCATACGAAAATGTCGGCAAGCGGCAACGAAGAGGCGGCCAGAGGCTATTTACGCGGGGCAGCCGGGGGCGTGCGTCGTTCTTCCGCGCGGCGCCTGAAGGCAATCGGCTACCTGGCCCTGTTGCTGGCCGTGGTGCCGGCTGCGGCCTGCATCGCCACGGGGCGCGCCGGCGTGCCGGTGCTGTTTACCACCATGTGCGGCGTGGTGTCGTGCGCGGCCGGCGGCCATGCACTCTAGCGCGCGGCCTGCGCTTCCTCGCAGATCCATGCCATGAAGGCCTGCACGGCGGGGCGCGTGGCCGCGTCGGGCCGCGTCACCAGATAGTAGGCAAAGCGCGCGGGCCAGGGCAAGTCCAGCACTTGCACCAGGCGCCCGGCGGCGATCTCCTCCTGCGCGTACAGCTGCGGCACCAGGGCCAGGCCCTGGCCCGCCTCGGCCGCGCGTATCAACAGAAAATCATCTTCGAAGGCCGAGCCGCGCAGCGCCCGCGCCGCATCCTCGCTGTCGTCCGGCGCGCCGTGCGCGGCCAGCCACAGGGTCCAGTCGGCGCGGTCCGTATCGTGCAGCAGCGGGTAGCGCAGGCAATCGGCCGGCGTGGCGATGGACGGCTGGCCCGCCATCAGGGCTGGGCTGGCGACGGGTACCAGCACGGGCGCCATCAAGCGTGTCACCTGCAAGCCCGGATAGTCGCCCAGGCCGTGGCGCAAGGCCACGTCGACCCGGTCGCGGCGCAGGTCGACGAGGGCCGATGTCGCTTCCACGCGTACCTCGATTTGCGGATGGCGCTGGTTGAAGCGGCCCAGCCTCGGCACCAGCCACGCGGCGGCAAACGTGGCGACCGTGCTGACGGTCAGCGTCTGGCGCGCGCCCATGTCTTCCAGCGCCTGGCTGGCGCCGGCGATCTGCGCGAAGGCGCCCAGCAGGGCGGGGTGGACCCTGGCGCCCGCCTCGGTCAGGCGCAGGCCCTGGCGTTCGCGCGTAAACAGGGGCATGCCGACCCGATCTTCGAGCAGGCGGATTTGCTGGCTGACGGCGCCCGACGTCACGTGCAGCGCCTCGGCGGCCGCCTTGATGCTGCCGCGCTGGCCCACTTCGACAAAGGCGCGCAACGCCTGGAGTGGTAAAGGATGTTTCATTGATATAGTTTTTCTATAGCCAGACACTAAAAATCATCGTTTCCATTCTTTGAGGATAACAACGAGGATGGCGGTGTTTACAAGGCTGATTGTACTTCAGTAAAACTATATCAACAGGACACTCCATGCACAGCATCACATCCCCGGCCGGTTCGCTTGAACTCTACACCGACAGCTCGCCCAACGGTTTCAAAGCCACCATCGCGCTGGCCGAACTGGGTTTGCCCTACCAATTGCGCCACGTGCGCATCGAGCAGGGCGAACACCGCTTGCCCGCTTTCCTGGCCCTCAATCCGCATGGACGCATTCCCGTGCTGGTCGACCACGACACGGGCGTCACCGTGTTCGAATCGGCCGCCATCCTGCTGTACCTGGCCGGGAAAACGGGGCGGCTGCTGCCGAAGGCGCCCGCGCAGCGCTGGGCCGCCATCACCTGGCTGCAATTCCACGCGGCCAGCATGGGGCCGATGCTGGGCCAGCGCGTGCATTTCGAGATCGCCGAGGCAGGCGCGAATGCGGCCGCCACGGCGCACTTTCGCCAGTTGTGCGGCGCGGCGCTGTCCAGCATGGATGGCCGCCTGGCGAACCACGCCTACCTGGGCGGCGACGCCTATTCCATCGCCGACATCGCCAGCTTTGGCTGGCTGCATATCGCCGACCTGATCGGTTTCAAGCTCGATGACTGGCCGCACGTGGGCGCCTGGTACGCCCGCGTGGCGGCCCGCCCGGCCGTGCAGCTGGGCATCACCATTCCCGCGCCCGCGACGGGCGCCTGATTTTTATCAAGGAACAATATGAGCATGGACATCACGCAAGGCGCTTCATCGCAAGCCTTCACGCAGCACCGCGGCTACCGCCGCATGTTCGCGCCCGGCGCGCTCACCGTCGGCATTTATCTGCCGCTGCGCTTTTACCAGGGCGACATGCGGGCGCTGGCCGGCCAGGCCGACCTGGTCGCCGCCATGGACAGGCAGGGCTTTGCCGCCGCCTGGGTGCGCGACATTCCCCTGTTCGACCCGCGCTTCGGCGATGCGGGCCAGCTGTTCGACCCGTGGACCTACCTCGCTTACCTGGCGGCGCGTACGGACTCGCTGGCCTTGGCCACGGGTAGCGCCATCTTTACCCTGCGCCACCCCATCGACCTGGCCAAGGCGGCCGCCAGCATCGACCAGCTGTCGGGAGGACGCCTGGTGCTGGGCACGGCGTCGGGCGACCGCGCCAGCGAATTTCCCGCGTATGGCGTGCCGTACGCCACGCGCGGCGAGCGCTATGCGCAGGCCGTGCAGCTGTTCCGCCAGTTGCTGCGCGCCGGCCCCGCCAGCGTCAAAGGCCCGCTGGGCAGCATCGAGGGCCTGGAACTGCTGCCCAAGCCCGTGGCGGGCGCCATTCCCCTGGTCGTCACCAGTTCCTCGGGCCAGCCTTTGGCATGGATAGGGCGCCATGCGGACGGCTGGCTGACGTATCCGGAAGCGACGGATACGCCGGAAGGGCCGCGCCGGCTGGCGGACAAGATCCGCGCCTGGCGCCGGTGCATCCCGGATGGCGGCTTCCGCCCCCACATGTGCAATGAGTGGCTGGACTTGGTGGACGACCCCGACTACCCGCGCACGCCCGTTCGCAGCGGCTATGTGCTGCGCACGGGGCGCAAGGGCTTGATCGATTTGCTCGGTGAATGGCGCGAAGCGGGTGTCAACCATGCGGCGCTGGGCATCCAGCATGGCCAGCGCCCGGCCGCGGAAGTGCTGCAGGAACTGGCGCAGGAAGTGCTGCCGCATTTTCCCTCGCATGCGGCGCCGCCCAGCGCCGTGCCGCGTTGGTGAAGGGGAGATTAACGCGCTTAAAACGCGTGGCTGGCGGCGTAAATCAGCAAGCCGGCCAGGCCGCCCACGATGGTGCCGTTGATGCGGATGAATTGCAGGTCGCGCCCGATGGCCAGTTCGATGCGCTCGCTCATTTCATCCTTGCTCCACAAGTCCAGGCGGGCGGCGATGAAGGCGCCCACCTCCCCCCGGTAGCGGCGCACCAGCGAGCCGCTGCCGGCGACGATGGCGTCGTTCAGCCATGCCCGCGCAGCTTTGTCCGTTTCCAGCACCTTGCCCGTGTTGCGTGCCAGGCTGGCGATGGCTTGCGCCAGCAAGGGCTGGTCCGCGTGCAGTTCGGTCAGCAGGCGCGTGCTGAGGTGCTTCCAGACGTCGCCCAGCATGGCTTGCACGGTATCGCTGGCGATCAGTTGCAGCTGGTAGCGGCGCACGGTTTCCTGCCACTGCGGGTCGGCCTTCAGGTGCAGGGCGCTGTCGGCGATCCAGCCGGCGATGCGCTGGCGCAGCGGGTGCTGCGGATCGACGCGCACGGCGAGGGCGAATTTTTGCAGCGAGGCGATCATGCGCGGTTCATACGCTTTCACGGCCTTTTTCACGAGTGCGTTCTCGATCTGGAAAGCGCCCAGCACGAAGTCGCCGATGGCCGCGTGATGCGTCTCGTCGTCGAGGTAGGCGGCGCTGCGGTCGAGCAGGAAGTCCAGCAGTTCCTGCGGCTTGCCGTCGGCGATCAGCGCATCGATGCAGTCGGCCGCCACGTCCGATACATTCAATTGTCCCAGGTAGTTGCTGGCTTGCTCGCGCAGCAATCGCCCCAGTTGCTGGTGGTTGGCCATCGCCAGCAGCTGTCTGGCGACGCTGGCGCTGGCCATGCCCAGCTGCCGGGCGTGGCTCTCGTCACCGAGCCAGGCGCCCAGGCGCGCGGCGGGATCGGCTTGCGCGATGCGTTCGGCGATGCCTTGTTCGGTAATGAAATGGTTTTCCACGAAGGCGCCCAGGCTGCGGCCGATGTCGGCCTTGCTGTTCGGGATGATGGCCGTATGCCACAGGGGGATGCCCAGCGGGTGGCGGAACAGGGCGACGACGGCGAACCAGTCGGCGATCGCCCCCACCATGGCCGCTTCGGCGAATGCTTCCACATAGCCCCAGGCGGGGTGGCCGTCCCGCTGCGAGCGGGCCACGGCGAAGACCAGCGCGGCCAGCAGCAGCAAGCCGACGGCCAGCCACTGCATGTTGCGCAGGCGCGCGCGCTTGAGCTGGTCCGTGCTCTGGTCCAGTTGTGCGATGAGGTCGGGGGAACGTTGCATGGATGGCGGCCTGCGGTGGTTGCGAGACCGCCATCTTAACTGCGGCAGCGACAGGATGTGTCGCTGCCGGGGACTTTTTACTGTTGCGGGTGCAGCAGCGAACGGCGGCGCGCGTAGCCGAAGTAGATGACCAGGCCGATCACCAGCCAGATGGAAAAGGCCAGCCAGGTGACCCAGCTGAGGAAGGTCATCAGACCCACGCACAGGATCACGGCCAGCGCCGGCACGTAGGGCACGCCGGGGCAGCGGAAGGCGCGCGGCAGGTCCGGGCGCTTCTTGCGCAGCACCACCACGGCAATCGAGACCATGGTGAAGGCGGCCAAAGTACCAATGTTGATCAGTTCGGCGAGGATGTTGAGCGGGATCACGGCGGCGATCAGGCCGAAGACGATGCCGACCAGCCAGGTGGCGAAGAACGGCGTGTGGAAGCGCGGGTGCACGGTCGACAGGCGCTTGGGCAGCAAGCCGTCGCGCGACATGGCGAAGATGATGCGCGTCTGGCCGAAAGCCATCACGAGGATCACGGTGGTCATGCCGAGGATGGCGCCCAGGTCGACGAAGCCGGCGATCCAGTTTTCGCCTGCATACTGCAGGGCCAGCGAGACGGGATGGTCGACGCCGAGGAATTTTTGGTACGGCACGATGCCCGTCATGATGGCCGAGACGACCACGTACAGCACGGCGCACACGGCCAGGGAACCGATGATGCCGATCGGCAGGTCGCGCGACGGTTTCTTGACTTCCTCTGCGGCAGAGGTGACGGCGTCGAAGCCGATGAAGGCGAAGAAGACGAGGGCGGCCGCGCTCAGCATGCCGTGGTAGCCGAACGGCATGTAGGGCTGCCAGTTGGCTGGCTGCACGTGGCGCGCGCCGAAAATGATGAACAGCAGCACCACGCCCACCTTGATGGCCACCATGATGTTGTTCAGGCGCGCCGATTCGCGCACGCCCCAGCCCAGCATGGCCGTCAGGGCCAGCATGATGACGAGGGCCGGCAGGTTGATGAAGGTGGTCACGCCGGGCAGGGCACCCGGTGCGGCAGTCAGGGCCACGGGCAGGGCGATGCCAAAGCCCGACAGCAGCGACTGGAAATAGCCGGACCAGCCGACGGAGACGGCGGCGGCGGCCAGGCCGTATTCGAGCAGCAAGTCCCAGCCTATCATCCAGGCGGCCAGCTCGCCCAGGGTGGCATAGCTGTACGTGTAGATGGAGCCTGCCACGGGCACGGTGGAAGCGAATTCCGCGTAGCACAGGGCGGCGAAGCAGCAGGCGACGGCCGCCACGACAAACGACAGCGACAGCGCGGGGCCGGCCGTCAGCGCGCCCGTGCCGGTGAGCACGAAAATGCCCGTGCCGACGATGGCGCCGATGCCCATGAGGACAAGGTCGAAGGGCCCCAGCACTTTCGCCAGGCCTCCCGGTTTCTTGCTGTGGGCGATCATGTCATCCAAATTCTTGGTTCTAAATAAGCTCACTGTGTCTCCTGGTGGTTTTTGTCATGGCGCCATTGCCGCCTCGTGAGTAGCACGACGCAGCCAGATTCTAGCCCACGCGCCCGTGATTCCTGAAGGAAAACCGTACGGTGCCGTGCGCGCCAGCCCTGCAAACTTGTCCAGCAGGCAAAAAAACAGCCCCGGATGGTGGGCCGGGGCTGGAAAGGAGACTGCTACAGTTGCTTACTCTGGCTTATTTGGCAAAGTGCGCTTCAATTTCCTCCAGCGTCTTGCCCTTGGTTTCCGGCAGCAGGAAGGCCGCCGCCAGGAAGTACAGCACTGTGCAGCCGGCGCCGAAGAAGAACAGGGTCGAATAGCCGTGCAAACCCACGGTTGGCAGGAAGATGGCGGCGATCACCGTCGAGACGAACTGGTTCACCAGCAGGGCGATGCTCATGCCGTTCGAGCGGATGCGCGTCGGCATCAGCTCGGACAGGGCCAGCCACACGCACACGCCCGGTCCCACGGCGAAGCTGGACACGAACACGCAGATGGCAATCGCCACCAGCCAGCCGTGCGTGGACGAGGGCACGGGGCCCAGGCTGGCCTTCTCGATGCGCAGCGGCGCCTCGCGCCCGGCGGCCGGGTCGGCAAACGGATTGAGGTGCAGCTTGCGGAAGAACACGCCGATCACGCTGTCAGGCTGCACGGCGTCGTCGCGGGCGATGGTCACCTGGCGCAGCACGGGATCGTCGCTGCGCAGGCTTTTCACGTTCGTGAACGGGCCGTAGGCGTAGGCGATGGTCAGCTGCTGCGGCGTGCCGTCGGCCGCCGCGCCCAGGGCCGTCAAGGCGGCCGCATCGAGGTTCAGGCGCAGAGCATCGGCTTGTACCTGGGCGGCGATGGCGGGGCGTACGTCGGCCAGGTGGGCTTCGGCGCTGCGGAACAGCAAGCCGGCCGCCAGCAGCGAGACGACGATGCCGCCCGTGCCCAGCATCAGCAGGAACTTGCGGCCCTTGCGGTCCACCAGCAGCACGGCCACCACCGTCATCACGGCATTGAGCACTTTCAGCAGCACGTCGGCCATATTGGCCGAGGCGCCCGACAGGCCCGCCTGGTTCAAAATATTGACGACATAGGCGAGGATGGAATTGATGCCCGTCGCCTGCGTGCAGGCGAGGATCAGGCAAGCGAGCAGGAAAGGCAGCACGTAGCGGCGGCTCAGCAGCGGATCCTTCGCCTTGCCGCTGGCCTTGGCCGTATTTTCCGGCGTGTCCTGCATTTCGCGCAGCTCGATGTCGGCGGCGGCGGGCAGGCGTGTGCGCAGCAGCGACTGGCGCGCCTGCTCGATGCGGCCCCGTTGCGCCAGCCAGCGCGGCGACTCGGCCAGCAGCAGGGCGCCGACGGTAAACACGAGGCCCGGCGTCAGACAGACCCAGAAGATGCTGCGCCAGGCCTGGTCCTTGGCCGTGAAGATGGCGGCGATGCGGCCCGCTTCCGGCAACGCCTGCGCCGCCTGCGTGGCCGTTTCCACCGTCTGCGCCTGCAGCAGGCCGATCAGGGCGGCGGCCACCAGGCCGATGGTCAGCAGCAGCTGGAACAGGGCGGCGCCGCGTCCACGCTGTTGCGCGGGCAGGCATTCGGCCAGGTACAGGGGCACGACGACGCCGATCAAGCCGCCGCTGATGCCTTGCAGCAGACGGCCCAGCAGCAGCGGCGTGTAGCCGTCGGCCAGGGCGATCAGCGGGATGCTGGCGCTGAACAGGGCGCCGGCCAGGAACATCACCCAGCGCCGGCCGATGATATCGGCCAGGGCACCGGCGAACAGCGACGACAGAACCGAACCCAATAGCACGGCGGCGACGATAAAGCTCAGCTGTTGGGCCGTCAGTTTCCAGGCCACCGAGGCCGTCGATTCCAGATAGGGCAGGGCGCCGGCGATGATGCCGATGTCTATGCCGTACAGCAATCCCCCCATGCCGGCAATAAATAGCAGGTAGCGCATGGCCCACACGGGGGCCTTGTGTGACGTGTCGTGCATGGTAACTCCGGGACGGGGTTGAGGTAAGTTGAGGTGGTCTAGCGGGTGGAAAGATCGATGGCCGCGCCTTCGACGAAGACGGACACTGGCTGTAGTGTGGAATCGAGGACGACGATATCGGCCCAGGCGCCCGGCGCCAGGCGGCCCCGTTCGGACTCGCCCAGGTAGTCGGCCGGGTACAGCGACAAGCGGTTCGAGGCGTCGGCCAGGTCCAGGCCCAGGTCGACGAAATTGCGCAGGGCCTGGTCCATGGTCAGCACGCTGCCGGCCAGGGAACCTGTGGCCAGGCGCACGCAGCCCAGGCATTTGTAGACGCGCTGCGTACCCAGGCCGTATTCGCCATCGGGCATGCCGGTGGCCGAGGTGGCGTCCGTCACGCCGTACAGGCGCGGAATGGCGCGCAGGGCCGCGCGCAGGGCGCCCTTGGCCACGTGCTGCAGGTCGGGGATGATTTCCGCGTATTCGGCATGCGCCAGCGCCGCGCCCACCATGCCCGGGTCGTAGTGGGTCATGCCCGTCATGCCGTTGTACAGGTGGGTAAAGCCGGAGACGCCGGCATTCAGCGCGGCCACGCCTTCGTCATACGTGCCGGCGCTGTGGCCGATCTGCACGCGGATGCCCATCGCCGCCAGTTGCGGGATCAGTTCCAGGTGGCCGGGGATTTCCGGCGCCATGGTCAAGACCTTGATGGGCGCGATGGCGTGGAAGCGCTGCACCAGCGCCAGGCTGGCCTGCACCACGTCGGGCGGCTGCGCGCCCAGGCGGTGCAAATTCAAAAACGGGCCTTCCAGGTGCACGCCCAGCATGCGCGCGCCGTTGGCAGGGCGCTCGGCGATGACGCCGGCCAGGCCTTGCAGGGCGTGCAGGATCGACGGCTCTTTCGCCGTCAGGGTGGTGCCCAGCAGGGCCGTGGTGCCATGGCGCGCATGCACCTGCGCCACGGTGGCGCCCGCGTTCCCGCCTTCCATGATGTCGACGCCGGCCGCGCCATGCACGTGCAGGTCGATGAAGCCGGGCAAAATGGTCAGCGCGCTGTCGGCGGCAGGGTCTTCTTGTATCTGGACGATGCGCTGGTCAAAGGTGATGGTGCCCGTGATCCAGCCAGATGGGGTAAGGATTCTGCCGCTCAGCATGTGTTATTCCGCTATAAAAAGTTCGATGCCCAGCTTTTGCAGCCCTTCGCGGTACTCCTGGCTGATGCTGGCATCGGTGATGACGGTATCGACCCGGTCCAGCTGCACGATGCGGTGCAGGCTGACGCGGCCGAACTTGGAGGCGTCCGTGAGGACGATGATTTTCTTGGCCCGTTCCACCATCTTGTGGTTCAGGCTTGCTTCCGCTTCGTGGTGGGTGGTCACGCCAAACTGCAGGTCGAAACCGTCGACGCCCAGAAACAGCTTGTCGAAGCTGTAGGCCTGCAGACAGGTTTCGGCCTGGCTGCCCTGGATCGACAGCGACTGCTTGCGCAGCAGGCCGCCCGTCAGGATCAGGTCCACGCCGGGCGCGTCGGCCAGTTCCCACGCGATGTTCAGGCCATTCGTCGCCACCGTCACGCCGGTCGCATCGCGCAAATGGCGCGCCAGCGAGATGGTGGTGGTGCCCGAGTCGATGATGATGTTGTCGCCAGGTTCCACCAGCCGCGCCGCATAGGCGCCGATGCGCTCCTTCTGCTCGTGGTTGATGGCGTCCTTCTGGCGTATCGTGTGTTCAGGCGGCGGCGTGCGCGTGAGGGTCGCGCCGCCGTGGCTGCGCGTGGCCATGCCTTGCGCTTCCAGCGCATTCAAGTCGCTGCGGATGGTGACCGCGGACACGCCGAGCTTTTCCACCAGATCGGTCACCTGCACCGAGCCCTGCTGGGCAAGCATTTGGAGGATGGATTCACGGCGTTGGCTGGTATTTCGCATGGTGGCGGGCTCAGTAAAAAATGAAAATACCGAGCTTAACAGATTGCCGCTTCGGCAATGACGGGGACTGCCGCATTGCGGTTGCAGGCGCGCGCATATTGCGCCAGCAAGCTGCCGATCTTGTGCTCGATCAAGGCCGGCGCCTGAACTGGCAGGCTGCCCTGCACCACGGCCAGGTACTGCTCCGGCAAATGCTGGCTCAACAGCGGCAGCGGAATGGCCACCGTGTCCAGGTTGGCCAGCAGCTTGGCGACGGCGGCCGCCACTTCCGGTTCGCCCCAGTAATAGCGGCAACGGTCGCTCAAGCCGTAGCGGCGCATCAATCGCTGCTCGTCCGGCGTGCCCAGGTAATGCTTGATCCAGTTCTTCGGCTTGGCCACCATCACGTCGTCGAGCACCTGCATCAGTTGCGAGGTGGCGTGCGCCGGCAGCAGTTCTTCCTCGATCTGGCACAGGGCGAACAGCGCTTCGCGCAGGGCGAAGGTGGCGGCAGGACCCACTTTCAGGATGGCGAAATGGTCGCGCACCATGGCGTGCAGGGCGGACTCGCGCTGGTAGTCGGTGGAATGGGCTTCGAACACGAGGCCAGGCTGCTCGGCGACAAAGGCCGACAGCTCGGTGGCGGCATCGGCGTCGTAATGCTGGATGCTGCTCTGGTCGAAATCGACGCCAGGCTGCACCACCATGGCGATGACCCGGCGCCAGGCGCCATGCAGCTCGTTTTCCAGAAACGCGCGGCGGTGCACGTCGAGGGTGCGGCGCGCGGCCTGCGGACTGGTGACGGCGCCAGCCTGCGCCAGCGACGCTTCGCCGCCGGGAATCGGCACTTCCGTGCCGATCACGTAGACGGGCGGCGCGAAGCCGGCGGCGGCCGCCGCTTCCTCGGCGACGATGCACAGGCGCGCCGAACGGGCGGCCACGGTCTCATCGTCGAGCTGCAACGGGTCGTCGGCGCAGCGCATGCTGCAATCGAGGTGGATTTTATGGAAGCCGGCGGCCGCATACGCGGCGATCAGGGTTTCGGCGTGGTTCATGGCGGTGGCCGCATCGAGGTGCTGCCAGGCGTTCGGGCCCAGATGGTCGCCGCCCAGCACGAGGCGGCTTGCGGGGAAACCCTGTTCGCGGGCCAGTGCCAGCATGGTGTCGCGGAAAACGGCCGGGGTCATGCCCGTGTAGCCGCCGAACTGGTCGACCTGGTTCGACGTCGCCTCGACCAGCAGCACGGTGTCGTACTCGCTGGCCACGCGCATGGCGGCGCGCAGCACGCTCGGGTGGCTGCAGCAGACGGCGTACAGTCCCACTCGCTCGCCGCGGCGGTGCGCCTTGATCACTTGCTGGATCGGGGACAGGGTAAAAGTCGGGTTTTCCGCTTGCTTCATCATGGTTACGCCTTCGTATGTTGTCGGATCAGGAGGGCCGCGCCGCGCGCGCCGCCGGCGTCGCCAAAGCGGGGCGGCAGTATCGGCGGCACGTGCACGCCGGGGAACAGATGGCGCTTGACGGCGGCCGGCAGCTTGTCGTACAGGTGCGGCAGCTTGGACAAGCCGCCGCCAAGCACGATCACGTGCGGGTCGTAGGCCAGCACCAGGCCGGCCAGCGCGTGGCCCAGCACATCGAGGTGCACGGCCACCGTGCGCTGGGCCACGGCGTCGCCCATGTTGGCGCGCGCCACGATCGCCAGAGGCTCTGCGCCGTCGCCGCCAAAGTGGGCGTGGATTTTGCGCATGGCGGGGCCGGAGACATAGCGTTCCAGGCAGCCCGCCTTGCCGCACGGGCAGGGGTAATCGGCCAGGCCGTGCTGCGCCATCAGGGTGGCGGGCAGGCTCCAGTGGCCCCATTCGCCGGCCACGCCGTTAAAGCCGCGCAGCAGCTGGCCGCCCACGCAATAGCCGCCGCCAGCGCCCGTGCCGAGAATGGCGCCGAACATGCTGGCGGCATTGTCGGCCGCGCCTCCTTGCGCTTCCGACAGGGCGAAACACTGGCAATCGTTGCCGATGGCGACAGGACGCTGCAAGGCCTGCTGCAGGTTTTGCGCCACGAGGCGGCCATTCAGGGCCGGCACGTTGGAACTGAGCTGTCGGCCGCTGGCGCTGTCGATCACGCCGGGCAAGCCGATGCCGACGGGTGCCGTCGTGCCCAGTGCCGCGTCGCCGCGCGCCACCAGGTCGACGATGGCTTGCACGAAGGCGGCAAAATCGTCGCCCGGCGTGGCCACCCGTTCGCGGAACACTTCCGCCAGCGCGCCATCGCGGTCGGCGAAGGCGACCAGCTCCATCTTGCTGCCGCCGATGTCGATGCCGTGGTAGCCGGCGGTGGGATTAGAATTGGTCATGGCCATAGATGGTGACGCCTTGCACGACACGGTTGACGATGCCGCCGGCGAATGGATTGTCGGGGCGCAGTTGCAGCAGTGCGGACTGGTGCAGCGCATATTGCTGCGCCATCAGCAGCCACAGCGGGGCCAGCCAGGCGTCGGGCCAGGCCGGCGCATCGGCAGATAAGTCACCGCCGATACCGACGGTCAGGCAGGTCTGCGCCACGCTGTCGCGCTGCAGTTCTTTCAATAGGTCGTCTTCGTACTGGCGCGCCAGCGGCTTGCTGCTGCGCAGCAGGATCACCAGCGACTCCGTGGTGACGGCCGATTTCGGGCCGTGGCGGAAACCCAGCGGCGTATTCGCCATCGCCATCACGCGCCCGCCCGTCAATTCCAGGATCTTCAATGCCGCTTCCTTGGCCAGCGCTTCCAGCGGACCGCTGCCCAGGTAGACGACGCGCTGCACCGGTGTCGAACCGAGGTCCGCCACGGGCGCCGACCAGTCGCGCAAGGCTTGCTCGCCCAGCTGCGCCAAGGTCTCAAGGCGCGTCAAATCGACGTCCTTGCCCAGTACCGACAGGGCGGCCAGCAGCATGCTGCTGAAACTGCTGGTCATGGCGAAGCCGCGGTCGCAGCTGCCTTCCGGCATCAGCAGGTTATAGGTATTGCTGTCGTTCGCGCCCTGGCGCGCCAGCTTGCCGTCCGCGTTGCAGGTGATGTTCAGGAAGCGTGCGCCGGGCACGACCTGGCGCAGCAGTTCCACGGCCGCCAGGCTTTCCGGGCTGTCGCCGCTGCGGGCAAACGAGACGAGCAGGGTGGGCGCGTCCGCTTCCAGGTACAGCTCGTGGTGCGTCAGCAAGGTTGTGGTGGCGATGGCGCGGATCTGCGCGGGCCAGGCCGCATTCAGGGTATCGACGACGATTTCACCCACGTAGGCCGAGCTGCCGGCGCCCGTCAGAATGACGCGTTGTTGTGGATTCGACAGCGCGTCGCCGAGGAAGGCGGCCAGTGCCGCTTGCTCCTTGCGCAAAATGCCGGCCAGCGCGCGCCAGATGGCTGGCTGGTGGGCGATTTCCTCGGCCGTGTGCAGGCCGCCGATGTCGCGCCAGGTTTGAATGTCACGCTGAAGAAGGGTAGTCATGAGAGCTCAGTAAAGTGTTTGTTGGAGAAAGCATAAATACTAAATTTCGAAAAGTCAAATACGAAAGTAAAACGAAAGTAAATAGTTTGCTGGCTTGCGAAATAATGTCGTTTTTAAGGTGGTGAAGCGTGCTGCGGTGCAGCGTAAAAGCCCGTGGCGGCGCGGCCTGTCGCTGAAATGCCACGATAACGAAAGTATGTTTTGTGACATTTTGGTGAAACGTAAGAAAAATGCGCCAATTCTGGGCATTTTATTAATAAATTGCCGCTTTAACTTTCTTTTGATTGACGATATTTATTTTTCTTCTTAAAGTATTTCATCGAATCACTTCTGAAAGCCGATAGATGAAACCTCTCCCGCTTCCCCGCCGCGTCCTTGCCGCCTGTGTCCTCGCCGCCCTTGCCACCTTGTCCACGCAAAGCGTGCAGGCCGCGCCTGTCGGCAACCTGGCCAGCGTGAGTGCCGTGCACGCGGCCGACGTGGCCAAGGGCGAGGCACTGGGCTGGGATCTGCGCAGCGATACTGGCATGCAGCTGCGTATCAGCCTGCCGCAGGTGGACGTGCTGCGCATCCAGGCCGGCGGAAAAGGGGGCTTGACGGGGCCGGGCGACAAGGCCGCGCCCATCGTCGTGGGCCAGCCGGCCGCGCAGGTGGCATACCAGATCCATGAACAGCCCGACCATATCCTGATCAGCACCGAAGCCCTGAGCCTGCGCATCGACCGCAAACCGTTGCGCTTTACCCTGCTGCGCAAGGGCGACGCGCTGCCGCTGTGGCGCGAAGTGCAGCCGCTGTCGCTCGACGACAAGCAGGGCGTGCAGGTGCTATCGAGCTTGCCGGGCGAGCGTTACTTTGGCGGCGGCCAGCAAAATGGCCGCTTCGAATTCAAGGGCAAGCAGGTGCCCGTGTCGTATTCGGGCGGCTGGGAAGAGGGCGACCGGCCGAATCCCGCGCCATTCCTCATGAGTTCACGCGGATGGGGCATGCTGCGCAATACCTGGTCCGATGGGAACTACGACTTGCGCGATGCGCAGCAGATCTCGCTGCAGCACGCGGAAGGGCGCTTCGATGCGTATTTCTTCGTTGGCAAGGACCTGCGCGACGTCGTCGCCCGCTATGCGGACTTGACGGGCCGCGCGCGCATGCTGCCCCGCTGGGCGCTGGAATACGGCGACGCCGATTGCTACAACGATGGCGACAACGTGAAAAAGCCCGGTTCCGTGCCCAAGGGCTGGAGCGATGGCCCCACGGGCAAGACGCCGGACGTGGTGGAAAGCGTGGCGCGCCAGTACCGCGAACACGACATGCCTGGCGGCTGGATTTTGCCCAACGACGGCTATGGCTGCGGCTACACGAATTTGCCGGAAACGGTGAAGGGACTGGCCGGCTATGGTTTTCGCACGGGATTGTGGACGGAAAATGGCGTCGACAAGATTGCCTGGGAAGTGGGCCAGGCGGGCAGCCGCGTGCAGAAGCTCGACGTGGCGTGGACGGGCAAGGGCTACCAGTTCGCCATGGATGCGAACAAGTCGGCCTACGACGGCATCCTGAACAACTCCGACAGCCGCCCCTTCCTGTGGACGGTGATGGGCTGGGCCGGCATCCAGCGCTACGCCGTGGCGTGGACGGGCGACCAGAGCGCCAGCTGGGACTACATCCGCTGGCACATCCCGACCCTGATCGGCTCGGGCCTGTCCGGCCAGGCCTATGCATCGGGCGACGTGGACGCCATCTTCGGCGGCAGCCCGGAAACCTATCTGCGCGACCTGCAGTGGAAGAGTTTTACGCCAGTCCTGATGGGCATGTCCGGCTGGGCCGCGGCCGAGCGCAAGCATCCGTGGTGGTTCGAGCAGCCGTACCGCGACATCAACCGCCGCTATCTGAAGCTGAAGATGCGCCTTACCCCCTATATGTATACCCTCGTGCGCGAAGCGGAGCAATCGGGTGCGCCGCTGGTGCGCGGCCTGATGTGGGACTACCCGCAAGACCCGGCCGCCTACACGGAAGCGTATAAATATCAATTCCTGCTGGGGCGCGACGTGCTGGTGGCGCCCGTCTACCGCAGCCAGGCCGTCAGCGGCGGCTGGCGCAAGGGCATCCACCTGCCGCAGGGCACGTGGTACGACTACTGGGATGGCCGCCAGGCCACGGCGGACGCGAAAGGACGCGACCTGGACATGCAGGTGACGCTCGATAAACTGCCCGTGTTCGTGCGCGCCGGCGCCATCCTGCCCATGTATCCGGAAATGCTGTATGACGGCCAGAAGCCGAAGGACCAGCTCACGCTCGATATCTATCCGCGCGGCGATTCCGACTACACGCTGTATGAAGACGACGGCAGCACGCGCCAGTACCAGGGCGGCGCCTTCAGCCAGCAAATCATCCGCATGCGCCAGACGGGTGCCGACGTGCAGGTCGACATCGGCGCCGTCGATGGCCAGTACCAAGGCCAGGATGCGCGCCGCGGCTATGCGCTGCGCATGCTGGCGGGCCAGGCGCCGGCCACCGTGCGGGCTGGCGAACGGCTGATCGCGGCAGCGGGCGACCGCGCCGCCTACGACAGGGCGGTCGAAGGCTGGTTCTTCGATGCAGCCGACAGGCAAGGCACCCTGCACGTGAAAGTGGCGGCGCAGGACATCCGCCAGCCTTTAGCTTTGCAGGTCGCCGGCGCGCTGGCCGTGGCGAGAGTCGACGCCGACTTCCCGGCCGCCCCCGTGCCGGGCCGCGCCTTGCCGGCCGACGCCATGCAGGTGGTGGCGCGTCCTGCCGAAGAAAACGGCTATCCGCTGGAAAACGCCTTCGATGGCAAGCCGGAGACGTGGTTCCGCACCGTGCGCAGTCCGTCCGTGAAAAGCGGGCCGCACGAATGGGTGATCGGCTTTACGGAACGGCGCCTGATCGACGGCATCGAACTGGCGCCGCGCAACGACCAGCACTGGAAGCATGGCCAGGTGCGCGACTATGAAATCTACATTGGCGACAACAATGGCGAGTGGGGCGCGGCGCTTGCGCGCGGCACCCTCAAGCTGCAGGAAGGCACGCAGACGATCAACTTCCCCGCCACGGCCGGGCGCTTGCTGCGCTTCCGCGTCATGAGCACGCAAAATCCGGAAGGCGATGGCGCAGCGTCCCTGGACCCGATGGTGACGGCGGCGCAAGCAGGGCCGGTGGCGCGCGCGTTTGACGCGGCGCTGGCCACCGACGTGGCGCCCGTCACCTTGTCCGCATTCCGCGTGCTCGAACACCGCGTGGCCGAAGGCGAGGAAGTACAGCGCTACCTGTCGGACCTGGCGCTGCCGAAGACTATCGCGAAAGACCGGCCAGCCGGCAAGGCGGCCGACATGCGCATGAACGGGCTGTGGTTCCGCAAGGGCCTCGGCGTGGGGCCTGCCAGCCGTATCGACTTGCAGCTGGTGGGCAACTGGAATGTGCTGCGCGCCGACCTGGGCGTGGACGATAGCTGCCGCGGCGCGGGCGGCTTGCAATTCCAGGTCTGGAGCGGTGAGCGGCTGCTGTATGACAGCGGCCTGGTCACGGCTCCCGGGGTGGTCAAACCCGAAATCGACGTGCGCGGCCTGAGCCAGCTCAGTTTGCGCACCCTGGGCGCACGCGGCGCCCACCCGGCCCAGGTGTGCGGCAACTGGGCCAACGCCGTGCTGACCGGCACGGAAGGCGCGACCGTCAAGCCGCGCTAGACACACTTCACTTCATCATTTCACTAACAAGGAGCCCCTCTTCGGACCGGGGAGGGGCTCTTGCAGCCTTGCGAAAACAAATCACTTATAAAAGGGAGTTGAGAATGCACTTGAAAAAACTGATGGCCGCCATGGTGGCGGTAGGGTTGGCCTCAACGGCGCTGGCGGCGGAGGAGGAGAAACTGCAGCGTGTGGAAGTGACGGGTTCCAGCCTGAAGCGCATCAACGCGGAGACGGCGTCGCCCGTGCAGGTGATCAACGCCAAGCAGATCGAAAACATGGGCGCGCTCACCTTGCTGCAAGTGCTCGACAACCTGCCTGCCGCCCGCCCGGCGCAGCAGGATTTCCGCTCGATGTTCACTGGTTCCGATGGCGGCTCGCAAGCGAACTTGCGCGGCCTCGGCGCGCAGGGCACCTTGGTGCTCTTGAATGGCCGCCGCCTGTCGTTCTATGGCGCGCCGGCCGGCTTCCAGACCATGTTCGTCAATATCGACGCCATTCCCGCCGCCGCCATCGAGCGCATGGAAATTTTGACGGATGGCGCGTCGGCCGTGTATGGCTCCGACGCCGTCGCCGGCGTCATCAACGTGATCACCAAAAAGTCGTACCAGGGCCTGGAAGCGCGCGCCAATGGCGAGTTTTCACCGAGCGTGAAATCGTATGGCGAACGCCAGGCCAGCGTGCTGTATGGCCTGGGCGACCTGGCCAGCGACGGCTACAACATCTATGGTTCCGTGAACGTTTATCAGCGCGACCGCATTGCGCTGGCCGATACCTGGCGCAAGCGTCCTTCGTATTTTTATGCGAACAATCCCAATTTCATCCCGAACATGCGCGTGGGCGTGGGCAGCGAACCGGGCACGGTGAATCCCGGAACCTTCTTTGTCTTCGACAAGGCGAACAACAATGCGCGCACCCAGCGCGCCGTCAATGGCTGCAACAACAGCATCACCGAAGCGTCGGGCACGCGCTGCGTGTGGAATGCGCTGCCCAACCAGCTCGACACGGGACCCACCTCGGAGCGGGCCACGGCTTACCTGAGCGGCAGGCTGAAACTGGGTGGCGACATGGAAGCGTTCGCGGAAGGCGCTTTCACCCACATCAAGATGCGCGGCGAAAATGGCCCGTCCAGCTTCAACAGCGGCAGCACGAACAACTGGTTCGCGCGCAATACGGGCAATACCCTGAACACCTTCGCCACGCCTTTCCTGAGCCCGAACAACGTCTACCTGAAAGGCAAGCTCGATGCCGACATGGTGGCCAGGATGGGCGGCGCGGCCGGCTTGAACTACCTGCTGCAGGATGCACAAGGCCACTTCGGCCAGAAGAACGTCGATGAAAACTACCGCGCGCTCGTCGGCCTGCGCGGCAGCATCGGCGGCGGCTGGGATTTTGAAACGGCGCTCAGCGTGGCGGGCAGCCATTCGACCCTGTTCCAGACGGCGAACATCAACATCAAGGGTTTCGAGCAGGCATTCGGGCCGTTCACGAAAGACCCCGTCAGCGGCCGCACGTATATCGCCGACAATCCCGCCTACAAGTTCGGCGAAATCAGCGAGGCGAATGCGGCGCTGGTACGCAGCGCCTATCCGACCTTCGCCATCGAATCGTGGACCAAGCTGATGACGTGGGATGCGAAAGTGGAAGGCACCCTGTTCAAGCTGGGCGAGCGCGAAGTGCGCGCCGCCGTCGGCACCAACGTGATGCGCGAGAGTTTTCTCACGCCCGGCAACGCGGATGCGGCCAATGGCCTGATCACGCAGCAGGGCGGTTCCTGGTTCGACGGCCGGCGCACCATCGCCGCCGTGTTTGGCGAAGTGGTGGTGCCGCTCAGCGACACGCTGGAAGTCAATGCGGCCGCACGCCTGGACAAATACCCGCATTTCTCGGCCAACCTGGCGCCCAAGCTGGGCGTGATCTGGCGCGCGCGGCCTGACCTGATGCTGCGCGGGACGTATTCGGAAGGCTTCCGCGCGCCCAACCTGGCCGAATCGGGCACGGGCGGCGTCTTTGCGCAGGTGGGCGGCATCCGCGACACGGTGCGCTGCGATGAAACGAACGCCATGGCGCGCGCGCTGATGAAGTCAAAAATAGCGACGGATGCGGACCTGGGCAAGAGCCTGCTCAATTCGAACTGCTCCACGACGGTGGGCGGCCTGACGCCGCCGAACCAGAACCTGCGTCCGGAAAAGGCGAAGATATCGACCGTGGGCCTGGTGCTGCAGCCGGCCAAGGATGTGAGCATCTCCATCGATTACTGGTTCATCAACCGCCGCGACGAAATCGTGCGCCAGGACTTCAACGAGCTGTTTACGGAACTGGTGGGCAAGTACGGCCCGACCCTGGCCGGCACATCGAGCGCCATCCGCAACGACCTGACGGACACGGACCGGGGCAATGTGGCGGCGGTGGCGGCCATGTGCGCCAATCCCGCCAACGCTGGCGTGTGCGCGGGCGGCGTGCCTGGCTACTCGGTGGGCAACCTGGGCGGCTTGATCAACTCGTATTCGAACCGCGGCCGCACCCTGATGGACGGCGTGGACATCGATGCCCGCACGCGCTTCGCGCTCGGCGACTGGGGCAAGCTGAGCACCGGCATCGCCGCCACCATCCGCAAGCGCGACACCCACGACAGCGAGGACGGCAGCGACATCAAGGGCAACACCGTCGGCTACTACGATTCGCCGCGCTACCGGGCCACCGTGAATGCCGACTGGAGCTACCGTAACTTCGTCAGCAGCGTCTTCGTCAACTACTCGGGCAAGACGCGCTGGGCCTACGGTCCCTGGGACAAGGACAACACGCCGGAAAACTGCACTGCCGCCTCGGTGGCGCTGCCGGCCGGCCAGTGCAAGGGCGCGCCGTCGTACACGACGGTCAACCTGGCCTTCAGCTGGAAGCCGATGAAGAACCTGGACGTGGGCCTGAACGTGAAAAACGCGTTCAACAAGCAGCCGTACTACGACCCGAACGGCTGGGAAGGCTACAACCATAGCCAGGACCTGTTCGGCCGTCAGTTCGCCCTGTCGGCCAGCTACAAGTTCTTTTAACACGTGACGATGCCCCGGCCCGCCAGCGGGCATGGTGGCGGACCGGGGTATTGCCACGAAAAGAAAAGACAATATTCTTAAATGTGCAATACGAAAGATAAACGTAAGTGAAAGGCGATTGCCCTGGCTGCTTTCGCGTTGATATCCCCAGATTTTGGCGCCGGTTCTGTGCTCATGGCCATCTCCGTACCTACGTGTGTATCCGTCACACCACGATAGCGAAAGTTATATGACGCATGGCTGGTTTAATCGAAAGATAAAACGCCCAAATTTACTGAATTTAGCGATAAATTTGCGTTATAACTTTCTTTTTGTTGACGATACTTATTTTTCTTTTTAAAGTAATCCCAAGAAAACGAAAATCAGCCGATACGGACTGATTTCCCGGAAGGCGCAATTGCCTGGCTGCGCCGGCCGACGACCACCATAAAAATTGCATCCCCCGGCTCCGCCCTGGAGCGGGGAGGGCGCGCATAACCCTCGATATAGACGGAGACACAGCATGCATACCACCCGACTCAAATTGCGCGACATCAGCCGCGCCGCCGCGATCGTGATCGCCCTGGCGGCCGGCGTGCCAGGCCAGGCCTGGGCACAGTCGAACGCCACCAGCACCATTTTCGGTGAAGTAAGCGCGCCGGCCGGCGCCACCGTGGTGCTGGAAAACCTGGCGACGGGCGTGCAGCGCAGCCTGACGCCCGATACGTCGGGCCGCTATGTGGCCAACTCCATGCCGCCAGGGCGCTATGCGGTGCGCGTGCTGCGTGCCGGTTCGGTGGAAGCGTCGCAGGAAGTCGAAGCCCTGATCGGCGCCGGTGCGGAAGCGAACTTCGGTCCGGCCAGCGCGGCCGGTGCCGTGGGCCAGGCGCAAACCGTCGTGGTGAAGGCGTCGCGCAACCCGATCGACGTGTCGAACACGAACAATGGTGTGATCTTCACGGCCAAGGAATTGAAAGCGCTGCCGGTCGGGAACGACGTCGCTTCCATCGTGCAGCTGACGCCGGGCGTGGCGCGCGGCACCAACAGCGTGTATGGCAATGCGCCATCGATCGGCGGCTCGGGCCAGTCGGAAAACGCCTTCTACGTCAACGGTTTCCCCATCACGAACATCCTCACCCAGGTGGGCGCGTCGGAACTGCCGTTTGGCGCGATCTCGAACCTGCAGGTGCTGTCGGGCGGCTACGGCTCGGAGTTTGGCCGTTCCACGGGCGGCGTGATCAACATCACGACCAAGAGCGGCGGCAACAAGGTCGAATTCGGCGGCAAGGTTTCCATCATCCCCCGTTCGCTGAAGGGGACTACGGAAAACCGGTACTACCCGAACACGGGCGCCAATCCGGGCACGGATGGCACCTTGAAGTACTGGAACCGCGATAACGGCAGCACCAGCAAGGTCGTCGGCTTGTATGGCAGCGGGCCGCTGATCGAGAACAAGCTGTTCGCCTTCGTGGCGCTGGAACAGACGCGCACGGACGGCGGCGCCGTCGCCGGTGCGCGCGACGACATGGTGAACAAGGTGTTGCCGAACGGCTGGCGCGAGAGCAAGAGCAAGGTTGACCGCATGATGGCCAAGCTCGATTACAACCTGACGGACGACCATCACTTCGAATACACCAAGCTGTATGACCGCACGACTACGGATAGCCAGAGCTATGGCTTCGACTATGCCACCTTGAAACGCAACAACGTGCCTGGCGGCGGCAGCGAGACCACCATCAACTGCTGCGGCTCGTCGGCCGCGCCGGGCGCGAACGTCGACATCTTCAAGTACACGGGCTACCTGACGGACAAGCTGACGGTGACGGCCATGATGGGGCAGTCGCGGACTGCGCACCGCCGCACGCCGGATGGCTACAATCCGCTGCTGGCGCAAACGTCATCGAATGCATCGACCCAGGTGCCTGGCCTGACGTACACCAATCCGCAAACGGTGACCGGTACTCTGGTCGACCCGTCGTCGGCAGACCGCCAGAAGGCCAAGCGCCTGGACCTGGAATACAAGCTGGGCAAGCATTCGCTGCGCGGCGGCATCGACCGCATCGACGTGGAATCGCAAGTGGGCCTGAGCCTGGCCGGCGGCTACCGCTGGAGGTACGAGAAGGTCAAGGATCCGACGCTCTTGATCAACGGCGCCTTTGAGACGCCGGCCCAGGGCAACGGCTATGGCAAGGATGGCTATTACGTCAGCAAGGAATTGAACGCCAACCTGGCGCGTCCGACCAGCGTGCAATCGGCGCAGTACATCCAGGATCACTATCAGGTCACGGAGCGGGTACTGCTGGACCTGGGCCTGCGCCGCGAGCAGTTCACCAACTACAGCACCGATGGCGTGGCTTTTATCTCGCAGCGCAACATGATCGCCCCGCGCGTGGGCGCCACCTGGGACTACCTGGGCGACGGCAGCCTGAAATTCTTCGCCAACGGCGGCCGCTACCACCTGCCGGTGCCATCGAATTTGTCGAGCAATATGGCCAGCCCCTTCCTGGCCACCAGCGAGATGTACACCTATACGGGCGTTGATCCCGTGACGGGCGCGCCGACGGGCCTGCATGCGATCAGCAAGCCGTATTCGGCCAACAATGCGTATGGCCAGAGCCGCGATGCGCGCGAAGTGACGGCCGTTGGCCTGAAACCGCTGTCGCAGGATGAATTCTCGCTCGGCTTCGAACGCGCCCTGAGCAAGAAGCTGGTGGTGGGCGCCAGCGTCCTGTACCGCAAACTGAACGACACCAACGACGACACCTGCGACGCGCGTCCGCTGCAAGCCTGGGCCACGCGCAACGGCGTCGATACGGGCAACTGGAGCGGTTTCCAGTGCGCCATCATCAACCCGGGCCGCGACAACAGCCTGATGGTGGACTTCGACGATGGCAAGGGCCTGCGCCGCGTGGATATTTCGGCGGCCGAGTGGGGCAACCCGCTGCCATCGCGCACCTACCGCGCCTTGAACATGTTCGTCGAGCACCCGTACACGAACGGCTGGTACGGCAAGCTGACCTACACCTTGTCCGGCCTGAAGGGCAATATGGAAGGCCAGACGGACAGCATCGGCGGCGGCGACGTGGGCCTGACGGTCAGCGACGACCACAAGGAGCTGATGTACAACGCGTATGGCTATCTGCCGGGCGACCACCGCCACGCTTTCAAGGCCTACGGCTTCATGCAGCTCATCCCGGACGTGATGGTGGGCGCCAACCTGTCGCTGATCTCGGGTGCGCCGCGCAACTGCATCGGCGCGTTGCCCGATAATCTGAAGTTCGAGGGCAATTACGGCGATTCCTATTTCTATTGCAACGGCAAGCCGGCGCCGCGCGGCAGCCAGGGCCGCCTGCCGTGGCAAGCCCAGCTGGACATGAATGTGGCCTATACTCCCCGCGCCGTCAAAGGCCTGAGCCTGAAAGTGGACGTGTTCAACGTCTTCAACAGCCAGACCGTCACCCGCTATACCGAAACGCGCGAAGACCATGGCGCCATCTCCCGCAATTACCTGCAGGTCGATGGACGCACGGCGCCGCGTTCCGTGCGCTTCACGGCTGAATACACCTATTAAACTGCAACCGGCCTGCCGTGCGGCGGGCCGGTGACGATTCTTACCAACGGAAGCGAGAAGAGACCAATGACGACACAAATCAATCGACGCAATTTCCTGTCCGCCAGCGCCGCGCTGGCCGGTGGCGCCATGGCCGGCAGCGCCTTGCTGCCTGGCGAGGCCAACGCCGCACCGGCCGCCGGCCGCGACAAGGTCCGCCTGGGCGTCATCGGCACGGGCATGCGCGGCCAGGTGCTGCTGGCCGAACTGGTGCGCCGCGACGACGTGGAAGTGGTCGCCCTGTGCGATATCGAACCGATCATGCTGAAACACGCGCTGGGCCAGGTGGCCAAGGCCGGCAAGCCGCGTCCGCGCACGTATGGCGAAGACCGCGACGAGAAATCCTACAAGCGCATGCTGGACGCGGGCGGCCTCGATGGCGTGATCATCGCCACGCCGTGGGAATTCCACGCGCCGATGGCGATCGCCGCCATGCAGGCAAAGATACCCGTCGGTTGCGAAGTGGTGGCCGGCATCACCCTGCAAGACCACTGGGATGTCCTCAATACCCAGCTGAAAACGGGCACGCCCTACATGTTGCTGGAAAACGTGTGCTACCGCCGCGATGTGATGGCTGCGCTGCAGATGGTGCGCGCGGGCCTGTTCGGCGAACTGCTGCACCTGCAGGGCGGCTACCAGCACGACCTGCGCGCCGTCAAATTCAACAGCGGCAATCCAGCCAAGCCGTATGGCGGCGGCGTGGAATTCGGCGAGAAGGGCTGGTCGGAAGCCCATTGGCGCACGCAGCACTCGGTCGAGCGCAATGGCGAACTGTATCCAAGCCACGGCATCGGCCCGTGCGCCATGTACACGAACATCAACCGCGGCAACCGTTTTACGCGCATCAACGCCTTCGCCACCAAGGCGCGCGGCTTGCACGACTACATCGTCAAGCAGCCGGGCGGCGCGCAGCACGCGAACGCCAAGGTGAAATTCAAACTGGGCGACGTGGTCACCACCACGCTGGCGTGCGAGAACGGCGAAACCATCATCCTGCAGCACGATACGAGCCTGCCGCGTCCATATTCGCTGGGCTTCCGCGTGCAAGGCACGGACGGCCTGTGGATGGATTTGAACAATTCGATTCACATCGAAGGCGTCAGCAAGCCGCACCAGTGGGACGACTTCAAGGTCTACCAGGACAAGTATGAGCACCCGCTCTGGGGCAAGTACGCGGCGCAAGCGGAAGGCGCGGGCCACGGCGGCATGGACTTCTTCGTCATCCACGCCTTTGTCGAAGCGCTGAAGGCCAACGCGCCGATGCCGATCGATATCTACGATGCCGTGACGTGGAGCGCCATCACGCCGCTGTCCGAGCAATCGATCGCCGCCAACTTCCAGACCCTGGACTTCCCGGACTTCACGGGTGGGCAGTGGAAATCGCGCAAGCCGATCTTCGCCCTCGACGGCAAGTACTAAGCCTTGACGACCCGCTACCGCGCCTGCCGCCGTAGCGGGTTTTTTCCATTAAGGAGACGTTGATGAAACACACAAATTCATTGCTCTGCGCAGTCCTTTCCGCCATGCCCTTACTTGCCGCTTGCGTGGCCGCGCCCGTGGCGTACGCGACGCCCGCCAGCGTGGAACTGGCTGGCAATGCCTTTATCACCAGCGGGCAGGAGGGCGCCGTCATCGGCGAGCATGGCCTGGCCGGCTGGAGCAATCCGGCTGCCGTCGCCAGCACGTATTTCCGCGTGGCCGAAGCAGGTCCCGTCCAGGTGGCGCTCGACGCCAGTCTGGCCGATGGCGGCAACAGCACCATCCGCGTGAAGATCAATGGCGTGCCGTTCGACGTCAAGCTGGCCGGCAAGGCCCGCAAGACCTATGCCGTGGGCACGGTGAACGTGCCGGCGGCCGGTTATGTGAGGGTGGACTTGCAGGGAATCTCGCGCGCCAAGGCCACGTTCGGCGACGTCTCCGCGCTGAAGGTGACGTCGAACGCCGCGCTAACGTACGCCAACGATCCCGCCAATTACTACTGGTCGCGGCGCGGGCCGTCCGTGCACATGGGCTACACGGTGCCGGCCAATACCGAGTATTTTTATAACGAGATGACGATCCCCAAAGGGCAGGACGCCATCGGTTCCTACTTCATGGCCAATGGTTTTGGCCAGGGCTACATGGGTATTCAGGTGAAATCACCGAGCGAGCGCTGGATATTGTTCTCCGTGTGGGATGCCGATAATGGCGCCAAGACCACCCTGGTCAGCAAGGGCGAGGGCGTCATCGACAATGCCTTCGGCGGCGAGGGCACGGGCGGGCAGACCTATCTGTCGTATAACTGGGCGGCTGGCACGACGTACCGCTTCATCACGCGCGCGCGGCCCGACGGCAAGGGCGGCAGCGATTACTCGGCCTGGTTCTTCGCGCCGGAAACGGGCCAGTGGCGCTACATCGCCACCTGGAAGCGGCCGGCGATTTCCACCTATCTGACGCGCGTGCATTCCTTTCTCGAGAACTTCATCGACACCCTCGGCTACACGCAGCGCCGCGTCCAGTTCGGCAACCAGTGGGCCAGGAACGTTTCCGGTACATGGTCCGAAGTGACGGCGGGAAGGTTCACCGGCGACGCCACGGCCACCAATGCGCAGCGCATGGATTATGCGGGCGGGCTGGAAAACGGCAGGTTCTATCTGCATAACGGCGGCTTCTTCGCTGATGTCGTGAAAACCGGCCAGAACTTCACGCGCCCGGCCACGGGCCAGGCACCGGCCGTCGATGTGGCGACCTTGCCGATGCAATAGGCGTGGTTTCTCAGAACGGCCGCTTGCCCACCATCGCCTCGATGCCGCGATAGTAGGTGAGCGGCCGTCCTATCGTCACGCCCATCAATGCCGCCGCCTGGATGATGTCGTTTGTATCGCGCCGGTACACGACCAGCGCATCCATTTCATCGGTGCCATTGCCGTCGATCTGGATCAGCTCATAGCCGCCTTCGTCCACGGCGCGCTGCGCCAGTTCCGTGTCCAGCCACTCGAAATAGGGCAGCGCGCTACCGCCGCTGTCCTTGAGCAGCGCGTACGGGAAGTCGGGGAATTCGTCGAACATGTCCTGGATCTGTTCGTGCAGTTCATCGAGCTTGTCGCTCGACGCCATATGGCCGGCCAGCTGCGAGAGCATTTCCACCGCATAGGCTTGCGCATCGCTGTCGATCCACTCGTCGCGCGGCGCGGAGGGAGCTTCGGTGATGGCGGCGACGGCGTCGTCGAGTTCCTCGCCTTCCAGGTCGCCGCAGGTCAGCTTGGTCAATAGTTCGGATAAAAGCATGGTTGCCTTTCAGGGGAGCGGCACGGCCACGGTGGCTGCCTTGTCGATGAAGTTGCCAATACTATCATTACCGTGCAGCTTGCCGCGTTCCGCAGAAGTCGTATGGCGTCCTTTGACTACTTGTCAACTAGACATTTTCGGGCCAGGCGGATACACTGAAAATATTTCCAATTAGCAATATTTATCTGGACTCATGCAGGCACAGGCGCGCTTGCCGTCCTTTGCCCTTTGCCCATCACTTGTGACCCATTTCTTCATTTTATTCAGGATCATCCATGTTTGTCCGAACCACCATGCTGCGCGCGCTGGCGTGCGCCGTCTTGCTGCCGGCGCTGTTGTCGGCCTGCGTCACCGGCCGCAATAGCGCGCCTGCGTTTACCTACAGGACACCCGACCTTGCCAAGGGCGTTGTCGTCGGCACCGTGTTCGAGAGCTCCGTCTTCGAGGCGCATGGCGCCAGGTTCGGCATCGTCAGCAGCGACCCTGCCGCCCTCGAGGGAAAAAGTCTGTGGTTATCCAGCCATGCTCCCGCCGGCCAGGTCGCCTTGCAGAATGTCTTGCCAAAAGTGCCTACGGGCAAGGGCAGCACCTTTGCGCTGCAGCTGACGCCGGGACGCTACAGCGTCATCATCTGGCTGCTTGACTATGGATTCAGGTCCAGGTACTCCGAATCGTCGCCGAAGCCGATCGAGTTTGACGTCGTTGCTGGCAAGGTCACCTACCTGGGACGTCTGGATGCCAACCGTTTCCTGCAAGTGGCTTCGATATACGACAATTTCGAGGAAGATATCGCTTACCTGAAGAAAAATCCCTTGCTGGCCAATGCCAGCATCGAGAACAAGGCGCTCGAGGTGCGTGAATGGTGGCTACAGGACGCCCTTGGCAAGGAAATTCAGGAAAGAAACCGCGCCAAATAAGCACCTGCAGGTCGCGCCGCGCACGCGTCACTCTGTACTGCAGGCGCGACCCTGCGCTACATTTTTTGCTGCATCAGAGCGGCCAGGCCTGTTTGGTCACGGCTACGGCGACGATGTAGGCGAAGACCAGCACGGCGCCCAAGAAGGCGGCGCCGCGCACGGCTGGCGTCTTGCCGCGTTTTAGCGCGATGGTGCCCAGCACGATGTAGGCCACCAGTGCGCACAGCTTGGCGGCCAGCCAGGGCTGGCTGCCCGGCGACTGGCCGCTCCAGATGGCCAGGGTGATGGCGCTGGCCAGCAGGGCCGTGTCGACCAGGTGCGGCAGGATTTTTACCCAGCGCTGCTGCAAGGCGGGCGAGGCGCGCAGCATCCAGGCGCCGCGCAAGAGGAAAAGCAAGCCGCTGGCGGCGGCGCAAGCCATGTGGAAATGCTTGAGGCTCAGATAATCCATATATGTATGCTGCCCTTATTGAGAGTGGCGCCAGCATAGCCGCCTTTGGCGCGCCGCGCCATACACCGTCGGGAGGAGACTGGCCTAAGGCAGGAATTTGACATACACGAGTTCCGGGTCTCCCTCGTCGAGATGGTCGATCTGGCCGCTGCGCACGAAGCCCGCGCTGGCGAACAGCTGTTGCGCGGCCAGGTTGGACTGGTTCGTCGACGTGAAAATTTTCCCTGTCCGGCACGCGTCTGCGGCGGCTGCCAGCAGGCGCAAACCCACGCCGCGCCGCTGCTGGCCGGCAGCGACCACCACCAGCGAGACAAAACCGTAGCCGAAGAAGTCGTCGTGCGTGAGGACATAGCCGGCCACCTGGCCGGCCCGGATGGCCACCTGGCATTGACCTTTGCCGACGGCGGCGCGTACGGCATCGCCCCGGCTGGCGTGCGCCTGCGCGTAGGCGTCGCAGGCCAGCATGGCTGCCACATCGCCAGGCAGCGCCGCGCGCGTGATGATGGTGTCTGTTGCGTGATTGTTCTGCATGCCGCTCCTTTTCTCCAGGCGCCGAGTGTGCCAAAAATACCTGCGTTTGTAAAACACCCGCCATCCAGCCTAGGTCCGCACCGCGCCATCTAGTCACTTTTGCCGATATGGCTATCCAGATTGCCTTTCCAGAATCACCCTGTGACCGATAGTGCCTTTCGACTCTGGCACGTAAGCTGGTCGGGACGGCTGGCCAGACGGCCAGTGCATTCATGGAGAAACATCGTGGCTACCCTAGATGGCACTAAGAACAACAGTAGTAACAAGGCAGTCGAACCCGGCATGCGGCGCAAGCAGGCGTCCGTGCTGATCAGCAGCACCTTCGCCTTCACCATCTGCTTTGCAGTCTGGATGATGTTTGCCGTGCTCGGCATCCCCATCAAGACCAGCCTGGGATTGACTGAAACACAATTCGGCCTGCTGGCCGCCATGCCCGTGCTGACGGGCTCCCTCGTGCGCGTGCCGCTGGGCATCTGGACGGACAAATACGGCGGACGCCGCGTCTTCTTCTGGCTGATGCTGGCCAGCGTCGTGCCGATCTACCTGATCTCCTACGCCACCGCCTACTGGCATTTCCTCGTGCTGGGCATGTTCGTGGGCCTGGCGGGCGGCTCGTTTTCCGTCGGCACGCCGTACGTGGCGCGCTGGTATGAAAAGGAGCGCCGCGGTCTGGCGATGGGCATCTTCGGCGCTGGTAACTCCGGTTCCGCGCTGACCAAGTTCGTCGCGCCCGGCATCGTCGCCGCCTTCGGCTGGCAGATGCTGCCCAAGGTGTATGCGGTGGCCATGCTGGCCACGGCCATCATCTTCTGGCTGTTTTCGTACACGGACAAATCGCACCTGGCGCCATCGGGCGAAAGTTTTACGGCGCAAATGAAGGTGCTGAAGGACCCGCGCGTGTGGCGCTATTGCCAGTACTACTCGGTGGTGTTCGGCGGCTACGTGGCGCTGGCGCTGTGGATGACGAAATACTACGTGGCCGAATACGGTTTTGATTTGAAGCACGCGGCGCTGCTGGCCGCCTGCTTCTCGCTGCCGGGCGGCGTGCTGCGCGCGTTTGGCGGCTGGATCTCCGACAAATACGGCGCGGCGAAAGTCACCTGGGCCGTGATGTGGGTGTGCTGGGTGTGCTTCTTCCTGCTGTCGTATCCGCAAACGCAGATGGTGATCGAGACCGTCACGGGGCCGCTGGCCATCCACATCGGCCTGTCTCCGCTGTGGTTCACCGTGCTGCTGTTCATCGTCGGCATCGCCATGGCCGTCGGCAAGGCGTCCGTCTTCAAGTTCATCGGCGATGACTTTTCCGACAACATCGGCGCCGTCTCGGGCGTGGTGGGCCTGGCCGGCGGCCTGGGAGGCTTCATCCTGCCCGTGATGTTCGGCGCCCTGGTGGACTTCACGGGCGTGCGTTCGAGCTCCTTCATGCTCTTGTACGGCACCGTCTGCGTTTCCCTCGTCTGGATGTATTTCTCGTTCAAGCCGCTGCGCGCGGCGACTATCCCTCAACCTGCAGGAGTTAAAGCATGAGCCGCTACATGATCAATACCTGGGAGCCGGAAACCCCGAGCTTCTGGCAAAACACGGGCAAGGCCACGGCCGCGCGCAATCTGTGGATATCGATTCCCGCGCTGCTGCTGGCGTTCGCCGTGTGGATGGTGTGGAGCGTGGTGGTGGTCAACCTGCCCAACATCGGTTTTACTTACAGTAACAACCAGCTGTTCTGGCTGACGGCCTTGCCGGGCCTGTCCGGCGCCACCTTGCGCATCTTTTATTCGTTCATGGTGCCGATCTTCGGCGGGCGCCGCTGGACGGCCATTTCCACGGGCTCGCTGCTGATTCCCGCCATCGGCATCGGCCTGGCCGTGCAGGACGTGAACACGGGCTATCCGACCATGCTGATCCTGGCCCTGCTGTGCGGCTTCGGCGGCGGCAATTTCGCCTCGTCGATGGCCAACATCAGCTTTTTCTATCCAAAGGCGAGCAAGGGCTTCGCGCTGGGCATGAATGCGGGCCTGGGCAACCTGGGCGTATCGGTGGTGCAGTTCGTCGTGCCGCTGGTGATCACGTTTGCCGTCTTCGGCGCCTGGGGCGGCGATTCGCTCACCTGGGTGAAAAATGGCGTGAGCAAGGACATGTGGCTGCAAAACGCGGGCTTCATCTGGGTGCCGTTCATCGCGCTGTCCACCTTGCTGGCCTGGTTCGGCATGAATGACCTGGCGTCGGCCAAGGCCTCGTTTTCCGAACAGGCCGTGATCTTCAAGCGCAAGCACAACTGGCTCATGTGCTGGCTGTACACAGGCACCTTCGGCTCCTTCATCGGTTACTCGGCCGCGTTTCCACTGCTGATCAAGATCCAGTTCCCCGACGTGAATCCGCTCGATTACGCCTTCCTCGGCCCCTTGGTCGGTGCCCTGGCGCGCGTGGCCGGCGGCGTGATTTCCGACAAACTGGGCGGCGCCCGCGTCACCCTGTGGTCCTTCCTCTTGATGATAGGCGCCGTGCTGGGCGTGCTGTACTTCATGCCGCAAGGCGGAGTGGGTGGCAGTTTCAATGGCTTCTTCTGGATGTTCATGCTGCTGTTCGCCGGCACGGGCGTCGGCAATGCGTCGACTTTCCGCATGATCCCCGTGATCTTTTTGACGGAACACCAGCGCGCTGCCGCCGGCAAGGGCAAGGCGGTGCAGGAGCAAGCCATCCTTGACGCCAACAAGGAAGGCGCCGCCGTCCTGGGTTTCACGTCGGCCGTGGCCGCGTATGGCGCCTTCTTCATCCCGAAAAGCTATGGCACCTCGATCGCGCTGACGGGCAGCCCCGACGCGGCCCTGTGGTGCTTCATCGGCTTTTATGTCAGCTGCATCGCGATCACCTGGTGGTGCTATGCGCGCAAGAATGCGGCGATGCCTTGCTAAAGTTGGAACGTCTGGCAAGTCGTTTTTGCCAGACGTTGAGGAAATGAAAGTATGTCATGGAAGAACTGGAAAAATTCGTCAACGGCTTCAGCCTGTTTCAGCAGCAGTATTTCAGCGAGCCGCAAACCTTGTATGACAGCCTGCGCGACGGGCAGCGGCCTTCGACCTTGCTGATCGGCTGCTGCGATTCGCGCGTCGATCCCATGCTGTTGACGGGCAGCGACCCGGGCGACATGTTCGTCGTGCGTAATATCGCCAACCTGGTGCCGCCGTGTACCCCGGACGCGCCGCCCGGCGTCAGTTCGGCCATCGAGTTCGCCGTCTGCAAGCTCGAAGTGGCCAGGGTCATCGTGCTCGGACATGCGCGCTGTGGCGGCATCCGCGCGCTGCTGGAACCGCAGCCGCGCGCGGAAGGGCAGGAAACGGACTTCGTTGGACAGTGGATGCGCATCGCCGAACCGGTGGCGCAGCGCGTGCGGCGCGAGCTGGCGCACCGCTCGTCAGCGGAACAGCACCACGCGTGCGAGCTGGCCAGCATCCTGCAGTCGCTGGACAACCTGCTCACCTACCCATGGCTGAAACGCCGGGTGGAGCAGGGATTATTGAAATTGCATGGATGGTATTTCGATATCGACAGCGGGGCGCTGATGGCGTATTCGGCGCGCCAGCAGCAGTTTTTGCCGCTGGTCTGTCCGATAGAAAGGGCGCGTCATTTGCATGAGCGCCCGTGGCCGGACTCAGCTAAAACGTAACAAATCCCCGCTGCGGTCAAACGCCAGCAGGCTGTCGATGCGGCCTTGCTCGATGGCCGTCACCATGGCGCGCAGGGGCGCTTCGCATTCCTGCGCCGCGGGCGGCTGGCCCTCGCGGCCCGCCAGTCCCGCCACGAAGACCACGTCCCAGTGCGTCTGCATCTGTTTCGACTCCTCCTTCAATGTCTCGAAGCTGTCCAGTTCCTCGGGCAGCTTGTCGGCGCACATCACGGGCGTGAGGGACTTGCCCTGGCCGCCAGGCTGGGCCTGCGCCTGGGTAAAGGTAAACAGCAGGCGTTGCGGCTGCTCCTGGTTGCGGGCGCTGCTCAGCAGGCTGGCGTAATCGGTAATCGGCATGGTGCTCTTTCTCTGTGTTGAACGATGACGACAGGTATACCGCAGCTCCGCCGCGCCGCCCATAGGCAATAGTGACTATCCGGGTGACTACGCGCCTATGCATTCCTGGTGCCGGAAACCGACTTCTTGCCAATACCGCCGGACGCGGCGCATCGATAGACTGTTTGTATCGACGCTTGAGCCATCCTGCTTGCAGCGTTTTTTAAGACCTGGCGCCGCTGTCGGCGGCGCAATGTGGAGGTAGCATGAGTCACTTTCTGGACCGCCTGAAATTTTTTAGCAAGCCCGCCGAGCCGTTTTCAAACGGCCATGGCACCGTGGTCGATGAAGACCGTACCTGGGAAAACGCCTACCGCCAGCGCTGGCAGCACGACAAGATCGTGCGCTCCACGCATGGCGTGAACTGCACCGGCTCGTGCAGCTGGAAGGTGTACGTCAAGAATGGCCTGATCACCTGGGAAACCCAGCAAACCGATTACCCGCGCACGCGGCCCGACCTGCCGAACCACGAACCGCGCGGCTGCCCGCGCGGCGCCAGCTATTCCTGGTACGTGTATTCGGCCCAGCGCGTGAAATACCCGATGGTGCGCGGCCGCCTGATGGAAATGTGGCGCGAAGCGCGCAAGACCATGGATCCCGTCACGGCCTGGGACTGGATCAGCCAGGACCCCGTGCGCTCGCAGCAGTACAAATCCATCCGCGGCCTGGGCGGCTTCGTGCGCGCCACGTGGGATGAATCGAATGAAATCATCGCCGCCGCGAATGCGCTGACGATCAAGAAATACGGCCCGGACCGCGTCGTCGGCTTCTCGCCGATTCCCGCCATGTCCATGGTCAGCTATGCCTCCGGCACGCGCTACCTGTCGCTGATCGGCGGCGTGGCCCTGAGTTTCTATGACTGGTACTGCGACTTGCCGCCGGCCAGCCCGCAAGTGTGGGGCGAGCAGACGGACGTGCCGGAATCGGCCGACTGGTACAACTCGACCTATCTGATGGTGTGGGGCTCGAACGTGCCGATGACGCGCACGCCGGACGCCCACTTCTACACGGAAGTGCGCTACAAGGGCACCAAAACCGTGGCCATCTCGCCCGACTACGGCGAAATGGTGAAGTTCGGCGACATCTGGCTGGCGCCGAAGCAGGGCACGGACGCCGCGCTGGCGCTGGCAATGGGCCACGTCATCCTCAAGGAATTCCACTCGGAAGGGCAGAGCGCCTACTTCCGCGACTACGCACGCCAGTACACGGACTTCCCCATGCTGGTGCTGCTCAAGGAACATAACGGCACCCTGGTGCCCGACTACTTCCTGCGCGCTTCGCACCTGGACAACAATCTCGACGAAACCAACAATCCGGAATGGAAAACCCTCGTCATTGACGAGACCACGGGCGCCATTACCGCGCCGGCCGGCTCCATCGGCTTCCGCTGGGGCGAGTCGGGCAAGTGGAATCTGGAACAGAAGGCCGGCGGCAGCGGCGAACCCATCGTGCCGATGCTCTCCATGATCAACGACAGCGACGCCGTCACGGAAGTGGGCTTTGCCTACTTCGGCGGCAAGGACGCATCCGACATGTTGCTGCGCAAAGTGCCGGTGAAAACCATCCGCCTGGCCGACGGCACGACGGGCCTCGTCACCACCGTGTTCGACCTGACCCTGGCCAACTACGGCATCGACCGTGGCCTCGGCGGCGCCAATGTCGCGGAAAGCTATGACGACGACGTGCCGTACACCCCCGCATGGCAAGAGAAGCACACGGGCGTGAAACGCGCCGACGTCATCACCGTGGCGCGCCAGTTCGCGGAAAACGCGGACCAGACACGCGGCAAGAGCATGGTCATCGTGGGCGCCGGCCTGAATCACTGGTACCACATGGACATGACCTACCGCGGCATCATCAACATGCTGATGATGTGCGGCTGTATCGGCCAGTCCGGCGGCGGCTGGGCCCATTACGTGGGCCAGGAAAAGCTGCGTCCGCAAACGGGCTGGACGCCATTGGCCTTCGCCCAGGACTGGGTGCGTCCGATGCGCCAGATGAACGGCACCTCGTTCTTCTATGCCCACACGAGCCAGTGGCGCCACGAAAAGCTGGAAACGGGCGACATCGCCTCGCCATCGGCCGCAGGCGGCACGGGCGACCTGACCCTGCTCGACTACAACGCCAAGGCCGAGCGCATGGGCTGGCTGCCATCGGCGCCGCAGCTGCAAACGAATCCGCTGGAAGTGGCCAAGGCCGCCAAGGCGGCAGGGCAGGCGCCGGCCGCGTATGCGCTCGACCAGATCAAGGAGGGCCAGCTGCAGTTTTCGTGCGACGACCCGGACAATCCGGCCAACTTCCCGCGCAATATGTTTGTCTGGCGCTCGAATATCCTCGGCAGCTCGGGCAAGGGCCACGAGTACTTCCTGAAGTACCTGCTCGGCACGCAGAATGGCTTGCTCAGCGACGAAGACGATTGCATCACGCCGAAACAGGTGAAAGTGCGCCCGGCCGCCGAAGGCAAGCTCGATCTGCTGGTGGTGCTGGACTTCCGCATGTCGACCACCTGCCTGTATGGCGACGTGGTGCTGCCGACTGCCACCTGGTATGAAAAAGACGACTTGAACACGTCGGACATGCATCCGTTCATTCACCCGCTGTCCGAAGCCGTACAGCCGCTGTGGCAATCGAAGTCGGACTGGGAAATCTACAAAGGGCTGGCCGAGAAATTCTCGGAAATCGGCGGCGAGCTGCTGGGCACCCAGCAAGACATCATCCTCACGCCGCTGATGCACGACACGCCGGGTGAACTGGGTCAGCCTTTCGATCCCAAGGACTGGCGCGCCGGCGAATGCGACGCCATTCCCGGCAAGACCATGCCGAACATGACGGTGGTCGAGCGCAATTACCGCGACGTCTACAAGAAGTTCACCTCGATCGGCCCGCTGCTGGAAACCATCGGCAACGGCGGCAAGGGCATTTCCTGGAAAACGGGGCATGAAGTCGAGGTCCTGCGCGGCATCAACCGCACGGTGCTGGAAGAAGGCGTGTCGCAGGGCCAGCCGCGCCTCGATACGGCCATCGATGCGGCCGAGATGATTCTGTCGCTGGCGCCGGAAACGAATGGCCACGTGGCCGTGAAAGCCTGGGCCGCGCTGTCCGCCATCACGGGACGCGAGCATACGCATCTGGCGCTGCCGCGCGAGCATGACAGCATCCGCTTCCGCGATGTGCAGGCGCAGCCGCGCAAGATCATTTCCTCGCCGACGTGGTCGGGCCTGGAAAGCGAAGAAGTCAGCTACACGGCCGGCTATACCAACGTGCATGAACTGATCCCTTGGCGCACCCTGACGGGCCGCCAGCAGTTTTACCAGGATCACCTGTGGATGCGCGATTTTGGCGAAGGACTGTGCGTGTACAAGCCGGCCATCAACACGAAGACGACGGAAGCGCTGCTGGGCACCAAGCCGAACGGCAACAAGGAACTGGCGCTGAACTTCCTTACACCGCACCAGAAGTGGGGCATCCACTCCACGTATTCGGACAACCTGCGCATGCTGACCCTGTCGCGTGGCGGACCGCACGTGTGGCTGTCGGAAACGGACGCGCAGACGGCCGGCATCGTCGACAACGACTGGATCGAGGTCTTCAACGTGAATGGCAGCCTGACGGCGCGTGCCATCGTCAGCCAGCGCATCCCGGCCGGCATGACGATGATGTATCACGCCCAGGAAAAGATCATCAACGTGCCTGGCGCGGAGATGACGGGCAAGCGGGGCGGCATCCATAACTCGGTGACGCGCGCCGTGCCCAAGCCGACGCACATGATCGGCGGCTACGCCCAGCTGGCGTACGGCTTCAATTACTACGGCACGGTGGGCTCCAACCGCGATGAATTCGTATTGGTGCGCAAGATGAACAAGGTTGACTGGCTCGAAGGCCCGTTGCAGGAAGAAGGAGCATAGTATGAAAATCAGAGCGCAAATCGGCATGGTGCTGAACCTGGACAAGTGCATCGGCTGCCACACTTGTTCCGTCACCTGCAAGAACGTATGGACCAGCCGCGACGGCGTCGAGTACGCATGGTTCAACAACGTGGAAACCAAACCCGGCATCGGCTATCCGAAGCAGTGGGAAAACCAGGACAAGTGGAATGGCGGCTGGCGCCGCACGGATGCGGGCAAGATCGAGCCGCGCCAGGGCAGCCGTCTGAAAATTCTGGCGAATATCTTCGCCAACCCGAACCTGCCCGCCATCGACGAGTACTACGAGCCGTTCACCTACGACTACGAGCACCTGCAAAGCGCGCCGCTGTCGCAGACGCCGCCGACGGCCCGTCCGATCTCCGTGCTGACGGGGAAAAAGATGGAAAAAATCGAGTGGGGTCCGAACTGGGAAGATGACCTGGGCGGCGAGTTTGCCCAGCGCAGCAAGGATAAACTGTTCGACAACATGCAGAAGGAGATGTACGGCACGTTTGAAAACACCTTCATGATGTACTTGCCGCGTCTGTGCGAGCATTGCCTCAATCCGACGTGCGTGGCGTCGTGCCCATCCGGCTCCGTGTACAAGCGCGAAGACGACGGCATCGTGCTGATCGACCAGGACAAGTGCCGCGGCTGGCGCATGTGCATCTCCGGTTGCCCGTACAAGAAGATTTACTACAATTGGTCGTCCGGCAAGGCGGAGAAGTGCACCTTCTGCTTCCCCCGCATCGAGGCGGGCCAGCCTACCGTGTGCTCGGAAACGTGCGTGGGCCGCATCCGCTACCTGGGCGTGCTGCTGTACGACGCAGACAAGATCGAGGCCGCCGCCTCCGTGCCGCAAGAGCAGGACCTGTACCAGGCGCAGCTCGACCTGTTCCTCGATCCGCACGACCCGGCCATCATCGCCGAGGCGCGCCGCCAGGGCATTCCCGACCTGTGGCTGGAAGCGGCCGTCAAGTCGCCCGTCTACAAGATGGCCGTCGAGTGGAAAGTGGCGTTCCCGCTGCATCCCGAATACCGCACCTTGCCGATGGTGTGGTACGTGCCACCGCTGTCGCCGATCCAGGCGGCCGCCGAATCGGGCAAGCTGGGCGTGAACGGCATGCTGCCGGACACGCAAAGCCTGCGCATTCCGGTGCAGTACCTGGCCAATTTGCTGACGGCCGGCGACCAGCCGCCCATCGTCACGGCGCTGGACCGCATGCTGGCCATGCGTGCCTACATGCGCAGCAAGACCGTCGAGAAGGTGGAAAACCTCACGGTCCTGAAACAGGTGGGATTGACCAAGGCGCAGGTGGAGGACATGTACCACATCATGGCCATCGCCAATTACGAAGACCGCTTCGTCATCCCCAGCAGCCACAAGGAAATGGCCGAGGACAGCTTCAACGAGAAGGGTTCGTGCGGCTTCAGTTTCGGCAACGGCTGCTCGGACGGCACCAGCGAACCGACCTTGTTCGGCAAGAAAAAACACGGTTCGGCCATCTTCATGCAGATGCCGAAGTCGCGCAAAACGGCGCCAGGCGCTTAAGGAGCTGATATGGAACACGCTATGCATCACTACCAAATCCTCTCGCGCCTGCTGCTGTATCCCGAGCCCGAGCTGATCGCCCACCTGCCGCAGCTGGACGCCGCGCTGGCGGCGGTGCCGGAACAGCACGCGCTGCTGCGGCCCTTGCTGGCGCACCTGGAAAGCAGCAGCCTGATCGACCTGCAGCAGCAGTACGTGGCCACGTTCGACCGCAATCCGTCGCACTCGCTGCATCTGTTCGAGCATATCCACGGCGAATCGCGCGACCGGGGTCAGGCCATGGTCGACCTGATGGAGGAGTACAAGCGCCACGGCCTGCAAATGGTGGGCGACGACTTGCCCGACTTCGTGCCGCTGTTCCTGGAATTCCTCGCGCAGCTCGACGAGGCAGTCTCGGCGCCACTGCTGGGCGACGCCGTCCACGTGCTGGCGCACATCGGCCGCAAGCTGACGGCCAACGGCAGTCCGTATGCGCCCGTCTTCACCGTGCTCGAACGCCTGAGCCCCGTGGCGGCGGAAATGCTGGCCGAACCGCCGGTGCGCGACATGGATGAAGCGCTGGAAACCTTCGGTCCCGGTGCGGACGGCGTCGAGCCGCTGCTGCGCCAAGGTCCGGCCCAGGTTCCGGGCGGCGTCCATCCCGTGCATTTTCACCCGCAGCCGCGGCGCGCTGCTTAATTGGCCGCTTGCGCCCGCATGAGGAGAGTACATCATGAGTAATTATTTGCATCAATTTGTGTATGGCATTTATCCATACATCGCGCTGGCCATCTTTTTCCTGGGTAGCCTGATCCGTTTCGACCGCGAGCAATACACGTGGAAGTCCGATTCCAGCCAGTTGCTGCACCGCGGCAGCCTGCGCCTGGGCAATATCCTGTTCCACATCGGCATCATCGGCCTGCTGTTCGGTCATGCGGCCGGCTTGCTCACCCCCGTCTGGGTGTGGGATACCCTGGGCGTGTCCCACAGCCTGAAACAGGGCGTGGCCATGGCGGCCGGCGGCGTGATGGGCGGCCTGTGCCTGGTCGGCATCCTGATCCTGCTGGTGCGCCGCTTCAGTAACGACCGGCTGCGCGCCGTCACCACGGCCGGCGACAAGCTGGTGATGCTGTGGATTTTGCTGACCTTGCTGTTGGGGCTGTCGTCGATCTTTGTCTCGGCGTCGCACATGGATGGCCACATGATGGTCTTGCTGATGAACTGGGCGCAGCACATCGTGACCTTCCGCGGTGACGCGGCCAGCTTCATCGTCGATGCGCCGCTGGTGTTCAAGCTGCACCTGTTCATGGGCATGTCGCTGTTCGTCATCTTCCCGTTCACCCGTCTGGTGCACGTGTGGAGCGGCTTTGGCGCCATCGGATATCTGGGCCGTGCCTATCAATTAGTTCGCCGCCGCTAAGAAAGGAGCTACATCATGGGAATCTCCGTCAATGGCATCGATATCGACGATGCCGACATCGCGCAGGAACTGCCGCATCACGACGGTGCCGGCAATCCGCTGAAACAGGCCGTGCATGAACTGGTGCTGCGCCGGCTGCTGCTGGAAGAAGCCGACCGCCTCGGCGTGCAGGGCGGCAGTATTGATGACCGCATCGAAGCGCTGTTCGCGCAGGAAGTGCGCGTGCCGCCCGCCGACGATGCGGCTTGCCGCACCTTTTATGCGCAGCGCCCGCAGCTGTTTTGCAGCGGGGCGCTGGTCGAGGCGCGCCACATCCTGTTCCAGGTGACGCCCGAGGCGCCCTTGGAACTGCTGCGCACGACGGCGCAGGCCGTGCTCGACGCCTTGAAACTGGCACCCGAACGCTTCGGCGAACTGGCGGAGCAGTATTCGAACTGCCCGTCGGGCGCCCTTGGGGGGAACCTGGGCCAGCTGTCGCCGGGCCAGAGCGTGCCGGAATTCGACGCGCTGCTGTTCCGCCTGGAAGAGGGCGCGCTGGCCGGCCATTTGCTGGAAACGCGCTTCGGCTACCACATCGTGCAAGTGCTGCGCCGGGTCGAAGGCCAGGCCATCGCCTACGAGGCCGTGCAGGCGCAGATCGCCGACCGCCTGTCGCGCGCCGCGTGGCAGCGCGCCGTGCACCAGTATCTGCACTTGCTGGTGGGGCGCGCCGAGATCGCCGGCATCGAGCTCGAAGGCACGGCCAGTCCGCTGGTTCAGTAGGTAGAAGTGCGTAGGCCGAAAGGCGTAGGCCGCTAGGCCTTCTGGGGCACAGCCAGATCGTGCCCCAGCCTTTACAATCACGAAAGAATCAGGAGTAGCGTCATGGGTAGCGTCAAGTTGCAGGACCGTTTTGGCCGTTCGATCGATTATGTGCGGCTGTCCGTCACCGACCGCTGCGACTTGCGCTGCAGTTATTGCATGCCCAAGGGCTTTCGCGGCTTCGAGGAGCCGAAGGACTGGCTGACGTTCGACGAGATCGAGCGCCTGATGGGCATCTTCGTTCGCCTCGGCACGCGCCGCGTGCGCCTGACGGGTGGCGAACCGCTGTTGCGGCGCAACCTGCCGGAACTGGCGCGCAAGCTGACGGCGCTGCCTGGCCTGCAGGACTTGTCGCTGTCGACCAACGCCACCCAACTGGGCAAGCACGCCGTGGCCTTGCGCGCGGCGGGCGTGGACCGCATCAACGTCAGCCTCGATTCGCTGGACCGCGCCTGCATGCAGCAGATCACGGGGCGCGACAGCCTGCAGCCGATTCTCGATGGCCTGATGGCGGGCAAGGCGGCCGGTTTCGACCCGATCAAGATCAATATGGTGGCCATGCGCGGCATCAATGACGGCCAGATCGAGGCCATGGCGGCGTTTTGCATCGAGCAGCAGTTCATCCTGCGCCTGATCGAAGCCATGCCGATGGGCAGTACGGGCCGCAATGCCAGCTACATGCCGCTCGGTCCCGTGCGTGAGCGCCTGGCGGCCCGTTTTGGCCTGGTGCCGCAGGCGCAGGAATTGGGCGGCGGACCGGCGCGCTATATGGCGACAGCCGATGGCCGTTCGAGCATCGGTTTTATTACGCCCATGTCGCAGCATTTTTGCGCCAGTTGCAACCGCGTGCGCCTGTCCGTCGATGGTACCCTGTATTTGTGCCTGGGCCAGGAAGAGAAATTCGCCCTCGGCCCCATGCTGCGCGGCGGGGCCACGGATGCGGAGATCGAAGCGGCGATCCGCGCCGCCATCGAACTCAAGCCGCAGCAGCATGATTTCAATACGCAGCCAGACAAGATTATCCGTTTTATGGCCCAAACCGGAGGCTGAACGGGGCGGTGCCAAGTAAAGGGTGTATGAAATTTAAAGCGATGTTTTCCTCCTGGCAGAAGCTGTCGACCAAGATCGTCGGCGCGCTGCTGCTCATGCTGGTGCTGGCCCTGAGCGCCATCGGCTGCACCCTGTTTTTGTCGTGGCAGCTCGAAGGCAGTTCGGCCGCCATCAACGAGACGGGCCGGCTGCGCATGCAGACCTACCGCCTGACCCTGCTGCTTGCCAGCGACGCCCGCGAGCAGGCGCGCCAGCAAGTGCTGCTGATTGACGAGACCCTGGCCAAGATCGGCCACGGCGACCCGCAGCGCCCCCTGTTCCTGCCGCCCAGCACGGCCATCAAGTCCGAATTCGAACGCATCGGCACTGCCTGGCGCGGCGCCTTGCGCCCGGCCGCGCTGGCCGCCGATTCCACCGCGCGCGCGCGCCAGTTCGAGCATGACGCCGACACCTTTGTGGGCCAGGTCGATCAACTGGTGCGCCTGATCGAGCACGATAGCGAACAGCGCACCTTCTGGCTGCGCGCCTCGCAACTGATCCTCGTCGGCATGGCCGTCATCGGCACGGTCAGCATGATTTACCTGATGTTCATGCTCATCATCGAGCCCGTCACGCGCCTGCGCCTGGGCATGCAGCGCATGAAGGAACGCGATTTCAGCGTGCGCCTGGCCGTCGAAAGCAATGACGAATTCGGCCAGCTGGCCAGTGGCTTCAACCAGATGGCCGACCGCCTGCAGGCGCTGTACGGCAACCTGGAAGAGGGCGTGCGCAGCAAGACGGCCACGCTCGAATACCGCAACCGCGAACTGGCCTTGCTGTACGAAAGCGCCGCTTTCCTGCAGCGCCCGCAGCCCCTGGAAGACATTTGCGGCGGCTTCATGCAGCGCATCGTCGACTATTTCGAGGCCGACGGCTCCACCGTGCGCGTGCTCGACGCCGAGCGGGGCAACCTGCACATGGTGGTGCATACGGGCCTGTCCGAGGAGCTGGTGGCGTCCGAGCACTGCCTGAAGGTGGGCGACTGCCTGTGCGGCACGGCCGTCGAAATGAAGGTGGCGAAGGTGCACGACATGCGCCGCATCGACAAGGCGCACGAGCTGCGCTGCCACCGCGAAGGCTTTGCCACCGTCTCCGTCTTCCATATCCATGCGCACGAACAGCACCTGGGCTTCTTCAACCTGCATTTCCGCCATGCGCGCGTGTTTTCCGCGCGCGAACTGGCCTTGCTCGAAACCCTGGGCCAGCTGCTGGGCATCGCGCTGGAAAACCTGCGCCTGGCCGCGCGCGAACGCGAAATGGCCATTTCCGAAGAGCGCAATCTGGTGGCACAGGGCCTGCACGACAGCATCGCGCAAAGCCTCAATTTCCTCAACCTGCAAGTGCAGATGCTCGACGACTCGGTGCGCAACGCGCGTTTCGACGAGGTGGCGGGCATCGTGCCGGCCCTGCATGCGGGCGTGAAGGAAAGCTATGAAGACGTGCGCGAATTGCTGGCCAACTTCCGCAGCCGATTGATGGAGGATGATTTGATCGGCTCCCTGCGCGCGGCGGTGGACAAATTCCGCCGCCAGACGGGCATCGAGGCCGATCTGCTGGCTGACGTCGACGGCGCGCCATTCCCCCGCGAGCAGCAATTGCAGTTATTATTCATCGTGCAGGAAGCGCTGTCGAACATCCGCAAGCACGCCCAGGCCAGCCACGTCGAAGTGCGCCTCGCCGATCACCAGGATTTTACGCTGACGATCAGCGATAATGGCGTTGGCTTCGACGCTGCCGCCGTGCTGGAAAAGGGCGACAGCCATGTCGGCATCCATATCATGCGCGAGCGCGCGCAGCGCATCGAGGCCACGTTCGACGTGCATGCCTGCCAGGGCGGCGGCACCACGGTCGAACTGCACCTGTCGCGCGAGCAGCGCCGCGCCGCCTGAGTAACTACCTGAAAGTATAAAAAATGGAGACACCCGATAAACCGATCACCGTCATGCTGGTGGACGACCACGCGCTGTTCCGCAGCGGCATACGCTCGCTGCTGCAGCGGCACACGGACTTTTCCGTCGTGGGCGAGGCGGCCGATGGCGTGGAAGGCATCAAGCGCGCCATCCAGCTGCAGCCCGACGTGGTGCTGCTGGACCTGAACATGGCCGGCATGTCCGGCGTGGAAGCGCTGCAGCTGATGCAGCACGACTGCCCCGATACGGCCATCGTCATGCTGACCGTGTCGGAAGACGCGGAAGACCTGGCGACGGCCCTGCGCGCGGGCGCCTGCGGTTACCTGATCAAGAATATCGACGCCGACTACCTGGTGCGCGCCATCCGCCGCGCGGCGGCCGGCGAAGTGGTCATCGCCGAAGCCATGACGGGCAAGCTGGTGGCGCAGCTGCAGGCGGGCACGCGGCGCGAGGAACCCGTGTCGGAACTGGACAAGCTCACGCCGCGCGAAAAGGAAATCATCGATTGCCTGTCGCGCGGCGAGAGCAACAAGGGCATCGCCCGCACTCTCGACCTGGCCGAAAGCACGGTCAAGATCCACGTGCAGAACGTGCTGAAAAAACTCAACCTCACCAGCCGCGTGCAGGCGGCCGTGTATGCGGTCGAGCACCGCCAGGGCAAATAGCCCGAGTCGGGGTCTGACCCGCCGGGCCGGACCCCATGGCGATTATCTCTCTCTAGTCCTTTTTGCCGATGGATGTCCTTGCGCTTTTAAAGTAGTATATGGAATATATCTTTAAAAGCGAGCCCATCATGGCCATTACCCCGATCAGCGAACCTTCCCCACCTTCCACGACGGCAGGCGCCGCCCCCTGGCATGCGCGCCACGCCGTCTGGCAACTGGGTTTTCGCCCGTTTTATCTGCTGGCGGCCGCGTTCGCGGCCCTCGGTATTCCCCTGTGGCTGGCCAGCTATGCGGGCTGGCTGACGGGCGGCTTGCAGGTGGGGCTGGGCTGGCATATGCATGAAATGGTGTTCGGCTTCGCGCTGGCCGTCGTCGTAGGCTTTTTGTACACGGCAGGGCGCAACTGGACGGGCTTGCCCACGCCGCACGGCGCGCAGCTGATGGCGCTGGCGGCGTTGTGGCTGGCGGGGCGCATCGCCATGCTGTGCGCTCCCGGCCTGTTGCCGGCGCTGGTCGACTGGCTGTTCCTGCCGCTGGCCGCCTGGCCCTTGTACCTGGTGCTGCGCCGCTCGGGCAATACGCGCAACCTGTTCCTTGTCGGTTTGCTGGCCTTGCTGGCGCTGGCCAATGGCCTGTTCCACGCGGCCGTGCTGGGCTGGTTGCCGCTGTCGCTGTTCCTGCCCGTGCAGGCGGCCATCTTCATCATCGTGCTGATCGAATCGGTGATCGGCGCGCGCGTGATCCCCATGTTCACCCGCAATGGTGCACCTGGCAGCTCACCCGTGGCCAGCCCGAAGCGCGCGCTGGTCGCCGTGGCCTGCATGGCGGCTGCCGCGATCGCGTGGCTGGCTGGTGCGCCGGCCTGGCTGACGGCGCCGCTGGCCCTCGTGGCAAGCGGCGTGTCGCTGGCCAACCTGCTGGCCTGGCAGCCGCAGCGCACGCTGCGCGTGCCGCTGCTGTGGATATTGCACCTGTCGTATGCGTGGATCGGCATCGGCTTCGCGCTGCTGGCGGCCGCCAGCCTGGGCCTGCTGCCGGTCAGCGCCGCCTTGCACGCGCTGACCGTGGGCTCGATGGCGGGCCTGATCATCGGCATGATGACGCGCACCACGCTGGGCCACACGGGACGTGCGCTCAAGGGTGGCAGGGCGGAGGCGGCGATGTACTGGCTGATCCAAGTGGGCGCGCTGGCGCGCCTGCTGGCCGCCGTCGGTCCCGCTACGCTGGCCATGCCGCTGCTGCTGGCGGCTGGCGCCTGCTGGTCGCTGGCCTTTGGCCTGTATGCGTGCGTGTATGCGCCCTACCTGTGGCGCGCGAGGGTGGATGGCCGCGAAGGCTAGGCCAGGGTCAGGAAGGGCGCCAGCTTATCAGTTCCCTGATTTCCGGCGCCCAGTAGGACAGCGAATCGCCCACGACGAAGAGCAGCAGGGCCAGCATGATGGCCTTCAGCAGCAAATCCCTGCACCAGATCATAGTGTCCCCCCAGTTTTCATGTTGACAAGTTTACCATTGGCATGCACGGCCATGTTGAGTTTCTGGCATGGCAGCCTGGCTGGCCGGCGTCTGTGCCGTGAAGGCGGCGGCGGCCTCGATGGCGTGCGCCAGCGCCTGTTCCAGTGCATCGAGCGCGGCGGCCGCATCGTCGCCTGCGTGCAGCAGCTGTTCCGCATGCCGGGCCGCATGCAGGGTGGCGGGCAGGGCCAGGCTGCCGGCCACGCCGGCCAGCTGGTGCGCCAGCGCGGCCGCGTCGTCGCGTGCATCGGCCGCCAGCAGCGCGCGCATGGCGCCCACCGTGTTGCTGTAGGTGTCGCCAAAGCGCGACAGGTGCTGGCGGTAGGGCGCTTCATCGAGCCACTGCGCCAGACCTTGCGCCAGGTCGATCGCGGGCGCCGCGCCGTCCGGCGGCACGGGCATCACGCCTTCGGCCACGCCCGGCGGCAGGGCAGGCAAGCCTTGCGCATGGCGCCGGTGCACGCGCGCGACCAGGGCGATGGTCTGCGGCACGTCGAACGGCTTGCTGATGAAATGGTTGACGCCCGCTTCCAGTGCCGCCGTGCGCTGCGTCTGGAAGGCGCCGGCCGTCAGCGCCACCACGGGCAAATCCTGAAACTGCGGCAACTGGCGCAGCGCGCGCGTCGCCTGCAAGCCATCCATGACGGGCATCTGCACGTCCATCAGCACGATGTCGACGTCGTCGGGGTGGGCCAGCAGCCAGTCCAGCGCCTGCCGGCCATCGCAGGCGAACGAGGGCAAGGCGCCCTGGTCGCACAGGATGTGCCTGACCACATCGCGGTTGATCTCGCTGTCGTCGACCACCAGCACGCGCACGCCAGCCAGCTGGCGCTCTTCCAGCGGCACCAGACTGGCGTCCAGGCCGGCGGCCATGGCGCGCTGCTGGCGCGCCTCCATCGTCGCGTTGTACAGGCTCGTAGCGGTCACCGGTTCGTTGAGGATGGCATCGGCGGCATTGGCCGGGTCGGTACGGCGCCGCGCGGGTGACGTCGCCGGCATGCCGCTGGCGGCCAGAATGACGACGGGGCAGTCCTGCGGCGGCAGGTATTCGCGCAGCGCGCGCGCCGCGGCTTCCCCTTCCATGTCGGGCATGCGCGCGGCCAGCAACACCACGCCGGGGCGCGCGTCGTCGGCGCAGGCCAGCGCATAGTCGAGCGCCGCCTGGCCGCCGGACACGGCATGCACGTGCCAGCCCAGGCCGCGCGCCACGGCGGCCACCGCCTCGCGCGTGCCGGCCTTGCCATCGGCCAGCAAGACGCGCAGATCCTGCATGCCCTGCATGTCGGGCGAGGACGGGGCTTGGGTGTGCATCAGTTGCACAGGCACCGTAAAACTGAAGGCGCTGCCCTGGCCCAGGGCGCTTTGCAGGTGCAGGCTGCCGCCCATCAGGCGCACCAGCTGGCGGCAGATGGTCAGGCCCAGGCCCGTGCCGCCGAAGCGGCGCGTGGTCGAGCTGTCGGCCTGGGCGAAGGCGGAAAAGATCGCCTCCTGCACTTCCGGGGCGATGCCGATGCCCGTGTCGCGTACGCAAAAACGCAGCACGGCGGCGTCGCCGTCGCGGCTCTCCAGCGTCGTCAGCAGCTCGACCTTGCCCTGCGGCGTGAATTTGATGGCATTGCTGCCCAGGTTGATCAGCACTTGCTCCAGCCGCAGCGCGTCGCCGAGCACGTGGTCGATGCCGTCGGGCAGCGGTCCGATGCGCACCGCAATCGGCTTGTCATGCGCGGCCACGCCCATGCTGGCGGCGATCTTCTCGATCACCTCGGCCAGGCGGAACGGCGCCTGTTCGATGGTCATGTGGCCCGCCTCGATTTTCGACACGTCCAGCACGTCGTTGATGATGCCCAGCAGGGACTGGCCGGCGGCGCGGATCTTGCGCGTCATCAGCAGTCCGTCTTCATCTAGGCGGCCCCTTTCCAGCAGCCAGGCCATGCCAAGGATGGCGTTCAGCGGCGAGCGGATTTCATGGCTCATGTTGGCGAGGAATTCCGCCTTGCTGCGGTTGGCCGCTTCGGCCCCGTCGCGCGCCAGCAGCATGGCCGCCTCGGCCTGCTTTTGCGCGGAAATATCCTGGGCAAAGATCAGGGTGGCCGGTCCATCCTTGAGCATCACGCGCGTGCTGGTCTTGAGGATGGGCACGGGCCGGCCCTGCTTGTCCACGCCGACGGCTTCAAACATCTGTTCGCTGGCCGAATCGGCCTCGATCAGCGCTTCGTTGCTTGCCAGCGCCACTTGCGAGGCGGCCGTGAGCATGCTGCGCCAGGCCAGGCCGCTCAGGTCATCCTCGGGGGCATAGCCATGCAGGTGGCGGTAGCGGGGATTGGAATACACGAAGCGTCCATGGCGCAGGATGGCGATGGCCACGGGCGCATCTTCGATCAGGGTGCGAAAGCGCGTTTCGCTGTCGGACACGGCTTGCATGGCCTGGCGCTCCCTTTCCTGTTCCACCTGCCAGGCGGCTTGCTGCCGGCGCCGCCGCTGGCTCCAGAACAGCAGGCTGGCGCCGGCCAGCGCCAGCATGGCAAAGCCGAGGATGTAGCTCAGCGCCTGCCGCCGCAGCGGGGCGGCGATGGCCGCTTCTTCGCGGCTCAGGCCGATGATCAGGGCGCGGTCCATGCGCAGCGCGGCGGGCGCGATGGTCGCCATCGCCATGACGCGGGGGGAGGCGGCGCCGGCGCCGGCAATCTCGACGCCGCCCAGCACGCCCGCCTGAAAGCCGCTGTCGCGGAAGCGCCGCAGGAAGCTGCCGGGCAGGTCCACATTGTCGCCGTTCGCGCTTCTGGCCGGATAGTTGAGGAATTGCCGGCCGTCGCCATGCACGACGACGGCCCAGACATCGGCCGCATACATGGCGGTGCGGAACTTGGCCGTGAAGTATTCGGGGGCGAAGGTGGCCACCACGACGCCGGCAAAGCGGCCTTGCCGGTCCTGCACCATGCGCGCCGCCGTGATGACCAGGTCGCGCTTGAAGGACAGGAAAGGCGCCGAGATGTACAGCATGCGCGCATCGGGCGCATCGCGCGCCGTCTGGAAGTAGCCGCGGCGCGAAAAGTCCTGGCCGGCCAGTTCCGGGATGTTGGTGGCGACCGGCTTGCCATTGGCGTCGATGACCAGCATGGTGCGCACGCCCGGCATGGCGTCGACCAGCGCGGCCAGGCGCCGGGGCAGCGCTTGCCCGGCGTCGGGGGCGGCACCGGCGCCAAGGTAGTCGCGGATCACGCCGTCAAGCACCAGGTTGGTCGCCGCCAGGTCGACTTCGATGTTTTTTGCCAGCAGCGCCGTCAGCACGCTGAGCCGCTCGCGTTCGGCCGCGTCATGCCGCGAGACTTCAGACAGGTGCGCGTAGGCGAGGGCGGCGGCCATGATCAGCAGCCCGAGGAGAAAAAACAGCCATTCGATCAATCGTCTGCGCACTGCCGCCGCATCTGGGTGGAGGTTCATGTGGCGATGCTATACCCGATATGCACGAAGAACAACTTTTGCGCGCGACTATGCAGTTGATAGTGTGGTCAATTTGCCGCCCAGCGGCAGGTGCAGGCGGAAGACGGCGCCGCGGCCCGGCGCGGAGGTCACGCCGATGCGCCCGCCCATCAGGGTGACGAGCTGGCGCGCGATGGCCAGGCCCATGCCGGCGCCGCCATGGGCGCGGCTCGGCGAGTCGTCGGCCTGCGAGAAGTTGTCGAAGATGTCGTCCTGCCGCGCCAGCGCGATGCCGATGCCCGTATCGCGCACCTCGATCTGCAGCTCGGCGCCGCTGTGCATGACGTGCACGTCGACCCGTCCCGCGGCCGTGTAGCGGATGGCGTTGTCGAGCAGGATATCGAGCACGCGCACCAGGCGGACGCGGTCGCAATCGATGCCGGGCGGCGTGGCGGGCGCGACTTGCGCGGCCAGCTGCAAGCCCTTGTGCGCGGCGCGCGGCCGGTGCGGCGCCAGCGCCAGTTCCAGCAGCTGGTCCAGGGACGCGGCGCCCGGCGCCAGCCGCACCTGCTCGTGCTCGAGCGCGCTCAATTCCATCGCCGCCTCGACCATGGACAGCAACTGGCGGCCGCAGTCGTGTATCGTTTGCGCGTAGGCGGCTTGTTCCGGCTCGCGCAGCTGTTCCTGCAGCAGCTCGGAGAAACCGAGGATGCCGTTGAGGGGCGTGCGCAGTTCATGCGACATGTTCGACAGGAAGCGCGACTTGGCCTCGCTGGCGGCGATGGCCCTGGCGCGGCTGTCGACCAGGCGGCCGATCAGCAGCACCAGCGCGGCCCACGACAGCACGATCAGCGCGCTCGTGATGGCCGCCATCAGCAAGGCCTGGTCGCGGCGCGAAACGTAGTCGGCCAATATGGTGTCGCGGTCCAGGCCGACCAGCACGTAGAGCGGGTAGCCGGCCAGTTTTTCGAACGCATACAGGCGCAGCGTGCCATCGACGGGACTGCGCTCGGTGAAACTGCCGCGCGCGCCGCCACGCATCAGGGCAAATACCTTGCTGTCGCCGACATCCTGGCCTATGGTGTTGACGGCGCCGACCCGGCGCGCGCGCACCACGCCGTCGCTGCCGACGAGCGCGATGGAGCTGTTCTCGCCCAGGTCGACTTCATCGTACAAGCGCGTAAAGTAATACGGATCCATCGAGACCACCACGACGCCCTTGAAACGGCCATCGGCGTGGTTGATGCGGCGCGTCATCTGGAGCGACCATTTTTTCGACACGCGGCCCAGCACCGGCTTGCTGATATACAGTTCGCCGCTGTCGCGCTGCATGTGTACCCGGATGTGCTCGCGGTCGGCCAGATTGGTCGGCTGGAAGGGGCGGCTCGACAGCACCGTGTCGCCGTGTTCGTCGATGATGCTGAACAGGTTGTACAGGGGGCCTGGATTGAGGCCTTGCCGCAGGTCCGCCACGATGTCGAGGCGGTTGCCCAGCGCTTGGTAGCGGCTGCGCAGGTAGGTGGCCGCCTGGTCCGCCGCCTCGATCGTGCGGATTGCGTGCTCGTCGAAGACGCGCGCCATGCTGCGCGCATCGCGCCCGGCGCCGGCGATGGCGGCGACATAGGCGTGCCGCAGTTGCAGCACGGTGATGTTCCACAGCCCCGCCAGCAGGATGGCCATGAAGAGCGACAGCAGGGTGCGCGCATCCCAGCGCTCCCAGGCCACGGCCTTGCCATCTGTGTGCTGCCGCATGCCGCCTCCGCAGGATAAAGCGTTACGCGTGGATGTCCGGCGTCACCGGCGCGCGTCAATATGAATCAATTATAGCGAATATAATTGATTTTATCGAATAAAATGATTTTTATGTGGGAAGTGTTGTATCGGACGCCGGCCCGGGCGGCTGGCGTGTCAGCCAGCGCTCGACCATGTCGCGCAGCTGGGCGGCCGTGAAGGGTTTGGACAGGTAATCGTCCATGCCGGCCGCCGAGCAGCGCTGCCGGTCATCCCCGGTGACGCCGGCCGTGAGGGCGATGACGGGCAGGCGCGGCGCACCGCTGGCCGCTTCGCGCGCGCGCAGGGCCAGGCACGCCTGATAGCCGTCCATGACGGGCATCATGCAATCCATCAGCACCAGGTCGTACTGCTGCGTGGCCAGCGCCTGCAGGCCCAGCGCGCCGTTTTCCGCCGTGTCGATGCTGTAGCCGCGGCCGGCCAGCTGCAGGCACACGAGCTGGCGGTTCAGCGCCGTATCCTCGACCAGCAGGATGCGCGCGCCCGGTTTCGGGGCGGGTGCGGGTACGGAAGCCGCTTCTTCGTCCGGTTGCGGCGCCATGGCCGCGCCGCGCTCCTGGCCCCCGTTCATGCTTGTACACCCGTGTAGTCAAGCATGCTGCGGCGTACCTCCCGCTCCACTTCTCCGATCAGCGCCGCCGTTTCGGCCAGCCAGCCCGGTGCCGCCACGCCCTGGTGGCGCACCAGCTGCTCGAGTTGCGCCAGGCGCGCCACCAGGGCGCTGGCGCCCAGCAGGGCGACGGTGCCGCGCAAGGTATGGCAGCTGTGCACGATGGCTTGCGCCGCGCCGCCGCGCACGGCCTGCTCGACGCGCGCAAACATGGCCGGCGACGTATCGAGGTAGGTCTGCGACAGGGCGCGGAACATCTCCAGGTCGTGGCCGGTGGCGTGGAACAGCACGGCAGGATCGATGTGGCGATAGGCTGGCATGGCGGCTCCGTGACGAAGGGGGAGGCGGTGGCGACCTATGCGGCCAGGCTGTTGCGCCGGGCATGGCCGGCGCAACAGGCGCGCAGATAGCCGCGCAGTTCGTCGTAATTGACGGGCTTGGCAAAGAACACCACGCCGGGCGGCACGCCGCCCCGTTCTTCCAGTTCCTCAGGCGTCAGGCTCGACAGCATGGCGATGTGCATCTCCGCCAGCAGCGGGTCGGCCAGGATGGTGCGGATCACCTCGTAGCCGTCGATGCCTTCCATGATGATGTCGGCCAGCAGGATGTCGGGCTGGTCGCGGGCGATTTCCATCAGCGCCTGGTAGCCGTTTTCGCAAAAGCGCAAGCTTGCCTGCAAGCCCCATGAACCGATCTGCTTTTCATACAGCGCGCGTTCGATCGGATTGTCTTCGATGACCAGGATCGAGGGCGGGCGGCCCGATGGGGCGGGGCGGTTAGCGCGTGCCGCGCGCTGGTCCTGGCCCGGCTGGCCGGGATTGCCTTTGTACGCTTCGACGGCCGCGAGGGGAATGCGCCGGTGGCCGCCCTTGGTCTTCCAGGCTTCGATGACGCCTGCCTCGACCAGTTGCTGCACCGAAGTGACCGAGATGCCGAGGATTTCGGCAGCCTTTTGGGTAGTGCAAACGTCTGCAGTGTGCATGATGGGCTTTATGGTCGCGGATGTAGTTGAAGGGGATGATACGCAATCGCGCATAAAAAATCAATTTCAACGAATTAGATGAATTCACTAAAAACTTTGCATGTGGCGAGCCGGGGTCTGGCGCGTGCTCATGGCCGGCTTCCGACGCCGCTGCGGTCGTCAGCCAGCGCCGCGCCCGTTTGCAGGGCCGTGACGGCTTGCGACAGCGCATCGAGCGCCATCAGCAATTCCGCATGCAGTCGGCGCAGTGCGCCGATATCGTTGGCAAAGCCCGCATGCACGGCCTGGCGCGCCAGCGCCTGCAAGGGGAGCAGGCCCATGGACTGGCTGCCGTCGAGAATTTCCTGCGCCAGCACTCTTGCCGGGGCGGTCCGCTCGCAGCGCAGCGCATGGGCGATGCCGGCGAGGCGGTCGCGCGTCTCGGCCACGAACAGGGCCAGAATCTCGCCCTGCAGGCGCCGGTCGTAGCCGAACATGGCGTCCAGGCGGGGCGCGTCGAACGGCGGCGTGTCCGGTGCCCTGGGGGCTGGCGGCGGTGCGCTGCCAGCCGCCTTCGCCTGCGGGGCCGCCTTGCGCATTTGCAGCAGCGCATGCAGATCGGACGGCGCGCCGCTGGCGGCCGGCGCGCGGCCGGCCTGGCGCCAGCGCTTGCGGCGCCACAGCAGGGCGGCCAGCAGCAACAGCAAGCCTGCCAGCGCCAGCGCCGGGCGCATCAGCGACAGGTCTTCGCAGCGCAGGAAGGGGTGGATCGAGAGAAAGGCGTTCATGGCAGTGCTCCAGTACGGGCTATGCGGGTGATCCTGCGTGATGGCGGACCTAAAATACTTCCCAGTCGCCTGCATCGGCGGCGGCCGGGGCCGTGTTTCTGGCCTGGCCTGCGGGGCGCGTGGCGACCAGCCTGAGCGTGGCCTTGTGTGGTGCGGGCCGCCGGGCTGAACGCGCCTGGGGCGCCGCGCCGGCTTGCCCCTGCGCCAGCTTGAAGGTGGCCACCACGCCGGCCAGGCTGGCCGCCTGCTCCTGCAGCGATTGCGATGCCGCCGCCGCTTGCTCGACCAGGGCCGCATTCTGCTGCGTGACCTCATCCATCTGCGTGATGGCGCGGTTGATTTCCTCGATGCCCGTGCTTTGCTCCACGCTGCCGGCCGAGATTTCGCTGACGATGTCGGTCACGCTGCGTACCGTTTCAACCACTTCCGTCATGCTCGCGCCGGCCTGCCGGACCAGCTTGCCGCCTTGCTGCACCTGTTGCACGGAGTCGCTGATGAGCACCTTGATTTCCTTCGCGGCCGCCGCGGAACGGTGCGCCAGGTTGCGCACTTCGGTGGCCACGACGGCAAAGCCGCGTCCCTGCTCCCCGGCGCGCGCCGCTTCCACGGCCGCATTCAGGGCCAGGATATTGGTCTGGAAGGCGATGCCGTCGATGACGCCGATGATGTCGGCGATCTTGTTGGACGAGCTGTCGATCGCTTCCATCGTGCGTATGACGTCGCCCATCACCTGGCCGCCCCGCTGCGCCTTGTCCGAGGCGCTGACGGCCATTTGCTGGGCCTGGCGGGCGTTGTCCGCGTTCTGCCGCACGGTGGCCGTCAGTTCTTCCATGGCCGAGGCGGTTTCTTCCAGCGAGCCGGCTTGCTGCTCCGTGCGCGCCGACAGGTCCAGGTTGCCTGCCGCGATCTCGCTTGACGCCGTGCCGATGGTGTCCGTGCCGGAGCGTACTTCGGCCACGATGCGCACCAGGCTCCCGCTCATGTCCGCCAGGGCCGTCATCAGCTGGCCCACCTCGTCGTTCGAGGCGGCGCGGACCTGCACGCTGAGGTCGCCGCCGGCGATGGTGCGGGCCACGCCGATGGCGCCGTCCAGCGAGGCGGCGATGCGCCGCGCCAGCAGCAGGCCCATGCCGGCCACCAGGACCGTCACGGCCAGGGCCAGGCCGATGGCAATCCAGCGCGCGCTGGCAGCGGCGGCGGCCCCGTCGGCCGCACCCCTGGCGGCCAGGGTTTCGTTGTAGCGGTGGTGGGCGGCAAGGGCGTCGACCAGTTCCTTGATGATGGGCTGGCTTGCCATCAGCAAGTCGCGTGCCGCGCCGGGTTCGCCCGCTTTCGACAGGGCCAGCACCTTGTCGCGCAGCGTGTCGTAGCGCAGCAGCACGGCACGCTCGGCGGCCAGCAGCGCGCGGTCCTGTTCATCGGTGATGTCTTCTTTTTCATACTGGTCGAGCGCCTTGCCGACCGCCGCGCGCGCTTCCGTGATACCCGCTTCCAGCTTGACTCGTCCGGCGGCATCCTTGCTGGCCATGTGCTGCCAGACGGCCGTGCGCATCTGCGCGAACGGTACGAACGCCTGGTTCAAGGTCAGCAGGCTGGGAACGGTGTTGACGGTGGCATAGCTGGCCGCCGTGTAGACGCGGTCCATCTGGTAGATGCCAAAGCCCGCCAGGGCGGCCAACCCGAGGATGACGGAAAGGATCAATGCGTACAGGCGTTTAGCGATGGTCATGATGGGCGCCGCTCCAGGGAAAGTGGAAATTCACGGAAATGCTTGGTCTGTCTGTTTTTTATTTTACGATATAAATTTGTTTTATTCGAGAAATTTGTTGTTTATTTATTTTAATCGATGTTTTTCATCAGAATCGCATGCTTGTGACGGGCTGGACGGTCAGCTCGTGTATAAAAAGCCACACGGCAGGCAGCCGATGCTCTGGCGTGTGGCACGCTTTGCCAATTAGTGAAAAAATGGAATTTCCTTGATCGCCATCAAATACGGTGCGCAGGCGCGTGCCGCCGACTGACTCTTGCAAAAGGAGCATCATGACTGCCTCTGCCCGGCCTGGACCCTTGCTTGTCATCACCGCAGTCATCTTCATCTTGCTGGGCCTGGCGCTTGCCGGCGGCGGCGCCTGGCTCGTCAGCCTTGGCGGCTCCTGGTATTACGTCGTGGCCGGCATCGGCATGCTCATCGCGGGCGCGCTCGTGTGGAAGGGGCGGCGCAGCGCCCAGCTGTTTCTCGCCCTGCTGCTGTTCGCCACCCTGATCTGGTCCGTGATCGAAGTGAAATTCGACTGGTGGCAATTGCTGCCGCGCCTCGATATCTGGTTCGCCGCCGCCGTCTGGCTGCTGCTGCCGTTCGTCGACCGCCGCCTCGATCCGCCCTTGACGGCCGGGGCGAAACCGCGCGACGCGGGCAAGAGCGCGCTGACGGCCGCCGTGCTGGTCACCGCCGCCGTGGGCGTGTTCTCCCTGTTCCAGGACTATTACACCCTGCATGGCGAAGTGCCGGCCGAAAACATGGCGGCCACGCCGCAAGGCGATTTTGCGCCCGGCGTGGCGCCCAACGACTGGGCCGCGTATGGCCGCTCCGGCTATGGCGACCGCTACGCGCCGGCCGCGCAGATCACGCCGGCCAACGCTGCGCAGCTGAAACAGGCGTGGGTCTACAACACGGGTGACTTCAAGGGCCCGAACGATCCGGGCGAGATCGCCAACGAAGTCACGCCGCTGAAGGTAAACGGCATGCTGTACCTGTGCACGCCGCATAACATCGTCATCGCGCTCGATCCGGATACGGGCAAGGAAATCTGGCGCCATGATCCGAAGATCAACCGCGACGCATCGAGCTACCAGCACATGATCTGCCGCGGCGTGGCCTACTGGGACGTCAACGCGGGCCGCGCCAAGGGCGACCCGGCACCCGAGGCGGCCGGCATGGAGTGCCCGCGCCGCATCCTCGCGCCCACCATGGATGCCACCCTGATCGCCGTGAATGCCGATACGGGCGAAGCGTGCAAAAGCTTTGGCGAAAACGGCGTGATCGGCCTGTACCACGGCATGGGCATGAAGAAGCGGGGCTTTTTGATGCCGACGTCGCCGCCGGCCGTGGCGCAGAACGTGGTGGTGATGGCCGCCAGCGTCACCGATAACTTTTCCACGGAAGAGCCGTCCGGCGTGATCCGTGGCTATGATCCCGTCACGGGCAAGCTGATGTGGAACTGGGACGCCTCGAACCCCGACGACACGGCCCCGATTGCCGACGGCAAGACGTACACGAACAACTCGCCCAATTCCTGGGGCGTGTCGAGCGTTGATGAAAAGCTGGGCATGGTCTACATTCCGATGGGCAATGAAACACCGGACACGTGGGGCGGCAACCGCAATCCCCATGGCGAAAAATACAATAGCGCCATCGTCGCGCTGGACCTGGCGACCGGTAAAGTACGCTGGGTTTACCAGACCGTGCACCACGATATCTGGGACATGGATATCGGCGGCCAGCCCACCCTGGTCGATATCGACACGCCGAAAGGCAAAGTGCCGTCCGTTGTGGCGACCACCAAGCGGGGCGATATCTACGTGATCGACCGCCGCGATGGCAGCCTGGTCGTGCCGGCGCCGGAAAAACCCGTGCCGACGAATAACCCGGCTCCCGGCGACCGCCTGTCGCCCACGCAGCCATTCTCGGCCCTCACTTTCTTGCCCGAGAAAAACATCAGTGAAACGGATATGTGGGGCACGACGCCGTTCGACCAGCTGGCGTGCCGCATCATCTTCCGCCAGCACCGCTACGAAGGGCCGTTCACGCCGCAAACCGTGGCCGAAGGCAAGATCAAGGGCGCCATCATCTCGCCGGGCCCGCTCGGCATCTTCGAGTGGGGCGGGGCGGCCGTCGATCCCGTGCGTCAATTGTTGCTGGTGAACCCCGACTACATGGGCTTCCTGGAGCGCCTGGTGCCGCGCGCGCAAGCCAATGCGAAGGGCGGCACGGGCTCGGAAATGGGCTTGCAGCCGCAGACGGGTGTGCCGTTTGCCGTGGAAATCAAGCCTTTTCTTTCTCCGCTGGGCTTCCCATGCCAGGCGCCGCCGTGGGGCTATATCGCCGCCGTCGACTTGCGCACGATGAAAAAAGTCTGGATGCACAAGAACGGCACCACGCGCGACAGCGCCCCCGTGCCCATCGCCTTGCCACTGGGCGTGCCCAGCCTGGGCGGCATCAGCACCACGGGCGGCGGCGTGGCCTTCCTCAGCAGCACGCTCGACTACTATATCCGCGGCTACGATGTGCGCAACGGCAAGACCGTGTGGAAAGCCCGCCTGCCGGCCGGCGGCCAGGCTACGCCAATGAGTTACGTGTCAGACAAGACGGGCAAGCAATATGTCGTCGTCATGGCCGGCGGCCACGGTTCGCTGGGGACGAAGATGGGCGATAGCCTGGTGGCGTTTGCCTTGCCGGATGAGGCGGTGGAGAAGAAAAAGTAAAGGGCTTAATGTGCATGCTGCGGGATGCTTGGAGCCCACAGGCAAAGAGCTGGGGTCAGACCCCACGGGTCTGACCCTAGATTTTATTGCGCTGCCAATCCCAGTTTCAGTCCCACCAGCTTGCCCGGCGCGGCATCGGTTTTTTCCGGCGCACCCGCGCTGACCCTGGCCGCAGGCGTGCCGTCCTGTTGCAGGGCGGCCAGAATCGCCGCGCTGCGCTGGGTGCCCAGCTTGCTCAAGGCGTCGGCTGGCAGCGGTTGCTTGGCTTCCAGTTGCTCGCGCAAGCCGTTGTAGAAGGCGCCCGTGTCGGCCACTTGCGGCTCGCCTTCGATCAGCTTGCCCAGGCGTTGGAATACGGGGATTTTTGCCGGAGCCGATGCGGCAGCTGATGCCGACGCTGCTACGGGCGCCGCCGATTCCGCCGCCTTTTTCTGCTTGTCCAGCTCGGCCTTGCCGAAGCGCTCGCCGTACAGGTCGCGCAGGGCTCCCCGTATCTTGCGTTCGCCCAGGTTCAACGGTCCCGGTTCCTCGCCCGCTTCCAGCTTGATGCCGGCCTTGGCGGCGATGGCGCGGCGCACGGCTTGGGCGCGCAGGGCGGCCCCGTCCGTGTCGCTGTACTGGCCCGGCACGGCCAGCCTCAGCTGTTCGCGCTTGGCCAGGATTTGCGCCACTTGCTTGAGCTTTTCCCGCTCGGGCGGCAGCAGCACGGCGCTGCCCGCATCGAAGTCGATAGCTTCGAGCTTGTCGGCGCTGATGCCAAGCAAGTTGCCCAGCGCGCGGAACGGCGCCGTGACGATTTTCGTCAGCACATTGCCCACGGCTTTCCAGATCAGGGCGCCATAGCTGAATTGCGGGTCATTCATGTCGCCCGACACGGGCAAGCCCAGGTCGATGCGCCCGTCGCTATCCTTGAGGATGGCCAGCGCCAGTTCCAAGGGCAGCTTCAGGGCGTCCGGGCTGTCGATGCGCTCGCCCAGGGTCAGTTTGTCGAGCACGATCTGGTTGGTGCCGTCGAGCTGGCGGTTGCGCACCTTGTATTGCAAGTCCAGCGAAATCTTGCCTTCGGCCACCTTGTAGCCGGCGAACTTCATCGTGTACGGCGAGGCGGAGACCATGTCGACGTTCTTGAAGACCACGTTCAAGTCCGTGTTGTCGGTCGGGGCGAAGGGATTGAGCTGGCCGCGCACGCGGGCCAGGCCGAATTCGTCGATGCGGCCATCAAGTTCGATCTGGCTGCGCGCATCGCGTTTCGTGGACAGGCCCGTGACGACGCCATTGAGTTCATAGATCTTGGCGGCGAACTGGGGCCGCAAGCTGAGGTCGGCAAAGTCCAGCTTGGCGTTTTGCAGGCGCACGCGGCGCACGCGCACGGGGAAGGCGGCGTCGGCCGCCGGCGTGGCGGTGGCCGCAGGAGCGGGGGCCGTGGCCGTGGCAGGCTCGGGCGCCTTCACCAGCAGGCGCTGCGCGTTCAGGCTGCGGTCGTTTTCGATGATCAGCTGGGCGTTCGGTTCGACCACGCGCAGTTCGGGGATGTCGACAAAGTCGGGACCCACGCTGGCCGTCAGCTTGTCGGCGCGCACGCTTTTCCACGAGGCGAAGCGTTTGCCATCCGTTTCATTGAGCACGAGGCCGGCGATATCGACGCCGCCCTCATAGCGCACTTTCGGCGCTTTCGGCGCGCCGCCGCCCGTCGTCAGTCGGCCGCTGCCGGAAAGCGAGCCGCCCGCCAGTTTCAGTTTGATATGTTGCGCCAGCAACGGTTGCACAGGGGCCAGGGTCAGCTGTTTCAAATTCAGTTGCGCATCGACGGCGCCCGTGCCCGGCACGAACTTGCCGTTGGCCGTGAGCAAGCCGCCTTCGCGCAGGCCCACGCCCAGCTCGAACGGCAGCGCCTGTTTCATATCATTGCTGACGTTGTGCAGGGACAAACGGGCATCCTGCAGGTTACCCTTGATGCCAGTGCCCGCATCATCGAAACGGGCGCCGAACTTGCTCAGTTCTACCTTGTCTATCTTGGTGGACCAGGGCGCGGATGGGGCGTCCTTGGCAGTGTCGGCTTTGCCGGAAGCAAATACGGGCAGCTTTTGCGCAATCGCGAATTCTCCCAGGCGGTTGCGCGCCAGGTCGATCTGCGCGCCGCTGGCCGTCACGGCGCCCACGTGCACGGTATGCGCCGCCAGGTCGATCTTGCCTTCCGTAACGCCCAGTTGCTGCAGCTTGAACGGCGTTTGCGCGCCCCGTTGCATGGCCAGATCTGCCAAGCTGAAATTTGCGCCGTCGATCACGGTAGCCATGCCCGCTGGCGCTTGCTGCAAGCCCAGCTGCAGCTGCAGTTGCAACTGCTTCGCGCTCAATTGCAGGGCCGGCGAGACGGTTTCATCGATGGCGGACACATCCACATTGGCCAGCGCCAGCTGTTTCAAGTCCACTTTCCATTGACCTGGCTTGGCTGGTGCGGCGGGGGCTGTGTCGGCTGGTGCGGGATTACCCGGCAGCATCAGGTTCGCCACGTCGATCTCGCCCTTGCTGTCGCGGCGCACGGCCACCTTGCCACCGTACAGATTGATTTTATCCACGGTGACCTTCTGGCGCGCCAGGTCCACGTTCACGCCGGCGATGCCCAGGGTGTCCAGCGACGTAAAGGCGTCGCTCTTGCCACTTTGTACCAGCGCCAGGTCGCGCAAGGCCAGGCCCGCACCTTTGACGGTCGCTTCCAGCTTGCCGTCGGCATAGGAAAAGGCGTAGGGCAGGCGCGCCGACAGCTTGCCGCTGGTCACTAGCGCGCGCGTGTACGCTTTCAAATAGGCCGCCAGGCCGGGCAGGGAAGCGTCGTTCAGTATCAGTTCGCCTTCGCCACGGATCGGGCTCAGTGAAGCCGTGCCGCGCCAGTGCAGCTTGCCGCCGCGCGCCGCGTCGGCGCTGAGGCTGTAGCTGCCGTTGGCGTCGGGCAGGGTGGAGATATTATCGAGCGTAAAGTTGATCGGCGTGAAGTTGTCCGCATAGCCGGCCTTCTGGTCTTGCCAGTCGACTTTGCCTTGCTCCAGCGCAAAGTGGGCGATGACGAGGCGCGGCATGCCGCCTTCGCTTTTTTCCGGATGCTTGCGTTGCCAGGTGGCCAGCACTTCGGCCAGGTTGAACTTGCCGTCCGGCGTGATCGTCAGCTGGGCTTGCGGGGCCGTGATACGGATTTCCGCCAGGCTCCAGGCGCGGCGCACGATGGATTTCCATTCCAGCTGCACGGCCAGGGCGCCGATGGACAGTAGCGGTGCATTGTTTGCGCTAGCCGCTTCCTTGAACGCGATCTGGTCCGCTTCCAGGCGCAAGGTAAACGGGTTGAAGCGCACGTCGCCTATGCTGGCCTGGCGCGTGAGTTCTTTCTCGGCAAATTTAGGCAGCTGGTTTTTGATGACGTAGGGCACCAGCCAGAAGCCGGCCGCGCTGTAGGCGGCCAGGGCGCAGCCTGTGCCGACGGCCCAGCGCTGCCAGCGTTTCCAGCGAAATGTTTTCGTCTGCACGCTTTTGTTGTCGATTGTGTTCACGAACTTACCTTTTGATCTTGTTAGATGGCACGTCTTGCGCGCCGTGACTGTCAGTATGCCTCTTTGCGGCCTCGTCTGCAAAATCCAAACGTGTTTAAGTGATAACAGGCGCCTAAGGGAGCTAGTTTCTTCTATAAAACTCACACAAACTCACTCTTACTTGATAATGATTCTCATTATCGGTATCATGTCCGCTAACCGTAAGTTCTCATCCGCACTATTTTCTCATTGAAAGCCTGATGTCATGCCTGTCGTCACTCCTCGTACCCGCTTACTTCCAGTCGCCGCAGCCCTGTCGCTGGCCTTCGCTTCCCACGCCGTGCTGGCGGCCAATGCAGCCGGCGGCCAGGACGAGCCGACGGCTGGCGATGAGAAAGTCATGCAAGCCGTGCAAGTGACGGGCGCCCGCGCGCAAGGACTGGTGCCGCTGACCACGGAGGCGGGAAGTTTCCGTGGCGCCAGCATCATGGACGTGCCGTCGACCGTCAACGTGATCACGCGCGAATTGCTGGAGCAGCAAGCCGTGTCCGGCCTGTACGACGCCGTGCGTAACACGGCCGGCGTGACGCGCCAGCAAAACGGGGGAGAGACGTGGGATCAGCTGGTGATACGCGGCATCGCCGTGGAAAACCGCACGAATTACCGCCTCAACGGTTCCCTGCCCATCATGAACTTCTCGCAAGTACCCATGGAAAACAAGGAGCGGGTGGAAGTGCTGAAGGGCGCCTCGGCCCTGTACTACGGTTTTACGTCGCCAGCCGGCGTCGTCAATTTCGTTACCAAGCGGGCCGGCAGCCAGCCCGTCACGAGCATGGGCTTGAGCCTCGATGACCGTGGCAGTGCCGTGGCGAACGTCGACGTGGCGCGCCGCTTTGGCGCGCAACAGGAATTCGGCGTGCGCGTGAATGCGGCCGGCGGCACCCTGGGTTCCTACCTCGACCATGTCGGCAACGGCAACCGCCGCTTCCTTTCCACGGCACTCGACTGGAGAGTAACGAACAAATTGCTGCTCAAGGCCGACCTGGAATACGAGCGCCGCAGGGTGACGGAGCAGGCGGGCGTGGCCTTGCCCACGGCCGTGAAAGGCGTGATCCGCTTGCCGCGCGCCGTCGATCCACGCCAGTTGATCGGCCCCGACTGGTCGAATTTCGAAGCACAAACGAAAAACGCGCAATTGCGCGCCGACTACGCCATCGCCGATGGCTGGGCCTTGACGGTGGAGGCGGGCCACTCGGAAACGGCGCGCGACCGCCGCCTGGCCATCTTCCGGCTGAACAACGCTGCCGCGCTGGCCACGGGCGCGGGCCGCATCACGGGCAATATCCAGCACAGCGTGATGGCGTCGGACTTGCTGCGCACGGAACTGGCCGGCAATTTTAATACGGGCTTCGTTGCCCACGAACTGACTCTGGGCGCCTCGCGCACGGACAAGTCGCAAGATGCTATCTACCAAAGCAATTACACGATCGCCTCGCAAAACCTGTACAACCCGGTCCCCGTGACGAATGTCGTGTTCGGTCCCAAACCGACGGTGCCGACGACGGCCGCGCTCGACACGCGCGACACGGGCTTGTACGCGCTCGACCGCATGGTTTTCAGCCAGCAATGGCAAAGCGTCATCGGCGTGCGCCGCAGCAGCTATCAAAGCGACCAAGGCGCCAGCCACTACGACGTCAGCAAGACGACGCCGATGGCCTCGTTGATCTACAAGGCCACGCCCGAGCTGTCGTTCTATGCGTCCACGGCGCGGGGGCTGGAAGAGGGCGAGACGGGCCCGACGGGCACCGTCAACCAGGGCGTCAAGATGGCGCCCGGCGTGAGTAAACAAAAGGAACTGGGCGCGCGCTGGCTGACGCCGGGCGGCACTTTGGTTTCCGCCGCCTTGTTCGACATCACGCGCCCCGGCTACTACACGAATGCCGGCAATGTGTTCACGTCGGACGGTGAACAGCGCTACCGTGGCCTGGAACTGTCGACCCAGGGCAAGCTGACGCGTCAGTTGTCGTGGCAGACCTCGGCCCAGTTCCTCGACCCTCGCTTTGCGCACATCAATGCCGACTACAACGGCAAGGCGCCGGAAAACGCGTCGAAACGCACGGCCAGCGCCTTCCTCGCTTACGCGTTTGACGCCGTGCCGGGCCTGTCCGTCAACGGCGGCGCGTATTACTACAGCGCCCGTCCCGTCAACGACCTGAACCAGGCCTTCTTAGGTGGCGTGAGCCTGTTCAGCGCCGGCGCCCGCTATGCGAGCCGCGTGCTGGACAAGGCCGTCGTGTGGCAGCTGAATGTGGAAAATGCGGCCGGCAAGCGCTACTGGGCCGGCGCCGGCACGCGTTTGGCGTCGGGCGCGCCGCGCGCCATCAAGCTGAGCATGAAGGTCGATTTGTAAGCAAGGTTTGACTTGCGCCCTGTGCGCAGGGGCCTTGCGCTGATACAATGTTGCCATGTTCATCAGCAAAGGCAAGGCCAGCATTGTCCTGTGGATCGCGTGTATCGCCATCTTCCTGGCCACGCTCGCCCCTACGGTGTCGCGCGCGCTGACGGTCGCCAGCGGCCTGGCCGTGCCCAGCCTGGAAATCTGTTCGGTGGCGGGCGGCATGAATATGCTGCCCGCAACATTCAATACCGACGCCCCCGATACCTCCAAGGGCGGCATGCGCATGGGCGATTGCCCGTGCTGCAGCATGCATGCCGACACCTTGTCGATGCCGCCCACGACCCTCGTGCTCGCTTCCGGAGAAATCCTCACGGGCTTGCTGCCCGAGCTGTTCTACCAATCCGCCACACCCCTGTTTGCCTGGACGCCTGTCCAGCCTCGCGGTCCGCCCGCCGCTTTCTGATCTGTCCTTTCCCTGAACTGCCTTGTGCCGCGCGGCAATGTGCTGTGCTGCGCTTGCGCCTGTTCGTCTTGCCCATACAGAATCTGAAAGCAGCACCATGAAACATTTACCGTTATTGATTTCCCTCGCCATCGCCATGCCCGCCGTGGCGCAAACGCGCACTGAACAGGTACTGCCTGAAATGAAAGTCATCGTCACGGCCATCGGCGACGGCTACCGTCCCGCCGCCGACACGGCCCTGATGCTCAGCAGCACACCCGGCTACAGCGTGGCGGCAGGCGGCGGCGTATCCGGCTTGCCCGTCGTGAATGGCTTTGCCGATGACCGTATCAAGATCCGCATCGACGGCATGGAACTGACGTCGGCCTGCGCCAATCACATGAATGCGCCGCTGTCGTACATCGATCCGCAGCAGGTGCAGCGCATCAAGTTGATCGCGGGCGTGACACCCGTCAGCGCGGGTGGCGACAGCATCGCCGGCACCATCGAGGTGCAATCGAACGCCCCCGTGTTCGCCCAGCCCGGTGCGGGCCTGCTGACGCAAGGCAGCTTTGCCGTGTCGGGCCGCAGCGTCAACAACAGCGTGGCGACCAGCGTGAACGCCTCGGCCGCCAGCGACGTGCTCAGCATCGGCTACAGCGGCGCTTACACGCGCGGACACAGCTATGAAGACGGTCACGGCAATAAAGTGCTGGCCAGCATGTATGAAAGCATCAACCAGTCCATCGTGCTGGCGGCCAAGCGCGATGGCCAGCAGCTGACCCTGCGCGCCGGCGTGCAGCACATTCCGTATCAGGGCTTCCCCAACCAGTACATGGACATGACGGATAACCATGGCCAGTTCGCCAATCTCGCCTACAAAGGCGAATTCGGCTGGGGCGTGCTCGACGCGCGCGCCTACTGGCAGCAGACGGACCATGAAATGGGCTTTTTCTCGCCCGAGCGCAAGGGTTCGATGCCGATGATTACGCATGGACGCAATACTGGCTATGCGCTGATGGCCAGCCTGCCCATGAGCGCGGGCGAGTTGCGCCTGGGCCAGGAGTGGCATGGCTTCCGCCTCGACGATTACTGGCCGGCCGTGCCCGGTTCCATGATGATGGGGCCGCGCACCTATCTGAACATCAACGATGGCAAGCGCGACCGCACCGTGCTGTTTGGCGAGCTGGAAACGCGCCATGATGCGCGCTGGACGAGCGTGCTGGGCTTGCGCGGCGAATCCGTGCGCATGGATGCGGGCGACGTGCAATCGTACGGCACCAATATGATGAACATGCCGGACCTGATGGCCGCCAAGGCCTTCAATGCGCGCAGCCGCAGCCAGCGCGACACGAATATCGATGCTTCGGCGCAAGCTACCTTCACGCCGGATCTTGCCAGCAGCTATGAATTCGCGCTGGCGCGCAAGGTGCGCTCGCCCAACCTGTACGAGCGCTATTCCTGGGGCCGCGGCTCGATGGCCATGACCATGACCAACTGGTTTGGCGACGGCAACGGCTATGTGGGCGATATCGACCTGAAACCCGAGACGGCTTATACGGCGGCATTCACGGCCGACTGGCATGGCGGCGGCGAGGAGGGCTGGTTCCTGCGCGTCAATCCCTATTACAGCAAGGTCGACAATTACATCGACGTCGACGTGCTGGCGTCTTTCCATCCGTACATGAAAATGGGTGCCAACGGCAACTTGCTGCGCTTTGCCAACCACGACGCCAAGTTGTATGGCGCCAATGTGGCGTGGCAGTTGCCGCTGGCCAGCAGCGCGCGCTGGGGCCGCTTCATGGCGACGGGCAATGCCGCTTACACGCGGGGCAAGCGCAGCGATGGCGGCGACCTGTACCGCATGATGCCGTTCAACGCCTTGCTGGCCGTCGAGCACAAGCTGGGGGCCTGGAGCAGCCGCATCGAAACGAAGATCGTGGTCCGCAAGGACAAGGTCGATGCGCGCCGCTTCGAACCGGAAACGGGCGGCTACGCGCTCGTCAACCTGCGCAGCAGCGTGGCATTGAACAAGATGGCCAGCCTGAGCGCCGGTGTCAGCAACCTGTTCAACCGCGCGTATGCGGACCCGCTCGGTGGCGTGTATCTGTCGGGCTTGAAGGCGAACGGCGGCGCGCTGCAAGCCTTGCCGGCCGAGGGCCGGTCGATTGATCTGGGGCTGCAGCTGACGTTCTAAGCGCAATGGCGCCTTCCAGCTGCCGTTGCGGCAGGTGGAAGGCGCCTGCCGAACTCACCGCATAGGCGAAAGCCAGGTGGTCGTGACAATGTGCGTATGTTTCTTCTTGGTAATTTGTTATGCTGCATGGCGTCCTGTTGCCGGCATGTGCCGTCCAGGTGCGATAGCGAGGCCTGTGCGGGTAGGAAGCTGGCTCCGTGCCGTGTGAACCATAAGGAGATAAGTATTTTTCCCCGCAAACTGCTTGGCGAAGATGCCGCCGCCATCGTGCTGTCCCTGACTGTTGTCGCGTATGTGGTATCGCTGTTCTTGACGGCAATCGTGCACTCCCACGAAGTCTTGCTGGGTGGGGGCGTATTATTGCTCGGCTGGTTAGGGCCGTTGGCTGGCAGTTTTGCCTGGTTTGCCAATCCGCTGCTTATTTTTGCCATGTACTTCTCGAAAGACAAGCCCAGTGCCGCCAAGCTGGCCGCCTTTTTTGGCTTTGCGCTGGCACTGACAGCCTTTGGCATCAAGACAATTCCTAGTGATAATGGTTCCTATGAAGTGCTGGGATTCGGTGCCGGATGCTATCTTTGGCTGGCCTGTTTTCCAGCCGTGTTCATCGCATCGTTCTTGAGCAGCAGAAAATCCAGGGCTCCTGCCCCTGGCGACTAGCCTGTTTTTTTTCTGTCGCGGCATCACAGATGATCTGTGGTCATCCATCGCCTGAGCAAGCATCGTTTGCCAGCGGCGTCAGGATGCGGTCTAATCATGGCTTCTTCCTTGACGAGCTTGCCATGCTGCCCACTTCCGCCATCTCCGCGCTGCGCGAAAAATTTCCCCTGATTACAGAATTGATGGCCTTGCAGCCCTTGAGCTGGTTCAATCCCGCCATCGCACCCGCTGCCGAGGCCTTGAATGACGTGGGCTTGACGGCGGCTGACGTGGCCGACGCCAGCGCACGCCTGGCGCGTTTCGCGCCCTATCTGGCCAGGGCGTTTCCGGAAACGCAGGCCAGCGGCGGCATCATCGAGTCGCCCGTCGTGCCGCTGCCGGCCATGCAGGCGGCGCTGGGTTTGGCATCAAGCATGACGAGCGGTCAGCTGTGGCTCAAGCAGGATAGCCATTTGCCCATTTCCGGCTCGATCAAGGCGCGCGGCGGCATTTATGAAGTGCTGAAACATGCGGAAATGCTGGCGCTCGACGCCGGCTTGCTGAAAGAGGGCGATGATTACAGCCTGCTGGCCAGCGATGCCGTGCGCGCTTTCTTTGGCCAGTATGCGATCGCCGTCGGCTCCACGGGCAATCTGGGCTTGTCGATCGGCATCATGAGCGCGCGCCTGGGCTTTCGCGCCACCGTGCACATGTCGGCCGACGCGCGGCAATGGAAGAAAGATAAATTGCGCAGCCATGGCGTGACCGTCGTCGAATACCCGACCGACTACAGCGTGGCCGTGGAAGCGGGGCGCAAACAGGCGGAAAACGATCCGACTTGCCACTTCGTCGACGATGAAAACTCGCACGATCTGTTCCTCGGCTACGCGGTGGCGGGGCAGCGCCTGAAAGCCCAGTTCGTGACACTTGGTGTCGCGGTCGATGCGCAGCACCCGCTGTTCGTCTACCTGCCGTGCGGCGTGGGTGGCGGTCCCGGCGGCGTGGCCTTCGGCTTGAAGCTGGCCTTTGGCGACGCGGTTCACTGTGTGTTTGTCGAGCCGACCCACTCGCCGTGCATGCTGCTGGGCGTGCACACGGGCTTGCATGATGGCATCAGCGTGCAGGAAATCGGCATCGACAACCTGACGGCCGCCGATGGTCTGGCCGTGGGACGCCCGTCCGGCTTCGTCGGACGCGCCATGCAGCGGCTGATCGACGGCTACGCCACTGTCACGGATGAAGAACTGTACCGCTTGCTGGCGACGCTTGAGCAAACGCAAGGCTTGCGCCTGGAACCGTCCGCCGTGGCCGGTTTCGCCGGCATCCAGCCCGTGCTGGCCGCATCGCAATATCAACCGAATCTGGCCCAGGCCACGCACCTGGTGTGGGGCACGGGCGGCAGTATGGTGCCGCAGGCGGAAATGGACGCCTACGTGGCGCGCGGCCGCGCCTTGCTGGCGGCCGGAGCCGTTTGATGCCGGCCGGCGCGCCGCTCAGGGCCACGCTGACGGCCAGCCAGTTCGCCAACCTGCACACCTTTCTTGTGGCGGCGCGCCACGCCAGTTTCGCGCTGGCGGCGCAGGAACTGGCGCTGACGCCCAGCGCCGTCAGCCACCGCATCGCCCGGCTGGAAAGCAGCCTGGGCTTGCGGCTGTTCGAGCGCCTGACGCGCCAGGTCAGGCTGACGCAAGACGGCGAACGCATCTTCGCCGCCCTGCAAAGTGGCTGGGACAGCCTGCACGCGGCCCTGGCCGGCGGCGACACGCTGGCAGGCAGCGTCACCGTGCATGCGCGCCCATCTGTTGCGCAATGCTGGCTGGTGCCGCGGCTGGCAGGCTTCGCTGCGCAATATCCGGACGTGTCGATGGACTTGCGCGTGGGCAATGATAGTGTCGACTTTCGCGCCGGCCAGGTCGACCTGGCCTTGCACTATGGCGACGGCAGCTTTCCCGGCCTGGCCTCGCGCAAGCTGATGGATGAATGGCTGGCGCCCGTCTGCAGCCCGCAATATGCGCGCCAGCACGGCTTGCTGGATGCGCCACGCAACTTGCCCGGCGCGACGGTACTGCACGACACCCTGGCCTGGCCCGCCTGCGCGCCCGATGCCGAGTGGCGTTTGTGGCTAAACGGGCAGGCGCCCGAGGTGAGTTTGCCCGCGCGCAGCCTGCGATTCGACCGCGCCGACCTGTGCGCGCAGGCGGCTATCCACCACGCGGGCGTGGCCATGGGCCGGCGCCAGTTGGTGCAGCCATGGCTGGACAGCGGCCAGCTGATCCTGCCGTTTGGCGGGTTTGCCTTGGCCGGCCCGCAGGCGTATTACCTCGTGCACGCCGCGCGGACACCTCTGCCGGCAAGAGTGCAGGCCTTGTTCGACTGGCTGCTGGGGCAGGCAATTTGATACACTGCGCGCCTTGTTCAAGAACGCGCACGAAGGAAGCACCATGCACGCATCATCTCCATTGACCTCCACGCCGCCACAGGAACTGCGAACGGATGCGCTCGCCTGCCTGCTCGAACCGGATCCGGCAACGAAGGTGGCGATGGTGGCGGCCATGGCCGAAGCACAGCTTGCGCTCGATGCGCAGGCGCCGCTGGCGCCGACCGGCCCCGTGCCAGGGCGTCCCGAGCGTCCGGAACTGGTGCCGCCGCGCCTGGTGGGGCGGCGTTCGATGATCACGCCGGAAGGGCGCGCCATGCTGGTTCACGCGCTCGCGCACATCGAATTCAATGCGATGAATCTGGCGCTCGACGCCCTGTGGCGCTTCCCCGATTTGCCCTTTGATTACTATACGGACTGGCTGCGCGTGGCAAAAGAGGAAGCCACGCACTTTGCCATGCTGCAGGCGCACTTGCAGGTGCTGGGCCACACGTACGGCGACTTTCCCGGCCACGATAGCCTGTGGGAAATGGTCGACAAGACGCGCGGCGACGTGCTGGCGCGCATGGCGCTCGTGCCGCGCACCCTGGAAGCGCGGGGCCTGGACGCGATTCCGCCGCTGCGCGCCAAGCTGGCGCAGGCGGGCGACATGGCCGCCGCCGCCATCCTCGACATCATCCTGCGCGATGAAGTGGGGCACGTGGAGATCGGCAACCGCTGGTACGGCTACCTGTGCGATCAAAGGGGCCTGGAGCTGCGCGCCACCTATGCCGAGCTGGCGCTGCGCTACGAAGCGCCGACCCTGCGCGGCCCGTTCAATCTGGAAGCGCGGCGCCGGGCGGGCTTTTCGGAGCTGGAACTGTCCGATCTGCCCGCCTGACCTTGCTTACGGATGGGCCGTGATGCTGATGTGCCAGTGGCTCAGGTGTCCCGCCTCGATGTGCACCTTTGCCGGCTTGGTCCAGGTGCCAGCGCCGGGGATATGGTCGGTCGGGGCGGCGGAAAAACGTCCGTCGACGAGGGCCAGTTTGATGAAGCTGGGGCCGATGTAGATGACGCGCGTGCTGGCCGGCGCCGCTTCCAAGTCCAGCATGGCGCGGTTCGCCGCGATCCACGCCAGCAGGGCGGCCAGTTTCGGCTTTTGCGCGGGGTTGGCCACCACTTCCGCCTTCGCGGCATTGATCAGCTGGTGAATGGCGGCGCCATCGTTCTGGCCGCCCAGCGCGTCCGTGTAGCCGCCCGCGCCGTCCGCGTAGCGCAAGTCGATCTGCTGGCCGTCGCTGTGGCCGCTGTGGCCGAGGATGGAACGGCCCGTTGCCGTCTGCGTCACGTGCTGGCCGCTGATGTCGTCGAAACGGTAGGGCTTGCCCGCCAGCCAGGCGATGGCCAGGCGCGTGGCCCACGAATCGCCGCCCGCATCGCGCGTGCCGTAGCGCCGCGCCGCCAGCGCCGCCTCGTCGTTGGCCAGGTACAGGGGGGTGTAGGCCGTGTCGCCCTTGAACTCCACTTGCCCCCCTTCGGCCGGGTCGGAGCTGGCATCGACATTGTCGATGCTGCCTTTCAGTCGCACCGTGACGACGGCCTTCTTGTCGAGCTTGGCGCCGGCAAAGGCTGGCAGCACCAGGCTGGGGAATTTCACTGTGCCGGCAGTCTTGGTATTCGTTTGGGACAATAAATTCTCCGTGCTGAAGGCGGGATCGCCGCCGCCCGACGAGATGCCGATGTTGACTTCCGTAATCGTTGCCGCCGCCGGCGTGTAGTGCAATTCCAGCGGCACGGTGTGCGTGGCCGTGGCCGTTCCTTGCGACACGGATACATACGGCCCCGCCAGATTGCCCGTCAGCTTGATCGGCTGCAGCACGGGGTGGGCGGCCTGGTTCGGCGAGCTGAACTTCGCCAGCGTCACCTTCAAGCCCTTGCAGGCGAGGCTCAGTTCCACCGTCGTCACGGTGGCCAGGGCGCTGTCGCCGATATTCGTGGCGCTGACGTTGCCGCCCAGGCTCAAGGCTCCAGCCTCGGTTTGCTTGTTGACGTCGACGCACTCCGTCCTGACGATGGTGCCTTGCGTGAAGTGCGTCTGGTTGACGGCGCCCGTGGCGGCCAGGTTGACGCCGGGCAGCCCCGTCACGGCGTACGACCAGGTATCGTTGTACTGGCTTTGCGCCGTCGTGTAGGTGGGATACTCGGCCGTGCTGACGGTGATTTTCACGCCCACGTTTTTCGTGCCTTTCGGTACCGTGAAGGCGACGGGCGTCGTGATGGTCTGGTTTTGCGCGGCCGCCGTGGCCGTGAACGTCTTGCTGCCCTCGTCATCCTGCGGCGTGGCGTCGCCCGCGGCGCGGGGGCCGGCGGGCACTTCGCGCGCGCGCGGCCCGGCGCCATCCTGCGTGACGCTGCCTGCCACATAGGTCTTTGCCTCGGCGCGCAGGGCCAGGCCGGCCCCGTACGGGTAGACGATGCCGACGTTGACGCTGCTGCTGTTCTCAAACACGACGGCGCTGACGCTGACCACGTTCGGGTGGACGAGGTCGTTCAAGGTCAGCTGGTAGGTATCGGGCAGCACGCCATCGAAGTGAAAGGCGCCCGTGGCGTCGACCACGGCCACCTGGCGCTGGTGGTTGTTATAGCCGGCCAATAACATTTTCTTGCCGGCCAGCCCCGTGGCATTGCCGCCTGCCGGCGTGCGCAACTGTCCTTGCAGCACGATGCCGGACTTGATGACGATCAAGGCATAGCTGGCCGTGAATTCGCCATCCTGCGAGACGAAATTGAGGTTCAGGTCATAACTGCCGTTGGGCAAGGAGGCCAGCAGTTGCTGCATGGCCGTGGCGCTGATGCTGAAGGTGCCGCTGGCCGCATCGAACGTCCAGTAGGTCTTCAGGCTGATGGCCAGGCCATTCGGGGTCGACAGCAGGCCGTCGCTGTCATCCTGCAGCGTGATCGGGGCCGCGCCCATCAGGCGGAACCCCAGGGCGCCCGGCTGCAACCGGTTGTTCGGCCCCAGTCCCGTGATGGCCAGCACGGGCGCCGCGGAGGGCAGGTTACCATCGTCGTCCGGCTCCACATAGGTTTCCACGGCCGTGGGCAGTGCCGTCTGGATCAGCAAGTCCAGGGTGGTGGTCTTGCCGCCCTTGCTGAGGGTAAATTGCGCGTGCTGGTCTACGCCCGTGTCGCCGGGCGTGGAAAAGCGCAGGCTGCCGTCCTGCAGCAGCACGTCCGTGACGGCGCCGCTGGCCTTGACGCTGTCGGCGCCGTCGGGAAAGCCCAGCCCGGCCAGCGGCAGCACGACCACTTGCGCGGGCCGCACGGGGGCGAGGACGAGGCCGGCGCCGGTGCTGAAGGTCCACGTCAGACCGGCGCTCTGGAAGGGGATGTTGCGCTCGATGCGCAGGGTGATGGTGTCGGTGGGCGTGACGGTGGCGCCCGCGCCGATGCTGCCGGCCTGCACCTCGCCATCGATGATGGTGCAGCCTGCAGGCGCGCTGGCCAGCACGGCTTGCAGATTGCTGGCCGCTTCGCCGCCATTGTTGCGGATGTGCACGCGGTAGGTATAGTCCCAGGCCGTGCGGCTGACGCGCTGTTCGGCCACTTTTTCCAGCAAGGTCACTTCCAGGTCTCCGGCGGCCTGGGCGGTGGTGCTGGTCGCGGCGGCGGCCAGCATGACCTTTGGCGCGGGTGCTTGCGTGGGATCGTTCGGCCCGCCGCAGGCGCACAGGCCCATTGCCAGCCCTGTGGCCAGCGCGGCGCCCGCCAGTTGCCGGCGCCGCAGGCAGGCCATGGCCAGTACGCCCGCCAGCAACAGCCATGGGGTGGAGGGCAGGGCGACGGCGGCCGGCTGCGTGATGCCCGCCTCGAGCTCGATGAAGGAGACAGGATCGAGGATGGAAAACGGCTGGGCGCCAGGGCTGCCCGCGCCCAGGTAATCGAAGGTGACGGAAAAGCCCGTGGCCGTGGCGCCGGGCGCGATGCCGCCGGCCAGCGCCAGCGCGTCGAGGTAGCCGTCGCCTGGAATGGCTGGGTCGGGCTGCACCAGCAGCACGTCCCAGCCTGGCAGCGTGGAGACGCTGTGCAGGTTGGCGTACTGGCCCACGCTGAAGAACAAGGTGAATTCCTCGATGGGAATGGCCAGCGTGGTATTGCTGACCGTATAGTCGTAGCGCCACTGCGTGCCGCCCAGCGATGTTGCCGTGTAGCCGATGCTGGTGGCATGCGCGGCAGACATCGCGCATAGCAGCAGCGCCAGCAGCGCCTGTTTTATAAAGCTCATGATCGTTCCCCCGTTGACTGGCGCCAAGCGTGCCCAGGCAGGAGGTCAAGCAGGAAGCGTTCCTGTATCAATTGTGCTGTAAAAACAAGGGCTTGGCGGATGCGGGCGGGAGCAGGTGTCAAATCTGCCGACACAGGTCTTTATGGCTGAGCCTGTCAGCGCTGTCCTACCCGTCTTGTCGAAACTGTCTGATTGTATGCCTTGCGGAAACACGCGATGATCGTGTCCATGCTGAAACAGCCAACCAGTCCGACGGAGTATGCGATGCAAAAGCCAGGCCAGTCCCTCCACGTGAACAAGCCTTTCCTGCTGATCTGCCTGTTTACCTTCTCGACCTTGGCGGCCACCTGGATGACGACGGTCGAGGCGCCGGCCAGCGACGCCGCGCCGGCGCCCGTGGCGCGCGATGCTGGCCACGGCGCCTTGCCCATCTGCAGCAGCGACGCCCTCACACTGTCGGTACGCTGCCAGCCGCAGCCCGCGCGCCAGGCTTGAGCGCACCCTGCAGCCGCTGCTGCAGCAAGGCCAGCACGGCCGCTTCCTCCGGCGCCAGCGCCTGTAAATCGTCCTGCATCTGCTGCCGCGCCCGCGCGCGCATGCCTTCCAATAAACTGCCATCCAGATACGATTCCAGCACGGCCGGGTGCACATAGCACTTGCGGCAGATCGTCGGCGTGTTGCCCAGCTTTTTCGCCACGGACTCGATCGCCTGCACGATGTTTTTCTTCGCTTGCGCATCGGAATCGACCTGTTCGAACGCCTGCAGGGCCAGCGCGGCCAGCAGGGTGCCGGACCAGGTGCGGAAATCCTTGGCCGTGTAGTCTTCGCCCGTCACCTCGCGCAGGTAGTCGTTGACGTCGCCCGAATCGACGCCATGGCGCGCACCGTCCTCATCGACATATTGAAACAGTTCCTGGCCCGGCAGTTCGCGCATGCGCTGCAGCACCCTGGCCAGGCGCCGGTCGCTCAGGCGGATATCGTGGCGCACGCCGCTCTTGCCCTTGAAGTGAAAGGCCACGGCGCTGCCGTCGACCTGCACATGGCGCGTGCGCAGGGTGGTCAGGCCGAACGTTTTGTTCGTGCGCGCGTATTCTTCATTGCCGATGCGCATCATCGTCAATTCCAGCAGGTGGACGATGGTGGCCAGCACTTTTTCACGGGGCAAACCCGGCAACTGCATGCCGCGCGCGACGGCGGCGCGGATGGCGGGCAGGGCGCGGCCAAAGCTGAGCATGCGCTCGTATTTCACTTCGTCGCGCACCTGGCGCCAGCGCGCGTGGTAGCGGTACTGTTTGCGGCCGCGCGCGTCGCGTCCCGTCGCCTGCAGGTGGCCGTTGGCGTGCGGGCAGATCCACACGTCCGTCCAGGCCGGCGGTATGGCCAGCGCCTTGATGCGCGCCAGGGTGGCGGCATCGCGCAGGATATGGCCGTCCGTGTCGCGGTAGCGGAACTTGCCGGGCTTGCCCAATCTGGCGATGCCGCTTTGATGGTCGCCCGTGTAGCGCAGGCCGGCCGCGCGGGCCGTGGTGGTGGCGGATATTTCCATGGATATAAGGTACCTTGCAGGCCGCGCACCCGTCGCGCCGTTATGCTAAGGTGCGCATTCGTAACGCCGTGCGCGGCACAGACAGGAGCAGCAGATGTTTGGCAGAAAAAAGAATCTGGAAGAAGACCACGCCCCCCAGGCCGACAAGCAGTATGAAAAGAAATACACGGATGACAGCTTCTGGGACAAGGTCGTCAAGTTCGCCAAGACGGCGGGACGCGAAGTCATCGAAAAAGCCCTGTGGCTGTACTACGCGGCGCAGCAGCCGAATACGCCACTGTGGGCCAAGACGGCCATCTATGGCGCGCTCGGCTATTTCATTTCGCCCATCGATGCGATTCCCGACATCACGCCCGTGGTCGGCTATGCGGATGACCTGGCCGTGCTGGCGGCGGCCGTCGCCACGGTCGCCACCTACATCACGGCCGAGGTCAAGGAACGGGCCGCCGAAAAACTGCGCGGCTGGTTCGGGGCCTAGCCAGCAGGAGCGGGCTGGCCCGGCTGGCCCGCTTGTCCCTTGACGGCGTTGCGGTACTTGGCCCTGGCCTCGGCCCGCTTGACCAACTCGCTGGCGATGTTCTGTGCCTTGATGCGGGCTTTTTCACTTTTGCTGCGCTGTTGCGCCACGTCCTTGTTGCCGATGCGGTTCGTCATGCTGGTCTCCTCGTTGAGTGTCAAGTCTGACCAGCACAGCATACTTTCTTGCTTGTACGCTACCGTGCGCCCGCTCACACAAGCGGCATGCCTACCGCGCCAGCACGCCGCTGCCGCCATGGGCCAGCAGGCGCAGCACGACTTCTTTCTGGAATGAACGAAACTCCTTGTCGGCACTGACGTTGGCGAAGGCCAGCACGGCTGTCTTGCTGGCGCGGTCCACGCAGACGACGGACGCGGCACCCGGGTCGCCGCCGCTGTGCGTGGCCAGCGGCCTGCCATCGACGTCGCGCAGCAGCCACACCAGGGCTTGCCGCACGGATGCATCGGCGGGCGAGACGGCGGCCGCTTGCGGCGCGAAAAACAATTGCAGGGTGGCGTCCTGCAGGTAGCGGTGGCCTTCGACCCGGCCGTTATTGCTGAAGATGGCCAGGAAACGGGCGAAGTCATGCGCCGAGCTGCGCAGCAGGCCGGCCGGCCAGTCCGGATAGCCGACGGGCGGCAGCACTTGCAGGCCCGCCTCCTTGTGCGCATACGGCTGGGCCACGACGGCGCGCCGCGGCAAGCCGGCCAAATTCCACGCCGTGCTGTCCATGCCCAGCGGTTCGAACAGGTGCTCGTGTGCAAAGGCGTCGAGGCCGTCGGGGTTCAAACGGCCCACCAGATAGCCGAGCAGGGCGATGCCGACATTGCTGTAGCGCCATTCCGTGCCGGGTCGGGCGGCAAACGACACGTCCGCGTCATACCAGGCGCCGCCGCGCGACAGATAGCCCTTGACGAAGTCGCGCAGGGGCAATCGCGGGTCGCCCTGCACGGCAAAGGCCGTCGTCTTTTCGTACACGGCGTCGGAAATGCCCGAGGTGTGGCTCAGCAAATGCCGAAAGGTGATGGGCACGTCGGGAAACTTCGGATGCATGAGCGGGAAGTCCAGATAGGCCGCCACCTTGTCGTCGAGCTGGAAGGCGCCCTGTTCCAGCAGCATCATGACGGCCGTGGCCGTGACGAGCTTGCTGACGGAGGCGACATGGAACACCGTGTTGGCATCGGCCTTCTTGCCGGCCTGGATGTCGGCCCAGCCATAGCCGCGCGAGAAAATGGTCTGTTCGCCGCGCACCACGGCCACGCTCATGCCCGGCGTTTCCGTGCGGGCCAGGCCGTCGCGCATGAAGCCGTCAAATTCTGTTTCCCACGCCAGCCTGGCCGGATCGGTGGCGCAGCCCGTTTGCAGCAGGGCCAGTGAGACGCCCAGTCCCAGCACACTTCGTCGTTTCATTGCTTCTCTCTTTTGCCATTTTTAATGATCTTAACAATATTTCTGCCCGCCATAGGGGCAATTGACAAAACATTGCTGTGCAGCAATGACAAAGGGGGATCGCCGGCGCCTATTTGCATCCGTTATTTGCGCCAGTAGCGTTCCAGCAAAGGCTTGACCGTCAGGCCGTGCGCGACGATGGACAGGATGACGACGACCAGGGTGATGTCGGCCAGCTCGCGCGCCAGGGGACGCGGCAAGCCATGCGCGATGGCATAGCTGAGGTAGTACAGCGAGCCGATGCCGCGCACGCCGAACCAGGCGGCCAGCCCGCGCAGGCGCACGCTGGTGCCCGAAGCCAGCAAACCGAGCATCACGCTGGCCGGGCGCGCCACCAGCAGCAGGAACAGGGCCACGCTCCACGCCTGCCAGCTCCAGGCGGCGGCCGTGACGGCGCCGCCCAGCAGCAGCACCAGGGTCAGTTCGGACAGGCGTTCCAGGTGTTCCTTGAAGACGAGCGATTCGCCGCTGACGGTCAGCGGCACGTCGCTGTCGTGCGGCCTGGCGGCGGACACGGCGTGGGTGTCCTCGGCCTGCAGCAAGCCTTGCCGGTCTTTTGGCGCGCCGGCCAGCCGCAGTTCCGTCTGGCGCAAGGCCACGCCGGCAAAGAACACGGCCAAGAAGCCCCACGCGTGCAGCCACGTGGCCAGGCCATACACGAGGGCGATCAAGCCCAGCGCCGCCAGGTCGTCCAGCATGGCGTGCTTCGGTTCCTTGGCGCGCACCTGCCAGCCCAGCCAGGCCAGCAGCGCGCCGCCGGCCGCGCCCAGGGCGATGGCGCCCGCGCTGGCCCAGAGCAAGTCGCGCCACAGCCAGGTGGCGCCGTGCGGCCCCAGCTCATGCAGGCCCAGCAAGCCCAGGCCCAGCATGACGAAGGGAAAGCCGCTGCCGTCGTTCATGCCCGCCTCGCTGGTCAGGATGAAGCGCAATTGCTCGCTGTCGCCCGCATGGCGCAGCTGCACGTCGGTGGCCAGCACGGGGTCGGTGGGCGCGAGGATGGCGCCCAGCAGCACGCCCGCGCCCAGGGGCAGGCCCAGCACCCAGTAGGCGAACGCGGCCACCAGGGCCACGGAAATGGCCATCGACAGCCACGCCAGGCGCAGCGACGGCAGCCAGCGCGCCAGGCTGAAAGGCACGGGCATCTTGACGCCGGCGGAAAACAGGGAGATGAGGACGGCGATTTCCGTCAGGGTTTCCAGCAGCGGCGCCTGCCGCACCAGGTCGAAGGAAAACAGGCCAAGGAACATGGGGCCCAGCAGCAGGCCCACGCCCAGGTAAGCCATGGCCGAAGTCAATGGCAGGCGCGCGATGCTGTCGGCGCCCAGGCCGCGCGCCAGCATCAGGCAGCCGATCAGGATGAACCAGGCGGTGGTGCTCATGCGCCTTATTTTAGCGGCGCGCGGGCCAGGGCAGCGCGCCGCAGGTTTTTTTATGCTTTGTGCAGCGACACGCTGTCGTTCTGCGCCTGCATCGCATGCACCTCGATGGGGTCGTGCGTGGAGCGCAAGCGGGGCAGGCCGTGCGGGTAGTGGGTGGTGATGAAGGCCAGCATCTGCTCGCGCACGAGGCAGCGCAGTTCGAAAGCCAGGCCCGAATCTGCCGCACTGATCAGAAAGCGCACGCGCACGGCCCGCTCGTTCGAATCCGTCGCCTGCACCGTGCAGACGCGGCCATCCCATTGCGTGGCGGATTCGCAAATGCGCGCCAGTTCCGCGCGCAGCGGTTCGAGCGGGATGCTGAAATCGAGCCACAGGAACACCGTGCCCAGCAGTGTGGACGAGCTGTGCGTCCAGTTCTCGAACGGATTTTCAATGAACCATTGCAGCGGCACGATCAGGCGCCGCTCGTCCCATACGCGCACGACGACATAGGTGCCCTTGATTTCCTCGACCTTGCCCCATTCGCCATTGACGATCAGCACGTCATCGATGCGGATCGGTTGCGAAAACGCAATTTGCAGCCCAGCAATGAAATTGCCGAGCACGGGACGGGCAGCGATACCGGCCACCAGGCCCGCGACGCCGGCCGAGGCCAGCAGGCTGGCGCCGATCTGCCGCGCGCCGGGCAGGGTCAGCAGCACGAAGGCCAGGCCCAGGATCACGACGATGGCGTGCGCGCTGCGCGTGAGCACGCGGGCCTGGGTGATCAGGCGGCGCGCGCGCAGGTTGTCGGCCACGTCGACGGGATTGACTTCGGAAATCGTGATGGAGAGGGCCTGGATGCATTGCATGGCCAGCCAGGTCAGCGCGATGATCAGCGCCACGCTGGCCATGTGCGACATGGCAACGAGGCCAGGCGTGTCGTCGGGCGCGCCGGCCAGCACCATGCGCAAGCCGAAGACGATCACGCACAGCTGGCTGGCGCGGAAGGCCACGCGCGTGGCGTTGGTGGTGAACGGTCGGCCATTGGCCAGTCTTTTCAGCAAGCCGATGCCGGCCCGGTGCACGCCGATGGCGACCACGGTGACGAGCAGGGCGGAAACGAGCACGGTCAGCGCCGAGCGCAGCGGGCCTCCCATCAGCGAGTGGAACGTGCTGAGATCCATAGGCGAAAACTCCTTAGACTGGATTGGTGAGGGATGTCGGAAGCGGGTATTTTACGGGCAGATGGCGTAACGGGGGCGTGCGTTGCCGTACGGATAAGACTTGCGTCAACGTGGATACTGGACGAAATTGCTGCGCTGCGCCATGTCACGTTGACGTTTCAATACGGAAAGCAAACGGGCGTCGCCGCAGCGGAAACATAGTCATACTTGCCATGCTTTTTGTTTTTGCAAAGGAAAACGATGATAGTACGATCACTCCGAATGTCCTTGCGCTTCATCCTGCCACTGGCCCTGGTGCTGGGACTGTTTGCCTATATCGTAGTACCCCTGCTCGACAACATCACCCTGCGCTGGTATGTGCGCGATCTCGACAGCCGAGCAGAATTGCTCGCTGGAACCCTCCGGCCCTCGCTCACTGAATACCTGCCCGCGCAAGACGCCACCCGCATCAGCGAACTGTTCCAGGGCGCCACGCGCGACGAACGCCTGATCGCCATCGGCTTTTGCGACAACGCGGGCCACTTGCTGTACCAATCCGCGCAATACCCGGCCTCCATCGGCTGCTGGAGCACGCCTCCTACGGGAGGCCTGTACAAATCCCTGGCGCAATTGCCGCAAGGCCAAGTCCACCTCAGCGAAACGCCCGTGATGCAGGATGCATCGCAGCTGGGACGCCTGGTGCTGGTGCAGGACATGAGCTTTGTCGAGCGCCGCAATACGGATACCAAACGTTTTATATTTGCCTTCCTGGCCGTGCTGGCCGTGCTGATTTCCCTGATGACCGTGTTCGTCGCGCACTTGAGCTGGCGCGGCTGGCTGTCGGCCGTGAAGGAAATTTTACGGGGCGAATTACTGCCGAAAAGTAATGGCGCAGTGGCCACCGCCGCTCCCGCCGCCGTGCCCGCGCCGCCGCCGGAAATGCAGCCGCTGATCGGCGACTTGCGCGAATTGCTGCAGGAATACCACCTGGAACGCCAGGGCGATAACGGCTGGTCGTCCGACTGGACGCCGGACAAGCTGCGCGCCTTGCTGGAAGCGGACTTGCAGGGCGACCAGGTGCTGGTGGTGTCGAACCGCGAGCCTTACATCCACACCAAAACGGAGAATGGTATTGCGGTGCAGCGCCCGGCCAGCGGCCTGGTGACGGCCGTGGAAGCCGTGATGCGCGCCTGTTCCGGCACGTGGATCGCGCATGGCGCCGGTTCCGCCGACCGCGAGACGGTCGATAAGCTCGACCATGTCCCCGTGCCGCCCGACAATCCCAGCTATACCTTGCGCCGCGTGTGGCTGACGCAAGAGGAAGAGCAGGGCTATTATTATGGCTTCGCCAATGAAGGCATGTGGCCGCTGTGCCATATCGCCCATGTGCGCCCCGTGTTCCGCTCGTCCGACTGGGAGCAGTATGTAAAAGTCAACCGCCGCTTCGCCGACGCCGTGATCGCCGAGGCGAAGACGGACAACCCCGTCGTGCTGGTGCAGGATTACCACTTTGCCTTGTTGCCGCGCATGGTGCGCGAAGCCTTGCCGAAGGCGACGATTATTACCTTCTGGCATATCCCTTGGCCGAATTCGGAATCGTTCGGCATCTGTCCATGGCGCGAAGAAATCCTCGACGGCTTGCTGGGCAGCACGATTCTCGGTTTCCATACGCCATTCCACCGCAAGAATTTCCTGGAAACGGTGGACCGCTACCTGGAAACCCGTATCGAGCCGGAAGCGTCGACTATTTCCTACGGCGGCGAGATGACGCAGGTCGAGGATTACCCGATTTCCATCGCCTGGCCCGACGATGATACGGCGCAGCCCGACGTGGCCACGTGCCGCGCGCAAATCCGCAGCGAACTGGGCGTGGCGCCCGACCACTTGCTGGGCATCGGCGTGGACCGCCTCGATTACACGAAAGGCATCGTCGAACGCTTCCAGGCCGTCGAGCGCATGCTGGAACAGCAGCCTGGCATGGTGGGCAATTTTACCTTCGTGCAAATTGCCGCCCCCAGCCGCGCTTCGCTCGATGAATATCAAAGTTTCGACGCCCGGGTGCGCAAGATGGTCGAACGCATCAACCGACGCTTCGGCAGCGGCAACTACGTGCCCATCCTGCTGAAAGCCGAGCACCATGGACAGGACGATTTGCAGCGCTATTTCCGCGCTTCCGAAGTGTGCATGGTGACGAGCTTGCATGACGGCATGAACCTGGTGGCCAAGGAATTCATCGCCGCCCGCGACGACGAGCTGGGCGTGCTGGTGCTGAGCCAATTCACGGGCGCCGCGCGCGAGCTGCATGAAGCGCTGATCATCAACCCCTACCACATCGAGCAGGGCGCCGAAGCCCTGTACCGCGCCCTTGTGATGCCGCCCGTGGAGCAGCGCGAGCGCATGAAAAGCATGCGGGCCCGTGTGAAACATTTCAATGTCTACCGATGGGCGGGGCGCATGCTGCTGGACGCGGCCCGCTTGCGCCAGCGCGACAAGGTCATGACCAAGATCGACGCCCACAGCCGCATCAAGCGGCGCAAGGGGATCTGATGGACGATACACCTGACGATAGCGCGGCCTTGTTGCAGCTGCTGGGTGCGCCCGGCAGTGCCGTCTTCCTCGACTTCGACGGCACCCTGGTCGACCTGGCTTCCACGCCCGACGGCGTGCGCCTGGAAGGGGGCGTGGTCGAAGCGCTGGCGCTGCTGGCCGAACGCCATGGCGGCGCGCTGGCCCTCATTTCCGGCCGTCCCATCGCCCAGATCGATGCCATGCTGGCGCCCTTGACCCTGCCGGTTGCCGGCGTGCACGGCGTGGAGCGGCGCGACGCCGATGGCGTGCTGCATGTGGCGGCCACGCCCGACGTTTCGCCCGTGCTGGCCCGCGCCCGGGCGCTGGCGGCGATATATCCCGGCTTGCTGGTGGAACACAAGCGCGGCGCCGTGGCCCTGCATTACCGGCTGGCGCCCGAACTCGAGCAATTGTGCGTGCACGAAATGACGGCGGCCGTGCAAGCGTGCCCGGGGGTATTGCTGTTGCATGGCAAAATGGTCCTGGAAGCCAAGCCGGCCTCCACGGACAAGGGTGGCGCCATCGCCGCCTTCATGGTGGAGGCGCCATTCGCCGGCCGCCGGCCCGTGTTCGCGGGCGATGACACCACCGACGAGGCAGGCTTTGCCTTTGTACAACAAGCAGGCGGGCAGGGCGTGAAAGTGGGCAAGGGCCCCAGCGCCGCCACCCTGCGCCTGGCCAGCCCGGGCGCCTTGCGCACGGCGCTGCTGGCCGCGTCCGTATCCCCTTTCAAGGAGTAGCCGATGACCATATCCACTGAACAAGCTTATGACGCCCCCGGCGGCGTGCCCGCGCAAGCGTCCCTCAACTGCGGTGTGGTGGGCAATTGCGCCTTCAGCGCCCTGATCGACCAGGCGGGGCAAGTCGTCTGGTCGTGCCTGCCCCGTTTCGATGGCGACCCGGTCTTCAACGGCTTGCTGGACGCCACGGAAAACGGCAGCGTGTGGGCCATCGACATTGAAAACTTTGCCCGCAGCGAGCAATTCTACGAGCCGAACACGGCCGTGCTGCGCACGCGGCTGTACGACACGCAGGGGCGCGGCGTGGAAATTACGGACTTCGCGCCCCGGTTCCTCAGCCGCGACCGCATGTTCCGCCCGCTGATGCTGATCCGCCGCGTCCGGCCGCTCGACCACGCCGTGCGCATCCGCGTGCGCCTGCGCCCCCGCTACGACTGGGGCAAACTGGCGCCACAGATCACGCAGGGCAGCCACCACATCCGCTACGTGGGGCCGGAACAGACCTTGCGCCTGAACACGGATGTATCGCTCAATTATGTGCTGAGCGAAACGTATTTCGTGCTGGGCGGCACGGCCAATTTCCTGCTGGGACCCGATGAAACCTTGGCTGGCGGCATCGACGAGACGGCGCGCATCTTCGAAAAGGAAACCATCAATTATTGGCGCACTTACACGCGCCGCCTGGCCGTGCCGCTGGAATGGCAGGACGTGGTCATCCGCGCGGCCATCACGTTAAAACTGTCTTTATATGAAGACACGGGCGCCATCATTGCCGCCATGACGACGAGCATCCCGGAAGCGCCCGGCAGCAGCCGCAACTGGGATTACCGCTACTGCTGGCTGCGCGACGCCTTCTTTGTCGTGCGCGCACTCAATAGTTTGTCCGAAGTGGGCACCATGGAAGAGTATCTGCGCTGGCTGACGAACATCGTCGCCCGCTCGAAAGGCGGCCACATCCAGCCCCTGTACGGCATCGGTCTGGAAGAACAATTGCCGGAATCGACGCTCGACCACTTGCCCGGTTACCGCGGCAATGGCCCCGTGCGCGTCGGCAACCAGGCGCAGGAACATTTCCAGCACGATGTCTATGGCAATATCGTCCTGGGCGCGGCGCAGGCGTTTCTTGACCATCGCTTGTTCCACCGGGCGGGAAAAGCCGAGTTCGCCGCGCTGGAAGCCGTGGGCGACCAGGCCTTCAAACTGCACGCGGAACCGGACGCGGGCATGTGGGAGCTGCGCACGCGCGCCAGGGTCCACACCTCGTCCATGCTGATGAGCTGGGCCGCGTGCGACCGCCTGGCGAAAGTCGCGCATAAACTGGGCTTGCCGGACCGCGCCGACCACTGGAACAGCCGCGCCGTGCTGATACGCGAGAGATTACTGCGCGAAGCGTGGAGCGAGGAACGTCTGGCCTTCGCGGAAAGCCTGGGCGGGCGCGACCTCGACGCCTCCGTGCTGCTGATGGCGGAAGTCAACTTCATCGACCCCATGGATCCGCGTTTCATCGCGACAGTCGACGCGCTCGAAGCATCGCTGTGCGACGGCCCCTACATGCGCCGCTACGAAGCGCCCGACGACTTCGGCAAGCCCGAGACCGCCTTCAACATCTGCACCTTCTGGCGCATCGACGCACTGGCGCGCATCGGCAGGAAAGACGAAGCGCGCAAAATCTTCGAGACCATGCTGCTGGCGCGCAACCACCTGGGCTTGTTGTCGGAAGATACGCATCCCGTGACGGGCGAGATGTGGGGCAATTTCCCGCAGACGTATTCGATGGTGGGCCTCATCAACTGCGCCGTGCGCTTGTCAGCGCCTTGGGATAGCGCGGTTTAATCGTACCGTGTCATTCCGCGCCAGGTCATCACCCGCCTTGGTGCGCCAGAACACGAAATGCCGAATGGCATCTACACTGATCAATATGAAATATCGAGATGACGACCGAAAACGACATTTTAGCGACAATAAATGACAGCACTTTTCTTGAGACTATTTTCCAGAAAGAGACTGATTGGGATGCTGCATTGGACGACAGGGAATCTGCTGAGTTTGATGGCGCATGGTGTGCCAGCTACGAAAAAGTGAGCTCATCTTGTCCATCTGAAGGCGCCCAAGTGAAGGAGATCAGGGAGATCGCATTCAAGAAAGTGTATCAAGTCACTGAAAATTCCGACCTTGCTGGCTACGTGTCGGACGATATGGGCTTGATTGCGCAGGCATGCCAGAATAAAGTCGAGATCGACTTTATCGACAATCTCTGGAAAACCTATATGCGCGGAGAGTTTCCAACTTGAGTTGATACAGGCATGCTCGCGGCGCTCCTGCGACGCTATTTCAGTTGCCAGTTGCGCGCTCGCCACGTCCATACAATCGGCACTCCGCCGCCAGCGCCAGCAAATTCGGGTCGCGCTCGCGGCTGCTCAGCATCAGCAGGGTGATTTGCTGGTGCGAGCCGTAGCGTGCGTCCAGAGGGATCAGTTCGATGCGCGAGCTGAAGGCGCGCACGCGGCCGGGCAGCAGGCTGTAGCCGATGCCGCCGCTGACGAGGTTGATCAGCGAGAAGATGTCGCCCACCCGCATGGCCGTGTCGGGCACGAATCCTGCCAGGTCGAACGCGTGGTTGAAGCTTTGCGACGTGACGAAGCCCTCGTTGAGGGTGACGAATTTATCGTTGCGCAGCTGCTGCAAGTCCACCGATGCGGCCCCCGCATACGGCGAGGCTAGCGGTGCGGCCAGGTAGATGTCGTCCTGGAACAGGGGCACGGCGACGAGGCCCGCATGCTGTTCGTCTTCCTGCACGCCGACGATGATGGCGTCCAAACGTCCATCGGCCAGGCTTTGCAGCAGTTCGCGGTTCGAGCCCAGGGTCAGGTCGATGTCGAGGCCGGGCCGGCGCAGCTTCAGGGCGATCACCAGCTGCGGGATGCAGTGCAGGGTCAAGGAATACAGCGAACCGATTTTCAGGCGCACGGGGTTGATGCCCGACATTTCGCGCACCTTGCGCACGCCTTCCTCGCACTCGGCCAGCGCGCGCCGCGCCGATTCGGCAAAGGTGTAGGCCGCATGCAGGGGGATCAGGCTGCGTCCCTCGCGCTTGAACAGGGGACAGCGCAAGCCGTCTTCCAGCGAGTGCAGGGCGCGGTGCACGCTGACCGTGCTCTGGCCCAGCGCGTCGGCCACCCGCGCCAGGTTGTTCAATTCCATAAAGCTGAGAAACACCTCGAGCTTTTTCAGCGTGATTTCTTCGTTGATGGCCATGATCACCGTGATTATCGTGAGTTCATTAACTTCAGGGTAATGAACATGGTAGCAGGTTGATTGTCGCGCCTCCGTTTTCACTCTATCGTCAAGGTTCGATAGCTTAATTCGGAGGCAAGATGTCAACCGCCACAGCAGCGCCAGCGCAGCGGCAAAAACAATGGGACACGCGTCGCACCGAGAAGCGCCGCCGCCTCGACGCCGTGCGCCAGTACGCGAGCGGCCCCGTGCTGCAACAGGGCGACATGGTCGCCGTGCTCGAAGCGCTGCTGGCGCCGGGCGACCGCGTCGTCCTCGAAGGAAATAACCAGAAGCAGGCCGATTTCCTCGCCCGCATGCTGACCCAGGTCAACCCCGACAAGATTAACCATCTGCACCTGATCATGCCCAGCGTCAGCCTGCCCGAACACCTGGACCTGTTCGAGCGGGGCATCGCCCGCAAGCTCGATTTCTCGTTTGCCGGCACGCAAAGCCTGCGCATCGCCCAGTTCCTGCAGGATGGCTTGCTCGAGGTGGGCGCCATCCACACCTACATCGAACTGTATGCGCGCCTGTTCGTCGACCTCACACCCAACGTCGTCATGGTGGCCGGCTACATGGCCGACCGCCAGGGCAATCTGTACACGGGCCCCAGCACGGAGGACACGCCGACCCTGGTGGAATCGGCCGCCTTCCGCGACGGCATCGTCATCGCCCAGGTCAATCAGATCGTCGACGACGTCAGCGATTTACCCAGGGTCGACGTGCCCGGCTCGTGGATCGATTTCGTCGTGCAGTCCGATAAACCGTTCTTCATCGAGCCGCTGTTTACCCGCGACCCGCGCGTGATCAAGCCCGTGCACGTGCTGATGGCCATGATGGCGATCCGCGGCGTGTATGAAAAACACCAGGTGCAGTCGCTCAATCACGGCATCGGTTTCAATACGGCCGCCATCGAGCTGATTTTGCCCACGTATGGCGAGCAGCTGGGCCTGAAAGGCAAGATCTGCCGCAACTGGGTGCTCAATCCCCATCCGACCTTGATCCCTGCCATCGAGACGGGCTGGGTCGAGAGCGTGCACTGCTTCGGCGCGGAACTGGGCATGGAAGGCTATGCGGCCGCGCGGCCCGACGTGTTCTTTACGGGCCGCGACGGCTCCATGCGCTCGAACCGAGCCCTGTGCCAGCTGGCTGGCCAGTACGCGGTCGATCTGTTCATCGGCGCCACCTTGCAGATGGATGGCCTGGGCAACTCGTCCACCGTGACGAATGGCCGCCTGGCCGGCTTCGGCGGCGCGCCCAACATGGGCCACGACCCGCATGGCCGGCGCCACCCGACGCCGGCCTGGCTGGACCTGATCGAGACGGACGACCCGCTCGCGCGCGGCAAGAAGCTGGTGGTGCAGATGGTCGAGACGTTCCAGGATGGCGGCCAGCCGACGATCGTCGAATCGCTCGACGCCGTGGCAGTGGGCCAGGCCAGCGGCATGCCGCTCGCGCCCGTGATGATCTATGGCGACGACGTCACCCACGTGCTGACGGAAGAGGGCATCGCCTATCTGTACAAGGCCCGTTCGCTCGAAGAGCGCAAGGCCATGCTGGCGGCCGTCGCTGGCGTCACGCCCATCGGCCTGCGCCACGACCCGAAGACGACGGCGAAATTGCGCGCCGACGGCCTGATCGCGCTGCCCGAGGATATCGGCGTGCAGCGCGGCGCGGCGAACCGCTCGCTGCTGGCGGCGAAAAGCATCGCCGACCTGGTCGAATGGTCGGACGGCCTGTATCAACCCCCCGCCAAATTCAGGAGCTGGTAATGACGACCACGATGACGATGACAGTGTCGGTGCGCGAACGTTCTGCCGCGCTGGGACGGCAAGTGCTGCAGGCGCTGCTCGATGAAGTGACCTTGACGCCGAAACCGGGCCTGGTCGATTTGCGCAGCCGTGGCGCCCACACGGACTTGAACTGGGCCCTGATGTGCCATTCGGCCTGCGTGCTGCAGCCCGTGTTTGCCGCCATGGCCGACGCTGGCGCGCAGAGTGAAGACGACGACCAGCTGCGCCAGCGCATCGGCGCCATCGGCCGCAATGGCGAGGCGCTGATGCTGGCGGCGACGGGCGGCGTGAACACGCACCGGGGCGCCATCTGGGCGCTGGGTCTCCTGGTGACGGCGGCGGCGCAGCAGGGCGCGCGCGGCGCATCGCTGGCGCCAACGGCCGTGGCGGCGCGGGCCGGTGCGCTGGCCCGTTTGCACGACCGCGGCGCGCCTGGCGCCACGGGCAACAAGGGCGAGCTGGCGTGCCGCCAGTACCAGGTCGATGGCGCACGGGGCCAGGCCCGCGCCGGCTTTCCCTTGGTGACGGGCGCCGGATTGCCGGCCTTGCACGCCTCGCGGGCACGCGGCGACAACGAAACGACGGCGCGCCTGAACGCCTTGCTGGCGATAGTCAGCCAGCTCGATGACACCTGCCTGCTGTCGCGCGGCGGCGAGTCTGCCTTGCTGGCATTGCAGGAGGGGGCGGCGCGGGTGCTGGCGGCCGGCGGCGCGGCCACGGCAGATGGCGCCAAGGCGCTGCTGGCGCTGGAAGCCGTGGCGCTGGCGCGGGGCGTGTCGCCTGGCGGCGCGGCCGACCTGCTGGCGGCGACCCTGTTCCTCGACCGGTTGACACAAGGAGAAGCGCATGGAAACGCGTGACTATACATTCGCGGCCGGGCAGCCGGCGTCTAGCCGCGCCCTGGCCGGCGTCGTCGGCTCGGGCGATCTGGAAGTGCTGCTGCAGCCAGGCGACGATGGCGTGACCCGCATCGTCGTCAACACCTCCGTCGATGGCAAGGGCGCCGTGTGGGATGCGCTCCTGCAGCGCGTATTCGGCGGCGAGCCGCTGCCGGCGGCGCGCATCGTCATCAACGATTGCGGCGCCACGCCGGGCGTGGTGCGCATGCGCATCGAGCAAGCCTACGAAGAATTGCAAGCGGGGAGGACGGCATGAGCACCTTGAAGGAATTGCTGGAGCGCGACAGCTTCATCGAACGCGGGGCGCGCAGCCGGGCCAGGGCCTTGCTGGACGCTGGCAGCATGCGCGAACTGCTCGATCCGTTCTGCGGCATCACCTCGCCCTGGCTGCCGCAACAAGGCGTGACGGCCCAGGCGGATGACGGCGTGGTGGTAGCCAAGGGCCTGTTCGACGGCCAGCCGGCCGTGGTGCTGGCCATTGAAGGCGCCTACCAGGGCGGCAGCATGGGCGAAGTGGGCGGCGCGAAAATCGCCGGCGCGCTGGAACTGGCGGCGCGCGACAACCGCCAGGGAATACCGACACGCGCCGTGATCCTGTTCGAGACGGGTGGCGTGCGCCTGCAGGAAGCCAACCTGGGCCTCGCTGCCATTGCCGACATCCATGCGGCGATTGTCGATCTGCGCCGCTACCAGCCCGTGATAGGGATTACGGCTGGCACCGTGGGCTGCTACGGCGGCATGTCGATCGCGGCAGGTCTGTGCAGTTACTTGATCGTCACGCGCGAGGCGCGCCTGGGTCTCAATGGTCCCGCCGTGATCGAGCAGGAAGCGGGCGTGGACGAATTCGACTCGCGCAACAAACCGTTCATCTGGAGCCTCACGGGCGGCGAGCAGCGTTTCCACAGCGGCCTGGCCGACGCCTATGTCGAGGACGATACGGCGCAGATGCGCGCCACCGTGGCCGCCTTGTTTGCACGCGGCGTGCCGGCGCAGCACCGCAGCAGCCAGGCCGACGATTTTCTTGCCCGCCTGGCGCAAGTGGACGCCGGGCCGCAAGCCACGTCGCAAGCCGTGCGCAGCATCTACAGCAAAGGAACCGCAGCATGAACGCCATTACCGAAACGAGCCGGGGCGCCGTCTGGCTGGCGGCACTCACGAATAACGCTGCGCCGCTGGACGGTTATCCGCCTTCCGTGCGCGTGGTCGACGCGCTGCTGGCGGGCGAGCCGGCGCGCTACCTCGCCGTGCTGCCCGACCCGGACAACCGTTTTTCGCGTGCCCGCACCGGTGAAATCGGCCTGGTCGAGGCGTGGCAGCTGGCGCGTGCCGTGCGGCAGGTGGTGTTGGAGGACCGCGACCTGGCCGTGAAGCGGCCCATCGTCGCCGTCATCGACGTGGCCAGCCAGGCGTACGGCCGGCGCGAAGAAGCGTACGGCATCCACCAGGCGCTGGCCGGCGCGGCGGGGGCGTATGCCGAGGCGCGCCTGGCCGGCCATCCCGTGATCGGCCTGATCGTCGGCAAGGCCATGTCGGGCGCTTTTCTCGCCCACGGCTACCAGGCCAACCGCCTGATCGCGCTCGACGACCCGCACGTGATGGTGCATGCGATGGGCAAGGCCTCGGCCGCCCGCATCACCCTGCGCACGGTGGCAGCGCTGGAAGCGCTGGCCGCAAGCATCGCGCCGATGGCCTACGACATTGGCAACTACGCCACCCTGGGCTTGCTGTGGCAAACCTTGCACGTGGCGCAGCCGGACGATCCGTCCCAGCTTGATCTGGCACAGGTGCAGGGCAGCCTGCAGGCGGCGCTGGCCGACATTCGCGCCGACCCGCAGCGCGACCTGTCCAGCCGCCTGGGCGCGCTGCACCGCCAGGCGTCGGCAAAAGTCAGGGAGGTGCTGGGGCAGCAGTGGTAAGTGAAACAACAGAGAAGACTTCAAGTCATTCCTATTCCTATAACGGAGACAAATCATGATCATTTACGGAACCGCACTGCTGGCCCTGTGCCATTTGCTCGGCATCTTCCTGGGCGACCTGCTCGGGCAGCTGATGGGCGTCAAGACCAATGTGGGCGGCGTGGGCATCGCCATGCTGCTGCTGATCTGCGCCCGGCTCTACATGCAGCGGCGCGCCTGGCTGCCGCAGATGACGGAACGGGGCGTCGAATACTGGGGCGCCATGTATATTCCCGTGGTGGTGGCGATGGCGGCGCAGCAGGATGTGGTGGCGGCGCTGCGCGGCGGGCCGGTGGCCGTGCTGGCCGCCATCGGTTCCGTGCTCGTTTGCGGTGCCGTGATCTCGCTGATTAATCGTATGGAAAGCCCGGCCGCCATCGCCGCCGCCGAAGCCGAGTCGATGTTGATGAAGGAGCACCGTCATGCTTGAGCTCTTTGAAAAAGCCGCCATCCACAATGGCCTCGTGACGGCCTTCGCCTTTGTCGGCCTGATCATGCTGCTGTCGGTGGCGCTGTCGAAGTATCTGACCCTGGGCCGCGTGCACGGTTCGGCGATTGCCATCGTGATCGGCCTGGGCCTCGCTTACTGGGGCGGCGTGCATAGCGGCGGCCACAAGGGACTGGCCGATCTGTCGCTGTTCGGCGGCATCGGCCTGATGGGCGGCGCCATGCTGCGCGACTTTGCCATCGTCGCCACGGCCTTCGAGGTGCAGGCGACGGAGGCGCGCAAGGCGGGCCTGATCGGCGTCGTGGCGCTGATGCTGGGCGTGGTGCTGCCGTTTCTCGTCGGCGCCGGCGTGGCGTACGCGTTTGGCTATTCGGACGCCGTCAGCATGACCACCATCGGCGCCGGCGCCGTCACGTACATCGTCGGCCCCGTCACGGGAGCGGCCATCGGCGCCAGTTCGGACGTCATGGCCCTGAGTATCGCGGCGGGCCTCATCAAGGCCATCCTGGTGATGGTGGGCACGCCCGCCGCGGCGCGCTTTTTGCGCCTGAAAACGCCGCGTTCGGCCATGGTCTTCGGCGGCCTGGCCGGCACCGTCAGCGGCGTCTCGGCGGGCCTTGCCGCCACCGACCGCAAACTGGTGCCGTACGGCGCGCTGGTCGCCACCTTTCATACGGGCCTGGGATGCTTGCTGGGACCGTCCTTGCTATTCTTTGCCGTCAAGGCGGTGGTGGCCTGATGGAAGCCTGGCGCGCGCATGATTTGCTGTGGGTGTCCGGCCTGCCGGACGGCGCATCCTTGCCCGCCTGGGCCGACTCTGCGTGGCTGCAGGATGCACCCCTGGTGGTGCGGCGCGCCAGCACCGCGCCCGGGCGCATCCCCGTTGGCCTGCGGGGCATGCTGCGCAGCGAGCGGCATGCGTGCGAAGTGGATGCCGCCGCCGTCGTGCGCCGCGTGACGCCGGAAATGCTGGCGCATGCGCCAGTGGCGGATTTCTCCTGTGCTGCGCTCGACGCGTTGCGGCAGGTGGCGCCGCTGCTGGACGCCACGGGCTGGGCGTGGGGGCCGACGGGCGGCGTGGGCTTTGCGCTGGCGAGCAGCTTGCCCGTGCTGCGCGCCGACAGCGACCTCGATCTCGTGCTGCGCATCGCCGCGCCGCCGGACGCCGCCCAGGCCGAGGCCCTGCGCGCCATCGCGGCGACCGTCACGGCATGCCGGCTGGATCTGCAGATCGACACGGGTAGCGGCGGCTTTGCGTATGCCGAGTGGGCGGCGGGGCGGGCCAAGGTCTTGCTGAAAACGGACCGCGGTCCCGTGCTGACGGCTACGCCATGGGCGCTGGCATGAGCGTGCTATTTACCTTTCCCGGCCAGGGCGCCCAGACTCCGGGCATGCTGCATGCGCTGCCCGGCGATGCGGCCGTGGAGACAGCCCTGGCCGAAGCGGCGGTCGTGCTGGGCCACGATCCATTGGCGCTGGACACGGTCGCCGCGCTGGCGTCGACGCGGGCCGTGCAATTGTGCCTGCTGATCGCGGGCGTGGCCATGGCGCGTTCCTTGGTCGCGCGCGGCGCGCTGCCTGACATGGTGGCCGGCTTTTCCATCGGAGAGTATGCGGCGGCCGTCGTCGCCGGCGCGCTCGATTTCACCGATGCCGTGCGCCTGGTGGCGCGGCGCGGCGAATTGATGGAACAGGCGTATCCCGCCGGTTACGGCATGGCGGCCATCATCGGACTTGATCTTGCGCAGCTGGAACCCTTGCTGGCGCAAGTGCATGGCGCGGCCACGCCCGTGTATGTCGCCAACCTGAACGCGCCGCGCCAGATCGCCATTGCCGGCAGCGAACCTGCTTTGCACGCCGTGATGGCACTGGCCCTGGCGCATGGCGCCAGCAAGACCAGGCGCCTGGCCGTCAGCGTGCCGTCGCATTGCCCGTTGATGGAGGCTGCCGCGGGCGACATGGCTGCCGCCTTCGATGGTGTGGTAGTGCGCCGGCCATCGCTCGTCTACCTGAGCAGCAGCGCGGCGCGCGCGCTGTTCGACCCGGCCCGCATCCGCGACAGCCTGGCCGCCAACATGGCGCAGCGCGTGCAGTGGTCCGCTACCGCGCGCCTGGCATGGGAACGGGGCGCCCGGCTGGCGCTGGAAATGCCGCCTGGCAGCGTCCTCACGCGGCTGACGGCGCCCGACTTCACGGACGGCGTGGCCATCTGCTGCGACGGCAACCGGGGCGACAGCCTGCTGGCGCTGGTGGGTCGGGAGCTGGGCGGCGAATTGCCTTAGAGTTTCGCGCTTAATCCAATCTGGAAACCCCGGCCCGGCAAGGGCGCGATGTATTTCAGTGGAGAATTGTGCGGCCTGGCATCGTCATCGAGCAGGTTGGTGCCGCTAATAAACACTTCGAGACCTGCGAACGGTGAATTCGGCACCTGCAGTGCGCGGCTCACCTGGAAGTTCACCATGGTGTAGCCATCGAGCGGCACTTCCTCGCTGACGCTTTTGCCCAGATACTTCTGCTTGTCATACCAGGTACTGGACAGCCTGGCCTTCCAGCCCTGGTTTTCCCACAGCACGTTGGCTCCATAGCGGTTGGTGGGCATGTTGGGCAGATAGGCGCCATCGTTGTGCGCGCGCAGCTTGTCGGGATTGTCCGCCTTGTTCTTGACCAGGTCGGCAAATGCGGAGAGGTTCAGCTTGCCGTAGCCGCCAAGCTGAATCACCTGGGAGGCGTCGATCTCGAATCCCTTGACCGTCGTATCGGTCTGTTTCCAATATTTCAAGGGCAGGCGATTGGCCATCTGGGCGCCCGAGTGGCCAAGGTAGAGATAGTTCTCGTACTTCATGACGTAGCCCGTTGCGGACAGCTGGAAGCCGCGATTGGCGAATAAGCCCGTAAGCTCGGTATTTCGCGCGCGCTCGGCTTTCAGGTCCTGGTTGCCTTCTTCCTGCGTCATGATCGAATAGTGGCGGTTGCTCGCGTACAACTCATTGACGTCGGGTGCTCTTTCCGAGGCGGCATAGCGCAGCTTCGCGCCGAAAAGCTGGCCTAGCTTAGCCGAGGCCCCCAGGCTATAGCTGTTCAGGCTGAACGACTTGTCCTCGAGTTTGACATTTTTCGCATTCCTCGACGTCTTGAATCCGCTCTTGCGGATGTCGTGGTCCACTTTTTCATGGCGAAAGCCGGCATCGAAAGTGGCCCAGTCGAGGTCGAGGCTCTCCTTGACGAACAGGGCATTGCTGACCGTGCTCGCATCGGGCAGGTACAGCTGCGTCCCGCTGCCGGCGATATCCCTGGCTTTATGGCTGAGGCCAAGCAAGCCGCTCAATGGGCCCGCGCGCCGGTGCGCCAGCAGCAGTTCGGCTTGATTGGTGTCGAACTGGTAATCGTTCGCCTTGGCCGCGCCGAGACGTTCTCCCGACGCATTGTTCAGGCGGGACACGCGCAGCTGCGCGCTTTCCATATACGCGACGGGGTCGAGCAGCTTCGCTTCCAGCGCATATTTATCCTGGCTGATCACGACGCCGACGGGCAGCCCCTCATCATAGTTCGCGCCGAACGACTTGTTTTCCATGGAAAAGCCCGGCACGCCATACTCGCTATTCTTGGTGTCGAGGCTGACGGCCACGTAGCCGCGATCGAAAAAGTAGGTGCTGCCGACGGCAAAGTGGGAATTGCTGGCATGGCTGTTGCCCAGGGTGCCATGGTAGTCGGGAGTCACGTCCTTGTTGATCTTGTTTTGCGCCGTCTTGGGCGTACCGGGCACGTAAGCGGGGTTGGCCGGATTGACGTAGGTCTTGCGCTGCCAGACGGAGGTCGGCTGATTCGTATAGAAGGAAAAATCACCGTCGGCCCAGTCCGGATTCTCCTTCATGAACTGGTCGATAAACGGTTGCGACGCCTTGTTGTAGACTTGCTGGACCCTCGCTTCTTTCTGGCAACTGTCGGCCAGAAAGGTATTCACGCCGCCCTTCAAGGGGAACAGCTGGCTGTTGCACACGCCCGCCTTGCTGTTGCCAGGAATATCGTAATGCCCGATCTTCTGGAATGACATCTGCAAATTCGTCGAGAAGCGCTTGCCATCGTTGAAATTCATGCGCAAGCCCTGGGCGTTGGCGTCGTTGAAGCCCTTGCGCAAGACGAATTCCAGGTCTTTCTCCTTGCTCTCCATCTTCCTGGAAACGAGGCCGGAATCGACGTCGACGCTGCCGCCAATCGCATTGCCGCCGAAACGCACGCTATCGGACGATTTGTTGACGGTCACGCTGCGCGCAAACAGGGGATCGAACGGGATGTTGATGTCGCCGCTGAGCGCATTCATGCCGAGAATGGACTGGCCGTCTTCGAGTATCTGCACGCGGCTGCCGCTCAGGCTGCGTATCACCGGTGCGCCCGCATTCGGCCCGAAGGCGCTGCTTTGCACGCCCGAGACATGCTCGAGCATGCCGCCCAAGGTCCTGTTCTGGGCTTGCGTATTCTCGACCAGAACGACGCTGTCGATGCTGGATGGCTTGTCTGCCCGGACTTTGATGGTCTGCAGGGTGACGTCGTCGGCCGCATAGGCGAGCGGGGCAGTGGACAGCATGGCGGCTGCGAATACGTGATGGCGCATAAGACTCTCTAAAAAGACGGAATGGGTGCTGGCGCTGGACGCAGGCGCAGCGCGAAGGCATAAATGCAATTGAGTTGCAATAATAGCTTTCGTTCAGCGCTATTGCAAGTAAACTGCATTTAGCCGCATGGAAAGCGCAGCGCGGACAGCCGGCATGTGCCGGCTACCGTGTAGCAAAGTGCGGAGGTGGGGTGGAGTTACGCGGTGCGCGTGTGCGGCGCAGGCTGAATGCGTCCGCCTGCGCCGTGATGGGGGTGCTGCTTCAGGTAAGCTTCAATGGCTTCGCGCCTGCAGCCGGCGCGCGCGCCGTTTGCGTTCCCAGATGACGATGCCCGTCACCGACAGCATGGCCACCATCACGCCCATGAAGGACATCATGATGCGGCCTGGCAAGCCGAGGATGCGGCCCGAGTGCAGGGGGAATTGCAGTTGCACGAAGACGTCGGCCGCCGTGCCTTCCCATGGCTTGTGCTGGCCGATGATGCTGCCGTCCATGCCGTCGACGTAGAGGTTCGACAGGCCCATGCCGGCCGCGCCGAATTCGTCGGCCGGGTCGAAGAAGGAGACGTTGTAGAACGAGTAATTGCCGCCATAATAAATGCCGCCGATGGGCGCCGTGATGCCACGCTGCACGGCCTGCTTTTTGGCGATGTCCACGGCTTGCTCGAAACCGATCACGGGCGTGATGTAGGTGCCGTACGGTGCCGGCGTCTGCGTTTCGTACGGTCCCGGCGTGGTGGTGGAGACGAGCGACATGACGGGATAAAATACTTCGCGGTACAGGTTCAGCGAGAACGAGGTAAACGCGACAACAATAATGACGGCCCACACCCACAGGCCGCCCGCGCGGTGCAGGTCGAAATTGAGCTTGTAGCCGCCGGCCGCCCAGCGCACGACCCACGACGGTTTCCAGCGCTGCCACCAGCTGGCGGCGTCGCGGTGGCGCGGCGTTTCGTCTTGCGCGCGCGGGCGCAAACGGCGCGGCGTGGTCAGGTAAAACGCCACCATGCTGTCGAGCAGCCAGATCAGGGCAACCGTCCCCATCAGCCAGTAACCCCAGCGGTCCGTACCCCAGAAGGCGGGCACGTGCAGGCTGTAGTGCAGATGGCGCAGGAACGGCATCAGGCTGCGGCGCGACAGGGAAATGGCCGTCGAATCGCGCGTGCCCGTGATCTGCGCCGTGACGGGGTCGATGTAGACGGTGTTGTAGTCGAGCACGAACGGCTTGTTGGTGGCCGGATCAGTGAGGGGGCGCACCATGAAGGCGCCCGCATGGCCTTCTTCCAGGCCCAGGGTCATGTAATTGACTTCCACGCGCGGATCGGCGGCGGCGACTTTTTGCGCCAGCACAAATGGTTGCTGCAGGGGACCGCGGCCCGGTGTGTCCATGATGTCCGCGTTGAGCCACTCGTCCAGTTCGTGGTCCCACGACGTGACGGCGCCCGTGAGGCCCGCAACGATGAGGAAGAGGGCGATGGTGAGACCGGCCCAGCGGTGTATGACAGTCCAGAAAGCGCGCATGCGGTACAAACCTTCAACATGAAACCGGCTTGTTACCGCCAGCAGGCGCCACCAGGGCGCACAGGGCCAGGCACGAGCCTGACATTTTGATAATGGGAATCGTTCTCATTATCCGCCGTGACGCGGCGTTTGTCCAGCGCCACTGATGTTGCCCAAGGTTAAATAGCGCATGCTAAGATGCTAGCAAGAAGTTAATTTACATTCCACATGGAAATATTCAAGGCTGAAGCGGCATGCGCATAGAAGACCGGAACAATGTCCGCATTCGCGAATGCAGCGCCGTGCCGCCAAGGCACGCGGCAGCCACCATGGTGTTCATGCATGGCTTTGGCTGCGATCAAACCATGTGGCGCTACCTGGAACCGCTGTTTCGCCCCCACTACCGCACCGTGCTGTTCGACCTGGTCGGCAGCGGCGCTTCCGACCTGGACGCCTATGATTTCGAAAGCTACGCGCGGCTCGACGCGCATGGCGCCGATTTGCGCCGGGTCATCCATGCCGTTGGCGGCGGCCCCGTGATTTGCGTCGGCCATTCCGTCAGCGCCATGAGTGCCTTGCTGGCGACCATTGCCGAACCGGAGCTGTTCGCCGCGCAAGTCATGCTGGCGCCGTCACCGTGCTATGTCGACGATGCGGCGGCCGGCTACCGTGGCGGCTTCAGCCGTGCCGATATCGACGACTTGCTCGATGCCATGGACAGCAATTACCTGGGCTGGTCCGCCGGCATGGCGCCTGCCATCATGGGCGCGCCCGACCAGCCGGTGCTGGCAGGCGACCTGGTGAGCAGCTTTTGCCGCACGGATCCCGCCATCGCCCGGCATTTCGCGCAAGCGACGTTCTTGTCCGACCACCGCGCCGTCTTGCCGCACAACAGCATACCGGCCCTGATCGTGCAATGCAGCGACGACTTCATCGCGCCGCCGTTTGTGGGCGACTACCTGCGCGAGATGCTGCCGCACAGCAGCCTGCACGTGGTCGACAATGTCGGCCATTGCCCGCACATGAGCGCGCCCGATGCCAGCTACCGCGCCGTCCGCCACTTTCTCGACGGCCTGCACCTGTAATGCGCGACACGATGCCTTCCTTGCCTGATACCACTACCTTGTTCCAGCACGCGGCCTGCGGTTTGTTGCTGTGCACGGCCGACGGCACCATCGTGCAGGCGAACGCCACGTTTTGCGGCTGGCTCGGCTATGGCGCCGAAGAATTGATCGGGAAAAAGAAGTTGCAGGACTTGCTGACCATCGGCGGGCGCGTGTTTCACCAGACGCACTGGCTACCGTTGATGCAGGTGCAGGGCAGCGTATCGGAAATATTGCTCGACATGCGCCAGCGCCAAGGGCAATCCATCCCCATGCTGTTCAACGCCGTGCGCCGCGTGCATGACGGCGTTCGCTATGACGAGATCGCCGCCTTTGTCGCCAGCGACCGGCGCAAGTACGAACAGCAGCTGCAACTGGCGCGCAAGGAGGCTGGCGAACTCAACGAGCAGCTGGCGGCCGCCGACCGGCGCAAGGACGAATTCCTGGCCACCCTGGCGCACGAGCTGCGCAATCCGCTGGCGCCCATGCGCAATGTGCTGGAAGTGTTGCGCCTGGCGCAGCTGGATGACCCGCAGCTGCGCTGGGCGCGCGACGTGCTGGGCCGGCAGGTGGGCCACATGACGCACCTGGTCGACGATTTGATGGAAGTGTCGCGCATCACGCAGGGCCGTCTGGAACTGCGCCGCGCCAGCGTGGAACTGGCGCCCGTGGTGGAGGCCGCCCTGCACAGCGTGGCGGAGCTGGCGGCGCAATCGGGCCACAAGGTGCTCGTGGAGCAATGGCCGCAAGCCATCTGGCTCGATGCCGACGCCACGCGCCTGGGGCAGATGATCGGCAACCTGCTGACCAACGCCGTCAAATACACGCCCGCCAAAGGCGTCATCGGGCTGGACGTGGCATGCACGGAAAACGACGTACACATTACCGTGCGCGATTCGGGCATCGGTATCGCGCCTGAGCACCTGGACAAGGTATTTGACCTGTTTTCGCAGCTGGAGCCGGCCCTGTCGCGGGCTCAGGGCGGGCTGGGCATCGGCCTGTCGCTGGTGCGCGGCCTGGCCGAATTGCATGGCGGCAGCATCAGCGCGCACAGCGACGGCGTCGGGCAGGGCAGCACCTTTACATTGCGTCTGCCGCTGCCGGCCGTGCCTTTGCTGGCGCCGCCCGAATCCAACCGCCGCTTGCTGGCCGGCACGCGCGAGGGCAAGGTGCTGGTCATCGACGACAGCGCCGACGCGGCCGAAAGCCTGGCGCTGGCGCTCGACATCCTCGGCTATGACGTGCGCACTGCCTACGATGGCCCGGCCGGCATGGCGGCGGCGCAAGTTTTCATGCCGCAAGTGATCCTGCTCGATATCGGCTTGCCGCACATGAATGGCTACGACGTGGCGCGGCTGTTGCGTAGTGAACCCTGCGGCAAGGACGCCATCCTCGTGGCCGTCACGGGCTGGGGCCAGGACAAGGATCGCCAGATGGCATCCGATGCGGGCTTCGATTTGCACCTGACCAAGCCCGTGGATTTTTACGAGCTCGATGCAGTGCTGCAAAAGATGCTGCAAACGAGCTGAGTTGCCGCAGGGCCGTCCGGCCCGCATGCGGCAGCCATTGCCTGCGCCTGTTCGCCTCCCCATCATCTATTTCCGTTGGAATACCTCACTTGTTTGCGGTAAATCAAACACGGAATACCAATACTCAATTCATAAAAAATTTCATTTAAAAATTAAATGTTATTAATGGATAGATTCTGATTATTATTAAAAATAATTTGACTTGAAAAAATAATTAAAATATCCTCTCATCGTGGTTGCGATAATGCGGGTCAAAAAATATTATTGATCATCAAGCGCACGATATTATCGATAGATTTGGTGATTTATTGATATATTCTGTGTATTTTTAATTGATACATTTCGCGTATTTTTATGCGCCAGTGATGAATTCCGATTGCGTGCGAAGCGCTGCCGGTAATTTGACTGGATCTTCGTTATTTCATCGCACAAAGGATAGTTGTAATGTTTAATTCCATTCCAAATAGGGGTAAATCCATGGCAACAATTAACGTACTGGTGGCGGTCAATGTCGGTCAGGCAGTGGCGCAAAAAAATCTGAGCAAGTATGTCTTCATGGTCGACACGACGGGCTACTCGGGCAACGGCAACGAAGGCGGCAATGAACTGGTGACCACCTGCCAGAACGGCGACACCATCGTCTGGAACGTCGAATCGCTGGACCCGGCCGAGCAGGTTTCCATTCACAGCTTCGGTGGCACCGCCATCAGCAATGGCATGATCAATCCGGCGCCTTACCCGCAATACAGCAATACCGTATGGGGCGGCCGCGTGAATGCCAAAGGCAGCAATGTGCAATATACGATGACCTTGTTGCTGGCGGGTAATACGCTGCTGACCTTCGATCCGTTCATCGTGGCGTCGAATCCGCAATAAGCGAGGTGATGGCCATGTCCGGCACCTTGCGCGCATGGCCTTTTTGTTTTGATGTTTCTTTAAAAGAATATTTTCCTGATACCCTGGATTGCTAATTGATTCATTGGTTTCCTTGCTCTGATTAAATGCTCCGCTGCGCGGCAGTATAATTAATTGTTTCCTCTCTCGCTTATCGAAACGAGTCCCCGGTCTTTTCAATCGTTATTCCCTTCGCGTGTTTTTTTCTACCCGTCGTATAATGTGGCCGCGGCAACCATCCTTCTTGGTGCCGGACACCGTTTATGGTAACGACGCGCTTGCGAAGAATAAATAATGGAACAATTGACGGAACTTGAGCTGGAATGCTTCCGGCTGCGCCATGGAGATGGCCGGGCGGACCGCTGCGTGGACTGGGCCGTGGAGCGCTTGCGCCTGGATCAGGAGGGCGACGACCTGAATATCGTGCTGCTGGCCAGCGCCCGGGGCGTTGACGAGGTGCTACCCTTGACCGAGGCCATCATCGGACGCTACCGCGGCGACGCGCGCCTGGAGGAACAATTCCTCGCTGGCAAATACATCGTCGAACTGCGCGCCGCCTATCTGGCAGGCAGCGAAAGCGTGCAGTCGCTCGACGCCAGGCTGACGCGCCTGTATCCGGCGCTGGGCTATCCCGACTGGCTGGTCATGCTGAGCCGCAATTGCGAATACGCGCTCGACGTGCCCGATTTTCAGCAGCCGTTTGAACTGGAATTCGACTACATCGCAAGCTTGTGGGTAGAAGCGGACGATGTCGGCGGCTTTGAGCGGCGGTATGACCGCGAGAGGTCGAACCGGCAAGGCATGCCTTGCTGAACGAAGCTTGAGCTCATCAATATTCAGCCGTACTGATACATGCCTGATGCATGACTTGATTACATGAAGAAAATCGATATTTTTGTCTGTTCCGACGCCGGGATGCGCGCCTGTGCCAGCTGGGAAGATGCCTTCGATGCGTTTCCCGTCACCGGCATCACCTTGCCAGGGGAACTCGATTTTGCATCGCTGGGTCAATTGCTGACCCAGTCGGCAGAGCCGGTGCTGCGGCCCCTGCGGATCGAGGGGCGCGACATACACGTATTCAATGATGCGATTGCGCAAGCGATAGGCCGGATGGCGGATGACGACTTGCTGGCGCTTGCCGTGGCATGGTCCAGGACGGCGCCATGGGCGGACCTGAATGTCCAGCCATGCGATCTGGCCGGATTGTTGATGGAATTGAAATCAAACTGGCATCGGTCCGCCACGCCGGACAAGGCGCTGTTTGCGTGGGTGGACGCTTAAGGCCGCCGGGCGCTGACGCGCCAGCGGCCGCCTGCTTATTCCATCAGGCCGGTTGCGCGCCGCCCACATTGCGGCTGCGGTTTTCCACCAGCACGGAAATGCCGAGCACGACGATGCCGCCGCAGGCCAGCATGGCGCCGACCCAGCCCGTCGAACGCAAGCCCATGCCCATGGCGATGGCGATGCCGCCGGCCCAGGCGCCCAGCGCGTTGGCGATGTTGAAGGCGGAATGGTTGAGGGCGGCGGCCACGGTTTGCGCGTCGCCGGCCACGTCCATCAAGCGCGTCTGTACGGCGGGAGCAACGGCGATGCCGGCGCCGATGGCGAACAGGTTGATCGCCGTCAACCAGACGTTGCTGCTCGTATAAGTAAACGCGGCCAGGGCGGCCACGTTCCACAGCAGCACGCCAAAGATGGTCCACAGGCGCGAGCGGTCGGCCAGCCAGCCGCCGATCAGGTTACCCACCGTCATGCCGACGCCGATGATGGCCAGCAAGATGGAAATGACCAGGGGCGACACTTTCGTGATTTCCAGCAAGGTTGGCGTGATGAACGTGTAGACGGCGAACATGCCGCCGAAGCCGATCGCCACCATCAGCAGGGTCAGCCACACTTGCAGGCGGCGGAACACGCCCAGTTCGCGGCGCGGGCTGGAATCGCCGGCAGCGACCATCGGCACGAAGATGCGCACCATCAGCATGGTCAGCAAGCCCAGCGCGGCGACCAGCAAAAAGGCCGAGCGCCAGCCGAGGGTCTGGCCGATATACGTGGCCAGCGGCACGCCGAAGATATTGGCCACGGTCAAGCCCATCAGGACCCTGGCCACGGCCTGGCCCCGCTTGTCCGGTTCGGCCAGCGCGGCCGCCACCAGCGCCGCCACGCCGAAATAGGCGCCATGCGGGATGCCAGCCACGAAACGCGCCACGACCAGCAAGCCATAATTAGGGGCGATAGCGCTGAGCAAGTTGCCGCCAGCGAACATCAGCATCAGACAGATCAGCATCAGCCGGCGCGGCATGCGCGCCAGGAAGATCGTGATCAGGGGCGCGCCGACGACCACGCCCAGCGCATAGGCGCTGATCATGTGGCTCATCTGCGGCAAGGTCGTGCCCAGGTCGTTGGCCACCACGGGCAGGATGCTCATGGAGGCGAATTCGCCCGTGCCGATGGCGAGGCCGCCGATGGCCAGGGCCAGGTCGGCATAGCCAGCGCCAAAAGGCGCGGTGACGCGCGGAATCAGGGGATCTACGGAGGCGTGCATGTTCTTGTTGGTTGGGTAAGCAATGACAGGGTGGAGTGGTGCGTTGTGGCCCGGCCGGAAGTGGCAATGCGCCACCAGAGTCGACGGCTGGCCGGTATTTTCGGGCGATAGGAACTGCCCAAGGACAACATTGTAAAAGATTCGAGCAAGCTCTGCTGGGCGATGGCTAAAATCTGCTGCACTGCACACAACCGCACTTGCGCTTGTTGTTAACGATAACACGGAATCTGCGCGATTCCGCCACAGGGCAGACGAAGAAAAGCTGGCTGTGGCGGAATTGGTCTTCGCAGCGCCTTACTTCGCTAATGATTGCTGCAGCGCTTCCAGTCCCGCTACGTAAATGCCGTGGAACAGCTCCGTCACGTCCTGTTCGCTGACCCCGACAGGCGTAAAGCGGCCGGACCAGGTGACCCGCGCGCCAGCGCTATCCGCCAGCGGCTCGACTTGCAGGGTCGACAGGTAGTCGCTGGCAGGAAACGGCGCCTGCAGGATGGAATAGCTGTAGCTGCGCGCCGCATTGTCATACGCTTCCAGCTGCTCGACGATGACGTCGCCGGCCGGGTTGGCCAGGTGGCGGATGCGGCCCCCGTCGCTGAGCGTGCTGCTGGGAATATACGGCAGCCAGTCGGGCAGCGAATTGAAGCCGCCGATCAGTTGCCACACTTGCGCCGGCGTGGCGGCGACGTCGATGAAAGTCGTGGTATGTGCCATGATGGTATTCCTTTATATATTAGTTGCTGCCAGTTGGCAGCGGCGCGAACGGCGACACCAGCTGTTCGGCGCGCATCTCTTGCCAGAAGGCGGCGGAAATGACGCTGTTCAATGCCTGCTGGTCTTCGGCCAGGCGTTCCGGACGGCTGGCGCCGGGGATCACGGCAGCCACGGCAGGATTGGCCAGCGAGAATTGCAGGGCGGCCGCCTTCACGCTGACGCCGTGGCGCGTGGCAATCGCCTTGATGCGTTCCACATTGGCAATGATTTCGGGTGATGCCTTCTGATATTCAAAGTGCGCGCCACCGGCCAGGATGCCCGAGCTGTAGGGGCCGCCGACGACGATGTCGACGTTCTGTTTTGCCGCGGCTGGCATCAATCGCTGCAGCGCACGCTCATGGTCGAGCAGGGTGTAGCGCCCGGCCAGCAGGAAGGCGTCCGGCTGGGCTTCGGTCAGGTCCAGGGTCAGTTCCAGCGGTTCCACCTTGTTCACGCCCACGCCCCAGGCCTTGATGACGCCTTCTTCGCGCAAGCGGGTCAACACGCGGAAGGCGCCAGTGCGGGCAATCTCGAACTGCGCCAGCCAGTTGTCGCCGTGGAAGTCTTGCGCGATGTCGTGTACCCAGACGATGTCGAGGTGGTCCGTATCCAGGCGTTTCAAACTGTCTTCGATCGAGCGCAGGGTGGCGTCGGCCGAATAGTCATCGACGATCTTGTTCTTGCGGCCAAATTCGAACAAGCCGCCTTTTTCGCCCAGTTCGCGGGCGGCCGGGTCTTCCAGTTCATCGAGGATGAGGCGGCCGACCTTGGTGCTCAGTACGTAATCGTCGCGGCGGCGCTGCTTCAGGGCGGCGCCCAGGCGCAGCTCTGCCAGGCCGGCGCCGTAGAACGGAGCCGTATCGAAGTAGCGGATGCCCGATTCCCAGGCCGCGTCTACCGTTGCCATTGCTTCCTCTTCGGGAATGTTGCGGAACATATTGCCCAGCGGCGCCGTGCCGAAACCCAGTTTGCCTGTCAGTAAGTGTTTGATACTCATGATGTTTTCCTTCAATGTGTGGATCAGTGAAGACAGAATAGCTGGACAAGTTAAGCCTGTCCGAGACATAATTTGCGCAACTTGAGTCCTGAAAGGTCTGATATGCTGGACATCCGCCAATTGCAATACTTCATCGCCGTCGCCGAGGAAGAACACGTGGGGCGCGCCGCCGAGCGCCTGCATATTTCACAATCCCCGCTAAGCCGGCAAATCGCCCAGCTTGAAGAGAAGCTGGGCCTGACCCTGTTCGAGCGCAGCGCGCAGCGCATCCGCCTGACGCGCGACGGCCATACTTTTCTGGCCGAAGCGCGCGCTTTTATCACGCACGGAAATCGCCTGGAAGCATTGGCGAAACGCCTGGGGCGCGGCGACGAAGGCGGCCTGTGCATCGGCTATATCGAAAACGCCATGCATGCGGGCGTGTTGCCCGATGGCTTGCGCGCCTTGCGCGCCACGCGCCCGCAAGTGCACATCGCCCTGTATAACCTGCATTCGGCCGAGCAGATCGAAGGCTTGCGCCAGCGCAGCCTCGATATCGCACTGCTGTGCGAACCGCCGCTGCCGAACGATCCGGACCTCGATTGCGCGCAAGTGCTGAGCGACCCCATGCTGCTGGCCTTGCCGGAGACGCACCCGCTGGCGGTCAAGGCCGAGCTGACCCCGGAGGATCTGGCAGGCGAGGAGTGGATTGCCGTGCTGCACAAGGAAAGCGTGCTGAAACACGATAACTTCATCGCCGCCTGCGCGCGCGCCGGTTTTACGCCCGATATCCGGCTGGAAGCAACGGAACCGCTGACGGCGCTGGGCCTGGTGGCGGCCGGACTGGGCATGGCCATGATCCAGCACAGCCTGCGCCAGCACGCGCCGGCCGGCGTCGTCGTGAGGGAACTGCCGTGGTTCAGCTATCGCACGCCCTTGTGGCTGGCCTGGCACAAGGTCAACCTGCGTCCGCTGGTGGGGATTTTCCGCGAGACACTACTGGAACAGGCCAGCGGTGTGGCCATGGCGGCGTAAAAAGACGTATAAATAAGGCAATCATTCGTCAGGAGGATTGCCATGTTTGCCATGGATGTATCGGTGTGGGAATTGGTGGCGCGCGCCGTCATCATTTATCTTGCCTTGCTGCTGATGGTGCGCATGACGGGCAAGCGAACGGTGGGACAATTCACGCCGTTCGACTTGCTGGTGGTCATGCTGCTGAGCGAAGCCGTCTCGAATTCGCTGTCGGGCGGCGACGATTCGATTCCCGGCGGCCTGGTGCTGGCCTTGACCTTGATCTGTCTCAACATGCTGATCGCCTGGCTGAGTTCACGCAGCCGCAAGTTCGCCGACCTGGTCGATGGCAAGCCCGTGCTGCTGGGCCGCGATGGCCAGATTTTTGACGATGTCGTCAAGAAATGCAGGGTGGCTGGCGGCGATGTGGAGCAGGCGCTGCGCGAGGCGGATTGTTCCTTGCAGGACATGAAATGCGCTTTCCTGGAGGCCGATGGCAAGATCACCATCCTGCAAAAGTAAGCGGCCGGATCACATTTTCTTGCTGCGCTTTAAATGCAGGGGCAGCCACCACCACATGCAAATGATGAGCGACCCCATCAGCACGCCGGCGATGATGCCGGCGATGTGGCCAAACACTTCCGACATCACCAGGTTGGTGCCCAGGATAAACGCCAGCGCCAGGGTAAAGGCGCCGCACATCATGATGCGGTCGGCCACTCTTTTAAAACGTTCTCGGTCTTGCAGGGGCCGCATCACGCGGTGCTGGATGGCTGGCGCGCTGAGCAGCACCAGGCTGGTCATGGACAGGAAAAACGTCAGCAGGAAGACGACTTTTTCCGCCTGCACGATCTTCGCGAAGCCGCCGTTGAAGGGCAGGATGATGAGGAAGGCTGTCAGCATCTGCGCGCCCGGCAAGAGGATGCGCAATTCGCTGAGCAGGTCGGACAAGTCGCCTTCGTCGCCTTGCTGGTCATCGTCATCCTGGTCTCGCGCTTGCGGCATGGGGCTATCCTCGTGGTGGTGATGGCACTAGTCTACCCGGGAGTGCCTTGCCTGACTGTGGGCGGGCGCACCTTCAGAACCATTGCGTGTAGCGTTGGCGCAAGCGCCACAGCGGCGTCGAGACGATGGCCGTGGCGCTGTGCGAGGCGTCGTGGCCGCAATGGCCGCAACTGTGGCGCCGGTGCGGCGCCAGCGCGAAGCTGCCCAGGTCCAGGTGCGGGTGGCCGCAGCGGGCGCAATCGCTGCAGTCCAGCGGCGCGCCAGCCTGCAGCGCGGCGGCCAGCGCCTGCGCGGCGGGCGGCGTGATGTTCAGCTGCACTATGTCGGGAGGAAACAGGCCGGGCAGGGCGCGGCAGTCGATGGCCAGCGCGGCCGTGTCGCGCGCCAGCAGGGCGCCGCCGTCATCGGCCCGGGCGCGCAGTTGCAGCACGCCATCCGGGCCCAGGCGCAAGGTGGTGGCGTGAAATTGCATGGGGTCGAACAGTTCCGGGTACAGCACATAGCCCATGGGACTGGCGTGCTGGCGGCAACGCATGGGCTGCGTTGTTTGCCGGTCGGCCAGGTCGGCTTGCGTGCCCCAGTAGCACTGGTGCGTACGGCACCAGTGGCGCGCCGCGCCGTTGCGAAATTTTCCAGCAGGCAGCAGATCGCACAGGACGATGGCGTCCAGCCCCGCACCGGCGCGAAAGTGGCCCGTGATGTGGGACGTGGTGACGGCAAGATCGCCCGTGCTCGCTTGCAGGGGCCAGCAGATGCCGGGCAGGGTCAGCGGCGTGAGCAATGGGACCTCCGCGCAGCTATCGGCTTGCGAGCCGATAGTGGGCTGACATGAAAAAGCCCGCCGTCTCGGGCGGGCTGTGCTGACGGGAATGCCAAAGGCATGGCCCGGTTTATTCTTCCGTATCGGCCAGGGTGACGATGGCGCGCGCCCACTTCGAGTATTTCAGGTTCGCCAGGTCGCGCACGGTCTTGATATTGAAGGCCTGCTTGAGCAGCTCCGCATCCTTCTCGCTCACGCCTTGCAGCGCATCGACGGGGGCATCAGCGATTTCCTTGAACGTCTTTTTTTCGTAAGCCTTGTCTACCGCTTTATTGATGTTCATGTGTTGATACTCCTCAGTAAGTGGGGAAATTAATTCTACACGTTTTTGTAAAGTGTCAATTTACGCTTGCAAGTTGTGCCGAACTAAATATGATGGAGGTGGATGCCTCGGCAGCGAGGCCATCCGTGCGTTCGCTTCGAGATTGTAATTATGGCATTTTATTATTCATAGTATAATGATTTCCATGGCGGAGAAAGGTCTGCGCCATGCCGGACGCCGCAGTCACGCGGCACGAATCGATAGCGTTCAGGAGAATATGATGAGTTTGCTAGACCAACTTGCAGGACAAGCGATGAGCGCTTTGGGTAATAAAAGTGCTGACGGGGAAGCCCCATCGGGATTGATGGCCAGCGTCATGGACCTGGTCAACCAGCATGGCGGCTTGCCCGGTCTGCTGCAGAAATTCCAGGAAAGCGGCCTGGGCGACCAGGTGGCCAGCTGGATCGGCACCGGCGCCAACGCGCCCGTGTCCGGCGACCAGATCAAGGATGCGCTCGGTAGCGACACGATCACCCAGATCGCTGAAAAAGCGGGCGTCGCGCCGGACGCCGCCTCGGGCGGCCTGGCAGCCTTGCTGCCCCAGTTGATCGACAAGCTGACGCCCGACGGTCAGGTACCGGAAGGCAATGACCTTGTCAGCCAGGGTTTGAATATGCTCAAGGGCAAGATCTTCGGTTGATTCCCTGGCCTTGAAATGAAAAACCTCGCAGCAATGCGAGGTTTTTTTATGTGCAAGGTTTTTGGCAGAGAAGTGCGAGCGTCTGAAAAACGCCTGTGGCTAGGCGCGGCCCCGAAGACAGTACGAATAGTACGGCGAGGGGCAGGCAACAACGCCACGGGCGTTTTTCAGGCGGCGGCCATCATGCCGAAATATGGCTGCTCGACAGTCAGCCTGGCCGTACTGCCTTCCACCAGATACGAGCAATAGCGGCGCCGTTCGGCGCTGCCGCCGCGCCGCTCCATCAGTTCGCCGAGCATGGCGACGGCGTCGGTGGCCATCTTTTGCACGGGCTGGCGCAGGGTGGTGATGTCGTAGCTGAGCCAGCCCGACGCATCCAGCGCGTCGAAACCGGCCACCGACATTTGCAGCGGCACCTGGATGCCCATCTGGTGGCGCGCCGTGTCCAGGCAGCCGATGGCCATGATGTCGTTGCCGCAGATGACGGCGTCCGGCACGCGGCCCAGGCGGTCGATGACCTTGCGCAAGCCCCGTCCGCCGCTGGCGTAATCGTAGTTGCCGCTGACGACGATGGGGGCGGGCAAGCCCAGGCTCAGCAAACGGTCCAGCATGCCGGCCTTGCGCTCCTGCGCGACAGCCGAATCGCCGGGGCCGTCGATGATGGCGAACTGGCGGTGGCCCGCTTCGGCCAGACGCGAGACGAGCAGGCGCGCCGCTTCGGCCTGGTCGCACAGCACGGCGTGCACGGCGTGCTCGCGCGGACTGCGGTTGAACAGCACCAGCGGCACGTCGCGCCGGCCGAATTCGGCCATCTGCTCGTCCGACAGGCAGGCGGCCACGACAGCGCCATCGACCTGGTATTGCCACACATCGCACAAGACCTTGCCGATATCGGCTTCGCGCTCGAGGGTAAACAGTAACAGGCGCTTGCCCTGGCGGGCGATTTGCTGGCTCAGGTCGGACAGCACTTGCGGATAGTACAGATTGGCCAGGTTGGAAATGATGACGGCCACCAGGTTCGAGCGCCGCGTGATCAGGCTGCGCGCGGCCGCGTTGGGGATGTAGTCGAGGCTGATGGCCGCCTGCATGACCTTGGCATGGGTGGCTTGTGAGATGCTGGCGCCCGGCTTGAAGCAGCGCGACACGGCCGATTGCGATACGCCTGCCAGCAGGGCCACGTCATACGAGGTCACGCGCCGTCCCGCGCCGGGTATGGCGCGGCTGGTGGTGCTGGGTGTCCGGGCTACAGTATTCTTTTTTCGCATATTGGTCTGGCAAGCAACCTGTCTCAAAATATTCCTGCAGGCCCGGCCGCTTGTGGCGGCCTGGGCGGGCAGAATGAGCATAGCGCAAAAGATTGCCGCATGGCAAGACGGCCTTCTTGATTATGTTGCAAAAAATATGACTGAATGGCAAGTGTCGAGCGCCCCCCTTAATCGGGGCTGTCACAGGGGCCGCTGCCATAGGGGCTGAGGCGTCCCGGCGGGTCCACGCGGCGCGCGCTGAAATCGCTGGCCAGGGTGGGTAAGGGGAAATCTGCCGTCGCGCTCGCCTCCGTGCCGCTGACCGTGCCCCGCACCGTCAGGGTGACTTCCACCCAGGAAGCATAGTTGCGCGGATAGCTGACGGTGACGGTGGCCATGCCCAGCGCGTCGCTCAGGCCGCTGGCGCTGACGGTCAGGGGGATGCCCGGGTCGAGCACGCCATTGCCGTTGCGGTCGTAGGCGGCGTCAAAGATGCCGTTACGCAAGACGTCTTCATTGGCGCAGCTGTAACGGGGCAGGGCCAGGCGCCAGACGCCTGTGTCGGGGAACTCGGGCTTGTCCGCCTGCCACACATAAGATCCCTTGGCGTAGTGGCTGGGCCACGCTGCCGCCGTGATGGCAACGCCAGGCACGGCATTGCCAGCGCTGTCGGAGACGAACACGGCAAAGTCCTTCTGCAGCACGCTGGCCGAATGCTCGCGCAGCAGGCTGCCCGTGCCCAGCTTGATCGACAGCGCTTGCCGCGCCACCGTCAGGCGCACGAGGGCCGTGGCCGCCGCTTGCGGCGCGCCCTCGATGCGGGCCTGGATCAGCACGCCGTCGCGGCCGCTGTCGGCCGGCCCCGCCACGTACACGGCGCGCGCCAGGCCGTCGCTGCCCGTCAGCACCCGGCCCGCCTGCCGCAGGTAGCCGCCGCTGGGGTCGCTCAAGATGCTGAACAGCACGGGCGAGTTCTTGACCAGGTTGTTGGCCGCGCCATCGCGCACCACGGCGCTGAGTGTGCTGATACTGGTGCTGGCGTTGTCGGCCGCAGTGGCCGTATTGGCGCGCAGCACGGCAGGATCCGCTTGCACGGCCAGCTTGCTGGCGCTGCTCAATGGCGCGACGAATTCCAGCCGCGTCTGCGCCGTGGGACCGCCCGCCACGGCGGCCGTGATGGTGGTCACGCCCGCGTTGGCCGATTGCACATAGCTGCGCGGCAAGTTGCCATTGCTGAAAATCAAGCTGGCGGGCAAGGCCTGGCTGCAATCGCTGTCCGCAAACAGGCTGCCGCGCGAGGTCGACAGGCTGGCGCTGCCCGTTTGCGCCACGCCCGCCTTGTCGTAGCGCGTGTCGATGGGCTGGCACGCCAGGGTGGCCACTTCCGGCAGCACGTCCGCGCCGCTGGCGTCCTGGCTTACGGCTGGGCTCAGGCGCAGGTCGCTGCCGGCCACGGCATACGCTTGCGTGGCGGCGGCGCCCAGCGCGCTGACGGACACGGCATCCTTGCCCAGGCTGCCTGCCGTGACGCGCAGCACCAGCTGGCCTTGTGCATTGCTGAGCGCTGCGCCGCCATCCTTGACGCGCACGCCATTGCCGGCGCCCGTGCTGTAGGCGATGGCGGCGCCGGCCACGGGCCGCTTTGCCGAGTCGCGCACGGTGACGGTGAGGTCGGCGCCCTGGCCCAGCATCAAGGCGGCCGGCCCCAGCAATTCCACGCTGCTGCCTGTGACGGCCACCGTGCCCTTGCCGCTGCGCGTGCCCACATTTGCCGTCACGGTGATGCTGCGGTTGCTGTTGGCGCCTCCGGTACCCAGCAGGGCGCGCGCCTGGCCGTTCTTGTCCGTCACGGCGTCGACGCTGCCGAGGATGCCGGAATCGGCGGCGAAGGAAATCTTTGCATTGGGTAAGGCCAGGTTGGCGCCATCCTTGACGAGGGCCGTGACGGCCACTTCGCCGCCGGGCTGGCCCGCCGAAGCCAGTTCCGTGCTCGAAAACACCAGGTTGACGGCGCTGGCCAGGCTGGCTGGCTCAGGCGGCGTGACGGGAGGAATCACGGGCGGTATCACGGGCGGGGTGACTGGCGGATTGACGACCGGCGGCGGGCTACCGCCGCAGCCTGCCGTGCTGTGCAGTGCGCAGCCGGCGCCTGCCTGGGTATCGGCCGAACCGCCGCCGCAGCCGGCCAGGGAAACGAGGAAGGCGGCCAGCAAAGTAGCGGGCAGGCGGCGTGGGCGGCGCAGAGGGGCGAGGGGCACGATGGGTCTCCGGGAGCTGGCCGAGTTGCTCGGCATCACTTCCAAGAGTAGCTTTTGCGCACGGCAACTACTTGATGCAAAGCAAGCTTATGCTGTTGACGGGGCTGAACGGGTTTTGCTGGTGCAATGTCCTGCCTTCTGATAACATAACGCCCCTTTATTCAGGGAAGGGTCGACATGGCCAATGCTTGCGGCGTCGATTTCGGCACGTCAAATTCCACGGTAGGCTGGGCACGTCCCGGGCAGAGCACCATGCTCGGCCTGGAAGATGGCAAGACGACCTTACCGTCCGTCGTCTTCTTCAATGCGGAAGACGAGGAAGTCAGTTTTGGCCGCGCGGCGCTGGCCGGCTATCTGGCCGGTTACGAAGGGCGTTTGATGCGCTCGCTGAAAAGTTTGCTGGGCACGAGTCTCATCGATGGCCAGACGGAAGTGGGTGGCCGCGCCTTGCCATTTCGCATGTTGCTGGCCCAATTCATTGGTGAAGTAAAACGCCGCGCCGAGCAGTCCGCCGGCCGCGAATTCTCGTCCGCTGTGTTCGGCCGTCCCGTCTTCTTTATCGATGACAATGCGCAAGCCGACCAGCTGGCGCAAGACACCCTGGCCGAAGTGGCCCGCTCCGTCGGCTTCAAGGACGTCGCCTTCCAGTTCGAGCCGATTGCCGCCGCCTTCGACTACGAGTCGCAAATCGACAAGGAAGAACTGGTGCTGATCGCCGACATCGGCGGTGGTACCTCCGACTTTTCGCTGGTGCGTTTGTCGCCCGAGCGGGCAAAAAAGACCGAACGGCGTGAGGACATCCTCGCCACCGGCGGCGTGCACATCGGTGGCACGGATTTCGATAAATACCTGAGCCTGTCTTCCGTCATGCCTCTGCTCGGCTATGGCAGCCGCCTGCATAACAATAGCGAAGTGCCGTCCAGTTACTATTTCAACCTGGCCACCTGGCACACGATCAACCTGGCGTACACGAAGAAGATCTGGGTGCAGCTGGCCGACGTGTGCCGTGATGCGCGTGAGCAAGACAAGATGGGACGCTTGCAAAAGCTGATCGACGAGCGCGCCGGCCACTGGCTGGCCATGAAAGTGGAAGAGGGCAAGATCGCCCTGTCCGACGCGGCCGAAGTGCAGCTGGAGCTGGACCGCCTGTCGCCCGCGCAAAGCCTGTTGCTCAAACGGACGCAATTTGATGAAGCCATCGGCCACCTGTGCGGTTCCGTGGAAGAAACCGTGCTGCGCCTGCTGCGCGATGCGGGCGTGGCGCCGGACGCCGTCGATACCGTCTTCTTCACGGGTGGCTCGAGCGGTGTGCGCCTGCTGCGTGAAAAGATCGCAGCCCTGGTGCCGGCCGCGCGCAAGGTCGAGGGCGACCTGTTTGGCAGTATTGGTGCGGGACTCGCGCTGGACGCCGTGCGCAAGTTCGGCTAAGCTGGCCCACCGCAGCATCGCAGAAAGAGCCTGACTTCATGAATGTGTTTGACAAACCGATCGTCATGATCGACTTCGAGACGACCGGATTGTCGCCCGACATGGGCGACCGCATCACGGAAGTGGCGGCGCTTCGCATCGAGGGCGGGCGGATCACGGACCGCTATGTGACCCTGATCAACTGCAATGCGCGCATTCCCTCGTTCATCACGGGCTTGACGGGCATCACGCAGGCCATGGTGGACAAGGCGCCGCCCGTGGCCGAGGTGGTGCCGCAGTTGCTGGATTTTATCGGCAGCGATGCCTTGTCGGCGCACAATGCCAGCTTCGATGAAAAATTCCTGCGCGCGGAAAGCGCCAGGCTGAACCTGACACCGGCGCACCAGTCGCTCGTGTGTTCCTTGAAACTGTCGCGCCGCGTGTTTCCTGGAATGGCCAGCTACAAGCTGGGCTTGCTCTCGAGCCAGCTGGGCATCGCCTTCAAGAGCGCCGCCCACAGGGCCGAGTCCGATGCGGAAGTGGCGGCGCAAGTGCTGATCCATATCGGCCGCCATTTGCGCAGCAGCTATGGCATCGCCGATGTTGACGCCGACCTGCTGGTGTCGCTGAACAAGCTGGCCGCCGCCAAAGTGCCGCAATTCCTGCAAAAACACCCATCGCGCCGCTGAGCGCCATTCTCCCTCTAAGCGGGCTCATCAAAACGATATAATTTTGTTATTTCGTTTGAGCCTGCTCAAGTCCTTCCCCCGCATCGAATTTAAAATTTAAGCAACACACGATTTCGCCGCCCTGGGCCGCCGTTTTGCGCGTGCTGCCGGCAAGCGCAATGTGGATGGGGGCGCACATGGACAAGCACCATACTGCCAGAGATAGCCACGAAGCGTATATCTGGTTCCGCACGGCTGCCGAGCAGGGTAATGCCTACGCCCAGTTCAACCTGGGATTAATGTACAAAAAGGGCGAAGGCGTGGCGCAGGACGATGCGCGCGCTTTTGTCTGGCTACGCCTGGCCGCGCTGCAAGGACTGGCTTTTGCACAGAACCACCTGGGCGCCCTGTATTACCACGGCCGCGGCGTGGCGCAGAGCGACGAGGACGCCGTGCTGTGGTTTCGCCGCGCGGCCGCCCAGGGCGATGCCTCGGCCCAGCAAAACCTGGGGCAGATGTACCGCAAGGGACGCGGCGTGCTGCAGAGCGACGAGCTGGCCCTGGCGTGGTTTTACCGCGCCTCGGAACAGGGCGTGGCCAGCGCGCAATCTCTGCTGGGTGAAGCGTATGCGCAGGGTCTGGGCGCGAAAAAGAACGATGCGCTGGCCTTGGCCTGGTTCCGCAAGGCCGCCTTGCAGGGCGATGCGCAGGCGCAGCTGAACCTGGGTCTCGTCTACAAGCGGGGCCAGGGCGTGGTGCAAAGCGATGCGCAGGCGCTGGCCTGGTTCCACCAGGCCGCGGCCCAGGGCCTGGCCGTGGCGCAGCGGCAACTCGGCGTCGCGTATGCGGAAGGCCTGGGCGTGGCGCCCGACCAGTTGCGCGCCTACGCCTGGCTGCAGCGGGCGGCCGAGCAGGATGACGCCGACGCCCAGTTCAACCTGGGCCTGATGCTGGCGCGCGGCCAGGGCGTGGACAAGGACGAGGCGCGCGCCGTCATTTGGTACCGGCGTGCCGCCTTGCAAGGCCATTGCATGGCGCAATACAACCTGGGCGGCATGTTTGCGGGCGGACGCGGCGTTGTCCGCGACTTGCGCCAGGCGCTGGACTGGTACGCCAGGGCGGCGGCTCAGGGTGCGTCGAATGCGCAGTTCAACCTGGGCGTGATGTATGCCAATGGCCAGGGCGTGGAGCGCGACGAGGTATGCGCCGTGCGCTGGTACCGCACGGCCGCCGAGCAGGGCGATGCCAGCGCGCAAAACAACCTGGGCGTCATGTACGCGAACGGCCATGGCGTGCCGCAAGACGATGGCCTGGCCGTGCATTGGTATGCGCGCGCGGCCGGCCAGGGGCATGCGCTGGCGCAATACAACCTGGGCGGCATGTACAACAGCGGGCGCGGCGTGGAGAAAGATCCCGTTTGTGGCTACATGTGGCTGGCGCTAGCGGCCGAGGGCGGCGATAGCGGGGCGGCGAAGGCGCGGGAAGCGGCTGCCGCCAGGCTGGAGCCGGCGCAGCTGCAAGAGGCGCAGCAGCGCATGCGGCAATGGCACCAGGTGCGCTTTCCGCCGCGGACGCCGCGCGACTGAAGCGTCGGCTGTGCACGTGGACGCGTGCTGCATGCGATAATTGCCGGCAGGCATGTCGCGCAAGCGGCGCGGTTTTCGGCATAGTGAAAGGTGGAACATGGTAAGGCAGGCAGGCGAGGATGCATCCGAGCAAAAAGTCATCGACGACATCGCCACGCATGGCTGGCATGGCGTGCATATCAGCGCGGATGAAGAAGGTCCCGGCTATGCTTTTAGCATAGGCGCTTGCCACAGCTTCGGCCAGCCTGAATTCCTGATCATGGGCTTGCCACGGGCCATGGCCCACCAGATACTCGATGTGGCGCTGGACGCCGTGCGCAGCGGCGCCATCACGGATTTCACGGCCACCACGGACGTCTTGCTGGAAGGCCATCAGTGCGCCTTCGTGCGCGTGCCCGTCGAGCAATACCGCAACTATGTCGGCTATGCGCGCTGGTATTACCAGGGCGATGATTTTATCTTGTACCAGATCGTCTGGCCGTCGCGCGATGGCCATTTTCCATGGCAGGCGCAAGCCAGTGCGCAATATGTGGCGAGCCAGCCTCTGCTGGGACCGGCGCCGCTGGTGGCATGACGAGCATTGTCACCGGCACGGCCACCGTGTGCGTGTTCGACCCGGCGCTCCTGCGCCACAGGCTGGATGATGACTGCGACTGGTGGAGCCTCCCCAGCGCGGAACTGGCTGCCGTGAATGCGGGGCAAGTGGCGTTTTTCAACGTAGGCGGCGACGGCGCGTATGACATTGCCTTGCATGCTGAACTTGCCGAGCCGCAGGTAGTCGTGCATCTGGCCGTCACCTCGGGCCGCGTCTTCATCGGCGCCGGGGAAGACGTCACGGGCGGCGGCCTGGAACCGGACACGGCCTATGGCGGCCTGTTCGTGGACGTCCCCGCAGGCAACTACCGCCTGCAGGCGCGCCGCGATGGCGCGCACATCAGCCTGGCATTCGTGCCCGATGCGCGCGGCAGCAATGCGTTTGGCGACCTCGTGCGCATCTGATTCCATTGAGCTTCTTGCTATTGCCCCTGGCTACGCATCCATGCGCGCCACGCCCGCACTTTGCCGGCGGTCCAGAAACAGGCTGTTGCCGTGGATTTTCTTGGCCTGTTTCTTCGCTTCGGCCGCCTGCGTGGCGATCTGATGGTGCGTGTAGTACTGGTGCGCCTCAACCTTGATGACGCCCAGCGACAGGCTGATCAACGAATAAAACACTTTCTTGCCTTGCCGGTCTTCGCTGATGTAGCCGCCCCGTTCGCAGTCGCCCGAGCTGTAATAGGCGAGGATGGCGGCCGCGAAGTCGTCCAGCATGGCCTGGCAGCGCGTTTCCCAGTCTTCGCTCTGGAACAGGATCATGAAATCGTCGCCGCCGATGTGGCCGATGAAGTCGCGGTTCGGGTCGCAATGGCCGCTGAGGATTTCTCCCGTCAGCTGGATCACGTCGTCGCCCTTGCGGTAGCCGTACACATCGTTGAAGGGCTTGAAGTGGTCGAGGTCGCAATAGCAGACCCAGAAGCGGCTGCCGCTGTGCAATAAGCGGTCGATATGTTCGTTGATGGGCACGTTGCCGGGCAGTTGCGTCAGCGGGTTGGCGTAGCGGGCCGCATTGATCTGCATCTGCGTGATTTCGCGCATCAGGTCGTGTCCCGTGCCCATGCCCAGGTAACGGCCGTGCTCGGTGATGATGAAACCGTTGAACAGGTGGTGGGCGTCCGACTGCACCATGGTGTAGCTGAGTTCCTGCAAGCTCGTCTCGTGGTCGGCGATCAGGGGTGTGGCATCCATGAACAGGCTGCAGGATTTCTTGCCATACAGTTCGCGCTGGTAGGGGCGGGCGAAGTGGTCGATCATTTCGAAGCGGCTGATCAGTCCCAGCGGCACGCCGTCGTCGACGACGGGGATGATCATCAGCTTCGGGTCTTTCAGGAAAATATCGTACACCTCGTTATTGTTTTTCTCGGGCGACACGGCCGCCACCCGGTGCAGCAGCTTGCGGATGCTGGCGCCGTTCTTTTCCAGGCTGCTGCGCTGCGGATATACGGCCACGCCGTTGCGCCCCAGCGCCTGCACCACTTCGGCCGGCAGCGCGCGTGCCGGCACCGCGTTGGGCCGGCCCAGGTGATAGCCTTGCCCGAAGGCCACGCCCAGGTCGCGCAAGACCAGCAATTCCGTCTGCGCCTCGATGCCTTCGGCGATCACCAGGGTGCCCGATTTTTCCGCGATTTCCTGGATCGAGCGCACGAATTGCAGTTTCACGGGGTCATTATTGATGCCCTGGATGAAATGCATGTCGATTTTCACGTATTCCGGGCGCAGTTCCGACCACAGGCGCAGGCTGGAAAAGCCTTCGCCGAGGTCGTCGATGGCGATCTGGAAACCCATGTTGCGGTAGTGCAGCACCGCTTCGCGCATCAGCTCGTAGTCATACGTGGGCTGGTTTTCCGTCAGCTCGATAATGACGCGGTCCGGATTGATGCCGATATGCTCGATGTATTCCAGGGTTTCGCCATGGCGGGCATTGCGCAGCAGCAGGCATTCGGGGCTGACGTTGAGGAACAATTTGCCAGGTAGTTGCAGTTCGGCAAAGCGTTCGAGCACCACTTGCCGGCACAGGTGCTCCACTTCCAGGGTCAGGTCATGCGCGCGCGCCACCTTGAACAGATTCATCGGCGCGTGCAGGGGGCTGTCGGACGGCCCCCGTATCAAGCCTTCGTAGCCGATGATGTCGCCGCTGTGCATGTGGATGATGGGCTGGAACAGCGCACTGAGCTTGCGGCCCGCGAGGATCTCGTGCAAGGCATCCGTCCCTTCGATGCTCATGGATATCGATGGCGGCGTCAGGTAAGCCACATTCGATGGCATCGCGCCGGGCGGCGCGGCGGTGGGGAGGGCGAGAGTGTGCATAGGCGGACGTGGCGGCACGGCCTCTGGACGGGCCATGAACATGTTGCCGATAGTAAAGAAGATTTATGACGGCTTGATGAAACGACTTCGCTTTTGATAATGTTTCCTGCATGAACGTCAGTTTGCCGATTCCGTCGAAAGCGAGATTTATCATGGTGATCCACGTGAATTTGCCAAACAAAAGACGGCAAATCCACCGGATAACTGTGCTTTAAAAGTGGCAATCCGCGCTATGATTTCTCTTGGCGAAAGTCAACATAGGCAGCCGCAGAGTTTGCTTGAGCGGCATGCTTTCCCCGACATCCAACAATGAGACGACAACCCATGCAATTACGTAGTGCAACCCTCATATTCAGCTTGATGACCGCTTTCGGCGGCAATGCCCTGGCGCAAAGCGCCGCGATGCCATCGTGCCCGGCTGCCGACGGCGCTGCCGTGACGTATCCGGTCAGCAAAAAAGTCGACCAGCAAGACAGCTATTTCGGCACCACCATCGCCGATCCGTACCGCTGGCTGGAAGATGCCAACAGCGCGGAAACGGGCGAGTGGGTCACGGCGCAAAACAAGCTGACGCAGTCGTATCTGGGCACCATCCCCGAGCGCGCCGCGATCAAGCAGCGCCTGACCAAGCTGTGGAACTATGAGCGTTTCTCTACGCCAACGAAGCAGGGCGGCCGCTACTTCTACAGCCGCAACGACGGTTTGCAGAACCAGGCCGTGCTGTACACGGTGAAAAAACTGACGGACGAGCCGCGTCTGCTGCTGGACCCGAACACCCTGTCGACGGATGGCACGGTGGCGCTGGCCGGCACCTCGATCAGCCCGAACGGCAAGTACCTGGCGTATGCCACGTCGGCCTCCGGTTCCGACTGGAACGAGTGGAAAGTACGCGACATCGAATCGGGCAAGGATTTGACGGATCACATCCAGTGGGCTAAGTTCTCCGGCGCTTCGTGGACCAAGGACAACACCGGTTTCTTCTACAGCCGCTATGACGCGCCGAATGAAGCCACCAAGCTGGCCGATATCAATTACTTCCAGAAATTGTATTTCCACAAGATCGGCACGCCGCAAAGCGACGACGTACTGGTCTTCGACCGTCCCGACCAGAAGGAATGGGCGTTTGGCGGCAGCACCGTCAGCGACGACGGCAATTATTTGATCATCACGGCCACGCAGGGCACGGAACGCAAGAACCGCGTCTTCTACAAGGACTTGCGCCAGAAGAACGCCAAGGTCGTCGGCTTGCTGGAAGAATTCGACGCGTCGTACTCGTTCATCGACAATGACGGTCCCGTGTTCTTCTTCAAGACGGACAACAAGGCGCCAAAATCGCGCGTGATCGCCATCGATACGCGCAAACCTGCGCCTGCCGATTGGAAAGAAATCGTGCCGCAAAGCGCGGAAACCCTCGTCGCCGTCAACCTGATCAACAACCAGCTGGTGCTCGACTACTTGAAAGATGCGCAAACGCAAATCAAGATCGTCGACCTGAAAGGCAAGCTGGTGCGCGAAGTGGCCTTGCCGGGCATCGGTTCGGCCGGCGGTTTTGCGGGCAAGCGTGGCGACACGGAAACGTTCTACTCGTTTACCAGCTTCACGACGCCAGCGACCATCTACCGCTACGACATGAAATCGGGCAAGAGCAGCGTGTACCGCCAGCCGAAAGTCGATTTCGACCCGAACGCCTTTGAAACACGCCAGCAATTCTTCACCAGCCGCGACGGCACCAAGGTGCCGATGTTCATCGTCTCGAAAAAAGGCATGAAGCTGGACGGCACGAATCCGACCTATCTGTACGGCTATGGCGGCTTCAATATTTCGCTCACGCCGAGCTTCTCCGTGGCGAATCTTGCCTGGGTAGAAATGGGCGGCGTCTACGTGATGGCCAACCTGCGCGGCGGCGGAGAATATGGCGAAGCTTGGCATCAGGCTGGCACCAAGCTGAACAAGCAAAACGTCTTCGACGACTTTATTGGCGCGGCGCAGTGGCTGGTGGACAATAAAGTCACCTCGCCATCGAAACTGGCGATCGGCGGCGGCAGCAATGGCGGCCTGCTGGTCGGTGCGGCCATGACGCAGCGTCCCGATCTGTTCGCTGCAGCCATCCCGCAAGTGGGCGTGCTCGACATGCTGCGCTTCCACAAGTTCACCGTGGGCTGGGGCTGGGTGCCTGACTATGGTTCGTCGGACGACGCCGAGCAGTTCAAGGCGCTGGTGAAATACTCGCCGCTGCACAATCTGAAAGCGGGCGGCTGCTATCCAGCCACCATGATCACGACGGCCGACCACGACGACCGCGTCGTGCCAGCCCACAGCTTCAAGTTCGCTGCAGCTGCCCAGGCAGCGCAAGGTGGCGCGGCGCCCGTGCTGATCCGTATCGACAGCAAGGCTGGCCATGGCGCCGGCAAGCCGACGACCAAGCAGATCGAAGAAGTGGCTGATCGCTGGGGCTTCCTCAGCCGTTCGTTGAAGATGACGCCGGTAGTGGCGGAGCCAGCCAAGGTGGCGGCGCAGTAAAACGCGGTAGGTCGGATTAGCGCGGCATCGCCGTGCGTAATCCGACACCACCGGAGCCAACAATGTGTCGGATTACGCGGCGTGCCGCCGCTAATCCGACCTACGTTGCTCTGCGTGCACGATCCTAGCCAATACCCCCTCCCCAAACACCGCCTGAAACGGCAAATCCTTGCGCTGCGCGTAGCCGATATAGCAATCGCACTTGAAGCGCGGGCAGCTGCGTTCTTGCAGCATGTCGGCCAGGTCATCCACATACAAATTCCCCAGGCGCTCCGGCACGAAATGGCAGCGCGTCAGTTCGCCATCGCCATCGACGGACAGCGACGCTTCGCCCGCCAGGCACGGTTTGCCGCGCGAGGGAGACGGGCGGCGGTTTTGCGCGAACCACGGGTCGATGGCGTCAAACCAGGTCAGGTCTTCCCCGCTGTAATAGCCGGGGCCACGCCGGTCAAACGCGTTCAGCCACAGGTAGACGTGGGCCGGCAGGGCCGCGCGCAGGGCGCGGATGGCGTCCAGGTGTTCGTTCATGGCGACGACGCCGACGGAGTAGCGCACGCCCATCGTGTCCAGGCGCGCGCAGCGTGCGAGAAAGCGGGCAAGGGTCGTCTGGTCCGGGTGGTAGGTGCACCACAGGCCGATTTTTTCCAGGCCGTCCATCGCTTGCAGCCAGTTCAGGGGACCGGACAGATTCGTTTGCAGCGCCACCTGGCGCACATGGGGCAAGGCAGCCAGCGTCTGCATGGCCGTACGGTAGTGGCGCCGCACCAGCGCTTCGCCCCAGGGCGTAAACAGGACGCTGATGTCCCGCTTTTGTGCCGCCACCCAGCTGGTAAACCGCGCCACTTCGCGCGCATCGCGGGCCAGGGTGGCGCGGCTGTCGCGCTTCTTGGCGAACGGGCAGTAGCCGCAGGCGTAGTTGCAACTTGCCAGGGTGCCACGGTATAGCAAGGACAGCACGCCTGGCTGCGCGGTCAGCACGCCTGGCCGCCTTCGGCCATCAGCGTGCGCACCGTCTCGGAGGCCAGCCACGGGCCGATGGTGTCGGCGTAGCTGTAGCCGCGGTCGTTCAGGCGCAGCAGGGGGCCGTTTTCTTCCACCAGTTCCAAGGCGTGCAGCTCGGCCAGTTGCGGAAGATCAAGCTCGCAGCGCGTGCCGAAGCGCGCCGTGTAGGCGTCGCGGTCCAGGCCCGGTTCCGTCAGCAGCGACTGGATCACGTAGCGGCGGCGCTGTTCCGCATCATCGAGCACATAGCCGTGTTCGGCCTGCGCGAAGCGTTCCTCATCCAGCGCCAGGTAGTTGTCGATGATGCCGATGGTCTCCGTTCTCGCCACCGCGTACTCGCTCGAATAATGCAGGCGCGAAGTGTAAGAGCGGGCGCCCGCGCCCAGGCCCACCATGCCGTCATTCTGGCAGCAGTACGAGGGACCGTTCTGCTCCGGTGCATGCGGTGCGCGGAACATGCGCATCGAGACCTGTTCATAGCCCAGGGCGCGCAGATGGTCGCGCGCGGCCGCGTACAGGGCCAGGCGGCTGTCGCCGTCGCGCGCCAGCATGATGGGGTTGAGCGACTGCGCGCCCTGGCGGCGCGCCACCTTGCCGAGACCCGTCTGTTCCCGTACGTACAGCGGATACAGGTAGATTTCCTCGGGCGCAAACGCCAGCGCGCTGTCGATGGACGCGAGCAGGCTGGCCACGGTTTGCCCGGCGATGCCGTAGATCAGGTCCAGGTTCAGGGTGGGGAAGCCGGCCGCGCGTATCAGGCCGATGGCGTGATGCACGGTGGCGTTTTGCTGGGGACGCGCCAGCGCGCGCATCTCGCCGGCGGCAAAGCTCTGGATGCCCAGGCTGACCCGGTCGATGCCATGCGCGCGGCAGACGGCAAGCCGCTCGGCCGTGATGGTTTCAGGCGACGCCTCGATGCCGGCCGGCGTGTGCTGCAGGTCGATGCCGAGGATGTCGCGCGCGCCACACAGCAGGGTGTCAAGCTGCGCCGGTGACAGGTAAGTAGGCGTGCCGCCGCCCAGCGCGAAGCGGGCAAAGCGCCGTTCGCCCAGCGCGCCGTTGAGCGCGCGCATCTGCACCAGCACTTGCTGGACGTAGCGCTCGACCATGTCGGCACTCGGGCGCGCCATGGCGAACAGGTTGCAAAAGCCGCAGCGCATTTCGCAAAACGGGATGTGGATGTAGGCGAAGAGGGCGGAGCGGTCCTGCTGCGCCCACAGGGGCGCCAGCGGCGCGGCCTGCGGCAAGGCGCGGTAGGCGGCCTTGTGCGGATACGAGTATGAATACGCCTGGTAGGGCGTGTGGCGCATGCGCTGCGCCAGGGTGCCCGGTTGTTCGGATGGGTTCACGGTGGGGACTCCTGAGAAATGGTATCTGGCGTGAGGAAGAAGTGCGCGTACGGCACCTGCCACACGCTGTCGTGGGCGATGCGGTGGCCACGGTAGCCGTCTTCGCCATACGCGCTGCCGTGATCCGAGCAGACGATGGCAAACGTGGGCGCGCGCGCGGCGCAGGCGGCAAACAGGGGGGCCAGCGCGCCATCCACATAGCGCAGGGCCGCCGCATGGCTGTCAAGATTGTCGGCGCGGCAGCCGGGCAGGTAGGCGCGGTTCGGCGTGTGCAGGGCGGCCACGTTGATGAACAAGAAGGTGCGCTGATCGTTTTGCGCCAGCAGCTGGGTCGCCAGCGCCACCTGCTTTTGCGTCGAATGGCGGCTGGCCACGCCCATGCCGGCGCTCCAGTGGCTTTCCTGGAACAGCGACGGCAGCACCGCGCCCAGCGCCGTCTGCTTGTTGAAAAAACCCACGCCGCCGATGCAGATGGTGCGGTAGCCGCGCGCGGCCAGCGCGGCGGGCAGGTCCGCTTCTTCGAACGCAAACGTGTGCGGCGAGGTGGTTTCGCTGCCCGCAAAAGCGCTGGCGAACAGGCGCGGATGGCGGCCCGGCGCTGCCGGCGTGGGCAAAAAACCGGCAAAGAAGGCCTGGTGCGCCGCATACGTGAACGTGGCGGGCGAGTGGCGCTTGTCCCAGCCGCCCGGCGGCAGAAAACGGCCCAGCACGGGCAGTTCGCCCGCTTCATACAGGGCTTGCGCCACGTCATGGCGCAGGGTGTCGAGCGTGATGAAGACGATGTCGTGGCTGCCGACGATGGCGTGCATGTCGGGGATGGCAGGTGTGTCTTTAAACATGGGGCAGTTGCGTCAGTTGCGCTGCGTAAGTGTCCGCGCCTTGCCACAGCAGGCCTGGCAGCAGGTCGCCGAAGGCGTTCGCCTCCAGCACATGGGCATGGCCATGGCGCACGACGAGGTCGTAGCCCGTCACGTGACTGTGTGGGAAGGCGCGCGCGGCCTGGGCGCTGGCCGCTTCCAGCGCCGCCAGGTCGGCTGCGTCCAAGAGGCCGGCCGTGTCGCCACGCCGGTTGTCGAGGTGCAGATTCGTCATCATCTGGTGGCCGATGCGCGCCACCCGGTGCGCCGGCTGGCCGGCCAGGGTCACGACGCGCAAGTCGTAGTGGCCGTCGCCGCAGCGCGGCTTGTTCAGCCATGTTTCCGCATACAGTTCCTGGGCGGCCAGCGCGTCGACGAGGGCGGCGATGTCGTGTTCGGATTCGTAGCGCGCCATGCGCTTGACGTTGAACAGACGCGCCGCGCCATCGCCCTGCTGCAAGGCGGCCGAGGTGGTGGCTTGCTGGCGCCCGGCCTTGTTGCTGCGGTAGGCGACGACGCCCGACGCGGAGGAGCCGTAGCGCGGTTTCAGGTAAACGCGGTCAAGCTGGTGTTCGTGCAGCAGCGACTGCAGGTGCTCATAGCCGTGCACGGGGCCGAGCAGGCTGGGAATGGCGATGCCGTGCGCGGCCAGGTGGCGCTGGCACGCCAGCTTGTCCGTCATGAGACAGATTTCGGCTGGCGCATTGACGACGCGCGCCTGCGGCAGGTCGGCCAGCTGCGCCGCCAGGGAGGCCATGGCGGATGCAAATCCTGCGAACCACGCATCCATGGCCAGCAGCTCGCCATGTTCCGGTGCATGCACGGGCGCGCGATCAAGCTGTCGACAACCGTCATGCAGCAGCCGCAGGTGCGCCGCCGGGTCGTCGCCAGGCGGCTCGATCTTGAACAGGCAGGGCCGGCGCAAGGCGTCCTCGAGCAGGGCAGGCTGCGCCAGCCAGTCGCGCCATTCCAGCACCTGCGCGGGCGGCAGGCGCAATTGCGCGCGCGCCGCCTGCATCAGGCGCACGCGCTTGCTGCCGCTGGTGGCCAGCAAAAGCATCAGGTTTTATTCGCCGACGGCGACATAGCGATAGCTTTCGCCATCGTCTTCATCGGCTTCCTGCGGATCGTCCAGCACCACCTCGAAGGGCAGCGCCTTCAGCTTGGCCTGGTTTTCTTCCGAGATGTAATGGTGCGACAGGTCCAGGCGCTTCAACTTGCCCAGCTGCGTATGATTGAGCATGGCTACGGCGCCCAGGTCGCCGATGGTGCCCAGCGACAGGTCGAGGGTGTCGAGCTGCGCCACCAATGGTTCTTCCGCCAGCCAGACGGCCAGGTCGTCGGCGATTTCCGCGTCGCGCAAGCCCAGGTAGCGCAGGGTTGGCACGGTCAGCTGCGCCAGCACCTTGCGGTACAGGTCGGCGTCGCCCGAAAAGCCATAGTCGTCCGTGCCCAGCCACAGCTCCAGGTGTTCCAGCTGCGGCATGCTCGATTGCGCCAGCGCTTCGGCGATCTTTTGATCGATGCCGCCCGCTTCGATGGTGAAGCGGCGCAGGTTCTGGTGCGCGAACGGTTCGATGACGAGTTCATTGCCGCCACGGATGCGCAGCTCTTCCAGCTGCGGGAAAGCGTCCAGCAGCGGCTTGTAGCTGCCTTGCACGATCCACGAGATTTCGCATTCCTCGTACGTCATGTCGCCGATGAACAGGGCGCGCAAGTTCGGCAACTGCGGCGCGTGACTGGCCAGCGCGGCGATCACCTCGTCGGCGCCCGCTTCGTACGGGTCGCCCCACATGCCGATGATCAGCGCTTCAAGCGCATTCTTGTCGGTTTTTTCCAGGAAGCCGGCGATCAGGTCCGGCATCTTGCGCTTGTCGTCATACTCGAGCGAGAGGCGGTAGACGATATCCTGTCCGGATTGCAGCGCGATATCAGGATCGTACTCGACGACTTTTTTCTTGTGGAAGAGGGTGGTGCTTTCGGAAATCGTCATTGCTAAGGCTCCATGAAAGACAGTGAAAATCTTGTCTAATCCAAAATCTTAGCATGGGCGAAAGAGCTTATTGCACACTGCTGAAAAGCAACTATCTATGGATGACCACCAATAATGCCTTGCCTTCCGTCTTGCCCAGGTTGCGTATCGTATGTGGCTGGTCCGCCGGATAGCGCGCCGTGCCGCCATTCTTGACCTTTTTCTTCGCCGTTCCCACTTCCAGCTCCAGGTTGCCGTGAATCACCGTCAAATGCTCGGTGGTGCCCGGATCATGCGGTTGCGACGCCAGCTCACCGCCCGGCGCCAGGGTCACTTCATACCATTCATATTTGCCGGCCAGTTCCATCGGCCCCAGGATGCGCAGCACGTAGCCAGCGTGGTCGCCGGGCAGGGTGGGGGTTTCGTGGGCGTCCGTGATGCGGATGGTTTCCACGGCTTTTTCCGCGCTGGACAGCAATTCGCCGATCTGCACGCCCAGGGCGTTGGCCAGGCGCCACGTGATGGCGATGGTGGGATTGGCTTTTTCGCGCTCGATTTGCGACAGCATGGACTTCGACACGCCGGCGATGCGCGACAAATCCTCCAGTGTCAGGCCGCGCGCCAGGCGCAGCCGTTGCAGGGTGGCGCCCACTTCGGGCGGAGAATTGGTCGAAACGCTGGTTTTCATCGGCAGGTGGCTTGCAAAGTTCAAAAGGCTTGGGTAATATCCACTATATTGAATTTCAGTTCGAAATAGTGGATTTTGAGGAAAAACACGGAAACGTGTAGACTTCAAACAGCGCTTCACGGTACAGCATTGTGCGCGCACCGGTCAAGCGGCCGCTTTTCCCTATGGCGGCTGAGGTCACACGGATACCACAAACGCAGGGACACACAAGGATCATCATGAGCGAGCAAGCGAAGAACACCTTTTTCAGCGGTCTGCAACAGAATCTCGATCAACTGCGCCAGCAGGGCTTGTACAAGCCCGAGCGCGTGATCGCCTCGCGCCAGGGCGCCGAAGTGGTGTGCGACGATGGCCGTACCCTGATCAATATGTGTGCGAACAACTACCTGGGCCTGTCCGGCGACCTGCAGACGCAGGAAGCATCCATTGCCGCGACGCAAAAGTATGGCTATGGCCTGTCGTCCGTGCGTTTCATCTGCGGCACGCAAACCGTGCATAAAGAACTGGAACAGGCGATCTCCAGCTTCCTCGGTACGGAAGACACGATTTTGTACGCGGCCGCCTTTGACGCCAACGGCGGCGTATTCGAGCCCCTGTTCGATGAAAACGACGCCATCATCTCCGACGCGCTGAACCACGCTTCCATCATCGACGGCATCCGCCTGTGCAAGGCTGGCCGCTACCGCTACGCCCACAACGACATGGCCGACCTGGAAGTGCAGCTGAAAGCGGCCATTGCGGCCGGCAAGCGCCACAAAGTCATCGTCACGGACGGCGTGTTCTCGATGGACGGCACGATTGCGCAACTCGACAAGATCTGCGACCTGGCCGACCAGTACGGCGCGCTGGTGATGATCGACGAATGCCACGCATCCGGCTTCATGGGCGCGACGGGCCGCGGCACGCACGAGCACCACAATGTGATGGGCCGCATCGACATCATCACGGGCACACTGGGCAAGGCCCTGGGCGGCGCCATGGGCGGTTTTACCTCCGCGCGCAAGGAAGTCATCGACACCCTGCGCCAGAAATCGCGCCCGTATCTGTTCTCGAACACCCTGGCGCCATCGATCGCCGGCGCCTCGCTGTCGGTACTGGAACGGCTGGCCAAGTCGACGGAACTGCGCGACCGCCTGCATGAGAACACGGCCTTCTTCCGCAGCGAGATCGAACGCATTGGCTTCACCATCAAGCCGGGCACCCATCCGGTGGTTCCCGTGATGCTGTTCGACGCTCCCGTGGCGCAGAAATTCGCCGCCCGCCTGTATGAACTGGGCGTGCTGGTGACGGGCTTCTTCTACCCGGTCGTGCCGATGGGCCAGGCCCGTGTCCGCGTGCAGCTGTCCGCCGCCCACACCCGCGAACAGCTGGTGCAAGTGCTGGCCGCCTTCGAGCAGGCTGGCAAGGAACTCGGTTTGCTGACTACCACTACCACTACCACTACTAATTAATACGAATTCAGGAAAATAGCATGGAACGCATCTTAGTCATTGGCGCAAACGGCCAAATCGGTAGTGAGTTGGTGGGCGCCCTGGCGCAGCAGCACGGCGCGGACAACGTCATCGCCAGCGACATCGGCACGAACAACCTGTACCAGGCCAAGCGCTACGCGCAATTGAATGTGCTGGACAAGGACGGCCTGGCGAAGATCATCGCCGACGAGAACATCACCCAGGTGTACCAGCTGGCGGCCATGCTGTCGGCCACGGGCGAAGCGGCGCCGCTGAAGGCGTGGAGCCTGAACATGGATGGCTTGCTCAATATCCTGGAACTGGCGCGCGAACGGGGCGAAGCGGGCAAACCGCTGCGCATCTTCTGGCCATCGTCGATCGCCGCCTTCGGCCCGAACACGCCGCAAGTAAACACCCCGCAAATGACGGTGATGGACCCGACGTCGATGTACGGCATCAGCAAGCTGGCCGGCGAGCGCCTGTGCGAGTATTACTTCAACAAGTATGGCGTGGACGTGCGCAGCATCCGCTACCCGGGCATCATCAGCTACAAATCGCCTCCGGGCGGCGGCACCACCGATTACGCCATCGCCATCTTCCACGCGGCCTTGCGCGGCGAGCGCTATGACTGCTTCCTCGACGCGAACACCACCTTGCCGATGATTTACATGCCCGACGCCATCCGCGCCACCATCGAACTGATGGACGCGCCGGTCGAGTCGATCAAGATCCGCTCGTCGTACAACGTGGCCGGCGTGTCGTTCAACCCCGAGCAGCTGGCCAAGGCCATCGTGCGCATGGTGCCGGACTTCAAGATCAGCTACAAGCCGGACAGCCGCCAGGCCATCGCCGACAGCTGGCCGCAAAGCCTGGACGACGGCAAGGCCAGCGCCGACTGGGACTGGAAGGCGCAGATCGGCGTCGAGCAGATGGTCACCGACATGCTGGCCAATGTCGACGTCGGCCATGCCGCCAAGGCAGCCTGAGTTTCGCAGCAGTACTAAAAAAACATACTAAATAAAGAGACACTACATGGACATGAGCGTATTTGACCTTTTTAAAATCGGCATCGGGCCGTCGAGTTCCCATACTGTGGGGCCGATGGTGGCGGCGCGGCGTTTTCTGGTCGAATACGGTCCGCTGGACCAGGTGGTGGGCGTCGAGGCGGCCTTGTATGGCTCGCTGGCGCTGACGGGCGTGGGCCATGCCACGGACAAGGCCGTGATTCTTGGCCTGATGGGCGAAACGCCGCAGGACGTGGCGCCCGATGAAGTTGACAGCAAGCTGGCCGCCATCGAGGCGGCCGGCGAGATCGCCTTGCTGGGCAGGCACGTGGTGCCGTTTACGGCTGCCACGGGTCTGGTCTGGCACAAGAGCGTATCCTTGCCCGAACATCCGAACGGCATGCGCTTTACCCTGAAACTGGCGGACGGCAGCCGTGCCGACAAGGTGTATTACTCGATCGGCGGCGGTTTTATCCGTGAGGCCGAGGAAGTTCAAACTGCGGCGCAGGCCGAAGCGGCCGTGGAGTCGGCCGCCAGCGCTAGAGTCGTCTTCCCCTTCGACACCATGGAGCAGTTGCTGGCGCACGGCGTGGAAAGCGGTTTGTCGATCCCTGAAATGCTGCGCGCGAACGAGTGCGTCAAGCGCAGCGAAACGGAACTCGATGAAGGCCTGGATCGCATCTGGCACGTCATGCGCGACTGCATCGCGCACGGCCTGGAAACGACGGGCAACCTGCCGGGCGGCTTGAACGTCAAACGCCGCGCCGCGAAATTGTGGCGATTGGCGCAGGAGGCGAAGGCGTCCGACAACCGCGCCAACGACTTGCCGCACGACGCCGTGCACCTGGTCAGCCTGTATGCGATGGCCGTCAACGAGGAAAACGCGGCTGGCGGCAGGGTCGTCACGGCGCCGACCAACGGCGCCGCCGGCATTATCCCGGCCGTGCTGCGCTACTACGCGCAGGATTGCCGCCCCAGCGATCCGGTCGGCGGCGTGCGCCGCTTCATGCTGACGGCGGCTGCCATCGGCATGCTGTGCAAGCGCAATGCATCGATCTCGGGCGCCGAAGTGGGTTGCCAGGGCGAAGTGGGCGTGGCCTGCGCCATGGCGGCGGCCGGCCTGGTGGCGGCCCTGGGCGGCACGAACGAGCAGATCGAGAACGCGGCCGAAATCGGCATCGAACACCACCTGGGCATGACCTGCGACCCGATCGGCGGCCTGGTGCAGATCCCTTGCATCGAGCGCAATGGCATGGGCGCCGTGAAAGCGATTACGGCTGCCTCGCTGGCGCTGAAGGGCGACGGCACGCACTTCGTCAGCCTCGACGAAGTCATCGAAACCATGCGCCAGACGGGTGCGGACATGCAGGACAAGTACAAGGAAACGTCGCTGGGTGGGCTGGCCGTTCACGTCATTACCGTCAATCACGCGGCTTGCTGATGGCGGTATTGTCGGCTTAGCGCAAAGCGCGTAAGCCGACAAGCACCATGCAATAGCTCACTCCTCCTCAAACAACTGCTCCAGCCTTCGTGGATAGTTATTCAAAAAATCGCGCGTCACGGCGAAGTGTTCCGTGTCTTCATACGCCACTTCGTGGATGCCGCCGCCTGTAAACATCAAAATCTTTGCGTTAGGGTAGGCCAGTAAAATCGGCGAATGGGTGGCGATGATCAGCTGCGAGTCGTCCTGCACCAGCTGATGGATGACGGACAATGCCGCCATCTGGCGGCTCGGCGACAGGGCCGCCTCCGGCTCGTCCAGCAGGTACAGGCCCTTGCCACGCAGCTTGTTGATCAGGGTCGCCATGAACGCTTCGCCGTGCGATTGCGCGTGCAGCGACTTGCCGCCATAGCTGGCCAGGTATTCGGGCATGTCGTCCATATAGGTGGCGACGTTGAAAAAGCTTTCGGCGCGCAGGAAATAGCTGTCCTCGGGCTTCTTGTAGCTCTTGCTCAGACGCAGATGCGCGTGCAAGCCCGATTCCTCGTCCGAGGGCAGGGCGATGCGCACGTTGCGCGTGCCGCCATCCTTGCCGAAACCCAGCGCCACGGCCAGCGCTTCGAGCATGGTCGACTTGCCGCTGCCATTCTCGCCCACGAAAAACGTCACGTCGCGGTGGAAGTCCATGTGCACGAAGTCGCGGATGGCGGGAATGGTGAACGGATAGTGCTCCAGGTCGACGACGGCGTCGGGGCGCAGCGCGGCGCTTTGCAAATACGGTTTTTTACTCAGCGACATGGCCGGTTCCATGAATGACCCGCAGGCGGGCCGACAAGCACCAGTGTGGCGCAAATCCGGCGCACGCGCCAGCACGGGCGCCGGATTTTTTGACTTAAGGCTCGCGCATGCAATCGCCGAAGTACTCGTGGAAGAAGGCGGTAGGGCGATTTTTCTTGTCGAGCAGGCCGAAATGACCGCCGACCTGGCGTCCGACAGTCATCAGGGTGTTGGCTGCACTTTTCGTTCCGGCATAGCCTTTTTGTAGCAGCCAGGCGGTGCGCACCGGAACCGACATATCCGCCGTACGTCCGGCCAGCAAAGCGTCGACCAGGCACACTTGATCGCGGGTATCGGTTTCCAGATAAGCGTCGGGACTTCCTTGTGCGGCATACAGGCCTTCCTTGCCGCCAGCCAGGATCAGATCGAGTTCCAGCGGATTGCGGCCAAACAGATCGAATTCATTTTTCCCGAATGGGAAGCAATAGCTCTTGGCTGTCTGCTCCGTACTGCCTTGCGTGGCCATATGCCACCAAACAAAGCTGGAAGCACTGACTTTCTCGCCATTCTTCAATTCGTGGCTATGGGCGACCAGGTGCGGCAAAGTCATCGTGAAGGAACAACCGCTCGGCACCCAAGCCCTGTCCCTGGATTTTGATCCTTTCGCGTTGGTCTTTTGATTGATGGTTGCCGCCTCTCCAAAACACCGCAAGTCATACCCCAGCATGAACAAACACGCCTCGAAGGCATGGCAGCGGGCGGACATGTCGGCGCTGTCCGCCTTGAACCAGTCGCACTGTTCCAGCACGGCGCGCAGGATCCAGCCCAGCTTGACTTGCCATTGCGCCCAGTCCTGGCACGATACGGCCTTGCGGAAGAATTGCGGTGCGCCGGCAAAGCCACCGTCGATTCCCTTGGGATTGCGGATTTGCTTACCGCGCGCGGCGCCCGAGGGGAATGCCAGCCAGTGCTTCTTTGCCAGATTGCTGCCTGCCTGGCTGCGGTACTGCGCATACAGCATGGCCATGGCCGCGCCGACGCGGCTGTCGTAGATGGGCGAGCCGCTGTCGTCAAACAGGGCGTGGATCTTGGTCAGGCCCGCGTCGAAGCGCTCCACGGTATCCGTATCGAGGGCGTCCAGCGAGGCGTCCGAGTCGAGCGCCATCAAGGGCGCCAGGCGCGTGAAGTAGGCGACCAGGCGGCCTTGCGCATGCAGACGCTTGAGGAAGACGATGGCGCCGCGCACGCCGCCCCATTCGAGGATGGCCAGGCAGGCGGCCAGCGTCTGGTCTTCATCCTGCCGCGCGATGGCGTCCTTCAGCCAGCCGCGCAGCTGGCCCAGCGAGGCGCGTGTCTCATGCCAGTTGCCAGAGACGACCGCCTTGCCTTGCGCATCGGTCCAGCGCGTGCTCCACACATAGTGGCCCAGCACCGCTTCGAGGCCCGTCGCCTGCACGTCCAGGCCGCCCGGCACGAAGCGGCTGCGCGCCATCTTCAGGTGAAAGGACCTGGCTGGCAGTTCGGCCGCCAGCCAGTCGATAAAACCGCGTACATCGTCCTGCTTGAGAAAATCGTCTCGTTTCATGTGGCTTGGCTGCGGCATGGTCGTCGTGGGCTGGCTGGGGTGCCCGCGTAGTCAGGAAAGCGGCCATGATACAGTTGCCATGCGACAAGGTGTGTCGTTTGACAACAGACGCTGCCCGCGCGACGAGGGTGGAGCCCGGGCAAACGCGACGGATTCGCCTTGGGCGGCGGCTGGCACTATAATATCCGCTGCCATTCATGATCAACCGCACTCAGCTCAACTGGACTCTTCAAATTTATGCATTACGTGTCTACCCGCGCTGATAAAGCGCCATCGAATCTGCAGCAATTCTCCGACATCCTCCTGGGCGGCCTGGCCCCCGATGGCGGACTGTATCTCCCTGAACACTACCCGCAAGTCACTGGTGCCGAGCTCAACGCCTGGCGCACATTGTCGTATGCCGACCTGGCATTCGAAATCCTGAAGAAGTTCGCCACCGATATCCCGGCCGCGGACCTGAAGGCACTGACGGCGAAAACCTATACCAAGGCAGTCTACAAGAACGCCCGTGCCGGCGAAAACGCGGCCGATATCACGCCGCTGCGCGTGCTCGAAGAAAACGTCGTCAAGGGCGGATCGACCACCCTGATGCTGCAGGCGTTGTCGAATGGCCCGACCCTGGCCTTCAAGGACATGGCCATGCAGCTGCTGGGCAATCTGTTTGAATACACCCTGGCCAAGACGGGCGCCGAACTCAATATCTTTGGCGCCACCTCGGGCGACACGGGCAGCGCGGCCGAATACGCGATGCGCGGCAAGAAGGGCATCCGCGTCTTCATGCTGTCGCCGCACAAGAAAATGAGCGCCTTCCAGACGGCGCAGATGTTCAGCCTGCAAGACCCGAACATTGTCAACATCGCCGTCGAAGGCGTGTTCGACGACTGCCAGGATATGGTGAAAGCCGTGTCGAACGACTTGCCGTTCAAGGCGAAACAGAAGATCGGCACCGTCAATTCCATCAACTGGGCGCGTGTCGTGGCGCAAGTCGTGTACTACTTCCGCGGCTACCTGGCCGCCACCACCAGCAACGAGCAAAAAGTGTCGTTCACGGTGCCGTCGGGCAACTTCGGCAATATCTGCGCCGGCCATATCGCCCGCATGATGGGCCTGCCCATCTCGAAACTGGTGGCGGCGACGAATGAAAACGACGTGCTCGACGAATTCTTCCGCACGGGCGTCTACCGCGTGCGCAAGTCGGCCGAAACGTATCACACGAGCAGCCCGTCGATGGATATCTCGAAAGCGTCGAACTTCGAGCGCTTCGTCTACGACCTGGTAGGCCGCGACAGCGACCGCGTGCGCGCCCTGTTCACGAAAGTGGAAACGCATGGCGGCTTCGACTTGTCCGGTAAACCTGGCAGCGATGGCGACGAATTCAAGCTGGTGGCCAAATACGGCTTCAAGTCGGGCAAGTCCACGCACCAGGACCGCCTCGACACCATCCGCGACGTGGCCGACGACTATGGCATCACCATCGACACGCACACGGCCGACGGCATCAAGGTGGCGCGCGAGCACCTGGAGCCGAACGTGCCGATGATCGTGCTGGAAACGGCGCTGGCGGCCAAGTTCAACGAAACCATCCTCGAAGCGCTGGGCGTGGACGCGGAACGGCCAGCCGGCTTCGAGAACATCGAAGACTTGCCGCAAAAGTTCGTCGTGATGGATGCGGACGTGGAAAAGATGAAGGCGTATATCGCCGCCAATACGGGCTTGTGATGACAGACGCCAGCACTGTACGCAAACCGATGCTGTCGGTGGCCGAGGCGCAAGCCTTCATGCTGGGTGCGGCGCGCCCAGTGGCCGAGGTGGAACTGGTCGACACCATGCGCGCCAACGGCCGCGTGCTGGCCACGGCGCAAACGTCGACCCTGAACGTGCCCGAGCGCGACAACACGCAGATGGATGGCTATGCCGTGCGCGCACAGGATTGCGCCAGTGGCGCGGCCAGCTTGCCCGTGTCGCAGCGCATCGCGGCAGGCCACGTGGGCCAGCCCTTGCAACCTGGGACGGCGGCGCGCATCTTCACGGGTGCGCTGATCCCGGACGGCGCCGATTGCGTCGTCATGCAGGAGCAGTGCACGGTGCTTGACGGCGTGGTGACGGTCAATCACGTGCCGCACGCGGGCGAATGGGTGCGCCGCCAGGGCGAGGATATCCGCGCCGGCGGCGAAATCCTCGGTGCGGGCCGGCGCCTGCGCAGCCAGGAAATGGGCCTGGCCGCCTCGGTGGGCCTGGCGCAAGTGCCCGTGCTGCGCAAGCTGCGCGTGGCCGTGTTTTTCACCGGCGACGAGCTGGCCATGCCGGGCGAACCCCTGGCGCCGGGCGCCGTCTACAACTCGAACCGTTTTACCTTGCGCGGCCTGCTGGAAAATCTCGGGTGCGAGATCACGGATCTGGGCATCGTGCCAGACAGCCTGGAAGCGACAAAAGCCGTGCTGCGCCAGGCGGCCCAGGGCAATGATCTGATCATCACTTCGGGCGGCGTGTCCGTCGGCGAGGAAGACCATATCAAGCCGGCCGTGGAAGCGGAAGGGCGGCTGAACATGTGGCAGATCGCCGTCAAGCCGGGTAAACCCCTGGCGTTTGGCGAGGTACAGGACGCGTTCTTTGTCGGCTTGCCCGGCAATCCCGTGTCCAGCTTTGTCACGTTTTTGCTGTTCGTGCGCCCCTTCATCCTGCGCCTGCAGGGCGTGGCGGGCAGCCTGGCGCCGCGCAGCTACAAGCTGCCGGCCGCGTTCGAGCGCCTGAAGGCGGACAAGCGCAACGAGTTCTTGCGCGCCAAGGTCAATGACGAGGGCGAGCTGGAACTGTTCGCCAACCAGAGTTCGGGCGTGCTGACGTCCACCGTGTGGGGCGATGGCTTGATCGATTGTCCGCCGGGGCTGTCGATTGCGCGCGGCGATATGCTGCGTTTTATCCCGTTTAACGAATTGCTGTACTGAGGAAGTATCGATGAAGATCAATCTGCGATTTTTTGCCAGCGTGCGCGAGCTGGTGGGCACTGGCCAGGAAGTGCTGGAAGTGGACGCGGGCGCCGCGTCACGGCTGACGGTGGGCGAGGTGAGAACCTTGCTGATCGCCCGCGGCGGCAACTGGGAATATGCGCTGGCGCAGGGCCGCGCCCTGCGCATGGCCCACAATCAGGTGATGTGCGATGCCGATACCGTGATCGGCGAAGGCGACGAGGTGGCGTTCTTCCCGCCCGTGACGGGCGGTTGATCGCGCTTGCCAGTGAGACGGCCACTTCATCGAAGTGGCCGTTTTTTCATGACGACTTGGCTTTTGGTTTATCACCGCTGCACGTGGCGCAGGCGACGGCTTTCTTGTAGCGCCAGTATTTCGAGCCGATGAAGATGGCCGACGCCACCAGCGACCAGGCCAGCGCGCTGAGGATGTCGGCCTGGCTGGTGGTGCCCTTGCTGTACTCGACCACCGTCAGGATGATGAATAAGATCGAACTGGCCAGCAAATAGCGGGAAATCCAGAATCCTGCGCCCATGTGTTTCTCCTCTTGTCGTCTCGTTGTCTCGTGAAGTCCAGCCGCTGATCGCTGCGGCATCTGCGCGCAGTATGCATCATTTTTCGGCATTCTTGCCATCCCCGCGCCTTATCTCGACTAAAATGCCGGGGTTTTCACCGTCTTTCCAGCTTGCCATGACCCATTCCAGCCTTCCTCCCTTTCACATCGCCGTCATCGGCGGCGGCCCCGCCGGCCTGATGGCCGCCCAGGAAGCGTCCAGCCAGGGCGCCAGGGTGGAACTGTTCGACGCCATGCCGTCCGTCGGCCGCAAATTCCTGCTGGCGGGGCGCGGCGGCATGAATATCACCCATGCGGAAGACTACTGTTCCTTCATCTCGCGCTACGGCAGGCCGGCACGCTGGATCAAGCCGGCGCTGGACCAGTTCGGCCCGCAAAAAGTGCGCGACTGGGTACACGGCCTGGGCGTGGATACCTTCGTCGGTTCCTCGAACCGTGTCTTCCCGACGGATATGAAAGCGGCGCCGCTGCTGCGCGCCTGGCTGCACCGCCTGCGCGAAGCGGGCGTGCAATTTCACATGCGCCACCGCTGGACGGGCTGGCGCGACGGCCAGCTGGTATTCGCCACGCCGGACGGCGAACGCCTGCGCGCCTTCGACGCCGTGATCCTGGCGCTCGGTGGCGGCAGCTGGGCGCGACTCGGTTCCGATGGCGCCTGGGTGCCGCTGCTGCAAGAGCAGGGCGTGGCCGTGACGCCTTTGGTGCCGGCCAATTGCGGCTTCGACGTGGACTGGAGCGAGCATTTCAGCAGCCGTCATGCGGGCGAACCGCTGACCACGGTGGCCATCTCGGCGCGCAACATCCATGACTGCATGATCAAGCGCCAGGGCCAGTTCGTCATCACGGCGGGCGGCGTGGAAGGCAGCCTGATTTATGCCTTATCGGCCGCGCTGCGCGAGCAGATCGCCGCCGAGGGCAGCACTACCATCTGGCTCGACCTGGCGCCCGACCACACGCATGAACGCGTGTTCGAAGAAGTGACGCGCCCGCGCGGTTCCCGTTCCATGTCCAGCCACCTGAATAGCCGTTTGGGCATCAAGGGTGTGAAATCGGGCTTGCTGCGCGAATGCCTGAGTGCGGCCGACTTTGCCGATGAAGCCAAACTGGCGGACGCCATCAAGCTGCTGCCCGTCACGCTCGTGCGTCCGCGCCCCATCGATGAAGCCATCAGCAGCGCCGGCGGCGTGGAATTCGACGGCATCGACGGCAGCATGCTGCGCGCCATGCCGGGCGTGTTCCTGGCGGGGGAAATGCTGGACTGGGAGGCGCCGACGGGCGGCTACCTGCTGACGGCCTGCCTGGCGCAAGGCAAGGCGGCTGGCGAGCAGGCGGTCAGCTGGCTTGAGGCGCGGTCCGCCTGATCCCATCACCGTGCGCCCGCGCGCTGCCGTGGGCGCATGCGCTGTCCTCTCTCCCGATAATTTTGTTGACAATAAACAATGCCCTGCGCTAGTATCGTGTTTCGCTATATCGACTGCCGGTATAGCGAAACACGATATGGAGGGCAGCATGGACGCTATCAACTTTTCGCACTACCTGCCGCTTTCCGAGGCCACGTTTTATGTGCTCGCTTGCCTGCATGAACCCCTGCATGGCTATGCCATCATGCAAAAGGTGGACATACTCAGCGAAGGCAGTGTCAGCATTGGTCCCGGCACCTTGTATGGCGCTTTTGCTACCTTGGAAAAGCAGGGCTTGATCGTCAAGCTCAGGGAAGAGGAGCGGCGCAAGATATATGGCATGACAGAACTGGGGCGTGCAGTGCTGAGCGAGCAGGTGCGGCGCCTGGACATCATGGCAGCCACAGGGAAAAGAACATTGTCACTTCTACAGGGGAATGCGGCATGAGCAAGCAACTGGTCAAGAAATTCAAATGGTGGTGGGTGTGGCAAGACGGGATGCATGAGCGCTGGCTGCAAGAGCAGGCGCGCCAGGGATTGCACTTGCATGCCAGCGATCCGCTCGGCATTCGCATGACGTTCGAGCGCGGCGCACCGGCGGACATGGCATATCGCTGGGACTTTCCGGGCGTAAAGGCGGATCCTGTCTATACGCAATTATTTGTCGATGGAGGCTGGGAACGCGTGGTGGATGTGGGGGGATGGCGTTGCTGGCGCAAACCTGTGGTGGATGGAAAAATTCCCGAAATTTTCACGGATGTACCATCGAAGGTGCGGAAATACCAGCGTAGCCTGGTCCTCTTGCTGGTAAGCGGATTGCCATTCTTTCTGGTGGTCGTTGCGCCAGCATCACGCCATGTCTTGTTGGCGGAGCCCCGGGCGAGCGCGGTCACTGGCGCTGGCCTGCTGATGCTCGCCTACGCCATTGTCAAACTCGTGCAGCGTATGCGACAGTTGCGCCAGGGCAGGGCGCAGTAGCAGGCCATTGTGTGGTGGCCGGTTAATGCCAGGTAATCTCGCCTGAGCCACTCTTTTGCGTCTCGCGCTGGCGCGGGTTGCCGTGGACGTGGATGTCGCCGCTGCCGCGCAGGGTCAGGTTGCTGGCGTCGCGCACGAAGACGGTGCTCGTGCCGGAGCCTTGCAGGCTGACGCTGGCCTTGTCGGCCGCCAGGTGCTCGGCATCGATGTCGCCTGAACCACTGAGGTCGGCGCGCAGGAATTTCGTGTTGCCGCTGGCGGCGATGCGCCCGGAGCCCACCATTTCCAGCACCACGCTGTCGCTGTTGCCCGCATTGATGTCGAGGTCGCCACTGCCGTTGACGGTGGCGGCAACCTGCTTGTAGCGTCCGGTAAAACTGACGTCGCCCGAACCCGTCAGTTCCAGAATAAAACTGTCGCCCGAAAACCCCGTGATCTTGCTGTCGCCATTGCCGTGCACTTCCACGCGCACGAGGGCCGGCAGCACCAGTTCCACCTGCAAAGGCTGGCGATGGTGGAACAGCATGCCTTTCGGGCCGATATGCAGGGTGGTGCCATCGGCCGTCGTGTCGACGTTCGACAGCAAGCGCTGCTCGCCGCTCACCTTCAGCGAGGGCGTGGCGCCGCGGCGCAGCACCAGGTCGATGGGGCCGGCCAGGTCGATGCTGGTGATATTGGCGGCCACCGGGCGCGTTTCGCTGCGCACGGCACGGCCGGCGGCGCTGCTGGGATTGCTGATTCCCTTGGCGCGCAGCGCCGCGTATGACATGGCGATCAGGACCATGGCCAGCAAGAGCATGGACAGGCCAACTTTGAGCAAGCGTTTCATGGCAGCCTTTCTAGTGACCTTTGAGCAGGGAAACATTCATGGCAACGTAGCGCTTGATGCCGATCAAGGTATAGCGCGTTACGACCAGACTGAGCAGGAAGATGGCGATGCCGCCGAGCAGCATACCCACGCCAAAGACGGTTTGCGTGGTGCGCGCATCGCGGTCCATGTCGGTGGAGATGCGGATGCCGCCGCCAGCCAGCGCCTCGGCCCGCTCCATCATGCGCGAGGAAGCGCCGGGCGTCCTGGGTTCGGACTCGGCCGGGTCATGCTGCAAGGGGCCGGGCAGGTGATCGACTTCGATGCCCGTGTCGCCGATGGTGATGCGCGTTTCGCGCCGTTCGCCGTTTTCGCCGCCGTCATCGTCATGGATGAAGACATGGCGCAGCGGACCGTCGAGCACCAGTTCGTTGGCGCCGGACAAACCGCTGGCCGTGATGGCGATGCCGGCCAGGTAAAAGCTCAGGCCGACGGCGTACAGGGTGGCCAGCAGGGCCGCGTAGACGGCGGCAGGCACGACCATGAACAGGTTGAAGATGGCCAGGCCCACGAGCGAGACGAGCAGGCGCAGCAGGTTGACGGGGGTTTTCTTTTGCTCGAAAGCCTGGCGGTGCGTGCTGCTGCGCAAGGTGAGGGCGATTTTTTTCGGGTCGCCCAGGTCCTCGGCGATTTCGTGCTCGCTGCGGCCGGCCGCAGCGCCTTCGATGAAGGTCTGCTCGTAATAGTCGAGGGTCTTGGCCACCAGGTCCGGTGGCAAGCCTGCCAGCGCGCGCCGCAGTGCGTCGAGATAATCTTGTTTGTTCATCATATTCTTCCTGTCCGCCGCTTCAGCCCATGGCCGGCAGCAGCATGCTTGCCTGGCTCAGCATCAATGGTGCTTGTGGCGCCTGCTGTACTTGAATGACGATCAAGGTGGCCAGTATCACACCAGCCAGCAGCGCCAGGGCTTTCAAGCTATTTTTCAAGTGCAAGGTGGTGTGCATGGTATTCCCCGTGGCATGGCCGTTGTCGATGGTCAGACTGTACCCAAGCGTACGCGAGCGCACCAGCGCGGTGCGACAGAATGCAATTTCGCGGGGGCGAGCGACATCAGGGGAGGATGCACCGTCAGGTCTGTTTTGCCGTCTTGCCCGTGGTGACGACCCTGGCCGCCGCCACGCCGCTGCGCACGGCCGCCTCGATGGTGGCCGGATAATCCTGCGTCCGGTCCTCATTGGCCGTGTAGTCGCCGGCCAGCAGCAAGCCCGGCATGCCGCTGGCGTTGCCGGGGCGTAATAAATCCGGCGTGCAGGCAAAGGTGGCGCGCTTTTCCGTGATCAGCTGGGTCCACACGGGCTGGGCCAGCTCAGGACGTTGCAACACCTGCGCCAGCTGCGCCGCGATGGCTTGCGCCAATGGTCCGTGGCCTTGCTCTGCGGCATAGCCGGAGGCGCTGATGACGACGGCCAGCAAGCCGGCCTGGCTGGCGTCGAGCTGGCCCCGGTCGAAGACGAACTGGCCCCAGTGCTGCAGCTGCGGCGTATCGACGAGAGCGTAAAACGGCAAGTCCAGGTGCACCGAGGCATCGTATTGCAGGTAGCAGGTGCTGATCGCTTCCGGCGTGAAGGCTTGCATGCGGTCAATTGCGTCATCGAGGCGTGCGTCCTGCAAACCTTGCAGCAGGCTGGCTGCTTGCACGGACGAGGTGGCCACGATGACGCCGTCATACTGCGCGCCATCCTCGCCGCCGTCATCGAGTCGCCAGCGGCCATCGGCCAGGGCGTGCAGGGCGGCAACCTTGGCGCCCGTGCGCACTGCGCCGCCATGCTGTTCTACATAGCGGGCGGCCGCGTCGGGCAACACGCTGCTCAGGTCCGCTTTCGGGATCAGCATGTCGGAGGCGCGGCGGCGGCTTGCGCCCAGGCTGTCGCGCAGCACGTTGAGGAAGACGCGGGCCGAGGCGCGCTCGGGCGGCGTATTCAGCGCGGCCAGGCACAGCGGGTGCCACATCAGCCGGTTCAGGCGGTCCGTCTGGTCGAAGCGCTGCAGCAATTCGCTGACCGTGCAATCGTTGTACAGCTGCCAGCCCATCGTCCGCATGGCGGTGGAAAAGCGCATCAGGGCCAGCTTGTCGGCGCGCACTAATCCCTTGGCGCGCAGCAGGGCCCAGGCCAGGTGCAGCGGCGCGGGCAGGCGCGGCGCGATGAAGTCCATGCCGCCGGAGTTCGCCGGATAGCGCATCTGCAGGGGCAGCGTGAGGATCAGCTCGGCAGGGTCTTGCCCCGTCAGCTTGATCAAGCGCAAGGTTTCCGTGTACGCGCCCAGCAGGATATGCTGGCCGTTGTCGAGCACCGTATTTTCTCTTTCGACGCGGCGCGCGCGTCCGCCCAAGGTGCGCGCCGCCTCGAATACGCTCACCGCGTGACCGGCGCGCGCCAGTTCCATGGCCGCCGCGCAGCCAGCCCAGCCGGCGCCGATGACGGCGTAGCGTTGCTTCACGCTACGCTTAGCCACGAACCCAGGTCTTCCAGGCCAGCCACAGTTTGCGGATCGGCGTGAGCGAGATGCGCTGTTTCAGCACGTGGTAGCCGTCGCGCTCGACTTCATTGAGCACGGTGCGGTAGATGGCGGCCATGATCAGGCCCGGGCGCTGGGCGCGGCGGTCCTCGGCTGGCAAGAGCGCGAATGCTTCGTCGTAGGCCTTTTGCGCGCGCGCCACCTGGAAACGCATGAGGTTTTCAAAGTTTTCGCTGTGGCGCGCGTTCAGCAGGTCGGCTGCCGTCACATTGAATTGCTGCAATTCGCTGATCGGCAAATAGATGCGCCCCTTGCGCGCATCCTCGCCCACGTCGCGGATGATGTTGGTCAGCTGGAAGGCATGGCCCAGTTTTTCCGCGTACAGCAGGGTTTCCGGGCGGGTCGCACCGAAGATGCTGGCCGACAAGATGCCCACCACGCTGGCCACATGCCAGCAATAGCGGCTCATGGCCTGGTAGTCGAGGTAGCGGGTCTGGTTCAAGTCCATTTCCATGCCGTCGATGATGGCCTGCAAATGCTTTTCTTCCAGTTGATACACGGCCAGGTGCGGCTCCAGCGCGCGCATCACGGGATGTGTGGGGTTGCCCTCGTACATGGCCTTGACTTCCTTGCGCCACCAGACCAGCTTGGTGCGTGCCACGGCTTCGTCCGTGCATTCGTCAACCGTGTCATCGACTTCGCGGCAGAACGCGTACAGGGCCGTGATGGCCTTGCGGCGCTCGGCCGGCAGGAACAGGAAGCTGTAGTAGAAGCTGGAGCCGCTCTGGGCGGCCTTTTGTTGGCAGTATTCGTCGGGAGACATAGTCAAAAGAGCAAGGGTTGCAGATCGAAGCCGCTATTCTATCGTCTTACAGAGTGGGCGACGGGGGAAAAGCCGTTTTTACTTGCGTCTCTTGACGCAGGCTTTTGCGCGACATGCGCAGCGCGCGCCAGAAAATGATCAGCCAGTCGCGTTTCTCCAGCTTGGGGCGGCGCCGGAACACGTCGTAATTGACGGCTTCGATGCATTCGAGGATGCGCAAACCCCCTTGCACCACCAGACGCAGCTCCCAGCCGATGCGCCCGCGCAGGCGCAGGGCCAGCGGCGCGCCGGACAGCATCAGGGCGCGCGTGCGGGCCACTTCGAAGCGCATCAGGGCGCTCCACTTGCCGTGCGCCTCGGGCCGCTCGAAGGCGGCGGCGGAGACGGCAAAGCGGGTCAGGTCTTCCATCGGCAGGTAGATGCGCTCTTTTTGCTGGTCGATGGCGACGTCTTGCAGGAAATTAATTAGTTGCAAAGCTGAACATATCGCATCGGAATCGCGTACATTCTGTTCATCGGCCGCGCCATACAGGTGCAGCATCAGCAGCCCCACGGGGTTGGCGGAACGGGCGCAGTAATCGAGCACGTCGTCGTAGCTGGCGTAGCGCGTCGTTTCCACATCCTGCTTGAAGGCCGACAACAGATCGTAAAACGGCTGCAGCGGCAGTTGGTGTTTGGCGATGACGGCGGCCAGGCGTTCGAACATGGCGGCGTTCTCGCCGGCATGGCCTTCCTGGCGGGCGATGCGGCCCAGCGCCGCTTCATAGGCGTGCAGGGCGGCCAGGCGCTCGGCCGGCCTGGCGTCGCCCTCATCGGCCAGGTCGTCGGCGCTGCGGGCGAAGGCATAGATGGCTTCGACGGCTGGCACCAGGCGGCGCGGCAGTAAAAATGATGCAACAGGAAAATTTTCGTAATGGTCTACAGGCATGAACACACTTCTCTAGTCTTGCGTTTGTCCGGCCCCCACAAACGCTGGATTGTGGCCGGGCGTTGTACGTCTCAAGATTAATGACGCATAAGTCACTAAAAACTTTTACGCACGATTATAATTAATAACCAGAAAGTCATTAGGCGAAGAGCAGTCCCCGCCATGACCAAGCTGATATTGTCACAAATTTAAGGATATCGCGTGCGAAAAAGTTTGGCTTGGCCCAAAGGACAAGCAAAAAGTTTCTCCGCATAAAAATATTGCAGCCCGCATAGTAAAGGAAAATACCTTGTTTGCCCTGAAAACCCTGCGCCGCGAGACCGGCGCTTCCGCACTTCCTGCCCTGCGGCTGATCGCCGCCGCCGCTCTGGCGCTGACTCTGGCGGCCTGTTCCAAGCCTGCCGTCAAAGTGGAAGACGTGCGCCCCGTGCGCGCCATCGTGTTGTCTAGCAGCAATGTTGACGTCAGTGCAGAGCTGTCGGGCGAGGTCGTACCCCGCATCGTGTCGCAGCTGGGGTTCCGCGTGGGCGGCAAGATCGTCGCGCGCAAGGTCGACGTGGGCGCCAGCGTGAAGAAGGGGCAAGTGCTGATGCAGCTCGATCCCGTCGATTTGCAACTGTCGCAGGCGCAAGCCAAGGCTTCGCTGGTGAGTTCGGAAACGAGCCGCGACCTGGCGCGCGCGGAACTCAAGCGCTACCAGGATTTGCGCGAGAAGAACTTCGTCAGCCAGGCCGTGCTCGACGGCAAGGACGCCACCTACAAGGCGGCGCAGGCGAACGTGGAAGCGGCCCAGGCCCTGTACCGTGGCCAGGCGAACCAGTCCGGCTATGCCAGCCTGCTGGCGGACGTCGATGGCGTCGTCACGCGCATCGAGGCTGAAGTGGGGCAGGTGGTGGCGCCCGGCGCGCCCGTCGTGCAAGTGGCGAAGAGCGGCGAAAAGGAAGTCGTGATCGGCATTCCTGAAGACAAGGTGGAAACCTTGCGCGGCGTCAAGGATGTGGTCGTGCGCCTGTGGGCCGATCCGAAGCAGGGCTTGCCGGGCAAAATACGCGAAGTGTCGCCCGTCGCCGATGCCGCCACGCGCACCTACACAGCCAAGGTCAGCATTCCGGACGCGCCGCAAGTGCGCCTGGGCATGACGGCTGTGGTGCAGTTCGCCTCGCAAACGGCCACGCCGCAGATCAAGGTGCCGCTGACGGCCCTGTTCAACGAGAAATCGCAAAGCTCCGTGTGGGTGGTGGAAAACGGCGCCGTGAAGCTCGTGCCCGTGACGGTGGGCGGCGTGGCGGGCAATGAGTTGCTGCTGACCTCGGGCGTGAAAGCGGGCCAGACGGTGGTCACGGCCGGCGTCAACCTGCTCAAGCCGGGCCAGAAAGTCACCATCCTTGGCGCCGAGCTGGCCAGCAAGCCTGCCGTCGTTGCTGCCGAGGCCATCAAATGAAGGGCGGCTTCAATCTGTCGCGCTGGGCGCTTGAACACATCCCGCTGACGCGCTACCTGATGGCCGTGCTGCTGATCGGCGGCATGCTCAGCTACGCCAGCCTGGGCCAGGATGAGGATCCCCCGTTCACCTTCCGCGCCATGGTGCTGCAAGCGTACTGGCCCGGCGCCACGGCCTTGCAGATGGCCGAGCAGGTGACGGACAAGCTGGAAAAGAAACTGCAGGAAACGCCGTACATCGACGAGATCACCAGCTATTCGAAGCCGGGCGAAACCTTGATTTTGCTGGAGCTGCGCGAATCGGCGCCGCCCAAGGAAACGGCGGCCGCCTGGTACCAGGTGCGCAAGAAGATCGGCGACATCCAGGGCACCTTGCCGGCCGGCGTCGTGGGCCCGTTCTTTAATGACGAGTTCGGCGACACGTACGGCTCCATCTTTGCCCTGTCCGGCGACGGTTTTACCTACGCGGAAATGAAGGATTACGCGGACAAGGTACGCCAGGAGCTGCTGGCCGTGGGGCTGGTATCGAAGGTGGAACTGTTCGGCGTGCAAGATGAAAAGATCAATATCATCTTTTCGCACAAGAAATTTGCCCAGCTGGGCATTCCTTTCGACGCCATCGTGCAGCAATTGTCCGCGCAAAACAGCATCAACGCCACGGGCGTGCTGGTGACGCCGACGGACAATCTGCAAGTGCGCGTGACGGGCGCCATGGTGACCGTCAAGGACCTGGAAAACCTGGAACTGCGCGCCAACGGCACCACCTTCCGCCTCGGTGATTTTGCCACCGTAAAACGTGAACTGGTCGATCCGCCCAAGGACAAGATGCGTTTCAACGGCAAGGAAGTGATCGGCCTGGGCGTGTCGATGGAAAAGGGCGGCAACATCATCGACATGGGCAAGGCCTTGCAGGCAACGGTCACGCGCATGAAGAGCGAATTGCCAGTCGGCATAGAATTGCAGCGCGTGTCGAACCAGCCGGAAGCCGTGTCCGCCTCCGTGGGCGAGTTCGTGCATACCCTGATCGAAGCCATCCTGATCGTGCTGGCCGTCAGCTTCGTGGCGCTGGGCTTGCACACCAAGCCGCTGCGCATCGACGTGCGGCCGGGCCTGGTGGTGGCGCTGACCATTCCCCTGGTGCTGGCCGTCACCTTCCTGTTCATGCGCCTGCTCGACATCGACTTGCACAAGATTTCCCTGGGCGCCCTGATCATCGCGCTGGGCTTGCTGGTCGATGACGCCATCATTGCCGTCGAGATGATGGTGCGCAAGATGGAAGAGGGCATGTCGCGTTTCGACGCGGCCACGTTTGCCTACACGTCGACGGCCATGCCCATGCTGACGGGCACCCTGATCACGGTGGCGGGCTTCTTGCCCATCGGCCTGGCCAAGTCGGCCGCTGGCGAATACACATTCTCCTTGTTCTCCGTCAATGCACTGGCCCTGATCATTTCGTGGGTGGTGGCCGTCGTCTTCACGCCCTATATCGGCTACGTCTTGCTGAAAGTGAAACCGCACGCGCATAACGACCATGAATTGTTCGACACGCCGAACTTCCGCCGCTTCCGCCGCGCCGTCACCTGGTGCGTGGAATGGCGCAAGACCACCATTGCCGCCACCTTGGCCATCTTTGCGCTGGGCATCTATGGTTTCAATTTTATCGAAAAGCAATTCTTCCCCGATTCCAGCCGTCCCGAACTGATGGTGGAACTGTGGTCGCCCGAAGGCACAACGTTCGCCGCGAATGAAAAGCAGGTCAAGAAGTTCGAAGCGTTTGTGGGCAAGCTCGACGGCGTGGAAAGCGTGACCAGCTATGTCGGCACGGGCAGTCCCCGTTTCTACTTGCCGCTGGACCAGATCTTCCCGCAGACCAACGTGTCGCAAGTGGTGGTCTTGCCGAAGAGCCTGGCTGACCGCGAACGCTTGCGCCAGCAAATCGTCGATGTCTTCAAGAAGGATTTCCCGGAAGTACGGGGCCGCGTCAAGCTGTTGCCGAATGGGCCGCCGGTGCCGTATCCCGTGCAGTTCCGCGTCTTGGGGCCGGAAGTGGCCGGTGTGCGGGCCATCGCCGACCAGGTCAAGGACATCATGCGCGCCAATCCGAACACCCTGGGCGTCAATGACAACTGGAATGAATCGGTGAAAGTGCTGCGCCTGGACCTGGACCAGGACAAGATGCGCGCGCTGGGCGTCACCTCGAAAACGGTGATGCAGGCGGCCAATACGATCCTGTCGGGCACGGTCATCGGCCAGTTCCGCGAGGACAACAAGCTGATCGACATTCAGGTGCGCCAGCCTCTGGAAGAGCGGGCCACGATTTCCGTGTTGAATGACACAAATATCCCGACGGCGACGGGCAAGTCCGTGCCGATCTCGCAGCTGGCCCGCGCGCATTTCGTGTGGGAACCGGGTGTCGTCTGGCGCGACAAGCGCGCATGGGCCATCACCGTGCAGTCGGACGTGATCGACGGCATCCAGGGCGCCACCGTGTCGACGCAACTGGCGCCGCAGCTGGACGCCTTGCGGGCCAAGTTGCCGTCCGGCTACCGCATCGTGGTGAAAGGCGTGGCGGCCGACAGCGGCGAGGCGGAAGCGTCGATCTCGGCGAACCTGCCGTTGGCCATCTTCATCATCTTCACCCTGCTGATGTTGCAGCTGCACAGTTTCTCGCGTTCCCTGCTGGTTTTCCTGACGGGACCGCTGGGCGTGGCGGGCGCCGCGTTTGCCTTGCTGGCGCTGGGCCGGCCACTTGGTTTCGTGGCCAACCTGGGCATCATCGCGCTGTTCGGCATGATCATCCGCAACTCGGTGATCCTCGTCGACCAGATCGAGCAAGACATCAAGGACGGCTCGGCCCCGTGGGATGCCATCATCGACTCGGCCGTGCGCCGCTGCCGCCCCATCGTGCTGACGGCCGCCGCCGCGGCGCTGGCCATGATCCCCTTGTCGCGCTCCGTGTTCTGGGGGCCGATGGCGGTGGCCATCATGGGCGGCCTGATCCTGGCGACGGCCTTGACTTTACTGTTCCTGCCGGCCCTGTATGCGGCCTGGTTCCGGGTCAGGAAGCCGGAGCCGGTGAGCGCAAAAGAAGGCTAGCAGCCAGCGCTACGGCGCAGGCATAAAAAAGGCGGCATTCCTCTGGGAAATCCAGTAGAATGCCGCCTTTGCTTTACCGAGCGCTTGCTCCGGGCTTGCTCATAAGTCCACGGTAGCCAGATCGCTCCCGAGTTGTTAAAATCAGGGAAGCAGTTTGTAGCAAGTAGCACACAGTAGTACAAATGCGGATGTGGTGGAATTGGTAGACACGCTGGTCTTAGAAGCCAGTGCTTCGGCTTGGGAGTTCGAGTCTCCCCATCCGCACCAATCCGGGTTGTTCCAGCCCGGAGGTGTAGCACCATCAAGTTGTTCTTCAGCCTCCTTGCAGGCGTCTTTCCCGTTTTCCTGTTGTCTTGCCTGTATTTTCGTCATGCGGGATGTCTTTGTTTGCGCTATTTTTCGTCAGCGACCGGGCGGCGGGGCGGGGCTCAGGCGGAGATTTGCCTGAAAAATGGCCAAATTGAGGTAAATCAAAGGTTTTTTGCCCGAAATCTTCGTCGTGAGCGCATTTCTTTGTTTCGGACGGGGCGCCAGTTCGCATATACTAATGAACGAAGCAGGCTGGAAAGCCTGTCTCTGGCGAAACAAAGAATGCCGGGGCAAGAGTAAAGGCAGGGCACCTCCAGGCTGTGGCGACTCGTTCGCCGCCGCTGGTATCCTCTGTGGCCGGGCTGCAAAGCCAGCCACTTTCCCGAAGTCCTTTGTTATAATGCCACGCTTTACCGAATGATGGCCGGCCCTGCATTTACTTAGAAGCAAGGCTGGACGCTCGGAGCCCTGTCGCAGTACTGGAAGCGGCGGATTGTTTGGTGCCTGGTGCGGGTTTTTCCCTCAGCCGGGTAGACCAGGTCCATCGTCCTGTTTTCAGTACTTTTACAGATGAATATGCGAGCGAGTGAAGCTGGACCCATGTCTTGCCGCCAGTGATGGCGCAAGGGGTCGGGTCTTCTTTTCTCGCACCAACAGTGTTTATTTTTTGGACGATTTTTTACATGGCAACTGCAGTCGAAACCTTGGGCAAACTCGAACGTCGTATCACGATCTCCTTCCCGCTGACGGACGTCCGCACGGAAGTTGAGAAGCGCCTGAAAGTGCAAGCCCGTACGGCTAAGGCACCGGGCTTCCGTCCGGGCAAAGTGCCGTTGAAAATGGTCGCAGCACAATACGGCTACCAAATTGAATCCGAAGTGCTGAATGACAAAGTCGGCCGCGCGTTCAACGACGCCGCCAACGAAAACAATCTGCGCGTGGCCGGTTTCCCGAACATCGTGCCGAAAGAAGAAGCAGCCGAAGGCCAGCTGGCTTTCGACGCAACGTTCGAAGTGTATCCGGAAGTTGCCATCGGCGACCTGACGGCCGTTGAAATCGAAACCGTGCAAGCCGACGTGTCGGAAGCCGAAATCGACAAGACCATCGACATCCTGCGCAAGCAGCGCGTGCACTTCCACACCAAGGGCGAAGCTGGCGAACACGGCGACGGCGGTGAGGCTATCGCTGCCAATGGCGACCGCGTGACCGTTGACTTCGTCGGCTCGATCGACGGCGTTGAATTCCCGGGCGGCAAAGCTGAAGGCTACGCTTTCGTGCTGGGCGAAGGCCGCATGCTGCCAGAATTCGAAGCAGCAACCCTGGGCCTGAAAGTGGGCGAGTCCAAGACTTTCCCATTGTCGTTCCCAGAGGACTACCATGGTAAAGACGTCGCCGGCAAAACCGCTTCGTTCACCATCACGCTGCAAAAGCTGGAATGGGCGCACCTGCCGGAAGTCGATGCTGAATTCGCCAAGTCCTTGGGCGTTGCCGATGGCGACCTGGCCAAAATGCGCGAAGACATCAAAGTCAATCTGCAGCGCGAAGTCGCTGGCCGCGTAAAAGCCCGCAACAAGGAAGCCGTCATGGACGCGCTGATCAAAGTTGCTGAGCTGGAAGTGCCAAAAACCCTGATCGCTCAGGATTCCGAGCGTCTGGCCGAAATGACCCGCCAGGACATGGCGCAGCGCGGCATGAACGTCAAGGACGTGCCTTTCCCAGCAGAACTGTTCGCAGAAAAAGCCGAGCGTCGCGTACGCCTGGGCCTGATCCTGTCGCAACTGGTGGGCGACAACAAGCTGCAGGCGACGCCTGAGCAAGTCAAGGCGCAGATCGAAGATTTCGCCCAAAGCTACGAAGACCCACGCGAAGTGCTGAAGTACTACTACAGCGACCGTCGTCGTCTGGGTGAGATCGAAGCCCTTGTATTGGAAGAAAACGTCGTCACCTACGTGTTGGGCCTGTCGAAAGTCACGTCGAAAGCAGTTGCTTTTGACGAACTGATGGGAAGCAACGCACAAGCGTAAACCAGTTGGTATTGGGATGCCTGCTCTGGCCGAAAGGTGAGGGCGGCTTCCCCTAACTGCTTCACAAGGAAATGAAATGACAGGTATGAACCGTAATCCGGCGCTGGACACACAGATGCTCGGCCTGGTGCCGATGGTGGTGGAACAAAGCGGTCGCGGCGAGCGCTCGTATGATATTTACTCGCGCCTGCTGAAGGAACGTTTGATTTTCATGGTCGGCCCGGTCAATGACCAGATGGCCAACCTGGTTGTCGCCCAGCTGCTGTTCCTGGAAAGCGAAAATCCGGAAAAGGAAATCTCGCTCTACATCAACTCGCCAGGTGGTTCGGTCTCGGCCGGCATGGCCATCTACGACACCATGCAGTTCATCAAACCGGACGTCTCGACCCTGTGCACGGGCATGGCTGCTTCGATGGGCGCTTTCCTGCTGGCCGCTGGCGCCAAGGGCAAGCGTTTCTCGCTGCCGAACTCGCGCATCATGATTCACCAGCCGTCCGGTGGTTCGCAAGGCATGGCGTCCGATATCGAGATCCAGGCGAAGGAAATCCTTTACCTGCGCACCCGCTTGAACGGCATCATGGCCGAGCGCACGGGCCAGTCGATCGAACAGATCGCCAAGGACACCGACCGCGACCGTTTCATGTCCGCCGACGAGGCCGTTGAGTATGGTTTGATCGACAAAGTGTTGACCAGCCGCGCTTGATGAGCCCCTACCGGTATTGCTAAGCATGTAAGTAAACGCCCGGGCGATCAAACGTTCGGGCGTTTCGCTTTTATTTCGGGTAGCATGGAGCTTGTGCGCGTTGTTGACTTGCGCCATGGCTAGCAGCCTTTACGGGCGGCAACCATCATCCGGCTTGCGATTTTGCAATATTGTTAATGCAGTTCCAACCAAAATGCCTTATGTCAGACAAAAAATCCTCTAGCGGCGAAAAATTACTGTATTGCTCGTTCTGCGGCAAAAGCCAGCACGAGGTGAAGAAACTCATCGCCGGCCCGTCCGTGTTCATTTGCGACGAGTGCATCGACCTGTGCAACGACATCATCCGTGATGAAACGTCGAGCATCGAGACGGTGACCGGTACCAAATCCGACCTGCCGACGCCGCAAGAAATTGCCGCCTTGCTCGATCAGTACGTGATCGGCCAGCAGACTGCCAAGCGCATCCTGTCGGTGGCGGTGTACAACCATTACAAGCGTCTCAAGCACCTGGGCAAGAAAGACGACATCGAACTGGCCAAGAGCAATATCTTGCTGGTCGGTCCTACCGGCTCGGGCAAGACCCTGCTGGCACAGACCCTGGCGCGCATGCTCAACGTGCCGTTCGTGATCGCCGACGCCACCACCCTGACCGAAGCCGGTTACGTGGGTGAAGACGTGGAAAACATCATCCAGAAGCTGCTGCAAAGCTGCAACTATGACGTCGAGAAAGCTCAGCGCGGCATCGTCTACATCGATGAAATCGACAAGATTTCGCGCAAGTCCGACAATCCGTCCATCACGCGCGACGTGTCGGGCGAGGGCGTGCAGCAAGCCTTGTTGAAATTGATCGAAGGCACGATGGCTTCCGTGCCGCCACAAGGCGGCCGCAAGCATCCGAACCAGGATTTCGTGCAGATCGACACGACCAACATCATGTTCATCTGCGGCGGTGCCTTTGACGGTCTGTCGAAAGTGATCGCCAACCGTTCCGAAAAGAGCGGCATCGGCTTCTCGGCCACGGTGCGCAGCAAGTCGCAAAGCTCGGCTAGCGAACTGATGCTGCAAGCGGAACCGGAAGATCTGGTCAAGTTCGGCCTGATCCCGGAACTGGTCGGTCGTCTGCCCGTCATCGCCACCCTGGCGGAATTGACGGAAGAGGCGCTGATCCAGATTCTCGTCGAGCCGAAAAATGCGCTGATCAAGCAGTATTCGAAGCTGCTCGAGATGGAAGGCGCGGAACTGGAGATTCGTCCGGCCGCCCTGCATGCGATCGCCAAGAAAGCGCTGGCGCGCAAGACGGGCGCCCGTGGCCTGCGTTCCATCCTGGAACATGCTTTGCTGGACGTCATGTACGAACTGCCGAGCGAACAAAATGTAGTGAAGGTCGTCATCGACGAAAATACCATCACCAGCGGCGCCAAACCTTTGTTGATTTATCAAGAGACTGCCAAGGCCTCCGGAGAAAATTGATTACTGCTGAGACAAATGCATAAAAAGGATTTTGATTCCTTAATGCATGGCAGTACAATTTAAATCAATGAGTGCAGGCTTCAATCGGAAAGCCACTCGCGGCGCTTAGCTGCGCGTGGCTTTTTTACTGTGAAAACTGCATTTATTAACGTCATGCGGGTGTGTTTTGCGAAATAAACAGAAAAATGTTTGTTTCACAGAATTATTTATTCTCGCCGGTCTTGTGTTTTGGCAGCGAGCGCCAACATCGTAAACACGCTTTCTATAAGGTACGCCATGACAACTTCCAAATTAACTGAGCAAACTCAACTGCCGTTATTGCCGCTGCGGGATGTCGTCGTTTTCCCGCATATGGTGATACCGCTGTTCGTTGGCCGTCCAAAGTCGATCAAGGCGCTGGAAGCTGCGATGGAGCAGGGCAAGAGCATCATGCTTGCCGCTCAAAAAGCAGCCGCGAAGGACGAGCCGTCTCCTTCGGATATCTATGAAATTGGCTGCGTCGCCAATATTCTGCAAATGCTGAAGCTGCCCGATGGCACCGTCAAGGTGCTGGTCGAAGGCGCGCAGCGTGCCCGAATCAACCACATCAGCGATGCGCCGACGCACTTCATCGCCGACCTGACGCCGCTCGAGTCCGAGCCGGGCGACGAGTCGGAAGTCGAAGCCATGCGCCGCGCGATCGTGCAGCAGTTCGACCAGTACGTCAAACTGAACAAAAAGATTCCACCGGAAATCCTCGCTTCGCTGTCGGGCATCGACGATGCCGGCCGCCTGGCCGACACGGTGGCCGCGCATCTGCCGCTGAAGCTGGAGCAAAAACAAGTCATCCTGGAAATTTTCAGCGTGGCCAAGCGCCTCGAGCACCTGCTGGGCCAGCTCGAAGGCGAGCTCGACATTCTGCAGGTGGAAAAGCGCATCCGTGGCCGCGTGAAGCGCCAGATGGAAAAGTCGCAGCGCGAGTACTACCTGAACGAGCAAGTCAAGGCCATCCAGAAAGAACTGGGCGAGGGCGAAGATGGTGCCGACCTCGACGAGCTGGAGAAAAAAGTCGCTTCGGCCAAGATGCCGAAGGAAGCGCTCGACAAGGCTACCAACGAGCTGAAAAAGCTGAAACTGATGTCGCCGATGTCGGCCGAAGCCACCGTCGTGCGCAACTACATCGACACCCTGGTCAATTTGCCTTGGAAAAAGAAATCCAAGGTCAATAACGACCTGTCGAATGCGGAAAAAGTGCTTGAGGGCGACCACTACGGCCTCGACAAGGTCAAGGAACGCATCCTGGAATACCTCGCGGTGCAACAGCGCGTCGACAAGCTCAAAGCCCCGATCCTGTGCTTCGTCGGCCCTCCTGGCGTGGGTAAAACCTCGCTGGGCCAGTCCATCGCCCGCGCGACGAACCGCAAGTTCGTGCGCATGGCCCTGGGCGGCGTGCGCGACGAAGCCGAGATCCGCGGCCATCGCCGCACCTACATCGGCTCGATGCCGGGCAAGATTTTGCAATCGCTGTCGAAAGTCGGCGTGCGCAATCCTCTGTTCCTGCTCGATGAAGTCGACAAGATGGGCGCCGATTTCCGTGGCGATCCATCGTCGGCTCTGCTGGAAGTGCTGGACCCGGAACAGAACCACACGTTCTCCGACCATTACATCGAAGTCGATTTCGACTTGTCTGACGTGATGTTCGTGGCCACGTCGAACTCGTACAACATTCCGCCAGCCTTGCTTGACCGCATGGAAGTGATTCGTCTGTCCGGTTACACGGAAGATGAAAAAACCAGCATCGCGCAGCGTTACCTGCTGCCGAAGCAGATCAAGAACAATGGCTTGAAGGAAGAGGAAATCTCGGTGGCCGAGTCGGCCTTGCGCGACATCATCCGCTACTACACGCGGGAAGCCGGTGTGCGTTCGCTCGAGCGTGAAGTATCGAAGATCTGCCGCAAGGTGGTCAAGATGCTGCTGCTGAAGAAATCCGACAAAAAAGTCATCGTCAACTCGAAGAACCTGGATAAATTCCTCGGTGTGCGCCGCTATGATTTCGGTGTCGCAGAGAAAGAAAACCAGGTCGGCCAGGTGGTTGGTCTGGCATGGACGGAAGTGGGCGGCGATCTGCTGACCATCGAAGCCGTGTCGATGCCGGGCAAGGGCGGCATCATCCGCACGGGTACCTTGGGCGACGTCATGAAAGAGTCGATCGAGGCAGCCCGCACGGTGGTGCGCAGCCGGGCACAGCGCCTGGGCATCAAGGCGGACGTGTTTGAGAAGAGCGACATCCACATCCACGTGCCGGAAGGCGCGACACCGAAGGATGGTCCTTCGGCTGGCGCGGCCATGACGGTGGCGATGGTGTCGGTCTTCACGGGCATTCCCGTGCGTGCCGACGTGGCGATGACGGGCGAGATCACCTTGCGCGGCGAAGTATTGCCGATCGGCGGCCTGAAAGAAAAGCTGCTGGCGGCCCATCGCGGCGGCATCAAGACGGTCCTGATTCCAGAGCAGAATGTGAAAGACCTGGCCGACATTCCGGACAACGTCAAGAACAAACTGGAGATCGTACCGGTGCGCTGGATCGACAAAGTGCTGGAAATCGCCCTCGAACGCATGCCTGAAGCGTTGGCGGATGTCGCTGCGGTGGAGGCTGTCACGGCCGCCGCGGCCAAGCCTGACGCGGCCGGCGAGGTAGTAAAACACTAACGTTTTACCCCTGTTTTCCCCAAACAAGCGCTTTTAGAGCGCTTGTTTTATATTGAAACGTGAATTGCGCCCCCAAAGCGCTTGACACATATACAGTGTGGCTTGTTTAATACGCCTGCACATTTTTTTCGCCGGACAGCTGTGGTGCCAAAAGTGCCGCAACGATACGGTAAACGTTTTATACCTTTGTAATTGGGGATGCTAGTGAACAAGACTGAATTGATCGACCACATTGCTGAAAAAGCTGACATTTCCAAAGCCGCCGCTGCGCGCGCACTCGACGCTGTTATCGGCGGCGTGACGGAAACTTTGAAAAACAACGACAGCGTGACGCTGGTTGGTTTTGGCACTTTCTCGGTCAGCGAACGCGCTGAGCGTACCGGCCGCAATCCGCGTACCAAAGAAGCGATCACGATCGAAGCTGCAAAAGTTCCAAAATTTAAAGCTGGTAAAGCTTTGAAGGATGCTGTAAACTAACGGACTTCGGTGAGGTGACAATCACCGGAAACATTTGGCGGCGCCTCCGGGTGCCGCGATTTCAGGGTTGAAGTTCTTCGAATAACAACCCTGGATACAAATGCAAGTAGTACTGTGTATTTTTCGGAGTGGTAGTTCAGTTGGTTAGAATGCCGGCCTGTCACGTCGGAGGTCGCGGGTTCGAGTCCCGTCCGCTCCGCCAAAAAAATACGCTCTTAAGGAGTGGTAGTTCAGTTGGTTAGAATACCGGCCTGTCACGTCGGGGGTCGCGGGTTCGAGTCCCGTCCGCTCCGCCAGAATATAGAAGCCCGCGCTGCTGAATAAGTAGCGCGGGTTTTTCTTTTTCAGCGCCAGATTATCTCGGCGCGCCTGCTTTTAAAATCCCGTCCTGCCGTTTTGAATAAAAACACCCGCATTTAAATCCGCTTTAAGCTGCGTCCGGTTAAATGCGCGAGTCCGGCGCCTTGCCGTCCAGGCGGCGCCAGGGCAGGGCGCGCGCCCTGATTTACTCTTGCTATAGCGCTATGGGCATTGTAGAATCAGGAGATAATGGCTTGGGCGTCAGAATCCTGCTTTAGTTCCAGCGCCAAGTTGTTGAATCTAAAGGGGAAGTGGACATCTGTCCCGTCCATTCCGCCGAAGAAATCAAGGCGAACGCATGTTCGCCTTTTTTTATAGTGATCCACTCATCCCGAATTGGCTGACCATGTTTGAATTTATTCGTACCCATCGACGCTTGATGCAGTTTCTCCTGATGCTGGTCATCGTCCCGTCTTTTGCACTGGTCGGTATCAGCGGCTACCAAAGCTTCGGCGATGGCGCGAACACCATCGCCAAGGTCGGCGACCAGGTCGTTACGCAGCAGCAATATGAAGAAGCGCAACGCCAGCAGATCGACCGCTACCGCCAGATGATGGGCGAGCAGTTCGACCAGAAAATGTTTGACACGCCGGAAGCGCGCCAGAGCATCCTCGACAACCTGATCGCCGAGCGCGCCGTGGCCGCCGAAGTGGGCCGTAGCCACCTGGTCATCAGCGATGCCGTGCTGCAAAAGGAAGTGCTGGAAATCCCAGGCTTGACCTTGCCGGACGGTAAATTCGACCTGGAACGCTACAAGGCCATGCTGGCCGCCCAAGGCATGACGCCGCAGATGTACGATGCGCGCCGCCGCAGCGACCTGGCCCTGCAGCAACTGGCCGGCGCCGTGCAAGGCACCGCCTTCGCGCCAAGCACCGTCTCCAAACGCCTGTCCGACATCACCTCGGAAGAGCGTGAAGTGCAGGAACTGTTGCTGCCGATCGCCCAGTACGTGTCGGAAGTCAAAGTGACGGACGCCATGATCAAGGCTTTCTATGACAAGAACAGCAAGTTCTTCGAGATCCCGGAACAAGCCAAGATCGAGTACGTTGTGCTTGACGACAGCGCCGCCGGCGAGCAAGTCGACGTCACCGACGCCGACGTGACCGGCTACTACGCGAAGAACCAGAAAGCCTACACGACGGAAGAAGCGCGTCAGGCCAGCCATATCCTCGTCGCCGTCAAGAAAGACGCATCGGCCGCCGACAAGGCAGCCGCCAAGGCCAAGGCTGAAGCCATCCTGGCTGACGTGCGCAAGACGCCTGCCAGCTTTGCCGCCGTGGCCAAGGCCAAGTCGGAAGATCCGGCGTCCGCGGAACAGGGCGGCGACCTGGGCGTGATTGGCAAGGATGGCTTGCCTACGCCGTTGCTCAATGCCGTCGCGAAACTCAAGCAGGGTGAAATCAGCGACGTCGTCGCTTCCGATTTCGGCTTCCACATCCTGACCGTGACCTCGCTCAAGCCACAGCACGTGCGTGCGCTCGATGAAGTACGCGGCGAGATCACGGCCGACCTGCGCAAGCAATTCGCTGCCAAGAAATACTCGGAAATGGCGGAAACGTTCACCAACACGGTCTACGAGCAATCGGACAGCCTGAAGCCGGTGGCCGACAAGCTGAAACTGAAAGTGGAAAGCGTCGCCAACCTGTCGCGGACGCCGTCGCCAGCACTGGGCAAGGCGCCGTTCAACAACGCCAAGTTCCTGACCGCCATCTTCTCGAACGATTCGCTGAAAGACAAGCGCAACACGGAAGCCGTGACCGTCGCTCCTAACGTGCTGATCGCCGGTCGCGTGGTGGAATTCAAGCCTGCCAGCAAGCGTCCGCTGGCCGAAGTCGAAGCGATGATCCGTCAGCGCGTGACCCTGGAAGAAGCGGAAAAGCTGGCCAAGAAAGCGGGCGAGACCAAGCTGGCCGCCTTGAAGGCTTCGGGCGACGCGACCGGTTTCGGCGCGGCGCAATGGGTATCGCGCAGCAAGCTGGACGGCATCAACCGTGCCGCCATCGCGCAAGTCATGAAAGCGGACACGAGCAAGCTGCCAGCCTACGTGGGTGTGGACCTGCCAGCCCTGGGCTATGGCATCTACCGCATCGCCAAGGTGCAGCAGCCGGCGCAAGTGGATGCAGCACGCCGCCAGCAAGAGAAAGACCAGATCAGCGGCATCCTGGCACAACAGGAAATGTTCGATTACGTCGAGTACCTGAAAGCCAAGGCCAAGGTGAAGATCGTCAAGCCGGTCACCGCGCCGGTTGCAGCAGCGCCGGAAGCGCCGTAATCAGTTTTAGCCCATAAAAATAGCCGCTTTCGAGCGGCTATTTTTTTGTCTGTGGAATGTGCGTGTCAATGAATTTACCATGACCACCAGCGTAAAGCTGGGGTCAGACCCGCCGGGTCTGACCCCGGATTTTTGCCTCGGGCTAGAGCTAACGTCAACAACCGGCTTACTTCGCGTCCAGCAACGGCGCCAGCCGCGGCCAGATATTCTTTAAAATCGTCGGATGCGCCTGCGCATTCGGGTGCATGCGGTCGGCCTGGAACAACTGCGGCTGGTCGGCGATGCCTTCGAACATGAAGGGCACGAGTGGCGCCTTCCATTCCTTGGCCAGCTTGCCGTACACGCCATAAAACTGCTCGCCATAGGCGCGGCCATAGTTGGGCGGCATGCGCATGCCCACCAGCACCACCTGCGCGCCCGATTTTTTGGCCGCCTCGCCCATGGCGCGCAGATTCGCTTCGGCGGCCGCCACGGGCAAGCCGCGCAAGCCGTCGTTGGCGCCCAGTTCGATCAGCACGACGTCGGGCTGGTGCTTGGCCAGCAGCGCAGGCAGGCGTGCCCGGCCGCCGCTGGTGGTCTCGCCGCTGATGCTGGCATTGACGATGCGCGTGTCGTTCTTTTGCGCTTGCAGCCGCTGTTCCAGCAGCGCCACCCAGCCCGTGCCCCGTGCCAGCCCATACTCGGCCGAGAGACTGTCGCCGAGCACCAGCAGCGTTTTTGGTGCAGAATAGGCGTTCGTCATGCCTGACACCAGCAGCAGGGCTGCCGCAGGAAGCAGGGACAGCGCGCGCCGCCGCATGCGGCTGCTGCCCTCGACACTTATTTGTTCACGAAATTTTTTAAGATAGATCAGCATGCCCGAATTCCCTAAAGCGACTTCCACCAGTTTTCTCCCATCAGACGCAGCGGCCCAGCGGCCCGCCGCACCCAACAGCCAAAATGCCCGGCCGGCCATCGAAGTGGTCCAGCTGGCCAAGCGCGTACCCGATGCCGATGGTGAGCTGACCATCCTGCATCAAGTCGATTTTACCGTGCAAACGGCGGAGACGCTGGCCATCGTCGGCGCTTCCGGTTCCGGCAAGTCCACCTTGCTGGGCTTGCTGGCGGGACTCGACACGCCCAGCGAGGGCAAGGTCATCCTCGATGGCACCGATATCTTCGCCCTCGACGAAGACGGCCGCGCCGGTTTCCGCAAGGAAAAGCTCGGTTTCGTGTTCCAGTCCTTCCAGCTGCTGGCCCACCTGACGGCGCTGGAAAACGTCATGCTGCCGCTGGAATTGCGCGGCGACCCGGACGCGAAAGAAAAGGCGCAAGCCATGCTGGGCAGAGTCAACCTGGGCAGCCGCCTGAAACACTATCCGAAATACCTGTCCGGCGGCGAGCAGCAGCGCGTGGCCCTGGCCCGCGCGTTCGTCACGGAACCGCCGCTGCTGTTCGCCGATGAACCGACGGGCAGCCTCGATGCGGCCACCGGCGAAGCCGTGATCCAGTTGATGTTCGAGTTGAACCGCGAACGGGGATCGACTCTGGTGCTCGTCACGCATGACAGCTCGATCGCGGCCCGTTGCGGGCGGACGATCACGATTGCGGCTGGTCGATTGGTGTGATTGTTGCGCGAGTTTGTCGGATTACGCGCTTGCGCGCTAATCCGACCTACCCGACCTACCCGCCCTCCGAGGTGTAGCTTGGATTAGCGCAGCGTAATCCAACACACCCGCGCCAAAGCTTATGCCGACAAGGCATTGATCAACCTGCGTATCGCCGGGATCAGTTCCCCCGCCGTCAGCCCGATCGGGCCGCTGCCTGCCGCCACCAGCGCATCGGCCGCCGCGCCGTGCAGCCACACGGCGCCTATCGCCGCTTCCCATTCCGGCCAGCCCTGCGCCAGCAGGCTGCCGCACAGGCCGGACAAGACGTCGCCCGTGCCGGCCGTCGCCAGGGCGGGGCCGCCCGTGTTGTTGACCACTACAGTGCCATCCTGCGCGGCGATCACCGTGCCCGAACCTTTCAATACCACGATGGCGCCCAGCTGCGCCGCCAGCTGGCGCGCCGCGCCCAGGCGGTCGGCCTGCACCTCGGCCACCGTCATGTCGAGCAGGCGCGCCGCTTCCAGCGGGTGCGGCGTCAGTATCGTCGCCCCCGCGCCCGTGCGCACGGCCAGCGCCGATTGCAGCTCCGGCTCGGCCGCCATCAGGTTCAGCGCGTCCGCGTCCAGCAGCAGGGGGCTGTCGCTGTCAATGGCACGCTGCAGCAGCTCCACCGTGCCGGCCTTGTCGCCGAGGCCGGGACCGGCCACCAGCGCGGCAAAGTGCAGGCCCGAGAAATCGACGTCCCTGGCGTGCCGGCACATCAGCTCCGGCTGGCCGCTGTCGAAGGCGGGCGGAGCGTCCGGAAACGCGATGTAGACTCTTCCCGCGCCCGCATGCAGGGCCGTGCGGGCCGCCAGGATGGGCGCGCCGGCCATGCCTTGCGCGCCGCCGATGATGGCCACGCTGCCGTAGCTGCCCTTGTGCGTGTTTTGCCGGCGTGGCTGCAACTGGCGCGCGAACAGGTGCAGGCCACCCAGCTGCGCCTTCGCCGCGGGCAGCAGGGAGGGAGCGATGGCCAGCGCGGCCACTTCCACTTCACCCGCATGGTCGCGGCCATTCGCCGTGTGCAGGCCCGGCTTGTCGCCGATGAAGGTGAGCGTATGCGTGGCGCGGATGGCGACGCCGTCGATGGCGCCCGTGTCCGCGTGCAGGCCGCTGGGCACGTCGAGCGCCAGCACGGGGCAATCGAGATTGTTGACCAGCTGCGCCATGTCGCGGCATTCGCCGTCGAGGGGACGCGACGCGCCGATGCCGAACAGGCCATCGATGACGAGGTGCCATGGCGCCGCGCCCACCGCGGCCGAGGCCATGGACGTTGCCGCTTCCATCAAGCGCGCGGCGCTGTTGCGCGCGCGGCTCAGCGCCTGTTCGCGTTCGGGCGACGTGGCTTGCGCCTCGGGCGCCAGCCAGACGAGCACCTCGGTGCCGCTGCCGGCCAGGTGCGCGGCCGCTTCCAGCGCATCGCCGCCGTTGTCGCCGGGGCCAGCCAGCACCAGGACGCGCCGGTGGCCCGCATCGTCGCCATCTTCCTGGGCGTGCAGCAGCTTCAGGGCGGCACTGGCGGCAGCCTGGCCCGCGCGCTGCATCAGCAGCCCTTGCGGCAGGTCGCGCATGGCCGCTTGTTCGATGGCGCGCAGTTCGGCGATGGAGTACAGCGGTGTGGAAGAGTCAATCAGGGGCATGGCGCGTGTTCCGTTAGTCAGCATGTCTTCAACATAAGGCCGAAGCGGGCGAAAGGCAAGGCGCGCACGCCTGCGGTGCGCCGTAAATTGTGCGGCTACAATAGCCATCTCACATAAGTGCGGGGGCAAGGCGATGGATTGGCAATTCTGGATCGACCGGGGCGGCACCTTTACGGACATCGTGGCGCGCCGTCCTGACGGCAGCCTGGCCACGCATAAACTGCTGTCGGAGAATCCCGGCCAGTACCGCGACGCGGCGCTGGCCGGCATGCGCCAGCTGATGGACCTGGCGCTTGACGCGCCGCTGCCCGTGGAGCGGGTGGGCGCCATCAAGATGGGCACGACGGTGGCCACCAATGCGCTGCTTGAACGCAAGGGCGAGCCGACCGTGCTGGCCATCACGCGCGGTTTTCGCGACGCCTTACGCATCGCCTACCAGAACCGTCCGCAGCTGTTCGCGCGCCAGATCATCCTGCCGGAACTGCTGTACGGCGACGTGATCGAGATCGAGGAGCGCATGGGCGCGCACGGCGACGTCGTGACGCCGCTCGACGAGGCGGCCGCGCGCACGGCGCTGGAACAGGCCTATGCGCGCGGCGTGCGCGCCATCGCGGTCGTGCTGATGCACGGCTACCGCTACCACGCGCACGAGGCACGGGTGGCGCAGCTGGCGCGCGAGGCAGGGTTTACGCAGGTGTCCGTGTCGCACGAAGTGAGCCCCATGATGAAACTGGTGGCGCGCGGCGACACGACCGTGGTCGACGCCTATCTGTCGCCGATTTTGCGCCGCTATGTCGACCAGCTGGCGATGGAGCTGCCTGGCGTGCATCTGCAATTCATGCAGTCGAACGGCGGCTTGACGGATGCGCGCGCCTTCCAGGGCAAGGACAGCATCTTGTCCGGCCCCGCGGGCGGCATCGTCGGCATGGTGCGCGCCAGCGCCCTGGCCGGCTTCGAAAAAGTCATCGGCTTCGATATGGGCGGCACCTCCACCGACGTGTCGCATTACGCGGGCGAGTTCGAACGCGTGTTCGAGACGCAGATCGCCGGCGTGCGCATGCGCGCGCCCATGATGAGCATCCACACGGTGGCGGCCGGCGGCGGCTCCATCCTGCATTTCGACGGCGCCCGCTACAAGGTGGGGCCGGACAGCGCGGGCGCCAATCCCGGCCCCGCCAGCTACCGGCGCGGCGGCCCGCTGGCCGTCACCGACTGCAACGTCATGCTGGGCAAGCTGCAGCCCGCCTTCTTCCCCCGCGTCTTCGGCCCCGACGCCAATGAAGCGCTGGACGCGGCCACCGTGCGCACCCAGTTCGAAGCGCTGGCGCGCACGGTGAACTCGACGCCGGAAGAAGTGGCCGAAGGCTATATCGCCATCGCCGTAGGGAACATGGCCAACGCCATCAAGCAGATTTCCGTGCAGCGCGGCCACGACGTCACCGAGTACACGCTCACCAGCTTTGGCGGCGCGGGCGGCCAGCATGCCTGCCTGGTGGCCGATGCGCTGGGCATGCGCACGGTGTTCATCCACAGCCTGGCGGGCGTGATGTCGGCCTACGGCATGGGCCTGGCCGACCAGAGCGCCATGCGCGAGCGCGCCATCGAGGCGGCGTTGGGCGCGGACCTGGCCGGCGATTTCGCGCAACTGGGCGAACTGGCGCGTGGCGACTTGCTGCGCCAGGGCGTGGAAGGGAAGCGCATCGCGCTGGTGTCGCGCATGCACCTGCGCTACGAAGGCACGGATTCGGCCCTCGTCGTGCTGTTCGATACGGTGGCGAGCATGCAGGCGCAATTTGAAGCGGCCTACAAAAAACGCTTTTCCTTTTTGATGCCGGCGCGTGCGCTGATCGTCGAGGCGATCTCCGTGGAAGCCATCGGCGCGTCCGATGCGCCGCAAGTGGCCGCGCCGGTCCATGCACCGCGCGCAGGCGTGCTGGCGCCCGTGCAGATGGTGGACATGTACTGCGCCGGCGCGTGGCGCGACAGCGGCCTGTATGGGGCAGACAGCCTGCGCCCCGGCGATAGCATCGATGGCCCGGCCATCGTCAGCGACGCCAACGCCACCACCGTGATCGAACCGGGCTGGCGCGCGGACGTCACGGCGCACGGCCATCTGGTCTTGCGCAGGGTTGTCGCCTTGCCGGAGCGGCGCGCCAAGGGGTTGCAAACAGCGACGCAGGCCGATCCCGTGATGCTGGAAATTTTCAATAACCTGTTCATGTCGATTGCCGAGCAGATGGGCCTGCGCCTGCAAAATACGGCCCATTCCGTCAACATCAAGGAGCGGCTCGATTTCAGCTGCGCCATCTTCGACGCGCAAGGCCATTTGATCGCCAACGCGCCGCACATGCCCGTGCACCTCGGTTCCATGGGCGAGAGCATCCGCACCGTCATGACGCGCAATGCGGGCGCCATGCGGCCGGCCGACGTCTTCATGCTCAATGATCCTTATCACGGCGGCACGCATCTGCCCGACGTGACGGTGATCTCGCCGGTGTTCGATGAGGCGGGCGGCGCCATCCTGTTCTACGTCGGCTCGCGCGGCCACCATGCGGACATCGGCGGCACGACACCCGGTTCCATGCCGCCCGACTCCACGCGCATCGAGGAAGAGGGCGTGTTGATCGACAACTTCAAGCTGGTCGACGGCGCCACGGGTTTGCTGCGCGAAGACGCAACCCTGGCCCTGCTGGCGGGCGCCAGCTGGCCGGCCCGCAATCCGCAGCAGAATGTGGCTGACCTGCGCGCCCAGGTGGCGGCCAACCAGAAGGGCGCCGAAGAACTGCACAAGATGGTCGCGCATTTCGGTTTGACTGTCGTGCAGGCCTACATGGGCCACGTGCAGGACAATGCCGAGGAAGCCGTGCGCAGGGTCATCACGACCCTGAAGAATGGCAGCTATGCGCTGGACCTGGACAACGGCGCGCAGATCAAAGTGGCGATCAGGGTCGATGTGGCGCGGCGCAGCGCCGTCATCGATTTCACGGGCACGTCCAGCCAGCTGCCGAACAACTTCAATGCGCCGTCCGCCGTCTGCATGGCGGCCGTGCTGTACGTGTTCCGCACCCTCGTCGACGACGAGATTCCCTTGAACGCGGGCTGCCTGAAGCCTTTGACCGTGATCATCCCGTCCGGCTCCATGCTCAATCCGCAGTATCCGGCCTCCGTCGTGTCGGGCAATGTGGAAACCTCGACCTGCATCACGAATGCCCTGTATGGCGCGCTGGGGGCGATGGCCGCCTCGCAGGGGACGATGAACAATTTCACGTTCGGCAGCGAAAAGTACCAGTATTACGAGACGATATCGGGCGGCTCGGGCGCCGGCCCCGGTTTTGACGGCACGGACGTGGTGCAGACGAACATGACCAATTCGCGCCTGACGGATCCGGAAATCCTCGAGTGGCGCTTTCCTGTGCGGCTGGACAGCTACAGCATCCGCGCAGGGTCGGGCGGGGCGGGGCGCTGGCACGGCGGCAATGGCGGCGTGCGCCGGGTGCGCTTCCTGGAACCCATGACGGCGGCGATCCTGTCGAACAACCGCATCCATCCGCCTTTCGGCATGGATGGCGGCGCGGCGGGTGCGCTGGGACGCAATTACGTGGAGCGGGCGGACGGCACGGTGGAGCACCTGGCGCATATCGGCAAGACCGATATGCAGGCGGGCGACGTGTTCGTGATCGAGACGCCGGGCGGCGGCGCTTACGGCAAGACGGAATAGGCTGTGGCTCCGCTCAGCTGCGCGCGCACCTGGCCCACGTCGCGCATGGGCGCGCGGCCGAACTGGCGGCTGTATTCGCGGCTGAACTGCGATTCGCTGGCGTAGCCGACCCGGTAGCCGGCCGTGCCCGCGTCGATCTGCTCGACCAGCATGAGGCGCCGTGCTTCCTGCAATCGCAGCAGCTTCTGGTACTGCATCGGCGTCATGGCGGTAATCGCCTTGAAGTGATGGTGCAGCGACGACATGCTCATGTTCGCCATGCCGGCCAGGTGCTCGATGCGCAGCGGCTCGCAATAATTGTGCTTGATCCAGTCGATGGCTTGCCCCACCTGGTGCGACTGGCTGCTGGCCAGCGCCATGTGCCGCAGGCGCGCGCCGACGGGACCATTGAGCAGGCGGTACGTCAGCTCGCGGCGGATCAAAGGCGCCAGCGCGGCGATCTCGCCCGGTTTGTCGAGCAGGCGCACGAGGCGCAGCATGGCGTCGAGCAGCTCGGCCGACACGTCGCTGACGGAAATGCCGCGCGTTGCGGGCAGGATTTTCTGCTGCGCCGCGCTGTTACTGCTGCTTTCGCTGTCGAGCAGCGCGGCCACGTCGGCGATGTCGATGCCGAGCACCACGCACAGGTGCGGCTTGTCTTCGCTCGCTTCCACCACGCGCACCTGCACCGGCAAGTCGACGGACGTCAGCAGATACTGCATGCGGCTGTAATGGAAGGTTTCGCTGCCCAGGGTGACGTCTTTCGCGCCCTGCGCGATGATGGCCACGCTGGGGCGCGCTGCATGGAACAGCGATTCCGTGACCGAGGACTGGCGGTGGAAACTGAGGTTGCCGATGGCCGTCGCGTAGTCGCCCGTGCGCGGCGCGTGGCGGCTGATCAGGGCGGCGATTTCATCTTGTGGAGTAAGTGGCGTGGACATGGCGTTCAGTATGCATGAGGCGAAGTAGGGCAGGGGCTGATCTTACGCAGATTTGGAGGATCGTGCAAAGGTCTTGCAGGATCGCGGTAACGGCGGGCCGGCTTCTCGGGCACACTTGTGCAATCGCCTGCATGGCACGCGTCCCCCCTCGTCACACACATCTAGATACAGGAGTTTTCATGACCACCATCGCCAAAGGCTACGCCGCACTGGGCCCGACTTCCGCACTGCAACCGTTCACGTTCGAGCGCCGCGCCCCGCGCGAAGACGACGTGGCCATTTCGATCAAATACTGCGGCGTGTGCCACTCCGACATCCACCAGGCGCGCGACGAATGGGGCGGCGCCGCCTTCCCGATGGTGCCCGGCCATGAAATCGCCGGCGTCGTCACGGCCGTCGGCGCCAACGTCAGCAAGTTCAAGGTGGGCGACCACGTGGGCGTGGGCTGCTTCGTCGACTCGTGCACCACCTGCAAGACGCGCAACGTGGACCTGGAACAGTACATGCCAGGCCTGATCCAGACCTACAACGGCCTGGAAGCGGATGGCAAGACGGCCACGCAGGGCGGCTACTCGGACAGCATCGTCGTCAAGGAAGGCTATGTGCTGTCGATTCCCGACAACCTGCCGCTGGACGCCGCGGCGCCGCTGCTGTGCGCCGGCATCACCCTGTATTCGCCGCTGAACCACTGGAAAGCCGGTCCTGGCAAGCAGGTCGCCATCCTGGGCATGGGTGGCCTGGGCCACATGGGCGTCAAGATCGCCCACGCCATGGGCGCCGAAGTGACGGTGCTGAGCCAGACCCTGTCGAAGCGCGAAGACGGCCTGCGCCTGGGCGCCGACCATTACTACGCTACCAACGACGCAGAAACGTTCAGCAAGCTGGCCGGCACGTTCGACCTGATCATCTGCACCGTGGGCGCGGCGATCGACTGGAACCAGTACATCAACCTGCTGAAAGTCGACGGCAACATGGTCATCGTCGGCATCCCCGACGGCGCCGTGCCGCCCGTGAACGCCTTCGGCCTGGTGGGCGCGCGCCGCAGCCTGTCCGGCTCCATGATCGGCTCGATCAAGGAAACCCAGGAAATGCTGGATTTCTGTGGCAAGCACAATATTGTGTCGGACATCGAGATCATCCGCATTCAGGATATCAATGAAGCGTTTGAGCGCGTGGTCAAAAGCGATGTCAGATATCGTTTTGTGATCGACATGGCATCGCTGGCTGAGTAATTTGACAAGGGGTCGGACCCGTCGGGTCCGACCCCAGCTTTTCCGGTGCTGAGCCCTGAGCATCATTGGATACTCCGAGCGACGCACAAGGCTGGGGTCAGACCCATCGGGTCTGACCCCTTAGTCGCCCTCAACACCCCATCCCCGCCAAAAAATCAAGCTCCCGCGTCAATTTTTCTTTCCTTGCGTCAAAAATCGGCATAAAATGAAACCGTACAGTACAGTTTCACTGCGTGGATTTAAAAAAATCAGCCATCCCCGGCGTGTTGGCCCGGGCAGGGGAGGCGTCATGGATAAAAAATGGACACTTCAGTAAATAAAGGAGCGCCGGCGATACCGGCGGTCTTCAGGGGCAAGCGGCTTGCCTTGACGGTTTTTGGCGTTTTTCTTGGCTTTTCCGGCCTGGCCCTGGCGGCGGGCGGCATCGAACTCATTACCCTCGGCGGTTCCTGGTACTACCTGCTGGCCGGTCTCGGCTTGCTCCTCGCCGGCGTGCTGTATCTGCGCCGCAAACCCATCGCCAGCGGCGTTGTCGCCGTGCTGGTCATCGCCACCCTGGCCTGGGCCGTGTGGGAAATCGGCTTTGCCTTCTGGCCCATGGTGCCGCGCCTGGCGCCGTTCCTCGTCATCGGCCTGGTGGCCGCCTTGCTCCATCCGTGGCTGGCGGGACGCAAGCACACCGGCCAGTCGCGCGGCTTCGCGGCCCTGTTCGCCGTCGTGCTGGTGGCCGGTTTCGCCGCCATGTTCCAGCCGCACGGCGTGCTCGATGCCACCGTGCAGCCGCAGCAGGATGCGCTGGCGCCGGTGAACGGCGGCAGCGCCAACTGGGCGCATTACGGCTATGGGCCGAAGGGCACGCGCTTCGCGCCGTACACGCAGATCGACAAGCGGAATGTCGACCAGCTGCAAGTGGCGTGGACCTACCGCTCGGGCGAGCTGGCTGAAGGCGCGTCCGAATCGCAAAACACGCCGCTGCAGATCGGCGACACCATCTATACGTGTACGCCGACGAGCAAGGTCATCGCGCTCGACGCGGACACGGGCAAGGAACGCTGGACTTTCGATCCGAAGCCGGCCAACATCAAAACGTGGAACCGCTGCCGCGGCGTGGCTTACTACGAGCCGGCCAAAGTGATAAAGCCATTCCAGTTTGACGGCATGGCCGCGGCCAGCGCGCCGGTGGCGGGCGTGTGCGCCAAACGCATCGTGCAAGTGACCATGGATGCGCGCCTGATTCAGATCGACGCGCAGACGGGCAAGCAGTGCGAGGGCTTCGGCGACAAGGGTTCCGTCGACCTGACCGTCGGCCTGGGCAAGGTCAAGATGAACGTGCCGTACTACGCCTACACGTCCGCGCCCACGGTGGCGCGCAACCTGATCATCCTTGGCGGCTGGGTCTTCGATGGCCGCTCCACCGATGAACCGTCGGGCGTCGTGCGCGCCTACAGCGCCGACACGGGGGAACTGGTGTGGGCCTGGGACCTGGGCAATCCGGCCATCACCAAGCTGCCGCCGGAAGGGCAGACGTACACGCGCAGCACGCCGAACATGTGGTCGGCACCCGCCTTCGACGATGCGCTGGGCCTGGTCTACCTGCCGACGGGGAACGAGCAGCCCGACTTCTGGGGCGGCAAGCGTCCGCCGCTGACGGAAAAATACGCGTCGGCCATCGTCGCCCTCGACATGGCCACGGGCCGCGAGCGCTGGACGTATCAGACCGTCCACCACGATATCTGGGATTACGACGTGGCCGCGCAGCCAGCCCTGTACGATGTCCCGGACGGCAAGGGCGGCAAAATTCCCGCGCTGGTGCAGCTGACCAAGCGTGGCCAGATCTTCATGCTGGACCGCCGCACGGGCAAACCGATCGCGGACGTGGTGGAAAAGCCCGTGCCGCAAGAGCATGCGGCCGGCGACTGGGTGGCAAAGACGCAGCCATATTCCACCGGCATGCCGGCCCTCGGTGCGGACACGCTGACGGAGCGCGACATGTGGGGCGCCACCTTCTTCGACCAGCTGGCCTGCCGCATCAGCTTCCGCAAGCTCAATTACCAGGGCGAGTTCACGGCGCCGAGCACCCGCGAAACCTTGATCTATCCGGGCTACTACGGCGGCTTCAACTGGGGCGGCGCGGCCGTCGATGAAAGCAATGGCTATATGTTCGTCAACGATATCCGCATGCCGCAAGTGGTCAGGCTGGTGCCGCGCGAAACGGTGGACGTGGCCAAGCTGACGGCTGGCCACGGCGTGGGCAGCACCTATCCGATGGATGGCACGCCGTTCGTCATCGACCACAAGGCGTTTAACTCGCCGCTGGGCATTCCCTGCCAAAGTCCGCCATGGGGCGTGTTTGCCGCCATCGACCTCAAGACGCGCACGAAAGTGTGGGAGCGACCGGCCGGGACGGTGCAGGATGCGGTGGTCAATGGCGTCAAGGCGAGGCTGCCCATCCCGCTGGGCATGCCCACCCTGGGCGGCGGCATGAGCACGGCGTCCGGCCTCGTGTTTTATGCGGGCACGCAGGATTACTATTTGCGCGCCATGGATATCGCCACCGGCCGTGAAGTGTGGAAGGCGCGCATGCCGGTCGGTTCGCAAGGCACGCCGATGACGTATGTGTCGCCCAAGTCGGGTCGCCAGTACGTGGTGGTGGTGGCGGGCGGCGCCCGCCAGAGTCCGGACCGGGGGGATTACGTGATAGCATACGCGCTTCCCAAGACACAGTAAGAGTTAGCTTCATGCCCCAGTTGCGCACCGTTCCCGCTTCCCCGAGTACCCGAAGCGAGGAGCGGCGGCGCAAGCTGCTGGTGGCGGCATCCAGGCTCTTTCTTGACTCCGGCTACGACGGCGTCAGCATGGACGCCATCGTGGCCGAGGCGGGTGGTTCGAAAGCCACCGCCTACCGCTATTTCGGCAGCAAGCAGGACCTGCTGGTGGCCGTGGTCGAATACCTGTGCGCCGATTTCATCATCGACCTGCGCCGCCTCGATACCTCGCAAGCGGGCCTGGAGCAGGGCTTGCAGCTGATCCTCGATGAACTGGTGGCCGTCGTCACCAGCCCCCGCCACGTGGATTTCTACCGCCTCGTCGTCACGGGCGCCGCCGCCGTGCCGGCCGTGGGCCTCACCTGGTACGAACACGGCCCGCAAGTGTGGCATGCATTGATCCTGCGCCTGCTGGAACAGCAGCGCACCCAGGGCCGTATCGCGCCCGACACCTCGTTTTCCAACCTGCCGCAGATTCTCTTCGACGCTGTTTTTTCGCACCTGACCACGCGCACCGTCATGCTGGGGCAGGGCGGCGATGCGGCCACGTTCCGGCCCTTGATCGCGGAGTTGATCGAGCTGGTGCTGGCGCGGGTGGGATGTGGCCGTCTGCCGCCGCGTTAAGCTGCACTGAAAATTACCCCCCTTTTTCCACGGATTTGCAAGGGCATCTGAGCCACGTTGCCGGTCTGATTCCGCCTGTCTTATCGGCCGGAGACTAGCCTCCGGGGCCGCGTCTGGATGATTTAAAAATAAATTTGTAATTGTGACAATGCGAGTGTTTTTAGCATTTTTTTATGATTATATTATTCACTGGCATGACGGAAATGAGCGATGTGCTTAATTTACGGCCATTCGACAGTTTCACGCACTTCCAGCATGGCTTTTCCCAGTTCATTTCCCGATTCATTCTTGAAGGGTGCGATGATGACAATACTGTTTAATGACTTGTCCTGGAATCAACAAGAGCAATTCAAGACCACATGCCGGCGCCATGGCATCGATCCAACCGCCGTTCGGGCGACATTATCAACCGAAAATATGGGCAAGGGCGTCTTGTGCGGCCATCCGGCGGCCAGTTCCGCTTTCCCCCCCGATAATATCGTCCAGGTCGACAGCATAAAACAGCTGAAAGCCCTGGGTCGCGGTGAAGGCGTGGACGATGTTCTCGGCGCCACCGGTGCGGCCGAGGTCAGCTACCCCGCGCCGCTGGCCGAGATGGCGATGCCGGACCTGGCCGCATTTGGCGGGAAGGCCGTCAAGCTGCGCAACAGCCTCTCGCGCCCGCAATTCCAGGCCGTTTCCGACGCCATGAACGCCTACCTGCTCGGTGATTCAAGCCGCGTCGCGGAGTATGAAGACTACATCAACACGCTGCACTTTCCGCTGCAAATGGCCGTCTACGCGGTGACCGACCTGGAAATCACGGCTGCCGATCCATTGGTGGTCGACAATTCGAGCGCGCCCACCAGCCTGATATTCGGCACGGTCACGGTGCAGCCGGGCGGCTATATCGAGGCGCGGTCCACATTGCAGATGAATGTGCAAACCATGACCATCGTTTCCTGATCTCGTCACCGAGAATGTCGTAATTGTCACGTTTTATTTTCAACATCACATGCAGTTGATGTTTCGTGTCGAGATCGCGAATATTAACGAATGGCTTCATTCCCATAATATGGCTGATGACTTGACGGATTTTTATCCAATCTGAAGGAGCGAGATGATGGTTAAACACTTTAAAGATCTGAGCGACGAGCAAGTAGCGAAATTCAATGCGCGCTGCGCCCAGCTCGGCGTGGATCCGAGCAAGATTCAGACCAGCGTGACGACCGCCGGCGCCGAGAACGGCCTGCACTGCGGGCATCCCGCCGCCAATTCGACTTTTCCTCCCGCGAACATCCTCAAGGTCGCCAATGTGGCGCAATTGAAGGCCCTGTGCGCCTGCAAGGACGAGGATTATGTGCGCGGGCTGGAAAGCGATGCCCAGGTCAGGTATCCGCAACCGCTCTCGGAGCTGGCGCTGCCGCCGCTGTCGTCCCACGGGCGCGACGTGGCTTTGATCGAGAACTTCATGACCGAGACCCAGAAGGCGGCGGTGGTGCAGGCCTTGCACGCTTTCCTGGTGGGCAACTCGAACAAGGTCAAGGATTACGAGGCGATCATCAACGCGATCCATTTTCCGATGTCGCTGGCGGTCTACGCAGCCCAGGACATCACGATCACCGCCGCCAATCCGCTGGTGCTCGATTCCGACCAGATCGGTTTGTACAATTTCGGCGTCGTGACGGTGGAGCCGGGCGGCAGTATCCAGGTCGTCACCGCCGCCCAGATGGATTCGCAGGTATTCAACGGCCAGACAGCGTTGGGCGGTGCCGGCGGCACCGTTCCGACCATTAACTTCCGGGGTGCCAACGGCAGCGACGGCACCGACGGCACGGCCGGCACCGACGGCAGCAACGGCGGCAATGCCGTGCAAGGTTCGCCGAGCGGCAATAACTGCGATTGCAACAACCCTTCGCCGGTGGCCGCCACGGCCAGCGGCAACGGCACTGCGGGCAGTGCCGGCACCCGGGGCGCGGACGGTTCCATTTCCGGCACCTCGGTATTTTCGCTGGGCGCGATCTCCGGTCCGATCCAGGTGACCTACATCGGCGGCGTGGGTGGCAAAGGCGGCGCCGGCAAGGCTGGCGGCAAAGGCGGCAATGGCGGCAACGCAGCCGGGGCGGCGGCTGCGCCCTGCAATAACTCCTACGCCGGCACCCCGTCCGGTAATGGCGCCAATGGCGGCAACGGCGGCAATGGCGGCAATGGCGCCAACGGGCCGAACGTGACGATCTATTACACCTCGATCACATCGGACACCACGTTTTCGATCGACACCTCATCGATCGCCGCCGGCGCGGGCGGCGCGTCGGGCGCCGGCGGCGCGGCCGGCAGCGGCGGCACCGGCGGCGGCACGGCCGGGAACCCCGGCACGGCAGGCGTGCCCGGCATCACCGGCTCTCCAGGTACCCTCTCGGCGCGTCTGCAACCGGCGTAAGGGCAGCTTCACGACTGTGGGTGACCTCCCCGCGCAAGCCAGCGCGGGGTCTTGAAAGGGAGAAGAGATGACTACTTTTGATGGCAGCACTGCAGTGATACGTCTGCTTGGCCAGGATGCGATTCCGGTTCCGGACGCCGCCGCCGGCGCCGCTGGCACGGCGGGGGCCGCCGGTACGGCGGGCAGCTTGACGTCTGGAAAGTGCTGCAACTGTTCCAGCAACGGGAGCGCCGGCGGACCTGGCGGCTTCGGCAATAATGGTTCGCCCGGCGGGCCGGGCTGGCCGGCACCCACCTTCACGATGGTCGTCGGCAGCGTCGAGGGCTTGCTGACGATCTCCTCGACCGGTGGCGCGGGCGCCGCAGGCGGCGCGGGCGGCGTGGGCGGACTCGGCGGACTCGGCGGCGCGGCCGGGCAAATGCCGGCTTCGGTCGAAACGAGTTGCCTGGAGGCGTCCGGCGGCAAATCGCCCGAGTGCAGCACGGCGGTCGGCGGCGTCGGCGGCAATGGCGGCAATGGCGGCATCGGCGGCAATGCCGGGTCTGGCGGCAGCGGTGGCGGCGTCACCATCACCTACACCACCATGAGCCAACCGATCGTGGCGATCTCGACCGGCGGGCTGGCCGGTCCCGGCGGACTGGGCGGCATGGGCGGCGCCGGCGGCCTGGGCGGCGCCAACGAAGTCGCCTCGGGCACCAGCGATCCGAGCAACGCGGCCAGCGGCAGCGCCGGAGTGGCCGGTGCGAGCGGCAACCCCGGCGTGGCCGGCGCCGTCGGCGCGGTGCTGATACTGCAGAGTCAAACAGCGGTGGCGGCATGATGGCCGACGCCGCCCTCGAGTCCTACGACGCCGCGCTGGCAGCCGAACTGGTGCCGCTGGCCACCTTGGCCAACGCGTCGCTGGCGAACCTGTACCTGCCGTCCGACTGGGGCCTGGCATACAGCTACACCGGCGCCGCCTCGATGGGCGGCTGCCAGTACTTCCTGGCGGTCAGTCCAGCTTCCTCGCCGACCATGTGCGTGCTGGTGCTCGGCGCGCTGTGGAGCGATTTCATCGCCTTCTACACGCCCGACAACCATTCCTTGTTCCTGGTGCCGAGCAGCGTCGTCGGCACCGCCGCGGCGATCTCGGCCGACGGCGGCTTCGAAACCATGTACCAGTCCATCCGCAGGTCGCTGTGGGTAGACCTGGCCAAGATCCAGCGGACCATTCCCGCCTTCGCCACCACGTTGCCGCTGGTGGTGGTCGGCCTCGGGCCGGGCGCGCCGGTGGCGCAACTGGCGTCGCTCGACCTGCGGCCGAACAAGACGCTGTCGCCGTCGCCGGTGACCAGCTTGCAGTCCTACGTGTATTCCTGCCCGCCCTTCGCCGACGCCGCCTTCGCCGCCTCGTTCGCCAGCATGGTGCCGGCGGCCTACCGGGTGCAGGCGCCGGCCGACCTGTTTCCGTCGCAGCCGCTGCCGGCCAGCGGCTACGTCCAGGCCGGCGCGCAGCAAAACCTGGCCATGGCGATCCCGACCTACGATTCGCCCTGGGTCGAGCGCGACGGTCCGTACTACCAGCAATTGCTGACGGGGGTGGCCCCCGTCAATGACGGCGCGGGCACAACGGCCGCGGTGCCCGGATTCGATCCGCTGCTGGCCTTTGCGATGGCCAAGCTGTCGGCTATCCCCTACCAGATGGCCCAGCATCCGGGCAGCACCCTGGCTTTCACTTACAGCCCCTACGTGCTGCAGCAAAACCTGAGCGTGGGCGCGACGGTCTGGGCCAGCCTGTTCGAGGGCCCCGACACGCTCGTCATTGCGCTGCGCGGCACGTTCACGTGGATCGAACTGATCACCCTCGTGAGCAATGCCGCCCCGTCCTCGCCAGCCTGGCTCGGCGGCAATTACGGGAAATATGCCCAGCCCCTGGTCGACCTGTATGCCAGCGGCCGCGACAGCCTGCGCGCCGCGCTCAACGTGCTGGGCAACAAGCCGGTGATCCTGACCGGGCACGACTGCGGCGGCGCGCTGGCCAACCTGATGGCGGTCGACATCCTGACCAATCCGCTGACCGGCAATCGCACGGTCGCTTCGGTCTACACCTTCGGCACGGGACCGGCGGCCGATCTCACGTTCGCGCGCAACTATGGCTTGAGCCGCCTGGGCAGTTGCAATTTCCAGGTGGCCAGGACGCTCGACATCATGCCCGCCTTGCAACTGCTGGGCGCACCGCAAACCCTGGGCACGCCCGTGCCGTTGTCGGGAGGTGATTTCGACAGCTACAACGGCAGCACTTTCCACGGCTTGTACAACTATATCGACCTTCTCAATCCAGGGAGCTGAACGATGGACGCTGTGACGCGACGCGCGATGTCGCCGTATTTTCTGCGCCAGCTGGAGTACTACGGGGTCGATCCGGCCGCGCTGGCCGGGCCGGTGCATGCCGGCCTGGTCCTGAGCGGGGATCCCGCGCAGTCCGACCTGGCGCCCCAGTCGGTCGGACCGAGGCAGGCGGCCGTGTTCGCGTTGAGCGCACTGACCCTCGGGCCGGGGCAACGCTTGCTGGTGAGTGGCAGGGCCGGGCAGCGCGTGGTCCTGGTGCTCGCATCGCTGTCGATGGCGGACGACGCGCGCCTCGTCCTGACGGCCAACACCGACCTTGTGGTCGATCAATGGTGCCCCGGCGCGGCGCCGGGCGGAACCAGGGTAGTCTTGCTGACCGCCCCCGACGGCCAGGCCGGCCCGGCCGGATCGCGGGGCGCAACGGGTGTGAACGGCATTGACAGCCATACCCCGGGCGGCCCCGGCACCTTTGGCGGGGCCGGCGGGCACGGCAGTCGCGGCCTCGACAGTCCCGACGCGCTCATCACCATCGCGCGCCTGGGCGGCGACACGCTGTTCGAAGTCAGCGCGGGCAAGGGCGGCGATGGCGGCGCCGGCGGCAAGGGCGGGCAGGGCGGCCAGGGCGGCATCGATCCGGCCACCAGGAAGATGGCGGCGGGCGGCGCCGGCGCGGCCGGCGGACCCGGCGGCCATGGCGGTTCCGGCGGCAACGGCGGGCGCCTGCGGGTGTGGATCGAGGCGATCGATCCGGGCGCCAGCTTCACCACCCGGGCCGACCAGATACCGGGCGGCACGGCCGGCGCCGGCGGCGCGCCCGGCATTCCCGGGATGGGCCATCCGGATGGCGCATTCGGCCAGCCCGGTCTGCCGGGCAATCCCGGTTCGGCCGGCGCGCCCGGAGTGGTCGAAGTAAAGTTGGTTTGACGGAAACAGTCCTTGAAGCTCATGCAACGGGAGTAAATGATGTTCATCAACACGTTCTCTTGTGAGGCCCGTCGTGGGTAGCGCGGCCACCTTCGACGCGTCGCAACTGGCGCCCACGCTGCTCAAGCTGGGCATCGCGATCGGCATTCTGCGCGCGGTCCAGGGCCAGGCCAACAGCTACGAGCTCAATCCGGACTGGTTCCAGAACCCCATGAATCTGACCGGGGACAATCTGTCGACCAACGGCGCGACGATCGCCGAACTGTTCGCCGAGCTGCTCGGCGAAGTGTCGGCCAGCGCGCTCGGCTTGCCGGCCCAGGACCTGGGCAGCATGGGCGTGTGGAATCCGATCCCGTATCCGGGCAGCCTGACGGCGACCGGTTTTTACCTCGTCAATTACGCCGTCAATCCGGACCTCGTCAACAGCGACCAGGTATTCGGCATCGGCGTGCTGCACCAGTGGGATTTCGCGGCCCAGGGCGTGGCCGACGGCGTCAGCGACATCGAGGTCAGCGCCTGGGGCTTGCTGCCGGTCTTGAAAATCGGGCAGGGCGGCATGCACATGGTGCTGGGGAACAGCGACTTCCCGCTCAACATGGGCGTGCAGTTCGCCGCCGCAGGTGGGCAAAAAATCATCAACAGCAACGGCCTGTCGTTCAACGGCGTCAAGTTCAGCGCCCAGCTCGACCTGGGTGCGCCGTCGGTCGACCTGTCGGTGGTGGTGATGCAACTGCAATTGCCGACCGAACTGGCCCCGGCCGACCGCAACCTGAGCCAGATCGCCCAGATCACGCCGCAGGAATGGCTGAGCACGGTGTCGACCCTGTTCGTCTCGGCCTTGCAGCAAGTGCTGAGCCAGGACAATCGCGCCAGCAACCTGTTGCCGATCCTGGGCCTGTCGCCCATCGTCCCCGATTCGGCGGTACGCCTGCCGCTGCTGCGCTGGGACACGCTGCTGTCGCAAGCGAAGGCGGGCGCCTCGCTGGGCGCGCCCTTCGTCGCCTGGTTCAACAGCCTGCTGGCCGACGAGGCCGCATTCCCGGCCTGGATGGGCGCGATCGGCGCCTTGCTCGGCGTGGCCGCGCCCGAGGTGGCCGGCGACGGCAGCGTGGCCGCGCCGTTCATGGTGCCGCTGCTGAGCGAGCCGGCCTACGGCGCGCTGGCGCTGACCATGGTCACCCAGGTCGACGCCCTCGGCACCCGCTACCTGCTGCCGGGCCTCAATTTCCGCGGCAAGGGCCAGCAGCTGGGCACGGCTCCGGCGCACATCCTGATCCAGGCCCAGCTCGACCTGGCCCAGTTTTCGCTGGCCACCACCGGCCAGCTTGGCGTGAGCACCAGTTTCCTCAACCTCAATGTCGGCATCGCGCTGACCAGCACCGACGCCGGCAAGCCGCTGTTCGCCGGCAGCGTGGGCGGCGAACAGTACAGCTTTGGCAGCTTGAGCGGCGGAGTTTCGGTCTTGCAAAGCAGTACCGCGGCGATGAAGGTGGTGCCCGCGTTCCAGCTGGTCGATGTGTCGACGCCAAATGGGCAATACGCGCAGATCGACCTGACCCAGCCGGGCACCCTGGTCGAGCAGGCGATCACGGAGTTGTACACCCTGGTCGACGCTGCCCTGCAGGGCGTGTTCGGCCTGGCCGGCGGCTCCTCCTATGGGCGCCAGGCCGCCATCCTTCTCGGCGTGATCGCGCCGGACCTGGAGGCGGGCGTGAGCTGGCCGGCCACGCTGGCGCCGCCGTTCAGCGCCGCGCAAATGGTCACGTCGTTCCAGAACCCGGTGGCCGCGTTCAGCACGTATTACAGCGCGCTGCTGCAAGACGGCACCCTGGTCGACGGGCAATTGCCCGTGTACTGGCTGCTGCGGGCGGCCGGCGCCTTGTTCGACCAGACCGGCGTCACGACCAGCGTGACCGGCAAGGGCCAGGCGGCCGACCCGTGGCTGTTTACGCTCACGGAGGCCAGCCTGCCGGCGTCCCTGCTGGCGTATGTGGAAAGCCAGGCCGGCGGCGCCAACCGCCTCACCTTGGGCCTGCAACTGAGCCCGGACATCAGTTACGCCAGCCTGCAAACGCTGGACATCGGCATCGACGTGTACGCGCTGAGCATGCAGTTCGGTAACGGCGCGCCGGTGCAGGCGTGCATATTTCCGGGCATCGCCGCGCACATCGCGCTGTCGCAAACCCTCATCACGCCGGCCGTCGCCGGCGCCGCCGTCAGCGTCGACGGCGCCTCCTTCAGCGGCAGCTGGTCGCCCTACGACAGTTGGCACTGGAACGTCGCCGTCGGCCAGCCGGCCATCATCGTCGACGGCACCTCGATGCCGGTCGGGCAGGACATGGTGTTCTCGGACGCCGATTCGCTCGATGAACTCGTCACGAAGCAGGGACAGACCTTCGCGCCCATCGTCACCGCCCTGTCCGGCGTGGCCGTGTACCGCACCAGCAACCGTCCCGGCCTCGCGCTCAACGCCTTGCTCGGTCTGCTGCCGAACCTGGGCGCCTTCGTGCCCGCCGGCCTGAGCTGGCCGGCCACGATGCCGGTGATGAAGCCGGACGGCTTCACCGACCCGGTCGGCGACGTCAAGCGCCAGATCTCGGCGCTGCTGGCGCAGGCGGACTACACGAAAGCGGCCATGTCCTTGCTGGGCTGGGCCGTCAGCGATGGCGCGCCAATCCCTGCGGTATCGGGCAGCGGCAGCTACGCGGCGCCGTTCGCGGTGGCGGTCGACCTGCCGGGCGACCTGGACCTGGCCGTGTGGACGTCGGCCCTTGGCCAGACCCTCGGTCTGGGCTTGCAGCGCAGCTTCAGCTTCAGCGCCCTCGGCATCGACACCAGCACCGATCTGCTGCTGCGCTTCGTCGAAGTGCCCCTGACGGGCGCCGCGCCGCAGAGCAACTACCTGCCAGGCTTGCGCCTGCAGACCCTGCTCACGCCGCAAACGCCCGTCGTGGTGCCGAGCACCGACGGCACCGTCAAGACGCTCGTGTCGATGCGGCTCGGGATCGACATGGCGCTCGACCAGGGCAGCCTCGTGCTGCAGCCGCAGGTGCTGCTGACCATGCATAGCGGCGACGACACGCTGGTCTACGACCTGGACCAGTTGACGCACGAGAGCAGCGAATGGGTGGCCGTGTTTTACGGCCTGCTGAACGTGGGCGTGGGCCAGTTCGTCACGCCGTTGCTGGGCAACGCCGCCATCGGCAACGCCTACCAGGTGCTGGGCCTGATGAACCTGGTCGTCCCGCTGTCCAGGGCCGATGCACTGGCCGGCGTCGATTCGGCCGGCTGGACCGCGATGCTGGCCGATCCGCTCAATTACTTCATCGAACGCGGCATCGCGCTGTTCCAGGATGCCGACAGCCGGGCCCAGGCGGTGGCGCTGCTCGAATCCATCATCGGCATCACGATTCCGGCGCTGCCGCTGCCGATGCTGCAACTGTTACACGCGCTGCAACTGGTACAGGACCAGGACAGCGGCTTCGCCCCCTGCCTGTACGACTGGGTGGCGCTGGCCGCCAATCCGGCGGCGCAGCTGGAAAGCCGTTTTACCGCGCTGATGGACGACCCGGCGCGCGTGGCCCAGCTGAGCGCCGAACTGTGCTCGCAGATCGAACCGGTGATCGTGGGACCGGTGCAATTGTCGGTGTCGGAGGGCGCGCTGATCCAGGTCAGCCTGCTGGCCGACGCGCTGCCGATGTGGGGCAACTTCCTGCAGATCAGCGGGGCAATGGGGTTCGACCTGCGCAGCAGCGAATTGAGCGCCGAACTGGGCCTGTATTGCGCGCAAGTGCAGCTCGAAGTGCGCTCCAAGCTGGCCGTCACGGTCGCCGCGGCGCCCAAGGCCGCGTTCGCGGTCGAACTGTGCTGGGGCGACGGCACCCAGCCAATGCCGCTGCCGCTGACCCTGTATCCCTTCGACGCCGCGCTGTTCCTCGAGCAAACCATCGCGCTGGCGCCCAATTTCGCGCTCTCGACCTTTTTCGGGCAAGTGGTCGACGCCCAGCTGCTCAACGCCTACCCGGTCGCGCGCACCGCCATGTCGGCGCTCGGGCTGGCATTCCAGGACAGCGCCACTGGCCTGTGGTTCACCAAGTCGCCGCTCGGCCTGTTCGGCGATCCGCTCGGCTGGCTGCTGGGCGACGCCGTGCTCGGCGCCAATGGCCAGCTCAACATCGCCGCCCTGGCGCGCGTGTTCTCCACCATCACGGTCGCCTCGCAAGCCTCCAGCGGCGTCGGCATCAAGCCGATCACGGGCGGCCTGTGCATTTTCGGCTTGCCGTACAGCCAGCAAATCGAGCTGGTGGCCGATGTTGCCGCGCAGACATTCATCATCACGCCCGGCCTCGCAGCCGGCAAGACGCTGGCGCTGGCCGACGGCGTCGAGTTGCGGACGCTGGCGTTTTCGCTGTCGCTGGGGCCGAACTTCCAGCCCGGCCTGGCCGGCAAGGTCTCGCTCAGCGGCAAGGTCGCGGGCGACACCACGCTGGTGCTCCAGGCCGCCTACGACAAGGTATTCCACCTGTCGGCCAGGCAGCTCGAGAGCGGGCAGAACTTCCAGATACTGCCGTTCCCCGGATGGCAAACGCTGGTGGTCGAGGCGGCGCAGCAAGCCGCGCAAGCCTTGCTCAAGCAACTGACCGCCGTGCTGCTGGACGAACTGGCCGCCGGCGGCGCGGCCGCCTTCGTGGCCAGCCTGCGCAGCGCCTCGGACGAATTGCAGGTGCCGCAGCTGGTCCAGCAGCTGATCGCGGTCAGCGAGGAGGGAGCGGACGCGGTCGGCAGCGCGGCGCTCGCGTGGCTGTCCGCACGCCTGTCGAGCGCCAACGCGCCGGCCACCGTGCAAGTCGTGGCCGGCCTGCTCAAGCCGTATTTCGCCAGCATCGAGACCGATGCCGGCCTGTTGCGCTACAAGCCATCGGCCAGCCTGCCGGTCACCCTGGTGACGGGGGTGCAAACCCTGTCGGACATCTTGCAGGTCGGCCTGTGGGTCGAACTGAACCTGCCCACCGGCGACAGCATCGTGCTCGAGATCGCGCCCACCGGCATAGGCATTCCGGTGCTGGCCGACGGCACCCCGGTCAGCCCGGTCAAGCCGCAGCTGAACTTCCAGCTGGCCATCCTGGCGCCGCTGCAGGACGGCTGCGGACCGAAACTGTCGATGCAGTTCGACATGCTCAGCAGCAAGTTCCTGCTCGGCGTCGACCCGGCCGGCACGGCGCTGGCCGCCAGCAGCTACTACCGCGAATTGCTGCCGACCTTCTTCGGTCAACCCGATACGACCCAATGGAGCCAGGATGTCGTTGAGTGGCTCGAATCGATCCTGCTCAACATCGTGCCGCGCTACCTGTCGATCCTGGTGCTGAACCAGGCCGCCGTCAGCAAGTGGATGGAGCAACCGCTGTTCTCGTCGGACAAGGGGCCGAGCGCCGCCACCATTTTGCTGGCCTCGCAACTGATGATCCAGGAAGACAAGCTGTACATGCTCAACAGCCTGTCCGCGCTGGAAAGCCTGACCATTGAGCAATTCCTGGCCCGTTTCCTGCGCGCCATGTTGGCCCAGCAGTTCCAGCTGGTCAGCATCGGCAAGACCGGCGGCATCTGGCTCGGTCCGCGCAGCGACGGCAGCGACTATTTCGGCCTGCGCGTGATGGTGCCCGGCCTGGAACTGGCCGCCGTGCCCTACGTGACCTTGCAGCTGGGCGACGAAGACACCGAATGGATCGCCAAGGCGGGCGGCGACCCCGACCTGAAGGGCGGCGTCTCGCTGTACGTGCCGATCAGCACGGACTCGCCGGAATTCAGGAAATTGCTGCTTGAACTGGTCAACATCGGCATGGATTTCCATGGCAAGGAAGGCCAGAACCTGGTCCAGATGAGCCGCTTCAGCCTGGGCGCGGTCGCGCCGCGCGGCCTGATCACCTTCGACTTCGACAAACCCAGCCGGGTCACGTCGTATGGCGGGGGCGTGATGCTCAGCGATATAGGCATTTCGCTTGCGCCCAATGTGGCCGTGCCGGGCGGGAAGGCCAATCCGGTGGCGGAAAACCTGCTCGGCTCCGGCAGCGACGCCTCGCCGCAGTCGGCCAACCCGGTCGCCAATCCTGGTTTCTCGGTGCGCACCTCCTATGTCAACGATTTGTACGTCGAGCTGTTCAGCGGCGACGGCAGCGAGGGCACCCAGGTGTGGTTCCCGGTGCAGCGCAGCTTCGGCCCCCTGTACGCCAGCCAGATCGGGGTCGGCTGGGAGCAGGACAAGTATCTGCTCGACATGCTGTTCGACGGCAACGTCACCATGGCGGGCCTGTTCATCGGCCTCGATTCGCTGTCCGTCGGCGTGCCCGTCAAGACCCCGCTCGACCCGAGCGCCTACAGCATGGACCTGGCCGGCATCGACATCCAGTTCAGCGGCGGTGGCGTGGAAATCGCCGGCGGCTTCCTCAAGCAGGACAACCCGCTCAGCTACGACGGCTACGCCACCGTCAAGGCCGGCTCCTTCGGCCTGCTGGCGCTCGGCTCGTACGCGCTGGTGCCGCTCGATCCGGCCAGGCCGGACGGCCCGACGGCCGCCTCGCTGTTCATCTTTGTCAACCTGAACATCCCGCTCGGGCCCACCCCGGCCTTCTTCATCAACGGCCTGGCCGCCGGTTTCGGCTACAACCGCAACCTGCGCATCCCGGACGTGGGCGACATCGCCGAATTCCCGCTGGTGCAGGGCGCCATCGACAGCAGCGTGTTCGGCTCGGGCGCGACGCCGGATTCGGCCCTGAGCGTGCTTTCCAAGGTGGTCTATCCTGAAATCGGGCAATACTGGGCCGCAGGCGGCATCCAGTTCACCAGCTTCCAGATGCTCAACTCGTTCGCGCTGCTGATCGTCAAGTTCGGGCGCGAGTTCTCGATCGACCTGATCGGCATCAGCTCGGCCTCGTTCCCGCCCAAGGCCAAGCCGGCCAATGCGCTGGCCTACGTGGAACTGGGCTTGCTGGTCTCGTTCCGTCCCAGTGACGGCGTGGTGTCGGTGCGCGCGCAACTGACGCCGAACTCCTTCGTGCTGTCCAAGGATTGCCAGTTGACGGGCGGCTTCGCGGCCATCGTCTGGTATGACGGCCTCTACGCGGGCGACTTCGTCATCACCCTGGGCGGCTACAACCCGGCCTTCAGCGTGCCCGAGAACTATCCGGTCGTGCCGCGCCTGGGCTTCAACTGGCCGATGGCCATGCCGATCGGTTCGCTCAACATCAACGGCGGCGCCTATTTCGCGCTGACCCCGTCGGCCATCATGGCCGGCGGCTACCTGAAAGTGTTGTTCGAAAGCGGCCCGCTGCGCGCCTGGTTCGCCGCCGGCGTCGATTTCCTGATCCAGTGGCAACCGTTCTATTTCAAGCTCGAGGCCTACATCACCGTCGGCGCCGGATTCGAGACCGAGGTGGCCGGCGTCAAGCTGTCGCTGACGGCCCAGATCGGCGCACGCCTGGTCCTGTGGGGCCCGCCGATCGCCGGCGAGGTCGGGGTCGACTGGTACGTGATTTCGTTTACGATCCCGTTCGGCGACAGCAAGCAGGCCCAGCCCGGCACCAATCCGCTCGACTGGGACGCCTTCCAGCTCAGCTTCCTGCCCGCGCTGAGCATCGACACGGCGCCGGCGGGCGCCAGAACAGCCCCGGCCGCGCTGATGGCGCTGGCGCAGCAGGCGCCGACCCCGGCGCTGACCCAGGCCTACGCCGTGCTCAAGCCGCAAGTGACGCGCGGCCTGATCGGGGACTACCCGGATGTCGGCTGGGTGATCCAGAGTCCGTTCGCGCTCACCGTCGGCACCGTCGTTCCGGCGACCACCTTGCGCTTCGCCGGCGCCGCCGCCAGCTTCAGCGGTCCGGCCATCGGCATCCAGCCGATGGCGCAAGTCACCGTGACGACGCCGTTGACCTTGAGCGTGCTGGGCTGGTCCGTCAAGGACAATGCCTGGGAAGCGATCGACCTGGATGCGCGCCTGATCGACGTGGGCATGCAGCAAAGCAGCTCGCCCGATGCGCTGTGGTCGAAGAACTCCTTCGATCCGAATGGCATCCCGCAGGCGAAGTCGATTCCCGGCACCATCCTGGGCGCCACCCTGCAGGGCTCGCAGGTGTTGCTGTATGCGCCGGTCGGTCCGATGGACATGGCCACGCTGGCCTTCGTCACGTTGGGTCCGCTGCCGCTGCCGTTCGCCTGGACGCCGAACTACCCGGCCCAGGCGGAGCCGCTCCAAACCGACCGCGCCGAGGTGATCGCTTCGACCATCATGGACCCGCTGGTCGTGCTGCTGCGCAACGACATCCTGGCCGCGCTGCGCCTGTTTGGCCAGCCGGCGCTGGAGGCGCCCAACCTGTCGGTGCTGCAACACAACGTCGGCAACATCTTCCAGTCGCCGCCCAGCATCGCGCCGCTCGGCATGGACCTCGCGCCGGTGATCACTGCCTCGACCACGATGGCGCAGGCGGCGCCGCGGGTCGCCGCGGAAGCGCCCGCCGCCGTGAACGCCAGCCGGGTGATTGGCCACAGCCGGCGCTACCGGGCCGGCGCCACCCGGCACGCGCTGGGCAAGGGTGACACCGCCTTGCCACTGATGCGCTACCGCAGCCGCGCCAAATGGGTGGCCGGCCTCGGCCAGTTCGCTGCCAAGGTGGCCGGCAAGCTGCACCTGACCCTGGCGCCGGGCGCGACCAGCATCGTGCGCCTCGGCGACGACGCCGCGCGCAGCGTGGAGCTGCGCGGCAACCTGGCGCTGCGCCTGCTCGCCTTCAACCGCTACGAGGAGCCGTTGCAGCTGCGCCTCGCCGATCCGGCGTGCGGCGCATACCACGAGCTGCCAGCCGCCACCAGCGAGCTGGTGGTGATCGCCGGCGACGCCAGCCCGGACGGCGTTGCCGGCTGGTACCACGACAGCGACTGGACGCGCCTGAACCACTATTACTTCCAGGCCGACGGCTGCCTGCTGCGTCCGGAAGCGGCGCCGGTGCTGAAAAAACCGCAGCGCGGCCAGATCCTGGCCAGCGACGTCCTCAAGGGCAACCAGGTGCGCCAGGCCGATGGCAGCCTGGGGCAGGGCTGGCTCGAAACCCTGTTCTTCGAGCAGGTGTCGACGGTGGCGGTGCTGGTCGGCGGCTCGGTCCGGCCACGCGTGCAGGCGCGCTGGACCGACGATCCCGCCAACCCGGCGTATGCCGGGGAGGACGACCTCGATCCGCAATTCGTGCTCCAGGCCGGCGCGCTGCAGGTGTATGTGTACCAGGTGCCCGATTGCCTCGACGGCAAGCTCGGCCTGGCGCTGCTGGTGCACGGGCGCGACACCGCCTGTTACCGCTCGCCGGCGTCGGCCAGCGTGCAGGGCGTGTTCGGCTTTTGCGCCGACGCGGCGACCCTGAAATCGGGCGGCTTGAGCGGCCTCATGCAGTGCGCCGCGGGGGCGCCGGCCGATACCGCGCCGCCGTCTTGCCAACTTCAAATAGCATAAGGACAAGTCCATGAACGATATCGCCATCGCCGACGAGGATGTGCCGCTCGCAGCGGGACAGATCCGCTTCTATTGCGCCGCCGAGCCCCCGCTCCAGGCAGGTTCCTACTGGTTGCAGGCGCAACAGACGGTTGACGGGCTCAAGGCCGATGTGAAGGGCAACAGCTTCGGCGTGCAAACCCCGTTCCTGGTGAGCGGCCCGCGCTTCCAGCTGCCGTCCCAGGACTTGCAGCTGGTCTATCCGCCGGCCAATATGGTCGGCAACTACGAGGAATCGCTGCCGCACGTGGTGTTGCGCACCCGCACCTTGCCGTGGGTCAGGTCGATCGACGGCAACACCAACAACGCGGGCGACAACGACGGCACCACGCCGCCCTGGATCGGCCTGCTGACGCTGTATCCGGACGAGCTCAAAGGCGCCACCCCGCAGGTGATCACGGTGGCGCAGCTGATCGACCCGGGCGACCCGTCCATCCTGGGGCCGACCCTGATCGACGCGGACACCCTCAGTGCCGATGAACTGGCCTCGCAACTGCTGGCCATCGACCTCGACCTGGCCGCCTTCCTCGCGCTCGCGCCGTCGCTGGCCGAACTGCCGCTGCTGGCCCACGTGCGCGAAGTCAACACGGACCAGAAAGAGGTGCTGGGCATGGTCGAGGACGGCTGGTTCTCGGTCGCCGTCGGCAACCGGCTGCCCAGGAGCGGCTGCGACAACAGCTGTTTCCTGGTCTCGCTCGAAGGCCAGCAGGCGCATCTGCACGGCGGCCCCGCCATCGCGGCCCAATACAAGACGATCCGCCTGGTTTGCCTGGCGACCTGGAAGTTCACCGCCGCCGGCCCGCGCGGCAGCTTCCTCGACTACATGCAGAACCTGTGCGGGCAGGGCGGGGTCGACCTGATGCAGCCGACCCACCGACCATTCCCCGCCGACTTGAGCGGAGCCGAGAAAACGGCCGTGGAGGCACTCCAGATCGGCTACATTCCCCTGCAAAACGTGACCCGCAGCGGCGAAGTGACGACGTCCTGGTACCGCGGCCCTCTGTCGCCGGTGCCCACCAAGGCCGACCCGCTGGGCCCGTATTTCTTCAGCGACCGCGCGATCCGCTACGACCCGGCCAACGGCTTGTTCAACATGTCTTACGCCAGCGCCTGGCAAATAGGCCAGTTGCTCGGCTTGTCTGACGCGGCCTTCGCCAGTTCGCTGTTCCAGTGGCGCATCAACAGTTACCAGGCGGCCCTGTCGGCCGTCGCCTCGGACCACCTGCACGGCCTGGCCGACCAGTTCCAGCAGCCGCGCGCCGGCGTCACGCCGGTACTGCTGGCGGTGCTCTCGAGGGTGGCCGGGCAGGCCGTCTCGATTGCCCCGCTCAAGGCGCATGAGCGGCGCGACGAGGACCTGTTGCCCGGCGTGGTGCCGGACTGGGAGGAGCGCATCGCCGCCGGCGAGGACGCGCTGCACCTGTTGCACCAGCACGTGCGCAAGCCAAACTAAACGAGGAAGTTCACATGACCACAAGCAGCCATAGCGGCGCGACCGAGTTGCTCAAGATGTACCAGCAGGCGCTGGCCAGGACCGATGGCGACAAGGAAAATGGCCTGCTCGACATTCCCGACGACATCGTCGCCTGGCTGGCCGAGCTGTGCCTGCTGTACGGCGTGCCGTTCGAATATCTGGTACCGGACGCGGCCATGCTGCCGCCTGAATCGATCCGTTTCTTTTACATGGACCAGAACTGGACCGATTGCGCCGTCAACGGCGCCGTCAATATCGCGCTCGGCTCGTCGCAGGATTACGCGCAAGTGCTGCGCACCTTCGAGCGCCTGGCCCAGCAGGCCGCGCTCGCCGTCGGCAACGTGCGCCCCAAGCTGCGCCGCAAGGCGCTGCCGCCCACGCTGCAGGTGGGCGGCACGGTGACCGGCGTGCTGCTGCGCTCGGCCGCCGTCACGGGCTGGCCGGGTATGGAGGTGAACGCCTTCTTCGACGTCCTGGGCACCAGGCCGGTTCCCCTGCTGCGCCTGGACCGGCTGTCCGACAACGTGCTGCTGGCCCTGTTCAACGGCGTGCCGCAGCTGGTCAACTTCTCGGAGCCGCCGGAAGGCTTGCATTTCGGCGTCATCGGCGTGCCGGCCGAGCCGGGCGCATACCAGATCGCCCTGCGCGGCCTGGGCGGCGCCTTCCCGGCCGGCAAGCAGATCAACGATAGCCACGGCGATGCCTGCACCTCGCCGATCGCGTTTCGCGGCGGCGACCGCGCCAGCGGCGTGCTCGACATCGTCAAATGCAAGGACGCCATGGTGGACAAGCTGGTCGGCCTGGGCGCCTGGCAGGCCGGCGCTGCGTTTACTTCCTCGCAATTCGCGGTCGAGATGGTCAAGGGGGCGGGCTTGCAGCAATTCGAACCCGCGACTGGAAAAATTTGCAACGGAAATCTGGTGAAAGCATGAGCACGCCTATCGTCAATCCAACCTGGGCCGGCCCGGTCCTGCTGACCCCGATCTACCTCGACGCGCTGATGGTGGGCGCTCCGAACCAGACGGGCGACTGGGCCGCCGTCGCGGTGCAGTACGACCAGCTCGGCCTGCGCCTCGGGCAGCCGCAGCCGAGCGCGTTCGAAATTGCGTCGAACCCGCCCGCGCTCGGTATCCACCTGATCTGGACCGTGCCCAGCGCGCTGCGCCATGGCCAGGTGGACGCGCTGGGCGGCGTCAGCTTCCCCTCGCTGCCGAACCGCTGGATCGTCACACGCAGCTTCATCGCCCAGCCCGGCGACGTGCCGCAACTGACGGCCTGGGTGCTCGAGAGCGATTACCTCGGCCCCGCGCCCGAAGGCACCCACGTGTTTCCCGATCCCGACGGCGGCAGCACCTTGCGCTACATCGGCCGGCGCTTCGACCTGAGCGCCTGGGACGGCACCACCTCGACCTACGGCAAGGCCTTCCTGCAGGCGATGGGGCCGGGCGACCCGACCTATGTCGCGGTGTACGACAACATGACCAACGTGCTTGCCTTCCACGACGACATGGCGGGCGCGGCCGCCGGCGTGTACAGCTACAGCAGCTGCGGCTGGTATGCCACGCCGGACGACGATCCGCTCTACGGCAAGACGGTCGACATGCCGTCCGGCTTCACCACCGAAGAGCAGTGGCGGGCCATCATGGACACCATGCAGTGGACCGTCGGCAATGACGCCGACCTGGCCGACGCCGAGCTGGACTGGCAGGCCTGGCTGGCGGCCAACCCGGTCAGCGGCGGCCCGCCCCTGAACGCCGCCCAGAATCAGTGGCCGGCGCAGAACCTGTGCCACGGCTTTGTGTATGGCTTGCAATGGAAGGGGAGCGACGAGTTTTACCCGATCAACAAGATTCTGGACGGCACCAATCCGCCCACGGTGGCGATCGGCGCCAACGCCGAGGAGGCGCTGTCGGCCTGGCTGGCCAAGGAAGTCGGCAGCGTCGAGGCCGAAGCTTTGCTGCTCGCGTTCCAGCAGGACATGGTGTACGACTACGTCGACAACCGCAGCGTGTTCCTGGTCCAGTCGCAGGCGGCGCGTTTCGCCACCCAGGGCGGCGGCAAGCAATGGGTCGTTTTCCAGGATGGGCAAACCTCGTCGCCGACCGACATCCCGACGGGCGCCTATTCGGTGCCGCTCGATCCGGCCGCAACCGCGGCCTTGATCAAGCTCAACAGCGACCAGTACCGGCTCGACGCCGACACCGCCTTGCTGGCCACCTTGAAGTGGCAGTTGTACGCGGCTTACTGGAAACTGGAAAACTATCCGCGCACCAATCCTGGCTACGGCGCCAAGGCGCAGGCGCAGATCGATGCCCTGAGCCCGCAGGTCGGCGCGCTGCAAGACCAGATCGCCGCGCTCGCGCTGACCCTGGAGCAGGACAGGGCGGCGCTGCAGACCCTGGTCGCGCCGCTGAACCTGACGATGAACACGATCAACCAGGCGCGCTTCAACTACCGCCAGGATCCGGTGATTCTGCTCGCTGGCGCCAGCCAGGACACCAAGTTCGGCGCCCTGGGTTCCAGCGCCGGCGACGGCCAGCTGTTCACCCGCTTCACCGGCCAGACCATTTACGCGATCGACGTCGTCTACACACCGGTGCCGTTTGACGTGACGCTGGCGGTGGACGATTTCCCGGCCATCGTGTGGCCGGCCGGCGTCATGATCCCGAAGGAAATGCATGACTATTGGTTCGAGACCTTCCTGCTCGACACCAACAACGCCCAATTGATCGCCGCGCGCGCGTTCGAAAAGGCGAACATTGTCCCGAGCGCGGCCCAGCTGGCCGACCTGAGCGCGCAAATCGCGCGCCAGCAAACGCTGGCCTGGAACGGGCCGGCCGCCGAGGTGGTCGACGTGCGCACGATCGCCGGGACCGCCGGCCTGTATGGCGTGCCGCCGGCCAAGCTGTCGGTTGCCGCCTGGACCCCGCCGTGGGCGCCGATTTACCTCGACTGGGAAATCGAATGGCATCCGAGCGCCGCCACCCCGCAAGCGATGCTGGCGGACTGGCAGCTCGACGAACTCGATTTCGAATGGACCGGCACCACCGTGACCGCCGCCGCCGCCACCTACACCGGGCGCAGCATCCTGAACGGGCAAAGCGCGCTCGGCCTGCAGGACAAGCTCAACGACTTCCTCAACAGCGATCCGAACACGGCCCTGTTGCCGCAATACCAGATCGACGAATTGCGCGACATGGCCGCCACCATCGGCCAGTTCGACGTGCTGGCCCAATCGATGTCCGGCATCATCCAGCAACTGATCATGCAACAGCTGAAAATGAGCAAGCTCAGCTCCGTCCAGAAGACCGAGATCGCCGAACTGCTCGCCGACGTGGCCAGCTACTTGCCCGATGCGGGCGCCGACCTGTTCTTTCCTATTCACGCCGGCCATTTCCGCATCCCCAAGCTGCAGGTGGTCGATGCCTACGGCCAGATCCTGCGCGGCTCGCAACTGAGCGACAACCTCGAACCGATCCGTAGCGCCAGCCTGGTGACCTTGGGCGAGGGCAACAGCAAATACATGCAGCTGACGCCGCGCGTGACGCAGCCGCTGCGGCTGGACTTCCGCATGGTGAAGGCGGACGATGACAGCGTGCGCAGCAATTCGTCGGACCTCACCAGCGCCATCTGCGGCTGGGTGATCCCGAACCATATTGACCATAGCCTGGTGGTGTTCGACCCGGCCGGCAACAACCTGGGCGAGGTGATGCTCATCGACTACGGCAACGATGCGGTCGATGTCGGCTCCGGCTTGCGCTGGGACGCCGTGCCCGGCAGCAATGCGGTGCTGGGCAGCCCGCCCGAATTCGGCCCAGCCATGCGGCACCTGAACGATTTCGTCGACGGCATCCTGCTGCGCGGCTCCGAGGGATGTCCGGCCCTGCAGGAGTTGCTCGACGTAATAGATTCGAGCCTGTGGAAAGTCGACCCCCTGGGCCAGCCGATCCAGGGCAACCTGGCGATCCTGCTGGGCCGCCCGATCGCGATGGTGCGCGCCCTCGTCACGCTCGGCGTGAGCGGCTCGGACGCCAACGACCAGTCATGGGCCGACACCAGCATGAACGTCACCGGGGACTTCACGTCGGTGGCGCTGCCGCTGCGCATCGGCGACATCGGCTTGAGCAACAACGGCGTGATGGGTTACTTCCTCGACGACGACTACAGTTGCTTTTATCCCTACTACGGCTATGACGACCGGCTCGCCATCCCGCGCCGGGTGATGGCCGACCGCACTCTGGCGCCGCGCGACAAACTCGCGCGCATGGCCAGCGACCTGGCCGCCAGCGGCGCACCCGGCGCGCCCGGCCCGAACTCCTACCTGGTGGGCGACCCCGGCTTCACCACCGTGGCCGACGGCGTGACCACCCACAGCGTGACGATGCTGGTCGACCCGCGCGGCTGGATGCCGGCCATCTCCGGCTACCTGCCGGTGCAATGGCTGTCGTTGCCGGCCGGGCCGGTTAACAGCGCGCTCAACAACATGTCCACGACCTTCCGCACCGGTCCGGTATTGCTTGAGACGCCGCAGATCCAGTTGCCGCTGCCGGCCAGCGTGAAAGGCGTATGGACCTGGGTCGAGCGCTCCGGCGTGACCACCTGGAGCGAGAGCGACGCGCTCACCAGCGCCGCCGCCGTGGCGGCGCTGCCGGCCACGCGGCCGATCCTGAGCGAAGGCTGGCTCAAGCTGAGCGGCGCCCTGGGCGGCGACCAGCCTTGATTTTTCACTTACCCCGATAGAAGAAAGATGCGATGAGCGCGACAGTCCTCACTTATGTACTCTCCCCGGCCACGGCCGTGGCCAACAGCCGCGTCAATTTCACCCTCGTGGCCAGCAACGGCGGCGCCAAGCCCTTGCAGCTGACGCCGAACGATGAAATCTACATCTGCCTGCCGGTGGGCAGCGGCGCCACCGACTTGACGGCGGACTTGAGCACGGTCAACACCGGGGCGCCTGCCAGCTGGCGCTGCAGCAAGAACGCCTCGGCCGCCCCGTACAATTTCCTGATTTCGCCGAGCCAGAACGTCACGCTCGCCGCAGGCGCCTTCCTGGCCTTCGAATTCAATGCGGTGGTCATCAATCTGGAGCAGGGCAACGTATCCGTGCTGCTCGATGAGTTCATCGGTGCCGGCCAGGCCAAGACCAGCTTCCCGGTATCAAAAAGCGTGGCGGTGCTCAGCATCGTGGCGCAGGCGGTCCCGCAGATTGTCGGCCTGGGCCAGAGTACGACCCTGAAATGGACGGCGGCCAAGGCCGCCTACGTGACGATTTCGCCGCTGCCGAACCAGTACAAGACCATCGACCAGCTGGTCACGACACCGTCGAAGGACGTGGCCCCCGGCGCGGTGCAGGTCGCCTACACTTTCTACGCGTGGACGCCTTCGCAAGAATTCGCGCGCGACATCGTGGTGGTGACGATCAGCGCGCCGGTAGTCGAGAGTTTCGAACCCAAAAACAGCCCGGCCATCAATTATTTCGATACCGTCACCTTGAGCTGGAATGTCGACTACGCCCAAACGGTGCAACTGACCACGGACACGGGCGTGGTGCAGGTGGGCAGTTCCGGCAGCTTGCCCGTGCAGCCCTACAACAGGTTGCAAGGCAATTCGGCCACCTACACGTTGCGCGCGACCGGGCTTGGCCAGCCGGTGCTGGCGCAGATCGACATCCCGTTCAAGCCGGTGACGGTCGATTACTTCCGCTATCCGGCCTTCGGCGTGACCAACACCTACCAGGTCGGCGTGAGCAACGGCGTTTGGCAGGTTGACCAGTTCACCGGCTATTTCCGGCTCACGGCGAGCGGCGCCTACGGGCCGGTGGTTCAATACCTGGGCGATTATCCTTCGCTGCAGGTGCAGGTGTTCCTCGCCAGCGCCGACAGCGTGGCCGCCGGCACGGCGGTGACGCTGCAATGGCAAACCAGCCTGGCGCTGTCGGCCAACCTTGGCGCGAACGGCGTGAGCCGCGCCATCGCCAGCGACCAGGTGGCCAAGGGCAGCGTCGTCGTCAACCCGGCCGTCACGACCGACTATGTGCTCAGCGTCAGCGACGCCAACGGCAACATCGTGACCAGTTCCCTCAGTGTCGTCGTCAGCCCGTCGTAATCAATCAACCCTGCCAAATGGAGCAATCTTATGCGAGAATCTGAACGTGTCATTTACGAAGCCATCCGCAAGGTCAAACCCTCGCTGATCGAAACCGAGCTCACCCCCGCGACCCGCTTCGACAAGTTCGACATTGCGTCGCTGGAAATGGCGATGATCGTGTTCGAGATCAACGACGCCTTCGACATCGAGATCGAACTCTACACCTTGATGACCCTGGACACCATCGAGGACGCCTGCGTCCACGTCGACCAGGAGCGCCGCAAGAACGGAGCGGTCGGGACGGTGGTCGCCGATGCATGAGCTGAGCGACGAGCAAAGGGTGGTCATCACCGGCATGGGCTGCGTGTCGGCGAGCGGGATCGGGGTGGCGCCGTTCTGGGATGCGCTGATCCATGCCAAATCGGCGATCCGTCCCGTCACCCGGACCCAGGTGGGGCATACGATCACGGCGCCGGCCGCCGTAGTCGAAGGCTTCCAGTTGCAGCAGCACATACGCACCAGCCAGCAACCGCTGCTCGACCCGTTCTCGCAGTACGCGCTGGTGGCGGCCCAGGAGGCGATCGCCGACGCCGGCTGGAACCGCGAGCAGGTTCCGGGCGACCAGGTGGCCGTGATCCTGGGCACCACCAGCGGCGGCGAGGCCTCGCGCGAGGCCGAGGCGATCCGCCTGTTCCACCTCGGCAAAAAGAGCTGCAATCCGGCGCTGGTGGTGCGCACCAACCATCAGGCGTCGGTCAGCTGCATCTCGATGGAATTCGGCTTCACGGGCCCGGCCTTCGTGGTCCATAGCGGCTGCGCCTCGGGCACGCACGCGATCGCGCAGGCCTTTTTGATGCTGCGCCACGGCCACGCCGGCTACGCCATCAGCGGCGGCAGCGAGGCCAGCGTCATCTATTCGACCCTGCTCGCCTTTCAGGCCATGGGCGTGCTGGCCAGCGACACCTGCCGCCCGTTTTCGAGCGGCCGCAGCGGCCTGGCGCTGGGCGAGGGCGCCGGCGTGGTGGCGCTCGAAACGCTGGCCTCGGCGCGCGCGCGCGGCGCCGTCGTGTACGCCGAACTGGCGGGCGTCGGCATCACCTCGGACGCGGGCGACCCGGTCAACCCGCTCGCGCAGGGCTCGGCCGCGGCCATGAACAAGGCGATGCGCTCGGCCGGCCTGCGCCCCGATCAGATCGGCTACATCAACGCCCACGGCAGCGGCACCGAATCGAACGACCTGGTCGAAAGCGCGGCGATCCGCAGCGTGTTCGGTGCGCGCGACGCGGTGGCCGTGTCGTCGACCAAGGCGGTGCACGGGCACGCGCTGGGCGCGACCGGCGGCTTCGAGTTGATCGCCGCCACCCTCGCGCTCAAGCACGGCCTGATCCCGCCGACCGCCAATTTCCTCAAGCGCGATCCGCTGTGCGACATCGACATGGTGCCCAATGAACTGCGCGAAAAGCGGATCGATGCCGCCTTGTCCAATTCCTTCGGCCTGGGCGGCATGAATTCGGTGCTCGCCATCAAGCGTTGCCCGGCATGACGAGCTCGCACATGGCCGCCCAGCGGCGCGTGGTGGTCACGGGAATGGGCGTGGTCTCGGCCGCCGGCAACGACCTGGCCAGTTATTGGGACAATTTGCGCAACGGGCGCAGCGGCGTGGCCGCGCTCAGCCGCGAGGGCGAGCAGTGGTGCGCGACGGCGCAGGAACCTGTACGCCTGATCGGCGCCCAGGTCAGCCTGCCGGCCGCGCGCACGGTGGCGGCCAATATATCGCCCGAAAGCATCGACGATTTCGCGCGCTTCGCCCTGCACGCGGCCGAACAGGCGATGCGCCAGGCCGGCTTCGACTACCTGATGGAGAACAGGGAAGAGGTCGGCGTGGTGCTGGGCACGGCGATGGGCGGCGAGGATGCGCGCAACCTGGCCGGCTTCCGGGTGTATGTCAAGCGGCGTCCGCCGGCGCCACAAACCCTGATCCGCGCCATGGCCAACGCCGGCGCGAGCACCGTCTCGATGGCCTTCGGCCTGCAAGGGCCGAGCCACTCGGTGGTGAGCGCCTGCGCCTCGGCCACGCACGCCATCGGACAGGCTTACCAGATGATACGGGCCGGCCTGGCCGACGTGATGCTGGCCGGCGGCAGCGAACAGTTGCCGTCGTACAGCCTGTACAGCGCGTGGCGCCAGATGCGCGTGCTTTCGCCGGACGCCTGCCGGCCCTTCGGGGCCGACCGCAACGGCATGGTGCTGGGCGAGGGCGCCGGCGTGCTGGTGCTCGAAACGCTGGCCTCGGCGCGCGCGCGTGGCGCCACCATCCTTGGCGAAATCTGCGGCTTTGCGATGAACGCCTCGGCCGCCGACTGGACCCGTCCCGACAGCGCCAGCATGGCGCGCTGCATCGCGCGGGCCGTCAAGAGTGCCGGACTCGACGTCGAGCAGGTCGGCTTCGTGATCGCGCACGGCACCGGCACCTTGCTCAACGACGCGGCCGAGAGCGAGGCCATCCACGCAGTGTTCGGCCGCCACGGCGCCAGCGTGCCTGTCTCGGGCGGCAAGGCGATCCACGGGCACGCTTTGGGCGCCACCGGCGCGCTGGAATGCATCAGCGCGCTGCTGGCGCTCGAGCACGGGGTGGTTCCGCCGATCGGCGCGCCGCACATTCCCGACCCCGCCAGCAGGCTCAACATCGTCCATGGGACGGCCATCGGGCATGGCAAGCGCCATGCACTGTGCAATTCGTTCGCCTTTGGCGGACTCAACGGCGTGCTGGCAGTCGGGCGCCACGACGGGGAACCATGATGCTGCTGAAAAAACTCTACTTCATCGCCAGGACGCGCCTGCTCAACTACAAGATCGTCAGCGTGTTCAACCCCATCTTCAACCGGGTGATCGGGGGCGACAAGCGGCCGCTGTACTTCGACATCGACGAGACCTGTCCCGCCTTGCGCCTGTTCGAGCAGAACTATGACGCGATCCGGGCCGAGCTTGACGCCGTGCTGCCGCACCAGCACGAAATGCCGCGCTACCACGACATCGATATCGACCTGTTGTATGCCTCGGGCCGCTACAACCGCGAGAAGCGCTGGAACGTGTTCATGCTGTACTGCTACGGCGAGAAGCCGGAATTCAACCGCAAGCAGTGCCCGAAGACCTGCGAACTGCTCGACGCGATTCCGCACCTGTGCCAGGGATTCTTTTCGATCCTCGATCCCGGCAAGTCGATCCCGCGCCACACCAGCCCCTCGCGCTACTACCTGCGCTACCACCTCGGCCTGAAAGTGCCGAAGCACAATCCGCCGTCGCTGCTGCTGCACGACACCAAATACACCTGGAAGGAAGGCGAGGCAGTGCTGTTCGACGACAGCTGGGACCATGAAATCATCAACGACGCCCAGGAAGTGCGGGTCGTGCTGATTGTGGACGTGCTGCGCCCGATGCCGCAGCCGGCGCACATGCTGGGCCGCCTGATCATGCTGATGGCGCGCCGCGTCTACGCCATCGGCACCCACCGGCGTGCCAGCAACTACACCTGGAAAACCGATTAAGGAGTTCCCATGCGAAAAAATGGTGCGATCATCATCACCGGCGGCAGCCGCGGCCTGGGCCAGGCCTTCGTGCGCGACGCGCTGGCATGCGGCCACATCGTGGCTACCTGCAGCCGCAACGAGACGGCCTTCATCCGCGAACTGCGCGCTGCCGATCCGGACGAGAACCGCTTCTGCTGGCGCGCGCTCGACATCACCAACGGCGCCGAGAGCAAGAAATTCGTCAAGGAAGTGGCACGCCGCTACGGCGCCATTTCGGGGCTGGTCAACAATGCCGGCTACAGCGACGGCCAGTTGCTGACGATGATGAACGAGGAACTGCTGCAAAAGCTGCTGAGCACCAACCTCGAGGCCTTGATCCGCATCACGCATTTCGTGGCGCCTTATCTGCTCAGGGAGGGGGCCGGCAGCATCATCAACATCGGCTCGATTTCCGGCAAGCGCGGCTTTTCCGGCATGTCGATCTACGGCGCGACCAAGAGCGCGCTCGACGGCTTCAGCCGCTGCCTCGCGCGCGAGCTGGGCGAACGCATGGTGCGCGTAAACGTGGTCGCGCCAGGCTTGATCGCCACCGAGATGGCGGACGCGACCTCGGAAGTGGAGAAACAGAAGATCATCGGTCTCACGCCGATGGGCCGTTTCGGCACCGTCGCCGACGTGGTCGGCGTCGTGCGTTTCCTGCTGTCCGACGATTCGGCCTTCATCACAGGACAAAGCATTACCGTCGACGGCGGCTTTACCTGTTAAGTGCCAACGCGCCAGGGAGGTCTACGGCAGCGCTGTCTGGCAGGGGCCGTCGGCGTGGCCTGGCCCTCGCGGCGCATACGCATGAACTCGACGCCCGCGAGCACATTACCGGAGCCCGAACCGGCTGGTCGCAGGGCATGCACGGGTCGGCGCATTTGACTGGACCGCCGTCCGGCTATCGCTTAAGGTGGTGGCTTTCGTAGCTCGGGACTTTCCATGCGCGTTTTACCTTCCATTCGATGGCTGACTGACACAACAGAATTGCGGAGTTGCATTTTTGGAAGCCCGGCGTGAAGGTCGAAACGCCCTTGCTCGTTCCCGTGCTGGCCGCGCTGCCGGTGTGCGCCTGCATGGCCATCCTCGGTCTGCCGGCCTACAGTAATGGCTATATAGTTGCCTTTCGTACGCTTTTCTTCGTCGCCTGCCTGGTGTGGCTGATTCCGCTGACGCTGCTGCAGCGGGCCATGTGGCGCCGCGAATGGTCGTGGCTGCGGATGGGGATGATACTGTTGGCGGTCACCTACGCAATGGCCATTGTGAACGCCTTGCTGGGGCAGCGCCTTGGGATTTCGCTCGGAATGGAGAAGGGCTACCACTGGGCCTCTCTCGCACGGGGTCTGGATAGCTGCTGGCTGGCGCTGATCGCGTTCTGCGCGGTGCATGCGGTGGGGGTGTATTACCTGTCGCTGCAACAGGTCCGCCTGCATCTCGTCCAGGCGCAAAGCGCTGCGCGCGACGCCGAGCTGCGCGCGCTGCGCCTGCAGGTCAATCCGCATTTCCTGTTCAACTCCCTGAACGCGATTTCCGCGCTGGTGTCGGCGCAGTCCAACCGTGAAGCCAACCGCATGCTCGCGTGCGTGTCCGATTTCCTGCGCGCCACCCTCGCACACGACGGCCGCCACGAGCATACGCTTGCCGATGAATTGGCCCTGCTCGACGCCTACCTCGCCATCGAAAAGGCGCGGCTCGGCGAGCGCCTGCGCCTGACGATGAAGGCCGGCCCTGACCTGCTCGACAGCGTCGTGCCCTATCTGATGCTGCAGCCGCTGGTGGAGAATGCGATCCGCCACGGCATCGCGCCGCTGGCCGCTCCCGGCCGGCTCGATATTCTGGTCGAGCGCGCCGGGGCGCGCCTGCTCATCGACGTGCGGAACGACGGCCAGCAGCGGGCGCACGCGGAAAGCGGGATCGGCCTGAGCAACGTCAGGGAACGGCTGCGCCACCTGTACGGCGAGGCTCAAGAAGTGGACGCAGGCTGGCGTACGGACGGTCGCTTCCACGTGCGCATCGCCATGCCGCTGCGCGGTATGGGGGCGGCGGCATGAGCATCCGGGTCGTTATCATCGACGACGAGCCGCTGGCCAGGCTGGCGGTCAAAGTCAGGCTGGCCCGGCGCGATGCCTTCACGCTGGTTGGCCAATTCGGCGACGGCGCCAGCGCTGGCGAAGGTATTCTGGCGCTGAAGCCCGACCTGGTGTTCGTCGACGTCGAAATGCCGGGCAAGTCCGGCCTCGAAATGCTGGCCGCACTGGCGCCGGCGCAGCGGCCGATGGCGATCCTGCTCACCGCCTACGACGGCTTCGCCCTGCAAGCCTTCGAACTGGCCGCCCTCGATTACCTGCTCAAGCCCGTCGATGACGAACGCTTCGACGAAGCCCTTGACCGTGCTGAGCAGGCTTTTCCCTATCGCGGCCATGGTCGTGCCGCAGCGTCGGCGACGCCGGCAGCGCGCACTTTCAGCGTGCGTGTCGGATCGCGCACGGTGCTGGTGCCGGTTGCGGAGGTCGAACGCATCGAGGCCGACGGCGATTACGCCTCCCTGCATGCGAACGGCAAGACCTGGCTGATGCGTGAGCGCCTGCACAACCTGGCCATGCAGCTCGATCCGCGCCAGTTTCATCGCGTGCACCGCTCGTCCATCGTGCGGCTGGACATGATCGCCGAGCTGCGCTCGCTCACCAACCGGGACGCCATGCTGCGCCTGCGCGACGGCAGTGTGCTGCGCGCCAGCCGCTCCTATATGCCCGCTCTGACGGAAGCACTGCAACGCCGCGACAAGAAAGCCGAATGAGGCAGGGCGCAACACGCGCATTTTTTCACGCAACAATCAAAGGCTTCGTAGTCCAACTTGGAGGAATGTATGGCAGGTAGAAAGAAGTTTGTCGCAGCAGTCGTATTGGGTGCGTTGTTGTCGTTTTCCGCCTACGCGGCGGAGGACACTGTCCTGAGCGCGTCCGCCCGCGCCGCGATCGTGCAGACACTGGTCACGAAAATGAACGCGAATTACATCGAACCAGCGGTGGCTGAACGGGTCGGCAGTGCGATCACCAGGAAAAATGCGGCAGGAGGTTATGCGAGCGCCGCCAGCGTGAAGGCGTTCAGCGAGGTGCTGGCGAAGGACTTGCGGGAATTGAGCGGTGACTTGCATTTCAGCGCCGCGTTTTACGAAGGTCTTCGTGAGCGCAGCGGTGCCGACGAACTGCCTAGCCGCGCCAAGATTGACGAATGGCGCGACCAGACCGTGCGGCGCGGCTATGACATCGAGAAGATCGAACGCCTTCCCGGCAACGTCGGCTATATCGAGCTGCGCGGCTTCGGCGGTCCGGAATTCGTCGGCGCGGCGTACACGGCGGCGATGTCGCTCATGGCGGGGACGGATGCGCTGATCCTCGACCTGCGCCGCAACGGCGGCGGCAGCCCGGCCAGCGTGGCCTACCTGATGAGTCATTTCTTCCCGTTCGGCGACGAGCGTCACCTGATCGACATGTACGATCGTCCGACCGGCACGACGCGGCAGTTCTGGACCGTGAAGACGGTCACACAGCGTTACGACAAGCCCGTGTACGTGCTGACCTCGGCCCGCACGTTTTCCGGCGGAGAGGATTTCTCCTATGGCATCCAGGCGCAGAAGCGCGGCACGGTGGTCGGAGAGACCACCGGCGGCGGCTCCAATCCCGTGAGCTGGTACAACCTGGGCCAGGACATCATAGTTGCGATCCCGACCGCGCGCACGACCAATGTCGTCACCAAAACCAACTGGGAGCACGTCGGCGTGAAACCGGACATCGCCGTGCCGGCGGCACAGGCGCTGCAGACGGCGCACGTCGCCATCCTGCGCAAGCTGGTGTCATCGGCCAAGGAGGGCAACGAGCGCAAGGAACTGCAGCGCGTGCTGGCGATGGCGGAGAAAGGGGAGTCCGAGAAGCCGGTCTACACGCTCAGGGGCGAGCGTTAATATCGCCGAGCTGATCAACCTTGTGGCGGCAAGGGGGACGTAGGTCGGATTAGCGGCGGCACGCCGCGTAATCCGACACTACTGAGCCAACAATGGTGTCGGATTACGCTACGCCTCGGCGGCCCCGCTAATCCGACCTACGTGAATGATCGGAAATGGCCTGCGCAGCAGGTTTGCAGTGCGTCCCTCAGATCAGGTGGCAATACCGTACTTGTGCTGCGTGGCCGCATACTGCTGCTTGAGCGACTCCAGCTTCGGATGCTTGGGGTCGATCTTGCTGATCACCTGCATCTGGTGCTGCGCCTGTTCGGCCAGCGGGGCTTCCCAGCCCAGCATGTTGAGCTGGCGCAGGATGGCGTCGACGGAGGCGAACAGCACGGGCAGGTTGCCTGGGGTTTTGCGCAGGGCCTGGCGCAGCACGAATACCGCCCCCTTGAGCTCTCCGCTTTCCGACTTGCTGGCCGCATCCTGCATCAGTTCCTGCACCTGGTGCGTGATCTGCTGGCCCATGCCTTGCGCCAGGTCGTGGCGGCCCGCCTTCTCAAATACGTCGACGGCCGCTTCCATCGTCACGTCGCTGTCGGCTTCGTTGACGAGTTTCATCATGACGTCGGACGCGGCCTGCTCCAGGTTGTTTTTCAGGCAGCTTTGCACGAGGCCCACCTTCAGCTGCGTCGACAGGCCCCGCGCCGTGTCCAGGGCGGCGGCGGCCAGCTGCAGTTCGCTGGCGGCGGCGATGTCGTTGCCCGACAGTTCATGCAGCATGGCGGCCGAGATGGCGCGGCACGCTTCCACGTTGGCGCCGCCGCGCAAGGAGCGCTCCATGTCGCGCAGCACGCCGCTCGCTTGCGGCGCGTCGCCTTTCTTGACCAGCGTCTTGACCAGGTTGACGTGGTCTTCCGGGTCGCGAAATTCCGAGTACTTCGCTTTCGTCACGACCTGTTTATACGCCCGTTCGGCCGCGCCGATGTCGCCCGTGTCATAGGCGATGCCGCCCAGGTGGCGCAAGCGGCGCACCATGTGCGGCGAGATGGCCACCGCGTCCTCGAGGATTTTCTTTGCCTGCAGCTGCTGGCCCATGGCTTCATGGTTCTTCGCAAGAAGGTCATAGGCGGCCATGAAGCGGGGATAGACCTCCACCAGTTCCAGCAGCGCGTCCTGCGCCTCTTCGTGGCGCTGCTGCTCGAACAGGGTGCGCGCCAGTCCCAGGTGGGCCCAGGCCATGGGGCGCGTGGCCAGCATGTCGGCGTACAGCTGTTCCGCTTCCTTCCATTCGTCCAGGGCGATGTGCAGCTCGGCGCGCAGGCGGGTGAAATCGGCCGCCAGGCGCGGGTGCTGCAGTTCGGCCGCGCGGCAGCTTTTCACGGCTTCGCGCAAGTCGCCCTTGTCGATCAGCTGGTAGGTGGGCAGGAAGAGGGCGCGGCGCTCGATGGCGCGCGCGATGCGTCCGCTCAGCACATCGACGGTGAACGGTTTCAATATGTAGTCCGACGGGGTCAGCTCGGCCGCGCTGATGACCTTGCTGTGGATGGCTTCGGAGGTCAGCATGATGAAGATCGTCCACAGGCCGATCAGCTTGTGGTGGCGCAAGTCTTCCAGCAATTGCTGGCCATCCTGGCCGTCCGTACCGCTACCAAGATCGTATTCGCACAGGATGATGTCGAACGGTTTCTTCGTCAGCAAGCGGATGGCCGTGCCGGCATTGACGGCATATTCCACCTTGGTGATGGCCGCCTGGTTCAGCATATTGTGCAGATTGCCCCGCATGCTGGGGTTCGGGTCGACGATCAGGACAGATAAGTCGCTAGTTTCTGGCATGGTTCAGCTCTCGTTCATCTGTTCGGTCATTTGCGGGAACTCTTCTTATATATGTATCTGCCTGGCAGTATTACTTTTTATCAGCATACTGCAAAGCCGGCCGACACTGCCAGCAAAATGCATGCAATCGGGCGTGGGGCAGGGCGCCGGGTGCTTCCGGTGGCGCGCGGCGTTGTATTTCATGGCGCCGCCGCCCTGCGCGCCAGTGCCGGCACCGCAAATTCCAGCAGATAGTTGACTAGCATGATAGTATCCTAATTACAACTAGTGTTGGATGCCGCACAATCTTGCGGCCAGGCATGCGCAAGGCTGTACCGGGCGCTCTTCTTCTCTCTGGTGTCGATACCCGTATGCGTGTTCCTGACCTTTCTTCCCTGCGGCGCATTGCCGTTCCCCTTGCGTTTGGAGGCAACAGCGAACAGCAGCATACGTATTTTGCGGAGCTGCACCGGGTCGGCATGGTCACGCAAGTGCTGGGCATTATCGCCTTCAGCCTGACGTGGCTGATGATGCCCGATTCCTATCATCCAAACCAGACGCATGCCGTGCTGGCCTTGCTGGGCATGTTGACGAGCCTGGTCGTGCGCTACCGCTGCACCACCTTGCCCGTGCTGACCATTACGGGCGCCTGCGCCGTGCTGACCCTGACTTTTGGCCTGCGCACCATGGCCGACGCCGTGCAGCACGCCAGCTTCTGGGTCTTGCCGGTGGGCGTCTTCATGACCCTGGCCATCGCCTCCATCTTCAATGGCGGCCTCAGCTACCTGGCCGTGGTGGCCGGCGTGTGGTGGAATGTGGGCCACGGCCTGTATCCCGTCAATGCGGGCTTGCCCGACCAGTCCTGGGCGCCGTTGATGATAGCCGTCAGCGTGCTGTTCGGGCTGGCGCTGAATGTCAGTTTCAGTTTATTGCGTTTGCGAAACTATCACTCCAAGGTGGAATTGACGCGGCTGGCTTTCCAGGACAGCCTGACGGGCCTGAACAACCGCCGCATGTTCACGCAGCGCGCCCAGCAGATGCATGGCGCGGCCCATGGCGGCACGCTGCATTTCCTGATGATCGATATCGACGATTTCAAGATCATCAACGACCAGCAGGGACACGACGCGGGCGACGAAGTGCTCGTGCGCACGGCCGCCGTCATCGCCGACAAGGCGCAGGGCCATCTGTGCGGGCGCCTGGGCGGCGAGGAATTCGGCATCGTCTACGCGGGCGGCCGGGAAGACGCGCGCGCCTTTGCCGGCGCCCTGGTCGAAGCCGTCAGCCAGGCTTTCCTGGCAGCGCAGTTCGTGTCGATCAGCGTGGGCGTGGCCGAGCTGGACCGGAGCAAGGACCTCGGCCACAGCTACCGGCTGGCCGACGAGGCCCTGTACCTGGCCAAGCGGCAGGGCAAGAACCGCTACGTGATCGCCTGATGGCCGGCTGACGGTGTTGTTACCGTGTCAAAAACTGCCGCCGTTTGGGGCAAAAGCGGGGCAAAAGGGTGGCAAAAGGGGGGTAAAACCCCAAGTTCCGGTCATAAGGCAGGGGTAAAACGGGTATAATGCGCGCAAAGGAAATTTGCCGTACGAAAGATATTGTCATACCTACCTTTAACCCGCAGCCACGCTGCATCAACCACCTTCCAATCATGTTGATACTGCCGGGTTCCAATGCCCTGTCCCATTTCCGTAGCCACCGTCTGTTAAGCCAATTGCAAGCCGTCTCGCCTGCGATTGTTGCCGTACAAGCACGCTATGTCCATTTCATCGATGCCAGCGCGCCTCTCACCAGCGACGACAGCACGCGCCTTGGCGCCTTGCTGACGTACGGCGAGCCGGCCCATGCTGACAATACGGAAGGCGCTGCCGAAGAATTCTTCGTCATCCCCCGTTTCGGCACGATTTCGCCGTGGGCCTCGAAAGCCACCGACATCGCGCACAACTGCGGCATGGCGCACATCAAGCGCGTCGAACGCGGCGTCGCTTTCCGCATCAACCTGAAATCGGGCATCCTGGGCAGCGCCATTGGCGCCGGTAAATTGACTGAGGCGCAGTTGAACTCTGTGGCCGACCTGTTGCACGACCGCATGACGGAATCCGTGCTGCGCAGCGCGGACGACGCCAAGGACCTGTTCCGCACGCTGGAAGCGCGCCCGCTCGAATCGATCGATTTGCTGGGGCAGGGCAAGCTTGCTTTGGAAACGGCGAACACGGAACTGGGCCTGGCGATGTCGGAAGACGAAATCGACTACCTGGACGCCGCCTTCACCAAGGCCGGCCGCAACCCGACGGACGTGGAACTGATGATGTTCGCGCAGGCGAACAGCGAGCATTGCCGCCACAAGATCTTCAACGCCGACTGGACCATCGACGGCGTGGCGCAACCCAAGTCGCTGTTCGGCATGATCAAGAACACGCACGAACTGCAGCCGAAGGGCACCGTCGTCGCCTACAGCGACAATTCCTCGATCATGGAAGGCGCGACCGTGTCGCGCTTCTACCCGCGCGGCGACAAGCACGAATACGCGGCGTCGACGGAGCTGACGCACACCCTGATGAAGGTGGAAACGCATAACCACCCGACGGCGATTTCTCCATTCCCTGGCGCCTCCACGGGCGCGGGCGGCGAGATCCGCGACGAAGGCGCGACGGGCCGCGGCGCCAAGCCAAAAGCTGGCCTGACCGGCTTCACCGTATCGAATCTGTCGCTGCCGGACGCCGTGCGCAGCTGGGAAACGGCCGCTTCCGTGACGGCGCCGCTGGCAGGCCGTACGGATGCGGACCAGTACGGCAAACCGGAGCGCATCGCGTCGCCGCTGCAAATCATGATCGAAGGCCCCTTGGGCGGCGCCGCGTTCTCGAACGAATTCGGTCGTCCCGTATTGGGCGGCTACTTCCGCACGTATGAACAGAATGTCGGCGTCGACAAAGACGCCGTGTTCGGTTACCACAAGCCGATCATGATCGCTGGCGGCATCGGCAATATCTCGGCGCAGCACACGCACAAGAACGACATCCCCGTCGGCAGCCTGCTGGTGCAGCTCGGTGGCCCGGGCATGCGCATCGGCATGGGCGGCAGCGCCGCCTCGTCGATGACCACCGGCAGCAACACGGCCGACCTGGACTTCGATTCCGTCCAGCGCGGCAATCCGGAAATGGAACGCCGCGCCCAGGAAGTCATCAACGCCTGCTGGCAAATGGGCGCGGACAATCCGATCATCTCCATCCACGACGTGGGTGCGGGCGGCTTGTCGAACGCGTTCCCGGAAATCACCAACGACGCCAAGCGCGGCGCAATTTTCGACCTGCGCAAAGTGCCGCTGGAAGAATCGGGCATGGCGCCGAAGGAAATCTGGAGCAATGAATCGCAGGAACGCTACGTTCTGGCCATCGCGCCGGAAAGCCTGCCGCTGTTCAAAGCCATGTGCGAACGCGAACGCTGTCTGTTCGCCGCCGTGGGCGTGGCCACCGAAGAGCGTCAACTGAAACTGATCGACCCGGAACTCGGTAACGAGCCGGTCGACATGCCGATGGACGTCTTGCTGGGCAAGCCGCCGAAGATGCAGCGCGACGTGGTCCACGTGGCCAACGATTTCCCGGCGATCGACCTGACGGGCATGGACTTGAAGGACGTGGCGCAAAAAGTGCTGCTGCTGCCGACCGTGGCCGACAAATCCTTCCTGATCACCATCGGCGACCGCAGCGTGGGCGGCATGACCGTGCGCGACCAGATGGTGGGACCATGGCAAGTGCCGGTGGCCGATTGCGCCGTCACCACCATGAGCTTTGAAGGCTACTTGGGCGAAGCGATGGCCATGGGCGAACGCACGCCGCTGGCCGTTATCGACGCCGCAGCTTCCGGCCGCATGGCCGTGGGCGAAGCCGTCACCAACATCGCCGCCGCAGCAATCAGCGATATCAGCGACATCAAATTGTCCGCCAATTGGATGGCCGCTTGCGGCCAGCCTGGCCAGGACGCGGCCCTGTACGACACGGTCAAAGCCGTCGGCATGGACCTGTGCCCGGCGCTGGGCATCAGCATCCCCGTCGGCAAGGATTCGCTGTCGATGCGCACGACGTGGAAAGACGAGAGCACGGGCGCGGCGAAATCCGTCACGTCGCCGGTGTCGCTGATCGTGTCTTCGTTCGCGCCAGTAACGGATGTGCGCAAGTCGCTCACGCCGCAGCTGAAAACGGACAAGGGCGACACGTCATTGATCCTGATCGACCTGGGCCGCGGCAAGAACCGCCTGGGCGCTTCCGCGCTGGCGCAAGTCATGGGCCAATTGGGCAATGAGACGCCGGACGTCGACAGCGCGGAAGACCTGAAAGGCTTCTTCGCCGCCATCCAAAAGCTGAACAGCGACGACAAGCTGCTGGCCTACCATGACCGTTCGGACGGCGGCCTGTACGCCACCCTGACGGAAATGGCTTTCGCCGGCCACACGGGCATGTCCGTCAACCTGGACATGCTGACCATGGAAGGCGAGCATTCGAGCGACTGGGGCGACGCCAAGAACTGGACGGGCCAAGTCGCGGAACGCCGCAACGAACTGACCCTGCGCGCCTTGTTCAGCGAAGAGCTGGGCGCCGTGATCCAGGTGCGCGCGGAAGAAAAGTCGCTCGTCATGGACGTGCTGCGCACGTTTAATTTGGGCGCCTGCAGCCATATCATCGGCAAATTGAACGACCGCGACGTCATCGAATTCACACGCGACGCCAAGCTGATTTACACCCAGCCACGCGCTGAACTGCACCGCCTGTGGAGCGAAACGAGCTGGCGCATCGCCCGCCTGCGCGACAATCCAGCTTGCGCGGACGCCGAATACGACCGCCTGCTGGACGTGCAAGATCCGGGCATGTCGCCCATCGTCACGTTCGACCAGAACGAGAACATCGCCGCGCCATTCATCGCCACCGGCGTGCGTCCGCGTGTCGCCATCCTGCGCGAGCAGGGCGTCAACTCGCACATCGAGACGGCTTACGTCATGCACCAGGCAGGTTTTACGGCTGTCGACGTGCACATGAGTGACCTGATTGCCGACCGCGTGAAACTGGACGACTTCCAGGGCGTCATCGCCGTGGGCGGTTTCTCGTACGGCGACGTGCTGGGCGCTGGCGAAGGCTGGGCGAAAACGATTCTGTTCAACGCCAGCCTGGCGGAACAGTTCGCGCGCTTCTTCAACCGCATGGACAGTTTTGGTCTGGGTATCTGCAACGGCTGCCAGATGATGAGCAACCTGAAATCCATCATCCCTGGCGCCCACGCCTGGCCTAAATTCACGCGCAACAAGTCGGAGAAATTCGAAGGCCGCTTTGCCATGGTCGAAGTGATGGATTCCCCATCGATCTTCTTCAACGGCATGGCCGGCACCCAGGCCGGCATCGCCATCGCCCACGGCGAAGGCTACGCCGACTTCTCGCAAACGGGCGACATCACCCAGGTCACCAAAGCCATGCGCTTCGTCGACAACAAGGGCGCCGCCACCGAAGCGTATCCATACAACCCGAACGGCTCGCCGGAAGGCATCACCTCCGTCACCACGCCAGACGGCCGCTTCACCGTGCTGATGCCGCATGCGGAACGCGTGTTCCGGTCAGTCCAGCAGTCGTATCACCCTGAAGCATGGGGCGAGGATTCGCCATGGATGCGCATGTTCAGGAATGCGCGGAAGTTTGTGGGGTAATCTATTTTCGGCGCGGCGTCTTGGTTTAGGGCGCTGCTGCTGGGGCAGGAATGAGAAAGCCGCTGTCGGGAGACAGCGGCTTTTCTTATGGACAATATATTTTATCCAAAGATCCTTTGCCAAAATACCTCTCATACTCTTGGGCAGCGTAGGAATCCATCATTCCCGCTATGTAATCAATCACTAAACGCTCTTGTGGATCTTTAATATGCCTCAATTCGGCTGGCAATAAAATGTTTCCTTTATTATATTTTTTATCGGTTAAAACTTCATAAAGCCCTTTTATTATCTTTTCGCCACGTTTTTCATAGAGCTGAACATCTTTTTTACGTAAGATTGCTCTAAAAAGCAACTTCTTCAACCCTTCCGCTAGTTTTTCTTTCGTTCTGTATCCTAGTTCTTGAACACCATTCTTTTCTGTTACTGTTATATCTTTACAGAGTAGATTGACAATGGTGGATGTGATTTCTTTGCGGAGTACAATCGAATATTCTTCGGAGGTGTTATGTGCCGTTGAGTTAAGAGCTTCATCTTCGGCATATTCTGTTATTTTTTTGAAATCATCATATGCTGAGCTAAAATCAGTACTAATTTTAAATTCATGAAGAATTTCTCCAATGGTAATTATCTTGAAGCTTAATGCATCTTCGAGATCATGAGCTGCATAGGCAATTTCATCGGATAAATCCATTATTTGCGCATCGATACTCTTCTTTATTTGAATTCCATTTTTCGAAAGTTCGTTACACAAAAAGCTATAATCTTCCGGGTATAAAAATTTTTTACTATTTTGTTTTTGTGTGTAGAAATACTTAGTTATTCCAAATAATGTTCTTATTGTAAGATTTAATCCCTCGTAAGAATAATGTTTCTTTTCCAATTTTCTAACTAAGCGAAATGCCTGTGCGTTCCCCTCATAACCGCCGAAGCCTGAACTTAGGTCATTCAGAATTTTTTCCCCGTAGTGACCAAATGGAGGATTTCCCATGTCATGTATTAAAGAGCAGGTTTCTGTAAAGACGCTGTTGTTTAGACCTAGATCGACAGCTATACTGCGTGCAATTTGTGCAACTTCCAAACTATGTGTTAAACGATTTCTGTTAAAGCGACTTGCATCGATGCCAAGTAACTGCATTTTTCCCTGAAGTCGACGAAAAGAAGATGAATATAAAACTCTCGCATAATCTCGCATATCTTCATCGCGCCCATTCCGTTTGTCATTGTCTTGATTAAATGATCTGTAATGAAGCGATGAAATAATTATCTCTTGATTTTTCGCAAATTCTCTGGTTTCTTCGTTATACACTGGGTTTCCTGATCTTCATAAATTAATAATTTATTATGTAATTTTTCTTTTGTAGTCTTCAATTAAAAACAATTTCTATTTATATATTTTTCGCCACCCCCACAATCACCACCGCCGACGGTACCAGCAAAAACTGCGCAATCAGCGTTCCCGCTAATCTGCTCCCCACCAGCCACACCACCGCCCGTCTAAATTGCGATTCTTCGATCTTGCCCTCGATGACGTCATCCGTCATGCCCGACATGTGCGGGTCGATGAAGACGGCCATCATGATGGTGGCGCCGCCGTTGATGATCGATGAAAGCGTGCTGGAGGTGACTCTCACGCTGGGGTCGAGCACGCCTGCGTACAGAGCGGCGAAGACGCCCACCGTCCACAGGGCCGTGGCGATGACGTTCATGGCTGTCATGGAAATCGATACGCCGGATTGTTGGCGCAGGCCCGTGACGTTGGCGGGCTTGGGCAGACTGGCGGAAGTCTTGAGGTAGGACAGGCCGCCCTTGAAGACGGCGTGGAGCAGCAGTTTCGGTACCGACCTGTGCACCTGGAAGTGTTCGACGGCGCGGCAGAAGGCGCGCTGGAAGGTGGGGATCAGGATCGCGCCGAGGATGGTTGCCAGGCTGGCGGAGAACAGCAGCCAGCGGAAGTCGACTAATAAGGTGCTGGCGGCAACATGCTGGTCGATGCCCGTTTCCACGCGCTTGGCGAGGAAGGGGCCCAGGAAAGAGTTCGAGGTGCGCGACAGCAGCATCAGGATGCTGAACAGGGCCAGCGACACGGCGATGCGCCGGGTGCGGATACCGGCGATGCGCACGGAGTAGGCGAGGGTGCCGATGATGTGGATGATGAACGTCAGTGCGCAAATCAACAGCAATTGCTTGTCCATCACAACCTTGCAGTAAAGAAAATGTCATTCCATGCTGCCATGGAGTTACTTATTTTTCAACTGCAAATAAGATAATTTTCTTATTAATTGGGTTTCGTGGTGTTTTGGGCGTTTGTATGCAGTTGGCGGTTTTTCACCCCAAAGGCAGAAACTGGGGTCAGACCCTTAGGGTCTGACCCCGGCCCTTGCTCTGGGTTTGGCTATGCTTTCATTGGAGGCAAGATTTGTTCCCGCCGCTTGCATTCCACCCACGCGCCCTCATCTGGGTGGTAATGGTAGCCTGTAGCGCTGCCTCATTCGAACCAACCAGGAGAACCACCATGAGTTTCGATTCCTTTCTGTCCAAACTGAAGACCAAAGCCAGCGAACTGAAAACCGAGGCACTGAAGTACAAGAACAAGGATTTCCTGAATGCCGCGATGGCGGGTTCGGCCTTGATTTCCATGGCGGACGGCAGCGTCAGTGCGGAAGAGAAGCAGAAGATGGTGAAGTTTATTGAAAGCAATGATGCGCTGTCCGTGTTTACCACCACGGACGTGATCAAGGCGTTCCAGGACTATGTCGGGCAGCTGGAGTTCGACAAGGATATCGGCGAAGCCAAGGCGTATCAGGCGCTGGGCAAGATGAAGTCGAATGTGGAGGCGTCGCGCCTGCTGGTGCGCATGATTATCGCTGTCGCTTCGTCGGACGGCAATTTCGACGCCAACGAGCAGCGCGTGGCCAGCAAGATCGCGCGCGAGCTGGGCTTGACTCCTGCGGAGTTCGAGTTGCAGTAACTGCCTAGCCAGCCGGCCCCGGCTGGCTAATTTACTCCTTGTCCCACCACGGCGGCGTGCCCGACGACCAGGGGCACGTCATTTCCACTTCGCGTATCCTGTAGCGGATCTCGATCACCTGGCCTGGGCTGAAGGGGCCGCGTTTCCAGTCGCCGGAATCAAAGACGTAGCCTTTGCCCTTGATGCAAAGACTGGTCGGGTTGTTGCCGATGGGGCCGGTCGAGTGCAGGGTGACGCGCACTTCGCCGTTGGCGTCCAGCGGCGCGTCGCCACCCATGAAGAGTGGATCCGAGCCGACGTCGCAGACAGTGGTGCTGCCTATCTTGCTGCAGTGCTTGATATACGTTTGCTGGCGCGCCTGGGCCAGGTAATCGTCATGCCGCATCGGCTTGCCGTCGTCATAGGTAAAGCGCAGGATGACTTGCGTGGGCTCGCTGGCAGGATGGCGCGTGGTGCTGGTGCAGGCGGCGCTGACGAGGGCCAGCAAGGGCCAGGCCAGCAGGCGCAGGATGCCGCGCAGCAGCGTCGAGATCGGGTTGTTGCCGGGTGATTGCCGCATGTGCCGTTGCCATTTGTCTCATGAACTGGACGGCGATCATAGCATGCGAAGGCAGCCGTTCCGCCAGGACGCGCGGCGATTCAATTCCTGCAGCACTTTCTTGCACAACACCCCATAGCCCACGCCAGTGCCGCGCTTGTGTGCGGCCAGGTCGTAGCCGGCGCTGATGTCGTCCCAGGCCGCCGTCTGCTTGATGGCGGCCTGGGTCAGCGCGTTTTGCTGTTGGACAGAATACTGTTTGCTCATGGCTGCCACCCCATGTGGAATGCCGCTTGCCGGCTTAGCGCGATGCCAGGCTCATGCTTTGCACGTGGGCGGGCACGATGGCGCCGCTGGCCAGTTTTTCGGCCGGTACCTGCATCAGCACTTCGCCGCCCACGCTGCCGTCGTCGCGCAAGTCGATGCGCATGGCCAGTTGCTGGTCGAGCGCCACGAAGCTGTTGCTGCCGCTGGCGATGATGCGGTGTTCTTCCTGGTCGTCGATGCGCGCATACATCATGGCGCCGATGTTGCCCGCATTGCGCAAATACAGCACTTGCCCGTTCGACAGCTCATAGCCGCCGCGGAACGGAGCAAACCTTTCCGCACTCATGAAATGCTTGTGTGCCGGCAGTTCGATCGTCTGCAGGCGCCCGCCTGGAATGACGACGGTCTGGCTGTCGGGGAGCGTTTGCGCATTTGCCAGCAGGGCGCAGACGCCCAGGGTGCCGGCCAAGATCCATGTTTTCATTTTTTTACCCATCCTTGAACTTTGGTGCCGGCCGCTGCCGGCGCGGCGATGTTGTTATAGGTGACAGGGAACCACACCGGCTGGTCCGCATGCCTTGCTTTCACTCTGGCAAGGCGCGGGCGACCGGTGTTGCCAGTGTAGGCAGGCAAGATGCACCGCGCATCATCCGATCGGATGACACGGCCTCATGCATCGACGATGGCCAGATGCGCCGTCGCGCCGTGGATCAACGCGATCAGCTCGCCCTGGCGCCGCGTATCCGTCTTCAAATAGGTGTGGTGCAGATGCGTCTTGACGGTGTTGACGCTGATGCCGCCCTGCGCGGCGATTTCCTCGATGGTGGCCCCTTGCGCCAGCGCCTTGCCCACTTGCGCCTCGGCTTGCGTCAAGTCAAACAGCTGGCGCAAGGCAGGAACGGACGTGCACGTTTTCGTGGGGTCGCGCGCGATCAGCAGTGCGCAGCTGGGCTGGCAATCGGCGAGCGGGCTGATGGTCACGGCCAGCGGCGCTTGCTGCTTGCGCGCCAGGCGCAGCGACTGGCATTGCGCCGCGCCACCGGCGCTGGCGATCACCAGTCGCACGGCGCGCACCAGGGCGGGCGGGGCGGCGTGTTCCAGCTGCGCCGCATGCAGTGCGTGTCCGGCGGGGGTGGCGAAGCGCAGCGCGAGGCTGGCGTCGAGCACCAGCACGGCGGCGCCCATGGCGTCGAGCGCCGCCTGCGCGCAGTGGCTGGCCAGCCGCGCCTCGCGCAGGCGCTGCTGCAGGAACAGCGCGCGTTGCAGATGCGGCAGGAGTTCCTGCCATTGCTGGCCGTTCAGGCCGGCGCTGTCGAGCTGCGGCCAGTCGCCTGTGCCGCAGGCCGAGTCGTACATGGCGCCGATCAGCTTGCTCACATCCGCCGTGACTGTCCCTGTGTCCATGCTAGTCCCCAATCCTGATGACATCAGTGTGCCGCAGGCGTGCAGGTGCGGAACTGGGTAAGGGCGGTCTTGCGCGGCGATCCGCCCCGCCTTCGTGAGGAGGGGCGGATCGCTGCCATCTGTCCTGGGCAACTATCAAGATAGTACAAACGCTGCACCACCGCAATGCGGCGCTGCCGATGCAATCGTGCTCCCGGATTAAAAATTCCTCGATACAATAAAAAAAATTGTTAAAAATATAAACCATGGAGCATGGGCGGGAGTCGCATGCCATTCACTTAGCGAAAGTTTTTATGCAACCAAGCAAGCATTACCTGACGGCGTTCCCGGCGCTGGCACTGTGCCTGACGCTGGCGTTTATGGGCGGCAGCGCCGTGGCGCAGGCTGCCGACAAAGTGCCGCCAGCGTCCAGCGGAGCGCGGCAGGGCAAGGTCAAGCCTGCCGATACGGCCAACCTGGTCAGTCATCTGCGGCGCGTGATCACCGATGAAACGAATGACACGCCGCCGCGCATACTCAATGCCTTCGTCGCCAAATACCAGCAGCGCGCGCTCGATGCGGGAATCGACGACCTCGACCGGCAGTCGCAATACGTGGTGCTGGCGCTGTACACGTCGGGCAAGGCAATGGAGCAGCCGCAGTTCGTGGCCCTGATGAAAAATCCGCCCGCCTCGGTGGACGCCTTTTACGATGCCCTGCACGCCTTGCCGAATACCGTCTGGGAGGCGGGGCCGCCGTTGTGGGAGGCGTATGCGGCAAAATAATAATTCTTTGAACCGTGACAACATTGCAGAATTGACGGTGTCATCATTTGTGATTGCTGAGGGTATCTTATGCTAAAAAATCTTAGGTCGATGAAGCCGGCGCTGGTCGGTTTCCTGTGGCTTTGCATGGCGGTTTCACATGCGGCAACGGGCAAGGAAAGCAAGGAGTTGATCGTAAATATAAGCGCCTACAACCATACCGATCACGGGGTGGGAAGTTATGAGGTGACCTTGCAGAATGGCGCCAGCGCGGGGGCGGGCTATCTGGATGCTGGCCAGGGTGGCGGCGGACATACTTGCTGCCTTTCCCTTCCCCGCGTGTGGCAAGCGGGAATGACGGCGACTATCGTCATGCACACCATCAAGAATGGCAAGGACATCCGCGTGGAACAAACCGTGCCAGTGCCCAAGTACACGGCTGACGATGCGGGAATGTTCATCGTGCATTTTCTGAGCAATGGCAAATACAAGGTGTTCGTCACCCGCTACCTGCTCGGCCATCGAAAATACCCGCTGTCAGGGAAAGAGGCGCAACTGGAGCGGGGCGTCCCGATTGAAATTATCTGGGGCTGAAGACGCTGCGCGGCAGAAGGGGCATGCACATGCGCTTCCCTGTGAGGGCCAAATGATATTTTTCTCGAAAAATAGCTATGCCGCCTGTTTCGTGTGCATGGTCTTGTCGCTTTTGAATACCGGCTGTGCGAGGAGCGAAAGACAAATCACCGTGAGCCTGACGGCGTACAACCATGGCGAGTACGGCGTCGGCAGTTATACCGTGACACTGGCCGATGGCTCGTCGGCGGAGGCCGGGTATCTTGCTCCCGGCGAGGGCGGAGGGGGAGAGACTTGCTGCCTTTCGATACCGGCGCGATGGAAGCCGGGGATGACGGCGGCCGTCGCCATGCATACGGTAAAAAACGGCGAGGACGTCCGCGTGGAGCAAACGGTGGCGGTTCCCCCGTATGCTCCCGCCGATGCTGGCCGCTTCGTCGTGCATTTTCTTCACGGTGGCGGCTACAAGGTCTTCGTGACCAAATACTCGCTGGGGCATCGAAAATATCCGCTTTCCGGCAAGGAGGCGGAGATGGAGCCGGGCGTGCCCCTGGAAATCATCTGGGAATAGTGCCGCTAGCTTGCGGCTGTCCGTCGCGCTCCGTCGGCAATCAGGCTTTGCAGGAGCATGCGCGATTTCGCATCTGTGGCCCGCACGTTATCGAGCCGGGCGAGCAGCTCTGTCGGGTCAAATTTTTTGATTAACTTGCAATAATCTTCTGTTTCTCGCGGACAGAATTCGAGTTCCAGCAACGCAACGGTTTTCGCTGTCAAGCCACGCCGTTGCACCTCGGACAGGAGATCGGCACTTCGCCTTAGCGCCCTGGCGAAAGCACTCTTGATCAGCTTCCCGAAGGGCATGCCAAGGTCTTCTGTGATTACCCGACAGGCGACGCGCACGGCAGTGGCGTTGCCGTTGCGGATATCCAGCACCACCTGCTTGCACACCTGCGACAGGCGCAGCCCGGGATGCGCGATTGGCGGCCCAGAAGCGAACTGGTCCAGCTTTTCTCCAAGGAATTCTTCAAGTTCTTCCAGGCTGGCGATCGGTATCATCATCCAGATTGCTTATTGCAGGGCGGCCGGCACTGCCGTGGTCTTGCGCCGTATCACAGCCGTACCAGCGATCTTGTCGTGCCATCCCTGCTTGCGCGGGTCCCTGGCGACCCAAAGAAATCCCAGGTAAAACGGTAGCGCCGACAGGTAAGCATTGAGGCAGCGTTTGACACACTGGCTGGCAGACGGTTTGCCGCCCGTCTTCGCATCGACAATGATCGCGCCGATGGCCATCTTGCCAGGCGTTGTAGACAGGGCAATCCAAAACGCCAGTTGAATCAGTGGCGGCATGACACATGAAATCATGAAGTGGGCCGGGCCACGGAAAAAGGAATCGGTCAAAAAGTAGCTTTCGCCATAGATGGCTATCAACATCGGTATGATGAAAATCAGCAAGAGCAAGGTGTCGATCAACGTCGCGCCAACGCGCGGCCAAAAGCCGACATAGTCCATTTCAGGGTGCGGTTGCATTACTTTCTTTCCAAAACGTCAGTAGATGGATGGCCGCCAGAGTCGGGGCAGAATGGCGCAGTGTACGAGCTTGTTATTTTCATTGCAAGCCAAGTAACCCCCAATAAATTATTGTGATTTCTGGCTTCCATAACCGGCGCTCTGCGGTGTTGCCCGCTGCTAGCAGTGCTCGCACTGCGTCGCAACGGACGCCTTGCATAGCATCCGGTTCTGTTCGTCATAAATTCACAATAATTTCCTGAGGATTACTTAGCGGTTTTATCAGGTGTTTGATACCGCATGGTGACATCCGAAGCAATCGGACGCATGGAAAACATATCCATAGGGTAAGCTTCGGCCCTAAGCTATTTCGCAACTCTATTAAAAATACATGACTTCCATAATGATCCCCGACGTCGCCCTGGTCGACAATACAGAACAACGCACCCCGCTGGTGCTCGTGCTGGACTGCTCCGGCAGCATGGCTGGTGAACCCGTCTCGCTGCTCAACGAAGGCCTGGCCTTGCTGGAACAGGAACTCAAGTCCGACGTGATCGCCGCCAAGCGCGTGCGCATCCTCGTGATTCAATATGGCGCGCACGATGAAGCCGTGGTGGCCAGCAACTGGTGCGACGCCATGGATTTCACGGCGCCCCAGTTGGAAGCGAACGGCACCACGCCGACCGGCGCGGCCGTCGAACTGGCGCTGGCCGAGATCGAGCAGGAAAAACAGCGTTTCCGCCAGGCAGGCGTGGCGTACACGCGGCCGTGGCTGTTCTTGATGTCGGACGGCGAGCCGACGGACCGCTGGCAGCACGGCGCCGAACAGGCGCGCGCGGCCGAGCAAGCCAATAAGGTGGCGATCTTCCCCATCGCCGTGGGCGACAACGCGAATATCGATTCCCTGGGGCAGTTTTCCAGCCGGGGCGAGCGGGGCGTCAAGCAGCTGAAGGGCTTGCAGTTCCGCGAACTGTTCCTGTGGCTGAGCGCCAGCATGCAGGTGGTGTCGCAATCGCGTCCCGGCGCGCAGGCGCAGCTGGCCTCGACGGACGGCTGGTCCGTCGTAAGCACCTGATCCATGGCCGCAGTACAGAATACCTGGCGCGTGTTTGGCGCCTCCGTCACGGGCAAGGCCCACCTGGATAAAGCCATCCCTTGCCAGGATGCGCACGCGCACGCCGTCGTGGGCGACGTGCTGGTGGCCATCGTCTGCGATGGCGCCGGTTCGGCCCGGCTCAGCGAGCAGGGCGCGCAGTTTGTTGCCGCGCACACCGTGCAGGCGCTGGCCGGCCGGCTGGAGCAGGGCGCCACCGTGCAGGATTTGCATGACGGCGCGCTGGCGGGCACCCTGGCGCAGATCCGCGCCGCCCTGGAAGACATTGCCCGCGCCGCCGACGCTACCCTCGACGACTACGCCGCCACGGTGGTCGGCGTGGTCATGGGGCAAGATACCGGCTTCTTCTTCCACCTGGGCGATGGCCTGGGCGTGGCGCAGCTGGGCGATGGGGGCGAACTGATCTCGCTGCCCGCCAACGGCGAATACGCCAACGAAACCTACTTTATCAGCGGCGAGCGCTGGCGCGAACAGCTGCGCCTGTTGCCGATTCCCCAGTCCGTGCGCGGCGTGGTGCTGATGTCCGATGGCTGCATGCCCTTTGCCATGAGCAAGAACAATGCGGCCCTGTACGCACCCTTCATGGATGCCGTGCAAGGCTATCTGCGCACGGTCGACAGCGTCGAGCTGGGCAACGAAGCACTGGCATCCACCCTGGCCGACCCGCGCACGCACCAGATCACGGGCGACGACAAGACCCTGTTGCTGGCCTTGCGCGCATGAGCCGGAAGCAAGGTGTGACACCGGGGCTGAGTCCGGGTGGAAAAATCTGGCTCGACAAAGTCCGTACGCTGGTGCTGGGCAAACTGATTAAAAGCGGCGGCGCGGGCAGCGTGTATCTGCTGCCGGGCGCGCCGGCGCAGGTCGCCAAGCTGTACCACCCGCACCTGGACCGGGCCGCCAACCGGCGCAAGCTCGAAGCGATGCTGGAATTGTCGCCCGAGCTGCCGGACCAGTTGGAAAACGGCAAGCGCTACGTGCAGATCGCCTGGCCGCAAGCGGCCGTGTTCGACGGCCAGGGCGGCTTCGCCGGTTTCGTCATGCCCTTGCTGGACATGGCGCAGACGGCCGAGCTGGAACAGATCATGCAGGAGCGGCAAGCGCGCGCGGCAGGATTGCCCACGGGACTCGGTCCCAAGCTGACCCTGGCCGCCAACCTGGCCGCCGTCATCGATGCGCTGCACCAGCAGCAGCATTATGTGGTCGATCTGAAACCCGTGAATCTGCGCTTTTACCGCGATTCGCTGTACATCGCCATGCTCGATTGCGACGGTTTCAGCATCCAGGGCCATGCGGAGCGCTTTCCTGCGGAGCAATTCACGGCCGACTATCTGGCGCCGGAATTCCAGCGCAAGGGCATGCCGGCGGGCACGGAAATGGCGCAAGACCGTTTTGCGCTGGCCGTCGTCATCTTCCAGCTGCTCAACTTTGGCATCCATCCGTACAGCGGGCGGCCCGGCAATGCGCAAGTGGCGACCGATATTCCCGGGCGCATCCGCGACGGCTGCTATGCGTATGGGATAAAACGCCACAAGCAGCTGGCGCCGAACGCCACCAGCGGCCACGCGCTGATGCCGCCCGAGCTGCGCGCCATGTTCGACCGTGCGTTTTCGCCATCCCCCAAACCGCAACGGCCATCGGCGGCCGACTGGGCGCAGCTGCTGCGCGGCTATGCACAGCGCAGCGGCGGCAAGCTCGTCGTGTGTGCCGTGAATCCCGAACACCAGCATTTCGCGGGCCAGGGTTGCGCGGCGTGCGCGCGCGACAAGGTCATCGGCGCGGCCGCGCAAGCCTCGGTGCAGGCGCAGCAGATGCAGTTGCAACAGCAATCGTTGCCGCAGCAGCGCAGCGCGCGCGGCGCGCATCATACGGCGCCGGGGCAGACGCCCGTCCGGCTGCCTGCAGGCGGTGGGCAGGCCAATGCGGTCGGCATTTCCGGCAAGGGCTGGGCCGTGGTGGTGCTGCTGATCGTGCTGTTCCTGATTGGCTTTACGGCCTGGACCTCGTCGCCCGATGAAGCCAAGGCCAAGGCCAGCTTGCAGGCGCAAGCCGAGCAGGCGGCTGGCCTGGAAGTGTTTCGCTGGCGCTCGCGCAAGGCGGCCGGTTTCCAGCCGTCCGATGCGCGCAAGGCCGTGCGCAGCCTGTCGCAAGCGATCAGCAAGGGCGACGATGACGCCGTCACGCGCGGCTTGCAGCTGTTGTACCGTTCCGGCCAGGAAAAGGCGTCCGGCTACGGCGTTGACCGCACGCAGGCGCAGCTGCGCGCCTCGTTGCTGGAGGGCCTGGGCTGGGTGCCCGGCTATCAGCCGGGGCTGGTCGCGACCTATCTTGACCTGCTGCAAGCGAACCCGCGCGACCATCTGGTGGCGGCGGCCATGGGCCGCATGCATCTGAGCCTGAACGAACCGCAGGCGGCGCGCCAGTACTTCGAGCAAGCCGTGTGGGCGCACCCGACCGATGGCACGGCCTGGCTCGGCATCGCGGCCGCGGCGCAGCTGCGCGGTGGCGACGAGGCCGATGCGGTGAACCTGGTGGCGCTGGCGCAACTGACGGCTTACCGCTACGCCGTGGAGCATGCCTTGCCGGCCGAGCCAGGTCAGCCGGCCGACAATGGCGTGGCGCGCATGACGCAGCGCATGGATCTGAACGCCAAGGTGCTGCGTCTGGCGCAGCCGGGCGCTTACCAGAAACGCTGGGACAAGGTACTGGCCGAGGGTGCGCTGCTGGCAGCCAGGCTGAAGGCCTTGCCGCCCTTGCGGGACCAGGTCGGCAGTGTACAGCGCGAGACGATGACGACGGTTGCGTATGGCGTGCTGGACGAAAAGCACGCAAGGGGTGAAAACCGCCTGACCCTGACCATCGCGGCCGACGGCACCCTGACCTATGCGGCGGCCGAGTTGCCGATGGAGCCGATGCTCAACAAGGTGCTGCTCGACAGCGTCAAGCGCTGGACTTATTTGCCGGCCGTGCAGCACGGTCAATTGCTGGAATCGAAGGTGGTCGTGCTCGTGCGCTACCGCGATGGCCGGGTCAGCTTTGTGCCGGGCGGCGTGGCCGTCACGGCGGAAAATTAGAGGAATACTATGAAATTCAAGACCTTATGCGCCGTGCTGGGCGCGTCCTTATTGTGGCCCGCGTTGTCGCAGGCGGAGATCGTTCAACGCCAGGTGGTGACAGCCATCGCCGGCGAGCAGGATAGCGAAGGCGCCGACGTGCTGACCGTGGCCGCGAACACGGCTTGCGGCGGCCGCCAAGTGCGCATGGATGCGCGCTCGGTCGGGCTGGACGATGGGCCATACGAAGCGATGAAAGCCCGGCTGGCCAGGCAGATCCTCAGCAAGACGCCCATGCTTGTCACCTTGAAAAAATGCCCGGACGATGCGAGCGTGCCCATCGTGCGCCAGATCGCCGCCTGCACGCCAGCGGCCTGCACCGACGGCCGGGCACGGCTGTACCTGCACGAACGTTTCTACCCCACTGAGCAGGAAAACGCACCGAATGTGCTGCTGTTTCCCTTGCCGAAGGGCAAACTGCCTGGCACGTGGAAGGTGGACATTTATAGTGTGGCCGGGCACAAACTGCGCCTGTCGGGCCAGGTCAACCGCGCCGATTATGCGCAGGGCGAGCTGGTGGGTGGCTATGTCACGTATTACCCGAATGGCAAGATCGAGAAACAGGTGGCGCAGGATGGGCAGGGCCGTCAGCATGGCATCGGCAGCAAGTATTTTCCCGATGGCACGCTGGAGCTGCGCGGTGACTGGCGCCATGGCTTGCCAGAAGGCGAGCATCAACGCTATCACGCTACCGGCAAGTTGAGTGAAACGAGCATCTACCGCGACGGCAAGCAGCTCGACGGGCCAGTGCAGACGTTTGATGAAAATGGCAAGCTGAGTAGCAGCTACACTTTGCGCGGCGGCAAGATGGAAGGCGAGATGCTCACATACTTCCCTGATGGAAAAATCTCCAGCCGCGCGGAAATGCAACACGGCAAGTTCAATGGCGTGAGCACGAATTACTACCCAAATGGCGCCGTGCAAGCCCGGATGACGCAGGTTAACGACTTGCCCACGGGCGAGGCAATGGAATTCTATGCGGACGGCAAGGTGAAAAGCCGCCAGCAATATGGAGACAAGGGCGGGCTGCTCAGTATCCAGCGCTACAGCCCTCAGGGCGTGCTGGTGCTGGAACGGAAATGGGATGCACAACTGCGCGAACAGGGCACGTCGCGCTCGTGGTACGAGAACGGCAAGCCCGAGCATGCGATCGATTACGTGAACGACCGGCGCGACGGCTGGAGCCGCAGCTGGCACGCGGATGGCAGCGTGAAAAGCGAATGCCAGTATGTGGCCGGCAAGGCCCAGGGCGGCTGCGGCGAGGCGCCGCCAGGGCCGGAACTGCAGCGCAAGGAGCAGGCATGGCGCGCCTTGTGAAGCATGTGCTGCTTGCAACGCTGCTGTTGCCGGCGCTGGCCCACGCCGAGATTGAGCAGCGGCAAGTAGTCACCGCGATCAAGGCGACGCCCGACGGCGATGTGCTGACCCTCGCCAGCGACAGCGGCTGCGGCGGCAGGCAGGTGCTGATGAATGCTGTTTCCGTGCGGCTGGATAAGGATCAGTATGTCGCCATGAAGCAGCAATTGGCTCCCTTGATCCGCGACAAGACGCCCTTGCTGATGCGTATCAAATCCTGTCCCGCGCCAGGCGGTGCTGGAGCGCTCGTCATGCCCGAAGTTGGCAAGCTGGGCCGCTGCGAGCCGCAAGCCTGTGCCGATGGCAAGGCGCGCCTGTACCTGAATCACAATCTGACGCGCGGCGAAGTCAAGGAACATGCGCGCTATGCGCTGGTCGTGCCGCTGCCGCCAGGCAAGACGCGCGGCACCTGGCAAGTCGAGGTGGTGCACGCGCGCGAAGGCGAGCCGAAGCGGCTGATTGGCGAGGTCAACGATCCCGATTACCTGCGCGGCAAGCTGGTGGGCAACTACAGCATGTACTACCCGCATGGCCAGGTCGAGATGCAGGTGGAGCAGGATGGCCGCGGCGTGCAGGAAGGTGTGCAGACCCTGTATCGTCCTGAGGGCCAGATTTCCATGCGCAACACGTGGCGCAATGGCGTGCAGGAAGGCGAACAGCGGACCTATCACGATACGGGCAAGCTGAACGAGGCCAGCCAGTACAAGAACGGCGCCCGCGCCGATGGCGTGGTGGAAACCTTCGACGAGGATGGCAAGTTGCGCACGCGCATGACTCAGGTCAAGGGCCAGACGGAGGGCGAGCTGCTGCTATTTTATCCCGATGGCACGGTGGAAAGCCGCAGCCGGTACGAGAACGGCATCCAGTCAGGACCGAGCACCGGCTACTTCCCGGATGGCAAGGTGCAGCGTACAACGCAGTACGTGGACGACAAGCCGGCTGGCGACAGCGTCGAATATTACCCGGATGGCACAGTGGCCAGCAAGCGCAGCCACAGCGGCCACTTCGTCTTGCGCAGCGAACAGCGCTTCAGCCGGGCCGGCGTATTGCTCGTGCACAAACTGTGGAACGACGGCGGGCGCGAGGAGGGCGCATTGCGTTCCTGGTATGCGAATGGCAAGCCGCGTCAATTGATCGAGTATGTGGATGGCGAACGCCAGGGCTGGACGCGGCACTGGCGCGAGGATGGCGGTCTGGAGAGCGAGTGCCGCTATGTGGCGGACGAGGCGCAGGGTAGTTGTACGGGCGCGTCCGCGACGATGTCGTACACGGACGATGGGATTGAGTTTGAGATGCCGGAATCGTGAGCCGGTGAGGCCGTAATGGACCATGGCGCATGGCTGCTTGTGCCGGGCAGGACCTTTTGTGGTCGGCAGCTTTCGCCCTATTGTGTTGAAAAACGCTCGGGTTTACAAGCGCCCGTCGTTAGCACCATGGATCGAAGCACTCGGAAGCAGAAGCCTTGCCTCCCTCATCGGCGCAGCAAACCGTAACACGGCGCCTGACGTTGACAGCACCAAAACCAAGCCGCCCTTGATTGTTATTTGATCAAATGGATTGGATTGATCCGAAACAAACGTCCAGACAGGTTCATGATTTTGCAGCGATTCCAAAACGACTACGCCGATTGAGCCGTGTTCCGCAGCCTCGCCGCACTTAACCATGTACTGTCCACCATACAGCTCCTCTTGCGCCAGAATCGCTACATTGAGCCAACCGCCAAGTTCCTGTTTTTCACGTACTCTGGCCATTCTGGTTTCGTGCACGTCGTACAGATCACCATTGCTGCACAGAAGGCCATTGTGGCTTCGCACCTCCTGGTTCTTCCACTTTGTTGCCATCACTGTCATTGATTCCATACGCAGCTAGCTCTTTCTTTTGGCCTTTTCGTGTTGCAAAATCGATTTGCACTCGTCTGCGGTTGGCACGTTTCTGTCAGTCAGTATGGTATGCCAGCCACCGCAATCAGGGTCAGTGCAACCACACACCGTTGTTCGCACCGGGTGCTGGGTTAATCCATCGCGCTTTTGAATAGCGTTAGTTCGTTCCTGACTCTTGATAAGGTGGACTAGCGCGCCTCGACTCAAAAATTTTCCTGCCATGACTTTCCTCCAGGTGCATTGAACCGCACAAAACGTTAACGTTTTCAATGTCTGTTGTCAAAAGTGATAGGCGTGCGATTCGCCAGAACGTTCGATAGACGGCGGGGTCAGCCGATACGAACTTGAGATGCGCCGGCATCCAATATGCGGAACAGAAAGTCTTCAAGTGCGCTCACCGGCGACGAGCCAAGATCAACCGTCACTTTCCAACCTCCCTCTGTCGGTTCCAGCTCGGACATGAAGTGGACGACGCCGAACAGGCCTTCCTCGGTAGCGACATTTTCGTCGTCGGCGTCGAACCACTTCAGGAACCACGCCTGACAGACGTTTGAAACGGCCTCTTGGCTCAGACCAAGCACTTCGAGTGGCGTCCAGTCCCAAACGAACGGTGAAAGAAGCACTTCAGCTGCACCCGACGCAAAAGTGACTGCCTCAAACTCCAACCGGGTCTCGGAGTCGACTTGAATCGTCTGGCCCGCAGTGATCCCTTCCATTGGGATGACGTCGGCTCTGCAAGGAAGGCCGAGTGCGCCTTCGACGGCCAATGATCCATCGCTTTGCCGGTATGCCGGCTCCACATGCGATTCAAGCTGCGTGGCGACCCGTGCGAGGGTGTCGATGTATGGCGTACGAACGGCGGTGAGGAATTCGGAAATCGTCATGCTGGAATGAGAAGGCTGTTGCTTATTTACCGGTGCGGCGGCGTCAGCACGCTGGCGATCGCCTTCGGCAAGGTTTCCGGATAATCGCGGCTGAAGTGCAGGCCGCGGCTTTCGCGGCGCGACAGGGCGCTGTTGACGATCATCGAGGCCACGTCGACGAGATTGCGCAGTTCCAATAAGTCGTGCGTGATGCGGAAGTTGCGGTAGTACTCGTCGATTTCTTCCTTCAACAGGGCGATGCGGTGCTGGGCCCGCTCCAGGCGCTTGGTCGTGCGCACGATGCCCACGTAATTCCACATGAAGCGGCGCAGTTCGTCCCAGTTGTGGGAAATCACCACTTCTTCATCCGCATCCGTGACCCGGCTTTCATCCCAGTCGGGCAGATATGGCGTGCCCAGCTTTTCCTTGCTTTCGATGTCCTGTGCGCAGGCGCGGCCGATGACGATGCATTCCAGCAAAGAGTTCGACGCCAGACGGTTCGCGCCATGTAAACCCGTGCAGGCCGTTTCGCCGACCGCATACAGGCCCGGCAAGTCGGCCCGGCCCGCCAGATCCGTGACGACGCCGCCGCAGGTGTAATGGGCGGCAGGCACGATGGGGATAGGCTGCTTGGTGATGTCGATGCCCAGCTCCAGGCAGCGCGCGTAGATGGTGGGGAAGTGTTCGATGAGAAATTCGGCCGGCTTGTGGCTGATGTCCAGGTGCACGTAGTCGAGGCCGCGTTTCTTGATCTCGAAGTCGATGGCGCGCGCCACCACGTCGCGCGGCGCCAGTTCGGCCCGCTCGTCGTGGGCCAGCATGAAGCGCTGACCGGCCGCCGCGCCCGCTTCGGGCGGCAGTTTCAGCAAGCCGCCTTCGCCACGGATGGCTTCGGTGATCAAAAACGATTTCGCGTACGGGTGGTACAAACAGGTCGGGTGAAACTGGATGAATTCCATGTTCGACACGCGGCAGCCGGCGCGCCAGGCCATGGCGATGCCGTCGCCGCTGGCCGTGTCGGGATTCGTTGTATATAAATACACCTTGCCGGCGCCGCCCGTGGCCAGCACGGTGTGCTCGGCGGCAAACGTGAGTACCTTGCCGGTTTGCTCATCCTGCACGTACAGGCCGTGGCAATGCGGCTGCGCATTGCGCTGGGTCGGCTTCATGCCCAGCTTGTCGGAAGTGATCAGGTCGATCGCGCAATGGTGTTCGAACAGGCTGATGTTCGGGTGGGCGCGCACCTTTTCTTCCAGGGTCACTTGCACGGCATGCCCGGTGGCGTCGGCCGCGTGGATGATGCGGCGCTGGCTGTGTCCGCCTTCGCGGGTCAGGTGGAAGCCCAGCTCGGCCGTGGCGTCGCGCGTAAATGGCACGCCTTGCTCGATCAGCCATTCGATGGCTTCGCGGCCGTGCTCGACGATGTAGCGCGTGGCGCTCTCGTCACACAGGCCGCCGCCGGCGATCAGGGTGTCTTCGATGTGCTGCTGGTGGCTGTCGCCCGAGTCCAGCACGGCCGCGATCCCGCCTTGCGCCCAGTTGCTGGCGCCATCGAGCAGCGCGCGTTTGGAAATGATCGCGACGGTGCGCGTCTCAGCTAAATGCAGTGCAACCGATAAACCCGCCAGGCCACTGCCGACAATCGCTACATCAAATTTCATGACATTTATCTTTTTTCAGGGGAAGCATACTATAGTCCATTTCACATCAATCGGTAATGTGTTGAGATAAATTCTGCCAGTGAAAGATAGCTGGGGCCGTAGCTTGTGGCGTATCAATGTCCTGCTGGAACAGTTCGCCATGATGGCAAGACCGGCAGCAAGCCGCCTTGTGCGCGGTGTGCCGCCTTTGCCGCAGGAGGCCCCCATGATCCGCATCTTCAGCCATTACGTCTCGAAAACAGCGTTTATCTTGCTGTTGCTCGAAATTATGATCCTGCTGCTGTCGGCCGTCCTGACATCCCTGATGTGGCTGGCGGACGGCAGCCGCGTGCTGCGGGTGAGCGAGGTCTACTTGTCGTCCTCGATCTTCGCCCTGGTCATCGTTTTCAGCATGAGCGCGCTGGGCATGTACCAGCACCGCTCGCGCGAAGACATCCGCAACACGCTATTACGCATCCTGCCGTCGTTCGCGCTGGGTTTTGCCGTGCTGAGCGTGTTGATCCGTTTTATCCCTTCCTTGCATTTCGGGCGCGGCAGCGTGCTGATCTTCGGCCTGGGCGCCATCGGCGTGCTGCTGGCGCGCCTGGTGGTGTTCAAATCCTCGCAATCGGCGCTGATGGAAGGCCGGCTGATCCTCGTGGGCGGCGGGGCACTGGCGCGCGAATGCATGGAACTGGCGGCGAGCAAGATCGGTTTCCATCAGTTTACGGTGGTGGGCTGCATCGATGTGGCTGGCGAGCAACGCTGCGTGCCGGCCTCGGCCTTGCTGCCGGCCGAAGCCTCGCTGCTGGCCATGGCCCAGCGCCATGCCGCGCATGAGATCGTCGTCTCCCTCAGCGACCGGCGCAATGGCGCGTTTCCTGTCAAGCAATTGCTGGAATGCGCGCTGGGCGGCGTCAAGGTGATCGATGCGGCCACGTTTTTCGAGCGCGAAGCGTGCCAGATCCGCATCGATTCCTTGCAACCGAGCTATCTGATCTACGGCGGCGGCTTTGACCAGAGCTTTTTCCGCGCCACATCGAAGCGTTTGTTCGACCTAGCGGCCAGCGGCGTCATCTGTCTGGCCGCGCTGCCCGTGATGCTGGTGACGGCCCTGTGCATCCGCCTGGAAGACGGCGGCCCCGTGTTTTACCAGCAAGAGCGGGTGGGGCGCGACGGCTTGCCCTTCAACGTGCTGAAATTTCGCAGCATGCGCTGCGATGCGGAGCGCGATGGCAAGCCCATCTGGGCGCTGGACAACGATGCGCGCATCACGCGCGTGGGCAAGCTGATCCGCAAGCTGCGCATCGATGAATTGCCACAGATGCTCAATGTGTTTCGCGGCGAGATGAGTTTCGTCGGTCCCCGTCCCGAGCGCGCCTATTTTGTCGAGCAACTGAAGGAGCAGGTGCCGTACTACAACATTCGTCATAATATCAAGCCGGGCATCACAGGCCTGGCCCAGGTGCGCTACCAATATGGCGCTTCCGTCGACGATGCCGTCAAGAAACTGCAATACGATTTGTATTATGTGAAAAACAATAGCCTGTTCCTCGACTTGCTGATCCTGCTCGACACGGTGCAGGTGGTGCTGTTTGGCAAGGGCAGCCGGTGATGCGGCAGCAGTCGGACTGGCTGGCGGCGGCCGACGCGGCGGCCCTCAGCCATGGCCTGGCATCGCTGGCTTTCTTTGTGCTGGCGCTGCTGCTCATCAGCAACTGGCGCGCGCGGCAAAACGTGCGCGCCTTGCTGGTCGCCTGCCTGGCGACGGGCGGCTGGGCGACGGGCACGGTGGTGCTGGTGCTGCTGGGACAGCGCACCGCGCTGGCCGGCGATGCGCTCGAATTGCTGCGCACCCTGGCCTGGCTGGTGTTTTTGCTGCTGCTGATCGAACCGTCGCGGCCCCGTTTGCGCCTGCTGCTGGCCGGCATCGTCCTCACGGCGCTGGCGCCGTGGCTGCTCTCGATGGCCTCATCGTGGCTGGCGCTGCCTTTGCCGGCGCGCATCATCGCCAGTGTCTGCCGGCTGCTGCTGGCCGTGCTGGGCATGTTGCTGGTGGAACAGTGGTACCGCAACACGCCCCCGTTGAAACGCTGGGGCATCAAGTTTGCGTGCCTGGGCGTGGGCGGCCTGTTCGCCTACGATTTTTATCTGTACAGCGACGCCTTGCTGTTTCGCACGATCAATGATGACATCTGGGCCGCGCGCGGCATCGTCGACGCCCTGTGCGCGCCGCTGCTGGCCGTCTCGGCCGCGCGCAATCCGGGCTGGGCGCTGGGCTTGTCCGTCTCGCGCCAGATGCTGTACCGCTCGGCCGCCTTGCTGGGCTCGGCCATCTATTTGCTGGCCATGGCGGCCAGCGCCTATTACTTGCGCTATTTCGGCGGCACCTGGGGTTCCTTCATGCAGATGGCTTACCTGGGCGGCGCGGCCCTGCTGCTGGCTGGTGTGCTGTTTTCCGGCAGCTTGCGCGCCAAGCTCAAGGTTTATATCAATAAAAATTTTTACAATGCCATCTTCGATTACCGCGAGGAATGGCTGAGATTTACGCGCGCGCTGTCCGAAGACGGGCCGGCCTTGGGCGAACGCACGATACAGGCCATGGCGCAGCTGGTGGAAAGCCGCGCCGGCGCGCTGTGGATCTTGCGCGAACAGGGGCAGTTCGCCCCGGCCGCCAGCTGGAACTGGCCGCCTGGCACGTGGAGCGAACCGGCGCTTGGCCCCCTGTGCCAGTTCCTCGAGGCACGCCAGTGGGTGATCGACGTGCCCGATTGCCAGCAAAACCCGCGCCAGTACGGCGGCTTGCGCTTGCCGCCGGCGCTGCTGGCGCTGCCCGACGTCTGGCTGCTGGTGCCCTTGATGCTGCATGGCCAGCTGTTCGCCTTCGTCGCGCTGGCGCGGCCCCGCACGCGCATCGGCCTGAACTGGGAAATCCGCGACGTGCTGAAAATTGCCGGCAGCCAGGCCGCCAGCTACCTGGCGCACCGCGAATCGCTCGATACCCTGACGGTGGCGCGCCAGTTCGACTCGTTCAACCGCATGTCCACTTTTATCGTGCACGACCTCAAAAACCTCGTGTTTCAGCTGTCATTGTTGTTAAGCAATGCTGAAAAACACCGCGCCAATCCCGCTTTCCAGGAAGACATGCTGGGCACCCTGGACCATTCCGTGCAAAAAATGAAGACCTTGCTGCAGAAACTGGCGCGTGGCGAAGCGCCGGAAGCGCCCGCGCCGCTGCAGCTGGACGGCTTGCTGCGCCAGGCCGTTGCCGCCAAGGCCAGCCTGGCGCCGGCGCCCCGGCTGGAAATCGTCGATGGCGAGCTGACGGTGCTGGCCAACCGCGCGCGCCTGGAACGGGTGCTGGGGCACTTGATCCAGAACGCCATCGAAGCGACGGCCAGCGACGGCAAGGTGGCCGTGCGGCTGCGGCGCGTGCAGCACACGGCCGTCGTCGAGCTCGACGATACGGGGCAGGGCATGAGCGAGCAATTCATCCGCGACCGTTTATTTACACCGTTCGACACGACCAAGACGGCGGGCATGGGCATTGGCGTGTTCGAAAGCCGAGAGTACCTGCGCGAAGTGGGTGGCAGCCTGGAAGTGCGCAGCGAGCCGCAAGTGGGCACGACGTTTCGCGTGATCTTGCCGCTGCATGCGGCCATGGGGTCTGACCCGCCGGGTCATACCCCAGATTTCCGCTGTTCTACCCGTTGACTGGAGTGCATACGTATGGCGAAACAAAAACTGCTGGTCATCGAAGACGATCCCGGCCTGCAAAAGCAGTTGCACTGGAGCTTTGACGGTTACGAGGTGCTGCTGGCGGGTGAGCGCGAGGCGGCGCTGGCGCTGGTGCGGCGCCACCAGCCGGCCGTCGTGACGATGGACCTGGGCTTGCCGCCCGACCCGGACGGTGCCACGGAAGGCCTGGCCACCCTGCAGCAAATCCTCGCGCTGGCGCCGGACACGAAAGTCATCATCCTGTCGGGCAACCAGGAGCGCGCGCATGCCTTGAAAGCCATCGCGCTGGGCGCCTACGATTTCCACCAGAAACCGTTCGAGGCCGACATGCTGGGCCTCGTCATCGCCCGCGCGTTTTATCTGCATGCGATGCAGCAGGAAAACCGCCGCATGCTGCAAACGCAGGCCGATTCTCCTTTGGCCGGCATCGTCAGCCGCGATCCGGGTATGCTGAAATTGTGCCGCAACGTGGAAAAAGTCGCGCCCTCATCGGCCAGCGTGATGCTGCTCGGTGATTCGGGCAGCGGCAAGGAACTGATCGCGCGGGGCCTGCACGCGCTGTCGAGCCGCCATGCGCAACGCTTTGTCGCCATCAATTGCGCAGCGATTCCCGAGAACCTGCTGGAAAGCGAGCTGTTCGGCTACGAGCGGGGGGCGTTTACGGGCGCGGCGCGGCAAACCTTGGGCAAGATCGAACTGGCCCACGGCGGCACCTTCTTTCTCGACGAGATCGGCGACATGCCGATGGGCCTGCAGGCGAAACTGCTGCGCTTCCTGCAGGAACGGGTCATCGAGCGCGTGGGCGGGCGCGCCGAGATCGCCGTCGACGTGCGCATCGTCTGCGCCACGCACCAGGATCTGAAGGTGCTGGCGGAACAGGGGCGTTTCCGCGAAGACCTGTTTTACCGCCTCAGCGAAATCGTCCTGCGCATTCCGCCGCTGCGCGAGCGGGCTGGCGATGCGGCCTTGCTGGCCCACCATTTCAAGAACAAGTTCTGCGCCAGCGAAGGGCGCAGCAACCTGCATTTCAGCGCGGGCGCGCTGCAGCTGATCGAAAGCTATGGCTGGCCCGGCAATGTGCGCGAAGTGGAAAACTGCATCAAGCGGGCCGTCATCATGTGCGACGGGCCACAGATCGCGGCCGATGACCTGGGCTTGCCCGCCAGCGCCCAGGCCACCCCCGCCGATGAATCCATCAATCTGCGTCAGGCGCGCGAAGCGGCCGAATACAAGGTGATGGTGCGCGCGCTGGCGCGGGCCGACGGCAATATCGCCAGGGCGGCCGAGCTGCTGGGCGTGAGCCGGCCCACCCTGTACGACCTGATGGGCCATCACGGCATCAAGTCGCAGCTTAATAGCTGAGTGTATTAAAAATCAAGATTGTGTAAGGCGTCGCACATACGCTGGCGCCGCCGTGGCGCATCCTTGCCTCATCCACAACAAGGAGGCGCCATGAACGCGATCACATTATTGATGCAGGACCACAAGGCCGTCAAAGCCCTGTTTGCCCAGTATGAAGGCTTGAGCGACCGCTCATTTGCCACCAAGAAAAAGCTGGCCGACGAGATCTGCCAGGAACTCACCGTGCACACGCAACTGGAAGAAGAAATCTTCTATCCGGCCGTGCGCCGTCCCATCCACGATGGCGACCTGATGGATGAAGCCGTCGTCGAGCACGCCAGCGCCAAGGAGCTCATCGCGCAGATTGCCGCGATGGACCCGGCCGACGACCTGTACGACGCCAAGGTCAAGGTGCTGTCCGAGCAGATCGAGCACCACGTCAAGGAAGAAGAGGGCGACATGTTTCCCAAGGTGCGCGAGACGGCCGTCGACCTCGACGCGCTGGGCCAGGAAATGGCCGCGCGCAAGGAGCAACTGACGGGCGTGGCCGCCTGAACGGCTTAAAAAAATCAACAACCAAGGGAGTATTCCATGCAAGCTACACCATTGTCCGTGTCGGACCTGAACAATCCGGGCGTGTCCTGGGGCGCCGTGCTGGCGGGCGCTGCCGCTGCGGCCGCCTTGTCCTTCATCCTGCTGATCCTCGGCGTGGGCCTGGGCCTGTCGTCCGTGTCGCCATGGTCGTTCAACGCGACGGCCATCGGCGTGTCGACCATCGCTTGGCTGGCTTTCATGCAACTGGCCGCCTCCGGCATCGGCGGCTACATGGCGGGCCGCCTGCGCGTGAAATGGAGTTCCATCCACACGGATGAGGTGCATTTCCGCGATACGGCCCATGGCTTGCTGGCCTGGGCCGTGGCCACCCTGATCACCGTGGCCGTGCTGGCCGGCGGCACGCGCGCCGTCCTGAGCGGCGCCATCGATGCGGGCAGCGGCGTGGCGGCGGCGGTGTCCCCGGCTGCGGCGGCCGGTGCCGGGGCTGCAGGCGCCAAGGCGGGCGAGGGCAGCGACGCGAATCCGCTCGACTATTTCTCCGACATGCTGCTGCGTGCCGCACCGGCGGCTGGTGCGGGCGAAACGGGTGGCACGGTCACCGAGCAGCGCGTGGAAACCGGCAGGATCTTCGCAACAAGCTTGTCCACGGGCAGCCTGGCCGCCGATGACCGCGCCTATCTGGGCCAGGTCGTGGCCAGCCGCACGGGCCTGACGCAGGCGGAAGCGGAAGCGCGCGTCGACGCCGTCTACGCCCGCGCCGCCAAGGCCGCCGCCGATGCCAAGGCGCGTGCCCAGCAAGCGGCTGACACGGTCCGCAAGGCTGGCGCGCATACGGCGTTGTGGATGTTCGTCGCCTTGCTGCTGGGCGCTTTCGTGGCCAGCCTGGCGGCAACGTTTGGCGGCCGCCAGCGCGACCATGAACGAGTGCTGCGCCACGTGACCATTTAAGCCACCCATACAATCAAGGAGTCTGCCATGCGTTCCATCCTCTTGCTGCTGCTGGGTATTCCATTGCCCATCGTCATACTGATCGCCCTGTTCGTACGCTGACAAGGCCAACACGAGAACCGGCGCCCGCTGCGAGGTGGGCGCCGGTTTTTGCGTGAAAGCGGGCGCATGTGTAAGATGGCGCCATCTTTCCACCGAGACTATCCATGACCTTGACCGCCATCCGCCCCTTGCTGAAAACCGCCGCGATCGCCGCCTTTGCTTGTACCGTGCTGGCTGCGTGTTCCACCCTGATCGGCCCGCGCGACGTGAATGTGTCGCTGAGCAAGATGCAGCAAGGCCTGGAGCGCCGCTTTCCCATCGACAAGCGTGTGCTGTCCGTGCTGGACGTCAAGCTGACCCGCCCGCAACTATCCTTGCAGCCCGAGCGCGAAAGAGTCGCCCTCAGCGTGGACGCCAGCGTCTTGCCGCCATTCATACGCCAGAGCTGGCGCGGCAGCCTGTCCATGTCGGGCCGCCTCGTGCTCGACGCCCAGCGCAATGCCGTCTACCTGAGCGAGGCGAGCGTGGACAAGGTCACCATCGACGGCATGGACGAGTCGCAGCAGCGCCAGTTCGCCAAGGTGGCCAGCCTGGTGGCCGACCAGCTCATGCATGAAACGCCCATCTACACCTTCAAACCCGACGAATTGCGTTACGCGGGCGTGCAATTCGTGCCGACGCAGATCAGGACCACGGGCAACGGCTTGACGGTGACGTTTGAGCCGGTGAAGTAAAGCCGGAGCCGAACCGCCCCCGTGCATGCGCCTGGCCGGCATGGATAGATATTGTGCTATAGTAATATTTACTTAAATAGTAACTTTTACTGATCTCGGGGCGAGCAATGATGTATATCAGCACGGCAGGAATTCAACGCGGGGCGCTGTCTGCCGCGGAAGGCAGCAAGCCATCCTCGGACAAGGTCCAGGCCACACAGGCGCCGGCCGGCGCTGGCGCCGTGGCGGACGATGTCGTCATTTCGACCCTGGCCGGGCGCCTGGCGAAAGCTTCGGAGGCCACCAGTGCCACCATCCGGGGCTTCGATCATGCGGCGCTGGGTGCGTGGGTGAATGGCAATACCGACGACATCTTGTATCCGCTGGATGCCGAACACAAGGCGGCCGCCGCCAAACAGCTGCCGCAACCGAATGACGCGGCATCGGCAAAGTCGGCCGCCGCTGCCACCGCTTATGTCGACCGGAAGGGCCCGAATCCGTTTGCGGGCTTGTCGCGCGAGCAATTGTCCGCCATTTCGAACGATGACAGCGGGACCTTTACCGTCAACGAGCGGCGCGCCGCCTTTATGCAGGCGTATCAGGAAGAAGAGGCCTGGCGCACCCAGGTCGTGGCGCAAGCCATGCATGAATATAATACCACCGGCAAGACGACCAATTTCTTCAAGTCGGTGCTGGCGCATTTCAATACATTGCCGCGTCTGGAGCAATCGCAGTATCCTGCCAATTATGCGAGCGACCTGGAAGACAAGATCAAGCTCGATTTTAATTATTTCAATCATGCGGCCGGCAATGGCGGGCCAACGCCGGGTTCGCTTGCGGATCTGCTGAAAAATCAGGGTAAAAAGACGGCGGACCTGTTCGATCTCCTGAGCCGCTGATTCCCGTAGTTATTCAACTGTCATTGTTGCGCAGCAAGCACGCGGACTATAATCCAGCCTCTCATGCCTGGACAAGCATGTTCCCCAACATGAAGTGAAAACAACTAAAGGAATCTTCGTGAAACGTTCGCTGATCAGCGCCGCCTGCTGCGCCTTGCTCGCCTTATCTTCGCCGTCGCTGTACGCCCAAGCCTCCAATGCCGGCGCGCCCGTCTCCGGCATCGACCTGAAAACGCTGGACCCGGCAGTGAGCCCCCGGGATGACTTCTACGGCTACGTCAACGGCGTCTGGACCCGCAACACGGACATCCCGGCCGACAAATCCGTCTGGGGCACCTACATCGAATTGCGCGAAATCGCCCAGGGCCAGTTGCGCGGCCTGATCGACGCGACCCTGAAAAATCCCGGCAAGCCCGGCAGCGAAGCGCACAAGATCGCCGACCTGTACACGAGCTTCATGAACGACAAGGCACGCAACGCGGCCGGCTTCAAGCCGCTGCGCGCCGAGCTGGCCCGCGTCGCCGCCGTGAAAGACAAGAAAGACTTGCCGGCGCTGCTGGCCTATCTGCAAGGCAATGGCGTTGCCACGCCGTTTTCCGCCTATGTGGCGCCCGATGCGCAAGACCCCGAGCGCTACACGGTCAACATCAGCCAGTCCGGCCTGGGCTTGCCTGACCGCGATTACTACCTGAAGGATGACGACGCCAAGCTGCAAGCCGTGCGCGCCAAGTACCTCAAGCATATCGAGACCATGCTGGCCATGAGCGGCGACAAGGCCGCTGCCGCCCACGCGGCGCAGATACTCGACATTGAAACACGCCTGGCGGCCGTGCAGTGGACGCGCGTGCAGATGCGCGACCCCGTCAAATCGTACAACCGGGTCGATTTCGACAAATTTACGGCACTGGCGCCGGCCTTCGACTGGAACGCGTATTTCACGGCCGCCGGCCTCGCGCCAAAGGCTACTTCTGCCGTCGTGCGCCAGCCCAGCTTCATGACGGGCTTTGCCGAGACCGTGGCCGCCGTGCCGCTGGCATCGTGGAAGAGCTATCTGAACTGGCGCGTCATCGAAAGCTACGCCTCCTTCCTGGACAGCGCCACCGTCAAGGAACGCTTTGCCTTCGACGGCACGGTGCTGCGCGGCGTGCCGCAAAGCGAACCGCAGTGGCAGCTGGCGCTGCGCTTCACGGATGGCGCCATCAGCGACGCCGTCGGCAAGCGCTACGTGGAAATGTATTTGCCGCCGGAAACCCGGCCCCGCGTGATGGCCATGTTCGACAATTTCGTCGCCTCGTTCAAGGATGGCATCGAGCAGCTTGACTGGATGGGCCCGGAAACCAAGAAGGAAGCCCAGCTCAAGCTGGCAGCGTTGAAGCCGAAGATCGCCTACCCCGATAGCTGGCGCGACTACGGCAGCATGAAGACGCAGCCAAACGACCTGATCGCCAACGTGCGCGCCGCGCGCGCGTGGAGCCGCCAGCAAAACCTGGCCAAGCTGGGCAAGCCGGTGGACCGCGACGAATGGTCGATGACGCCGCAAACCGTCAACGCCAGCTACAGCCCGGCCCTCAACGCCATCACGATCCCGGCCGCCATTTTGCAGCCGCCATTTTTCAACGTGAAGGCGGAAGATGCCGTCAATTACGGCTTGCTGGGCATCACCTTCGGCCATGAAATCAGCCATGCCTTCGACGATTCCGGCAGCCAATATGACGCCAAGGGCCGTTTGCGCAACTGGTGGACGGCAGAAGACCGCACGGCCTTCAAGGCGCTGGCCGCCGGCCTCGTCAAGCAATACGGCGCCTACAGCCCCGTGCCGGGCTACCACATCAATGGCGAGCTGACCCTGGGTGAAAACATCGGCGACAATTCCGGCCTGTCGATCACCTACAAGGCCTACCAGCGCTCGTTGAACGGCAAGCCGTCGCCCGTCATCGATGGCTTGACGGGCGAACAGCGCCTGTACATCGGCTTTGCGCAGAAATGGCGCGCGAAATTGCGTCCCGAAGCGGCCATCGCGCAGATCAAGAGCGATCCGCATTCGCCGGGCGAATTCCGCGCCAAGGGCACGGTCAAGAACCAGCCCGGCTTCTACGAAGCGTTCGGCATCAAGCCGGGCGACCCGATGTATCTGCCGCCCGAGCAGCGCGTGATCATGTGGTAAGGATGGTTTAAGCAGCTCACCGCGCCGGGGACTATTCCTTGGCGTGGTTCAGCGTGTACCGGGGCAGTTCCAGCGTCAGGTCTGCGTTTGACACGCGGGCCTGGCACGACAGGCGCGAGTGGGGCTGCAAGCCCCAGGCCTGGTCGAGCATGTCTTCCTCATTGTCGCCCAGTTCGTTGAGCGAGTCGAAACCCTGCACCACGACCACGTGGCAGGTGGAACAGGCACCCACCTGGCCGCAGGCGTGTTCGATATCTATTTTGTTGCGCTGCAATGCATCGCAAATGCTCATGTTCTCGGGCGCGTCGAACACGGCGCCTTCCGGCGCCAGCTCGGGATGGGGCAGGACGGTGATTTTTGGCATGCGGGATTCTCCTTGATGTCGCTTGAATACCGCTACCTTGAACCTTCCCGCCTTGATAAGGTCAAGCGCAACTTGCGCCTGAATTCTGCGTGGCGATGGCCAACGTGCCGGCCCCAACTGCGCTCATGCCAGGATTCTGAAGCGCGATGTGGAGTAGAGGGAAAACGGAAAAAATCGGGCGCTAAGCCAAGCTGTTCTGAAGCCCAGACGTAATCTCTTTTCAGATTGATGTATTTCCAGTCGGCCCAAGTGCTCAGGCGACTATAACGGGATGGCCCGTAATTCGCCCGTGCGCCCCATTTCAACGATACGTTTGAGTGTCACGCGCTTGAACACCGGCCTGCATGGACCGCAGTAGAAATCTTTGATGCCCACTTTCCCCGAGATCGACTGCGGACGCACGACGCCGCTGAAGATGAGCACTTGCACAGCTTCGCGGTCGGGCGCTCCTTTCACAGGATTGGTGGCCAGTCCGCTGGAGTACTCGGCGGTGAAGGTCAGCAATTTTTTCTTCGTATCGTATGTCATCTCTTTGATGGTGGCTCTGACCGGTTCGGAGGTGCCGATGGCGACAGCGACATGGCCTATCGTTTCCGCTACGCGTTGGTAAAGCACGATGTCGTATCCGGAGACAAAATGTGGATCGTCAGCGCCTTCGGTCCGCATATTCGAGTAGTAGCCAATCAGGCGCGCCGGCACGGACACTACAGCGTGCGCCGTCGGCAGGAGACATGCGGCGATCAGAAAGGCGGCGAAAAATTTCATATGAATGTCCCGTAGTTGACCAGTGCGGTTTATCGGCATTTCCGCCAACGTATTTTTTAACGCCATAAGTCAACCCAACTGCTTTGAGCTGCAAGTTCATGCGTTGTCGGATCTTCGGCGAGCGCCGTCTGCGCCGTCGCCGCCAGACCGTTCATGCCAGCGGTGGCCAGTTGACTTGGCGCGCAGCAAGCGTCTCGTCGCCGAAGCGCTTGCGCCAACTGAACAGCTGATTGGTGTTGATCTTCAGAACGCGGGCAAGCAGCGAAACGGATGCCCTGTCAACCTGAGTACGCGCCACAGCGGCACGCTTGAATTCATCGCTGTGCTGGCGATACGGGGGAAGACGGTGGTGGGCCGACGCTTGCCTTACATCTTCGAGGCCGGATGTTCCGCCAGCGGGACAAACTGGCCGGTAGCCTCGTCGAGCGCATCGAGCGAGCCATTTTCGATGTCATACACCCAGCCATGCAGGGTCAGGCGTTTTTGCGTGATGCCCAGCGCCACCGAAGGGTGGGTGCGGATGTTGTTGAGTTGCGCCACCACGTTGGCCCGCACCATGCCGTCGATGCGCTCCTGTTCCGTGGCATGCTCGATCGATTCATTGATCATGCGCGCCGCATCCGCGTGCCGCAGCCAGTTCTTGACCGCCGGCATGTGTTCGAGGCAGGTGCAGGTGGCGATGGCTTTCATCGCGCCGCAATCGGAATGGCCGCAAATGACGATGTCCGTCACATTCAGGGCGGCAACGGCAAATTCGACGGACGCGCTCACGCCGCCCGGTTCCGGGCCAAACGAGGGTACGATGTTGCCCGCGTTGCGGATGACGAACAGTTCGCCAGGTTCGCGCTGCGTCACCAGTTCCGGCACCATCCTGCTGTCGGAGCAGGAAATGAACAGGGCCTTGGGCGTCTGTCCCGTGGCCAGGCTCTTGAACAGCTCTCGGCGTTCAGGAAAGACTTCCTTCTGGAAACGTAGAAATCCGGCAATGATGTCGCGCATAAATAAAAGAAAAGAGTGGTGTGAGCCCGTATTATCGCCGATGTCAGCGCGGCTGGCTTGCCGCCTGGCCGCTTCGCGGGCCGGCAAGGCAGCGCTCGAGATGCCCGAGCAACTGCAGGAACACGCGTTTATCCGCAATATGATTCATCGTGTTGCTCGTCAATACGTCGCTGCCGGCCACGGCCACGGCAGCGCGGGCTTGCAAGCAGGCAGCGTGCAGTTGCGCGCGGTCAAGCTCAAGCAGGGCCGTATCGATACTTTCGCACGTGAAATCGAAGGCGTCGATGCCGCAGCAGCCGGCGTCACAATGCGTTTCCAGGCGGCAGATCAGCGGCCATAATCCGGCCAGCAGGGCGTCGATGTCGAGCGCCTGCTCGTAGCGGCCGTCAAGGCTGATGAACTCGATCCATGTCTCATCGCCGATCTGGATATCGTGCTTGCGGTCGCGTTCGGTCATTTTGTAAATTCTCCTGGTGGGGACATCGCATTATAAAAAAAACCGCCCGAAGGCGGTTTTGTCAAAGAGGCAATGTAACGCCTAGATAAAGTAGATCAGCGCGATGATGCCCACCACCAGCGCCACGCGGGTAACCTGGTACGCCGTCTTGTTCCACGCCTTGAAGCGGCGGCGGTACTGGCCCATGGTCCAGGAAATCTGGAACAGCTTGCTCACGCCGCCGACCTGGTCGCCCAGTTCGTTTGGCGAGGCGGCGGCCGTCATCAGGGTGCGGCCCAGCCAGCGGTTCAAGCCTTGCGCCCAGCGGTAGCGCATCGGGCGTTCGATGTCGCAGAACAGGATGATGCGGTCGCTGTCGGCATCGTTGCGGGCCCAGTGGATATACGTTTCATCGAACATCACGGCCTGGCCGTCGCGCCAGCTGTGGCGCTCGCCATCGACGTCGATGAAGCAGCGGTCGTCGTTCGGCGTCTGCAAGCCCAGGTGATAGCGCAGGGAGCCGGCGAACGGATCGCGGTGCGGGTTGAGCTTGCCGCCTTGCGGCAGCTCCGCGAACATGGCCGCTTTAATCGAGGGAATCGATTGCAGCAGCGCATAGGTCTGCGGGCACATCTGCTGTGCCGACGGGTGGTTCGCGTCATACCATTTCAGGTAGAAACGCTTCCAGCCATATTTAAAGAAGGAATTGAAACCCACGTCATTGTTCTTTTCAGCCGCCTTGATCTTTTTCATTTCCTGCATGCGCAGCGCTTCATCGCGGATGATTTGCCAGTTCTGCTGCAGCGGCGCCAGTTCCGGGAATTGCTCGACGGCTAAATATGGCGTGGCCGGCACCTTGGAAAAGGTGTGCATGAACAGGTTCAGCGGCGCCATGAACGAGGAATGATCGAAGATCTGGCGGCGGAACGGCAGGCGCACCTTGCCCCGAAAATGAATATGTAAAACAGAAAACACAAAAATGCCCAGCAAGGCCCACTTCATACACAACCTCGTTTTTTAAGAATGGGGCAATTATAACCAGTTAATGCCATCGCCACCCCGGGCCACGGTGAAGGAAAGATGAAGCGGCACGCGCGGACGCTCTGTCCTACAATGGCCTTTTCTACACACTTATCCGAGGCAACAATGGAAATCTGGCACGCACCGCTCGACCTGGCCATCCTCAACGCCGCCAGCGAGGGCACGGCCATGCGCCACCTGGGCATCGTATTCACGGCTTTCGGCCCCGACTGGATCGAGGCGACCATGCCCGTCGACCACCGCACCATGCAGCCTTTTAAACTGCTGCATGGCGGCGCTTCCGTGCTGCTGGCCGAAACCCTGGGCAGCATGGCCGCGAATGCCTGCCTCGATTCCAGCCGGCACGTGAGCGTGGGCCAGGAAATCAACGCCAACCATTTGCGCGGGGTGCGCGGTGGCCTGGTGACGGGGCGCGCCACGCCGATCCACCGGGGCCGCACGAGCCAGGTCTGGGAAATCCGCATCACTGGCGACGACGGCAAACTGTGCTGCATCTCGCGCATCACCATGGCCGTCATCGACGCCCCAGAGCAGAGTTGATTGTCTTTTTTGATATGCGTCAAGGCACTAAAAGTGGACACGTGGAATCATCCATAACGCTGTTCGCTTATAATTCAGTGTGCTGTTGTATGGCGTAGGGATAAGTCCCGCACGCCTGCATTGCCCGAAATTAGAAGCTGACTGCCCAAAAAACGCCAGTTAGAGACCCATCCTGCGCCATGCGGGAAAGGCAAGACGACGGCGAGCAGATCGCTGGTTTCCAAGTAACCAGCAACAATCAACTTTATTACAGGGCAATAACAACAATGATGTCATTCAATCGTTTGACGATAGGCGCACGCCTGAGCGCAGGCTTCGGGCTGCTGGTGCTACTGATGCTGGTACTGGCCGCCTTCGCGCTGCTGCGCATCGGCGCCATCTCCGGCGCCATGGACGCGCAAGAAAAAGTCCAACTGGAAAAACTCGAACCGCTGTACGTGGCGCGCGAAGCGCTCGACCAGACGGGCCTGGCCGCCCGCAACGCGTATATCTTCCATGACCAGGCCGCCGCCGAAAAAGAGCTGGCCATCCTCGACAGCCAGAAAGCGCTGTACCTGGAAGCGCTGGCGCGCCTGGCGCCGCAGTTCGCCGGCGATGCGCAATTCGAGAAAGTCAGCACGGGCCTGAAGACCATGGCGCAGGAATTGCAGCGTCCGCGCCAGTTCCGCGCCACGGGGCAGATGGAACAGTACGGCACTTTCCTGGTCGAAGAGTGCAGCCCGCTGCGGCGCCAGATCGTCGCCGACATCGACACGGTGCTGAAATCCGTGCAGCGCGAATCGGAGCAGGCCAGCGTGGCCGCGCGCGCCATCTACGGCCAGTCGCTGCGCTGGATCGGCGTGCTGGCCGCGCTCAGCGTGCTCATTTGCATAGCCGTGGCTACCGTCATCACGCGCGGCCTGCTGCGCCAGCTGGGCGGTGAGCCGGCGTATGCGGCCGCGATTGCGGGGCGCATCGCGCTCGGTGAACTGGCCATCGACGTGCACACGCGCCACGGCGACGACAGCAGTTTATTGTTTGCGATCAAGACCATGCGCGACAACCTGGCCGCCATCGTCGGCAAGGTGCGCCACGGTACGGAAAGTATCGCCACGGCATCGACCGAGATCGCCTCGGGCAACCGCGATTTGTCGCAGCGCACGGAGCAGCAGGCCGGCTCACTCGAAGAGGTGGCGTCATCGATGGAAGAACTGATTTCCACCGTGCGCCAGAATGCGGACAACGCCCAGCAGGCGAACCACCTGGCGCGCGAAGCGTCCAAGGTCTCGGAGCAGGGCGGCAAGGCGGTGGCCGAAGTGGTGCACACCATGGGCCTGATCAATGCTTCATCGAACAAGATCGTCGACATCATCGGCGTGATCGACAGCATTGCCTTCCAGACGAATATCCTGGCCTTGAACGCGGCCGTGGAAGCGGCGCGCGCCGGTGAACAGGGACGCGGTTTTGCCGTCGTCGCCACGGAAGTGCGCAACCTGGCGCAACGCTCAAGCGCCGCCGCGCGCGAAATCAAGCTGCTGATCGACGATTCCGTCAGCAAGGTGGGCACGGGAACCTTGCTCGTCGAGCAAGCTGGCGTCACCATGCACGACGTGGTGGCCGGCATCGGCAGGGTAACGGGCATCATGGCCGAGATCAGCCACGCCACGCAGGAGCAGGGCGCCGGCATCGAGCAAGTCAACCGCGCCATCGTCGACATGGATCGCGTGACCCAGCAGAATGCGGCCCTGGTCGAGCAGGCGGCCGCCGCCGCGCACGAATTGCAGCAGCAGGCGGCGCAGCTGGAACAGGAAGTGGGCATTTTCAAACTCGCCAAGCCGGCCAACGGACCGCTGCGCCTCGCCGCTTGAGGCGGATGGCACTTTAGCGCGGCGTGCGCCACCAGGCATATTCCGCGCTACAATGAGCGCTGGATCACCGCCAGGACTTCTCATGCAAGTGCGCAGCAGCCATGATCTATCCAGCCCGGAAGACGACAAACCGGCGCCGCCCGTGCTGCAGCTGGCCCTTGCCGGTCTCGGCTGGGGTCTGCTCACGTGCATGCTGTGCTTTGCCATCCTGTTTATCACCAAATGGCTGTTGCCGCCCGAATACTGGGGCGCGCACACGGGTTTGTCCAAGTTCAAGCGCGAAATGTCGCTGCCGCTGCTGGTGTTCTGGGTCGTCATCTATTCCCCCATCCTGGAAACCTTCCTCGGCCAGCTGCTGCCGCTGGAAATCCTCCGGCGCCTGGGCGCCAGCCGGCAACTGAGCGTTTTTATCGGCGCCATCCTGTGGGCCGTCGTGCATTTCATCAGCGGCGGCTTGCTGCACGCCATCGTCGCGCTGGGGTCGGGCGCCATGTTCAGCTTTGTCTACCTGCGCTACCGCGGCCCCAGCGTGGCCGTTGCCTACGCGACAACGGCGTTCGCGCGCGCCTGCAACAATATCGCCATCCTCGTTGCCGTGTTTTACGGCCTGGACGCCTAAAGCACCGTCCAAAACCTACTGCGCGTCGGTATAGGCGGCCTGCGATGCTCACCGTACTCTAGTACGGTTGCGCTTCTCGACCACCTCTACCTTCCGCTCGCTACGGTTTTGTCAGGCGCTTTTCTTTCTTCCTGAGCAGATACGGCACCAGCGCCGCCAGCGCCACGGCCAGCAGCGCCAGGCCGAGCAGCAGCTGGCGGAAGGCGGCGTCATAGCTGGCGCGCAGCAGCGCTTCCTGGCCGCCCAGCAGCTGTGTCGCCTGCTCGATATCGCCGAGCGCGGCGCGGCTGGCGGCGGCCAGCACAGGTAGCTCGGCTGGTAGTTGCTGCGCCAGGCCCGCGCCGATCAGGCCGGCCAACAAGGAACCCGCCAGCGCCAGCGCCACCCCGTCGGCGCTGACGCGCACGGTATTGAAGATGCCCGTCGCCATGCCGGCCCGCTCCGTTTCCACCACGCTCAGGGCCATGCCATCCATCAAGCCCCACGGCAAGCCGATGCCCACGCCGATCAGCAGCAGGGGGCCTGCCAGCGCCGCGGTGCCGCCATGGCCCAGCACCTGCGCCAGCCAGGCCAGGCCCGCCGCGGCCAGCAGCAGGCCCGCCGCGCACAGGGCGCCCGTCTCGACCCAGCGCGACAGCAGCGCCGCCAGCATGGGCACGAGCAGCAGCGGCGCTGCCAGGGCGATCATCAAACGGCCCGCCGCCAGTGCGGACATGTTGTCGATGCCGATGAAGCGCCCCGGCAGCATGACGATCAGCACGATGAACAGGAAGGCGGGCGAGGCGGCCAGCACTTGCACGGCGACAAAGCGGCGCTGGCGGAACAGCGACAAATCCAGCATGGGCCGCGCCGTCCTGCGCTCGATGGCGCCAAAGGCAAGGAACAGCAGCACGGATGCGGCGACGGACAGCAGCACGGCGCCGTGGCGCCAGCCGTGTTCGGGCGCCAGCAGCATGCCCAGGGTCAGCAGGCCCAGCGCGGCGCTGAAGCTGATGGCGCCAGGCCAGTCCAGCCGGCCCTGGCCGCGCGCCGGATCGGCCGGCACGCTGACCCATACCAGCAGCATGCCGATGGCGCCCAGCACGGCCGTGGCGTAAAAGATGGCGGGCCAGCGGGCCAGCGCCAGCATGGCGCCGGCCGCCAGCGGACCGAAGGCCAGGCCCAGGCCGAACGTCGTGCCCAGCACGCTCATCACGCGGCTGCGCGCCGCGCCGTGGAACAATGGCGCCAGCGACGACATGGCGGCGGCGAACGCGGCCGCGCCGCCCAGGCCCTGCACGAAGCGCAGCACGGCGATCCATGCCACCGATGGCGCGTGGGCGATGGCCAGGGTCGCCACGCAAAACAGCGCCAGGCCCGCCAGCCAGACGCGGCGCCGTCCCAGCACATCCGTCAGGCTGCCGGCCACCATCATGGCGCTGCCATAGCTGAGGATATACGCATTGATGACCCAGTTCAGGGCGGCGGCGCTGCCGTGCAATTCGGCGCCGAGGGCGGGCAGGGCCACGGCCGGGCCCGTGAAGCACAGGGGAATCAGCAAGCCCGTCAGGCAAGCGGCCAGCACTTGCAGGGGGAGTGAAAGACGTGAGGAAGAGGGCATGGGTGTCGGATATGAAAGAAAGAGGGGCGAGTATGGCGCGCCCGTCATTGAAGAAAAATGGGCTAAACTGATCAACATATCGGACATAAATGTCGTGAATGGAGCGTAAATGGATAGCTTGGGTGGCATCGCCATGTTCGTGCAGGTGGCCGACAGCGGCAGTTTTTCGGCCACGGGCCGGTTGCTGGGCCTGTCATCGTCGGCCGTCGGCAAGAGCGTGGCGCGCATGGAGGCGCGGCTCGGTGCGCGCCTGTTCCAGCGCAGCACGCGGCACCTGGCGCTGACGGCGGAAGGGGAAAAATTCCTGCAGCGCTGCAAGCGCATCCTGGCCGAGGTGGAAGCGGCCGAGCGCGAATTGGGTGAATCGGGCGGCGCGCCCAGCGGCCGCCTGCGCATCAGCCTGCCACGTTACAGCGGCCTGTTCGAGCCGGCCATCGGCGCGTTCATGCAAGCCTATCCCGCCATCGAACTCGACCTTGATTTCTCCGACGCCATGGTCAACATCGTCAGCGACGGCTTTGATGCGGTCGTGCGCACGGGCGAGCTGGCCGACTCAAGCTTGATGCGGCGCAAACTCTGTACGTTCCGTCGCCTGCTGCTGGCGTCGCCCGCCTATCTGGCGCGCCACGGACGGCCCGCCGATGGCGCCGCGCTGCTGCGGCACGCGCGCCTCGACTACCGCTTTCCCGCCACGGGCCGCCTGGAGCAATGGCCGCTGATGGACGAGACTGTCCAGCCGGCGCCCGGCATGGTCTGCAACAGCGTGGAAATGCGCGTCTACCTGGCCGTGCAGGGGCAGGGCATCGCCTACCTGCCCGCGTTTGCCGTGCAGCGTGAGCTGGCGGCGGGGCAACTGGTCTCGCTGCTGGACGAGCATACGCAGGCGCGCACGGCATTCTGGCTGCTGTGGCCAGCCAGCCGCCACCTGCCGCCGCGCTTGCGCGTGTTCATCGATTTCCTGGTGCAGCAGTTGCAGGATCAGACTTTTGGCGCCTTGCCATGAGGCAGGACGCTTCCCTGGCGCCATTGCAGTTGCAGGTGGCCGGCGCTACCGTGCGCGCGGCGCCGGGCAGATAAGCGCCATCTCGCCAAACTTTGAAGCCAGCGTATTGCTGGCGGCCTACTCCACGCTTTCCATCGATGCCACCGTGTCGAAAATATGCGCCAGCGCGCTTTCCATGGCGCTGGCAGTCGCGTCGCCGCTCTGGTTGGTGATGATGAAGACCCCCAGCTGGTATTTGGGAACGACATAAGCGTAGCTTTGCGCACGTGGCACGCCGCCATGGTGTACATAATGCGTGCCCAACTGGCTATTGCTGCCGATGTTCCAGAAGTAGCCAATGCTGAAGTCGTCCTGAAAGCGCACCAGCGGCTGGTGCGATTCGATGACCGCGGGATGGGCGCTCAATTGCAGGCGCAGGTATTTCGCCATGTCCGGCAAGGTCGACTTCAGGTTGCCGGCCGCTCCCCAGGGCAGTTGCGGCATCGGTGTTGTCACGACGGGATTGTCGCTGTGGTAGCCGGGCGCCAGCCGGCCGGTATCCGTGGCGGCGATTCTCAGTCTGGTATCGCGCATGCCCGCTTCGCGCGCGAGGAATTGCGTGAGCAGGACTTCATAGGGCATGCCGTAGATTTTTTCGAGCGTGTGCGCAATGAGTTCGGTGCCGGCGCTGGAATAGGCATAGTCCTTGCCTAGCGGACCTGTGATGCTGACTGTGTGCAAGTCTTGCCAGAATTGCTGTTGTCCGTAGCTGGCGTAGGCCGCATTGAGCTTTGCCGGCGTGGCATGTGCAGTGAAATCCTTCAATATGGTGTTCACCTGCAATGGCAGCATGCCCGGCATGGCGCTGGTGTGCGTGATCAAATGGCGCAAGCGCACTGGCTGCCCCTGCCACTGCAGGTTCGGGTAGGCGTCCGGCAGGTACTTTTGGATGGGATCGTCGAGCGCCGCCTTCCCATCGAGCACAGCGTTCGCCAGCAGCAGGCCGGCAAAAGTCTTGCTGACCGAGCCGATTTCATACAGCGTTGTATCGTTCGGCGGATTGACTTTGCCCGTCTCCAGCTCGCCTTGATGCAGCATGAATTCCTTGCCGCGATACACGACGGCAATCGAGGTCGCGTGCAGCAATGTTGACTGCAGCAAGGTGGTCGCCGTCTGGCGCATGGCTGCGGGAATGTCATGCGCAGGAGCCGTGGCTGCCGGCTTGCAAGCTGCCAGCGCGAGTGTCATTACAGTGATGCTTGCGGCGAGTTTGGTCATCATGCGCACCATCCAGGGGGGAGGGGCATTCTCGCACAATGGATGCAGCGGCGACAGAAAAAACCTGGCAAGGTTCCTCCTCTTTCCTTCATTCAGTGTGACATTTGCATGACAAATAACAGTGGCTGTCCCGTTTGACCGTCATTAAGGCGTGCATGCGAGGCGACGCTCAACCGCGCGCCGTCCATGCGCCGAAAGTGCCGGACCGTTGAAGGTGCACGCTGAACGGCAGGTGGATGCGGCCGGGACTTTTGCCTTGCATGCCGGCTTGCGCCGACATATTCACTCTTGGTTTTGACGTTTAACGACAGGAAACTGCAACATGACTGAAAAATTTGCATCGCACACTTCCACTGCCGCAGATGACGGCATTTCCGCCATCGAGGCATACCTGGACAGTGCCGCCGCCGCGGCGCTGCAGCGCTTCACCGGCACGCCGGATGCCGATGTGCTCAGCGGCACCGCAGGCGCCGACTTGCTCGAAGGCCTGGCCGGCGACGATACGTATTACGTCAACGACAGCGGCGACGTGATTGTCGAGCTGGCCAATGGCGGCACCGATACCGTTTATACCAGCGTTAACTACACGGTGGCCGACAACGTTGAGAACGTGCGCCTCGCCGCCAGCGGCCTGACGGTGACGGGCAGCGCCAACACCAACAATATCTTTCATGTGAGCGTGGCCGGCGGCAATGTGCTCGACGGTGGCGGCACGGGCAACTCGGTCAATTACCTTGGCTCCAGCACAGGCGTGACGGCCACCCTGTCCGGGGCCAGTGGTCCGGTGGCGGCAGCGCCGGGCAGCGATGTGCTGGTCAATTTCGCCAGCATCGTGGGCAGCAAGTTCGACGACGTCCTGACCGGCAATGAACTCAAGAACCTCCTGATTGGCGGCATCGGCAACGACACCTTGCGGGGCGGCAAGGGCGACGATACGCTGTTCGGCGTAGCGGGCGACGATACCTATATTTTTGCCCGCGGTGACGGCGCCGATATCATCTCCGAGGTGGTCGAGGGCGGCGGCCACAATGTCGTTTCCTTCCTGGCCGGCGTCAGCGCCGACCAGTTGTGGTTCCGCCAGGTGGGCGCGAACCTGGAAGTGAGCACCATCGGCACGAGCGACAAGATCAGCATCAACGGCTGGTTCAGCGCGGGCAGCGCGCCCCGCATCCAGGAATTCCGCACGGCCGACGGCCGCGTGCTGCTGGGCAGCGACGTGCAAAACCTGGTGCAGGCGATGGCCGCACTGCAGCCGCCACCGGCTGGCCAGCTGACTTTGCCAATCTACGCAGCCACCGTCCTGGCTCCCGTGCTGGCGCAGAACTGGCGCACGGAAGGACCGAATCAGCCCGGCAACGGCGTCTTCACTGGCACGGCGAATCCGGACATCATCAAGGGCACGGCGGGCGCCGATGTGATGGCGGGCCTGGCCGGCGACGACATTTATTACGTCAACCATGGCTACGACGTGGTGACCGAACAGCCTGGCGGCGGCCGCGACACTGTCTACACGACGGTCAGCTACACCATGGGCGCCAACATCGAAGAGGTGCACCTGGCCGCCGCGGGCGTGGGTGTGACAGGTAACGGCAGCGGCAACGTCTTTCACGTCGACGTTGCTGGCGGCAACTTGTTGTATGGCATCGGCAGCAATAATTCGGCTACTTACGCGGGTTCCAAGGCGGGCGCCACGGCGACCATCGTTCCCGTCGTCGGCGGTAGCGCGCTCTTGCCTGGCAGCGATGTGCTGGTCAATATTTCCAGCGTGACAGGCAGTGCCTATGACGACGTGCTGATCGGCAACGAACTGGCCAACACCCTGTCTGGCGGGCTCGGCAACGATACCTTGCAAGGCGGCAAGGGCGACGATGTGCTGACTGGCGGCCTGGGCGATGATACCTATGTCTTTGCGCGCGGCGACGGCGCCGACGTCATCATCGAAGCGTCCGCCGATGCCAATTACGACGCCATCGCCTTCCTGGCCGGCGTCAACATCGACCAGCTGTGGTTCCGCCAGGTGGGCGCGGACCTGGAAGTGAGCACCATCGGCACGACGGACAAGATCACCATCCGCGCCTGGAACAAGGCTGCGCCGAACATCGAGGAATTCCGCACGGCCGCCGGCCACGTCCTGCGCGGCGCCGACGTGCAACTGCTGGTGCAGGCGATGGCGACCCTGGCGCCGCCGCCGCTGGGCCAGCTGACCCTGCCGGCGGGCACCGCCGCCGCCCTGGCGCCCGTGCTGTCCCAGGCCTGGCACTTCAACGGCCCCACGCAGTTGACGGAGCAAACCTTTGTCGGCACGGAAAATGCCGACATCATCAAGGGCACGGCCGGCGCCGACCTGATGGAAGGCCTGGGCGGTGACGACACCTATCACGTCAACCACAGTGGCGACTTCATCGTCGAACGGGGCAATGGCGGCAGCGACACCGCGTTTACCACGGTCAACTACACGGTGGCCGACAATGTCGAGAATGTGCGCCTCGGCGCCCCTGGCCTGACGGTGACGGGCAGCGCCTTCACCAACAACGTCTTTTTCGTCACTACCCCCGGCGGCAATGTGCTCGACGGCGGCGGTGCGGGCAACACGCTCAATTACGTCAATGCAAGCGCTGGCGCGACGGTTGCCTTCGCACCCGCAGGCACGGCCCTGGCGGCGCGTCCGGGCGTGGATGTGGCGGCCAATTTCATCGCGGTTGTCGGCAGCAAGTTCGATGACGTGTTGATCGGCAATGAACTGAAGAACACCCTGCTGGGAGTCCTGGGCAACGATATCTTGCAAGGCGGCAAGGGCGACGACATCCTGGCTGGTGTGCTGGGCAACGACACCTATATCTTCGCCCGCGGCGACGGCGCCGACTTGATCAACGAGGCCAACGAGGCGGGCAGCCGCGATGTCGTGTCCTTCCTGGCCGGCGTCAGCGCCGAGCAGCTGTGGTTCCGCCAGGTGGGCACGGCTCTGGAAGTGAGCACCATCGGCACCAGCGACAAGATCACCGTCACCGGCTGGTACGAGAGCGCGGAGCGGCGCATCGAGGAATTCCGCACGGCCGACGGCAAAGTCTTGCTGGGCAGCCAGGTGCAAAACCTGGTGCAGGCGATGGCTGGCCTGACGCCGCCGCCAGCCGGCCAGCTCACTCTGCCTGCCGGCACGGCCGCCATCCTGGCGCCGGTGCTGGCGCAAAACTGGCGCGCCGCTCCACAAGCGGCTGGCGCCAGCCAGGGCGGCTTCAGCGGCTGGCAAGCGGATGCCGCGCAACTGGTGCAAGCGATGGCCGGCTTTGCCGTGCCGGCGGCCGCATCGGCACCGTGGTCGGCGCAAGGCGGCTCGTCCACGCAGATCCAGCTGGCGGCAGCGCATTAAACCGTTGAGCAACTAGATCCACCTTCACGCAGCCGGGCCGGGGTTACCAGCCACGGCCTGGCTGCGCCATTGAATTTCTGATATTGCCCGATGACAGTCCTCTCCTACCGTAACGATACGCCGTCCATACAAGCTGTGCCCGACACGGGCTTGCTGTCGCTGCTGCTGATCGCCAGCCTGCACGGCGTCGCCGCCGATGGCGCCCAGCTCAAGCACGCCTTCGGCCAGGCCGTGTTCACGCGGCAAACCGTGCTGCTGGCCGCGCGGCAACTTGGCTTGACGGCCAAACTGGTGCGCCAGGCGCCCGAACGGCTGGCGCAGTCGCCGCTGCCGGCCATCGCCATCGATAGCGCCGGCCGTTTCTTTATCCTCGGCAAGGTCGAGACGGACGCTGACGGCGTGAGCAAGGTGCTGGTCCAGCATCCGGGCCAGCCACCGCAAATCCTCGGCCGTGCAGCCTTTCTTGCCGCCTGGACGGGCGAACTGATCTTTTTCACCAGCAAGGCCAGCTATGCGGGCGAAACGGCCCGTTTCGACTTCAGCTGGTTCATCCCCGCCATCGTCAAATACCGCAGGCTGCTGGGCGAAGTGTTGCTCATTTCCTTCGTGCTGCAGCTGATCGGCCTGGCCACGCCCCTGTTTTTCCAGGTGGTGATGGACAAGGTGCTGGTCAACCACGCCATGAAAACCCTGCACGTGGTGGCCATCGGCCTGATCTGCGCCATCGTCTTCGAAGCCGTGCTGGGCCTCATCCGCACCTATGTATTCGCGCGCACCAGCAGCAAGATCGACGTGGAACTGGGCGCGCGCCTGTTCCGCCATTTGCTGGCCTTGCCGATCGCGTATTTCCAGGCGCGCCGCGTGGGCGATTCCGTGGCGCGCATCCATGAACTGGAAAACATCCGCTCTTTCCTCACCGGCAATGCCATGACCCTGGTGCTCGATCTGCTGTTTTCCTTCATCTTCATTGCCGCCATGCTGTGGTACAGCGCGGCGCTGAGCATCGTCGTGCTGGCCTCGATTCCCGTCTACGCGGCCCTGTCGATGCTGCTCACGCCCGTGCTGCGGGGCCGCCTGAACGATAAATTCAACCGCAGTGCGGAAAACCAGTCCTTTCTGGTAGAAACCATCAGCGGCGTCGACACGCTCAAGGCCATGGCCGTGGAACCGCGCTGGCAGCAGCAGTGGGAAAAGCAGCTGGCCGGCTATGTGTCGGCGGGCTTGTCTGCAAATAATATCGGCATGCTGGCCAGCGGCGGCGTCACCCTCGTCAGCAAGCTGGTGACGGCGGCCATCATGTGGTGGGGCGCCACGCTCGTCATCGACGGCAAGATGACGGTGGGCGAACTGGTCGCCTTCAACATGCTGGCAGGGCAGGTGGCCTCGCCCATCCTGCGCCTGGCGCAGCTGTGGAACGATTTCCAGCAGGTGGGCATCTCGATGAGCCGGCTCGGCGACATTCTCAACGCTAGGGTGGAAGCGGGCAGCCAGAAGGCGCGCCTGCCGCGCATCGCCGGCGCCATCGAGTTCCAGCAAGTGGGTTTCCGCTACCGGCCCGATGCGGCCGAGGTGTTGCGCAATGTGTCGATTGCCATCGCGCCCGGCGAAGTGATCGGCATCGTCGGGCGTTCCGGTTCCGGCAAGAGCACGCTGACGCGGCTGGCACAGCGCCTGTACATTCCCGAACGGGGCAAGGTGCTGATCGACGGGCAGGATATTGCCGTCATCGATACGGCCTCGCTGCGGCGCCAGATCGGCGTGGTGCTGCAGGAAAACATCCTGTTCAACCGCTCCGTGCGCGACAACATCGCCCTGAGCGACCCCGCGCTGCCCATCGATGCCGTCATCGCCGTGGCGAAACTGGCCGGTGCCCACGATTTCATTTGCGAACTGCCCGAAGGCTACGACACCATGGTGGGCGAGCACGGCACGGGCTTGTCCGGCGGCCAGCGCCAGCGCATCGCCATCGCCCGCGCCCTCATCGGCGATCCGCGCATCCTGATTTTCGACGAAGCGACGAGCGCGCTCGACTACGAATCGGAAAAAGTCATCCAGGACAATATGCGCGGCATTTGCGCGGGACGCACGGTGCTGATCATCGCCCACCGCCTGTCGGCCGTGCGCGAAGCACACCGCATCGTCGTCATGGAGCGGGGGCAGGTGGCCGAGCTGGGCACGCATGACGCGCTGCTGGCGCAGCCGGGCGGCATCTACGCCCATCTGTACAGCCTGCAGCAGGGCACGAGCGGGAGCGCAACAGGGGACGCAACGTGAGCGCCGGCCACCGCCTGGCCGCGTATGGCGAGCTGTTGCAACGCTACGCCCAGGTGCTGCGGCACAGCTGGCGTAACCGCGCCGCCTTGAGCGGCCCCGTGCTCAGCGAAGACGAGGCGGCCTTTTTGCCGGCCGCGCTGGCGCTGCAGGAGCGGCCCGTGTCGCCGTCCTTGCGCCTGACGGCCCGGGTGCTGATGCTGCTGGTTGCCTGCGTGCTGCTGTGGGCGGTCTTCGGCCAGGTCGACATCATCGTCAACGCGGCCGGCAAAATCATTCCGTCCGGCAACACCAAGACCATCGCTTCCGTCGATGTGGCGGCCGTGCGCGCCCTGCATGTGCGCGAGGGGCAAGCCGTGCAGGCGGGCCAGCTGCTGGTGGAACTCGACAGCCGCGGCCCGGATGCCGAGCGCGACAAGGCCGCCGGCGACGCCGTGGCGGCCGCGCTGCAAATGGCCCGCTCGCGCGCGCTGATCGCCGCCGTCGACAGCTTGGCGCTGCCAAGGCTGGCGGCGCCCGACGGTGCGTCTGTCGCCCAGCGCGAGGAAGCGCAGGGCCACCTCGACGGCCAGTATGCGAGTTTCCGCGCCAGGCTCGCGCTTCTCGATGGCGAAATCGCCCGCTACGCCCAGGCGCTGCCATTGGCCGCGCAGCGCGCCGGCGACTACAAGGCGCTGCTGGCCACGCGCGACGTGGCCGAACACGCGTGGCTGGAAAAGGAACAGGCGCGCATCGACCTGGCCGGCCAGCTGGCGTCGGCCCGCAGCGAGCGCGCGGCCCTGGTGGCGCAAACGCGCAAGGATGCCTACGACGCGCTGACGGAAGGGGCCAGGGTGGTGGCGGCCAGCGACCAGGATGCGCGCCGCGCCGGCGCCCGCGGCAGCTTGCTGCGCCTGACGGCGCCCGTCGATGGCACGGTGCAGCAACTCAAGCTGCATACGGTGGGTGGCGTGGTGCCGGCCGCGCAGGCGCTGATGCAGATCGTGCCGCGCCAGGGCAGGCTGGAAATCGACGCCGTGCTGGAAAACCGCGACGTCGGCTTCGTGCAGGAAGGGCAGATGGTCGCCATCAAGGTCGACGCCTTCGACTACACCAAGTATGGCACCGTGCCCGCCGTCGTCAGCAGCGTCTCGCGCGACGCCGTCGAGGATGAAAAAAAGGGTCCCGTGTATGCCGTCAGGATCACGCTGCAGCAGCCATCCATCGTCATCGACGGCAGATTGGTGCCGCTGTCGGCCGGCATGGCCGTGCGCGCGGAAATCCGCACGGGGACGAGGCGGGTGATCGAATACGTGCTCTCGCCGCTGGTGCAGCACCAGAAGGAGGCGCTGCATGAACGCTAGATGCCGCGCCATGGCCGCCATCGCCATCGCCGCCAGCTTGCTGCTGGCCAGTGCTGCGGCGCAGGCGCAATCGCCGGGCGGGCTCGATGCCGCGCCATGCCCGTCCGCGTATGAGGCTGGTGTGCTGCTGACCGTGCCATTGACCTTGCCGGCGGCCGTCGACCTGGCCCTGTGCCGCAACGCGCAGGTGCACGGCGCCTGGGCCGGCATCCGGCTGCAGGCGGCCGGCCTGGGCGAGGCAAAGGCCGCCTTTTTGCCGACCCTGAATGCGGGCCTGAGCCGGGTGCACGACCGCACGGCTTATCCGGGCGCCAGCACGCCTTCCGGCAGCTTGAACAGCAATACGGGTTCGCTGAATCTGTCCTGGCGTTTGTTCGACTTTGGCGGGCGCGCGGCGGGCCAGCGTTCGGCGCAAGCCTTGCTGGACGCGGCCCTGGCCAACCGCGACGCCGTGCTGCAAAAGACGCTGGCGGCCACCGTCAGCGCGTATTTCGAGGCGCAGACGGCGCGGGCAAATGTGCGCATGCGCCAGGACTACGCGGCCCTGGCGAATGAAACGGTGCTGGCCACGCAGCGCCGCGCCCAGCGGGGCCTCGGCTCGCTCAGCGACACCCTGCAGGCGACCAGCGCGCTGGCCAAGGCGGCCCTGGGCGCCAGCCGCGCCGATGGCGAGTTCCAGAAGGCGCGCGCCGTGCTCGTCTATACGCTGGGCTTGCCGGCGGAGGCGGGCGTGGTCCTGGACGACGATGCGGATGCCCCGGTGGCGGGCTTGAGCGAAGATTTGCACACCTGGCTGGCGCTGGCCCAGGCGCGGCACCCGGCCATCGTGGCCGCGCAGGCGCAGCTGGCGGCCGCGCGCGAACGGGTGGCCGTGACCGAGTCGGAAGGCCGTCCCAGCATCGACCTGACGGCCAATATCTACCAGAACGGCCGCCCCAACCAGGGCTTGTCCGCCGCCTCCACGCGCGAAACCCTGGTGGGCATCGCATTGAACATTCCCCTGTTCGACGGTTTTGCGCGCCATTACAAGGTGCGCGGCGCCTTGGCGCAGGCCGGGCAAAGGGAAGCGGAAGCCGAGGAAGTGCAGCAGCAGACCCTGATGGAGCTGGTGAAAACGCATGCGGAGGCGAGCACGGCCTTGGCCAACCTGGCCGCCTCGCAAACGTGGCTGGACGCGGCGCGCGATGCCCAGGCCAGCGTGCAGCGCAAGTTCGGTCTGGGCGCGGCCGATATCCTGGAAATGCTGAACACGCAGTCGGCGCTGCTCGAGGCGCAGCAGGAGCGCATTCGTTGCCAGGCGGAATGGCGCTCGGCCCGGTTGCGCCTGCTTGCCAGCGCCGGCGTGCTGGGGCGCGAGGCTATTCCTGGACGGTAATGCACTCAAAACAGGCGCGTTCCGCGCGCCATGCCGGCGCGATTGTGACTATATTAGAGACGCCAATCCACACACCGGACCAGGGAGACATCATGCACAGCGTACAAAAGATTACCCCGTGTTTATGGTTCAACGGCAACGCCGAGGCGGCGGCCCGGTTTTATACGGAAATATTTCCCAATTCGAAAATCGGCCAGATCCTGCGCTACGGCGAGGAGGGCAGGGAAATCCACGGCCAGGAGCCGGGCAGCGTGTTGACGGTGGCGTTCGAACTGGACGGCCAGACGTTTACGGGGCTGAACGGCGGCCCCCTGTTCCAGTTTTCCGAAGCTATCTCGTTCCAGGTCAATTGCGAAACCCAGGACGAGGTCGATCACTATTGGAACCTGCTGTCCGAAGGTGGGCCGCCGGAAGCGCAGCAATGCAGCTGGCTCAAGGACAAGTTCGGCGTGTCCTGGCAAATCGTGCCCACCCTCATGATCAAGCTGCTGACCGACCCTGACCCCGTCAAGGCCCAGCGCGTGATGAAAGCCATGATGGGCATGAAAAAAATCAACATTGACGAGATCAAGCGGGCGTACGCGGGTTAGCGGGGCGGGTGGTCGCCGCACGCCAGCGGCTCGCCCTGTCCAAGAGGGCCGGCATTTGCTATAGTCCCAGCCATCTTTCCATCCGCTTACAGACACTGCCATGACCACTAGCACCAGCAGCACCATCGCGCCCCGCACCTTCGGCACGCCCCTGTCTTCCACCGCCATCAAGGTCATGCTGCTCGGTTCCGGTGAGCTGGGCAAGGAAGTGATCATATCGCTGCAGCGCCTGGGCGTGGAAGTGATCGCCGTCGACCGCTATCCAAATGCGCCGGGCCACCCGGTGGCACACCGCTCGCACGTGATCGACATGAGCGACGGCGTGGCGCTGGCCGCCCTGATAGCCCTGGAAAAGCCGGACTTGATCGTGCCGGAAATCGAAGCCATCGCCACCGACACCCTGGCGGCGCTGGAGGCGGCCGGGCAAATCACGTGCATCCCGAACGCGCGCGCGGCCGTGCTGACGATGAACCGCGAAGGCATCCGCACCCTGGCGGCCGAAACCCTGGGTGTGGCCACGTCGCCATACCGCTTCGCCAGCAGCCTGCAGGAGTTGCAGGCCGCTTGCGAGGAGATCGGCTTCCCATGCGTCGTGAAACCCGTGATGTCGTCGTCGGGCAAGGGTCAGTCCAAGCTCGATAGCGCCGCTGACGTCGACGCGGCATGGGCGTACGCGGCCAGCGGCAGCCGGGTCGATACGGGCCGGGTCATCGTCGAAGGTTTCATCGACTTCGATTACGAAATCACCTTGCTGACGGTGCGTTTTGTTGCCGCTTCGGGACAGATTGAAACGCAGTTCTGCGAACCGATCGGCCACTTGCAGGTGCATGGCGACTACGTGGAATCGTGGCAGCCGGCCCGCATGGCGCCACTGGCCTTGGAGCGGTCGCGCGACATCGCGCGCAAGGTGACGGACAACCTGGGCGGCCTGGGCCTGTTCGGCGTGGAGCTGTTCGTCAAGGACGACATGGTGTGGTTCTCGGAAGTGAGCCCCCGTCCGCACGACACGGGCATGGTCACCATGGCCAGCCAGGTGCAGAGCGAATTCGAGCTGCACGCGAAAGCCATCCTTGGCTTGCCCGTCAACGTGGCCCTGCGTTCGCCCGGCGCCTCGGCCGTCATCTACGGCCAGCTGGAAGCGAAAGGCATCGCCTTCGAAGGCGTGGCCGACGCCTTGAGCGTGCCGGGCGCGGACTTGCGCCTGTTCGGCAAGCCTGAATCGTTCGCCCGCCGCCGCATGGGCGTGGCGCTGGCCACGGCTGACGATATCGACACAGCACGCGCGCGCGCCGTGCTGGCCGCGTCCAAGGTCAAACCGGTGGTGCGCTGATGGCAGAGGCCAGCCTGCCGCAGGCCGACGCCGGCGGCGAGGACATCAAGCGCAAGCTGCGCGGCCACATCGCGCGGCGCAACCTGGCCGGCGCCGCCAACGACTGCAAGTGGAACGAACTGCTGGCCTTCATGCGCGGACGCACCGACTGGGCGCCGTCATACCGCTACGGCTCCGTCACCGGCTATGTCTCGCGCTGGGATACGGAATGGGATTACCACCCGCCGTTCCCGTTCATGGGTGTGGAGTGGCTGGACATCAGCCTGTATTCGGAAGAACACGTGGCCATGCTGCTGCCGAAGAAAATCATCGATCACGGCGTGTGGATCGTGCCGGAACTCGAACGCATTGGCTTTGATTTCGAAGTGCGGGGTCGGGTGGCGCGCATCTGGGCTTATCTGCCCCGTTCCTATCACGATTTTCCACCCACTGACTAGAGTAATCGCATGCCTGAAAACCTTATCCCCCAAGTACCGCAACCGGACGACGCCGTCGTCGGCAAGGAAGCGGGCGCGCAGATGCTGGCCACGGCCTGCGCCGCGCGCGACGCCTTTTATGCCACCCTGGGCGCCATGGACGCCGACGTGCTGGCGCCGCTGGTCAATCCGGCCTTCATGGGAGGCCCGCGCTGGCCCTCGTTGCGCCAGGCCTGGCGGGTGATCCGCCGGCCTGACTCGATTCTCATCGCCAGCGATGGCTTGAGCGACCCGTTCGAGGATGACGACGACGTGTTCGTGCCGCGCGGCCATTTGCTGGAAGTGTGCATCGAGGCGCCGTTGTCCGCCTTCGATGGCGATCCCGTGCAGGCATCGTGGCTCTTCGACCTCGTTTACCAGGTCAGCCAGAACGTGGCCGATCACGGCTCCATCGATTTGCTGGTGCAGCGCCACGGCAGCGTGTCGATGGTGCTCGACTTGCAAGATGCACCAAACGGGCTGGAAGACGAAAACGAACAGGTGGGCGTGCTGCTGGCCCAGGGCGCAAGCACCATTCCTCCATCGTTCGACACGCCGTATGGCGAAGTGATGCTGCTCACTCTTACCGTGCTGCAGCCGGCCGAACTGGCGTACATCAGCGAAGCGGAAGACAAGGCGCAGTCGCGGCGTGACCTGGCCGCCGCGCTGGCCGCGTCGCCGACCGGGCATTGGAGCGTGGCCGCGCGGCCTAGTGTTATTTTCACTTAAAGTTGGTTTAACTGCAGAAAATAATATACATCAATGCAATACATCCGCCAGATAGGGGCGCAGGGAATTGTTTACATTCCAAGCTCACCGAAAAAAACATCATAGTCGTTTAAAATTTTAAAAAGTTTTCAAAAATGCTATTTAAAAGTGGTATAGTGATTTTTAAATTTCAAATATTTTCTCCTGAGCATAAAATCTTTCATTTGGTAAAAATATCTTATTTGCTCTAGTGGATGTAAATATTTCCAATGATGGAGTAATGCACTGCTTTTACGTGAATAATTAAGTATTTTTAAATGTTTTCATTTTAATAATTTTAATAGCTGCATAATTAATGAGGTTTTAATGCAATGCTTATCGAATAATGTGGGTATTTTTAGATCAATTCAATTTATTTGATATTTAAAATAATTTCCTATTTTGATGGCGCGTCGAAGTGATGGCTTCGAAATTCTTGCGCGACTTTATTTGTGATTGAAAAATACTTTCCTAGGAGGCGGTAATGCTTGCGCAGCGCAAAGAATTACTTATAAAAAAAATTCAGGATATGTCGGAGTTGGATTTTACAAAAAAAATTCTAATGCCGCTGTTTACTTCTTTGGGATATGCAGTCAATTATAATGGCGGGGCAAGCGAACGTGGAAAAGATCTCATTTGCAAAAAAGACGGGGAATTTGGAAGTGTAGAATTAACCGTAGTTCAAGTGAAGAAAACTCGACCTAATGCTGTCGCCTCTGATAGTAGAAGTTTATCAGAAATTATCACCCAGCTTCAGCAAGCTTCGGAAGAAAACGTGCCATTGATATCAGGAATTTATCAAAAGCCCAATAAGGTGTATTTTATTACTCCTTTTGAAATAGATGTGCGTGCGTTAGAATCACGCTTTGCAGCACTAGCAGCTCTCTCATTAAAAAATGTGAGAGTTCTTGATGGCCCATTAATTGTCGATTCGCTTCAAAGGCAGTTGCCACATTTGGCTGATGCTATCTGCGGTGATGAGTTTGTTATTAAGTCTGGAGCATTGGCCGGGCTATCAAATTCCGATTTGTTAAGTGCTCTAAATTATGCAAATGAAAAAGAAATATCTGACTTTTATTGTGATCTTGACTTTAGTGTGGGTAGAATAACTAGCAAGTTGTTTTTTGCCCTTAATTTTGCGCCGCGAAAAATTCAGCAAAGTATAACAGGGATTCGCTGGGGCTCTTTATGTGAGAAATTTAGGATATTTACTAAGGCGACTGGCCGAGAATTAATTGAGCCATCAATTGCCGATGTTGAAATTAACTTTGAGAAAAAGTGGAAACTTTGGGAATCCCAGGAGAATCGAGAGTTATTGAGAAGTATTTGGGTAACTGTCGATGAAATTGAAAATCTTCTTAAGTTTATTATTGATGAGGCCGGCGATATTGTTGAGACAGTTTTCTTATTAAGTAGTCCTAATGCTGTATTTTCAACAAAAAAAATTCGAGATCTCTCAGATGATGAATATTATCGATTATCACAGTTACGATTGGTTCGGACTAGCCTTGAAGGGCAGCATGCAAATTGGTTTGCAAGTACGGAAATAAATTCAGAGAAAATACTGAAAATAGGCGAAATAATTACTGCAGCCGAGTTACATATTGAGGCGTTGCGTGATGATAATGTTGTTCTTAATGCAATCGCGGCAACTCGACTAACGGCACTTCTGAAAAATGTTGTACAGCTTAATGATTTATTTAATCGTCTTGAAATTGCAGCAGCTTCGAAAGTTTCAGAGCCAACCTTTGATTTTACAATAGATGGTAGCGTAGTTGCAGGTGCTCTGATTGAATATAGAAAGTGGGTAACTGAAGGAGCCGATAGTTTAGCCGTAGGTGGCGAACAGCGAGAAAAGGTCAGGTTGTATTTCTTGAGGTGTCAAGAAATTTTTGAACTTGTGGAATTGGTACTATCCGAGAAACTGTTTGCCGATGCAGCGGGTGTGGATGATACACAAAAATTTGCAATAGTAGCGGCCGGGCAGCGGATTCATTTGCCGCTAAAAGATGTTTTTGCAACGGGCATACACTGTGCTGTATACGGTGAAGCTGGTGCAGGAAAATCAACAACTTTACACCGATATGCTAGCTCTGCGGCATCAAGTGATAAAGCCGACGAGATAACTCTTTGGATTCCATTAACACGTATCCTACACCGAGATGAATCCTATGATAATGATGAGATTTCTGGGATAAGTAAATTGGAGCGTGCCATATCGAAGTTTTTTGGTGGCGGAGCAGCTATTCATGAAAATGAAGTAATTCCACTAATAAAATCTAAAAAGCGTGCCGTATTTATATTTGATGGGATAGATGAGGTAATAAGGCGATCACCATGGATTATTTTGGCGATACAAGAAGTGTGCGTAAAATATAATAATTGCCAAGTTATTGTTTCTGCTCGATCAACTGGAAGTTATCCAGAACTTAGGAATTTCTTAGGCCTTACACTCTTGCCGTTCAATGACGAACAGGTTTCAAGCTTTGTAAATGGATGGTTCAAAGAAGATGTTGAGATGGGTTGTGATGTAGTCAAACATCTTGCAAAAGTACATAGTGTTGCTGAAATAGTTCGGAATCCTTTACTCGCAACAGTTCTGTGTGTGTTGGCAGAAAATAAAGTTCCTTTGCCGAGTGGCGAACTAGCCATGTACGAGGAAAGAATGAAGCTATTACTCGGACACTATGATATACACAAAAAAACAAGAAGACTTCATAGTCATCATTCTTTGCTCGAGACAACTGCACGCCAAATTGCTTTTCAACTTCATATACAAAATATACGATCAGTTTCAGTTGAATCATTAGAGACATTTGCAATCCGTGGGCTCGATTCCGTAGTGCCAAAGATAAGTTATGAGGCAATAAGGAAAGCCGTGAATGAATTAATTGATCCATGTAACATATTGGTTCCAATGACTGATGAGGGCGCTTTTGGATTTGGACATTTACGTTATCAGGAATTTTTGAGCGCAAAAGAGCTTCATAATAATCGTAGTATCGACATACTTCCTTTGCTTACTTCCTCATGGTGGCGCCCCGTTATCGTATTGTTTTGTAGATTGGGTGGTAAAGTTGACTTTATAATTAATGAGGTTATTGGGAAGGAACATACTGTAGATAAATATAAAGATACACTACTTGCTATTATTGCAACTAGGGGAAAGAATGAGCAGCGATATCTAAAAGGTTTAATCTCGGAACATCAACGAATGGATGCATTGAATGATAATTTTCGGGATCTTTCTGATTCATCTTCTGATTTCGACGATATTGATTCTTTAGGAATTGATTTTGATAGACGTTATTAATTTTATTGACTTAATTGAAACTAGGATTTTTAACAGTTTACTTTGAAGGCGGGACGGGTATCGGTTCTGACGGTTGTGTATCTTCACTAATCGGCGCGGGTGGCGGTTCTCTCCACTTGCCCGCCGCCTTCAGCTTGTTCTTCAGCCCTGGCAGAGGAAAACCCAGCGCATAGGCTTTTTGCGCGTGCGCGCTGGCCTTGTCGTATTCCTTCTTTTTGACATACATCAGGCCCAGGTTGTACTGGATGGTGGCCTGCTCGGGCGCCAGGCGGCTGGCTGCGTCCAGCTGTTCCAGCGCCGTCGCATCCTGGCCCGTGGACAGCAGATAGCTGCCATACACCATGCGCGCCGTCACGTCGTGCGGCGCGAAGGCGATCGCCCGTTCGAAGTAGCAGCTGACCGTGTAGCGGGCGCCGGGCGGCTGCGCGCTTTTCAGACGCAGTCCCAGCTTGGCCATCGACGCCAGCGCCCGGTGGTGGTTCGGGAAGTGTTCGAGCGTGTAGCTGATATCGGCGCCCAGGCTGCCCGTCATGCCTTGCGTGAGCGTTTCCACGGCCCGTGAAAAATGGAATTTCTCGACCACGGTCAAACCGGAACGGTCTTCCGCGCTCGTATAGTCGCCGCCCGGCGTGTGCTTGACGTAGGGTGGACAATCGGCGGCGTCGGCGCTGGCGCAGCAGGCGGCGAGGGCGCAGGCAAACAAGCAATGCTTCATGGTGGGCTCCTGTGACTGACCTGGTCCAGCAAATCGGCCAGGGCGTTGCTGCGGGCTTGCCGCGATTGCAGGGCGATGGCGGCGGGGCTGGCCAGCGGCGCGCGCCCCTGGCGCGCCAGTTCCACGAAGCGCAGCAGAGCGCGCGCGCAGTCGCTGCTGGACGCCAGCTGGCCGATGGTGTCGATGCCGCAGTGGCGCAGCTTGGCCGCGCTGTCGCCCGCCAGATCCGTCAGCGCGAGGATGGGCCGGCGGCAGCGCAGGTATTCATACAGCTTGGCCGGTATCTGCCCGTTGCAGTTGGCCGCTTGCAGCAGCAGCAGGCCGTCAGCGGCGAGCATTTCGCGCAGCGCCGCGCCGTGCGGCTGCAAGGGTGCCAGGCTGACCAGATCTTCGATGGCGTATTTTTCCAGCAGGCCCGCCAGCCACGCATCGTGGCCCGTGGCGCGTAGCACCAGCTGGAAATTGCGGGCGTGGAGCACGCCATCGCGGCGCAACCGGGCCAGCGCTTCGAACAGCGCTTGCGGATCGCGCTCGGACGGATAGATCACGCCGCTGTGCAGCAGCAGAAAACGGCCGCGCTGACCCGTGCGTTCAGGGCAGGCTGCATAGCCGTCTTCATCGTAACCGTTCTCTATCAGCTGGAAACGTTCGCGCGGCAGTTGAGCCAGGCGCCGTTGGTGCGCCGCGACGGCGCCCGGCGTGGTGCAGACGATGGCCGCGCTGCGCGCCGCGATGCGCTGTTCTATCCACGCATGCATGCGGTGCAGGCGCGGCTCGGGCGGATACGGCGCCAGCGGGTCGCTGTCGTCGAGCATGGGGTCGCGCTGGTCGGCGATCCACGGCAGGCCGCTGAGTTTTTGCAAGGTCATCGCGATCAGGTGCGCCGTGGCGATCGGATACGTCGACCAGATGGCGTCGGGGCGGTACTGCCGGATCATGCGCAGGCCGGCCGGCACGGCGCTCAGCCACCAGGAACTCCAGCGGTCGGGCAGCGCCAGGCAGCGCGGATAGCGCCCGCCGATGGACAAATGGCGCGCCGCATCCAGCGCCAGGGTGCGCCGCACGGTGGCTTGCGCGACTGTCTGCGCCAGCTGGGAATCGCCCTGATGCTGATACGCGGTGGCGCTGGGACTGAGCACCAGCGGCTGCCAGCCGCAGTCGGGCAAATGGCGCGCAAAGCCCAGGGTGCGCAGGATGCCGCTGCCGCCAGCGAACGGCGGGAAATGGTAGGCGACCATCAGCACGCGTTTTGGCGAGGTTTTTACCATGACTGCAGCCACCGCGCGCACCGCTGTTCCACTTCGCCGCGCCAGGCGGCGCTGGCGAACGTGTGGTTGGCCCCGTCGATCTGCGCCTGCGTCCACTGCGCGCGGGCGGCGACGCCGCGCCAGGCCGCATCGCCATCGAGCAGGGCTTGCCACTCGCGCGCGCCCAGGTCGTCGCCGCTGAGGATCAGCAGCACCTTGCCCTGGAATTGCGTCAGCGCCCGCAGCAGGGCCGGCGCGGGCGCGTCGTCTTCCCGCGTTGCCTGTGCTCGCGCTTGCGTGGCGGCCGCCACCTGCCGCAGCGAGGCCAGGCTGGTGCCCAGTTGCAGTCCGCCGCTGGCCAGCTTGCGCCAGAAACCGCCTTGCAGCAAGCGTGGCAGATAATAGTGGCGCAAAGTGGCGCGCGCCAGGCCGGCGCTGCTGCGCACCCACGGGTTGAGCAGGATCAGGGCTGTGACGCGCGCGTCGCGCGGCGCATGGCAGGCGGCGGCCGTGGCGCCATCGCACAAGCCCCACAGCGCCACTTCGCGCAAGGACGGCACGGCGTCGAAGAATTGCGCCAGCGCGCCGGCGATGTCGGGACCGGCGGCGCGGTAGTCGCGCGCGCTGCCCTCGCTGTCGCCCATGCCGCGCAAGTCGAAACGCAGCACGGGCCAGCCTTGCGCGGCCAGGGCGCGGGCCAGCAAGACGAACTGGCGGTGGCTGCCGATTCGGTACTGCGGCCCGCCCGTGATGATCAATACGCCGCGCGTGCCCGGCACGTCGGGCAGGCTGAGGATGCCGGCCAGGCGCGCCTGCGCCTCGTCGTCGTCACATGTGCTGCGAAAGCGCAGGGCCAGCTCGCGCACGGCGTGCCCTGCCAGGTGCTGCTGACCGCTGTCGCGCTTCATGGCGGCGTCCCCTCGTCGTCGAGCCAGTCGCGGCACAGCGCGCGCGTGGCATCCAGCAGTTGCGGACATGCGAGCAGTTCGCCGCTTTGCCAGAACGGGCCGTCGCCGAAGCTGGCCACATGCACGGCGGCGCCGTGTTCTCGCCATTGCTGCGCCAGTGGCGGCACGGGCGCGCAAGCCTGTTCCGTCGCCTGGTAATCGAGCCAGTAGACGGGCAGCTCGGGAACGGCCGGCTGCAGCGCGGAGGCGCTGACGCCGTCGATGGCGTGCGCCAGTTCGGGTGCCAGCAGGTAGCCGGCCACTTCCACAGGCTCGCCTTTTGCCAACGTGGCGCGCGCCTGGCCGGGCGCTTCCTGCGTGCCGCCGGCCAGCATGCCGGTCGCCAGGCGCAGACGCAGGAAACGGTCGATGCTGCGCCGTCCATCGAGTTCCGGCTGCCACAGCAGCAAACGCGCCAGCGGCAGCGGCGCGCGGCTGGCGAAATCGAGGGCCAGCAGGGCGCCCAGGCGCAAGCCCCACACGCTCAGGGGGCCGTCGACCCGCTGCGCCAGCCAGGCGCAAGCCAGGTGCAGGTCGTTGTGCCAGATGTCCCAGCGCGCCTCGTTAAAATCGCCGCTGCTGTCGCCGCAGCCAAACAGGTCGATCTGCAGCACGCTGTAACCGGAGGCGGCAAAGGCGCGCGCCTGCGCGGCGGCCACGTGGCGGCTCTTATTGAGTTCTTCCGCAAATGGATGGACGTAGAGAATGCCGCCGCGCGCGGCCTGACCCGGCGGCGGCAGATGCAGCAGGCAGTAGCGCTGGCCGCCGCTGGCGGGCAGGAAGAAAGGCAGCAGCGGCAGCGCGTCGAGGGCGGCGCGGTTCATGGTCGCAGCTTTGCAAACACGAAATCGTGCAGGGTGCCCACGGTGGCGAAGTGGCGCGCGTGGATGTCGTCGTCGGCGACGATGATGCCGAAATGGTCCTCCAGCGCGGCGATCACGCCGATCACGGCCATCGAGTCGAGTTCCGGCACGCTGCCCAGCAGCGGCGTGTGGCTTTCCAGCAGGCGCCCGTTCAAGCCCAGCGTGGTGTCGAGGATGTGCTTTACTGCTTCAAGATGCGGCATGTCAGCTCCAGGGAAGGGTAGTGCGGCAGGGACGACGTATCGAAGGCCAGGCAGGGGATATCGTCGGGGCGGCGCGACAGGTGCAGATACGGCGGCAGGCTGGCGGCCATCCATTGCCAGCGCCCGCAGCGCATGAAGGTGGCGGTGCCCAGCGCATGCGTGCCCAGGCGCGCATGGGCGCCCAGCGAGGCGCGGTTGAAGCGCGAGATGCGGCTGCACGACCAGCGCACGCCCTGCGCGTACAGCACGGCGTTGGCTTCTTCCCACAGGCGGGCGAAGACGAGGCCGCCGCGCCGCTCGGGATGCACCCACACGTCCAGGTCCCACGACGATTGGTTTGAGGCCAGCGCATAGCGGGCGCGCACCTCGTCTTCCTGGCATCCGTGGCGCAGCAGCCAGATCCAGCCAGCCATGCCCGCATTGTCACGCGCCACCAGGCATTGCGCGCCTTGCCGGTAGCGTTCGCGCAGCGCGCCGGGCCGGCGCTCGGGGCCGGGCGGCAAGTCCGCCTCCGCCAGGCACGGCGTCACCTTGATCGACTGGCCGCGCCCGCGGCACAGCGAACCGGGCGCCACGGCTTGCGCCACGAATTGATAACGATATAGCGCGCAGCGTCCGCCCGGCACCATTGCCAGCAGCCGCGCCATGGCCAGCCAGGCGCTGTCGCGCCAGCCCAGTTGATGGAGGCTGGCAGCCAGCCTTTGCAGCAGGGGAAATCGCGGGGACAGGGCCATGGCGGTAACGGATGGGGCGGCTATGCAGCCAACGCTGTCCATTAGAGCGCAGCTGCCAGCGACGGTCTTGCGCCGGCTCAAGCTGTGTTGCTGAAACTGTTAATTGATCAAAATCAAGACCGCTGTGGCCGTTTGTCTGAATCATAGGGGGATGCATGGCAATCATGGCAACCCGGGGATGACACGATGGCGACACTGATACACGATCTGATCTTCGAAACGGCGCAGCGCACCCCCCACGCGCCGGCCCTGTCGTGGCAGGGTGCGGAGTTGAGCTATGCCGCGCTGGCGCAGTCCGTGCGCGAGGCGGCCGCTACCCTGCTGACCCTGGGCTTGCAGCGCGGCGCGCGCGTGGCCGTGTACCTGGAAAAACGCCCGGAAAACGTCAGCGCCATGTTTGGCGCGGCGGCCGCCGGCGGCGTGTTCGTGCCCGTCAATCCGCTGCTCAAGCCGGACCAGGTGGCGTATATCCTGGCCGACTGCAACGTGGACATCCTCGTCACCTCGCGCGAACGCCTGGCGCAGCTGGGCCCGGCGCTGGCCGCCTGCCCGGACTTGCGCACGGTGCTGCTGACGGGCGAAGGCGAGGCGCAATTGAGCCTGGGCAAGATACGGCTGCTGCCGTGGAACGCCGTGCCTGTCGCTGGCGCACCCACGGCCCAGCCGCACGGGGCGATCGACATCGACATGGCCGCCATTTTATATACCTCGGGCAGCACGGGGCGGCCGAAAGGCGTGGTGCTGTCGCACCGCAACATGCTGGCGGGCGCGCTCAGCGTGTCGGGCTATTTGCGCAACACGCCGGAAGACCGCATTCTGTGCGTCCTGCCGCTCAGTTTTGATTATGGCTTGAGCCAGCTGACGACGGCGTTTGCCAGCGGCGCCTGCGCCGTGCTGATGAATTATCTGCTGCTGCGCGATATCGTCGAAGCCGTCGAGCAGGAAGCCATCACGGGCCTGGCCGCCGTGCCGCCCCTGTGGGTACAGCTGTCGCAGCTGAGCTGGCCCCTGTCCACGCCCTTGCGCTACATCACCAATTCGGGCGGCGTGATGCAGCGATCCACGCTCGACCGGCTGCGCCAGTCGCTGCCGCGCACGCAGGTCTACCTGATGTATGGCCTGACGGAGGCGTTCCGCTCGACGTATCTGGCGCCGGAACAGCTGGAGCGGCGCCCCGACTCCATCGGACAAGCGATTCCCAACGCGGAAGTGCTGGTGCTGCGTCCCGACGGCAGCGTGTGCGACGCCGACGAGCCGGGCGAACTGGTGCACCGCGGCGCGCTGGTGGCGCTTGGCTACTGGAACGACGCGGCGCGCACGGCCGAGCGCTTCAAGCCGCTGCCGCCGCAGGCCAGCGGCCTGGTGCTGCCGGAGCTGGCCGTCTGGTCGGGCGACACCGTGCGCCGCGATGCGGACGGCTATCTGTATTTCGTGGGCCGCAGCGATGACATGATCAAGACGTCGGGCTACCGGGTTAGCCCGGCCGAGATCGAGGAAGTCGCGTATGCGAGCGGGCTGGTGGGCGAGGCCGCCGCGCTGGGCTTGCCCCACGCCGTGCTTGGCCAGGCCATCGCCTTGCTAGTCACGCCCGCCCCCGGCGTGGCATTGCAGCGCGACAGCGTGCTGGCCGCCTGCCGCGCGCGTCTGCCCAGCTATATGGTGCCGCTGTGGGTGGAGATCCGCGACGGCCTGCTGCCGCGCAATCCGAACGGCAAGATAGACCGTCCCTTGCTGGCCAGGGAACTGGCGCGCGCGTATGCGGTCCAAACAGGAGATGCGGCATGAAGGATCTGATCCGCTCGAACAATACGGAATTGCCCTCGCACTCGGCCTTGGGCCAGCAGTTTGCCGTGGACGGTGACATGCTGCAGATTGGCGGCGTGCCTTTGCGCCAGCTGGCCCAGAGAGTGGGCAGCACGCCGTTCTACGCCTATGAACGTGCGCACATCACGCGCCGCGTGGCCGAACTGCGCGCCGCCTTGCCGGCCGGCGTGCACCTGCATTACGCCATGAAGGCCAACCCCATGCCGGCCGTGGTGCAGTGGCTGGCGGGGCTGGTCGATGGCATCGACGTGGCCTCGGGCGGCGAACTGGCGACCGCGCTCGATACGCCGATGGCGCCGCAGCGTATCAGTTTTGCGGGGCCGGGCAAGCGCGATGGGGAGCTGGCGCGGGCCGTGGCCGCTGGCGTCTTGATCAACGTGGAGTCCGGCGCCCAGCTGGAAAAGGTGGCGCTGACCAGTGAACGGCTGGGCCTGGCGGCCAGGGTGGCCGTGCGCGTGAATCCTGATTTCGCCTTGCGCCGCACGGGCATGCGCATGGGGGGCGGCGCGCAGCCATTCGGCGTCGATGCGGCCCTCGTGCCGGCGCTGCTGGGCCGCATCGGCCAGCTGGGCCTGGATTTTCACGGCTTTCATCTGTATGCGGGTTCGCAAAGCCTGTCGGCGGCAGCCCTGGCCGAAGCGCAGGCGCTGAGCGTGCAACTGGCCCTGCAACTGGCCGACAGCGCGCCATCGCCCTTGCGCACCCTGAATATCGGCGGCGGCTTCGGCGTGCCGTATTTTCCCGGCGATCAGGCGCTCGACCTGGCGCCCGTGGCGGACGGCTTGCAGCGGCAACTCGCCATCCTGGCCCAGGCGGCACCGGGCGTGCGCCTGAACCTGGAGCTGGGCCGCTATCTGGTGGCCGAGGCGGGTGTGTATGTGTGCAAGGTGATCGAGCGCAAGGTGTCGCATGGGCAGGTATTTCTCGTCACGGATGGCGGCTTGCACCACCATTTGGCGGCCTCGGGCAATTTTGGCCAGCTGATCCGCAAGAATTACCCGGTCGCCATCGGCAACCGGCTGCAGGGAGCGCCGCGCGAAGTGGCGTCCGTCGTAGGGCCGCTGTGCACGCCGCTGGACTTGCTGGCCGACCAGATGGAGATGGCGCGCGCCGAGGAGGGCGATCTGGTGGTCGTGTTTCAGTCGGGCGCGTATGGCTTGACGGCCAGCCCGACGGCCTTTCTCGGCCATCCGCTGCCGGCCGAGGTGCTCGTATGAGCGGCCTGTGCGGTTGGCTGGCGGCGCTTGGCGGCGTGGGTACCGTCGGCACGGCTTCCGATGGCGTAGCGTCGAGCGCGCTGGCAAGCATGGCCGCGCCCTTGTCGCGTTTCGATAGCGCACCGCTGGCCGCCAGCGTGAGCGAAGTGGGCGGCGTGGCCGTGGCCGCCATCGGCGGCAGCCGCCATGTATATCAGCAAGATGGCTTGCAAGTGGCCATTTGGGGCCGGCCCGAGCTTGACGGCTCGGCCGACGACGTGGCGTCCCGCCTCGCGTCCCTGTGGCTGAGCCGGGGCGTGGCCGCCTGCGCCAGCCTGTCCGGGCCTTTCTGTCTGGCCATCCTCGACGCCTTTTCCGGCTCGGCCCTGCTGGCCGTGGACCGCGCCGGCATCCATCCGCTCAGCTATGCGAGCAATGCGCAGGGCTTGTTCTTTGCCTCCTCGCATGACGCCTTGCTGGCCCATCCGTCCGTGCGGGGCGCGCTCGATCCGCAAGCGCTGTATCACTATTTATTCTTCCACATGGTGCCTGGCCCGGCCACGGCTTATCTTGGCCAGCAGCGCCTGCTGCCCGGCGAATACCTGCATGTGCGCGGCGGCAAGCAATGCAAGGGCAGCTACTGGCAACTGGCTTTCCACGAGCCGGCAGCAGGGCGCGCGCGGCCCAGCTTTGCCAGCAACAAGCAGGAATTCCTGCGCCTGCTGCGCCAGGCCGTGGAAAGCAGCCTGGGCGCGGATGGGGCGGACACGGGCGCATTTCTCAGCGGCGGCACGGACAGTTCCACCCTGGCCGCCATCATCGGCCAGGTGACTGGCCGGCCCGCGCGCACGTATTCCATCGGTTTTGATGCTCCCGGCTATGACGAAATGGCGTATGCGCGCCTGGCCGCCAGCCACGCGGGCAGCATCCACCACGAACGCTACGTGACGCCGTCCGACGTGCTGGCCGCCATCCCCGCCATGGCGGCCATCTTCGACCAGCCTTTCGGCAATGCCTCGGCCATTCCCGCTTACTATTGCGCGCAGATGGCGCGCGAGGATGGCGTGACGCGGCTCTTGGGTGGCGATGGCGGCGACGAATTGTTTGGCGGCAATGAGCGCTATGCGCACCAGGCTTTGCTGTCGCAGTACGAGCGCTTGCCCGTCATGTTGCGCCAGGCCATCATCGAGCCGCTGCTGTTCCGCCAGCAAAGGGGCAAACCGTGGCGGCTGGCCGACAAGGCGCGCCGCTACATCGAGCAAGCGAGCCTGCCGCTGCCGGCCCGGCTCGACAGCTACAACCTGCTGCTGCGCCACGGCCACCGCACGGTGCTGGAAGCGGGCTTCATCGACACCATCGACCTGGGCATGGCGCCCGGCTGCGTGAATGGCGCGTATTGGGAGCGCCAAGGCCAGGGCTTGAGCCAGATCAATGAACTGCTGGCCCTGGACATGCGTTTTACCCTGGCCGACAACGACCTGTTCAAGGTGCGCAAGGCGTGCGAGCTGGCCGGCGTGGAAGCGGCGTTTCCCTTCCTGCACGATGCGATGGTGGCGTTTGCCGCCCGCCTGGCGCCGCGCGACAAGCTCGACGGCATGCGCCTGCGGCCTTTCTTCAAGCGGGCGCTGGCCGAGATCTTGCCGCCGGCCATCGTGCGCAAGAAAAAGCACGGCTTCGGCCTGCCTTTTGGCCAGTGGCTGCACAGCCATCCTCCGCTGCGCGAATTCGCGTTTGACAACCTGACCCAGCTGCGCGGGCGCGGCATCGTGCGGCCCGCCTTCATCGACGATCTGCAAGGGCGCTTGCTGGCGGAACACCCGGCTTATCACGGCACCATGGTGTGGCTGCTGCTGATGCTGGAACAATGGCTCAGCCAGCATCCGGGCGCGCTGGGTGCGCTTGCCGGCGGTTTTGCCGCATGCGCCACAGAAACGCCAGCCGTCCTCGATCCCACGGCGTAAAGCGGGGCAGCTGCAGCAAATCGAGCTCCGCGCCGGGACGCGCCACGCCCCAGTCCGTCGCCACGGCCGCCTTGAAACCGAGGCTCTTGACCATCGCCACGTGCGGCGCGCCATAATCGCGCCCGGCCTTGCCGTTCGGATAAGCAAACAGGGTCGCGGGCGCCTGGATCAACGCTTCCAGCTGGCGCTTGCCGTCGGCAATGTTTTGCCGCGCGGCGTGGTCCGGCAAGGTGGATAAAATTGGATGGCTGTCCGTGTGCGCGCCCAGCTCCATGCCGGCCGCCTGCAACTGGCGCAGCTGCGCCGTGCTCAGCATGGCTGGCGGGCCTGCCGCCACGCTTGCCTGGCGGCGGATGTACATGGCCAGCTGCTGGCGTCGCGCGAACGGCAGGTATTTGAGCTGGCCCAGCAGGGTGGCGATGGCCGCTTGCCGCTGCGCCAGGCTGGCGACGGGGAACGCTCCCAACTCATGCTCGCGCAAGTCCAGCATAGGTCCTGCCGCCTGGCGCACGGCCTCGATCACCGTGTCGTTCCACATCTGTCCCCCGTCCAGGTAGCCCGTGGCGATGAAAAACGTGGCGTGCAAGCCATGGCGCCGCAGCAGCGGCAGGGCGATTTGCGCATTGTCCGCATAGCCGTCGTCAAACGTGATGCAGGCGGCGCGCTGCGGCAGGCTGCCATCTTGCAGGCGCTGCACGGCCTCTCCGAGCGGCAGCGGCGTATAGAAACGTTTGATAAGGCGCAACTGGCGCTCGAACAGCACGGCATCGACTTCGCCGGGAAACAGCGGGTCGGGCCGCGCCAGCACGCGGTGGTAAATCAGGATGGACAAGGTGGCCGTCATGGCTGCTCCGCGATGGCTGTTCCGGGTTTGGCCCGGCGGATCGTGGGCGTGGGGGCCGTGGCTTGCTGCTCGACGACGATGCGCGTGGCGATCAGCGCGGCCATCAGGTAATACGGCATGTCGAAGTACAGCAGGCTGAGGAAGGCGCCGCCCACGGCAAAGCCGATCAGGCTGGCCTGGCTCATGGTGGCCAGGCCCAGCGCCCAGCGCAATTCAGGCTTGCCCCGCGTGCGGCGGATGATGGCGGCGGCAGTGCGCCAGGTGGCGATGCCCAGCGCCAGGTAAATCAGCAAGCCGACAAAGCCGTGTTCGCCCAGCGCCTGGAAATAAATGCTGTGGGCCGCGTGCACATCCATGGGATTGGGCGCGTAGCGGGCAAAGATGGAGGCGTCGGACACGTCGAAGCCGCCGCCGGGAAAACGGTCGCGCGCCAGGTTCCAGGCCATGCGCCAGGCATTCAGGCGGCCCATGGCGGAAACATCGTCCCGGTAGGTATTGATGGTGTCCATGCGTTCGGCCCAGCGTTCGGGCATGAAGGCCAGCAGCAGCGGCGCGACCGCGCCGAGCAGCGCGCCCAGCACCAGCTTGCGGTCGCTTTTCAGCCACATGAACAGGCCCATGGCGGCAATGGCCAGCAGCCCGCCGCGCGAATATGAGCCCAGCGCAGCCAGGGCCGACAGCAACATGGCCGCGGACAAGCCATGGCGTACCCAGCGCTTGTCCGTGTTTTGCTGCAAATAATACATGAGGGGGATGGTGATGATCAGGGCCAGGGCCAGGGAATTGTTATCGCCAATAAAGGTTTCTTCCGGCCCCCAGACCCGCTCCGTGCCGCCGCTGCGGATAGTAAAAATGCCGCCTTTCACGCCGTAATAGCCGATCGACCCGACCAGCACCCAGACGAGGCGCACAATGTCGCGCCGCGTGCGTATCACCATCATGATGACAAAGCTCATCAGCATGATCTTCATGACCTTGTTCCACTGCACCCACGACGCCGCCGGCAGCAGGGCGAACGGGGCCGTGACATTCATCCACACGACAAACAACAGCAGCAGCACGCTGACGGGCGTGAGCGGCAAGCTTTTCGGCTCGCGCGTCATGAGCAGGCTGAGCAGGGTGGCGACGGCGATGATGAAGGCGAACGGCATGTGGGTGGCAAAGCCCCAGCCCTGCGTGTGCGGATTCATCACGCTGACCCAGACCCACATCAGGCCGCCGATGGCCGGCGACTTCAGGATGAAGGGCAGCGAACCGAGGATGATGATGGTAATCAGTATGTCGCGCATGAAGGGGGACGCTCCTGGTTGTGTCCGGGCTGGCAAGGTATTGATGCCTGTCAACGGGCTGGCGGGCAGGCTCAGTACACTGGATCAATACTGCTTGATGCATAGTTTTGTCATGGTAAGACCAAGGAGGCATGTCCTTGTTGACCGTTCTCATGGCGACCTACAATGGCGCCGGCACCTTGCCCCAGGTATTGCGCGCCTACATGGGGCTGCGTTCGCCCGTGGGCGGCTGGCGCCTGATCATCGCCGACAATGGCAGCACGGATGCCACGGCCCAGGTGATCGCCGCCTTCCGCGGCCGTTTGCCCTTGCGTTCCGTCTATGTGGCGCGACGGGGCCGCAGTCCCGCCTTGAACGGGGCCGTCGAACACGCCTTGCGCCTGGGCGGCGATGGCGCCGAGCTGTTCGTGTTTGGCGACGACGACGCCATGCCCGCACCGGACTGGCTGTGCCGCTTGCAGGACAGCGCACGTGATCACCCCGGCTACGCCCTGTTCGGCGGCGCCATCGTGCCCGCCTGGCGCCAGCGACCGGAAGACTGGCTGCTGCGCCTGACGCCCGTTGGCTTGACGTGGGGCATCACCAGCCCAGACCTGCGCGACGCGCCAATCTATCCGGGTCTGGTCTGGGGCGCCAACATGGCGATACGCCGCCGCATCTTCGAGGCGGGCGCCCGCTATGACGAAAGCATCGGCCCGCAGGGGGCCAATTACGCCATGGGCAGCGAAACCCGGCTTAACCTGGAAATGCATGCGGCCGGCAATCCATCCTGGTTCTGTCCGCAGGCGAAAGTGGCGCACATCATCCGCGCGCCGCAAGTGCAGCGCGCCTGGATACTGCGCCGCGCCATGCTGTTTGGCCGGGGCCAATGCCGGCTGGCCACCTTTGCACCGAGCGTGGAGTTGCTGGGCGTGCCACGCTGGATGCTGGGCAGATACGTGCGCGATACCCTCGGCGCCGTGCGGGCCTGGCTGCGGCGCGACCACGCCGACCTGTTCCTGCGCCAGTGGGAACGGGCGTGGCTGCGCGGTTTCTTCCATGAAACGTGGCGGGGCCGGCGCAAACGCTTGCCGCGCATCGTCATCAGCAGTTATTCAGGCGAGCTGGGCGGCATGGAGCTGCGTATGGCGCAAGAGGCGAAAATGCTGGGCGCGAGCGGCTATGACAGCGTGCTTGCCCTGCGGCGCTTTCCCGGTTTTACGCAGTGGGTACAGGGCCTGCGGGCGCAGCGCTTGCAGGTGCAAGTGTATGAACCGCCATTGTTTCTCGAGCACTGGGCCTGGCGCCGCTGGAATTGGTTGCGCGCCAGGGTCATGGGCGCCTGGCGGTTGCGGCGGCTGCGGCCCGATCTGGTTCACGTGGCCTTTTGCTGGACCAGTTATGGCGCTTCCATCCTGTGGCTGGCCCGGCAATGCCGGCTGCCGGCCGTGATCAGCGTGCACAATGCGTTTCCCCTGGAAGCCTTCAGCGACTGGCAGCGGCCCCGGCTGCAGGAAGCGTTTCGCAGCGTCAAGGGAGTGTATGCCGTGTCGCCATCGGCCATGCGGCATTTTCTTGACCTGTATCGCGGCATGCTGAACCCGGAAACGCGGCTAGCCGTGATCCCGAACGGCGTCGATACGGACACGTTTATCGTCTCGCCCGAACGGAGAGTATTGGCGCGGCGACAACTCGGGCTGCCGCCGGACGCGCTGGTGCTCGGTTGCGTGGCCCGGCTGTCGGCGCAAAAGCGCCCGCAAGCGCTGCTCGCCCTGTTCGCCAGGCTGGCTGCGCAGTTTCCAAACTTATATCTGGTGCTCGTGGGCACGGGGCCGCTGGAAGCCATGCTGCGGCTGCAGGCACAGCAATCGGGCTTGCAGGAGCGCATCGTGTTTGCCGGTTTCCAGCAGCGCGTCGAGTTGCTGATGCCGGCCTTCGATCTGCATGTGTTGCTGAGTAAAAATGAAGGTTTCGGCATCGCCACCATCGAAGCCATGGCTTGCGGCGTACCGGCCGTGGGGACGGACGTGCCGGGCACCCATGATATCCTGCACGACAGCGAAGGCGGCTTGCTGCTGCCGCTGGGAGATGAGCAGGCCGCCTGCGCGGCCGTGGCGCAACTCTTGATGGATGCGCCCCGGCGCGCCCGCATGGGACGGCTGGCCCGCGAAGAGACCGTGCAGCGCTATTCTATGCCGCGCCTGGAACGCCAGCTGCGCGCATTTTACGCCGGCCTCGTGTAGGCGCGGGCGGCCCGCATGAGTGCCACCCGCCATTCGTTTTTCTTTTCCTTCGCCGAAAAATACACGGTGCTGCTGCTGGGCATTGTCGCCACCATGGTGCTGTCGCGCCTGCTGACGCCGGCCGAGGTGGGCGTGTATTCGCTGGGTGCCGTGCTGGTGGCCCTGGCGCAAGTGGTGCGCGATTTTGGCGTGGGGCAATATCTGATTCAGGAAAAGCAGCTCGATACAGTGAAATTGCGGGCCGCGCTGGCCACCAGCCTGCTTGTCGCCTGGCTGCTGGCGGGCCTGGTGCTGCTGGCCAGCGGGCCGCTCGCGCAATTCTATGGCGAACCCCGGCTGACCCTCGTGCTGCGCTTGTTGTCCATCAATTTCCTGCTGATCCCGTTCAGCGCCTTGACGTTGCCGATGCTGCGCCGGCAATTGCGCTTTCGCGCCATCTATGCCATCAACGCGGCCAATAGCGTGGTCAACCTGCTGGTGGCCGTGCTGCTGGCGCTGCAGGGCTACAGTTACATGAGCATGGTGTGGGCGGCGCTGGCCGGTTCCTGCGCCTCGCTGCTGGTGAGCCTGCTGGTCCGGCCCAAGGAGCTGCCGTGGCTGCCGGGACGGCGCGGCATGGGCGATATCGCCCGCTTTGGCGCGTATGCGACGGGGGGCGGCCTCGTCGACGAGGCGGGCGTGGCGGCGCCGGACCTCATCATCGGCAAGCTGATCGGCATTGAAAGCCTGGCCCTGTTCGGCAAGGCGCAAAGCGTGCTCAATATCTTCAACCAGGCCATCACCAGCGCGATTTCTCCCGTCGTGTTTCCCCTGTTCGCGGCGCGTGCGCGCGAAGGTGGAGGACAGGGGGGACAGGGCGGACAGGGCGGGGCGGAACTCGTGTATTTGCGCACCATCAGCTACATGACGGCGCTGGCCTGGCCGTTTTTTCTCTTTCTCGCCTGCATGGCTTTGCCCCTGGTCAAGGTGTTGTATGGCACGCAATGGCTAGCCTGTGTGCCCTTGATACGCATCATGTGCCTGTCTTCGGCCGTGTATAGCATGTTCAGCATGGCCCGCTACCTGTTCGTGGCGACGGGCCAGCTGCACGCGCAAGTGCGGCTCGATGCCTGCGCCGGCGTCATCAAGGTGGCGCTGCTGCTGGCCGCGGCGCCGTTCGGCCTGGTGGTGGTAGCTTGGGCCGTGGTGCTCAGCAACGTGCTGCGCAGCTGGCTGAACTACGGCTGCCTGCGGCGCTTGAGCGCGCTGGACTGGCGCATCCTGGCGCGGGCCTTGCGCAAGAGCCTGCTGCTTTGCGGTGTCAGCGCCGTCGCGCCCATCGCTTCGCTGCTGTGGCTGCCAACGGAAACCCCGGCGCTGCTGGCGCTGACGGGCACGGCGCTGGCCACCTTGCTGTGCTGGCTGGCCGGTCTGTTCCTCTTGGAACATGAGCTGGCCGGTGAGTTTTTGTTGTTGCAACGCAAGCTGGCGGGACGCTGGCTGGCAGTCAAATCCACGAAAGGGTGACCATGCGTGTCGGTATCTTGTCCTACCCGATGCTGTTCCAGCGCGACGGCGGCTTGCAGATCCAGGTACGCGAAACCATTGCCGCGTTGAACCGGCTACCCGTGCAGCCGGCGCGGCCCCTGGAAGTGCAGCTGGTCGACGCCAACCATGAGCGGCTGGCCGATTTCGACGTGCTGCACGTATTTTCGGCGAGCAACGGGACTTACCGCATCATGGAAATGGCCAGCGAGCAAGGCGTGCCCGTGGTGCTGTCGCCGCTGCTGTCGCCGGGCTGGGGCCGGGCCAGCGCCTGGCGCGCACGGCTGGCCGACCGGCTGGCGGGGCGCCTGACGGAGTGGATGGTGCAAACGAGCTATGCGCAAACCCGGCGCGCCTTGCAGCTGGCCGACGTGGTGATCGCCCTGGGCGAGGCCGAGCGCGACGCCATTGCGCAAGGTTTCGGCATGCCGGCCGACGCCATTCGCGTCTTGCCAAATGGAATCAACCCGCATTTCTTCACGGCCAATGGCGATCTGTTCCTGCGCGAAACGGGCATCGCCGGACCGTTCGTGCTGATGGTGGGCAGCATTTCGCCCTACAAGAACCAGCTGGGGCTGGCGCAGGCGCTGGCGGGTGCCGGCTTGCCCCTGGTGCTGATCGGCGCCGCGCCGCGCGAGCAGCAAGCGTATCTGCAACTGTTGCTGGACTTGCCGCACGTCAGCTGGCTGGGCGCGCTCGACCACGCCGATCCGCTGCTGGCCAGCGCCTACCATGCGGCGGCCGTGGCGGCTTTGCCCAGCCAGGGCGAGGTGTTTCCCTTGAGCGTGCTCGAAGCGCTGGCGGCCGGCACGCCCGTCGTCATGACGGCGCAAAGCGCGCTGGACTTGCCCGATTCCGCCTTCGCGCTGCGCAAGGTGCGCTGGGACGACGGCCCCGCGCAGCGCCAGGCCATCCTCGAACTGCTGGCGCTGCCCCCCGAACGCGCTCGCGTGCAAGCGCTGGTGGAGCGCTTTACGTGGGAGCGGGTGGCGGCCCAGATCGCCGATTGTTACTACCAGGCCCAGTCCTTGCCTGCCAGGAGGCAGCATGCTGTTTAATTCCTTCGCCTTCCTGTTCGGCTATCTGCCCATCGTGCTGGCCGGCTATTTTCTGCTGGACCGCTGGGCGTCTGCCGGGGGCGCCAAGGCCAGCTGGCGCCTGGCACCGGCCGCCTGGCTGGCGCTCGCCTCGTTATTCTTCTATGCCTGGTGGGACGTGCGCTACCTGCCGCTGTTGCTGGCCTCGATCTGCGTCAACTACGGCGCCGGGCGCCTGATCGGCTCCTGCGCGGGCGCGGCCCGCAAGCGTGCGCTGGTCGCGGCCCTGGCCTTGAACCTGGGGCTGCTCGCCTACTACAAATATGCGAATTTCTTTATCGACAGCGTCAATGCCGTGGCCGCCAGCAGCGGAGGTCTGCCGTGGGCTGGCCTCGACATCATCCTGCCGATCGGCATCTCTTTCTTTACCTTCACGCAGATCGCCTTCCTCGTCGATTGCTACCGGGGCGAGGTGCGCGAGTACCGTTTCATCCACTATGTGCTGTTCGTCAGTTATTTCCCCCACCTGATCGCCGGACCCGTGCTGCACCACCGCGACATGATGCCGCAGTTCGCCGACCCGGCCAACGCCCATCCGCGCGCTGCCAATTTCGCCATCGGCTTGTCGATCTTTACCATAGGCCTGGCAAAAAAGGTGCTGATCGCCGACAACCTGTCGCCGCTGGCCATCCCTGTTTTTGCGGCCGGCGCGCAGCCGACCCTGATTGAAGCGTGGATCGGCGTGCTGGCCTATACTTTCCAGCTGTATTTCGACTTTTCCGGCTATTCCGACATGGCCATCGGCCTGTCGCGCCTGTTCGGCGTGAAATTGCCGCTGAACTTCAATTCGCCGTACAAGGCGGCCAATATCGCGGACTTCTGGCGCCGCTGGCACATGACCTTGTCGCGTTTCCTGCGCGACTATTTATATATTCCGCTAGGCGGCAGCCGGCGCGGCGAGGCCATGCGCTACCGCAACCTGATGCTGACCATGCTGCTGGGCGGCCTGTGGCATGGCGCCGGCTGGACTTTTGTCATCTGGGGCGGCTTGCACGGCCTGTACCTGGTGCTGCAGCAGGCGTGGCAGCGCATGTTTGGCGCGGCAACGGCGCGCTGGTGGCCGAGCTTGCTGACTTTTCTTGCCGTCATGCTGGCCTGGATCTTTTTCCGCGCGCCTGACGTGGCCACGGCTTGGGACATCACGGGCGCGCTGGTGGGCGCGAACGGCGTGAGCTTGCCGCGCGGCCTGGCCAGTCACGCGGCCAGTCTGGCGCAGTGGGGCATGCATCCGGCGTTCGACGGCATCCGCTGGATCGAACTGGTGGGTCCGGGCTTGCCCGTGCTGCTGGGCGCCATGCTGCTGGCTTTCCGGGCGCCGAACACGCAAGAAATTTTCTTTCTCTACGAGCCTGCCATTGAAAGAATATTTCAACCGGCTGGGCGCTGGGCCTTCAGCTGGCGGCCCACGCCGCGCTGGAGCCTGGGCTTTGCCGCGCTGTTCATCGCCTGCATTTTCGGCATGAACCGGGTTACCGAATTTCTCTACTTTCAATTCTGACCATGGATACCATTGCCCGCCGCTACCTCGCCATCTTCCTTGCCTGCGCGCTGGCCGCGCTGGCCCTGGTCTCCGCCGTCAATTACCACGTCGATCCATACTTGCTGCACCAGTGGGACAGCCCGCTGCTGCAGCGATTGCGGCCGACGACCGAAAAGCTCAGCGTGTGGGGCAAGACGTACGCCGTGGCGCGCTACCGGCCCGCTGTCGTGTATATCGGCAATTCGCGTACGGAAATGGGTTTGCCGGCCAGTAGCATGCGTACCTTGTTCAATGGCAAGAGCGTCTTCAACAGCGCCGTCTCGGGCGCTTCGATCGGCGACGCCATCCGCCTGGCCGAACACGCGGCCCGGGTCAGCCATGTCGACACCCTCGTGTGGGGCATCGACGCGCCCTCGTTTTCCCTGGAACTGGGCTCGGCCGGCGTGGAGCCGGGCTTGACGGATGACGGCCCCGCGTTTTTCGCGCGGCGTGCCTTGCTCAACATCAAGCGCGGCCTGACGGTAGACATGACCCACGACAGCTGGCGCATCCTCAGCGGCACTTATGACGGCGTGTGCCTGTCCAGCCTGGCCCTGCACGGCCAGCGCGACGAGTCCTGCATCACCAGCCGCAACCACGGCTGGGCCGGCACGGCGCGCGCCTTCAAGCCGCGGCTGCAGGAGTTCGGCGATGGCCTGGGGCCGACGGCGCCCGCGCTGCAGGCCTTCGATGCGAGCGTCGGGAAGCTGTGCCGGGGCGGCACGCGTTTGCGCCTGTACATCAATCCCACGCACGCGCTCACGCTCGACGCCCTGTACTGGCGCGGCAAATGGGATGCCATGGAAGCATGGCAGCGCGACCTGGCGCAGATGGCCGGGCGCTACCGCAGCCAGGGGTGCGACGTGCGCGTGTATGATTTTTCCGGCTTCAACAGCATCACCAGCGAATCGATTCCGCAAGTGACAGGGGCGCGCGAGATGCGTTATTACTGGGAAGCGTCGCACTACCGCGACAATGTGGGCCGCTTCATCCTGGCGCGCCTGTTCGGCGGCCCGGTACCGCCGCCGGCGGACTTCGGCGCCGAGCTGACGGAAACCGGCATCGCGGCCCACCAGGCGGCCATGCGTGCCGCGCGCGAGCGCTACCACGCGCAGCACGCCGTGGAAACGGCATATCTGCGCCACGTGCTCACCTTGCCACGCGAACCCAAATAGGCGGCCAGGGAAGCCAGGCGTACACCGTGGGGCAGGGCGCTTGCGCTATGATGGTGTTTTGCCATCCAGCAAGTTCCAGGACGCCCCATGAAAATCGCCTTCTTTGCCAGCCAGCCCTACGACCGCCGTTTCTTCGATGAAGCCTTGCCGTTCCAGCCGGACTCCGCCGGCATCGAACTGGTCTACCACAGCGCCTTGCTGAGCCAGGAAACCGTGGTCCTGGCGCAAGGGGCCGACGCGGTCTGCGTCTTCGTCAACGACGTGCTCGACGCGACTGTGCTCGAATCGCTGCACGGTTACGGCGTGCGCGCCATCCTGCTGCGCTGCGCCGGCTACAACAACCTCGACCTGGAAGCGGCCCGGCGCCTGGGCCTGTTTGTCGCCCGCGTGCCCGCGTATTCGCCGGAAGCCGTGGCCGAATACACCTTGGCCCTCGTGCAGACCCTGAACCGCCACACGCACCGCGCCTACGCCCGCGTGCGCGAAGGCAATTTCTCGCTGGACGGCTTGCTGGGCGCCACCTTGCACGGAAAAACGGTTGGCATCGTCGGCACGGGCAAGATCGGCCTGGCAACGGCGCGCATCTTCAAAGGCTTTGGCTGCACGGTGCTGGGCCACGACCCGTATCCGGCGCCCGCGTTCGGGGAACTGGGCAGCATGGTGGAACTGCCGCGACTGCTGGCCGAGTCCGACATCGTCTCGCTGCATTGCCCCTTGATGGACAGCACGCGCCACATGATCAGCGAAGCAACCTTGCCGCTGATGAAGAAGGGCGCCATGCTGGTGAACACCTCGCGTGGCGGCCTGATCGACACGGGAGCTGTCATCGAGGCGCTCAAATCGCGCCAGCTCGGTTCCCTGGCCATCGACGTCTACGAGCAGGAAAGCAATTTGTTCTTCCAGGACCGTTCGTCCGACATTATCGACGACGACATCTTCCAGCGCTTGATGACCTTCCCGAACGTGCTGGTGACGGGCCACCAGGGCTTTTTCACCAGCGAAGCGCTGCGCGAGATCGCCGCCATCACGTATCACAACCTGGCGTGCTTCCGTGAAGGCAAGGCGTGTGAAAACAGCGTCTTAAGCAGCTGACGCCGGTTTTTTAGGCTTGGGCGGCGGCTTGGGTTTCGGCAGCGGCAAGGCGTCGGCCGTGCGCCGCGCCAGCTGGCTGAGCCAGTCGCGCTCGTCCCACAGCCCGCCATCGATGAGGAAATACGGCTTGGCTTGCGGATAGGGCGGCGCTTCCTGCAGAGTGCCTTGCGCACTGATCCAGGCGCGTCCCGCGTCCGTTGGCTTGATGAACAGCTGGTCGTCGGCGACGATGGCGAACATCTTGCCGTCGCAATACAAACCATATTCCCCAAACATTTTCTTTGCGCTGATGCTGCCCGCGCCCGCCATCTGGTCGAGCAAAAAATCCACCGTGCCTTGCTGTGATGCCATGTCGTCCTCCGTGTGAAGGAATAGTGTAGCGCACTGGCAAGGAGAGGCCGGTGCGGCTACACTACGGCCATTGATTTTTTCGCATGACTTCCCCCCATGACAACCGAGCATATTATTCACCGCGGCATCCGCATTACCACCCTGGCCGCCAGCGACGCCATCGAAACCCATTGCGCACCGGGCCACACAGCCATCCGCCAGCAGGCCGACGGCTGGTGGCTGTATTTTGTCGATGAAGATGGCAAGGTCGACGGCTACGACAGCCCGTTCGCCAGCCATGCCGAAGCGCTGTGGGCGGCCAAGGCCGCAGCCGAGTTCAGCGCACAATGAAGACCAGTCCCTGGGCTTTCCTGGGCTTGCCGCAAGCGCCCGTGCCGGAAGCGGAAAGCGCGGAATACGGCGCCTGCCGTGCCGAACTGCACGGCAAGCGCCTGGTCTTGCGCGTGGCGAAAACCACGCCGACAAAAACCGGCCAGTTCGTCACCATCTGGAAGCGCCCCCATCCCGACGCCGACATCGCCCCGCTGGACGAAGCGGACCCTTTTGACGTCGTCATCATCGCCGTCGGCGATGAGGTACAGCACGGCTTTTTCATTTTCCCGCGCAGCGTGCTGCTGGAACGGGGCGTGATGTCGCGCGCCGGCCAAGGCGGCAAACGGGCGCTGCGCGTGTATCCGCCCTGGTGCGTGCCGGAATCGGTCCAGGCTTTGCGCACGCAGCGCTGGCAGAGTGCCTGTTTTGTGGCGGCGGGAGATCAACGAAGGCTGGAACAACTGTTCGGGCAGTGATTGTCGGTGGTAGCACAAGTTCCGTAGTGCAGGTTCAAGCCGGTGGTGTAGTTGCAGGCGATAACTGGCTGCTGCACTTGAACCCCTCGGTTCTTTACGCTCCGGGCCCGCTGGCTCAGCTACAAGTTAGGTTGCGATATGGAGTATTCATTTTCACGCTTGATAATTGCGGCCAGTTTGGCTTGTTTAATCATGGGTGCGGCCGCTCTTCAACAGATGCGCCTTGGTCGCCCCATCGCTAAAGTAAAATACTTTCTGCTTAAATTGGCGGTGTTGGTCTGGCTGGTGAGTGGACGATTTGTCGGAACATTCTACAGTCATGGATTCGATGTGGCGTGGTACATTTTTGGTGCCGCCGTCAGTCTGGCCGGATGTATCGTTGCAGGCATTGCGGTGCTTGCCTGGGCGGTTTTCACAAGGCGCAAGCAGGACAGATAATAGACTGTATGAAGTGACGAATTTCGTTGCCGACCGATATTTGCTTCCCGCTGCGGATGCAATCGGTCACGCCAGCAAAGGCGGAACGCAACGCATCCGGGAATATGACCGCCCATGGCCGATATCTGACGGCCTGTCGCAATCCTGCATTGCGCCCGTACAAGGTAAGGTATCGTCAACTTTTCCTTCCTGGCATCCATCAACCACCATTGAAAGAAGCGTTCATGCGAGTTCATCCCCTGGCATTCATCGTGACCCTGTTGTTCGCAAGTAGTGCCCAGGCGGACGCATTGGACGACATCATCAACGCCGAAATGACGATGCGGCAAATCCCCGGCCTGTCGCTTGCCATCATCGAGAACGGCAAGATTGTCAGGGCGCAAGGGTACGGTGTCACGGAAAAGGGCGGCAAGACGCCGGTCAGCCCGCACACACTGTTCCAGGCCGGTTCGGTCAGCAAACCGGTGGCCGCGCTGGGGGCGTTGCACCTGGTCGAGCTAGGCAAGCTTGCGCTTGACGATGACGTCAACACCAGGCTGCGCACGTGGAAGCTGCCGGACAACGCCTTGTCGGCCGAAGAGAAGGTGACCCTGCGCAGGCTGCTCAGCCACAACGCGGGACTGAACGTGCACGGCTTTCCCGGCTATGCCAGCAATGCGCCAGTACCCAGCGTGGTCCAGGTGCTCGACGGCGAGAAGCCCGCGAATACCGCAGCCATTCGCGTTGACATCGTTCCAGGCAGCAAGGTGCGTTACTCGGGTGGCGGCTATACCGTCATGCAACAAATGGTGGCCGACGTGAGCGGCCAGGCGTTTCCCGACTACATGCGCGACGCCGTCCTCAATCCCTTGGGCATGAACGAGAGCTCCTATTTGCAACCGCCGCCAGCCGAGCGCGCGCGCCTGAATGCCAGCGGCCACCTTGCCGACCGCAGCCTGGTCGCGGGACGCTGGCATGTGTACCCTGAAATGGCGGCGGCCGGCTTATGGACCAACGCGTCGGACCTGGCGCGCTTCGCCATCGGGGTACAGCAGTCCCTGGCTGGCACGTCCAACCCCGTCATCTCGGCAGCCTTGGCCCGGCAGATGCTGAGTCCGCAAAAAGAGAACGCGGGCCTGGGCGTCTTCCTTCACGGCAGCGGCAGCGCGCAACGCTTCTCGCACGGTGGACGTGACGAAGGCTTCGATACCTTGCTGACGGCATTTTCCCGGACCGGCCAGGGGGCCGTGATCATGATTAACGCAAATGACAATTCCCGCATGATGGACCGCCTGACGGCCGCCATCGGCCGCGCTTATCACTGGCCAGAAGCCGACTATGACGTGTTGCTCAGGCAACCCGCCATCAACATCGATGCCAAGGAACTCATCCGCTACACGGGCCGCTACGAGTTGGCGAACAACACGATGGGAACCTTCGATATGCAGGGTGGCCAGCTACGTAGTATTTTCGATGGCTTGCCTGACGAAGTGTTCGTGCCTGTCGGCCCACACCGCTTCCATTCGACGTCGCGCAATTGCGAACTGGCGTTCGTCGTCGATGCGCAGGCAGAGGTGACAGGCGTCGTCGTGACGACCAAAGACAAAGCCAACACGGCGCCGCGCATCGGCCCGCTGCTGCACACATTGGCAGCACGCACCGACCCCAAGCCTGCGCGCACCCGGAATGTGCAGGCCTTGCTGTCCGACATTGGGCGTGGCGGCAGCGCCCTGGCCAATTCGGATTTTGCCACGCCCGGCATCAAGAACAATTTTGGCACACAGGCGATTGGCGAACTGGTCAATGTCAAGTCGCTGACTTTTTTGCACGAGCAAGCTGTTGCTGGCCGCGAGATCGAACGGCATGGCAGCAAGGTGGACAGCGTCCTTGCCTTCCACGTGAGCGGCATCAAGCCGGAGCGAAAATTGTTGGTTTACCTGACCGCGGACGGTTTGCTGACCGACTTCGATCTGGTGGACGACTGAACGCCCGGCGTGGCTAGCCTTCATTCTTTTGCGCGCCTGGATCCGCATTCACTGACAGGCCAGTACTTGTCAGGTGATCAATCTTGTAGAATTTTTTGTTCATTGGAAATAATAAATCAAACCAGAATCTCCATATTGAAAGAAAAACGATGCTGCCACTGACAATATCTGCACTTTCTTTTTTGTTGATGACATCCACATTCGTGACTGCCCAAGTTGGCGATCATTCACATGCGGAAAAGGAAGATGATTATTCCGCCAAGATCGACAACTTGGTCAAATCAACAAGTCCTAGAAGCTTTAATGGCGTCATTCTCATCACGAAGAATGGCAAGGAGAAATACGCAAAAGCCTTTGGTTATTCTGATGTTAAAAATAAAACACGGTTAAGGCTGGAAGATAATTTCCGAATCATGTCGAATAGCAAGCAAATTACGGCTGTGTTGATTTTGAGGGAAGTTGAAAAAGGCACGATAGACTTGCAAAGTCCCGTTAGAAGATATTTGCCCGATTTGCCGCAGGCCTGGGCCGACGAGGTGACGGTGCATCAACTGCTCAACTTTTCAGCAGGAATCACGGAAATCGACAAGCCACTCAGCTTCAAGCCCGGAACGGACTTTCTGTATGGCGTTACGACTTATTCAATGCTGAGCAATATTTTTGAAAAAGTCAGCGGAAAAGTCTATGTCGATGCAGCGCATGAGCTGTTCAGAGAGCTGGGGATGGTGAATAGTTTTTGCTATGAGGAAAACAAGAATAATAACGTCATCAATGGATATGTCAACACGAAAAATGTATTCGCACTGAAGGAACATCCTGTTCAGGGAAAAGACTGGACAGGCTTCATCCCGGCAGGAGGAATTGTTTCAAATGTGAAGGACTTAAATATCTGGGATGAGAAACTTCATAAGGGGAAGATTTTAAAAGCCGAAACCTATAAGCTGATGACGAATTATTCCATATCCAGTCAGCACGTGGCTTTCGGTGACGGAGAAATCGGTTATGGTTACGGTGTTTATGTGAGTGACAAGGATACGGTCAAGTATATAGGCCATTCCGGGAAGGGCTTGGGCTTTGCCTCGATCAAAGTCTATTTCCCTGAAAAAGATGTTGATGTCATTGTTTTGGAAAATCAGTTTAGCGAAGATAGTGGCGTTCATTACCATTTCGAAATAAAAGTAAGGGAAATAGTAATGAACAGCAGCCTTTTGAAATAGCTGAACCTCCGCGCATCATCCGTTTCGCAAGGTGCTGGCTGTGTTCCTGCAATCACGCTCGGCCGAAGAGTGTTGGTGAAGGCCATACGCTAACGCGAAGCTGTCTTGGCCGTTTTGACTTCCACCATGCTGCCAGCACTGTCACACGTTACAGCGGCGCATATGCCGGCGACAGTGGCAGGCTCGATTGCAGTGCCAATGCCAGTTCCGCGCCGTCATGCGCCAATGAGAGAATAAAAGTGGCATCGGCTTTATATTGCATGTTTTTCCTTGTTTTGCCTTGTAAGTTGGGTGCAATTAAAAATACAATACAAGAAAATTACCAAGGGGAAATATGGGTATTAAATATCGCGTCGATGAAGACCTCGTATTCCTGCAGTATTGCAAGGAAGAGGATTTGCGTATTTTGGCTGGCTATCTCACGCACGACAAAGATCAGTCGGCTCGCATGGCCAGCGAACTTCTTGCAGATGATAACTTCAAGAAGTTTGCTGGAAAGACGGACCAGTACCGGCAATGCTGGCAGTTGATTGCCGGCGAGCTTCAGCATTTCGGCGGCGACACTATCGTCAACCTGTTTCGTGGCGATGGCGTGTTGTACAAGGAGATTTTGTCGGACGTGTGCGATAACCAGAAAGTCAAAACGGAAAAAAACAGTTCCGCCTATGCGATGGAAAACAAGCTGCTGGAGAAATTCATCGGCGATGCCTGGGAAAAGCTCGGTGCGGAACAACGCGCTTCGCTGCTGAAGGAATTTGATATCGGCTACAACTCACGCGATGGGGAAGGATTGGCCTTGCTGAAAGCGGCCTTGTTGAGTGGCATCGGTTCCCTGCAAATATCTTCGCTGATTGCCAGATCCGCTGCAAGCATGTTCGCGGGACGGGCGCTTGGCGTCATTGCGACAGGTGGTCTGGGCAGAAGCCTGGCCATGTTTGCCGGTCCTGTCGGATTGGCCGTATCGGCCGCGCTCACCGTGCCCGCAATCAGCGGCGCCGCTTATCGGGTAACGATTCCTGCCGTCATTCAAATCGCTTATATGCGCCGAGAATGTGAAGCACGTGAATTTTTCTAAGGAAGTATAAATGCTGCAAGAAACAATATGGATCATCGACCAGGCAAAATTGAAGCCAGTGTTGATACAAGCGATGGCGGAAGGCAAGGCAGCCATACATGACGGCGTGGCATACTGGGCCGAGGGCAGCGGCGGGTCTGGCATCATCCAGCATCTTCCATTCAAGGAAAGTGCGGCCAAGAGCGTGGAAGAAGCGCTGAAAATGGCGCAGGCGACGACGGTGATCGCCGCAGCCGTGTCGACCGGCATTATTCTTGCCGCGATCGTGGTGCAGACAAAATATTTGGCAAAGAAACTGGATAAAATCCAGGCCGCTGTCGATGTCATTGCGCAAGATGTGCGGTCGCAACACATTGTATTTTACATGGGTAAGATCAGTGAATATGTAGGACTGGTAGAGGCAGCGCGAACCTTGTTGCAGGATCGTAGCCTGGCATCGGAAATACGTGAGCTTGCCATTCCGCTGTTGACCAGCATGGCGGCGAAACGCAATGAAATCCTGTCCTTTATCGATAATATTCTTGCCATGGCGAAGTCGTCCAAAGACGTGTCCCCAACGCATTTAACGTCGATCACCAATTTCGCCCAATTAATGCTCGACATGATGCCCGCGGGAATTCATATCGAATATCTGCTTTGCGCGCGTATTGGCAAACTGCGGCTTGCAGAACATATCCTGCTCGATGGTGCGGGGCGATTCAACGATGGTTTGCAAGTTTTCCGTCGGTTCATGAATGGTTTACATCAAGAAATGATACGCGGTGGTGCCGGAGCGCGCAGCGAGGTTTATCGCTCGCTTGAAGCAAATGCGAGGCAGCTTTTCCAATCCGAGCACGGGAAAATTCTGCTGTCGCTGCCTGCGGGCCGCGCTGCCAGCTAACTACGGGCTGCCTGCCTGCGTCACTGCGCTCACCACATAGCGGTATTTCCCCGACGCCTCCGCCGCGATCTCGTCGACCTCATCGATGGCGATGTCCACCTGCGCGCCCAGCCTGGCCTGGAAGCCGGTGACGATGGCTGTGCGCGTGGCGGCGTCCAGGCGCGGCAGGCAGACCAGCAGGACTCGCGTGCGCAGCAGGCTTTCCTGGATGATTTTAAAACTGCGCACCTGCGGCAGTTCGCGCACGATGTAGACGAGGGCCAGGCCGTGCATGGCGGTGCCATCGACGGCCGTGAGGAAATCCGTGCTGCGCCCTTCGATTTTCTGCAGCAGGGGTAGTCCGCGGCCGCAGGCGCACGGCTCGGTGCCCAGCGCGCCCACGTCGCCCGTGGCGTAGCGGATGAAGGGGTAGTCTTGCGTGGCCAGGTGGGTGACGACGATGTCGCCCGTGGCCCCTGGCGGCAGCGGCTGGCCCTGGCCGTCGACGATTTCCACGATGATGTCTTCGGCCGTGATGTGCATGCCGCCTTCCGGGCATTCGTGGGCGATGAAGCCCGCGTCGCGCCCGCCGTAGCCGTTGGCCACGGCGCAGCCGAAGGCAGCGGCGATTTGCGCGCGCTGCTCGTCGTACAGGCGTTCGGCCGTGACGAACGCCACTTTCACGCCCAGGCCGTCGAGCGGCAGGTCGCGCGCGCTGGCGTGGCTGGCGATGCGGCACAGGGCGGACGGGTAGCCGAACAGCATGCGCGGACGCCAGCTGCGCAATTGCCTGACATAACCATCGAGGCGGTCGGGCGACATGGCAAACGCGGGCAGCAAGGTCGTGCGCAGCAGCGCGTCGCGCACGCGGCGCACGCGGTCTTGCGCGTGCAGTTCGATGGGCGAGCCCCACAGCACGGCTTCGCGGTCGCCGATGTCGACGCCCCACCAGCGCGTGGCACGCCATTTGGCGGCGATGTCGTGGCTGACCCTGCGCCTACCAAGAAAAAATTGCAGCGGTTCGCCGCTGGATCCGCCCGTGGCGAACGGGCGCAAACCCACGGCGCGCGCCGACTTGAAACTGTCGCGCGCGCTGGCGATATCAACCTTCCTCAGCAGCGGCAGGCGCGACAAGTCGGCCAGTTGCCGCACCTGTTCCGGATCGAAACCGCTGCGGGCGAACAGGGCGCGGTAATACGGCACGTGTTCGCCCGCATGGCGCAGCAACGCGCGCAGGCGCGCTAGCTGCCATTCCTGCAGCTGCTCCGTGCTCCACCACTGCGAGCGTTCCAGCCGGCGCAGCAGGCGCGCGCTGTGGTGGCCTTTGATCCATTCATGCAGGGGAAACAGCCAGCGGGCGACGCAGCGCGTGTAGGCGCCAGGACGGGGCGCGGCGCGGATGCGGCGGTAGTGGGCGGCCAGCCTGGGCGCGATATCGGGCCAGCCAAAGGTGGCGGCGTGCGCCAGGCCCGCGTCGACCAGCGCCTGCGTGCGCGGCGGGTCGCGCAGCAGCGACAGGATGGCCTGCGCCATGGCGGCCGGATCGCCGGGCGGCACCAGCAGCGCCGTCACGCCGTCTTGCAGCAGGGCGGGGATGCCGCCCACGTTGGTGCTGACGACGGGCACGCCGCAGGCGAGCGCCTCGAGCACGGAATTGGGCATGTTGTCGGCCAGGCTGGGATTGAGGACGACGTCGCTGGCCTGGTACAGGGCGGGCATGGCGGCGTTGTCGACGGGGCCGGCGAAACGCACGGCGTCCAGAACGCCGAGCGACCTGGCCAGGCGCGCCAGCGCCGCGCGCTGCGGCCCGCCGCCGGCCAGCACCAGGCGCGCCGCAGGAAAAGCCTCGCGCACGATGGCGAAGGCGCGCACGGCGCTGGCATTGTCGTACAGCGCTTCCAGGTGGCGCGCCACGAGGATGCACGGGCCATCGGCCACTGGCGCGCGCGGCGCGGCGGATGTGGCGCGCGTAAAGCGCTGCAAGTCCAGCACGTTCGGCACGATATGCGCCGTATGGCCATATTGTTCGAAAACGCCGGCCAGGTAGGCCGACGGCACGACGATGGCGCTGGCGCGGCGCAGGCTGAACGCCACCAGGCGCGGCGCGCGGGCGAAAAAAACGGCCGCTTCGCCACCCCGGTAATTGAGCAGTGCCGGCTTGCCTTTCAGGCTGGCGATCCACAGCGCGGGCGCGGCCTGCAGATGCCAGGACCAGCCGGAATTGGCCATGATGTGGAACAGGTCGACGGTATTGGCCGTGCGCCACAGGCGCCACAGGTGCACGGGCAGGCGCAGCGCCGCGCGCAGGTAGCGGATGCGCGCCAGCCATGGCGGCAGATGCGGCCCGTTGACGGCCAGCAGCTGCACATGCGCGCCATCTTCGCGCAGCTTGCGCGCCAGTTGCGCCGTCTGATTCGCCATGCCGCCGGCCGGCGGCGGCAGCGGGCCGACCAGCGCGATGCGCAGGCCCGCGAAGATCATGGCGCGACTCCTGCCAGTTCCTCCGCCATGCGCGCCGTCGTCACGCGCGCATACACGGGCGCATAGCGGCCCACGCTGGCGCCCCAGCTGCGCTCCGTCTCGACGAAGGCGCGCGCCTGGCGCCGCAGCGCCGGCCAGCTGGCGGGTGCCAGCAGCAGCGACAAGATGGTCTGCGCCAGCGCCTCGGCGTCGCCGGCGCGAAACAGCATGCCCGTCTTGCCATGCTCGACCAGTTCGCGGTGGCCGCCCACGTCGGACGCCACCACGAGGCGGCCCTGCGCCATCGCCTCCAACGGTTTCAAGGGCGTTACCAGTTCCGTCAGGCGCATCGGCAGGCGCGGATACACGCAGATGTCGACCAGCTGATAATAGGCGGCCACCTGCGCATGCGGCACTCTGCCTGCGAAGACCACGGCGTGGTCTACACCCAGTTGCGCCGCCAGCGCCCACAGCGCCGCCTCTTGCGGACCGCCGCCGGCCAGCAGCAGCCGTAATGCCGGCTGCGCCGCCAGCAGGCGCGGCATGGCGCGCAGCAGCAGGGCCAGTCCCTCGTACGCATAAAACGAGCCGATGAAGCCGATGACCAGGTGTCCGTGCAAGCCCAGTTTGCGCGCCAGCCACAAGTCGTCGGGCGCCGTGACGCTGAAGGCCCCCGCATCGACGGCGTTTGGAATCACGGTGATTTTATGCGCGGGCACGCCGCGCGCGCACAGCTCGCGCCGCAAGCCGTCGCAGATGGTGGTGACGGCATCGGCGCGGCGCAGCGCGTAGGTTTCCAGCGCGCGCGTGAGCCGGTAGCGCAGGCCGCCGGGCCGGCTGCTGCCATGGTCGGCGGCCGCGTCTTCCCAGAAGGCGCGCACTTCATACACGACGGGAATGCCCAGCGCGCGGCCCGCGTTGAGGGCGGCGATGGCGTTCAGCGCCGGCGAATGCGCATGCAGGATGTCGGGTTTGATCCGTTGCGCCAGCCGGCGCAGGCGCACGGCCAGGCCGACGATGACGGCCACCTGCCGCAGCACGGGCAGGCGCGTCCACCAGCGCGCACTGGGCGCCGTGCGGTAGAAATGCCAGCCGTCGACCAGCTGCTGCGCGCCGTCGGCCGGCCCCTGCTTGGCACTGGTGAGCTGCGTCGTGTGCCAGCCCATCGCGCGCTGCTGCCGCAGGATGGCCAGGGTGCGAAACGTGTAGCCGCTGTGCAGGGGCAGCGAGTGGTCGAGGATGTGCAGGATGCGCATGGATTTACTCCACCGCCATGGCGGGCGCGGGCGCCGGCGTTTTTTGTGCGCCCGCCGGCAGCACCTGGCGCAAAAAGGCCTCGAACATCAGCAGCGACCATAACGGCGCGCTGTAGTCGCGCCGCCCGCTCGCATGCTGATCGAGCAGCAGGCGCACGTAGTCCATGTCGAACAGGCCGCACTGCGCCAGCGTGGGACCGAGCAGCCGCTGTTGCAGGCGCTGGCGCAGCGGGCCGCGCAGCCAGTCGGCCAGCGGCACGGAAAAGCCCATCTTCTGGCGGTACAGCAGGGTATCGGGCAGCAGCGGGCGCAGGGCTTTCTTCAGCAAATACTTGCCTACACCGCGCCGCAGCTTGAACTGCGGCGGCAGGCCCGACATCCACGCCACCAGTTCATGGTCGAGCAGGGGCGAGCGCACTTCCAGCGCATGCGCCATGCTGGCCCGGTCGACTTTCGTCAGGATATCGCCGGGCAGATAGGTTTTCAGGTCCAGGTACTGCACTTGCGACAGGGGATCTTGCGCGGGGCTGGCCAGCGCATGGCGGCGCAGCACCTCGACGGCGCGGTAGCCTTGCAGGCTGCGCCGCAGCTCGGGGCTGAACAGGCGCGCGCGCATGGCGTCGCCCAGCAGGCTGACGCCGTGAAAATACGCGTCCGTCGTGTCGCGCGCCAGGCCTTCGAAGGTGGTTTTGGCGCGCAGGAAGCGCGGCGCCCAGTCGGCCTTCGGGTACAGCCGCCCCAGGGTGCCGAACAGCGACTGGCGCAAGCCGGCCGGCAACAGCGGATCCATCGCCTTGCGGACCTTTTCTTCGCGCGTGTGCAGGCGGTAGCGCCGGTAGCCGGCCAGGCTTTCATCGCCGCCATCGCCCGACAGGGCCACCGTGACCCGCTGGCGCGCCAGCTGGCAGACTCTGTACGTGGGCATGGCGGAACTGTCGGCGAACGGTTCGTCGTACAGATTGGCCAGCAGGTCGATCAGTTCGAAGTCGTCCTGCTCCACCTGGCGCGCGTGGTGCGCCGTGCCGTAGCGGCGCGCCACCAGGTCGGCGTAGCGCGCTTCGTTCCAGGCCGGGTCGCCGAACGAGATGGAGCACGTGTTGACGGGCGTGGCGCTGGCCCCGGCCATCAGCGCCACGACGGCGCTTGAATCGACGCCGCCGGACAGGAATGCCCCGAGCGGCACTTCGGCCACCATGCGGATGCGCACGGCTTCGCGCAGGCGCGCCAGCAATTCGTCGGCCGCCTGCGCCTCGCTGGCGGGCGGATTCGGCGTGAACGGGATGTCCCAGTACGCTTGCGGCGCGGGCAGCGGCTGGCCGGCGCGTATCGACAGGGTATGCCCGGGCGGCAGCTTGCGCGCGTGCTGGAAAATGCTGCGCGGCTCGGGCACGTAGCCGTAGGCGAAATACTCTTCCACGGCCAGCGGGTCGAGCGCGCGCGGCATGGCCGGATGGGCGAGCAGGGCTTTGAGTTCGGAGCCGAACAGCAGGGTGCCGTCCTGCGCCTCGCCGTAATACAGGGGTTTGACGCCCAGGCGGTCGCGCGCCAGGAACAGCAGGTGGCGGCGGCGGTCCCACAGGGCGAAGGCGAACATGCCGCGCAGGCGCTGCACGCATTGCTCGCCCCACTGTTCCCAGGCGTGGACGATGACTTCCGTGTCGCTGCTGGTGCGGAATTGATGGCCGAACTGGCGCAGCTCCGCCATCAGGCTGCGATAGTTATAGATTTCGCCATTGAAGACGATGGCGATGCTGCGGTCGGCATTGAACAGCGGCTGCTGGCCGCTGGCCAGGTCGATCACGGACAGGCGCCGGTGCGCCAGGCCGAGGCCCGGCTCGCGGTGCAAGCCGCCTTCGTCCGGCCCACGGTGGCGCAGGCTGTGGTTCATGCGCGCCAGCAGCAGCACGTCGATGTCGCGCTGGCCCTGCAAATCAAAGATGCCGCTGATGCCGCACATGGGTGGCCTTTCAGGGAGTGGTGGACAGGGGAGACGGCTGGCGCGCGCCCGTCAGGCGGTCGTATACGGCCAGGTAGGCGCCGGCCATGGCGGGCAGGCTGTGCTCGGCCAGCACCTGGCGCCGCCCGCGCGCGCCGTGGCGTGGGCCCAGTTCGGGCATGCTGTAGTAGTCGAGCATGGCGTCGGCCAGCATCTCGGGAGAGCCGGGCGGCACCAGCGTGCCGCTCCAGCCCGACTGCACCAGTTCCGCGTTGCCGCCCACCTGCGTGGCAACGATGGGCAGACCCGTCGCCATCGCTTCGAGGATGGTGTTCGAGCTGCCTTCGGCCAGCGAGGGCAGCACGAACAGGTCCATCGCGCGCAGCAGTTGCGCCACGTCGTCGCGTGCGCCGGGCAGCCAGGCAAGGTGCGCCACGCCGGCTTGCTGCAGCAGGTCCAGGCAAGCCTGGCGGCACGGCCCGTCGCCGACGATGAGCAGGCGCAGGCGCGCGCGGGCGCCCGGCTGCGCCAGCAACAGCAAAAAGGCCTGCACCAGCGAGGCGTGATCCTTGACGGTCGCCATGCGGCCCACGCTGCCGATGACGAAGGCGCCGTTGCACAGGAAACCGGGCGGGCCCACGGCGGCCGGCGGCCCCAGGCGCGGGTGAAACTGCACGCTGTCGACGCCGTTGCCGATGTGCGACACCTGCGTGGGCGCCGCGCCGATGGCGTCCACCAGCCATAGCCCCAGGTCGGCGCTGACGGCGATGAAATGCTGCACCAGCGGCAGCATGCATTTGCGCAGCAGCCGGTATTTGCGGCGGGTGCCGTGCAAGTCGCTCATGTCGCGCCCGTGTTCGCCATGCACGCGCAGGCGCACGCCGGCCAGGCAGGCCAGCAGCTGCGCTTCAAGGCAGCCCAGGTTGCGCGTGTGCACGAGTGCCGGCTGCAAGCGTTTCAGCACGCGGTACAGGTGCAGATAGTGGCGCCAGTCCTTGCCTTCGCGCTTGTCCAGGCTGATGATGTCGACACCCGGGGTGGTCAGGCGCAGGCGAAACGCGGTGGCGTTCTTCATGCAGACGATGGCGTGGCGGTAGCGTTCCGGCGGCAAATGGTTGATCAGGTTGACCAGGCCGTTTTCCAGCCCGCCCACATCGAGCTGGTGGATCACGTGCACGATCAGCGGGGCCGTGCTGGCGCCCCCCGTGCCGCCGGTATCGAAGTCAAGGGCCATGCGGCAACTCCTGCAAGCGTTGTTCGATGACGGGCAGCGCCGCCCGCATAAAGGCTTGCAGCTGCGCGCGCGGCGGCGGCGCCAGCTCGTCGTAGGCGGCAAAGACGATGATGTCGGCGCCATCCTGGCGCCTGCCCAGCAGCTTGGCTTGCGCCAGCAGCAGTTTTACCAGCACGGGCCTGGCCGTGACGACGCCGCCCTGGCGATACACGCGCCACACCAGCAGGCGTTCGCCGCCGTGGGCCAGCACGCTTTCGCGCACCCCTATCTGGCCGCCGGACAGGTTGACGTGCCGCACGCCCTGCGCCAATGGCATCCAGCGCGCGCCGTAGGGCGAGGCCTGGTGCGTCAGCAGCTCGGCATCGCGCGCCTGGCGCGCATACCAGTGCAGTTGCAGTTGCACCGGCGCGCCGTCGCCATCCTGGCGCGCATACGTGGCGGCAAACCGCGCGGGCGTGCCCGCATACGGCGCTTGCCAGGCAGGTGGAGCGTCGTGCAGGCGATGCCAGGCGGGCGGATCGGGCAGTGCCAGCACGACGGCGGGTAGCTTGGGAGCATCATCGCGGTGGCTGGCCAGCGCCAATACCGGCCACACGGCCGCCAGCAGCAGGCAGGCGACGCTGGCGCGCACGACGGCGCGCGGGCTGGCCGCGGCGGCGCCCAGGCGTGCCGGCCGAGCCGGCGGCACGGCGCGCGCCGGCGGCAGTTCGCGCCAGCGCGCGGCCAGCCAGAACAGCAGCAACGCCACCAGGCCGAAGAACAGCCAGCCATAGATCAGGTGGTCGATGCCCACGGCCAGGCGCATGTCGCTCAGGTGGCCCAGCATCACGATCAGGTAGGCGCGCACGCCATTGGCGAGGATGGGCACGAGCAGGGCGGCGGCCATGACGGCCAGGCGCCGCCGCGCGCTGTGGAAGTTGACATGGGCGTACAGGGCGCCCAGGGCCAGCGCGGCGATCAGGTAGCGCAAGCCGCTGCACGCCTCCACCACCGACCAGTTGCCGGTGGGCAGAGAAAAATTGCTGCCATCGCGAAACACGGGCACGCCCGTCCATTGCAGCGCGGTAACGGTGAAGGCGGCCGTGAAGTCGATCAGCGGTTCCAGGAAGACTTCGCCAAACGGCACGGCGAGAAACAGATACGCGAGCGGAAAGGCCAGCAGGCGCACGGCCGGTGGGCCGAGGATGGCCAGCACGCAGGCGGGCAGCATGGCTGTGGCCGCATATTGTTCCACCACGGGCACGTTGGCGGCGTCGGCCAGCAGCCAGGCCAGGCCCAGTACGCCCAGCAGCAGCAAGCCCGGCCGGGACGGCTGGGGCGCCAGCGCGGCCAGGCGGGCGCGCTGGCGCCAGGCCAGCCAGCAACTGATGGGCACGATCAAGAAACCGTGCGCGAAGGTTTGCGAGCGGGACCATAGTTCCACCATCGACCAGAAGGTGGCGTGGTACAGCAGCACGATGGCGGCCAGGGCCAGCAGCAGGAGCAGCAGGGCTTGCTGCTGGCCCTGGGCGTGCCCGTGCCGCCAGACGGCCGCGTCCGGCAAGCGGGCCACCGGGTCGAGTTGCACGCTCATGTGGATGGCTCCCGCACGGGCAGCAAAGGCGCGCTGGCGCCGCTGGCAGCCGCATCGGTATCGGCATCCGTCTCGGCAGGCAGGCCCAGCATGGCGCCCAGGCCCCGCAGATTGCGTTCCCAGTTGTAATCCTGCAAGACCAGCTGGCGCGCCGCCGCGCCCATGGCCGCGCCGCTCCCTTCGGCTGCGCCGCCCTGGGCATGGCGCAGCACGCGCGCGGCATGGTGGATGAATTCGACGTCGTCGCGCGCCAGCAGCAGTTCCAGGCCTGGCTGAGCGGCGATGCCTTCGAGTGCCTGCGGCGTGGCCAGCACGACCTTGCCCATCGCCATCGCTTCAAGTACCTTGTTTTGCACGCCGCGGGCGATGCGCAGGGGCGCCACGACCAGCGCCGCACCGGCCAGGTAGGGCCGGATGTCGGGCACCTTGCCCGTCACCACCACGCCAGCTATCCTGGCCAGCGCCGTCACGGCGGGCACGGGCGCGCTGCCGACGATATAAAACTGTAACTGGGGAAACTGGCGCCGCAAGGCGGGCCAGACGTGGCGCACGAACCATTGCACGGCGTCGATGTTCGGCCAGTAATCCATGGCGCCCGTAAACACTAGTGCCTGCACGCCGGGCGGATAGACGGGGGGCTGGTCCGGCAGGGGCGTGAAATATGCCGTGTCGACGCCGTTATTGAAAAATCCCGTCTTGCGCCGCGCCATCGGGGCGCACTGGCGGAACAGGGCCGCTTCGGCCGGCGAGACGAAGCTGGCAGCCGTGAACTGCTGGGCGATATGGCGTTCGTACTGCAGCAGCATGTGCGCTTCGTGCCGGTACAGCTGCGACATAGGCCAGGGCTTGCTGTCGCCGTACTGGCGCCATTTGTCGGAATCGACGTCGACGAAATCGATCACGCGGTGCAGGGCGCGGCCCGCGCTGCCGTCGATGTATTGCGCCATGGGGCCGGAAAAGGCCAGCGCGTGGCGCACCTTGCCGCAGGACAGCAAGCCGTCGACCCATTGCAGCAGGCCATCATCGCGGTAGTACTGCACGCTCATGGCCTGGCGCGACAGCAGCGCCTGCATGGCGCGCCAGCGGGCCGCGCCGCGTCGCAAGCCGATGAAGCGCGTGCTGGCGCACAGGGCGGCCACGGTTTTTGCGTGCTGCCAGTCGTCGTCATCGTCGATGAAGCAGCCCAGGTGCACGCGGAAATGCCGGCTCAGGTATTGCAGCATGTGCCACGAGCGTATCTTGTCGCCCTTGTTGGGCGGATACGGCAGGCGGTGGGCAAGGAATAGCAGTTCACGCATGGTGGGTCCCGTCGCTTAGCCCAGCTGCCGCACGATGTGCGGCCCCAGCAGGTTGACCAGCGGCAGCGGCAGGCGGCGCCAGGCACGGATGAACAGCGCATATTTCGGATTCAGTGGGTTGACTTCCGGCAAGGCCTTGGCACGCACGAGCTGGTAGGCGTAGGGCAGCGGCTGCGGCGCAAAGCCCCAGTTCTTCTTGAAGTCGTATGCCCCCGTGCCCAGCTTGCTGCGGCCGAAATCGAACAGGCGGTAGCCGCGCGCGCAGGCGCGGCGCATCGCTTCCCAGTACATGAAGTCGTTGGCGCCCGTGCTGCGCGCCAGCACGCTGCCGCCGCCGTAATATGGCAATACTTCATCGCGGAAATAGAACAGCAGCACGCTCGCTTGCGCCTGCTGGCCGTGATAGACGGTGAGGATTTGGCAGGCGTCGCCAAACACCGAACGCAGCAGGGCAAAATGGCGGCGCGCGAAGACGGGCGTGCCCAGCCGGTGCACGCTGGCCGCGTAGATCGGGTAGAAACGGTTGAGGTCATAGTCGATGGCGCTGTGCAGGCCGCCCGTGATGGCCTTGCGCACGACGGCGCGCTGCTTGCGGGGAATGGCCAGCAGGTTCTGCTCGGCATCGGGCAGCAAGGACCGGCGGAAGGTGGCGTACAGGGGTTTGTGCAGCCAGGAAGGGTCTGCACTTTCTGGCACTTCGCGCCAGCGGTATTCCAGGTGCCCCACGCCGAGGCGCCGCGCCAGCGCCAGTGCCGCGCCATCGAGGGCCAGTCGCACGGCCGCGCTGCCGCCGGCGATGCCGCCGTACACGCAAAAGGGCAGCGAGACGAGGGCGGAGCCGAACAGGCGGCTGCGCAGATGGGCCAGCGGCAGCACACCGGCGATGCGCCCGTCCTGTTCCGCGTACAAAAAATAGCTGTCGTGCTTGAAACCTTGCTCCATGATGGTTTGCCAGCCGGCGCGGTGAAAGAAGGTCGCTTCCGGGCAGGTGTCGACAAAGGCATCCCAGCGCGCATGCTCGTGCCCCTGCAGCGACCGCACGGCGATGGCGGCGCGGGACTGTAGCGGGTCGGGAGCAAGGCTGGCCTCGTGCATCATGTGCTTTCCAGAAAGATACGGTCCATGCGGTCCCAGGAGAAATCGCGGGTCAGGCGCCCCAGCCGCGCTTCCATGCGCCCCAGGTTCACATAGTGGCGAAAGCGCGTTTTCGCGCTCAGGCCCGTCGGGCGCGGCTGGCCGGGATCGAGTTCCCAAGGATGAAAATAGAATATGCCAGCTTGCCCGTCGCGCGAATTGATGCGTCGCAAAAGCCAGCGCGACAGTGCATACGGCATCAATCTGAAATAACCGCCGCCGCCGGCCGGCAGGTTGCGCCCGCGCAAGCGTACTGTGCTGACGGGCAATTCCAGCATGCCGTGCGCCCCCCGTGGCCGCCAGGCGAAGCGGGGGGAATCCGGCATGCCGTAGTGGTCGTGGCGGATCGGATAGATGCTGGAACTGTAGCGGTAGCCCGCCTCCTGCAGCACGTCGAAAGCCCACAGGTTGGCCGCGCCGATGGAAAAGCTGGGCGCCCGGTAGCCGTGCACGGCCAGCCCCGTCAATTGTTCCAGGATGGTCTTGCTGCGGCGCACATCGTCGGCGAACTGCGCGGCCGACTGGTCGCAGGCGCGCAGGTGCGCATAGCCGTGGCTGGCCACTTCGTGCCCGGCGGCCGCCACGCGGCGCAGCATGGCCGGATAGCGCTCGGCGATCCAGCCCAGGGTAAAAAAGGTGGCGTGGATGCGCCGGCTGTCGAGCAGCAGCAGGATGCGCTCAATGTTCGCCTCGACCCGGCACTCCAGGCGGGGCCAGTCGGCGCGCGCGATGTGCGGCGCGAAAGCGGACACCTGGAAGTAATCTTCCACGTCGATGGTGAGCGCGTTGCGCAGTATCAGCGGCGGCGTCATGGCGGCCCCCGGCGCGCCGCCAGCCAGGGTGCGATGACGGCGGCGATGCGCGTGGCCGCGTGGCCATCCCACAGGGGCGGAAGGCGGCCCCGCTTGCCGCCCGTATCCAGGATGCCTCGCGCCAGCGCGAGAATGGTTGCCGGCTGCGTGCCGGCCAGGGTATTCGTACCGTCGCTGACGGTGACGGGACGCTCCGTATTGGCGCGCAAGGTCAAACAAGGCACGCCGAGGGCCGTGCTTTCTTCCTGGATGCCGCCCGAATCCGTCAGCACCAGGCGCGCCTTTTGCATCAGGCCCAGCATTTCCAGGTAGCCCAGCGGCGGCAGGCGGACGATGGCATGCCGCGCCAGCAGCGGTTCCAGGCCCGACAGACGCAGGCCGGCCAGGGTGCGCGGGTGGATGGGAAACAGCAGCGGCAGTTGCTGCGACAATTCTCCCAGCGTCCCCAGCAGCGCTTCCAGCTGCGCCGGGTCGTCCACGTTCGACGGCCGGTGCAAGGTCAACAGTCCATACGCGGGCGGACAGGCGTGGCCGTGGGCGCGCAGGGTGGCGGCGGGCGTTATCGCGCGCGGCAGTTGCTGCCGCAGGCTGTCGATCATGACGTTGCCCGTAAAATGGATGCGTTCGGGCGCGATGCCTTCGCGCAGCAGCTTGGCGCGCGCGCCTTCCTCGCTGGTCAGCAGCAGGCTGGACAACTGGTCGGTGAGCACGCGGTTGATTTCCTCGGGCATGTGCCGGTCGCCGCTGCGCAAGCCCGCCTCGACGTGGATCACGGGAATGTCACGCTTGGCCGCCACCAGCGCGCAAGCCAGCGTGGAATTGACGTCGCCCACCACCAGCACGGCATCGGGCGCCAGCGGCGGCTGCGCGTCGAGCACGGCGTCGAAGCGGCGCATGATCTCGGCCGTCTGCTGCGCATGGTTGCCGGAGCCGACATCGAGGCAGATGTCGGGCGGGCGCAGGTCCAGGTCCATAAACAGCTGGCCATTCATGGCGGTGTCGTAGTGCTGGCCCGTATGCAGCAAGGTCACGCGCACGGTGGGCGCCTGGCGGGCCAGGGCGGCCAGGATGGGCGCCATCTTCATCAGGTTGGGGCGCGCGGCCACCACGCACAGCAGGTGCGCCGGCGCGGCGGACGCAAGAGTAGGGTCGGACATTGCGGCCTCCTTAGAATTGCATGGTGAGCGTGGCGCTGACGCCGTTTTCGCGGTAGTCGCCGCCGCGGTTGCTGGCGTGCCGCGTGTGCCGCACGTCGATGCTGGCTGTCATGTTCTGCTGCAGGATGCGGGTGTAGCCGGCCGTCACGGTGATGTTGTTGTCGTGCCGGGGCACGCTCAGCGAGCGCACGCTGGCGTAGCCGGCATTGGCGTTCAGGCTGGTGCGCGAACTGGCTTTCCAGCTCCAGCCCAGGTTGCCGCTCATCTGGCGCGTACGGTCTTCGCTGCCGAATTCCACGCCGGGCAGCAAGCCGCTGTCGATGCCGCTGGCCGTTTGCGCCGTGCGGTCGACGGCCGTGATGCCGGCGATCATCGTGCTTTTCGCCGTGGCGCGCGCCATCGTCAGCTTCAGTTGCTTTTGCAGGAAATAGCGGTGGCTGAAGTAATTGATGGCGCCCCGTTCCGGCCCCAGGCTGTTGGCGTAGCGCAGGAAGGCATCGATGCGCAGGCGCCGGTCGCGCGCATTGGGAAAGATGCCGCGCCACAATTGATCGAGCAACTGGCCCGCGTCGCGGTCGCCCAGGCGCGAAAATTGCGTCGGCAGGGTGGTGATGTTTTCGCTGTAATTGAGTTGCCAGTTGGTATGGCGCTGCAGGAACGTGGCGTCCAGGCTGTAGGTGTTGCCAAAAAAGCGCTTGCCCGTGCTGAAGGCCACGCTGGTGCGCGGCGACGGCGTCCACACGCCGCCCAGCGACCAGAAGCGGCCGGCCGGCGCCTTGCCGCTGGCCGACACATAGCCTTCCTTTTCCGTGCCGCCGCTGGCCGTGGCCGCCCATTTGCTGCTGAACGGATAGCGCAGGCCCACGCTGCTGCGCTGCATGCGCATGGGCGCCAGCTTGCTGTCCTGCGTGCGGCGCAGGTCGTGGCTGGCGTTCCAGGTCCAGCCCTTGCCGCGCGGCTCGCCGCTGAGCAGCAATTCCATTTCATCGCTGTGCACGGACAGCAAGTCGCCGCCGCTGTCGACCGTGTTGCGCGTGTAACGCAGCTCGGTCGTGGCCAGGCCGCGGAAACGGTGGCGCAGGTAGGGGCTGATGCCGGTGGTGCGCACGGTGCTGGCGTTGTCCGTATCGGGCAGGTCGTCGATCAATTGCGGGCCGAACGGCGAGATGTTGCGCCGGCTCACGCTGGCGTCCGCATCGATGAAGAACCAGTCCTTCACCAGTTCAGCATCGGCCGAGGCGCCCAGTTCGTGGTGCTCGGTATCGGCGCGCTGGCCGGACAGGTATTTGTGCCAGCTGTAATCGAGGTGCACGCGCAGGCGCGGGCCCGTGCCGATGAGGGCGATGGCAGGTGCGATTTCCGTGATGAAGTCCGATTGGGCCTGGCCGGACGGTGCGCGCAAGCCGTTGTCCGTATAGCTTTCGCGCAGGCGCAGCGACGGTTTCACGAGCCAGTCGATGGCACCGGCCGGCAGGGGCAGCAGCAGAGATAGCAACGGCAGCAACGGCAGCAGCGGCGACGGCGGCGGCGTTAGCGAAACCCGGCGGCTAATCGTAATGGCCATAGCCGTAGTAGTCGTTGCCGGGGAACGATTTGGTCTTGTTGTAGATCAAATGTATGTGTTCGCACGACTCGATCTGCCGCAGCGCTTCCTTGACGGCGTGCTGCGTCGTCGTTTCCGCCTCGACCACCATGACGACTTGTCCCATCTGCCCGACCAGCGCATGCGCCTCGCTGGTGATCAGGAGGGGCGGCGAATCGAAGACGACGATGCGGTCGCCATAGCGGCTGGCAATTTCCGCCAGCAAGCGGCTCATGGCCCGGCTGGCCAGCAATTCCGTCGCGTGCTTGTTGCTGCGCCCGGCCGGCAGGATGCTCAGGTTGGCCACATTGGTTTTCAGGATCACGTCGGCCATGGCCAGTTGCGGGTCGAGCAGGATATCCATCAGCCCCGGCTCGGGCGGCAGGCCCAGCACTTTCAGCACGGACGGGCGCGCCACGTCCGCATCGACCAGCAGCACCGTGATATCCATTTCCATGGCGATGCTCATGGCCAGGTTGATGGCGCAATACGTCTTGCCTTCGCCCGGCATGGCGCTGGTGACGACGATCAGGTTGCCGTGGCGGATGGCCTCGCTGCCGCTGGCGCGCGCCTGACGCAGCAGCGGGCGCTTGATGATGCGAAAATCCTCGGCCACCGCGCTGCGCCCGCCGTCGTGCGTGAGCATGCCTTGCTCGGCCAGCCGGTCCAGGTTCAGGGGGCGGTAGCGGGGCGACCGCGCCGCGTCCGCGCCCTGCGTACCGTTCACCGTATAGGGCACGCCGGCCTCGGCCACGCCGAGGGTGGTGGGTTCCTGCTTGCCGCTGTCCTTGCTGCTCATCATCGCTCCTTGGGATCTAGAATTTCAGCAGCGCGGCCGTCATGACCCCGCCGTACAGCACGAACAGGCTGCCCAGGCAGGCGCCAAAGCCATAGCGGGCGCGGCGGCGGCGCACTTGCTGCAGCGGCGTCCAGTTCATCGATACCGTGCCCAGCACGTTCAAGCCCGTGGCGTCGCGCAGTTCGGACGGACTGAGGAAGGTGGGGCGCACCTGGCTGATCAGGAGGGCCGTGGCGACGCCGGCAATCAGGGCCGCGCCCAGCGCCGCGGAAAACAGCAGCGGGCGGTTCGGGCCGACGGGCGCATATTGCACCGTGGGCGGGTCGATGATCTTGAAGGCCATCATGTCCGTGGTGGAACTGAGTTCGCCCGACAGCTTGGCCGCTTCGCGCCGGCCGATCAGCTTTTCATAGTTTTCCTTGTTGATGATGTAGTCGCGGTTGAGCTGCGCCAGCTGCGATTCCACCTCGGGCACGGCATTGCTCTGCGCCAGCAGGCGCTCGTTGCGCGCGTTGTATTCCTGCACGCGGGCGCGGATGGCGGCCACCTTGGCGTCCGCGTCCGTCAACGCTACCTTCAGTTGCTGCAGCATGGGGCTGTAGTTCTTGCCCGGATCGCCGGCCGCCGTTTTCAGCTTGCTTTCCTCGATCTTGCGTTCTTCCAGCTGGGCCACCAGGCGTTTCGAGGCGATGATGTCGGGATGCAATTCCGTAAATTGCATGCGCAGGCTGTCGAGGTTCTTGTTGATCGACGCGATGCGCTCGTCGAGTTCGGGATTCGTGATGGCCGCCGCGTTCGGTTCCAGGTCGAGCACGGGCTCGTCGCCTTCGATCTGGCTCAGGATGGCCTTGCGTGCCTGTTCCGCCTCGACCAGTTCCAGCTTGGCATTGTTCAGGCTATCGGACGACATCAGCAGCTGGCTGCCATAGTCGATGCCCTGGCGCGGCAGCAGCAGGTTGTTGCGGATCTTGAATTCCTTCACCAGGTTTTCCGCCGCGCTCAGCTTGTCCTCGTAATTCTTGATCTGCTCGTCGATGAATTGCACCGCCTTTTGCGAATCGCCCTTTTTACCCTGGAAGCTGCCTTCGACAAAGATGGTCAGCAGGCTTTGCACGACGTCGCGCACGAGCTTGGGGTCGCGCCCGCTGTAGCTGATGGTGTAGATGTCGTAGGCGTTGGTGCCGGTGATCTTGATGCGGCTCATCAGCTCGTCCAGCTGGGCCTCGTGCTCGCGCACGGTCTTCGAGCCCAGGTCGAGGTCGACCATGCGCATGACGCGCTCGACGTTCGGGCGGCTGAGCAGGGTGCGGCTCATGATGGCCACCTGCTGTTCCGTGTTCGGCACGCTGGTCATGCCGGCCATCAGCGGCTTGAGGATGGTTTGCGTATCGACAAACACGCGCGCCGATGTCTGGAAGTCGTCGGGCAGGGAGATCACCCGGATGAAGCCGGCGATGGCCACCAGCCACGCCACCACGACCGCGTGCCAGCGGTACTTCCAGATGCCTTTCAGGCTGGACAGCAGTTGCTGTATCAAGTCTTCCATGTCGCTTCCTTCAGGTGGCGGTGCGGTGCTGCACGGGAGATGGGCTGGCGGCGCGGACAACACCGGCATCTTGCAAGAAATACTTGCCTGTTGGGTAAGCAAAGTATAGGGCGGCTGTGGAGCAAGATTTCCCAAGATGATTGCTTCTTGATACGCCTCAAGGTTCTCTTGCCGAGTTTTAATAATCATAGGAAGTTCGCGGCCCAGGCTGGTTCTGCGGGGCCGGCCATGGATGCGCCATCGACTCGAAGAGGCTCCGCATGAATCCGTTTCGCCGTGCATTTGTCCGTAACGCGCTGGGCCTGACCAGCGCGGCCAGTCTGCTGGGCGCCTGCCGCACGTCCCATCCGCTGGCACCGTCCGACGACAGCGCGCCCATGCACGATTACCTGATCGGGCCGGGCGACTCCGTCAACATCATCGTCTGGCGCAACCCGGAAGTGTCGCTGACGGTGGCCGTGCGGCCGGACGGCAAGATCACCACGCCGCTGGTCGAGGATTTACCCGCCAGCGGCAAGACGTCGACCCAGCTGGCGCGCGACATCGAGCAAGCCTTAAGCAAGTTCATCCAGCAGCCCGTGGTGACCGTCATCGTCACGAATTTCTCGGGCCCGTATGGCGAGCAGATCCGGGTGATTGGCGAGGCGGCCAAGCCGCAGGCGCTGCCGTACCGGCTGGGCATGTCGCTGATGGACGTGCTCATCGCCGTGGGCGGCATCACCGATTTCGCGGCCGGCAACAAGGCCAGCATCATCCGCATGCGCGAAGGCAACCAGCAGCAACTGCGGGTCCGCCTCGATGATTTGCTGAAGGAAGGCGATATTTCCGCGAATGTCATGATGCGGCCGGGCGATGTGCTGCTGATACCGGAAAGCTTTTTTTAACAGCGGCCTCGGCAATATCAAAACAGCACTTATATTTGTCATTTTGTACTTTTCGGCAAATTTCAGCGTGTAATTTTGCTATCTAAAGGTGAAATTCTTCTGTTTTTTTAACTAAAGCTGGGAACTTCTCCAGTTTTTGTCTTGTCACAAGGCATTGGCTTCAGTCCGTCTCAACGGCAGCCGATGAACGTGAGGACAAGATGAGCTTTCAAGATGAACCCATTATTTCCTTCGACACCCCAGGCACCCTGAGTGACCTGGTGGTGGGCGAGGGGCAGATCGACCCGGCCATGGAGCACGAGCTCGACCTGCAGCGCTTTCATATCCGCATGGCCAATTCGCGTGGCCGGCGCGAGGCGGCCAGTTTGCTGATCCGCAAGATGTACGGCTGGCGCGGCTATGCCGTCGATCCCGGCACCGCGCATGCGCTGAATAAAATCACGCTGTTTGCGGAAACGGCCGGCAGCACCGTCGGCACCATGACCCTGTGCCTCGACAATGACGAGACGGGCTTGCCTGCGGATGAAAACTTCCGCGACAAGCTCGACGTCCTGCGCGAGCAGGGCCGCCGCCTGTGCGAACCGTCGCGCCTGGCCATCGACAAGGGTGTGAGCAAGCGCGTGTTTGCGGCGCTGATTCATATCTCTTATATCTATGCCCACAATATTCACGGCTTTACGGATTACGTGATCGAAGTCAACCCGCGCCACGTGGTGTTTTACAAGCGCATGCTGGGTTTCCAGGACTTCGGCGGCGAGCGCGAGTGCACGCGCGTGGGGGCGCCGGCCGTGCTGCTACGGCTGGACCTCGATTACATGGGGGCCCAGATCCGCAAGTACGGTGGCCTGATGGAACAGCATGGGGGTGAACGGTCGTTTTACCCCTTTTTTTTCCCGACATGGGATGAGCCTGGCATTACCGACCGGCTGAGGCAGGGGCGCAACTGAGAAGTCATTTATTTTTCAGCAAGATCGCCTGCATGTGGCTGCCTGGAATCGCGTAAGTGATGCCGCTGGGCGCGCTGATGGCCGTCTCCTTGAGGCCCTTGACGTACACCATGTTGACGATACCGTAGACGAGACCGGTCTCGGGATCGAACAGGGGGCTGCCGCTGCTGCCCGGGTACGCCGTCGCGTCCAGCTGGAACACCGTGTACGGCGCCTTTTGCAACTGCGCCAGGCGGCGCACGTCGAGGCGCTGCGCATTTTCGCTGGGCATGACCACGGGCGTGAGCGATGACACGGTGGCGCGGTGCGTGACGTGGTGCAGTCCCAGCAAGGTACCCAGGGGAAATCCTGTAAACGCCATGGCCTGGCCTTCGCGCACCGTGGTCGCGTCGCCCAGCGCCAGGGCGGGCAGAGGCGCGCCCGCCAGGCGCAGCAAGGCCAGGTCGTGTTCCGTGTCCAGCGCCTGGACCTTGGCGGGGCGAAACTGCGCCGCCTCGCCCTGGCCCGTGAGTATGCCGATGACTTCGTTCGGATTGGCGTCGAGCAGTTTCTGGATCACATGGGCGCAGGTCAGCACGCTCAAGCCGTCGCCCGTCACGAAGCCTGTGCCGATGAAGTTCATCGGCGGCGTGCGCGTCTTTTGCAGGCTGCCCACGCCGACGATGGACGGCTTGACGCGCGCGATGGTGTGCGCCAGCGGCGCATCGGCGCGGCAGGGCGCCGCAACCAGGAGCAGAAAAAGGCAGGACAGCAAGGCGGAGAGCAAGGCTTTCATGGCGGTGTACTTTCAACGGGAGGAGATGACACGGGCTGCAGCAGCGCGCACAGCAGCATCAGGTAACACAGCAGGGCGATGCGCGGCACGTCGAGCAGGCTGTCGAACAGGCCGACGACGAGAAAACCCAGCAAGGCGGCGGCGCAGGCCAGCGCGCCCGGATCGCCGCGCGCGGCGCGGCGCAGCAGGCGCTGGCCGGCCGCAGCCAGCAAGGCCAGCATGGACAGGGCGCCGCACCAGCCCGTTTCCACCAGCAAGTGCAAGGCCATGCTTTTGATATGCCACGGCAAGTGGTGGTGGTCGCTGCTGAAAAACCAGTAATTGTTGGCCTGGGTAAAGCGCCCATTGGCGATCAGCTCCTCGCCACCCGGTGCGCGCAAGCTCAGATTATCGACTTCGAGCACGGACGAGGTGGCCGTGCCGCTGGCCGCCAGTTCCAGTTGCACGGGTGGACGCAGCAGCCAGGCCCCCGCGCCCAGCCAGGCGCTGTCGAACGGCACGTCATAATGCTGCCAGGTGCTGGCCTGCGTGCCGGCCGGCGCAGGGCGCAGGCGCAACGGAACGTTCACGCAGCCTTGCGCATACAGCAATTGCCGCTGGCACAGGCGCACCAGCAGCACGGGCATGGGGCCGGTCCGGCGCACGTCGAGCGCCAGGGTGTAGCGCGTGGCAGGCTGCACGGGCAGGCGTTGCAGCAGCCGCAGCAGTTCGCCATAGCCGGCGCTGTAGCCGGGACTGGCCAGGCGCACATACCTGTTGCCGGGATTGTCCAGATTGCCGCCTTCCTCGGCATACGCGATGCTGGCCGGCACCTCGCGCTGCGGATTGTGCCAGTAATACGTGGCGGGAAAACTACCGAACCCCATGCCGAACAGGCGGTCGCCCCAGTCGGACGGCTGCATGGCCAGCACTTGCCGCCAGTGGCGCAAGCGGCCTTGCATATCGAAGGCGGTGGTGGAGAAACGTTCTGTGGCGTAATAGCTGGCCGAGACGGGTATGGCCAGCAGCAGCAGGATGCCGGCTGCGCCCGCGATGCTCAGGCTGGCCCGGTCCAGCCGCCACAACGGCGGACGCAAGCGTCCATTGCACAACATCAGCGTGGCCAGCCCCACGACGAGGCCGGCCGGCAGCAGGGCCGGCGGTCCGGCCCAGTGCCAGCCTATCCAGGCGAGGTTGCATGCCAGCATGGTCCACGCCATCATCGCCAGGCCCAGCCTGGCTGGCCCTTTGCCGCCGGTGCCGCTGGGCCACAACGCGCCCGCCAGCAGCGCGGCCGCCAGCAAAAACAGGAAATATGGGCCTTTCAGCCAGCCGGCCGTTTGCTGGCCTGCCCCTTCCGGCCACCAGGCGGCCAGCAAGCCCTGCAGGCACAGCGCGCACAGCAGGCTGGCCGGCGCCAGACGCCACGGCAAGGGCCGCGCCGCCAGCACGAAACTGGCCGCAAGCAGGACGACGGCGGCCAGCAAGCCCCGGTAGCCGGCCAGGCTGAACGTGTACACGAGCAGGCCCGTGCCCAGACCGGCCAGCAGCAGCCTCAGCAAGATTTTGCGCACGGGCGGCTGGGCCGGTGGGTGCCGCGCGGCGGCGGGCGCCGTCCGCAGGGTGTGCCAGAATGCCAGCAGCATGGCTGCGGCCAGGGCCGCGTACAAGCCCCGCGAAAAGGTGGTGAATGCCGCGTGCAGGGCCAGGCCCAGCAGCAGCAAGGCCAGCGCCGCCTGCCAGCGGCTGCGCGCGCGCACCAGCCACAGGCCCGCAAACGGCAGGCTCAACGCCAGGTAGCCGTCCAGCGCGGCGCCGCCCGTGTGCATGGCGGAAAACGGCGCCGTGATGCGGTAGTCGCTGGACAAATTCGACAGGCCGGGAAACACGGCCCGTTCCCACAGGGCGAACAGCGAGACCATGGCCAGCCCGGCCAGCATGCCCGGCAGCGCGTAGCGGCGCAAGGCGGGAGGATCCGCGTCGCGCAGCAGCAGCGGCAGCAGCAGCATGCTCCAGGCCCAGGCCTTGCCCAGCCGCAAGCTGTTGTAGGGGCTCAGGTAGTTATCCCAGGTATTCAAGTCGAGGTGCGGCAGCGGCAGGACGCCGCGCAGCAGCGCCACCAGCCAGGCCAGGCTGCACAGCAGCAAACAGACGCGGGCGGCGGGCGACAGCCGCGCCGCTGGGCCTTGGGCCGGCCCGCCCAGGCGCCAGTAGCCGCAGGCCACCGTCAGCAACAGCAGCAGATCGATTTCTTCCAGGAAGAACCAGCCCGTCCACGGCGCCAGGTCCAGCACGGGCAGCAGGGCGGGCACGCAGAACAGCCAGCTGGCGGGACGCCAGCACAGCAGCAGAAAATACGCGGGCAGCAGGATGGCAAACAGCAGGCCGGGCCAGCCGTGGCCCAGCGGATAGTGGCGCAAGGCCAGCACGCAGGCCGCGCCCGCCAGCAGGGCCAGCGGCCGCGCCGCCACGCCGGGCATGGCCGCGTGCACAGCCATGGCCTAGAGCTGGGTCAGCAGGGCTTGCGCTGCGGCCCGCTGCGGAAAGTCCTTGTTGGCGGCAAGCAATTGTTCCAGCTGCTTGCGCGCACCGCCCTTGTCGCCCGATTTCGCCAGCGCCGCGCCCAGGTGGTACGCCACTTCGGGCGACTTCGGCGCCAGCGCCGCCGCCTTGCGCAGCAGGGCCGTGGCGCGCTTGACGTCACCTCGCTCCAGCACGATCCAGCCCAGGGTGTCGAGCACGGCGGGATTGTCGGGCGCCAGCTTCAGCGCCTGCTCGGCCGTGGCCTGCGCGCGCGGATCTTTTTCCTGCTGATACGCCCAGGCCAGGTCGTTCAAGGCCACCACATTGGCCCCATCCTTGGCGACGACGTACTGGAAGTGCTCGATGGCGGCGCGGTATTGCTTTGCCGCCAGCCGGGTGCCCGCCAGGTAGGTGCGCGTGGGCAAGTCTTCCGGATGCGCCTTCAGCCAGGTGGCCATGTGCGCCTCGGCTTCGCCTTCTTGCCCGGACGCCTGCAAGGCGCGGTACAGCTGCACCTGCAAGGGGCCGATGGGGCTGATGCCGAAGGCGTGCTGGTACAGCTTGACGGCTTGCTGCGGCAGTTTTTGCTCCATCAGCACGTCGCCCTCGAGCTTGTAGCCGGCCGCCAGCTTCGGCTGCTGTTCCTGCACCTGGCGCGCCACGGCCAGCGCTTCGCGCTGGCGGTTCAGATTCAGCAGCATCGCCACTTCCACCACGCGCGCTTCGAGCAGGGCCGGGTCAAGCGCCTGCGCCCGCTTGACGGCTTGCAGCGCATTGTGATGGTCGCCCAGCGCCAGGTGCAGGCTGGCGATGCGCATCTGCAGGGGCGCGGACGTGGTCTGTATGCTGGCCAGCTTGTTGTAGCTGTCGAGCGCGGCTGGCGCCAGGCCGGCGCTGTATTCCACCTGGGCGCGCAGGGCCAGCGCATCGGCGTCGCCCGGATGGCCCGTTTGCAAGGTGCGCGCCAGTTCCAGCGCCTTGTCGGGCGCGCCCGTCTTCAGGTAAAAGTTACTCAGCAGCAGGGCCGGCGCGACGGCGTCGGGATTGTCGCGGTGGGCCCGCTCGAGCCAGCGCCGCGCCTCGTCCGTCTTGCCCTGCGACGCGGCCAGCTTGGCCAGCGCCGCGCACAGGTCGGCATTCTTCGGCGCCTTCGCCAGCGCCCGCTCGAAGCGCTGCCTGGCCTGTTCCGGCTTTTTCTCGGCCAGGTCGATCTGCGCCAGGTTGTTCAGCGCGGGTAAATAGATAGGGTCCATGCCCAGGGCTTGCTCGAAGCTGGCGCGCGCGGCCGGTAAATCGCGCAAGGCCAGGTAGACGCCGCCTTTCAGGTTCAGCAGCAATGGATTCGTGCCTTTCTGCTGTTGCTCCATCATCTTGACGCTGGCCAGGGCCTTGTCGTTCTGCTTGTTGCGTAGCAAGGTCATCACCAGCATGGTGCCCGCTTGCGGCGTGCTCTTGTCGAGCATGCTGGCGCGTTCCAGTTCATTGATGGCGCGGCTGTGCTCGCCCATGCCCAGGCGGCTGATGCCCAGCGCCGCGTGCAGCCTGGCCGTGTCCGGCGCCAGGGTGCTGGCCTGTTCGAAATACGCTGTCGCCTTGTCGTACTGGCGCGCGCGCAAGTGGGCTTCGCCGGCCAGCGACAGCAATTCCACGTCGTCGGGGAAGGCGGCCAACATCGGTTGCAGCAAGTCGATGGCCACGTCGGTCTTGCCACGCATCAATTCGATCGACGCCATCATCTTGACGGCATACAGATGTTTGGGATACGCGGCGAGGAAGCGCCGCAGGTAGTTTTCTGCCTGCGGCGGCGAGCCAAGCGCCAGTTGCACGGCGCCGGCCAGCAGGATGGACGGCATGTGATCGGGCGCCGCCTTGAGCACCAGTTGCAAGGCTTGCAAGGCCGCCTTGTTCTTGCCCTGGCGGAAATCGAGCAGCGCCTGGGCTTGCAGCAAGCCCAGGCTGTTGGGCGCCGTCTTGCGCGCCGTGGCCAGCTGGGCCGCCGCTTCCAGGTAGCGGTTTTCCACGATATCGAGGTTGGCCAGGTCGATGTGCGCCTGGGTATTGTCCGGTTTTATCTTGAGAATCTGCATGTAGGCGAGCCGCGCCGCGCCGTTCTTGCCTTGCAGGCGCAGCAGGTCGCCCTGCAGGCGCATGGCGTCGAGGTTGGCGGGCGCGCTTTTCAGGGCTTGCGCCAGCAGCAGCTCGGCCGCCGTCACTTGCTGGTCCAGCGCCGCCAGGCGCGCCAGGCCCAGCAAGGCTTCGACCTGGTCCGGATGGGCTTCGAGCAGGCGCGAGTACAGGGCACGGGCCTCGTCCCGGCGGCCCAGGGCCAGCAAGGCATCGCCGCGCAGGGCCAGCACGCTGGCGGGCTGCGCCGCATCGTCGGCGATCTCGGCCAGCACCTTGTCGAACTGGCCCAGCATCAGCCAGGCCTTGCCCAGCAGCGGCATCACTTGCTGCGAAGCGAGGCCCAGCGACATTGCCTTGCGCAATTCTTTCTCTGCCGACAGCGCTTCGCCCGTGTCGATATAGATGCTGCCCAGCAGCAAGCGCGCGGCCGCGTTGTCCGGCTCCTTTTGCAGCAGGTTCTTCAACTGGATGATGGCGGCCCGCGCCTCGCCTTTCTGGCGGTACTGCTGCGCGTCGGCCAGCAGGCTTTCGCTGCTCTGTGTGCCGTGGCAAGCCGTCAGCAGGGGCAGCAGCAAGGTGCAGCACAGCGCAACGGCGGGCAGGCCAGGGAAAGGGCGGGGCAGGGAACGGGCCATGGAAGTCTCCGGTAGCGGCGTGCATGAGGGATCGGCATGGCCTAGCTTAAAAAGATGGCCGCCGGTCTCCTTGATTGCGCTCAACAAGCCGCCGATTGTCGGCGTGCATGCTGGCCGCTGCCCCGTGTTTCTTGTTCCCGCTCAAGAATCGCCGGATCGGCAACCGTAGAATTTCCCGGACGGCGATGCTCGGGCCGCAACCTTTCGGAGCGCAGACATATGGACAGCAAGGTGGATAGCAAGGGCGGCGTGGTGGCGGTGGTGGGGCTCGGTTATGTGGGCTTGCAGCTGGCCGTGGCGTTTGGCATGCGCCAGCGCACGATCGGCTTTGACTTGTCGGCCCGCAAGGTGGAAAGCTACCGGCGCCACATCGACCCGACGGGCGAAGTCAGCCATGAACAGTTGCTGGCGGCGCAAGGGCTGAGCGTCGGCTGCGACCCGGCCGAGCTGCAACTGGCCGACTTCATCGTCGTGGCCGTGCCCACGCCCGTCGACAGCGCGCACAATCCCGATTTCTCCGCCCTGGCCGGCGCCAGCGCGGCCGTCGGCCGCCACATGCGGCGCGGCGCCATCGTCATCTACGAGTCCACTGTATATCCGGGCGCCACCGAAGAAATCTGTATCCCCATCCTCGAGCAGCATTCGGGCCTGCGCTGGAAGGAAGACTTTCATGTGGGCTTTTCACCCGAGCGCATCAACCCCGGCGACCGGGACCATACCCTGCACAGCATCCGCAAGGTGGTCTCGGGCGACGATGCCGCTACCCTGGAGCAAGTGGCGGCGCTGTACGAAGGCGTGGTCGAGGCCGGCGTGCACCGGGCATCGAGCATCAAGGTGGCCGAGGCCGCCAAGGTGATCGAAAACACGCAGCGCGACCTGAACATCGCGCTGATGAACGAGCTGGCCATCATCTTCGACCGCATCGGCATCGACACGCTGGAAGTGCTGCAGGCGGCGGGCACGAAATGGAATTTCCTGCCGTTCCGTCCCGGTTTGGTGGGCGGCCACTGCATCGGCGTCGACCCATACTATTTGACGCACAAGGCGGAAATGCTCGGCTACCACCCGCACGTGATCCTGGCCGGGCGCCGCATCAACGACGGCATGGCCAAGTTCGTGGCGGAAAAGACCATCAAGGAAATGGTGCGCGCGGGCTTCAAATTGAAAGGGGCGCACGTGAACGTGCTGGGCCTGACTTTCAAGGAAAATTGCCCCGACCTGCGCAACTCGAAAGTGGTCGACATGATCCACGAGCTGCAATCGTATGGCGTGCAGGTGCACGTGCACGACCCCGTCGCCGATGGCCGCGAAGCGCTGGAAGAATACGGCTTGACCCTGGAAAGCTGGGAACAGCTGCCGCGGGCCGAGGCCATCATCAGCGCCGTCTCGCACCAGGCCCTGCTGGCCCGTCCGCTGGCCGACTTCCAGGCCAAGGTGCTGGAAAACGGTTGCTTCATCGACATCAAATCGCATTTCGACCCCCGTCCGCTGGAGGACGGCGGCTTGCACGTTTGGCGGCTGTGATGGCGGCCGATGCTTTCGATCGGGCGGCAAGCGCGGCGCAAGGCGCCCCCGCTGGCGCCCCGGCTGCCGGCGCGTATGCGCAAGCCTGTGCGCAACTGGCGCAAACGCCGCGGCGCTGGCTGGTGACGGGCGTGGCAGGCTTCATCGGTTCGCACCTGCTGGAAACCTTGCTGAACCTGGGACAGGAAGTGCGCGGCCTCGACAATTTCATGACGGGCCACCGCCACAACCTGGAGCAAGTGCGCGCCAGCGTGGGAGAAGATGCATGGCGGCGCTTCACTTTCATCGAAGGCGACATTCGCAACCCGCAGGCGTGCGCGCGCGCGTGCGGCGTGCCGGCGCAGGCTGGCAGCGCCGATGGCAGCGAGGCAGACGGTGAAATAGGTGCGGCCGATGGCGGCAGCGACGGCAGGGGTAGCAGCTTGGCCGGGCGCGGGCGTGCCAGTGCGGGCGGCTCCGTCACCGCTGGCGTCGCCGTCGATTATGTGCTGCACCAGGCGGCGCTCGGTTCCGTCTCGCGTTCGCTGGAAGACCCGCTGCTGTGCCACGCCGTCAATGTCAGCGGTTTCTTGAACATGCTGGCCGCCGCCCGGGACGCGGGCGTGCGACGCTTCGTATATGCGGCCTCGAGCGCCACGTATGGCGACCATCCGGCCTTGCCGAAAGTGGAACAGCACATCGGCGCGCCCCTGTCGCCGTATGCCTTGAGCAAATATGTCAACGAACTGTATGCACAGGTGTATGCGCGCTGCTACGCCATGCAGACGGTGGGACTGCGCTATTTCAATGTCTTCGGTCCGCGTCAGGATCCGCTGGGCGCCTACGCGGCCGTCATTCCCCGCTGGATCGCCGCCATGCTGGACAATCAGGCCGTGCACATCCATGGCGATGGCGCCACCAGCCGCGACTTCTGCTTCGTGCACAACGCCGTGCAAGCCAATATCCTGGCCGCCACGCGCGCCGACCCGGCGGCCGTCAACCAGGTCTACAACGTGGCCATCAACGCCCGCACCAGCCTGACGCAGCTGCACGCCACCATGCAACAGATGCTGCTTGCCGCCCGTCCACAGCACGTGCCGCTGGCGCCACACTATGGCGAGTTCCGCGCCGGCGACGTGCGCCATTCGCAGGCGGACATCGCCAAGGCGGCCCGCTTGCTCGGTTATGCCCCCACACACGACCTGACGCAAGGCTTGCGGCACACCATCGCCTGGTATGTGGCGCAGGCGGGCCGGGCTTGAGGGTTGGGCCGGCCAGGCGTGAGGTACACGCCGGCCAGCCAGTTGGCCAGCCGTGAGGCACATGCCGGCAGGCCAGTTGGCTCGCGTGAGAAACAGGCAGCCCAGGCCGAGGGCACGCTGGCCGGACACGCTGGCCGTGCTTGAGCGTTCAATATTGCACGGGCGGCGCTGTCGGCATTGTTGACGTTGTTGACGTTGTTGATGACGCTGCCGGTGCGGGCGGTTCCGGTATGCCCTCGCTCTTGCTGCGCAGAACTCGCGGCGTGCCCCGAAAATCGGCCGTATGCAGGGTGACGGGGCGGCGCCAGATGCGGGCGATGTACGCCAGTACCTGCTCCGCCCGCTCCAGGTCGAGGCCGCGGCCATCGCGCTGGTGATCGTGGCGCAGCACCAGGCTGCCGTCGTCGTTGAGCAGGGTGACGGCGATGCACGGCGCGCCATAGTTGTATTTGGGCGCCAGGATGGCTTCGCGGATGGCCCGCAAGTCGCGGCTGGCCATGCGCGTTTCGCCGTCGCGGCGACTTTCATGCACGAACAGGCCCAGGCGGTCAGCCAGTGCGTCGTCCAGATAGTTGCGGATGAAGCTGCAGTCATCGTCGTCGCGGCAAATCTGGCGGGCCCGGGCCAGTCCTTCGCGCTCGATGATGTGTTCCCACATGCAAAAGCCCAGGTGATAGGGGTTGACGGCCAGCGCTTGCTGGTGCTCGCCCGCGTAGGGGCGCACCACGTCAGAGTGCGACTTGATGGCGGACAGATACAGGGCCGGCGGCAGGAAGTCGGCTTCGCGCAGCAGCCGCGCATGCCAGTACGAGGCCCAGCCTTCGTTCATGATCTGGCAGGCGTACACGGGATAGAAGTAAAACGACTCTTCGCGCACGGCCAGAAAAATGTCGCGCTCCCAGTCGGCCAGCTCCGGCCCATGTTGCGCGATGAACCATAGTAAATCGTATTCGGGCTGTGGCGGCAGGAGCGGGCGTTGCGTCACGCGTGCCCGTGCCGCCTCGTGAGCCGCCAGCGCGGCCGCTTCACCGGGCAGGCGCCGGTAGCGTTGCGTAAAAGGATCGTCTGTGCCGGCCGCGTCTTGCGTGCCGGCCACGCCCGGCGGCCCGGATCGCGCGGATGGTCCGGATGGAACGGAGTAGGGCGGGCGGTGCAGCTCGGCATGGATATCCACGTGCTGCTCCAGCGCCAGTGCTGCGTCGAGGACGGCTTCCACCTGCTCTTGCCCGTGGCGTTGCAGTGCCATTTCCAGACGTTGCGCCCGCGCCGCGCTCTGTTCCAGAATGCGCTGGCCCGCCATGGCGCCAAAACGCAGGAACAGGGTGTTGCGGCTGGCGAAATCGGCGTGGCCCAGCACGTGGGCCGTGACAAGGGTGTTTTCCGCCACGGAATTGTGCTCGGCCATGTAGGCATGGCAAGGGTCGCCGGGAAACATGACTTCGAACATATGCGAGTTGCCCATCTTTTGATGCACGAGCTGGTGGATGTAGCGCACGCCGAATGACCAGTGACGCATGCGCACGGGCAATCCATAGATGGCGATCTCGGCCATGAAGCTGTCCGGCACCAGTTCGAACTCGACGGGGGCAAACTCCAACCCCAGTTCCCGCGCCAGCGCTTCGATGCGCGCCGCATAGCCGTCCAGGCCGGCAGTGTCAGCCTGCGTCATGGCGTTTCCTCCGCATCGGCCGCCTCGTGCTGGAAAAAGGTGCGGATGGCCGCCCAGATATCGTCATTCCTGCTGAGGATGCTGCTGTGCAAGGGCAAGCCGCGCCGTTCCTGCTCGGCAAACAGGCCGTGCATTTCCGTTTCCAGGCTGCGCGGCACGCCGGGCACGGTTTCCACATAGCCCATATAGTTGAGCAAGGCGGCCAGTTCACCGAGGGCCAGGCTGGCCGGACCGCGGTCTTCGCTGAAATTCTCGCCATCGGAGGCATAGAACAGGTAGGCGTTGTAGCGGCCCGGCGCGTAGTGTTCCTGCAGCAGTTCGCGGCTCAGGCGAAATGCGGTGGAAGCCATGGTGCCGCCCATGCCGTTGACCTGGAAGAACTCGGCCTCGGAAAATTCCCAGGCCCGCGTCGTATGGGCGATAAAGCGCGTTTCCACGCGCGCATACCTGCGGCGCAATCCTTGCAAGGCAAAGAAAAAGAAGGATTTGGCCAGCCTGCGTTCGGCCTGCCCCATGCTGGCCGACACGTCCAGCACGAAAAACACGACGGCATTCGCGCTGGGCCGGGGCTGTTGCAGCACCTGGCGGTAGCGCAAGTCTTCATTGGTGAATGGCACCGGCTGGGCTTGCAAGGCGCGCCGCTTGATCGCTTCCTTGACGGTGCGCCGCCGGTCCAGGCGCGAACGGGCGCCATGGCGGTCCAGGCCGCTACGCACGAGCCGCACGTCGTCGATGGCGCCCAGGTGGCGGGGTTTGAGGTGCGGCAACTCGAAGGCGTCCCATAGCCAGTCGAGTATGTCGTCGATGGGAAACTCGAGCAGCAGGCGCACCGCTCCCTCGCCATCGCCGCCTTCGCCTTGCGTTCCCGCCCCGCCCGTGGCGGCGGGATGGGGCGCGCGCAGGATATCGCCAGGCTGGCCGTCGCCCTGGCCCGCGCCCACGCTGTTGCGCGCGGGCGCCAGGCGGAAACGCGCATGCTCGAGCAGGTGCATGGGCACTTGCACCGTGCGCTGCTGCGGCCCGCCGATCAGGTCCGGTGTGGCGATCAGTTCGGGCAAGTGCGCCTGCACGGCGTCGCGCACTTTCTGGTTGTGGCGCAGCCAGTCGCGCGCGCCGCGCGAGAACAGCCCGTACCAGGGCCGCGCCAGGGCCGGCGCGGCGGAAGCGGGCGAGTTCGTGGCGGCCATGGCTATTCCTGCGCCAGCAAGGTGGTCACGTAGTTGAGCGCTTCGCGCGCGCTGTGGGCGTCATAGCCGTATTCGTCGACCAGGCGCTGCTCGACGGCGGAGATTCTGGCCCGCACGTCGTCATCGGGGCGCTTGGCCGAGCCGACCAGGCGCAGCACGTCGCGCCGCTGTTCGAACAGATATTGCTGGATGGCGTCGTGCAATTGCGCATGGCTGCCCAGGCCAAACGCTTCGCCCCGCTTGAAGGCGCTCATGGCCTTGCGCACCACTTCTTGCCGGAAAGATTGCTTGCCCGAGTCGCTGATGTGGATTTTTTCTTCCACGGCGCGCAGGAAGCGCTCGTCTGGGCGACGCTCTTCGCTGGTGATGGGATCGCGGATCTGGCGGTTGTCGAGCATGGCTTCGACTTCATCGAGATATTTGTTCAGCAAGTCTTGCGCTTCCTGTTCGAACGACACGAACAGGGCCTTGTGCACATCGGCCTTGACCCAGCGGTTATAAAAATCCTTGCGTGTGAGCACCAGGTAATCGACCCATTTGCGCTTGCGCCGGGGCTCGATGCGGGCATCGTTTTCGATGCCGTCCTTCAGGGCCAGCAGCACGTCCATGGTCGACAGGCTGTTGCGCTGGGCTGAAATGATGGCGTGCGACAGGGCATTGATGACGAAACGGGGAGATACGCCCGACAGGCCCTCGTCGGGCGATTTGTCGCGTTCGCGCATGCGGCGGATGTCGGCCGGCTGCAAGTCGTCGACGTCTTCGTTGGCGTACACGCGCAGTTTCTTGACCAGTTCGGCCTCCTTGTCGTCGCCTTCGGGCAAACGGCTGAGGATGGCAAACACGGCCGCCGCATGCAGCACGTGCGGATCGAGGTGCACGTCGCGGAAGGCGGGTGCGGCCGCCAGGATCAGCTTGCGGTAAATGCGCGCTTCCTCGCGGTAGTTGAGGGTATAGGGCACTTGCACGATGACCATGCGGTCGAGCAGCGCCTCGTTTTCGCTTTCTTGCAGAAATTTGCGAAATTCGGCCAGGTTCGTGTGCGCGAGGATGGTTTCGTCGAGGTAAATCAGGGGAAAGCGCGAGACCTTGACATTCTTTTCCTGTGTCAGGGTCAGCAGCAGGTAGAGAAATTCCCGCTTGACCTTGAGGATCTCGATCATTTCCAGCATGCCCCGGCTGGCCGCATACACGGCGCCGGACCACGACCAGGCGCGCGGGTCGCCTTCGTCGCCGTACTGCGCCACTTTCGACAGGTCGACGGAGCCGACCAGGTCGGCCAGGTCGGCCGTGGTGGGATCGTGCGGCGCATACGTGCCGATGCCGCACCGGCCCGCCTCGGACAGGTGGATGCGCTCGACGGGCATGCGCAGGAAGTCGCCCGCATATTGTTCTTCCAGGCGGGCGCGGCAGTGTGGACACAGTTCGCCGTGCAGCTCGGCATCATAGCTGGCGCGAAAGTCGGCGCGCATGCTGTGCGGCACCAGATGCAGCGGCGACTCGTGCACGGGACAGCCGGCGATGCCGTACAGCGCGCCTTCGCTGCTGTGGCTGTATTCTTCCAGCCCCCGCTTGAGCAGGATTACCATGGTCGACTTGCCGCCCGATGGCGGCCCCAGCAACAGCAGCATGCGCCGGCCCACCTCGGAGCCGGCAGCCGCCGCCTTGAAGTAGGCGGCAACCCGGTCGATCGCCTCGTCGATGCCGAACAGCTCGTCGTCGAACAGGCGGCAGCGGAAACGTCCCGCGTCGTCCGTCTGGCCGTTCCAGCGCATCATGTCCCACAGGTACTGGTGCGCGCTGCGCGTCAGCAGGGCGGCGCGGCCGGGCAGGATCTGCTCGATGAAGTCGGCGAAACTGCCGCGCCAGGGGCTGATGCGGTGTTTTTCCGCCCAGGCCGCCATGCCGTGCATAAAACCGGCATGCTGGCCTGCCTGCTCGCCCGCGGGCGCGTCGTCTTGGCGTGTCATGTCTTGGCGTGTCATACCAGGGCTCGTCATTGTTTCCCCATCCATACCGTTGCTGCCGTGGAGCAGCCGTGGAGCAGGCCCGGTTCCAGCCTGTCAGTCAAGTATACGGCGCAGCCTCTGGCCGCACGCCTGATCTCGCTCAACCCAGACGACGGAACTATTTTGATCCTCGCTCGCCCTTGCAGGAAGGGCGGCCATGTGTCGGCGCGGTTCAATCCAGATCAATACCGGCCGGCGCAGCCCGCCCACACTGGTGCTTCGAAATGACCAACGAGGAGAACATCATGATAGGTAACGAGAATGGTTTCAGCGCCCCGCCTGGCGGCAGCGGCAGGGGGCAAAGCGCGGATGATGAAGAGGCCGTCGGGCAATTTTCCGCCCCCGGCGAAGACGACAATACGATCGAGAGCGCGTCCGTCTCGGACGTGCCCGACGCTTTGAGCGGCGTCAGCATGGAATTGCTGGAAATCAAGCGCAGCATCGAAGACGGCATGCGCCAGTCCATTTCCCAGGCGGCCGGCGTGCGCGCGGCCGACGCCTTCAGTGACGGCGGCAATATCCAGGGTGTGTCCATCGGCCTGGGCGAGGGCGCCAGCGACAGCTCGTCCGGCGAGCCAGGCTTGCCGGCCCTGACCCTGTACGTGGCCGAGCCCACTTCCGTCGACCGCGCCAAGGCCGCCATCGTGGGAGCCATGGGCGTGCGCGCCGTGGCCAGCGACAACGTGCCCGTCAACATCGTCGTCACGGGCGTGATCGATGCGCAACCGCACCGTTTCCGCCTGCGTCCGGCGCCGGGCGGCGTGTCCGTCGGGCATTTCCGCATCACGGCCGGCACCATCGGCTGCCTGGCCGTGGGGCGCAGCGCGCCGCGCAACAGCCGCTTGATGATACTTAGCAATAACCACGTGCTGGCCAATTCCAATGGCGGCGTGTTCAACGACTGCATCGTGCAGCCTGGCCCCATCGACGGCGGCCGCTGCCCGCAAGACCAGGTGGCCGTGCTTGAACGCTTCGTGCCCATCAATTTCAGCGGCGGCGTCAATTTTGTCGATTGCGCCACCGGCTGGGCCTGGCCAGACAGGGTGCGTCCCGAACTGGTCTACCTGAGCGGCGGGGTGCCCGCCTACTTCCGCATCAGCAATGCGCTGGTGGCGCCCGCGCTGGGCATGATGGTCGGCAAGTCCGGCCGCACGACGCAGTTGACGCAGGGCCGTATCACGGGCCTGGGCGCCACCATCAACGTCAATTACGGCGGCGGCAGGATCGCGCTGTTCCAGGACCAGATCGCCATCACGGGGGTGAGCGGGGCGTTCAGCGCGGGAGGCGACTCCGGCTCGTCCATCTGGACCTGGAACCAGCAGCGCAATCCCGTCGGTCTGCTGTTTGCGGGCGGCAATAACATCACCTTTGCCAACCAGATGCGGCGCGTGGTGGTGGCGCTCGACATCAATTTGTACACCTGAGCACGCTTTCAAGACCAGGCGAGGCGCCTTGCATAACGCCACTTTTTGCACGATGATGATCTTGGGCAAGGGACGCCGCCACGCCTGGTTCGGGCTGGCGAAGCGTGCTGCAACGCCGGATGGGCGGGTGTATCATGGAAGGCATCAGGAGGGTCTGTCATGTCAAACAGTAAATTCGCACAATCGCCATCTGCCGTCTTCGAGGACGCCGCCATGCCGTATTTGCCGGATGAGACCCCTGGACAGGGCATGGGACAGTACGCCCCTGCCGCGCCCCAGGGCCGCCTGGAAGCGGCAAAGCGCCGCAACGAGCGGGCGCTGATGGCCATCGATGGCGTGGAAGGCGTCAGCGTGGGGCAAACGGCCGTGGGCAAGGAGGCACTCGTCGTGTACCTGCGCGACTCGTCCGTCAAGCGGCGCGTACCGTTGCAGGTCGAAGGTTATCCGGTGGAAACGAGCATCACGGGCCAGATCGATATCCAGCGCTGGTAGGCAAGCTGGCCTGGCAGCTTGGGCCTCATGCCGCGGATGGCTGCGGCGGAAGGCCCGTTGCCAGGCCATCCGGATTCACTTTCAGGCTGCCTTATTTACTCAGGCGGCCGATCGCTTCGGCCACGCCCGCGCCATAGGCGGGGTCGCACAGGGTGCAGTTGCCGATGTGGCGTTGCTTGACTTGTTCCGAGGCGCCCGAGATGGCGCGCGCCGTGTTGTCGAACAAGGCTTGCTGCTGCGCCGCGCTCATCAGGCGGAACAGGGCGCGCGGCTGCGAATAGTAATCCTCGTCGACCCGGTGGTTCCAGTGGTCGGCCGCGCCCTCGATGCTGAGCGGCGGCTCGCGGAAGTCCGGTTGCTCGGCCCATTCCTGCTCGCTGTTCGGTTCATAGCCCAGGGTGCCGCCCATGTTGCCGTCGACCCGCATCTGGCCATCGCGGTGGTAGCTGTGGAACGGGCACTTCGGTGCGTTGACGGGGATATGGCTGTGGTTGACGCCGAGGCGGTAGCGCTGCGCGTCGCCATAGGAAAACAGCCGGCCTTGCAGCATCTTGTCCGGCGAAAAGCTGATGCCTGGCACCACGTTGGCCGGGTTGAAGGCTGCCTGTTCCACTTCGGCGAAGTGGTTGTCGGCATTGCGGTTCAGTTCCAGCACGCCCACTTCGATCAGCGGATAGTCGCCGTGCGGCCATACTTTCGACAGGTCGAAGGGGTTGAGGTGATACGTGCCTGCCTCTTTTTCCGGCATGATCTGCACGTACAGGGTCCAGCGGGGGAAATCCTTGTTTTCGATGCTTTCGTACAGGTCGCGGTGCGAGCTTTCGCGGTCCTTGCCGACCAGTTCCTCGGCTTCCTGGTCCGTCAGGTTTTGGATGCCTTGCTGGGTTTTCAAGGTAAACTTGACCCAGAAACGCTCGTTTTGCGCATTCAGGAAGCTGAAAGTGTGGCTGCCGAAGCCGTGCATGTGGCGGAAGCTGCGCGGCAAGCCACGGTCGCTCATCACCACCGTCACCTGGTGCAGGGCTTCGGGCAGCGAGGTCCAGAAATCCCAGTTGCTGTTGGCGCTGCGCAAACCCGTGCGCGGGTCGCGCTTGATGGCGTGATTCAGATCGGGAAATTTCAAGGGGTCGCGCATGAAAAACACGGGCGTATTGTTGCCGACCAGGTCCCAGTTGCCTTCTTCCGTATAGAACTTCAGGGCGAAGCCGCGAATATCGCGTTCCGCATCCGCTGCGCCCCGTTCGCCGGCCACCGTGGAAAAGCGCGCGAACATCGGCGTTTTCTTGCCCACTTCGCCAAAGATTTTCGCCCGCGTGTAGCGCGTGATGTCGTGCGTGACGGTAAACGTGCCGTGCGCGCCGGAACCCTTGGCATGCATGCGGCGCTCGGGGATGACTTCACGGTCGAAGTGGGCCAGCTTTTCCAGGAACCACACATCTTGCAGCAGGGCGGGGCCGCGTGGACCGGCCGTCTGGATGTTCTGGTTGTCGACGACAGGCGCGCCAAAGGCGGTGGTCAGCTTTTTCATTGGACTCTTTCTTTCATGGCTAGGCAGAGCAATGGACGCACCGGCGCTACTCAAGCACTGGCTGGGTTGAATGAACACTCACCGGGCTGGTCCAGAGTAAAATTTCTAAAATGCAAACCAGTGTAAACTTTTTTGTGCGGGATGGCTTGCCACGCCGCCCGAGCAAGCTCAGGCGGCGTACTTGCATCATAAGCGCTCAATGCCTGCCGCTCCCGCACGCTTGCAAGTTGCAAGTATATAAAGGCAGGTCTTGATCGCGCCACTGGCCTTTTGCCCAGTTTCTAAAACTTGTTCCAGTTATTGTGCCGGTGCTCCGTCGCTTCCTTCATCAGGTGGCCGGCGCGCAGGGCGTCGTCGGCCTGCACCGTCATGGCCAGTTCCTGGAGGGCGGGCGGGTATTCGTGGTGGGCCGCTTCTTCCAGCAGCTCGTGACCCTTGGCCAGGTCGCGCGGCACTCCGCGGCCTTCGCGGTAGGCGTTGTAGAGCAAAAACATGGCGTGTGGATTGCCCAGTTCGCTCGACTTGTCCAGCCAGTGCGCGGCGATCACGGGATCTTGCGGCACGCCTTCGCCATTCGCCGCCAGCAAGCCCAGCATCAGGGCCGCCTTCGCATGGCCTTGCTGCGCCGCTTGCCGGTACCACAGCCAGGCCTGGGCCGGCGTGGCGGCGCGCAGCATCTGGCCCAGTTCGAAGGCCGCTTCCGTGTCGCCCGCGCGGGCCGCCTGTTCAAACAGGGCCAGCGCCTCGGCGCGGCGTTCGGGACGGGGCTGGTAAATCAGCGCCAGTTCGCGCTCGGCGACGGGCATGTCCTTGCTGGCCCAGCCGCGTACCTTGCGTTCGGCCTGCTGGTCGCCCGCCTGGCGCGCATGCATGGCGACGGCTTCGATTTCGGCCGCCGTGGGTGGCGGCGACGACTGGCAGGCGGACAGGGCAGTGGCCAGCACAGTGGCCAGCACGATGGCGGGCAGGGAGAGTGCATGTTTCATATTGATCAGCTTTCATCAAGACAGGCCGGAACCATGGCAGTTCCGGCCCATGGACCTTATTTGCTCAGGTCGATGCGGTACTTGGCAAAGCCGCTGGCGTCGAGGCCGCCTTCGGACGCCACGTTAGCGATGCCGCTCGCTTGCGCCAGCGCCAGATGGCCCGGCGCCGAGCGCAGGATCACGGGGCCGGCCGTGGCCGTCTTGACGAAGCTCCAGCTACGCGCGCTGCCATTCGCCGCCAGGGTCACCTTGCCGCCTTTGGTGCTGAGCGACGCCAGGTAGTTGCTGACCACGGCCTGGTTCGCATCGGGCGACTTGATGATGGTTTTGCTGCCATCGATGCCCGGCACGGCGCCGCCGCCGCCGGCGCGGTAGTCGTTGGTGGCAACGATGAAGTCATCGCCATCGGCCACTGGCGCGCCCTTGTACGTGAGATTGACGATGCGGCTGCCCAGCTTTTTCGTCACGTCGATCTGGTACGTCAGCGCATTGTTTTCCGCATAAAACACGTCATAGTTATAGATCGTGGCATACGACGGCACCAGGTCTTGCTCGGCGCCGCTGGCCGGGTCGATCTGGTTGAATTGCCTGGCCGACGTTTCCAGCCAGGCCTTCAAGTCCGATCCCTTGATTTTCACGGCTTGCAGGTTGTTATTGCTATATAAATACAGGTCGCCCGGATTGCGCACTTGCAAGCCGACCGGTGCGGCAGGGGAAGCGCCCGCAGCCACATCCGTGAAGTCGGATGGCCCGTTGCGGCCCGCCTTGAATGGCGCGCTGCACGAGATGATGGGGATGTTCTTGTAGCTGGACAAGGTCGCGTCCGTGCTGGTGGCGATGAAATTTTTCACGTAATCAAGCTGCGCCTGGTTGACCAGTTGGATGGCGCTCACGTCCCCCACCAGCGCAAAATAGGCGGACATCTCGAAATCCGTGCTGATACCCAGCGGCTGCTTGGCGTAGGCGATGGTGGCTGCGTGCTCGGTGGCCACCAGCGGCGCGATGGCCGGGTCGGCGTTCACGAGGGTCTTGCCATCCGTATACTTGAAGCCGCGCGATTCCACCGTTGTCTTGGCCGGCTGCACCACCCATTTACCGCCCTGATAGGCCATCGTCAGCTTGATGATGCCCAGGCGGCGGCCCCAGCTTTGCGCCATGACGGTCGGCACGCCGTTCACAAAGCCGTTCTCGGCATCGATCTTGGCGCTGGCGGGGAAGGCGGCGAACGAGGCGTCCAGCGCGGCCGCGCCTTCTTCCTTGCCTTTCGGGAAGATCAAGTGCGAGTGGCCGATCATCAGCGCGTCAATGCCCGTGCTGGTCAAGTGATAGCTGCCGTTTTCCATCTTCGGGCTGTAGGGAGTGGTATCGAGGCCGCCGTGCGACAGGGCCACGACGAGGTCGGCGCCCTTGCTGCGCAATTCCGGCACGTATTGTTTCGCCGCTTCCTGCACGCCCGTCACACTGACCTTGCCAGCGAGCACTTTCTGATCCCATTCGAGGATTTGCGGCGGCACAAAGCTCAGCACGCCCACATTGATTTTCACGGTCAGCTTGCTGCCATCGGGCGCCGTGGCGGTAAAATCGCGCGGGAGCAGGGTATAGGGCTGGAAAATCGGCTTGCCGCTGGAGACGCCGACGACATTGCTCAGCACGGAAGGGAAGGCTGGCGCGCCGCACGTTCCCGTTGGCTTGGCTACGCCGGGTATGCCGAAATCCGTGTTGGTGATCTGGCTCAGGTAGGGTAAGCCATAGTTGAATTCGTGGTTGCCCATGCCGCCCGCATCGTATTTCAGCGCGTTCATGGCCTTGTGCACGGCCAGCGTGCCGCTGCACGGAACGGGCGCGGCCACGGCCTGCAGGTCGGCCAGCAGGGTGCCCTGGATGACGTCGCCATCGTCGAGCAGCACGTTGTTCGGATTTTCCGTGCGCGCCGCCTGGATCAGGGTCGACGTGCGCTCCAGCCCCAGGCTGGTGTCTTCGGCCAGCGCATAGTAGTTATAGCTCAAGACGTTCGAGTGGATATCGGTGGTTTCCAGCAATGCCACCGTGACTGTCGTGCCTTCGGGAATGGCCGGCGCCGCCGGGGTATTCGAACTGCCGTTGCAAGCAACGAGACCTGCACTTGTCAGCGCCGCCAGCATGACCCAATTTGTTTTCATTACCGCCCTCGGAGAGATTCAAAGGACGCGACTGTAACGCCTGCATATGACGCCACCATGACAGTGTGGCAGGGCGCATGGCGTCGTGCCGGCGTATCAATGCGCCGGCAGCTTTTTCAGCACCTCATTGCTGAAGTATGGTTCATCCTCCACCCAGAAAATATAGTCCAGGCCCAGGTAGTTGCGGGCAAAGTCGAGGACATCCTCGACCGAGTTTTTTTTCCCGGTGCGGGGATTGATCTGGCGCAGATTGCCGTCTTGCACGGCCATGCCTTTGACCAGATCGGCCGGATAGTCCTTGATGAAGCCGTAGCTTTGGCCCATATGGCTTTTTCGATACGGCATCAGGTCGGGGCCGCCCACGCCCATCTGCAGCGTTTGCGCTTGCGCAAACACGCTGCGCATATAACCCTTGTCGCTCCACGGCAACCATTCACCTGGCAAAAAATTCAAATACACCATGGTGGTGGTGTGAGGAAAGGCGCCGGCCAGCACCCGCATGTTTTCCTTGATGGCATCGACATACTGTTGCGGCTTGAAATCATCGGGAAAAATCGTATTTCCTTTACTGTCCTCGACACCGATGTCGATCGAGCTTTCGCTGAAATTAATGCCCTCGATTTTTCCGTCGAATTCCTGGCCCAGCGCCCGGATCAAGCGCTGGTAACGGTCGCGCACCGGTTGTTCCCACATCTTTGGCGACCAGCCGTATTCATCATCCGTCACCGGTTTGTGCGGGTCGCGCTCCGGCGCCGAGAGCATGCTTTGCTTGATGATGCCGCCCTGATATAGGGGATCGCTGAGCAAATAGGCCGGCACATTATGGCGCGGCGTGAAGGATTTTTCCTGCAGTTGTATCCACAGTTTTTTGCCGATTGAATCGAGATGGGCGATGTCGTGGCGGATCGCCGCAAAATCATACCGGTCCTGTTGTGGCTCCAGGCTGCGCCAGGTGTAGACGATTTGCGCGCCACGGAAGCGGGGATCGTTTAACGCTTTATCCGAGCGGATGTTTTCCCCGTGCAGTTCACGGTGATTAAAGTAAAGATAGTGCTGGATCGGCTTTTGTATGTCTGCGGCAATGGCACTGCCCATCATCAAAACAAGTACGGCAAGAAGCCTTGTGGAGTTGCGTAAGAACATCGATTCCTTGGTGATTGTGAAAATTGAACTGCGGCAAGATGGAGCATCTTCACGCCCCATGCAAGCACAATTGATCAAGCGCGACAAAAATCTAATTTTGTATCAAATCTATATCTTCTGCTGAGTTTTTGGCTAATTCAGGATTGCCGCTATTATTTAAAACCCAGAGTACAAGATTGCCATTTTCAATAATTTCTTTTTTGGAATAGATTGAACTAAAATAATCCAGTAGTTTGATATGGTCTGTCGGTAACGGCAAATTTTTCATATCTTCAGGGATATCTTCGAAGTAATACCTTGATTTTTCCAATGAAGGATATTTCTTCAGCAAATAATCATTCATGGTATATGGCTCATAATTTCCCACGAATAAGTCTCTTGTTAATATTCCTGTAACTGTAATTTCATTGATATGTTTTTTTAAATATTCAAAATGCTCTTTTGTGGTCGAGAAGTCGGATTGTGAAATTGTATTATTTTTCGACAATTGCCTGACAACAGAAAGCCGGACATGATCGCCATTGATCTCTATTACTTTGAAAATGAAATGATCCGTTTGAATGCTTTGGCTTCCACCATTGACCCCTGTTCTTTTGTTGAAAATAAAACTTCCAATTTGCAATTTATGCTCAGGGCTGTTAATGGTTTGTTTCCATATGTAGGGGTTGTAAATCATTTGCTTAAAAGCATATATGGAGATGAGAGCGAGCAGGCTTATTATCAGTATTTTTTTCATTGGGCCAGGCGAGAATAAAATAGTTAAGAGCGGCTTGCTAAGGGCTAATACAATCGAAGCCAGCCGATGTGATGCTTACGCGGCCGCGCGGCTGAGAAGCACGGCTGTATGTCTGCACGAGGGGCAGAAGCAGTCTTCATCGCATCATCCAGGGGCTGCCGACAACAGTTCAGCCGCCATGCGCTTACTTCGATGGCATCGCCGACGAGCTTGCACTCTAGCACGTCGAGGGCCGGGATCCTGATCCTGCTGGGAGCGCATGGATTCCTCTTTTTCACGGTGGCAGACAAAGATCGCCACACAAATGCAAGTTGGTTGCATTATAATTTGAAAACGCAATTCATTTGCATTAATGCGACCATCGCCAACTCAGCAACTCAGCCAGCCGAAGGAATCCCCATGACCCAGCGCAAACTCCCAGTCACCGTCCTGTCCGGCTTTCTCGGCGCCGGCAAGACCACCTTGCTCAACCACATCTTGCGCAACCGCGAAGGCAAGCGGGTGGCCGTCATCGTCAACGACATGAGCGAAGTCAATATCGACGCTTCGCTGGTGAAAGACAGCGCCGAAGCGGCTGGCGCGGCCCTGTCACGCACGGAAGAAAAACTCGTGGAAATGTCCAACGGCTGCATCTGCTGCACGCTGCGTGACGATCTGTTGCTGGAAGTGCGGCGCCTGGCTGCGGAAGACCGCTTCGATTATTTGCTGATCGAATCGACGGGCGTGGGCGAGCCGATGCCCGTGGCCGCCACCTTCGACTTCGAAGACGAGCACGGCGACAGCCTGAATGACGTGGCGCGCATCGACTGCATGGTCACCGTCGTCGACTGCGCCAACCTGCTGTCCGATTTCCACAGCGAAGACAGCCTGGAGCAGCGCGGCGAAATCGCGGGCGAGGGCGACGATCGCCAGCTGGCCAACTTGCTGACGGAACAGATCGAATTTGCCAATGTCATCGTCCTCAACAAGGTCGACATGGTCGATGCGGCCGAGCGCCTGCGCGTGCTGGCCGTCATCAAAGCCCTCAATCCCGGCGCCCGCATCATCGAAACCAACCAGTCCGTCGTGCCGCTGGACGCCATCCTTGGCACGAACTTGTTCGACCTGGAGCAGGCGGCCAGCATGCCGGGCTGGGCGCAGGAACTGGCTGGCACCCACACGCCGGAAACGGACACGTATGGCATCAGCAGTTTTGTGTACCGGTCGAAAGCGCCGTTCCACGCGCAGCGTCTGCATGACTACATTGCCCAGCCGATCAAGGGCGTGGTGCGCAGCAAGGGATATTTCTGGCTGGCCAGCCGTCCCGAATGGGTGGCCAGTCTGTCCGGCGCGGGCAAGCTGATGAATATCGAACCCGTGGGCCTGTGGTGGGCCTCCGTACCGAAGGAGCGCTGGCCAACAGACGCGGCTTCGCTGGCGGAAGTTAAAGCGGGCTGGAGCGAAACGTATGGCGACCGCTACCAGGAGCTCGTCTTCATCGGCCAGGACATGGACCAGGCCGCCATCGAGGCGGACTTAAAGAAATGTCAACTCAACTACACGGAAACGCGCCAGGGCATGGCCGCCTGGCGCAAGCTGCCCGACCCGTTTCCCCAATGGCAGCGCATGGAAGAACTCGAAGATTAACCATCAACAGGAAAGCACTATGACAGAACTGATCCCCGTCACCATCATCACGGGTTTTCTCGGCAGCGGGAAAACCACCATGCTCAAGCGCATATTGCAGGGCGATCACGGCATGCGCATCGCCGTGATCGAAAACGAATTCGCCGCCGAAAGCATTGACCATGGCTTGCTGGTGCAAGACAGCGACGAGCAGATCGTGGAAATGAACAATGGTTGCATCTGTTGCAGCGTGCGCGGCGACCTGATCCGCATCCTGGGCGAACTGCACGCCAGGCGTCAAGCCGGAACCATCGGGTTCGACCATGTGATCATCGAAACGACGGGTCTGGCCGCGCCAGGACCCGTGGCGCAAACCTTCTTTGCGGAACCGTCAATCAGCGAGTTTTACATGCTCGACGCCATTTTGACGGTGGTCGACGCGCGCCACGCGCAGCAGCAATTGACGGCGCACAAGGAAGCCCAGGAGCAAGTCGGCTTTGCCGACCGCATCCTGCTGTCGAAGACGGACCTGGTCAGCAAGGACGAGCTGGCCGCGCTGCGCCAGCGGCTGGTCGCCATCAATGGCCGTGCCAGCATACAGAAAGTCAGCTTTGGCAATGTGCCGCTGCGCGACATCCTGAACATTCGCGGTTTCAACTTGAACGCCATCGTCGAGCTGGAGCCGGATTTCCTGGGGGAACTGGGCCACCGCCATGGCGACGGCGTGCAATCGTTCGTCTACCACCAGTCCCAGCCCCTGAATCTGCTGCAGGTGGAAAATTTTCTTGATGCCGTGGTGCAGCTGTTCGGTGCCCAGCTGATGCGCTACAAGGGCATTTTGTATGTTGCCGACCTGCCATGCCGCGCCGTCTTCCAGGGCGTGCATATGCTGATGGGCTCGGAACTGGGCGCGCCGTGGCGCGATGGCGAGACGCGCGCCAGCAAGATCATTTTTATCGGCCGCGACTTGCCGCAGGATATGCTGATCCGGGGCCTGGACCGTTGCGTGGTCGCGCTGGCCACGGCGGACAGCCCCGTCGAGGTGGCCGCATGAGCGTGGAAGCGGGCTTGCCCGCCCTGGCGCTGATCTTTCTGCTTGGCATGCGACATGGCCTGGAACCCGACCACCTGGCCGCCGTCGATGGCTTGACCTTGCGCAGCCAGGCCGCAGCGCCGCGCTGGGCGCCGTGGATGGGGGCGCTGTTTGCGCTGGGCCATGGCGTTACCGTGCTGGCCATCGTGGCCTTGGCCGCCGTGGCGTCGCAGCAATTTACACCGTCTGAAGCCGTGTTCGGCTGGCTGGAATGGCTGCCCATCGCCTTGCTGCTGTTGATCGCTGGCATGAATGCGCGCAGCTTGCTGGCCGGGGCGCAACTGGCCGAGGTGCGCGGACGGCTGTTGCCACGGTCGCTGCGGGGCGCATCGGGGCCGCTGGCCGCCATCCTCGTCGGCATGCTGTTCGCGCTGGTGTTCGACACGGCCCTGCAGGCGGCCGCCTGGGGCTACGCGGCCGTTGCGCTGGGCGGCATGCAGCCAGCCTTGCTGACGGGCCTGGTGTTTGCCGTCGGCATGGGCGTGACGGATACCTTCGATGGCTGGGTCACGGCAAAGGTCATGCGCACGGGGCAGGCGGATATCGTGCGCGCCTTCCGGCGCCGCCTGGGCTGGCCCATCGTCGCCATCTGCGTGGCCATGGCGACCTATATGGCGACAGGCAAGTTTGACTCCGCATGGTCGCTGCCGGAAAGCTGGACGGCGGCGCTGGGCGCGGCCATGGTATTGCTGATGGCGGCCCTGTACGGCTGGACCTTGCTGGGTTTGCGCCGCGTGCGTGCCTGAGGCAGTGGCGTGGGTATAATGGAAAAAAACTGCCGGATTCCACCATGCCCGCACCCGAGATCGTCATTCGCCTGCTGACGCCAGCCGACACCACCGCCTTTTGCGCGCTGCGCCTGCGCGCCATCCTTGATTCGCCCAGCTCGTTTTCCTCGTCGCGCGAGGATGAGCTGGCGCGCACGCCGGAAGAACATGCGCAGCGCATCGCCGGCGGCCCGCTGCACAGGGCTTTCGGTGCCTTCGATGGCGAACGCCTGGTCGGCTTTGCCGGCTTGCGGCGCGAATCCATGCGGCAACTGTCGCACAAGGCCTTGCTGTGGGGCGTGTTCGTCGATGTGACGCAGCGGGGCAAGGGCGTGGCGCGGCGCCTCGTGAACGCCTGCATCGAACAGGCCGAGACGGACCCTGCCGTCATGCAAGTGCATTTGAGCGTGAATGCGGAAAACAATGCCGCCTTGCGCCTGTATGAATCGCTGGGATTTATCGCGTATGGCACGGAGCCGCGCTCGATGCGCGTGGGCGAGCTATTTTATGACGAGCATCACCTGGCCTTGCTGCTCAGGTAACCCCCGCTATTTGCAGCGCGGGCACAGGCCCTTGATCAGGTAATCGACCTCGCCGCCGCTGAAGCCTTCCGGCAAGAGCACGGGCGGCGGCAGCTTGACTTCATTGAAGCAGGTGACGTTCGCGCATTTGGTGCACTGGAAATGCGCGTGCTCGTGCGCCTGGTGGCCGGCGCCCGCGCTGAAGCGCCACACCTGGTCGGCGCCCGCGATGCGGTGCACCAGTTCATTTTCCGTCAGCCATTCCAGCACCCGGTACAGGGTGACGGAATCGATGTCGCTGTCCTGCGACAGCGCCTGCTGGATTTCATGGTGGGTCAGCGAACGGCTTTGCGCCATTAAAAAGTCGAGCACCTTCACGCGCGTCTTGGTGACGCGGGCGTTGGTGTTGCGGATCAGCGATTCGGCTTGCGGTGTAGAAGATGTTGTCAACATGATAGGCCTGCTTGCGGGGGATCGGCTGGCGGCGTCATCGCCGTGCCCGTTGCCACCCTCTGGGCCGTATCTTAGCATGCGTGCCGCTCCCGATGGAACGGCGTCACGGTTTGAACGTCCAATAGCGGCCGGCCACCGTGTCGACGGGGTCGAGAAAGCGCTGGTCGGCGCGCGCATGGTTGCGTATCAGATAAAACATGTCGGACAGGGCGGAGCGCTTTTCCGCGAAATACATGTGTTTCATGAAGCTCGTGTCGACCCCGGTGGCGTCGATGGTTTCCACGCCCGCCACGATCAGCATGCCGGCGCCGCTGTCGCCCGCGCGCGCGTAGCCGTGCACGGCTTTCGAGGCGGCCAGGGCCAGGTCTTGCGACGAGGCATACAGGGTGACGGGGTTGCGCGCGCCGGCCAGTTTCGGCGCGATATCGTGCTTGAAGATGGCGGCGTCGATGTCGGGCGCGGACAGGATGATTTCCGTGATCTTTTGCGCCAGCTGCGGCTGCGCGGCCAGCAAGTCGGCCACGGCGCGCGTCAGGCCCCGGCTGCCCATGCTGTGTCCCACCAGATAGACTTGCGCCGCCTCCGTGCTGGCAAGAAAGTCGGCCAGGAAGGCCGTGAGGTGGGGCGTGCTCCACTCGATATTGTTTTCATCGATGGTGTAGCCGGCCACCTCGCCGCGCGACGGCCAGCTGTAGAACGCGGGCGCGCCATCGAAACCGAGGTCGTAGGCCATCTGTCCCGTGCGCCGCGCCGCATCCTCGAAACTCACGTTGTAACCGTGCACGAAGACAAAGGCGCTTTTATCGGCCGAGGCGCGGATCTGCGTTTTGAGTGCGGCAAAGAAATTGTCGCGGTCCTGCACCTCGGCCGACAGCAGCACCACGTGCTTGGTCGGGTCGTCGCGAAACTCCAGGCGCCACAGCGATGGCGATTCCAGCTGGCCCATGCGGTGGTCACGGGGAATGCTGACGTCGCAGCTGCCATAGCTGAGCGGGCCATTGCCGCTCATGATGTTGCGTTCACCGCTGAAGCGCTGGGCCGGCGGCTTGCCCACATCGCGCTGGCGGTCGGTGGCGAAATACACCTTGACCACCGCATAATTCGAGACGACGGCGCTTTTATCGGCCGGGGCGGGCACGGCTTCCACTTCGGGTGCCTGGGGGAAAGGGCGCTGCAGCGCATCGAGCAAGCCTTGCGCGGCAAACAGGGTTTCCATGTCGTCCGGCACTTTCGCGCTGGACAGGGCGGCCGACAGGGCCAGTTGCAGCTGACTATTTGCAGGCTCGGCTTCCAGCGCGGCGATGGCGGCCAGGATGGCGGCCGCGCCGTCGAACCTGGTGATGGCCTGCTTCAGCCGTTGATAATGGCTGGCGACGGCTTCAGGCGCGTGGCCGGGCGCGCCATGCCCGATGGCTGCCACCACAGCGGAAGTGATCAAGTCCATGCGCCACCTGCCTTTCAGGTCAGTCTGGATTAAATGTCAACCCATATTGCCATAAAAGCACGCGAAAAGCGACTTGTCCAGCGGCGCGCGCAGCGGGCCTGTCAACGCTCAATGCTGCTTGTCGTCGCTGAACTGCTGCGCCAGTGATTGCAGGGGCGCCACGGTCAGGCCGCCGCGGCTCACGTGCTCGGGGATGGCGACGCGCACGGGCTTGCTGTGCATATTGGCGGACGACAGCACGTTCGTCGTCGTCTCGGGCGCCGCATTCCACACGGGGTCGACGATGCCTTCGAACACATGTTTCAATTGCTCGCCCCAGGTGTCGCGGATCATGCGGAAATACTGGTTCTTTTCATCGATGGTGACGAAGCGCGTGACGGCCAGGCTGCCCGTCTCATAGACGAGCAGGTCCAGCGGCAAGCCGACGGAAATGTTCGAGCGCAGGGTCGAATCCATGGAAATGAGGGCGCACTTGGCCGCCTCGTCCAGGCGCGTGAACGGATTGATGACCCGGTCGATGATGGGCTTGCCATATTTGGCTTCGCCGATCTGGAAATACGTGTTTTCATCGTGCGATTCGATGAAATTGCCGGCCGAATACACCTGGAACAGCCGGCAGCGCTCGGCGCCTATCTGGCCACCCAGGATGATGCTGACGTTGAAATCGATGCCGCAGTCGGCCAGGGCCTTCGCTTCGCGCAGGTGCACGGTGCGCACGGCTTCGCCCACGATGCGCGCCGCGTCATACATGCTGGCCACGTTCCAGATGCTGCGTCCCTCCGCATCCACGTGTTCGGAAACGATCTGGCGGATCGCCTGCGAGATCGACAAGTTGCCGGCCGTCATCAGGACCAGCATGCGGTCGCCCGGGTTTTCGAACACGCTCATCTTGCGGAAGGTGCCCACCTGGTCCACGCCGGCGTTGGTGCGGGAGTCGGACAGGAAGACCAGGCCTTCGTTCAGGCGCATGCCTATGCAATAAGTCATCGTCGTAAATCACATCAAAAGGGGAAGCATTTTACACCAGCCGGGCCTTGCCACCTGCTGCCAAGGCCCAGCCAGCCTCATTCCTGCCAGTTATACGGGCACGATCTGCACATCGACGCTCAACGTTTCCGTGCCGCCACCCTGGCGCACGCCGCGCACGGGCGCGGCCGAATCGTAGTCGCGTCCGATGGCCAGGCGGCAATACGCATCCGTCATCAGCCGCGCATGCGTGACGTCGATGCTGACCCAGCCCGCGAAATCCGTGTCCTCGGCCCACGCGTCGACCCAGGCGTGGCTGGCCGCGTGTCCCGTCGTGCCCGGATCGATGTAGCCGGAGACATAGCGGGCCGGGATGCCCCAGGCGTGGCAGCAGGCGAGGAACAGGTGGGCGTGGTCCTGGCATACGCCGCGTCCCAGGGCCAGGGCGTCGCCAGCCGTCGTGGTGACCATGGTGGCGCCGCTTTCATACGCGACCTTGCCAACGATGTGCTCGGCCAGGCGCAGCAGATGGCCCGTGCCCGCGGTCACGCGCTGGTCCGGCAGGCTGGCGGCCGCCAGGTCGAGGATGGCGGGATTGGCCAGGGTCAGCGGCGTCGGCATGGTAAACAGCAGCGGCGACAGGGTATCGATCAGGTTCAGCCGTCCCTTGTGCGGGTAGATGGTTTCCACCACGCCCTGCGCCACCAGGCTCAGGGAGTGATGGCTGCCGTTAATCGTCAGCATGTGCGACAGATTGCCGTAAGCATCCGTGTAGGCGTGGCACTGGCCCGGCGTCGTGATTTGCCAGGATAATGCCCGCTGCTGCGGCTCGATACGCGGCGTCAGGTGCAGTTGCTGGATGGTGTAGGCCAGCGGTGCGCTGTAGGCGTACTCGGTTTCGTGGCGGATGGTGAGCTGCATCAGGCCGCCAAGGGAACGAGGAAGTCGCGGCTGACCCGGTTGCCCAGGTCATTGATGTTTTCCAGAAACTCCGTCAGGGTCAGATGCAAGCCCGCCTTCATGATGTCGTCGATATGGCCGAATTTCAGTTCCGCGTGCAGCTTGCCGGCGAAGCGCTCCGTATCGGCCGAGACATCGTTGCGGATATGTTTCAGGTTTTCCACCACGTCATCCATGCAGGCCAGGAGCGACCTGGGCATGTCGCCGCGCAGCATCAGCAATTCCGCCACCCGTGCCGGGGTGATCACGTCGCGGTAGACCTTGCGGTAGATCTCGAAGCCGGACACCGAGCGCAGCAGGGCTGCCCAGTAATAAAAGTCGCGCTGGGTAATGTCTTTCGACGTGTCGCGCGCGCCGTGGAACTTCACGTCGAGGATGCGCGCCGTGTTGTCGGCCCGTTCCAGGAAGGTGCCCAGGCGAATGAAGTGGATGGCTTCGTCCTTGAGCATGGTGCCTAAAGTGACCCCGCGCGACAAATGCGAGCGGTACTTGACCCATTCGAAGAAGGCGCTGGGATCCGTTTCCAGCAGATTGCTTTTCAAGCGTTTCTGCATGTCGAGCCAGGTGGCGTTCTGGATTTCCCACACTTCTGTCGTCAAAGTCCCCCGCACGGCGCGGGCGTTTTCGCGCGCGCCCGTCAGGCAGGCCAGGATGGACGAGGGGTTGTTCGGGTCGCGCACCATGAAGTCGAGCACGTCGCGCGTGTGGAAGCGGCCATACTTGTGGTCGTAGGCGCTTTGCAGCTCGGAAATGCCCAGGGTGGCGCGCCAGCCTTGCTCCGCGTCCTGCTCGGACTGGGGCAGCATGGCCGTTTGCATGTTGACGTCGAGCATGCGCGCCGTGTTTTCCGCCCGCTCCGTGTAGCGGGCCATCCAGAACAAATGATCGGCGGTGCGGCTCAACATGTTTTCTCTCCTGCAAAAGCGGATGTGGCTTCCAGTACCCAGGTATCCTTGGTGCCGCCCCCTTGCGAGGAGTTGACCACCAGCGAGCCTTCACCGAGCGCCACGCGGGTCAGGCCGCCGGGCACCATGGAAATCGTCTTGCCGGACAGCACGAACGGACGCAAATCGATGTGGCGCGGTGCGATGCCGGCCTCGACATACGTGGGGCAGGCGGACAGGGCGAGTGTTGGCTGGGCGATGTAGCCGCCCGGATTGGCCAGCAGGCGCTGGCGGAAGTCCTCTATTTGCGCCAGGCTGGACGCCGGCCCCACCAGCATGCCGTAGCCACCCGCGCCATGCACTTCCTTGACGACAAGTTGCGCCAGGTTCGCCAGCACGTAGGACAAATCGGCCGGTTTGCGGCACTGGTACGTGGGCACGTTGTTGAGTATCGGCTCTTGCGACAGGTAAAACTTGATCATGTCGGGAACAAAAGGATAGATCGACTTGTCGTCGGCCACGCCCGTGCCGATGGCGTTCGCCAGGGTCACCCGGCCGGCGCGGTACACGGACAGCAGGCCCGGCACGCCCAGCGAGGAATCGGAACGGAAGGCCAGCGGATCGAGGAAATCGTCGTCCACGCGGCGGTAGATCACGTCCACGCGTTTTGGCCCGCGCGTCGTGCGCATGTACACGGAATTGTCGTTGACAAACAAATCCTTGCCTTCGACCAGTTCCACGCCCATCTGCTGGGCCAGGAAGGCGTGCTCGAAGTAGGCGGAGTTGTACATGCCGGGCGTCATGACGACGACCGTCGGGTCATCGACGCCCATAGGGGCGACGGAACGCAGGTTGTCGAGCAGCATGTCTGGGTAATGGTCGACGGGCGCGATGCGGTTGCGGGCGAACAGTTCCGGGAACAGCCGCATCATCATCTTGCGGTCTTCCAGCATGTAGGACACGCCGGACGGCACGCGCAGATTGTCTTCCAGTACATAGAATTCGCCCTGGCCCGCGCGCACGATATCGACGCCGGCGATGTGGGCATAGATGTCGGAGGCGACGGAAATGCCCTGCATTTCCGGGCGGTACTGGGCATTCTTGTAGATTTGCTCGGCGGGAATGATGCCCGCCTTGATGATGTTTTGCTCATGATAAATATCATGGATAAACATGTTCAAGGCTTGCACGCGTTGCACCAGGCCCGTCTGCATCTGCGCCCATTCCGTGGCGGGAATGATGCGCGGGATGGTGTCGAACGGAATCAGGCGTTCCGTGCCGGCATCGTCGCCGTAGACGGCGAACGTGATGCCGACCCGGCGGAACGTCAGGTCGGCTTCAGCCCGTTTGCGGGCGATGGTCTCGGGGGATTGCTGCTCCAGCCAGTTGCTGAATTCACGATAGTGTTCACGTACCTTGCTGTCCGTACCCACTTCATTTGCAGTCATTTCATTGAAAAAATTTGCCATGTTGTGATTTCCCTTGAGCCGTGTCTGACTATAGCTCAGCAGGAAGCGTGCCAATGCCGCACACCCGAAAGTGTGTAAAAAATGACCATTTTTGTGGCGTAAAACCGTCATCCGCACCGCTTTGGTGCGCTACGGTGTCGATTTTGCCGGGCTATGGGGCGCGCGGCGGGTGAAATCAGGCGTCCGGCGTGACGAAGGGACGGCAATCGACGGGCAGGTCGATGGTAAACGTGGTGCCCGTTTCCGGCGCACTGTCGACCAGCGCGCTGCCGCCATGGCTTTCCGCCACGTTTTGCACGAAGGGCAGGCCGATGCCCCAGCCGGGCGCGCTGCCCTGGTGTTCGCGGCGCAGGTATTCGAAGATGCGCTCGGTCTGCTCGGGCGCGATAGTACTGCCCGTGTTGTGCACCGTGAGTATCATGCGTTCGCGCAGGGTGTTGACGTGGATATGGATGGGGCCGTCGTCGCCGTACTTGAGGGCATTGCCCACCAGGTTTTCCAGGGCCCGGCGCAGCGAATTTTCGCACCACCAGCCAGTGACGGACGCGCCCGTGACCTGGCACTTGCCCGGATGGCCCGTATTCACGCTGTCGGCCACCTGCTGCGCCAGCGGCAGGATATCGAAGCGATGCAAGACCAGCGGCAGTTTCTGCCCCCGGTGGTAGCTGAGCGTATCGAGCAATTCCTGGATCATGTCGTCGAGGCGCTTGCCGTGTTCGATGATTTTCGATGCCAGGGCCGGCACGTCGACCTGCTGCGCGCGCCGCTGCAGCAGCTGGGCGCTGTTGAGCATGACGGAGAGGGGATTGCGCATGTCGTGCGACAGGCCGGCCGCGATGCGCCGCTGGAAGCTTTCATGCATGGCCGTAAATTCCAGGATAGCTTCGCGGATGCCCGTGTCGATCGAGGCATTGATCACCTTCCAGTCGCGGCGGCGCAACGGCACGCCCGCGTCGAGGGCCGCATCGGCGAAACAGTCGCGGAAGATCTGGTATTCCTGGATCACTTGCTCCGGGCCATAGCTGGTCATGCGCGCCCGTTCGTTGCCGTGCACGGCAGGGGCATTGGTATGGCTGGTGGCATCGTCGCGCGGATAGCCTGGCGTCAGCGCCTCGGCCAGGTTATCGAAGAAAGTGGGCAAGGTATTGATCAGGATGGGCGTCAGCAAGGCGTCGGCGCCGCGTACCTTGGCGCGCACCTCGTGTTCCCACTGTGTCAGCACGGCATCGCGCATGCTGAAGAGCCGCCGCGTGCGCGCGGGCATGTCCAGCGTGTGCATTTTCTGGTCAGAGGCATAGGTCATCGCAGCTCTCCATCGACAGCACGGCACCCGCGCAGTAAAAAGCGGGAGGTACAGTATCCCCCAAATCGGCGTGCAGTGATACTCAATTCGGCGTATGGGCGCCTGTCATGATGGCGCTCAAATGGCTGAGGGCCGTATCCCATTGCTCCAGCGAAAAGTTCTGCGGGTCGTCATGGCCATTCGCAAAGCCCGTATCGAGCACGGCGTGGAAGGCGGGGATCAGCCACGTGCCCTTGCGCACGCTGGCGGCGATGTACAGCAGGGCCAGGCGCTCGTATTGCGCGGGCGTAAAACCGGGATCGGGCGCCAGTCCATCGTTGCCCTTGCCGCCGCCGGGCACGGAGTGGCGCGGCTGCACCAGTTCCACGTGCAGGAACAGGCCCGCCAGCGACGGCTTGTCCTTTTCCAGCTTGCTGGCGTAGCTGGCCGTGCCAAAGTCGCGCACCAGCAAGGAGCCGCCCAGGCGGTTGACGTAGACATGGCCTTTCGGACCGCCGCCCAGCGCCGGGTTGCGTAGATTGAAATCGTTGAAATCCCAGCTGGCGTCGTTGATGTGGGCGGGAATGGGTTCCAATAAAAAATTCGGGTAGCTGGTGTCGTGGATGACGAAATAGCGGGCCATGGGTGCGGCCAGCCGGCCCACGGCGCGCGACAATGGCGCGTCGACGGGGCCGCCCACATCCGCCTCGGCGATCCCCTGTTCCGCCAGCCAGGCCCGCAACCGGGCCGGCGCGATGCCCGTGCGCTGGCCGATGCGGGCGGCAAGAAACGCCGGCAGCGGCGCGCTGTCGCCCAGGCGCGCATACAGCTTGACGGGACGCAGCAAGCACGTGGCTTGCGCCCGCGCATCGCCCTTGAAGCCGCTTTTCCAGGCAGCATAAGGGCAGGCGGCCTGCTTCTGGGCGGCAGCGGGCAGGGACAGGCAGAGCAGGAGCAGCAGGGCAGGGAGTCGTTTCATGCGGCATTGTCGCCCAAGCGCGGCTTGCGGCACAGGCGCGCACGCGAAAAAAAAGCTGCCCGAGGGCAGCTTTCGCGGTGCGACAGAGCGCGCGGCCTTTAAAACGCCACGCTGGCCGAGACGACCACGGTGCGCGGCGCGGCCAGCACCAGCGAGCCGATATTGAAGGACGACACGGCCGACGACCAGTAATTGCGGTCCGTCACGTTGTCCACGCGGGCGCGCAAGGTCACGTCACGGCCTGCCACTTGCGTCAGGTAGCGCGCGCCGATATCGAGGCGGGTCCACGATGGCAGTTGCTTGGTGTTGGCCTGGTCCGCGTATTGCGTCGAGGTGTAGATGGTGCGGGCGTTCAGGGTCAGGCCTGGCGCGCCGGGCACGTCCCATTCGCCGCCCACGCTCATCTGCGTTTCCGGTGCGCCAATGGGTTTCTTGCCATTATTCTCGGTCATGCCGGTATTGCTGAGCTTTGCATCGAGCCAGGTCAAGCCGCCCAGCAGGCGCACGCCCTGCATCGGCGTGCCGAAAACCGACAATTCCAGGCCACGGTTGCGCTGCTCGCCATCGAGTTCTGCCCGCTTGCCGACCACGGCCAGCAAGGGCTTGGCCGTGCTGAACAGGGCGGCGCTCATGCCCAGCTTGCCGCCGTCATATTTGACGCCGATTTCCTTTTGCTTCGATTTGTACGGCGCAAACACGTCGCCCATGTTGTCGACATTGAGCTGCTGGCCGTTTTCCACATACGTTCCAGTGGCCGTCGGACCTTTGACCAGCGCCTCGATGTAGTTGGCGTACAGCGACACATCCTTGCTGGCCTTGAAGACGATGCCAGCCACGGGCGTCGTGGCGCTCTCGTCATAGGCCTTTCCTTGCAGCACCGAAGTGTTGTAGTCGTAGCCGGCATCCTTGATCTGCTGGCGGCGCAAGCCCACGGTCAGCAGCAGCTTGTCGTCCATGAAGGCCATGGTGTCAGCCAGGGCATAGCTGTTGAGGATGGTTTTCTGGGTGATGCGCGGGTCGCTCATGATGCCGCCCGTGTAAGGTGTTGGCGGCGGGGCCACGCTGACCGGCGCATAAATATTGGTGGCAAACTTGTCGCCGATGGCATAGGCGTTCTTCGCCTCATTCCAGTGCCCGGACCAGCTGGCCACCAGGGTGTGCTTGACGGCGCCCGTCACGAGCTTGCCGCGAATGCCCAGTTCGCCCGTGCGGATCTCCTGTTTGCGGGCATTGTCGAAGCGCGACACTGTGGCGTCGCCATTGCTCGAGGTCAACGATGGCTCGGCCAGGCTATTGGCTTCCTTGGTCGAACGGGAGCCAAATGCGGCCCAGGCCACGACATCCTTGGCCAGGTCCACCTCGGCGCGCGCCGTGCCGAACACATCGTGTTCCTTCGAATAGCTCCAAGGCTGGGCAAAGTTCTTCGACGCATCGGGAGCGGATGGCAGTACAGCCACGGCGCCAATGGCGACGGAGGGGCGCGGCGCCGTCAGATCGAAATTCTGGTAGCCGGCATCGGCCGACAGACGGTAGTTGCGGCCGCGATAGTCGAGGCCCACCGAGAACATGCCCACGTCGTGGTCTTCGCGCTTGATGCCGGTCTCGCCCTGGCGCTTGGCGGCGTTGACGCGCACGCCGAATTCCTTGTTTTCGCCAAAGCGGCGCGCCACGTCGATGGCCGCATAGGCGTGTCCGCCCGATTCCACTCCCACGGTCAATTCCGTCAGCGGCGTGTTGCCGGCGCGCTTGGGCATCAGGTTGATGGCGCCGCCGATGCCGCTGCCGCCCGGTGCCGCGCCGTTGAGGAAGGCGCTGGCGCCACGAAACACTTCCACTCTTTCGAGCAGTTCCGGCGATACATATTGACGCGGCAGCACGCCATACAGGCCGTTGTAGGCCACGTCGTCCGAATCGAGGGCGAAACCGCGGATCACATACACTTCCTGGAAATTGCCATAGCCGCGCGACATGCGCACGGCCGGATCGCTTTGCAGCAGGTCGCCCACGCTGCGCGCTTGCTGGTCGGCGATGAATTGCTGCGTGTAACTGGTGCTGCCGAATGGCGAGTCCATCATGTCCACGGCACCGAGGATGCCCATACGCCCGCCGCGCGCCACCTGGCCGCCCGCATACGCCTTCGACAAGCCTTCCGCCGACGCATCTGCCGACGCGTTGACGACCACGGTCGGCATGCTTTGCGCGTCGCCGGCAGATGTGGTGGACGTGGTTTGGGCGTGGGCGGCGGCGCTGGCCAGCAGGAAGGCGGCCAGGGCGAACGGGGTAGGGACGAGGTGGAAGGTGCGCATGGTGTTATCTGGATATTAATGAGAATGATTATCATTATATTCCAGCGTGGCGCAGCGCGTGAGAAAGTGTGACAAAGCGATCAAAAAAGTCGCCATTCGTACAACACCGGGCACGCCAGGGTGCCGGAATCTGGCGGAAAAAGGCGCGCCAAACGATACCTTGTGGATTTATTAATGCGCATATCCAAGTTTCGCTAAAATGGACCACCGCGCCCCGCGCCCACAGGAAACCGCATGCCATTGCACCACCATCTACAGTCCGCTTCCATGCGTATGCGGGAGGGCTTGAGCCTGAAAGGCGCGGCCGTCGCGCTGATCCTGTGCATGCACGTGCTGGGCCTGTATTTTCTGCTGCTGCCGGCGCGGCAACTCAAGCAATACACGGAAGTGGCGTTCATGACCTTGCTGCCGTCCCGGCCAATGGCGCAGACGCCGCCGATGGCCTTGCCCATGCCCATGCCGGCTCCCTTGCCGCGCGCGCGGGTAACGGCACCGCCCGTCGCGCCGTCCGCCATCCTCGAACCATCTCCCGTCATAGTGGAGGCCATCACCGTGCCGGCCGAGGAATTTCCCGCTGCGCCTGCCACGGCGCCTTCCGCGGCGGACTTGCGCACGCGCGCCCGGCTGGCCGCAGGCGCCGCCGACAAGGCCTTGCGCGGCGAGCTCAAACAAGACCAGCCGTGGCTGGCCTCCGCCGATCTGAAGAGCGAAAGCACCTTCCAGAAGCTGGTCGCCTCCGCCTGGCGCGGCGGCCCCGTCATCCGCGTGGAGGAATTCCTCACGGCCGATGGCCGGCCCGCCACGCGCGTCGTCAGCGCCGGCGGCGCCACCTGCTATGGCATGGCCGAGAATCCCGGCTCCGGCGCCGATCCGGCCAGGACGGGCGGCAAGGTGAAACGCGTGCCTTGCCCCGGTTGAGCCGACCTGACTATGTTCGTCGCGCCGACCTACGCATGATGCAAGCGTGATCCATGCCAGGTAAAGACCGCACGGCGTGCAGGGTTTTAGGGGCTGTAATAGGGTATGCCACCCCCGGCAGGGTCTCAAATATGCTAAGTTGCGTCTGCAATTCATGTGACACGACCCAGGACGCCCATGCTCCCCGAACTCCTCATCCTCGCTCCCAGCCCTTCGGCAGCCGTCAACGCGCAGCTGGACCAGCAATATACCTGCCACCACGCCTGGCAGGTGCCGGCGGACGAGCGCCATGCCTGGCTGGCCCAGCGGGCGCCGGCCATCCGCGGCGTCGTCACGACGGGCGCACTGGGCCTGAACGCGACCGACATGGGCTTGCTGCCGAATCTGGAAATCATCGCCGTCAATGGCGTGGGTCTCGACGGCGTGGCGCTCGATGTGGCGCGTGAACGCGGCATCGCCGTCACCACCACGCCGAACGTGCTGACGGATGACGTGGCCGACGTGGCGCTGGCCTTGCTGCTGGCCAGCGCGCGGCACATCGTGACGCTCGACCGTTTCGTGCGCGACGGCGGCTGGGAACGCCGCGTAGCCATCGCCCCCGCGTCCAGCCTGCGCGGCAAGACGGCCGGCATCTTCGGTTTCGGCCAGATCGGCCAGGCCATCGCGCTGCGCCTGGCCGCTTTCGGCGTCCATGTGCGCTACTTCCAGCCGCGCGCCATTGCCGGCACCAGCGTGCCGCGTGCGGAATCCTTGCTGGCCCTGGCGCAGGAAAGCGATTACCTGATTGTCTGCGCGCCGGGCACGCCGGCCACGCGCAAGATCGTCGACCGCACCATACTCGATGCGCTGGGGCCGCAAGGCACCCTGATCAACATCGCCCGCGGCGCCCTCATCGACGAAGTGGCCCTGATCGCCGCCTTGCAGGATGGCCACCTGGGCGCGGCAGGCCTCGACGTGTTTGCGGACGAACCGCGCGTACCAAACGCATTGCGCGCCTTGCCGAACGTCGTGCTGACGCCGCACGTGGGCAGCCTGACCGTGGAAACGCGCCATGCGATGGGGCAACTGGTGGTCGATAACCTGGCCGCGCACTTCGCCGGCTTGTCCTTGTTGACACCCGTAAAGCCATAAAGTCCACGATGAACCGTTTTAATCAAGCTTGAATGAAAGAGTAGCTATGGAATTGACAAAATCGCTGTTGCGCACGCGCGGCGGGCAAGACAGCGGCAAGGTGGGCATGATCGAGCTGTTCTTCGATCTGGTGTTCGTGTTTGCCGTCACGCAACTGTCGCACGGCTTGCTGGCCCACCTGAGCGCCATGGGCTGGCTGCAGACGGGTTTGCTGCTGATGGCCGTCTGGTGGGTGTGGATTTTCACGTCGTGGATCACCAACTGGCTCGACCCCGAACGCATTCCCGTGCGCATCAGCCTGTTCGCGCTGATGCTGGGCGGCCTGATCATGTCGGCCTCGATCCCCGAAGCGTTCGGCACGCGGGGCCTGGCTTTTGCCGGCGCCTACGTCGCCATGCAGGTGGGGCGGCCCCTGTTTGCCTGGTGGGCCGTGCGCCATGAAACGCTGTCGCGCCGCCGCAATTTCCAGCGCATCGCCCTGTGGGCCGTGTTGTCCGGCATCTTCTGGATCGCCGGCGGCCTCGCGTCGCCCGAGCAGCGCATCTTCTGGTGGATGCTGGCACTGGCGATCGACCTGGCCGGCCCCTGGATGCAGTTCGGCCTGCCTGGCCTGGGCCGCTCGACGACGGCCGACTGGGACGTCGACGGCAGCCACATGGCCGAGCGCTGCGGCCTGTTCGTCATCATCGCCCTCGGCGAATCGTTGCTGGTGACGGGCGCCACCTTCGCGGGCCTGGAATGGACGGCCGCCAACTGGCTGGGCTTTTTGTCGGCCCTGGTCGGCAGCATCGCCATGTGGTGGATATACTTTGATACGGGCGCCGAGGCGGGCCACCACCGTATCGCCCACTCGAAAGATCCGGGCCGCATCGCCCGCAAGGCCTACACGTATATCCACGTGCTGATCGCCGGCGGCGTGATCGTTTCCGCCGTGGCCGATGAACTGGCCCTCGTGCATCCTGATGAGGCGAGTTTTGCCGGCATCAGCGCCTTGCTGGGCGGCCCAATCCTGTATCTGCTGGGCAATGCACTGTTCAAATGGGTCAGCAGCGAGCGCGCCGCGCCGCCGCTGTCGCATTTGCTGGGCATTTTGATCATCCTGGCGCTGATCCCGATGGCCTACGGAAGGCTGTATGCGCCCCTGACCCTGGCCTGCATCACCAGCTGCGTGCTGGTATTGGTAGCCGTGTGGGAACATATGGCGCTGCGCCGTCCGCCACCGGAGATCGATCCTTGATGTCTGCTTGACCTCAACCGGGCGGCGCAATGCCGTCCGGATCGCTGCGCGTATCGAGCTGCAGCTGCAAGAACGCCAGGTCCAGCCAGGCGCCGAACTTGGTGCCCACCTGGCGCATCAATCCCACTTCCTCGAAGCCCAGCTGCTTGTGCAGGGCGATCGAGCCGGCATTGCCCGCCTCAATGCCCGCCACCATCACGTGCTTGCCCAGGCCGCGCGCCCGCGCGATCAATTCCGTCATCAAGGCCTTGCCGACGCCGGCGCCACGGCGATCGGCGCGCACGTAGACGGAATGCTCGACCGTATGCCGGAAACCCTCGAACGGGCGCCAGTCGCCGAACGAGGCGTAGCCAGCGACAGTTCCTTCCGCATCGATGGCGACCAGCACCGGATAGCCGGCCCGCTGACGGTCGGCCAGCCAGGCGGCGCGGTTGGCCGCATCGACCGTCCGTTCATTCCAGATGGCCAGGGTGTTGCTGACGGCATCGTTGTAGATGGCCAGTATGGCCTCGATGTCGCCCGCATGGGCATCGCGTATCTGCATGTTGATTTCCTCGCAAGGCGTCTACTATAATGGACAAATCATAGATTGCGACCAACGACTTGTCCAATAAAATCCGAATGGAAGCAGATGCATGTCCACTAAACCAGACGAATTGAACCAGCGCATCGGCGCCAGGGTGCGCCTTGAGCGGGAAAACCTGGGCTGGTCGCTGACGGACCTGGCGGCCCGCTCGGGCGTGTCGCGCGCCATGGTGCACAAGGTGGAGCGGGGCGACTGCAGCCCTACGGCCACCTTGCTGGCGCGGCTGTCGGGCGCCTTCGACCTGAGCATGTCCGAGCTGATCGCCCGCGCCGAGATGCGGGCCGGCCGCTTGCTGCGCAAGCTTGAACAGCCCGTGTGGGTCGATCCGCAGAGCGGTTATTTGCGGCGCCACGTGTCGCCCGCGTCCGACATGCCGCTCGACCTCGTGCATATTACCTTGCCGCCCGGCGCCGTGGTGGCCATGCCGGCCGCCGCCTATGTGTCGCGGCGACAACTCATCTGGTCGCTCAGCGGCAGCCTCGTGTTTATCGAAGGGGAGACCCGCCACGTACTGGATGAAGGCGACTGCCTGGAACTGGGGCCACCGGCCGACTGCGTGTTCAGCAATGAAACGGCCACCGCCTGCACCTACGCCGTGGCAGTCTTGAAGAACAGCTGAAGTTAAACCAGCGCGTCCGCGCGCAGCTGGGCAATGAAGGCGCGCGCGGCGGGCGCCTGTTCGTGGCGGCGGAAGGCCACGGCGATCTCCGAGCTGATCTGCGGCCCTGCCAGTTCGCGAAAGCACACGCCGGGCAATTGCACGCTGGCCATCACGGAATGGGGCACGATGGCGCAACCGACGCCCAGCGACACTTCCGTCAGCACGGCCACCAGGCTGCCCGGACGCGACACCACCTGCGCCGCAAAGCCGCCGCGCCGGCTCACTTCCAATGTGCCCAATTCCTGTTCCGGCACGATGAAGGCCTGCTGCGCCAGCGCGGCCGGCGCCGCCACATCAAGCAAGGCCAACGGGCTGTCCGCCTGCACGGCCAGCACGAAGCGGTCGCGCAGCAAGACCACGCTGTCGATGCCTTCCGGCAAGTGCAGCGGCGGGCGCACGAAGGCCAGGTCGACCCGGCCCTGGTCCAGCAAACCGGGCAGGGTATCCATCGCGGTTTCGCGCGCGCTGATGTGGATGCCGGGGTGGCTGGCGCGAAAGCGGGCAAACTGGTCTTGCAGCACGCCGGAATACGCGGCCGAGGCCACGTAGCCGATTTCCAGCCGTCCCAGTTCGCCCCGTCCCGCCCGCCGTGCCACTTCCTGCGCCTGCGCCAGCTGGTCCAGCGCGCGCGCAGCCTCGATGACGAACAGTTCCCCCGCGGCAGTCAGGGACACGGCGCGTTTGCTGCGCTGGAACAAGCGCGTGCCCAGCAACTGCTCCGTTTCCTGCACCTGCTTGGTCAGCGCGGGCGGAGAAATGCCCAGTTCCGCAGCGGCCCGCGCAAAGTGCAGGCTGTGCGCCACGGCCAGCACGCAGCGGAAATGCCGCAATTCCATCTCTTTGACTATATTCACCATGAGTGAATTATATGGCGGCTGTCTTATAACAGGAAGTAATGCAAGCCTGCTTAAAATACAGGCATGAAAAATACCAACTGGACCTTATACACGTGCTCGGGCGTGTGCGCGCTGATCATGCTCGACACCAACGTCGTGGCCGTCTCGCTGCCGTCGATCGCCCGCTCGCTGAACGCCAGCTTTGTCGATGTGGAATGGGTGGTCAGCGCCTACATGCTGGCGTTCGCCTCATTTTTGCTGCCCGCCGGCAGCATCGCCGACCGCCTGGGGCGGCGCAGGGTCATGCTGTATGGCCTCTCCGTGTTCGCGCTGGCGTCCCTGTTGTGCGGCCTGGCGTGGACGCCGTTCGTGCTCAACGTGGCGCGCGCCGTCAAGGGACTCGGCGCGGCGCTGCTGCTCACATCCGCGCTGGCCGTCATCGGCCACACGTTTCACGCGGAAAAGGAGCGGGCGCGCGCCTGGTCCGTGTGGGGCGCAGCCATGGGCGTGGCCATGACGGTGGCCCCCCTGCTGGGCGGCCTGATCACGAGCGCCATCAACTGGCGCTGGATTTTTTATCTGAACCTGCCTGTCGTCGCCATGTTGATGTGGCTGGTAAGCAAACACGTGGACGAGTCGAAGGATGCCTCCAACGCCAGTTTCGACCCGCTCGGCGCGGCATTATTCTCCGCCGGCCTGTTCGCCATCATCTGGGGCTTGATCGACGCCAGCGTTGCGGGCTGGTCCAGCCGCGCCACCATGCTGCGCTTTGCCGGGGGCGCGGCGCTGCTGGCCGTGTTCATCGTCGTGGAACGGCGCCAGCGCGCGCCCATGGTCGATTTGTCGCTGTTTGGCCGGCGCGTGTTCGTCGGCGCCGTGCTGGGCATGTTTGGCTACGCCATCGCCGCGCAAGTGATGATGACCTTTTTGCCCCTGTATTTGCAGAATGCCTTCGGCTTTTCCGCCGTGCTGGCCGGCTGCGCCATGCTGCCGTTTGCCGTCGCCATGGTGGCGCTGTCGCGGCTGGCGCCGCGCGCCATGCGCCATTTGGACGACCGCGGCATTCTGGTGACGGGCTTGCTGATCGTCGCCGTGGGCAACGTGGCCACGGCCCTGGCCGCCTCCAGTTTGCAATATGGCTGGGTGGCGGCCGGCATGGTGGTCACGGGCGCGGGGGCCGGATTGCTCAATGGCACGACCCAGAAGGCCATCCTTGCCTGCATCCCGCGCGAACGCACGGGCATGGGTTCCGGCATCAGCACGACGACGCGCTTTGTCGGCATCGTGCTGGCCGTGGGCGCGCTGGGCGCCGTGCTGGCCATGCGCACGGCCGCATCGTTCAACGAGTTGGCGTGGCTGCACGGCTTGAAAGCGTCGCCTGAAATGATAGGACGCATCGTCGCCGGCAACGCGGCCGAGGCCTTTGGCCAGTTGCCGCCCGCCCTGCAAGCCGTGGCGCAGGAAGCGGCGCGCCACGCTTTTATCGACGGCTTTGCCAGCGTGCTGTACCTGGCGGGCGGACTGGCGGCCGTGGTGGCGGCGCTGGTCTTCGTGCTGGCGCGGCCGCAGGAAAAAGTGTAACTGTTCAGTAAGTTCCGCGTGCGCGGCCTCTGCTTGTAATATGATGCCATCGAGCAATACATGGCAATCATATAACTACCGCAGGTAATCACATGCGCAGAAAACGGATCATCATTACCAGTGTGCTGGTGGCAGTCATCGGCGTGGCCGCCCCCCTGAGCCTGGCCTTCTATCTGTCGTCCGTGCGCGCCGAGCAGGGCGAGCAGGAACGCCTGCGCCTGCTCGCCGGCTACGCGCTCGAGCGCGCCCACCGTTCCATCGCCTCGGCCAGCATGGCCCTGCGCAGCGCCGATGCGCTGGACCTGGCGCCGTGTTCGGAAGCCCATGTCCAGCAATTGCGCCGCATCACCATCACCACGCGCAGCATCGACGATATCGGTTATGTGGAAAACGGCTTGCTCAAATGCACGTCGAACGGCATCGAGGAAGAGCGCATCGCCATCACGCCCGCCGACTTCATCCTGGACAATGGCATGGGCCTCGATTTCAACCTGCGCCCCGTCGTCAGCGGCGGCAAGCGCATGGTGGGGCTGTCTTACCGCGCCCATAAGGTGCTGATCGATCCCGTGCGTTTTTCCGACGTCATCGTCGACAACGATATCCAGATGGCCGTGGCCATCGGCAAGGGCGGCGTGCTCGACACCTTGCACCATCCGGACCCGGCACTGGTCAATACGCTGCTTGCCGGCACGGGGGCGAAGGGCGAACTGGCGCACGAGGACAGCATCCATGCGATGCTGTACCGCGATGGCTTGACGGCCGTCATGATCGAGCCGCGCAGCAAGCTCAGCGAGAGGCTGCGCCGCGAACAGCTGCTGCTCTTGCCGCTGGGCCTGTTGATGGCCGCCTTCATCGTCGGCATCGTCGTGTGGCTGTCGCGCCGCCGGCTGTCGCTGCGCGGCGAGCTGGAAACGGCGGTCGAGCGGCGTGAATTCTTTGTCCACTATCAGCCCATCATCGCGCTCGACACGGGCGTGTGCGTGGGCGCCGAGGCGCTGATACGCTGGCGCCGCCCCGACGGCAGCATGATACGCCCCGACCTGTTCATCCCCGTGGCCGAGGATGCCGAACTGATACTGCCGATCACGGACCAGGTCATTGATTGCGTCATTGCCGACATGCGCGCCGCGCTGCTGGCCGACCGCGAGCTGCACATCGCCATCAACCTGTGCGCCAGCGACATCGAAACGGGCCGGGTGCTCGACGTGCTGGAACGGGCCTTGGCCGGCACGGGCATCGAGGCGCAGCAGATCTGGCTGGAAGCGACGGAGCGGGGCTTCATCAACGTGGAAGCGGCCCGCGCCACCATCGAAAAGGCCAGGGCGCGCGGCCATGCCGTGGCCATCGACGACTTCGGCACCGGTTATTCCAGCCTGTCGAGCCTGCAAAACCTGCCACTCGACGCCCTGAAAATCGACAAATCCTTCGTCGACACCATCGGCACGGACGCGGCCACCAGCAGCGTCACGCCGCACATCATCGCCATGGCCCGCACCTTGAACATGCTGATCGTGGCCGAAGGCATCGAAACGCAGCAGCAAGCGGATTATCTGCTGGAGCGCAAGGTCGAATTCGGCCAGGGATGGCTGTTCGCGAAAGCGCTGCCGGCCGCGGAATTCCTCACCTTTTACCGGGCGCGCCGCGCGCCATCGTCCACATGAAACAGCCACGCTTTCCCTATCCCTTGCAGCCGCTGCGCGTCCCGGGCGGCTGGCACATCACCGTCAACACCCTGTTCGAGGTGGAGCCTGGCCCCGATACGATGGAATGGTTCAGCAGCGCATTGCTGCTGTGGGGCAGCTGCCGCGACTCCGGTTACTGTTTCAATTCGCACTTTGAGCCCGAGGACGATCCGCAGGGCGAATTCGTGCTGGAGATGGGCAAGGTGGCATATGACCGCCACGGCAAGATCGTCCAGGGCAGCGACGCCTTCCTCGGCGAGTTTCGCACGCGCAGCAAGGCGGAATTTGTCGCCCGGGTCGAGCAATTCATGCAAGACCCGGCAGCGTGATTTTTACGGCTTGCGCGGCAGGATGACGTCCTGCCCGCCTTGCTTGAGCACGGCGCTGGCGATCTTGCCCGCGGCATCGCGCGTAAACGCCAGGTCCGCATCGATGGCGCGGAAGAAGAATTGGTCTTTCGCGCTGGCAAACAAGGGCGCCGATCCCATGCCCGTGCCGGCCGCTTCCAGGCCATTCTTACCCAGGGTTACCGTCAACGTGAAATCCTTGTCCAATGGATACTCGCCCACGTACTCGGCCAGCGCGGCGCGCGGCAGCGCGATGGCCGCTTGCGGCTTCTTCAGCGGCGGCAGCGGTGTGCCGGGCAGCAGGGTGGACAGGCCCAGGGCGTCGACGTCGCGCGCCGTGTTCGTCAGCACCATCACGCCCCGCTTGCCGTCCGTTGTGAACGCCGCATAACTGGCGTAGCCACCCGTCTGGCCGCTGTGCCAGGCGTAGCTGCGGCCCTGTTTCTGCTCCAGCAGCCAGGACAGGCCGATTTTCGTGTCGCCGTCGGCCGCCAGCGGGCGCTGCGGCAGGATGGCCAGTGCATACGGGCGCAGCGGCTTGAACATATACGCTTGCAGGTAGGCGATCATGTCGCGCGCGCTCGAATACACGCCGCCGGCCGGCGCCACCACGTTCAAATCCCAGGCCGGTGTCGGCTCGCCCGACAGTAAATGGCCGGGCGCCAGGCGCGCCAGCATGCCGTGCGTGGGCTGGTTCGAGGTGGAACGCATGCCCAGCGGCACGGCGATGCGCTTTTGCAGTAGCGCTTCATAGCTGCTGCCCGCCTGTGCGGCCAGGGCCGTGCCCAGCACGGCGTAGCCGATGTTCGAGTAGTCAAATGCCGTGCCAGGCGCATGCGGCAGGTGGTAGGCTGCGAGAAATTGCCGCTGTTTCGCTTCCGTGTAGTCCGCATACGGGTTGGCCGGATTCTTGGGCGCGAAGTTGTCGGGCAGGCGCGGCAGCGAAGAATAATGCGTGGCCAGGTCGAGCAGGCTGATCTTCTTGCCATCGAAGGCGGGCACGGTATAACCGGGCAATAAAGTGGCCACCGGCTCGTCGAGTCTGACCTTGTTTTCGGCGACGGCGTCGGCCAGCAGCAAGGCCGTCATGGTCTTGGTGACGGAACCGATCTGGTAGACGGTGTCGGCGCCCGGTTTGATGTGCTTGCCGGCGTGTACGCTGCCAAAGCCGTAGACGGCGCTGTCCTTGCCGTCGATCACGGCGATGACGATGCTTGCGTGCATGCCTGCGCGCGTCAGTTCTTCCGCGCGCTGGCGCACGGCGTCGTCCAGCACGGGGGCGGCCAGTGCAGCGGTGCCAGCCAGGCAAAGGGGGAGGAGGGCGAAAGTGGGTGTCATGGGGAAACCTTGTCCAGGGTGGATCGAATGCACGCCGGCCCTTGGAGAAGGTGGCTGGCATGCCCGGTGCAGGATACGACCCCAACATGAAGGCTTCCTGAGGTTTATGGCATTTTTGTCAGTATGCCAAGGCTTGCGCTTGCGCATTTTTCAGCCATGGGCGCGTCCAGCAAACCCGCCAGCTGCGCACGCATGTCGGCGGACATGCATTGCAGCAATTCGCCGCGCCGGCGCGCATCGGCGCGTTTCTTCGACGGCACGGCGGCCAGCTCCGGCGCCCGGTAAGCCGCGCAGGGCAAGTGATAATTGCCATCGCGCATGCGCAAGGCGTGCAATTCCTGCCACACATGGTCGTAATCGGCGGCGATATGGCGGCGGCGCCGCGCATTCAGGGCGATGCGGTTGTCGTTGCTGATCAAGAACAGGTTATTGCAGGCAAAAAAATCGCCGAAATCGCGCAAGGCCGTCACCATCAGGTTTTTCGGGCGGCAACCGTGCAGCGCCCGCGTGGCTTCCTTGACGGCCAGCTTGCCCGCTTCCGAGCGCAAGCCTTGCAGCGCGCCCAGCTGCAGCGAGACGCCATCGGCGCGCGGCAGGAATAAAAAACTGGCCAGGTAGAATGGCTGGCCGTCGCGCGTCAGGCGCAGGCACAGTTCGCCTTCGCGGTAGCTGTCGTGGATGGCCGTCAGCTGCAAGCGGTACAGCGCCCCATCCTTGCCGTCAAACGCGGCCAGCACCACCGCTTGGCGCGCGGCCCGCTCGACCAAGGTGCGCGCGCCCGCTTGCCACAGGAAACGGTAATGCCCTTCCAGCAAGGCCAGGCGGTCCGTGCAACCGAGTTGGCGCGAGGCGTACGGGCGGTAGATCTTGAAGCGCAAACAAGGATGCAGCTGCGCCAGCGAATTCAGGCCTGGCATGCTGCCCAGGAAGGCTTGCCAGCGCGTACGCTGGCGTGGAAAGAAGAGGGCGCCCAGCGCCGCTTTCAGGCGGTGTCCGCTGGCACGGTGGGGTAGGGCGGCGCCGTGGCGCAGGGATAAAGCGATGTCAGTCATGGTTCAGCCGGAAAATGGCAGGCGCTGCACAATGAGAGCCTTGCCAATCTGAATGCTACGTGGGCCGGGTGAATTTCATATTAAGACGCTGTTCCACCCATATTTAGAGGATGACAACTAAACATTTGCCTTTTAGTAATACTGGCGCTTATTCTCCCTGCTCGCCAACCCGATGACTGATGCCTTTCATGAACCACCGCCACTTGCTTGTCATTCCCATGCTGCTTGCCGCACTGGCCGCCCACGCGCAAGACCGCACGGCCGATCCCCTAGGGCCCTTGGCCCAATGCATCAATCGCAGCGAGTTCCAGTTCAGGCAGCAGGACCGCCTGCCCGCGCACGTGACGACGCGCAGCGTCAAGCTGGCAACGGGAGAGGGGCAGGTATCGGTGGCCGACGGCTATCGGCTGATGCTGTTCCACAAGAGCAGCTTGCCCTTCGTGAACCTGAAGATCGAACGCAGCGTTGAAGGCAAGTTTGCCGCCGACCGTGACACGATCCTGGCGCAAATGCAGCAGATGTCCGCCAACAGCAAGCCGCCACAGCTGGTGCCGCTGGAAACGGACACGCGCCAGGGCGTGGAAGTGCTAGGATTGAATAACCCGTATATCACGCAATCGTCGGGCGTGATCAGCGTATACACCTTGCTGCATGCCGCCAGCGGGACGGTCGCCACCGCCTATCTGCTCAATCAGCCGGCAGACAAGCGGGAATTCGCGACGGATGCCCAGTACCAGGCTTTGCGCGACCAGTTCCTTGCCGCGCTGGTTCCCTGCATGGCCAACCCAGCGCAGTAAGGCGTGCGCGCAGTGAAAGAGATGCCAGCCATGAAAGAACCGCGCACGCCGCCCGAAGATGTGGCGAAGAATGCAGCCACCGCCGCCAGCCAGCTCGATGCGAAAGTCGCCTCGCTGGCGCACTGGCGCGGCCAAACCCTGGCCAGCGTGCGCGCGCTGATACGCGCCGCCATGGCCCTGAACACGTCGCCGACACCAAAACGGACCACTACTTGAGACATTATCTGTATATCTGGCATGACCCGGCCGAGCACATGCTGGTCGCTTCCGGCATCGAATTCAAGGATTGTATTGCTGCCCTCGGCAAGGCGGATGGCATCGTGCTGCGCAGGGGCAGTGCCGGCACGCTCAAAAAGCCTGCCGCCTGGCAGACCTTGACGCGGCAGCAACTGCCAGCCCTGGCGCACGAAGATATCCATGCCTGGGGCAGCCATGCCTGGGCCGATTGGCAGGGTGCGCCGCCCGCTTCCGATGATGCGCACGTGGCCGCGATGCTCGGCCACCATGGCGCGCTCGCGCCGCTGCCCGCCTTGCGCAGCCGCTTTCTCGCCTTTGCCCACGACGACGGCTGGTATCTGAAACTGTTTTATAGGGAATGGGATGACGCTGCGGCCTTGCTCGCCGGCACCATCGCGCCAAGCCTGGGCACGCTCGACATGGAGGCGCTGCAACAGGGCGCCGACGGCTACTGGCTGCAGGACGGCATGCTCCAGGTGGAGCTGAAAACCCATGCTGTCGACAGCGTGCTGAACCGCCGCCTGTAAGGAATGGATAACGCGCCAGCCATGTGCCTGATTCGACCTTACGCCAGCGGGGACACGCAGTCCTGCACCGCCATCCTGACCCTGGCCGGGCGCGACGCCTTCGGCCCGGTCGCCGGCAGCGCCGTTTTCACGGCGGCGACGCAGGGCGAAGCCATTCTCGTTGCCGAGTCCGATGGCAGCGTCACCGGCTTTGCCGCCGTGTACACGGGCGACGCGCCGGAGTACTTCCTGCACCATTTGTACGTGCACCCGGCGCACAGCGGCCAGGGCATCGGCGCGCACCTGCTGGCGGCCGTCGTCGCCCGTTTCGGCCCTCACCTGAGCCTCAAGACGCAGCTGGCCAATACGGGTGGGCGGCGTTTTTATGCGCGCGCGGGCTGGGTCGAAGACGCGGCGGACAGCGGCGTGGATGCCATGGGCGCGTGGGTACGGGTGCGCTACCGACGGTAAAGAGTGCGTCAGGGCTGCCTTGAGGGCGTCCTCGAGCTTATCGTAGCGGGCGTCGATGCCGCGCTGTCGTGCAGCGCCAGGCGCGCCGCCATGCCGGCATTGTCGCGCAACAAGCCGTCGCGCTCCTGCGCCCATGCTTCCATTTTCTGCTGCGATAGTTGCCCATTTTCCGCCAGCATGTCGAGCTGGCGGTCTTGCGCGGCCAGCGCCACCTTGGCGTCGTTCAGCGCCAGCAGGGCCGTATCGAGCTTGGCCAGCAGGGCGTCGGCGGACGCGGCCGCCTGCAGGTATTGAAATTCGAACTGGTCGCGCTCGGGACGCACGGTGGCCAGCGCTGCGCGGTCGGCGGCCGCTTCGTCAGCAAGGCGCGCGTGCTCCGCCTGCAGCTGCGCCAGCCGCATGTCTTGTTGCACCAGGGTGGCTTGCTGGCCCTGCAAACGCTGCTGCAGCTGGGCGTTTTCCTGCTCCAGCCTGCTTTCCCGCTGCTGTGCCTGGGCCCGTTCCTCGCTGCGCTGGGTGGCAGCCGCTTCCTGATAATGGTCGAACTGCGAACGCACCTGCGCCAGTTGGCGGTTCAGGGCGGCGATGTCCTCGCCCCGGTCGGCCAGGCGCTGCGTCAGGCCCGCGTTGTCGCTGTGCAATGTGGCCAGGGTGACGGCGCGAAAATGGTGCTCTTCCTTCAGTTGCGCCAGTGCGTGCTGCGTGGCGCGCAATTCCTGGGTGAGGGCGGCGCGCGCCTCCGTCAGTTTCAATCGTTCCATTTCCGTCTTTTTCAGCTTGTCCAGTGCCGCGTCGAGTTCAGCGCGATTCTGCTGCATGCCCGTTTCCAGCTGCTGCGCCACGTCGCGCTGCTGTTTTTCATAGACACCGCGCATCGCTTCCATCAGCTCCGCCGGCAAGCCTGCTTCCGTTTTGACGGCGCCCGCGCCCTGGAACTCTTCCTTCCAGCGCTTGAGCAGGGGAGCGATGGTGCTCTTGCTACCCGTGCTGCCCAGCGCTTCGCGCACGCTGTCGACCGTGGGATTGCGCCCATCGGCAGCGACGATTTGGGCTGCTTTCATAACATCAGAGTACAGAATGCCGGTGCGGGCCATAAAACCACCTATGAGCGAAATTTAGTAACGTATTACATGATACGTAATATCGCATAATATTACGATATAAATTTTTGCATTCTTTGAAAAATATAAGTCACGATAAGATTGCTTATCGCGTGTTATGGGGGTGTTTGGCATGCTATTCTGTGTGTCTCCCAGTACAAAACCGCGATTTCGCCGCCGCCATGCCTGATTTGCCCCTCTCGAAACGCCGTGCCGCCGTGGCCAAAAACACCGCCATCGCCACCGCGCCATTACACGGCGCCCTGATCGATGCGGAGCTGACCGCGCGTCACCAGGCATTTCTCGCCGCCGCCACGTCCGATAACACGCGCCGCACCTACCGTTCCGCCATCCGCCACTTCCAGGCCTGGGGCGGGGCGCTGCCCGCCGACGAGTCCACCGTCATCCGTTACCTGATGGCGTATGCGGACAGCCTGAACGCCCGCACCCTGGCCCTGCGCCTGACGGCCCTGTCGCAATGGCATGTGTACCAGGGCTTTGCCGACCCCGCGTCCACGCCCACCGTGCGCAAAACCCTGGCCGGCATCGCCCGCCTGCACGGCAAGCCAAAGAAAAAGGCCAAGGCCTTGCCATTGGAAGATCTGGAAACGATCGTGTCCAGACTGGCCGCGCTGGGCAAGGTCAAGGCCTTGCGCGACAGCGCCTTGCTGCAGCTGGGCTTTTTTGGCGGTTTCCGGCGCAGCGAACTGGTGGGGTTGATGCTGGAAGACGTGAGCTGGGAGCCGCAGGGCATGGTCATCACCTTGCCCCGCTCGAAAACGGATCAACTGGGGGAGGGCATCGTCAAGGCGATTCCGTTCGGTGACGGCGTCTGCTGTCCTGCCACGGCCTTGCGCGCCTGGCTGGCCGCCGCGCACATCCGCACGGGCCCGCTATTGCGCACGGTGAACCAGTGGGGGCACGTGGGCGCGAAGGGATTGCACGCGAGCAGCATCAACACGATACTGGAGGGCTGCGCCAGGCTGGCGGAGCTCGATTACGTGCCGGAACTATCGAGCCACAGCCTGCGCCGCGGCATGGCCACCAGCGCCCACCGGGCCGGCGCCGATTTCCAGGCCATCAAGCGCCAGGGCGGCTGGCGCCACGACGGCACCGTGCATGGCTATATAGAAGAGGCAGGACGCTTCGAGGAAAATGCGGCCGGGAGTTTGTTGAAGGCGAAGAAGAAGGCGGCGGGCTGAGGCGCCCGACGACACCGTGCAGCGGAGCGCCAGTTGACCGATTGTTATCCCACATTCAACTGATGACATACCCGAGCAAATACAGTACAAACGTAAAGACTGCCAGCAGCAAGAGTCTGCTCAGTTTTTTAGATGTGGTCACGCCGGGCTTTGCGCTAAGCCATCCCGTCACCATAAAAATGAACGATGGGCCAAGAAGATAGGCGACAAGCGCGGCAGTGACCCACCAGGATACCGAACACGGCCCTATTTCGTAGCAAGCGCTGGAGTCGTGGCGCAACAGCTTGACATGAAACCAGAACGGCAGGTGACTGCCAGCGACCGTTGCAGCCCAGCTTGTTAGCAGTCCAGCAATAAGAAACCCTACTGATAAGCCGATACGTTTCACTTGACCTCCCAAAACAGGATGAGGCTTGCGTTGCTCAAGTCCGAGTAACCAATCGAGGTGCCGGGAATATGAGCACTTGATACGCCAATTCTTCTGCCTACCACCGCGATGAAACCTTCAGCGCCAGAGACCATCATTCGCTTGCCATTCCAAAAATCAATATAGCCTCCGCTTGCGCTGTCGGGTGCTTCCCCATCGCGAGGCCAGTCAGCATGAAACATGATGATAGCGGTGCGCGCCTTGACCTTGGATTCCCATTCCTTGCCGGTGACGTCCTCGGGCTTATTTGGCAAGCCGCAAAAGGCTGTAGTTTATTGAAGGCGAAGAAGAAGGCGGCGGGCTGAGCGTGTCCGCCAGCGCGTCCGGTTGAATGGGTGACTGGGTTTATTCCGGCAATTCCGGGATGCGCAAAAGATCGAAATATTGCTCGCGCAGCTTGGCGAGCCGCGCCATCTGCGGCGGAACAGGACGAATCTGCAAAGCCTCCCGCAGGTATTCCAGGCGAGACTCTGCATAATCCCGGTGTTCCTCATCGGATTTTATAAAGTAGTCGATTGCCTGCTCCTCTTGATATACCAGCTGCTCGAGCGAGTACCAACCGACGTAGTAGCCCAAATTAAAGAATTCCTCAAAGGACTCGGCGATCACTACGTTGTTTTCGTCTGCGGATGGCAGAGTCATTATGATCGGCAACGTTCCGTTAGTGGATACAAAATCTTTGAGATAACTGTAATGGACACCGTCCCCGCCTGTGCTTGCAAAGGGAACGACGTTGGTAGGGGTGCACCAGTATTGCTCTTCTATTTGAGGCATTTCCAGGATAAGGCCACAAGGCTCGAAGACCATATCGGCGGAAGTTTCAAACTTAATTGCGGCAGCATCAGCGACTTGATGCAGTTTTTCAAGCTGAACGGGTAGTTTCATATTTTTAGGCCCAACCTGTTAGACATTGCAAAACGACGAGTTAGCATGGGCGCCTGCGATGTAGCATCTCATGCTGTCGACTCAAGGATCCAGCATGGTTGAGTGTATGGCATTATTACCTATTTAGCAAGTTCGAGATATGCATGCAGCTTTGTGAGGCATTTTGAGGCAGCAGACGCTGCGCCAACCCCGTCTTGCGGTGCGCGGGAAGCACACCGCCCAGCCAGCGCTACAAAAAGCCATCCCCGTCCGCATTCCCAGCTTACAGCCTAGGGGCTGGCCGCAGCGCACATCCTTTCAGGGCCGCTTCGAGAAGGATGCGGCCGGCAGTTTATTGAAGGCGAAGAAGAAACTGGCGGACTGAGGCCGCCCCAAAAAAGCATTGCGCTTGAAAATCAGGGATGTTGCTGCTTGTAGAGAAACCAGGTCAAGACTGCCATGATAAACAGCGAGAATAGCGCGCTGATACACACTATCCGCGTTGCGTGATGCTTTCCAATCACTATCCCCAGGAGCGTGCCCCAGGCTATGGGCAAGGTCGCGTAGATGACGATCGACACGACTTTCAGCAAGTTGGAGCATGATTCGCGGCAAATATTGGTCTTGGCAACGACCTCAAACGCATGAGGCAGCATATCGAAGGCGATGCCAACCAGTAAGCCGAGGACAGCAATCTTTTTAACCATCGTTTGACCTCGGGCAGAATGGCTCAGTGTATGGTGTTGTTGCTCCCGTGGCAAGCCTGCAGCACGCGCCAGACTTCTGCTATGGTGCCAATGTGGCTCATGCGGCCGCCTGCTCCCGCGGGCGGATGATCATGCAGGTGGCCGTCGCGTGCGCGTACACTTTACCGGCTTCGTCGCGGATCGTGCCTTCGGAAATGACCAGGTTGCGTCCCGCATTGATGACCTTGCCTTCTGCAAACACCGTCACATTGAAGGGCAGGGGACGGCACATCTTGATGTTCAGGTCCGTCGTGCCGTAGCTTTCGCCGGCCGGCAAGACCGTGTGCGTGGCGCAGCCCGTGACCGTGTCGAGCACGGTGGCGGCGAATCCGCCATGCACGCCACCCATGGGATTGGTGTGCGTTTCATTCGCCGTGGCCGTGAAGACGACGCGGCCATGCTCGACCGTGTGCGCATCCATGGGCATGGTCTTGGAAATGCCGGGCCGTGGAAACAGGCCTTGCGCGAAAGCTTGCATCAGTTGCAAGCCGGTCATGTCGTTGGGATGCATGGGTAACTCCTGTGGTGGTGGTGTGGGGGTGGGTCAGACGTCCTGCGCAAAACGCAGGCGCGAGGCGTGCAGCAGGAAGCGGGCGACCACGGCCAGCTCTTCCTCGCTGAAACCCGCTTTCAGTTGCTCATTCAGGCTGTCGAGCAGGGGCAGGGCGGCGGCCAGCACCTCGCCGCCCCGGGGCGACATGTGCAGGGTGCCGGCGCGCGCATCGAGCGGCGACTGGCCGCGCACGATCAGGCCGTTTTCTTCCATGCGCGCCACCAGGCCCGTGACGGCCGAGTTCTTCAGTTGCAGCGCCCGCCCCAGATCCTTCAGTTGACAGCCTTCCTCGCCCTTCAGTGCGAACAGGGCGACGACTTGCGTGCCGGAAAATCCCAGTTCGCTGGTGAAGACGGCGTCTGCCGAACGAAACAGGTTCTGCCGCGCCAGGTTAAGCAGATTGAACAGGCGCGGCGAACGCTCGCCCAACGGGCAGGCTGCGGCATCGGGGACGTCTGAAGTAGGAGAATTATTAGTACGCATGCGAAGTATACTACTACGTATGCGTAATAAATCAAGCGCCAATTGCTAGTCGCGCTGGTGGCGTCCGATGTAGCGTGCGCGTGGCCGTATCAGCGCCGCGCTGGCGGCTTGCTCGGCCGCGTGCGCGATCCATCCGGTCGAACGGGCCAGCGCAAACACGCTCAATGCTGCGCCCGCGGGCCAGCCAAACGCCAGCTCCATGGCCGCCAGCGCCAGATCGGCGTTCGGACGCGCATCGAGCAGTTCGCCCGCCGTGGCGCAGACGGACAGGATGGCGCGCAACTGCGGATACGCTTGCGACAGCGCCGACAAGCGGTCCAGCAGATACGCGGCGCGCGGGTCGCCCAGCGGATACAGCGGGTGGCCAAAGCCGGCGAATTCCGGCGCGACGGTCTTGTAAAAGGCGTCGATGCTATCCCTGGCGTCCGGCGCGGCCAGCGCCTGCGTCAACATGCACCTGGCCGCCGCGCTGCCACCGCCGTGCTTGTCACCGGACAGGGCCGCCAATCCTGCCCCCAGTGCGGCCGGCAGGCTGGCGCCCGTCGAGGCGACGCAGCGCACGGCAAAGGTGGACGCGTTCAATTCATGGTCGGCCAGCAGCACGAGGGCGGCGCGCAGCAATTCAGTCTGGTCCGGGTCCGCCTGCCACGCCAGCGCCAACTGCTGGTGCAGCGGCAGGGTGGATGGCGCCGTCTGCAGCAGGGCGGCGGCCAGCAGGCGCATCAAGGCGGGACCGGACTCCAGCGCGTGCGGCATGTCCGCTGGCGTCAGCATGGCCATGGCCAGCATGGCGCGCGCCAGCGGCGTCGCATCTGATGCGCAGGCCAGTCCTGAAGGCAGGGCCGGCGCATCTTGCTGGAAATAGTCTGTCGCGTTGTCGTCCCACAGCAGGCCGGCGGCCGTCTCCAGCGTCGCGGACTCGGCCAGCGCCGTCGCATCGCAGCCCCGGTACAGCAGCCGGCCATCGAGAATGTGGGAAATCCGCGTCTCGAGCACGGGCAAGCCCCAGTGCATGGCGGCCACTGCCGTCTGGCCGCCGCGCTTGGCGTCATTTTTGCGAGCCGCCAGGCGCAATACCTCTTCCTGCGGATAGCGCTTGCGGCGCGAATCTCCCTTGCTGACGGAAGCCAGCAAGCCCCGGCTCACGTAGGAATACAGGGTGGGCAGGCTGACGCCGAGGAGGCGCGCCGCGTCAAGGGCGGATAAGTCGTTTTTCATGGCGGCGATTGTATCTGTATATTGATTCGTAGAATCAAGATTGACGGGCCGGGCAGCGCGTCACTAGACTCATGCCTTTGCAGGAGTCCCCATGAGTACACACACGATTCGCACCCTGCGTCCGGACGATGCCGCGCCCTTGCTGGCCTTCGAGCACGCCAACCGGGCCTGGTTCGAGCGCCATATCGACCGGCGCCCGGACGATTTTTACAGCGCTGACGGCATCCAGGCGCACGTCGCGCAATTCCTGAACGAGCACGCACAGGGGCGCATGCACCCCTGCGTCATCGTCGACGAACAGGGACAATTGATCGGCCGCGCCAACCTCAAGGACATTGACGGGCAGGCGCAAACGGCCGAAGTCGGCTACCGCATCGGCGAGCAGCAGGCGGGCAAGGGCCTGGCCACGGCCGCGCTGTACCACCTGATCGCCCTGGCACAAGACGAGTGGCGGCTGGCCAGTCTGTGCGCCTACGCTATCGACGGCAATGCGGCCTCGATCCGCGTGCTGGAACGCTGCGGTTTCGTGCAGGGAACGGCCGTGCCCGATATTGCCATCGTGGCAGGCAAGGTTGTCGATGGCCATGCCTATGCCTTGGATTTGCGGGCGGATGGGGTAGACTATGTCCTGTGATAAATAAACAAAATTGACAGATATGAATCGTGAAAAGCCCCAGCACATCATCGTCATCGGCGCCGGCATCGTCGGCGCGTCGCTCGCGTACCACCTGGCCAGCAGGGGTGAAAAAGTCACCGTGGTCGAGGCGGGCGGCATTGCTTCCGGCGTGACGGGTACGTCGTTTGCGTGGATTAACACGTCCTGCGCCGGTCCCGACCCCATTGCGGCCCTGCGCGGTGGCGCCATCGCTGCCTGGCGCCGGCTGGAAACGCAAGTGCCCGGCTTGACGGTACGCTGGCATGGAGCCTTGTCATACGGCACGCAGGATGGGCGGGTGTCGCCCGAATCCATGTTGCTGGACCGCTCGCGCATCACCGAGCTTGAACCGCGTCTGCGGCAGCCGCCGGAGCAGGCGATCTTTGAGCCGGAACAGGGCGCGCTCGACGCCGTTGCCGCCACACACGCCTTGCTGGCAGCGGCCAGGGCGTTGGGCGCGACGGTTCGCACGCATACGCCCGTACTGGGTTTTGTGGTCCAGGACGCGCGGGTGACGGGCGTGAAAACGGTCGCTGGCCTCATGGAAGCGGACGTGGTCGTGCTGGCGGCAGGCACGGGAACTGCTGCGCTGGCGGCGATGCTGGGCGCCAGCCTGCCCATCCACGCCTCGCCGGCTATTTTCATTCGCTACAAGGCGCCGCCCGGCCTGGTGCACGGCATTATTTCCAGCCATGCAATGGAAGTGCGGCAAGCCGAGGACGGCACCATGCTGGCGGCGGAAGATTACCTCGACGACGCGCCGGAAAACCAGCCCGCCGCCATGGCGCAGCGCACGGCCAGCGCAATCCGCAATGAACTTGCGGGCGCCGACGCCATCGCGCCGGAATTCGCCGCTATTGGCCTGCGACCCATGCCGACCGATGGCGTGCCCACCGTCGGCTACTTGCCCCAGGTCGAAGGCGCGTACGTGTGCGCCATGCATCCAGGCGTCGTGCTGGCCGCCATCGTGGGCCAGTTGGCCAGCGAGGAAATCATCACTGGCGAGCCAAGGTCAGCCCTGGAGGCCTGCCGGCCCGCACGTTTCCTGGCGTGATTGTGGCGTGCTGATTCCTACGGCACAGGCACCACGAACACGGGCAGGACGAATGGCTCGTGCTCCTGCTCATCGCCTTCCTCCGACGGGGCCTGCATATAGTGTTCATTGCGCCAGTCCCCGTTCACCACGCGCTCGGCGATCAGCGCCATATCCTGCGTTTCGCGCAGTTCGCAGCGAAACGGCAGCCGCCCATGCGAGCGCGACACCAGGCTGTAGCGCAACTGCCGGCATTGCGCATCGTGCCAGCAATAGAACAGCATGTCTTCGCCAGCGAGTGCGCTACTGCGCGCCGCGATCACCTCATCAATGAACTCGACGATATCGGCCGCATGGATCTGCGGCGTTTCCTCGTCCGTGGGCGAAAAGCTCCACATATTGGTTCGGGCTTCGTGGTTGATGTCGTCGGGATCAATTTCCACGGCATCGTCTTTTGCCATGGCGAACCAGCTGCTTACGACGGTTGAGTGAATCATGTAAAGCTTTCAGTGCTTATCAATATTTGTTTATTTACGCATCACCGGCTTGATTATGTCGGCGCGTCCATTCATCCGCTACATCGCCCATGGTTTTGGCGACGCCATCGCGTATCCAAGCCATGAGATCACGGTCCAGTCTGAATCCGGGGCCGCACTGATCCAACAGGAAGCGCCTGACGTTTTGCGTGTTTTTATAGCGGGCGTCGACGCTGGTCTGCCGGGTAATGACGCCGCCGTGCCAATCGAAATCCATGCTGTGCTCCTTAGTAATACCGACGTACAGCGCAAGCTGGATGCCGACAGAGAGGTGAGATGAGACAGCATTGTATGCCAGCATCATCCCATCCAGAAATTTTTAGGACTAATCTTATATGCGGCAGAATTTATTGGCTTTAGGATAAGCAGCATCACTGCGCAGTGATGATTGTTGCATCAAATACTCTTGAATAGCCATGAAAAATTTTGATAAAAGCATCATTATGTCGATAATTTTTTTCGCGACATCGATTTCCCTGCTATTTTTCCTATTGAGTGAATGCGCATGGATTTATTATTATTTGCTTACTCTCGTAACAAAAAGTAGTTTTTAGAGCGCTCGGGGGTTCAATCCGAACGCTCTATTATTTTATATATCAAGAACCGCCTGGTTATAGATGCGTTTAAAGAATAAATTCGGCTTCTTCTCCTGCCATATTTTCATCGCCTGAATCAGTATTTTATTATCCAGGTGCGTTGGGGATTTTGTCATTTTCTATTTTCAGCTGGTTTCGTCGCGTCGATTCCAGTTCGCCCTTAAGTAACCCCCAATAAACTATTGTGATTTCTGACTTCCATAACCGGCGCTCTGCGTCGCAGCGGGCGCCTTGCATAGCATCCGGTTCTGTTCGTCATAATTTCACAATAATTTCCTGAGGATTACTTAGAGCCGAAACGGGTCTGATTGACAATCTCGCTGATACGGCCATTGAAGCACTCGACCATGCCTTTAAAAAGTTCATTATTGTGAGTGACCAGCTAATCTCTTCAGCTACTGTTGCGGCATCCGCCCACACAATTAAGCCCCTGTTCCGCCAGCAAGCCATCGAGCATCTGGGCAATAAACAATACGGCACCGTATTGCTGGCGCGACCCGTCAGCCATGTATTCCTGACCTGGCTGTTCCTCGCCATCGCGCTGGCCATCGTCGCTTTCTTTATCTTCTTCAGCACCACGCGCAAGGCGCAGTCGCAGGGCGTGCTGTTGCCGACCAGCGGCGTGATCCGCATCATGCCGGGCCAGGCGGGCGTCATTGCCGGGGTACGCGTCAAGGAAGGGCAGGCCGTGCGCGCGGGCGAGGTGCTGTTCGTGCTGTCGGGCGAACGCAGCAGCACCAATGCGGGGGCGCCCCAGCAGCTCGTATCAAGCCTGTTGAAAAGCCGGCGCGACAGCTATGACGCGGAATTGCAGCAGTCGCGCCTGCAATCGCGCCAGCGCATGGCGGCGGGCCAGCGCCGTGCCATCGACCTGGCGGCGGAAATCGGCCGCATGGATGACCAGATCGCGCTGCAACAGCGCCGCATCACCCTGGCGGAACAGTCCTACCAGCGCTACGGCGAGCTGCACGCCACCCATTACATTTCGTCGGCGCAACTGCAGGATAAGCAGGCCGAACTGCTGGACCAGCACCAGCGCCTGGCCGAACTGCAGCGCATCAAGTCTGCCAGCGGCCGCGACCTGGCCACGACGCAAGCGGACGTGCGCGACTTGCAGGTGCAGGCGCAACGCGACACGGAAGGATTGCAGCGCAATGTGTCCGCCATCGAACAGGACCTGACGGAAAACGAGGCGCGCCGCGAAATCCTCGTGCGCGCGGCGCAGGATGGCATGGTCACGGCCATCACCACCGAACTGGGGCAAACCGTGGCGGCCAACAGCGTGCTTGCCTCCGTATTGCCGCAAGGCGCCCAGCTGGAGGCGGAAATCTACGCGCCGTCGCGCTCGGTCGGCTTCATCAAGCCGGGCATGACGGTGCTGCTGCGCTACCAGGCCTATCCCTACCAGAAATTCGGACAGTATCCGGCGCTGGTGCGCGAAGTGGCCAGCACCTCGCTGCGGCCCGAAGAGCTGGCGGTGCCGGGCGCCGTCAGCGGCACGAATGGCGAACCCTTGTATCGCATCCGTTTGAGCTTGCAGCGCCAGAGCGTGCAGGCGTATGGCGAAACCCTGCCCCTGAAGTCGGGCATGCTGGTCGACGCCAGCGTGCTGCTGGAACAGCGGCGCCTGTATGAATGGGTGCTGGAACCCCTGTTCAGCATTTCCGGGCGGCTGTAAGCCCCCATATTGATTTTCCACAATACTCATGCACCTCCCTGATCTTGCCCACCTGTCCTTCTGGCGCAGCCAGCGCCTGCCCGTCCTGCTGCAAACGGAAGCGGCCGAATGCGGCCTGGCCTGCTTGTGCATGGTGGCCAGCTACTGGGGCCACCAGACCGATATTTCCAGCATGCGCCGGCGCTTTTCCGTGTCATTGAAAGGCGTGACTTTAAAAGGGCTGATGGCGATGGCGCAGGGGCTGGCCCTGCATACGCGGCCGTTGAAACTCGACATGCAGCATTTGCCCGAGCTGAAGCTGCCCGCCATCCTGCATTGGGACTTGAACCATTTTGTCGTGCTCAAGTCCGTCTCCGGCAGCCATGCGGTGATCCACGACCCGGCCGTGGGCGAGCGCCGCCTGCCCTTGGCGGAAGTGGCGAAACATTTTACGGGCGTGGCGCTGGAGCTGACGCCCACCGCCGAGTTCCAAAAGGCCGAGGAAAAGCAGCAGTTCTCGCTGCTGTCGCTGATGGGGCGCGTGGTGGGGCTGAAACGCGGCTTGCTGCAATTACTGGTGCTGGGCCTGGCCTTGCAGGTGTGCGCGCTGGTGGCGCCGTTCTACATGCAATGGCTGGTCGATGAAGCCTTGCTGGCCGCCGACCGCGACCTGATCACCGTGCTCGGCTGCGGCTTCTTGCTGCTGGTGCTGGTACAGACGGCCATCGGCGCCGTGCGTTCCTGGATCACGACGGTGCTGGCCACGAATCTGAACTTGCAATGGCTGGGCAACGCCTTTGCCCACTTGCTGAAGCTGCCGCTGCCGTACTTCGAGAAGCGCCACACGGGCGATATCGTCTCGCGCTTCAATTCCATCGAAACCATGCAACATAGCCTGACGACGCAGTTTATCGAAGGCGCCATCGACGGCGTGCTGGTGCTGGCCACCCTGGGCATGATGCTGTTCTACAGCCCGCTGCTGGCGGGCGTGGCCTGCATCGCCGTGCTGCTGTATGTGATGCTGCGCTGGGCCCTGTTCAAGGCCATGCGCGAAGCGACGGCCGAACAGATCATCCATGCGGCAAAACAGCAAACGCATTTCCTGGAATCCGTGCGCGGCATCCAGAGCATCCGCCTGTTCGGCCGCGCCGCCGAGCGCCGCGCCAGCTGGACCAACGCGCTGGCCGACCAGTTCAATGCCGACCTGCGCATCGCCAAGCTGTCCGTTTCCTACCAGACGGCCAATACCTTGCTCTTCAGCGCCGAACGGGTAATCGTCATCTGGATGGCGGCGCTGGCCGTGCTGGACAACCGCTTTTCGGTGGGCATGCTGTTCGCATTCATCAGCTACAAGGACCAGTTCAGCCAGCGCATGGCCAGCCTGGTCGACAAACTGTTCGAGCTGCGCATGCTGCGCCTGCATGGCGAACGGGTGGCCGACATCGTCCTGACGGACGCGGAAGAAGACGGCAGCGACGTTGAGGTCGACATGGACGATATCTCGCCATCGATCGAGATCCGCAACCTGACGTTCCGGTATGCCGATGGCGAACCGGATGTACTGAGCGGCCTCAATCTGCACATTCCCGCAGGTCAGTGCATCGCCATTACCGGCCCGTCCGGCTGCGGCAAGACAACCTTGCTCAAGTTGTTGCTCGGCTTGCTGCAGCCGACGCAAGGCGAGATCCTCATCGGCGGCATCCAGCTGGCCAGCCTGGGCTTGACGAACTACCGGCAATTGCTGGGCACAGTGATGCAGGAAGACACCCTGTTCGCTGGCTCGATCGCCGACAACATCAGCTTTTTTTCCCCGTCTCCGAATGACCGGCAAGTGCAAGCCTGCGCGCACCTGGCTGCCGTGCATGCAGAAATCGCCGCCATGCCGATGGGCTTCAATACCCTGGTAGGCGACATCGGCAGCGGCCTGTCCGGCGGCCAGAAACAGCGCATCCTGCTGGCACGCGCCCTGTATAAAAATCCGAAGTTGCTGGTGCTCGACGAAGCGACCAGCCACCTCGATACGCGCAACGAACAGGCGGTGAACGCGGCGATCCAAACAATCACGCTCACGCGCGTGATCGTTGCGCACAGGCCGGAAACCATCGCCATGGCGCAAAGGGTGGTGGTGTTGCAGCAAGGGACAATCGTTGTGGATGTCATGCAAGAAACACCGGATGCCTCATGAACGTCGCTACCGCTTCCTGAGCAACAGGTCCATTACATCGCAGCGTACCTCACCCCCGCGGCCCATCCAGCAGCAACTCCGCCAGCCTCGTCGTCAGCCACAAACTCGTCTCGCTGAGCTTTTTTCCATGTATCGACAAGCGCCGCACGGGCAGGCGTGACAAGGCCAGCGCGGGGCAGGGCACTTCCTGCAAATACCCCTTGTAATTGTCGTAATTGGCGATGTTCAGGGGGAGGATGGCCCAGCCCAGCTCGTCCGCGACCATCTCGGCAATACTGTAAAAACTATCGGAAAACCAGACGGCGGGGCTGAAGGCGTGTTCGCGGTTGAGCTCGGAGTCCATGATCAGCTGGCGGTAGCGGGTCAGTTCGTTGCGGCTCACTTCCTGGCCGTGGGCCATGGCATGGCCTTTTGCCACGAACACGCCTTGCGCCACGCTACCGATGTGCTGCTGTTCCAGCACGGGAGAAATCGGGCCGCGGTCAAAATGAAAAGCCACATCGGCTTGCTGCTGCTCCACGTATTGCGCCACCTCGGACGCCGTGGCGTTGAGCATGACCAGTTCCAGCGCCGGGTAGCGCGCCGCCAGTTCCTTCACCAGGGTGCCGATGGCCAGGTAGGGCAGGGCTTCGTCCAGCGCCAGGGTCAACTGGGCTTCGGGCGCCTCGCTCAGCAGTTGGGCGCGCAGCTGCAAGCGCTCGGCCTGGCGCAGCAGTTCGCACGCTTCCAGGTGCATCACCTTGCCCGCTTCCGTCAGCACGGCGCTGCGGCGCGAGCGGTCGAACAGTTCCACGCCGAATTCCGCTTCCAGCAGCCCGATCGAGGTGCTGACCACCGATTGCGCGCGGCCCAGCCGGCGCGCCGCGCCCGAGAAAGAACCGGCCGCGACGGCCGCTTCAAAGTAGCGCATTTGTTCCAAAGTCCATTGCATGGCATCCACCTATCTGTTTTACAGATGGATTTTAACTTGAATGCCATTCAGGGGCGACATAAAATGCCTTTACATTTTCAACAACACGAGATCCGCCATGAAAAACGCTCAAGCCAATTCACCCGCCATCAGCTTCAGCTGGTGCCACGACGCCACCGCCGAAGATACGCTCTGCAAGCTCTACCTCGACAACGTCAGCGCCGACTATATCTCCCATTCGGAACTGCAGGGCGAACGCGCCGATGCGCCCGGCAACTGGCGCGCGGACTTGCCTGAGGTCATCCGTGGTGAAATCCGCGCCGCCCTGTCGCATGACTGGGCGCATGGCGATTCGACCCTGCTGGCCGTTGCCACATCGGGCGAGGCCATCGTCGGTATGGCCTTGGTCTCCATCGACACGCGCCAGCGCGCTTCGAAATCGTTCGCCGCGCTGGACGACCTGGTCTTGCTGCCTTCCGTGCGCGGCAGCGGCATCGGCAGCCAGCTGGTGGAGTGGGTAGCAAGCGAGTTGCGCAACCACGGCATCGCCCGTTTGTTCCTCGAATGCGGCGCGCACAACCTGACGGCGCAACAATTCTTCCAGGGCCGCGGCTTCAAGCAAGTGTCCGTCGTCATGCTGCGCGAACTCGACGCGATGACCTCCGCCGTGGATGACAAGGATGGTGACCGTGGCTGACGCCCGCCGCCCCCGACAAGCCCAGGCCCGTGGCAGCCTGGAACGTAAATATTTGCGCAGCACCCGCTTTATCCAAACAGATAGTTGTTAAAAATTACACTAAAATTACTGAGTTACCCATGCATCCAATGAAAAAATGGCTGACGCTGGCCATCGTCTCCAGCGCCTTGTTCCTGATCGTGGTCGACATGACCGTGCTCTACACCGCCTTGCCTGCGCTGACGCGCGACTTGCAGGCTACTTCCTCGCAAAAACTGTGGATCATCAACGTGTACGCGCTGGTTGTCTCCGGTCTGCTGCCCGGCCTCGGCACCCTCGGTGACCGCTTGAGCCACAAACCCGTTTTCCTTGCCGGCCTGGCCGTGTTCGGCATCGCCTCGCTGTGCGCCGCGTTTTCGCCCGCGCCGGAACTGTTGATTTTTTCGCGCATCCTGCTGGCCATCGGCGCCGCCTTGATGATGCCGGCCACCTTGTCCATCATTCGCCTGACCTTTACGGACAACCGCGAGCGCTCGTTCGCCATCGGCGTGTGGGCGGCGATTGCCTCCGGCGGCGCCGCGTTTGGCCCCGTGCTCGGCGGTTTCCTGATGGAACATTACTGGTGGGGTTCCGTCTTCCTGATCAACGTGCCCATCGTGCTGCTGACCCTGGTGCTGGCCGCCGTTGTCCTGCCGAAACGGGCCGGTAACCGCGACAAACCGTGGGATTTGAAGGGTTCTTTGCAAATCATGATGGGTCTGCTTGGTGGCGTGTATGCGATCAAGGAACTGGGCAAGTCGCAGCCGTCGTATGCGCTGGCCGCCGCTTCGTTCGCCGTCGGCGCCTTCTTCATGCTCAAATTCGTGCGCCGTCAGAAGCGGCAAGCCAAGCCGCTGATCGACTTCGCCCTGTTCCGCGAACTGCCGTTTTCCAGCGCCGTGGCCGCCGCCATGGTGGCGTCCGCCGCCCTGATCGGCATGGAACTGGCGCTGAGCCAGCACATGCAGTTGGTGCGTGAGTTATCTCCGCTGGAAGCGGGTCTGCTGTTGTTGCCGCTGCCGCTGGCGTCCGTGTTTGCGGGGCCGCTGACGGGTTTCATGCTGCCGCGCGCCGACAAGGCCAAGGTACTGTGGGGTTCGCTGCTGCTGTCCGGTATCGGCATGGCAGCGTATCTGGTGCTGCATGACGCCGCCGTCTCGGCGCAAGTGGCCAGCCTGGTAATTTTAGGCCTGGGCCTGGGCGCCGTCATGACGGCCGCATCGAGCGCCGTGATGCTCAACGTGGCGCCCCAGCAAGCGGGCATGGCCGCCTCGATCGAGGAAGTGTCGTATGAACTGGGCGCCGTGATCGGCGTGACGGTGCTGGGCACGATTTTGTCGGCCGTCTACAGCGCCACCCTGGTGATCCCGGAAAGCGCTGGCCTGTTGCCGAACGCCCACGACACCCTCGATGCGGCGCTGCTGGCCGCAGAGCAATTGCCGGCCGAACTGGGCTTGCAAGTGTCGGAACTGGCCCGCTCGGCCTTCGACAAGGCATTCATTGTCGTGCTGGCTACGGCTTCCGCCATCCTGATGGCGGCCGCGGCCACCATCCGCCACCTGCATCTGCGGGCGCGCCGGGCAGCTTGATGCAGCGCGATTTGGTGGCTGGCTACATGGCCCGGAACAGGTGCACGAAGGCGCGGCTCACGGGCAGCTCGCCGGCGTGGCCGCGCATGCGCAGGAACAAACGGCTGGCGTCGTCGCGGCGCGTGCCGTCCAGCCAGGCCAGGTTGATCAGGGTGGAGCGGTGCACTTGCCAGAATAGCTCAGGATCAAGCTGGGCCGCCAGTTCCGTGATGGGCGTGCGGATCAGGAATTCACCATCCACGCTGGCGACGACCGTGTACTTGTCGTCGGCGTGGAAAAAGCGCACCTTGGCCACGTCGAGGTGGTGCGTGCGCTCGCCACGGGACGCGAGTATGTAGCGCAGCCGGGGGCGGGCCTGGCCGGGGGCGGCCGTCAGTTGCCGCAGCGCCTGCGCCATGGCCGCACCGGCGGGGGGCAAGGCCGGCGCCGCACGCAGGCGCGCCACGGTGCGAGCCAGCCGTTCGGTGGTGACGGGTTTCAATACGTAATCGAGCGCCGCGTGCTCGAAGGCTTGCAGCGCAAATTCGTCGTAGGCGGTGACGAATACCACGCGGGTTGGGCCTTCGATACCTTGTGCTACCTCCAGCCCAGTCAGTCCCGGCATCTGGATATCGAGAAAGACGATATCGGGTTCCAGTTCCGCGATGCAGGCGGCGGCCTCGACGCCGTTGCGCGCCATGTGGATGATCTGCAAGTCCGGCCACAGGGCCAGCAGCTGGTCGCGCAGGTAGAGCGCCAGGTGCGGTTCATCGTCCGCGATCAGGGCGCGCGTCATGCGACCGCCGGCATTGTGGAGCCGGCGCCCAGGAACGGCAGCTCCAGCACGGCTTCGACGCCAGGCCCGCTCTCGCGCTCACGCAGGCTCAGGCTGGCGGCGGCGCCGAACTGGGCCTGCAGGCGCGAGCGCAGATTGGCCAGCGCCATGCCGTTGCCCGGACGCGGTGGCTTGCCTGGGGCCGTCAAGCCCACGCCGTCGTCAAGCACGCGGATTTCCAGGTGGCCCGCGCGTACCTCGGCATGCACGACGACGCTGCCGCCGTTCAGCTTGGGGCCGAGTCCATGCTGGATCGCGTTTTCGACCAGCGGCTGCAGCATCAGCGTGGGCATGCTGGCCAGGCGCGCTTGCGCGCTGGCGTCGATGCGGAAACGCAGACGCTCCTCCATGCGGATCTGCATCAAGCACAAATACTGGCTTGCCATGTCGAGTTCCGCTTCCAGCGTGCTGTCGCCCTGGCGCAGCTGCGACAGGCTGGCGCGAAGGTAGCCGGAAAACGTTTCCAGCATGCGTTTCGCGCGCGGCGGGTCGTAGTCCATCAGGCTCTGGATGTTGGCCAGGGTATTGAACAGCAGGTGCGGCTCGATCTGGCCCTGCAGCAAGCGCAGGCGCGCATCCGTCACCTCGCTTTGCAGCTGCTGCTGGCGCAGGCGCGAACGCCACCAGGCCCAGTTAGCCGCCATCATAAACAGGATGAACACGGCAAACTTGGTCAGCGCGGCGGGCAGCGAGACGAACATGCCCCACAGCTTGAAACCGACCAGTATTGGCACGATGGTAAAGCCGATGCTCATGCCCAGGATGATGGCCGCCAGGGACAGCGCGCCCAGCACCATGGCGGCGCGCAGGTCGTGCACGTTCGACATGCGCTCGACCAGCGGCGCCGGCAGGCAGCGCCCGGCCAGGCGCAGCACGCCAAACAGGGCATGCACGATGCACAGGCAGATGCCGATGTTCGGCAGCAGCGATGCCCACCACCAGAGCGGCCGGTCGACCCGGCCGAAGATGGCGACGATGGTCATCAGGACCAATGCCAGGGCGACACCGATCAGGGAAACGACCAGCAGGCGGCTCAGGGTGGGCACATCGTGCCGGGGGCGCAGTTCCCAAAGTGAACGCCAGCCCTGTAGCAAAGTCGTTTTTCTGATCATGGGCATAGTGTAGCGGCCCGTTGCGTGATTGACCAGAACATGGCTTGCCATTCATCGGCCCCATTGTCGATTCGTCGCATGCGCGCGGCCATCCGCTGGCCCGGCTGTCAATCTGTGTTCTCACCCACCGATTACAGGAGCCACATGAAGCACAGCATACTTATCGTTGCCTGCGCCATCTTTTGCAGCGCCCAGGCAGCTGCCGCCGCCATCCTCCCTCCCATGGCAGGCATTCCCTCCGGCGTGTTTACCATGGGCAGCACGGAGCCTCGTATCAGCGACGGCAGCCATAATCCGGCCGAGGGGCCGCCCCACGAGGTGCGCGTGGCCGCATTCCGACTTGCAAAATACGAGACGACGGTGGCGCAGTTCCGGCAATTTGTTGCCGCCACAGGCTATCGGGCGGCTGGCGAATGCTGGGAGTTCGACCGCACTGACGGCATCGCGCTCAAGGCGTCGGGCTGGGACGCCCCTGCGCATGCGCCAACGGACTATCACCCCGTCATGTGCGTGAGCTGGGACGATGCGGCGGCCTATGTGCAATGGCTGGCCCGGGAAACGGGGCGCCCATTCCGCCTGCCCAGCGAGGCGGAATGGGAATACGCGGCGCGCGCCGGCACCCGCACGAAATACTCGTCCGGAGATGCGCCTGAACAATTATGCAAGTACGCCAACATGAAGGACCGGCGTTTCAAGGCGGCTGCGCAGCGCGATCACGGCCTCGATATGCTGGTCACCGATTGCGACGACGGCGCCGAGTACACGGCCGTCGTGGGCATGTATGCTCCCAACGGCTACGGCTTGCACGACATGATGGGCAACGTGGCGGAATGGGTGGCCGATTGCCAGCATCCCGACTACCGGGGCGCGCCCGTCGACGGGGCGGCCTGGCGCAGCGGTTGCGAGGCGGAAGGCGACTATTTCATCACGCGAGGCGGCAGCTATTCGTCCTCGCGCCAGGTACTGCGCAGCGCAGCGCGCGGGCATGGCGGCCGCGGCAATGCCAGCAGCCTGGGCGAAGGTTTTCGCATTGCCGAGGACCTGGACGGCTGCACGGCCAGCACCTGTGCCGGGGGTGATGCCGCATTCATCCAGGCGCTGCAAGCCGCGCAGCAGGCGGAACTGCATCGCCGCGCACGCCACTGAAAGCTTGCTTACTGCAGCAGCGGCGCCACCTTGTCGCGCAAGACCGTCCATTGGGCGTCGTGCACGGCCTGGTTGGGATCGTGCCCGGCCCGTTTCACCAGGGTAAAACCTTTGGCCGGCGCCGTGATGCTGTCAAAATATGTGCGCGCGATGACTGGCGAGGTCAGCAAGTCCGCTTCGCCCATGATGAAAAACACGGGCAAGTTAAAGCGCGTGCCCAGCGCGGGCAGGTCGACCTTGGCGAACATGCCGTCGCCGCGCAGGCCGATGAACTGGATGTACGAGTAGTCATCGGCCGCCTCGGCCGCCGCCAGGGCTTGCGGCGTGGCGTAGAACGGCGCCGGCTGCCACCAGTGCTTGGGCGGCGGATCCGTTGCCAATCCTTCATATTTGCGGTCGAAGCGGCGCAAGATACCGAAGTTGCGCGGGTCCGTCCATGGCGGTGCACCGAGCGCCGTCAGCTTGTCCACCGTGGCGGTATCGCCAGCCACTTGCGCCAGCGCCATCACTTCCCGGTACATGCCGGTCTCATTGTCGCGCGCATTGACCACCTGTGCCGTGCCGATATACGCGTGGAACAGGTCGGGGCGCGCCTTGGCCATGTGTACGCCCAGTATCGATCCCCAGGAACTGCCCATCAAAATGACTTTCTGCTGGCCCAGATGCTGTTCGATATAGCGCGCCACGGCGATGCCGTCGTCGCGCATCTGTTCCACCGTCAAGGTCATGTCTTCCGTCGGCTGCTGTTTCGCATACGTCATGCCGGCGCCGCGCTGGTCCCACTGCACCAGGGTGTAGTGGCGTTCCCAACCGGCATAGATGGCCTCCGCGTAGGGACTCAGTGCGTTGCCGGGGCCGCCATGGATGAACAGGATCACGGGATTGCCGCAGGCGGCGCCCGTGACCGTGATCCATTGCTCGATGCCATTGATGGGCACATAGCCTTGCTCGCGCACGGCTTGCGTAGGCGAGGCACACGCAGGTACGGGAGCCGCTTGCGCCGTGTTGAAACAAGTTAAGAGCAGCAATGCCAGGCCTGTGATGCGCATATCGTCCTCTTCTATATAGTGGGGGGAACTACAGCGTGCAATCGTGCGCCGGTTTGCCGGCAATAAAACGGGTGCTGGCCTGTTCAAAGCAGGCGGGCGCCGTCCACAACAGGAAATGCGGGGCCTTGTGCACGGTGGACAGGGCCACCTTGCCGGCCTTGCTCTGCGTCAAAGCCTGCACTTGCGCCTGCGCGCCCGCGTACGGCGTCTTCGGGTCCAGCGTTCCCTGCAGCACCAGGGTCGGCGGCATTTTCGCCGGCAAGGCGCCAAAATAGGCGTCGCGCGGGTAGGTCGGCAAGCCGCCGCCCAGCAGGATGCGGGGCAGGGGACTGGTAAACAGCAATTTCTCCTCATCGCGGTCGATGTCGGTGGCGGCCCAGTTGGGGCGCAAGGACGGCTGCAGATTGTTTTCCGAATTGCTGATGATGCTGACCAGCGGAATCGACAGCGGCGACTGGGGATAGCTGCCCAGGCTGGCCGCCGCCTGCGTCAAGGTAACGCGCACGGACGCCAGTTCCGTCTCGCCGCCCTGGTCCAGCTCGCGCAGAAGATACGGAATGCGCGCGCGGGCGTTTGGCACGTCGAGCATGCCGCCCAGGAAGTTTTTCAGGTTCTTGCCGGGGATCTTCGCCAGCAGGGCGGGGTCCGCTTGCGTCTTGTCCAGCACGCGGCGGTACAAGGTCGCGGCCGGCTCGCCCAATGCCGCATGGCAAGCCGCATCCGCGTCGCATTGGGCCAGCACCTGCATGCCGACCGTGTTGACCACGTGCGAACGCTGGCTCAAATCCCAGCGCGCATCCGTTTGCGGCGGCACCAAGGAGTCGAAGATGACGCCCTTGACGGGCAGCGGCCCCAGTTGCAATGTCCGCAAGACCAGCTGCGTGCCATACGACACACTGTATACATAGGCGGGCGGCTGTCTGCCTTTAGCCTTGCGTTCGCCTTCGATCAGGGCTTGCAAGTCGTGCGCCGCCATCGTGATGGAAAACTGGCCCGCGTATTCCGGTACAAGGTTGAGACCGGCAAAGCAGCTGCCCCATTCAGCGCCAGCCAGCGCGCGGCCGCCGGGGCTTTGTTCCGACTCTTCCACCTTGCACAGGCGCGACGAATGGCCCGTGCCGCGGTGGTCGGGGATGAGGAATTCAAAGCCGGGAAAGCTGCGGCGCAAGGTGGGCAGCAAGCTGTAGAACGAGGCGCCCGATTCGCCGGGACCGCCCGCCACCAGCCACAGGGTGCCTTTGGCGGGTTTGCCGGCAGGTACATCGGCGGCAAACTTGCGCACGAAGACGTGCATGGCGTCCTTATTGCCCACGGCGCGGCCCTGGTCATCGTAGCTGCCGGGCACGTTCAAGCCCGAGCACAGGCTGCCGGGCATGGCCGTATCGGAGCAGGGGGTGAAGAACATCGGTTCGGCATGCAAGGATGCGCTGGAAAGCAGTACAGCCAGCAGGGTCAGGCGGGGCAGTAAGGTCATCGGCTACTTTGGCGGCGGTGGGGAACAGCTGCCAAAGTAGCGTTTTTTACACCAATTGTCCAGATGGAAAGTTTTCCACTCGGATTTATTTGGCCTTGCTGCCACGCAACAGCCTGAGACCGTTCGCCACCACGAGCAAGCTGGCGCCCACGTCGGCGAACACGGCCATCCACAAGGTTGCCATGCTGGCCAGGGCCAGGCCGAAGAAGACGGCCTTGATGCCGATGGCAAAGCTGATGTTTTGCACGAGGATGTTGCGCGTGCGCTGGCTCAGGCTGATGAATTCAGGCAATTTGCCCAGTTCATCATCCATCAGGGCCACGTCCGCCGTTTCGATGGCCGTGTCGCTGCCGGCCGCGCCCATGGCAAAGCCGATGTCGGCCTGCGCCAGGGCCGGGGCGTCGTTGACGCCATCGCCAAGCATGGCCACCACGCCGAATTGCTGCTGCAAGGCCTTGATTTCATCGAGCTTGTTTTCCGGCAGTAACTCCGCCTTGACCAGGCTGACGCCGACTTCGGCGGCGATACGCTGCGCCGTCAGCACATTGTCGCCCGTCAGCATGACGGTGGTGACGCCCAGCGCATTCAGTCTGGCGATGGCGGACGCCGCCGTCGGGCGCAGCACGTCGGCCACGGCGATCACGCCCAGCGCACCGGCCGAGGTGGCCAGCACCATGGCCGTGTACGCCTGCTGCTCCAGCCGCATCAGGATGGCTTGCAATGCCGGCGTCAATACCTTTAATTCCGTCATCAGGCGGGCATTGCCCAGGTAATACGTCTGGCCATCGATATGGCCTTGCACGCCGCGTCCATGCAGCGCGGCAAACTGGGTCACGGGCAAGTGGCTGCCGGCGGGCGGACCGGCCTTGACGATGGCGGCGGCCAGGGGGTGGGCGGAATTGGCGTCCAGGCTGGCGGCCAGCAGCAAGATGGCGTCGCGGCTGCTGCCGTCCATGGCCACCACGTCCGTGACGGCCGGTTTGCCCATGGTCAAGGTACCCGTCTTGTCGACGGCGATGGCCTTGATGCGGTAACCGGTTTCCAGGAATTGCCCGCCTTTCACCAGGATGCCGCGCCGCGCCGCCGCCGTCAGGCCGCTGACGACCGTGACCGGAGTGGAAATGACGAGCGCGCACGGGCAGGCGATCACCAGCATCACCAGGGCCTTGTAGATCCAGTCCATGAAGGGCGCGCCGAAAAGCAGGGGCGGCAGCACGGCCACGAGGATGGCGAAGACGACGACGGCCGGCGTGTAGTAGCGGGCGAAATTGTCGACAAAGCGCTGCGTGGGCGCCTGTTTTCCTTGTGTTTCCTCGATCACCTTGACGATCTTCGCCAGGGTGCTGTTGCCGCTGTTGGCCGTGACGGTGACGTCGAGCAAGCCCCGTTCATTGATGGTGCCCGCATACACGACGTCGCCCACGGCCTTGTCTACCGGCATGCTTTCACCGGTGATCGGCGCCTGGTTGACGGACGATTCGCCGCTGGCCACCACGCCATCGAGCGCGATGCGCTCGCCCGGCTTGACGCGCATCAGGGTGCCGATGGCCACCGTGGCGACGGGCACTGGCTGCCAGGCGCCGCTGGCGTCGGCGACCGTTGCCGTGTCGGGCGCCAGCTGCATCAGGCTGTGCACGGCATTGCGCGCCCGGTTCAGCGACAAGCCTTCGATCAGCTCGGCAATGGCGAACAGGAAGATGACCATGGCCGCTTCCGGCCACTGGCCGATGGCGACGGCGCCGAAAACCGCCAGGCTCATCAGGAAATTGATGTTCAGGGTGAACGTTTTCAGGGCAATCCAGCCCTTTTTCAGGGTCGGCCAGCCGCCCGTGGCGATCGACAGCAGCGCCAGAGCGATGACGAGGGGCGAACTGTCTTCATGCGTGGTCCACGCCAGCGCTTCGGCGGCAGCGGCGGCCAGGCCGGAGACGACCAGCAAGCCTTTTTGCAGAGTGCTTAGGCTGCCTTCGTTCGGGTCGCGCGCAACGGCGGCGTCCGCTGCCATGGGGATCGCTTCCATGCCGATGCCATGCAGGGCCGCTTCCACCGTGGCCAGCGAGGGCAGGGTGTGGTGCACGTCGAGCACCCGGTTCATCAGGTTGAAATCGAGGCCCACGACGCCAGCCATATTGCCCAGCTTGTTGCGGATCAGCCGTTCTTCCGTGGGGCAATCCATGTTGGCGATACGGTATTTGGCCGTGCTCGCGCCGGCGATGGCCGCACTGGGCAGGGTCGGTGCGGATGCGTCGGCAGGCGTGGACGAGCACGCATGCTGGCTGGAGCAGCAGCTGGCCGCCTTGGGTGCATGGTCATGCTTGTGCTCATGGTCGTGCTTATGGTCATGCTTGTGCGCGTGGTCGTGGTCGTGCGTATGGGTATGGCTATCGTGTGGCATCGCATTCGTCCTTCCGGTTTCGTGTATGCTTCCATTAGAAAGCCTGTAGCCGCTACAGGGTCAAGCAGAATTTGCATGAAAGAATGAAAAGGGGATGCCATGCGTATCGGAGAACTGGCCAAACGGACAGATTGTGACGTGGAAACCGTGCGTTACTATGAAAAGGCGGGTTTGCTGCAGGAACCGGGGCGCAATAGCGCCGGCTACCGCGAGTACCGCGAAGAACACCAGGAACGGTTGCAATTCATCCGCCATTGCCGCTCCCTGCAGATCGGTTTGACGGACATCCGCGCCTTGCTGGAATTTAAGAACAACCCGGCCGAAGGCTGCCACAGCGTCAATGAATTGCTCGACCACCACATCTTGCGCATCGCCGAGCAAATGGCGAATTTACAAATATTGCAGCAGCAACTGGTGACCCTGCGCCACCAATGCGACCAGCCGCAGCCTTCGCAAGACTGCGCCATCCTGCAAAACCTGTCGGAAGCGGCCAGCGGCTACGATTGCGCCTGCCATACCGAACTGCATTGAACGATTGCTGCATGCTGAAACTGTTGCCTAAAAAAACTTTACTGGCCTTATCCCTGCTGTCGCCGCTCAGCCATGCGGACGATGCACCCGCCGCAGCCGGCCACTACCTGACCTTGTACGCCGTGCCCGGCGTGCCGCAAGACGATGACCCGTATACCTGGAGCACGGTTGGCGGCAAGCAACTGAGCAAAGGCGTGACCACGGCGGACGGCCGCGCCTATGTCAAGGCGGAGGAGGGGGAAGAAAGCTATATCCTGAAAACCGTCAGCATGCGCTGGCAGCTGAAGGTACCTGCGCAATGCTGGCAGGGCGCGCCAGATGCCTTCCAGCAATGCATGCAACTGGCCAAAACCACGAGCCGCCATGATGAAGAGCAGGATGCGCTCAAGCTGGCGGAGCAGCAGAAGGACGCCAAGATGCAGGCCCGGATCGCCGCCTATGCGGTGCAAGCGCGGGCCAACGACGATGCGCTGGCCTGGCTGGGCCGGCTGCCTTCGAGCTGGACGATAGAGAGCTATGGCAAGCGCCTGCTGGCCATCGGCGACAAGGTTGCCGCGCAGATTGGCAACGCGCTCAAGGATGGCGGGCCAGATGCACGCCAGTTCGTCTGCCGCACACCCGACTACTACGGCCCCGTGCCGGACCAGGCCTTTGTCGATGCCTGGATAGGCGCGCCGCGCGACGTGCGTGATGTGCGCTCCGGCCCCGCCTGGGAAGGGCTGGTGGCGGCCGGCGCAAAGGGCAACTGGATGGCCCGTCTGGAACTGTATTACGCCTTGTCCGGCGTGAATGTCAGCGAATTGAGCCTGCTGGAACAGTACCGCATCGTGCAATTGATGGAATGGCTGCACAAGAAGCAGATCGGCGGCCTGTATAGTTACTTCAGCGCCAGTATGCCTGAGACGCCCGGCAATTCCCGCAGCGCCACCTGGCGTTTGCAGGACCAGGCCTCGCTGTATGCGGCCATGCTGGGCAGTTACGACGATCAGAACAGCCGGGGCAGCGCCTTGCAGACGGATCAGGACGCCGCCCTGGCCGCGGCGGGCAGGAAAATGCTGTCCTGTGCCAGGGCCGCCATGCCGGACCGGCGCTAACGCGGCAGCAAAGGCGGGCCGCCATCACCGAGGCGGAAGGCGTCGACCACGCGCAATAAATCATGCGCCTGGTCCTGCATGCTTTGCGCGGCGGCGGCCGATTGCTCGACGAGGGCGGCATTGCGCTGGGTCAATTCATCCATTTCCGTGATGGCATTGTTGACTTCCTCGATGCCCTTGCTCTGGCGCTGGCTGGCCGCCGTGATGTCGTTCATGATTTCCGTCACCTGCTGGACGGAGGCAACGATATCGCCCATGGTGCGCCCGGCGCTGTCGGCCAGCTCGCTGCCCGTTTCTATGCGGGCCACGGAATCCTCGATCAGCTGCTTGATTTCGCGCGCCGCCGTGGCCGAGCGCTGCGCCAGGCCCCGCACTTCGGTGGCGACGACGGCAAAGCCGCGCCCCTGTTCGCCCGCGCGCGCCGCTTCCACGGCCGCGTTCAAGGCGAGGATATTCGTCTGGAACGCGATGCCGTCGATGACGGCGATGATGTCGACGATACGCCCGGAACTGGCCTTGATCGAACCCATCGTCTCGACCACCTGGCCCACCACGCGACCGCCTTCCAGCGCCACGTTCGACGTCGACAACACCATCTGATTGGCCTGGTGCGCGTGGCTGGCATTCTCGCGCACGGTATCGGTCAGGGCGTGCATGGATGTTGCCGTTTCTTGCAAGGAATGGGCCTGCGACTCCGTGCGGGCCGACAAATCCGCATTGCCGAGCGCGATTTCACTCGCTTCCACCGTGATGGTGGAGCCCGCCTGGCGTATCTCGCCCAATAAAGTGTTCCAGTTTTTCAGCACGGTGGCCAGCGCACGCGACAGCTTGCCCACTTCATCGTCGCCCTGCGCCTCGATGCGCGTGGTCAGGTCGCCGGCGGCCAGCGATTCGGCGGCGCGGCAGGCATCATCGATGGGCCGCACCACGGAGCGCGCCACCCAGGTGGCGATCAGGGCCAGCAGAGCGAAGCCGACGGCCATGGTGCCCAGCGACAGCCAGCCGGCGCGTTGGCCCGCATTTTTTGTTTCCTGCAAGGCGACAACGGTACGGTGGTCCAGGTTGAGCAGCACCTGGCGCAGCTGTCCGCGCACTTGCTGGTAGTGTCCGGCGGCATTTTGCATCGCCGCCACGCCCGTATTCGGGTCCATGGACGCCAGGTCCAGCGCTTGCGCCACGCTGGCACGGTAGCGCTCGATGCCGGGCAGCGCCTGACCCGCTTCCGTGGCGGCGCCCGAGAATTTCTGCAATTCCTTCAAGCCTTGCGCGATGGCGTTCAGCTGGCCATCCGTTTGCGCGCCGAATTGCTTGAACTGTTCCTCCGACAGGCTGGCGGCGATGGCGATCTTCGCATACACGTCGGCGTGCACCTGGCCCAGGGCAATGGCTTGCTGGTTGGCAAGCCGCTCGGCCGTCAGGGTCACGTCTTTCAGTTCGCGCATGCGCTGCTCGTTCTGCTGCATGGCGAAGTAGGACAAGGCCCCCATGGCCAGCAGGCAAGCCAGCGCGACCACCGGGACGATCAACATCTTCTGTGCGATTTTCATCGGAACCCATATCGTCAAGAGAGCGGAAAACCATCCCGGCGCTGGCGGCGCGGCGGCTGGCTACAGGTAGATGCCGCCGCAGACGACGGTCTCGGCCAGCTTTTCGCAGTACATCGCCTTCGGTTCGATCTTCTTGGTTTCCGGATTCGTGAATTTGTATTCCTGCCAGAACGTACCCTTGCTCTTGGCCAAGTCGACTCGTTCCTTGACGAAAGCCTTGCCATCGATATCCTTCAGCTCGATCAAGTTCTTGCCCACCATTTTCTGGTTGGCGCCATGCGCGGCGACCGTGCCGTCAAGTTTGTAGACGACCAGGTACAGGTCGTGCAGGATGAATTGCGGCGACTTGGCCGTGATCTCGCCATACGCCTTGGCGTCGCCGGCGCTCTTGATGTAGGCCACGCCTTTCTTGACCATGGCTTCCGCGTCGGCGCGCGTGGCGCCGCCTTCGGCAGCGCTGGCAATACACGGCAGTGTAGCGGCGGCAAGCATGAGCGACAGGCACATGGCAGGGGCGAACTTGGGCATGAGAATCTCCTTCACATTGCGGCAGAGGGACGCCGGTGGGGAACCGGCGCGGTGAGGCGGCGCCTATCGGAATGCCGACGGTGCATGGTAGCGCGATGCCAGCGAAGATGCGCTGGTGCAACAGATATTTTTTCAGACGGGCGTTTTTGCAACGTTGCGTGCACGATGCAGCAATCGATATGTCATAGGGGGAAGGAGGGCGCAGGCTATCGTGTCGATAGTGTGGCGCCAGTGCCGCGCTACCAGGTGGCCGGGTCTTCCGCCGCCGCGCGCGCCAGATCGTCGCGCCAGTCTTGCCGCACCAGACGGTAGATATCGGCAAAGAAGGCGCGCGGGTCGTCCATCTCGTCCCACAAGGCGGGCAGGGCGTATGTGCTTTCGGGGTCGTGTTCGAGGATGGCCTGGAAATCGTAGGCAGGGTCTTGCAAGGCCTGCGCCAGCACGGCCACCAGCGCGTGGCGGTGGCGGTAGCTGAGCTCCTTGTATCGCGAGGTGATGTCGCGCCGTATCAGGGCCGCGCGCTCGGCTGGATCGTTCATGTCCCAGGTGTCGAGCTCCACGCCCAGGGTGTGTTCGCGGTCATACACATCGAAAGGGCCGAGGAAATGGTACAAGGTGGGAACGTAGAGAGCGTCGCTCCAGGGGCCACGCAACCCCTTTTGTTTTACTTCTTGCATGAAGGTTCCCCGTTCACGCGCATTCTGGCAAGGTCCAGCCTTCGTAACCCAGGTCGGTCGGGTAGATGGCGCGGTTCTGGTTCTGGCCCCAGCGAGCATGGTCGAGGATGCCGTCTTCATGCATGTCCAGCACCCATTCCGTGCTTTCCAGCAAAGTGCCATCCTTGTGGTACACGCGGAAGAAAGTGGAGGTGCTCAGCGCGCGCACGATGTTCTGCGGCACGCCGTTGCCGTAATGCGGTACATAGGTCTTGATCACGCACGTGCCCTGGTCGTTCCACTGCTGTGCATAGACGGTGGCATTGCGCGCCGCGCTTACCTTGATGAAGAGCCAGCCTGCCAGCAGGAAGATGAGCAGGAAGGCGGCGGCGATCAGGCCGGTTTTCTTGAGTAGCTGCATGAGGTCATGGCATGGCCGAAAACGAAGTTGCGGCATTGTATGTCAAGAGCCGAAATACTTGCTGTACAGCACGTACGGCAAGCATGTCCCCGCTAATTGCCGTCAACTTGGCTATTTGCCCACCGCCGCATGCAAGGTATTCGCCATTTCCAGGTGATGTTGCAACGCTGGCAAGGTCTTCGCGGCAAAGGCCTTGATCTCGGGGTCGCTCGCCTTCTGGCTGGCATCCGTAAACAGTTTCACGGCGTCCTTGTGCGCGGCCACGCCGATAGTGGTTGCATATTCCTTGTCGAACTGCGCACCTTCCAGGCGGCTCAGCTTGTCGATCTGCGCCTGGTGTTTCTTGCCGGGCTGGTCGCTGACCTCGATCTGCTTGCTGCTGGCCAGCTGTTTCAGCTCCTCAGCCACTTTCGTGTGGTCCGCGACCATGGCATCGGCGAATGCCTTCACTTGCGCATTGCTGCTCTTGCTTTGCGCTACTTTGCTTGCGGCAATTTCCGTGCTGCCCGCGTCAGCGGCCTTGCTGAGGAATTGCTTGTCGTACGCGCCTGGTGCGGCAGCGGCGATGCTGTTGATGGCGATGCCGCTCAACAGCGCCACGGCGGCGCCGATGGCTACGCTTTTCAGGGAGGGGGTACGGGAACTGGTGGTAGAGATAGGCATAAGAACTCCTTTCGTGTATAGCGCAGAAAATCGAACGACATTCGCGGTCATGCCGTCAAATCGTGCGTGATTTTTTTACAAGCTGATTGGAATGTTAATCCAGCCAATCACACACACCCATAGGACAGGAACGATCTTCTCTGTAGGATTGATCCTGTTCGCCGGAGAAGGTTCGAAGAGGTCGGTCGTCAGATTGCTGCGACAGCAAATTTAAGAGGAGTCTGATATGCAGGGCGAATCACTATGCCTAGTATTGGATTGTTGATTCTTAATTGTAATGGGGAAAGTAATATGCGTTACTTAAAAATTCTGTCGTTTGGCACGTGCGGTGGCCTGATCGCATGGGCAATGACTTCTTCATCGAGCTTCAATGGCTGGAACCTGCTATCGAGTGTGATCATTTTTAATGCGATTGCATTCGCCGCTTCCTTGACTGCGCAACGGCGTAAAAAATCCCATTGATAGCGATTCGTGAAAAGGCGGTCTGCAAACCGATGCTGTTCAGCTAATACTGAACAGCATTTTATTTTGCCAGTCTTGAGGCCGCTGTCGAGCAGCCCACAGGACTAGTCCTGTTCGTTAGCGCACAATTCGACTTGTTTCAGGGTAAACAAAGCCGCGATGCCGGCATCGCGGCGCCAGGCGGGCATGCCGATATCGAGCCATTCCGCCATCGCGTCCAGGTGCGATGGCTCCGAGACGCTGTGTTCGAGTTCGTCGAGTACCGTGTCGCGGTCGATGTACAGGCTGTCCAGCCAGGCGTCGAACGAGGGCGCCAGTTCCATCAGGCCGTGGGCGCGCTTGCCCGTCCAGTCCGGCAATTCCTGCACATAAGCCAGCACGCGGCCCCCGCCTTCCTCGGTCAGATCCAGGTAGACCATGGAATTGCCGCCATCGCGGGCGAACGGCAGGATGCGCGCCGGCATGTCCGTATGCTTGCGCGCGGCGCGAATTTCGCCCACCAAGGTTTCATCGCAGAAATCGCCTTCGTCGGCGCTGAAGAAGGTATTGAAACCCATTTTTTCCACGCCACCATTACCGTCCGGCACATCGCTGGTGTAATCAAAATAAGCGCCGTTGGCCACCTGCAAGAACGCCAGGAAGGCGGGCGGCAACGGCGCTTCCAGCAAGGATTCGATGGCGGCGATCTGCTGCGCCGTGGGGGCAGGCTTGGCGCCCTCGATCGCCAGGTGGCGGTAGCGCGTGTAATGGTTGCTCATTGATTCTCCTTGTATTTATTCTTGTCTACGCGCACTGGCGCCGCATCGGTGCAGCCCGTCTCCACCTTGGCCAGCGCATCGACGAGGCCGGCGCGCAGCACGGCCATCGAGCGGGCCTTGTCGTCGATCTGGGCAATTTTCGTTTCCAGCATAGCTCGTTTGGTCTGCGCATCGAGCGCATTTTCCTGCCAGACGGCAATGACTTCGGCAATTTCCTTCAAGGTAAAACCCAGCGCCTTGGCGTGACCGATCAGCTCGATGCGCCGCAAGGCTTGCGCCGAGTACTCTTTATAGTTGTTCGTCAGACCCGGCTGCGGCGCTTCATCCAGCAGCCCCTGGCGCTCGTAAAAACGCACGGTGTCCTTGCTGACGCCCGTCAGGCGGGTGATTTCTCCGATGCGCATCGTTTTTTGACTTTCTTTGCATTCCACGCTTGACCGTGGACTAAAGTCGACAGTTTACAGTGAAAACCTCATCTACTCCACACCACTGCCATGACCGCTTTCAATTTCACCAACCAGACCGTGCTGATCACGGGCGCCTCGTCCGGCATCGGCCGCGTGTTTGCGGAAACCCTGGCCGCGCGCGGCGCCCATTTACTGCTGCTGGCCCGATCCGGCGCCGTGCTCGACAGCCTGGCCAAGGAACTTTCGCAGCGCCATGGCATCCGCGCGCATGCGCTGGTGGCCGACCTGAGCCAGCCCGGCGCCGCGGCACAAGCCCATGCGCAAGCCTGGTCGATGGGCATGGCGCCCGACGTACTGATCAATAACGCGGGCTTCGCCACCCACGGCCGCTTCGAAAGCATCGATCTTGCGCGCCAGGCGGCCGAAGTGACCGTCAATTGCACGGCGCTCATGGAAATGACGCACTGCGTCTTGCCGCACATGCTGACAAAAGGACGGGGCGCCATCATCAACGTGGCGTCCACGGCGGCCCTGCAGCCCGATCCCTACATGGCCGTGTATGGCGCCAGCAAGGCTTTCGTGCTGTCGTTTTCGGAAGCGCTGTGGGCGGAAAACCGCAGCCGCGGCGTGCGCGTGCTGGCCCTGTGCCCGGGCGCCACAGAGACGGCCTTCTTCGACGTGGTGGCCGCGCCCGAAGCGGCCGTGGGCAAGCGCATGGATCCGCAAGCCGTCGTCGATGAAGCGCTGGGGGCGCTGGACCGGGGCCGCAGCAGCCATGTGGCGGGCCGGCCCAACCGGCTGCTGGCCTGGCTGCCGCGCTTGCTGCCACGCCAGACCGTGCTGGGCATCGTGGAAGGCATGCTCAAGCCGAAGACGGCATAGGGGTCAGAAGGCCATGATGCGCTCACGCAGCCAGCGGTGCGCCGGATCCAGGTGCATGCGCTCGTGCCACACCATGGCCATCTTGTAGTCGGGCAGGCTGACGGGCGGTTCCCACGTGCGCAGACCGCCCAGCGCATTTTTCAGCAGGCGCGACGGCAGCAGGGCCACCATGTCGGACGCCGCCAGCAAGGGTGGGACGATCAGAAAGTGCGGCACGGACAGCACCACCTTGCGCGTTCGTCCCAACAGTTCCAGCGCCGTATCGACATTGCTGCGGAAACCGCCGCCGTTGGGTGAGACAACGATGAATTCCAGCGCGCAAAATTGATCGAGGCTCGGCTGTGCCTGCAGCAACGGGTGCTCGTGGCGGCCCGCCAGCACGTAATGTTCGGTAAACAGGGTGCGGTGGCGTAAACCAGGCGGCGCTTCTTCCCGGGCCAAAAAGCCCAGGTCGACCTGGCCGCTTTCCAGGTCGTGCGCCATGCGTGCGGGCACCGCTTCGAACACGGCCATGCGCGACAACGGCGCCTGCGCGCGCAGAGCCGGCAGCATGGGCAGCAAAATCGCGTATTCGGTGGCATCGGCCGCCGCCAGGTTCCAGCACACCTCGGCCGTGGCCGGTTCAAACGCCGATTCCGGCTGCAAGACTTGCTCCAGCTGTGCCAGCACGGCTTGCAAGGGCGCGAACAGGGCCAGCGCCCGCGCCGTAGGCAGCATGCCGCGCGGACCGGGCAGCAGCAGCGGATCGTCGAAAGCGGCGCGCAACTTGCCCAGCTGCACGCTGACGGAAGGCTGGCTCAGGTGCAGCCGCGCTGCCGCCCGCGTGACGTTGCGTTCAATCAGCAAGGCATTCAGGGTCAGCAGCAGATTCAAGTCCAGCTTGTGTAAATTGTTCATGACTATACCTTGTATATCAACTATTCATTTCCACTATGATAGCGCAAGCCCTACAGTAGTTCCTGTGATATCCACTCTTCATCCATTACAGGAATAAACTGATGCAACTCCATGAATATGCTAGCTTTGATGGGTTGGGACTGGCCCAGCTAATGCGCGACGGCGCCGTTTCCGCCGCCGAATTGCACGACGCCGCCATGCGCGCCTGCGCCACCGTCAACCCGCACATCAACGCCGTGGTCGAAGTGTGGCCGGCGGATCTGTCCGCCATCGACCACGCGGCGCCGTTCGCCGGCGTGCCATTCCTGATCAAGGATGTGGCCGTCACCATGGCGGGCCAGCGCAGCGAAGCGGGCAGCCGCCTGGGCGCCGGCCATGTTGCCACACTCGACTCCCACCTGATGACGCAGTTTCGCGCAGCTGGCTTGGCCACGTTTGGCCGCACCAGCACGCCGGAAATGGCGTTTGCCACCACCACGGAACCTGTGCTCTACGGTGCTACGCGCAATCCCTGGAACCTGAACTTGAGCGCGGGCGGCTCCAGCGGCGGCGCGGCGGCGGCCGTGGCTGCCGGCATCGTGCCGCTGGCCCATGCGACGGACGCGGCCGGGTCCATCCGCGTGCCTGCCGCGTCGACGGGGCTGTTCGGCCTGAAACCGAGCCGGGGCAGGGTCTCGAACGGCCCTGCCATGGACGAGATCTTCAGCGGCCTGGGCGTGCAGCTGGGCGTGAGCCGCACGGTGCGCGACAGCGCCGCCTTGCTCGACTGCGTGCAGGGCGTGCTGCCGGGCGAGCCGTATGTGACCGCTGCGCCCGGCCACAGCTGGCTGTCGCAGGTGAGCGTGGCGCCAGGCACGCTGCGCATTGCCGTGCAGCGCGCCGCCTGCAATGGCGCCCAGCCCGTGCCCGCCATCGATGCCACGCTGAACGCCACCGTGCGCCTGCTGGAAAGCCTGGGCCACCATGTGGAAGAAGTGTCACCCGCGCTGGGCGTGTCGTGGGAAGCCTTCGTGCACGCGAACGCCAGCATCTGGTGCGCCAATCTGGTGCCGTGGATAGATGCCCTGGCGCAGGAAAGCGGGCGCGCCGTGTCGCTCGACACCCTGGAAGCGGCGACCCTGGCCTGCTACCGCCATGGACAGACGGTGTCGGCAATCGCTTTCGTGGCGGCCCTCGACGTGCGCAACATGGTCACGCGCCAGGCCGGCGCCTTGTTCGGCCAGTACGACGTGCTGCTGACGCCCACCTTGCCGGACTTGCCGTGGCAACTGGGGCGCTATGGTGAAAAGGAGGAACAGCTTGACGGCCTGGGCTGGACGGCGCGCCTGTTCGAGCATTCGCCGTACACGCCGCTGGCCAACGTGGCGGGCTTGCCGGCCATGTCCGTGCCACTCGGCATGTCGGATGACGGTTTGCCGATCGGCATGCAGTTCATGGCTGGCTATGCGAATGATGGGATCTTGCTGCGCCTGGCAGGGCAGCTGGAGCGGGCGACGCCGTGGGGACAACGGCGGCCGCCCGTGTGGGCGGGCAAGGTGTAAGCATGCCATGAAGGCGGCTGAAACCGGCCGCCATATCGGCTTTGGCCTGCGGCAAGAAGCTGGGGTCGGACCCGCCGGGTCCGACCCCATTCCTTGTTCTTGGGTGAAAAATATCAGGTGGGCAGCGTCGCCAGCGGCGCCGCGCCGCGGCTTTCCAGGCGAAAGCGGGCTTTTTCCCACAGCCGGTCGTGGAAGGGCAGGACGATCACGTTGCAGATCGGCTCGACCACGGCCAGCAAGCCGCCGAAGGCCATGGAACCTGTGGCCCAGTACATGACGCCGAAGGCCACGCCCATGTGCAGGCTTGTCTGGCTGAGCTTTTCCCCGGCCAGGGCGGCAAAGCCCAGACGGCTGGCGGCGTAGCGGCGGCGAATCGCATGCCAGGCTTTTTCATGCCACGGCAACAGGGCCACGTTGATGATCGGTTCAATGATTGCGGCCAGGCCTCCGAGTGCCAGGGACCCCGTCAGCAAGTAGGCGAGGCCGAAGGCGATCGACATATGCGTGCAGACCTGGCTGAATGTTTTGATGGCGGTGAACAAGGGAGGCTCCTTTCTGTTGAATTCGCTTATCCTTGATTTAGATAGTAACGATTCTCATTTACAAAAGGAAGTAAAATATTTCAACCGGACTCATAGATTGAAGCTATGGTTTGTGAAATATCAATTGCCCTTGCTTTGGGCACATCCCGCTACAGCGTTCAGCGTATCGCCGTCGCCTGCGACCACACGGCTTGCCAGCGGCCCTCGCGCCATTCGTAGCTATCCATATGCCAATAGCGCGAGCGGGGGACGGATTGGCCGCCGAAATTGATTTCAAGCTGGGCCTGGTAGCGCAGGACGGCCGCATTGCCGTACAGGCGCACGGCGATCTCGCCCGGTTCCCAGCTCAGATAGCGCATCTGACCCGCCGCGATGGCGCCCAGATATTCTTCCCGCGACAGCATGCTGCCGATGGGTGTAATCAGCTGAAAATCGTCCGCGTGCAGGATGCGCGCCGCGTTGGTATCCGCCGCCACCAGGGCGCGCAAGCGGCTGCGTTCCGTTTGGCGCAGCAGTTCTATTTGCTGTTCGTTATCCATTGCTGCATTGAAATCGGTCATGACAGTCCTGTTCGGGCAGGTGATTGACACTTTGACGGTTTTTGTCCAAAAGCCATGTTGACACTATATGGCCATAGTGTCAACATGGCTACATGAGCACCGATACCCATAAAACCCAGCGCATACTCGACGCAGCCCTCGGCGTGTTTTGCCGCTACGGCTACCGCAAGACGTCCATGCTCGACATCGCGCAGGCGGCCGCTATGTCACGCGCCGCGCTATACCTGCACTTCAAAAACAAGGAAGACGTGTTTCGCGCCGGTTCCGAACGGGCCCATGCCACCGTCATGGCGCACGTGACCGCGGCGCTGGCCGAACCCGGCCCCGTTTTGACGCGCATCGAAACGGCGCTGCTGGCATTCCAGCAAGGCTTGATGGCGGAAATTTCAGCCAGCGCCCATGGGCAGGAATTGTTCGATGCCAATATGAGCCTGGCTGCCGACATCACCCTGACGGCGCGGGCAACCTTGGTGGCATCCCTGGCCGGTGCGCTGGATCAGGCCGAAGCGGCGGGCGACATCGCGCTGCGCCGGGTCGACGCGACTGCCGTGCAGGTGGCCGGCTTGCTGGTGGCGACCATGGATGGCATCAAGCACACGCAAGGGGGAGGGGAGGCGCTGCGCCAGGGCATGGCGCTGCACATGCGCCTGCTGGGCGCGGCGTTGCTGCGCATGTGAGCGGCAAGGCTCGCATACGCAGTCGGGCCAGGGCTGTTACGGCAGGGTTTTCAGCACGGTCTTCGTGGGCACGGAGAAATTATAGTTGTCGTGGCGGTCCCAGTTGATCGACCACGTCATCACGCCGCGGAAGTCCGGATACGCCTGCAGCGGCTTGATGGTGCCGCAGTTGAGCAGGCGCGTCAGGCAATTCAGGGCGTTGCTGACGTCGGCATTCGTCGTGAAACCTGAGCCGGCCGAGCTGCGGCCCGACGGCACGCCAAAGCCCACCTGGTCCGGACGCAGGCCGGCGAAGGTATTGCCGCCATAATTGAATCCTTCGATCAGCATGCGCGCCGTGGCCACCAGCTGGTCGGCCGAACCGGCCTTGATGGGGCCGGTGGCGTACGGCGTGTAGATGTCGCCATTGTTGTAATACTGCGGATGCAACACCGTCAGCTCGCTGCGCAAGGCGTTGATGATGGGAATGTAGGCGCCCCAGATGCTGCCATAACTCGTGTAGCCCCCTTCCACATACACCCATTCCGGCGCCATCGACAGGTAAAAACTGCTGCCGACCTTGGTTTTCAGGTTTTTCACGGCGATCGGCAAGTAGGTCTGGATGGCCGCGCCTTGCGCCACGCCGTTTTCCAGGTCCAGGTCGATGCCGTCGAAGCCATACTTGGTGATGATGGCGTACAGGCTGTTGGTGAAATTCGTCGCTTCAGCCGTGTTGCCGACGGAAACGGAGCCATTTTGCCCGCCCAGCGACAGGATGACTTTCTTGCCTTTCGCACGCTTGGCGGCCACGTCGGCGATGAATTGCGCTTCCGTGCCCGCGCCCGGATCGATGGTCAGGCTGACATTGCCGCCGCCCGCGTTGTCGCCGAAGGAGACAACGATCACGTCCCAGTCATCGCTGACCTGGCTGATCGGATACGTGGCGCCGCTGGGGTTGGTGAAGTTGTGCCAGTAACCGATCAGCGCGTGTTTCGCCAGGCCCGTGGGGGTGGGGGTGGGGGTGGGCGTCGGTGTAGGAGTTGGAGTCGGGGTAGGCGTCGGGGTGGGAGTTGGCGTAGGTGTTGGCGTAGGTGTTGGGGTAGGCGTGGGTGTCGGAGTGGGTGTCGGAGTGGGCGTAGGTGTCGGCGTGACGCAGTCTCCCACCGCCGTCCAGGGCTGGCCGCTGCCGGCGCCGCCGCTGCTGGTCGACGGGTTATTTCCTTGCGTCCACCAATTGGCCGTGTAATTGACGTTGTTGTAGCTGGCCTGGCCGCCGCCGTTGTAGGCCGTGCCGCTGTTCCACGGCGTGTAGCAGGCGACCGCCTGGGCCGAGGCGGCCAGCAGCTGGCTAGCGCTTGCGCTGGATGCGTCGCCGCTGCCGCCACCGCAGGCGGCCAACGTTCCCCCGAAGAGGGTAAGGATGAGGGTATTCATGACTGTCCGGTTCATTGCGTCTCCTTGTGTATTTTTTTGGCCGGGCGGCTGGACACCGTCCGATTTTTCAGAGTGCAAGCATTGCAGGTGGTAGTCAACTGGTTTTGTTCCTTGCGCAAGATCACAATACCAGTTGCCGTCTTTCCCCATATGAAGGGCGATGTGGGCCATACCAGTGCCTATTTTCCAGTGTGCTGGTATGGTGCCAGAAATGGCGCCGGGAGCAGGGCGGGGAAGGGAGGTGGATACCAGGCAAGGTCTTGCGGCGGTTACGGCGCTGTTTCCTCGCGCAAATCGGCATGCGGCACGCGCGACAGATCCAGCAGCATTTGCGTCAAGGCCACGGTCTGGCGCTGCATCAGCCGATAATCCGCCCGGGTCACGGCGTCGACGCCATAGTTGAGCCAATAGGTCGGTTGCGTGACGTAATGCACCGTGGGAATGCGCCGGGAAGCGCGTACATATTGGCCCGCGCCAGGCCAGCCGGCATACTGCGAGCCGGGTTTGATTGGAGGCAACACGAACGCTGGCGCCGCATCGGCCTGCCTCACCATGGCACGGGACGCCTCCATCAGGGCCGGCGTGCGGGGCGAAAACACGGCGGCCGGCTCAAACCTGCCCGTGGGAGCCAAATAACCGTTGCTGTCGGGCAGGACTTCCAGCGCGCCCAGGTTCCCGATGGCGAGCATCGCGGCGATGCGCTGCATCAAGCCATCGTTCTTGTGCCGTTCGAGAAACTGCTCGGTGCCCACGCCGCCGGCAAGCTCGCCGCTCGTCAGCAACAGCATGACACTGCGCGGCAAGCTGTCCTGCGGCAGGCGCGTCAGGTACTGGGCCATGTCGACGATGGCGTTCGGCCCGTTGTCTGCCAGCGCGTTCGTGCCATCCGTATGGCTGCCCAGCACCATCAATTCCTCGGACTTGCCGGGGATGATGCCGATCAGATTGCGCGTCTGCACCTGCCGGACGGTGGCAGCCATGGTCAGCCGCAGCACGGGCGCCGTGCCTGCCAGCACGCTTTCGCGCAGGCGCTGGCCACCGTCCCGGTCGATAAACACGCCGGGCAACTGGCGCACTTTGCCATCGCCAGGCGCATACAGGCCGGCCGCCGTCAATGGCGGCGTATCGAGAATGACGATCACGCCCGCCGCACCGACCGCCTGCAGGCTGTCCAGCAGGGCGATGAACGGCCCCAGCATCTGGAACTGGCGCGCATACGGCGTATCCGGCCCCATGGCGTGGTCCGGATCGTGGACGCGCACCGCGGTCTGGTGAAACGCCTGGCCTGTCCACGCCACGGCGGGCATGTCGACGAGCACCAGCTTGCCGGCCAGGCTGGCATCGGGCCTGGCCCCCGGCGCCAGATAGGCGATGCGGCCCGTAATACCGGACGGCGGCGTTACGCCCGAATACGGGATGTAGCCGACCGTGGACAATACGCTAACTCTGTCGTCGTAGAGCAGTTCCAGGCCCCAGTCGTCCATTTGCACCGACCATTGCCGGAAGCTGACGGGCTCGAAGCGCAGTTGTTTGACACCGGCGCGCGCCAGGCGTTCATGCAGGGCGTCGATATACGCTTCATGCCGGAGCGATCCGGTGGCGCGCAGGCGGCGCTCATCCAGGTCGACTTGCCAGTCCAGCAGCTGTTTTCTGGACAGGAACTGCGTGGCGTCGACCGTCACGGCAGCCGATGCAGGCAGGGCGCGCGCGGGCCAGGGACCAGGCTTGCTGGCGCAGGCGGACAAGGCGGCCGTAATGGCCAGCGCGCCGGCGTGGGACAGGGCGCGACGGCAAGATGCTAGCGCCGTGCGTGCAGGTAGCTTGAGACTTCTCATGCAAAATAGTCGGTAAATACCTGATTTCATTGATATTGTAGGTCTTGAAAATACTGGTCACGGACGGCAATTTACCACGAGACCAGGCGCCGGGCCGGCACGCCTGAGCGGGCGACGCTTTTTCAAGCGTCAGGTTCCTTTCTTCAAAGAAAACCTGTAACTTCCTGCATGGCAGCAGGCCATGGCGAAAGCGACAATCATGAAAAAGATATTGATACTGGGTGCAGGCGGACAGGTGGCGCAGTGGGTCATCCGCGCCTTGGCGGGTCGTGACAACATCGCCTTGACGCTGCTGCTGCGCAATCCCGGCAAGCTGCCCACGCCAGTCCCGTCCAACGGCACCGTGCTGGCCGGCGACGTGCTGGACCAGGCATTGCTGCGGCAAACGATGCCCGGTCACGACCTGGTCTACGCCAATCTGGTGGGCGACGACATGGAAGACCAGGCCAACAGCATCATTGCCGCCATGCAGGCCTCTGGTGTCGAGCGCCTGATTTTCGTCCTGTCGATGGGCATCTACGACGAAGTTCCCGGCAAATTCGGCGCATGGAACAACGCCAGGCTGGCGGAACACCTGAAACCATTCCGCCGCGCCGCCGACGCCATCGAAGCGTCGGGCCTGGCATACACCATCGTGCGCCCAGCCTGGATGACGGACGAGGATGAAGTTGACTACGAACTGACGACGCGCCACGCGCCATTCAAAGGCACCGTGGTATCGCGCAAGAGCGTGGCAGACCTGATCGCCAGCATCATCGACGCGCCAGATTTGCACCCGCACGCCAACCTGGGCGTGAACAAACCGAACACGGACGGGGACAAGCCGTATTTCATGTAGCGTGTTCAAGCGAAGGAATCCAGCGGCCGCGACAGCGGCTCGCGGATAGGGAAAATCGCATTTGCGATTGGGGAGTTGGCAAAATGGGGGCTTTACGAAATTCATCCATAACTTCGCATAATTTATATTATGTAAAATTGATGATGGTGGGCGCGGGGTGTTAATGCCTGTTTCAAAGCATTTAAGGTGTAATCTACCCTTGTCGCTTTTTTGTGGAAGTCGATCAATGTCCGGTTCTCAACTCCATCATTACGTGCCCCGCTTTCTGTTGCGCCGTTTCGGACGCGGCAAGAACGATCAGCTACATACCTATGACAAAGCCACGCATACAGCGTTTTCACGCGCCGTCGGAAAGTTGGCAGCACATTACGACTACTATGACTTTGAGTTCAGTGGCCAGACAATGACCATTGAACCAACGCTGGCCGATGTGGAAGCGAAGGCAGGTGCACACATTGCACGCATCGTCAGGGAACGTAGATTGAACTTGATCGACCCGCTTGAACTTGGAGAGTTGGCTCGATTTTTTGCGATCCAGTTGGTGCGTACTCCAGCCAATCAAGCCTCTGGGGCCGAACTGTTTGGGCAGATAGAGACATGGCTACGAGCGGAAGGCATGCCTGAGGCCTACTTTGCGCCGGATCCTCTGGTTGGTACGGGAAAAAATGCAGAGCGAGTGCAGATGGCGCGGCGGATCATGAATGCTCCACGTGACTATGGCCGCGCGTTCGTCGACAAAGACTGGGTGCTATTCGAGACCGATCCATGCAGTCCTTATCTCATTGGTGATCATCCTTTGGTTATGCATAATGAACGTCCCGCAGGTTTGCGCGGGAACGTAGGCTTAACGGTCGAAGGAATTGAAATTTACTTTCCGCTCTCTCCTCAACTGACACTGGGGATGCTTTGCCACTCCATTGGCGATCAAATTCATACGAAGCTTGCAGCTCGGCACCCTGGGACACTTGGTAATGACCATTCGCAGCTAGCTCGCTTGGACGAGGCAATGACCAGCGGAACACCAATGCATGTGGGAGCCGATGGCAGCACATTTTTCAACGGGTTACAGATTGCCCATGCGGAACGCTTCGTGTTTTCATCTGACGGAAATTTCGAGTTGGTTGAATCGATGTTAAAGGACGATCCATCCCTGCAGTGTGGATTGCGGATGACAGAAGCAACTGGGAAATTTTAGTACTCCACACAACGTACCGTGGAGCCATAACGAAAATACCGTGATTTCGACTGACGGCCGAACTTGTATCAACGCGCCGTCAGCCTGGGCTCAGCTAGCGTTTCTTGTCCGACTGCGACACCAGCGAGCCGGCTAGGGATCTGGTGGTAGCTGCTGAATTGCCGTTCTGGAGCGCTGCGGACGCTTTAGCTTCCATTGCCTTGCCCGTCACTTTCTGAGTGCCAGACTGCGCCAGTGCGCTGCCAGCCAAGCTCCGCTGCAAAGCCGAAGCGTTCGGGTTGCCGAGCGTGCGCCCTGCAGCGGTGGCGACCTTGCCGCCAGTGTTTTTACCTGCCATACATTTCTCCTTGAAAAGAAACCCTGAATATCGAATATCCGCATCTAGTGGATTGAATGGGTATTTACACTATAGGTAGTATCTTTCCAAATGCAAGTAATTGTGTGATGACTGCCCAGTCGTTGGCGCGTCAACTGAAAAGCGCGTGCAGCGATCACTGGCTGAAAGCACCGGACGCGCAACCACCCTCCCCTGATCTGCCATGCATGGCCAGCCCCCCCCCGATGGCCGCACCTTGGCCCGCGAAGCCTATTTCCTCGAGTTTGCGAAGGAGATTGCCACGGTGGCCAGCATGCCCCTCATGGTGACGGGCGGCATACGCCGCTATCTGATGGTCTAGCAAGTATGGAACAACGGCATAGCCATGGCCGGCATGGGAACGGCCCTCGCGATCGATCCGCAACTGCCCAAGGCATGGCGTTCAAATCAAGCGGCAAGCCCCTTTCTCCGGGCCATCACCTGGAAAAACAAAGTGCTGTCGTTGATCGCCTATATGGCGATGGTGAAGTATCAGCTGCGACGACTGAGCCAGGGCAAGCAGACCCAGCCCCAGGTGGCGCCTGCCCTGGTGCTGCTGATACAGCAATGGGAAACCGCCATCCGGAACCGGCAGTATCGCCGCAGGATGCATAGCGGCTTTTGAATTGACTTTTCCAAGTCAAACATTGCTGGAAGTCATTATTAATTGACCATTGATAACTTACTTGCCCGGCGCCTCGTGCGCCATGGCCTCCGCGGCTAGGGCGCGCACGTCGGCCGGCATGGATTCCTTGCGTTCGCTGTAGCGGCTGGTCAGGTAATCCGAACGGTCGCGCACCACCAGGGTGAATTTATACAACTCCTCCATGACGTCGACCAGTCGGTCGTAGTATGGCGACGGCTTCATGCGGTCGTTGTCGTCGAATTCCTGGTATGCCTTGGCGACGGACGACTGGTTCGGGATCGTCACCATGCGCATCCAGCGGCCCAGCACGCGCAAGCCATTGACGGCGTTGAACGATTGCGAGCCGCCTGACACTTGCATCACGGCCAGGGTGCGTCCCTGCGTGGGGCGCACGCTGCCCATTTCCAGCGGCAACCAGTCGATCTGCGACTTGAACACGCCGGTCACGGCGCCGTGGCGTTCCGGGCTGCACCACACTTGCCCTTCCGACCACAGCGACAGTTCGCGCAGTTCCCGCACCTTGGGATGGTCAGGGCTGACGCTGTCGACCATGGGCAAGCCATGCGGGTCGAACACCCGCGTCTCGGCGCCGAAATGCCGCAGCAGCCGCTCCGCTTCCAGGGTCAGCAAACGGCTGAACGAACGTTCCCGCAGCGAGCCGTACAGCAAGAGGATACGCGGCGCATGCGTGGCCACCGCCGGCGGCGCAAGTTTATCGAGGGTCGGCGTGTCGAGGTGGGCCGCGCTGATGTTGGGCAAGTCATGCATGGTGGTTTCCTTCTTCAATTATTCCATAATAGTCGAATTATGGAATTAATGTAAGCTTGTTTTCCAACTGAGCACATGCCATCGCTTCCCGTATATGTTGATGTGGATCAATCAATTTTCGTATCGTGTGCAGCAGAATATGATCATTCGCAAGACTTTGTTCTGCATCCCGCACTACACATTAGCCACTTCAAAGGAATAATATGCTACCCACAACAATGAAGGCCGCCGTTGTCGAGCAACTGGGCCAGCCGCTGGTGCTGCGCGACGTCCCCGTGCCGGTACCCGGCCCCGGCCAGATCCTCGTCAAGACGGAAGCGTGCGGCGTGTGCCACACGGACTTGCATGCGGCGCACGGCGACTGGCCCGTCAAACCGACGCCTCCGTTCATTCCCGGCCACGAAGGCATCGGCCTGGTAGTGGCCGTGGGTACGGGCGTGACGGAAGTGCAGCTGGGTGACCGGGTCGGCGTGCCCTGGCTGTACTCGGCGTGCGGCCATTGCGAACATTGCCTGGCAGCCTGGGAAACCGTGTGCGCCGAAGCGCAATTCGGCGGCTATACCAAGAATGGCGGCTTTGCCGAGTACATCCTGGCCGACCCGCGCTACGTCGCGCACATTCCGGCGGGTCTGTCGGCCGTGCAGGCTGCGCCCATCATCTGCGCCGGCGTGACCAGTTACAAGGGCATCAAGGAAACGGGCGCGCGGCCGGGCCAGTGGCTGGCCGTGTCCGGCATCGGCGGACTGGGCCACCTGGCCATCGAATATGCGGTGGCCATGGGCTTGCGCGTGGCGGCCGTCGACATCGATGAAGGCAAGCTGGAGCATGCGCGCGCCTTGGGCGCCGAAGTGACCATCAATGCGCGCCAGGGCGACCCCGTCGCGGCCTTGCGCGAAGCGACCGGGGGCGGCGCCCACGGCGTGCTGATCACGGCGCCGTCGATCGATGCCTTCCAACAAGGCGTGGCGATGACGCGCAAACGCGGCACCTGCGTGCTGGTGGGCTTGCCGCCGGGCGACTTCCCGACGCCGCTGTTCGACGTCGTCGCCAATTGCGTGACGATACGCGGTTCTTTCGTGGGCACGCGCCAGGACATGGCCGAGGCGCTCGCCTTCGCCGCCACCGGCAAGGTCAAGGCCGGCGTGGAATTGCAGCCGCTGTCGGCCATCAACGAGATCTTCAGCCGGCTGGAGCACGGCAAGGTGGCCTCGCGCGTGGTGCTCGATTTCAGCGGCAAGTAAGCGCGAGGCCAGCATGCCGGTGTGTCGTGCGACGGCAAGTAAATTTATGTTGCTATGATGGCATTCCACAAAGACACACCGAGGACCTACCGATGAAGAAATCCCTCTCCGGCCTGCTGGCCTGCGCCGCCCTCGCCTTGTCCTTTTCGGCTGGCGCGGCCAGTGCGGCGGATCCCGCCGCGACTTCGCTGCCCGGACACTATTACCTGCAAGGCGTGATGGAAGTGGGCTCCGAACTGCTGCTGAAAAAGGATGGCAAGTTCGAGTGGACGCTCAGTTATGGCAATACCGACGAGCAAGCCAGCGGCGAGTGGCGCGTGGCCGGCGACATGGTGACCCTGGTGGCGGGCGACGGCGGCAAGGAGCCGCAGTTTCGCGTGTTCGAGGAATCGGAAATGCGCATTCAGAAACCCGCCGAAGCAGGCACGTGGGTGGCCATCGTCGGTTTCCCCCAAGTGGGACCGATGGCCGACGTGGAAGTGAAGTTCGAAGCGCAAAGCGGCAAGACGGCCACGGCCGTGAGTGTGGCGAACGGCGACGCCATCGTCCGCATGCCGGCGTCGGAACACTGGGTGCGGGCCGGCTTGCGCCGCCAGGGTTCCAAAGCCGATTATCAATGGCTGGCCGTGCCAGCCGAGCGGGCGCAGGAACGCCTTGCCGCATTCGCCGTCACCGACGCCCAATGGCTCAGGGGGCAAGCCTTCCAGACGCTGAACTTTCGGGTGGTCAAGGGTGGCCTGAAACTGCACGGCATGGACAGCGCCGTCGCCAAAGGCCTGTACGCGAAGGCATCCGGCCAGTAAGCCGCCTTCCCCCTCCCATTCTCTACAGCAGCTCGGCGCCTGACCGGCAATATCGTCCAGGACAAGGCCCGTGCGCCGTTGACACCCTGCGCGGTCTGTCCTATAGTCGCCGGGTTAACGACAAATGAGAATGAGAATCATGTTCAGTTCTATCAAGAAATGGCTCGCGTGCTACCCGCTCGTGGCCGCCAGCCTCAGCCTGTTACTGGCAGGTGGCGCGCACGCGCAAGCGACCGATGCTGGCGCCGGGGCCAAGCAATTGTGGCAATTGATTGACTACGTTGCCGTCGATTACAGCGGCGCCGTCGAGCACGGCAAAGTGGTCAGCGAGGCGGAATACGCCGAAATGCTCGACTTTACGGACAACGCGACGACGCAGATCGCCGCCCTGCCCGCCCACGCCTCGCAAGCGGCCATCGCCTCCGCCATCGCCGACCTGCGCAAAGCCGTCGTCGCCAAGGCGGGCAGCGTGGAAGTCAAGCGCCTGGCGCACCATGCGAATAGCTTGCTGATCGCCGCCTACCCGATCCCCGTGGCGCCGAAAGTGCTGCCGAACCTGGCGCGCGGCGCGGCCCTGTATGCGGCCCAGTGCGCTTCTTGCCACGGCGTGGCCGGCGGCGGCGATGGTCCGCTGGCGGCCAGCCTGGAGCCGAAACCGATCGCCTTCACGGATGGCGAACGGGCGCAGTCGCGCAGCCTGATGGCGCTGTACCAGGTCATTTCGCAAGGCGTGGCCGGCACCTCGATGGCCAGTTTCGGCCAGCTGTCCGAGAACGAGCGCTGGGATCTGGCCTTCTATATCGGTGGCATGTCGCACGATGCGGCGGCCAGCGCGCGCGGCGAAAAGCTGTGGCAGGACGATCCGCGCAGCAAAAAACTGTACGCGGACCTGGCCGCCGTGACGACCTTGACGCAGGAAGCCGTGGCCGCCAAGCTGGGCACGGACGAGGCCAAAGCGCTGACGGCGTACTTGCGCAGCCATGCCGACAAGGCCGAGGCGCACAAGCCGGCGGGCCTGGCCCTGTCGCGGCTGCGCCTGGCCGAAAGCCTGGCCGCCATGCATGCGGGCGACCGCGCGGGCGCCACGCGCCTGGGCCTGTCGGCCTACCTGGACGGTTTCGAGCCAATCGAACCGATGGTCGGCGCGCGCAACAAATCCCTGCTGCTGGCCGTGGAAAACGCCATGCTGGCTTACCGCTCCGCCGTGGCCAAGGGCACGGTGGCCGATGCCGACGCGGCCGGTGAAAAACTGCAGCAACTGTTTACCCACGTGGAAGCGGAACTGGGCGACGCCAAGGCCGACCCGATGACGACCTTCGTCGGCGCCCTGACGATCTTGCTGCGCGAAGGCGTGGAAGCGCTGCTGATCGTGATCGGCATTATCGCTTTCCTGCGCAAGGCCAAGCGCAAGGACGTGCTGGCCTACGTGCATGCGGGCTGGGCCAGCGCGCTGGTGGCGGGCGGACTGACGTGGGTGGCGGCGACGTATCTGGTCACCATCAGCGGCGCCAGCCGGGAAGTGAGCGAGGGACTCGGTTCCGTGTTCGCGGCCCTGGTCCTGCTGAGCGTGGGCTTGTGGATGCACCAGAAGAGCAGCGCCGGGCGCTGGCAGGAATACCTGCACGAGAAACTCACGGCGGCCATGACGCGGCGCTCCGCCTGGGGCCTGTTCGCCCTGGCCTTCATCGCCGTCTACCGCGAAGTCTTTGAAACCGTGCTGTTCTATTCCGCCCTGGCGGCGGACGGCAATGGCGGCGCCCTGCTGGGCGGTTTCGTGGTGGCCATCGTGCTGCTGGTCGTGATCGCCTGGGCCTTGCTGCGCACGAGCGCCCGCATGCCGATCGGCAAGTTCTTCTCGTGGACGTCCGCCTTCGTGGCCGTGCTGGCCGTGATCCTGATGGGCAAAGGCGTGGCCGCGCTGCAGGAAGCGGGCTGGGTTGGCGTCAGCCCCGTCGATTTCATCCGCGTCGACCTGCTGGGCATCCTGCCCACCCTGGAAACCTTGCTGGCGCAAGCGGCCATCGTGGCCATCATCGTCGTCGGCTATGGCTGGAACCGCGTTTCCGCAGGCAAGCGCAAGCTGGCCTGATCCTGCAGTCGCGGCACTGCAGCGTCCAGCGGGCGCTGCCTACGCCAGGTGGATCGGCGCGAACGACTCGGCAAACAGATCGGGCTCGTAACCGGCGGCATTGAACAGGTGGCCACAGGATTCGTCGATCGCGGCGCGCAGTTTTGCCTGATCGACGCCCAGCACGACGCCGCCCCGTTTGCGCACGCGCCCGCCAATGATGACGGTATCGATATTGCTGCGCTCAGCCGCGTGCACGACGGTACCGATGGCGTTATTGACCGGGTAAAGGTTGAGGTCGCCGGTGCGTATCAGCACCAGGTCGGCCTGCTTGCCTGGAGTCAAACTCCCGATGCGCTGTTCCAGCCCCGCCACCGCGGCGCCGTCGATCGTGGCAGCTTCCAGCAAGCGGAACGCATCGGTGGGCGCGGCCGCATGACGATGTCCCTGGCGATGCCCCTGGCAATTTCCCATTACCCGCTGCAGGTAGAACGCCACGCGCATTTCCATGAACATGTCGCCGCTGTACGAGGTCTCGTTGTCGACACTGAGGCCGGGACGTATGCCGTGCTGGTACGCCGCCTGCCAGGCGTTCATGCCATCCTCGATACCGTAGTGGGCATCCGAACGCGGGCATACATTGACGCGCACGCCCGCCTCGCGCAAGATGCGCCAGCCCAATTCCGGCAGACAAGTGCAGTGGTTGAAGATATTGTCGCTGCCGAGCAGTCCCTGCCGGTGCAAGCTTTCCAGTTCGGCCGCCATGCCGCCGCCAAAAAACTCGGTCACGATGGGAATACCCAATTGACGTGCGACGGCCCACTGCGCAGGTTCCAGCTGCGCCATCATGGCCAGCGTCACCAGGCTGTCGGGATTCGTAAAATACCTAGCCTGCAAGCGCGCCAGGTTGCCCGGCCAATGCGCCTCATCCCAGACACCCGACACGGGCGCCCCCGAGGCGTGCACGGCGCGGATGCCCGCATCGAGCAGCGCGTCGACCGCCGCGTCGGAGTGCGCCGCCGTGCGGCTGTTGTGGGAATTGTCGACCACGGTCGTGATGCCGGCGTCGATGCAGCCCAGAGCCGTGAGCACATTGCCCACGTAAATGTCGCGCGGCCGGTAGTATTTGGCGAACGAAAAATGCGTGGCATTGCAATAGTCCTCGAGCGTTGCCGCATTCGGGTTGATGCGGCGCAGTTGGCCTTCCCAGGAATGGCGGTGGGTATCGACCATGCCTGGAATGGCGATCATCCCTGCGGCATCGATCACTTCGGCGCCGTCGGCTTGCAGGTTCTGGCCGATGGCGGCGATGGTGCCATTGGCAATCAGGATATCGCCCCTGGGTACATTGCCGACATTGCCATCCATGCTGATGATGGTGGCGCCTTTGATCAGCATCTTGTGCGGGACTGGGGCCAGCGGAGCCAGCAATTGAGAGACTTGTTCAGACATGCGTGATTTCCTGCCATAGGTAGTGGATTGCACGCAGTCTAGTGCAGGCAAGCACGGGGGAAAAGTGGCGCCCCGCGTTTTCAGCATGCGGAAAAACCGAACAATGTTGGGTTATAGTGCCGTTTCCCCTACTGCCAACAAGACAAGACATGGACCGCGTACAAGCAATGCAGGTATTCCTCCGCGTGGTCGAGAGCAAGAGTTTTGTGCGCGCGGCAGAGACCCTGGGCTTGCCTGCCTCGTCGGTCACCGGCATCATCAAGCGGCTGGAAAAACATTTGCAGACGCGCCTGCTGAACCGTTCCACCAGAAACCTCAGCCTGACACCGGAGGGCGAGCGCTACTTCCACCGCTGCCGCGACATACTCGACCTGATCGCCGACACCGAAGCGGGCCTGCAGGGTTCCAGCGAGCGCCCGCAAGGACGCTTGCGCGTGGATATGCCTGGCGGCATCGCCCATGCCGTGATCTTGCCCCAGTTGGCGCAATTCCAGCAGCGCTACCCCGACATCTACCTGATGATCGGCGTCAATGACCGCCAGGTCGACTTGATACAGGAAGGCGTCGATTGCGTCATCCGCACCGGCAGCCTGGAAGACTCGACGCTGGTCGCGCGCCGGCTGGGCGAACTGCGCTGGATCACCTGCGCGGCGCCGTCCTACCTGGCCGAGCACGGCGTTCCCGCAACTTTGGAAGATGTACATGGACACCGGGCCGTCCACTACTTTTCCAGCACGCCGCGGCGCGGCGGCGAGCTGCAGTTCATCGACGACGGGGCCAGTATCACCGTTCCCCTCCCCGGCACGGTCGCCGTCAATGAGACGGGGCTGTACATCGAGCTGGGCCTGGCCGGCCACGGCTTGATGCAGCTGGCCGAGATCCTCGTAAGCGGCCATTTGCAGGCCGGAACATTGGTCGAGGTGCTGGCCGACAGGCGGCCGGCGCCCGTGCCGGTATCGCTGCTCTACCCCCACCAGCGCTTTCTTTCCCCTGCGATGCGGGCGTTCATCGACTGGACTACGGGGCTGTTCAACAACGGTGCGTGACAATTGAATAGTAATATTTTCAAAAATTTAACTATATTCGCTATTGCAGAGATTTATGCCGGCCAGCCGGACATTGGCCGTATCGGAAGCAACCCATCCATTGAACGTTCCACCAACGAAAGCATATCGATGAAAACTTCACGCGCAACTAGCTGGTCGCTGGGTCTTATTGTGGCAGGCGCCCTGCTCTCTTCCCACGCCTTTGCGGCGAAAATCCCCGACTGCGGCAAAAGGGAGCCAAGCAAAACCCTGCCCACGCCGCAAAACAGCGAATATGACGCCTACCGCAATGCGAAAACGAGCGCGGTCGCCGGTGGTCCCGGCAATACCGTCTTCAATAACAATGAGGGCCGCCTTCCCGCCGCCGGCAAGGACGAGGTTTATTATGAATACTATCTGGGGATCGGCGGCGATGGCGGAGCCGGTTCGCATCGTGCGGTCTTGCTTGTGCAGACACCGAAGGGGAAACGCAAATTGGTGGAGCGCTATTACACGCAGGACCACTATGCCAGCTTTTGCAGCCTGAAGAGCTAGTCCCTCCTCAACTACCGGCCGCGGCGGTGAAACGTCTGCCGCGGCTGGTCGCGTGCACGGTGTTGAAAAGTACGATATGATGACCGTCATGCAGAACTTACCCAACAAGAAACCCTCGGCGCACAGCCGCAAGGAAGCCACCCACGAACGCATCGTCGAAGTGGCCACGCGCGCCATCCGCCGCAGCGGCTACGCGGGCACGGGCGTGGCCGACATCATGAAGGAAGCGGGCCTGACGCACGGCGGCTTTTATGCGCACTTCGCCTCGCGCGACGCCCTGCTGGCCGAAGCGGGAGACCGCGCGGGCGCCGAAGCGGTGGCGCTGGCAGCCCGGGTGGCGGCCGCCGCCCCGGCTGGCCAGGCGCTGCAGGCCATGCTGGCCGCGTATTTGTCGCCCGAACACATCGCCGCCATCGAGGTGGGTTGCCCCGTCTCGGCGCTGGGTTCGGAAATGCCGCGCCAGGCACCCGAGGTGCGCCGCGCCGCCACCATCCACATCAAGGAAATGATCGACCTGTTCGCGCGCCAGATGCCAAACTGGGGCCAGCCGGAAGCGCACGCACAGGCCATGGCGACGGTATGCGCCATGATCGGCACCACCATTCTGGCGCGCGCCGTCGACGAGCCGGCCCTGTCGGACGCGCTGTGCGCGGCCACCCTGGCGCAGTTTCAAACACCAGCTTAGCCGTACCGCCCGTGGCCTTGATCCGTCCCGGGCTTTTTTTCAAACAATAATATGATGATCGTCATATTTTGTATTCCACGCTGTCAACCACTGAAGGAACATCATGAACAACAAGAAGATTGCCCTGGTCACCGGCGCCTCGTCCGGCATCGGCGCGGCCACGGCCCGGCGCCTGGCGCAAGCGGGCTATACCGTGTACGGCACCAGCCGCCGCGGCGCGCAGCTCCCTGGCCAGCAATACGCCATGCTGGCGCTCGACGTCACCAGCGAGGAGTCCGTCGCTGCCGCCGTGGCAGAGGTAATGCAGCGCGAGGGCCGCATCGACCTGCTGGTGAATAACGCCGGCTTCGGCGTGGCCCCGGCCGGCGCCGAAGAAAGTTCCATCGCGCAAGCGCGCGCCATCTTCGAGACGAATTTCTTTGGCGTCGTGCGCATGACTCTGGCCGTGCTGCCACACATGCGCGCCCAGGGCGGCGGGCGCATCCTCAATATCGGTTCCGTCGTGGGCTTTTTGCCCATGCCCTACGGCGCGCTGTATTCGGCCACCAAACACGCCATTGAAGGCTACACTGAATCGCTCGACCATGAAGTGCGCGGCTGGGGCATCCGCGCCAGCGTCATCGAACCGGCCTATACGAAAACCACGTTCGAAGCCAATCTGCTGGCGCCCGACACACCGCTGTCAGCCTACCGGCAAGTCAGCGCGGCCGTCACAAGCCGGCTGCAAACGCTGATGGCCGGCGCCGATGACCCGGCCATCGTGGCCGACAGCGTATTGGCGGCAGCGCAGGCAAGCGAACCAAAATTGCGCTACACGGCCGGGCCGCTGGCGGCGCGCCTACGCCTGATGCGCCGTTTCATGCCCGCGTCGCTGCTGGACGCCGGCTTGCGCAAGGACCTGCGCCTGGCGTGAGCGCGGGCATTTCATTCAACCTGACAAAGAGAACAGCATGCAAGCTCTGCAACTGAAAAAATACGGCGGCCCCGATCACGTGGCGTTTGTGGAACTGCCCCGCCCCACGCCCGGCCCCGGCGAACTGCTGGTGCGGGTGCGCGCCGTGGGTCTGAACCCCATCGACAACCTGATTCCCAAGGGCGACTTCAAGCCGATCTTGAAAACGCGCTTGCCGGCCACCCTGGGCAGCGATCTGGCCGGCGTGGTCATGGCCGTCGGCAGCGGCGTCACGCGTTTTACAGTGGGCGACGCCGTGTATGCGAGTATTTTCGACACGCCACACGGCAGCCTGGCCGAATTTGCCATCGTGCCGGAACAGGCGGCCGCGCTGAAACCGGCCAACCTCGATTTCGTGCAGGCGGCGTCGATACCCATGGTGGGCCTGACGGCGTGGCAAGCCATGCAGGAACGCATGCAGCTGCAGCCGGGCCAGAAAGTGTTCATTCCGGCCGGTTCCGGCGGCATCGGCACGTTCGCCATCCAGCTGGCCAGGCACCTGGGCGCCCGCGTGGGCACCACCACCAGCACGGCGAACGTGGAAATGGTGCGCAGCCTGGGCGCCGATGAAGTCATCGACTACAAACAACAGCCGTTCGAAGAGGTGTTGCGCGACTACGACGCCGTACTGGGCACGGTGCGCGGCGACGGGCTGGAAAAAGCCCTGCACATCGTCAAACCGGGCAGCCACGTCGTGTCGCTGATCGGCCCGCCGGACGCCGCCTTTGCCCGCGCGCGCGGCATGAACGTGGTGCTGAAACTGGTGTTTGGTTTGCTCAGCCGCAAGATCATCGGCCTGGCGCAGCGGCGCGGCGCCAGCTATGCCTTTCACTTCGTGCGTCCCGACGGCAGCCAGCTGGCGCAGATCGCCGGCCTGCTCGAGGCGGGAACCATCCGCCCCGTCATCGACAAGGTGTTCCCTTTTGCTGAGGCGAAACAGGCGCTGGCCTACCTGGCGCAGGGCCGCGCGCGGGGCAAGGTGGTGGTGCAACTGCCCCAGTCTTGAGGCATATTTGAACTGCTTTCCGCGCTGCGACTATGTGTGAGTTTTTTGTTGGCAATTTACTCCATACTCGTTGTCAACCGTGTGCCTCTTGATACCGGTCAACCTCCATAAAGGTAGCTCATGCGCGTTTTCCCGGAATGCTGCTGGCTCGCTATCACCCTCGTGGCCGGCATGGTCCACGCCGCCGAACCGGGTGTCAGCGATACGCACATCCGGCTGGGCATGGTCAATGCGCAAACGGGCGCGGCCTCGGGGCTGGGGCGGGCCATGCTCGACGGCGCAACGGCCGTTTTCCAGGAAGCGAACCAGCGCGGCGGCATCCATGGCCGCAGCATCGAACTGGTGGTTGCCGACGATGGCTACGATCCGGACCGGGCCATCAGCGAAACGCTCAGGCTGGTAGAGGAAAAACAGGTGTTCGCCCTGTTCGGCAACGTGGGCACGCCCACCACCAACGCCGTCATCCCTATCGTCCGGGAAATGAAAGTGCCGCTGGTGGGCGCGTTTACGGGCGCGATGACCTTGCGCCGCCCCGTGGTGCATGAAATCATCAACTTCCGCGCCAGTTATGACGATGAATCCGACGCCCTGGTGCAGTATTTCACCAGCCGCGGCGTCAAGCGCTTTGGCGTGCTGTACCAGGACGACGGCTTCGGCAATGCCGTACTCGACGGCACCGTGCGCGCCCTGCAACGGCGCGGCATGGAACTCGTCGCCAAGGGTTCCTTCCAGCGCGGCACGACGGCCGTCAAGGCGGGACTGGCGGCCCTGATCGGACACGACCTGCAAGCCGTGATCATGGCCGGGCCCTACACGCCGGTGGCCGCGTTCGTGCGCGAGGCAAGCCAGACCGGGCTGAAGGCGGCCCTGGCCACGGTATCGTTTGTCGGCACGGACAGCCTGCTGCAATTACTGGGCAAGGCAGGCGACAACATCGTCATTTCCCAAGTGGTGCCGCTGCCGGACGACCGCCAGTTGCCGATCGCCGCCGATTGCGCCGCGCTGCTGGCCAGGCATGTGCCGGCGGCCAGGCTGTCTTTCGTCAGTTTCGAAGGCTGCATCTCGGCCACCCTGATGGTGGCGGCGCTGCGCGGCGCGGGCGCCGACCTCACGCGCGAGCGCCTGATCCAGAGCTTCGAAACGTTCGACCGGCTCGACCTGGGCGGCATGCAGGTGACGCTGCGGCCCGACAACCACCAGGCGTCGACGGCCGTCTTCCTGACCCGCATCGCCGACGGCAGGATCGTTCCGGCCGACCCCGATCCTGGCGCGAAGTGATGCGCGCTCCCCTGCCCTGCGCGACCTGGAGCCTGGCATGAAAATCAGGACCAAGCTGATCATCAGTACCACCGTCCTGCTGGCGGGCGTGGCGGCCATGGCGGCGGCCAGCCTGCTGCTGGTGAAAGGCATCGAAACCCATGTGCATGGCTTGACCGACCGGACCGTGCCGCTGTACACGGACGTCTTGCGCCTGCGCTATACCGTGCAAGACATGGCATCGGATTTTTTCGAGCTGGGCAAGGCGGAAGACCTGGCGCAGCTGGAGCAGGTATCAAGCAAGATCGTCGCCAATATCCAGGCCGCCGAGAGCATCAGCCAGCAATTGCGGCGTCATGGCGAGTTGCAAACGCCGCGCTACCACTCGGCTTTCGAGCAGGAATTCCAGCGCATGCGCGTGGCCGTGCGCAAACGCCTGGAAAACGAGGCTTATTACAAGGCGCAGGCGACGGAAATGCGCCAGGTGCTGGCGCAGATCAAGGTCGCCGCCAAGGGCGCGCGCGGCAAGATCCGCCTGGTCGACAGCCAGGCTCAGGCCACCGCCGCCGAAGTTCAGCTGGAAAGCCAGCGCCTGAACGAGAACGCGCGCTACCTGACCGACTTGCGCAAGAGCATCCTCGACATGCAGATTGCGCTGGCCGAAACGGAGGCCGTGAAGAACCGTTTTCGCATCGCCCCCTTGCGCGAACGGCTGACGGCGGCCGTCGCGCATCTGGCGGGAAGCGGCGAGCGCGGCATCAGCCCGGCCCAGCAGGCGCTGCGGGAAAAGCTGCTGGCCACGGCGCGCCAGATGCTCGATCCCGCCGCCGGCTTGCTGGCCTTGCGCGCCGGACTGCTGGCCGAGGGCGGCGCCAGCGCGGCGCAGCAGGCGCACTATGCGGCGCTCAAGGAACAAGTCGGCGCCACCCTGGCCTCCACGCTCCTGCGCCTGGCCGAGGAACTCGATCCCATCGAACTGCAGCTGGCCATCGGACGCGACCGCCTGGCGCAGGCCAACCGCTACATGCGCACCTCGGCCCGCATCGAGGACGCCAGCGGCGAAATCAACCTGGCCGTCGACGCCATCAGCATCGGCGTGGGCGAAGTCATGCTGGCCACGGCCGCCGGCGACGTCACGCGCCTGGGCGACGATATCGCCCTGCACATCAGCGCCCTGCACGGCGACATGGCCACCATGCAAACCTTGCTGCAAAGCATAGGCCAGCTGGGCTTGCTGGCCGAAACGCGCGGCGTCAACACTTACCTGGACAAGGTCGAGCGGTCGGGACAGCGGCTGGTGCAAGCCAAGGGCAGCGTACTGGACAGCGAAAAGGCGCTGGACGAGGTCATCGACCACGTGCGCGCCTTCGAGCGCGAACAGGCCGCCTATTCGGCGCAGCAAGTGGCGCGCATCACAGGGCAGCAGCAGGACGCGGTGGCCCAGGTGCGCGATGGCGTGCGCCACGCCTTCGTGCTGATTCTCGGCATTGGACTGATCCTGCTGCTGGCCTGCGTGGCCATCACGGGGCTGATCAGCGCTTCCATCGCCAGGCCGCTGGCGCACCTGTCCCATGCGATTGCCCATATCCGCGGCGGCAAGCCGCTGTCGGTGCGCGTGGCGCAGCATGGCAGCGATGAACTGGGGCAATTGATCATGGGCTTTAACGGCATGCTCGAGCACGTCGAACAGCGCGACCTGGCGCTCAAGCAGGCCAAGGCCGAGGCCGACGCCGCCAACCGCGCCAAGTCGGAATTCCTGGCCAAGATGAGCCACGAGATCCGCACGCCGATGAATGGCGTGCTGGGCATGACGGAATTGCTGCAGCGTACTGAACTCAGTCCCAAGCAGCAGCGTTTCGTGCACACGGTACACCGCTCGGGCGAAAGTCTGCTGAGCATCATCGACGACATTCTCGATTTTTCCAAGATCGAGGCGGGCAAGCTGGTGCTCGAACATATCCCCTTCGACCTGCGCCAGGTGATCGACGATGTCGTGGCCCTGTTTGCCAATGGCATCCAGCGCAAGGCCATCGAATTTACCTGCCGCATCGCCTCCGACGTGCCGCAGCACGTGCGCGGCGACCCCGTGCGCCTGCGCCAGATCCTCACCAACCTGCTCAACAACGCCACCAAGTTCACCGAACGGGGCGAGATTTCCGTTGATGTCAGCTGCCCCGCCGCCGGCCAGATCCGCCTGGAAGTACGCGACACGGGCATCGGCATGGCGCCGGAGGCGGCCGCCGCCGTCTTCCAGCCCTTCCGCCAGGCCGACAGCACCACTTCGCGCAAATACGGCGGCACGGGCCTGGGCCTGGCCATCATCAAGCAGCTGGTGGAAATGATGGGTGGCAACATTGTGCTCGAATCCGTGGCGGGCCAGGGGTCCAGCTTTGCCGTCACTGTTGCCGTGGGCACCGTGGCGCCCGAGGACGCGCCGCCGGCGCCGCCGCCGCGCGTGTCGCTGGGCGCCTTGCACGTGCTGATCGTGGATGACCATGCCACCAACCGCACGATCCTGCTGCAGCATGCGATCGAGTGGCAGATGGCCGCCGCCAGCGCCGCCGACGGGGCCGAAGCGCTGGGCCTGCTGCAAGCCGCGCTGCGCGGCGGGCGCCCGTTCGACCTGGCCATCATCGACATGCGCATGCCGGTCATGGATGGCCCCGAGCTGGTGCGGGCGATCAAGGCCGACACCGGCCTGGCGGCCCTGAAAATCATCATGCTCAGTTCACTCGATGCCTCGGCCGAGTTGCGCCAGGTGACGGCGCTGGGCGTGGCATATTGTCTGACCAAGCCCGTGCGGGCGCTGGAACTGCGCCACTGCATCGAAGCCGTGTGCGGCTACGCCCCCCTGGCGCCAACAATACCTGCCATGCCTGCCCTGCCCGCGCCAGCGGAAACCGTAGACGCAGGCCAGGCGCCGCTGCGCATGCTGCTGGTGGAGGACAACGCCATCAACCAGGAAATCGCCCTGGCCATGCTGGAAGATAGCGGCTACGAAGCGACGCCGGCCGACAACGGGCGGCGCGCGCTGGCCCTGTGGGAGCGCTACCCGTTCGACGTGATCCTGATGGATTGCCAGATGCCGGAAATGGACGGTTTCGAAGCGACGCGGCGTTTGCGCCGCATGGAAGCCCAGCAAGGCCGTGTTCGCATGCCCATCATTGCCCTGACGGCCAACGCCATCCTCGGCGACCGCGAACTGTGCCTGGACGCGGGCATGGACGACTACCTGGCCAAGCCGTACACGCGCGCCGCCCTGCTGGAAATCCTGGCCCGCTGGCGCCCGTCGCCCGCCGCGCAGGCCACAGCCGGGACGCCTACAGTAACCACGGAGGCGGCGCCGGTGGAATCGGCCGCCATCCTCGACGCCGCCGCCCTGCAAAACCTGCGCGCCATGCGGCGTCCCGGCCGTCCCGACGTGCTGGGCCGCATCATCGACCTGTTCTACAGCGACGCGCCGCGCCTGCTGGGCCAGCTGGAAGTGGCCGCCGAGGCCAGCGATACCGCGGCCCTGCAGCTGGCGGCCCATACGCTCAAGTCCAGCTGCGCCAACGTGGGCGCGCTGGGCTTGTCGGCCACCTGCCGTGAAATCGAACAATACGCGCGCGGCAATGACGTCGGCAGCGCGCTGCAGCATATCCGCGGCATCCAGCAAGAACTCGACCGTGTCCTCGCCGCCCAGGCCATTGAGAAGGAAGCCATATGAATACCGCACTGCTCCCGCAAGCACTGGTCCTGGTGGTCGATGACGACACCATGACGCGCATCCTGGTGACGGAAGCGCTGGAACCGGAAGGCTTCCGCATCGAGGAAGCGGCCAGCGGCCTGGAAGCGCTGGCCGCTTTCCAGCGCGGCGTGCCCGACCTGATCCTGCTCGACGTTGCCATGCCCGGCATGAGCGGCTTCGAATGCTGCCAGCAGCTGCGCCGCTTGCCCGGCGGCGCGCACGTGCCCATCGTCGTGCTGACCGGCAACGACGACGATGACTCCATCAAGCAGGCGCTGGAAGCGGGCGCCAGTGATTTTATCTCCAAGCCGATGCAATGGCGGCTGCTGGCGCACCGGCTGCGCTACCTGCTGCGGGCCAGCAGCGCGCTCACCGAATTGAGCCGTATCCAGGAAAGCCTGAACCACGCGCAGGCGCTGGCCCGCCTCGGCAACTGGGAATACCGGGTCGCCGGCGGTGACGGCTACTGGTCGCCGGAACTGTTGCGCATCCTGGGCCTGGACGCCGATTCCGGCCCCACCAGCTTCGAGCGCCTGCTGCAATGCCTGCCGGAAGACCAGCGACCGCTGCTGCTCGATGCCTTCATGGAGCTGCATGCGAGCGGCACCAGCTACGGCCTGGAACACAAGGTGCTACGGCCCGATGGCGGCGAATGCATCGTCTTTCACCAGGCCGAAGCCGTGCGCGAAGGCCGCCAGGTGCTGCTGATGCGCGGTACCGTGCAGGACATCACGGAACGCAAGCTGCAGCAATTGCGCATCGAATACCTGGCTAACCACGATGCGCTGACGGACTTGCCCAACCGCCAGTTGCTGAACGACCGCATCGGCCAGGCCATCGCCCATGCCCGCCGCACCCGCCTGCACCTGGCCACCCTGATGCTGGACCTCGACCGTTTCAAGTTCGTCAACGACAGCTATGGCCACCCGGTGGGCGATGCGCTGCTGCAGGAAGTGGCCCGTCGGCTGAAGCTGGCGGTGCGCGAGGGTGACACCGTGGCACGCCAGGGCGGCGACGAATTCGTCCTCCTGCTGACGGACCTGCCCGACATCGTGACGGCCGAACAGATCGTGCAAAAAGTGCTGGCGGTGTTCGCCGATCCTTTCGTGCTGGGCGAGCATACCCTGCACGTGAGCACCAGCATCGGCGCCAGCGTGTTTCCGTCCGACGGCGACAGCGGCGACATGCTGCTCAAGACGGCCGATGCGGCCCTTTACAGCGCCAAGGACAAGGGCCGCAACGGCTACCAGTTCTACAACCACAAGATGGGCGTGCTGGTGGAGGAGCGGGCCGAAATCGAACACGCGCTGCACCAGGCGCTGGCGCTGGGCGAGCTGGAACTGCACTACCAGCCCAAGGTCGACCTCACCAGCGGCAAGATTTATGGCATGGAAGCGCTGCTGCGCTGGCGCCGCGACGGCATCGGCCTGGTGCCGCCGGACCGCTTCATTCCCCTAGCCGAGGAAACGGGCATGATCGTGCCCATCGGCGAATGGGTGCTGCGCACGGCGTGCGCGCAACTGGGCGTCTGGCATGCCTACGGCTTTACGCACCTGACGATGGCCGTCAACGTGTCGGCGCGCCAGTTCCGCCAGGCCGATATGCCGCAGCTGGTGCGCGAAGTGCTGGCCGACAGCGGCGTGCCGGCCCACTGCCTGGAACTGGAGCTGACGGAGAGCGTGCTGATGCAAAACCGCGACCTCGTGGTGAAGGCATTGGAACAGTTGAAGGAAATCGGCGTCACCCTGTCGCTGGACGACTTCGGCACCGGCTATTCCAGCCTGTCCTACCTCAAGCAGTTCCCCATCGACGTGGTGAAAATCGATCAATCGTTCATCCGCGACGTGACCGACAGCGTGGATGGCGCGTCGCTGACCCGCTCCATCATCGCCATGGCCAAGTCGCTGCACATGACCACCGTAGCCGAAGGCGTGGAAACGGAGGGGCAATTGGGATTTCTCAATACCAACCACTGTGACGCCATGCAAGGCTATTACTTCAGCCGCCCGCTGCCCGGCGCCGAGATGGATCAGATGTTGCATGCCGGCACCCATTTGCCGCCCGAGAACTGCCATGCCGAAACGCCGCAGCGTGTGCTGCTGCTGGTGGACGACGAAGAGCACATCCTGTCCGCCCTGCGCCGCTCGCTGCGCAAGGAAGGCTACCAGATACTCAGCACCAGCAAGCCGCAGGAAGCGCTGGAACTGGTGGCCGCCAATGCCGTGGGCGTGATCCTCACGGATGCGCGCATGCCGGGCATGTCCGGCAACGAACTCTTGCGCCGCATCAAGGGCATCTATCCGGAGATCGTGCGCGTGATGCTGTCCGGCTACCCTGAACTGCATTCGGTCACGGCAGCCATCAACGAAGGCTCGGTCTACAAGTTCATCACCAAGCCCTGGGACGAAACCTTGCTGAAAGACCATTTGCGCGAAGCCTTCGTGCGCTTCGAATCGGGCGTGCAGCGCCCGCCCGTGAGTCCGCATGGCATCGAGATCGGCAACCGTGCCGCCTAGCGCACCACCAGGAGCAAGCATGCCGGATCAGCTGTTCTTCGCAGGCTTGCGCGCCTTGGCCGAAGCCGCCTTTCCCAAGCATTGCGCCTGCTGCGGGCGCGTCTTCGCCACGGCGGACGAGTTTATCGGGCAGACGCAATCGATGCGCCAGAATGTCTCCGGGCTGAAACAAAGCTTCGACGATAACAACGTGGCCATCGTCGAGGTCTACCGCAATTGCCTGTGCGGTTCGACCCTGATGGATTTCTTTTCAGACCGGCGCAGCACCTCCGAGGCCAGCCAGGAGCGGCGCCAGCTGTTTGAGCGCCTGTTGCCGCTGCTGATGGAAAAAGGCATGGAACGGGCTGCCGCGCGCGAATATCTGCTGCACGTCGTGCGCGGCCAGTTGCCGTGACGAGCCGCCTGCTTTACCAGTAGCCCAGCACCTTCCACCACGTCGTGCCGACGACGGCAAAGATCAGCAGCTCCACCACGCACATGATGAAGCCGACTCTCCACCAGTTGCCCATGGTCACGAAGCCGCTGCCGAAGATGATGGGCGAGGTGCCCGTCGCATAGTGGGTCAGTGTCATCATGATGGCCGAGCCGGCCGTCATCATCAGCATGAAGGGCACGTGGTATTCGGCCGGGATCAGGTGCAGGCCCACCGTCAGGAAGGCCAGCAGCATGGCGCTGATGTGGGCCGTCGTGCTGGCGAAGAAGTAGTGCGAGAAGACAAACACCAGCACCAGGACGCCGGCGATCGGCAGCCAGTCCATGCCGCTGGCGACAATCGCCGCCTTCATGCCGGCCGAGAACCAGGCGATCACGCCCGTCTTGTTGAGTTGCTCGGCCATCATGACGAGCGCGCCGAACCACACCAAAGTGTCCCAGGCACTCTTTTCCGACAGCACGTCATCCCAGTCGATGGTGCCCGTGATGATCAGCACGAACAGGCCGACAAAGGCGACCACCGTCGCATCGAGCGAAAACGCGGGGCCGAACAGCATGGCGGGAACGTTGGCCCACAGCAACAGCAGCAAGGCGAAGGTGCCCAGCATGACTTTTTCCGACGGCGACAGCGGGCCCATGCTTTTCAGTTCCGCCTTGGCGTAGGTGACGGCGTCGGGCGTGGCCTTGAGTTCCGGCGGCGACAGCCAATAAATAATCAGGGGCATCAGCAGCAGGCAGACCAGGCCCGGCAACAGCATGCACAGGGCCCAGGTGGTCCACGTCAGGTGGAAACTCTGGCCGCTGGCCTTGGCCACGAAGTCGACCACCAGCGGATTGGGCGCCGTGGCCGTCAAAAACATGGCCGAGGTGATCGGGTTGGCGTGGTAGTTGACGAGGGCCAGGTAGGTGCCGACCTTCTTTTCCGTGCCCTTGGCCGGATCCGAATCGAAGGCGTTGGCGATCGATTTCATGACGGGGTGGACGATGCCGCCACCGCGCGCCGTGTTACTGGGCGTAAATGGCGCCAGCACCAGTTCGCAAATGGCCAGGCCATAGCCGATGCCCATGGTGCGCTTGCCCAGCAGGGAAATGAACAGCAGGCCGATGCGGCTGCCCAGTCCCGTCTTTTTCAGGCCGCGCGAAATCAGGATCGCCACGACGATCAGCCAGATCAAGGGATTCGAGAAACTGCTGAGCGCATCCGTGATGGCGCCCTTGGACGAGGTCGACGTCACTTGCGACAGCGACACGATGACGATGGCCATCATGGCCATCACGCCGATCGGCATGACTTTCAGGATGATCGCCAGAATCGTGGTGAGGAAAATCGCCACCAGGCCCCAGGCCTTGGGCGTCAAGCCGTCCGGCGCCGGCAGCAATAGCATGCTCACGAGCAAAGCGGTGCAGATCAGGGCGGGGACGAGGCGGAATGGGACGGCTTCCTTGAAATGCAGGAACAAGTCGCGCACTGTTTTATACATCTTTATTACCTTTCGCTGTGGGTCAGGCATCGTAGCAAGCGGCGTGGCACGCGCAGAGTCTTGGGCCGGGACGCAGGAAAAAACGCGCCTTCAACGATGACAGATGCCCAACAATTCTGTTCGGCAATATCATACACGCAAGACTTCCCTGCCCGTGCCCCGTTGCCGCATTCGCTACCGACTATCTGTAAAATCGTTGACCGGCAAGCGACACGTGTCGCATAATTGCCCCATTAGTCGCCAGCCAGGCTGACAAGGAAACCATTGAATACCCGCAACCACCATATCGACGCCTTGCGCGGCGCCGCCATCCTGGGCGTGCTGCTGCTGCACTTCGCCCTCGCCTACGGCTTGAAGAACAGCCCGCTCGAAATCCTGCCCGCCTGGCTGCTGCGCGCCGCCTACCAGGGCAATTACGGCGTGACCATGTTTTTCGTCATTTCCGGCTATCTGATCACCTCGACCTCGCTGCAGCGCTGGGGCGACCTGGCGCGCATCGACCTGGCGGCGTTCTATCTCTACCGCATTGCCCGCCTGCTGCCATCGCTGCTGCTGGCCCTGTCCATCATCGTGCTGCTGGGCGTGCTGGACGTGCCCTACTTTGCCAACTCGGACGGCGGCAAGGATTTGCCCGCCAGCTATTTCGTCATCGCCATCGCCTCCGTGCTGACCTTCTGGCATAACGTGCTGATGCAAAGCGCCGGCTATTTCAATTACTGCCTGAATGTGTACTGGTCCTTGTCCGTCGAAGAAATGTTTTATCTGCTGCTGCCCTTGTCGTGCCGCATCCTGCGCCGGCGCCAGGCGATCATGCTGCTGTGCGGCGCCGCCATCGTCGCCGGCCCCGTGTATCGCAGCCTGCATGCGGACAATGAGATTGACTTCATGTACGGCTATATCGCCTGCTTCGACGCCATCGCCATCGGTTGCCTGACGGCCATGCTGACGCAACGCTGGCAACCAAGCGCGCGGATCGGGCGACTCTTGCGCTGGACAGCGGGCCTGGCTCTGGCGGCCGTGTATGTGCGCGGCATCGGCGGCAATGAGGTGTTCGGTTTTACCCTGGTCGCCTTAGCCAGCGCCGCCTTCATCCTTGGCGGCGTGGCGGCCGGACCGGCCAGCCAGCGACGGCCCGGCCCGCTGCAATGGCTGGGCCGCCATAGCTACGAACTCTATCTGTTCCATATCATCGTGCTGGCCGGCATGCGCAATGTGGTGGACAAGGCGGGCCTGGGCTACGCGGAACGCCTGCCCTGGCTGGCGCTGTTCCTGGCCGCAACGGCGCTCGCTGCCGCCCTCGTGGCACGCTACGTGTCCGAACCGGCCAATGCCGCCATCCGCCAGCGCTGGCGGCGTGCCGCGGAAAAGTGAGCCAGGTCAAGAGTCCGCATGCCCACCGTTCATTTCCGGCCCATTTCCAGCCCCGCCTTGCCATTCGCACTATAATGTCGGCACCGCGTGCGGCAGCAATGGCGGCGATAGACGGTAACAATTTCGTCTGGAGGCCAGTACAATAGCGTCTGGGCCTACACAGGGTTTCACTTTTGCCAGCAGTTGCCAGCAAATAACCATTTTTTTGACCAGCCAACACATACTATGAGTTCGATGAATGAAGAGCGCGTTTTAAGCGTGCACCACTGGACGGATACCCTGTTCTCCTTTACCACCACGCGCGACCCGTCGCTGCGTTTCTCGAATGGCCATTTCACCATGATCGGCCTGCGCGTCGATGGCAAGCCGTTGCTGCGCGCCTACAGTATCGCCAGCGCCAATTACGAAGACCACCTGGAATTTTTCAGCATCAAGGTACCGGGCGGTCCATTGACGTCGCGCTTGCAGCACTTGCAAGTGGGCGACACCGTCATCGTCGGCCGCAAGCCGACGGGCACCCTGGTGTCCGACTACCTGCTGCCAGGCAAGCGCCTGTACATGCTGTCGACGGGCACGGGCCTGGCGCCTTTCCTCAGCATCGTGCGCGATCCGGACATCTACGAACGCTTCGACGAATTGATCCTCGTGCACGGCGTGCGCCAGGTCGATGAGCTGGCTTACCACGACTTGCTGGAAGAGCACCTGCCGAAACACGAATTCCTGGGCGAAATGGTCAGCGACAAGCTGCGCTACTACCCGACCGTGACGCGCGAAGACTTCCGCAACATGGGCCGCATCACGGAGCTGATCGAGAATGGCAAGCTGGCCGAAGACCTGGGCGTGCCGGCACTGAACCCTGCCGAAGACCGCGTGATGATCTGCGGCAGCTCGGACATGCTGCGCGACCTGAAGGAAATGCTGGAAGCGCGTGGCTTCAAGGAAGGCAATACCTCGACGCCTGGCGACTTCGTTGTCGAGCGCGCGTTCGCCGAGAAGTAATCCGCAAGAGTCATCCGCCATACTCCAGGGGCCCGGTCCCGCCGCACACTTCGGCGGCGCCGGGCCTTTTTCATTGCCGCGTCAGTGGGCCGGCGATTGTTGCGCAGGCTGCACGCTCCTGACAGAAATTGTCAGTACCGTTCATTATGATTTCGGCACCAGCAGGCTAGCGAGCCTGTATTACTATTGATATCTCCACCTGCGACAGGAATTTTCATGACACGTGCCATCACCATTCTGACCGAGAACTTTGCCGATTGGGAAACCGCCCTGCTCAATTCCACGGCGCGCCTGTATTACGGCTTTTACACGGAGTTCGCCACGCCCGGCGGCTTGCCCGTCACCTCGTCCGGCGGCATGCTGGTCACCCCGCAACTGGCGCTGGAAGAGATTGTGCTTGATGAACTCGATTTGCTGATGGTATGTGGCGGCAGCCACTGGCAAAGCGGCAAGGCGCCCGATATCTCCCCCTTGCTGCGCGCGGCCCGCGACAGGAATATCGTGCTGGCCGGCATTTGCGACGGCACGCGCGTGCTGGCGCAGGCTGGCGTGCTCGACAACGTGCGCCACACCTCGAATTGCGCCGATAACCTGACGGCAACCGGCTATGCGGGCGCCGCCCTGTACCAGGATGTGCCGTGGGCCGTGGCCGACCAGCGTGTCATCACGGCACCGGGCACGGCGCCCGTCAGCTTCACGAAGGAAGTCTTGCGCGCCCTGGGCATCGCCGATGACAACCTGGCCGCCTACCTGGCCATGCACGGCGCCGAACACGGCAAGACGCCCGGCTAATTGGCGCCCAGCGCGCGCAGGCGCTCCATTGCGTGCGTGTTGCCCGGATCGAGTTCCAGCGAACGGCGGTAATGCGTGACGGCCTGCGCCTTCGCGCCATTGGCCTCGTACGCTTCGGCCAGGCTGTCGTGGCCATTCGCCCCTTGCGGATACAGCTGCACGCCAAGCTCGAAGACGGCCACCGCCTGTTTCGGCTGCTGCCGTCCCAGCAGGCGATAGCCCCAGGCATTCAAGTCATCTTCCGTGGGTTCCGGCAAGCCATGCTGGCGCCGGATGGCCGCCAGTTTCTTGTCCAGTCCGTCGAAACCGGCGCTGGCCGCTTTGTTGCGCAGCAAGTGCGCGGCATACGCGCCGCCGCGCTGCTGGCGCAGGGCGGGAAGATAAAAGCCGGCGACAGTATCGATCAGCTGTTCCGGCTGGGCGCCGGCCAGGTTGCTGAGGATAATGACGGCCAGGCCATCGTTGGGATACACATAAAAGGCTGAGCGGGCGCCGCCGATGCCGGCCACGGCGCGGTGACCATCGCGGCCGATGGTGGGCCAGCCCAGCGCCCACGGCGCCGGCTTGCCGTCATTCAAGCTGGTCGGCTGCCACAGCCGTTCCACACTGGCGGGCACCAGCAAGCGCCCGGACTGCAGCGCGATGAGCCAGTTGGCCAGTTCGCCCGCATTGCTGTTGATGCCAGCGCCGGCGCGCATGAACACGGGAAAGTCTTCGATCACATTGCGGTAACCGTTACCGCCCCGGTCCAGCACGTAGGAACTGGCCTTGTTGGCCACCACGTCCTTCGCGTCGCCAAAACCGCTATGCGGCATGCCGGCCACGTCAAACTGCCCGCGCTGGACGAAAGTGCTAAAGGGCATTCCGCCTAGCCGCTCGACCAATTGCGCCAGCAGCACATAATTGGTCTGGTTATAGCGGAAGCGCTGGCCAGGCGCAGCTTCCACGGGCAGCGCCTGTACGGCTGTCCACGCCGCCTCGGCATCGTCCGGCTGCGGCCCCACCAGCTTGCCGCTGCGCTGGTCCAGCACGTCGGGCAAGCCCGAGGTGTGGTTGAGCAAATGCGTCACCGTCACGGCTTGCCAGGCGACAGGCAGCCCCGTCAGGTACTGCCCGATGGGCGCGGCCAGGTCGATCTTGCCCTGTTGCACCAGCTGCAGTACGGCCACGCCCGCAAACGCCTTCGTGGCCGAATTGATGGAAAACAGGCTAGCCTCCGTCACGGGCACCTGGTATTGCAGGCTGGCCAGGCCGAAATTGCGCTTCAGCACAACCTTGCCACCTTGTATCACGGCCAGTTGCAGCCCTGGAATCTGGCGCTCCTGCATTTCGCTGCGCACGAAGGCGGCAATGTCGTGTTCCGCTGGGGACGCCTGCACATGGCTGGCGGGGGCGGCGGCAAGCGCCAGGGCGAACAGGACGGACGGCAGGCGTGGCTTCAAGATGCGGCTTTCGACAGTGGAAAATGGAACCGCAGCATCCCATACCTATTTATCAACGTCAACGACAATCTTGCCGGTCGGAAAGTTACTCTTCCAGCCACACGTCCTCGTACCCTTCGCGGTCGAGGATGAACCTGGCGCCACTGGGCAAGGCCAGGTAATCGACCACCTGCGGCAGCATCTCGTGCAGGTGTTCCGCATGCAGGGGCTGGTAAAAGCCGCTGGCATCGTCGTGTTCGCCGCAGTGGATGAACCAGCTGATGGTGCCGTTTTCCGGCAGCACGACGCGCGTGCCATAGATGGGCGACTGGTCCAGGCTGCCGATGGCCAGGGCCACCATGGGTTCGGGTGCTTGCGCCGGCAAGCCGAATTTGTCGCAGATGCGCTGCTGTGTTTCGCTGATCAGTTCAATCATAGGGTCTTCAGGATCCGATATATTGGTAGTGGAGGCGCAGCGCGCCATCGTGACCGGACATTTCCAGGTGCAGGATCGCTTCGCCCGGCTTGCCATCGGCCAGCAGCAGGCATTCCAGGCCCAGCGCTCCAGCGTCGGTGGCATATACGTCGACGCCGGGACGGCCGCCCTTGCCCGGCACGAAGGCTTGCGCCAGCGGCGACAGGGACAATGCCTGGCTCGCCGCAAAATAGCTGTCGAGCATGTCGATGATCTCGTCGGCCACGGCCAGCGACAGACCCCAGTCGCGTTGCAGCGCAACAGGATCGCGCCCGTCCAGCGTCTGCACGAAGGCGGCGGCCTGCGCGTATGCCAGCTGCCGCAAGCTGTCTGTGATGGCCATTTCCATAGAGTACGTTGTGCCTTATCCATTCAACAGGCGCCATTATAGTGCCTCGCCGCGGGCATGGCCGATCCGTTTGCTGGCAATAATAAAGCACCGTGCCGATTATTTAAAGTGCCGCGCTTATTATTTATCGCACTGCAATAACATAAATGGCTCGCGTGATATTTGGTGAGTATTTGAAAAATATAATCGCGGATACGATTGATTTTCAAGTTGACGCTTATTTATTCAGGCGCTAATATCGAATGGCCATATACCATGGCATACAGCGCAAGCAGTACTTAACCATCACAAGAGGATAGTACAATGCAAAAACAGAACCACTCCAAATTGTTCGCATTCAAACTGGCTGAAAAACAGGTACAAAAACAGGTAGCGCCCGCCACCGTCTGGAAGGTGCGCGACGGCGTCGCCGTAGCCGGCTGCACCGCCGTCGGCACCCGTGACCAATACCGCGATTCATCGCGCTTCCAGCCGAACGACGGCGGCCAGTACTGCTGATTCCCGGCGCCCCATTCCCCCGCCCGCGTGGGGGTTTCATCTATTCCGCCATATTCAAACTGGCGCTGGCGCCTATTCCGGCACGGCTTCTCTGCGCGCAATGAATACATAAACACCTTTCAATTGCAGATTCCATTTTTATAATCAGTATTTATCGGTAAAAATCGGAACACAACCATTAATAGAGGATCCCATGCATAAAGAAACCAAACTGTTCGCATTCAAACTGGCGGAAAAGAAGGAAGAAGAAAAGCCGGCGCTTCCTGCGCCCTGGAAAGTACGCGACGGTGTCGCCGTAGCCGGCTGCACGGCGGTCGACAGCGAGGAGCAATACCGCTATTCGCGTATCGGTTCGAGTGACGGCGGCGAGTTCTGCTGATACGTACACCAGCTGAAAGCCTTGCCACGGCAAGGCTTTTTTGATTCCCCCTTACCGCGGCCTCCCCGACATGCACAAAAAGGTTTTGATTATCAGCCATAGCGGCGATCTGCACGCCGACCTGGTCGAAGCCATCCTCGCCGCGCGCGGCCATGCTCCTTTCCGTATCGATCTCGACGCCTTTCCCCGCGATTACCAGCTGTGCCAGCGCCTGCTGGACGGCCGCGCCAGCGCGCGCCTGCGCCACTTGCCCGATGGCGACTGGCTTGAGCTGCAGCAAGTTGGCGCCGTCTGGCTGCGCAAGGCGGCCGATTATGCCTACGCCAGCGCCGACCTGACGCTGCAGGAACGCGCCTACGCCCAGCTGGAAACGGAGCAAGCCATCTTCAGCATCCTGTACGGGCTCGATTGCTACTGGCTCAGCCATCCGCTGGCCCTGCGCGGCGCCCAATGGAAAGGCGAACAGCTTGCGCGGGCCGCGCGCATGGGCTTTCGCGTGCCCGCCACCGTGATTACCAATGTGCCCGACGACGTGCGCGCTTTCCGCGCGGCAATCAACGGGCCCATCATTTTCAAGAGCATGTCCACGCCCAGCCTGGCCGCCGAAACGGTCGAGGACGTCGACAGGGTCAGCGCCGGCATCGGCACCACCATTGTCGACGATGCCATGCTGGACAGCCTGGACGCCGTCAGCGAACTGAGCTGCCAGTTCCAGGAATATATCGCCAAGCAATACGAACTGCGCATCACCGTGATCGGCAAGCAACTGTTTGCCGCGCGCCTGTATTCCCAGGACGATGCCCGCACGGCCATCGATTCGCGCGATATGTCAGCCCCCATCCGCTATGAAGCATGCACCTTGCCAGCGGAAATACAGCAGCGATGCCTCGCTTTCGTGCACAGCTATGGCCTCGAGTATGGCGCGCTCGATCTCATCGTCACGCCTGACGGCGAGTACGTTTTCCTGGAAAACAACCCTGTTGGTCAATTTTTGTATGTGCAACAACTGGTGCCCGCCTTGACCATGCTGGAAAGCGTGGCCGCAACCCTGATCGAAGGAGCCGTATGCCACAGCCAGACCTGAGCCAGATCCCTCTCCGGCTGCGCGAACTGGAGCTTGCGCGCGACAGCCGCGCCATCGTCCTGGCCGCCTCGCACCTGGACATGGAGCTGCTGCCCGCCCTGTACGAGCTGTGCCAGGGCATCGGGCCCGTGGCGCGCCTCGATGTGGTGCTGCACGGCCGTGGCGGCATCGTCAACGCGGCGCGGCGCATCGCCATCCTGCTGCGCCAGCATGCCCGTCACCTGAGCTTTGTCGTGCCCTTCCACTGCCAGTCGGCCGCCACCCTGCTGACCCTGGGCGCCGATGAGATCATCGCCGGCGACCTGGCGCTGTTCTCGCCCATCGACCCGCAGCTCGATGGCGCCGACGGCGGCTCCATGTCCAGCCTGGACATCAAGGTCTTCGGCGACATGGCGCAGCAGTGGTTCGGCGTGGATGCCAGCGAAGCGCGCCAGCAATCGCTGTCCCTGCTGTGCGGCAGCATCTTTCCCCCTTCCCTGACGGCTTTTTACCGCACCACCCTGGAGCTGGCGCAGATCGGCGAAGAATTGCTGGCCTGGCAATTGCCCGAGGCCACACCCGAGGCGCGGCGCGCCATCGTCGCGCAACTGGTGACGGGTTATCACTCGCACAACTATGCCTTGACACGCGAAGAACTGGCGCAGCTGGGCTTGCGCATGGAACGCGATGCCCACGCCGAACGGCTGGGCTGGGCCATTTCCACGCAATTGCAGGCAAGCATAGGCGGCGCCCTGCGCAGCGCGCCCGACGAGCCGTGGAACGATGCCCTGCTGGCGTCGCGCGACGGCGTGCAGCTGCGGTGCCAGCGGCCGGGCGGCTACGCGCCGGTATGGAGCACGCAATGCTGACAGCTCTCCCCTTTTTGTCCGATATCGCGCGCCATGTCATCGCCTTGCTGCTGCTGGCGGCCGGCGTAGGCAAGCTGCGCAGTTATGCCGCCTTCCGCGGCAACCTTGCCACCTCGTTCGGCGTGCCGCCCGCCGCCGCCCAATTCGCTGCGCCAGCCCTGGTGGCAACGGAACTGCTGCTGGCCGGCTGGCTGCTGGCGGGCGGCACGCAGCTGCCCATGCTGCTGTCATTACTGCTGCTCAGTACCCTCACGGCCGTGCTGGCCTGGCGCTACTTCACGCACAGCGTGGTGCGCTGCAGCTGCTTTGGCGAAGCGGCGCGGCCCGTCTCGCAATACGACCTGCTGCGCAACGTGCTGGCGGTCGCCATTAACGTCGCCTATTTCGCATTCGCGCAGACGGCATCCTTGCCCGCCGCCACCTCCATTCTGGCCGCCGGCCTGGCAGCCATCGTCTGCGTGACCGTGATTTCTCTGCACGACATCGCCACCTTGGCAAAGGCCGGCTGATGGATTCCACGACATTGCAACTGGTGCTGGCGGCGCTGGCGTTTGCGCTCGCCGGCAACATCTGGCTGACCCTGGCCGTGCTGCGCGCCAGCCGCCGCGAACGCCTCGCGCCCACGGCGCTGGTGCCGGGCCAGCCCCTGCCTGCCGTGCAAGCCCGTCTGATGGCTGGCGGTGCGCATTTCCAGCCGGGCGCCAGCGGCCAGGCGGCCGTGCTGCTGTTCCTCGCCAGCCGCTGCCCGAAATGCGGGGAAAAGCTGGCCGGCATCGAACAGCTGCTGCCGCTGGCGCGCGAGGCCGGCCTGGCCCTGTGGCTGATCAGCGAAGAGCCGGCCCGCCGGCTGCGCGCCTTTTTGCCCGGCAAGGCCTTGCGGGCGGCCACGGCGCGGCTCACGCTGCGCGACTACCGGCGCGTGAATCCTTTGATGAGTTCGCCGTCCTATGTGTTCGTCAATCACGAGGGCACGGTGGAAGCGGCCGGCCTGATCGGCGATGAAGACTGGCTGGCCCTTGTCGAGCAACTGGCAGGCGATACGGCACAGGAGCGCGCCGCATGAGCCTTCTGAACTTCGGCCCGCATGTTGAACGCCTGCGCCTGCTGTATCCCGTGCGCTGGCGCGTCGCCGCCGGCTTGCTGTGCATGGTCCTCACCGTGGGCGCGCAGCTGGCCTTTCCGCAGGCCATCGCGTATTTCATCGACAACGTGGCGGAACTGACCCGGCGCGGCGTCACGCCGGGCATGGTCGCCGCCATGCTGGCCTTCAGCCTGCTGTATGCGCTGGTCACGAGCGCGCGCTTCTATTTGCTGCAATCGAGCGGCCACATGATCGTCATGGGCGTGCGCCGGCACCTGTTCGACGTGGTGATCAACCAGCCCATCGCCTTCTTCGACAAGCACCATGGCGGCGAGCTGAACAGCCGGCTCACGTCCGACGTATCGGCCCTGCATGAAAGCCTGACCATCGGCGCGGCCAATGCCCTGCGCTCGCTGTGCGTCTTTGTGGGCGGCATCGCCATGCTGCTGCATCTGTCGCCCATGCTGAGCCTGCCGCTGGCCCTGTTCATTCCCATCAGCCTGTATCTCGGCAAATTATCAGGCAGCAATTACCGGCAGCGTTCGCGGGCCATTTCCGCCACCCTGGCCGCCAGCGGCAAGGTGGCGCAGGAATACTTTGCCCATGCCCGGCTGGTGCAGGCGTTCAACCAGCAAGGCGGCGCCATGGCCCGCTACGCGCAAGCCATGCGGCAATTGCTGGACGTGTCCCTGGCCGGTACGCGCCTGCTGGCCGTGTTCCAGGGCGCGCAGGGCTTGCTGGCTTTTGTTGCCCTGCTGACCACCCTGTGCTTCGGCGCCCACCTGATCGGCCAGGGCCGCCTGAGCGTGGGCGAGCTGACGGCCTTCGTCATCTATGCCAGCATGGTGACGGACACGGCCGGCTCCATCAGCGAATTCTGGAACACGTGGATGCGCACCATGGGTTCGACCGACCGCATCTTCGAGATCCTGCGCAGCCACCGCACCGTGCCCGAAGCGGCACCGCAGCCGCCTCTGGCCGGCCATATCGCGCTGCGCGACGCGTGCTTTTCGTATCCCGAGCGCACGCAGGTCACGGCCCTCGACGGCGTCAGCCTGTCGATACGCGCGGGCGAAAAGATCGCCCTGGTGGGCGCCTCGGGCGCGGGCAAGTCCACCATCGCCAGCCTGGTGCTGGGCCATTACCAGCTTGACGCGGGCAGCCTGCAGTTCGACGGCATCGATGCGGGCGTGCTGGGCGTGGCGCAGCTGCGCCGCCAGATGGCCGTGGTGGAGCAGGAACCGGCGCTGTTTTCCGGCAGCATTGCGGACAATATCGCCTTTGCCGTACCGGACCGCGCCGTGACGCGCGAAGAGATGCAGGCGGCGGCGCGCCTGGCGCACGCCCACGATTTTATTGATGCCTTTCCGGACGGCTACGAGACCCTCGTGGGGGAACGGGGCGTGCAGTTGTCCGGCGGACAGAAGCAGCGCATCGCGATCGCCCGCGCCATCCTGCGCGCGCCGAAAATGCTCATCCTGGACGAAGCCACCAGCGCGCTCGACGCCGCCAGCGAACAGCAGGTGCAGCTCGCGCTCGATACCTTGATGCAAGGCCGCACCACGATCATCATCGCCCACCGCTTTTCCACTATCGTCAAGGCGGACCGCATCGTCGTCATGGACAAAGGCCGGATTTGCCAGCAAGGCACACACGCCGAGCTGCTGCGCGCGGGCGGCCAGTATGCGCGGCTGATGCAGCAGCAACTGTCGCAATTCCAGCAGTTGCATGAGAGTACGGCAACCCTGTAAAGTGGGCCAGATGAAAAAAACCTACCATGGCAGTTGCCACTGCGGCGCCGTGCGCTTTGCGGCCGAGATCGACCTGGCGGCCCCCAGCCTGCGCTGCAATTGTTCCTACTGCCTGAAAATCCGCTGCTGGGCCAGCCTGGTCCCGCCTGCGGATTTTCGCCTGCTGGCCGGTGAAGCGGACTTGAGCGAATACCGCTTCGGCGAGCACCGCGAGCGCCATTATTTTTGCCGCCATTGCGGCGTGCGCCCGTTCGGCCGCGGCGATTCGCTCCGCAGCGGCCCGTTCGTCGGCATCGGCGTCAACTGCCTCGATGACGCATCGGCGGCCGAACTGGCGCAGATTCCCATCACTTTTGTCGATGGCTGGCATGACGAGTGGGATGCGCCGCCGCAGGAAACGCGGCATCTGTAATAGCAATCTAGAAATGGTTGTCATCCACCACAGAGTTTTCCTACGTGGCGACAAGTGGTGTCCCTATGGCTAAGCCCGACGCAGGCAGGGAGAATGGTTTCAACGGTGCAGCCTATGCTGAACCGGATGATCATGCAAACCAGCCAAACCAACCATAGGGGACACGACCATGACTTCGAACAGCAACGACAAATCCGGCAGCCAATCGGACAAGCAGCAATCGGGCCAATCGGGCAGCCAGCAGTCGGACAAGCAATCCGGCACCCGCCAATCGTCGGGCGGCACCCAGGGCGGCACGCACGAGCAGCATGTCGAGGCAGGCCGCCAAAGCCACAAGAATGACGGCGACAAGCAGTCGGGCTCGCAGCAATCGGGCCAACAGTCGGGCCAGCAATCGGGATCCGGCACCGGCACGCGCGGCGGCACGCATGAGCAGCACGTGGAAGCGGGACGTCAAAGCCACAAGAATGACGATAAATCCTGATCCCGGTGGCATGGCTAGACGCGCCTTCTCAACATGAAAGCACTGACGGCCATGCTGTGCGCGGGGTTGGGCATGGGCCTTGCCGCCTGCGGCGCCAGGAATACGGCATCAAACGTGGAGGCGCCCGGCGCGCCGGCCGGAGTCTCCACGCGCGTGCTCGACGCGGGTGCCGACGCATTGCAAGCGCGGCCGCCCGTCGCGGCGCTCAATGCCTATCTTGACGGTTTTCATTTTTACAACGGCAACCAGCGCGGCCAGATGGAAGCGCATCACTATTGCGCCATCGTCAATGAAGAGCTGATCCAGTGTGTGATCTACGATGGCAACGTCAAGGACGCCAAGCTGATGGGCGTCGAATATATCGTCAGCGCCAGACTGTACCAGGGTTTGCCGGCGGCGGAAAAAGCGCTGTGGCACAGCCATGTACATGAAGTGAAATCAGGCCAGCTGATCGCTCCCGGCATTCCCGCCGTGGCCGAAAAAGTCTTGATGCAAAAACTCGTCGCCACGTATGGCAAGACCTGGCATACCTGGCATACGGATCTGCACAAGACCTTGCCGCTGGGCGTGCCGCAACTGATGATGGGTTTTACAAGCGATGGCCAGGCCGATGCCGCCATGGTCGCCGCGCGCGACCGCCGCTTCCGTATCGATTCCGCCGAAAAACGCCGCCAGCGGGCCGACATCGCCGCGCACGCCATCATAGACGGGGCCGATGCCTGGCAGCACGGCACGATCATCCAGCTGGCCGACCCGAGCGGAACGCAGCACGGGGCTTCATCGCCGCCACCACCCTCCCCGCACACGGCCGCGCCCGCCATTTCGCCCCCGGCCAGATAGGCTGCGCGCGAAAGGCCGTTGTCTGGATCGGCATTCTGGGCGATAATTACGCCCATGAACGATACCACCACCTTACCCCCATTGCCCGATCGCTTGTCGATCGACCCCAGCAGCCCTTACCACGTTGCAGCCGTGTTCGAGAACGACGTCGGCATCCGCTTCAACGACAAGGAACGTCTTGACGTGGAAGAATATTGCATCAGCGAACGCTGGATCAAGGTTGCTTCCACCAAGTCCCTCGACCGCCGCGGCCGTCCGCTGCAGATCAAGCTGAAGGGCAAAGTCGAAGCGTTCTACCGCTAAGCAACACCTACAGTTGTCATCGAGGCCGATTTGCATCGGCCTTTTTTACGTCCGCAGGTATTGCCCAGCAGGCCGATCAGGCTGCCGGCGGCTGGAAGGCGCAGAAGCCCGGCCACTGGTCGCGGCTGTCACACACTTTCAGGCAACCTTTGTTCTCCTTGAACGTGGCGACGACCTTGATGGGGAAACCATAGAGTGGCGTGGTGGCCAGGAAGGCGGTCGAGCAGCTTTGCTCGTTGCTGAAGCGGAAAGTGATTTCTTCGCGGCGGCCCTTGCGCTCAAAGCTCAGCATGAAGGTTTCATTGCTGTTCCACTGCGCCTTGCCTGGTACGCGGAAACGGTAGCGGGGGCTGCCCTGTTGCTGACCCTCAAGTTTCTGCCCAAAGACGCGGCTGCTGGCCGTGGCCGTTTCGACCTTGGCAACGGGATACACGACGCCAAAGATATAGGTGCCGGCAAACCCCTGGTCGAAGCCAAGTCCCTTCTGGTAAAACGGCACGACGATATGCGGTGCACCCGCGTATTCCACGGTATTGCGCGCCGTCACGCGCGACGTCAGCTTGTCATCGGGCTCTTTGCCGAAGACCACGTCCAGTTCCAGCAAAGCTTGTTGCTTGTCGATATCTTGCGCCAGATAATCCTTGGGGAACGTTTCGCCGTGCACGCAGCCGGCCAGCAAGGAGGCGGCAAAGCAGCCGGCGATCAGTTTACATATTGTCATGGCTGTTTTCCTTCCGGCGGCGCGGAGATGAGGCCCAGCCCCGTCACTTGCAAGCCGTTCTTGCCTTGTTTCCATTGAAATTGCTGGCCGAACCAGGCCAGTTCCAGCTCGCGCCGGATGCGGATCGAATCCGTGCGGCCCTGGCGCGCCTTGATGGCGGCGCCCGCCTGCGCGGAAGCGGCGTCCGACAAGGGCTTCAGCCACCGTTGATAGGTGTCCGGCGGCAAGGCCAGCTCACCGGCCACGCCGTTGTCGCGCGTGGCAACGATGATGCCCACCTTCGTCAGCGTATTCGTCAGATAGGCGCCGCGCCGCCCGTCGGGCGAGACGGAGACGAGCATGGCATGCGGATAATCGCCGCGGACGTTGCCCGGCACGTCAAACCACAGCAATTCGCCCGTGCCCGTATCGAGCGCGCGTCCGTCGCGGGGAAACAGCAGCACCTCGCTGTTGCCCGGCTGCGGCACGCCCCATTCGGGGTCGCGTTCCGTGCGCACCATGTTGTCGCGCTGCATGGGACTGATGGGCCGCATCAGCGGCTCGCCATTCTGCACGCCGATCAATATCGTGCCCTGGCCCGTATAGCCCTTGGTAAACGCCAGCAGCATGGGCTGGCCTTCGCGCGTGGCCTTGATCGGCCGCACTTCCACCACCTCGCGCGCGCCGCCGGGCCAGTAGCCGTGCCGGCGAAAAGTCAAGGTAACGAGCGGGTCGTGGCGGTCACGCGTGACGACAAAGTCGCCGTATTGCTTCATCACCGGCACGTAGGATGTTTGCGCCTGCGCGGCGGGCAGGACGGCGGCCAGCAAGCTGGCGGAGGCCGCCAGGCGGCATAAAGAGAGGGACAGCATGGCATCCTGTAAAGGTCGCACGGGGCGAAGAATCAGAATTCTAAACGATTCCTCGCCAGCAACACTGCCCAATTGGAAACATCAGCGGCGCTGGATTTCGATCAGCTCGATCTCGAACAACTTGGGCCACAGTTTTCCCGTGACAAACAGGCGCTTGCCCCGTGCATCCCAGGCGATGCCGTTGAGCACGGCGTCTGGATTGGCCGTGCCCCGCTGCCCGGGTGGCAGCAAGCCCGTCAGGTCGATCCAGCCGACAACCTTGCCGCTGGCCGGGTCGATGCGGGCGATCACGTCCGCGCCCCACACATTGGCAAACAATTCCCCGTCGACCATTTCCAGCTCGTTCAGGCGCTCGATGGCGCGGCCCTCGGCCTTCACCTCGAAGCGGCGCACCTCGGCCAGGGTCTTCGGATTGAGCACGCGGATGGCGGAGCTGCCGTCGCTCATGTAGACGAATTGACTGTCGCTGGCCAGGCCCCAGCCTTCGCCCTGGTAACTGAATTTGCGTTTCAATTTGAAGGTCTTCAAGTCGAAGACGTAGCCGGTCTGCGAAATCCAGGTCAGGCCCAGGATTTCATCGCCCACGTCGGTGATGCCTTCGCCAAATACTGTTTTGTCCAGCATGGTTTTCTGCAAGACCTTGCCCGTCGCCAATTCCACCTTGCGCAAGGAGGACTGGCCGTTCTGGCCCGTGCTTTCATACAGGTGGCCGTCCTTGAACAGCAAGCCCTGGGTGAACGCCTGGGGATCGTGCGGATAGGTATTCTTGACGAAATAGCCATACACGGGAATGGCCGCCTGGGCGTAGCCCATTTCGCTCATCAGGCCCACGGTGCACAACAATCCCAGCAGCAGCGAACCTGCCGTGCGTTTCACACTTGTTTTACCGATATTCTTCATATTCTTGACGGTGGTTGGCGAGTGCCTATTGTAAACGGGCCGCGTCCGCCATGCGCGTCCTGACGAGCTCGAGCCAGGCACGGGCGGCAAACGACAGCCGCCCGCCGCGGCGCCAGGCCAGCATCAGATTCCACTCCACGGGCGGACCGTCCAGGGGAATCACGTCAAACTGGGCGGCATCGAGCGTGTCGCAATACATCTTCGGCAGCAGGCAGATGCCCACGCCCAGCTGTACCAGCGAAGCAATGAAGTCCCACTGGCCGCTGCGGCCCGTGATGCGCGGCGCGAAGCCGGCCCGCTGGCAGGCATCGAGCACGATGTCGTTCAGGGCGAAGGCGGCGCCATAGAAAATGAAGGGACTATCGGCCAGCTCGGCCAGGGCGACGGAAACGCGTCCCTGCCACGCAGAACCGGGCGCGGCCAGCAGGCACAGCGGCGAGCGCACGAGGGGCAAGGCTTCGAAATCCTGCCAAGTGGCCGCATTGCCCGGGTAGTCGAGCATGGTGCCCAGTTCGACCGTGCCGGTGCGCAAGTCGCGCTCGATCGCCTGCGTGCCGCTTTCATACATCTTCAACTCGATGCCCGGATAGCGCTGGTGGTATTCGGCCAGCCACGGCGCCAGGGTCGAATGGGTTTGCGGCGACACGCCGACGCGCAGCTCTCCCCGCTCCAGATGCTGCAGGTCGCGCAATTCCACTTTCAGTTCCGCGTGCAGGGCCAGCAACTCATGCGCGCGCGCCAGCACCACCTGGCCCGCGTCCGTCAGGGTAAACCGCTTGCCCGCGCGGTCGAGCAAGGCCAGGTCCAGCGACTGCTCCAGCTGGGCGACCATCTTGCTGACGGTGGGTTGCGTCACGTGCAGCCTGGCGGCCGCGCGCGTAAAACTGGCTTGCTCGACCACTTCGACGAAGTAGCGCAAGGAGCGGATATCCATAATGCATTCCAATATCGAATGATAATCATGAGTTTAAGTCATTTTATCTTTTGATGCGGGATCCCTACAATGAGAACTTCCCCCTGCCGCTAGAAAGCCCGCCGTGAAAGCCGTCCCTTATTCCACTACCGCCCCACTTTCCGTCCCCGTCTGGCGCCAGCCCGCGCAGACCGTGTGGCAAGTGGGCGTGCTGATCGCCGCCTGGTGGCTGGCCGATGCGGCCGCTTCCGCCCTGCACCTGCCGTTTTCCGGCGGCGTCGTCGGCCTGTTCGTGCTGGTGGCACTGCTGCTGGCCGGCTGGGTGCGGCCAGCAGCCATCGAACTGGGCGCGAACTGGCTGCTGGCCAATATGCTGCTGTTCTTCATTCCGCTGGTCGTGTCCGTGGTGCAATTTACGCAACTGCTGAAGTCACAGGGTTTGATGCTGTTCGTGAATATCGGCCTGGGCTTTGCCAGCGTGATGCTCGCCACGGCGTTCACCGTGGAATGGGTCTGCCGCTATGAGCGCAAGCTGCGCCTGCAAAAGTTGCTGCGCCAGCGCACAGCCAGGGCGCAAGCATGAACACCGTGCTCTTGTCCCTGCTGTTTTTGCTGCTGACCCTGGTGCTGTTCTACGCCAACCAGGCGCTGCACCGCCGCCATCCGCACTTTTTGCTCACGCCCGCCATTTGCACCTCGGCGATATTGATCGTCATCGTACAAGCGACCTCGACGCCGTTCGCCACGTATTTCGGCGAAACGCGCTGGCTGCCGTGGCTGCTGGGGCCGGCCACCATCGCGTTTGCGCTGCCCATCTTCCAGGAGCGCAAGCTGATCCGCAAACACTGGCTGGCCCTGTCGCTGGGCAGCTGCGCCGGCATTGTCGCCTCGGTCGCCGCCACCCTGCTGCTGGACCGCTTGCTGGGGGTGCACGGCGACATGGCGCGCAGCCTGCTGGCCCGCTCCGTGTCGACGCCGTTCGCGCTGGAAGCGTCGCGCCACATGGGCGGCTCGGCCCAGCTGACGGGCATTTTCGTGGTGATGACGGGCTTGTTCGGCCTGCTGCTGGGCAAACCGCTGCTGAAACTGCTGCCCTTACGCATGCGCATCGCCCGTGGCGCCCCGTATGGCGCGGCCGCGCACGGTTTTGGCTTGTCCGTGGCGCGCCGGGTGGGCACGGAAGAAGGCGCCGTGGCCAGCCTGACGATGATTTTTTCGGGCGTCGTGACGGTGCTGCTGGCGCCGCTGCTGGGGCGCTTGCTCGCTTAACGTTCCCTCGGCGCGATTGCGGCAGGTCAAAACGGCAAGCGCGGGTTGGGCGATAGTGGGCGGAGTTTCGTTCGCCCACCATCCCGGAAACCCTATGGCAAGCACATCCAATCCAGGGCCGCAAGCCTTGCAAGTCGACTATTTTTCCGCCAGCGACCAGTTCCTGTTCACGCAGACGGCCGCCGATCTGCTGGAGCAGCAAGCCAATCTCGACCTTGACGCGCAAGTCGATGCCGGCCTGGCCTATCAGGTCAGCCAGTTCCAGTCACAAATGAAGAACCGGGCGATGACCGCCGGCGACCGCATCCTGCCCGCCTACATCGGTCTGCTGAGCCAGGCGACGGCCTTTGCCGCGCTATGGGACGCCGCCTACCAGTTGCAACGGCCCCGGCTGGCGCAAGCGGCGCAGGATGGCGCCGCGCGCGCCGACATCGCGCAGGTCTACCGGCAACTGGCGGTGCAATCGGGACACATCAACCAGCAAGCCCAGGCGCTGTCGGGCGACATGCGCGTCATCGCCGGCGAACTGGCGCCGCTCAACGCGGGCTTCAACACGGCGCTGTCGGCCACCATCGCCGCTCTGGGCGCCGCTGCCAGCGCATCATCGGCCAGCATCGACCAGCTGAAAGCCGCCATCAACACGAATATCGCCGATATCGTCGCCGGCGCCAACAAAACGGGCGCTGCCGTCACGGAATTGATCGTCAAGACCATGACCACCATCAGCGACGCCCAGAGTGATGGAAAGTCCGCGCCATCGGGCGACTTCGTGGTGCAAGGCATCGATGCGGCGGAACAGGGCGTGGCCGAAACGGCGCAGGCCCGCACGGCCCTGAACGCCAACAATGCCCTGCTGGCCAGCGCCTACCAGCAGCTGGCCGACGCCGATGCGCTGGTAGCCGTGGCCAAGGTGGTGCAGGTGCAGAACAGCCAGTTCACCAGCGCGTTCAACAGCGCACTCGATACGGCCCAGGTGCTGGCCGAGGACTGGGGCCAGTCGCCGCAGGCGCCGCCAGCGACGGGCGTCAGCGCCGGCCTGGCCGCCTTTGCCGACGCCGTCGCCGGCATGGCCAGCGATGCCGACGCCGAGACGCTGGGCGGGCAGCTCGATTACGCCAACACGGCGTGGCAGCTGCTGGCCGCCAGTCTGGCGCCGCTGGAGCAAACCATGACAGGCGCGTCCTGAACGGTGCGCCACCGCTTGTCCCCACAACGATCCATCCGAGGAGCCGCGCATGTCGAATCAAAACCAGGCAGCACAAGGCATCAGCACCGCCAACAAAGCGCAATGTTCACAAGCGCTGCTGATACAAACCTACGCCAACAGCATCAACGAGCAGCCCAGCGTGGATTTTTCGGGCGACGCCAATTTGCTGAAATACCAGTCGCAAATCAACGATGGCCTGGGTCAGGCGCAAACCCACGCCACCGCCTACCTGAATGTCATCCAGCCCACGATCATTGCCAACATCGCCAATATCGGCAATTACTATGCGCTCAACAATGCCGTGCTGACGGCCTTGCCTACCGGCTCGACCGAGGCGCAATGGATCGCCACCCTGACGGCGCTGCAACAGCAATCTCAGCAATACCAGACAGCCGCGAATGGCGTCGTCAGCGCACTGCAGACCTTGCACGACAACCTGACCACGGATTCCGCCTCGTTCTCCACCACCGTCAGCGACCTGAACGCGGCCGTGAATGGCGACAATGGCGTGCTCAGCTCCATCAACAGCCAGCTCGGCACCATCCAGGGCCAGATCGACGGCGCCATTGCCGGCACCGTGCTGAGCGGCCTGGCCATCGTGGGCGGCACCTTCATGGTCGTCGTCGGGGGCGTGGCCGATTTCGTCACGGCAGGCACGTCGACGCCGCTGGTGGTGGCCGGTGTTGCCGTCGTGGCCGCCGGCATAGGCGGCGAAGTGGCCTCGGCCATCACCCTGAAAAACCTGAACGATGAAAAGGCGACCCTGCTGGGACAGGAAGCGTCGCTGACGGCCGAAGTCAAGCTGTCCACCGGCATCAGCAGCGGCTATGCCAGCCTGTCGAACCAGGTGCAGGCAGCCGTGCAATCGGCCACGCAGATGGAAAACGCGTGGGAATTTCTCAGCAGCGACTTGGGCAGCCTGATCAGCGATCTGCAGCAAGGCATACAAAACACGGACACCATCCGCAGCCTGTTCCTGACGGCCGCCAACACGGAAATGCAAGCCGTCACCACGGACATCACCACCATCAAGGGGCAGATGACGGGCGTTACCAGCATCGTCGCGCCCAAGGGCCAGACGGTGGGCGAAGCGGCCGTCGCCGCAGCGGCGTGAGCGCCATGGCCGGCCTGCTGACGCAAACCCTCGCCAACCTGCTGGCCGCGCAGCAGCGGATCGCAGCCCTCGGTGGCTTGCCGCCAGCCGCCCAGCAGATCCAGGCAGGATGCAATGCCTTGATTCAACCCATGCTGGCGCAAACGCGCGCGCTGCAGCAGGCTGTTGCCGCCTTCGTCCAGACGGCAACGCCGCAACTGGCGCAAGTACAAGGCATGCTGTCGGCGCAGGCGCCGCTGCCTGACATCAAGGCGACCATGGATGCCCTGCAGCAGCAGGCACAGCAGCTGCAAGGCACAGCCAACGCCACGGCCGGCACGCTGACGGCGCAAACGGCGCAATTGATGGGGTATTTCAACCAGCTTGCCGGTGTCGAAGCGGGCCTGCAAAGCCAGGTCACGGCCTTGCAGGGGCAGCTGGGCGACGCGCAAAGCGAACTCGATGCGGCGCAGAAGCGCTATTACTATCTGCTGGCGCTCGGTCCGTTCGGCCTGGTCGGCCTGGCCGTGGCCTTGGGCCTATACTTGAAATGGAAATCCGATGTCAGCGACCTGCAAAGCCAGATCGGCGGCTTGAACGGCCAGATCGGCGCCTTCAATGGCATGAAGGCGGCGTGCCAGCAGCTGGGCACGGATTGCCAGGGCCTCGCCAGCAGCATTGCAGGCGTGCGCAATGCCGTCAATTTCCTCGTCAGCGACCTGCTCGAGGTCAACGACGACCTGGACGCGGGCGATGCCACGGTCGTCATTGCCCTGATGGCGACGGCGGCCAGCACGGAACTGGCCACCCTGGGCACGGATGCCGCTTGAAGCGCCTGGCATCCATTGCTTGCAGGGACTGACGGCACGGGCGTTTATCGGGGATAATACGTCTTTCCCCTTGCCAGCACCCGCGCCACGATGAAATACCCCGCAGTTCAGCCTTTCAGCGATATCCTGCCCCGCTTGAGCGAGTTCGATGCCATCATCGATGTGCGCAGCCCGTCCGAGTTCGCGGAAGACCATTTGCCGGGCGCCATCAACCTTCCCGTGCTGGACGACGAACAGCGCGTGCGCGTCGGCACCTTGTACAAGCAGACGAGCGCCTTCGAAGCGAAGAAGCTGGGCGCGGCGCTGGTGGCGAAAAATATCGCGCGGCATATCGAAGAGGGTTTGCTCGGTCACCCGCAGCATTGGAAGCCGCTCGTCTATTGCTGGCGCGGCGGCAACCGCAGCGGCGCCATGGCGCACATCCTGGCGCGCATCGGCTGGCCCGTCACGCAGCTCGAGGGCGGCTACAAGGATTACCGGCGCCACGTGAACGCCGAGCTGGCCACCCTGCCCGAGCCCTTCGACTTCATCAACGTGCTGTGCGGTCCCACGGGCAGCGGCAAGAGCCGCTTGCTGCAAGTGCTGGACAGCCAAGGCGCGCAAGTGATCGACCTGGAGCAATTGGCGGCCCACCGCGGTTCCGTGCTGGGCGGCTTGCCCGAGGAAGACCAGCCATCGCAAAAAGCGTTTGAAAGCGCGCTGTGGCAGCAACTGCGCACTTTCGACCCGGCACTGCCCGTCTTCATCGAATCGGAAAGCAAGAAAGTGGGCCGTTTGCGCGTGCCCGATGCGCTGATGGAAAAGATGCGCGCAGCCGATTGCACGGACGTGCGCCTGGCCACGGACCAGCGCGTGCAATTGCTGATGCAGGACTATGACCATTTCGTCGGCGACCCGGCGCGCCTGAACGTGCAGCTGGCCCTGCTGACGCAGCTGCATGGCAAGGAAAAAATCGCCCACTGGCAGCAACTGGCCACGTCTGGCCGGATGGCCGAGCTGGTGGAAGAACTGCTGGTACAGCATTACGACCCCGTTTACCGGCAATCCATTGCCCGCAACTTCAGCCGCTATGCCCAGGCGACGCCGCTGGTACTGCCCGATATTTCAAAACATGCCTTTGAGCAAGCCGCGCGCGCATTATGTGCTATCGTCGGCGAACACCGTACCGCCAGCGCCGCGTGATGCCTGGCTTGCCACCTAATTACTTATTTCAGCAGGATGAAGACCATGTCCGATAGCGCAGCAACATCCGTTACACCGATCCGATTGACCGAATTTGCCCATGGCGGCGGCTGCGGCTGCAAAATTGCGCCGGGCGTGCTGGCCGATATTTTAAAGGGCAGCGGCGGCTTTCCCCTGCCGAAGGAATTACTGGTCGGCATAGAAACCTCGGATGACGCGGCCGTCTACCAGCTCAACGACGAGCAGGCGCTGATCGCCACGACGGACTTCTTCATGCCCATCGTCGACGACCCGTTCGACTTCGGCCGCATCGCCGCCACCAATGCCATCTCCGACGTGTACGCCATGGGCGGCACGCCCATCATGGCCCTGGCTCTGGTCGGCATGCCGATCAACAAGCTGCCCGTGGAAACCATCGGCCTCATATTAAAAGGCGGAGAAACCATCTGCGCCCAGGCCGGCATCCCCATTGCGGGCGGCCACACCATCGACTCCGTCGAGCCGATCTATGGCCTGGTCGTGCTGGGCCTCGTGCACCCATCGCAGGTGAAACGCAACGCGGGCGCGCGCGTCGGCGACAAACTGGTATTGGGCAAGCCGATCGGCGTGGGCATCTTGTCGGCCGCGCTGAAGAAAAATGCGCTCGACACGGATGGCTACGCTTCCCTGATCGACAACACCACCAAATTGAATACCCCGGGCAAGAAGCTGGCCCTGCTCGATGGCGTGCATGCGCTGACGGACGTGACAGGCTTCGGCTTGCTGGGCCACACCCTGGAACTGGCGCGCGGCGCCAAGTTGCAGGCGCGCATCGCCATGGATTCCGTGCCGCTGCTGCCGCAAGTGCAGCAACTGGCGCACAACGGCAACATCACGGGCGCCTCCGGCCGCAACTGGCAAGGCTACGGCGCGCAAGTAGCGCTGGCCGACAGCCTGAGCGCCATCGACAAGGCGATTTTGACGGACCCGCAAACGGCCGGCCCCCTGCTGGTGGCCTGCGCGCCGGAAGCCGTCGAGCAAGTGCTGGCGATTTTCCGCGCCGAAGGCTTTGCCGACGCCGTCGTTATCGGCGAGATGCAGGAAGGCACGACCGGGGTTTCCGTATATTAATGAACAATTTTTTTTAAAGGCAGTCCCATGACCACATTCTCAAAATTCCCCGCCATCCTGGCCACCGTCGCCGCCACCCTCGCCATCCACAGCGGCCTGGCGCAAGCGCAGCAAGTGTTGCGCGTGTCCGCCATTCCCGACGAAGCGCCGACGGAGTTGCAGCGCAAATTCAAGCCGCTGGGCAGCTACCTGGAGAAAAAGCTGGGCATGAAGGTGGAATTTACGCCTGTCACCGATTACGCGGCCTCCGTGGAAGGCTTGATCAATAACAAGCTCGACATGGTCTGGTTCGGCGGTTTCACGTTTGTTCAAGCCAACGTGCGCAGCGGCGGCAAGATCGTCCCACTGGTGCAGCGTGAGGAAGACACGAAATTCCGCTCGGTGTTCGTGACCACCAGCAAGGACATCAACCAGTTGTCGGACCTGAAAGGCAAGAATTTCACGTTTGGTTCGGAATCGTCAACCTCCGGTCACTTGATGCCGCGCTACTACTTGCTGGCCGCCAAGATCAATCCGGACACGGACATGAAGCGCATCGCGTTCTCGGGCGCACATGACGCCACCGTGGCGGCAGTGGCCGGCGGCAAGGTCGATGCGGGCACTTTGAATATCTCCGTGTGGGAAAAACTGGTCGAAGCGAAAAAAGTCGATCCCAGCAAAGTACGCGTGTTCTACACGACGCCCGGCTACTACGACTACAACTGGAGCGTGCGCGCCGACATGAACCCCGTCGTGCGCAAGAAGCTGACGGACGCCTTCCTGGCGCTCGATCCATCGACGGCCGAAGGCAAGGAAATCCTCGAACTGCAGCGCGCCACCAAGTTCATCCCGACCAAGGCCGAGAACTACAAGGATATCGAAGCGGCCGCGCGCGACGCGAAGTTGTTGAAGTAATTTTCGACAAGCAGCAGAAATCCGGGGTCAGACCCGCCGGGTCTGACCCCAGCCCTCATTTGCACCGACACATAGCATGACATTCCAACTTCACAAGGTCTCCGTCCACCACGCGGGCGCCGCCGGCAATGCGCTGGCGCTGCGCGAACTGAGCCTGGACGTGGCCCAAGGTGAACAGATCGCCCTGATCGGTCCCTCCGGCGCCGGCAAGACCAGCTTGCTGCACACCTTGGCCTGCGCGCTGCGCCCGGAATCGGGCACATTAAGCATCCTGGGCACTTCACCGTGGCAGATCGGCAGCGCCGAACGCCACACCCTGCGCGCGCGCCTGTTCCTGGCACCGCAAACGCCGCCGCTGCCGCCGCGCCAGCGCGTCGTCAACGCCGTGCTGGCGGGCCGCTTGCCGCAATGGAGCTTGTGGACGGCGATGCGCTCGCTGCTCGCGCCCGTCGACCCGCGCGCCGCGTGGGAAGCTTTAGGTAAATTCAACTTGCAAGATAAACTGTATGCAAGAGTCGACCGCCTGTCGGGCGGCGAACGCCAGCGCTGCGGCATGGCCCGCGCCCTCGTGTCGGATGCGCAAGTATTCCTCGTCGACGAACCCTTGTCCGCGCTCGACCCCACACTGGCCTTGCAGACGATCCATGTGCTGCAGGCCGAAGCGACAGCGCGCAACGCCACCCTGATCTGCAGCCTGCACCAGGTGGAAATCGCCCGCACCTGCTTTACGCGCATCGTCGCCCTGCGCGATGGCCAGATCGTGTTCGATGCGCCCAGCAACGAGGTTAGCGACGCCATGATCGCCGAGCTTTACCGCAACAAGGCCGATCCCACACCGCAATTTGAGGCCGTGGAAACAAATCTGGACGCCGCGAGGCCCCTTTGCTGAACAGCGCCGACGCCGCCATGCCGCGCGACCCTGCCTGGCGCGGCCGCCTGACCATCACGGCCGTGGCGCTGCTCGTGCTGTGGCCGATGCTGGTGCAGGCCGAATTCAAGCCGTGGATTTTATGGGATGCGCAAAGCCTGGCGGCCACCTGGCAATTCATCGCCAGCTTCGTGCCGCCCGCCCACTCGCTGGAATTTTTGCAACTGGTGGCTGTGTCCAGCTGGGAAACCATCGCCATGGCCACGGCCGGCATGGCGCTGGCCATGCTGGGCGCCATCCCATTGACCCTGCTGGTGACGGAGCGCCTGTCGATTTCGCGCATCGGCAGCGGCAAAGTGTCGCCGCTGGCCGCCGCCTTGCGCCACGCAGTCCGTGCGCTGCTGGTGCTGCTGCGCAGCGTGCCGGAACTGGTCTGGGCTTTATTATTAGTGCGCATCGTGGGACTGGGACCGACGGCCGGCGTGATCGCCATTGCCCTTACCTATTGCGGCATGCTGGGCAAGGTCTACGCGGAAATCCTCGAATCATCGGATGCGTCCGCCTGCAACGCCCTGCTCCACAATGGCAGCGGCCGCCTGAAAGCCTTGCTGTACGGTGCCTTGCCCGAATCGGCCGCCGAACTGGTGTCGTACACGATTTACCGCTGGGAATGCGCGATCCGCGGCTCCGTCGTCATGGGCTTTGTGGGCGCGGGCGGCCTGGGCCAGCGCATGGATGAATCGATGAAAATGATGGCGGGCAATGAGCTGGCCACCATGCTGATGGTGTTCGTGCTGCTGGTGGCGGGCGCCGATGCCGTGTCCGCCATGCTGCGCCGGAGGCTGGCATGAAGCATCTGAATTTCGCCGCGATGCCCGCGCCTGCGCCCGTGCGCTGGTCGACCTGGGCATTGCTGGCCGGTTTGCTGCTGCTGGTCATCGCCAGCTTCGCCACCCTGCCCCTGAAATGGGGCGAATTCTTCAGCGCCGACGCCGTGCGCACGAGCGCCGACTTCCTGCACGGCTTCGCCCCGCCCGAGCTGGCCAGCCCCTTCCTGATGAAAGTCGGCGTCGCCACGTTCGAGACCCTGGCCATGTCGGCCATCGGCACGGTCATCGCAGCCGTACTGGGCGCACTGCTGGCCCTGCCCGCCAGTGGCCGCTTTGGTTCCTTGGCGCGCAACGCCACGCGCGCGGTGCTCAACGTGCTGCGTTCGATCCCGGAACTGGTGTGGGCTTCGATTTTGCTGATCGCCGCCGGCCTGGGCCCGTTCGCGGGCACCCTGGCGCTGGCGCTGCACACGGTAGGCGTGCTGGGCCGTCTGTTTGCCGATGCCTTCGAAAACTGCCCACCCTTGCCGGCCACCACCTTGCGCATCAATGGCGCGCGGCCCGCCGTGGCCTTTTTGTACGCGACCTTGCCGCAATGCAGTCCGCAGATGATGTCCTACACTTTGTACCGCTGGGAAAACAATATCCGCGCCGCCGCCATCCTCGGCGTCGTCGGTGCGGGCGGCCTGGGGCAGATGCTGAAATACCATCTGTCGCTGTTCCAGATGCAGAACGCCGCTACCGTCATCGTCGCCATGCTGCTGATGGTGGCGGCCGTCGATGGCCTCAGCTACCTGCTGCGCCGCGCCATGACCCGTTAACTTTCACTTTTCACAAGGACAAGCCATGTCAGGCTGGTGGACCATTATCTCGACAGAAACGCCGGAGCAAATGGCCGATATGACGAAAGTCAACAAGGAAGCATTTCTCGCCACGTGGGAAGCGGGCCTGTTCGGTGCGGACTGGATCGCGCAACTATGCCAGCAAGGCAAGGCGACCCAGCTGGCCTTCAACGGCTTTCCCAACCGCTACACGGCACTGGCGAACGTCGTCGTGCCGCTGCTGCAGGCGGGCATCGCCGAAGCGCAGGATGGCGAATTTCCGCAAGGCCAGTTGACGGGCTGGCCCGGCTGCATTACCGTGCACCAGAACCGTATTGCCGCATGTGAACCCGGTCAACTGCTGACCATCGAAGTGTGGGACCAGTCCTGAGTGGCACCCGATAAATACGAACGGGGAGCCGGCACGGCAGCGATGCTGTTAATATCGCCAATGACCGCTATGACTGAGCTTGTCGCCTGAGGAATCCTGAAAATTTGAACAATATTCTCATCCGCCCCACCACCGCCAGCGACTGGCCCGCGCTGAAAGCCGCGCGCCTGGCCGCCCTGCTCGACGCCCCCACGGCCTTTGGCGCCAGCCATGCCAGCGCGGCCGGTTTTTCCGATGCCGACTGGCAGCAGCGTGCCGTCAGCACGCCGCAGCGCACCTTTTTCCTCGCCTTTGATGGAGACAAACCCATTGGCCTCGCCGCGCAAGTGGTGGCCGGCAATGGCGAGTGCCATCTGATCGCCATGTGGGTGCATCGCGAATATCGGGGCCTGGCCGTGGCGCAGGGCCTGGTCGACGCCGTGAAACAATGCGCCGTGAACAATGGCCATGCTCGGCTGGTGCTCGACGTGGCGCCGGAAAATGCGCGCGCGGCCGCGTTTTATCAGAAACAGGGCTTTGTCTTTTTGCCGGAATGGGAAGCACTGGAAAGCCATCCGCATATCCAGGTGCAGAAAATGGAATGGCTGGCACCCGCATAAGCATTAACAATAGAAAGAGGAAACGCGATGCGACGATCTATTGCAAAACTCCTGCTATTCATAAGCGCCCTTGCCGGCAAGGCAAACGCTGACAATATTCCACAGATCGTTCTTGAATATGCGCATGCGTTTGCGCAAACACAGGCGGGTGACAAGCAAGCATCCACGCCGCCAGCCGAATATGCGCAGTGGTTCTTTCAAGGCTTGACTCATCCATACGGTGGAATTCTCACGCAATCAGACGTCATGCGTGATGCCTACACGAATGGTCAACGCTATTGGCGCGACCATCCATCCGAACACGCCAATATCATGGCAGGCTATGGCTACCGTACCATCGAACGCGATGGCGTCTGGTCGCGAGGCTTTGAAAAGAGCATGTTCCAGCCGGCCCAGCTTGACCCTGGTGACGCCGGCCCATGGTGGCTAAATTCCTTCGGCAGTGTTGCATGGCGGGACGTTGGCCTGGTGGCGCCCAATTCAGCCTATGAGCAGCCGCTTGTGCATATTGTCGCTTATCTCAGTCCCAAAGGTCATTATGGCCATCTGGGCGCCTATGAGCACGAGGCATTGGTCATTTCGGGCACCGCCATTAAAGCCGCGGATCATTGATGGTGAATCCGGAAAACGGCAATTTCAAGCACTCCATTCATCCCAATTGACATCCTGTCTTCAAAACCACCTGGCGCCTGTGTTTTTTTCTACACTCTGCCAGGCTGGGATTACGATTACTTGGGAGTCAAATGAACAGGATGAATATGCGTGCAATCGCTGGTCTTCTGCTGTGTTTATGCGCCGCTGCGGTCCAGGCCCAGGAGGAAACGGTGCAAGCCGTGGAGCCAGCCGGCCAGGAGGCGGCGGCCTCCGTCAATGTCAAAGGCATCCGGGATCCGGACTGGAAACCCTACAGTGCCATGCTCAAGGGCGTCAAACGGTTCGAGGAAAAACATGTTCTGGCGCCTGGCGCGCAGCTGCGCTTCATCCTGGAGCCGCGCCGTGCCGAGGTCGACATGCACGCCATCGCCCTGCGGCTGGAAAGCGACGAGGCGGGGATGGCGATCCCGCTGGGCGAGCGCAATATCTTCAGCTTGCCCGTCGAGCAGGGTCCGCTGTATGAGAAAGCCGAGCTGAGCGTGAACCGCAAGGCTGGCTCGATTCGGTGGATTCCCTACGTCAGGAGCGCGGCCACCAGCGACACCATCCGCCGCCTGGGTGACCTGCGGCTGGCGTGCGAAGTGCATTGGGCCATCGACAAGGACACCTTGCCTTTCGCCATGCGCACGGCGATGGGCGCACTGGGCGGCCCCTGCAATTTCGTGTCGCAAAAAGGCACCTACAGCTTTTCGGAACCACGGCGCATCACGGCCGCGACGATCAGCGACAACGGCAAAAGCGCGCCCGTGCCCTTCAGCGGGTCGTCGTTCACGCCGCCGCTGCGGGAGCAGGACTGGAGCGACGACAGCGTTGTCGAGCTGACGTTCGACGACACCCAAACTGCGCGGTGACTATTTCACCCGCTGCTTTTCCAGCTTGCGCGCCAGCGTACGCCGGTGCATACCCAACCGACGGGCCGTTTCCGAAATATTAAAATCCGTCTCGGCCAGCATTTCGTGGATGCGTTCCCATTCCAGCGTCTTGATGTTGGTGGCGCGGTTGGTCAGTTCGATGTCGGCGTTGCCGGCCACGTGGCCGAAGGCCGCTTCGATGTCGTCCGTGTTCGACGGTTTCGCCAGGTACTGGCAGGCGCCCAGTTTGATGGCTTCGACGGCCGTGCCGATGCTGGCGTAGCCCGTCAGCACGACGATCAGCATTTCCGGGTCGTGCTGGTGCAGCATTTGCACGCAAGCCAAGCCCGACGTATTGCCGTTGAGTTTCAGGTCGACGACGGCGTAGTCGGGGCAATGCTGCTCCAGCAAGGCGCTCGCTTCATCGAAATTGGTGGCCAGGATGACCTGGTAGCCGCGCCGCTCGAACGAGCGGCCCAGGGTGCGGGCAAACGCGGCGTCGTCTTCGATGATCAGTAACAGACGGTCATCCTGCATGGTGGTCGCTTTCTCTTTCCAGTTTGATGGCCGCCAGCGGCAAGGCCAGGTGCACCACCGCCCCGCCCTGCACCCGGTTGCGTGCCGTCACCGTGCCGCCCAGGGTACGCGCGACATTGACCACCAGGAACAGTCCGAGACCGCCGCCGGGCTTGCCCTTGCTGCTTTGATACGGCTTGCCCAGGTGCGTCAGCATCGACGGCTCGAAGCCGGGACCCGCATCGGTAATGACCAGGTGCAAGGCGTCCGCTTCGCGCGTGGCTTCAAAGCGCAGCCACTCGGGCGACGCTTCCAACGCATTGTCGAGCACATTGCAAATGGTTTGTTTCAGGGTCGAATCAAAGACGACGGGCACGTCGTGCTCGATGCGGTTATCGTACTCGAAACCCTGGATCGGCCGGCTGGTGCGCCACTCGTCGACCAGGTCGTTGAGGAAGGTATTGATCGTCGTTTTCACGGAAGATTCCCCGCGCGCCTCGCCCGCCGACAACAGAATGCCGCTGACGATGCTCTTGCAGCGCTGCAACTGCGCCTGCATTTCCGTGATTTCTTCCAGCAATTCGCTATTCTTGCTCAGTTCCGGCATGCGGCGCCAGTCGCCGAGGATGACGGAGAGGGTTGCCAGCGGCGTGCCCAGCTCGTGCGCGGCGCCCGAGGCAAGCAAGCCCATGCGGATGATGTGCTCTTCTTCCGCCGCGCGCTGGCGCAAGTCCGCCACCTTGGCGTCGCCAGCGCGCTGGTTGCGGTTGATGCGCGTGATGAACACCACCAGCAAGGCCGCGTTCAAAATGAAGCAGATCAGCAGGCCCTGCACGTAGAGGCTGGAAAAGCCCCGCTCCGGGTCGATCGGCAGGATCAAGGGGCCGGGCAGCAAGGCCAGGCCGGCCAGGCACAGGCTGGTGATGGCCACCATGATCCAGGTCGACCACACTTCCAGCAGCACGGCGCTGAGGATGACTTGCAGCAGGTACAGGAAGGCAAACGGGTTGCTGATGCCGCCGCTCAGGTAGAGCTGGGCCGTCAGCACGGTGACGTCGACCAGCAGAGCGAGGAACAGGGCCGTGTTGGAAACGGGCTGGCGTTCGTGCCAGCGCAAGAGGCTGGCAAGATTAAAAGCGATGAGGCAGGACAGCACTTCGAGCATGTAAGGCACGGGCAAGGCGATGCCCAGTCCCACGCCCACGCCGAAGATCGTGCTGATCTGGCCGATCACGGCCAGCCAGCGCAGCTGGATCAGCAACTTCATGTTCTGGTGGCCGGCCGGATGTTCCATCTCGGCCGCCACCGCACCGCGCTCTAACACTTCGCGGTTGGGCAGGATCTCAATCCTGCCCGGCATGGTCACTCTCTTGCGTGCCGGCACTACGGCGCGCGCGGCGGCGCTTGTCTTCGCGCACGATCCACCAGCTGATGCCAGCGACCATCAGGGCCAGCGCAAACCACGTCAAGGCGTACACGAGGTGGTTGTTGTGGAAGGAAATCACGGTCAGGCCGCCGACGGGTGCATCAACGGCCGTTTCCGATTTGGCCTTCGCATCGACAAAATACGGCGCCACGTTGCTCAGCATGTGCGAGGCGCCGATGGCGGCCACGTCGCGCGAATACCAGTGCTGCGTGGCAGGACTGTTTTCGCGCAGGAAACCGCCGCCCGTCTCGCTGACGCGCAGCAAGCCGTCGACGTGCACGATGCCGGCCGGCGTGCTGGCGGCGATGCCTTCCCGTTTCGGCACGAAGCCGCGGTTGACCAGCACGGTGCTGCCATCGGCCAGACGCAAGGGCGTCATCAGCCAGTAACCGCTGCCCAGTGCCGTCGTTGCTTGCACCAGGGTATTGAAAATGGGGAGATAGGTACCGGAGAGTCGCACATGGCGGTATTCATCCGTTTGCTGCGTGATGCTGGCCCAGGCTGCGGGTCCAGGTGCGTCCGTTGCGGGCGCATGTACGCGTTGTTCGACGCGCTCGATCAGGTCAAGCTTCCAGAACAGGCGTTTGACTTGCCAGGTGCCCAGGGCACAGAAACCGGCAAACAAGATCCCCGCCAGCAAGGCCAATGCAATTTTTGAATAATGCACGACCATGCCGCGTGGGCCTGGCGCGGCATCTTGCGATGCGGCGCCAGGGGCGCGCCCGGTGTTGCTTGGGCGCGTATTACTCATCATGGAGCCGTTTTCGTATGCATGTACTCAGGCATCAGATCCGGCATCATGTTGTGGTTCATGTGGTACATGACCCACAGGGAACCGGCCATGGCGATGCCCACGATCATGATGGTGAAGATCAGCGCCATCATGTTCCAGCCGCCTTCGGACTTGGTGTTCATGTGCAGGAAGTACACCATGTGCACCACCACTTGAACAGCCGCGAACGCCAGCAGGACCAGGCCCATGGTGCCCGAGTTGGTGATGGCTTTCGTCATCACCAGCCAGAATGGAATGGCCGTCAGGATCACCGACAGGATGAAACCGATCGTGTAGCTTTTCAGGCTGCCATGATCGTGGTTGTCATGGTGGTGGCTATCGCCGTGTGTGTGGTGGTCGCTCATGGCAGCACTCCCATCAGGTAGACAAAGGTGAAGACGCCAATCCAGATGACGTCCAGGAAGTGCCAGAACAGCGACAGGCACATCATGCGACGGCCGTTTTCCGGGGTCAGACCATGCTTGTTCAACTGGAACATCAAGGTCACGAGCCAGATCACGCCGAACGTCACGTGCAAGCCGTGGGTGCCGACCAGGGCGAAGAACGACGACAGGAACGCGCTGCGCTGCGGACCGGCGCCTTCGTGGATCAGATGAATGAATTCATACATTTCCAGCGACAGGAAGGCCAGGCCGAACAGGCCCGTGATGCCCAGCCAGACCAGGGTGCTGCGCAATTGCTTGCGCTGCATGGCCAGCATGGCGAAGCCGTAGGTGATCGACGACAGCAGCAGCATGGCCGTGTTGACGGCCACCAGCGGCAGGTCGAACAGCGCGGCGCCCGTCGGGCCGTCCGCATAGCTGCGGCCGACCACGGCGTACGTGGCGAACAGACAGGCGAAGATCAGGCAATCGCTCATCAGGTAGAGCCAGAAACCCAGCAGGCTGCCGTTTTCCGGGTGGTGCTCGCGCACAAAGTAGCTGCGCGTGCTTGGTGCGGCGCCAGCGGCGCCGGTGTTATGGGCGATGGTATCAGACATGGCTGCTCAGCAATTTAGTATAAGCGTCTTCGGTACGGACCACTTCTTCCGCAGGAATGTAGTAATCGCGCTTGTAGTTAAAGGTATGGACGATGATGGTGACCATCATGATCACGAAGCCGATGCTGGCGACGAGCCACATTTGCCAGATCAGGCCAAAACCAACCAGTGCGCTCAGCGCGGCGATCACGAAACCAGCCCAGGTGTTCTTCGGCATGTGGATCTTCGTGAAACCGGACGTCGGACGCTGGTAACCGTGTTTCTTCATGTCAGTCCATGCATCGAGTTCGTGCACTTGTGGCGTGAAGGCGAAATTATAGTCTGGCGGTGGCGACGACGTCGACCATTCCAGCGTACGGCCACCCCATGGGTCACCGGTCACGTCGCGCAGGGCGTGACGGTTGCGGTAGCTGACGAAGAACTGGATCAGCATGGAAGCGATACCCAGTGCGATCGAGACGGCGCCAAACCAGGCGATGATGGTCCAGATTTGCAACGATGGATCTTCAAAGTGGTTGACACGACGGGTCACGCCCATCAGGCCCAGCACGTACAGCGGCATGAAGGCCAGGTAGAAGCCGACGAACCAGAACCAGAACGAGCACTTGCCCCAGAACACGTCAAGCTTGTAACCGAAGGCTTTCGGGTACCAGTAGTTGATCGCAGCAAATACACCGAAGACCACGCCGCCGATAATCACGTTATGGAAGTGGGCGATCAGGAACAGGCTGTTGTGCAGCACGAAGTCCGCTGGTGGTACGGCCAGCAATACGCCGGTCATGCCGCCGATGGTGAAGGTGACCATGAAGCCGATCGTCCACAGCATAGGCAGTTCAAAGCGGATACGGCCGCGGTACATGGTAAACAGCCAGTTGAAGATCTTCGCGCCCGTCGGGATCGAAATGATCATCGTCGTGATGCCGAAGAAGGAGTTGACGCTGGCGCCCGAACCCATGGTGAAGAAGTGATGCAGCCATACCAGGTACGACAGGATCATGATGACGCAGGTGGCGTACACCATCGAGGCGTAGCCGAACAGGCGCTTGCTGCTGAACGTGGCGACGACTTCCGAGAACACGCCGAACAGCGGCAGGATCAGGATGTAGACCTCAGGGTGACCCCAGATCCAAATCAGGTTGACGTACATCATGGCGTTGCCGCCCAGTTCCGTCGTGAAGAAGTTAAAGCCTGCAACGCGGTCCAGCGACAGCATGGCCAGCACAGCCGTCAGCACAGGGAAAGCGGCGACGATCAGGATGTTGGTGCACAGTGCGGTCCAGGTGAAAACGGGCATTTTCATCCAGGTCATGCCTGGCGCGCGCATCTTGACGATGGTGGCGATCAGGTTGACACCGGACAAGAGCGTCCCGACCCCGGCAATCTGCAAGGACCAGATGTAATAGTCTACCCCCACGTCCGGACTGCCGACGATGCCCGACAGCGGTGGATACGCCAGCCAGCCCGTGCGGGCGAATTCGCCGACGAACAACGAAGCCATGACCAAGGCGGCGCCCATGGTGGTCATCCAGAAGCTGAAGTTGTTCAGGAAAGGGAAAGCCACGTCGCGCGCGCCGATTTGCAGCGGCACCACGTAGTTCATCAGACCCGTCACGAAAGGCATCGCGACGAAGAAGATCATGATCACGCCGTGGGCGGTGAAGATCTGGTCGTAGTGATGCGGTGGCAGGAAGCCGGCATTGTCGCCAAAGGCAACAGCCTGCTGGGTACGCATCATCAGCGCGTCGGCAAAGCCGCGCAGCAGCATGACGAGGCCCAGGATCATGTACATGATACCGATTTTTTTATGGTCGATACTGGTGATCCAGTCGCGCCACAGGGTACCCCAGACGCGGAAATACGTCAGTGCCGCAACGAGTGCGATACCGCCCAGGGCAACCATCGCAAAGGTCGCCAGCAGGATAGGTTCGTGAAATGGAATTGCATCCCAAGTCAGACGGCCGAATATAAGCTTCGTCAGATCAATATGGTCTAGCATTGTTACTCTCAGAGAAAAAAGGGAGGCGCCAGGCAAGCGGCGCCAGTATCTGCAGCGCAATGCGCTGCGGGATTCATGCAGTCGTTACTTGGCTTGAACGCCCTTTTCAACTACTGCATCGCTAGCGACTACTGCCGTTACGGCCGCTACCGGGCTATTTGCCATCGTCAATTTGTATGGCTCGACCGGCGTCACGCACAGGGCGTCGGAAACGATGGTGCGATTCAGAATTGCCTTGTACAGATCGCTAGGCACGGCGCTGTAGCGGCGCACCGGATCGCGTTCGCTAGGCTGGGCCAGCGACAGGTAGTCGTCGCGGTTCAGCGCGCCGCCACCGGCACGTGCCGATGCCACCCATTTGTCAAAGTCCGCATCATTCACGCCATGGAACTTGAAGCGCATGCCCGAGAAACCGGCACCGCTGTAGTTGGCGGAGAAGCCTTTATAGACACCAGGCTTGTTGATGACGGCATTCAACTGCGTTTCCATGCCCGGCATGGCGTAGATCTGACCTGCCAGTGCGGGGATGAAGAACGAGTTCATGACGGACGACGCGGTGATCTTGAAGCGGATCGGACGATCGACGGGCGCGTACAGTTCATTCACGGAAGCGATGCCTTGCTCCGGGTAGATGAACAGCCACTTCCAGTCCAGGGCCACGACTTCGACGATCATCGGCTTGTGGCTGGCAGGAATGGGGCGGTTGGCGTCGATACGGCTCAATGGGCGGTATGGATCGAGGGTGTGGGTGCTGATCCAGGTCAGCAGGCCCAGCACGATAATGATCAACAGGGGCGCGCCCCAGATGATCAGCTCGAGGCGAGTCGAGTGGTCCCAGTCCGGCTCGTATTTGGCCGCGGTGTTGTTTTTTCTATAGCGCCATGCGAAAAGCAGGGTCAGGGCGATTACCGGAACGATAATCAACAGCATCAGCAATGTCGAGATGACAATCAGATTGCCTTGCTGAACTGCGATGTCACCAGACGCGTTCAGTACCACCGTATTGCAACCAGCCAACAATGCGAGAGGTAAAAGAAGCAGTCCGCGACGAACTTTTAATGAAAACATACAGGAAAGTCCAGTACAGGGGATGAAGATATGGTACTGTATTCTCACTGGAGCGCGTTGGCAATTGGACGTTTTGTCCACCCCCTTGCTCGGATTTTCACTCGGTAGTTGCGGAGTTTTCCTACAGCTATCTATTGAATAGTCCTACTCCGGGCGTGAGACACCCGGGGTATGTTACGCGTTGGCCGAACTCGAAACTATATTGGAGACGATCATCATGTCCAGCACGCGCATACACAGCGGGGATGTACCCGCCGACTTTTCCCCCCACTCCCTGCGCGACGCACGCGGGGCCGGCACGGTCGAATCGCATATCGACCCCGGTGAGATCGCCGTCGGCGTGATCATCGGCCGCGCTTCCGAATACTTTGACTTCTTTGTCTACGCCATCGCCTCGGTGCTGGTGTTTCCGCGCGTCTTCTTCCCGTTTGAAGAACGCCTGGAGGGTACATTATATGCATTCCTGATTTTCTCGTTCGCCTTCATCGCCCGTCCGTTCGGCACCGTGATCTTCATGGAGATCCAGCGCCGCATGGGACGCAGCGCCAAGCTGACGATCGCCCTCTTCCTGCTGGGCGTGTCGACGGCCGGCATCGCCTTCCTGCCGACGTATTCGCACCTGGGCTTTGCCGCCATCATCTGGCTGTCCGTGCTGCGCATCGGCCAGGGCGTGGCCCTGGGCGGCTCGTGGGATGGCTTGCCGTCGCTGCTGGCCCTGAACGCGCCCGAAAACAAGCGCGGTTGGTACGCCATGCTGGGCCAGCTGGGTGCGCCCGCCGGCTTCCTGATCGCCGCCGGCCTGTTCTGGTTCATGCTGACCACCCTGACGGATGAGGACTTCCTCGACTGGGGCTGGCGCTATCCTTTCTATGTCGCCTTCGCCATCAACGTGGTCGCCCTGTTTGCCCGCCTGCGCCTGGTGTCGACGAATGAATATGCGCGCCTGCTCGACGAACGCGAACTGCAGCCCGTGAGCGTGTTTGAAATGAGCCGCGGCCAGGGCCGCAACGTGCTGATCGGCGCCCTCGCCGCGCTGGCCAGCTACGCCCTGTTCCACCTCGTCACCGTGTTCCCGCTGTCGTGGATTTCCGTCTACCAGACCCGTTCGGCCTCGGACTTCCTGCAAATCCAGATGCTGGGCGCCGTGCTGGCCGCCATCGGCGTCGTGATTTCCGGCTTGCTGGCCGATAAAGTGGGCCGCCGCACCACCCTGGGCGTGCTGGCCGTACTGATCGCCATCTTCAGCGCCTTCGTGCCAACCCTGATGGGTGGCGGCAACTTTGGCCAGGACGTCTTCATCCTCGTCGGCTTCAGCCTGCTGGGCCTGTCCTACGGCCAGGCAGCCGGCGCCGTGACGGCCAACTTCCCTGCCCGCTTCCGCTACACGGGTGCGGCGTTGACGTCCGACCTGGCCTGGCTGGTCGGTGCCGGTTTCGCCCCGCTCGTGGCGCTGGGCCTGTCGGCCAACTTCGGCCTGGCCTACGTCAGTTTCTACTTGCTGTCGGGCGCCGTCGCCTCGCTGGCCGCCCTGAGCCTGAACCGGGCGCTGGAAATCCGCGACTGACATATATATATATATATATATATATAGGCAATCCGGGTGGCGGCGTGCCGTCACCCGGAACACCCCACGAAACGCCGGCATCGTCCGGCGTTTTTTGTGGGTCGGCTTAGCCCGCAGGGCTTAAGCCGACAGGCGCGCAACGAAGATTGTCAGATTACGCTGCGCTAATCTGACCTACGCAACTAAAACCCGGCCAGGCGCGCGGCCTGAAAAAACGCCGGCATCGTCCCGCGTTTTTGCGTAGGTCGGCTTAGCCCGCAGGGCGTAAGCCGACAGGCACGCCACGAAGATGGGCAGATTACGCTTCGCCAGTCTGACCTACGCAGTGAAAACCCGGCCCGGCTCACTGTATCGCCAGTTGCCGGCCGCCGGTGCCTTCCTTCTTCGGCAAGTCCAGCAGCAACACGCCATTTTCGTAGCGGGCCTGCGCGCCAGCCTCGTCCACTTCTTGCGGCAGCACGAAGCTGCGGTATTGCTGGCCGTACTCGCGCTCGCTGCGCACGGTCTTGCCTCCGCTATCGCGGGTCACCCTTTCATCCTTGAGTTCAGCGCTGATGGAGACGCGGTTGCCGTCGATGGACACCTTGATATCGTCCTTGTTGACGCCTGGAATGTCTGCCTGCACCTGATACGCTTGCTCAGTTTCGGAAATGTCGACGCGCATGCGTGGCGAACCGCCATCGCGCAGGCGCAGGGCGGGCGCGAAAAAGTCGTGCATGAATTCTTCCATGTCGCTGAACGGGTCGAAACGTGCCAGCGGGTTTTGCGGATCGCGACGGATCAAATGATTAGCCATGATGTCCTCCTGCATGGTCTGGTTTGCACACGGTGGCCAGCCGCATGGGCGCCACCACCTCCTGCATCTTAGGATGTCAACAACCAATCTCTTTGATCCGCCTCAATCGTGGCCAGCTTGATTTTCAAGCTACTTTCATCTGTGCGCTGGCGCGCTTTGCACTACCTTGCGCCTGCGGAAAATGCCCCAAGGCTGTTATGCTAACGCACGCTATGCTTGACCACCAGAAATCTTGCATTTCAATTAAAATTGATTTTTTCGCGACAGCCTTCCACGGACATAATGAATACCAAGACCCCGATCGACTCCTTCAGCTTTCGCCGCATCCTCGCCCGCAATGTGACCTTGCCGCTGGTCATCGGGGTCATCACGGCCCTCGTGTTTGTCGGCCTGATCGCCTATCTGCTCTCGGCCCTGCGCTCGGTCGAGCATTCCGAACGCGTGATCGGCAATGCGAACGAAGTCATGAAATTGTCGGTCGACCTGGAAACGGGCATGCGCGGCTATTTGCTGACGGGCGACGAAACTTTCCTGGCGCCGTATAAATCGGGCAAGGCGAAGATCGCCGTGGAAATGACCACCCTGCTGGATCTGGTGTCCGACAGCCCCATCCAGGTGGACCGCTTGCGCCGCATCCGCGCGCTGCAAGGCCAGTGGCTCGATTACGCGGAAGCCGTGATCGCCCAGCGCCGCAACAACCAGGAATTCCTCGCGCGCGTGCGCCAGGGCGAAGGCAAGCTCGAATTTGACGAAATCCGCCGCGAATTCCTCACCTTCCTGTCCATGGAGCAGCGCTTGCGCCAGGAACGGGCCGATACGGCCGAAAGCCGCACCATGCTGGCCGTCGTCGTGTTCCTCATCCTCAGCCTGGGATTGTCGGGCCTGCTGGCCTACCTGGGACGGCGCGAACTGCTGCGTCTGTCCGACATCTACAACGATGCGCTGGAGCAGCGCGGCAAGGATAACGACGTGTTGCAGGAGCAAGCCTGGCTGCGCACGGGGCAGACGGAGCTGGCGGCCCACACGAGCGGCCAGCTGGGCTTGCCTCAACTGGGACGGCACGTGCTCGATTTCCTCGCTCACCGCCTCGACGTGGCCATCGCCACCCTGTACGTCGTCGACGAAGATGGCAGCCTGCGCCGCACGGCCGTGTACGGCTTCAACGATCAGGGTGTGAAGGACAAGCAAGTCTTCAAGCTGGGCGAAGGACTGGTGGGCGAGACGGCACGCGAAAAGCGCCTCAAGCATGTGCAGCAAGTGCCCGACAATTACCTGACCGTGACGTCAAGCCTGGGCCGCGGCACGCCGCTGGAACTGGTCTTGACGCCCGTCAACAACGAAGGCGTCGTCAACGGCGTCATCGAGCTGGGCTTTACGCATCCCGTCAGCGCCCGCGCCAAGGAATGGCTGAACCTGATTGCCGCGAATGTCGGCACCTCGCTGGAAGCGGCCCTGTACCGCCAGCGCCTGCAAAACGTGCTGGAAGAAACCCAGCAATTGAATGAAGAGCTGGAAGTGCAGCAAGAAGAACTGCGCACGGCCAATGAAGAGCTGGGCGAGCAGTCGCGCGTGCTGGAACAGTCGCAGGCGCACCTGGAAGAGCAAAAGGCGGCGCTGGAGCAGTCGAACGAGCAACTGGCCGTGCAGGCGCTGTCGCTGGACCAGAAAAACATGGCCATCGGCGAGGCGCATGCCCAGCTCGAAGCGCGCGCGGAAGAACTGCAGCGGGCCAGCCGCTACAAATCCGAATTCCTGGCGAACATGTCGCATGAGCTGCGCACGCCGCTGAACAGCTCGCTGATTCTGTCCAAGCTGCTGTCGGACAACACCAGCGGCAACTTGACGCCGGAACAAGTGACGTTTGCGCAAACCATTTATTCAGCCGGCAACGATTTACTCACCCTCATCAACGATATCCTCGACATTTCCAAGGTCGAGGCAGGCAAGCTGGAATTGACGCCGGAAGCCGTGCCCTTCAACGAGCTGCTCAGCAGCATGAAGATGCTGTTCGGCGCCCAGGCGCAGCAAAAGAAACTGGTGTTTGACGTCAAGGTGGCGCCGGACGTCGCGCCGTCCTTCGTCAGCGACCGCCAGCGCCTCGAGCAAATCCTGAAAAACCTGCTGTCGAACGCCATCAAGTTCACCGATGCGGGCACCGTGTCCCTGCACGTGAGCACGGATGCGGCCGGCCAGGTGCGCTTCCAGGTGCAGGATACCGGCATCGGCATCGCCGGCGACCAGCAGCACAAAATTTTCGACGCCTTCCACCAGGCCGACGGCACCACCAGCCGCCGCTATGGCGGCACGGGCCTGGGCCTGTCGATTTCGCGCGACCTGGCCGCCTTGCTGGGCGGCAGCATCGAGCTGGCCAGCACACCCGGTCAGGGCAGCACGTTTACCCTGGTGCTGCCGGCCGTCATGCCGGAGCGTGAGGTGGAAGCCGCGCCTGCGCCCGCCGCCGCGCCGCAAGCACCCGCCGCGGCCGCCGCACCCAAGGCGGTACCCGCCGCCAAGCCCGTGCCGCTGCCCACCTTCGAGGATGACCGCAATAGCGTGCCGGCCGTCAAGACGGGCCAGCGATCCGTGCTGGTGATCGAGGATGAGCCGTCGTTTGCAGGCATCCTGTTCGACCTCGCGCATGAAATGCAATACCGCTGCCTGGTGGCGCACGGCGCCGACGAAGGCTTGCGCCTGGCCGAGGAATTCCTGCCCGACGCCATCTTGCTCGACATGGGCTTGCCGGACCGTCCGGGCTTGCTGGTCTTGCAGCAATTGAAGGAAAACCCGCTGACGCGCCACATTCCCGTGCACATCGTGTCCGGCAACGACCAGATCCAGGAAGCCATGCAGCTGGGCGCCATCGGCTACGCCACCAAGCCGCGCACGCGCGAACAGCTGAAGGAAGTGTTCCGCAAGCTCGAATCGAAGTTTACGCAAAAAATGAAGCGCATCCTGCTGGTCGAAGACGACGAACGCCAGCGCGAAAGCGTGGTCCACCTGATCAGCGACGACGACGTGGAAATCACGGCAGTGGCCCTGGGCGAGCAAGCGCTGGAATTGCTGAAAACGCAGATTTTCGACTGCATGATCATCGACTTGAAGCTGCCCGACATCCAGGGCAACGAATTGCTCGAACGCATGGAACATGAAGAGCTGTGCTCGTTCCCGCCCGTCATCGTCTACACGGGCCGCAACCTGAGCCGCGAGGAAGAAGCGGACCTGATGAAATACTCGCGTTCGATCATCATCAAGGGCGCCCGTTCGCCCGAGCGCCTGCTCGACGAAGTCACCCTCTTCCTGCACAAGGTGGAGTCCGAACTGTCGAGCGAGCGCCAGGGCATGCTGCAACAGGTGCGCAGCCGCGAACGCGTATTTGAAGGGCGCAAGATTTTGCTGGTGGACGACGACGTGCGCAATATCTTCGCCCTGACGAATGCGCTGGAACAGCGAGGCGTGGTGGTGGAAATCGGCCGCAACGGCTTCGAAGCCATCAGCAAGCTCAACAGCGTGGACGATATCGACCTGGTGTTGATGGATGTCATGATGCCGGGCATGGATGGACTCGAAGCGACGCGCTTGATCCGCGCCGATGGCCGCTACAACAAGCTGCCCATCATCGCCATCACGGCCAAGGCCATGAAGAATGACCAGGAAGAATGCCTGCAGGCGGGGGCATCCGATTACCTGGCCAAGCCAATCGACCTCGACCGCTTGTATTCGCTGCTGCGCGTGTGGATGCCGAAGATGGAACGCATCTGATGTCTCTGCGCACCACGGACGCGCAACTGCACGCGCTGATGGAAGCGATCTATCAGCGCTACAGCTATGATTTTCGCGACTACTCCTTACCCTCGCAGCGCCGCCGCCTGAGTCAGGCGCTCGAACGCTTGCACTGCGCTGACGTGCCCGCCTTGCAGCAACTGGTGCTCGACGACGCGGCCGCCTTTGGCAAGCTGCTGCAGATTTTGACCGTGCCCGTCACGCAAATGTTCCGCGACCCGGCGTTTTTTCTCGCCTTGCGCGAACAGGTCGTGCCCGTGCTGAAAACCTACCCCTCGCCGACCATCTGGGTGGCCGGCTGCTGCACGGGCGAAGAGGCGCTGTCGCTGGCCATCGTGCTGCACGAGGAAGGCTTGCTCGAACGCAGCACGATTTACGCCACCGACATCAATCCGCAAGCGCTGGCCACGGCCGCGCGCGGCGTGTATCCGCTGCACCGGCTCGACGAGTACGGCGCCAACTACCTGGCCGCGGGCGGCCTGGGCCAGCTGACCGATTACTACACGGTCGAGCATGCCACTGCACGTTTCCAGCAGCGCCTGCTCGACAGGATTAACTTTACCGACCACAGCCTGTCCACGGACAGCGTGTTTATTGAAACGCAATTGATTTTGTGCCGTAACGTGCTGATTTACTTCAACAAAACCTTGCAGGAGCGGGCCCTGGGCCTGTTCCACGAGTCGCTGTGCCACCGGGGTTTCCTGGGCCTGGGCAGCAAGGAAAGCACGCATTTCACCCGCTTTGCCGCCGACTTCGAGCCATTGCCGGGTCCCGAAAAGCTCTACCGCAAGCGTGCGCCCTCGCACGCCGCTTCCCACTACGCTGGACGGCAAAGCCATGCCAGGAATGAAACATGATGAATGAAACAAGTACCAAACTGCTGATCGTCGACGACTTGCCGGAAAACCTGCGCGCACTCAATGCGCTGATCCGCGAGAGCGACCGCAGCGTCTACCAGGCATCCTCGGGCGAAGAAGCGCTGGCCCTGCTGCTGGAACACGATTTCGCGCTGGCCATCCTCGACGTGCAAATGCCGGAAATGGATGGTTTTGAACTGGCGCAATTGATGCGCGGCACGGAAAAGACGCGCCACATCCCCATCGTCTTCGTCACGGCGGCCGGCAAGGAAATGAATTTCGCCTTCCAGGGCTATGAAAGCGGCGCCGTCGACTTCCTGCACAAGCCGCTCGACATCAATGCCGTGCAAAGCAAGGTCAACGTCTTCGTGGCCCTGCACCAGCAGCGCAGCGAAACGCGGCGCCAGGTGCAGGCGCTCGAGCACAGCCGCCAGCAGCAGGAAGCGCTGTTGAAAGAATTGCGCGCCACGCAGGCGGAACTGCAGCGCTCGCTGCGCCTGCGCGACGAATTCATGTCCATGGTGGCGCACGAACTGCGCACGCCCCTGAACACGCTGTTTTTGGAAACGCAGATGCGCACCGTCAACCTGGAACGGGGCAACCTGGCCGCTTTCGAGCCGGACAAGCTGGGCAAGATGGTGGCGCGCGACGGGCGGCAAATCCGCAGCATGGTGCGCCTGATCGACGACATGCTCGACGTCTCGCGCATCACCAGCGGCAAGCTGTCGATCCGCCGCGAAGCCGTCGACCTGACCTGCCTCGTGCGCCGCGTGGCGGACGACCTGGCGCCATATGCGGCCACGACGGACAGCGTGCTGGAAGTGATGGCCTTCGAGCCCATCCACGGTTACTGGGATGCCTTCCGCGTCGAGCAGATCGTCGTCAACCTGATCAGCAATGCCGTGCGCTACGGCCAGGGCCAGCCCGTGGAAATCAGCCTGGCGCACACGCAGAACAGCGCCGTCATCGAAGTGCGCGACCATGGCATCGGCATCAACGCGCGCGACCAGGAACGCATTTTCGACGCCTTCGAGCGCGTCATCCACCAGGACCGCACGGGTGGCCTAGGTCTGGGCCTGTTCATCACCAAGCAGCTGGTCGATGCGCACGGCGGCGCCATCACCCTGCAAAGCCAGCCCGGCAATGGCGCCCTGTTCAGCGTCACCCTGCCGCTGGCCGGCAGCTGAGGCCCGCATGAGCAGCACTCCCGCCCTCCGCAGCCAGGCTGGCGCCAGCGGCGTCGCCTTTTTGCTGCAGCTGGAACGCCGGCTGCGCCTGCTGCAAGACACGGGCGAGATCCTGTCCCTGTCGGCGCAATTGCTGGGCCAGCGCCTGGGCGCCCAGCAAGTGGCCTGTTTCGATATCGACCAGACCCTGCAGTGCCCCACCCTGCAGCATGCGTGGAGCGATGGCCTGGCGCCGGGCGCCGCCGGCGAGTATTTCCTCGGCGATTACGCGGCCGGCCTGGCCGATGCGCTTGCCGCCGGCCAGGCGCTGGCCGTCAGCGATGTGGCCAGCGACCCGCGCACGGCCATGCCGGCCGCGCTGGCCACGTTCGCGCGCCTGGGCATCCGCGCCTTCCTGAACATTCCCATTGCCAAGGATGGCCAGCTGGCGGCCCTGTTCGTCGTGCACAGCCGCGCTGCGCGCCTGTGGCATGCGGACGAAATCGAACTGGCCGTGCAAGTGTCGGAACGGGTCTGGTCGACCATTTTGCGGGCGCGGGCGGAAGCGCGCCTGCGCACCCTGACTGCCAGCATGGAAATGCAAGTGGCCGAGCGCACGCGCGAATTCGGCCGTACCTGGAACGTCAGCCCCGATCTGCTGGGCGTGCTTAACCTCGACGGCTATTTCGAACACTCGAACCCCGCCTGGCAAGCCACCCTGGGCTGGTCGGCCGAGGAAATCCGCACGACGAAATTTTTTGAACTGATCCATCCGGACGACTTGCCGCGCACCTATGCGGCCTGGGATGCGGCCAACCAGGGCCAGCCGGCGCTGCGCTTCGAAAACCGCTACCGCCACAAGCTGGGCGGCTGGCACTGGCTGTCGTGGGTAGCCGTGCCCGAGGGCGAGAAGGTGTATTGCAGTGCGCGCGACATCACCGTGGAAAAGAAACTGGAAGCGGACCTGGCCGCGCGCAACAGCGAACGCGAGCGGCTATGGCGCAGCGCGCAAGACCTGATGGTGGCCATCGATGCCGATGGCTGCTTTGCCGCCGTCAACCCGGCCGCCGGCGCCATCCTGGGCTGGCTGCCCGAAGAAATGCTGGGCCGCAGCATCTTCGACTTCTTGCTGCCCGACGATGCCGCCGCCACGCGCCAGGCCTTGCTGCAAGTTGGCAAGGAATCCATGCCCAGCTTTGAGAACCGCTACCGGCACCGCGATGGCGGCCACCGCTGGCTGTCGTGGGTGGCGGCGCCCGAAGGCGACCTGATCTTCGCCACCGGGCGCCACGTCACTGTGGAAAAAGAGGCGCAAAACACCTTGCGCAGCATGCAGGAATCATTGCGCCACAGCGAGATGGCCCTGCTGCAATCGCAAAAGCTCGAAGCGCTGGGCAAGCTGACGGGCGGCGTGGCCCACGATTTCAATAACGTACTGCAAATTATCTCCGGCAATCTGCAACTGCTGCAGCTGGGCCTGGATGACGACCCGCTGGCCGCCAAGCGCATCGCCAGCGCTTCGGCCGCCGTGGAACGGGGCGCCAAGCTGTCGGCCCAGCTGCTGGCCTTTGCGCGGCGCCAACCCTTGAAACCGCTGGTGACCGACCTGGCGCAACTGCTGCGCGCGACGGAAGAACTGCTGCGGCGGGCCACCGGCGAAAGCATCGAGACGCGCTTGCTGCTGGCCGACGACTGCTGGCGCGCCCTGGTCGACCCGCACCAGCTGGAAAACGTCATCCTCAACCTGGCCATCAACGCGCGCGACGCCATGGATGGCCAGGGCCAGCTGACCATTGAACTCAGTAACAGCGTGCTGGACAGCGACTACACGGCCCGCCATGCGGACGTGGCGCCCGGCGACTACGTGCAACTGGCCGTCTCGGATACGGGCACGGGCATTCCCGCCGAGCTGCTGGACAAGATTTTCGAACCGTTCTTCACGACAAAAAAGGAAGGCGAAGGCACGGGGCTGGGTTTGAGCATGGCCTACGGCTTCCTGCGCCAGAGCGGCGGCCACCTGACGGTGGACAGTTTGCCGGGCCATGGCAGCACCTTCCGCATCTACCTGCCACGCTCGCTTGAAGCGGAAACGGAACTGCCGCTGCAACTGGGCGGCCCGGTGCTGGGCGGCAAGGAAACCATTCTCGTCGTGGAAGACGACGTGCAGGTGCAAACGACGGTGGTCGACATGCTGCGCGGCCTCGGCTATGTCGTGCTGCGCGCCAGCGATGGCGAAAGCGCGCTGGCCATCATCGGCAGCGGCGTCCCCATCGACCTGCTGTTTACGGATGTGGTGATGCCGGGCAAGGTGCCCAGCACGGCGCTGGCGCGCCAGGCCCGCGTGCTGCTGCCGCAGCTGGCCGTGTTGTTCACCTCGGGCTACACGCAAGACGCCATGATGCAGGGCGGCCGCCTGGAGCCGGGCGTGGAATTGTTGAGCAAACCGTACCGGCGCGAAGACCTGGCGCGGCGCATCCGTCACTTGCTGGCCAACGGCCGCCACGTGACTGCCCTGCACCAGTACCGCGCGCAGCTGGCGCCGCAGCAGCCTGTGCCATCGCTGCCTGGTGTGCGTCATATCCTGTTAGTGGAAGACAATGCGGACGCGCGTGCCATGACGGGCGAGCTGCTGGCCATGCTGGGGCACACGGTGCTGGCCGTGGGCACGGCCGAGGAAGCCTTGCCCCTGCTGGGCACGCCGGGACTGGAGCTGCTGCTGACCGACATCAGCCTGCCGCGGATGTCGGGCGCTGAGCTGGCCGAAGTCGCGGCGCGCGACTATCCGCAACTGGAAGTGGTGTTTTCCACGGGCCACGCGCCGGCCAATTCCGGCGTGCTGGACCCGCAGGCGCGCTTTCTGGTGAAACCATTTACCGTCGAGCAACTGCAGCAAGCCTTGTTGCCGCCAAGCTTGGGGGCCTAGTAGACGTCGAGCCGGCGCGCCTTCAGTGCGCCGGCCAGCTCTTCCAGGCCAAACGGCTTGCGCAGAAAACGCGCGCTGGCGTCCTGCATCAGGCTGGCGCCCCAATCGTGCCCGGAAGCAAACACCACGTCCAGCTGCGGCCAGTGCGCGCGCGCATGGCGCGCCAGTTCCAGGCCGGACATGGTGGGCAGGCTGATGTCCGTCACCAGCACATCCAGGCCCGGCATGGCCAACAGGGGCAAGGCTTCTTCGGCGCTGGCCACGCCGTGCACGGTGTGCCCCAGGATATTGAGCATCTCGGTCGTCATTTCGCGCGCATCGTCATTGTCTTCCACCAGCAGGATGCGCCGTCCGGACGGGTCGGGCGCGCCCACCAGGCGGCGGTCGGCCAGCACATGGCGAATGCGCCGCGCCAGGTCTTCGCGCTGGTACGGTTTGCTCAACAATTCGACGCCCGGATCGAGCCGCCCGCCCTGCATGATGGCGTTGTGCGTATAGCCCGAGGTAAACAATACGGCCAGTTCCGGCAGCAACAGCCGGGCCTGCTGCGCCAGTTCCTTGCTGCTGACGGGGCCAGGCATGACCACATCCGTGAACAGCAGATCGATGGCCACGCCCGTGCCCAGCAGGGCCAGGGCCGAGGCGCCATCGTCCGCATGCAGCACGTCGTAGCCGAGGCCGCGCAGCATGTCGACCACCGTGTGCTGCACGGGCGCATCGTCTTCGACCACGAGGATGGTCTCGCTGCCGCCCAGCACGGGGCCAGTCAGGCCCGGTGGCGGCTCGGCCAGCTTTTCCAGCGAACGGGGCAGGTATATCTTGAACGTCGTGCCGGCGCCCGGCGCGCTTTGCACCTTGATGTGGCCCGCGCTCTGGCGGATGAAGCCGTAAGCCATGGACAGGCCCAGTCCCGTACCCTCGCCTTCGCGCTTGGTGGTGAAAAACGGCTCGAAAATCTGGTCGATCACGTCGCGCTCCATGCCATGGCCCGTGTCGGTGATGGTCAGCAGCACGTATTGCCCTTCCAGCACGTCCGCATGCCGGCTGGCGTAGTCCGCATCGAGCGTGACGTTGCTCAAGGTGAACGTGAGGCGCCCGCCCTTGTCCATCGCGTCGCGCGCATTGATGGCCATGTTCAGCAGCACGTTTTCCATCTGGTTCGGGTCGACCAGGGTATGCCACAAGCCGTCGCTGATGAAGGTTTCCTCGGCAATCGCTTCGCCCAGGGCGCGGCGGATCAGCTCATGCATGCGGCGCAGCAAACGGCCCAGGTCCGTCACCAGCGGCCGCAAAGGTTGACGCCGGGCAAAGGCCAGCAGTTGCGAAGACAGCTTGGCGCCCCGTTCGACTGCCGAGGCGGCCGAAGCGAGGCGCCTGGCCGCCTGCGGATTGTCGGCCACCGTCAGTTTCAGCAACTGCAGATTACCCGAGATAATTTGCAGCACGTTGTTGAAATCGTGGGCCACGCCGCCCGTCAGCTTGCCGATCGATTCCAGCTTTTGCGCCTGCAATAAAGCTTGCTCGCTGCGCACCAGCGCCAGCCGGGCCTCTTTTTCGTCGGTGACGTCGCGGCCGATGGCGTGGATCAGCTTTTGCGCCGGCACGGCCGTCCAGGAAATCCAGCGGTAGCCGCCATCGCGGCGCCGGTAGCGGTTTTCCATGCGCAAGGTGGGTGCGCCATGAGCCAGGCGCGACAAATCCTTCAAGGCCGCCATGCGGTCGTCGGGATGCACGAGGCTGATGAAGTCCATGCCCAGCGATTCGATTTCCGGCCGCTCGAGGATCTGGCTCCAGGCGGGATTGACGGCGATGATCATGCCGGCCAGGTCGGCCACCAGCATGATGTCGGTCGACAAGCGCCACATGCGGTCGCGGTCGGCCGTGCGGTTGGCCATTTCCACTTCCAGCGAGGAATTCAGGTAAGCCATCTTTTCCAGCACGTTCTTTTGTTCCTGCACGTCCGTATTCGTGCCCACCCAGCGCAGCACCGTGCCCGCCTCGTCGAACAGCGGCAAGGCGCGCGCCAGGAACCAGCGGTAGGCGCCGTCGCTGGCGCGGCGCATGCGGAACTCGTGCTCGTAGGCGCTGGCGGTGGTGACGGCCCGTTCCCAGCTTTTTTGCGTGGCCTGCACGTCGTCTGGATGCACGCAGTGGCGAAAACCGCTGGTGACGAGCGACTTCAGCGATTGCCCCGTGTAGTCGCAGACTTGCTCGTTGACCCAGTAGGTGGCGCCGCTGCCATGCGCCAGCCAGGCCTGGTTCGGCATGGTGGAAGCGAGTGAACGGAACTGCGCCTCGCTGTCGAGCAAGGCATTGCGCGCCTGCCAGTGTTCGTCGATATCCTCGCACGAGCCATACCATTTCACGGGCTGGCCGCGCTCGTCTTGCCGGCAGTAGGCGCGCGAATGCACCCAGCGGTACTGGCCGTCCTGCCGGCGCACGCGCATTTCCTGGTCGAAAGGCTGACCGCTGCCCACCGCTTCGCTCCAGGCCGCCAGGGAATGGGGCACGTCCTCGGGGTGGATGGCGTCCAGCCAGCTGGTGCCCAGGCCGATGCCACCCGTCCATTCGCGCCAGCGCTGCGCCACATAATCGAGCTTGCCGTCGACATCGGCCGTCCACAGCACTTGCGTGTTCAGTTCGATGGCGTAATGAAAATGTTCGCGGCTGTCGTGCAGCGCCTGTTCCAGCTGGCCCCGCTCGATCACATGCGCGGCCACGCGCGCGGCCAGCGCCAGCAATTCGATCTCGGGTTGCGTGGGATGGCATGGCGCGGGGAAAAACAGGCCCAGCACGCCCAGGATATGTCCCTTGGCGCCGAAGACGGGAGCGACCCAGCAGGCGCGGTAGCCGTGCAGCATGGCTTCCTTGCGTCCCGCGCTCCAGTGCACGTCGCGCGTGATGTCGCCGCAATACACGGGCGCGCCGGAAAAAGCGGCAGTGCCGAACGGAGAAGGCTGCTCGCCGCCGTGGCGCAGCGCCAGGCACAGGTCTTGCGGCAGGCTGGGGGCGGACAAGCCGCAAAAGCGGTCGGCTTCGTCGATCAGCACGAGGCAGGCATGCGCGCCGCCGTCGGCCAGGTCTTGCAGCGCCAGCAACAGGTGTTCCAGTGCATGGGCCAGGTCGGCGCCGGCCGCAATGCTGCCCAGCGCACTATGCTCGGCGTCCAGCAAGGAAAGAATGTTGTTTGCGTGCACCGTGTCGATAAGGGGAAAACTGATGCCCGGAATATACCATGGGGCACCCCTCTTGCAGGAGGAAAACAGCGCACTGCTTGATCTCTGCGACCCTGCGGGCCTATGCTAAAGTGTTGCTCTCCTCTCAAGCGAATTCCAGCATGCCTACATCCCTGCCATCCTCCCTGATCGCCACCGCCCTGCTCGCCTCGGTCCACGGCGCCGTCGCCGCCCCCATGAGCCTGGACGACTACCTGGCCCTGAACGGCCCGCCACCCACGGCGCAGATCGCGTATGGCCCCGCACCATCGCAATACGCGCAGCTGTTCCGGCCCGAAGGCAGCGGGCCGTTCCCCGTCGTCGTACTCGTGCATGGCGGCTGCTGGACGGTGGCCTTCGGCGGCATCAAACAGATGCGCAACGTGGCCGGCGCCCTCGTGGCGCAAGGCATCGCCGTGTGGAATGTGGAATACCGGCGCGTGGACGAGCCGGGCGGCGGCTATCCGGGCACCTATGAAGACATGCACGCGGCGCTCGACAGCCTGCAGCAGCACGCGCCCCAGTACCAGATGGACGTGAACCGCATCGTCGCCATGGGCCACTCGGCCGGCGGCCAGCTGGTGCAATGGATCGCCGGCCGGGAAAAACTGCCAAAGACCAGCCCCCTGTACCGCGACAACTACCTGCCAGTGAAAAACATCGTCAGCCTGGGCGGCCTGGCCGACCTGCGCCATGAGAAAGAACTAATCAAAACCAGCTGCGAGCGCGACATCGCCCAGCTGGCAGGCAGCGCCAGCACCGACCGCCCCGACATCTACAGCGACACCAACGCCGCCGACCTGATCCCCAACGGCAGCCGCACCGTGTTGATCACAGGCGAGCTCGACACCATCTCCCCACCCCGCGTGGCGCACGACTACGCAGCGAAAGCTGTGAAGGCCGGTGACCATGCGGAGGTACTGATTTTGCCGGGGGCCAGTCATTATGACGAGATTGCGGCGACGTCGAATGCTTGGGGGATGATTTTGGTGGTGGTGCGGGAGATGTTGGGGATGGAAGCGAAATGATGAAAGCGCTATCTGAAGCGGGTGGCATAAGCCGTGCATTTGTAGTTCTTTAAAAGTTCTTTAAACTTTTTCTTTAGTGCCGCCCAGCGTAACAATACGAAAATAAGTCAGGTGCTACCGGCGAGGCGAGGCCGTGAGATGTGAAATTTAGATCAACAAGAAATTTTCAAATAAATCGGAATCATACGAATGTCAAGCTTTGATCAAACACCATTTTCGGCTAGAAATAGAGGCGTGCACCGAAAAATCGATACGGAATTTCCTCAAAGTGCACAAGTAGGGCTATTGCATCTTCTTTTAGATTTAATAGACCGTGATTATATTGCCGGATGGGCCCCATTGGCACGAGAGATCCAACGTATCGCACGTCTACCACCTGTCGAGTATAACAATTCGAAGTCCGCTAGTATTCAACAAGCGAAAATCGACGTTGAGGTAGCGCTTGCTACGCTGAGTTGGGACAAAAACTATGACTTTTGTGAGCGTTTACATAACCACTTGGCAAAGGAAGTTGGGTATAGCTACAACGACATGTACGAAGTGACAACACCAAAGTCCGAAGTGCAGGCATTTATCACAGCTGAATTACAGCGGCTATTTTCGGAAGAGGAATTGGCTTTTGAATTCACAGAAGGATTAGTTCGCAGGAGAGGCAGAAAACATACTGTTGAGGTGACTACTAGGGCACAGGTAGTTCTCGGTGATAGCCGGCTCACAAGTGCTCGTCGACACTATGACAAGGCAATGCAATTCTTTCGCAGTCCAGCAAAGCCGGACTATGAGAATTGCGTGAAGGAGGCAGTTTGTGCTGTCGAAGCAGCGGGGAAAATTCTATTCCCCGCTGCGAAGGCTGCTACATTGGGAGACCTAGCGAAATGGTTCTCGTCAACAAAAGACGTTTCAGTACCTAAAGCAATTGCTCAAACCATAACTGGAATTTATGCATATCGGAGTGGAGGAGATGGAATCGGGCATGGAGGCGCAGCGGGAGGTATTGCAACAGCGGAAGTGGCTGAGTACGTATTAGCAGTTTGCGCATCGCAGATTATTTATATGGTCGATGTGTCAATCCATTATGAAGGTGAAGTCCCATTTTAAATGGGCCAGGTCTGCTCCGCTCTCACGCTATTGGTGCGGTGCGAGCTTCAAAAATGCTACCTGGTTACTTCAACAAGATGCTTTGGCGTACAAACGCTCTTCAACAAAAATCATATCCAAGATTAACACGAATAGGCTCCCGTCCCAAACCCAGGCTCCCCGGGCCCAGCGAGCCTGAAAAATGGCCAGGGCAAGGCGCGCGGGCGAAGACAGTACGCATGTACGGCGAGACCAAGCAACGCAGCCATGGACATTTTCTCAGGCCCGCGGCTCTGGCCCGCCGTTTTTAAGCAATCAAAACAATACGATCACTGAACACGCGCCAGGTACTGTGCTAGCTGGGCGAAAGTGGCCCTGAACCCCTGCGTCATCGACTCATGCCCTTCCAGGAAAGTCCGATGCTGCTCATCCGTCGCCTTGTGCGGCGTCGAACGTAACGTCATCGTCGTCTTGCCGTTTTCCTCGGTGAGCGTCATGACATTGAACGATTCCAGTGGCCAAGTAGCGCTGACAGGGTGCTGCACGGCATTGCCCTGCTTGTCGGCAAACGACAGGATGGAAACGATACGTTCAGGTGCTTCGATAGACTGATAGGTGAACTTGCCCCACATCTCGTAGCCATTATCGGCGCGCATGCCGTAGTGGAAAACGCCGCCCGGTTTGAGGTCCAGCGCCAGCACGCTCAATTCGAAGCCGACGGGGCCCCACCATTGGGCCAGGCGCTCCGGCTCCACCCACGAGCGGAACACCAGTTCGCGCGGCGCGTCGAAAGTCTGCGTGATGACAAAGTCGCTGCTGTCGCGGTGCTGTCCTTCCTGCTTCTGTTCTGCGGTGGTCATGCTCTCTCCTGTGTTGGTGGACTGATAGTTAATGTAGCAGTGACGCCGAAAATGAGAAAGGCCTGCACGCCATCTTGAGCGTAGGTCGGGTTAGCGCATAGCGCGTAAGCCGACACCATCAACGGACCAGGCCAACAATGGTGTCGGATTACGGCCCGGAGGGCCTAAGCCGACCTACCCGACCTACTTGGCTTTGCCAGCAGATGCCACCTGGTCGAGGATATGCTTGGGCACGGCCGCATAATGCTTGAATTCCATCGTATAGGTGGCGCGGCCCTGGGTCAGCGAACGCAAGGTGGTGGAATAGCCGAACATTTCCGCCAGCGGCACGAGGGCCTTGACGATGCGTCCCGCGCCGCCGGGGATGTCGTCGACGCCTTGCACCATGCCGCGGCGGGCCGTCAGGTCGCCCATGACGTTGCCCATGAACTCTTCCGGCGTTTCCGCCTCCACCTGCATCATCGGTTCCAGCAGCACGGGCGACGCTTTGCGCATGCCATCCTTGAAGGCGATGGAGCCGGCCATGCGGAACGCGTTTTCGTTCGAATCGACGTCGTGGTAGGAGCCGAAGGTCAAGGTGGCCTTGACGTCGACGACCGGGTAGCCGGCCAGCACGCCCGCCTTCAATGTTTCGATGATGCCCTTGTCGACGGCCGGAATGAATTCGCGCGGCACCACGCCGCCCTTGATGGCGTCGACGAACTGGTAGCCTGTGCCTGGCGGCAAGGGTTCGAGTTTGAGCACCACGTGGCCGTACTGGCCCCGTCCGCCCGATTGCTTGACGAACTTGCCTTCCACGTCTTCCACCGCGCGCGTGATGGTTTCCCGGTAGGCCACCTGCGGCTTGCCGACATTGGCTTCCACGCCGAATTCGCGCCGCATGCGGTCGACCAGAATTTCCAGGTGCAGTTCGCCCATGCCCGACATGATGGTCTGGCCCGATTCCTCGTCCGTATGCACCCTGAACGACGGGTCTTCCTGCGCCAGGCGGTTCAGGGCGATGCCCATCTTTTCCTGGTCAGGCTTGGTCTTGGGTTCGACCGCCTGGGAGATCACAGGTTCCGGAAAAATCATCTTTTCCAGCACGATGATGTGGTCGATGGCGCACAGGGTGTCGCCCGTGGTCACGGCTTTCAGGCCCACGGCGGCGGCGATGTCGCCAGCATACACTTCCTTGATTTCCTTGCGCTCGTTCGCATGCATCTGCAGGATGCGCCCCAGCCGTTCGCGCGCGCTTTTGGTCGGGTTGTAGACCATGTCGCCCGAATTGACGACGCCCGAATACACGCGGAAGAAGGTCAGCTGCCCGACGAACGGATCCGTCATGATCTTGAAAGCGAGGGCGGCAAAGTGCTCGTCATCCGTCGGATGGCGCTCCACCTCGTTGTCGTGCTCGTCATGGCCCATGATGGGCGGCACTTCCATCGGCGACGGCAGGTATTCGATGACGGCATCGAGCATCGCCTGCACGCCCTTGTTTTTAAAGGCGCTGCCGCACAGCATGGGCACGATTTCATTGCGGATGGTGCGCGCGCGCAAGGCTTGCTTGAGCTCGGCTTCCGTAAACGTGTCGCCATTCAGGTAGCGTTCCGTCATGTCCAGCGTGGCTTCAGCCGCGTGCTCGACCATGTGGTCATGCCACTGCTGCGCCTGCGGCAGCAGCTCGACGGGAATCTCGCCATAGCTGAACTGCACGCCCTGGCTGGCATCGTCCCAGGTGATGGCGCGCATTTTCAACAGGTCGATCACGCCCGTGAAATGCTCTTCAGCGCCGATGGGCAGCTGGATGGGCACGGCCACGCCCTTCAGGCGGTCGGCGATCTGCTGGCGCACGCGCAGGAAATCGGCCCCCACCCGGTCCATCTTGTTGATGAAGGCGATGCGCGGCACGTGGTATTTATTGGCTTGCCGCCAGACGGTTTCTGATTGCGGCTGCACGCCGCCGACGGCATCGTAGACCATCACGGCGCCGTCGAGCACGCGCATCGAGCGCTCGACTTCAATCGTGAAATCCACGTGGCCGGGCGTGTCGATGATGTTGATGCGGTGTTCGGGGAAGTTGCCGGCCATGCCTTTCCAGAAGGCCGTGGTGGCGGCCGAGGTGATGGTGATGCCTCGTTCCTGCTCCTGCTCCATCCAGTCCATGGTGGCGGCGCCATTGTGCACTTCGCCTATCTTGTGATTCACCCCGGTGTAGAAAAGAATGCGCTCGGTGGTGGTGGTTTTGCCGGCGTCGATATGGGCGCTGATGCCGATGTTGCGGTAGCGCTCGATAGGTGTTTTGCGGGTCATCACAATCTCCATGGCTAGCCCCGGCGCCCGGTTTTCCAGTGTAGCAGACATCGATTTTGGCGGCACGACAGGGGGCCGTTTACCAAGCGCGCAACACTGTCCGCCATGCGCACGTCAGGGACACGGGGGCTAATTGCGGATTCGGCTATACTTCCAAGACCTTAATTTTTGAACTTTAATTCAACAAAGATTAATAAAAATCAATACGCATGGCATCCCGCCATGCAAGGCGACGCCGCCGGCATGCAGCCCAGGTGCGCACCGAACGACATGCCCTACTCAGCTTATGACTATCCAACTAAGAAAAATAATCCTCTCTTCCCTGCTGGCATCGCCGGCGCTGGCCATGGCCGGCGAACTGGAACAGCAAATGCAGCGTTGCGCCGTCCTCGGCGACGCCAGCGCCCGCCTCGGCTGCTTCGACACCCTGGCCAAGGCGGCGGAAAAGGCCACCATCGCGGCTGGCGGCGATCCCGCGGCGGCCGCAGCGACCCTCGCAGTGGCGGCCGATGCCGCTCCCCTCACGCCAGTCAGTCCGCCGGGCGTCGCCACGCCGGACGCCGTCAACGCTGCCATTCCCGCCATCGCGCAGGCTGGCGCGGCGCCACCGGAAGCACCGATTTCGCGCACGCAGCAATCGTGGGAACTGAACGACGCCTCGAAGCGCGGCCTGTTCAACTTCCGCCCGCACCGCGACACCTATCTGCTGCTGGCCAATTACAGCGACGCCTCGAACGACGAACCGTTCCAGGATTTCACGCCAGGCGGCATCAAGAGTCAGCATGTGGAACTGACTTTCCAGCTGAGCTTCAAGATGAAGTTGCTGGAAGACATCGCCGGCACACCGATCGACATGTGGTTCGGCTACACGCAGCAAAGTTTCTGGCAGGCGTATAACCGCAAGGCCTCAAGCCCGTTCCGCGAAACCAATTACCAGCCGGAACTGATGCTGGTCATGCCGATCAACAAGAATTTCGCGGGCGTGGAATTCAATTACCTGAACTTCGGCCTCGTGCACCAGTCCAACGGCCAGACGTCGACCCTGTCGCGCAGCTGGAACCGCGTGTATGCCGAGCTGGGCGTGGAAAAAGACAACCTGGCCGTCACGACGCGCATCTGGCACCGCCTCGACAATGGCAAGACAGACAATGACAATATCGACATCACCGATTACATGGGACATGGCGATTTGCGCGTGAGCTACCGCAACAAGGGTCACGAGTACGCCGTGACGGCGCGCCGCAATTTCAGCAAGAAGCATGGCTCCATGCAGGCCAGCTGGGCTTTCCCATTGAAGGCCAACCTGAAAGGCTATCTGCAACTGTTCTCCGGCTATGGCCAGAGCTTGATCGACTACAACTATTCGCAGAAATCGATCGGCGCCGGTTTCATGGTCGACCTGTAAGCGGCACAGTCACGCAAACAAAAATGGCGCCGAGGGCGCCATTTTTTATTGGAAATATCTGGTTTATCGCCGGCCACCGCCCAGCACGCGCGCCGGCAGCATGACGATGGCGCGCAGCAATTCGAACACGCCTTCCACGCCGATGCCGATCAAACGGAATGGCAGTAACAGCAGCCAGGCCAGCGGATACAGCACGAGGGCCAGCAAGGCCAAGGGCCAGCACACCAGCAAGAGCAGCAACCACAGCACGAATCCCAGCATCGCGTTCCCCCTAGAATGAAATGTGCGGAGCAAGCCGTGCTTGCCCCGCTACCGTGACAGCACTATATAAAAGCGCCGCCACGGCGGCAACGGCCGTGCGATGAACTGCGTGCTACGGGGATGAACGGCGCAAAAACGGGAATGAACGGGGCCTGCGGATACCTTTATTGACCGACGCAAATCACTTTCGTGATGTATTCATGCGCGTTCGGCTTCTTGCTGGTGGCCCATTTGATGGCCTGGTTCGCATCTTCGATGGTCATGATGGTGGCCTTGTCCTTGGACTTGATGAAGGACACGCCTTCAAACACGCCTTCCTTGCTGCGCATTACCTTGGCAAACACGGGCGGCCTGGTCTCGCCATCGCTGATTTTGTTCTGTTGCACGAGGTAACGCTGATCGATCTGTTCCATGATAGTAAAGCTGTCCAGTGGGTAAAAGACGAAATATACCCTGAATGGAAAAACGCCGCAGGACGAAATCGCTGCGGCGTTGCCTTGGTATTAACGCTACTTATGCGTAGACGGCGCTCTGTATCGCTGGCTGCAGGTTGACGTCATAGATGACCTGGGCGCGGATCGATGCTTCCAGCGAAGGGATCGAACCGCCAGCGCGGTACTGGAAGCTCACTTGCAGCACGTCGCCCGCCTTCACGGCCACCGGCGTGGCCAGCGGCAGGCACATGTAATGGTTCAGCCAGTCGATGGTGGTCGAGCGCTCGGGCACGACGGCCAGGATGTTCTTGGTGACGAAACGCAAGGCGTTCAGGGTGCCGCTGCGCTCGACGACAAACTTGCCGTCAAAGCCGAACACGCTGTCCGTCGGCTGGCTGAAGTCGATGATGCTGTAGACGGAAGGCGGCGCCAGTTCCAGCACGCCAGGATGGATGGCCGTGGTTTCCTGGAATTGCACGATGGGCGCATAGAAACCCTCGAAATCGTATTCCTGCTGCATCGGCTGCACGGCCATGATGACGGCTTCGGGTAGGAAGATGGGCAGCGGGCCGCCAAAGCGGGCCAGGTAGCGGCGCTTGAACGATTCGATCACTTCCACCTGCTTTTCGCGCAGCATGCCGACATGGATCATTTCGCAAATGACCACATCGACGGGCTCGGGCGGCAGGTACTCGAAGGCGTCCGCGTGGACGACTTCGACTTTTTCACCGTTGGGATTGAGCGCCAGCATCTTGCGCGCTTCCTTGACCATGTCCGGATTGAACTCCACGCACCACACCTTGTCCGCGCGTGCGGCCGCAAACCACGACAGCACGCCCGTGCCGCCGCCCAGCTCCAGCACTTTCATGCCAGGCTTCACCGCGTAATCGATCGCCGACTTGAACCCGTGCATGCGGTTCTGGTCCATCAACATATTGTGGTGGTAATGGACGGGGATAAATTGCCCCAGGTAACAACTCTCGATTTCTCGTTCATTCAGCATGTCTGTCCTCTTGGAGTCTGGCTCCGATGGCCGATCGGTTTTGTCATTCCAGAAAGCAGTGATATCGCACGGGCTGCGCGAGGGGCGGCGACAATACAGCCGGCGCCTGACGGTGAGGTGATGACCCATGCGACGTATCTCCTGATTAATGCGACACGATCATTATCGTTAATCGGCAAGGAGAGCAAAGGGCTGAGCTGAGAGGCAATTCCATGCCAGTTTCAGCGCTGGCATGGAAAGTATTGAAATTAATGCATGACTTGCATCTGCTTATTTACGTGCGGCGCGCGCCTTTTGTGCCGCTTCGATGATGGCCACCACGCCGGGCTTGTCGCCCGCCTGGGCAAACTGCACGGCCGTCCAGCCATGGTCGCTTTTCAGGCTGGCGTCCGCGCCCCAGGACAGCAGCAGCTTGACGGCGCCCTCCTGCCCTTCGCGGGCGGCAAACATCAGCGGCGTGACGTTGGCGGGCGCGCGCGCATCGACCACGGCGTCGCGGTCGAGAAAAATCTTCATGATGGGCAAGTCGCCTGCCGAGGCCGCATAGTGCAGCGCCGTCCAGCCGCTCTGGTTGACCTTGGCGCCCTTGGCCAGCAAGGCGTTCACGGCGTCCTGCTTGTGCTTGTAGGCCGCCATCATCAGCGCCGTGTTGCCATTGGCCGAGCGGGCTTCGATGTCGATGCCGGGCGCCTCGAGCAGGACCTGGAAAACCCGGTCCGCATCGTCGCGCAAGGCCAGCACCAGGGGAATGTCGCCGCGCTGCGCATCAGGCTGGTTCGGATTCACGCCGTCAAGCAGCATGCTGCGCACGCCGCTGACGTTATTCACGGACACTGCGCGGAAGAAAGCGTCCGGTTCCGGCGCAGCATGGCTGGCATGGCTGGCGTTGGCGCAGCACAACAGCATCGCCAGCGCGAGTTTTTTCATCATGTCTGACCTTAAGAAGTTATGGCAACTGATTGAATAACTTGAAGAAATTATCCGTCGTCTGCTTCGCCACCTGGTCCAGCGGTATACCTTTCAGGGTCGACAGGTATTCCGCCACGTGGGCCACGTAGCCGGGTTCGTTCATGCGGCCGCGGAACGGGACGGGCGCCAGGTACGGCGAATCCGTCTCGATGAGGATGCGCTCGAGCGGCACTTCCAGGGCCACGGCTTGCAAATCCTTGGCGCTCTTGAACGTGACGATGCCGGAGAACGAAATATAGAAGCCCATGTCGATGGCGGCGCGCGCCACTTCCAGCGATTCAGTAAAGCAATGCATGACGCCGGCCACGCCGCCGTCCGACACGCCCGCGCCCTCTTCGCGCATGATGCGTATCGTGTCTTCGCTGGCCGCTCTTGTGTGAATAATCAAGGGCTTACGCGTGATTCTTGAAGCTTTGATGTGAGTGCGAAAACGCTCGCGCTGCCACTCCAGGTTGCCCGTCAGGCGGAAATAGTCGAGGCCCGTCTCGCCGATGGCGATGATCTTCGGATGGTTGGCCAGGCGCACCAGGTCTTCCACGGACGGTTCAGGCGTGTCCTCGTAATCGGGATGCACGCCGACGGAGGCGAAAATGTGCGGATACTGCTCGGCCAGGGCCAGCACCTGTGGAAAGTCCGGCAAGTCGACGGACACGCACAAGGCATGGGTCACCTTGTTCTCGGCCATCTTGGCGAGGATCTCGGGCATGCGAGCAGCCAGCTCGGGGAAATTGATATGGCAATGGGAATCGATATACATAAGGCGGGATTGTACCGGAGGGAGCGGAATCTGGCAGGAGGAAGGTGCAAATCCGTCCTGTTGCTGACGACTCCCGCGTGATCCGCCTACTGCCCCTGCGGCGGCTGCCACAGCTCCACCTTGTTGCCTTCGGGATCGATGACCCAGCCGAACTGGCCATACTCGGAATCGGGCGCCTTTTCCAGCACGTTGCAGCCTTCGTCGCGCAGGGCTTGCAGCAGCGCGTCGAGGTCGTCGACGCGGTAGTTGATCATGAAGGACGCCTTGCCGGGCGCGAATTGTTCGTTGTCATTGGCCGCGACGGACCAGATAGTGGTGCCGCCAGTCGGCTTGCCGTCGGCGTCGGTCCAGCTGAAAGCGGCGCCGCCCCACGGCTGCACGTCGAGGCCCAGGTGGCGCTGGTACCAGGCGCGCAGCGCGGCCGGGTCTTGCGCGTGGAAAAAGATGCCGCCGATGCCAGTGACTCGCTTCATGCCCGCCTCCGTTGCTGTCCAGTGTCCTGACTGTATCACCGGGGGCCAAGCGTGGCAAACGGGTAAGCCTGATAGGCAAAAATATTATCAAGATGTATAGTGGCTTGCCGGTGCGCAACCATGGGGTTGCGGCGGATACGTGGAGAGTGTTCATGCTGAAAGTTGCCCGCCCTTTGATGCTGCTGGCCTGCCTGGCCCTGACAGCGCATGCCCAGGATAACCGCGGCGTGCCCAAGCCTGCCGCCGAGGCGGGCCTGTGCCAGCCCGTCTGCGCGCCAGGATTGCCGCGCGCAGGCGCAAGGCGCCACGGAAAACGATAGCAGTCCCATCTTGTCGATGAAGCCCAGCAGCAATCCCTACGTCGCGGCCGGCAGGAATGTCGACGCGCAAGCGGAGCAGCTGCGCCCCACCGAAGCCCAGGCCTTCCGCGCCCGGCGCGCCGAACGCCAGCAAGCGTGCGAAGTGCAATACCGCAGTTGCACGCGCGCCTGCGGCTAAGTTCCAAGTGCGCCAATATTCAAAGAATTTGGATTAACTTGACAATGCAAGCGCTTGATTTTATTGGCAGCTGGATGCGTAGTCGAGCAGCATGTCTTCCAGGAACAGCTTCGGCGACAAGGGGTGCTCGGCAATCGCACGGCGCTCATTCGCGGCCTTGATGGCGGCCATCAAACGGCTGACATTGATGCGCCCGGCCAGCGCTTCCAGCTCGCGCCGGTGGCGCGGGTAGTAGCGGATGGTGCCGGATAGCTTGACGGAAAACACGTCGTACAGCCAGCGCTGCAATGACGCAACCAGCGGCGCCAGCGGCGCCTTCTGCAATTTATCGGCCGCCTTCAGGGCCGCTTCCACGCCGGGATTGGCCAGCACCTGCAGCAACTGTTCCGTTTCTTCGCGGCCGCCCGATTCGGACTGGGCCAGCGCGGCCAGCGGCGCGCCGCCCTGCTCGCGCAGCCAGCTGTCCGCATCGTTCAAGCCTTGTTGCTTGAGCCACGTCAAGGCCTGCTCGTGGCTGGGCATGGGCAAGGCGAATTTGCGGCAGCGCGACAGGATTGTCGGCAGTAAGCGGTCCAGGCTATTCGAGGCCAGCAGGAACAAAGTGCCCGGCGGCGGCTCTTCCAGGGTTTTCAGCAAGGCGTTCGAGGCCGGCGTATTCAGCGCCTCGGCCGGGTACAGCACCACCACGCGCAAGCCCTGGCGGTGCGTGGAAATGTTCATGAAGTCGGCCAGGTTGCGGATCTGCTCGATCTTGATGTCTTTCGACGGCGTCTTGGTCTTGGCGCTTTTCTTCGCGCCTTCGCCCTCTTCGCCGTCGTCCGCCACCTCGTCTTCCAGCGCTTCCGGACGGACCCGGCGGTAATCGGGATGGTTGCCCTGGCTAAACCAACCGCACGAGGCGCAAGCGCCGCAGGCGTGGCCGTCGGCGCGCACGTCTTCGCACAGCAAAGCTTGCGCGAAATGCTCGATGAAGTCGGCCTTGCCGATGCCTTGCGCGCCATGGAACAAAATGGCGTGCGGCATGCGCGGACGCAAGGCTTGCAATTGCTGCCAGGCGTCCTGTTGCCACGGATAGAGAGAACTGGTCATTTTATTCTTTTAAATCAGCGTATTACAGGGCTTTGTTCGAGCAAAATATCCAGCAGTTTTGCCAGCTGTACTTGAATATCGCCAATGCTTTGCGTGGAATCGATGATGCGGAAGCGTTCCGGGAACTGGGCCGCGCGGCGCAGGTACTCGTTGCGCGTGGCGGCAAAGAAGTCGGCCTGCTCCTGCTCGAACTTGTCGAGCGCGCGCGTGGCATCCAGGCGGGCTCTGGCGACAGCCAGCGGCACGTCGAACAGGAATGTCAGGTCCGGCTGCAAGTGCGGGTGCACCCATGCTTCCAGCGCTTCCATCTTGCCCAAGTCCATGCCGCGTCCGCCGCCCTGGTAGGCAAAGCTGGCATCGCTAAACCGGTCGGAAATGACCCACTCGCCCCGTTCCAGGGCGGGTGCGATGACTTGCGCGATGTGTTCGCGGCGGCTGGCGAACATCAGCAAGGCTTCCGTTTCCAGGTGCATTTTTTCATGCAGCAGCAGTTCGCGCAGCTTTTCGCCCAGGCTGGTGCCGCCCGGTTCGCGCGATGAAACGAGGCTCACGCCCCGCTGCCGCAGGTAGTCGGTCACAAAGCCGATATGCGTCGACTTGCCCGCGCCATCGATGCCTTCGAAGGTGATGAAGCGGGGTTGATAGTGTTGTGTCATGAAACTCTTAATCTTGTAATGATATTAACGCTGATACTGATTCACGGCGCGGTTATGGTCAGGCAAATTGGCCGAGAACTGGCTGGTGCCATCTCCGCGCGCGACGAAATACAGCGCCTGCGTGCGGGCCGGCGCCAGCGCCGCCGTCAGCGATTGCGCGCCAGCCAGGGCGATCGGCGTGGGCGGCAAGCCGCCGCGCGTGTAGGTATTGTAAGGGGTGTCCGCTTCCAGGTCGCGTTTGCGGATCTTGCCTTGGTAGTTATCGCCCATGCCATAGATCACGGTCGGGTCCGTCTGCAGCAGCATGCCTGTTTTCAAGCGGTTGACGAACACGCCGGCGATCATCGCGCGCTCGGACTTTTGCCCCGTTTCTTTTTCCACGATGGAAGCCATGATCAGCGCCTCGTACGGGTTTTTATATGGCAAGGCCGGATCGCGCTTGTCCCACGCTTCGGAAAGGCGGCCGATCATGGCCGTGTGCGCCTGCCTGAAAATCTGCATTTCGCTGGCGCCCTTGGCAAACAAATATGTATCCGGGAAGAACAAGCCTTCCGGGTGCACGTATTCCGGGCTGATCTTCGCCATCAGCTCCTTGTCGGACAGGCCCACGGTATCGTGCTTGAGGCCAGGGTGATTCGCCATCGCCAGGCGCATCTGCTTGAAGGTCCAGCCTTCGATGATGGTCAGCGACTCTTGCGCGAATTCGCCGCGCGCCAGCTGCGTGATCAGACGCTGCGGCGTGGTGCCCGGTTTCAACTCATAGGAACCGGCCTTGATCTTCGAGGTCTTGCCTTCGATGCGCGCCAGCATGTTGAACAGGATGGGCACGATGGGCACGCCCGCGTCCGCGATCTGCTGGCCGGCCGCATGCGCACCGCTGCCCGGCGCGATCGTAAACGGGATCGCCTCGCCGTCCGTGGTGATGGGCTGCTGCGCCCAATACACAAAAGTACCGCCGACGCCGATGGCGGCGATGACTGAGCTGACTACAAGTTTTTTAAAAAAAGCCATTGTTCCGATTCTTGTGATGCGCTCGCTGGCGGGCAACGCGCGCTTGTTATGATCGTTCATTTGTGAAGCAAGTCCGCGCAAAGCGGCGCCAACACTGGCAATCTTGCCGCTGCCGACGCAATTTGCGCGACATCACTATAATGAACCCGTAATGATAATGCTTAATCGCTGATCTAATGGAAATTATGAATAACTGGAATCAATTTTTAACCGCCCAAGGCGCCCGCCCCGTTGCCATCGATGGCGCGCCTGACGGCACTGCCCCCATCGCCGCCGCCCCTATCCATGATTTCGGCCAGTCCCTGACAGTGCCCCAGCTGCAAGAAGGTTTTGTCGCGGCCATCACGGACCAGGGCTTGATCGGCTTGAACGGCGACGAGGCAGCCAGTTTCCTGCACGGCCAGCTGACCAACGACGTGGAACACCTGAGCCAGGAGCAAGTGCGCCTGGCCGGCTACTGCACGCCGAAGGGCCGCTTGCTGGCCAGTTTCCTGATGTGGCGCAACGCCACCACCATTTATCTGCAATTGCCGCGCACCATACAGCCAGCTATCCAGAAGCGGCTGCAAATGTTCGTGCTGCGCGCCAAGGCCAAGCTGCACGATGCGTCCTTTGATGACACCAATCAAGTCGTTCTGGGCCTCGGCGGCCAAAAGGCCAGCGCGGCCCTGTCCGCCTGGTTCCCCACGCTGCCCGCCACGCCGTTCAGCAAGGTCGAGCATGAGTTGGGTACCCTGCTGCGCGTGGCCGATGCCTTTGGCAGCGCCCGCTATGAATGGCTGACGTCTGCCGCCACGGCGCGCGACGTGTGGCCCCCATTGACGCAACAGCTGGCCAAGGGAGGCAATGACGCCTGGCAATTGTCAGAGATCCACGCGGGCATCCCGCAGATCACGGCCGCGACGCAAGAACAATTCGTGCCGCAGATGGTCAACTTCGAGCTGCTGGGCGGCGTCAATTTCAAGAAAGGCTGCTACCCGGGCCAGGAAATCGTCGCGCGCAGCCAGTATCTGGGCAAGCTCAAGCGCCGCACCACCCTCGTCAGCATTGCCGATCCATCGGTCGTGGCCGGCGGCGAACTATTCGCCGTCAGCGACCCCGAGCAGCCTTGCGGCATGGTCGTCAACGCCGCGCCCAACGGCGTGGGCGGCATCGACGCCCTCGTTGAAATGAAGCTGGGCGCCATCGAAGAAGGTGCCAGCGCCGCCGGCGCCGTGCGCTACGGCACAGCCCAGGGCGCCGCCGTGCAATTCCTGACCATGCCTTACGTGCTAGACGCACTCGACTTGTGAGAATGCCATGAAAGATCTGTACGTTTACTATCAGGTAAAAGAAGAGTACGCTCAGGCGCTGGAAGCCCGGGTGCGCGCCTTGCAAACCAAGCTGGCGGCCGCCTCAGGCGTGGCGCCGCAACTCAAGCGCCGTCCTGACGCCAAGGATGGCTTGCAGACGTGGATGGAAATTTATCCCGTCGTCGGCGAAGGCTTTACGGAACTGCTGGCCAGCGCAGCCGACGAAGCGGGCTTGCTGTCATTGACGGCCGGCGCGCGCCATACGGAAGTGTTCATGGATTTGCCTCCATGTGCCTGATCGTTTTTGCCTGGAAAGTCAATCCGCACATCCCGCTGATTGCCGCCGCCAACCGCGACGAATTCTATGAACGCGCCAGCGCCCCCGCCGGCGCCTGGCCCGAACACCCGCAAGTGTATGCGGGCCGCGACCTGCAGGCGGGCGGCAGCTGGATGGGCATCACCCAAGCCGGCGCCGGCAGCTCGCGCTTTGCCGCCATCACGAATATCCGCAGCCCGCAAGACCGCAACCCGGACGCCCCTTCGCGCGGCGCCCTCGTAGCCGACTACCTGGCTGGCAACATGTCGCCGCAAGACTACATCGCGCAAATCCGCCCCGGCTGCAAAGCCTACAACGGTTTTAACCTGGTGCTGGGCGACGCGGACACCCTGATCTGGTTTTCCAACCGCGGCGATGGCGATGCGCGCAATGGCCAGCCATTGGAACCTGGCATCTACGGCCTGTCGAACGCCCTGCTCGACGCGCCATGGCCGAAGGTCCTGAAGACCAAGGCCCAGTTCGCCAGTTTGCTGTGCCAGGGCGCGCCCGACGAAGCGTATTTCGACATGCTGGCCGACACCACGCGTGCGCCCGACTTCCGCTTGCCGGACACGGGCGTGCCACTCGACCTCGAGCGCGTGCTGTCCGCCGTCTGCATCGAAACGCCGGGCTACGGCACGCGCACCTCCACCGTCGTCAAATTGTTTCGGGATTCTCCTGGCGAATTGCATGAGCTGGTGATTCAATAACGCCACCTTGCATCATGCGTAGGTCGGGTTAGCGCGCAAGCGCGTAAGCCGACAACACCAGCGCCCTCAACCGGCATCACCACCGTCCACGATGTCGGATTACGCGCCCCTGCGGCGCGCTAATCCGACCTACGCAAGCTTCCCCTCTCTTCATCAAAAACTCACTCGACATCCGCTCGCACAAAAAAGAAAGCGCTTGCGCAAGCGCTTTCTTTTGTTTACGATAGCTTCAATCGCGGCGACACAGCCGCACACTATCGCAGTACACAATAATAATAAAAACCTCAGGAGACACCATGGCCACCATGGAAGATGTAGCGCGGGCGGCGGACGTATCGCTGTCGACCGTCTCGCACGTAGTCAACGGCACCCGCAAGGTCAGCCCGAAAACCGTCGCCGCCGTCAATGCGGCCATGCAGCAGATCGGCTATGTGCCGAACATGCTGGCGCGCGCGCTGGCCGGCTCCTCGTCGGGCACCATCGGCGTGGCCATTTCCGCCTTCACCAATCATTACTTCAGTGAAACCGTGCGCGCCATCGAGGCGGCCTGCACGCGCCATGGCTTGATGATGCTGTTTTCTGATACGCATGACGATCCCGAGCAGGAACTCAAAGTGGTACAGAACTTGCACCAGCGCCGGGTCGACGGCATCGTGCTGGCGCCGTCCGGCGATCCGCACAACCGCGCCCTCGACTATTTGACCAGCAACAAGATCGCTTCCGTGCTGGTCGACCGCATGTCGCCACAACCGTTCGACCAGGTGGGCGTGGAAAACATCGAGGCGACGGCAGAACTGGTCAGCCACCTGATCACGGCCCACGGCCACCGCCGCATCGGCTTCATCGCGGGCGCGCCCGGCCTGTCCACGACGCACGAGCGTATCGACGGCTACCGCCTGGCCTTGCAGCGCGCCAATATCGCGTTTGACCCGGAACTGCTGCGCTCGGGCGACTCCAACCTCGAGCGCAGCGGCGCGGCCACCCGCGAATTGCTGGCCTTGCCTGCCGGACAGCGCCCGACCGCCATTGTGGCCGGCAATAACTTGATGACCATCGGCACCATGCATGCCTTGCGCGACGCGCACATTGCGGTACCGCAAGACGTCGCGCTGGCTGGCTTCGATGATTTCGACTGGGCCGATTACTTCAGCCCCCGCCTGACCGTGATGGCGCAGCCGCTCGAAGAGCTGGGCGCCATGGCCGTCGACCTGCTGATCGAGCGCATCGCCCATCCCGGCCGTGCCCAGCACGTGCAGCGCCTGTCGCCGACCTTGCGCGTACGCAATTCCTGCGGCTGCCCCTGACCTTTTACAGTAAATCAACATGCATCCAGCGATTTCCCTCGGTATCGACCTCGGTACCTCCGAACTGAAAACCGTGCTGATGGACAGCACTGGCGCCGTGCGCGGCCAGGCGTCCGTGCGCGTCGACACCAGCCGCCCACAGCCGGGCTGGTCCGAACAAGCGCCGCAAGACTGGTGGGCCGCCTGCGTCAACGCCCTGGCGCAGCTGCGCGCCGGCTGGCCGCAGGAATACGCACAGATCGCCTGCATCGGCCTGTCGGGCCAGATGCACGGCGCCGTGCTGCTCGACGACCAAGACGCCGTGATCCGTCCCGCCATCCTGTGGAACGATGCGCGCGCCGAAGCCGAAGCGGCCAACCTGGCGCGCGACTATCCCGCGTATGCGGACGTGACGGGCAGCCTGCCGATGGCGGGCCTGACGGCGCCAAAACTGCTGTGGCTGCAAAACCACGAGCCTGACGCCTTTGCCGCCATCGCCTGCCTGCTGTCGCCGAAAGACTACCTGCGCCTGCACCTGACGGGCAACAAGGTCACCGACATGTCCGACGCGGCCGGTACGCTGTGGCTGGACGAAGCCAGCCGTGCCTGGTTCGCCCCCATGCTGGCCGCCTGCGGCTTGATACCGGAACAGATGCCGGCGCTGGCCGAAGGCGATGCCGCCACGGGTACCGTGCTGGCCGCCGTCGCAGACAAGCTGGGCTTGCCAGCAAACGTGGTGGTGGCGGCCGGCGGCGGCGACAACCCCGTCTCGGCCGTGGGCATCGGCGCCGTCAACGGCGGCGACAGTTTCATTTCGCTGGGCACCAGCGCCGCCATCGTTTCCGTCACAGAACAGCCTTTGGGCAATCCGGCCGGCGGCGTGCACAGCTTTTGCCACGCCCTGCCCGGCCGCTGGTATGCGATGGGCGCGATCTTGTCCGGCGCCAGTTGCTTGCGCTGGGCCACTGGCGTGCTGGGCCAGCCCGACGAGGCGGCCCTGCTGGCGCTGGTGGAGGCGCTCTTGCCGCTCGATATCCCCGTCGCGCCGTCCGCGCCCCTGTTCCTGCCGTATCTGTCCGGTGAGCGCACGCCGCATAACGACCCGCAAGTGCGCGGTGCCTTTTTGCAACTGGGCCACGACAGCACGCCGGCGCAGCTCGGCTATGCCGTGCTCGAAGGCGTGGCCTTTGCCTTGCGCGACGCGATGGCGGCCGTCACGTCGACAGGCGCCGTCGTTCCCCACTGCATGCTGGTGGGCGGCGGCGCGCGCAGCCAGTACTGGGCGCAATTGCTGGCCAATGTGCTGGGCCGCGAGATGCGCACCCTGCACAACAGCGAACTGTCCGCCAGCCTGGGCGCGGCCAAGCTCGGCTTTGCCGCCATCGGCCAGCGCCAGCTGCTGGCCACCAGCTTGCCCATCAAAAACACTTTCCTGCCCGATGCCGCGCACAGCGCAGCCTTGAGCATCCGCTACAGCCGCTACCGTAGCCTGTTTCCCGCCGTGCAAGCCTTGCACCAACTCAGTGATAAGGAAGAGTAATGAATCAGCTGCAACTATTGAAACAACACAGCACCGTTGTCGCCGACACGGGCGACTTTTTGCAACTGGCGCGCTTCGCGCCGCAGGACGCCACCACCAATCCGTCGCTGATTTTAAAAGCCGTGCTGCAGCCCGATTACGCGCCCTTGCTGGAAAGCACTGTCGCCGCGCACAAGAACGCGTCGCTGGACGATATCGTCGACCAGGTACTGGTGCGCTTCGGCCTGGAAATTTTGAAGGTGGTGCCGGGCCGCGTATCGACGGAAGTCGATGCCCGCCTGAGTTTTGACCGCGATGCCACCGTGGCCCGCGGGCGCCGCCTGATCGCCCTGTACGAGCAAGCCGGCATTAGCCGCGAGCGCGTGCTGATCAAGGTCGCCGCCACCTGGGAAGGCATCCAGGCGGCACGCGAGCTGGAAAAAGACGGCATCTTTTGCAACCTGACCCTGCTGTTCGCGTTTTGCCAGGCCGTCGCCTGCGCCGATGCGAAAGTGCGGCTGATTTCGCCATTCGTGGGCCGCATCTACGACTGGCACAAGAAATCGATGGGCGCCACATGGGACGAAGCGGCGCGCAGCTTGTCCAACGATCCAGGTGTACAGTCGGTCACGCGCATCTTCAATTACTACAAACAACATGGCATCGCCACGCAAGTGATGGGCGCCAGCTTCCGCAACGTGGGCCAGATCACGGCCCTGTCCGGCTGCGACTTGCTGACCATCAGCCCCGATCTGCTGGCGAAACTCGAAACGGCAGATGCACCGTTCGAGCGCGCCCTGGGCGCCGACCTGGGCGAGGCGCAGCCGGCCATCACGTATGACGAAGCCGCTTTCCGCTACGCCTTGAACGACGACGCGATGGCGACCGAAAAGCTGGCCGAAGGCATCCGCGGCTTTGCCGTCGATGCGGGCAAGCTGGACGCCATGATCGAGAAATTACGCAGTCAATAAGTTGGCACCCTTTTTCACCCGTAGCACCGTTTGTTTTTCACAATAAAAACCCTTGGAGATCCTCATGAAAAAAGTCATTACCGCCTCCCTGCTGCTGTCCGCCGCCTGTGGCGCTTTCGCTGCTGACAAACCGCTGAAATCGATCGGCGTGAGCGTGGGCGACCTGGCCAACCCGTTCTTCGTGGCGATTGGCCGCGGCGCGGAAGAAAGCGCGAAAAAGCTGGGCGGCCCTGGCGTGAAAGTCACCACGGTGTCCAGCAAGTATGACCTGAACACCCAGGTGGACCAGATCGAAAACTTTATTGCCAACAAGACCGACATCATCATCCTGAACGCCGTCGATTCCAAGGGCATCGCGCCAGCCATCAAGAAAGCGCGCAATGCGGGCGTGGTCGTGATCGCCGTCGACGTGGGCGCCGTGGGTGCTTCGGCCACCGTGATGTCCGACAACACCATGGCTGGCGACGTGTCGTGCGCCTACCTGGCCAAGCAGATCGGCGGCAAGGGCAATGTGGTGATTCTGAACGGCCCGCCGGTCACGTCCGTGATCGACCGCGTCAACGGCTGCAAGAAAACCCTGGCTGCGTTCAAGGATATCAAGATCCTGTCCGATAACCAGAACGCCGGCGGCAGCCGCGACGGCGGCATGACCGTGATGTCGAATCTGCTGACGGCCCATCCGAAGATCGACGGCGTGTTCGCCATCAATGACCCGACCGGTATCGGCGCAGAACTGGCGATCAAGCAATCGAAGCGCACGGACGTGAAACTGATCACGGCCGTCGATGGCGCGCCCGATGGCCAGAACGCCCTGAAAAACAAGGCCGGCCTGTTTGCCGCCACCTCGGCGCAAAACCCGTACCGCATGGCGACCGACGCCGTGCAAATGGGCTACGACATCATGAACGGCCGCACGCCGAAACAGACCATGGTGCTGTTGCCGACCCCGGCCATCACCAAGGAAAACGTCGCCACCTACACGGGCTGGGTAAAGAACTGATCTGCCTGACCTGAACCACGAGGCGCCGCCAGCCTATGGCAGGCGGCGCCAGTTTCACAAGCAAGGAAGGACAGTCATGAGCGACGATATTATTTTTGAAATGCGCGGCATCGAGAAGCGCTTTGGCGCCACGCGCGCGCTGCGCGGCGTGCACCTGACCGTGCGCAGCGGCGAAATCCATGCCGTGATGGGCGAGAACGGCGCCGGCAAGAGTACCCTGATGAAGATTTTATCCGGCGTGTACACGCCGGACGCGGGCGAGATCATTCTCGACGGCAAGCCGATCCGCATCCGCAACCCGGGCGAGGCACGCGCGCTGGGCATCAACCTGATCTACCAGGAACTGAGCGTGGCCAAGAACATGACGGTGGCGCAGAACGTCTTCATGGGCAGCGAGCCGAAGGGACCGTTCTGGACCGTCAAGGGCGGCGAAATGCGCGCGCGCACGAACGCCATCCTGGCCGATCTCGGTTCCCGCTTCGACGCCGACACCATGGTGTCGGCCCTGTCGATCGCCGAGCAGCAGCAGGTGGAAATCGCCCGCGCCCTCGTGCATGAAAGCCGCATCCTGATCATGGACGAGCCCACTGCCGCCCTGTCCGACCGGGAAACAGAACAATTGTTCCGCATCATCGAAGAACAGCGCGACAAGGGCCTGGCCGTACTCTACATCAGCCACCGCATGGCCGAAGTGGAACGCCTGGCGCGCCGCATCACGGTGCTGCGCGACGGCGCCTATGTGGGCGAGCTGGGCAAGGATGAGCTGGATCAAAAGAAAGTCGTGCAAATGATGGTGGGCCGCCCTGCCGACGACTTTTACTCGCACCAGCGCCGCACCACCCGGGGCGCCGAGCGCTTGCGCGTGGACAAGGTGGGCGGCGGCAAGGTCAAGCCGGCCTCGTTCGCCCTGCATGCGGGCGAAGTGACGGGTCTTGCCGGCCTCGTCGGCGCAGGCCGCACGGAACTGGCGCGCCTGATCTTTGGCGCGGACAAGAAGCAATCGGGGCAAGTGTGGCTCGATGGCCAGGAAGTGCACATCCACCGGCCGCTGGCAGCCATCCGCCACGGTATCGGCTACCTGCCCGAAGACCGCAAGAGCCTGGGCCTGTTCATGCAATTGTCGGCCATGGAAAACATGTCGATGAATATCCTGTCCAAGCATGCGACGGCGGGCGTGGTCAACCGTGGCGCCCTGACCCAGCTCACGCGCGAAGCCATCAGCAACCTCAACGTGAAAGTGTCGGGGCCGGACGGCATCGTCGGCGGACTGTCCGGCGGCAACCAGCAGAAAGTCTTGCTGGCGCGCTGGCTGGCCATCGCGCCGAAGGTCCTCATCCTCGATGAACCGACGCGGGGCGTGGACGTGGGCGCGAAGAGCGAAATTTACAAGATCATCCACCAACTGGCGGACGCGGGCACCGCCGTGCTGTGCATTTCCAGCGAACTGGCCGAGCTGGTCGGCATTTGCGACCGCGTGATGGTGATGTGCGAAGGCAGGCTCACCGGCGAAGTCACGGGCGACGACATCACGCAGGAAAACATCCTTGCTTATGCCACCCAGCTGGAAGCGGCATAAAAGAACAACCATTCAGGAGATTTAACATGACAACGAGTACCACCAGCGGCGCCGCGCGCGCCGGCGAACCCTTCAATGCTTCGAACCTGATGCGCCGCCTGGGCATGCTGCCCGTGCTGGTGGTGCTCTACCTGGCCATGTACGGCCTGACCGTGTATTTCTCGGCCGACGGCACGTCGACGTTCATGACCAGCAATAACACCATGAACATCTTCCGCCAGGTGTCGATCAACATCGTGCTGGCGTCCGGCATGACCTTCGTCATCCTGACCAGCGGCATCGATTTGTCCGTCGGTTCCGTGCTGGCCGTCTCGGCCGTGGCAGGCATGCTGATGTCGCTGTCGGCCCAGTTCGCCGGCTTCTCGATTCCCGCCTTCCTCATCGTCGGCCTGCTGCTGGGCGCGCTCAATGGCGTGCTGGTCGCCCTCGTCGGCCTGAACCCGTTTGTCGTGACCCTGGGCACCATGACGGCCCTGCGCGGCGCCGCCTACCTGCTGGCGGACGGCACCAGCGTGCTGAACACGGAAATCCCGAGCTTTGAATGGATGGGCAACGGCAGCTTCCTGGCCGTGCCCTGGCTGATCTGGCTGGCGGCGGCCGTCGTCGTGCTGACGTGGTTTATTTTGCGCAAGACGACACTGGGCCTGCATATCTACGCCGTCGGCGGCAATATCCAGGCGGCCCGCTTGACCGGTATCAAGGTCGGCCTCGTGCTGATGTTTGTCTACACGATCAGCGGCCTGTTCGCCGGCCTGGGCGGCGCCATGTCGGCCAGCCGTCTGTATGCGGCCAACGGCAACTGGGGTACCGGTTATGAACTCGATGCGATTGCAGCCGTCGTGCTCGGCGGCACCAGCCTGATGGGCGGCGTGGGTTCCGTCTGGGGCACCGTCATCGGCGCCCTGATCATCGGCGTGATGAACAACGGCTTGACGATTCTGGGGCTGTCGTCGTTCTGGCAGTATGTGGCGAAAGGCGTCGTGATCGTGCTGGCGGTGATTCTCGACAAATGGCGCCAGTCGCACGCGCAGAACTGATTTTGCTGGTGTTGTCGGGTTACGCGCTTTGCGCTAACCCGACCTACGTGCAACGACAGGCGTAGGTCGGATTAGGCCGCAGGCCGTAATCCGACAACACCCTAAAACACCAGCAGCATCTCCACATGCGCAATCCCCGCCTCTTCAAACTGTTCCCCCTGCTGCACGAAACCGTGGCGCGCATAAAATGGCGCGGCCACGGTTTGCGCATTCAGCACCACCGCTGCATCGCCGCGTTCGCGGGCTTTCTCCATCAGCAAAGTCAACATGGCGCCGCCCACGCCCGTGCCGCGTCCCGGCTGGCGCACGGCCATACGGCCGATGTGGCCATCGGGCAGTAACCGGCCCGTGCCGATGGCGGCACCAAAGTCATCATAGGCGACGGCGTGCAGGCAGACGGCGTCCATGTCGTCGAGTTCAATCTCGGCCGGCACTTTCTGTTCATCGACAAAGACTTCAAAACGGATGGCGGTGGCGTCGGAGCCCAGGGTGGCCCAGTCGCCGAGGCGGATGGTGTGCTTGGTCATGGCATGCGGTAATAAGAGAGGGGCCGCCATTGTCGCACGGCCTGCCACGCCTTGGCAGGTGGTGCGGCTCAAGCGTTCGATTTCAAGTAACGTCCAGGTGTTTCACCGAGTATTTTGCGAAACATGACGACAAAATTGCTCGCGTTCTCGTAGCCCAGGCCCTCTGCGACATGCTGGACCGTGGCGCCCCTGGCCATCCATTGCAAGGCGAGCAAGATATGCAGTTGCCTGCGCCAGCTTCCGAAACTCATGCCGGTTTCCCGGGACACCAGGCGTGACAGCGTGCGCGCACTGATGCCCATCCGCTGCGCCCATGATTCGATGTTACCCGGATCGGACGGACGCGCCATGATCCACTGGACCAGTTTGCGTAGCCGCTTGTCTGGCGTCAGGGGAAGATGAACCTGGCCGCGCTGCGCCAGCGCCATTTCGTCGAGAAGCAGTGTCATGACTCGTGACGCCATGCCGCCCTCTTCGTAGCGCATCGGCAATGCCGCTGAACGGATCACCAATTCACGCAGCAGCGGCGTGGTCGACAAGGTGCAGCACTCCCGCGGCAACGCGTCGTCCTCCGCAGGATCGACATACACCACGTAACAATCGACCGTGCCGGCCCCATCCATTCGATGTTGTGTGCCACCGGGTACCCAAATGGCGCTTCCTGGCGGCACCAACCAGAAGCCACCGTCGACCTCGCAGGTCAGCACGCCGCGCATCCAAAGCAGGAACTGGCCTTTTCGATGCTGATGGAAATCCCTCTCCTTGCGGCTATCCATGTCGCGGCCAACGGCGCCAAGCGTGACCACCGGCCTTGGCACGCAGTCGGGGTCTTCCCAGTCGCTGGACGAATCGTCGCTGAAAACAGGCATCGGGCACCTTTCAAGGGTGAGTATCAGTGGCAAGAATTCAATATAACATGGCCTGTTGGCTCATTGTGACCAACACGTGGCGCGCCTAACATGGACGCTGACATCACAACCACGAAAGCTGTCACATGGAACAAACGAAGAAAATCCTGATCTGCGGCGGCGGCATCGCCGGCCCCGCGTGTGCCTGGTGGCTGAGCAGGTACGGCTACTCCGTGGTGCTCGTCGAAAAGGCCGGCGCGCTCAGGGACGGCGGGCAGAACGTCGATGTGAAGGGCGCCGCGCAGCAGGTCATCAAGCGCATGGGTTTGACGGAGCAGGTCGAGGCGCGCGACACGCTGGAGTGCGGACAGAAGTGGCTCGACGCGGCCAGCAAGGTGGTGGCTGTTTTTCCCAAAGGTAGTATCGGCGGACTGACCTGCGATTTCGAAATCCTGCGCGGCGATTTCGCCCGTATTTTGTTCGATGCGACCCGCGGCACTTGCGACTACCGTTTTGGCACGTCCGTCAGTGGCGTTGAAGAGATTGAAAATGGCGTGCGGGCAACCTTTGCCAATGGCACGGCAGAGGACTTCGCGCTGGTGATCTGCGCCGACGGCGTGAGCTCGCCGACCAGAGATCTGGCGCTGGCCGCTGAAACGCGCATGCGTTACCTCGGCGCCTACATGGCGTTTTTCAACATTCCCCGGCGACCGGAGGACGACTTCTGGGCCTGCTCCGTCAATGGCATAGGCGGGACGATGATCAACCTCAGGCCAGGTGGCTTGACGCACACTACCGTGCTGATGACCTTTCCTGCCGCTGAGCCTGGCCTGCGGAGTCCGACGACGCCGTCGCCGCGCGAGATGCTGCGTGCGGCACTGGTGGGCCGGGGCAAGGTGGCCGATCGTATTATCGCCGAGCTGGATGCCGTCCAGGACGTCTACTTCGGGCCGATGAGCCAGGTGCAAGCTTCCACCTGGTCAAAAGGCCGGCTGGTCTTGCTGGGCGATGCGGCGCACTGCCCGACGCCATTCACGGGCAAGGGCACGGCGCTGGCGCTGGTGGGAGCCTACGTGCTGGCGGGGGAAATCAAGAGATGCGCGACCCACACCCAGGCTTTCGAGGCATACGAACGCATCCTTCGCCCGTATGCCGAGCGGTCGCAGCAGGAGCTGAGCCCTCGCCTCATCCGGCTCATGCACGTGCGGACGCGGTTCGGCATCGCCATCGCGCACCTGCTGCAACGGTGCTTCGGCAGCGCCCTGATCCAGTCGCTGTTGCAAGCGAACGCCACGAGCAAGGCGCGTAGGATCGACGAGGATTTCACGCTCCCGATCTATTGAAAGCTTTGCTGCGCTACCGGGCGCAGCCGGTCACTTTTCAGGACGGCCCGCTTACAACTTCACCAGCTGCTTGCCGAAGTTGCGCCCTTTTAAGAGGCCGATGAAGGCCTCGGGCGCGCTGGCCAGGCCGTCGGCCACGGATTCGCGGAATTTCAGCTTGCCCGTCGCCACCAGCGTTCCCAGTTCCGTCAGTCCCTGCGGCCAGAATTCCGGCTGTTCCGAAACGATGAAGCCGCGCACGGTCAGGCGGTTGGTGAGGATCAGGCGCGCATTGTCGAGCGGCGTCGGTTCGCCGTTGTAGCCGGCGATCCAGCCGCACACGGCGATCCGGCCAAACGCGTTGGTGCGCGCCAGCGCCGCATCGAAGATGGCGCCGCCCACGTTTTCAAAGATGGCGTCGATGCCGTCCGGCGTGGCCGCCGCCAGATCGGCCTCAAGATTGCCCGCCTTGTAATCGACGCAGGCGTCGAAACCCAGTTCGTTCACCACATAGGCGCACTTGTCCGCGCCGCCGGCGATGCCGACGACGCGGCAGCCTTTCAATTTCGCCAGCTGCCCCACCACGCTGCCCACGGCGCCGCTGGCAGCCGACACGACCACCGTTTCGCCCGCCTTCGGCGCCATGATCTGATTCAAACCATACCAGGCCGTCATGCCCGGCATGCCGACGGAACCCAGGTAAGCCGAAGCGGGAATCTGCGTCGTGTCGACCTTGCGCAGCATGGTGCCATCCGACACGGCCACTTCCGTCCAGCCCAGGGTTCCCACGACCGTGTCGCCTGCAGCGAACTTCGGATGCTTCGATTCCAGCACGACGCCCACCGTACCGCCGATCATGGTTTCATTCAAAGCCTGCGGCGCCGCATAGCTTTTATTGGCACTCATGCGCCCGCGCATGTAAGGATCGAGCGACAGGTACTGATTGCGTACCAGCAATTCACCATCCTTGATGGCGGGAAGGTCTTGATTTTCCAGGCGAAAATGTGCCGGGTTGACCTCCTCATTGGAGGCGGGCCGCGAGGCGAGGACGATGCGTTGGTAGGTGGTCATGGTGCTCCTTGACGATAGAGAAGATCAGCGGAAGGCTGGGGTCAGACCCGGCGGGGGAATGCGTCCCAATGGGACGCATTCCGATCGCGAAGCGACTGACCCCGGGTGTCTGTTGCGTAACGACTAAATCTCGTAATCCATGCACTGCCGCGCTTCCCGCACGGCCCCAAAAAACGGCTTGATTTTCACGTGCTCGGGATGGTTCTGGTAGGCGTCGAGCGCTTCGCGGCTGGCGAATTCGCTGTACAGGACAATGTCGTAGGTCGCTTCCAGGCCCGGCTGGGCCACAGCGGCTTCGAATTTCAAGATGCCGGGCACCAGGTCGGAACAGGAATCGAGCAGGGCCTTGAGCTTCAACGCATTCGTGGCGCGGTCGGCGCCTTCGGCGTGGTCTAACAGTTTCCAGAAAACGATGTGCTTGATCATGGTGGCAGGCTGCTTGTTTATTAATGAAGCATTACTGTACCCGCTATCGGCGCGTCTTGCAGGAAGCAGGCGCGCAAAACAAACGGGCAGCCTCGAAGGCCGCCCGCAGACTGGGTTTAATTTACATCACAGTACTTCGAACAGCCCGGCCGCGCCCTGCCCGCCGCCGATGCACATGGTCACGACCACGTATTTGACGCCGCGGCGCTTGCCTTCGATCAAGGCGTGGCCCGTCAGGCGGGCGCCCGACACGCCGTACGGGTGGCCGACGGCAATCGCGCCGCCGTTCACGTTCAGGCGGTCCATGGGGATGCCCAGGGTGTCGGCGCAATACAGCACTTGCACGGCGAACGCTTCATTGAGTTCCCACAGACCGATGTCGGCGACAGTCAAGCCCGCTTTTTTCAGCAGTTTCGGGATGGCAAACACGGGGCCGATACCCATTTCATCGGGTTCGCAGCCGGCCACGGCAAAGCCGCGGAAGACGCCCAGCGGTTGTAGACCTTTCGCTTCGGCCACTTTCGCATTCATGACGATGGCCATCGAAGCGCCATCGGAAAACTGGCTGGCGTTGCCGGCGCTGATGACGCCGCCAGGAATGGCCGGGCGGATCTTCGCCACGCCGTCATACGTCGTGTCGGCGCGGATGCCTTCATCGGCGGAAATCGTCACTTCGCGCGAGACCAGCATGCCGCTGGCCTTGTCGGCCACGCCCATGATGGTGGTCATCGGCACGATTTCCGCGTCGAACAGGCCGGCGGCCAGGGCGCTTGCTGCGCGCTGCTGGCTTTGCGCGCCGTAGGCATCCTGGCGCTCGCGCGAAATCTGGTAGCGCTTGGCCACGGTTTCGGCCGTCTGCAGCATGGGCCAGTACACTTCCGGCTTGTGCTGCTGCAACCAGACGTCGCGGTACATATGCGTATTCATTTCGTTTTGCACGCAGGAAATCGATTCCACGCCCCCGGCCGCATAGATATCGCCTTCGCCGGCGATGATGCGCTGCGCCGCCAGGGCGATGGCCTGCAAGCCCGAGGAACAGAAACGGTTAACGGTCATGCCAGCCGTCGTGACGGGGCAGCCGCCGCGCAGCGCCACCTGGCGCGCGATGTTGCCGCCCGTGGCGCCTTCGGGAAAGGCGCAGCCGACCAGCACGTCTTCCACTTCTTCCGCCTCGATGCGCGCGCGCTCGACGGCGGCCGCCAGCACATGGCCGCCCAGGGTGGCGCCATGCGTCATGTTGAACGCGCCCTTCCAGGACTTGGCCAAGCCCGTGCGGGCGGTCGATACGATGACGGCTTCATTCATGCTGTGTCTCCTTGTGGGGATATTATGGGGTGAGGTATCTGCGGAATGAGAATAGCACATTTAAGTACGGTCGTTCGCAAAGTTCGGGGCAACATCGATTTGTAAGCTTGGTGTAAGTTTCAAGCAAGCATGACGTAAGGTTCGGAGAACACACTCGCCTCCAGCTGTTGCAAGAATGGTCAAAAAGACCGCGGCACCAGTTCACTATAAAACATAGGGAGACAAACCATGGCATCACCATCCGGCCCGGCCGACGTACGGAAATTTTCCACCAAAGGCACACCTATCACGCCCGAGGAACGCAAGGTCATCTTTGCATCATCCTTGGGCACCGTCTTTGAATGGTACGATTTTTACCTGTACGGTTCGCTCGCTTCCATCATCGCCAAGCAATTCTTCATCGGCGACCCTACCACCACCTTCATTTTCGCGCTGCTGGCGTTTGCCGCCGGCTTCATCGTGCGTCCGTTCGGCGCGCTGGTCTTCGGCCGCCTGGGCGACATGATCGGCCGCAAGTACACCTTCCTGATCACCATTCTGATCATGGGCGGCTCCACCTTCATCGTCGGCCTGCTGCCGGGCCACGCCTCCATCGGCATCGCCGCACCGATCATCCTCGTCATCCTGCGCATCCTGCAAGGCCTGGCGCTGGGCGGCGAGTACGGCGGCGCAGCCACCTATGTGGCCGAGCACGCGCCTGAAGGCAAGCGCGGCGCATTCACGGCGTGGATACAAACGACGGCAACCCTGGGCTTCTTCCTGTCGCTGATGGTCATCCTGGGCACCCGCCTGGCGACCGGCGAGAAGGATTTCGAGGCATGGGGCTGGCGCATTCCCTTCCTCGTCTCCGTCATCCTGCTGGGTATTTCCGTGTGGATCCGTCTGGCCATGAATGAATCGCCGGCGTTTTCCAAGATGAAAGCCGAGGGCAAGACCTCGAAAGCGCCGCTGACGGAAGCGTTCGGCCAATGGAAAAACCTGAAGATCGTCATCCTGGCCCTGATCGGCCTGACCGCCGGCCAGGCAGTCGTCTGGTACACGGGCCAGTTCTACGCCCTGTTCTTCATGATACAGACCCTGAAAGTGGACCTGGCAACGGCCAATGTGCTCGTCGCCATCGCCCTGCTGCTGGCCACGCCGTTCTTCCTGTTCTTCGGCAGCCTGTCCGACCGCATCGGCCGCAAGTACATCATCCTTGGCGGCTGCCTGATCGCCGCCGCCACCTACTTCCCGATCTTCAACGGCCTGACCCACTTCGCCAACCCGCAGCTGGAAGCGGCTCTGAAGAACTCGCCAGTAGTGGTGGTCGCCGATCCTGCTTCCTGCCACTTCCAGTTCAACATGACGGGCACGAAGAAATTCCCGTCGTCGTGCGACATCGCCACGGGCTTCCTGTCGAACAGCTCGGTGAACTACACGAAGGAAGACGCGCCAGCCGGCAGCATCGCCAAGGTACGCATCGGTACGAAGGAATTCACGTCGTTTAACGCCGTCATGACGGCCGATGGTCTGAACTTCGATGCGGAAAGCAAGGCCCACGAAGTGGCGCTGAAGAAAGAACTGGGCGCCGGCATCAAGGAAGCGGGCTACCCTGCGAAAGCCGATCCGGACCAGATCAACAAGCCGATGGTCGTCTTGCTGCTGTTCATCCTGGTGCTGTACGTAACCATGGTGTATGGCCCGATCGCCGCCATGCTGGTGGAAATGTTCCCGACGCGTATACGCTACACCTCGATGTCCCTGCCCTACCATATCGGTAACGGCTGGTTCGGCGGCTTGCTGCCGACCACGGCCTTCGCGCTGGTGGCCTTCAAGGGCGATATCTATTATGGCCTGTGGTATCCGATCGTCGTCGCCCTGGCGACTGTCGTGATTGGCACCCTGTTCGTCAAGGAAACGAAGGATAACAATATCTACGCTGACGATTAATCTGAAGCAAGCCCCGGTCGCAAGGCCGGGGTCCGCAATGCAAAACGCCGCTGACTGGTCAGCGGCGTTTTTTTTGTGGCGTCTGCGCGGCGAACTTATTTGTCGCTCTTGCTCTTTTTCACCTGGTCGCGCTGCTGCACGTATTCCTGGTAGCTGGTCTGGTTGCGCTTGCGGCAGGCGTTGCGGTCGTCGAAATTATTGAGGCTGTTGCAGTACTCGCCGATCTTGTCCCGGTTAGCGTCATACAGTACTTCGCAGCCGGTGATGGCCAGCAAGAAGGGAATGATCAGATATTTCATTGCTACTCTCATGGATAGGGACGGGATTGCGCGAAAAAACACCAGATTGCCCACTGGATAAGCGGGCTGCTTTATCTTAACGCGATCTTGACGAAAAGTACAAGCGCTCGGTATTACTTATTGGAAAGGATACCCGGCGCAAGGACCTGATCGGCGCCGGCCTCCTCGTTCAACAGCGGATTGCCGGCCGCAAACGCCGCCAGGTGCTCAAGCAGCACGCGCACACGGGCCGGCAGGTAGCGCCGCTGCGTCCACACGGCATACACGTGGCGCGGCTGCGGCATCCAGTCGGGCAAGACGCGCACGAGGCTGCCACTGGCCACTTCGTCGCGGCATTGCAGAAGCGGGCACAGCAAGATGCCGATGCCCGCGTCGGCCATTTCCACGGCCAGGCGCATTTCATTGACGCGCAGGCGCGCCTGCGGTTCGATCACCAGCTCGGCGCCGTCACCGGGCCGCCGCAAGCGCCAGCTGCGCAGCGGCTCGGCCACGATCAGCTCGTGCTTTTCCAGTTCCTGCAAGTCGCGCGGCACGCCGGCGCGCGCCAGGTAGGCTGGCGCGGCCACCATCACCAGCGAAGCGCTGCCCAGCCGGCGCTGCATCAGCGAGGAGTCGTCGAGCGCGCCCACGCGGATGGCCAGGTCGGCGCCGCTGCCCACCAGGTCTTGCAGCAGGTTCGACAGTTCCAATTCCAGGCGGATGTCCGGATACTTCTGCATGAAGCTGACCCACGCCGGCGTCAGCAAGCCGCTGGCGAAGTTGACCGGCGCCAGCACGCGGATGCTGCCCGAGACGGCAGACAGGCTGGCGTCGAGCTGCTGCGTCGCCTGCCGCAGGGCGTGCACGAGGGGACGGCACTGCTCGTAGTATTGCCAGCCTTCCGCCGTTGGCTGCAGGCGGCGCGCGCTGCGGTTGAGCAAGCGGTAGCCGAGCTGGCTTTCCAGCTTTTGCAGCCGGCGCGTGACGGTCGCGGCGGGCAAGCTTTCCTTGACGGCCGCTGCATGCAGGCTGCCCGCCTCCACAATGGCGACAAATAAGGCTAAATCGTCAAGCATGATTGCATTTTCGGAATTTGAAATTAAAAATATGGCTCTAGTATAGATTGCTGCAAGTCGTTACGCTGGCGTATCTTTACACTTTGAAAGTGCACCATGTCCGACGCCCTGCGCCTGCGCTGCGTATTTGCCTTCCTGATGTCGCTGCTCATGACCCTGCTGATGAGCGCCTGGGTCACCTGGCTCAATATCGGCCTGCAAGCAGACTTCCTGCCCCGCTGGCGCCATGCCTTCTTTGCCGCCTGGCCCGTGGCCTTTTGCGCCGTGATGCTGTTCGCGCCCCGCGTGCAACTGTTCAGCCGCAGTATCGTGGCACGGCTCGCCAGCCGCCCTTAACCGGCAGTCGGCCAGCAACAGTATCACTCGGTCACTTCCGCCCACGGCCGCCCTGATCCGGGCTATGCTATGGCCGTCCTTGTTTTTATAGCGGAGTACCCATGCTCGATCACGTTTCCCTCACCGTCAGCGACCTGGAACGCGCCGAGCGCTTCTACGACGCCATCTTCGCCGCGCTAGGCGTGCCCAAGGTGGGCAGCGACCATGCCGATGCATGGATAGGCTATGGCGAGCGCAGCGATGCGCAGCATCCCGGGCGCAGCTATTTTTCCGTGCGCCTCGGCCCCACGCCCGACGACGCGCCGCGCCGCCATTGCTGCTTCAAGGCGCCCTCGCGCGCCGCCGTGGAAGCGTTCTGGCATGCGGGGCTGGCGCATGGCGGCATCGACCTGGGCGCGCCCGGCTTGCGCCACTATCACGCCAGCTATTACGCGGCCTTTTTGTTCGATCCGGACGGCAACCGCATCGAAGCCGTCTGCCATCGCGCCGACGCCGGCTGACAGGACGGGAAATACGCCTCTGTTCGGCATTTCCACTTCGGCACGATTTGCCTATAATGGCTGGCAAGCCATACCCGTCCCCGGTCCGTGCACCAAGAAGGAGATTCATGCATCATCTATTCGTCGGCCGCCCCGCGCGCACCAAGCTCCTCTCCAGCGCCGGCTTGCTGCTGGCAGGCTGTTTTTCCGGCTGCTCCCTGTTGCCATCGGCCCCGGTCATGCCCGGCGTGCCGGCCACGGCCGCCCTGCCCGACGCCAGCATCGCCTACACCCTGAGCGGCCAGGGCGGCTTGCCCGTCGTGTTCCAGTCGGCCATGGGCGACGGCAAGGATGTGTGGGCCAAGGTGGTGCCCGAAGTGGCCAAGCAGCACCGGGTGCTCGTGTACGACCGTCCCGGCTACGGCGACAGCAAAAAAACCACCACGCCGCGCGATCCGTGCACCATTGCCGCCCAACAGCGCGCCCTGCTGGCGCAAGCGGGCCTGAAACCGCCATACGTGCTGGTCGGCCATGGTTTGGGCGGGCTGTACCAGTATGTATATGCCAGGCTGTACCCGCAGGACGTGGCCGGCCTGGTCTTGCTCGATCCCACGCATCCGCAGCAATGGAACCGCCTGCAGACGGACGCGTCCGCCTACGCCATGCTCGTCAAAACGCGGCGCAAACTCATGTTCAACAGTACGGAATCGGCCGAATTCGATGCCCAGACGCAGTGCCTGCAACACGTCGACATGAGCAGCCCGCTGCGCGTGCCCGCCATGCTGCTGGTACGCGACAAGTTCGGCATCGAGGAAATGGGTTCGTTCGAGAACGTGGTGCGGGCCCAGGAAAAGGATTGGCAGCGCCTGTCCGGCGCGCCAGCCATCGAGCGCATCACGGGCGCCGGCTACTACATCCAGAAAGACAACCCCGTCATCGTCAACGAGGCGGTCAAGATGGTGGCGAAGAAGAAATAAAAAAAGGGCAGAGAAATCTGCCCTTTGTCATTCAACAACCCAACATCAGCTATTAAAACCCTTGCCCTCGCCCGCCAGCTTCACCAGCAGCGGCGCCGGCGTCCACGCTTCGCCGTGGCGGTCCTTGGCATAGCCGGCTATCGTGTCGAGCACGTTCGGCAAGCCGACCGCGTCCGCGTAGAACATCGGGCCGCCGCGGAACAGCGGGAAGCCGTAGCCCGTCAAATACACCATGTCGATGTCTGAGGCGCGCAGGGCGATGCCCTCTTCCAGGATGCGCGCGCCTTCGTTGACGAGCGCATACACAAGCCGTTCGACGATTTCCTGGTCGCTGATCTTGCGCCGCGCCACGCCGATGTCGGCGGAGTGCTGGATGATCATGGCGTTGACCTGCTCCGACGGATAGGCCTTGCGGTCGCCCGCCTTGTAGTCATACCAGCCGGCGCCCGTCTTCTGGCCATAGCGATTCAATTCGCACAGCAGGTCGGCCGTCTTCGAATACGTCACTTCCGGTTTTTCCACGTAGCGGCGCTTGCGGATGGCCCAGCCGATGTCGTTGCCGGCCAGGTCGCCCATGCGGAACGGGCCCATGGCGAAGCCGAATTTCTCGACCGCCTTGTCGACCTGTTCCGGCAGACAACCCTCTTCCAGCAGGAAACCGGCCTGGCGGCTGTATTGCTCGATCATGCGGTTGCCGATGAAACCGTCGCACACGCCGGAGACGACGCCCGTCTTTTTCAGCTTTTTCGACAGCGCCAGCGCCGTGGCCAGCACGTCCTTGCCCGTTTCCTTGCCGCGGACGATTTCCAGCAGTTTCATCACATTTGCCGGGCTGAAGAAATGCGTGCCGATCACGTCTTGCGGGCGTTGGGTGAACGCGGCAATCTTGTCCAGGTCCAGGGTGGACGTGTTCGAGGCGAGGATGGCGCCCGGCTTCATGACGGCGTCGAGCTGTTTGAAGACGGTTTCCTTGACGCCCAGCTCTTCAAAGACGGCTTCGATGACGATGTCGACCTGCGCAATGTCAGCATACGCCAGCGTGCCGGAAACGAGCGCGATGCGCTGCTCGGCCTTCTCTTGCGTCAGCTTGCCCTTTTTGACCGTGTTCTCGTAATTTTTGCGGATGGTGGCCAGGCCCTTGTCCAGCGCTTCCTGTTTGGTTTCCAGCAAGATCACGGGAATGCCCGCGTTGGCGAAATTCATGGCGATGCCGCCGCCCATGGTGCCGGCGCCGACGATGGCCGCGCTGGCGATCGCGCGCACGGGCGTGTCGGATGGCACGTCGGGCACCTTGCTGGCGACACGCTCGGCAAAGAAGGCGTGGCGCAGGGCTTTCGATACAGGCGACTGCACCAGTTGCATGAACAGGTCGCGCTCGTACTTCAAGCCCTCGTCGAATTTCATCGTCACGGCGGCCGCCACGGCGTCGACGCATTTCAGCGGCGCGGGGAATGGGCCGGACATGGATTTGACGGTATTGCGCGAAAACTGCAGGAAAGCTTCGTGGTTCGGGTAGTCGACCTTGCGCTCGCGCACTTTCGGCAGCGGGCGCACATCGGCCACTTTCGTGGCGAAGGCCACGGCGGCGGCCAGCAAATCGGCGCCGGGCGCGATGACTTCGTCGAACAGGGCCGTGCCGGCCAGTTTTTCAGATGCGACGGGCGTGCCCGAGACGATCATGTTCAGGGCCATTTCCAGGCCCAGCACTCTAGGCAGGCGCTGCGTGCCGCCCGCGCCCGGCAAGATGCCGAGTTTAACTTCCGGTAAGGCCATCTGCGCGCCCGGCGCGGCCACGCGGTAGTTGCAGCCGAGCGCCAGCTCCAGGCCGCCACCCATGCAAACGCTGTGGATGGCCGCCACGACCGGCTTGGTCGATTGCTCGACAACGTTGATCAGGGTATGCAGGGTCGGTTCCGTGAGCGCCTTGGGCGAATTGAATTCCTTGATGTCGGCGCCGCCCGAAAAGGCCTTGCCGGCGCCCGTGATGACGATGGCTTTGATGGCCTCGTCCGCCAGCGCCTGGCGGATGCCGGCCACGGCGGCCGTGCGCGTCGCCAGGCCCAGTCCATTGACGGGCGGGTTGGCCAGGGTAATGACGGCAACGGCGCCGTTCACTTGATATTCAGCACTCATGTCTCTTCCTTATTGATTTTTGCTCAGCGATGAGGTGGTTGCAAGGGATGAAGCTTCACTATACCGCATAAAAGAACGCTCGTATTATTTTTGTCGTGGCGCGTCCGGCGCCAGCATGCTACGCCATGGTACAACATCGTTTGCGGAAAGATTCTGCTGCAAGCGGCAAGCGTCTGTAGAAGCTATCACTTGGATATTCATTTAAATAATAAAAGCACAATAATAATAACGTCGTTTTATTATGTGAAAGAAGGGGCTTGTTATATGTGGACAGGGGCCAATTACGACAGTTTTGACATTATTTATTCCCGCCCCTTGTTTTTCGCCAGACGCTGGGGAATAATAAAATTATTGATTCAAATCAATACTCTACAATTCAATTACTATAGGCAATTCGTATGGCGAACATCGGCGGACGTTCATCGCGCACATTCTCACCGATTATCACCGGATGCCGGCTGATGCAATAACACCGCTGCCTTAATCCTTGCCTTAATCCTTGTCTTAAACCGATAGCAGAAAAAATAATAACAGCAGCCTTATCGCTCCCCCTTCCTCTTCTCACCCCGAAGGAAATACTATGGACGCAGCCAGCCATGTCAGCCACTCCCAGGATCTGGACTTACAAGCGATAAACACTGCATTGAACCGTGTCCAGGCCGTCATCGAATTCGAGCTCGACGGCACCATCCTGCATGCGAATGACAATTTCCTGCGCGTCGTCGGCTACACCCTGGCCGAAGTGCAAGGCAAGCACCATGCCATCTTCTGCGACCCCGAGTATGTCAAAACGGACGAATACAGCAACTTCTGGGCCAAGCTGGGACGCGGCGAATTCGACCAGGGCGAATACAAGCGCCGCGCCAGGGATGGGCGCGAAGTGTGGATCAACGCTTCCTACAACCCCATCCTCGATGCGGACGGCAAGCCGTATAAAGTCATCAAGTTCGCTACCGACATCACGGCCCTGAAAAAGCGCAATGTCGAATACGAAGGCAAGGTCAGCGCCATCGGCAAGGCGCAGGCCGTGATCGAATTCGACATGCAGGGCAATGTGCTGGAAGCGAACGAGAATTTCCTCGCCGTCATGGATTACGACTTGAGCGATATCCAGGGCGAGCACCACCGCATGTTCTGCGAGCCCGAGTATGCCAGCAGCGCCGAGTACAAGAAATTCTGGCAAAAGCTCAACCGGGGCGAATTTGACGCGGGCCGCTACAAGCGCCTGGGCAACCATGGCAAGGTGGTGTGGATACAGGCCACCTACAACCCCATCCTGGACCTGAACGGCAAGCCGTATAAAGTGGTCAAGTTCGCCATCGACATCAGCGACCAGGTGAACCTGGAAAACAGCATCCAGTCCAAGGCCGCCAACGACAGCCGCAAGGTCAACGCCCTGCTCGAATCGGTGGCGCGCGCGGCGCAAGGCGACCTGACCTGCAATATCGTGCCCGAGGGCGACGAGCCGATCGACCTGCTGGCCGGCGGCATCAGCAAGATGATCGTCGACTTGCGCGGCGTGATCGGCAACGTGGTGTCGGCCGCCAACGGCTTTGCCGACGCCTCGCACGCCATCGCCGAGCGGGCCACGGGCGTGGCCGTGGGCACGCAGGCGCTGGGCGCCACGGTGGAAGAAATGAACGCCTCCATCGATGGCCTGACGTTTTCCATCAATTCCATCGCGGAAAACACCTCGAATGCCGATTTCCTGGCAAAAACCACGCAGCAGGAAGCGGAAGCGGGCGCGCGCGCCGTCGCCAAGTCGATCGAGGCGATGGACTTGATCAACCGCTCGTCGGAAGACATCGGCGAAATCGTCAAGGTCATCAGCGAAATCGCCAACCAGACGAACATGCTGGCCTTCAACGCGGCCATCGAGGCGGCGCGCGCGGGCGAACACGGCCTGGGCTTTTCCGTCGTCGCCGACGAAGTGCGCAAGCTGGCCGAGCGCTCGTCGCAGGCGACCAAGGAAATTTCCAAGCTGATCAACGAATCCGTCAAGCGGGTTTCCACCGGCAGCGAGATTTCGCGCCAGGCCAGCGACGCCTTCGACAAGATCGTCTCGGGCGTGGCGAAAACCACCCTGGCCATTTCCGATATCTCGAAGGCGGCCAACGAGCAGCTGCTGACGGCGCGCGAAGTATCGACGGCCATCCAGTACATCGCCGAGGAAACGGAAAAGTCGGCCGCCAACTGCGACAGCATCGCCCGCTCGACGGATGGCTTGAACGAGCGCGCTGGCAGCTTGAACCAGACTGTCTCCGGCTTCGTGGTATAGGCCATGAGCCACGCGGCCACCTTGACGCCCGAGGTGCTGACAACCCTGATCGCGCTGGTGCGCCAGCATACGGGCATCGCCATGACGGCGCGCAAGAGCGTCTTGCTGGAACGGCGTTTGCAGCCACGGCTGCAGGCGCTGTCCCTGCACAGCTACCAGGCTTACCTGGACCGCGTGGCCAGCGACCGCGACGAGGTGGACCATTTCATCGACCTGGTGACCACCAACGACACCCTGTTCTTCCGCACGCCGTCGATCTGGGATTACTTCCGCGACCGCTACCTGCCCGCCTGGGCCCGCGCGCATCCGGACGGCTGCCTGGCCATCTGGTCGGCGGCGGCCGCCAGCGGCGAGGAACTGTATTCGATCGCCATGCTGTGCGAGCAATTCAAGCTGCAAACGCCGTCTTTCCGCTACCAGATCCTGGCCAGCGATATTTCGCAGCAGATCCTCGGCGCGGCGCGGGCCGGCCAGTACAGCGGCCGCTCCGTCGAGCGCATCCGTCTGTCGCACCCGGACTTGCTGCGCAAATATTTCACACCCGCGCCGTATGGCGTCCAGGTCAATGAAGAACTGCGGCAACACGTCAGCTTTGCCCAGCATAATTTGCTGGAAGCGCTGCGCCCGGCACGGCAATTCGACCTGGTGTTCCTGCGCAATGTGCTGATTTATTTCGATGCCGAGCACCAGGAAACCGTGCTGCGCCAGGCTCGCCTGAGTCTGAAGGACGAAGGCCGGCTGATCCTGGGCGAGTCAGAAACCATCGCCCGGCTCGGCACCGGCTATCAATTCGAGTTTCCCATGATTTATAAGGCAGGTAGCGCATGAGCATCATCATCGACCCTGGCTTGCCGCTGCACCATGTTGGCATGGGTCAACTGAGCGTGGGCACGCATGGCGAGCAGCTGCAAGCCTTGCTGGGCTCCTGCATCGGCATCGGTTTCATCTGGAAGAATGGCCCATGCTGCGGCCTGGCCCACTGTTTGCTGCCGGAAGCGCCGGGCGCCGACAGCAGCCTGGGGGCACGCTATGTGAGCCAGGCCGTGCCTTCGCTGCTGCGCCTGATGGGCGTGCGCCAGGCCGATTACGCCGATATCGAAGTGGTGCTGGCGGGCGGCGCCAGCATGTTTGGCCCGCGCAACGGGAGATTGCAAGTGGGCCGGCAAAACGCGCAAGCGGCGCAAAAATACCTGGACCAGTGCGGCTTGGCGGTGAGTTTCTGCGCGCTGGGCGGCCGCCACGGGCGCCAGTTGCTGATCGATTGCGCCCATCACAGCTTTGCCGTCACCGATGTGGTGGCGCCACCCGAATTAATTCCACGCAAGGAAGGCGCATATGGATATGCATGAAGCGACGGGCTTGCAAGCGCAGGGCACAAGCGACACGGCCACCGAACTGTTCGGCTCCTTCCACCTGGGCGACGATGAATTCGCCCTGCCCGCCAGCTGCATCCGCGAAGTGGTGAACTACCCGGCGAAAGTCACGGCCCTGCCCCTGTCACCCGCGTATCTGGAAGGCATGTTCACCTTGCGCGGCAGCGTCATTCCGGTGGTCAACCTGGGCCGCTTGTTCCGTGCCGAGGCGCCGCGCGCCGTCGCCACGGACAAGATCGCCATCCTCGACTTCCAGCAAGTGCTGATCGGCATCGTCTTCCAGGATACGGGCGAAATCCTGCGCGTGCCCGCCAGCGCCCGCAGCGCCCTGCAATATGCGGCCGGCGACAGCCACGCCGTCATCGCCGGCACGATCCTGCTCGATGGCGGCGCGCGCCTGCTGCAGGTGCTCGACCCGCATGCCCTGCTGCGCATTGAAAACGTGCCCCATGTGCTGGCCCTGCAGGCGACTGGCGCCAGGCTGAGCACGGCCCGCTACCATGCGCAAAGCGAACGCCGGCAATGCGTCAGCTTCCATGCGGCTGGCGCCACGTTTGCCTTTGAAATGCTGGCCATCCAGGAAATCATCCGGGTGCCGGAACTGCACAGCTCCCTGCTGAACAGCGAACTGTGCCTGGGGCGCATGCATTTTCGCGGCAGCCAGGTGGCCGTCGTCGACTTCGGCGCCCTGCTGCAGGCGCCCGCGTCCGGCACGGCTGCAACAGGCGACCAGCGCGTCATCGTCGTGCGCCTCGATGACACGACCGTGGGCTTCCTCGTCGATTCCGTCGACAGTATCGTGCATTTCTTTGGCGACGAAGTGCTGCCGATTCCCCTGCTGAGCAAGGCGCGCGCCGCCATGTTTGCCGGTTGCATCACGAAAGAGGGGCTGGGCGACATCATTTTCCTCGACCACAAGGGCATTCTGTCGCAGGCGGAAATTGTCGAGATGCGCGACGGACACGCGCGCCTGTACCCGGCCGTGACGGAAACGGCGGCCGCCACGCACAAGGCGCAGCGCCGCGTCTACATCACGTTTACGGTGGAAACCCGCTTCGCCGTGGAAATCGGGCAAGTGCGCGAAATCATCGATTTCAGCGGCGCCATCACGACGCCGCCGGGCATGCCGGCCTGCATGCGCGGCATGCTCAACTTGCGCCAGCAAATGATCAGCATCATCGACTTGCGCCAGTTATACGCCATGCCGGCCTTGCCGGACGATAGCACCGGCAAGATTTTGATCGTGGAACGGGGCAACGAGCGCTACGGCTTTCTCGTCGACCACGTCGACAACATCATGACCATTTCCGACAGCCAGCGCTTTGCCGCGCCGCAAATCATCCGCACGGGTGAACACGACGACTTGCGCAGCGAAATGGATGAGATGATCGATATCGGCACGGAGGCGCAGCGCCAGACCCTGTCCGTCTTCCAGTGCGACCATCTGCTGGAAAAGCTGGGGGCGGCGCTGCCGCAGGCTGCCTAGGCTGCTTTACATCCCCGGCAGCTGGTGCCCCTTGAACTGCTCGCGCAGCTTGTTCTTCTGGATCTTGCCCGTGGCGCCCATGGGCAAGGCGTCGATGAATAGCACGTCGTCCGGCGTCCACCACTTGGCGATCTTGCCCTCGAAAAATTGCAATAACGCTTCACGCGTGACGGTCATGCCGGGACGCAGCACGACGACGAGTACGGGGCGCTCGTCCCATTTCGGGTGGAACACGCCGATGCAGGCCGCCTGCAGCACGGCCGGGTGCGCCATGGCCAGGTTTTCCAGGTCGATGGTGCCGATCCACTCGCCGCCCGACTTGATCACGTCCTTGCTGCGGTCCGTGATCTGCATATAGCCGTCCGTGTCGATGGTGGCCACGTCGCCCGTGGGGAACCAGCCATCCTGCAACACGTCGCCGCCCTCGTTCTTGTAGTACGACGAGATGATCCACGGTCCTTTCACCAGCAAATGGCCATACGCCACGCCATCCCACGGCAATTCCTTGCCGTCGTCGTCGACGATCTTCATGTCCACGCCGTAGATCGCATGGCCCTGCTTTTGCAGGATCTTGCGCTGTTCGTCCTTCGGCAAGTCCAGGTGCTTGGTCTGCAAGCCGCCGGCCGTGCCCAGCGGCGACATTTCCGTCATGCCCCAGGCGTGGATGACTTCCACGTCGAACTTGTCGATCAGGGTATCCATCATGGCCGGCGGGCAAGCCGCGCCGCCGATCACCGTGCGGCGGAAAGTGGAAAATTTCAAGTTATTCTGCAAGGCATGGTTCAGCAGCCCCAGCCAGACGGTGGGTACGCCAGCCGAGAACGTCACTTTTTCCGCCTCGAACAGTTCGTAGAGCGACTTGCCGTCGAGCGCCGCGCCGGGAAACACCATGCGCGCGCCGGACAAGGGCACGGAATACGGCAAGCCCCAGGCATTCACGTGGAACATGGGCACGACGGGCAAGACCGTGTCGGAGGCGCGCACGTTCAGCGCGCTGGGCATGGCCGAGGCATACGCGTGCAGCACGGTCGAGCGGTGCGAATACAGGGCGCCCTTGGGGTTGCCCGTCGTGCCCGACGTGTAGCACAGGGTGGCGGCCGCATTCTCGTCGAACAGGGGCCAGGCGTAATCGTCGGAATGCGTGGCGATCAAGTCTTCATAGCACAGCAGGTCGGGAATCGTGCTGCTGGCGGGCATGCGCTCGCGGTCGCACATCAGCACGAAATGGCGCACGAAGGTGCAGTCGGCGGCGATTTTCTCCACCACGGGCAGGAAGGTCAGGTCAAACAGCAAGACCTGGTCTTCCGCATGGTTCGAGATGTAGGCGATCTGGTCGGGAAACAAGCGCGGATTGATCGTGTGCAGTACGGCGCCCGAGCCGGACACGGCATAGTACGCTTCCAGGTGCCGGTAGCCATTCCAGGCCAGGGTGGCGACGCGGTCGCCCATGCCGACACCGAGGCCATGCAAGGCGTTCGCCAGCCTGCGCGCGCGCTGGTGGCAATCGCGGTAGGTGTAGCGGTGCATATCGCCTTCCACCCGCCGCGAAATGATTTCGCTGCCCCCGTAATGACGCGCTGCAAACTCGATAATGCTGGAAATCAGCAGAGGCTGATTCATCATCTGGCCCATCACTGGACTCAAGGGGAATGCCAACATCGTCTCTCCTGGGTGGATACTTGCTTGTTGTTGGAATTTAAAGACTTTCCTTAGTTTCGTACGGTCGTGCGGAAATCGTCAACGCATTTCGATATTGCGATGCAACATGGAATTTTCGATTCCGTTTTTTGCCGCACTGGTCCCCGCTACAGCACCCGCCACGCGCCTTGGCGCCGTGCGGTAAAATCGTACTCCAGGCTGGCGCACCTTGCCGGTCCATCTTACTGACTGGAATTGCCATCACCGCTCATACCTTACCACTGGATAACGCCTTTGCGGCCTTGCCGCCCGCGTTCTATACGCGCTTGATGCCCACGCCCCTGCCCGCCCCGTATTTCGTGGCCGCCAGCGCGCCAGCCGCAGCCTTCATCGGCCTCGATGCGGCGCGTCTGGCCGAGCCGGACTATGTGGCGCTGCTGAGCGGCAATGCCGTTGCCGAGCGTTCGATGCCCCTGTCGGCCGTGTATTCGGGCCACCAGTTCGGCGTCTGGGCCGGCCAGCTGGGCGACGGTCGCGCCATCCTGCTGGGCGATATCGCCACCGAACACGGCCCCATGGAACTGCAACTGAAAGGCGCTGGCGCCACGCCGTATTCGCGCATGGGCGACGGACGCGCCGTGCTGCGCTCGTCGATCCGCGAATTCCTGTGCTCGGAAGCCATGGCGGCGCTGGGCATACCCACGTCGCGTGCGCTGTCCATCATGGGTTCGCAGCAAGGCATCATGCGTGAAACCGTCGAGACGGCCGCCGTCGTCACGCGCATGGCGCGCAGTTTTGTTCGCTTCGGCTCGTTCGAACACTGGTTTTACCGCAAGCAACCGGACGAGCTGAAAATCCTTGCCGATTACGTCATCGACAGTTTTTATCCCCATTTGCGCGCTGCATCAAATCCATATCAAGCCTTGCTGGCTGAAGTGTGCGTGCGCACGGCGCACATGATTGCGCACTGGCAAGCCGTGGGCTTCATGCATGGCGTCATGAACACGGACAATATGTCGATCCTGGGCCTGACGCTCGATTACGGCCCCTTCGGCTTCATGGAAGCCTTCGATGCCGAGCACATTTGCAACCATACGGACCAGCAGGGCCGCTATTCCTACGCCAACCAGCCGCAGGTGGGGCACTGGAACTGCTATGCGCTGGGCCAGGCGCTGCTGCCGTTGATCGGTGAAGTGGCCGAGGCGCAGGCGGCGCTGGACAGCTACCAGCCCGCGTTTGCGGAGAAGATGAATGCCTTGCTGCGCGCCAAGCTGGGCTTGCGCACGCAACACGACGACGATACGGCCCTGTTCGACAGCATGTTTGCGCTGATGCAAGCCAATCACGTGGATTTCACCAACTTCTTCCGCGCCCTGTCGACACTGCAAGTAGATGCTCCCGAGCACGACACGGTGCTGCGCGACATGTTCATCGACCGCCCCGCCTTCGATACATGGGCGGCGCAATACCGCGCGCGCCTGCGGCAGGAGCACAGCGTCGATGCCGAACGGCAAGAGGCGATGAACCTGGTCAACCCGAAATACGTGCTGCGCAACTACCTGGCGCAAGTGGCCATCGAAAAAGCCCAGCAGCAGGACTACACGGAAGTGGCGAAACTGCTGGAAATATTGCAAAAGCCATTTGACGAACAGCCCGAACACCAGCACTATGCGGCCCTGCCGCCCGACTGGGCCAGCCACCTTGAAGTCAGTTGCTCATCCTGAGGAGTCATTATGACCACGAATAAAGTCAAAAAAACCGACGCCGAATGGCGCGCCATGCTCGACTCGATGCAATACGAAGTCACGCGCCACGCTGCTACGGAACGGGCCTTCACGGGCAAGTTCTGGGACCACCATGAACACGGCGTCTACACCTGCGTCTGCTGCAACACGCCCCTGTTCGCCTCGGACACGAAGTTCGACTCGGGCTGCGGCTGGCCCAGCTATTTCCAGGCACTCGACCCGGCCAACGTGACGGAAATCACTGACAGCAGCCACGGCATGCTGCGCACGGAAATTATCTGCGCCGTCTGCGACGCCCACCTGGGCCATGTCTTCCCGGACGGCCCGCCGCCGACCGGCTTGCGCTATTGCATCAATTCGGCCTCCTTGCGCTTCGATCCGCAGCCGTGAGACACAGGAATGCTTGGGAGCGATTCGGTTGCTCCTAAGCCATTCCTAAGATGATTCTAATAAGACCAGTGTAAAGTCTCGCCATGAAATTTCTATTCGACCTATTCCCCCTGATCGCCTTCTTCGCCGCCTTCAAACTGGGCGGCATGTATGAAGCGGCCACGCACGATTTCGTGCAGCAATATCTGTCCGGCTTCGTGTCAGGCGGCTTGATCAAGGCCGACCAGGCGCCGTGGATACTCGCCACCCTCGTCGGCATCATCGCCACCGCCTGCCAGGTCAGCTATCTGCTGCTGCGCGGCCGCAAGGTCGACGGCATGCTGTGGCTGTCGCTGTTCATCTTTGTCGTGTTCGGCGGCGCCAGCATTTACCTGCATGACGATTTCTTCCTGAAATGGAAGCCGACCCTGATTTACTGGCTGTCCGGCCTCGCCCTGCTGATCGCGCATGTTGGCTTCAAGAAAAACCTGATCCGCAAGACCATGGAAGCGCAAGTGCAATTGCCTGATGCCGTATGGAAGCAGCTGCTGGCCGCCTGGATCATTTTCTTCGGCCTTCTGGGCGCACTGAACCTGTTCGTCGCCTTCGTGCTGTACCAGGGCGACATGGCCGCCTGGGTCAGTTTCAAGGCGTTTGGCGCGACGGGCATCTTCTTTGCCTTCATCGTGGCGCAAACCCTGTTCCTGGCCAAACATATCAAGGAAGACGCATGATGACGAACGACACGACTACGCGCATGGAGCGCATTCGTACCCGCCTGGAAACGGCACTTTCTCCTCTGGAATGCGTGCTGGAAGACGACTCGGCGCGCCACCGGGGCCATGCTGGCGCCGCCTCGGGCGGAGGCCATTACAATCTACGCATTATTTCTAGTCAATTTGAGGGGCTCAGGCTCGTCATGCGCCATCGACTGGTGTATGATTCCGTGCACGATATGATGCATAATGAGATACATGCATTGGCGATTGTGGCCCTGGCGCCGTCCGAAGTAGTGTAAGGATGGCGTTTTGGCGTACCCGAGCCATGTTATCAATTTCTTTCCATGCGTTTTTTACGAAACTTTCCCTAACAGGATTTAATAATGACTTTTAAGCCAGCCCGCTTGCTGATCGCACTACTCGCCGTTGTCGCGGTACCTGTTTTTGCGCAAAATGTTGCCGTTGTTAATGGCAAGCCTATCCCATCGTCGCGCGTTGATGCAGTCGTCAAACAAGTCGTCGCCCAAGGCCAGCAACCGGATTCGCCGCAACTGCGCGAAATGATCAAGAAGGACTTGATCGGCCGTGAAGTGCTGATGCAAGAAGCGGAAAACAAAGGTTTCGGTAAAGATGCAGCCGTCAAGCAGCAAATCGAGAACGCACGCCAGGCCATCGTCATCAACGCCCTGGTCGGCGACTACCTGAAAAAGAACCCGGTCAACGACGCTGAAATCAAGGCGGAATACGACAAGTTCGTGGCCCAGACCGGCGACAAGGAATACCACGTGCGCCACATCCTGGTGGCCACCGAAGCGGAAGCGAAAGACATCATCGCCAAGCTGAAAGGCGGCGCCAAGTTCGAAGACCTGGCCAAGCAGTCGAAAGATGCCGGTTCGGCCGACAATGGCGGCGACCTGGACTGGGCAGCCCCATCGTCCTTCCCGAAAGTCTTCTCGGACGCCTTCGTGAAACTGCAAAAAGGCCAGGTCACCGACACCCCGGTGCAAACGCCTAACGGTTTCCACGTGATCAAGCTGGACGACACCCGCGCGGCAAAACTGCCGACCCTGGAAGAAGTCAAGCCACAGATCGCCGAAGCGCTGCAGCAAAAGAAACTGCAAGCGTATCAGGAAGAAATGATCAAAAAAGCGAAAGTTCAGTAAGAACTGACCTCCCCGGCGCCCTTTTCGGCGCCGGTCGTGTATTCTGCGCCTGAATGCGCACTGCACGGCAGTCGCGCGTATCGATTTTTAGTATATTTATTAGGAATGAACATGATTTTGAAGCCAGCCCGCCTGATCTTAGCCCTGGTCGCCGTTGTAGCGATCCCTGCGTTCGCGCAAAACGTGGCCACCGTGAATGGCAAGGCCATCCCTTCGTCGCGCGTCGACCAGGTCGTCAAGCAAGTCGTCGCCCAAGGCAAACAAGCGGATTCGCCGCAATTGCGCGAAGCCATCAAGAAAGACCTGATCGGCCGCGAAGTGCTGATCCAGGAAGCCGACAAGCAAGGCTACGGCACGCGTCCGGAAGTCAAGTCGCAGATCGACAATGCCCGTCAAAGCATCATCATCAACGCCCTGCTGGCCGACTACGTCAAGAAAAACCCCGTCAAGGACGCTGAAATCAAGGCCGAGTACGACAAGTTCAAGGCACAGGCCGGCGACAAGGAATACCATGCACGCCATATCCTGGTGGCCACCGAAGCGGAAGCGAAAGACATCATCGCCAAGCTGAAAGGCGGCGCCAAGTTCGAAGAACTGGCGAAAGTATCGAAAGACGGTTCCGCAGCCAATGGCGGCGACCTGGACTGGGCTAGCCCAGCTTCGTACGTGAAGCCATTCTCCGACGCCATGGTTGCTTTGAAACCAGGCCAGGTCACGCAAACGCCAGTGCAATCGCAATTCGGCTTCCACGTGATCAAGCTGGAAGAAACCCGTCCGACGAAGCTGCCGGCACTGGAAGAAGTCAAGGGCCAAGTGGCCGAGTCGCTGCAACAGAAGAAACTCGCCGCCTACCGCGATGAGTTGATGAAGAAGGCAAAAATCCAGTAATATCGGATGAAGATGAAAAGGCGCTCCACGGAGCGCCTTTTTTACGCCTGGAGATGCCATGAATCTACATGCAGAATTAAAAGTCGCGCTGGAAGCGGCGGCCGAACCGGGCCGCGCGGCGCCCATGCAAGCCTATATGCGCGACCAGTTCATTTTCCTGGGCGTGGCGGCGCCGCAGCGGCGGATGGCCGCCAAGGGCTTGCTGGCAAGCTTGAAGGGCATCGATGCCGCGACCTTGCTGGAACACGCGCAACGGCTGTGGCAGCAGCCGCAGCGCGAATACCAGCACGTGGCGCTCGACATGCTGGCCCTGCACCGGCGCCAGCTGGACGTTGAACACATCCCCGCCCTGCTCGGCCTGGCGCGCCAGCGCGCATGGTGGGACAGCGTGGACGGCATGGCCGGCATCGTCGGCGAGGTGCTGCAGGCGGCGCACCAGCGCGGCGGCGACGGCCATGCGCACATGGATGACGCGCTGCACCACCAAGACTTCTGGCTGCGCCGCATCGCCATGCTGCACCAGCTGGGCTGGCGCGCCGACACGGATGTGGCCTGGCTATTCGACGCGGCATTGGCCCTGGCCCACGAAGACGAGTTTTTCATCCGCAAGGCCATCGGCTGGGCCTTGCGCGATTATGCTCGCCACGCGCCTGAGGCCGTGACGACGTTTACCAACACGCACCGCCAGCAACTGTCGCCGCTCAGCTACCGCGAAGCGCTGAAGCACCAGCCACCTTGAACGCCGATCCGCCCAGCAGACGTAGCGCGGCGTCGATGCGGGGGCCGGCATCCCAGGCCGGCACGGGCGCCAGCAAACCCAGCGCCATCTGCCGCAGGGGCTCGGCAATCACCATCGCCAGCAGCAAGCTGGCCAGTTCCGAAGCATCGCCGAGCAGCACGTGGCCCCGCGTGGCCTGGCGCTGCAGCCACTCAGCCAGCATGGCCGTACCCCGCTCGATGCCGTTGCGCTGATACACGGCAAGTAAATCGGCGCGCGCGGGAAACTCCGTGCACAGCAGGCGGAACAGGCCCACGGCGTCCGCCGTCAGCACGCGCGCCGCCATCGCCTGCAAGACCTCCTTCAATAACGGCAAGACCTCAGCGGGCGCGGTCGCATCGTGCGCCATGGCCGGCAAAAAGGCGTCCGTCCAGCCGCGCACCACCAGGGCGACCAGTTCCTCGCGGTTGGCCGCGTACTGATACAGCGACTTCTTGGCCATACCCGCGTGGCGCGCCACCGCTTCCATCGTCGTGGCCGCATAGCCTTCCTGCAGCAGCAGCCAGGTGGCCGCCTGCACGGCCGCCTCGCGCGCTTCCCCGGGCGGCCGCGCCGGACGGCCCCGTCCGCGCACAGCCTTGCTCTCTTCTTCCTGCATGCCATCTCCCAGCTTGATCGATAAGCAATTTTACACTGAAACATATTTTGGAAACGTATTGCGTTTCTTTAATATATAATTGGCTCACCCCAACAAAGGAGAAGGACATGACGCAGCATATTGAATTCCCATGGAGCATCACCAACACAGGCGACTTGCTCGACCCGTTTCCCCTGCACCTGGAAACGGGCATCACGCGCCTGCCCGACGGTTGCCTGCTGGTGGCGGCGCGCACGGAACTGCACGGCTGCAGCGGGCGCATGCTGGACTGGTGGTTTACGTTTTTCGAGACGACGCAGCACATCAAATGGTGGCACCCGCACGATCACGTGGCCCATCACGGCTGGAACAGCGCGTGGAAAAAGGGAGAGCGTTACTACGGCGCCTCGATCGAGGCGGTGGAATCGCTGGGCGACATTCCGCCCGTGAAAGCCAAGCTGAAGTTCCATGACCCGAAGGAAGTATTTGATCCGGCGCAACTGCAACAGGCCCAGGACAGCGGCGCCCTGTCGGCCGCCATCTGCGCGCGCATCGGCTTTGGCGAACATGTACAGCTGGACCCGCAGGGCGATCCGCTCGATGGCGAAATGCTGCACCTGACGCGCGACACGCCCACGGGCTGCGTGCTGCGCAGCCGCTTCTTGCTGGGCCGCAATAGCCTGAATCCCGTGCGCGACGTGCCCGACGTGCTGGGCCTCAATTTGCTGCGCCATTGCTACAGCGAATTTACCTATCTGTCGCGCTTCCTGCCGTCGCTGTACTACGGCGAGCACGCCAACGGGGAAAAGGCGCCGCTGCCCTGGTAAAACATGGCTTTACAACTGCTTGTGCATACGCGCCAGCGGCAGCTTGATGTCATCGGGCAAGTCCAGATGAAACTCTTCCGTCACGGCAAAGCCGCTGGCCAGGTACAGCGGCACGCCGGGCAAGGTGGCGGCCAGTTCCAGGGCGGTAAAACCGGCGGCCAGGGCCTGCCGTTCGCAATGGCGCATCAGCATGCTGCCCAGTCCCTGGCGCGCGGCCGCAGGCTCCACAAAGAAGGCGCGGATGCGGCCCGGCTGGCTGGCCGGATCGAGCAGCGGGTCCGGCCCGCTCTTGGCGCGGTCGGCCCCATACAGGGTGGCGCGCTGGCTCCAGCCGCCGCAGGCCAGCATGGCGGCATCGCGTTCGATGACGAAATACGTCCGGTCGGCAACAAGCTGCGTATCGACGCCGAACACGTGGCGCGTGACGGATTCGGCCTGTTCCCGCGTATAAAATCCCGCGCTCAGTTCCACGCCGGAACGGGCGATCAGCGCATTCATGGCGGGTACTTCGGCCGGCAGCGCCACGCGCAAGCTGCTCAAAGCGCCAAAGCTGAACCAGGCACGGCGGATGCGGCCCTGCTCCACCTCATACGTCGCCACCAGTTCCTGCGCCGACACGCCATCATCCGTGTCGCCATGGACGATTTCATGGTCGATCACCAGCTTGCCGCAGGCTATGCGGTTGAGCAACTGCGCCCGCGGCCGGCTGGCGGCGAAACGTGCCGTGAAACGGGGGCCAATCTGCGCGCTGCCTTGCGCCAGCAAGGTATCGGGATGCTGGAATTGCTGTGCGTCATCGGCGTAGATGGCCAGCAAGGCTGGTACGTCGTGTGCGTTGTAGGCGTCCAGTTGGGCCTGGACCACCGCCGTTGGCGAAATAAGTGTATCGTTGGCAAGCGCCATGCGTGCACCTGTTGTGATGTGGTTGGAAAGTTGCAAAGCGTAACACTGTCGCTCCTGTCGCGGCGCAGTTTGCTGCGATAATTGTAAGATTCGTTATAAGATTCACCGCAAGAGACATCTTGCGGCGTCACCAATCAATCGCAAATCGCAGCAGGAGTAGATATCATGAAATGGGAAGGCAATCGCGAAAGCGACAATGTGGAAGATCGCCGTGGCGAAGACGGTGGTGGAGGCGGTGGCGGCGGCTTTGGTTTTGGCGGGCGCTCGATCGGCATCGGCACCATCGTCATCGCCCTCGTCGGCTCGTATGTGCTGGGCGTCAATCCCTTGACCTTGCTGAACCTGCTCAGCGGCGGTGGCGGCCAGATCAGCACCCAGCAAAGCCAGGCACCGGCGCGCCAGCCGCCCGAATCGGACGACATGGCCCGCTTCGTGAAAACCGTGCTGGCCGATACGGAAGACACGTGGGGCGCCCTGTTCAAGGCCGAGGGCGGCAGCTATGTGAAACCCAAGCTGGTGTTGTTCTCGGGCAGCATTCCGACCGCCTGCGGCACGGGCCAGAGCGCCAGCGGGCCGTTCTACTGCCCCGGCGACCAAAAAGTTTACCTGGACCTCGATTTTTTCAATCTGATGCAGCAACGCTTCAAGGTGTCGGGCGAGTTTGCCGAAGCCTACGTGATCGCACATGAAGTGGGCCACCACGTGCAAAACCTGATGGGTTTGTCCGAAAAGGTCGACAATGCGCGCCGCACGCAATCGGAGCGCCAGGCCAACGCCATGTCCGTGCGCCTGGAATTGCAGGCCGACTGCTTTGCCGGCGTGTGGGCCTTCCACGCGAACCAGGACCGCAAGATCCTGGAACAGGGCGACGTGGAAGCGGCCTTGAAAGCGGCCACGGCCATCGGCGACGATGCGCTGCAGCGCCAGGCGCAAGGCCACGTCGTGCCCGACTCGTTTACGCACGGCACTTCGGAACAGCGCGTGCGCTGGTTCAGCAAGGGCATCGAAAGCGGCCAGATTTCCCAGTGCAATACGTTCGAGGCGCGCCAGTTGTAAATGAATCCACGCATGCCGCCCCGCGCGGGCCGGCATGCGCATCCATCAGGGCACGCCGACGTCGTAGCGCTTGCCCAGTCGTTTCAGCTCGCCCGTCTCGATCAGGCTGTTCATTTCCTGGTCGAACTGCAGGCGCAGCTTGTCGAAAGTGGGCGAACGGGGGAAGGCGAAATAGCCGTTTTGTATCTCGATGACTTTGGGCAAGGGTTTCACCTGGCGGCCGTAGCCCAGACGGGCAATCACGGGATCGGTATTGCGGCGGTTGCTGACGAACACGTCGACGTGGTTGTGCACCAGCATCTTCAAGCCATTTTCCACGTTATTGGCCACGCTGACCTGCAAGCCGGGCCGCACGCGCTCCCAGTCCGCGCCATAGGCCCAGCCATTGAGCAGCACCACCCGGCGGTTCTTCAGCACCGCGTAGTCGCCATCCCAGCCGAAGCTGGCATCCTGGCGCGTATAAAACACCATCTGGTCCTGGTAAAACGGCTTGTCGGAAAACGCCATGCTGGCGATGCGCTCGGGCGTCTTGTAAGGGCCGATCAGGATATCGGCCTGGCCCTGCACCAGCATGGCTTGCGCGCGCGCCCACGGCACCATGCGAAAACGCACGGTGTGCCCCGTGCGCGCCGCCATCAGGCGCAGCAGTTCCGCGCCCAGGCCGCCATATTCACCGCTGTTTTGATACTCGAACACGCGCTCGAACTGCGCGCCCACGGCCAGCAGTTCCCGGGCTGGCGCCTGCGATGGCACAAGCAGCACGGGCCACAGCAGCGCCAGGGCCAGCAGGCGCCGCCCTGCTTTTTTCATCAGCCGACGATGCGCAAGGAGTAATCGGTGGCCCGCACATCCTTGGTCAGGCTGCCGATCGAGATGCGGTCCACGCCTGTTTCGGCGATGGCGCGCACGGTGTCGACGTTGATGCCGCCGGACGCTTCCAGCAAGGCGCGGCCAGCCGTCAATGCCACGGCGTCGCGCATCATGTCGTTGCTGAAGTTATCGAGCAGCACGGAGACGGCGCCCGCATCCAGCGCTTCCTGCAATTGCGCCAGGGTTTCCACCTCGATTTGCACGGGCACGCCCGCGTCGAGGTTGCGCGCGTTTTCCAGGGCCTGGCTGACGCCGCCGGCGGCCGCGATATGGTTTTCCTTGATCAAAATGCCGTCGTACAGGGCCAGGCGCTGGTTCTTGCCGCCACCGACGCGTACCGCGTACTTTTGCGCCAGGCGCAGGCCAGGCAAGGTCTTGCGCGTATCTAAAATGGACGCCTTGGTGCCGGCGACCACATCGACATACTGGCGCGTGGCCGTGGCGACCGCCGACAGCAATTGCAGGAAATTGAGGGCGCTGCGCTCGGCCGTGAGCAAGGCGCGCGCCGGCGCCTGAATCGTGCAGACGACGCTGTCGGCCGTCATCAGGTCGCCTTCGGCGTAATGCCAAACGATGTCGATGCTGCGGTCCAGGCTTTTCATGATGCCTTCGAACCACGGCGCGCCGCACAGCACGGCCGCTTCGCGCACGATGACACGTGCCGTGACGATATGGTCGGGCGGCACCAGCTCGCCCGTCAGGTCGCACTGACCCACGTCTTCCAGCAAGGCAGCCAGCAAATTGCCTTCGAACGCGCGCGCCAGGGCCGCATCAAAAGGAGCGAAAGAATTAACGAGGGTACTCATGCTGGACCGATTCCTTGGAACAATGTGGTTTCTTTTGCCAGGTCAGCACCCGGCTTGAGGCCTGCCTTCTTGGCGGCGGCGAAATCGAGCATACGGTTGATCGAGCGCACGGCCAGCTGGCCGACGGCAGGATCGACGTGGATTTCGTTATGCATGTTTTCCAGCGTCTGCGCCAGGTTCAGCAAGCCGTTCATGGCCATCCACGGGCAGTGCGCGCAGCTCTTGCAGGTGGCGCTGTTGCCGGCCGTGGGCGCTTCGATGAAACGTTTTCCTGGCGCGGCCGCGCGCATTTTGTGCAGGATGCCGTTGTCGGTGGCGACAATAAAAGTGTCCGTGTCCATGGTTTGCGCTGCCGCAATCATTTGCGACGTGGAACCGACCATATCGGCCAGCGCCACCACGTTCGCGGGCGACTCCGGGTGCACGAGCACCTTGGCTTGCGGATACTCTTCCTTGAGCAAATCGAGTTCGATGCCCTTGAATTCGTCATGCACGAGGCAGCTACCCTGCCACAGCAGCATGTCGGCGCCCGTCTGCTTTTGAATATACCCGCCCAGGTGCTTGTCGGGCGCCCACAGGATTTTCTTGCCCTGCGCATGCAGGTGAGCCACGATATCGAGGCCGATGGACGAGGTCACCATCCAGTCCGCGCGCGCCTTGACGGCCGCGCTGGTGTTGGCGTAGACGACAACCGTGCGGTCCGGATGGGCGTCGCAGAAGGCCGTGAATTCATCGGCCGGGCAACCGAGGTCGAGCGAACAGGTCGCGTCGAGATCGGGCATCAGCACGGTTTTCTCGGGACTGAGGATCTTTGCCGTTTCGCCCATGAAACGCACGCCGGCCACGACGAGGGTCTTGGCCGGATGGTCGCGCCCGAAGCGGGCCATTTCCAGGGAATCGGAGACGCAGCCGCCTGTGGCTTCGGCCAGGTCTTGCAGATCAGCATCAACGTAGTAGTGGGCAACGAGCACGGCTTCGCGCTCGATCAGCAGGCGCTTGATGCGCGTGATCAGTTCGGCTTTTTCAGCCGGGGAAGGCGTCGCTGGCGTGCGTGCCCAGGCGTGGGCAGTGCAGCTGGCTCCGTCTTGTGGATGTTCGTACTCGACGGATTTGATGGCTAAAGTTTGCATGGCTGTGTCAAACAAAAACGGGATAGACCGGCACGATTGCAATAAAGCAGGTGCGCCGGAACGAAAGGACCGCGGCGCGTCGGTGTGGTGCTGGGTGGCTTCGCTGGCCGGAATTGTCGGATTACGCGACCAATCCGGGCAACTCACCCTGACGTAGGTCGGATTAGCGCACAGCGCGTAATCCGACGCAACGTTACCCTACAAATTAATCAATACCTTGGCTCTTCAAATAGTCTTCGTAGTTGCCACGGTAATCGACCACTTCATCTTCCTTGATCTCGATGATGCGGTTCGCCAGCGAGGAGACGAATTCGCGGTCATGCGACACGAAGATCAGGGTGCCCGCGTATTTTTCCAGCGCGATGTTCAGGGACTCGATCGATTCCATGTCCATGTGGTTGGTCGGTTCATCGAGCATCAGCACGTTGTGGCGGCCCAGCATCAGCTTGCCGTACATCATGCGGCCTTTTTCACCACCGGACAGTACCTTGACGGCCTTCTTGACATCGTCGCCACCGAACAGCAAGCGGCCCAGGATGGAGCGCACGGCCTGGTCGTCGTCGCCCTCTTTCGTCCACTGGCCGATCCAGTCGGTCAGGTTCGTGTCCTTGGCGAAATCTTCCGTCGGATCTTGCGGCATGTAGCCCACGTTGGCGTTTTCCGCCCACTTCACGCGGCCCTGGTCAGGCTGCAAGCCGGCAATGTCGCCCGCGATGCAGCGCAGCATGGTGGTCTTGCCGGCGCCGTTGGCGCCGATGATGGCGATGCGTTCGCCCGCTTCGACCATGATGCTGAAATTCTTGAACAGCTGGCGGTCAAAGCCTTTCGAGATGTTCTCGACTTCCACGGCCAGGCGGTGCAATTTCTTCTCGCCGTCGAAACGCACGAAGGGATAGGCGCGCGACGATGGCTTGATGTCGTCGACCTTGATCTTTTCGATCTGCTTGGCGCGCGACGTGGCCTGGCGGGCCTTCGACTTGTTCGCAGCGAAGCGGCGCACGAATTCCTGCAGCTCGGCAACCTTGTCTTTCGCTTTCGCGTTGTTGGCCAGTTGCTGGTTGCGCGCCTGGGTCGAGGCGAACATGTATTCGTCGTAGTTGCCTGGGTAAATCTTCAGGGTGCCGTAGTCCATGTCGGCCACGTGGGTGCACACTTGGTTCAGGAAGTGGCGATCATGGGAAATGATGATCATGGTGGAATTGCGCTCGTTGAGCACGTCTTCCAGCCAGCGAATCGTGTTGATATCCAGGTTATTCGTCGGCTCGTCGAGCAGCAGGATGTCCGGGTTCGAGAACAGCGCCTGCGCCAGCAGCACGCGCAGCTTCCAGCCTGGCGAGACATTGCTCATCGGGCCTTGATGCAGGTCGATGGCGACACCGGCGCCCAGCAACAATTCGCCGGCGCGCGATTCGGCCGTGTAGCCGTCGTATTCGGAGACTTTGCCTTCCAGCTCGGCGGCCTGCATGTAGTCGTCGTCCGTCGCTTCCGGGTTCGCGTAGATCGCGTCGCGTTGCTGGATGGCGGCCCACATTTCCGTGTGGCCCATCATGACGACGTCGAGGACGCGCATGTCTTCAAAGGCAAACTGGTCCTGGCGCAGCTTGCCCAGGCGTTCGTTGGTATCGAGCATGACGTTGCCGCCCGACGGGTCCAGATCGCCGCCCAGTATCTTCATGAACGTCGACTTGCCGCAGCCGTTCGCGCCGATCAAACCATAGCGGTTGCCGTCGCCGAACTTGACGGAGATATTCTCAAACAATGGCTTTGCGCCAAACTGCATCGTAATATTTGCTGTAGATAGCATGTGATATTGGGTCTTTATTCAGTTAAAACAGCTAGTTAGGTACTTTGCACCCATTATACAGCACCCACCCTCTTCCCTCTATAGGGGGCCAGCCAGGACGTTGGAAATCAATGCAAAGAAATAATGGCAAGAAAATACGATTGCCGTATTCCCATTTAGCAGATACGCTGCGCGGCATCCGTTTTCTCCCCTCCACCTTACAGGCCTCACTTGAAAAAAATCACCATCGCCGCCGCCGTGGCCGCCGTTGCCGTCGCCGCCACCGCCTATGCCTCGCCCTACTACGCCTTGCACCAGATCAAGACCGCGCTGGCCGAACGCAACGCAGAAGCCCTGGCCGCACACGTGGACTTCCCCGCCTTGCGCGCCAGCGTCAAGACGCAGCTGGAGGCCAGCATGGCGCGCAGCATCGAAGCGACCGCCGGCAGCGGCAACCCGCTCGCCGCCCTGGGCCAGCGGGTTGCCAGCGCCATGCTGGGCAAGATGGTCGATACCATGGTCTCGCCTGCAGGCGTCGTCGCGCTGGTCAACAAGAGCGCCGTCGGCCCGCAAGCAAGTGAGACGGCGGATGCACCCGCCGATGGCGCGCAGAAAAAGGCCGAGTATTCGGCAGGCTATGCTGGCGTGAACACCTTTGTCGTGCGTGCGAAAGACGGTAATGCGCAGGACGGCGCACTGGTCCTGCTGCGCCATGGCGTGTGGGGCTGGAAACTCAGTTCAATCGAGATTGCGTCGGCGATGGCCGCACGTTAAGCGGGAAATTTCATGCTGAAACACCCAGCTTTATCGCTGGCCATGGTCATTGCCAGCGCCACATCACTCGCCCACGCCCTCGATGGCACAGCCGGGAGCAGCCACTCTGTTGCCGCGCGCATGCAGGCGGAAACATCCACGGCCGCCGATCCTGACGCCCCTGCCCCGCTGCCCGTGCCCAGCGACATTTCGCTGGCCGAACTGGAGCGCCGTCTGGCATTGGGTCAGGCGCGGGCCGCTGAAAAACACTATACCAGCGCGCTCGATCCGGTCGCTTTGACCGGCCTGGCGCAACAGATGGGCTGTATGGATATCGTCGGCGTGCAGCCGTTCGGTTTCCCGCTGGAACAAGCGCAGCCCACCGTCCTGAGCGGAGGGCACCTGCTGGCCCGCTGCCCGGACCGCGCCTATGTGACGATCACGGCCATGTCGATGGCGGGCAAAACGGGCAAGCGCGTCCGCATGTCGGCGCAATCGTTCAAGCAGACTGTGGATGGCAGGCCCGCGCGGCGCCTGTATTACAAGGCGCCCAACGGACGCCAGAAGGAAACGCTGACCATCATCGATGGCAGCCATGCGTATGCGCTCGAATACTGGTCGCTCGATGACAGCCAGCAAAGCGGCATGGTTGGCATTCGACGGATGGAAACATTGACGTTGCCGCAACAAGCCGGGCAAAATTAGTCAATATACTGTATATTTATACAGTTATCGACTATTTTCCTGTCCGCCATGCCTGCACATCCGCACAACGCCTTACCCTACACCATCTGCGTCAGCGCCACGATCGATGCGGAGGTCGAGCAAACCATCCTCGAGGGCTTGAACGCCTACAACGATGCCATCACCGGCTATAGCGACAGGCAGGTATTGAGCGTGGTGGTGCGCGACCGCGACAGCCAGCGGGTGCTGGGCGGCGCCATGGGCCGGACCTCGCTGGGCCTGCTGTTTCTCGATTTGTTTTATTTGCCCGCCGCCTTGCGTGGGCTGGGACTGGGCAGCCAGATACTGGCGCGGTTCGAAGAGGAAGGACGCCGACGCGGCTGTGCTTCGGCGGTGCTGTACACCATCAGTTTCCAGGCGCCCGAATTTTACGAGCGGCGCGGCTGGCGCCGCTTCGGCGACATCGCCTGCAGCCCCGAAGGCACGAGCCGGGTATTCATGAGCAAGCCCTTGTAGGCTGCATACGACAGTGGCCGGCGGCAAACCTGCCGCCAGCCACGATCAAGCACGGTCAACAATCGCTGCTTACATGCCCAGCGACTTGAGCAAATCGGCGTTGTCGTCGTCTTCCGGTTCCGCCGCAGGCGCGGGAGCGGCGTCGCGTTCGCGGTTCGCGAATTCGCCATCCATCAGCGAGTCGGCGTCGACTTCGCGCGAATCGAAATCGTGCAGCTTGATGAACTCGGTACGGTCGATCGCCAGTTCCAGATAGAAAATATTGTTCTTTTCCGTATAGAAAGTGACGCGGCGCATTTCCGGGCGGTCCAGCGGCGTGTCGACGCTAAGCATCACCTGCTTGTTCAGCACCAGCATCTTCGGCTGGCTTTGGGTGATGTTCGTTTGCAGTTCGCGCCGCACCTTGCCCGTGAAGTCGCCCACGATCTGGTTCATCAGCTCGCCCATGATGTTCGACACTTCGTCCGACGTGTAGAAGCTGGCCAGTTCCGACTTCGGCATGCCCATGTGCAACATATAGCGCTCGTAGATTTCCATTGCCGTATCGGCGGCAAAATTAAGCACCACCAGGCCTGTGAAACCGCCATCGAACATCACGAAACAGCCGATGTCCGGCTTCAGGCCGGTCTTCGTAATGCGCTGCACCATGCCTGAATAATTGACTTTACTTTGCGTTGCAACGTTGAGCACCCGAACCACCGAGTTGCACAAACTCATCAACAAATCTTCTGTACCGTACACAACATCCTTTTCTGCATCCATGAGCAACCTCTCCTACTATTTTTAAGATGACAGCACTGTTCCCTGCCCGCCGCGAGCCGAAACTGACCGTTTCGCTCAGCTGGCGGACGACTTCACCTTTGCATGCCTGACCTTGCGTGGCGGGGCGCGCCGCGTTGCCGCCGGTACGAACCGCCCTCTTACCTTTTTCTGTATAGAAATAACTGTATAGAAATAAGTATCATGCGCAGAATACCCAGATGTAACATTTCCGTCCAGCCATACCTGCATTTACTTGACGATCTGTGCGGAAATACCAATACATCGCAAGGCAACATTATGCGGAAGATAAGCATGCAGAAAGAATCAGCCTGGCACGCTTGAAACCATGGCGAAAAGGCAGCATCACGTATACTGCCCCCGCGGGACGCAACGGCGCCGCCAGGACAACAACCAGCGAAAGGCATGAGAGGATGAGTACACTGCAAGAACAGGCAACGGCGGAAATGATGGCGGCCGTGGAGGCGTGGTTTGCCGAGCGCCTGAAGCGCACCGATCTGGAAAGCGCCGTGAATCGGACCACCCTGCAGATGGGCATCTTTAATGATTTCTTGCTCGACTACAAACCAGGACGCACCACCGCCGACGAGATCGACCTGGGCTTCGACGACGACGTGCGTCCCCGCACGCCGGCGCGCCTCGATGAAGCCGTCGTGCGCGACAGCATCGCCCCCCAACTGGTTACCATGGTGCAAGCGAAGCTGGAGGCGCTGGCCGACACACCGATGATCGACTACCGCTTCACCTTGCGCGGCAAATTCCAGACGGCGCAGGGCAAGCTGCACCTGACCTTGCTGGAATACGTCAACGAAGGCAAGCGCCAAACCCTGCTCGAACGCATACATACTTACGTCACGCAAAAACTCGAGCACGGCAAGCGGCCGACGAAAAAACTGGAAACCTTCTTCCTGGCGCGCCACCTGCTCGATCCCCTGCTGTTTCCGCAGCCCGATATCGCCTGGACGATCGCCCTATTCGAGCGCATCGAGCAACTGAACAAGTCGCGCCCGCAAGCGCTGGCAGAGCATCGCAGCGACATCATCCAGGCCGTGACGGCCTGGGCGGAAAAGCAGTTCCTCCCGCAGTTCTATGACGTGCAGAAATCGAGCTACCGCAGCGCGGAATACAGCTTGAAAGCGGGCGCGGCGCCAGACGCGCAGGCGCTGGCGCCGATCGACCTGCTGCTGTATGGCGCCGTGATGATCTTGCGCCACGAACCGAGCTACGCCAAATCGACGGGCCTGAAATTCCTGGAAATCGCGCGCGAACTGGGTAGCGAACGGGCCGTGCGCATGCTCAAGGAAGGCAGCGGCACTTTCGCGCCCGACGCCATCCACCTGAAAAATGCCCAGTTGGAATGCCGCGCCAACGATGTGTTTGCCACGATCAACATCAGCATCGTCCAGGAAGAGGAAGACGCGTATGCGCAGGCGCTGGCGTTCGTCACGCATTTGCTGAACAACGGCTTTCCGAAAAGCTACCAGATCAAGCTAAAATCGAAGGTCAAGGCATATCTGCCCTTGAAAGGACTGGCGAAATCCGACACGCACCGCTTCTTTGCCAACGCCCTCGCCTGGCCCGCCCTGCAGCCGCAGCTGGAAGCGTATGCGCGCGCCGCCATCGAGCAATTTGAATTCTATGCCGACACGGAAGGCGAAAAGAACTGCATGCCAGGCAGTTACGCCACGTTTGGGCTGGGCCTGCTCGACGCTCGCTATTTCCCGCTGGTGCGGCACTACATGGCCAACGTCGACGAGGAACACCAGTGTGTGCAAGACCAGTTCACGGCGGCCTTTACTGAAAAGCATGGCGTCACGCCAGACTCCGTCCCCGTGCTGGCGGCCTGCCTGCGCGCGTGCACGGATAACGCCAAAGTGAAAATCCAGGCGGAACTGGAAGATGTCGAGAAACTGGAACTATTCTTCCAGCAACTGCAAGGGCTGGAAGGCTATCAGGTGGAACACATGCTGTATCCAGTCTGGGGCAAGCTGGAAAAAGTGGCGACGCTGGCGCGCAAGGCGCAAGGCCGGCGCAAGGAGCTGCTGCTGGCTTTGCTTGAAGCAGCCAGCAAGGGGTAGGCCTAATGTGTGCAACGTTATGACTTTCACCATTTATAATGCGGGCGCCAAAATTTCTTTAAAGCATCTTTTGGCGCCTGACATTGAATCGTGGAGAAAATACATGCAACAAACACAAACAAGCTCGCGCGCCGCCCTGCTGGCGGCAAGCATGGCCGCCGCCGTGGCGCTGGCCCAGCCCGCCATCGCCGCCGACGCCGTGGAACTGGCTCCGCTGGACGTGGCCAATCTGTACATCAAGACCATCATCAACCAGGATGAAGCCAGCGTTGCCAAACTCAACGCCTACCTGCGCCCGACCCGCCTGGCGGGCCATCAAAGCGCCGAATACGCGTCGTACAGCGGCTTGAAGGAAGCGGATGCCAAGTTCCCAACGCAAACGGGCAAACTGATCGCCGACCTGTTCCCCGCGACCATGCGCGCGGCCCTGACGCCCGCCGCCGAACAGCTGGCCGCGAACGTTATCGCCGCCAAGAATGGCACCGCCTGCCAGGCCACCAAGGCGGACCCGGTCACGGTGGAAAACGGCATGCAGACGGTCGCCGTCAGCTTCGAATGCCAGGTCGTCAAGGCGCCTGTCGCCTGGGCGCCTGCGGCCCAGCAACTGGCGAAGAGCGGCTGCAAGGTCGAGCAATGCAAGGCCGGCCTGGAAAAGATCGCCGCAACCTACACGAGCTCGCCGAAGCAGACGTGGCGCGCCGTGTTTGGCGTCAGCCGCGAAAAGAACTCGGAAGCGTGGCGCAACGATTTCGCGCGCGAAACCTTCGATGAAATCTGGGAATACTTGTAATCCTACACGGAGCTTTAAACTGCCGATGGACAAGCCCAAACTGACCCCAGTCGCCCAGCCTGCAGGCCTGGCCTTGCTGCAGCTGCTCGCCCCCGAGCATGTGGAGGTCACGCTGGGCGCGCAAGTGCTGGCGCAGGACTTGCCTGCCCTGCACGGCAAGCAATTGCTGGCGCTGCTGCGCCGGCTGCGTGCAGCCCAATCCAACCAGCAGCACTATGCGGGCGCCAGCGTCGAGCAGGCTGAACAGCTATTCGGTGCCGCCATCGCCGCCGTCAAGGCGGAACTGGCCAAGCGCCCGCATATCCCCAACAAGCAGGAAGCGAAGGCCTTGCGCCAGGCGGCGGCAAAAAAGCGCTGATCGAGGCGCAAGCCGGCCGCCAGCGAGGCCGTTTCGTGTGGGCAAGCTCGCCGGCCCCCTCCTATAATCGGAGGCTCTATTGTTTCCGCTACAGAAAGTTCCCCATGCCCACACAATTTTCCCGCCAGGTATTCGGCTGCGCCATACTTGCTTTCTCCGCTCTGGCAAGCGCGCAGGCGGCCAGCCTTCCACCCATCGGCCCCGTCGACGCGCGCGCCGTGTGGCAGGAACGCTCGCTGTCGGCTTGCCGCAGCGAACAATCGACGACCGCGCCCGACGTCTGCCTGTTGCGCACCATGCAGCGCAGCGGCGCGCATCCGCAAGCCATCGCCGCCGCCCGGATGCTGGTGAAGGCAAACAAGGCCGGCTTCATCTCCGCCTGGCGCCCGCTGGGCAAGGCGGCCCTGGCCACCGTTACCTATCCGTTCCGCGCCAACACGAATGAAGGCACCTTGCTGATCGGCAGCGATGGCGCCGCCATCGACGTCGACGAAGGCTCAGTGGGCGAGGAAGACCGCGCCACGCCGGCCTGGCGCGCGTTTGCCGCCGCCCATCCGGACGCTGTCCCGTTTGCGCCCGCCGATTTCGTCGGCAGCACGGCGACCAGCGATGGCGGCCAGAGCGTGCTGTTTTCCACGCCCCTGATCACCTGCCACGCCTGCGCCGAGGATGGCGCGCTGCTGGTCGCCTACACGATCGACAAGGCAGGTATCGTGCGCGAGCGGAAACTCTTGACGATCAAGTAATGCTGCATCAAAGATAAGATAGAATTGCCCGATGGCATGTCCATACACGTGCATGCCATCGATCCGACTCACTTATCACGGGAAACCATGCGCCACTCTTGCCTTGCACTGCACCTCGCCGCCGCCCTGCTGCTGTCCAGCCCCTTCCACTTCGCCAATGCCGCGCCCGCCGCCACCGCTTCCTCCAGCGCGGCCACGCCGCTCGTCATCGGCGAAAGTTTCAGCATCGATTCGCAGGCACTGCAGGAAAAGCGCCACATCAATGTGTACATGGCGCGCGCCTGGGATACGCCGCCCGATGCGCCGCTGCCCGTGCTGTACATGCCGGACGGCGGCGTCGCGGAAGATTTTTTGCACGTGGCCGGCTTGCTGCAAGTGTCGGTAGCGAATGGCACGATGCGCCCTTTCATGCTGGTCGGCATGCAAAACACGCAGCGCCGGCGCGATTTGACGGGGCCGACGGAGAATGCGGAAGACCGCAAGATCGCCCCCGTCGTGGGTGGCGCGTCCGCCTACCGGGCCTTCATCCGCGACGAACTGATGCCGGAAGTCAAGCGCCGCTACCGCACGACGGGCGAGACGGCCATCGTCGGCGAATCGCTGGCGGGCCTGTTCGTGGTGGAAACCTATCTGCTGGAACCGCAGCTGTTCGACCATTACCTGGCGTTCGATCCCAGCCTGTGGTGGAACCACGGCGCCCTACCGCGTCAGGCGGCCGGGCTGATAGCCAAGGGCAAACCAGGCAAGCACAGCCTGTACCTGGCCTCCAGCAGCGAAGCGGGCATCGCCATCGAAGTGCAGCGCCTGTCCGACGTGCTGGAGAAACAGGCACCGCGCGGCCTGCAATGGCATGTGGAAAAAATGCCGGAAGAAACCCACGGCACGATCTATCACCCGGCAGCCTTGAAGGCGTTCCGCAGCGTTTTCAAGCCGCAGGCACCGGCCAGGCAGTAAGACATGGACAAACTGTAATCTGGCGAGGGACGTAGCCGCAGGATCGGGCGGGTAAAATCGGCGGCCCTGCTTTTCCCGCCCGAGTCCGATACCCATGAGCTTCTTGCAATTATTTATACTTTCCATCGTCCAGGGCTTCGCCGAGCTGCTGCCCGTGTCCAGTTCCGCCCACGTCATCATGGCGGAAAAATGGATGGGCCTCGATCCCACCTCGCCGGAGCTGACCATGCTGCTGGTGATGCTGCATACGGGCACCATGTTCGCCGTCATCGTGTATTTCTGGAAATCCTGGCGCGCCACGTATTTCAGTTCGGCCAGCGCCTTCCGCAGCAATGTCCTGCTGCTCGCGGCCGCCACGGCCCTGACGGGCATCGTCGGCTTCGGATTGCTGAAGGGCATTACGCACGTCATGAGCAAGGATGCGCCCGGTTTTGAAATCGAGCACCTGTTCGGCAACGCGAAGCTGATGGCCGCCGCGCTGGCTGCCGCCGGCGTGCTGATCATTGTGTCGTCGCGCCTGCAAGCGCGCCAGCATGGCACCTTGTCCATCGGCAAGGCGATGGTGATCGGCGCCGTGCAAGGCCTGTGCCTGCCTTTCCGGGGCTTTTCCCGCTCGGGCGCCACCATTTCCGCCGGCATCGCCATGGGCGTGCCGCAGCGCCGCGCCGAGGAATTCAGCTTTGCCCTGGCCGTCGTACTGACGCCGGCCGTGCTGGTCAAGGAAGGCTGGCGCTTTTACCAGGCCGTGGCAAATGGCAGCCTGGACCATCTGGAACACGGCAACAGCCTGCTGCACCTGCTCGGCCCCAGCCTGCTGGGCATGCTGCTGTCCTTCCTGGCCGGCTTGCTGGCCCTGCGCTGGCTGTCACGCTGGCTCGAGCAAGGGCGCTGGCATTTCTTTGGCGCGTATTGCCTGCTGGCCTCCTTGGTAGTGCTGTACCTGGGGTAAAATCGCCGGGTTTGCAGTTTATACACACATCCCAGCCAGGTTTACAGAAAGCCAACGATGAATTTCGCCGCCACCGCCGCCCTCTCGCTTGCCATGTCCACCGACGCCTTCGCGGCCGCCGTGGGCAAGGGCGCCGCCCTGCACAAGCCGCAATGGCGCGAGGCGCTGCGCACGGGCCTGATCTTTGGCGTCATCGAAGCCATCACGCCCATCATCGGCTGGGCCCTGGGCAGCGTGGCCGCACCTTACGTGGAAGCGTGGGACCACTGGATCGCCTTCAGCCTGCTGGGCATCATCGGCTTGCTGATGATACGCAACGCCCTTTCCGATGCCGACGAGGAAGAGGCGCCGGCCCAGTCGCACTCGTTCTGGGTGCTGGCCGTGACGGGCCTGGCCACCAGCATCGACGCCATGGTGGTGGGCGCTGGCCTGGCCCTGCTGGGCGCAAATATTGTCGTGACTGCCGCCGCCATCGGTTTTTCCACCTTCGTCATGGTGACCCTGGGCGTGATGCTGGGCCGCGTGCTGGGCACGGTGGCGGGCCGGCGCGCCGAACTGGTGGGTGGCCTGGTGCTGATCGTCATCGGCTGCGTGATCCTGTACGAGCATATCGGCCATCCGGCCTGATGGTGGGCCGGGCAACGGGCGCGCACGCCACAGGCACCAGCGTGGCTGGCGACGCGCTTTGTGCTACATTCAAGGCTCTGCATTCCTGTCTCGCAAGGTGACCATCATGGAAACTCTTGAGCTGCTTTTTGCCTCGCTGGTGCGCGAAACGGCTGAATCGATACGCGATCACCACGTCCCATTTGCCATCAAACACGACGAGCGCGCCTATTTCGAGTGGATGGATGGGCATCCGATCAATGGCTATATCCAGGAAGCGTATCGGGAGATCGAGGAAACCGCCCAGCAGATCCGCGCCATTCGCGCGGGGTGATGACGCTTGCCGCAAGCTACTGCGCGGGGCGCTTTGCGGCCTGCGATGCTCACCGTACTTATGTACGGTTGCGCTTCTCGGCCACAAATCGCCACCGCTCGCTACGCTTGCAGCAAGCGTCGATACGCTAGTTGAACCGTTGCTTGAATTGGCGGTCTTGAGCCAAATCAAACACTCAGCTGTTCGATACGCATAAAAAGGTCCGGGCCACGACAATCGGGTCTGGAGGCGGGAGACATGGATCAGGGACAAAAACACCAGATCAGGGGCTATGAATTTCATGTGGCGGGGGCGCTGGAGAAGGATGGGCGCTACCGGGGCATGATTTTGATCAGCAAGCGCGGCGATACGCAGCAGGTGTACGCCAAGCCCGTGCTGGTTGAAACGCCGAGCAGTTTCAAGTCCGTGCATGCGGCTTTGATCGAGGCCTCGGCGTATGCCCAGGAACTCATCTATAACGGCGCCATCAAGGCGCTGCTGCCGGCCGATGCGCCGCTCGCGGGAAAGCAGGCGCCGCAGCCGCCGGATTTCGTCGGCAACTGACGCCGGCAAGCCCATCCGGACGCCTTGGCGGCGCGTATAATGACGCGCTTTCCCGGATGAAAACACAGAACAATGGAATATGTGAACTTGCCGCTGGTCTTCCTCGTCGGCTGCGCGCTGATCGCCTTGCTGGCCAAGAAGAATGGCTATTCGTGGTACCTGTTTTTCTTTGCCATCGCCGTGCCCGTGCCCCTGTTGCTGCTGGCCTTGCCACATGTGCTGGGTGTGGAGACCGCCTCACTGACCTCCGTACGGCTGGGCGCTACCCTGCTCTTCCCCCTGGCCGGCCTGCTGCTGGCCCTGCGGGGCAAGCGCTAAGGCAGTTTCAACGTGCCGACACGCCATCGGCCAGGCGCCAGCCGATGGACAGCGCCAGTTGCTGCGCCTCTTTTTCATTGCTGCAATCGTCGTAATCGCAAGTGTCCGCATACGCGCCGCAGGCCTGGTTCTGGCTCACATACGAGCCGACCCAGCGGCCATCGCGGCGCTGGCTGGCCGTGGCGCTGATGATAAAACCTTTATGGATGGTGGGATTTTCAAAAGACATATTTCCTCCGGTGCAAGAAGCGTCAGGAAGCTGACTGGTCCCTACTGTGCGCCACGCGCCGCTGGCAGTCTGTACGTTTGATCACACACAGGAAGCGCGCACGCGCCTGCCCGCGCGGCGCCCGGCGATCGGGTATGATTTCGCCATGTGTGGACGATTCGATCAAAATGACACGGCGCGCGTACTGGCGTCGTCCTTCGGCTGGACCGACGCCGTATTCGACAGCGAAGCCGAACCGCACCTGAACGTGTCGCCCGGCACGTACCGGCCCGTGCTGCACATCCAGGATGGCGTGCACAGGGTCGACGATGTCTTCTGGGGCTACCGCCCCGCCTGGGCAGCCGCGGCCACACCCGCTCCCGGCAAGAAAAAAATCCCCATCGCCATCAATGCCCGCCTGGAAAAACTCGCCGGCGCCTACTGGAAACCCTTGCTGCGCACTGGGCGCGGCATCGTCTGCGTTTCCGGCTGGTATGAATGGACTGGGGAAAAAGGCCGCAAGCAGCCGTGGCACATCCACCGCCGCGACCGCGCGCCCCTGTTCCTGCTGGCGCTGGCCCATTTCGGCCCCTGGAAAGTCAGCCGCGAGGAAGCGGGCTTCGTGCTGGTGACGGCCGACAGCCTGGGCGGCATGGTCGATATCCACGACCGCCGCCCCGTGGCCGTCAGCCAGGAAGACGCGCACCGCTGGCTCGATCCCGCCCTGACACCCGAGCAAGCCCTGCACCTGGCGCGCACCTGCATGCTGGACGTGGAACTGTTCGAGTGGCATGCCGTCGACAATCCGCTGGTGCCGACCGCCAAGGCCAGGACACCCTCAACGCCTGCTGTGCAAAGCACGTTTGACTGGGGGACGGACTAAGGCAATGGATTAAGGCAAGCGCGCCAGGCGGCGCCACAGCGCTTCCATCGGCCCCTGGCGGAAATGCCGCAGCCAGTAGCGGCTCAGCAGCACCTGCCCCACCATGATCAGCACGGCCAGGCCCAGCATCTCGGCCGGACGCAAGCGGGCGCCCCAGCCCAGGCCCGGCCCCTGCAGCAACCACGTGCCGATCAGCGATTGCAGCAGATAATTGCTCAGCGCCATGCGTCCCACGGGCGCCAGCCATGCGCCGAGCCAGCGCAGCATGAAGGGGCCGGCCAGCATCAGCGCGGCCACGTAGCCGGCCGCCAGCACGGGGCCGCCGGCGAACAGGCCCACTTCGAACAGGGCCGTATCGAACACGGTCTGATACGGATCGGCTACCTGCCACGCGACGGCGCCGGCCGCCAGCAGGTTGAACGGCAAGCCCAGGCCCAGTCCCACGGCGCGCACCCGGCGCCACAGCCGCTGGTGGCGCTGCGGCTGCGTCAGCCAGCCACAACGCACGGACAAGATGCCCAGCAGGAACAGCACGATGATATGCGGCAGCATGACGGTGGCGTACAGCAAGGAGACGAGGAAATCGTTGGCGCGCAGCCTGGCCACGGCCCATGCGCTGCCTTGCGTGTAGATGGCGTACCGCTCCGCAAAACTGTGCAGGTCGCGCGCAATGTCCGGCGCGCCGTCCTGCTGGCCCACGGGAATGAGCAAGCACATAAATAACAGAAAACCGGCGGCGACCAGCCAGGCGCGGTTGCGTATGCGGCTGAGCCTGGCGGATGCCAGCGGCAGGATCAGCATGCCGGCCACGGCATACGAGGTCAGCACGTCGCCGCTCCAGATGAGGAAACCGTGCAGCAGACCAAACACGAGCAGGCAGCGCAGCCGGCGCCGATAGGCAGCTTGCGCCTGCTCCCAGCTGCCCAGCTGGCGTTGCAGGGAACGTGTCTGCAGGGCAAAACCGGCGCCAAACAAAAACGCGAAGATGGGATAGAACTTGAATTGCGCCAGCGCCGCAATCCCGAAAATGACGAGCTGGTCGAGCACAGGCGGCTGCGCCGGCAAGGTGCCGTAGCGCAAGGAAATCGTGCCCCAGGCAAAGCCCCAGATATTCACCAGCAGGATGCCAAACACGGCAAGACCGCGCAGCACGTCGAGCTGCAGCAACCTGCCGCGCTTGGCGCGAATGGCGCTCAAAGCGTTCAGGGGCGCGCCAGGGTCGGGTAATCGGTGATCTGCAGGCTGAAGCCGGACGCATCCGATTGCAGGCGCGCGTGGCCGCCGAACGGCAAGGTGACGCGGCGGCGGATATGGCCGAATTCCAGCCCCGTCAGCACGGGCACGGGCAGGCGCTGGCGCACATAGGCCAACATGGCGTCGAAATCATAACCGTTATCCATGGGGCTCAATTTATAGGCGGAAAAATCACCGAGCACCACGGCTTGCTGGCGCTCTATCACGCCCGCGTGCAGCAATTGCAGCAGCATGCGCTCGACCCGGTACGGGTGTTCGTTGACGTCTTCCAGGAACAAAATGCCGCCGTCGATTTCCGGGAAATACGGCGTGCCCAGCAAGTGAACCAGCATGGCCAGGTTACCGCCCCATAATTTACCGCTGACTTCGACCTGCGGATTGCCCGCCGCCGTACCCGTGACCGTGTGCGTGGGTCCGGCCAGGCACGACCACAGTTGATCGAGCGTAAATTGCTCGGGCTCGTCGCGCGTAAAATCGTCGCAGAGCATGGGGCCGGCAAAGCTGGCGCGGCCCGTTTTCGCCATCAAGCCCATGTGGAAGGCCGTGAAATCGCTGTAGCCGACAAACAGCTTGCCACTGTCCGCCATGCCGTCGAAATCGATGTCGGGCAGGAGGCGGCTGATGCCGTAGCTGCCGCGCAAGGCGATCACCACCTGCACGTCCGGGTCGGCAGCGGCCGCGTTCAGCTGTGCCAGGCGGCCCGCATCCGTGCCGCCGAAGCGCTGGAATATGTGCTCGTGGTCGTAGTAATTGTGGACGGTGGCGCCTTGCGCCTGCAAGCGGGCGATGCCGCGTTCCAAAGCCGCCGCGTCGGGCGCATAACCGCCCGGTGCCACGATGGCGATGCCAATCTCAGGTGTCTTCAAAATGCCCGTGCCTTCAAAAGTTGTGGGCGCGCCGAGTTACTTTTAAGCTGGCTGGGAGCGCATCTGGGGCGCCATCTTACCTTGCAGATGCACATCGATCAAGGCGAGCAGGCGCTCGATCAGCTGGGGCGGCATGTCGTGTCCCATGCCTTCGATCACTTCCAGCCGGGCGCCCGGAATCAGCGCCGCCGTATCGATGCCGCAGGCAACGGGGATCAGGGGATCGGCCGCGCCATGGATCACCAGCGCCGGGCAACTGATGCTCGGCAACAAGGCCGTGCGTTCGCCCGAGGCGGCGATGGCCACCATCTGCCGCGCCACGCCTTCCGGGCAACTGCCGCGCTGCAACGCCGCTTCGATGCGCTGGTACAGCATTTTTTCCGACACGGGATAGGCGGGACTGCCGATGACGCGCACGGTGGCCGCCATGTGCGCCATCAGTTCGGCGCGGCTGGCGTTGCGTTTCGGACGTTGCAATAGCGCATTGCGCGCCGCCCGCGTGGGGCCGGGCAAGCCGCGCCGGCCGCTGCTCGACATGATGGACGTCAGGCTGAGCACCTGCTGCGGCGCGCGCGCCGCCATCACTTGCGCGATCATGCCGCCCATCGACACGCCGATCACGTGCGCCTGCGCAATGCGCAAGGCCGCCAGCAAGCCCAGCGCGTCGTCCGCCATGTCATTGAGGGTGTAGGAAGTTTTGAGGGGCCAGCCGAGCAGGTTTTTCACGTAGGCCAGCGGCAGATACGGTTTGCCCGCCAGCGCCATCTTGCTCGACAGACCGCTGTCGCGGTTGTCGAAACGCAGCACCCGAAAGCCTTGCTCGACGATGCCTTCGACGAAGTCCGCCGGCCAGGCGATCAGTTGCATGCCCAGGCCCATGACCAGTAGCACGCACGGATCGTTGGGGTCGCCGTGGCTCTCATAAGCTATGTTGAGGCCGTTCGCCATGATGGTTGCCATGATTGCCTCTCTTCCAGGAACCAGCACGCAGACACGATCGCTGCGGCCTTGCAACCAGCATACCACTATTGTGCTTCAGACATGAGACCGGCACGCGGCACTCAGCTGAAGTGTTGCCGCGCCGGTACGGCGCGCGGCAACTGTGCTGAACAACGGTGCTGCTTACTTTGCCTTAGGCAAGGAATCGGCCAGATCCACCCAGCTTTGCGGCTGCGGCTTGCCGCGCTCGCGCACGCCGAAGAAGGAGACCACTTGCGTGCCGTCATTGTCGAAGAATTCGACGGAAGTGACGCCGCCGCGCTTGACGACCCAGCCGCTGCGCAGGGCCGTGTCGCGGATGTGCAGGTTGAAGTCCGGGTCCAGCACGTTGAAGAAGCCGCCGGCGGCCATGGTTTTCTCGATCTTGCCGCTGTAGATCTGCGTCAAGCCCTCATTGCCCAGGAACACCATGATGGCGACCTTGTCCTTCGCCGCGTTTTCCAGCAGGGTGCGCAGCGCCTGCGGCGTCACGCGCTCGACCACGCCGGCCGGCGCCAGGCGCAAGGCCTGTTCGCGCGTCAGGTGGAATTCACGCATGATTTGCGCGAACTGGTGCACATCCGTCATGTCTTTCCAGGCCAGCTGGAATTCCTTGACGTCGATCTCGGCATCCGGCTTTTCTGCCGCCTTGGGCGCCACGGCCAGCACGTTCAATTCCGCGCTTTGCTGCGGCAGGCGGAAGGTCGCCACCAATTTATCGTAGACGGCCACGCCCGGCTCGTTGCGCAGGTAGATCTTGTGCACGGCCGTGCCGTTGGCATCAAAAAATTGCAGGCTGCGCGTCGGCTTGCCGTCGCGGCCCGCTTGCTCCACAGCAAATGCATATTTCCAGTTTTCAAAGTGGAAACGCAGGTCGATCTGGCCGCCCAGGTAGCCACCGGCGATATTGCGCTGGCGCGCTTGCGTTTCCGGGTCCTTGGCGTCGGCCTGCTCGGACTTGTCGCCCGCCTGCTTGAACTTGCTGGCCACGCCCGTCGTTTCGATGACGCCGTTTTCATTGCGCGTGATCGCTTGCACGACGCCCAGATCCAGCGCGGCGCGCATGATTTCGCGCGGCTGGTTGCCGTCGGCCTGCAGGCGCGTGACGCCCTTGCCGATGTTGGTTGCCAGCAATTGCGCTTCGGACACACCCAGCGCACGCGCCGCGTCGCGGATCTGCGACTTCGGCTGCTCGGTACGCAAGGTGGACCAGCGTTCCGCCAAGGTGGCTGGGGCCGCGTATGCGTTTGCAATCAGCAGGCTGCCTAGCAGGGATAGAACGAGTTTGGATAACTTCATAGAGAGACCATTCAATCAAACATGGAAAAAAAGAGGGGCAAGCACCCCTCCCCGGTAAAAAATCTAGAAATTGACGCTGAGGCTGGCGGCGACGTTGCGGCCCGGCTTGGCATAGCGCTCGATCTCGGCGCGATTGGCGGCCGTGGTGCCGGCGGACAGGCTGCGCGCGGCGGCGTAATCCCAGTACTTGCGGTCCGTCAAGTTGTACACGCCGACGACGATCTTGGCGTTCTTGTGCACGTTCCAGTAGGTCGACAAGTCAAAGACCGTGTACGACGGCACGGTGAAGCGGGGCGCGGTCGTGCCCATCAGCAAGTCATTCGGTGCCTGTTTGTCGCCCGCATGCACGGCCGTCAGGGCCAGGCCGAACAGTTCGCCCACATGGTCGTAGCCAAAGGTCAGGGCCGACTTGGCCGGCGCCACCGAGGCCAGGCCGCCGCTGTCGCCCGTCAGGGTATTGAAGGAGCGGCCCTTGGCCACACCGGTCGCCAGGTCGACGTGGTAGCCCTGCATGGCCGGCGCCCAGGCGCCCAGTTCCGCGCGCAGGGTCAGCTCGGCGCCCCAGGTACGGGCATTGCCGATGTTTTCCGGACGGAACAGGCCCTGGGTGATGGTGGGATAGTTGACCGGGTCATCTTCCTGCATCACATACTCGATCATGTTTTTGTATTCCGTCTGGTAGACGGAGGCGTGCATGCTCAAGCCCTTGACGACGTCACCCTTCAAGCCCAGTTCATAGGCCTGGCTCGTTTCCTTGCGCAGATTCGCATTGCCCAGCACGGCATAACCCCTGCCCGTGCCCGTATAGCTGATGGAATCATAGGTGCCCGTGCGTTCGGCCGCCGTCGGCAGGCGCGTGCCGCGCGTCACGGTGGCGTAGGCATTCATTTGTGGCAAGACTTCCACGGACAGGCTCAGGCTGGGCGTGAAATACGTGTCGCTCTGCTTGCGCACCTCTTTGGACGCGCCCGGCACGCCGATGGCATAGCCTTGCAGGTTTTTCGGCGCGTCCTTGCGGTAATCGGCACGCAAGCCAGGCGTCAGCACGGCTTTCGTGCCAGCAAGATCAAAGCTGAGGTCATCGCGCACATACAGGGCCAGCTTGCTCGTATCCATGTCGGCCATGCGGTTCTTGTTGGTGATCTGATGCTGGCCGGTGGCGATGATGCGACGGTCTTCACGCCACGGACGCCGGGTTTTCAGCTGTTCCAGCTGCACGCCGTACAACAGCGCGTTGTCGGCGTTGAGCTGCTTGAACGCTTCGGACGTGGCGCCGATGCTGTCATTCTTGAAGCTCGTTTCAATGGAACGCTGCGCCGGGCTGCCAAAGGTGTAGCGGCCTTGCGTCTTGTCATCGGTGTTCGCATTCTGCAGATACACTTTCGACGTCAGGCGATCGAACAGGGCGAAATCCTTCAGTACCACGTCGTGGCCCAGGCTCACGCGCGTGCGCTTGGTGGTGGAATCCTGCTGCACGCCTGTCGGATAATACGTGCTGACTTTGCTGCGCAGATCGCGCTTGTTCTTGCGCTCGAACATGTCGACCGTCAAGTCCAGCTTCTGCTCGCCAGGCAGGGTCCACACCAGCTTGGACAGCAAGGCATTCGAATGCCAGTCATCTGGGTTGGGCGGCGTGGTGCCGCGGCTGTCCGTCTGTTCGCCATCGCGGTGCACGTACACGGCCAGGCCTTGCAGGCTGGCGCCGAGCCTGGCCGCGCCCGTCAGGGTATGCGCATTGCTGCGGTCGGCCGTGGCGCGGCCGTATTTATAGGCGACATAATGATCCCGCCCCTCGCCCAGGTAATCTTCGGGCGACTTGGTGATGAAGGCCACGCCGCCGCCCAAGCCGGGATTGGCGCCGCTGGCGGCCGTCGTGCCCGAATCGATGCGCACTTCGCGGAAGGTTTCCGGGTCAAAATAATCACGGCCCGTGGCGAAGGCGTTCAGGGTGTTGCCGTCAGGCTTGGGTGCCGCATCCGGCAGGGAAATGCCGTCGAGCTCCAGGCTGACCCGGTTGCCTTCCAGGCCGCGGATGTTGTAACCGGTATTGCCAGAACCATCCCACACGCTGCCGCTGCCCGAGGCCGCCGCTGGCGCGGTAATCAAAGGCAGGTAGCGCACGATGCCGCCCATGTCCGTGACATTGCGGCGCTCCAGGTCATCCGCCGTGACGACCGTCCTGGTGCCGGCGCGGCGCTCATAGTCCTGCTTGGCATTGACGACGATTTCCGGGAAGACAGGCAGCTTGGCCGGCTCCTGCGCGGCCGTGCCCGCGTTGATGGCGGCCGTTTGCGCCATGGCAGGCAGCAGCGGCGCGGCGAACAGGCCCAGCAAGGCGGCGCGCAGCACCAGGTTGTGGCGGCGGGCAGGCAGTTGGGCGGCAGGAACAACGGGGGCAGCGAGGCGCTGCGTAGGCACAGTAGTCATGATGATCCGGTCTAAGAGTAAAGGCTGGCTCTTGAACCCGATCGATAACGAAAGTGTTAGCGATGCATAAGGAAAGTTTGCTGGCGAAAACAATACTGTAACACGAATCATTCTCATTTGAGAATGGCAAAGTGGTCTATACAGATGTTATTTCGCAACAGTTATAAAAAATGCCAGCCGGGAGGGCTGGCACGGCTGGCATGGCTGGCAAGACCTGGCTAACAGGCCGGCGGATTGGCCAGCTTGCGCGCTTCCGCCTGCGCGCGGCGGCGCTCGGCAAAAAAACGCTTGAGGAAAGCGCCGCACTCGTCGGCCAGCACACCGCCCTGTATCGCCGTCTGATGGTTCAGCGCCGGCTGCTCGAACAGGTTCAGCACGGAACCGCAGGCGCCCGTCTTCGGGTCGCCCGCGCCATACACCACGCGCGCCAGGCGCGCATGCAGCATGGCGCCCGAGCACATCACGCACGGCTCCAGGGTCACGTACAGCTCGCAGCCCGGCAAGCGGTAGTTGCCCAGCTTTTCAGCGGCCGCGCGCAAGGCCATCACTTCCGCGTGCGCCGTGGGGTCGTGGCGGCCGATGGGCTGGTTGTAGCCGACGGCGATGACTTCGCCATCCTTGACGACGACGGCGCCGACGGGCACTTCACCCAGGTCCCATGCGTGCTGGGCCTGCTCCAGGGCCAGCTGCATATAGCGCGCGTCCTGCGCGCCAGCGTGCGTTTCAGTCATCGGTCACTTCTGCCCAGCAATTCGGCGTTTCATGCAGCACCAGCTTATGCAGGTGCAAGCCCGTGCCGAAGTGGTCGGTAAATGCCGCTTTCAGGATCTCGAAGGCGATGCGCGCCAGGTTTTCCACGGTCGGGATGCGGTCGATGACGACGGTCTTATGGTCGGGCAGGCTGGCCAGGAAGTCGCGCACGGCCGTGTCTTTTTCGTAGACGAGGAAGGCGTGGTCCCAGACGTCGACCAGGTGCTGCTTGGCCAGGGTTTTCACGTCGGAAAAGTCCATGATCATGCCATTGTCGGAATTGCCTTCCGCTTCGATGACCTTGCCGACCAGGGTGATTTCCACCGTGTAGCGGTGGCCGTGCAGGTTGCGGCACTGGCTTTTGTGGTCGGGAATGCGGTGGCCCGCGTCGAATTCGAGCTTGCGTGTGATAGTCAGCATATTGTTTTGTTAAGGTATTTGCAGGAGTTTATGGGTTTGCAGGCTCAGCTTCCACTTCGGGTTGCTTTTGCATGTCTCGATCGCCAGCTTCATGTTGTGCGCGGCCAGGGGGCCGTCCATCGCCTGCACGAAGAAGTTCTCGAAGTCCAGTTGTTCGTAGGCGGCCAGGTCTTGCTGGAACTGGGGAATGACCACCTTGATTTCGTTACCCTTGTGCACGACCAGTGTCGAACCCATCTTCGGGCTGACGCAGATCCAGTCCACGCCGGCCGGCACGGGCAAGGTGCCATTGGTTTCGATGGCGATGGTAAAGCCCACCGCGTGCATGGCGGCGATCAGGGCCGTGTCGAGTTGCAGCAGCGGTTCGCCGCCCGTAAACACCACGTATTTGCTGGGCGCGTAGCTGGCCGGCCACAGGCTGTCGATCAGCGCGGCCAGTTCCTGCGGCGTCTTGAACTTGCCGCCCAGTTCGCCGTCGGTACCGACGAAATCCGTGTCGCAGAACTGGCACACGGCCGTGGCGCGGTCGCTTTCGCGGCCCGTCCACAGGTTGCAGCCGGAAAAGCGGCAAAACACGGCAGGACGGCCCGCGTGCGCGCCTTCGCCCTGCAGGGTGTAAAAAATCTCTTTGATGCTATAAGTCACTGTATTTCCTAAGAGCTGGCTGGCGTTATCGCGCAGGGCGAACGCATCGGGGCCGGCGCGCCGCGCCGTCACCGCAAAAGCCGATTGACAACCCTCTATTATATGCCGCCACGACACTTCCCGTGCAAATGCCGTGCCCGCCACCTGCCGCTGCGGCATCCAAGGGCAAAGAAAGCCACATTGGCGGGCATAACTGCGCGGCTTTTGCGTTTAGACAATATAAATAGCCCCAAGTTAATATATTTTCTGTAATAACATTGCCTGACGGAAAACATTTTTGGGGAGCATGGACATGCTGCAACGCTGGATACGTCCGCCGTACCGCCTGAGCCTTCTGGCCTGCCTGGCGGCCATCGCAGTCGCTTCCCTGCACGCCGGCCATGCCGCCGGACCGCGCCCGCAGGATGGCAGGCCCGGCCCCTTGATGCTGGCCTGCGTCATCCTGCTCGCTGCGCTGGCGCTGATGCTGTGGCGGCAGCGCCGCCTGGCGTTGCGCCTGCAGGCGCTGGAACAGTTGCGCGCGGACGCCGAACAGGCGCGCCTGGCCGCTGAGCAAAACAAGGCGCGCGCACAGGAACGCCTGCGCATCGGGCGCGACATCCACGACGACCTGGGCCAGCATCTGCTGACCCTGAAAATCGACCTGGCCATGCTGCAGACCAGCACGCATGACGCGGCCCCCTTGCTGGCGCGGCAACTGGCCGTGATGGCGCGCAATATCGACCTCAGCATCGCGGCGCTGCGCTGCGTCATCCACGACCTGCGCCCGCCCGCCCTCGACGCAGGCCTGCAGGCGGCGTGCGACGGCTTGCTGGCGGACTTCAAGCGCACCACAGGTATCGATTGCAGCTGCGATTATCAGCTCGACGCGGCCGCCGGCAGCGCGCACGGGCCCCTGCTGTACCACGCGCTGCAGGAAGCGCTGGCGAACATCGCCCGCCATGCGCGCGCCACGCATGTCCAGCTGAGCCTGCAGCAAACGGGAGAAACCCTGGCATGCCGCATCAGCGACGACGGCGTCGGGCTGTCGGGTTCGCCACCGCGCCTCGGTTGCGGCCTGTCCGGCATGCATGAGCGCGTGGCCGCCGCCGGCGGCAGCCTGCACATCGAAAGCCTCAGCGGCGCCGGCACCACCTTGCGCGTGTCGCTGCCCCTGCCAGGCTGCCACGATGAGGCGATGGCGCATCGCTGAAAATATTGCTCAATATCAACATCCCCCGTCTCGCTGCGCTGCATCATGGCCAGCGAGCCAGCCCCATTCACCCCAAGAAGGATGTTTACATGCCGGATAGCCATGCACAGGCCAGCGCTGCGCCCTGCGATGCAGCCCAGGGTTTCGCCGTCAAGATGATGGAATTGCTGGTCGTGCCCACCTTTGTCCTCGACGTGCATGGCCAGGTGATGATCTGGAACCGCGCCTGCGAGCAGCTGACGGGCGTGCCGGCGGCCGAAGTGCTGCGCACGCGCGAGCCGGGCCGCTGCTTCTACAACGACGAACGCCCCACCCTGGCCGACCTGCTGCTGGCCGGGCGCGGCGGCGACATGCGCGCACTACATGTACAGCAGCAATACCGCAGCAGCACGGGCAGCAATCTGTGCGCGGAAAACTGGTGCGACATGCCGCGCACGGGACGGCGGCGCTACCTGGCCGTCGATGCCAGCCCCATCTATGGCAATCACGGCGAACTGATCGCGGTCGTCGAAACCCTGCGCGACATGACGGATGAAAAACGCGCGCACGTGGAGCTGGAGCGCCTGGCCACGCGCGACGGCCTGACGGGCCTGGCCAACCGGCGCTGCTTCGACGACACCATCCTGGCCGAGTGGCAGCGCGCCCAGCGGCAAGGCCAGCCCCTGTCGCTGCTGATGGTCGACGTCGATAATTTCAAGGAATATAACGACAACCACGGCCACCAGGGTGGCGACCTGTGCCTGCGCAAGGTGGCCGGCGCCGTGGCCAGCGAAATGCGCACGAACGACCTGGTGGCCCGCTACGGCGGCGAGGAATTTGCCGTCATCCTGCCGAACCAGTCGCTCAAGGGCGCGGCCATCGTGGCCGAACGCATCCGCCAGCGCGTGGAGCGGCTGCAACTGCCGCGCAAGCACGCCGATGGTGCCAGTGCCAGTGCCTGCGTTACCGTCAGCATCGGCGCCGCCACGGCCTTGCCCGGCCCCGGCACGGAACTGGGACAATTGATACACACGGCCGACTGCGCCCTGTACCGCGCCAAGCACCTGGGCCGCAACCGCATCAGCCTGCCGGAAACGACGCTGACGTAAGCAGTAAATACGCGTCCAAGTAACACGACCAAATTTGGTGTATATTTGGTCGTGTCGCAGTTTATCTCATTCGGAGCCGCCATGAATCTCAAGGAACGCATCAAGCCGATCTCCTATCTCAAGGCCAATACGACGGAAATCGTCAACGGCTTTGACGCTGGCCAGGATGAGCCCATCATCATCACGCAAAATGGCGAGGCGAAGATGGTCGTGCTGTCCATGCACGCCTACCAGGAAGGCAAGCGGCAAGCGCGGCAAATGCAGGAACAGCATGCGTTCATGAAATTGATCGCCATGGGCAACCAGGAAATCGCGCGCGGCGACGTGGTGTCCGAAGAAGACTTCCTGTCCAGCCTAGACCAGGCTTGAGATGGCGCGCATCGTCGTGCTGAACAGCGCGCAAGCCGATTTCAATGAGCTGTGCAGCGACTTCAAGGCGCGCCACACGGCCGCCGCCCAGGTGCAGTTCAGCGTCGCTTTCCGGCAATTATTCGCTGATCTGAAAGCCTTTCCCGACAGTGGCACGTCCGTCGAGGCCGCCCGCGAAGTCGGCATGGATGTGCGGCAACGCCTGTGCGGGGAGATCCGCGTGATCTACCACCACGACCACGCGCACGGCATCGTGTATATCCGCATGTTCCTGCCGGTCCGGCGCGATTTTCTCAGCCATCTCACGACACGCATCCTGCGGCCCGACTTTTAGCCCCTATGCAGGGCGGCGTGAATATTCTATGCTGCGGCGTTGCACTTTCCACATTCCAAGAAAAGAAGGAGCCCCCGTGTCAAGAATCATGCCCGTTTTATTACCCGCTTTCGCCCTGGCCCTGTCGGCCATGGCCGCGTCAAACCTGGGCGCCGCGCCCGTCAAGCCGGCCGCCGCCAACACCGCTGCCGCCAGCAAGGCCGATCTGCTGCCATTCAAGGCCACGGAAAAGACCCTGGCCAATGGATTAAAAATCATCATCGTGCCGACCGGTTTTCCCAACCTGGTCTCGCTGCAAATTCCCGTGCAGACGGGTTCGCGCAATGAAGTCGAGCCGGGCAAGTCCGGCTTTGCCCACTTCTTCGAGCACATGATGTTCCGCGGCACCAAGGCCTATCCGCCCGAGAAATACCAGGAAGTCATCACCCGCGCCGGTGCGCGCCAGAACGCGTACACGAGCGACGACCTGACGAATTACCACACGACGTTTGCCAAGCAAGACCTGGAAACCGTGCTGAAGGTGGAGGCGGACCGCTTCCAGCACCTCGACTACGCGGAAGACGCGTTCAAGACGGAATCGCGGGCCGTGCTGGGCGAGTACAACAAGAACAGCGCCAATCCCGTCTCGAAACTGTTCGAAGTGATGCGCGACAGCGCCTACACGACGCATACCTACAAGCACACGACGATGGGTTTCATTCAGGACATCGAAGACATGCCGAACCAGTACGCGTACTCGAAGATTTTCTTCGACCGCTGGTACCGTCCCGAGCGCACCACCATCATCATCGCCGGCGACGTGGAGCCGCAGCAAGCCATCGCGCTGGTGGAAAAATACTGGAGCGCCTGGCAGCGCGGCAAGCAACAGGCGGCCGTGCCCGTGGAACCCGCGCCACGCGGCCCCGTCTACAAGCACGTGGCCTGGCCCACGCCGACCCTGCCGTGGGTGGCCGTGGGCTTCCACGCGCCCGCGTTTTCCGTGAAGGACAAGGACCAGGCCGCGCTGGCAACGTTGCTGTCGCTGTCGTTCGGCCGCACCTCGCCGCTGTATAAACGCCTGGTGCAGAACGAGCAAAAGGTCGACCAATTGTTCGACATGACGCCGGACCGGGTCGACCCGACCCTGGCCGTGCTGGGCGCGCGCGTGAAAAACATCGACGACGCCGTCTATGTGCGCGACGCCATCCTGAAAACCGTGGCCCAGTTGCGCGATACGCCAGTGAGCGAAAAAGACCTGGCGGACGCCAAGTCGGCCGAAAAATACGGCTTGATACGCTCGCTCGACAACACGGAGCAAATCGCCGGCACCCTGGCGTCCTTCGTGCATTTCGACCGCTCGTACGCCACCATCAACCAGTACTACCGCCTGATCGATACGCTCACGCCAGCCGACCTGCAGGCGGCCGCGCGCAAATACCTGACGGATGAGGGCCTGGTGGTGACGACCCTGTCGCACCAGCCGATGGCGGCCGCCATCGCCACCACGCCAAAACTGGCCAGCCTGCTGCCGGCCGTCTCGAGCGCGAAGTTCGACGTGCTCGTGCAAAAATCCGCGCTGCCGCAGATCCGCTACAAGCTGCTGTTTACGGCCGGTTCCGCGCAAGATCCGCAAGGCAAGGAAGGCCTGGCCGCGCTGACGGCCGCCATGGTGGCGTCCGGTGGCTCGTCCGAGCGCAAGATCGACGAGGTCAACCAGGCCCTGTTCCCGCTTGCGGGCAGTTTCAGCCAGCAGACGGACAAGGAAATGACGACGTTTACGGGCTCCATCCACCGGGATAACTGGACGCAGTTCAACGCCATCGCCCTGCCGCTGCTGCTCTCGCCCGGTTTCCGCGAAGACGACTTCCGCCGCCTGAAGGATGCGCAAAAGAATGCATTGCTGCTGGACCTGAAGGACAATAACGAAGAAGAATTCGCCAAGGAACGCCTGCAAACCAATGTGTATGCGGGCACGCCGTACGGCCACCCCGTGCTGGGCACGCTTGCCGGCATCGACGCCATCACCCTGGACGACGTGAAACAGTTCTGGAAGAGCGCGTATGCGCAAGGCGCCGTCAAGGTGGGCATTTCCGGCGACGTCTCCGACGCCATGACGGCCTCGCTGACGCAGGCGCTGGGCAGCTTGCCGGCCGGCCCCGGCTTGCCGGCCACGGTGAAACCCGCGGGCCGCAAGGAAAATGGCCTGGAAGTGGAAATCATCGAGAAAAACACGCGCGCCACGGCGATTTCCTTCGGCCTGCCTCTGGAGGTGACGCGCACGCACCCGGACTTCCCCGCCCTGTGGCTGGCGAAGACGTGGCTGGGCGAGCACCGCGCCTCGAATTCCTATCTGTACCAGCGCATCCGTGAGCTCCGCGGCATGAACTATGGCGATTACGCGTACATCGAGGCCTTCCCGCGCGGCATGTATCAGTTCTTCCCGAACCCGAACCTGGGCCGCAAGGCGCAGCTGTTCGAAATCTGGATCCGCCCCGTGGCGCCGGACAACGCCCACTTCGCGCTGCGCGTGGCCCTGACGGAACTGGGCAAGCTCATCGACAACGGCTTGACGCAGGATGACTTCGCCACCACGCGCGACTATCTGATGAAGAACGTCTTCGTCATGACGTCGACGCAGGACCAGCAACTCGGTTATGCGCTCGATTCGCAATGGTATGGCACGCCGGAATTTACCAAGCTGATGCGTGACGGCTTGTCGAAGCTGACGGTACAAGACGTCAACCGCGCCATCAAGCAACATCTGTCGGCGAAAAACCTGTCCGTGGTGATCGTTGCCAAGGATGGGGCCGGCTTGAAGGAAAAGCTCGTCAGTGACGCGTTTTCTCCCATCAAGTACGACGGCAACAAGCCGCAGGCCCTGCTTGATGAAGACAAGGTCATCGGCGCGATGAAGCTGAACATCCAGCCGTCCGCCGTCACCGTGACGCCGGCGGCGCAGGCCTTCGCCAAGTAAGTTTGTGCCAGATCAACCTCGTCCGACGCAGCTTGCCGGATGGGGTTGATCTATTCTTCGGCACGGCCAAACCCGCCTTCAGTCCGCCAATCCCGGCCTTGGTCGGAAAGTAGCATCTTGGCAATCTGGTTATCCGCATACTGTTTTTCGACTCTTCCAGAGCGAAAACCACGACAAGGATATCCATGCACCTGTTCCCTCCCCACCTTTACGCCACCTGCGTCCTCGCCGTTGCCGCCCTGCCGGGCGCCCTGTACGCCCAGGCTCCCTCCCTCGCCGGACAGTGGCAATTCCAGACGGCGACGGGCACGACCACGACAAATGGCGTCGACGTCGACCTGATCGACACGGGCATACTCGACATTAGCGAAGAGCCAGGCGGCTTGCGCGCGACGATCGCGTGGCTCGACGAACGGGGCCAGCTTACGCCGCCGCGCACGGTGCATGGCACGGCCGGCCCCGACGGCACCATCTTCCGGCACGGCGGCAAGCGCGTCAGCACTGGGCGCAACGGCAAGGAGGTCAGCACCGAGGTGACGATACGCTGGACCTTGCAAGCCAAGGGCGACGTGCTGAGCGGCGAACGCCTGGTCGAAACCGATGAGAACGAACCCAAGCCCGTGAGCGGCACGCGGCTGCAGCAGCGCTATGTACCGCCGGCGCTGCCGCCCGCAGCAGCAACATCAGGCGGCACCGCGCGCGGCCCGTCCACACCGGCCGAGCGCGCGCGCGTGCTGCGGATGGCAACAGAGGCGCAGCGCGATCCCCTGGCCGTGCAACAGCGCGACGGCGCCTGGCTAACAGAATGGATCGAGGCAATTCCCGACTTCACGCTACCGGCCAGCGCGCTGGAAAGCTGGCTCTCCATCGCCAGCCAGGCGACTATCCGCGAGGCGCTGGTGTTTCAATACCTGGCCAGCGTGATGGCTTTCCAGATCGAACACCGGGAGCAGGCCGGGCAACAAGGCGCCAGCGACCTGGCGGGACTGCAGGGCGTGCTGGGCGCCTACGAAACACTGCTGCGCCAGGATAAGCGGCGCCGTTCCGCCAAGCTGGATGCGGCGCTGGCGGCGCGCCAGCAAGACAGGCTGCCCGCCTTCCTGGCCGCGCTGTCCGGCAGGGATGCCGTCATCCAGCCTGCATCGTCGCCGTCGGGCGACGCCACGGCGCGCCGGATTGTGGCGCTGGGCACCAGCGAGCCGCGCGCGATGGAGTGGCTCGACATCCTCAGCAACCGCTTTGGCGGCCGCATGGCCGGCAGCGATGCCTACACGCATGCGGCGCAATGGGCGCGCATGCAACTGCGGCAATGGGGCGTGCAAGCCGAGCTGGAAGAAGCGGGCCAGATGCCCGTCGGCTTCAACCGCGGCCCCTGGTCGGGCACGATGCTGGCGCCTCAGGCGCAGCCCCTGCGCCTGGCGACACCCGCCTACACGGCCGGCACGCGTGGCGTGCAGCAGGGACTGGCCATCGTGGGTCCGTCTACCGTGGAAGAAGCGCGCCAGCGCGCCGCGCAATTCAAGGGAAAATGGGTGCTGACGGGCGGCGAAAACGGTGGCGGCGGGCGCGATGGCAGCACCATCCACCAGCCCAGGGCCATCACGCAGGTGCTGATGGCCGCTGGCGCCCTCGGCACCATCCAGTCCGGCGAGGAACCGCTGTATGCCGCCAGCGCCGCGCCCGCCACCTGGGCGGCCCTGCCGACCTTGCCCGACATCAAGCTGGCCGCGCCACAATACACGGACATGCGCCAGCGACTGGCGCGCGGCGAAGCCGTCACCCTGGAATTTGACATCCGCAACTGGTTCTATCCTGGCCCTGTGACGTATCACAACGTCGTGGCCCGCATTCCCGGCACGGACAAGCCCGAGGAAATCGTGCTGATCGGCGCCCACCTCGACAGCTACGATGGCGGCACGGGCGCGGCCGACAATAGCGGCGGCGTGTCCACCATGCTCGAAGCGATGCGCCTGCTGGCGTTATCCGAAGCGAAGCCGCGCCGCACCATCATGTTTGTCGCCTTCGGCGCGGAGGAAATCGGCCGCAAGGGATCGTTCGCGTTCGCCGAGCGGCATGCGGGTGAATTGAAAAATATCGTCATGATGCTCAACCGCGACGGCCGGCCTGGCGCCATCGACGGCATCGCGATTCCCACGGCCTGGCAACCCGTGTTTGGCCGGGTCGAACGGGCGCTGCAAGACGTCCACCCCGTGTTCGGCTTCGCCGCCAGCATCAATGACGTGCCGCGCGATGCCAGCAAGGCAATGAACGCGCGGGCCGGCAGCGACGACGCCGTCTTCAGCCTGCATGGCGTGCCGACGCCGAAATTTACCGTGCTCGGCGATTTCGACTATGCGCGCGTGCATCACACGCTGCTCGACACGTATGACAAGGTGCGGCCTTTCAGCGCGGCGCAGCAATACTCGGCCATCGCCATCGCCCTGAGCGCGTATGCAGTGGCGAACGCGCCGGAAGAGATCAGCAGGAAAGGCTATTATCGCGCCGCCAAAGCGGCACAGTAGACTTTCCCGCCAGCGTCACTCGAAGGGATTGGCCACCGACGTCACCTCGGGCGGCGGCAGCTGGTCGGGCAGTTCCTGCTTTTCCAGCTGCGCCACCACGTCGGCCAGCAGTTTTTGCAGCTGTTTCGCCAGGGCCAGGCCCGGCTTGTCCAGGGTCAGGTCGATGTCGCCGCTGAGGCTGATGCGGTCGATGCGGTTTTCGATGCTCAGGCTGCCAATCTCCAGCACATCGCTTTCATTGGCATACGGGACGAATTTCTTTGCGCACATGGTATTTCCTTTTCGACGGTCTTGTTATTTCCTGGACTTGCTATTGATCTTGGGCAAACTCAGCATGCGCAACTTTTGCTGGCGCGTCAGCGACGGTAACAGATCGATGCCTATCCTGTCTTCCAGTTGCGCAATGCTCAACACCTCGTAGGCCTTGGTATCGACGTTTTCTATGAAATAGGCGGCGCCAGCGCGCTGGCGCGGGCTGTACACGGCCTTGTACAAATGGCTGGGCACGATGACTCTTCCCACCTTGCGCAGGTTGCCGCCAATAAAAGCCGGCCCCGTGATCACGTACAGATCGCCCTCTTTCTTCGCCATCTTGCGCACGGCGCCCTCGATGCCGGCCCATACGTAGCGGTTGTTGCGCGCATCCTGAGGCACCATGTTGGCCAGGGTAAAGCTGTCGCGCTGGCTCTGGCGATCCGGCATGTCGCCGTTGGGCGCCATGTGGCCACGGTCGAAGCCGCTGCGCGCATAGTCGGCCAGTTCCGCGCGCTGGGCGGCGGGCAGCTTGCGTTCGGCATGGAAGGAATTTTCGCGCGACAAATCCTGCGCCGCTTCGAGGTTGTTCGCCGTCAAGTGCTCAGCCGACCACAGCGGCGTGCGCGTAATCCCCGAGTGCATCACGCCAAATACGTTGTAGCACAGTTCCTTGGTTGCCACGTCCAGCTTGGGGTTGGTGATTTCCGGCTTGCGGCCATCGACGTAATGGGCGGGACAGGCATCGGCATGCGCCAGGTTCGCGGCAAAGGCGGACGCCAGCAAGCCGCACGCCAGAGTCAGCCTGGCGATCGATCGTTGAATCATATTTCCCTCTGAAATCTTTGCAGGCCAGCATTCTAGCGGACGCGGGCGCCCTACCACAATCCTGCCGTGCGCCCCTGTGCAAGGCCGCATGCGGCCCTGCCACGCGCTGGCGCAAATAAAGGCCAACAGGCCGCGCACAGCCATTCATATCTGCTAAGATTGCCTTGATTCGTTCGCATCGACCATTCAAGATTTGGAGAGCATATGATCAAAAAAACCCTGCTGCTGATCGTTGTCGTCGTCGCCGCCATCCTCGGCTATGCCACGACCAAACCCGACACCTTCAGTGTCCAGCGCGAAATCACCATCAAGGCCCCGCCCGAGAAAATCGCCGCCCTGATCACGGACTTCCATTACTGGGCCGCCTGGTCGCCGTGGGAAAAGCTCGATCCGGCCATGCGCCGCACGTTTACGGGTCCGGCCAACGGCCTGGGCGCGCAATATGCATGGCAAGGCAATGACAAGGTGGGCGCCGGCCGCATGGAAATCACGGAAGCGGCCCAGCCCGAACGCACCGTCATCAAGCTCGACTTCCTGAAACCGTTTGAAAGCCACAACACCACCACCTTTACCATGACACCAGAAGGCGACGGCACCAGGGTGAACTGGACCATGACGGGCCCCAGCCCTTACGTCAGCAAGGTCATGACGGTCTTCGTCAGCATGGATAGCATGATCGGCAAGGACTTTGAAAAAGGCTTGAACAGCCTGAAGGCGGCGTCGGAGCGCTAAGCCCGCTCACCGCCACCAGAAACAGGGCCCGCGCGGCCCTGTTTTACTTGATACCCGGTCAGAACTGCTCGATCCAGGCCGCCAGGTGGTCCGGCGTGAGTGCCGGTTCAGCCTGCACCATCTTGCCTTGCAAACCCAGTTCCGTCTTGCTCAGCTGCAAGGACCAGCCGCGCCGCGCCAGCCACAGCAAGGTAGCCAGCCAGAACGAGTGCAGGGCCGAGACAGGCGCCGTGGTCGGCGTTTCCAGGAATTCCGTCAGCAGCCGGCCGTCGAGAAACAGCGCCGTGCCGCCCTGGTTTTGCAGGGCCGCGCCCACCACCGGCAGCAGCATGTCGATCACATGCTCCACGCCGCGCCCCGGATGCTCGCGCTCGAGCGTGTCGAGCTGCTGGCGCACGGCGGCGGCAAACGCCGTGCCACGGAAGGCTTCCGAGCTGACCAGGTCGGCATAGTCCATCAACAGCCAGTCCGGCTCGGGCGGCGTGACCCCGGCCGTCAGGGCCGCCGACAAATACGCTTCCACCGGCAACTGCTGTTCCGGACCGGCCAGGCTGGCGCACAGGGCATACAGGGTGCCGATGCGGTTGGCGACGGCTTGCCGCTGGCGCACCATCAGCTTTTCGCGCAGCAACTGGGCGTGCTCGTTGCGCAAGCGCGCCAGTTCCAGTGCCTGCTTGAGTTCCATGCGCAGGGCCGCGATATCCCACGGTTTCTGGATGTAGCGGTGGATCTGTCCCTGGTTGACGGCTTCCACCGTGTGCTCCAGCTCGGAATACGCGGTGGTCAAAATGCGCACGATGTGCGGATGGCGGTCCCAGCAATACGACAGCAATTCGTTGCCGTAGGCGCCGGGCATGCGCTGGTCCGACACCAGCACGGCGATGCGGTCGGCTTGCTCGTCGAGGATGCGCTTGCCCTCCTCGACCGAGGTGGCCGTCAGCACGTCGGCCAGCGGCGCGATGGCGCGCTGGAAGTATTTGAGGGCGTTGGCCTCGTCATCGACATAGAGTATCGTCGGCAAGCCTTGCGCCGACTCACGCTGAGCCGGCAAACGCAGATTGGCGTCAATCATGCTCGTTCCTTATATGTACTGGAAAATTCAGGGTTACCGTGGTGGAAGTGCCAAACTCGGTGGCGATATCGAGGTTGCCGCCGAACGACTGCATCATGCGGTGGCAAAACACCATTCCCCAGCCCTTGCCTTCGCCGCCGCTGGCACTGACGGGGTCGATCAACAGCTGTTCGACGATCTCGGGGGCAATGCCGGCGCCATTGTCGCGCACCGTGATGCGGCCGGCGTCGATGCGGATGCCGATCGCCGGATGGGCTTGCTCGCCGGCCGAACGCAAGGCATTCGCCAGCACGGACGATAAAATCAGGGCGACGCAATTGGGCGACTCGGCGATGGAGAAATCGTCGCCCATGTCGACCGTGATGGCGGCGCGCTGTGCCGCGCTCAAGGGATAGCTGTCGAGCAAGGCGTCCAGCAACTGGCGCGCACTGCCGGCGCGGCGTCCGCCCTGCATGCCGGGCCCGGCGCTGGCCAGGCGCACCGTGTCGATAAAGCTGGCCAGCACGGACAGGCAATAACGCGCATTGTCGTGCATCAAGGCGGCCGCTTCGCCGATCTCGGCCTGCGGTGCGGCATCCGCCTGCGCGCGGCGCGCGATGCCGCGCGCAAAATTGGCGATGGCCGCCAGCGGCGTGTTCAATTCATGCGCAAGGAAGGCCAGCGATTCTTCCATCGCCACCAGCCCCTGGCGGCGCGCGGCGCGCTCGCGTCCCGTCTGCACGGCCAGTTCCAGCGCCGTTTGCATGGCGGCCAGGTCGAGCGGCTTTTCCAGCAGGCGGAACAGCGAGCCGCCGTTGATCAGTTCAAGCAGGACATCCTTGTCCGCATACGCGGTCACCAGCATGCTGACGATGTGCGGATAGCGCTGCGCCACTTCCTGCAGCAGTTCGCTGCCCAGGCGGTCCGGCATGCGGTAATCGGTGACGAGCACGTCGATCTGGCCAGCCTCGTCCTGCAGCAGAGCGAGCGCCGCATCGACGCTCTGCGCCGTCAGCACCCGGTAGCGGGGACCGACGGCGCGCTCGAAATACTTGCAGGCAAGCGCTTCGTCGTCCACGTACAGCACGCTGGCGCGGCTATCGCTGTCCATGCTAGCGGCCCTCCCAATCGGAGCGCTGCAGGTCGAAATTCATGCTGGCCCACACCCCAAGCTCGCTTTCGGCGCTGAGGGTGCCGCCGTGGCGCTCGATCACGCCATAGCTGATGCTCAGGCCCAGGCCCAGGCCCTGCCCCACTTCGCGCGTGGTAAAGAACGGTTCGAACACGCGCGCCAGGTTTTCCGGCGCGATGCCGGGGCCATTGTCGCGCACGCTGATGCGCAGGCGATTGTCGTCCCAGTGGGCCGTGATGCGGATCTCGAATGGCGGCGCATTGCCCTTGCGCATGGACAGCACGGCATTGCCCAGCAAGTTGATCAGCACGCCCACGATGGCCGCCTCGTCGCCGCGCACCAGGGTGTCGACCGGCAAGTCGTGGCTGATGCTGACATTTTTCGTTTCATGTCCGACCAGGCGAATGGCCGCGTCGAGCGCGCTGCGAAACTGGAAGTGTCCCGTCTCCAGCTGGTTGCCGCTCTTGCGGTAGGCAAAGGTTTTTAGGTCGGAGACGATGTGCTGCACGCGCAGCATGCCTTGCTTGGCGTCGGCCAGGCATTCGCTGACCAGCGCGCTTTGCTTGGCGGCCGGGTCTTCGATGGCCACCTCGATGGCCATCATGCAGAAATTCACGGGATTATTGACTTCATGCAGCATGCCGGCGGCCAGGGTGCCGATGGCGGCCATTTTCTCCTGCTGCAGCATCTGCCCCTTGATATCGGCCAGGCTCTTATTCGTTTCTTCCAGCTGCGTATTCTTTTGCGCCACTTCCGCCTTCAGCTGGAACAGCATGAAGCGGGCGCGCTCATTGAAATACGTAAATACGGCGCTGATGCTGGCCGACATGATGAGGAACAGACAGTTGACGACAAACGTGCCGGCCAGGTCGAAGCCGCCCGCATGCCAGGCGCAGGCGGCCACGTACAGCAGGCAGGAAATGGCGCCGAAGACCATGTTTTGCCACAGCCCGAAAGCCAGCACGATGCCCGAGGAATAGATGGCCAGGGTCATGCCCACATAATAGATCGAAGTGGCGCCTTCCGTGACGGCGATCATCCAGGCGATCATGATTTGCGGCAGGATCAGCCAGACAAAGGTCAGGCCCTGGATGCGGTCTTGCGCCCAGCGCGTGCGCATGGCCAGCACGACGCAAAAAATCAGCACCGACACAAGAATGCGCGCACTGGTAAATGCCGATTGCTTGTCCGGATACAGGGCAGAATCGAGGCCCATGCCCAGCAGGATCAGCACGATGCCCGTGTACGCCCCGCCACGGCTGAATTCCAGGCGGAAGTCGCGCAAAACGGCCGTGTAGCCAGCGTGCAGGCCTGGAGTGTCCATCAAGGAATGCTCACTTCCGCGAACACATTCACGCCCGTGGGATCGACATAGATCAGCGGATCCGTCGCGTGCTCGGGCAGCAAGGCTGACAGGCCCTCTTCATTGCGATAGATCAAATGCCATTCGAGCAAATGCTCCATGCCGAACTTGCCCGGATTGTTCGCGTGCACATTGGTGACGAGCAAACGTCCGCCCGGCCCCACGCGCGAGGCGAAGTGCATCAGCAGGCGCGCACAGACCTTGTCGGACAGGTAGTCGAACAGGCCGGCGCAATACACGGCGTCGAAACTGCCGGGCAAGCCCGTGACGCCCGAGCCATGGCGGCGCTTGAGCAGGTTGTGCACGGAGTCGTGCACATAATCGATCTCGACCACTCTTCCCGTGCGCTGCATGATGGTGGTCAGGCGCGCACGCGTCCAGTCCAGGGTCTCGCTGCTGAAGTCGACCAGCTCGAAGGCCAGCCACTGCGCGTCCGGGCACGTTTCCAGGAAACGCTGCACTTCAATGGCCGGGCCGCAGCCCACATTGAGCACTTTATACACACGCCCTGCCACACGCGCAGCGGCCGCCTTTTGCGACAGGAATTCCGTCAGGATATCGATGCGGTTGCGGTGCGCCGTGGCCACGGCCGCCTGCAGGAAGGCCGCATTGACGATCTGAAAATAGGTGCTCGGCCCTTGCCGTGGATCGTCGAGCAGCTGGTTGACCATCTGGTAGTCGCCCGCATAGCCGAGCGGCTTGGTAAACGTGCGGAAGACGAACGGTGCGCGCAGGATCAAGGGGTGCAGCGCGGCTTGGGCGAAGGCGCGGTGGGCCGGCGCCCGCTCTTCCTCGACGAGCGACGCTTCCACCTCGAGCTGGCGCAGGTACAGCTGGGTCTGCTCCATCAGCGGCAGGGCCAGCTCGTCGAAGATGTCGGGGCGCAGGCGGCCGTTTTCCTTCGGCAGCGAGTCGGACAAGTCGACCTGCTCGACCCAGCGCGCCACTTCCGACAAAAAGGCGCGCATTTCGTTGACGACGATCTGGTAATCGCGGCGGATGCGGAAGCGCTCGCCCCAGCCGGCGACAAAGGCGCTGGACTCTTTCAATACGGCGCCCTTGACGACGACCACGTCGCTCAGCTCGCGCCACTCGTCAATCAGGGTCACGGAAACGATGGCGGTCAGGCCTGTGTTGACGCTGCTGATGACGACGGCCTTGCCCACGTAGGCGTTTTTCGCCCCCATGCGCACCGTCACGTCATTGAGCACCTCGCTGACCTGCACAATCGAGTATGGATTGTAGATTTCCATGACCAGCGAATTGCGCTGCAAGTTGAAAATCGTGCCGCGCACCGCCTCACCCTGGGTGTTGCGGAAACTGACGACTGGATCGATCTGCGATTGTGAATACACGATTGAGCATTATCAAGTTGCCCGGTTCCCGGCGCACCACACTGGTGACACCAGATTCCAGGCTGGGTTAAGGCACGGCACACCGGTCGTTTGCCGCCGGCACCGCCATCAAAATGGCGGTATTGCGGCGTCGCGTGACGCCGTGCCGGAGCGCCTCAAAGCGCGTCTGTTCGCTCTCTGATCGAGTGTACTATGGATGTAGCAGAACGGGCAATTGTTCCCTCAGGAACGACTGTCCGTGGCGCTGGCGCGCAACGCCTTCGATCATCCAGCGACGAACAAGGCCAGCGCGTGACGCAGCAACTGCGGCGTTTGCCCTGTCCAGCGCTTGAACGAGCGGCGGAAGTTGGTGGCATCATGAAAGCCAAGGTAGGCGGCCACGGCATCGTTGTCGTAGCCATGCGCCTGGAACAGATAAATCGCCTTGTGCGCGCGCACCTGGTCCAGCTCGGCCTGAAAATGCGTACCATGGCGCGCCAGGTGGCGCTTCAAGGTGGCGGGACTGACGCCGAATTCCTGCGCCGTACGCTCCAGCGTGGGCGCGCAGCGGATGTTCGCCAGCAGATAGTCGTACAGCGCGCCGAGCAGGCTGGCGGCGGGCACGGGCGCCAGCGCCGCCGCGCGCAAGGCCAGCGCGGCCGCCGTCGCATTGCCGCGCGGCCAGGGCTTGTCGAGCCAGCTGGTATCGATGAGCATGGCGTCGACCTGGCAATCGAAACGCAGGGCCTGGCCCAGATGCACTTCATGCTGCTCCACGTGGCGGGGCCGCGCGCGGTTGAAGCAGAAGCGCCACGGCAAGGATTCTCCCGCCAGCCAGCGGCACATGGCCGCCAGCGCCGTCATGTGCATTTCCACCAGAAAAGGCAACTGGCTCGGCGCGCCGAACGCATCGACCCAGTACAGCACATGCATGTCGCCCGCTGCGCGCAAACGCGGCTGCAGCAGCGGACACAGCAAGGTATGAAAGTCGCACAGGATGCTCAAGGCCTGGCGCAGATTCTGCGCCTGCAGCAAGGCGTGGCTGGCCGCGCCGTAATGGCCGGGCAGCATTTGCTGGCCCAGCATGAAGCTGGTGTCGGCACTGTCCAGGCCGCGCGCCACGTTGGCCAGCAATTGCAGGTATTGTGCGGCGCTGACCTGGCTTTCCGCAGACGGCAGCGCGCCGCCGTCGAGACCCGTACCCTTGAGCAGCGGCGCCACGGCCAGTTCGCGGCTGCGCGCGTAATCGAGCACCAGCGCCGGCTGGTGGTGGGCCGCGATGCTGGGATCGCCCTGCTGGTTCAGCGGCATCAGGCAGGTGCGGCGGCACTGATCCCGGCACCGGAGCGCGGCGTTTCCACGGCCCGGCTCAGCTCGGCCAGCACCACTTCCGGCACACCATCGGTGAGCGAGCAGGCATGCCGCAAGCTCAGGCGGATTTCACGGTTATCGTTGGCGTGGTGGCGCATCTGCCCCACCATGGCGCACAGGTGGCGCGCCTTCACGGCCGCATCCTCGCGCGATACGCCGGGCATCAGCACGGCAAAGCGGTCGCCCGCATAGCGGCACAGCAAATCGTCATTGCGCAAGTTCAGCAGCAGCATGTGGCCGACGGCTTGCAGCACGCGGTCGCCTTCGCGGTGGCCGTATTCGCGATTAATCAAATGAAAGCTGTCGATGTCGAGCAAGACCAGCGCGCAATCGAGGCCGGGCCGGCGCTCCTGCTCCAGGCGCATCTGCGTGCGCAGATAGCTGGCGTCGGCCAGCTGCGTGATGCGGTCGAAGGCGCGGTGGTCGCGGAACAGGCGCTCGCGCTTTTGCAGGTGCTCGTTCAGGCGGAACTGTTCTTGGCGCCAGTAGTACATGCCGATCGTCAGCACCAGCATGCCAAACGGAATCAAGGCTTCGAGCCAGTTATCCCACACGGCGCTCTTGTCGACAGCAAAGAATTCATCGAGGCAATCGGCCCAGGAGCCCAGCATGATGGCGCACAGGCCGCCCGCGATCAAACTCGTCACCAGTCCGCGCGGACGGCTGCTGAGGGTAAACAAAAACCAGATGCCTGCCATGACGGCCGTGCCGCCTTCGCAGACGATATCCATCCACTTCCAGACGGCAATCGGTTTAGGGTGCCCTAAAGTGGCGTACAGGAACAAGAACAAGGGCAAGGCCAGTGCGGCGGCAATCAGGCTGTTACGGTGCAATGGCAGCATGTGGGGAAACCTTTAAAAGTGGTGCTGTCGCCACGATAGCGCCCGCCCATGACGGCACGATGACATGCGCCGCGCCCGTGCGGCAGGTGCAAACGGCTCAGCATTACCTTGGGCGCTCATGCAAATATGGCGTGCCATTGCCCATGCGCCCTGCGGCGGCAGGTCATTTCAGCTCACCATGTTCCATTTCTGGCCGCAAAGCGTTCACAGGCCGTTGTTTTCAGGGCGGCAAGCCCTTGCCTGTCACGCAACCGTCATATTTGCTGCCTAGAATCCGCCCGGTTCCCTCCCCTAACCGAGCTCTTCATGAAAACCATGCACACATCGTTCCCCTCCCCGCTGCGCCTGACGGCCGTGGCCCTCGGCATCATGGCCGTCTTCAGCGGTCAAAGCCATGCACAAGCGCAAGGTGAGGACGGCCAGCCGGCCGCCACCGTGGTCGTCAGCGGCCAGCGCGCCAGCCTGCGCAACGCCATCGCCGCGCAAGAGAAAGCCGACAACATCATCAGCGTCATCAGCAGCGACGATATCGGCGGCTTGCCGGACAAAAACGCGGCCGAAGCGCTGGCCCGCTTGCCCGGCGTATCCGTGCAGCGCGACCAGGGCGAAGGCCGCTATATCACGGTGCGTGGTCTTGGGCCGGACTTGAACGCCGTCACCATCAACGGCGCCCTCGTACCGTCGCCGGAAGCGGGCCGCCGCGCTGTGGCGCTCGACATCCTGCCTGCCGGCCTGATCCGCACTCTTGAAGTGTCGAAAACCTTGCTGCCAGAAATGGACGCCAACTCGCTGGGCGCCACGATCGAAGTCAAATCGCTGTCCGCCTTCGACTTGCCGGGCAAGCTGCTGTCGGCCAACGTGGGCGCCAGCTACGATGAAAAGACGGGCAAAACCAGCCCCAGCGGCGGCGCCCTGTGGGCCCAGCGCTTCCTCGACGGCAAGCTGGGCGTGGCAGCCGGCCTGAGCGCGGAAAAGCGCTCGTTCGGTTCCGATGACGTGGAAACGGGTGGCGCCTGGAGCAAGGGGAAATTGTCGGGCCTGGAATTGCGCGACTACCTGCCCGTGCGCAAGCGCGGCGCCCTGGCCGTCAATCTCGACTACCGCCCCGAAGCGGGCAACAGCTGGTTCCTGCGCTCTTTTGTGAGCGAATTTTCCGACAATGAAGTGCGCGACCGCCTGACCATCAGCAATATCGCGGGCGGCAGCCTGGCCGAAGAGCAGACGGCCAGCGCGCGCGCCGAGCGCCGCATCCGCCAGCGCAAATACACGCAGCAAGTGCGTTCGCTGGTGCTCGGTACACAACAGAAATCGGGCGACTGGACGCTGGACGTGAAAGGCGGCATGAGCCGCGCCACCGAGGACACGCCGGAATCCCTGAACGACGGCCGTTTCCGGGGCCTCAGCAACTTTAACGGCATCAGCTTCACGGATACGCAGGAGCCGAAATTGAGCGGCCCCGCCTCGCTGTACGACCCGGCCAATTACGCGCTCAATGCCATCACGCTGCAAAAGCGCTACTCGAAGGACAATGAACGCCACGCGCGCATCGACCTGGCGCGCAAGTTCGACATCGCTACCCTGAAATTCGGCGCGAAAGTCAGCCGCCGCGAAAAAACCAATGACACGGATCAATGGGCGTATAACAGCAGCAAGGCCACGAGCGGCAATTACTGGGGTGGCGGTTCCACCTCGATGAGCAATTTCGTGCAAGGCCATACCCTCGACTACGACCTGGGCAACATCGGCGTGGCGCTCGACCCCACGCTGATCCGCGCCAGAGTGGCCGGCCTGGACCGCGCCAAGGCGCGCCTGGCCACGGAATCGATCATCAACGACTACCGCATGCATGAAGACATCAACGCCATGTATGTGCAAAACAGCTATGACTTCGACGCCTGGCACATCCTCGGCGGCGTGCGCGCCGAACGTACCAGTTTCGAGGCGGCCGGCTCGCAGGTGGACAGCACGGGGATTGCCAAGGCCTTGACGCGCGAACGTTCGTACACCAACTGGCTGCCGAACCTGCAAACCCGTTATGACCTCGATCAAAAGACCAGCGTTAGGGCCGCGTGGACGCAAGCCGTCGTGCGCGCCAACTTCAGCCAGCTGGCGCCGGGCATCAGCCTGGCCAGCAATACGGAAGCCGTGATCGGCAACCCGGACTTGAAACCGCTGAAGGCAAACAATCTGGACCTCGGTATCGAAAGAGTCCTGGGCAACGACGGCGTGATGTCGGCTTACGGTTTCTACAAGGACATCAAGAATTTTACCTACACGACCAATCTGGCCGGCACTGGTCAATGGACGGGCTACACCTCGGCCACCTCGTATGCGAACGGCGACGCAGCCAAAGTCAAAGGCATCGAACTGGCCTATATGCAGCCGCTGCGCATGCTGCCGGCGCCATTCAATAAATTCCTCGTCGGCGTGAACGGCACCCTGAGCACGTCGAGCGCGCAAATCGGCCGCTTCGACAAAGCCAGCAACAAGCAGATGAACCGTGACATCCGCCTGCCGGGCCAGTCGAACCAGGTGATGAACTTGATGCTGGGCTATGAAACAGGACCGGTGAGCGCCCGCCTGGCCCTCAACTACAAGTCGCCGTATCTGCTGGAAATGGGCAACGATATCCTCGACCAAAGCCAGGACCATATCGTCGCCAGCCAAAAGCAGCTTGATTTCTCGCTGTCCTACCAGATCAACAAGCAGTTCCAGCTGATGTTCGAGGCGGCCAACCTGAACAACGAGAAATACTATGTTTACCAAGGCACGAAGCAATACAACGTGCAGAACGAACAATACGGCCGCACTTTCAAAGTGAGCCTGAAAGCCAGCGCCTTCTGATGATGATTTTACCTACCATGAAAAAAACCGTACTCTGCAGCGCTTTGCTGGCTGCCTTCTGCCTCTCGGCCACGGCGCAAGCCGCGCCTGTCCAGACTGTTCCTTCCTTCACGCAGGAAGCGGAAGAACTGGCGCGTCTGCCCGGCGGCGGCTGGCTGCTTCTCGACAAGCATGGCTTGCGCTTGTTCAATGCAAGCGGCCAGGAACAGGACCGCATCGCCGTGCGCGCCAAGCAGCTCGACACGCGCATCGATGGCGGCAAGGTGCTGGCCGTGTTCCTGGAAGCGGACACGCAGCGCCCGCTTCCCGTGACTGTCGACGTGCAGGCTGGCAAGCTGGTCAAGCTAGCGCCGTTTCCCGTCCCCACCTTTTCCGTGGAAGCGTCGTGTTTGTACCGCGACGCCCAGCAACTCGACCATCTGTTCCTGATCGGAAAGGATGGCCAGGCGGAACAGTGGGTGATGCAGGGTGAGCAGCGCCAGCTGGTGCGCAAGCTGGCCTTGCCGCCGCACGCCAAGCATTGCCGGGTCGACGATGGCGCTCAGCGCCTGCTGGTGAGCGAGTCCAACATGGGCGTGTGGGGGTATGACGCCGAATCCGAAGGCATGGGCAAGCGCGAAGTGGTGGCCCTGCGCAAGCCGTATGGCCAACTGGACGGAGGCGCCGGCGCGCTGGCCGTGCTGCCCGGTGGCGTGGCCGTGCTCGACGGCAAGGCGGAAAAACTGCACCTGTTCACCCATCAGGGAAGTCAATGGACGGCGCAGCCGGCCCAAACCGTGGCCTTGAACGTGCGCAAGGGTGACAGCCAGCTTGCGCTGGACAAGGAATCGCTACTGCTTCGCGGCAAGAACGGTTGGCAAGCGCGGCCCTTGAAATGGACGGGCAAGGTGGAAACGCAGCCTGCGGTGGCCATCATCGCCCCGCAAGCGCAAACGGAGCCGATGGCGCGCCAGGGCGACGCGGCCGATGATCCGGCCATCTGGCTGTCCAGCAACCCCGCCAATGCGCGCATCCTCGGCACCAACAAGAAGCAGGGACTGCTCGTCTACGACCTACAAGGCAAGCAGACGCAGCTGCTGGAAGTGGGCCGCCTGAACAACGTCGACGTGCGGCAGAACATCAGTTTGGGTGGCAGCAAGGTCGACCTGGCCGTGGCCACCCAGCGCGACGACAACAGCATGATGTTGTTCACCATCAATGCCGATGGCGTCGTGGCGGAAGCGGGCCGTTTTCCGACCGGCCTGAAAAGCATCTACGGCATGTGCTTGTACCAACCGGCCAGCGGCGGCGTGCAAGCGTTCATCAACGACAAGGACGGCACCTTCCAGCAATACAGCATCGGCCTGGAAGGCAACAAGTTCAGCGCCACCCTCTTGCGCAGCTTCAAGGTCGCCACCCAACCGGAAGGCTGCGTGGCCGACGACGCCAACGGCAGATTGTTCCTGGGCGAGGAAACGCGCGGCATCTGGACCACCTCGGCCGACGCCGCCAAGCCGGATACACTCTCCATGGTCTTGCCCGTGGGAGCGAACCTGACGGCCGATGTGGAAGGCATGGCCATCTACCGCAAACCGGGCGGCAAGGCTGATTCTGGCTACCTGATCGTCTCCAGCCAGGGCGACAGCAGCTACGTGGTGCTCGACGCCCAAGCGCCGTACAAGGTGCGCGGCCGCTTCAAGGTAGGCTTCAACCTGCCCGCCGGCATCGACGGCACCTCGGAAACGGATGGCCTGGACGTGACTTCCGCCAACCTGGGCGGCGCGTATGCGCAAGGCATGCTGGTGATCCAGGACGGCTACAAGCGCTTGCCCGATGGACCGCAGAACTTCAAGTATGTGGCGTGGGGGGATGTGGCGAAGGCCTTGAAGCTGGAGTAATGAGCATGGGGCGGCCAGTCAAGGCTGCCCCATGTCCGATAGCGATATTAAAAATTGCCGCTATCTTGTACGCGGCATATCGATGGCAAAAGGCAGACTTTTGCCAAAAAAGTCCACACTGCCCGTCACTGCCAGGCGTTGTGCAGACAATTCCTCCAGGCGAAGATCAGCTACGTCACGGTATTCCATCATGTAAAAAGCGGATTCACACTGCGTATTGCCTGCATCGACGGCAAGCCTATGCACGGGCGCGGCATCCGGTCCCTCCACGAGCAAACCGTGCAAAATGAAGGACGGCGGATACAGCGCCCACGACCAGGGCGCATCGTCGTCTTCCGTCAGCCGCATGAACACGTCGTCGTCGGCCTCGATCGTGATATTGATTTCCCACATGCCATCGGCGCGCGCCTCAAGGCTGATCCGGGATTTCGCGACATCCACTTCAAAATTGGTGTCGCCGATACTAAATATATGCATTGCCCTTCTACTCCTGATTGACACGTTAATGCTCTGTTCGACAGGCCCGCAGCTTAGCGAAGCGCTCTGCCAATATGGTCACATTTCGCTGAGATCGACATCAGCGTTCAATGCATAGGCCTTGCAATAGGCAAGCAGCTCTTCGCTGCGCGTCTTGCCGAGCGAAATGGTCCCGATTCCATTCGGCATCCATGCCGTGACATGCGCCAGCTGTTTAGCCATGTGATCATATTCCTCGTCGCAGCATGGCCCTGTTCCGTGCCGGAGCTGTGCTTGACGAGTTGATAGGCGGTTTGCCACCAAGATCGTCCCATCGCTTGCAGCACATCGCATAAACTTCAGTCCATGAGCTCACGCATTCATCCCCAAGCCCGCACCACCCCGAAGGTCCGGCAGGAAATCAAAGACTCCGGACTGTCCGAGCGCGAAGCCGCCAAGGTCTTCAATATCACCCGTGCACGGCTGCCAAGTGGCTCAAGCGGGACGATGTACAAAACCATTCGCACCGGGCCCATACACTGCATACCACGCTGAGCGCGGCGCAGGACATGATCAAATGGGACTGGACAGTAACAGTCTACATGGAAAGATTGCAGCTAAATTTCTTGCCATAAACAGGAATAACCTTGGCTGCGTTACTTTTAGGGATTTTTATTGCCTTCCCATTAAACTTCACAACGGCATTTCCTTTCCTCAGATTCTCCAGCAAGGAAATGAAGTTATTATCACCTGCGCGGCTGTCGGCGCTGAATGGCCCATCATAAGAAACGCCATTGACGTCAACGGTAAATTTCTCAACTTCCTTATTATTATTCAATTGCGAAAGCGATACGCTCGATTGGGAATCTGCACTGCCATCTTGCGTTGGACAGCCAATATACAGCCGCATTCCATCCTGATCGATAAAGTACTCGAGATTTCCCTGCCCAAAACCTTCAGTCCACCGCCCCTGAGCCCCAAACGAGTTAACGCAAATGATGGCAACAGCGAGACCCACGGCAATTTTTCCAACCTTACTCACTTACTGCTCCTTTTCTACAATATCATGACACATGCACAGCCGTCCCGACGACCAGTGCAGCAGCGAAAAGGGTGCTCCGAATAATGCAAATGGCGCACCACAGCTTGCGCATGAGGTGTTAGACTTTTTCAAAAAAACAATCTTGCAATATATCTTTCTCAATTGCAAGCATTGTGACAATATTAAAGGATAAATATCGCCACGAGAGCGACTCTCGCAAGCTGTCGCCCGCCGCACGCGATTACAAGCAAAGATTAATGACTGCCTGATTGGCTCGAAATGGGGTTGATAGCAGGACTTGTAACCCGCTATCCTCGCAGATTTGGTACTTTCACACGCCACTCGCGTATGAACACATGCTGCCCAGTTTAAGTGCACTGGGTATTACCACTTATTACACAAAATAATATTATGATAATAAAATCCTTGTTCAAACGCGATGCAGCAAACCCATCCATTGCGTTCCGACCTTCCGTCCAGAAAATCGCGACAATTATCCGCTTCTTGCAAAAAACGGAGGCGTTTGGAAAGAATTGGTTTCTGTCGCAGGAGACAGAAGCAGAGTCGTTTCTGTATCCGGTTTTCGATGCTTCGGGCGAACTCACCACTGCGGCCGAAGCCGTACTCGAGGCCGAGTTCAAGGATGAGAAATTTCGATATCTCAGTGCCTGGAATGGCGAGCTCGCAGACGGTGAGGGAGCAAGTATGGCGCTTGGGTTCAGCGACAGTGACTGGCCCTCCCGGACTTTCAAGATCAGCGATTACGGTCAAGCCGCCAGACGGCTCGGCATTGATGGTGTGAAAGAACTGCTGTCCATTATCGGTGGCTCCCTAAGGCCGGTCTTGATCACGGTTGCACGTAATCAGTATTTTAAAAAACAAGTCTTCAAGGATCGTCCGGGTGCGGGCTGGATGTTGTACTTGCCGCGTGTACTGACGGTCCGGCAAGTACCAGAAGCCCGCGCCTTGATCCCCGTGATGGCGATGGACGAGCAAGGTGAAGACCAGCAGATCGGCACCATCATCGTCAGTGTCACCGACGAGCCTTTTTCTGATGAGAACCCCGAGCACGTCAGGATCGCCAACGCCATTGAGATTGGCTTGGTCGAGCAGGACTTGCTGCCTCGCTATGTCGATATTTAATGAAGGATAACGCGTTTCGCCCGCATGGAAATACCCTGCCATGCCGGCAGTGAACGCCAAAACGACTGGCATCGCCATCCATCTGCAATATCGGCTGCCAGTACAGGCCAATAAATTAGGCTATGTCACCGTCAAGTGTGGGAATGCGCCCAACGTTGCTTTCAATAACGTTTCCGATGAACGGATGCGCCTGGCGTCGAGTATCCAGCGCCAGCCCAGGTAGTTCGGCAGGTAGCGCGTCGCCACGCCGTGAAAGGGCCGTAGCCATGCGCGCAAGCGGCTGTGATAGGCATTGACGTTCTGCACGTGGGCGGCCCCTCGCACACGGATGCCAGCGCGCAAGTTGACTGCTTGGTGGCTGATGCCCGCTTCCCTCGCAAAAGCCAGATAGGCGGCATGACCGTCGGTCACCAGCAGCACGTCCTTGTCGATAACGGGTAACAGGGAATGATGCAGCTGTGCCTTCGTCAACGCCCCTTTGCCCGTGACGAAATCGAGGGTCTGGCCCGTACGGTCGCGCGCCACCAGGATGCAAACCTGTTCATTGGAAATGCCGCGCTGATGGGCATGGCCGCCACGGCGGCGCGCCGGACGCGTCATCTGCCTGGATCCCTTTTCTGATTCCAGCACGTAGAGTTCATCGGCCTCGGCAATGCCATGCAGACAATGCGGCCGGTCCGTCTTTGCTACGCTGAGAAAACGGTGCCGCCAGCGAAACGTGGTGTTGCGGTGCAGTCCCAACTGCTGAGCGGCCTGGCGTACCGACCTGGAATCAAGCAGGCAATCCGCATAGTCGAGCCACAGCGATTTATGGCGCAAGTGCGCCAGCGGCGTGCCCGTCAAGGCATTGAATGTGCGCCCACAGGATACACAGCGGTAGCGCTGCAGGCCGTGCGCATGGCCATGCCGGTGCAGGTGACACGATTGGCAGGCGGGACAGCCCAGGCGTGCTTGCGTAGCGTTTTCAAGCAGCGTGACGGTCACATCGTGTGGCCCATTGCCACACAGCAAGGCTATTCCTGCCTGCCGCTGGCGTCGGTTCAACTGCGCAAACTGCGCGATAAAGCGTATCCATTCGGCTGGCTGCATGATCGGCTCCTGCATGGTGGGTATGCAGAGTCAGACAGCACAGCCAAGGAAAGATTCAGGCAGATCCCCTATTTATCGATGACAGAGCCATAAATTACGGTCGCTTGCATGTCTGCCAGCGACTGGCGGCCTGTTGCGTATTAAAATGGCGTCCCATGACCTCCCCCGCCTCGACCTCTTCCCTCCCCGACAGCATTTTGCTCCCTTCCCTGGCCGTATTGGGAGGCCAGATTTCCGTCAATCTAGGGGCGGCGATTGCGAAGAATCTGTTTCCGGTCATTGGCGTGGAAGGGATTACGGCGTATCGGGTGGGGTTTTCGGCGCTGATCCTGCTGGCGATCTTCCGCCCGTGGCGCTATCGCCTGACGCGCAAGGATGTGCTGAATTTGCTGGTCTACGGTTCCGTGCTGGGCTTGATGAACTTGCTGATTTACCGGGCGTTTGCGCTGATACCGATTGGCATCGCGGTCGCCATCGAGGTGACGGGGCCGCTGGCTGTGGCCATGCTGTCGTCGCGCCGGCCCCGCGATTTGCTGGCCGTGGCCTGCGCCGTGTTCGGCTTGTATTTGCTGTTGCCCCTGCAAGGCAGCCCAGGCAGCCTGGATCCCGTCGGCGTGGCCTACGCGCTGGGGGCAGCGCTGTGCTGGGCGCTGTACATCATCTTTGGCAAGCGCGCCTCGACCTTGCAAGGTGGGCAAGCCGTGGCCTGGGGCATGACGGTGGCGGCCATGGTGACGGTGCCCATCGGTGTCGCGTATTCGGGCACGGCCTTGCTGGCACCATCGATTGCCTTGATGGGCCTGGCCATTGCCATGCTGTCCAGCGCCCTGCCGTATTCGCTGGAAATCTTTGCCCTGCGCCGCTTGCCGCAAGGCGTATTCGGCATGTTCAGCAGCGCGGCGCCGGCCGTCAGCGCGCTGGCTGCCATGGCGGTGCTGGGAGAATTGCTGAGCCTGACCCAGTGGCTGGCCATTGCCTGCATCGTGTTTGCGTCGGCCATGGCGGCACTGGGTGCCCAAGGTGGCAAGCGCTAGCGGTGTCAGTCATCCTGCACGGCTTCCTGGCATGGCTACCCAGCTGACAGGCAGGTTTTGATTCCCGCCTGTAAAATGCGTTATTGCTTGCCATATCGTGCACTTCCGCCTCACCGATGACATCCACCTTTCTTTTTCGCTGGTTCTCTCCTCTCGCCGCCGCAGCCCTGCTGCTGGCGCCAGTCACCGTTGCGCAGGCTGCAGCTCCGGCCGCTGCGGCCGCCCTCACTGGCAATGCCGAAGCGGGCAAGGCAGCGTTTCGCAAGTGCGCGTCTTGCCATCAGGTGGGGCCATCGGCGCGCGGCGGCTTCGGTCCCAAGCTGACAGGCGTGATCGGCCGCAAAGCGGGAGCCACCACCGACTATAAATACTCGGCGGCCATGAAAAACGCGAATATCGTCTGGACCGAGCAAAACCTGGCCGGCTTCCTGAAAGCCCCCAGCTATTTCATTCCTGGCAATAACATGCGTTTCTGGGGCATCGGCAACGCCCAGCAAGTGGCCGACCTGCTGGCCTATCTGCGCACGCAGTAAGCACACAGGCATACCGCCTCAAGCCCCCTCAAGCCCATTACGCCAGATCAAGCTCCCAGCGCTTGCAGCACACCCTTGCGCTTCTTGTGCGCCGCCTCATAGTCGCGCAGGCGTCGCAACTGGGCGGCGGATAGGCCACCCAGCTTGTCGCGTATCTGCGCCACCGTCAGGTGCTGGTATCCTGCAATCGGCAAGTCGCGCGCCGCCGTTTCGCTGGCAACCCTGGCCGCAGGCTTTTCATCACGCTGGCGGCCTTGCGCCTTCTGCGTTTCACCCGCCTGCGCCCTCTGCTTGTTCACGATACGGGCGGCGACTTCTTCCTCTCGGCCCGGATAGCGCCCCTCCTGCTTGAACTCTTTTTCAAGCTGCTTGAATTCGCGTTCGCGCTTGGGGCTGGCACCAACAGGCATGCGTCCTCCCGTCTAGGGCTTGGCTGGCAGCTTGCGCACGCACAGATAGATGGAATACAGCGCAGCCAGCCCCACCAGCACGTACACGCCGCGCGATGCCGTCGACATGGCGCCCAGGATGCGGGCCACGATGTCGATATCAAACAAGCCCACCAGCGCCCAGTTCAAGCCGCCCACGATCAACAGGATCATCGAGATCCAGTCGACCACATTCAGGCGCTTGGCCGTCATTTCCTGTTTTGCCGCTCCGTCCGATCCTGCCTGGATATTCGCCATATCAGCCTCCTGTGAGAAGAAATGCCCCGTCAAGGGTCTGTACAAGTAACAGTGTAGGCGCGGCGCCGGCATACGCCAGTCGGACGATGCCGGCTATTGAGGTAGGAAGCGTCTGTAATCAGACGGGTGATTTTATCTGGCAACAGGCCGTGCCGCTGTTGCTAAACAGGCAGTGACTAATTCCAATATGGAAATATTTATAGATTACTTAGTACCGCGCTGCTACACTCATTTCACCCCAGCAACTTCAGGGGACAAGCGCCGCGTCATGCCGCAGGCATGGAAGGTGGCCACCATGGGACAACAGCTGAGGGGACATGAATATTTCAAACATACGTATCGGTGTGCGCCTGACCACAGGCTTTTTGCTCGCATCGCTTTTACTGGCCGTGGTGGTGATCATCAGCACTTGGCAGCTGTCGGCCGTGAGCGGGGAAATCGACAGCAGCGTGAACCAGCGCTATGCGCGCATCGCGCAATTGCAGGCCACGCGCAACAGCACGCAGGAACAGCCTGGCCTGCGCGAACTCGACCAGCAGATCGCCACGCAATCGGCGCAGATGCGCTCAGCGGCCGAGGCGGCCATGGCCCGCGCGCACGATACCAGCGTGCTGATCATTGTGCTGGGCCTGGTCGGCGGCGTGCTGAGCCTGGCGACGGCCTGGTTCATCAGCAGCGGCATCGTGCGGCCCTTGCGGCATGCCGTCAAAGTGGCGCGCAAGGTGGCTGGCGGCGACTTGAGCGAACATATCCGCGTCGATTCCAGCGATGAAGTAGGACAACTGCTGCAAGCGCTGAAAGACATGAATGCCAGCTTGATCACCATCGTGGGCGAGGTGCGCGGCGGCACGCACGACATCGCGGGCGCTTCGGGCGAAATCGCCGCCGGCAACCTGGACTTGTCGCAGCGCACGCAGGCACAAGCTAGTTCGCTGGAGCGCACGGCCGCCTCGATGGACGAGCTGACGGGCACCGTCAAGCAAAATGCCGATAACGCACGGCAAGCCAATCAGCTGGCGCAATCGGCCGCGGCCGTGGCCGGCAAAGGGGGCACGGTGGTGGCGCAAGTGGTCGATACCATGAGCTCGATCAACGCTTCGTCGAAAAAGATCGTTGACATCATCGGTGTCATCGACGCGATCGCCTTCCAGACGAATATCCTCGCCTTGAACGCGGCCGTGGAAGCCGCGCGTGCCGGAGAACAGGGGCGCGGCTTTGCCGTCGTGGCCGCTGAGGTCCGTACCCTGGCGCAACGCTCGGCCAATGCGGCCAAGGAAATCAAGCAGCTGATCGGCGACTCCGTCGAGCGGGTCGACGCGGGCGCGCGCCTGGTCGATACGGCTGGCGCCACCATGCGCGAGATCGTGGCCAGCGTGCACCGCGTCACGGACATCATGGGCGAAATCAGCATGGCCAGCGGCGAACAATTGTCTGGCATCGAACAAGTCAATGCCGCCATCGTGCAGATGGAACAGGTAACGCAACAAAACGCGGCACTGGTGGAGCAGGCGTCAACGGCGGCGGCCAGCATGCAACAGCGCGCCACCTTGTTGTCGGGCACGGTGGACATCTTCAAGCTGAGTCGTGACCAGGCACCCGCCCAAGCCGCGAACGGCATCAGCCTGGTGGCCGCACAGACCACTCACGCTGTCACAGCGCCGGCAAGCCGGCCTGCCGTAGGTGTTAGAGCGCGGCTGAAAGCCTGAGTTCCCCACCTATCGCTGCGCCGCTCTCATTTATAGCTGCTTGTACATGATGGTGGTGGCGTCCAGCCGGTCGCCGGCCGGCGCCAGCGCATAGCCGGGGATGCTGCCGGCCACCACATAGCCGAGCGACAAGTACAGCGGTTCCGCATGGTCGCTGCTGCGCGTGTCCAGGGTCAGCAGGCTGCGCGGCAAGAGGCGCGCCTGTGCTTCCAGCGCCTGCATCAGCTGGCGCGCAAGGCCGCGCCGACGGAAAGCGGGCGCGACCAGCAATTTGCGTACTTCGGCCCGGTGCGCCTGGTTGGGATTGGTATCCCAGTCCAGCTGCACTGCGCCCGCCAACCTCCCTTCCACCTCGGCCACCAGCAGCAGGCGCACGCCGCGCGTGACGGCCGGCAACACGTTATCCGTCCAGAATGCCTGGCTGGACGCCGTATCGAAGGGCAAGATAAAACCGATGCTGGCGCCGTCGTGCACGCAGTCTCGCAGCAAGGCGCCTAACTCCGGCAAGCGTTCACGAATATCGGCGGGCGAAAAGTGGCGTAGCGATACGCGCATGATGACCTCAGACAAGAAAAAGAAAATAGCGGGCGCCGCTGTCTGGCGGCGTCATGAATGCGCTGGGACCATGCAACTGGTAGCGCAGGCAGTCGCCGGCCAGTAACTCGTGCGAGCGGCCGTCGACGGTCACGCTCAGCTTGCCTTCCTGCAGCAACAGATGGTGTTCCATGCCGGGCCGGGGCGAGGCGGCATAACTGATCGTCACGCCAGCGCCCAGCTCGCATTCGAGCGCTTCGCCCGCCAGCGCGCGCGACGGCGGCGAGACGGAACGGCGGATAAAGCCGGTGTCAGGGTCCGTCCACACGCTTTGCTCGGCGCGCCGCAGCACGGGTGGAAAATCGTCTTCCACCATGCGCAACAGGCGCGACATGGCCAAGCCATACGCAGCGCACAACTTGCCCAGCACGACCGTGGTCGGGCTGACCTCGCCATTTTCCAGGCGTGACAGGGTGGCGCGGCTGACTTGGCTGGCGGTGGCCAGCTGGTCCAGCGACCAGCCCCGCTCCACGCGCAACTGTTTCAGGCGCGCCGCCAGACGCTGTTCCGTATCGTTATCTGCGCTCACCAAATTTTCCATATACGGGAACTTATTCCATATATGAAAAACAGTCAAGCCATACGCGACGCGTGGCGGCACAGTTCCAGAAAACCGGCCAGGCGCGGCGAGAGTATCTTCTTGGACTGGCGGATCAGATAAAAGTTGCGCTCCAATGGCGGCAGCATGGTCTCCAGTTCCACCAGTTGGCCACTGGCCAGCAGATCGGCCACGACGACGCGCGACAGGCAGGCGATGCCCAGCCCCGCCGCGGCGCCATATTTGATGGCTTCTGAGTTGCTGAATTCGCCTGCGGCGCGCAGATAGTGCAGATATGGCACCAAGGCTTGCTCCACGGCTTCGCGTGTGCCCGAGCCCGCTTCGCGCAGCAGCCAGCCCGCCTGGTTCAGTTCCGTAAAGCTGAGCAGATGGCGCAGCTGCGCCAGCGGATGCGTGGGTGCGGCCACGATCAGCATCTGATCCGTCAGCCACGGCTCTACCAGCAGGCCCGCTTCGTGGCATGGCCCTTCGATCAGGCCGATATCGACACGGAACTCGGCCACGGCGGCCGCGATGTCGGCTGTATTGGCAATCGTCACTTGCGGGATGCTGCGCCCGTATTGCTGCGCCGCCTGCGCCAGAATCTGCGGCAACAGATAGATGCCTATCGTTGTGCTGGCGCCGATTTGCAGGCTGACGGGCACGGACGGGTCGGCGCCCGCGAACTGGCGCTCGATGCTGGCGGCCCCGTCGCGCATCTGCCGCGCCTGGGGCAACAGCAAACGGCCATTGTCATTGAGCAGCAATCGCTTGCCCACCCGGTCAAACAGTTGCGCACCCAGCAAGGTTTCCAGTTCATTCAGGGCCGCGCTGGTAGCCGATTGCGATAGCGCAATCTGCTCGCCGGCCGCACTGGTACTGCCCGTGTCCGCCACGGCGAGGAAAATCTGCAGTTGCCGCAAGGTCAACGCCATCTCACATACTCACTTAATAGGTTAAACATACAAAAACAATCCGTTTTACCATTTAATCGGCGAACTGTACAGTCATGCCATACGAACCAGGAACCATGGAGTACGGCATGTCATCCCTTTCAACGACGAACACAAGCAATTTCAGCGACCGCTACGGCCGCCTTCTGCCCGGCCTGCTGCTAAGCGGCGTGGTCGCCTATGGCGCCATTCAATTGGGCAAGCTGGAATGGATGCAAAGCCACGGCATGAGCGCCCTGACCCTGGCCATCATGCTGGGCATTGTGCTGGGCAACAGTGTGTATGGCCGCCTGGCACCCACGTGCGGCGCGGGCGTGGCCTTTTCCAAGCAGACATTATTACGACTTGGCATCATCTTGTACGGTTTCCGCCTGACCTTCCAGGATATCGGCCAGGTTGGCCTGGCCGGCATCGCCATCGACGCGCTGGTGCTGGCGTCCACGTTTGGCCTGGCCATGTTCCTTGGCACCAAGGTGTTCAAGCTGGAACGCAACAGCGCCATCCTGATCGGCGCGGGCAGCTCGATTTGCGGCGCGGCGGCCGTGATGGCGACGGAACCCGTCGTCAAGGGGCGCAGCGAAGATGTGACCGTCGCCGTCTCCACCGTTGTTGTGTTCGGCACTATCGCCATTTTCCTCTACCCATTGCTGTACCAGTTGAACCAAGGCTGGCATCTGCTGGGCGCCACGCCCACCGCGTTTGGCGTGTACATCGGCTCGACCGTGCATGAAGTGGCGCAAGTGGTAGCTGCCGGCAAGTCGATCGGGCAGGAAGCGGCGAATGCGGCCGTGATCGCCAAGATGGTGCGCGTGATGATGCTGGCGCCGTTCCTCGTCATCCTGTCGGCCGTGCTGGCGCGTGGCAAGTCCAAAGGCGGCAACCACGATAAAGCCAGCAAGCTGGCCATTCCCTGGTTCGCCTTCATCTTCATCGGCGTGGTGGCCTTCAATTCGCTGGGCCTGCTGCCAGCGGGCACCGTCGCCACCATTACCGAACTCGATACGGTCCTGCTGGCCATGGCCATGGCGGCCCTGGGCTTGACGACGCATATGTCGGCCATCCGCCGCGCCGGCATCAAGCCGCTGCTGCTGGCCGGCCTGCTGTTCTGCTGGCTGATCGCCGGTGGCGCCGCCATCAACCATGTGGTCGCCAGCCTGTTTGCCTGACTTTGAGCTTGATTCAAGCCGGGGCCGCTGACGCGGGAGCCGAAAACTTCGTACAATACAGGTGTTTTGACTCTCAATCCGGCTTCGGCCCCACCCAGGAACACCCATGCATCTCTCGAACTGGCTGCTTTTCTGCAGCGTCGCCCTGCTCGTCACGTTTTCTCCCGGCCCGGCCGTCTTGCTGGCTATCTCGAATGCTATCGCCGTCGGCCCCCGCCGCGCGATGATCAGCAGCATGGGCAATGGTTTTGGCCTGTTCATCATTTCCGGCGTGGCCATGGCCGGCATGGGCGTCGTGCTGGCCACTTCGGCCACGGCCTTCATGCTGCTGAAACTGGCTGGCGCCCTGTACCTGGTGTACCTGGGCATCAAGCAATGGCGCAGCAGGACCAGCGTCGTGGCCGATGCGCCCGTGGTGGCCGGCGCGGCGAATCCTAATTCGTTCTGGAAACTGTTCCGCCAGGGCTTGACGGTGGCGCTGACCAATCCGAAAGCCATCCTGTTCTTCTCGGCACTGTTCCCGCAATTCATCACCCCGGGCGAACCGGTGGCCATCCAGTTCACCGTGCTGACGACCTCGTTTGTCGCCTGCGCAATGCTGGCCCACTTGTTCTATGCCAACCTGGCGCGCCTGCTGAAAACCCAGCTGGCCACGCCGGGCCGGGCCAAGCTGTTCAACCGCATCACGGGCGGCGCCTTCGTCTTGCTGGGCCTGAGCCTGCTGCGCCTGCGCAGCAAGGCCGCGTAACTACTGTCGTAAAAATGTCTCGATGCTGGCCGCCAGGGCCAGCGGCGTTTCATTCATCGGATAGTGTCCCGCATTGCCCAGCACCTCCAGCCGGGCTTGCGGGTACCACGCCAGATACGTGCGGCGCATCAGGGCCGCATCGAAACGGGGGTCATGCTCCCCCACCAGCGCCAGCAAGGGCAATGCCACGCGCGCCGCCTTGATTTCTTCACTAAAATCCGTCCCGCTCCACGCGAGGAAATACGCGGCAAACGCGGCTGGATCCGACCGTTCCCAAGAGTATTGCGCCTTCCAGTCCAGCCAGGCGGCGGGCAAGCGCCCGCCCGTGCTGCGATCGATGATGGCGCGCCGCGCCGCCATGCTATCAGCGGCCGCGAGAAACGTCGCGCGGGCTGCCGCATCGAAGGCCACGCCGCAGCTGGGCACGGGCGCCACGGCCACCAGTTTGCGCAGGCGCAAGGGCGCCAGCAAGGCCAGCCGTTCCAGCGCCATGCCGCCCATGGAATGGCCCACCACGCTGAACGTCGCAAAACCGAGCGCATCGGCCAGCGCCAGCGCGTCGCGCGCGACCTCGTCAATCGAGTACGCTCCTGCCGCGCCAAGCATGCCGCCATAGCCGCGATTGTCCATGAAGACATAGCTGAAACTGGCACCATCGAGGGCCGCTTCCATCGGTTCGAACGCCCGCGCGTCGCCAAACCAGCCGTGCAAAACGATGATGGCGTGGGGACCATGGCCCACGCGGTGATAGGTATTGTGCATGTTCACTCCTGAAAAAGAGTCAATGGTAAGCGGCCAGCGAGCGGCCCGCCTTCGATGCCAGGTCAAATACTGTAGAGTATGGGCCATGGATGATTTTTATACGGAAGTGCCGCGCCCCTTGATCGCCACGGCGCGCGACTATGCGGCTGATGCCGTCTTTCCCAGCCACAGCCATGCGCGAGGGCAATTTGCGTATGCGGCGCGCGGTGTCATCAGCGTGCACACGCCGCAAGGCAACTGGCTGGTGCCGCCGCAACGGGCTTGCTGGGTACCGGCCCAGCTCGTCCACGGCATGCGCATGCATGGCGCCGTGACCATGCACAACGTGTTTATCGACGCAGCCGCCATCGACGGTGCCGGCTTGCCGCCCCACTGCCAGGTGCTGGACGCCTCGCCGCTGCTGCGCCAGTTGCTGGCCGAGGCCGTGACCGTGGAGGCCCTGTATGCGGAACAATCGCGGGCCGGACGACTGATGGCCTTGCTGCTTGATGAGATTGCCGCCGCCCAGCCCCTGCCCCTGAGCGCGCCCCTGCCGCAGGAACCCCGGCTGGCGCGGCTGTGCACGGAATTTCTACGGCAACCGACTTTGGACCGCAGCCTGGATGCGATGGCGGCGCAAGCCGGCATGAGCCGGCGCACCTTTACGCGGCAATTCCGCGCCCAGACGGGCCTCGCCTTTGCCCAATGGCGCCAGCAAGCGTGCCTGCTAGCGGCCATCACGCGGCTGGCCGACGGGCAAGCCGTTACGCGCGTGGCGCTCGACCTCGGCTATGCCAGCCCCAGCGCCTTCACGGCCGCCTTCCGCCGCGTGCTGGGCCAGGCGCCCAGCGAGTATCTGGACTAGGCAATGATGGCGGCGATGCGCCGCGCCAGCGCCTGCGCCAGTTTCTGCACATGGTAGCCATCGACAAAGCCATGGTGGGCTTGCGCGGAAAACGGTATCCGCATGCGGCCATCGTCCTGCGCGGGGCCGAACTTGCCCCAGGTAAAGGTCGGGATGTCGGCATTGCGGTGGCGGTAGATCGGGTGCTCGATGGCCGCCAGTTCCAGCCATGGCAGGCAGGTGATGAAAATATTGTTGCGCTGCTCGCGCTCGGTCTCTCCGTCACCTGTGTTGATCAGCGCGGAGCTGGCTTCGGCCAGGCGCTTGGCTTCCAGGCTGCGTGCGATGAATACATCGAGCTGGTCCGTCATCGTGAAACGCGTGTAGTTGAGGTTCTCATCGCCGTTGATGACGGTGTACGAGGCGGGAAAATCGTCGATGCGTATCACTTCGCCCTGGTAGATGCGGTACATGAAGTTGTCGATTTCCCTGACCGTATTGAGCAGGCAGAACAGGAAAAAGTGGAATACGGGGATTTTCCGTTCCTTGCACCACGGCCGGAAATCTGGCACGTCGAGCTGGAAGTTGATGTTGACGAGGGGATTATCGAACGCCCGGAACAAGTCATAGCGGTCGCGCCGCTTTTCAAAATTTTTCATGCGGCGAGTGTAGACGATGGTGGTGCTGGCGGGCAAGTCACGCCGTATCGGCTTGCCAGTAATCTGCCAGGGCGGCCAGGGCATACTGTCCAGACAGGCTCTCATCCACCTGTACGACAAACGTCAGGAATTGCACGACGGCCTGTCTTTGCGCCGCATTGAAGCCGGCGTACTTCGCGATCGCATACGCGCGCGAATCCCGGTTCCGTTCAGACGGTGAAAGCGCATGCACTGTCATTCCGAGCACATCAGTCTCCCAGCTTGTCCGATGCTGATATGCCACAGCGTAGCGCATGTATGCCGGCAAGTAATACAGAAATTCCTCAGCCTCCATATGGGCGAGCAAACCTTCGCCCTCCTCGATTTCAGCATCGGGAATCTCTTGCCAGATCGAATCGACTCGATCCTTGCCGCTCGCAACCCATTCCCTCTCGCTGATGTCCTCCGACATACCGTATTGATCCGTCAAGAGAAATTGACGCAAAGATGTTTCCGGGCGCTGCGTACCAGCGAACGCGCGTTCAATGCAGGCAATCAGGCTGGCCGCGTCCGTCGATACATTATCTGAACAATTCATTAAAAATCCTTGGATATCCCCAAAATCGCCCGTGCCACCTCGGCCACGCCCTCTTCCACCTCACCAGGCGTTGGCGTCAGGGCGAAGCGGGTCAATTCCCCGTTCAAGGCATGCTGCGTATCGTGTTTATCGCGCGGCAATGGCAGCGTCATGCGTGGTGTCATGTGGCGGCACCGTGCGCCAGGCCCCGCTGCACTTTCCACGCCAGCGGTAAAGTCAGCAGCAACACGGCCGCCAGCGCCAGCAAGGCCGTCGGCACGCTCGTATGGTCGCCCAGCGCGCCGAACAGCACGGGCGACAGCGCCCCGCCGCCGATGCTGCCCGTGTAGAACAGGGCAAATGCGTGTTCGCGCTTGCCGGGCTCAGCCAGTTCCGGCACGGCGCCGTACAACACGGACGAGGTGCCGTTCAGCGCCAGCCCCAGCAGGGGCAGCATGGCCATGACGCCGGCCAGCGGCAGCCACAGGGCCAGCACGATCAGCAGCGAGGTCATCGATTCCGTCAGCCACACGGTCTTCATCATGCCGATGCGCGCGCCCAGATAGCCGCACAGCAGCTTGCCGAAGGCGCCGCCCACGAACAGCAAGGACAAAGCCACGCCGATGCCGGCCGTGCCCGCACCCTTGCTTTTCAGCAGGAATGGCAAAAAGGTGAGAAAACCCATGCGCACGGCGCTGTCCAGGGTGCCCGTGGCCAGCAAGGCGCGGAAACTCGCGTGCGAACCATTGCCCGCAATGGGCTTGCTTACTTTTTTCTGGCTGGCCTGTATGTCGCCGGGCTTGGGCAGCAGCCACCACAGCAAGCCGGCCGCCGCCAGCCCCAGCAAGCCCAGCAGCGAGACGCTGGCTTGCCAGCTGCAGACCAATAACAGCAAGCCCACCAGCGCGGGTATCAGGGTCTTGCCGATATCGCCGGCAAAGTTGTAGTGCGACAGCGCTTCCTTCACGCCGCCGCCCGCCTCGTGTGTGTCCGTGACGATGGACGAGGCCAGCGGATGCTGGGTGCTGGCGCCCAGGCCGCCCAGCAGCAAGGCGAACAGCAGCACGGCCAGGCCGCCCGCCTGCCCCGCGACCAGGTAGGCGACGCCGGCCAGCGCCGTGCCGCCCACCAGCAGGCGTTCGCGTCCCCAGCGCCTGGCCATGCGGCTGGCCAGCAGCTGAAAACCGGCCATCATGCCCGAGTACGATCCCCGCAGCAGGCCCACCATGGCATAGCTGATGGCAAACTGCGCCTGCCAGATGGGCAGCAGTACATAGATCACGTCCGTCAAGCCGTCATGCACGGCATGCGCGCTGCAGGCGGCGAACAGCGAGCGGCGGCGGATCGGTTTGTCGGAGGGAGGTGCTTCGGGGGACAGCGCGGCAAGCGATGGTTCGTTCATGATTCTGCAAGCGGGGAAAACGCGAGACAGCCAGCTTACACCAATTGGCAACTTCGCATCTTGAAGCGTAGCAAGAATAATATTATTGCAAGATTGGTCTGACGCAAACGCAGGGGGAGCGCAAACCAGGCCCGGCGCCATCACGTTGACGGCGCCGGGCTTCCACCTTACTTGGCCATCGCATCCTTGGCCATGCCATCCTTTTTCATTTCATCCTTTTTCATCTCGCCCTTGGCCATGCCGTCTTTCGCCATGGCATCTTTTGCCATGCCATCCTTGGCCATGTGATCCTTCTTCATGTGCTTCTTGGCCATCGGCTTCTTCATGCCGTCCTTGCCCATCGCATCCTTGTGCATGGCGTCGGCCGAAGCGTCCTTGGCCATGGCATCTTTTTTCATGGCGTCCTGGGCGAAAGCGGCGCCCGACATGAGGATGGCGGAAGCGATGATGGCGGTGATGCTGGTTTTCATGATATGTCCTTGTCTCTGGGTTGTATGGGCGAGATTGCCCGGTGGTAAAGCTGTTGCTGTGCTACGGGTGATGCTTGCTGCTAAATAACAGGAAGGCCGGGAGGTGGTCAGGGCCAGGCGCATTGCCGCAGGCAGTACGATTAGTACGACAAGGCAATGCAACGCCGCACTGGCCGGCTCCCCGGTCTTCCTAAGAGCCGCCGAACCAGTTGTATCCCTGATTCTCCCAATACCCTCCCGGGTAGGAATTCGTGACGAAAATCGCCTGGATGTGCTTGGGATTCTTGTAGCCCAGCTTGGTCGGCATACGCAATTTCATCGGATAGCCATACTTGGGCGGCAATTCCTGGCCGTCATACGTCAGGGCCATGATGGTTTGCGGATGCAGGGCCGTGGCCATGTCGATGCTCGTAAAATAATCGTCGGCGCACTTGAAGCCGATGTATTTCGCCGTCGTGTCGGCGCCGACCCGCTTCAGGAAGTGGGAAAACGGCACGCCGCCCCACTTGCCGATGGCGCTCCAGCCTTCCACGCAAATGTGGCGCGTCACCTGCGTTTCCTGCGGCAAGGCGCGCAGCTGCGGCAGGGTCCACGGCTTTTTGTCGGCGATCAAGCCGCTCAACTCCAGGCGCCAGGCGTCGCCGTCGACCTCTTCCACTTCATCCTCGCCGTAATACGCGTTGAATGGAAACGGCCGCGTGATCATGGAATCGGGATACGTGGGCGCCAGCTTGCTCGGGTCGAACAGCCAGCCTTGCACCGTGTCATTCATGCGCGACACCGCCGTCAAGGCTGTCTCGATGGCGGACGGGTCGCTGGCGTTGCATCCCGTCAGCAAGGACAGGCCACCCAGGGTCAAACTGCGCTGCAGGAACAAACGGCGCGACGGCTGCTTGATCTGGCGCAAGGCGTCGGCCAGCATGGCCTGGCCCTGCCTTGGCACGAGGATGGTTTTTTTCATGATCATCTCCTTAGCGGCCGCGCAGCATGGCGACCAGGGTGCGCGGCACCAGCGCCACCATCAGCAAGTGCACGCCGACAAAGCCCGTCAGCAGCGCCATGGCGATGAAGTGGACTCTGCGCGCGCTTTCGTAGCCGCCCATCAGCTCGCGCAGGAGGGGAAATTGCACGGACTTCCACAGCACCAGGCCGGACAACACCAGCACGATGCAGTCAAGCATGACGAACAGGTAGGCGGCGCGCTGCACCATGTTGTAGTGACGCGGGTCGGCATGCGCCAGCTTGCCCTTCAGCGCGGCGGCGAAATCGGCCAGCAGCAGGCGCGGCGACAGGGGAAAGAACTGGCGCCGCAGCCGTCCCGAGACGATATTGATAATCAGATACAGCAAGCCATTGGCCACCAGCAGCCACATGGCGGCAAAATGCCATTGCAGCGCGCCGCCGAGCCAGCCGCCCAGGGTCAGCGCGCGCGGCAGTTCGAACGGGAAGAATTGCGCCGCGTTATAAATGCGCCAGCCGCTGGTGGCCAGCACGACCACGGCCACGGCATTGAGCCAGTGCGTGATGCGCAGCCAGGCGGGGTGGATCACGTTTGCTTGTCCGTTCATCACATCGCTCCCTTCGCGCAGGATGCGGTGCTGACGGCTTGCAGGATGGCGCTGCTGTCGGCCCGCTGCACGAAGGCGACCACTTGCAGCTGCTCCGGACGCCAGCTGGCGGGCAGGTTGACTTCTCGGCGCAACTGGGCGCGGCCTTGCGCCAGCGCAACCGGTCCCAACCACAGGCGCACGGCCGCATCGTGCCGCAGGGTGGCGCCGCGGTTTTCGCCGCGCAGCACTTTCGAGACGATCGCGCTTTCGCTGATGGCCACGTACAGCTGGCCGCCCGTCCGCGCGTCCGGCGCGCTGGCATCAGCTTCCAGCAGCAGCTTGCTACCCGGCCCCGGCGTGGCGGACAGGTCAATCTTGAGGGGCGCGGCGGTGGCGTTGATGCGGCGGATGGCGGCCGGCAGTTGCGTATCCCAGCTGCGCAATTCCGTGCCGCCCACAAAAAACTGCGGCGTGTAGGCCACGTGGCGCGGCTGGTGGCGCAGCAATTCAGCCTGGCGCGCGTCGAATTGCGCCTGCGCCAGCGGATCCGTCCAGCCGATCTGGTCCCAGTAGGTGACGTGCAAGGCCAGCGGCACGATCAGGCTGGCCGCTCCCGCTTCCTTGCGCAAGGCGCTCAGGCGCTGGTCGGCGGGCGGGCAGCTGGAACAGCCTTCGCTGCTGTACAGCTCCACCAGCGCCGCCGTCTGCGGCCCGCTTTGCACGGCGCAGCGCTGGCCGGCCGCCATTTGCGCCATGGCCGGGGATGCCACGACCGTGCCCAGCACGGGTAAAAGCAGTGTTGCAAGGCGGTGCTTGATGTCCATGGTCGTTACCCGGTATATTGAAATAAGAAGCGTGAATGAAGAAACGTGCTTGCCTGTCAATTCGCCGCGATGGCCGGATTGGTTACAGCCACCCTCCATTATTTTTGAATTTATTTTTTTCAACGCCTGTCACCAAAGGCCTGCATGCAACGAATACCTGTAAGCGAACAGCTGCATGGCACGGAACTGCGGCTGCATGGCTTGATGCTGCGCGGACTCGATGGCGATGCGGCGGCTTACCGCAGTTTCTTGCAAGCCACCAGCGGCCATTTGCGCGCGTTCCTGCGCAAACGCCTGCAGCGCTGGCCGGACGACGTGGAAGACCTGGTGCAGGAGTGTCTGCTGGCCATCCACAACCAGCGGTTGACCTATGACACGGGGGTGCCGCTGACGTCGTGGATTCATGCGATTGCGCGCTATAAGTTGATCGACTGGCTGCGCCGGCATGGGCGGCGCGAGGCGCAGCACTTGCCGTACGACGAAGAAGATAGCGCGCAGGAACTGTTTTCCAGCGCCGACGCGGAGGCGGCCGAAGCCAGCCGCGACCTGGCCAAGCTGCTGGCCAGCTTGCCCGCGCAGCAGCGCGACGCCATCGTGCACACCAAGCTCGACGGCTGGTCCGTGCGCGACACGGCGGCCGCCATGGGCATTTCGGAAGCCAGCGTCAAAGTGGCCGTGCATCGCGGCTTGAAAGCACTGGCAACCAACTTGAGGATAACGACACCATGAAAACCGATGACTTGATCACCATGCTGGCCAGCGGCCCCGACGTGGCGGCCGCGCAGCCCCCGGGCACGCACTGGCGCGCCGCGTCCACGTTGGGCGCCGGGCTGCTGGCCAGCGTGGCGCTGATGGCCATGCTGCTGGGCGTGCGGCCCAATCTGGAACAGCTGGCCCTGCTGCCCGACTTCTGGATCAAGGTCGGTTTCGTCATCTGCCTCTCCCTGGCGGCCTGGCATGTCAGCCGCCGCCTGTGCGTGCCGGGCGCCGCCACCCGCGCCCTGCCCCTGCTGCTCGCCATACCCATGCTGCTGATGTGGGCGCTGGGCGCCATCGTTCTGAGCGAAGCGCCGCCCGGACAACGGGCGGAACTGTTCTGGGGCGCCACCTGGCGCAGCTGTCCCTTGCTGATCGCCACCCTCTCCTTGCCCATCCTGGCCGCCGTGCTGCGCCTGATGCGCCAGCTGGCGCCCACGCGCTTGCGCCTGGCCGGCGCGGCCGCCGGCTTTGCCGCTGGCGCCATGGCAGCGCTCGTGTATTGCCTGCATTGCCCGGAACTGGCGGCCAGCTTCGTCGGCTTCTGGTACGTGCTGGGCATACTGGTGCCGACCGCCATCGGCGCGGCCATCGGTCCCAAAGTGCTGGCCTGGTAAGGCAATGACATTCTTTTTCAGGCAGTGAATCCGTTTTCTTTCCCCGTGCGTACAAGTCAGGCAGCCTGCAGTTTCTTGGACTTGTCTGTCAACGCTAACAAAAATCGGGAGAATCGAAATGTCATTGTTACACTCGAAAACCGCACTGGGCGCCGCACTCCTGGGCAACCTGCTCGCCGTTTCCTTCACTTTGGCCATCGCGCCAGCCGCCTACGCTTCCAGCCACCGTGAAGCGCCGTTCATCACGCAAAACCCCAAAGTCGACGCCACCGACTTCTATATGTTCCGCAGCTATGAAACGGGGCGCGGCGCCTACACCACGCTGGTGGCCGACTATATTCCCCTGCAAGACGCCTACGGCGGCCCGAACTATTTCGCCATGGACCCGAACGCGCTGTACGAAATCCATATCGACAACAATGGCGACGGCAAGGAAGACCTCACCTTCCAGTTCCGCTTCACCAACACCATCAAGGATGGCCAGTTCACCGTGGGCGGCAAGAAAGTCTCGATTCCGCTCGTCATCAACGGCGGCGCCATTGATTCCGTCAACCCGGCCGGCCTGAACGTGCGCGAAACCTACAGCGTGACGGTGGTGCGGGGCGACCGCCGCACGGGCACGCGCAGCAGCGTGACCAACGCCAGCGGCGGCGGCACGACCTTCGACAAGCCCGTCGACAATATCGGCAACAAGGCCATCCCCAACTACGCCGCGTATGCGGCGCAGCATGTGTACGCCGTCAACATTCCCGGCTGCGCCACGCCGGCGCGCATGTTCGTCGGCCAGCGCAAGGACCCGTTCGTGGTCAACCTGGGCGAAACGTTCGACTTGATCAACATCAAGGCGCCCGCCACGGAGTTTGCCGCGAATGCGGAGTCCGCTGCCAAGGATGACCTGGCGAAGAAAAACGTCACGGCCATCGAGATGGAAGTGCCGACCGCCTGCCTGACCGCCGGCGCCGACCCCGTCATCGGCGGCTGGACCACGGCCAGCCTGCGCCAGGGCCGCTTGCTGAACCCGGCTCCCGGCACGGCCACGGCGGCGTCGAAGGAAGGCGGCGCGTGGGTGCAAGTGTCGCGCCTGGGCATGCCGCTGGTAAATGAACTGGTGATCGGCCTGAAGGACAAGGACCGCTTCAACGCCAGCAAGCCGTCGGGCGACGCGCAATTTGCCGACTACGTCACCAACCCCACGGCGCCAGCCCTGGTGGAAGTGCTGTACGGCTCGGCCGGCGCCAAGGCGCCCACCAACTTCCCCCGCAACGACCTGGTGGCCACCTTTTTGACGGGCATCAAGGGCGTGAACCAGCCCGTCACCGTGACGGCGTCCGAAATGCTGCGCTTGAACACCTCGATCGCGGCCACCAACGTCGGTGCGCAAAACCGCCTCGGCGTCATCGGCGGCGATAACGCGGGCTTCCCGAACGGCCGCCGCCCCGGCGACGACGTGGTGGACGTGGTGCTGCGCGTGGCCATGGGCAAACTGTGCACCCTGAACATCGGCTGCGCCCCGGCCGACGCACCGGCCGGCGGCCTGCACTTCACGGACGGCGCCTTCCTCGACGAAACGTCGTTCACGGCAGGCTTCCCCTACCTGAAAAATCCCGTGGCCGGTTCGCCGCAGTTGTAACCAGGAGAATGCGATGAAAAAGCTCTATGCATGCGGCGCCCTGGCGCTCACGGCCTTGCTGGCCGGCTGCGGTGGCGGCGGCAGCAGCAGCCACGGCGGCGATAGCGGTGGCGTCAATCCCCCTCCCGTCGTACTGCTCGACGCATTTTATGTGGCCGTCAGCAACGTCATCCTGACCACCAGCGATGACAAGGATGGCGTGGGCATCGACGCCATCATGGCGACGTCTCCGGAAAATACGGAGCCGGTACCACTGTAACGTGCGGGCGCCGGCGAGTGAGCTCTCCGGCGCCTATACCAATCACCGTCGATGGCGTCCACGATGAAAACACCGATTTCCCTGTTGTGCGCCTGCCTGCCCTTGCTGGCATGGGCCGCGCCCTACACGCCGAAAGATGGCGGCGCCGTCATCGAACAGCTGCCGCGCCGCGCCGACGCCACGCAACTTGAACTGCGCGCCTTGCGCCAGCAATTGAATACCACCCCGCAAGACCTGGCCCTGGCCAGCGGCCTGGCGCAGCGCTACATTGCCCTGGCGCGCAGCGAAACGGACCCGCGTTACCTCGGTTATGCGCAAGCGGCGCTGGCGCCCTGGTGGCGGCAAGCGGCGCCGCCCGTCCCCGTGCGTTTGCTGCGCGCCACCATTTTGCAAAGCACCCACCATTTCGGCCCCGCGCTGCAGGATCTCGACGCCGTCATCGCGCAGCAGCCGCAAAACGGCCAGGCCTGGCTGACGCGCGCGACAGTCCTCACCGTGCAGGGCGACTACACCCAGGCGACCGCCAGCTGCGCCCGCCTGTCGGCCTTGACGACGCAGCTGGTCACCGTCACTTGCCTTGCCAATATCGCCAGCGTCACGGGCCGCGCCGCGAGCAGCGAGCGATTGCTGGAGCTGACCCTGCAAAGAAGCGCCGGCGCGGCGCCCGACCTGGAAAGCTGGGCCGCAACCCTGCTGGCGGAAATGGCCACGCGGCGCGGAGAATCAGCGCTGGCCGAAGCGCGCTACACCAGGGCGCTGGCGCAGCAGCCGCGCGACAGCTATCTGCTGGGCGCCTACGCGGATTTCCTGCTCGACCGCCAGCGCCCGCAGGAAGTCGTCAAACTATTGAAAGAGCAGCAGCGCATCGACGCCCTGCTGCTGCGTTACGCGCTCGCCCTGCAGGCGCTGCCCGGCCAGCAGCCAGCCTTCCTGGCGGCGAAGGCGGAACTGGCGGCCCGCTTCAACGCCGCCATGCAGCGCGGCGACACCGTGCACCAGCGCGAGCAAGCCCGTTTCGCCCTGTTTGTGCAACAGGATGTGCCGGCCGCCCTGCAACTGGCGCAGAAAAACTGGGCCATCCAGAAGGAAGTGCCGGACATGCGCATCCTGCTGGAAGCAGCCCTCGCCGCGCGCAACTATTCGGCGGCACAGCCCGTGCTGGCCTGGATCACAGCGAATGGCGTGGAAGACGTGGCCCTGCAGCGGCTCGTCAGGCAGCTGGGGCCGCAGGATGGTGCGAAAATCAGTGCTGCGAAGAAGGCAGGTGTGCTGTGAAGCGATGCCTGTTCATCCTGCTGCTGTGCGCCTGGCTGGCCCCCGCGCAAGCCCACAAGCCCAGCGACAGTTATGTGAGCCTGGCCGTGCACGGCCAGCAGATCGAGGGGCAATGGGATATCGCCCTGCGCGACCTCGATTTCGCCATCGGCCTCGATGGCAACGGCGATGGCGCACTGACGTGGGATGAAATCCGCGCGCGCCACGAGGCGATCGCCGCCTACGCCTTGCAGCGCCTGCAGGTAGCCAGCGACCAGGGCGTGTGCCCTTTGAAAGCCGTCGAGCAGCTGATCGACCATCATACGGACGGCGCCTACAGCGTGCTGCGCTTCCAGGCCAGCTGCCCCGGCGCCGCCCCGGCCAGTCTCGCCATCGGCTACACCCTGTTCGCCGACCTCGATCCGCAGCACAAGGGACTGTTCAAGATTGATAGCAATGGTTCCACGCAAACGGCCATCTTTGACCCGGACAGCCCGCGCCAGACGATTTCCCTGGCTGCGCCGGACCGCCTCGCGCAGTTCGGCGCCTACGTCAAGCACGGCATCTGGCATATCTGGATAGGCTACGACCATATTTTGTTTTTGCTGTCCTTGCTGCTGCCGGCCGTGCTGCTGCCACCTCAAGCCCACCAGTCCACACGCTCAAACGTGCCGCAGAATCCGTTGCCCCCCGCAACGGAGAGCCGGGGTCGGACCCGACGGGTCCGACCCCAGATCTTGAACTGGGGGTTAAGAGGCGCATTCATCGACGTGCTGAAAGTCGTCACGGCATTTACACTCGCCCACTCCATCACATTGACCCTGGCCAGCCTGTCGCTCATCTCGCTGCCCTCGCGCTGGGTGGAGTCGGCCATCGCCGCCTCCGTGATCCTGGCCGCGCTGAACAATCTGCTGCCGCTGTTCCGGGGCAAGCGCCCCGTGGCCGCCTTCGCGTTTGGCCTGATCCACGGTTTCGGCTTTGCCAGCGTGCTGCGCGACCTGGGCTTGCCGCAGGGTTCATTGCTGGCCAGCCTGCTGGGCTTTAACGTGGGCGTGGAACTGGGCCAGCTGGCCATCGTCGCCGCCTTCCTGCCCCTCGCCTGGCTGCTGCGCAAGACGTGGTTGTACCGGCAAGTGCTGACCGTCGGCTCGCTGGCCATCGCGCTGGTGGCTTGCGTGTGGCTGGTGGAGCGGGTGGCTGATATCAAGCTGATTTCAGCCTGACGGCGTTGTTGGACAGCCACTAGCGAGCCACAAGCGCGCGCAATCGGGCTACAATACGAACAATTCTCAATCGCATCAAGGCCGGACTGTCCCGCGGACCATGGCATGGAAAGGTGGCATGCTACGCCCCGAACTGGAACTGCATCGGCAAATCGAAGTGCTCTACAGCGACCACCATGGCTGGCTGCAGGGCTGGCTGCGCCGTAAATTGGGCAACGCCTTCGATGCGGCCGACCTGGCGCACGACACCTATCTGCGCATCCTCGCGCGCGGCCGTGCACCGGAACCGGACGAATCGCGCCAGCACCTGGCGCAGATCGCCAACGGCCTGGTGGTGGACCTGTTCCGCCGCCGGCATATCGAGTCAGCCTACGCGGACGCCATCGCCGCGCAACCGGAAGCGGCCGCGCCCACGCCGGAAATGCGCGCGCTGATCGTCGAAGCGCTGATGGAAATCGACGCCATCCTGGCCAGCCTGCCAAATAAGGTACGCGAGGCCTTTTTGCTGTGCAAACTGGAAGGCATGGCCTACGCCGACATCGCCGCGCGCCTCGACGTTTCCGTCTCGTCGGTGGAAAAATACATCGCCCGCGCCTTGCTGGCCTGCTGCGCGGCGCAATTCGCATGAGTTCCCAGCTCGATAGCGCGCCCATCGCCCCCGCCGCGCTGCAGCGCGCCGCCGAATGGATGGCGCGGCTGTGGGCGGAGGACGCCAGCGCGGCCGATGCCGACGCCTGCGCGGCCTGGCGCGCCTCCCACCCCGAGCACGAACGGGCCTGGGCCCGGCTGCAGCGCTTCACCCGGCAATTCGAGGTCCTGCCGCGCGAGGTGGCGCGCGGCGCCCTGACGCCAGCACCGCGCCATGCCATCGGCCGCCGGCGCGCCTTGCAGCTGCTGGGCCTGATCGCGGCGGGCGGCGGCACGGCCCTGCTGGCGCACGAAACGGACATGTGGCAGCGCGCCGCCAGCGATTACCGCACATCTGTCGGCGAGACGCGCGCCATCGCGCTGGCCGACGGCACGCAAGTGGTGCTCGACACGGCCAGCGCCATCGACGTGGCGTACAGCGCTGGAGAACGGCGCATCGTGCTGCGCGCGGGCGCCATCCTCGTCACCAGCGCCCACGAAGCAACGTCCCCCTACCGTCCGCTGCTGGTGGCAACGCCGCAAGGCACGGCCACGGCGCTGGGCACGCGTTTTAGCGTGCGCCTCGATGACGGCGAGAGCCGTGTCGCCGTGTTCCAGGGCGCAGTCGCCCTGCAGCCATCGCAAGACAACGCCGCGCCGGTACACCTGCAGGCGGGCCAGCAGGCCGGCTATACGCGACTGGTGGTGCAAGACGTAACGAACGTCGAAAACAGCGCCGCCGCCTGGGCCGATGGCAGCCTGGTGGCCGAGCGCATGCGCCTGGACCAGCTGCTGGCCGAGCTGGGACGCTACCGCCACGGCGTGCTGCGCTGCGACGCATCGATCGCCGGCCTGCGCGTGACGGGCGTGTATTCGCTGCGCGACACGGACCGCTCGCTGGCCAACCTGGCCGCCAGCCTGCCAGTGCAGCTACGCTACCGCACGCGCTACTGGGTCAGCGTGGGGCCGCGCCCCGCCGCCTGAAAAATATATGCAAAATAAGTGAAAAAAACGTTGAGGGTTTTGGCTTTTCGTTCGGAATACGGGAAGAACCGATTTTTTCCTGCCACTTTCCAAGGATTTGCACCATGCCCCCTCGCCTGACCGCACCCGCGCACAAACTGCGTCCGTTTCCCCTCGCCGCCGCCATCCAGGCCCTGTTCCTCGCAGGCGCCGCCGTCGGCACCCTGGCCGTCACGGCACCAGCCGTCCACGCCCAGACGTTAGAGACTACGCAAGCGAAGCGCCAGTACACGGTCCCCGCCGGACCGCTGGAGCGGGCCCTGACCACGTTCGCCAGCGCGGCCGGCGTGGAACTGTCGGCCGATGCGGCCCTGTTGCAGGGCAAGCGCAGCGGCGGCCTGGCGGGCAGCTACACGGTGCGCCAGGGTTTCGAGGAACTGCTGCGCGGCCAGGGCGTGCGCGTGGTGGCGGGCGCCAACGGCGCGTATGCGCTGCGGGCGGAGGCTGCACCGGCAGCCACGCCGGCGCAAGCCAGCGCCACCCTGCCGGCCATCACCATCAATGCCAGCAGCGAACGCGAAAGGGCCACGGGTCCCGTGCGCGGCTACGTGGCGCGGCGCGCCGGCTCGGCCACCAAGACGGATACGGCCCTGAATGAAAACCCGCAATCCGTGTCCGTCGTCACGGCCGATGAAATCAGCGACCGCAATGCCGAATCGCTCGATGAAACCCTGCGCTACACGGCCGGCGTGACGCCGAACCAGCGCCCGCTGGGCAGCGATGATTCCTCGCTGCTGCGCGGCTTTACCATCGAAACGAACGGCATCCTGCAAGATGGCTTGCGCAATTCGGGCCGCACCTTTGGCGCCTCGATCGAGCCGTATGGCCTGGAACGCCTGGAAGTGCTGCGCGGCCCAGCCTCCGTGCTGTACGGGCAGATTCCGCCGGGCGGCATGGTCAACGCCGTCAGCAAGCGTCCCAGCGCGGACGCCGTGCGTGAAGTGGGTGTGGAATATGGCAGCTACCAGCGCCGCCAGCTGAAAGCCGACGTGGGCGGCACCATCGACGCGCCAGGCGCCTGGACTTACCGGGTCGTCATGCTGGGCCGCGAAGCCCATACGCGGCTGGACCGCGACCGCGACAACCGCCTGTACTTCGCTCCCTCGCTGACGTGGCAGGAGGGACCCGCCACGCGTCTGACCCTGCTGGCCCGCTACGAGCAGGACAACCAGCAATACGCGTTTCCCAACCAGCTGCTGCAGCCGGATCCGCGCGGCCAGGTCGATCCAAGTGTCAACCTGATGGGCGACGATAACCGCTTCAAGCGCCGCAACACCATGCTGGGCTACGAGTTCGAGCACACGTTCAACGATACCTGGTCGCTGCGCCAGAACCTGCGCTACACGCGCCTGAAGAACGACCGCACGGACATGTTCCCCGGCGGCCTGAATGAGGATGGCACGGTGGAGCGCTATTTCATGCCCGTCGATACGGCGTCGAAAAGCCTGTTTGCCGATACGCAACTGCAAGCGCGGTTCGCCACGGGCGGCCTGGCGCACCAGGTGCTGCTGGGCGTCGATTACGCGAACATCCGCAACACGGACGACTACCGCCACCAGAAGGGTTTTATCGAGCCGATCGACCTGTACCAGCCCGCGTATGGCAAGCAGCCCCTGGTTCCGGCCAAGGCGCCCACGCGCGCCGAAGCCCCGTCGCGCCAGCTGGGCCTGTATGTGCAGGATCAATTGAAGTGGGACCGCTGGGTCGTCACGGCGGGCCTGCGCCGCGACAAGGCCACGCAGTCGCGCGACGTCACGGACCTCCATAGCGGCGCCGTCAAACCCGACTTCCACCAATCGCCATCGGCCACCACGGGCCGCGTGGGCGCCGTCTACCTGTTCGATGGCGGCTGGGCGCCGTATGTCAGCTACGCCACCTCGTTCTCGCCCGAACTGGGCATCACGGCCAACGGCGACGCCTTGAAGCCGTCGCGCGGCAAGCAGTTCGAAGCGGGCGTGCGCTACGAACCCGTGGGCCAGCGCGCCAGCTATACGGCGGCCGTGTTCGACCTGGTGCGCGACAACGTCACCACGTCCGACATCGGCAACCCGGGCCGCCTGCAGCAAACGGGGAAAGTCGGTTCGCGCGGCGTGGAACTGGAAGCGCGCACGGAGCTCGCCAGCCGTCTGAGCCTGATCGCCCAATACACCTACCTCGATACGGAGGTCACAAAGAGCAATAACGGCGACCTGGGCTTGCAGCAGGCGGGCGCACCGCGCCACAGCGCCTCGGCCTGGGCGCGCCAGTCGTTCACGCTGGCCGGCAGCCTGCCCGCGTATGCGGCGCTGGGCATGCGTTTTCTCGGCGCCATGCGCTCGAACTCCGACGGCGAAAACCTGAATATCCGCAATGGCGGCCTGACGCAGTGGGATGCGGCGCTGGGCGTGTCGCGCGGGCCATGGCAGTTCGCCCTCAATGTGAACAATGTGCTGAACAAGCAGACCCTGTATGACTGCGGCTACCTGCCCAACCTGTGCTACCGCAACGCCGAACGCACGGCCAACGTCAGCGCGATGTACAGGTTCTGATGCGCCCTGTCTTGGCGGCCATGCACCGCTATGCCGGCCTGCTGATGGCCGGCTTCCTCATCGTCGCCGGCGTGACGGGCAGCGCGCTCGCGTGGAAGGATGAACTGGAGGCGGCCATGCTGCCCGCCGTCTTCCGCGTGGCGCCGCCCACGCCGGGCGCGATGCCGCTCGACGCCCTGCTGCTGCGCGAATCCGTCGCCGCGCGCTTTCCCCAAGCGCAGGTGAGCTACGCGCCGCTGTCGGCGCCACAAGGCCACAGCATGGTGTTTTACCTGCGTCCGGCGGCCGACGCGCCGCTGGCCAGCGACGAGGTGTTCGTCGATCCCTACACGGGCGCGATTCTTGGCCAGCGCCGCTGGGGCGCCATCAGCCAGGGCGCCATCAATCTGCTGCCCTTCATCGAGCGCCTGCATTACGCGCTGGCGCTGGGCGACACGGGCCTGCTGATGTTCGGCCTGATCGCCATCGTCTGGACGCTCGACTGCTTCATCGGCGCCGCCCTGACCTTCCCCGCGCGCCTGAAGAAACGCGCGCCGGGAGCAAAACCGTGGCTGCTGCGCTGGCGCCCGTCCTGGCTGCTGCGCCGCAATGGCGGCAGCTATAAACTCGTATTCGACCTGCACCGCGCGGGCGGCCTGTGGCTGTGGGCCATGCTGCTGGTGTTTGCGTGGAGCGGCGTCGCCTTCAATCTGTACGGCGCCTATGCGGCCGTGATGCATCCGCTGTTTGCCCATCAGGGTGCCGAGGAAATCGTCGCGCGGCACACGCCGTCGCCCGGGCCGCAGCTGGACTGGCCGGCCGCGCGCACGCAGGGCCGCCAATTGATGGACGCGCTGGCGCGCCAGCACTCTTTCACGATCATCGAGGAAAATGCGCTGGCCTACGAGCGCGCGCTGGGCGTGTACAGCTACAGCGTGCGCAGCAGCCGCGACGTGCGCGCCCGCAAGGGCCTCACCACCGTCTTTTTCGATGCGGCCAGCGGCCGGCAGCTGGCCGCCTGGCTACCCACGGGCGCGGCCAGCGGCGACACCATCCGCAGCTGGATCAGCGCCCTGCACATGGCCTCGATGTGGGGCTGGCCTTTCAAACTGTTCATTTGCGCCATGGGCGTGCTGGTGGCGGGCCTGAGCGTGACGGGCGTGCTGATCTGGCGCCGCAAGCGGCAGGGGCAAGCCAGGGCCAGGGTGCTACGCCATTAGTCAGGGAAAACCGATGAACGCCGCCGGCACGGCCTGCGTCAGCCACACGCCATTGTCCGATACATAAAACACGTGGCCCTGCGCCTGCATGGCGGCCGCATCCACCGTCAGCACGACGGGCTTGCCATGGCGCGCGCCGACGGCCACGGCCGTTTCACGGCTGGACGACAAGTGCACGTGATTGCGCGATCCCGGCAGCAAACCGCCGGCCCGGATCGCCTCGACAAAGCGGCTGGCCGTGCCGTGGTACAGCGTGGCGGGCGGGGTGGCGGGCGACAAGGCGATATCGACGGCCGCCAGCGAATGCCCCTGGTTGGCGCGGATGCGCAAGCCGTCGGCACTGATCGCGTAGCGCGTCTTGCTGTCGCGCGCCACCACCTCATCCAATTGTTCACGGGAAAGGCGGCGGCCATGCTGGGCCGCGCGTGCCAGCAGCTGGCCGATGTCGGCCCAGCCGTTTGCATCGAGCGCCAGTCCAATTTTCTCGGGGGCGTGGCGCAGGATCAGGGAAAGGAATTTGCTGGTATTTACCAAGTGATCTGTCATGCCCCAGTCTACCGTTTTCAGAACGCATATGACAAGGTCAGGCGTGCGGAACGCGGTTCGACCGGATGAAAATGCCGGTCATTCACCCCATCAGCCCCTTCGCCGGGCAGACGCGACGCGTAGTAATAATCGATGTCGCTGGCGCGCTTGTCGAACAGGTTGAACACGTCGAGCGCAATGCGCGTCTTGCGGTTGAGCTGATACGCCACGCGCGCGTAGGCCAAGGTGGTGGACGCGGAGCGCACGCTTTTGTCCTCGATCAAGGGGCGGGGGCCGAAGTAGCGCAGCTGGAAGGCGCCCGACCACGGGCCCTGCTCCGTCACCGTCACGCCGAACGAGGCCACCTTGTCGATGGAGCCAGGAATGAAATTGCCGGCGGGGTCGTTTTGCGTATAGCGCGAGCGCGAAGCGGCCAGGTCCAGGTCGAACAGCAGCCATGGCGCGGCTATGTAATGGTTGTTCCACTCGATGCCGTGGCGGCGGCTGGCGCGGCTCGGCTCCGTCTCGCCCGCGTCACCGACGAACAGCAATTCCGACGCGATGTCGAGGCGCCACAGGGCCAGCGAACTTTGCAGTCCCGGCAGCCATTCCGTGCGCGCGCCCAGTTCCATGCCTTTCGTCGGCGCCAAAGGCGTGACGGGCGTGGACGCTTCGCCGTCCGGCAGGCGCGTCTGCGTCGTGCCGCGCGCATCATTGCTATGAAAACCTTTTCCGTAGTTCACGAAAAATTCCGTCTTGCTCCACGGCCCAAGGATCAATGACAGCTTGGGCGACACGACGTGGTCATTTGCCGCGCCGCTGTTTCCCTCGATACTGCTGGCCACATTGAAACGGTAGACGTCATAGCGCAAGCCCGCCACGAAGCGCAGCCAGGGCAGCCATTGCACGGTGTTTTCGCCATACAGGCCGATGCTGGCTTCGCGCACCCTGTCTTCGCGCACCGTGCTCTGCCGTACTCTGTTCACCGTGTTGTACAGCCCCACGGGAGACAGGCGGTCATAGCGCGCCTGCACGCCCAGCTTGTTGCGCAGGGGAAGACCGAACAGCTGCGTGGTCCAGCTTTCGCTGGCGTTCACGCCCGCCACCGTGCGCCGCTCGCTTTGCTGGAACTGGTCGCCGGCTACCGGGTCGGCCAGGAAGTAGGTGAAATCGCTATTGAGTTCCAGCTGCGAGCGGATCAGGTAGGCGTCGAGTTCGAACAAGCGGTTTTCCGTGCGCTTGCGCATAGCGTACGACAAGCTGGTGCGCGAGGTGTCGCCGCCGTCGCTGGGCGCCAGGCTGCCGAAACGGCCGATCTGGCCCGATTCCACGGCGCGCAGCGGCACCTGGTCGGTGGCGTTCCAGCTGTTTTTATACGCCATACCCGTCACGCTGAAACCGTCATCTTGCGTGCCCTGGCTGTAGCGCAGCACGCCGCTGACCTTGCGCACGCGCTCCGGCACGTCCCAGGGACCGTTGTTGCGGTTCACTTCCAGGCCAACCAGCAAGGTGCCAGACCCGGCCGCGACCGAATCGGCGACGACGCCGCGCAGATAGCCGTGCTGGCCCACGGACACGCTGGCCTGGCCTTGCGGCAACTTATCGGCCAGGCGGATGCGGGCGCTACCCGCCGAGGCGAAATCACCCTCGCCGGCAAAATACGGCCCCTTCTTGTAATCGATGCGCTGCACCAGCTCGGGAATGAGGAAATTGAGGTCGGAATAGCCTTGGCCGTGCGCATGCGTGCGCATGTTGACGGGCATGCCGTCGACATGGGTGGCGAAATCCGTGCCATGGTCAAGGTTAAAGCCGCGCAAAAAGTACTGGTTGGCCTTGCCGTCGCCGCTGTGCTGGGTGACGATCAGCCCCGGCACGAATTCCAGCAATTCGCCCGGACGCAAGGCAGGCCGGTTGACAATCAATTCAGTAGTGATGACGCCCTGGCTGGCCGCATCCGAGGTGCCGACGGCGTTGTCGTAATGGCCCGCCACTCTTACCGTGCGCGCCTCATCGGCGATGGCGACGGCCTCGGCCGGGTCCTGCGCCGCCGCCTGACGCCCCATGCCCAACAATGCCAGTGCACAAGCTGCTACCAGTTTGCGTTTTCTCAATCGCATCGCGTCTCCAGTTTCTATGATGTCAATATGGGCCCAAGGCTTGGTCTAGCCTACCCGATATATACGTGGATGGCAGCTTGTTTGGATTCAGTATTTTTTGAAGGAACGACCATGGACCTGGGCGATAGCACCGGCAAGGCAACAAACGCCGCCGCCGTGCGCAAGCGCGATGCGCTGCCATATATCCTGCTGTTCATCCTGCTGGCGGGTTTGTTGGCAGTGCTGGCAGGCGCCCTGCTGCCGCCCTACTACCACGCCGTACCGGCACTGCTGTGGAGCCTGGGATTTTGCGTCAGCGGCATGCTGCTGGGCTTTTTGTTCGGCATACCGCGCACCCTGCCATCGGGCACCGTCAACGCAGCCCCGCCCGACGAGCGCACCAATGGCAAGGCCCGCCCCACGGACGAGCCGCCGGCCGCCGGGGCCGATGCGGCGGCCGCAAACCCCAGCAATACCCTGTTCCTGGGCACGCCCACGCCCATGGAAATCAATTCAAATCTGGTGGAAGTGTCGGACTGGCTGACAAAAATCATCGTCGGCGTGGGCTTGATCGAGCTCAAAAGCCTGCCCGGCAGCGCGCGCAGCATGGCCGCCTTCATCGCACCGAGCCTGGCCACCGATACGGGCACGGCCATGGCCGTCGTGGGCGGCATCATGCTGTTCTTTTCCGTGCATGGTTTTTTGATCGGCTACCTGCTCACGCGCATCTACCTGTCCATCATGATCAAGCGGGCCGACAGCATGGTCAAGAACGAATCCGTGCGCCTGGAGAGCGGCAAGGAAATCGAAGTGACGGAACTGAGCCGTTTGCAGCAAAAATCGCTCGACGACATGCAGGAAGCCGTCACGCAGCTGCTGCTGGCGCATCCGCCGGACGGGGACGCGGCCGTCACGGCCCTGGCCGGCATGCCGGCGGAGAAAAAGCCCGCCAGCCTGGTGCTGTGGCTGGACGACCACCCGCGCAACAATACCTTGCTGGTGGAACAACTGGAACGGGAAAACATCAAGGTGGACCAGGCCGTATCGACGCGGCAGGCGCTTGCCATGCTGCAACAGAAGCCTTACGCGCTGTTCATCACGGACATGGCACGGGTGGAAAACCGCCGCCGCATCAAGGATGCGGGCGTGCGCACGGTGCGCGAAGTGCGCCAGGCGCTGCCCGCGCTACCGATCATCGTGTATTGCAGCAAAGATACGGTCGCCAGTTACGGCACGGAAGCGGAGGCGGCCGGCGCCCGTTTCATCACCACGTCGGGCACCAGCCTGCTGGCGGCCGTCAACAAGCTATTGCATGAGGAACGCCAGGATGGCGATCAATCCACCCGGTAATGGTAGCTGCCCACGTAATGCAGCGAACTGCGCTGCGGGTGCGCCAGCTGGTTCGGCGCAAACACGCACACGCTCGTGTCAGCCAGCAAGTGCTGCCCATCCGCGTCCGCGCACGCCTGCGCCAGCCAGCTGTCGCCATACGACACGCCATCGAGCAATTGCGCCAGCGGCACGGCCGAGGCCAGCATCGCGCTTTCAAAGCAGGCTGGCTCATAGCACGTGAGGCCCGTTTCCAGGAAGAATGGCGACGGCACGGCATCGCCATCCTCCGTGTACGTGGGCGACAGGTAGGCCTGCAGCGCTTCCCAGCTGGGAAAACGCCCGCTGCAGGCAAACACGTGGACGATGGGCAAGCTGCCGGACACGCTTACAGCTTCTCCATCTTTTGCCGCACGGCCGGAGCCGTCGCCGCCGTCGGCGCCAGTTCCAGATAGGTTTTATAGGCGGCCTTGGCTTTGGCCGCATCGCCGGCCTTGGCATAGGCGTCGCCCAGGTTCAAATAGGCGATGGCGCGCGACGGATCCATCTTGACCGTGTTTTCAAACCAGCGGGCCGCTTCGCGGAACTTTTCCTGCTTGTAGAAGACAAAACCCAGGTTATTCGCCGCCAGCGCGAAATCGGGACGCAGTTTCAGCGCTTCCGTAAATTGCGCTTCCGCCGCCGCATACTGTTTCTCCTTGTACAGCTGCAAGCCGCGGTCGTTGGCCCGCTGCGCCAGCTGACGCGTCGAGCTCGGCACGGCGCCCGGCGTGACGATCTTCTGTTCGCCACCCTGCAAATCCTTCACCGTCACGCTGGCCGCCGCCGGTTTCGCATCGAGCTTGCTGTTCAGGGCGATGGCTTCCGTCGACAACTGCGTCGTGTTCGGGCTGAGGAATTCCGTCTCGCCCGGCAATTCAAACACGAAATCTCCCCCTTCCGAGCCAGGCAAGCTGCCGAACGCGGGCGTCTGGTTCGACACGCTGGACACGGCCGGCGCCACGTAGGCCGCCAGTTCCGTGGCCGTGATGAGGCCGTCGCCGTTCAGGTCGCCCTTGCCCGCCAGGCCCTGCAGCAGGGTCCACGTGAATACGGAGTGGCCGTTCGGCCCGCCGTCGGCCACCAGCTGGTCGCCGCCGCCAGCCGTCAGCATTTGCCGGCCGATGCGCTTGGCGTTGTCGCGCAGGAAGGAGCTGGAACCAGCGCCGCGTGTCAGGCCCAGGCCGCTGTAGCAGGCATCCATGACGAAGAACGCGTGCTTGGCCGTCAGCGATTCCGCGATATTCTGGATTTCCGTCATCGGGATCGCATCCGTGGCGAACTGCGCCGGGTCGGAATCGACGGGCACGATGTAGCCCAGGTCGCGTCCCGAGCTCAGCTTGCGCGTGGCGCCGTGGCCGGCGAAAAAGACGAAGATGCGGTCATTCTTTTGCACGCCGCCATGGGCCAGCTTGTCATGGAAGGCGGCCAGGATGTTGTTGCGCGTCGCTTCGCCGTTTTTCAGGGTCACGACGCGCTCTGGCGCAAACGCAAACTTTTCAATCAGCGTTTCGCGGATGCCTTGCGCGTCGCGCACCGCATATTGCAATTTCGGCCACTTCGCATAATCGTCGATGCCGATCACCACGGCCCAGGAATTGGCGTAACCGGTGGTCACAGGCACTTTCTCGGGCGCCGGGGCCGTGCTTTTTGCCACCTGGAAGCTGGTGCCATCCCAGCCCGCGAATTGATAGCCTTCCGCGATCAGCTTGTCGAGCACTGCCGGCAAGGCTTTTACCGTGCGTTCGTGGATGTCGTGGAACAGGACGATGCCGCGCCCCGCCTTGTCGACGGACGCCAGCACGCGGTTCGTGATGGAACTAGGCACGGGGTCGGCCCAATCGAGCGAATCGATATTCCACATCACGGATTTCAAATGGGCATCGGCCAGCGCGGCCATGCCTTCGCTGTTGCGCGCGCCATACGGGAAGCGGAACAGCGCGGCCCGCTCGGGGCTGATGGCCTTTAATAAAGTGTCGGTGCCGAGAATTTCGCCTTTCAGCTTGTCGCCCGTCTGTTTCGACAATTGTGCGTGACTGAAACTGTGGTTGCCCACGGCATAGCCCTCTTTCATCAGCTTACGGCTCACTTCCGCGCCCGCGTTCAACTTGGCGTGGCCTTCCGCATCGAGCGAACCGAGGTTGCGGCCCACGTTGAAGAACACGGCCGGCACGCCATATTGTTTCAGGATGGCGCTGATTTCTTCCGTGTAGCGGCGGTGCGGGCCGTCATCAAAGGTCAGCACGATGGTTTTCTTCGGCAAGCCCAGGCCGAAGATTTCCGCCTCATCTTTTTTTGGCACGGGCTTGGCTTCGGGCACAGAACCTGCCGGCGGCACCGCATACGGCACGACGATGCCGTTTTCCTTCAAAATCTGTTCGCGGCTGTAGAGTTTTTTCAGCTGCGCCACATAATCGTCCCACCGTTCGCGCTTGAGTTCGATGGCGCGCTGGCCAAGGCTGCCGAAAATTTGCCGGATTTCCTTCTCGTAATTGCGCTCGATCTCGCCCAGCGCGTCGAGGTCTTCGGAAATGCGCTTGTGCAGCTTGATGGCCGGCAAGGACGAATCCTTGGCCACGTCGGCCAGCATGCTTTGCAGCAGCTCGCGGAAAGCCAGGCGGTCCGCGTCGTACAGGCCGGGATCGGATTCGATATACGTCAACAGGCTGTCGAGCGCCTCGAAGCGGCCCGGATTGGTGGGCGCCGTCAGCTGGTCGAGCGCAAGATCGAGCTTGGCGATGCGTTCCTGGTTTTCATGGAACAGCGCCTGCCCCACTTTACGGGCTTCGTCGCGCGCGCCTTCCGGCAAGCTTTGCTCGTCAGCCAGCAGCACGATGATCTTGCGGAAATTGCCCAGCAAGTCGCGGAACTGGCTGGCCACGGCGGCCGTGTCGACGGTGGATTGGGGCGCGGCGGCCGGGCTGCCCGATGCGGGTACGCCGGGCGTGGCGGTGGCCGCGGGACGCGTGTAGCTATAAATGCCGGCACCAGCGGCGAGTGCCACGACAACGGTGGCGGCGATCTTGATCGGTTTGGAAGTCACAGGCTTGTCATTCCCTTCACATACTATGCATAGAATTCAGATGGCGCGGATGCGCACGATGCATAATTGTAAAGCACGCCTGGCACAAGCTCAGCCCGCACGATGAATTTCGGCAATAATATCGCCGAACACCTCCATAGATAGTGAAAACGGAAAAGACGATGCACAAGAAACTTTGCGCCGCGGCGCTGATGCTGGGCGTGGCCCTGATGTTGCTGCAACTGCGCGCGCATGCGGGCGACGACGTGATCAATGTGGCGGGACGCGTGTGCCTGCCGCACTGATCACTTGAGCAAGCCGAACCGTGTATCCGTCACGGCTCCGGGTCGAAATGCTTGCGCAAGCCTTGCCAGCACTCGAAATAATCGTTTTGCAGCAGTTCACTGTTCAAGGCGAATGGCGTCGGCTTGAGGATGGTGCGCGTCTCGAACATGAAGGCCATGGTGTCGCCCACCTTCACGGGCGCGGACGTGTCGCTGTGCGAGGCCTTTTCGAACGTTTGCGCATCGGGGCCGTGGCCGGACATGCAGTTGTGCAGGCTGGCGCCGCCCGGCACGAAGCCGGCCGCCTTGGCGTCGTACACGCCGTGGATCAGTCCCATGAATTCGCTGGCCACATTGCGGTGGAACCAGGGCGGGCGGAACGTGTGTTCGGCGGCCAGCCAGCGCGGCGGGAAGATGGCAAAGTCGATGGCGCCAAATAGCGGGTTCTCGCTCGGCGCCTGCAGCACGAGGAAGATCGACGGGTCCGGATGGTCGTAGCTGATCGAGCCGATGGTATTAAAACGGCGCAGATCGTATTTATAGGGCGCGTAATTGCCATGCCAGGCCACGACGTCCAGCGGTGAATGGTCGAGCGTCGTGCGCCACAGGTGGCCGCCGAACTTGGCCAGCAGTTCGCACGCGCCGTCGATGTCTTCGTAGGCCGCGTGCGGCGTGAGGAAATCGCGGCTGTTGGCCAGGCCGTTCGAGCCGATGGGGCCCATGTCCGGCAGGCGGAAGGCCGTGCCGAAGTTTTCGCACACATAGCCGCGCGCCACGCCATCGGGCAAGGTCACGCGGAAGCGCACGCCGCGGGGAATCACGGCGATTTCCTGCGGTGCCAGCTCGATCAAGCCCAGTTCCGTGGCGATCGCCAGCCTGCCCTCCTGCGGCACGACCAGCAATTCGCCATCGGCCGAGTAAAAGAAGCGCTGCATCGAGCGGTTGGCCGCGTACACGTGGATGGCGCAGCCGCTCATGGTTTCGGCGCTGCCATTGCCGGCCATCGTTTGCCAGCCGTCGATGAAGTCTGTTGGCGTCGCGCCGTCGGGCAACGGCAGCGGGTCCCAGCGCAGCTGGTTCGGCGGCGTGGGGGGCATGGCGTGGAAATCGCTGACGATGCGGGTATTTTCAGCCAGGGTAAATGGCGGATGCTGGCTGGCGGGACGGATGCGGTACAGCCACGAGCGCCGGTTCTGCGCGCGCGGAGCCGTGAAGGCCGTGCCCGAAAGTTGTTCCGCATACAGGCCCAATGGCGCCTGCTGCGGCGAATTCTGCCCCTGCGGCAAGGCGCCGGGCACGGCTTCCGTGGCAAATTCGTTGCCGAAGCCGCTTTGGTAGCCGGCGCCTATCATGCCGGCTCCGCCAGGCCGTCGGCCGCGTCGCGCAGCAAGCCCTGCACCACGTCGGCCTTGCCGATGGCGCCCATGGCCAGCAGGGCGAAGCGGGCGAGGAACAGGGGCGAACGCTGCTCGCCCAGGCCGCCCATGGTATGGCACAGCTCGGTGTAAAGATTATCCAGTTCGATGTCGGTCATGTTGTCTCCTTAATAATTTTTAATGACCCGCTGCGCAAAGTACTGGGGTCAGACCCGGCGGGGGTGCACGCCCCAATGGGGCGCGTACCGCTCCCGAAGGGACTGACCCCGGCTTTCGCCAGCGCTTCAATCACCTGCCCCGCCCGCATCTGCCGCCAGCGCCCCAGCACATGCCCATCCGGGCGCACGAGATAAAAACTGCCAGGCTGCGCGTCAAACAGCGAGAATACCTGCGCCGTGTGGTCCCAGGCGCGCCCTTGCGCCCCGCCGCGGGCGATCGCCACGGTACTCAACGGCAATGTATCGCCCAGCGCCAGCAGTTCGGCTGGCACGGCGCCTTCTTCGCTGAAGTACAGTCCCGTGAAATCGCCATCGGCGCGTTTCAGCAAATCGGTAATATACCCGGCTTCTTGCCTGCCGTCTTGCAGCAGCACCAGCGGACATTCGGGCAAGACCGTGCCCGGCGCGGGGCCGGCGGCAAACGTCTCGCTATCCTGCGCATTCAGGGCAGACTGCGCATACGCGATGGCGCTCGTCTGGCGCGGGTTGATCAGCGAGCGCACGTGCGCATGCTTGCCCGCCAGGCCCAGCACGGCCGTGCGCATGAGCTCGAAAGCGAAGGTGGGCGGCGCCATGAATTCCGTGCTTTTGGTGCCGTGGCGCAGATTTTCATGGGCGGCGAACACGCGCTCGTCCGAATAGCTGTCCAGCAAACTGTCCGGCGCCAGTCCCTTGACGACATACGCCAGCTTCCAGGCCAGGTTGTCCGCGTCGTCGATGCCCGAGTTCGCCCCGCGCACGCCGAAGATGGGCACCAAATGGGCCGCATCGCCCGCGAATAGCACCGGGCCATGCCGGTATTTTTCCAGGGTCAGCGCATTGGCCTTGTAGATGGTGATCCACACGGGATGCCACGGCTGTGTTTCCCCCATCATGGCCAGCAGGCTGTCCACGCGCGGTGCCACGTTTTCCAGCAGCACGGCCGCCTGCGCATCCTCGTCGTCGCGCAACTGGTAGTCGATGCGCCAGATATCGTCGGGCTGCTTGTGCACCAGCACGGTGGAGCCGGGATTCGACGGCGGGTCGAAATACGCAAGGCGCTCCGTCGGGCGCTCGCTCTTCAGGTGGATATCGACGATCACGTAGCGCCCTTCATAGCTGGTGCCCTGCAATTTCAGGCCCAGCGCTTCTCGCACGACGCTGCGCCCGCCATCGGCCGCCACCAGCCAGTCCGTGTCGATCTGGTAGGCTTCATCGGGCGTGGCGACCGTGACCGTGGCGCCATCGGCGCGCTGGTCCACGCCAGTGACCCGCGTTTGCCAGCGGATATCGATCAGCTCCGGCTGGCGTTCGGCCGCGTCGAGCAGGAATTGCTCGATATGGTATTGCGCCAGGTTGACCATGGGCGGCAGCTTCTGGTTCGCGTCTTGCGGCATCGTAAAGTGCAGCACTTCCTCGTCGCGGTAAAAGCTGCGTCCTCCCGCCCACGGCAAGCCCTTGCGGATAAAGCCGTCGAGCGCGCCCAGGCGTTCGATGATTTCCAGGCTGCGCCGCGAAATGCAGATGGCGCGGCTGCCCGTGCACACGCCATCGTCCGCTTCGATCAGCACCGAGCGCAGGCCGTGGCGCGCCAGGCCCAGGGCCGTGGCCAGACCGACGGGGCCGCCGCCGACGATCAGGACAGGAACGTGCTGCGTCGATGCGCCCGCTGGTTTGCCAGGCGGATAGACCTTCGGCACATGGGGATAAGGGTGAAACGTATCGCTCATGATGTTTCCTCTTCAAGAATATGTTTTGCCGCTGCGGGCAATCGGCAGGGTCAGCACGATGGCCGCGCCCGCCACCAGCAGCACGCTGGCGTACAGCAAGCCCGTGGCAAAGCTGTGCGTGATGTCCTTCAGCCAGCCCACGACGACGGGGTTCAGGGCCGAGCCGATATTGCCCGTGGCGTTGATGACGGCGATGCCGATGGCGCGCGCACCGAGGCTCAGGGCTCGGTCCGGCGTGGTCCAGAAGACGGACATGGCCGTGTAAGCGCCCGTCGAAGCCATGCACACGCCCAGCAGCTGCATGATGGGGTTGGCCGAGTACGCCGTGAACAGCCAACCAAAGGCCGACAGCAGCATGGGCCAGACGATGTGCCAGCGGCGTTCCTGCAGGCGGTCCGAGCGGCGGCCCCACAGGATCATGCCGATGACGGTGCACACTTGCGGAATGGCGGCCAGCAAGCCGATCTGCGTGTTGCTGGCGTTGCTATTAAAACTTTTCACGATCAGCGGCGTCCACACGGCCACCATCGCCAGGGTATTGACCAGGCAAAAATAGGCGACGCCGAATTTCAATACCGTGGGCGAGCACATTTCCGCCATCACCGAGGTGTTTTGCCGGGGAGCGATGTGCACTGCAGCCGGCTTGTGCTCGGCCGCCAGCATGCGCGCCAGCACCTGCTGTTCCAGCTTGCCCAGCCAGTTTGCCTTGTTGGGAGAATCGTCGAGGTAGCCATACACGGCCAGGCCCAGGAACACGGATGGCATGCCTTCGAGCAAGAACAGCCATTGCCAGCCCTTCAAGCCCCAGTGGCCATCGAGGCTCAGGATCAGGCCCGACAGAGCGGAACCGATAGCGGCCGTGACGGGCATGGCGATCATGAACAGGGCATTGGCGCGCGCCCGGTAGGCGCTGGGAAACCAGTAGGTCAGATACAGTAGCATACCGGGCAAGAAGCCCGCCTCCGTCACACCCACCAGGAAGCGCAGCGCGTACAGGCTGGCCGGGCCGCTGGCGAACAGGGTCGCCGTCGAGGCCAGACCCCAGGCGATCATCATGCTGCCTATCCATTTACGCGCGCCGATGCGGGCCAGCACGATGTTGCTGGGAATGCTGCAGGCGATGTAGGCGATGTAAAACAGGGTGGTGGCAAAGCCGAACTGGGTGCCGGACAGGCCCAGGTCTTGCATCATGGTCAGTCCGGCGAAGCCGATATTGATGCGGTCAAGAAAGGAAAACACGAACAGCAGGAACAAAAATCCCAGCAAATGGCGCGATACCTTGCGCATCACCTGCTGTTCCATTTGGTCGGTGGCCGCGTCGAGGACGGGCGTAGTGGTGGCGATGGTCATGCTTGTCTCCATAAGGTGTCGCCCTCCCCTTGTTGATTTTATTGGGTGAGAGCGGCCGGGTGATCCCGGCTTGAAACACAGTATGCAGACGACAATGCCGGCGGCTGTCCCCATTTTGGGGACGTTTTGCGCCCAAAACAGTCAAGAAGGCGGAGCCATCCCTACGCCGAAGGAACTAGACGGGTGCTGGCGCCATGCACAGGGCGAACAACTGGCGCTGACTGGAAATACCCAGGCGTTTATACGCGCGTTTCTGGTAAGTCGTCACGCTGGACGGCTGCACGCCGATGATCTCGGCGATTTCCACGGCCGTCAGGCCTTCTAGCACGCAGCGCAGCACGTCCAGTTCACGCTTGCTCAAGGCGGGACAATGCTGGCGCAGCCGTGCCAGCATCATCGGCGCGACGCCTTGCGTATTCTGGCCGTTCAGGCTGTAGTGATGCTTGACGGCATGGGCAAACAGCGGTGACAGGGTTTCGATGCCCGCCACTTCGCCGGGCAGGAACTTGCCCTGGCTGCTGTCGCGGTAGAAATTGACGGACAGCCAGATATCGCCGGCCGGCTGCAGCAGCAGCGATAGCCGGTCCGAGACATTCGGTTTTTGATAGCAGGCGGCGCGGTAGCCGGGATGGTCGATCTCGTCGCTGGCCTGCTGGTGCAGCACGATGGCGGGATCGGTTTTTCGCCCCGGCGCCGGCGCGATCACGCGCTGGTTGCCATCGAGCGCGTAATAGTGGCGCGCGTAGCTGTCGGCAATATCTTGCAGGAAACGTCCGCCGCGCCGGTCAGCCACGGCGACCGTGCGGGGCCGGTTGCCGAATTCATAGGCAAAGATCGTGCACTGGGCAATCGGCGCGACCGTGCTGACCGTTTTCAGGATGGCCCCAGCGACGGCATTCACGTCCGCATGGCCGATGGCGGCCATCAGCTCCAGGGTACGCCCGAAGTCCAGCTGCCCTTCCGCCTGCCGCCGCTCGACGCGCCAGTAACGCATATCTGTTTCCTTACTGCCCGCGCTGCGGCAAGACCCAGTCCGGCCGGATGTAATGGCAGGTATAGCCATGCGGCAAGCGCTGCAGATAATCCTGGTGCTCGGGTTCCGCTTCCCAGAACGGACCTGCAGGCGCCACTTCCGTCACCACCTTGCCGGGCCACAGGCCGGAAGCGTCGACGTCGCGGATGGTGTCTTCGGCCACCCGTTTTTGCTCGTCGCTCGTGTAATAGATGGCCGAACGGTAGCTCGTGCCGCGGTCGTTGCCCTGGCGGTCTTCCGTGCTGGGGTCGTGGATCTGGAAGAAAAATTCCAGGATCTTGCGGTAGCTGATGGTGTTCGGGTCGAAAATGATCTCGATCGCTTCCGCATGCGTGCCGTGGTTGCGGTAGGTGGCGTTGGCCACGTCGCCGCCGCTGTAGCCCACGCGCGTGGCGAGCACGCCCGGATAGCGGCGCAGCAAGTCTTGCACGCCCCAGAAGCAGCCGCCGGCCAGGATCGCGGTTTCATTGCCTTGTGCATTGTCTTGTGCCATGGTGTCTTTCCCGTTCTAGTCAGAAGCAGCTATCTTACCCTGTCGCGCGACTTTCTTCAGCGGGCCAGCAAGCGTTTGAGCTGCGCCGCCTGGTAGGCGCCGATGGCGTCGTTGAACAGGCAGCGGATCAGCGGGTCGTCGACGATGTCGGCCTCGTCCAGTTCGTCCCGCGTGGCGGTGTCGAAAGGACCATCGTTGATGCGCATGTACATTGAGGTGAGCGATTCACCGAGCACCAGCGCCGCATGGCATTTCACCAGCGGCACCTCGGTGGTCCAGCCGGGCGCCTCGCCCGTGTCCGGCACGAGGTCGATCAAGTCGCCGTGCGTGCGGTAATGCAGGACCGTGGCCGCGCCGTCATGGCCGTACAGCGACAGCCGCCACACACGCGGAGCCTGGAAATAGCTGTCTTCGGGCAGCTCCATGTCGCGGTAGCGTTCCAGCAAACCGTGGCGGCAGAAATCGAGCACCAAGGCCGCATCGGCGTCGCTCAATGACGCGAAACGGCGCGCGATGTCTGCCGTGGCGGGCGGCGGCGCGTCGGGGCGGTAGTCGAAATCCACGTCTTGCGGGCCCACGGGGATGACCCAGGGCAAGGGTTCGGCACTGCTCACACCGTGCGCGTCGAGCAGCACGGCCGTCGATGGATCGAGGCGGAAGATGTGCGCCTCGGGCAGCGCGGCGCCGATTTCATCGGCAAAGCGGCGATAGGTAACCGGGAACATCGCATGGTTGTACCAGGACCAGTCTTCCTGCACGAACTGGCAAGAGCTGGGCACGATGTACCGTGGCGCCAGCGCGCGCAGCTGCGGCACCCAGTCGTCGGGAAGGTCGACCGGGCCAGGTTGCGCCTGCGACGGCGCGATGACGGCGATCTCGCGCATGGTCTGGAATGGCCACAGCACCATGTCCCACGGCGCAAAGGCGGCCAGCTGTTCGAGCGTCTCCGGCCCGATCCAGGAATCGACCACGTTGAGCACATTCAGGCCGGCGGCGCGCACCTGGAACAGCGAGTCGACATCGTCATCGAGTGCGCGGCGCGGGATCACTTCGATGCTGCCCACCTGCACAGGCACGTCGACGTGCAGCCGCTCGACGCGGCTAAAACCCAGCGCGCGCAGCATGGCGAACAGTTCGTCGAAGACGCAGTACAGATAGATGGGCGTGGCGCGGTCCAGCACATCGAGGCTGTCGAGCGAGCAGTGGTCGTCGTGGAAGTGCGAGATGAAGACGGCATCCCAGCGCAGCTGGCGCACGGCGTCGAGGTCGAAGCGCACGGGCGGAAACGCGTGGCAATTGCGGCTGAACGGGTTTTCGACGATGGGGTCGAAGGCGATGGCCGTGCCTTCGCATTCGAAGACATAGCCGGCGTGCAGGATGCGGGAGATTTTCAGGGGCATGGGAGGCGGGGAATGCAGAAAGAACCCCAACAGCGTAAATGCTGGGGTCAGACCCGCCGGGTCTGACCCCGGAATTTGCTTTCGGGGTGAGAAAAACGCCGGGAATGCTCAATACGGATTATTCAGCACATCCATCGCAAAATACGTAAAGATCATGTCCGCGCCCGCACGCTTGATGGCGCCCAGGGTTTCCTGCACCACGCGGCGCTCGTCGATGGCGCCCGCTTGCGCGGCGAACTTGATCATCGCATATTCGCCGCTGACCTGGTAAGCGCCGATCGGCAAACGCGTCACTTCGCGCAGGTCGCGGATGATGTCCAGATACGCGCCGGCCGGTTTGACCATCAGCGCGTCGGCGCCTTCGGCTTCGTCGATCAAGGACTCGCGCACGGCTTCGCGGCGGTTCATCGGATCCATCTGGTAGGTCTTGCGGTCGCCCTTCAGGGTGCTGCCGGCCGCGTCGCGGAACGGGCCGTACAGGCCGGAGGCGAACTTGGTCGAATACGCCATCACGGGCGTGTCGTGGAAGCCGGCCGCATCTAACGCGCTGCGGATCGCCGCCACCTGGCCATCCATGGCGGCCGACGGCGCGATGATGTCGGCGCCCGCCTGGGCCGCGATGACGGCCTGCTTGCCCAGGTTGAGCACCGTGCTGTCATTGTCGACCGTGTCGCCATGCAGGATGCCGCAATGGCCGTGGTCCGTGTATTCGCAGAAGCAGGTGTCGGACATGACCACCATTTCCGGCACGGCGTCCTTGATGATGCGCGACATGCGGGCCACCAGGCCGTCCGGGTTCAGGGTGTCCGTGCCGTGGCTGTCCTTGTGGTGCGAAATGCCGAAGGTCATGACGGAGCGCAGGCCGGCGCGCGCGTAGCGCTCCACTTCCTGCGCCAGCTTCGCTTCGGGAATGCGGCGCACGCCGGGCATGGACTTGATGTCGATGAAATCGCTGGAACCTTCGTCGACGAAGATCGGCAGGACCAGGTCGCGCGGATTGATTTCGGTTTCGCGGAACAGCTCGCGCAGTTGCGGGGTCGCGCGCAGGCGGCGCATGCGCGAAGTGGGGAATTGTGCTGGCATGGTAACTGGCTTCAGGTTGAGGACGCCCGCAAGTATACGCCGATCAAGGCGCTTGCGCCGGGCCGCCCGGCAAAAAAGCCGCGCAGGTCAAGAAACCCCGCCCCGCCCCGTCATTGCGCGTGCAGCAGGGCCGCCACTTGCCAGCGCATGTCGGCCGCCAGCTGCAGCAGCATGGCGCCGCGGCGGCGCGCGTCCGCCCGCTTTTTCGACCGCAGCAGCTCCAGCTCCGGCATCCGGCAAGGGCCGCAAGGCAGGCGGTAATTGCCGCCGCTGGTGGGCAGCGCATGCAATTCACGCCACGCCAGGTCGTAATCGCACGAGATATGCCGGCGCCGGCGCCAGTTCAGCGCGATGCGGTTGGCGTTGCTGACCAGGTCAAGGTGGACGCAGCCGAAAAAATCGCCCAGGTCGCGCAAGGCGGCCACCATCAGGTTTTTCGGCCGGCAGCCGTGCAGCGCCCGCGTGGCGTCCTTGACCGCCTGCGCGCCGGCCGGTGAGCGCAAGCCCTGCAAGGCGCCCAGCTGGATCACGGCGCCGCCGGCCTCGGGCCGGAACAGGAAACTGGCCAGGTACAGCGGCACGCCGTCGCGCGTCAGGCGCAGGCACAACTCCCCTTCGCGGTGGCTGTCGTGGATGGCCGTCAGCTGCAAGCGGTAGGTGGCGCCATCCTTGCCCTCGATGGCGGCCAGCACCAGCGCGCGGCGCGCCGCGTATTCCACCAGCGGCCGCGCGCCCGCCTGCCACAGGAAACGGTAATGCCCGCACAGCAGGTCCACCCGCGCCGCGCAGCCGAACTGGCGACTGGCGTAGGGACGATAAATCTTGTACAGCAGGCTGGGATGGGCTTGCGCCAGCGCCGCCATTCCCGGCGTCGCGGCAATGAACGCTTGCCAGCGCGCGCGCTGCACGGGAAAGACGATGGCGCCCAGCGCAGCCTTGATACGGTGGCCATGCTGGCGCAGTGGCGCCTGCTGCGGCGCGGCGTTGTCGCCGGTGGCGGTAAAAGTATGCATGCGAACGGCTCTACTGAAATGGACGCGGCGACGGCCGCGGGCAGCCCGGAACAGGCGGCTGCGCGCACGCAGCCGCTCCACGCCGGGTAGAGCCGATGATAGGGGGAGGCGAAAATGAAGGGGGTTACAAGTTGGTAATGTGCCGATACGCCACGCTGTCCACGCTAGCGCAGCAGCCGCAAACGCAGGCGCAAGCCCGGCGCCGCATCCTCGATCTCCAGACTGCCGCCATGCAGGGCCGCGATGGCCGCCACGATGGACAAGCCCAGGCCATTGCCGGGCAAGTGGCGGCTCTTGTCGAGCCGGTAAAAGCGCTGCGTCAGCTTCGGCAGTTCTTCCTTTGGTACGCCGGGGCCGTTGTCGCGCACGGCCAGCCAGCCGCCATGCTCATCGCTGCCGGCCGACACTTCCACCGTGGCGCCCGGCCCCGCATACTTGATGGCGTTGTCGACCAGGCTGGCCAGCGCGCTGCCCAGCAGGTTGCGGTCGCCGCGCGCGGGCACGCCGTCGCCATACATCTGCACCAGCAGCACGCCCTGCTCGTCAGCCGTGGCTTCGTACATTTCCACGATGTCGGCGCCGATCTGCTGCAGGTCGATGTCGTCGAAATTCTCGGGGCGCATGCCCGATTCGGCCGCCGCGATCTGCAGCAGCTTGTCGAACACGCGCGTGAGGTCGTCGATATCGTCGATGGCCGCCTGCGCCGTCTGCGCATAGCCGGCCACGTCCTGCCGCTGGCGCAGGGCGCCATCGAGCTTGTTGCGGATGCGGCCCAGCGGCGTGCGCAAGTCGTGCGCGATGGCGTTCGACACGTGGCGCACGCCTTCCATCAAGTGTTCGATGCGGTCGAGCATGCGGTTGATGTCGCGGCTCAGCAAGCCGAATTCATCTTCGCTGGCGACGGGAATGCGCCGGCTCAGGTCACCGGCCTCGATTTCGCCCGCCGTGCGGCGGATCTGCCCGATACGCGCCTCGAGCTGGCGGCGGAACAGCCAGGCGCCCGCCACCACCAGCAAAATGGCCACCCCGCCGCCATAGGCCAGCGAGCGCAGCACCAGCGTGCGGATCGACTTGCCCTCTTCCATGTCGCGCCCGACGAACAGGCGCGCGCCACCTTCGAGGTCGCGGATCAGCATGCGCGCAGGCACCCTGCGCCCTTCGCGCGTGACGTCGCGGTGCAGCAAGCGGCCCACGGGGCTGCCCACGTCGGGCCAGGACGACAGATTGCCCGCCACGCGGCGGCCATCGGCGCCCACCAGCAAAAAGATCTCCGTGTCGCTGTCGGTGCGGTCGGTCAGCAGATGGGCGATTTCCGCCGTCGTGCGGCTGCTGTCGCCCTGCTGGTACAGCGCGGCGAGGCGCTCCGAGAGCAAAGTCAGCTTGCGGTCCACGCTGCGATCGAGCACGCCGATGGTGCCGAAATAGAACACGGCGCAGACGATGCTGATCGACACGACCACCAGCACGCCATAGCCAAGCGCCAGGCGGGCCGCGATCGAGCGGTGCCAGTTACGCACCGTCGATCACGCCCAGGGTGTAGCCGACGCCGCGCACCGTGTGGATCAGCGGCGGCGAGAATTCCTTGTCCACCTTGGTGCGCAAGCGGCTCACCTGCACGTCGATGACGTTGGTCTGCGGGTCGAAATGGTAGTCCCACACGGCTTCGAGCAGCATGGCGCGCGTGACGGACTGGCCCTGGTGGCGCATCAGGTATTCCAGCAGGCGAAATTCGCGCGGCTGCAGGGCGATCTGCCGGTTGGCGCGCGTCACGCGCATGGTGCGCATGTCGAGCACCAGGTCGGCCACCTGCAGCTGCGTCGCTTCGGGCACGGGCGCGGCGCGCCGCAGCAGCGCCTCGATGCGCGCCAGCAGTTCGGCGATGGCGAACGGTTTTGACAGGTAGTCGTCGCCGCCGCTGCGCAGGCCGCGCACGCGCTCGTCGACGCTGGACAACGCCGACAGCACCAGCACGGGCGTGTTGCGGCCCATGCCGCGCAGGCGCGCGACGATGGCCAGGCCGTCGATCTCGCCGGGCAGCAGGCGGTCGAGCACCAGCGCATCCCAGTCTTCGCCGCAGGCCAGGCGCATGCCGTCGATGCCATTGTCGCAGGCAGTGACGTCGTGGCCGGCCTCGCGCAGGCCGGCACAGATATAGCGGGAAGTTTCAGCTTCGTCTTCGATGACCAGGCAGCGCACGGGAGTTCCTTGTAAAGATCAGGCAGCAAATAGGCGCAGCATACGCCAGGCGCGCGCCACTTGCCAGCCCCGCCGCGTGCGGCGCGCGATGGCAGGGTCGGGTACAATACAGCCTCGACAATGTTTGGCCGCGCCCGCGCGCGCATGCTGATGTGCGCATGTTTTCGGCGCCTTCCGGCTTGCCGCGGCCTGCAAACCACCACTGCCATTAACGAAGATCAGGCGCGCCTGGCGCACGCCACAAACCAATACTGCCATGAAATCGACCCACTCTCTCGCACTGGCGCTGGCCATGGCCATCAGCTGCGGCAGCGCCGCCGCAGACACCAAAGACACCAAGCAAAGCATGCTGTTCGATGAAATCCCCATCGGCAGCTGGAGCACTTCCGCCGAACTGGGCGCCATCACCACCTCGGGCAATACGGTCGGCACTTCCGTCACGGGCAAGATCGACGCGCGCCAGGAACTCGATGACTGGAGCAACCAGTACATCTTCAGCGGTTACTTCAAGGAAGACGAAACGACCAACGACGATGGCGAGAAAGTGCGCGAACGCTCGGCCGAACGCTTTTCCGCCTCCGCCAAGGCCGCCTACAAGCTGATGGCCGACCATGAAAAGCTGTTCGTGCTGGCCTCGCACGTCAACGACAAGTTCGGCGCCTACACCAAGTACTCGACGCTGGCCGTCGGTCATGGCTCGCGCTGGTACCAGTCGAGCGACAAGAGCGTCGACGTGGAAGTCGGTCCGGGCTATTTCAGCGGCACCAACGACGCGGGCGAATCGGAGCACGGCCTGACGGTGCGCGGCGCAGCCGCCATGAAGTGGAAGATCAGCCAGTCGGCCATGTTCACCCAGACGGTCAGCGTGGAACGGGGCACGTCGAACACCCACTCGATCGCCGAAACAGCGCTCAGCACCAAGATCAACGGCACCATGCAGATGAAAGCCGCCTTCAGCGCCCGCAACGACACGCGCGTACCGGACGACAAGAAGAACACGGATACGCAAACGTCGCTGACGCTGGTCTACTCGTTCTGAGATGCCGGACACGCTGATGCGGCGCTTGCGCCTGGGCGCCCTGCTCTGTGCCGCGGCACTGCTGAGCGGCTGCGCCGCCGTCACCGTCAGCGCGATCTCGCCGGCCGACTACCTGCAGCAGCGGCGCGGCGACATCCTCACCACGGGCAAACTCAGCGCCTCGGCCAGCGAAGTGCTGCGCATCATCGGCAGCGACATCGCCGCTTGCGAAGCCAATACGGGCAGCTGCCGCGCCGACCTGGCCCGCTCCGAGCTGCTCAGCGACGAGCAGCGCCTGGCCACCTTGTCCGAACTGTGGCTGGAAAGCGCCCTGGCGGAAGAAAAACAGGGCGGCCACCCGAGTGCCGAAACGCTGGCCGCCTGGCTCGAGTCGGCCCGCTACGCGTATGCCTATTTGTTCTACACGACGCGCACGCCGGGCCAGCGCGCCTTCGAAGAGCGCCAGACGCAAATCCGCGACTACTATAACTATGCCGTGCAAAAAGCCGTCGGCAACCTGTTTCGCCACCGTGGCGAATACCGGCCGGACGGCAATGTGATCCGCGTCGCCGGCTGGCAGATCGACAGCGAACTGTCGGCCCTGCGCCTGCCCGACGACGGCACCCTGCCCGACGAACTGCTGCCGGCCACCTCGCTGTCGTTTTCCGGCCTGCGCAATGTGTACCGGCGCGACGGCTTCGGCGCCGACCTGGTGGCCGTCATGCCCAAGCCCCAGGCGTCGAAAGACGAGTACGTACCGTACCAGGAAACCCGCTTTCCCGTCGTCACGGCGCTGATCCGCTTCGACGGCAACAGCCTGCAAGAAGTGCTGGCCACGCAGCAGCTGCTGGTGATGCTGGTCGACCCGACGCGCAGCGAATCGACGCGCATGGCCGGGCAGGAACTGCCCGTGGCCGCCAATTTCACGGCCGGCTATGGCCTGTGGCTGGCCCGTTCCGGCTTCGGCGTGCAGGCGCTGCGCACCCTGTTCGGCCGCGCCGACGGCATCTCGCGCCCGCAGGTGCACCTGATGCAGCCCTACGATCCGAACAAGCGCACCATCGTCATGCTGCACGGCCTGGCCAGCAGCCCGGAAGCGTGGATCAACGTGGCGAATGAACTGATGGGCGACGAACAGCTGCGTCGCCGCTACCAGATCTGGCAAGTGTACTACCCGAGCAATGCGCCGCTGGCGGCCAACAACGCCGCCATCCGCAAGGCGCTGAACGCGACCCTGGCGCAGTTCGACCCTTCGGCCAAGGCCGACGCGGCCAACGACATGGTCTTGATCGGCCACAGCATGGGCGGCGTGCTGGCGCGCCTGATGGTCTCCGATGCCAGCAACACCCTGCTCGACGCCATCACGGAAGAATACAATTTGAAGGGCAAGAAGGCGGAAAAAGTGCGCGCCGGCCTGGCGCCCTACCTGAATTTCACGGCCATGCCGCAAGTGAACCGCGCCATCTTCATCGCCGCGCCGCACCGCGGCACCTCGTTCGCCAACCACAAGGTGGCGCGCTGGATCGCCAACCTGATCACTCTGCCCATCAACATGCTCGACCAGTTGTCCGACGCAGCCGGCAGCCTGGCGCAGCTCGACACGGGCAGCAGCGAACCGCTGCGCATCCCCAACAGCATCGATAACCTCAGCGACAAGGATCCGTTCGTGCGCCTGGTAGCCGACCTGCCCATCAGCCCGAACGTGCGCTACTACTCCATCATGGGCAACGACACGCCGGAGCTGCCGCTGGCGGAATCGAGCGACGGCGTGGTGCCCTACGCCAGCGCCCACCTCGACGGCGCCCTGTCGGAAAAAGTCATCCCGTCGTGGCACAGCGTGCAGGAAAGTCCGCAGGCGATTCTGGAGATACGGCGGATTTTGCGCATGCCTGACACCTTGCCCTGATGCACCTGGCATTCTTTCCGCATGCCTTATCGCTGGATAAGAAAGTTACATCGCATGATAAAGTTGCGAAACATGAGAATCTTGTATATGATGTGCTTTACCACGCTACTGCAAAGGAATCATCATGACAGCGCATCTGCATCACGATACTCTGGCGCCCGAGCTTCAGGCATTAACGGATAGCGACCTGCGGCTGGTGGAACAATTCTCGCGCCTCTTGACCGCACAGCTCGACATACTGGCGCAAGGGCCCGAGCGCCAGCGCCTGATCGACCTGGCCACGCGCGCGCTCCATGAGGCGCGCGCCTCGCTGGGCGCCCCGCCGCCGCTCACGCCGCGCCAGCTCCCAAGGTCAAAACTCAAGGTATCCGATGTCATTGGACAAGGATGGGTGGAACTATCGCAGGCGTCGCTGTATCGCGCGGTGGAAAACAATCGGTTTTATTGCGTAACGCCCAAGGGGCGCAGTATCGGCAAGGAATTTCCTGCGTGGCAATTTGTCCAGCCCGTACCGGAACTGATCGCGCCGGTACTGGCCATCCTTGCCGGCCAGCCCAGCAGTGAAATCCATGCCTTCTGGGTCAGTGGTGCAGACGAACTCAACGAACTGTCGCCAGCAGAGATGCTTGCAGGCAAATCGTTCGAGACGCGGGCCGAGATCCATCCAGGCCAGCAGGCGCTGCTGAATCTGCCGGCAAACGAGAGATTGCGCAAGGTGCTTGCGGTGGCGAAGTGGCAGCATAGGGGGATGGCTGACATCGTGGGTTAACATGCAACACGGACATACAACGTCCCCCGTCCCAGCGGACATGGCTGCGCGCCTGCCGGCGCTGGCATCGTTGAGCGCAGAATTATTGCGCAATATCGTCACCTTTCCAACTGGCCAGGCCCTGATACGCGCAGCGTGGAACGTGGCATCCATCTGGCCGGCGAAGGTCGAACGCACCTACCGCTTCGGGCCGCCCGCCGAGCTGGCTGACTCAAACGGCTTCCCCTATCACTGGGTATATATTGCGGAGGATGCATACACGGCAGCCTGGGAAGCCCAGCTTTGCCGCAACGACGTCACGCGCCCGGGCACCTTTTACATCGCGCACAGGGCGAAACAAGCGCTGATCGCAACCTTGTCATTCAGCGCCCCGCTGCAATTGCTCGATCTGACAGGGCTGGCCGCCAGCCGGCTCGGCATTTTTGACCAATTGCGCAGCCCCGATCACGGCTGGTACCAATGGCTGGGCTGGCAGCTGGATCAGATCATCGCACAGGAAAAAGGCCAGATCCATGGTTTCCTGTATCCATCGCGCCGCCAGCCCGGCAAACTTGCGTATGCCATTTCATCGCGCCACATGGCAACCTTGGGCCAGACCATGTCGTGCTCACAGCTGGCATTCGGCGACAGCGCTGCGTATGCACAGTTGCTGGCCGATCACCTGCGCGTGGACCCGCCCTGAGCTGAGACTCCCTATACCGGCTCGCGCCACTTGTCCTTGATCTCCAGCATGGCTGGCAGCTGTTCCACGAACAGCGCCAGCAGCTCCGGGTCGAAGTGCGTGCCGCTGTCGCGCTGCATGGTGGCGATGGCTTCGTCGATGGTCCAGGCGCGCTTGTACGGGCGTTCGCTGGTGAGGGCGTCGAAGACGTCGGCAATGGCGACGATGCGGCCTTCATGGGGGATTTCCTCGCCTTTCAAGCCTTGCGGATAGCCGCTGCCATCCCATTTCTCGTGGTGCGTCAGGGCGATGGTGCGCGCCATTTTCAGCAGGCCGCTTGCGTGCTCGCCGATGATCGCCGCGCCGATTTCCGCGTGGCGGCGCATGACTTGCCATTCGTCCGCATCGAGCTTGCCCGGCTTTTGCAGGATGGCGTCGGGGATGCCGATCTTGCCCACGTCGTGCATGGGCGCCGCATTCAATAAATCTTCCGCCCTGGCCGCGCTGTAGCCGGCCGCCAGTGCCAGCTGGCGCGCGTAATAGCTCATGCGGATGACGTGCATGCCCGTCTCGTTGTCCTTGTATTCGGCCGCCTGGCCCAGGGTCTGGATCACCTGCAGGCGCGAGCGGCGCAATTCCTCGGCGTCCACCAGCGACAGATGCGTGCGCACGCGGGCGCGCACGATGGGCGGGCTGACGGGTTTCGTGATGTAGTCGACGGCGCCGGCATCAAAGCCGTCCGCCTCGTCCTTCACGTCGCACAGGGCCGTCACAAAAATGACGGGGATGGACGCGGTGGCCGGCATGGCCTTCAATTGCCGGCACACTTCATAGCCCGTCATGGCGGGCATCATGATGTCGAGCAGGATCAGTTCGACGGGATTGTTCTGCGCCAGCTCCAGCGCCTTCTCGCCATCCTTCGCATACAGCAGGCGGTAATCGTCCTGCAAAATCTGGCGCAGCACCTGCAGATTCGTCGCTTCATCGTCGACCAGCAGCAGGATCGGTTTGTCTTCGTGTAAGGTCATCGTTAGCCCAGTATCAGGAAAGGTCGGCAGGCGCTGGCGTTTCCAGCCACGCCAGCAGCTGGCGCAGCACGCCCGCGGCGCGCGCAAATTCAAAGTCGTCGATGGCGCTGGCCAGCGCCTGCAGGCGCGGCTGCTGGCCGTGCGGCGCCAGCATGGCGGCGATCTGCGCCATCAGGGCGTCGTCCAGTTGCCCGCCTTCCAGGCTGGCGATGGCTTGCCGCAGCAAGGCGCCCGCGGCGGATGCATCGAGAAGCGCGCCGGTGGCCGGCGCCTGCATGGCCACGGCCGGCAGCCCCGCCTCTTCCAGCTCGCCGGCGAGCGCCATGAAGGCGGCCGCCAGCTGCACCAGCAATTGCGTCACCGGCAGCTGGCGCGCGATGGCTTGCTCGATGCGTCCCAGCAGGCTTTCGACCTGCACCAGGCACAGGTTGCCCGCCGCGCCCTTGATACGGTGCAGCAGATGACCGGCCACGCTGACGCCGCCGCGCTCCAGTTCCGCCGCCAGCATGGCGGCGCAATCGCCATTGGCCTGCACGAAGCGGCCAATCGCGCGCTGCAAGGCTTCGCGTCCGCCCCACAGGGCGATGCCGCGCTGCCAGTCGACCTGGCCGGCCGCCGCACGCGCCGCCGCGCCAGCCGCTGGCGGCGGCATGGCCACGGCGATATCGAGCAGGCGGGCGATTTCCGCCGTCAGCTTGTGCATTTCCAGCGGCTTCGAAGCGAAGCCGTTCATGCCGGCCGTCTGCGCGGCGCGCCGGTCCTGTTCCAGCACGCTGGCCGTCAGGGCGATGATGGGCGTCGCCTTGAGGCCCTGTTCGCGCTCGAACACGCGGATCAGGCGCGCCGCTTCCAGGCCATCCATGCGCGGCATCTGCACGTCCATCAGGACGATGTCGAAACTGCCCTTGCTGAACTCGCGCACGGCGCTCTCGCCATCGCTGGCGGCGATCACCTGGTGGCCGGCCGCGCCCAGGCTGATCAAGAGCAGCTCCACGTTCTGCGGCACGTCGTCGGCCGCCAGGATGCGCAGCGGCGGCAGGGCCACCACCGGTTGCTCGCTGCGGCGCGCCACGGCCTTGCCCGGCGCCAGCGGCAGCAGTACGTGGAACACGCTGCCCACGCCCAGGGTGCTTTCCACCGTGATGGTGCCTTTCATCAGCTCGACCAGCTGCAGCGAAATCGTCGTGCCCAAGCCCGTGCCGCCAAAGCGCCGGCTCATCGAGGAATCGGCTTGCGTAAACGGGGCAAAGATTTTATCCAGGCGGTCGGCAGGAATGCCGATGCCCGTGTCATGCACGGCGATATGCACCTGCTCGCCCTGCATGCCGACGGCCACGCGCACATGGCCCACTTCCGTGAACTTGACAGCGTTACCGATCAAGTTCGTCAGCACCTGCTGCACCCGGCGCGCGTCGCCCAGGAAGAACTGGCCCATGCCGGGATTGACGTCGACATGCAGCACCAGGTCGCGCGCCTGCGCCGTGACGCGCAGCGACGCGGCCACGTGATCGACCAGGTCGGGCAGCGAAAAGTCCACCAGTTCCAGTTCGGTCGCGCCCTTTTCCAGCTTGGCCATATCGAGGATGTCGTTCAGCAGTTCCAGCAGCGAGCGGGCCGACTGGCGCACCGTGCCCAGATGGCGGCGCTGCAGGCTGTCCAGGGCCGTCCCCAGCAGCACTTCCGTGAAGCCGATGATGGCGTTCATCGGCGTGCGGATTTCATGGCTCATATTGGCCAGGAAGCTGGTCTTCGATTCGGCGGCCAGTTCGGCGCGGTCTTTTGCCGCACGCAGGTTTTCCTGCATGGCGCGCCGTTCGCTCACGTCGGTGGCCAGCTTGACCACCTTGAACGGCTTGCCGTCCGTGTTGAAGATCGGGTTGTACGAGGCCTGTATCCACACTTCGCCGCCATCCTTGCCGATGCGCTTGTACTCGCCCGTGTTGAATTCACCTTGCGCCAGGTGCTGCCAGAACGCGATGTAATCGGGCGAGGTCACATAGCCCGGTTCGCAGAAGATGCTGTGGTGCAGGCCCAGCACGTCGTCGAGCCGGTAGCCGACCAGGTCGAGGAAGTTCTCGTTGGCCGCCAGGATGCGCCCCTGCAGGTCAAACTCGGCGACGGCCGTCGCGCGCGAGATGGCAGTCACCTTGCCTTCGTATTCGGCGTTGCGCAATTCGCTTTCCGTGATATCGAGGATGACGCCGTCGATCCAGCGCACCACGCCGTCGTTATCGAGCACGGGGCCGCTGCTTTCGCGCACCCAGCGCTCGCGCCCGTCGCGGTGCATCATGCGGTAGACGTTTTCGAAATCGCGCTTTTCGCCGGCCGCCTGCACGCAGGTGTCGTTGACGCGCTGGCGGTCGTCCGGGTGCACGAGGTCGAACAGGCGCACGCGTCCCTCGATGAAGTCCTGCGGCATCCAGCCCGTCAGGTTGAAAACGGCGTCGCTGATGAAGATCATCTTCCATTCGGGCGCGAAGCTGCAGTGGAAGGACACGCCGGGGATATTGCGGATCAGGGTGCGGTACTGGCGCTCGCTGTCTTTCAGCGCCTGCTCCATGCTGCGCGACGAGCGCATGTCCGTGACGAACGCCACGAACAGAGGCTGGCCCGGCGTGTCGATCTTGCCGATCGCCACGCGCATGGGCAGCACCGTGCCATCCTTGTGGCAGCCATCGAGTTCGCGTCCGCTGTCGAGGATGCGCGAGGCGCCCGTTTCCAGGTAGTCGCGCAGATAGCCCTGGTACTCGGCCGCGTCGGCCGGCTGCAGCAGCACGCTGGCGTCGCGCCCCACGATGTCCGCTTCGCGCCAGCCGAACAGGCTTTCCGCGGCCGGATTGAAGGAACGCACCTTGCCCTGGCCATCGATGGTGATCAAGCCGTCGGCCGCCGTATCGACGATGGCGCGCAGGCGCGATTCGCTGGCGCTGGCGTGGCGCAGCAACTGGCGGTAGCGCAGCAAGCCATTCGCGGCGGCCACGAAGACGGTCAGGGTGACGGTGATCAGGGCCACAGCCAGCGCCACGAACGACGCTTGCACCGTGATCGTGTTGTCGCCCGCCGTGGGCGTGCCGGAAAAGCGCGCCGCCAGCATGCCCGTGTAATGCATGCCGGAAATGGCCAACCCCATGACGACGCTGCTGACCAGCAAGGACGCCAGGGGACTGAGGCGCAAACGCATGGCGCTCAGGCCGAAGCGTATCCACAGCGCGAGCATGGCCATGACGACCGCCACCACCAGCGACAGGGCGAACAGCCACGGCTGGTAATGCAGGGTCAGCGAAGTCTGCATGGCGGCCATGCCGCTGTAATGCATGGAACCGATGCCCACGCCGACGAGCACGCCGCCCACCACCAGCTGGCGCCAGTTGATGCTCGGACGCGCCAGCATGTGCAGCGCCACCCACGAAGCGGCCACGCCGGGCAGCATGGACAGCAAGGTCAGGCTGGGGTCGAAGGACACGCGCGTGCAAATGTCGAAAGCCAGCATGCCGATGAAGTGCATCGACCAGATGCCGCCGCCCAGCGCGATGGCGCCCGTGATGATGGCCGTCTGGCGCTGGAAGCCGCGCTCGCTGCTGCGCGCCATGCCGGCGATCTGCAGGGCCATGAACGAGGCAAAGATGGCGATGCCGATGGAAAACAGCACCAGCCACGCATTGTGCGTGCCATAGATGTACTGCATGGTATCGGTCGATACGGCAAAGATGGAACTCAGCATACTGTCGTGAACTCAATAGAGTGAAACGTGACGTCGCAAAACATGACGGCGCACCGCGCGCGCCGGCGCCACGCTTTTTACTAAAGCGGCAACACAGCGGAAAAGACAACGGTAGCAGTCGACCAGGGCAAGGCTCGGTCATCACGCCCGCGCCTGCCGCGCGGGGGAAAGGTGCTTTTTACAGAGGGAAAAAGCGGAATGCGTACGAACTCTGGCGCGGATGGCTGGCCGCCAGCGTGACGATGATTTTTAAAGAGCCATGAGTATAGTTGCTTTGCGAACATATTCATAGGACTTCAGCAATATTATGACAAGAAAGGCAATATTCTGAGGTCGCCATGCGACAGCGCTCGTCTGTTCAGGCTGGCGGCCACTGCGCGCGTATGGCGGCAGATGCCTGATAAGTGGGACCGGCCCGCACGGCCACAGGGATACCGGCCAGCGTACAGCGGTCGCTTAGCTCGTCGGTGATCTGCCGCAAGGACCAGCGCTGCGGCACGGGCAGATCCATGCCCACCACGCGGATCAGCGGACAGTCGCCGAGGGTCGTGTGCAGCAGCAGCTCCACGCGCGCCATCGGCGGCCCGCCGCGATAGACATTCACCGCGCCCGCGTAGGTCACTACCTCGAGCGCGCGGATCTGCCGCGGCGCCAGTTGCAGCACCTTGTCATGGCCAGGCAGGCGCCGCGCCACCCGGCGCAGCAACAGGCCGGCGTCGTTGATTTCGACATGAAAAGACAGAGCGGGGCCAGTCAGCACGAACAGAGCGACGATCCATGCGGCCAGCGCCGGCAGGAGCAGCAGCACTGCCTCGCCCGCGTACGCCGCATCGCGCCAGACGGCTTGTCCGACAAAGGCGAGGATCAGGGCGCAGCCGCCCAGCAGCACGCTGCGCCACAGCACGGGACGCAGATTGGCCAGCATCGCCGCTTGCGCGCTGGCATCGTCGGCGGCCGCAAAGCGTATCCATTCCGCGCGCGCCGGCTTGAATCGCCTGGCGGGAATGCCGCTCAAGTATGCTGCGCCAGCATGCCGCGGAACCACGCCAGTTGCTCGCGCGTCAGGTAATTGGCGCCGTCGCCATGCAGGATGACGATTTCGATCTCCGCAGGAATCGAGGCGACCAATTGCGCACCCGTGACGGGAATCTTCGGAAAGGCGATGCCGGCCAGGAAGGCCAGGTCTTCCGCCACCGTGACGCACTGGCGCTCGGGATTGGGCGACGGCACGAGGAACAGGTCGATCTGCTCGCTTTGCCCGCCGATCACGACGTGCAGTTGCGCGGCCAGCAGTTCAGGCAGGATCAGCTCGATGTTATTCTCGGCGCGCGATTGCTGGAAGGCGCTTTTCAGGGGCGTAAGGACAGGAGTAGCGGTCATGGCAAAGGAGAAAGATAAAGACGGCGGCAGTGTAGCAGAGGCGCCCGCACAGGCGCGCTCTGCTGGCGCAGCCGCTACATCTTGTAGTTCAGCGAAACAAGCACGCTGCGCGGCGCGCCGTAGCGCTCCAGCCCGCCCGACCAGGAATAGCCGAGCGCCTGATAGTAGCGGCGGTCGAGCACGTTATCGATATTCACGCGCAGCTGCAGCTGCTCGTTGATGCGATAGCCGGCCGTCAGCCCGACGGTGGCGTAGCCGCCCTGCCGCGTCAGATAAGCCGTATCGCGGCGGTATATCTTGTCCTGCGCGTACACGGAGGCACCCACATTCCATGGCGCCAGGCTGCCGCTCAGCTGCACGTTCGTGTACAGCTTGAACAATTGCTTCGGTTCATCGGTGGCGATGCGCTGGCCGATGTTGGCGGCCACGCTGTCCTTTGTGTACTTGGCCAGCACATAGGTGTAGCCTCCCGAAATCTGCCAGCCCGGCAATGGTGAGCCCGACAATTGCAAGTCGACGCCTTCGCTCTGCACTTGACCGGCCGCGCGGGCGCAATAGATGGGGCCGCCCGTGGGGCAATTGACTTCATCGGTCATGGCGCGGTTGTTTTGCCGGATGCGGAACAAGGCGCCGCTGGCGTTAAGCCTGCCGCCAAAATATTCTCCCTTGACGCCCACTTCCAGGTTGGTGCCGCTCAACGGCGGCAAGGTACTGCCTTTGACATCGAGCACGCTTTGCGGCTCGAATATCTGCGTGCCGCTCGCATACATGGAGTGGTGCTGGTCCAGGTCGTAGACGAGGCCAGCGTACGGCGTAAATTTCGCGTTCTCCGTCAGGCTGCGGCGCCACGCCGGATTGGTGGCATACCAGCCCGTGACATCCTGCGCATACCAGCCGAAGCGCCCGCCCAGCACCAGGCGCAGCGGATCGGCCAGGCTGAAGTTGCCGGCCGCGTACAGGCCCTTCTCGTCCGTCTTGCGGCCCCAGTTGTACGGCTCAAATGGCGCGCCGTTCATGCGATAGGCGCGCGGATTCCAGTGGCGGATATCGATCACGCGCGTTTGCGCGCCTTCCCAGCTCTGGGCCGCGTCCGAATCGTCATGGCGGTAGCTGGCGCCGACGATCACGTCATGCTGGCGGCCGAACCAGGTGACGGGGCCGCTCAAGCGCCAGTCCGCCACCACTTGTTGCGTGCCGTACTTCCAGCCCGTTTCCGACTGTTCCAGCAGATACGTTTCACCAGCGACGCGGCTGTTGGTGGTATTGCGCGTGTCCGACGAGGCGTCGATATGCGTGATGGCAAAGCGGCTGCGCCAGCCCTTCTCCAGCTTTGTTTCCAGGTCGGCGAAGACGACGTTGTTGTCGCGTTTCTGGAAGGAATCAGCATTGTTCAGGAAAGTCGAGCGGGGCAAGTCCATGTGACGGCCGTCAAGCAAGGTCGGCAAGCCGACGAACACGCCGCCGGTGCGGCTGTGCTGGCGCGAAAAACCGATGCCGGCCGTGGTCGATGGCGTCAGGTCCGCCTCGACGATCGCATACACGGTGCTGTTTTTGTTGTTGACCACGTCCACAAAACTATCGCTGTCGCGCAGGCTGGCCGCCACGCGCCCGCGCACCTTGCCCGAGTCGTTCAGCGCATTGCTGGCGTCCACCGTCAATTGCCGGTCCTTCCAGCTTCCCAGGTGAATGGAGGCGTCCAGCAAGGGCGTGGCCGTGGGACGCTTGCGCACCATGTTGATGCTGCCAGACGGCGCGCCCGCCCCTTCCATCAGGCCGGTGGCGCCGCGCACCACTTCCACGCGGTCGTACATCAGCATGTCGGCCGAGACGTTGCGCTCATTGAAATCCGTGACGTCGAGCGGCAAGCCATCGACATTCACGTGGCTCAAGGCGAAGCCGCGCGCGAAATACCTGGTTTCCTGGTCGGACACGCCCTGCGTCTTGCCATAGATGCCGGGCGTGGCGCGCGCCACATCCTGCAGGGTGGTCAGATCAAAATCTTCCATTTGCTGACGCGAAATGACGCTCACCGTTTGCGGCGTGTGGCGCTGCGACAAGTTCAAGCCCGTGGCCGTCGACATATTCCTCGACGTGTATAGCCCCGTGCCTTCCGTGGCGCGGTCGGCTTCGGCGCTGACGACCACGGCCGGCATGCTGGCCAGGCCGCCATCGGCCGTGCTGGCATTGATCTTGCGCAGCAGGTAATTGCCATTGCCACCGTCCGTCACTTCGAGGCCGCTGCCTTGCAGCAGTTTTTGCAGGCCGGCCGTGACACCATGGCGCCCCTGCAAGCCCGGCGTCGCCAGGCCGTCGAGCGCCACGCCCTGGGTGGACAGATTGATCCCGGCGGCGATGGCAAACGCGGGCAACGCGTCGCGCAGGCTGCCGGCGGGGATATGATAGTCGCGTGCGGTGACGGCCGGGGCGGACTCGGCGGCCAGCGCCATTTGCGGCAAGCCGGCGCCGGCGGCGCCCACGGCGAGGAACAGGACCAGCGCGGCGCGCACGGCGCCGGTGGTGGGATGGAGCGTCATGCGTGCCGTTGTCAAATTGCGCTGCTGCAAAGCCATGTAAAGCCCTTTCGATGGTTCGGATTGTTCGTTCTCTATCTTGTATGACGAAGCAATCCGCAAAAAGGGACAAGGAAAATGTAAATAGTGGCGCATATTTGCTAGACGGAACACCGTAGGTCGGCTTAGCGGGGCGCAGCCACGCGTAAGCCGACAAAGCCAGCCGGTGTTGCCTGTCGGCTTACGCCCTGCGGGCTAAGCCGACCTACACAAGCACGCCAAACCGCCCATATCCGCACAAACCGTAGGTCGGCTTAGCGGGGCGCAGCCGCGCGTAAGCCGACCAGCTCAAGCCGCCTCGACACTGATCCAGTAGCGCGTGCGGCGCGCCAGCCGGATTGGCAGAGAGCGCTGCAGTAACAGCAGGATGTTGTCCGGATCGTTCAGCTGGAAAATGCCGTCCACGGGCATGGCGGCCAGCGCGGGATCGCAGCGCAGCACGCCATAGCGGTAGCGCGCCACCTGCTCCAGCACCTCGCCCAGCGGCATGCGCTCGGCGATCAGTACGCCCCGCAGCCAGGCATCCGCATGCGGTGACAACGGCGTCAGGGCCGAAACGGCCACGTCGTCGAAACTGCCCTGCCGGCCTGCATCGACCCTGTGCAATGCCTCGGGCGCCTGCGATGGCGCGATCTCGACGGCCCCCTCGCTGACGCTGACCTCGGTGCGCGGCGCCAGCACGCTACCACGCTGGCGCACGCTGAAATGCGTGCCCAGCGCGCGCACGGCGCCATTGCTGCTGCGCACGAGAAACGGACGCGCCGGCACGGCCCCGTCCTGCGCCGTGGCGACATGGATTTCACCGGCATGCAGCATCACCAGCCGCTCCTCCGCTCCGTAGTGCACGTCGATGGCCGTGTCCGTATTGAGCACCAGCTGCGTGCCGTCGGGTAATGTCATGTGGCGGATTTCGCCCCTGGCCGTGCGGATGTCGGCGCGCCACGCTTGCCAGGGCGCCGACTGGCTGGCCAGCCACAGGGCCGGCCCGGCCGCGATCAGCCCCGCCAGGCCATAGAGCACGGCGCGCCGCTGCGGCGACGGCACCGCCGCGTCCGCCGCCTGGCGCAGGGCGGGCGGCACGCTGGCCAGGGTGCTGCACACCAGTTCGGCCCGCTGCCAGGCCGCTTCATGCGCGGGATCGCTGGCGCGCCAGGCATGGAACGCTTGCTGCTCGTCGTGAGTCAAGGCGCCCCCGTGCAGGCGCACCAGCCATTGCGCCGCCGCGCGTGCGGCGCGGGGATCGATGGCGCTCACAGGATCAGCAGGATGCAGCGCTCGAACGCCTGCACCATGTAGCGCTTGATGCTGCGCTCGCTCACGGCCAGGCGCCGGGCGATTTCCCCGTAGCCGAGGCCGTCAACGTGGGCCAACAGGAAGGCGCTGCGTACCGGCGGCGGCAAGCCGTCGAGCATGGCATCGATGCGCTGCAGGGCTTCGCGCACGAGCAGCCGTTCTTCCGGCGACTGCATCAGCAATTCAGGCTGCTGCGCCAGCGTTTCCAGCCAGGCCTGCTCCAGCGACAGGCGCCGGTAATGATCGATCAGCAGGCGCTGCGCCACGGTCGTCAGATAGGCGCGCGGTTCGCGCAAGGCTTGCCGGTTCTCCGGCGGCGCCGTCAGCAGGCGCACGAAGGTATCGTGTGCCAGGTCGGCCGCATGGTCGGCGCACTGCAGCTTGGCGCGCAGCCAGCGCATCAGCCAGCCATGGTGGTGGCTGTAAATGCCGGCTATCGACTCGCTGGACTGCGCAATGTTCACTGGGACTCCGATGCGCGCAAGGCAATGCGCGGCTAATTGATAATAATTCTCATTATCACAAATCATGGCCTCCGGCGTCAATGCCAATGCCTGCCTATCCCTGGAAACTGTTGTTTCAGCGTGGCGGTAATCTTCTAGCGGTCGGTATACAAGCTCTTCATCACCATGCCGCCGCGCATTTTCTTCGCTCCCGGCGCCAGCCCGGCCGGACAAGCGCCCTGGAACACGGCCGCCAGTTCCGTGCGCTGCACTTCGCTCTTGCCATTGACTTGCACGGTGGTGTCGGCGCTCAGGGTATATGCCCTGGCCAGGTCGCCCTTGAAGGTGACGGCCAGCCTGGCGTCCGGACAGCTGGATTGAAAATGGTAACTATCGCCCTGGCGGCTGTGCGACTCGATCTGGCATTCCTGTTCAAAATCAGACCACAGGTCATCGTCGATCAGGCGGTCGCGCGCGTGGTCGACGCAGATTTCCCAGGAAAATGGGGAGGTCGCGGGCGTCACCTTCCACAGTCCGGTGGCACGTTGCAAGCGCTGCGCCGGCTCGGCCGCCGAAGCGAACGTGGCCGTGGCCGTGGACAGGGCAAGGATGGTCATCAGAAACAGGGGCGCGCTGCGCTGCATGGGCATTCCTTTAGCTAAAAGTTTAAATATAGCAAAGAGGAACGCGGGCAGGCCACACGCTTAGCGGCGTATCTCGGGCCTTGCGGCCAGCACGAAGGGAATAACAAACGGCCCCAGGAAAGTCACCAATACGGCACGGATGGCCGTTATTCGCAAGGCGCGGCGTTTGGCGATGAAGAGGCAAGCGAAGGCCGACAGCGACCAGATCAAGGCAGGCAAATACTCGGTCATCATGAACTCCGGATGCGCCCTGGAAGGCAGGAAAGCCATGCTGACACGGAAATGGGGCGACCGCAATGGCAGATTGGGCATCTGCCATTGCGGCGGGTGGCCAAGCGCCTGTTTTTCAGCCATTCTTAAGGCTGCAGGCGACTGGCGGCGGGCGAGACGGTCAGTGCTGGCCGATCTTCATGATTTTCAGCGCGTTCGTGCCGCCGACCTTGCCCATCGGCTCGCCCCAGGTCAGCACGACGGTGTCGCCCTTGGCCACGACTTTATGCTCGACCAGCAAATCTTCCGCCTGCTGCAAGACCTTGTCGCGGTCCGTGCCGGACGTCAGTTCCAGGGTGCTGACGTTGCGGTACAGGGCCAGCTTGCGGCGCGTGCCCACGCTCGGCGTCAAGGCGACGATGGGGATGTCGATGTTGCAGCGGCTCATCCACAGTGCCGTGGAGCCCGATTCCGTCAGGGTGGCAATCGCTTTGACGCGCAAATGGTGGGCCGTAAACAGGGCGCCATACGCGATCGACTGGTCGATGCGCGAGAACGTGGCGTTGAGGAAATCGGCGTCCAGCTTGCAAGTATCCCATTTCTCCGCGTCCAGGCAGATGGCGGCCATCGCTTCCACCGTTTCGATCGGATAGCGGCCAGACGCCGTTTCCGCCGACGTCATGACGGCGTCCGTACCGTCGAGCACGGCATTGGCCACGTCGGACACTTCCGCACGGGTCGGCACGGCGTTGACGATCATCGATTCCATCATCTGCGTGGCCGTAATGGCCAGCTTGTTCGACGCGCGCGCCATCTTGATCATGCGTTTTTGCAAGGCCGGCACAGCCGCATTGCCCACTTCCACGGCCAGGTCGCCACGAGCCACCATGATGCCGTCGGACGCGTCGAGAATTTCTTGCAGCGCAGGAATGGCTTCCGCGCGCTCGATCTTGGCGATCATCATCGGCTTGTGGTCCCACGCTTCGCCGGCGATATTGGCCAGCTGGCGCGCCATGACCATATCGGTGGCATTTTTCGGAAACGAGACGGCCACGTAATCGGCCTGGAAGCTCATCGCCGTTTTCACGTCTTCCATATCCTTGGCCGTCAGCGCTGGCGCCGACAAGCCGCCGCCCTGGCGGTTGATGCCCTTGTTGTTCGACAATTCGCCGCCGATCTTGACGGTGGTGTGGATTTCGCTGCCGACGACTTTATCGACCGTCAGCACGATCAGGCCGTCGTTGAGCAGCAATACGTCGGCGGCGCGCAAGTCGCGCGGCAATTCCTTGTAGTCGAGGCCGCAGCGCTCGAGATTGCCCAGTTCACCGTTTTCGCCCCATTTCGCGTCGAGGATGAACTTGGCGCCGTTTTCCAGGAAAATCTTGCCTTCTTCAAACTTGCCGACGCGAATCTTCGGGCCTTGCAAGTCGGCCATGATGGCCACTTCGCGGCCGCACAGGGCTGCCGCTTCGCGCACCATGCGGGCGCGGTCGATATGGTCTTGTGCCTTGCCATGCGAAAAGTTCAGGCGCACGACGTCGACGCCGGCCTTGAACATGCGGACCAGGGTGTCGATATCGTTCGAAGCGGGGCCGATGGTGGAAACGATCTTGGTGGCGCGTTGCTGTACTTGCATGGTCATGGTTGCTGCTTTCTAAAATAAGTTGCTACAAGGGCCAGCCTTGTGGGCCGGCCGTCCTGGTGCGCTGGATCAGCGGTACTACGTTCTTACCTGGCCGCCATCAGGGCGACCGTGGTGTCCAACATGCGGTTCGAGAAGCCCCATTCGTTGTCGTACCACGACGACACTTTCACGAGGCGGCCCGAAACCTTGGTTAGGGTCGAATCGAAGTTCGACGAAGCGGGGTTGTGGTTGAAATCGATGGATACGAGCGGTTCCGTCTGGTACGTCAGGATGCCCTGCAGGGCGCCTTCCGACGCCGTTTTCAGCAAGGCGTTGACTTCCTCGACGCTGGTGTCGCGCTTGGCGATGAAGGACAGGTCGACCAGCGAGACGTTAATCGTCGGCACGCGGATGGCAAAGCCGTCCAGCTTGCCATTCAGTTCCGGCAAGACGAGGCCCACAGCGGCCGCCGCACCCGTCTTGGTGGGAATCATCGAATGCGTGGCCGAGCGGGCGCGGCGCAAGTCTTCATGCATCACGTCGGACAAGACCTGGTCATTCGTGTAGGCGTGCACGGTGGTCATCAGGCCCGATTCGATGCCGATGGCGTCGTTGAGGGGTTTGACTAATGGCGCCAGGCAATTCGTCGTGCACGACGCGTTGGAAATGACCGTATCCGATGCCTTCAAGACATGCTGGTTGACGCCGAACACGATGGTGGCGTCCACGTCCTTGCCGCCCGGTGCCGAAATGATGACTTTTTTCGCCCCGCCCTTCAAATGGGCCGACGCTTTTTCCTTGGTCGTGAAGAAACCCGTGCATTCGAGCACCACGTCGACACCAAGTTCGCCCCACGGTATCAGGGCCGGGTCGCGCTGCGCGAACACGCGGATGCGGTCGCCATTGACGAGCATGTTTTCGCCATCGATAGTGACGACGCCGGGAAACTTGCCGTGCACCGTGTCGTAGCGCGTCAGATGGGCATTCGACTTGGCGTCGCCCAGGTCGTTGATGGCGACGATCTCGATATCCTGCTGCTTGCCGCCTTCATAAAACGCGCGCAAGACATTGCGGCCGATGCGGCCATAGCCATTGATGGCAACTTTGATGGTCATGCTGTCTCCTTGTTGTTTTCTGCTGAGTTCGTAAAGCCAACCCAAGTGCAAGTACCGGGGTCGTACCCTGAGGGTACGACCCCAGCCTTAGCTGTTGGGCTTGATTTTCATTAACCGCTGTTCCGCAACCCCGCCGCAATCCCATTGATCGACAAATGTATCCCCGTGCGCGCTGCTGCATCCTGCTTGCCCTCGCGGAAGCGTTTCAACAGCTCCACCTGCACGTGGTTGAGCGGGTCGATATACGGGAAACGGTTGCGTATGGACCGCTGCATCAGCGGATTAGCTTGCTGCAACTCTTCCTGGCCCGTGATCAGTTTCAAGGCGTCGAGGGTGGCCGCATATTCGGCACGGATGCGCGTGAAGATGGCCTCGCGCAATACTTTATCCTTGACGAGTTCCGCATACTTGCCGGCAATGGCGATGTCGCTCTTGGCCAGCACCATATCCATGTTCGACAGCAAGGACGTGAAGAATGGCCAGTCCGTGTACATGCCGCGCAGTACGTCCGCGCCATCGGCGGGATGGGCGGCCAGGTAGGCTTGCACGGCGGAACCGAAACCGAACCAGCCCGGCAGCATCAAGCGGCATTGCGCCCAGCTCAAGACCCAGGGAATGGCGCGCAAATCCTCGATGGACGTGGATTTCTTGCGCGAGGCGGGACGGCTGCCGATGTTCAGGGCGGCAATTTCCGCGATCACCGTCGATTCCCAGAAATACTGTTCAAAGCCATCCGTGCCGTAGACGAGGTCGCGGTAGGCGTTCAGAGCCGTGCCGGACAGCTCTTCCATCGCGGCCAAATGGCCCGCGCCGGCCGACGCCTTCGGCTGCAGCTGGGCCTGCGGCAACAGGGTCGACTGGATGGTGGCAGCCACCAGCACTTCCAGGTTGCGGCGCCCTACTTCCGGGTTTGCATACTTGGCCGTAATGACTTCACCCTGCTCCGTCAGGCGGATCTGTCCCTGCACGGCGCCCGCCGGCTGGGCCAGGATGGCTTCGTAGCTGGGTCCGCCGCCGCGGCCCACGGAACCACCGCGGCCGTGGAACAAGCGCAGCTTGATCTGGTATTGCTTGAAGACCGTCACCAGCTCGATCTCGGCCTTGTAGAGCTCCCAGCCGGACGTGAGGAAGCCGCCGTCCTTGTTGCTGTCCGAATAGCCGAGCATGACTTCCTGCTGGTCCGCGCGCGATTCGAGCAAGCCACGGTAGAACGGCAAGCCGAAGGCGCGCGCCATGATGGCGGGGCCGGCGCGCAAGTCGTCGATGGTTTCAAACAGGGGAATGATGTTGACATCCACTTCGCGGCTGTCCTGGCGCAGCAAGCCCACTTCTTTCAGCAGCAAAGCCACTTCCAGCAAGTCCGAGACACTGGCTGCCTTCGAGATGATGCAGTTCGGCACAGATTCCTTGCCGTATTTGACGTGCGCTTCGCGCACGGCGCGGAAGATGTCGAGTTCGGACGTCGTTTCTTCCGAGTATTGCGCATACGGCGACGTCAGCAGGCGTGGCGACTCCAGCTCGGCCAGCAGCAAGCTGATGCGCTGTTCTTCGTCGAGGTCGAGGTAGACGAGGCCCGGCTGGGCGCCGGCGAACAGTTCGCCCACGATGCGCTCATGCACGTCGGAATTCTGGCGCAAGTCCAGCGGCGCCAGCGAGAAACCGAAAACCTTGACGGCGCGGCGCAGCTGGCGCAGCCGGCCACGGGCCAGCGCGCGCAAGCCATTGCTGACGAGCGAATGCTGGACCACGTCCAGGTCGGCCAGCAGTTCGGCAGCGGCCGCGTAGGGCTGTACGCCGTCGGCTTGCTTGCCTTTACCGCACAAGACGACGCGCGTGCCTTCCAGGCGCGCATGGATGCCATGCAAGGCGCGGCGGTACGGCTCGTCCACGCGGTGCGGCGACGCATCGGCCGAGCGTTCCGCCAGCGCGCGCAGCGGTTCGCTGCAGGCGTTCAGTATTTGCGCCAGCGACAGTTGCGAAGCGAGCTTGCGCAATTCGCCCAGGTAAAAATCGAGCACCTTGTCGGCCTGCGTTTGCAGGGTGCTGCGCAGGATGTCGGCCGTGACGAAGGGGTTGCCGTCGCGGTCGCCGCCGATCCAGCTGCCGACCTTCATGAAATTGGGTAATTCCGCATCTTCCCAGCGGGCATCGCGCTGGGCCAGCATGGTTTCCAGCGAGGAATACAATTTCGGCAATTCGCGCAAAATCGTGTGGTCGTAGAACGACAGGCCATTGGCCACTTCATCCATGACGGACAGCTTGCTGGTGCGCAGCAGACGCGTCTGCCACAGGGTGACGATGCCGCGTCCCAGCGCTTCTTCGTTTTGCTCGGCTTCTTCCGGCGTCATTTGCACACGGTCGCGCTCGCTCAACAGGCGCGCGATGGCCATCTGGCAATTCTGGATGCTCTTGCGCTGCACTTCCGTCGGGTGCGCCGTGAAGACAGGGCTGACGAACGCATCTTCAAAGAAGGTTTCCAGCGCATCGGCCTTGCCCGCGTCAAACACATTGCCGACGGCATGGCTGAGGCTACCCTGGCGCGGCGGCGAACCGGCGATCAAATGGGCGCGCGTGCGGCGGATGTGATGTTGATCTTCCGCAATATTGGCCAGCAGCGAGAAATAGCTGAAAGCGCGCGTCAATTGCGTGGTTTCTTCCTGCGACAGCGCTTGCAGCGCGTCCGACAGCTGCGCGCGCGCCGCTTCATCATTGTCGCGGCGGAAACGGATGGCCAGCTGGCGCACATGTTCGATGCGCTCGAAGGCGGGGTCGCCCAGGTGGTTACGGATGGCGTCGCCCAGCAGACGGCCCAGCTGGCGGATATCGCTGCTCAGCAGCTCGTCTTTCACTTCATTCATTTGCATGGTATGTATTTCCTGGGGCGGCCACGGCGGCACCGCACAGATTGCGTAGTTCGCGCTTCCCGGCCCGGGAAACGCCCATCGTCGAATTTGTAGTAAATTTACCTTATTGCTTCACCATCCTCTTGATTTCCATCAAAAAAAATCCTACTCAAAGGGCCGACAAGGGCTTACGAGCTGTTTGCCATGGCAACAATATGAAAATTTACTACGCATTTAAGCGAAAGGCAATCAACTTTTGTCTTTCGAGGCTGAAAAGTGACGGCGCAACACACGCGGCCGGCACTCTCCTGTATGCTGCGGTTGAAACAAGGATGTAATCCACATCTTATGAACGATACCCCATGCGACTGACTGCCTATACCGACTACACCCTGCGCACCCTGATGTACCTGGGCGTGCACCGCGACCGCCTCGTGACCATCCAGGACATCGCCGACCTGCACTCCATCTCGAAGAATCATTTGATGAAGGTGGTGCACCAGCTGGGCCTGTCAGGCATCGTGGAAACGGTGCGCGGCAGAAATGGCGGCCTGCGCCTGGCGCGCGACCCGGCCGAGATCAATATCGGCACCGTTGTGCGCGAGACGGAAAGCGATTTTTTCATGGCGGAATGTTTTAACAAGGAAAGCAATACCTGCCCACTCACACCAGATTGCCTGCTGAAGGCCAAGCTGGGCCAGGCCACGGCCGCCTTTCTGGCCGTGCTCGACACGGTGACCCTGGCATCGATACTCGAAGCGACGCCAGGCGCGCCCGCGCTGGCGGCCGGCGTCATCCCCCTGCGCGTGGCAAAGTAAGCGCGCAAAAACAACAATGCCCGGCGAACCGGGCATTGTCTCTTTCAGCAACTATCTAAAACATCAATGCGCGCTGGCGCCTGCCGCGCCGATGCCCGTTTCCGAACGCATTTGCTGCGCTTCGTAGCCGGCGCGGTCGATGCGCGCGCGGGGGCTCTTGTCGAGCACCGAGAACAGCCAGATGCCGACGAAGCCGGCCGTCATCGAGAACAGCGCCGGCGAGGCATACGGGAACAGCGCTTCGCCATGGCCGAGCACGTCGACCCACACGGACTTCGACACCACCGTCAGCGCGACGGCCGTGATCAAGCCGAGGAAGCCGCCGATGGTGGCGCCCCGCGTGGTGCAATCCTTCCACAGCACCGACATGAACAGCACGGGGAAGTTGGCCGAAGCGGCAATCGCGAAAGCCAGCGAGACCATGAAGGCGATGTTCTGCTTTTCAAAGGCGATACCGAGCACCACGGCGATGATGCCCAGCACGATCGTCGTCACGCGCGACACTTTCAGTTCGTTGGCGCCCGTCGCCTTGCCCTTCTTGATGACGGTCGCATACAGATCGTGCGACACGGCCGACGCGCCCGACAGGGTCAGGCCCGCCACGACGGCGAGGATGGTGGCGAACGCGACCGCCGACATGAAGCCGAGGAAGACGTTGCCGCCCACGGCCTTGGCCAGATGCACGGCCGCCATGTTGTTACCGCCCAGCAGCTTGCCGGCGGCATCCTTGAACTCGGGATTGGTGCTCACCAGCACGATGGCGCCAAAACCGATAATGAAGGTCAGAATGTAGAAATAGGCGATCCAGGTGGTGGCCCAGAACACGGATTTGCGCGCTTCCTTGGCGCTCGGCACCGTGAAGAAACGCATCAGGATGTGCGGCAGGCCGGCCGTGCCGAACATCAGCGCCATGCCGAAGGAGATGGCCGAGATCGGATCCTTGATGAAGGAACCGGGGCCCATGATGGCTTCCTTGGTGGCGTGCACGTCCACCGACTTGGCGAACAGCGCTTCCGGGCTGAAGTTGAATTGCGCCAGCACGGCCACGGCCATGAAGGTGGCGCCGCCCAGCAACATCACGGCCTTGATGATCTGCACCCAGGTGGTGGCCGTCATGCCGCCGAACAGCACGTAAATCATCATCAAGGTACCGACCAGGACGACGGCGATCCAGTACTCGAGGCCGAACAGCAGCTTGATCAGCTGGCCCGCGCCCACCATCTGCGCGATCAGGTAAAACGCCACCACGACGAGCGTGCCGGAAGCGGAAAAGATGCGGATCGGCGCCTGCTTGAAACGGTAGGCGGCCACGTCGGCAAACGTGTAGCGGCCCAGGTTACGCAAGCGCTCGGCCATCAAAAAGGTGATGATGGGCCAGCCGACGAGAAAGCCGATGGCATAGATCAGGCCATCGTAGCCGTTCAAAAAGACGGCGGCGGAAATACCGAGGAACGATGCGGCCGACATATAGTCGCCGGCAATCGCCAGGCCATTCTGGAAACCCGTGATGCCGCCGCCAGCCGTGTAGAAATCGGAAGCCGACTTGGTCTTCGCGGCCGCCCACTTGGTGATGAACAAGGTAAAAATGACGAAGGCGGCGAACATGATGATCGCCGTCCAGTTGGTCGGTTGCTTGACTGCCTGGCCCAGGTCGGCGCCGGCCGCCAGCACGCTGCTGCTGGCGCCCAGCAATGCCAATGCACTCAGGCAAGACACGCCGCGCAGCACATGCTTGGCGGCGCTCATGCCTGCACCCGTGCCTGGATGGCGCTGGTCAGGTCGTCGAATTGCTTGTTGGCGCGGCGCACATAGATGCCGGTGATCAGCACGGTAAACACGATGACGAACAGGCCGATCGGCATGCCCCAGGTCATCACGCCCGCGCCCGTTTTCGTGGCCAGAAATTCCTTGTTGAAGGCGATGAGCAGGATGTAGCCGTAGTACACCAGCATCATCAGGCCAGTCAGCGCCCAGCCGAAGCGGGAACGCACCTTGACCAGTTGATGATAGCTGGGGTCGCCCTTGATTTTTTGAACCAGATCGTCATGCATTGTGTTGCCTCCTGTTATGTAAAAGCGTGCTCTTTTGTGCGAGCTTGGATTCACAGTACAGCGCGAGACTTACCCGCCCCTTACGGCAGCGTTTTTTCTCGCAGGGACAACACAAGGCAGGCAGAAAATCAGTTCAAGGCGGCAGCCGGTCCGAAGAATTCATGGTGCGTCTGCTGTTCCGGCACGCCCAGTTCGCGCAGGTATTGCTTGACGGCCCGCATGAATGGCTGCGGTCCCAGGAAATAGGCATCGACGTCGCGCGAGGCCGGCAGCCAGTGATTCAATTGCTCTTTATTCAGCAAGCCGACGGCGTCCGGCGCGTCGTGTTCACCACCATGTTCCGCGTAGCAGTAAAAGCGCTGCAACTGCGGGTGCTGCGCGGCCAGCTCGTCGATCTGCGCGCGGAACGCGTGCACGCCGTGGTGGCGCGCCGCGTGGATGAAATGCACGGGACGCTTGCCGCGCAGGGCCTCCGTCAGCATGGCCAGGGTCGGCGTGATGCCCACGCCGCCGCTGATCAGCACCAGCGGCTTGTCGCCATCGCGCAGCACGAAGTCGCCCGATGGCGGCGTCAGCTGCACCGTGTCGCCTGCCTGCACATTATCGTGGAAGAATGTCGACACCTTGCCGCCCGCTTCGCGCTTGACGCTGATGCGGTAGGTCTGGCCATTGCTGGCGGCGGACAAGGAATACTGGCGGCGCATGGGCACGCCATCGACCGTGGCCACCACGCCGATGTACTGGCCTGGCGCAAAGTCAAGCACGGGCTGGCCATCGGCGGGCGCCAGCAGGAAGGAGGTGATCTCTTCGCTTTCCACCGTCTTGCTGCGCACTAAAAAGTCGCGCGCGCCGCTCCAGCCACCCGGCGCGGCCGCCTGCGCCTTGTAGATGCGCCCTTCTTCGCCCGCCAAAATATCTGCCAGCTGGCCATAAGCCGCGCCCCAGGCATCGATGACGGCGTCGCTGGCCACTTGTTCACCCAGCACTTCGCGGATCGCCTGCAGCAGGCTGGCACCGACCAGCGGATAGTGCTCGGCGCGGATCTGCAGGGCCACGTGTTTGTTGACGATGATCGATACGAGGTCACCGAGCGCATCGAGTTGATCGATATGTTTGGCATACATCAGCACGCCATTCGCCAGCGCGCGCTGCTGGTCGCCGCTGTGCTGGTGCGCCTGGTTAAAGTACGGCAGCACTTCCGGATGGTCGCGGAACAGATTCTTGTAGAAGTGGCGCGTCAGCGCTTCACCGCCCTGCTCGAGGATGGGGACGGTGGCCGTGATGATGGCGCGTTGTTCTTGGGTCAGCATGTGGAACTCCTGTGAGAATGTAAGTAATCGGTCTAGGCCAGCGTCTCTACGGCTGGATATAACTCATGGTCTTCGCGCCGCATGCGCTGGAACAGCGCGTGCAGGACGGTATTGGCTTCGCTGCGAAAGGCTTCGGGTTCCGCTTCCAGGCGCACTGGCGTATTCCAGCGGCCGGCGAAATCGAGGTAGGCGCCGGCGATGCCGTGCATTTCGTTTTCGTACTGGCGTCCCAGTTGTGCCACCTTGGCCACGCCGGACGCTTGCGCGGCCGGATACAGGTAGCGCTGCTCGACGGCCAGGTGCAGCTTGATCAAGCCGCTCATGGCGATGATCTGTTCGGCAATGGCCTGTGCCTGCGCGGCCACACCGCCGCGCGCCAACTGGCGCAAGTCGTCGATGGCGGCCAGGATGTCCAGGTGCTGCTGTTTGAATTTGTCGATATTCATGGCGTGTTTCTCTTGTTGAGTGTTGCCAGTGTAGCGGAATTCGCTTAAACATGCAAATTACATGCATCTTTAAATGGCCAGTATTTCATACTGACATGGCCACTATGTGCGGCATGGAACACAAGCTGCGGCCATGTCTGCCTATAATTTCTTCATCACAGCGCGGGCCCGTTTGCGGCCGTGCCGCAACCCCCACTCCAGCCAAGGATGAGCATGAAAAACAAGACGGGCACAGGCCAGGCGCAGCAACTGGCCGGCATCATCAACGAGCACCACACGGAACTGCTGGACGGCTGGATGGCCGGCCTGATCGCCCGCCTGGTGCGGCGCGACAAGATCGCCGAAAACGAGCTGCGCCAGCAGGCATCGCAATTGCTGCCGCTGCTGGCGGGCGCGCTGGAAAGCGGCGACTCGTTCGATCTCGAAGGCGGCGCCTGGGACGATACGCGCCAGCTGCTCGCGGAAATATCGCAGTCGCGCGTGCGCCAGGGCTATTCGCCGATCGACACGGCCAGCTTCATGTTCGCCCTGAAGGAGCCGCTGTTCGGCTACCTGCGCAAGGCAATCACGGCGCAGCCGGAGCAGCTGGGCGACGCCATCGTCAGCACCAGCAAACTGTTCGACGAACTGGGCCTGCTGACCATCGCCATCTACCAGAAGGCGCGCGAACAGGTGATATTGCGCCAGCAGCAGGAATTGCTGGAGCTGTCCACGCCCGTGGTGCAGCTGTGGCAAAACGTGCTGGCCCTGCCCCTGATCGGCACGCTCGACAGCGCCCGCACGCAGGTGGTGATGGAAAGCCTGCTGCAAAAGATCGTCGACACGGGCGCCCTGATCGCCATCATCGACATCACGGGCGTGCCGACCGTCGACACCTTGGTGGCGCAGCACCTGCTGAAAACCATCGCCGCCGCGCGCCTGATGGGCGCCGACTGCATCATCAGCGGCATCCGCCCGCAGATCGCGCAAACCATCGTGCATCTGGGCGTCAACCTGGAAGACGTGATGACCAAGGCCACCCTGGCCGACGCCTTCGTCGTGGCCCTGAAACGCACGGGCTCCAGCATCACCTACCAGCAGCAACAACACTGAGGCGCCTATGGATAGAATCCCCATTTTACGCATGGGCCGGCTGCTGCTGGTGACGATCCAGGTGGACATGCATGACCGCCTGGCGATGACCTTGCAGGACGACCTGACCACCCGCATCGTGACGGACCGCGCCACGGGCGTGCTGATCGACATTTCCGCGCTCGACATCGTCGACTCCTTCATCGGCCGCATGATCAGCAACACGGCGGCGATGGCGAAGATCCTCGATGCGCACACCGTCGTCGTCGGCATGCAGCCGGCCGTCGCCATCACCCTGGTGGAACTGGGCCTGACCCTGGAAGGCGTGAGCACGGCGCTCAACGTGGAACGGGGCATCAAGCTGCTGGAACGGGACGGCGCATGCGCATGACGGGGGCGCCATGCTAGGCGCGCAGGCACAGGCAGGGGTGCAACAGGCGCAGCAGATCCTGCCCCTGCACAGCGACGAAGACGTCGTGCGGCTGCGCAAGCAGGTACGCGACAGCATGGTCGCCATGGGATTTGGCCTGATCGAACAGACCAAGATCATCACGGCGGCCAGCGAACTGGCGCGCAACACCCTGCGCTACGGCGGCGGCGGCGAAGCGCGCATCGCGCGCGTCTGCGATGGCGCGCGGCAGGGACTGGAACTGCGCTTTGTCGATGCGGGACCGGGCATCGACGATATCCCCCTGGCGCTGACCGATGGCTATACCAGCGGCGGCGGACTGGGACTGGGGCTGGGCGGCGCCAAGCGCCTGGCCGACGCATTTCACATCGACACGGCGCCCGGCGCGGGCACCACCGTCACCATCGCGAAATGGAAGCTGTTTTGAACCACATCGAGCAAGCCCCTGACATAGCCAGGCAACGCAGTTTTCCCATCAGCGAGCCGAGCGAGATCGCCGCGGCCCGGCGCGCCGGCAACGAACTGGCGCGGCGCATCGGCTTCGACGACGTGCGCACGGGCCAGCTGGCCATCATCATCAGCGAAGCGGCGACCAACATCGTCAAGCATGCGCAACGCGGCGAGATCCTGCTGCGCAAGGTGCTGCGCGGCGGCACCAGCGGCATCGAGGTGCTGGCCATCGACAACGGCCCCGGCATGGGCAATGTACGCCAGCACATGGCCGATGGCCATTCCACCACGGGCACCTACGGCGTGGGGTTGGGCGCGATACGCCGCCTGGGTCAGGAATTCGACCTGTACACGGCGCCCGGCAAGGGCACGGTGCTGATGGTGGTGGTCTGGGGACAGCATGCCAGTAGCGCCATTCCCGCCCATCCGAACTGGCAGGTCGGCGCCGTGTGCCTGCCGCTGCCCTCGGAACAGGTGTGCGGCGACGCCTGGAACGTGGTCTGCGAAGGCCATGAACTGAGCTTGCTGGTGGCCGATGGGCTGGGTCACGGCCCGCTGGCGGCGCGCGCCTCGGAACGCGCCAGCGCCTTGCTGGAAACTGACACACCCGGCTTGCCGCCCCTGCCCGCCCCCTTCATCGAACTGGCCCACGGCGCCCTGCGCACGACGCGCGGCGCGGCCCTGGCGGTGGCGCACATCGACAGCGCGCGCCGCGAATTGCGCTTTGCGGGCGTAGGCAACATCGCCGCCTGCGCCTTCGATGCGCAGCAGCGCCGGCATCTGCTGTCGCATAACGGCATCGTCGGCAGCAACCTGCGCAAGGTGCAGGAATTCTGCTATCCGTGGCAGCTGGGCGCGACCTTGATCATGCACTCGGACGGCTTGCACACGCGCTGGGACCTGGAACAGTATCCGGGCCTGGTGCATTGCCACCCCAGCCTCGTCGCCGCCGTGCTGTACCGCGATTTTGCGCGCGGGCGCGACGACGTCACGGTGGTGGTGCTGCGCGAACACGAGGAGCACCTGCCGGCCGGTACGGAAAGGAGCGAAACAACATGACGCAACGCATATTGACGGCCCATATCGGCAGCGAACTCGATGTGGTGGGAGCGCGCCAGCGCGCGCGCCAAATCGCCGCCCTGTGCGGCTTCGGCGTGCAGGACCAGGTGCGCATCGCCACGGCCGTGTCGGAACTGGCGCGCAACGTCTACAACTACGCCGGCAGCGGCAAGGTGCATTTCGCCATCGATGGCCAGACGGCGCCGCAGGTGCTCAGCATCCGCATCGAAGACCAGGGCCCCGGCATCGCGCAGCTCGACCGCATATTCGCCGGCACCTACCGCTCACCCACGGGCATGGGCCTGGGCATTCTGGGCGCCCAGCGCCTGATGGACCGCTGCCATATCCACAGCACGCCCGGCGACGGCACGCACATCACGCTGCACAAGCTGTTCCCGCGCGACGCTCCCCTGCTCGACGGCAGCATGATCGGCACGCTGTCCGGCAGCCTGCAGGCGCTGCCATCGGATATCACGCTGTCCGAAGTGCAGCAGCAGAACCGCGAACTATTGACCACCCTGGCCGAACTGAAGACACGCCAGGACGACCTGCTGCAACTGACGCGCGAACTGGAAGACACCAACCGTGGCGTGGTGGCGCTGTTCGCGGAACTCGACGAAAAAGCCGACCACCTGCGCCGCGCCGACCAGATGAAATCGCGCTTCCTGTCGAACATGAGCCATGAATTCCGCACGCCGCTCAGCTCCATCCGCGCCCTGTCCAAGCTGCTGCTCGACCGCATCGACGGCGAGCTGTCCGAGGAGCAGGAAAAGCAGGTGCTGTTCATCCTGCAAAGCGCCGTCAGCCTGAGCGACCTGGTGAACGACCTGCTGGACCTGGCCAAGATCGAGGCGGGCAAGGTCGACGTGCACGCCAACAGTTTTCAGGTGGCCGACCTGTTCAGCGCCCTGCGCGGCATGCTGCGTCCGCTGCTGGTGTCCGAATCGCTCACCCTGACCTTCATCGATCCCGACCCGGCGCTGCATATCCATACGGACGAAGGCAAGCTGTCGCAAATCCTGCGCAACTTCATCGCCAACGCCCTGAAGTTCACGGAAGCGGGCGCCATCATCGTCAGCGCCACGAGCTTGCCGGAGCAGGATGCCATCCGCTTTTCCGTCTCCGACACGGGCCTGGGCATCGCCGCCGAAGACGTGCAGCTGATCTTCGAGGAATTCAGCCAGGTGGAAAACCACATGCAGCGCAAGGTCAAGGGCACGGGCCTGGGCCTGCCCCTGTGCCGCAACCTGGCCACCCTGCTCAATGGCACGGTGAGCGTGGAAAGCACGCCTGGCGAGGGCTCGCTGTTTTCCGTCGTCCTGCCCACCAGCTACCATGCGCCCGAAGGCAGCCTGCCGCCCAGCGCGCCGGCCAACGACAATGGCAACGACCAGCGCATCGGCGTGCTGGTGGTGGAAGACAATCCGCCCGTGCGCCTGCTGTATGAAAAATTTTTGGCCGGCAGCGAATTTCGCGTCGTTCCCGCGCGCAGCGTGCGCGAGGCGCAGGAGCGCTGGGAACAGCAGCGTCCCGCCGCCGTCATCCTCGACATCATGCTGCACGGCGAAACGGCCTGGCACTGGCTGGCCGAGCTGAAAAACGACCCGCTGCGGCGCCAGGTGCCCGTCATCGTCGCCACCGAAATCGACGACGTGCGCAAGGGCCTGGCCCTGGGCGCCGACGCCTACTACGTCAAGCCGCTGTCGCGCCAGCAATTGCTGGCGACCCTGCGCGCGCTGATCGGCAATACACACCACCGGCAAGAGCCGGTTCCGCCGCAAGGCACAACCACCTGGGACAATGCGCATGCTACCGGATAACAACAGCGATGCTCTGATCCTGAACGTCGATGACAGCGATGGCGCACGCTACGCCAAGTCGCGCATCCTCAAACGCGCCGGCTTCAAGGTCATCGAAGCCTCGAACGGAGGCGACGCGCTGCTGCGCGCCCGCCAGGACCGCCCGAACCTGATCCTCCTCGACGTCAAGCTGCCCGACATCAACGGCCTGGAAGTGTGCCGCCAATTGAAGGGCGGCGCCGAGACCAACACCATCCTGGTGCTGCAGACGTCCGCTTCCTGCATCGGCTCGGCCGACAAGATCCGCGCCCTCGATGGCGGCGCCGACAACTACCTGGTCGAGCCGATCGAGGCCGATGAACTGATCGCCAACGTCAAGGCGCTGCTGCGCCTGGGCCGCGTGGAGCGCGCGCTGCGCGACGTGGACCGCCGCAAGGATGAATTCCTGGCCACCCTGGCGCACGAATTGCGCAACCCGCTGGGCCCCATCCGCACGGCGCTGGCCCTGCTGTGCAAGCTCGACCCCGTCGTGCCGGCCGTGCAGGACAATGCGCGCCGCACCATCGGCCGCCACACGGACCACCTGGTGCGCCTGGTGGACGACCTGCTTGACGTGTCGCGCATCTCGCAGGGCAAGATCTCGCTGCAATGGGAAAGCGTGAGCCTGGCCAGCGTCATCCGCAGCGCGCTGGAGACGAGTTCGCACAGCGTCGAAGCGCGCGGCCATGCGCTGGACGTGAACCTGCCCAAGGAAGAACTGTGGGTCTGCGGCGACGCCGTGCGCCTGTCGCAGATCGTCGCCAACCTGCTGCTCAACGCGGCCAAGTTCACGGCGCCGGGCGGGCGCATCGCCATCACCGCCGCGCGCGAAGGCGACAATGTGCGCATCCGCCTCAGCGACAACGGCATCGGCATCGCCGCCGCCAATATCGACAGCATCTTCGGCCTGTTCGAGCAAAGCGGCCACTCGCCCGACCGGGTGCAGGACGGCCTGGGCATCGGCCTGTCGCTGGTGCGCAATCTGGTGACCTTGCACGGCGGCCAGGTCAGCGTGCACAGCCCCGGCGTGGGACTGGGCAGCACCTTCGAAGTCATCCTGCCGCTCGACGCCAACCTGCCGCAGCCGGCCGCGCCGGTGCCGGAAGCGGCCACCGGCGGCAGCCAGCGCATCCTCGTCGTCGACGACAACTGCGATGCGGCCGACACCCTGGCCGAACTGCTGGAAATGTACGGCCACACGGTGCGCACGGCCTACACGGGCACGCAAGCGACCGAGCGCACCCTGGAATTCAAGCCCGACATCGTCTTTCTCGACATCGGCCTGCCCGACATGAGCGGCTACGACGTGGCCGTCAAAATGCGCCAGCTGCCGATACCGCAGCAATTCCTGCTCGTCGCGCTGACCGGCTATGGCCAGGAACACGACCGGCAGGCGGCCCTGGCGTCGGGTTTCAATGAACACTTTGCCAAACCCGTCGATTTCGGCAAGCTGGCCATGCTGGGATTGCATATCGCGCCCTGAGCGCGATGGCGGGGATGGCGGCTGCGCGTTGCCAGGGCGTCCGCTATAATCGGCGGCCGCCTCACCTCTGGAACCATCACATGAAAACCCGCACGCCGCTGCTGCGCATCACCATGATACTGGGCGCCCTGCACGCCCTGCTCGGCTGGCTGCTGCTGCCGGCCCTGCCCGTCGGCCTGGCCGGCTGGCTGCTGGGCGGCGCCGTCTTGCTGGCCTCGACCATGCTCATGCCGATGACCATCTTCGCCCGCGCCGTCACCAACGATGCGCGCCTGGCCGACCGCCTGAGCTGGGCCGGCTCGCTGTGCATGGGCTTTTTTTCCTCGCTGTTCGTGCTCACCGTGCTGCGCGAACTCACCCTGCTGATTCCCGCCGCCCGCCCGCACGCGCAGGCGTCCGCCGTGCTGGTCCTGCTTCTGGCCCTGCTGGCCACCATCGTCGGCTTCATCAACGCCCGCAAGGTGGCGCGCGTGCGCGAAGTGACGGTGCCCATCGCCGGCCTGCCGGCCGCCTTGCAGGGCTTGACCATCGTGCAACTGAGCGACATCCACGTGGGCGCCACCATCAAGCGCGCCTACGTGGAAGCCATCGTCGCGCGCGCCAACGGCCTGCGGGCCGACATCATCGCCATCACGGGCGACGTGGTCGATGGCACGGTGGCGCAACTGGGCAGCCATACGGCGCCACTGGGCGAGCTGCGCGCGCGCCATGGCGTCTTCCTCGTGACGGGCAACCACGAATACTATTCAGGTGCAGCACCGTGGGTGGCGGAGTTCCGCCGCCTGGGCTTGCGCGTGCTGATGAACGAACATGCGGTGCTCGAACACGACGGCGCGCGCCTGGCCCTGGCCGGCGTCACCGATTTCAATGCGGGCAGTTTCGACCCGGCCCAGAAAAGCGACCCGCAAGCGGCCATCGCCGGCGCACCGGCCGATCTCCCCCGCATCCTGCTGGCGCACCAGCCGCGCAGCGCGCCCGAGGCCGAAGCGGCAGGCTACGACCTGCAATTGTCGGGCCACACGCACGGCGGCCAGTTCTGGCCATGGAATCTGTTCGTGCCGCTGCAGCAGCCCTACGTGGCGGGACTGCACCGGCAAGGCCGCTTGTGGATTTACGTCAGCCGCGGCACGGGTTACTGGGGCCCGCCGAAACGCATCGGCGCGCCGGCGGAAATCACGAGACTGAGGCTGGTGGCAGCGTAAACTTCACTCCTCCCAGCTGGCCATCCACGCCTCGAAACGCGCCAGCACGGCCGGCGGATTCAATCGTGCCATCGCACCTTCCACCGCGTCGCTGTCGCTGACCTCGAACAGCAGCACGAAATCGTCACGCTGCACTCCCACGCCAAAACAGCCTTCGCCATCGAGCTGCGCCAGCGCCGCGATGCAGGCCTCGAACACGCCGCTGCGAAAAGTGCTGAAATCGACGCCGAACGGCAAGTCGCGGTGCGCCTGCAGCAGCAAACGGTAGGCGCTGTCGAAATACGCGACCCCATCCTCAAACGCCCATTCGGCCGGATTCCACAACATCTCTTCGCCGTATTCCGAGGCGGCCAGCGCTTCGCGGCTGTTGGCCGCCGGGCCGATGGTCATGGCGCTGTCGTCGCTGACCAGCGCGAAAGCGTCGATGTGCTGATCGGGATGCGCACGGCGCACGGCAGCGACAGCCCGGCGCGCGGCGTCCGCCACCAGCGTGTGCAGCAGCGCGAAATCGAAAACGGCAGGGTCGATGAGCATGGCGCGCGCCAGGATATGGCCACCGGCGACAGCCGCGTCGCAATGGGCCAGATAGGCGGCCTGCGCTTCGGCTACGCTCGCGTACTGCGTGCGCGTCTCCTCGCCCCAGGTCATGGCCGCACCGGCGGCCGTCCACACGGTGGCGCCGAAGACGCGCACTTCCTGGAAGCGGGCCGGCTGGTCATGGTCGAAGGTATAAAACAGGCTGTAATTGTCAGGCATAAGATTTTTCATTGTTTAATCGGGCCGTATCTGCGCGGCGAAATCGCGCTGGCGGAATTGCTCCAGCAAGAAATCGACGAACACGCGCGTCTTCGCGGGCAGCAGTTTCTTGCTCGGATAGTACACGGACAGGGGGCCGGAATCGGCATGCCAGCCGGGCAGCAAGCGGACCAGGGCGCCGCTGCGCAAGTGGGCCAGCGCGTGCGGCATGGGCAGCAGCGCCACGCCGACGCCGAGGATGGCTGCCTGCGCCATCGCTTCCGGGTCGTCGAAGATGGCGCGCGGCCGGCATTCGGCCACGCCTTCGCCGCCGGAACCGTCGCGCAGTATCCAGCTGCGCAATCTGCCGCTGCCAGCCGAGCGGCGCGTCACGCCATCGAATTGGGCCAGATCCGACGGATGCACGGGCATGGCCTTGCCCTGCATGAAGGCGGGCGACGCCGTGGCGACGATGTGGGCGTGGCCCAGTTCGCGCGCCACCACGCCCGGCGTCAATTCGATGCCGCCGCCGATGGCGACATCAAAGCCTTCGCCGATCAGGTCCACTTGCCGGTTGTCGAAATGGCAGTCGGGGATGACGCCGGGGTAACGCGCGATGAAGTCGCCCAGCAAGGGCACCACGTAGCTGCGCCCGAACGACGGCGCCATGCTGATTTTCAGGATGCCGGCCGGCTGGCCGCCCTCTTCGGCCACGCCGGCGATCGCTTCGCGCAAGGTGGACAGGGCGCCGCCGATCTGCTGCAGGAAGCGCTCGCCCCCTTCCGTCAGGGTCAGGCGGCGCGTGCTGCGCTGGAACAGCCGCAACCCCAGGCTCGCTTCCAGGCGCGCCACGTTCTTGCTGACGGCAGCAGGCGTCAGCCCCAGGCGGCGCGCGGCCGCGGAAAAGCTGCCCAGCTCGGCAGACAGCACGAACGATTGCAAGTGATTGAGGGCTTCCATGCGCTTATTCTACCTGCTCATTTGATAGCAATGGTTGAAAGTGATTGTAGGGATTGCTGGCTAGCGCGGCAGGAATGAAAGGCAGATACTGAATTCCTCGACTCCTCACTCAGAAAGCTCATCATGCAAACCCCAGCCAGCACCAGCACCACCTTGCCACTGCAAGACAAGATCGCCTTTGTGACGGGCGGCTCGCGCGGCATCGGCGCCGCCATCGTGCGCCGCCTTGCCAGCCAGGGCGCCAACGTCGTCTTCACCTATCAAAGTTCCGCCGCCGAAGCGCAGGCGCTGGCCGCCAAAGTGGAGGCGGCCGGCGGCAAGGCCCTGGGCGTGCAGGCCGATGCGGCCGACGCCTCCGCCCTGACGGCCGCCATCGCCAAGGTGGCGGCGCAGTTCGGCCGTGTCGACATCCTCGTCAACAATGCGGGCGTGTTCCTGCCCGGCGCCATCGATGATTTTTCGCTGGAAGACTTCGACAAGACCTTGAACGTCAACGTGCGCGCCGTGTTCGTGGCCATCAAGGCGGCCGTGGCGCACATGCCAACGGGCGGGCGCATCATCAACATCGGCAGCACGAATGCGCACCGCATGCCGTTCGGCGGCGCGGCCGCCTACGCCATGAGCAAATCGGCGCTGAGCGGCCTGACGCAAGGCCTGTCGCGCGACCTTGGCCCACGCGGCATCACCATCAACAACGTGGAACCTGGCCCCGTCGCCACGGACATGAATCCGCCGACGGGCGACTTCGCCGACCTGATGCACGGCCTGATGGCCCTGCCCCGCCACGGCACGGCCGATGAAATCGCCGGCATGGTTGCCTATCTGGCCAGCGCGGAAGCGGCGTTCGTCACGGGCACGGGACTGAAGATCGATGGCGGTTTTGCCGCCTGATCGAGTCCGAACATCAGCGAACGGTGCGCCGCCACGCCTGCCATGGCGCCATCGGCCACCGCGAACGCCACGCTGCCCGCCATGCGGCCCGCGTCACCGCAGCAAAAGACGCCAGGCACGCTGCTGGCCTTTTGCTCGTCGGTGCGCACGAACGGTCCCATGGGTCCCTCTTCCAGCAAGCAGCCCAATTCACCGGCCAGGGAACTGGCCAGGCGGGTGCGGGTCGCCACGAACAGGCCGGCCATCGCGTGGCAGCTGCCGTCCGTCATGACCACGTCGGCCACGCCGTCGATCCGCGCCACGGGCGTGCGCACCAGCGTTACACCGCGCGCCTCGAGTTGTTCCAGCTGCGCCGCATCGGGCTCGAACGCGCCATTCAGGAAAAAAGTCACCGTGCCCCAGTCGGGCAGCATCAAGGCATGGTGCATGGACAGGGCGCCGGTGGCCAGCACGCCGATGGCGCCCTGCTCCAGTTCATAGCCGTGGCAATACGGGCAGTGAAAAACGCTGCCGCCCCAGCGCTCTGCCAGGCCATCGACGGGCGGCAATTCATCGATCACGCCAGTGGCCAGCACGAGGCGGCGGCCGTGCACGACATGGCCATCCGCCAGGGTGACGTCGAAGCCGTCGCCATCGCCGTTGGCCGCCGCTTGCACGGCCATGCCATCCAGCCAGGTGACACTGGCATACGCCATCAACTGCGCCTTGCCCTCGGCCGCGATGGCGGCCGTGCCGCTGCCGTCCTGGGTCAGGAAACCGTGGGAATGGCTGGCGTAGCGGTTGCGGCGCTGGCCGCCGTCGATCACCAGGACGCGGCGGCGGGCGCGCGCCAGTTGCGTGGCGGCGGACAGGCCCGCGTAGCTGCCGCCGACGATGATGGCATCGAACGGGATGCCAGGCGATTCAGGAATGTGCATGTGGAGCTCCTTTGTGAATGGCGTATTGTTGGCTGAAACGGTCGGCCAGGTCGGCCAGGGTGACGGCGCCAAAGCGCTGGATCAGCAGCGCCTCGGCTTCATCGAAGGCGCCGGCCAGCGACTGGTTGACCACTTGCTCGACCAGGCAACCCGGCTGGTCGACGCGGTTGCCCATGGCGAAAATGGTGGGCGAACCCACGGCCACGTATATGTCTTGCAGGGTCACCTTGTGCAGGTCGCAGACGATGCGCCAGCCGCCGCCATGCCCCTTGATGGATGCCACGTAGCCGCGCTCGCGCAAGCCGGCCATCACGCGCCGCACCAGCACGGGGTTGGTGTCCAGGTAGCCGGAGAGTTCTTCGGACGTCATCGGGCGTCCCGCATGGGCCATGTGCAGCAGCACATGGAGGATCGATGATAGTTTGCTGTCGCGTCTCATGTAACTAATGATAGTACATAATTTCCGCAGATGCAAACCAGTTGCAAATTCTTGCGTAAAAAAAAAGGGGTCAGACCCTGTCGGTTCTGACCCCAGCCCTTGCTTCAGGGTGTATTTTTACACTGCTGATGTTTCCTTGCGCCGCCGTCCCCGCCACCACAGCAGCAAGCCCAGCAGCAGCACGCCGACGATGATGCCCGCGCGGGCCAGGCCGATCAGGTTGGACGGCGCACCGCCATTGCGCAGGGTCGTCACCTGCTCCGCCGTGACCTTGACAGCGGGGTTGCCGTACATCTGCTGCACGTAATTGCCGAGGGTGACGATCTGCTCGTCCGACAGGGTCTGGCGGAAGGCGGGCATCAGGTGTCCACTGCCACCATCCTGGCGCTCGACACCATCGAGTATCGCCATCACCAGGTTATTGCTGTTGCTGCGGCCCGTCACCGAATTGTGGAACAGCGGTGGCAAGCTGCCGTCGAAACTGCCCTCGCCCCTGGCCTGGTGGCAGCTGGCGCACTGCGCATCGTACAGCTGCGCACCCGACATCCTGTTCAGGTTTTGCGGCAGCGGCACACCGCGGATGGCGTTCAACTCGTCGCCCGCCTGGCCCCATTGCGTCACCGGTTTCACGTCCGCCTTGTCGCGGATGGCGGGTACACTCTTGAGATAGTGCGCGATGGCGTTCAAGTCCGCGTCGCTCAGGTGCTTGAGGCTATGGTCGATGGCTTCGGCCATCGGCCCTGCCGCCTGCGCCTTGCTGGCTGCGCGGCCCGTGCGCAGGTAGCCGGCCAGTTCCTGCTGGCTCCAGCCGCCCACGCCGCTGTTGACGTCCGACGTGATGTTCGGCGCGTACCACGTGCCCAGGTCCGCGCCGCCCAGGTCCTGCGACAGCTGCTCTGCCATCAGCGCATTGCGCGGCGTGTGGCAGGTGCTGCAGTGGGCCAGGCCCTGCGCCAGATAGGCGCCGCGGTTCCACTCCATGCTTTTCGACGCATCGGCCACGAAGGGTTTTTTATCGAGGAAGAGCAGGTTCCAGCCCGCCATCGACAGACGGATATTGAAAGGGAACGGCAAGTCCGTCTTTTGCGAAGGCGCCGTGTCCACCGCCTCCACGCCATGCATGAAGTAGGTGTACAGGGCGGCCGTGTCGTCGTCCGTCACCTTGGCGTAGGCCGTGTAGGGCATGGCCGGATACAGGTGCGCGCCGTCGGCACGCACGCCATGGCGCACGGCGGCGGAAAACTGCGCCAAGGTGTAGTTCCCGATGCCATGCGTTTTTGACGGCGTGATGTTGGTGGCGACGATGGCCCCCAGCGGCGTGGCCAGGGCCAGGCCGCCCGCCATCGGTTTGCCGCCAGGCACGCTATGGCAGGCGATGCAGTCGCCCGCCGTGGCCAGGTAGCGGCCACGTTCGATCGATTGCACGTCAGCGCCCGGCGCTTGCGCCGCCAGCACCGGCAAGGCCACGAGGGACAGCAAGGCGGCGCCGGCCGCCGTTCTGAAGATCGCCATCATGCCGTGCCTCCCTGTTGTTCGTCGAGGATGTGCTTGACGGTGCGCAGCGCCACGGCCAGGCCGTTTTCCGTCGAATTGCAGGTGCCGGACGTGGGCAGCACGCCGGTGCTGCACAGGAACAGGTTGGCGTGGTCGAACGTGCGGCCCCACTGGTCGCACACGGCCTTGGCCGGGTCGGAACCCATCGACAAGGTGCCGCAGATGTGCTGGTTGTTGGCAAATACGCCTTCTTTGCTGTGGCGCAGATTGGTGCCGCCCATCAGCTTGGCGATGCGTTCGAAATCCTGCTTCGCCCGCTCGTGGCCGCGCTTGGTGTATTCATCGATCGCGTAATGCGCCTGGGGCTTGGGAATGCCCATGCTGTCCTTTTCTTCGCTCAGCGTGATGCGGTTTTCAGGATTTGGCAGCACTTCAAGCACCGTCTTCAAGCTCATTTCGCGCGCCGAGCGGAAACGCAGCTGCTGTTCGAATTCTTCGCCGAACACGCCCTTGCTGATCAGATCCTTGGTGGCGCCGTCGACTCTCGAGATGTTCGTGAAATCGAGGCGATACGGCGAATGCTCGCTGCGGAAGTCGCCATCGCGCATGGTGTTGATGGAGTTGGGACTTTGCGGACCACGGCCCAGCCACAGGTCTTCATCGGCGTCGAAGGTGAGCGAAGTGCTCGGGTGGTCCATCAGGTTGCGGCCCACCATGTCGCTGCTGTTGGCCAGGCCGTTCGGATACTTTTCCGAGGCGGACAGCAACAGCAGGCGCGGGCTTTCGATGCCGTTGGCGGCCAAAACAAACGTCTTGGCCGTCACGCGGTGGCTTTTTTTGTCGACGTCGTAGTACAGCGCGGCCGTGATGCGGCCCTGCGCGTCGTGCTCCAGCTTGTAGACGTTGGCATTGCACAGGATTTGGACGCCGGCTTCCTCAGCCTGCAGCGCGGCGATGCCGCCGTGGTATTGCGCGTCGATGGGGCAGATCGGCTGGCAGCTGTTATTGCCGCAGCAGGCCGGACGGCCATCGTAGCTGACGCTGTTGCGCGCCACCGTATTGCCGACCACCTTGTAGACGGGGTCGAGGCGCTCGCGGATGCGGCGCATGGCAAACGGTTCCGTCACGGGTTCCATCGGGAAGGCCTGCTTGCGCGGCGAACCCGTATTGTCGGCGCCCGAGACGCCCATGATGTCTTCCGCTTCCTGGTAGAACGGCTCCAGGTCTGCATAGCTGATCGGCCAGTCGACGCCCACGCCATACAGGGTATGGATGCGGAAGTCGTTCGGCACGTTGCGCCACGCTTGCGCGGCCCAGTGCCACGAGGTGCCGCCAAACTGGCGGATGTATTCGGCCGGGTACGGATACGGACCGGCCTGCACCAGGTAGCCGCTGTCCTTGGGCTGGTAAATCGGGTGCGGCGCGGTCGGCACCGACGGGTACGGCGACATCAAGTCGCTGCGGCGCGTGGAATTGCGGAAGCGGCCGACGATCTCGCCGCGCGTCACGCGCGGTCCCGCTTCCAGTATCTGCACCTTGGCGCCAGCCAGCGCCAGCTTGCGCGCGACCAGGGAACCGATGATGCCGGAGCCGATCACAATGTAATCGGCAGTGTATTGTTCAGCCATCATGGCTCCTTAGATTGGTTTTCTGGCCCAGCTGCCGTAGGCGCCGTAGGAATACGAAGGGGGGACCAGCACATCGGCGACGACGGCTGCGTTCAGCGCTTCTTCATAAGCGACGCAAACCGCCGCCTCGCCCGTGCCGACGATGCCCAGGTACCAGGCGCTGGCGATCTGGCGCGGCAAGGCGGCCACCGGCGACTGCGCCGCATCGAGCGCGGCTTGCATGCCTGCGCTCTTCAGTCCTTGCGCGTTGATCAGCGCCAGCAGGGTGCGCACGTGCGCGGGAAAGGCGGCATCCTGCGCCACCAGCGCCTTGTACAGGCGCTGGGCCAGATCCGGATCGAGTGCCTGGCGGCCCACCAGCACGGCGGATACGGCCAGGAAAGCGCCCTCTTCCGCATTGGCGACCGGCTCGGCCAGCGCCCAGGGAATCAGCGCCGCGGCAGACACCGACAGCAAGCCGGCCAGCACCATGCGGCGGCCGGGATTCAGGGGGCCGCGGCCCTCCTTGTTATATGTAGCGTCCAATTGAAGCTCCCGTGAGTTCAGCAACCGTTCAGAAAGAATGCTTGAGACCGATCATGACGACCGTCTGGCCGCCGTTCGACGACGGCGTGCCGTTTTGCGAATCGCCGACCGAGGCCACGGCGTTGACGATGGCGCCATCCTGGCCCAGGGTCTGGCCGCGTGCCAGCTGGCGCGCTTCGATCAGGTAAATCGCCGTGCGCTTCGACAGTGCGTAGTTCTGCTCGAACGACAGCTGGCGGTAGCGCGCGCGGTCGGCGATGCCGTTGGCGTGGCTGGCGAAGGTATCGCTGTAGCCGGCGGACAGGAACCACTGCGGCGTCAGCTGGTAGCTCGAGATCAGGCCGGCCGTGTTGAAGATGGCCGTGTCGCGGAAGGCCGAGCGGCTGCCGGCCTGGTACTGCACGTTGCTGGCATTGGCGCCCACCATCCACTTGCCCATGGTGTAGCGCGCGCTGGCGGCGATGAACGCGATGCTTTCCGCCGAGGCGTAGCCCCGGTTGATGGCGGAAATGCCGAAGCTGCCCGAGGCCTTGTCGCTCCAGCCGGCGCCATTCTGCCCATTTTTCAATTTCAGATAGCCGAGCGCGAATTCGGCTGGCGACGTGCCGTACTTGACGGCGGCGCTGAAGCTGCTGCCTGCGGCATTGCCGTCGGCCGCTTCGCCAAAGCCGTATTGCGCGCTGGCCTGCAAGCCGCGCCAGGCGGGCATGCTGTAGGTGACGGAATTGCTGATGCGCACGGTCGTATCGAGGCCGTCGATATCGCCGGGATGGGCGCCGGTGGCACCCGTCAGGACGTTGCTCGATGCCAGGGAACCCACCAGCAGGTAGTACGGGGTGTACTGGCGCCCGGCCGTCACGCTGCCGTAGGCTGTCGATTGCAAGCCCACGTAAGCCTGGCGGTTGAACAGGGAACTGGCCGAACTTTGCGCGCCCGTATCGCTTTCAAAGCCGTTTTCCAGCAGGAACAGCGCCTTCAGGTCGCCGCCCAGGTCTTCCACGCCCTGGAAACCGATCTTGCTGGCAGACAAGTTACCGCTGCGCATGTAGGTAGTCGATTTGCCGCCCTGGTTGCTGGCGTAGGCGGTGGCCGCATCGACGACGCCGTAAATGGTGACATTGCTTTGGGCGCAAACGTTTGCGCCGATGAGCGTGGAAACGGCCAGCGCCGCAGCGCGCATGCATGGTGTGTTCATTTTTTTTCCTGACTTTCCTGTTTTATCTGGCGAAATACGGGCGTGGCGCCGCGTTGCCGCCCCATCCATTGATACGGGCGTCCGCTGTTCTTCTTGATTTGGATCAAGTGAGGCAAATTATACGCTTATTTACTCACATGTAAGTGATTGACTGTAGGGCGTAGTCTTATAGCAAAACCGGCAAGCGCGCGGCCGCGTGCCCCGCAATGTGCGGAAATGACGGCGGCAGGCATGCGGAAAGCAGCGGCGGCGCGTGTCGAAAAACACGCGCCCGGTGGAGGGTCAGGCAGGCGGAAAAACGGGGGAATGGAAAGGTCAGCGCAGGATGGCGGGCGCCACCGGCAGGGTTTCAAGGGCAATAAAGGCTTCCAGGGCGCGGCGCATGTCTTCGAACACCTGCTTGCCGTAGGCCGCTTCCAGGTGCGCATACTGCAGGTCGATGAGCTTACCCATTTGCATCAGCAAACTGGCGCCCGCTTCGGACAGGTGCACCTTGCGGCGGCGCTGGTCGCCTTCGAACTTGCTGCGCCCGATCAAGCCGATTTCTTCCATGCGCGCCAGGATCCCGCTCATGCTGGGGCTGGAAATCTGGCAGATCTCGCACAGCTCGCGCGGCTCCAGCGTCGGGCTTTCATTGAGCGCGCGCATGATGCGCCACTGCTGCTCCGTCACGCCGAAGTGATTGAGGATGGGGCGGAAATGCTGGAGCAGGCTGTCGCGGGCCTTCAGCAGCAGTTGCGGCATGTTCGGATAACGGATCGGTGACTGCAAGCGGAACTCCTTGGATGGCCGGCAAATGAGGGGCATTATACGACCCGCCCGAAGACAATAGCGGCAAAATTCCCCTTCCCTGCCGCTCCCATGCCATGGCGTCAGCTTTTGGCTTTTCTCTGCTCCGGGATGAAGTGTTCGCGCACGGCCTTGGCCAGCAAGTCCGGCGGCAGCAATCCCTGCCCCAGCAGGAAGTTGTTGAAGGCCAGGCGGTCGAATTTCTCGCCCAGCGCCAGCTCCGTTTCCGCGCGCAGCTGCAGGATGCGCGTATAGCCATAAAAATAGCTGCCCGCCTGGCCCGGCATGTTGAAGGTGTAGCGGTCCAGCTCCTGGCGCGCCATCGGTTTCGACAGCATCACTTCATCCGTCAGGATACGGCCCGCCTCTTCGCGCGTGATCTGCCCCAGGTTCAGCATCGGGTCGAGCATGGCGCGCGCCGCGCGCAGCATGCGAAATTGCAGCGCGATGAACTGGCCTTCAGCCGGCTCGTAGGGAATCATCTCCGCTTCCGCGTACAGGGCCCAGCCTTCCACGTTGACGCTGTTGAACGCGTACAGGCTGCGCGCCTGCGACACGCCGCGCTCCACCATGGCGCTGAACTGCAGCTCGTGGCCAGGGCGGCCCTCGTGCGCGCTCAGGGTCCAGGCGGCGCCCGCGAAATTGAAATCGTCATACGCTTCGCCCTTGCCGCTGGCGGCCGGATTGCTGACGGGCAGGACGAACTGGCCGTGTTCTCCCGTATTGCCGATCAGCGGAGGCGGACGCATATGCGGCGCCGGGTGGGCCGCCGATTCTGCGGCGGACGCCAGGCGCATGGTCATGGCGCGCGCAGGAATATCGACCACGCGCTGCTGGGCGATGCGCTGTTCCAGCTGCGTATTGACGCCCTTGTAGTGCGCTTCGAGCCGCTCGTTGGGAATCGAATCGCTTTTCAGCGCGCGCAGCACCTGGCGGTAGTCACTGCCGTCCACGCCCTTCAGCGACAGTTTCGACGCCACGACGGGCGCCAGCGCCTGCATGGCGGCGCGCGTTTCCAGGTAGGCCACTTGCGCCCGTTCGATCAGCGCGCGCGGCTCGATATCGATGCCCACCTGCTTCAGGCGGAATGCATACAGCTCGGGCGCCATGCGGAAATCTGTGCGCGACAGGGGCAGCACCACTTGCTTTTCCCACGCCGCATACTCGTTCAGCTGCTGCTCCATGGCCGCCAGCGCAGCTTCGGTGCCAGTGATTTTCATGTCGGCGAACAGCTTGCGGATGCCGGCGATATACGTCGGCACGTTTTCCAGCGACTGCTCCACCTGCAGGCGCACGGGTCCCGCCAGGCCAGGCTGGCCGATTTTTTCCGTGAAACGCGCCTTGGCCTGCGCCGTGATCGGCGTGCTGCCCGGGAACTGGCCCACGTAGCGCCGCAGGCGTTCGAGCGCCTTGGCGCGGCGCGCGGCCGGACGCTGCTCCTGCAGCAGGCTTTGCATGCTGCCAAAGACCATTTGCGGCACATCGACCCACGGCAAGGTGTACTGGGCTTCCAGCTGCGCGCCAGCGATTTCCTGATCGACGGCGCCGATCAGAATTTCCAGGTCCTGGCGTATGCGTTCGTCGCGTTCCAGTTCCAGCTTTTGCTGCAATTGCGCGCGCGCCTTTTGCATGGCCGCCACATGGCGCTCGGTGATGTTCGGCCCCAGGTCGGCGGCCAGGCCGTCGTACTGGGACAGCCCCGTGTCGGAGGCGTCTTCGGGCGAGAACTGCGCCTGCGCCGCCAGCACGATGGCCGCGTTGCGGTTGCTCGCTTCAACCCAGGCCGATGAAGCGGCGGCAGCTGCGGGAATGGCGGGAGCGGCGGCCATGGTGGGCATGGCAAATACGATGGAAAGTGCGGCTGCCAGCACGGTCTTGCACAATTGCGCAGTGACGGACATCGGGGGATTCCTTCCTGAGGTGAACGATGAGCGAAGCGGCGAGTATCGGCCAGCCTCGCATGCCTGTCAATTCAGGCCGTTCAGGGCCGGCAGGTTCCACGGCGTGACGATCTGGATGGCGGACAATGGCGGCGCGTGCGCCACGACGGGCAGTGCGCCCTGCGCCCGCAGGATTTCCTGGCAGGCGCGGCGCATGTCCTGGCCCAGGTCATGGTGCAGCACGGCCTGGATGGCGCCTGACTTGAGCAGTGCCACGTTGTCCGCGTCCAGGTCGTGGCCGATGAAGACCTGGCAAGGCCGGCCCGCCTGCGCGAATGCCTGCACGATGGCGGCATTGCCGCCGCCTATCGAATACACGGCGGCGATGTCCGCATACCCGGCCAGGGCTTGGCGCACCAGCGCGCCCGTGGCGCCGTCGATGCCGTGGCCTTCGCTCACTTCGACGATGGATAAATGGCGGTGCCGTTCGCGCAGCGCGCGGCGAAAGCCGATCTCGCGCTCTTCCTCGCCGTGAAAGCGGTTGCTGCTCAGGGTGACCAGCACTTGCTGTTTCCTTGGCCGCTTGCCCGCCCCCAGCCACTGGCCGATCAGGCAGGCGGCAGTCTCACCCGCCGCGCGGTTATCCATGCCCACATAGCTGCGGCGCGCGGAAGCGGGCAAATCCGTCACCAGAGTCACCACGGGAATGCCGGCCGCCGCCAGCCGGTTCACCGCCTCGGCCACGGGCGGCAAGTCCGGCGCTTTCAGCAGCACGCCGTGGCTGCCGTTCTTGCAGATGCGTTCGAGCAGTTCAACGATGCCCTCCACTTCCAGGGTTTCATGCAGGTGAAAGCGCGAGCGCAGCACGGCCGGGTGCAAGGACGGCAGCTCCGATTCGAGTGCGGCGCGCACGGCGTCCGTAAAACGGCGCGGCGCCACCATCAGCACGTCGAGCATGAATTTTCTGCCGGACAGCCCCACCTGCGTGCTTTGCCGCGCCAGCTCGTCGAGCGCCTGCATCACGCGGCGCACCGTATTGGCATGCACGCCGCCGCGCTGCTTGATCACGCGGTCGACGGTGGCCACGCTGACGCCGGCCTGCAGCGCCACGACCTTGACGGGAAACGGATGCGTCATGCCATGTCCATGGTAATTGATCGTTTATTGATGGTTTTTTGATGGATTTCCTGATGAAAAATGCGGATTTTCATCCCTATACTGATTCTACAACTTAAACAACGGAGACACCGCATGATCACCAAAGACGCCGCGCCGCCCGTGCCCTTCTGGCTGTCGCAGCAAGACTGCCAGCTCGATGACTTCATCCGCACCGTCAGCCAAGGCACGGCGCTGGCTGACTATCCCCACGCCGCCTCGGTCGATGCAAACATCCTCGTCTACGACTGCGACCAGGTGCGCGCGCTGGCCGCCAGTGCTGCGCCGCTGCGCGCACTGCAGGCCGAATGGGGCAAGGCGCTGATGGACGGTCCCGGCGTCATCGTGCTCCAGCGCGCCGTCGACGACATGGCTACCCTGGAACAGGTCAGCGGCGTGTTTCGCGCGCTGATCGCCGAGCAGCATGCCGGCGGCCAGGCGGGCGGCGACCATTTCGCCAAACCGGGAGCGAATGACCGCATCTGGAACGCCCAGCAAAAGCTGTGTCTGCGCGCGCCCGAAGCGTTCGCGCGCTATTACGCCAATCCCGTCTTCGCGTGGATCGCCGAGGCCTGGCTCGGTCCCGCCTACCAGATGACGGCGCAAGTGAACGTCGTCAACCCGGGCGGGGCGGCCCAGGCGCCGCACCGCGACTATCACCTGGGCTTCCAGAGCGCCGCCAGCTGCGCCGCCTATCCCGCGCCCGTGCACCAGATGTCGGCCCTCCTGACCTTGCAGGGCGCCGTCGCCCATTGCGACATGCCGCTGGCATCCGGCCCCACCCTGTATCTGCCCTATTCGCAGCGCTACCGACCCGGCTTTCTCGCCTGGCAGCAGCGGCCTTTCCGCGATTATTTTGCGCAGCATTGCGTGCAGCTGCCGCTGTCACAAGGCGACGCCGTCTTTTTCAACCCGGCCCTGTTTCATGCGGCGGGCCATAACCGCTCGCCCGACATCCGCCGCATGGCGAATCTGCTGCAAGTGTCGTCGCCGTTCGGGCGCGCAATGGAAGCGCTGGACCGCCGCGCCATGAGCGCCGCGCTGTATCCGGCGCTGCGGACCTTGCGCGCGCAGGGCGTCCTGTCCGCCGACGGCATTGCTCACGCGATTGCCGCCTGCGCCGAAGGCTATGCCTTCCCCAGCAACCTTGACCGCGACCAGCCCATAGCCGGCATGGCGCCGCCCACGCAGCAGCAGCTCATGCACGAAGCGCTGGCGCAAGACTGGCCCATAGCGCGCTTCCTCGACGCGCTCGACAGCCATGCCTGGCGCCAGCAAGCCTGACTTCCCTACCGCGACATTTTCGGAGACTCCGTATGCAAGACATCAACATCGGCCTGATCGGCGCCGGCTACATGGGCAAGGCCCACACCATCGCCTACAAAGCCGTGCGCAGCATTTTTCCCACGACCTTGAACCCCTTATGCGAATGCATCTGCACCAGCAGCGCGGAAGGCGCGGCCCGCAGCGCGCAGGAACTGGGCTGGAACCGCTCCACGGGCGACTGGCGCGCGCTGATCAATGATCGCGCCATCGACGCCATCATCGTCGCCACGCCGCCGGCCACGCACAAGGACATCGTGCTGGCCGCGCTGGCCCTGGGCAAACCCGTGTTTTGCGAAAAGCCGCTGGGCATGACGGCCGCCGAATCCCTGCTGCTGGCGCAGGCGGCGGAAGCGGCGGGCGTGGCCAACATGGTGGGCTATAACTACATCCGCACGCCCGCCAGCCAGTTGGCGCGCCACATCATCGAATCGGGCGAAATCGGCGAAATCATCCACGTCGCCGCCGAACACGTGGAAGACTACCTGCACGACCCGCACGCTCCCGCCTCGTGGCGCACGCGGGAAGCGACGGCAACGCGCGCCGGCGCGCTGGCCGACGTCGGCTCGCACCTGCTCAACCTGGCCCTGCGCCTGGGCGGCCCCGTCGACTCGCTGGTGGCCGACATGAATACCGTGCACGCGCAGCGCCAAGGTCCGGCTGGCATGGAAGCGGTGGAGAATGACGACCAGGGGAATGTGATGCTGCGTTTTGCCAGCGGCGCGCTGGGCGCCCTGACCTTCAGCCGCGTGGCGGCCGGACGCAAGATGGGTTACACCTACCGCATCACGGGAACGAAAGGCGCACTCGCCTTCGACCAGGAAGAGCAGAATGCACTATGGCTGTACGACGCCGGCCGCCCGGCGCAGCGCCAGGGTTTCCAGCGCCTGCTGATGGGACCCGCCCACCCCGACTACCTGGCGTTCAGCCAGGGCGCCGGGCACGGCACCGGCTACAACGAGCAGATCGTCATCGAAGCGCGCGATTTTCTGCAGGCCATCGCCGGCGGCCAGCCGGTCTGGCCCACCTTCCGCGATGGCTACGAGGTGGACCGGCTGATAGCCGCGGCGCTGCGCTCCGTGCAGGAGCGCAGCTGGATTACCGTACGTTAAACGGCGTTTAGTACGCCAGGCCGTCACCGAACTTGTACAGCGGATGGGCCGTGTCATACGGCACGTCCGACTTCTGCACCTGCACTTCGGCCATCGACGACGGCAGTTCGAACGGCAGCTTGCCTTGCGGCTTGGCCTTGCCCGTCAAGACATCGAACAGCGCGCCGTCGCTGACGCCGAAGTTGGCGAGGATGGCGCTGGCCTTGTCCTGCACGTTGCCGAGGATGGCCGGGCGGTCCAGGTACACCGTCACTACCGTCTTCGGCGCGTATTTGGCCGCGTTCTTGATCGCCTCGTAGTCGGCGTCGCCGTCGACATAGTTCAGGCGCCCTTCATGCTGCATGCTGCCGAAGATGTAGTTCGGGTGCAGGATTTCATACGGCGCGGCCACGCGCAGCAGGGCCACGTCCGCTTCCTGCGGCGTGGCGACCACGGTGTAGCCATACTGCTTGGCCACGGCCGCGTCGATTCCGTACAGGTAGACTTTCTTGACGGTGGCCGCCAGCGGCAAGACCTTGTCCTTGTTTTCCAGCAGGACGAGCGAGCGGCGCTGGGCTTCCAGGCCTGCCTCGATGAAGTCCGCCTTGCCCACCGTGGTGGCCGCCTTGGCCGCATCGACAAACGGATGTTCGAACAGGCCCTGCTTGAATTTCTGGATCAGAATGCGCCGCGCCGACGCATTGATGCGCGCTTCTGTCAACTGGCCGCGCTGCACGGCTTGCGTCAGGTATGGCGCTTCCGTCACGCCGCCAAACTGGTCCATCCCCGCCGTCACGGCTTTCACATAACGCTCGGCCTTGGTGGCGTCTTCCATGCCCCACGGCGTGCCGAAGCCCATGAAGGAAGGCGCGACGCCGGGCGCCGTGCCATTGCGGCAGTTGGCGTCGCAGTCGGACGTGATGCCCCAGTCGGACAGGATCACGCCTTCGAAGCCGTATTTGCCGCGCAGCAGATCCGTCAGCATGGTCTTGCTGAAGCCGGCCGCCACCTGTTCCAGGGTGATGCCGTCGATGGTGATATTGCCGTCCGGCAGAGCGTAGGTCGGCATGACGGATGCCGCCTTGGCCGTGAAGGCGCCTTCGAACGGTTTGACGTGGTAGGCGAAGTTGTTGCCCGGGTAAGTCATGTAACGGCCATAGTAATTGTGGCCATCGTAGCCCTCTTTCGTGGCGCCGTAGCCGACCCAGTGCTTGACGACAGCCACCACGCTGCCGTCATGCAGACCCGTGTTCCCATCCTGGAAGCCTTCGATATAGTGCTGCACCATGCGCTTGGCCAGGTCCGCATCTTCGCCAAAGGTGCCGTTGATGCGCGACCAGCGCGGCTCGGTGGCCAGATCCGCCTGCGGCGACAGCGCCTGCGTGATGCCGACGGCCAGGTATTCCTGGCGCGCGATGTCGCCGAAGCGGCGTACCAGCGCATCGTCGCCGATGGCGGCCAGGCCCAGGGTTTCCGGCCACTGCGAGAAACCCTTGGTGCCGGCGCTGGCACCCACCGTGTACTGGAAATGGTGGCGCGGGTCCGTGCTGATGGACACGGGAATGCCGTGGCGCGACGTTTCGCTCAGGGCTTGCACCTTGTTGTACTGGGTAGCCATGTTGGCCGTATCGCCCGCCATGCGGGTGATGAAGGTGTTGACGTACTGCTTGACGATCAGGTCTTGCAGCGCCGTCAAATCATACGCGCCGCCCTGGCCGATGCCGGTGGGGTCGGCCACGGTGGGCGCCGTGCCGTGCATCATCAGGCCCGCTTTTTCATCAAGGCTCATGCGCGACAGCAGGTCGTCGGCGCGCGCCTCGGCCGACAGGCGCCAGTCTTCGTACGGGTCGATCTTGCCGTTGCGGTTCATGTCCTTGAAGGCATAGCCGTCGACCTTGAGCTGGGCGTAGGTGGTGGCGCCGAACACGGGCTGCTTGTATTCCTCGCTGACGGTGTCGTTGCCGCAGGCGGCCAGGGCAAGCGTGGCGACGCAGCCGGCGACCATGCGGGCCATCGGTTTCAAAGTGCAATTCATCATTATCTCCAAGACTGTTTTTGTAGGTATCAAGGCGCGGCAGCAAGGCCGGCCGAAAACAATATAGCGTGAGAATGCGTGAGTTTCTTGACCGCGCAGCACGCGCTTTATACCCGCGAGAACAATTTTTGGTTAGATGGCACAACAACCAACAATTTCCTACAAAGTGCTAATATTTGTGAAAAATTACTACAACAAGCAGAATAAGCAGGAGACAGCCTTGCACAAACCCGATACGCGCACGGTTTCAAACCGGATCGCGCAACAATGCGCGCGCGCCATGCAGGCCGATGGCCACGATCCCGCCGAGTTCTTTCAGCAAACGGGCATCACGCTGGCGCAGCTGAACGAGCCGGGCGGCCGCATCAACGCCGAGCGGCACCGCCGCATGACGGCCTACGCCCAGCAACTGCCGCAGCACCGAACCATTCTCGACCTCGACGTGACGCACTGGTTCGCGCATTACTCGGGCATCGCCCACGTCTGCTTCAACCGCCCCACCCTGCGCAGCGCGCTGCACGAGCTGCTGCACTTGCGGGGCCTGATCGGCGAGTTCGACTTCATGCTGATGAGTGAAAATGGCACGCGCATCGAGATCGAATACTTGTCCGAGTTCTGCACGGCGGGCGGCGCCATGCAGGCGCTGGCCAATTTCCGCATGCTGTCGCTGGTGGCGCGCGCCTACGACGATGGCGCACCCACCGCCTTCCATGCCGGCTTCCAGGGCAAGGCGCCGTGGTTCGCGCCGGCCATTTCCGAGTGCTTCGGCGCCGCCGCCACCTTTGGCCAGGCGCGCAATACCTTGACGTTTGACGCCCCGGCGCTGGACCGGCCTTTCGCCCAGTTCAACGCCATGCTGGCGCCGCACGCGCTGCGGCACGCGCAGGGGCAATTGCAGCAGTTGCAGGGCGCGCAGCTCTTTTCGGCCCGCGTGGAGCAAGCCATCATCGATCTGCTGGGCCGGCAAGGCGCAGGCGATGCCGACAGCGCCTCGCTGCTGCCGGCCCTGTGCGACGGCCTGGCGATGAACCGCTGGACCTTGCAACGTCAATTACAGCAGGAGCAGACCTCGTTCCGCGCCCTGGAACTGCGCGCCAAGAGCCGCGAATCGCGCCGTTTGCTGCGCGAAACGAGCCTGAGCGTGGTGGAAATCGGCGAACGCCTGGGTTTTTCCTCGCAAAGCGCATTCACCCGCTTCTTCAAGAACCAGTTCGAGCTGCCGCCGGCACGCTACCGGCAGGATGCGACCGGAGCCTAGACGACGTTCAGTCGCCGGTTCATGGCGACGATGTCGTCATGGCTGGCATGCGCGCCCAGCTTGGCGAACTGCGTCGGCATCTGCTCGCGGATCGCAGCTGCCTTGCCGGGAACCGCCGCGGTAAGCGCCCTGGCCATCGCGGGCGCCTCAAGGTCGCAACAGTAGGCGGGGGTGCAGGGCTGCTGGCGCCAGGACTGCGCCAAGGTGCCGCCATCGACCGCGTCAAATCCGGCCTGCTCCACCAAGGTCATCGCCGTCTGCATGGCCATCGGGTCATCTCCGGCGACGGCAATGGCGAGGCGACCCGGCGTGCCTGCAGGCTGGCCCAGCGCGGCCAGCGTATGCGCCAGCACATTGTTGAAGGCCTTGACCACCGGGCGCCCCAGCTGGGCTGACACCCAGATGCTTTCGGCCATGCCCGCATCGATCTGCGCAATCGCCGCGTCACGCATGCCAGGATAATAATTACTGGTGTCGATCACGGTGACCTGCGGCGGCACGGCGTCGAACAGGCCGGCAGGCAGGCTGGCCATGGCTGGCAGCGGAATGGCCAGCACCACCACATCCACGCCATCAACGGCGCCATGCACATCGGCCGGCACTGCGCCGATGTCTTCGGCCAGACTTTGCACGCCTTTGACGCCGCCGGAATTGGCTATCTTCACCTCATGGCCGGCGGACAGCAGCTTGCGCGCCAGGGTTGCGCCGATATTTCCCGTTCCAATAATTCCTATCTTCATGTTCATGAGCTCCGTGTCGTTGATCGTCCAATGTACTGTGATTTTAGGAGCCTTATGCAATAATGGGAAGTACCCACCAATAAGTAAGTAACCCACATATCATGACAAAACAACGGGAATGGAATTGTGGCGATCCGCAAAATCGCCGAGACTGGGCCGATGCCACCACCGAGACCTTGCGCGTACTCGAAGGCAAATGGAAGATCATCATCCTGTGCCAGCTGTTTGCGGCCAAGGCGCCCTTGCGCTTTTCCGACCTGGAGCGCCTGATCGAGGAAGTCAACCAAAAAATGCTGATCCAGCAGCTCAAGCAGCTGGAAAAGGACGGTATCGTCGTGCGCAAGGTCTATGCGCAGGTACCGCCCAGGGTGGAATATGCATTGAGCGAGATCGGCCATGCGCTGGGACCGTCGATGCAGGCACTGATCGAGTGGGCCGAACTGCGGCGCGCACGCCTGGCGCACGCCGCTGCCGATCCTGCCGCGCCAGATTAAACCTGCGGCGCAGCCCTTGCCTGCGGCCGTATCCGGAACCAGATCGCATACATGGCCGGTAGAAAGACCAAGGTCAGCACCGTGCCGGCAAACGTGCCGCCGATCAGGGTATAGGCCAAGGTCCCCCAGAAAACCGAATGCGTCAGCGGAATAAACGCCAGGATGGCCGCCAGCGCCGTGAGAATCACGGGACGCGCGCGCTGCACGGTCGCTTCCACCACGGCGTCGAACGGCGCCAGTCCCGCCGCCTCGTTCTGGTGGATCTGGCCGATCAGGATCAGCGTATTGCGCATCAAAATGCCCGACAGCGCGATCAGACCGACCAGCGCATTGATGCCGAACGGCTGCTGGAACAGCAGCAAGGTGGGCACCACGCCGATCAAGCCCAATGGGCTGGTCAGGAACACCATCACCATCGCCGAGATCGAACGCACCTGCAGAATAATCATCAGCAAGGTCAACGCCAGCATGATGGGGAACAGCGGCAGCATGGCTTGCGTGGCCTTGGCCGATTCCTCGATGGAGCCGGCCTGCTCGATGCGGTAGCCGGCCGGCAGCTTGTCGATCACGGCTTGCAGCTGGGCCGTGATGGCGCCCGAGACGTCGGGCGGCTGCATGCCGTCAGCGATGTCGCCGCGTACGGTAATCGTCGGCTGGCGGTCGCGCCGGCGCATCACCGGTTCTTCCGAGCGCACTTCCACGCTGCCCACCTGCGACAGCGCGATGCGTTCGCCATTCGCGCCGGCCAGGGTCAGGTCGGCGATGCGCGCCGGGTCGAGCCGCACGTCGCCGGCCGCGCGCGCCACCACCTGCACCGTGCGGATATCTTCGCGCACGGCCGTGACGGGCACGCCGCGCAGCAGGAACTGCAGCTGCTGCGCCACGGCGGCGGACGTCAGGCCCATCGCCTGCAGGCGCTCCTGCTGCAGGCTGAAATGCAGGGTGGGCGTGCGCGTGCCCCAGTCGGTATTGACGGTGCGCATCAGCGGGCTGGCCTGCATCACAGCTTGCACCTGGCCGGCGATGCCGCGCAACACCTCGGGATCGGGGCCGCTGACCCGGTAGGCGACGGGAAACGGCGAATACGGGCCGAACACCAGTTGCGTGACGCGCACCCTGGCCTCGGGCGCCAGCCCGGCAGCCACCGCCACACGCAAACGCTGCTTGAGGGCGTCGCGCGCCTGCTGGCTGTCGGTGCGCACGACGATCTTGGCAAACGACGGGTCGGGCAATTCCGGTCCCATCGCCAGGTAAAAGCGCGGCGCACCCTGGCCCACATAGGCCGTGACGATCTTCGCCTCGCTCTGGCGCGCCAGCCACGCTTCCACCTTGGCCGCCGCGCCGCTGGTCTGCCCGATCGCGCTGCCGTAGGGCAGCTGCACTTCGATCAGCACTTCAGGGCGGTCCGAGATGGGAAAAAACTGCTTCTTGACGACGGCCATGCCCAGCACGGCCAGCACGAACAGGCCGATCACGGTGCAGAACACCAGCCATTTGCGGGCAATCACGCGCCCCAGCAACCGGCGAAAGCGGTGGTAGCGCGGCGTGTCGTACAAGCCTTCATGGCCGCCGGCGACGTGTTTGAGTTCAGGCAGCAGCTTCACGCCCAGGTAGGGAGTGAACACCACCGCCACCACCCACGAGGCGATCAGCGCGATGCCGACGATCCAGAACATATTGCTCGTGTATTCACCGGCAGTGGAGCGGGCAAAGCCGTTCGGCATGAAGCCGACAGCCGTGACCAAGGTGCCCGCCAGCATCGGCGCGGCCGTGTGGCTCCAGGCGTAGGCGGAGGCGGCGATGCGGCTGTAGCCCTCTTCCATTTTCACGACCATCATTTCGATGGCGATGATGGCGTCGTCCACCAGCAGACCCAGGCCCAGGATCAATGAACCGAGGGTGATGCGGTCGAAGTTCTTGCCGGTGGCCGCCATCACGATGAACACCACGGCCAACGTCAATGGCACGGCGGCTGCCACCACGATGCCGACCCGCCAGCCCATGCTGACAAAGCACACCAGCATCACCACCAGCAGCGCGGCGAGAAACTTGAGCATGAATTCGTCGACGGCCGCGCCGATGTTGACGGCCTGGTCGGTAACCTTGGCCAGGCTCATGCCCAGCGGCATGGCGGCGCCGATGGCCGTCACTTCCCCGTCCAGCGCCTTGCCCAGATCCAGCCCGTTCCAGCCGTCGCGCATGATCACGCCCAGCAGCAGCGCCGGCTCGCCGCCATTGCGCACCAGGAAACTGGCCGGGTCTTCCTGGCCACGGCGCACGGTGGCGATATCGGACAGGGTCAAGGTGCGCCCCTGCGCCGCCACGGGCGTGTCGCGGATCTTTTGCAGCGCGTCGAGCGCGCCGTCGAGGCGGATGAATACCTGCGGCCCGCGCGTTTCCACCGAGCCGGCTGGCGTCAAGGCATTCTGGCCGTTCAGCGCCGCGAACACGTCCTGCGCCCGCACGCCCAGGGTGGCCAGGCGCTCCTGCGAAAACTCGACGTAGATGCGTTCGGCCTGCTCGCCGATGATATTGACCTTTTTCACGCCCGGCACGTGCAGCAGCCGCTGGCGCAGGGTTTCCGCCTCGCGCACCAGCAGGCGCTGCGGTTCGCCCTTGGCTTTCAGCGCATACAGCGCAAAGGTGACGTCGGCGTATTCGTCATTGATCATGGGGCCGATCACGCCGGCCGGCAAATTGGCCGCCTCGTCGCCCGCCTTCTTGCGCGCCTGGTAAAACTCGGCCTGCACCTGCCCGGGCGGCGTGCTGTCGAGCAGGGTCAGGGTGGTAAAGGCCAGGCCCGGCGTGGTGTAGGTCTCGGCACGTTCGTACCAGCGCAGCTCCTGCAGGCGCTTTTCGATCTTCTCGGCCACCTGGTCCTGCATTTCGCGCGCGCTGGCGCCGGGCCAGGCGGTGACGATGGTCATCACCTTGACCGTGAACGCCGGGTCTTCCGCGCGTCCCAGCTTGAAGAACGACAGCAGGCCGGCCAGCGAAATGAGGCAAATCAGGAACAGGGTGACGGAACGCTCGCGCACGGCCAGCGCGGACAGGTTGAAGCCGGCCGCGCTCATGGACGCGCTCCCGCGCCGGCGGCCACTGGCGCCTGTTCGACCCTGACCTGCTCTCCCTGATGCAGCAGGTGCGCGCCCAGCGCAACGATGCGTTCGCCCGCCTTCAGGCCGCTCACGTCGGCGCCGTCATCGTGCAGACCTCGTACTTTCACGGGCCGCCAGCTCACTTGGGCCGGCGCACCGGCAATCACCCACACGCCCTGCCCCTTGCCCGCATCATGCAGGGCCGCCAGCGGCACTTGCACGCTGTCGCCGGCCGCTTGCGTGCCGGCCAGGCGCAAGGTGACGGTGGCGCCCAGCGGCGCGCTTGACAGCGCCGCATCGAGCACATAGCGCGCCTCGAAGGTGCGCGTTTGCCGGTCCGCCGTCTGCGACAGCTGGCGCAAGGTGGCCGGCACGCTGGCGCCCGGCCTGCCGAACAGGGTGGCCTGCCCGGTGGAACCCAAGGCGGGACGCAAGGTTTCCGGCAGCTGGATCGCCGCTTCGCGCCGGCCGTCATGGGCCAGTCGCACCACCACCTGCCCAGCCACGACCACCTGGCCCGGTTCGGCCAGGGTGTCCATGACGACGCCGTCGGCGTCGGCCAGCAGCACCGCGTACTGCAGCGCATTGCGCGCCACCCCGGCCTGGGCTTCGGACGCCTTCAATTGGGCGCCGGCCGCGTCAGCCGCCGCCTTCACCTGGTCGTAACTGGATGCCGAAATGGCGCCGGTGCCGCGCAAGTCGCGGTAGCGCGCTTCCTCATCCGCCGCCTGGCGCGCGCGGGCGCGGTCGGCCGTGACGGTTTCATGGCGCGCCTGCGCCAGCAGTTGCAGGTCGTCGGCGTCGAGGCGCATCAACGGCTGGCCACGGCGCACGGCCTGGCCAGCGTCGACCAGCCGTTCGCGCACCTTGCCGGCCACGCGAAAACCGAGATCGCTCTGCACGCGCGGCGCGACCACGCCCGTAAAGCTGCGCGCGCCCGCTTCGGCGCCCTGCACCGCGACGGCGCGCACCAGCGGCGTGGCCGTGCGCGGATCGGCCTGCGCCTTGTCGGCGCAGGCGCTCAACACCAGGGGGAAAGTTGAAATGACAACAGATGAAGCGAGGCGGCGCCAGCGCATAGGAATTCCATGAATGAGTGATCAGAGCCCTCATTCTGGTACTAGTGACCAATTAAGTCAATCGTCACTTATCATTGAAGCGCTTACGGCGACAAACTGCGCAACACCAGGCTGGACAGCTGCACCACGGCCGTTTCGCTGCTGTCGACGCTGTGTTGCAGCAGCAAAGGATTGACGTAGGGGCGCATCACCAGGTAAATCGCGCTGGCCGTTTCGTCGAGCGGCGTCTTGCGTTCGAAGTCGCCCGTCTTGCGCCCCTGCTGCAAGATATCCTGCAGCAAGGCGCCCATCGCCAGCTCGTAGGCCTGCACGGCCGGCCAGCGTTCGGTGGCGGCCGAGGCGGCGATGTCGTACAGTTTTCGGTCCTGGAAAAACAGCCGCAAGCTGGCCTCGACGCTGGCCCTGAACATGCGCCGCAGCTGCTCTGGCGGCCGCTCGGCCGCTGCAACCGCGCTTCTCACCTCGGTCTCGATCTGGCGCAGGCAGTTGCCGCAGATATGCTCGCCGATGGCTTGCTTCGATTCGAAGAATTTGTAGATATAGGCCTTGGAAAAGCCGATCACCCGGGCCAGGTCGGAGACGGTCGTCTTTTCATAGCCGTAGCGGCTGAAGTAATCGGTGGCGGCGGCAACGATCTGGTCGCGCACGTCGTGGCCGGCGGGACCGCGCGCAGGGGTCTGTAGTTCGGGTGTGGTGGAATTCATGGCGACAGCTTAACGCGCCGCGCCGGAATGCACAATAAGTGACCAAACTGTATTATAGTCACACATTATTCTCATTTAAACAGGAAGACCACCATGCCACTGCCACGCCTGCGCCTCCCCTTTCTGCTGATCGCCGCCGGCCTGGCCGCCACCGGCTGCACCGTCGGCAAGGATTACCACCGGCCCGAACTGCCGCAAGCGGCCCAGTACCGGCATCAGGCGGCGCTCGGCGCGCGCCAGGACGCTGACTCTGCCGAACTGCGGCAGTGGTGGACGGCCTTCGGCGACCCGCGCCTGACCCGCCTGGTGACGGTGGCGCTCGCGCAAAACCTCGACCTGGCGCAAGCGCAGGCCAGGGTCAGCCAGGCGCGCGCCGCCACCGGTGCGGCCGACGCCGCGCTGCTGCCGTCGGCCAGCCTTGGCGGCCAGGCGGCGCGCGCCTACCAGTCGGTGCAAACGCCGCTGGGCCAGGTCTTGAACGCCACGCCAGGCTATGAGCGCGCCGGCAGCGCGCGCGAGCTGAACCTGCAAGCGTCGTGGGAGCTCGACCTGTTCGGTGGCCTGCGCCGCGAACGCGAAGCGGCGCGCGCCGATTACGCAGCCAGCGAAGCGGGATGGGCCGCGACGCGGCTGGCCGTGGCGGCGCAAACGGCCGACCTGTACCTGACGATCCAGGGGCTGCAGGCGCGGCTTGAGCTGGCGCGCCGGCAGGTCGACACCGACGCGGCGCTGCTGGAACTGGCGACGCTGTTATATGACAAGGGATTGGCGAACGAACCGGCACTGCGGCAGGCCGAAGCGTCGCTGGCGCAGGCGCGCGCCGTCGTGCCCGGCCTGGACACGGCGCGCGAAGTGGCGCTGCATGCGCTCGACGTGATGCTGGGCGCGGCGCCAGGCACCTATGGCAATGAGATGGCCGCCGCCGGCGTGATGGCGCGCGCGCCGCGCATCACGGCCGGCGGCGCGCCGGGCGAATTGTTGCGGCGCCGGCCCGACCTGATCGCCGCCGAACGGCGTCTGGCCGCCGCCAGCGCGCGCACCGGCGCGGCCGTCGCCGAGTACTACCCAAAACTGAGCCTGGGCGCGCTGTTTGGCAGCGCCACGGCCGGCGGCGCCCTGTTCGGCAGCGGCTCCGGCCAGGCCGCCGGCATGCTGGGCATGCGCTGGCGCCTGTTCGATTTCAGCCGCATCGACGCGCAGATCGAAGCTTCCCGCGGCCAGGAAGCCGAACTGCTGGCGGCCTACCGGCTCGCGGCGCTGCACGCCGTCGAAGACGTGGAAAACGCCGGCTCGGCCCTGCTGCGCCACGAAGAACAGGCCGCATTGCTGGCGCAAGGCGTGCAATCGCTAGAGCGCGCCCGCGCCGCCGCGCTGGCCGCCTACGAGAAAGGCGTAGTCAGCCGGCTCGATGTGCTGCAAGCCGACACGAGGCTGCTGCGCGCAGCGGACGCGCGCGAACAGGCGCAAACGGCATCGGCACGCGCCGCTGTCGCCACTTACCGGGCGCTGGGCGGCGGCTGGCAAGCGCCGCAGGCGGGAGCCGAGGTGGTGGCAGCCCGGTAAAAAAGGTCGTCAGAAGAAATGGCGCACACCCGCCATCACGCCATTCTGCGTGCGTCCCGCGCCCACCGTGCCGCCCGCGTCCAGCGCCACGGCCGCCGCGCCATCATTGTCCATGCGGCCGATGGCGCCGTAGATGGCCGTGCGTTTGGATAAATGATAGGTCAGGCGCGCGGTGGCCAGGGTGGCATCGTTCGGGCTATCCTTGACGGCCAGTTTGGCCACCTGGCCATCGAGCACCAGCGCGGGCGCGACGGGCCAGGCGGCGCCGAAATACAGCAACTGCGAGTCGACAGGGCCCGTGGTGGCGCGTATGGTGCGGTCGATGATGCCGCCGCCCAGCTTTAACTGACCGAGCATGGCATAAGCGCTGGCGATCACGCGGCGGTCGAAGTGGCGGCTCGACGTGAGGCCGTTGGCCGCGCCCACGTTACCGTACAGGATGTCGTACGATGCCGTGGCGCCGTAGCGGCCCGTGTCGTAGCCCAGCAAGGCGGTGATCTGGCGGCAAGCTTTCGCGTTGCCCGCCACTTCGCCCGCGCAGCCCGTGGCGGCCGGCCCGCCCGCCGCCGAGGTATCGCGCCCCAGGCTGTAGGTGGCGCCCACGGTCACGTCGGAAAACGTGCCCAGGTAACCGATGGCGTTGTCGCTGCGGGCGTTCGGCAGGTACAGATCGAGACTGCTGATGGAAAACAGGGCCGGCCCCATGATGTCGGACTTTTGCGTGGCCCAGAACGACATGTTCATCTGCCGCCCCAGCATCACGCTGCCATAGCGGCCCTTCAGGCCCACCCACGACTGGCGGCCGAACAGTCTCCCGCCCTGCCCCGCGACGCCCGTATCGACGCCGAAGCCCGATTCCAGCGCAAAGATCGCCTGCAAGCCGCCGCCCAGGTCTTCCACGCCCTTGAAGCCGAAACGCGACGGCAATGAACCGGTCAAGGTGGGCATCTTGGTGACGCTGTCGCCGGCCGCGTTGGCATTCGTCGTGTAGGCCAGCGAACTGTCGAGCACTCCATACAGGGTGACGCTGCCTTGCGCATAGGCGGTGCTGCAGGCGCACGCGCCCAGCAGCGCCATGGTGATGGCCTTGGTTTTTTTCATGCTTGTCTCCGTTTTTGGTTTTGTATTTTTTTTATTCGGCGTCTGGCTGCGCATCCGGGTGCGCTTCGCGGAACGCCGGCAGCGCCTCGCACTGCGCGACGATGCGGCGTATCGTGGGATACGGCGTCAGGTCGCATTGGAAGCGCAGCGCGTTGTACACCTGCGGCACCAGGCAGCAATCGGCCAGGGTCGGCGTGTCGCCATGGCAGAACCGGCCCGTGTGCGGGCTATGCACCAATTCCGCTTCCAGCGCGGCCAGGCCCAGATGGGTCCAGTGCTGGTACCACGTATTCTTCTGCTCCTGCGACAGGGCCAGGGGCCCCGTCAGGTAATTGAGGACGCGCAGGTTGTTGAGCGGGTGGATGTCGCAGGCGCACACCATGGCCAGCTGGCGCACGCGGGCGCGCTCCAGGGCATCGGCCGGCAGCAGTTTTTGCCCCTCCTGCGTCTCGTCCAGGTACTCGATGATGGCCAGCGATTGGGTCAGCACGGCGCCGCCGTCCTCCAGCACGGGCAGCAGATGCTGCGGGTTCAGGCTGGAAAACGCCGGCGTGAACTGTTCGCCGCCATTGCGGCTCAGGTGCACGTAAGCCGTGTCGACAGCGAGGTGTTTCAGGTTCAGCGCGATGCGCACGCGGTAGGACGCGGAACTGCGGTAATAGCCATGCAATTTCATACGGTGCTCTCTTTCAGGGTAGCGGGAACGGTGCTGGAGCCAATCCGGGCGCGCATCAGGCGGCCCATGGCCAGCAGCGCCAGGGACGCCAGCACGGCAGGGATGGCCAGCAAAAAGAAGATGGTTTCGTTATCGAGTTTCAGGGTCAGCATCAGGCCACCGGCCATGGAGCCGAGCACGGAGCCGCTGCGCCCCACGGCGGCGGCCCAGCTGACGCCCGTGGCGCGGCTCGATGTGGGATAAAACGCGGCGGCCAGCGCATTGGCGCCCACTTGCGAACCACTGACGCCAAAGCCCACGCCAAAGACGGCCAGCACCAGCAAGGCCAGGCTGCTGCCCGACAGGGCCACGACGACGATGCAGCCGGCGGCGGCCAGGTAGGCGATGCTCAGCACTTTATGGGGGCTGTAGCGATCCATCCAGCGGCCCAGCAGGATGGCGCCGACCGTGCCGCCCACCTGGAACATCATCGTCACCAGCGAGGCGTTCGACAAGGACAGGCCATTGCCATTCAACAGAGTCGGCATCCAGCTCGACAGCAGATAGATGATCAATAAACTCATGAAGAACGTGGACCACAGCAGCAAGGTGCCGCCAATCACGCCGGGGCGGAACAGTTCCGCCATGGGCGAGCCGGCGAGTTTTTTATCGCTGACGACGAGGCGCGGCAAGGCGGCCAGGGTGGGCGCAATGCGGCGCATGATGGTCTCGCTGCCATCGCGCCCCTTCAAGACCAGCCAGCGCAAGGATTCCGGCAGCGCCAGCAGCAGCACGGGCACCAGCAGCAACGGCAAGGCGCCGCCCAGCACCAGCACGCCGCGCCAGCCGATCAGGTGCAGCAGCTGCGCCGATGCCAGGCCGCCCAGCGCGGAACCGATGGTAAAGCCGCAGAACATCATGGTCACGAGGCCGGAACGGCGCTGCTGCGGGCAGTATTCGGACGTCATGGTCACCGATGTGGGCATGGCGCCACCGAGGCCCAGGCCAGTCAAAAAGCGCAGCACCAGCAGCATGGTCAGATCCGTCGACCAGGCTGACAGCAGGCTGGCCGCGCCGAAAAAGGCCACGGAGACGATCAGCACGGGACGCCGGCCATAGCGGTCGGCCAGGGGCCCGAACAAAAACGATCCCGCCATCAGACCAAACAGGCCGGCGCCGAACAGGGGCGCCAGCGCGGCTGGGGTCAAGCCCCATTCGGCGCGGATGGCGGGCGCTATGAAACCGATCGAGGCCGTATCAAAACCGTCGATGGCGACGATCAGAAAGCATAGCCAGAGGATCAGCTTCTGGTAGCGGGAAAACGGGTGCTGGTCGAGGAATTGCTGGACGTCGGTACTGGCGTGGGTAGTCATGGTCTTGTCTCCGTTGTTATTGTTCGCTTGGGCTGCGCGATCTGTGCCGCGCTGGCCCGGTGGTTTTACTTGACGGCGACGGTGATCGGCGTCAGACCGGCGATGCGCGCTTCCATCGTCTGGCCGCTGCTGACGGCGCCCACGCCTTCGGGCGTGCCCGTCATGATGATGTCGCCCGGCTGCAGCTCGAACAGGGTCGACAGATTGGCGATGACTTCATTGACGGACCAGATCAGGTGCGTCAGGTCGCTCGTCTGCACGACCTTGCCGTCGACTTCCAGCACGATGGCGCCCGTGGTGATCTCGCCGGACGCCGCGATGGGCGTGAGCGCGCCGATGGGTGCCGAATAGTCGAAGGCCTTGCCGATTTCCCATGGCCGCCCCTGTTCGCGCATGCGCATCTGCAGGTCGCGCCGCGTCATGTCCAGGCCCACGCCGTAACCGAAGATGTGCGACGCCGCGTCCTCCAGGGCGATATTGCTGCCGCCCTTGCCGATGGCGACCACCAGTTCGATCTCGTGGTGGTAGTTCGATGTCTGTGCCGGATACGGCACGGTGGCCGTCACGCCGGGCGGCACGGGCACGACGGACTGCTCGTCATTCGGCTTGCAGAAGAAGAATGGCGGTTCGCGGTCGGGATCGAAGCCCATTTCGCGCGCATGGGCGGCGTAGTTGCGGCCCACGCAGTAGATGCGGCGCACGGGAAACTGGCTGTCGCTACCGACGATGGGCAGGCCGGCGATGGCTTGAGGGGCGAAGATGAAGTTGGTCATGGTGAAATCCTGTGTGAAAAATCAATCGGTCAAAAACTGCTCGCGCAGCACGCCCATCGCTTGCTGCACGGGGCGGTCGGAAAAACTGAACAGCACGACGTCATCCAGCGGGCAATCGAAGGAGACAATGGCCCACGATGGCACGACGAAGGTGTCGCGCGGGGCGAAGTCAAACACCTGCGCGTCTATCGTCACCTTGCCGTGGCCTTCGACGACGCTGTAGACGGTGCCATCCGTGCTGCGTGCGCGCTTGCCGGCAAACCCTTTCGGCAGCAGCTGCATGAAGGTGGCCATGGTGGGCATGGGCGAGCCGCCCGTCAGCGGGTTCACGTATTTGAGCTTGTAGCCTTGCCAGTCGTCGATGGCGTCCGTGCGCGACAGCAGGTCCAGCGCTTCGCGCGAGCGGGCATACGGGTAATTGAAGATGGGCGAGGTGGCGCCCTGATGCAGCGACTTGACGGGTGCCATGTTGTAGCCGTAGCGGGCGAAGCTCTGGCCTTCCGGACGGCTGACGGTCTGGCTGTCTTCCGTGTCGTTTTCCGCGAAACCCGAGTCGAAATAGCGCAGCATGGGAATGTCGAGGCCATCGAGCCAGACGACCGGTTCACTCACGCCATCGATGCCGAGGTTGCCATGGTCATGCCAGGTCCACGACGGGGTGATGATGAAGTCGCCCGGGTGCATGGTGGTGCGCTCGCCCGCCACCGTCGTGTAGGCGCCCTGCCCACTGACGACAAAGCGCAGCGCCGACTGGCTGTGGCGGTGCGAGGGCGCCACTTCGCCCGGCAAAATCAGCTGCAGGCCCGCGTACAGCGATTGCGTGATCGAGGAGCGGCCCGGCAAGGCGGGGTTTTCCAGCACGAGGACCCTGCGCACGGCTTCGTGGGCCGTGATGACTTCGCCGGCGCGCGCCAGTTGCGGCGCGATGTCGGCGTAACGCCACAGGGCCGCCGCATACGGCGCCGTCGGATGGGGCGGCACCAGGGTATGCAGGGATTGCCACAGCGGCGACAGATGCATGCCGCTCAAGGCTGCATATAAAGCTTCGCGTTCGGGCGTTTGATGGGAAGTCATGCTGCCTCCTTCTCGGTGGTGGCCAGACAGGTTTGCGCCGTCCAGCCATACAGCCAGGCCAGCGCCTCATAGAATTGCGCGGGCGTGCGGCCGCGCCACAGGTCATTGCGCACCAGGCGTTCGACACCCTTGGCGTGGTACAGCCGGCCCATTTCGCGCGCCGACAGCACGACCCTCGCCGTGCGGGCGATGCGCGAACGCTGGTACAGCTGGAAGGCGGCGGTCATGTCGAAGCCGCAGGCGCGCACGGCTTCGCCCAGGGTGACGGCGTCTTCCAGCGCCATGCAGGCGCCCTGCGCCAGGTATTGCAGCATCGGGTGGGCCGAGTCGCCCAGCAGGGTCATGCGCTTGGTGCTCCAGTTGGCGACGGGATCGCGGTCGGCCGTGCTCCAGCGTTTCCAGCTGGTCGGCTTGTGCAGCAGCTGGCGCGGCTGATCGTGGACGCCATCGAAGTAGGACAGCACTTCTTCCTTGCTGCCGTCCGTGACGCTCCACTGTTCCTGCTCGCGGCTGTGGAAGGTCACCACCAGGTTGTATTGCTCGCCACTGCGCAGCGGGTAGTGCACGAGGTGGCAGTTTGGCCCGGCCCAGACGACGGGCGCATTCCAGCGCAAGTCGGCCGGCATGTCGGCGGCCGGCACCACGGCGCGGTAGACCACGTGGCCGGAAACGCGGACCTGGTCACCGACGATGCGCTCGCGGATGACGGACTTGACGCCATCGCAGCCGATCAGCGCATCGGCGCGGAAGCTGCGCCCCGCCGCATCGAGCACGGTGACGCCGTCCGCATCTTCTTCCACGCTGCTTACGTGCGACGAGGTGACAAACGTGATCAATGGCGAGGTGCGCACGGCGTCGAGGATGGCGCCGTGGATGTCGGCGCGGTGGATCACGGCGTAGGGATTGGCGAAGCGTTCGCGGAAGGCGGCATCGACGACGAAGGTGCCCACTTCCGTGGCGTCGACGGCGTCCATCATCACCAGGCGTTCCGTGAACACGGCCTTGGCGCGTGTGCGTTCACCCACGCCCAGCGCGTCGAGCGCGGCGAAGGCGTTGGGCGCCAGCTGGATGCCTGCGCCGATCTCGCCCAGGGTCGAGGCCTGTTCCAGCACTGTGACGGCCAGCCCCAGGCGCGACAGGGACAGCGCGGCGGCCATGCCGCCGATGCCGCCGCCGACGATCAGCACGGACGGCTTGTGGGTATGTTCCATTTCTTTCCTCCAATTGATCTGTGTGCTTGCGCGATGCACGTTTGCCGTGCTCTTGGTATGGCAAGCAGTGTGCCGACAGGTCAATATTTGGTAAAGCGATGGAATACAATAGCCACAATCAAGTTTTTAAATAATGGTGCTGCCCATGTCGCGCTTCGATATCGAACTGCTGTTCATCTTTGACGAGATCTATAAAAGCCGCAATGTGACGCGCGCGGCGGAAAACCTGGGTTTGCCGCAATCGACGGTCAGCATCGGCCTGGGGAAATTACGCACGCATTTCGGCGACCGCCTGTTTGCGCGCACCTCGAAAGGCATGGAGCCGACGCCGCGCGCGCAAAACGCGGTGCAGGACGTGCGCGCCGCGATTGCCGCCTGGCAGCATGCGCTGGCCGACCAGCCCGTGTTCGACCCGGTCGCCAGCACGCGCGAATTTGCCCTCTGCATGACGGACATCAGTGAAATCGTGCTGCTGCCCACCCTGCTCAACCATCTGCAGCAGATCGGGCCCGGCATCACCTTGGACGTGTCGAAGATCGCCACCGACACGCCCGAGCGCCTGGAGGGAGGCGAAGTGGACCTGGCCGTGGGCTTCATGCCGCATCTGGAATCGGGGTTTTATCAGCAGAAACTGTTCGACCAGCACTTTGTCTGCCTGGTGGCCAGCAGCCACCCGCGCATCCGCGACACGATGACGGTGGAAGAATTCCTGCAGGAGGGGCATATCGAAGTGAAAAGCTCGGGCACGGGCCATTCCATCGTGGAAAAAGTGCTGGCGACGGCTGGCGTGCAGCGGCGCATCGTGCTGAAACTGCCCAGTTTCCTCGGTGTGTCGCGCATCGTCGCCGAAACCGAGTACATCGTCACGGTACCGTACCGCTACGCGCTGCAGATGCAGGACCACGAAGCGTTCCGCATCCTGCCCCTGCCCGTGCAACTGCCCAGCTTTTCAGTCAAGCAGCACTGGCACGAGCGCTACCATGAAGATGCGTCGAACCGCTGGCTGCGCCAGACGATGGCGCAGCTGTTTGGGGCGGCTTGAAGTGATTTAGTCGCCGGACAGCAACTGGTTCGCCGTCCGGGCGTCAAACGCCAGCCGCGCCGCATCGATGGCGTCGCGATGGCCATGTGCCCAGGCGCCCAGCGCGCTGATGGGGATCAATAGCGAGCGGCCCAGGTCCGTCAAGGCGTAGTCGACGCGCGGCGGCACGGTGGGAAATACGGTGCGCGTGACCAGGCCGTCGCGTTCCAGCCCGCGCAGGGTCAACGTCAGCATGCGCTGCGAGATGCCGCCGATCAGGCGGCGCATCTCGTTGAAGCGCTTGGTGCCATTGCCGAGCAATATCACCACCATCACGCTCCATTTGTCGCCCACGCGCGTGAGGATATCCGTGATCGGGCGGCAGGAAGCGGCCACGCCCGCATGGCCGCCCTCGTCGCGCATGCGCCGTTCCAGCTCCGCTCCTTGCGCGGCGGCGTCGCCCATAGTCACATCCGTGTGCCCCAGTGTGGAAAAAGTGCCTTCTTGTGCGTTCATTTGATAGTCACTATATTTAACTCGGTTACAAAAACATACCACCCGATCATACCACCCAAGAAGGCACACATGAACATCCTGCACATCGATTCGAGCATCCTCGGCGAGCATTCCCTCAGCCGCCAATTGTCCGCCGCCATCATCGCCCGCCTGCAAGCGGCCGCGCCCGGCGCCACCGTCCAGTATCATGACCTGGCCGCGCAACCGTTGCCGCAATTTACGGCAGCCCCCAGCGCCGCCGACGGCGCAGCGCTGGCCGGCGCGCTCGAGCAAGTGCTGGCCGCCGACGTCATCGTCATCGGCGCGCCCATGTACAACTTCGCCATCCCCAGCCAGCTCAAATCGTGGCTCGATGCGCTCGCCGTGCCCGGCAAAACCTTCCAGTACGGCGCCAACGGCCCCGAAGGCTTGTTGGGCAGCAAGCGCGTGATCATCGCCTCGACGCGCGGCGGCTATTACGGCGCCGACACGCCGATGGCGGCCCTGGAACACCAGGAAAGCCATCTGCGCGCCTTCCTCGGTTTCCTCGGCGTCACGCAAATCGAGATCGTGCGCGCCGAAGGCGTCAAGGTCAGCGACGCAGCCCGAGAGCAAGCCTTGGCGGGGGCCTTCGAGCAGATCGGGGCGCTGCAAGCCGCGTAAGGAGTGCCGGCTGCGCCGCAAGCCGTCGCGGCGCAGCCGGCAAGGAAGCGCCAGATGCGCTAAGCTGCCGGCACCCCAACCACAAGGACTTCCATGACCCTGATCATCGTCGCCACCATCGATGCCCAAGCCCAACATATCGACGCCGTGCGCGCCGCCCTGGAAGCCGTCGTGGCACCGAGCCGCGCGGAAAGCGGCTGCCTGCGCTACGAACTGCACCTCGACAACAAGATACCCACGCGCTTCATCATGCTGGAGGAATGGACCGACAAGGCCGCCCACACGGGGCATGAAGCGACACCGCACTTCAAGACGCTGGTCGCCGCCGTGGGCGACAAGATCGTCAACATCGACATCGCGGAATTGAGCAAGCTGAAGTAACGGCCGGCGCGCCGCGCAAGCGCGCGGCCATCTTGGCAAGTTGCCATCTATAATATGGCAACTTTTCTTTATGGCCATCATGACTCCATTTTCCTGCATACGCGGCGCCGTAGCGGCAGCCGCCCTGACAATTTGCGCTTGCGCCTCGGCGCAAGCTCCCCTGACCAAGCTGGTAGGCGAATACAACCTGGCCTCGTCGGCGACCGTGCCGGCCAGCACCTGGGGATACGCCAAAGGACGCATTTCGGTCAAGCAACTCGACGAGCGGCACCTGCTGATCGCCCTGTCCTGCGAATGGAAACGCGAGCCGAAGGCCGTCTGCGGCGATTATTTCTATGCCCAGCAGCGCGACGACGGCCTGTATCTGCAGGACATGAATACCTTCGCCATGCGCGTGTACTTCGACCCCGCCTCACGCAAGCTCACCATCATCTCGCGCGGCGCCGACGCCAAACAGAGCGTGCGGCACGACGTGTTCGCCGCCACGACGGCGCCGCTTACGGATCCCGCCCTCGTGCGGCGCATGAAGCGCGAGCTGTCGAATGCCGACAGCAAGGAAAACCGGCGCGTGTTCGGGCCCTACACCAAGTGGGCCTACCAGGAAAACCGCATCGAGTTCCAGCGCCAGGACTTGACGGCACCATGATGCCGCGCCTGATCCAGCCCCTGCGCCGCCAGTTGCTGCGCCTCGCCGGTGTCCTGCTGTGTTCGCCCGTGCTTGCACGCGCGGCAGACAAGGACCTGCCGAACACCGTGCATCAGCGCATCCTGGCCACCATCGACGCTCCGCTGCCGAAAATACTCAATGTGCAGCATCTGGCGCTGATACGGCGCTTCAACATCGGCTGGTCGCCTGTGGAAAGCGGCGCGCCCATGCTCAATCCGGCCTACCCGCTGGGCAAGGGCGACACCCTGCAACTGGCCATGCAGGCCATCGCCAGCAAGGATGCGGCGCTGGCCGCGCAACGCCTGATGGAAGCGGCGCTGCTGCTGCCCCACTTCGTGCAGATGGCCGACCTGAAGCCAGGCAGCTATGCCAACGGCAAGGCGCCGTTCGCCCTGACCAGGCAGCATCTGACACTGCTGCGGCAACAGTCGTGGATGTCGCTGGAAATGCTGGGCATGGCGGCGGAAGACTACCTGGCCGAAGGCTATTGGCCCACCCCGTCCGTGGACGGCAAGCGGCCGTATGGCGACTTCACGAATTACCCGGTCGAAATGGCGCAAGCGCTGGGCCTGCCAGTGCGCAAGGAAGCGAACGGCAACCTGGCCATCACGCCGCAGTTGAGAACGGAACTGAAAACGCTGCACCAGCAGACCATGGCGGCGCTGCAAGTGTTTGTGCGCGAAGCGGGCTTGCGGCGCAATACGGTCTGACACGCAGGCAGCCTGGACGGGCGCAATGGAACTACCCTTTTTCAATTCCGATCATTTTTGGCGGCGACGGGTCTTTTCTGCGCTCGCATACCAATACGCGCAATGCGACAGATAGCGGCACGCCATTTGTGTGCAAATATTTGGCTGCCACGGCGGTGCCAAGCATTTCCTGGAAAATAATCGCCACATCTATTTTTTGTGCCATCAATGCATCGATCCGCCTGGGATGATCAAGCGCCACCTGCGCGAGGTCACCGATGTAATTTTTATTTACCATGTAAATTCATGTCAAGTATGGGACAAGCACCGTATGCTCCCGCTTCAGCCTGCCGCAATTCGACAGACCGCCTTGATTGATCCTTTTCCAGTACCAAGTATTTTTTATTTCTTCAAGCAGACATCACTCACTGAACCACTGCTGACCCCATATCCTAGCAGTAAGAATATATTCTAAAATCAATACACAAAAAACATTGACTTATATCAACTCAGATAATGCAGCAGGCTTGGAATTGCAAAAATATAAAATCAATATTCCATTGGGAAATAATTTACCGCCCACAAGAAACATTAATTCCCATATGGAATTTATTTTATTTATAATAATATAAATTTCCCAGTGAAATTTTTAACAGACGAGCGATTCCTTCGTGCGCTAGAGAAAATTTTTATATAGTAATATTTAAAAGATATTCAAAGCATTTTGGGCGAGCATTCCGGATGGTAAAAAAAAGAAACACTTCATACGTCATCGAGTTTACGCAGCGAACGACGCGGGTATTAAGGTCGCTCAATGTTGAGTCTGGACGGATGAAGATTGATATCAAAGACACGGCGATGCCGTTCGACACGCGTATAGTCGATGCCTGGGTCAGCATCGAAGACGGCATCCTGTGGCTGGAGCATGAAACGGGAGAGGACTATTCGGTGAAGATCAGGCTTGCCACGGTGCTACGCTGGTCACGTGAGCCCAAATGGTAAGCAGACTGCCGGCCCCACGCGGCACTTTTCCAGTTGGACTGCCACCGTGCGGGAAGCGGGCTTGAGGCGCAATGCCTTGCCATAAGCAGGGGTATTACAAGGCATCGAGGTTTGCCAGCATCTTGCGCGCCTGTTCCTTGAAATCGGCGATTGCCGCCTCGTCCATCTTCTCCAGCTGGCGATACGCCATGCCTATGCGGGGATTGCGTTCCAATGTGTCCGCGTTGCGATGGAAAAAATCCCAGTACAGGGCATTGAAGGGACAGGCGCGCTCGCCGATGCGCGCCTTTTTATCGTAATGGCAGCCCTTGCAATAATCGCCCATGCGGTCGATATACGCGGCGCTGGAGACATACGGCTTGGTGGCCAGCAGCCCGCCATCGGCGAACTGGCTCATGCCGACGGTGTTGGGCAGTTCCACCCACTCGAAGGCATCGATATAAATGCCCAGGTACCAGCCATGCACCCTGGCAGGATCGAGACCGGCCAGCAGCGCGAAATTGCCGATCACCATCAGGCGCTGGATGTGATGCGCATGCGCCTGGTCCAGCGACTGGGTGATCGCCTGCGACAGGCAATGCATCTTCGTCTTGCCATCCCAGAACCATGCCGGCAGCGGGCGCGCATGGCCAAAGAAATTCTTCTCGGCATACCCAGGCATATGGGCCCAATACACGCCGCGCACATATTCGCGCCATCCCAGTATCTGGCGTATAAAACCCTCGACCGCGGCCAGCGGCGCATGGCCCGCCTGATAAGCCGCTTGCGCCCTGGCGACGACTTCGCGCGGGTTGAGCATTTTCACGTTCAGCGCGAACGACAGCAGGGAATGAAACAAGCGCCACGCCTTGACGCTCATCGCATCCTGGAAGTCGCCAAAATGCGGCAAGGCCCGCACAATGAAGGCATCGAGCTGCTGTAGCGCTTCATCCCGGTTCAGCGCCCACGCCAGCCGGTCGGCATGCGGCGCGCCGAAGCTCTTCACGCCTGCGGCAACGATGCTTTGCCATAGCCGAGAATGGTCATGCACGGTGCGCGGATCCTGCGGCTCGGCGGGCGTGCCGCGCCAGGGCTTGCGGTTATCGTGGTCGAAGTTCCACTGGCCGCCGACGGGCTTTTTCGCGTCTTCCATCAGCACCTGATGCGTGCTGCGCATCTGGCGGTAGAAAAACTCCATCAGCCATTGCTTGCGTCCGGCGAAAATATCGGCAGCCTCGTGGCGGGCCGTGTAGAAATGGTCGCTGTCGACCATCAGCCATGGAATGCGCGAACGGCGCCCGGCCTGGTACAACTGCTGGTCGAGGCGCCACTCGTCGGGCGCCTGGTATTCGAAGGCGGCGGCGTCATAGTGGCGTATCAGCGCTTCGATATTCTCCGGTATCGACAGCGTGCTTTCCACGTCGTCGATGGCGATGTAATGCACGGTGTGGCCAAGCTGGCGCAACTGGCGCGCCAGCTCGCGCATGGCAGCGAAGATCGCCAGGATTTTCTGCGCATGATGCAGCACATAATCGGTTTCTTGCCGCACCTCCATCAAGACATAGATGGTGGCGCCATCAAGCTCGGTGAACCAGCGATGCCGTGCATTGAGCTGGTCACCGAGTATCAGGCGCAGCGTGGGCTTCGGTGAGGTCATGATTATTCTTTGCAATGGTTGAAATCGCCATGGCGGCGCTTATCCTTGCGGCACCGGCTGCGCTGCGGGAGCAGGCGCAGGCGCCGCCTCCTGCACCGCCTTGCCATGCGACTCCTGCCCGCCCTCGCCTTCGGGCGGCATGGCCAGCGGCGCCGGCGGCGCGCCTTCCTGCAGCAAGTCACCCGGCTCTTCCACCGGTTCGTCCTCGGGCTCGTCGACCGGCTCCACGTGGCGCAGCGGCGGAGGTGGCTTGCCGCCGGGGAAGATGGCGTCGCGCGATAGTTTTCCCGTGTCGAGCGCCGTCTTGAAGAAGTCGCCCACCACCAGCACGGCGTTGTGGCCGCCCTGGCCCCAGTAATTGCTGCGCATGGTGACGCGCGCGTCATTGAAGCCGACCCAGGCGCCGCCCACCAGTTCCGGGTGCATCAAAATAAACCAGCCGTCCGCATTGTTTTGCGTGGTGCCGCTCTTGCCGGCCACGTCGGAGCGGATGCCGAAACGGCTGCGGATGGCCGTGCCCGTGCCGCGGTCGATCACGCCGCGCATCATGTCCGTCAGGGTGGCGGCCGATGCTTCCTGCATGGCGCGCTTGGGCTTGTCTTCGCCGAAGCGGGCGATGACCTTGCCTTCGCGGTCGGTGATGTGCGTGACGACAAACGGCAGGCGCGCCTCGCCCTGGGCCGCGATGCTGGCGTAGGCGTTGACCATTTCCAGCAAGGTGACGGGACTGGTGCCCAGCGCCAGCGACGGCACTTTTTCCAGCTTGCTGTCGCGAATGCCCAGCGCGCGCGCCAGCTTGATGATCGGCGGCAAGCCGACGTCCTGCATCACTTGCGCCGTGATGGTGTTTTTCGAATACACGAGGCCGTCGCGCATGGTCATGTCGCGCCCCGTCGTGCCGCTCATGTCCGTCGGGCGCCATTTGGTGCCGTCGGCCGCCTTGATATCCATCACTTCATCGCGGTAGACGTGCTCGGGACTTAAACCTTTTTCCAGCGCCGCGCCATACACGATGGGCTTGAAGGTCGAGCCAGGCTGGCGCGCCGCCTGCGACACGTGGTCGAACTGTTCGCGCGCAAAGTCGCGGCTGCCTACCCAGGCGCGCACGGCGCCGGTGGCCGGGTCCATGGCCGTAAAGCCCGCTTCCAGGCGCGTCTTCGACTTGCGCAGGGCCGCCATGAAGGCGCGGTCGCCCTTCAGTTGCGCCAGCGCCGCCTCGGGCGTGCCGCCGGCCGCCGTCAGCTTGCGGTAGTCGCCCGACTCGCGCACGAAGCTGTCGAGCAAGCCAGGATGCGATTTCCAGAAATAATCGAAGGCCACGCTGCCGCCCTGCATGCCCGCGTACATGCCCGTCGAGGTGGACGACGGCACGCCGGCGCGGCTCCATTCCACGTCGGCGATCGCCTGCAGGGCATTCGCCTGGCGCTCGACGGCGCGCTCGGCCGCCTGCTGCAAGTCATGGTCGAGCGTGGTGTGCACCACCAGGCCATCGCGTTCCAGGTTGTAGTCGTTCTCGTCGGCCCACTCGATCAGCCACTTGCGCACATAGGCCGTGAAATGGCTGTCCGATTGCGCCCGCTCGCTCTGGCGCTCGAAATGCAGGCGCAGCGGACGCTTGATCAACTGTTTATAGCGCGCCTCGTCGATGACGTCATGCTTGCGCATCTGCCCCAGCACCACGTTGCGGCGCTGCAGGGAACGTTCGGGGTTGCCGACCGGATTGTAGTAATTCGTGCCTTTGAGCATGCCGACCAGGGTGGCGCTTTCCAGGATGTCGAGGCGCGAGGCGGGCTTGTCGAAGTAGGTGCGGGCCGCCATTTCGATGCCGTAAGTGTTGTACAGGAAGGGTACCGTATTCAGATAGGCTTCCAGAATTTCCGTCTTGCTGTAGGTGGCCTCGATTTTCAGGGCCGTGATCAGCTCCTTCAGCTTGCGGTTCAGGTTGCGCGAGCGGCCGATTTCCTCGGGGAACATATTGCGCGCCAGTTGCTGCGTGATGGTGGAACCGCCCTGGGGGTTGCCGCTTGCGGTGTGCAAGACGGCGCCCGCCGTGCGCGTAAAATCGATGCCGTGGTGGTCGTAGAAGCGGTGGTCTTCCGTCGAGATCAAGGCGCTGATCACGTTCGGCGAAATCTGCTTGAGCGTGACCCGTTCCTGCAAGCCCTGGTCGAAGCGGGCCAGTTCCTCGCCATCGGCGCTGACCATGGTGCTCGGCGCGGCCGCGCGCGCCTGGCGCAAGTCATGGATGCTGGGCGTGAGGGGAATCAGCAACAGCATGTACACGGTCAGCAGCGCCAGCACGGCCAGGAAAGACCATAGCCCCAGCACCAGCGCGCGCCGTACGGGCGGCAGGGTCATCAAGTGCGCGTGGCCGCGCCGGTACAGCGCCACCGCCTTTGTCCACGCCACTCCCGCCACGCGCAAGGCTTGCGCGCGCGCCCATGTCCATGCCTGCCGTGCTTTTTCCTGAAACTGCTCCATGCCTGATGCCATGCTTGTAACCTTGTCTGATGCCGGGAAATCCGTTTCAGCAAGTATATAGGGCGGGCAACAAAGCGGGCCGGAATTTACGCCAGGCAAGCATCGAGGCGCGCCAGCGTGACGCCGACATACGCGCCCACGCAGCGCGCGTCATGCGTCGTAAACGGGTTTTCCAGTTGCAGCAGGCCGCAGTCGCAGATGACGGGATCGACCTGGGTCACGACGCCCAGCGCCAGATAGCGCCAGCCATCAAGGCGCTGCAAGCGCTTTTCTTCACCCGGGTTGGCGCGGAAGATGGCGTCCCAGTCGTCAAGCTCGCCGGGCATGGGCCACAGTTCGAGCTGGACTTGCGTGCCGGCGGCCATCTGCCCGCCGCCAAACTCGTCCATCACGTACAGGCGTTGGCCGCCCACTTCGATGACGGCTTCCAGGTACTCGCCTTCGGAAGCGATGAAAGTGGCGGCAACGATGCTGGCCGTCACTTCTGCGCCTGCTCCATCAGCGCCGGCAATTCTTTCAGCATGGCGTCGCGCGTGCGCAAGCCGGCCGACTGCTCACCCTTCTTGTCATCCTGCACCAGGCGCGCAAAGACGATGCTGCGCTCGCCCTTGCTGGCCCAGCCCACGAACCAGCCGTAGCCATGCGCTTCGTCGAAGCTGCCGTCGGCCTTGCGCGGGAAGGCGGCGCCCGTCTTGCCATGCACTTGCCAGCCGCCCACGTCCGCCAGGCGGGTCAGGCGCTGCGTTGCTTCCATCGCCTGTTTCGTCACGGGCAGCTGATAATTGACCAGCTTGCGCAAGAACCCCAGCTGTTCCAGCGGAGAGATTTTCAGCGAAGAACTGATCCACGAACGCTCCAGGCTGTTGTCCTTGCCCGGATCGCCCGAGACATCCGCATTGCCATAGCGCAAAGCTTTCGCGTATTTCTGGAAGCGCTCGGCGCCCAGCGCCTGCGTGATCTGCTGCGAATACCAGACGACGGAATACTGCATCCAACGCGACGGGTCCGTATCCTGGCGCCAGGCTTCGCCGCCCCAGTCCACGTAGCCCTGACGGTACGGCAGGGCCGGCTTGTGCTCGTCCTTGAGGAAGCCGGCGTCATAGCCCATCAGGCTGAGCGCGATCTTGAACGTGGATGCGGGGGTGACTCTGTCGAGGCAATTGCCCTCTTGCAGCAAGACGGCACCCGTTTTGGCATCGGCCATGGCCGTGCAGATGGTGGCGGCCCTGGCCTGCGAAGCGGCCAGGGTGGCGGCCGTCAGGCCGAGGATAAACTGGAACAATGCGCGATATTTCATGGGCCTCCGGGGTTGGGGGAGAAGGACAAAGCGAAATTGTACCGGGCAGCACGGCGCGATGCCAGCGCTGATAACATTGCCTTGACGTTAGTGACCGCCCGGCTGGCGTTCCCGCTTCAGCCGCTCCTCTTCCAGCTCGTCCATGCCCAGCTTTTCCTCGTCGATCAGCGCATGCTCGCGCCGTTCGCGTTCCAGTTCCGCTTCCAGGCTGTCATCATTGACTTCCCGCTCGATTTTCTCCGGCATGCTGTGCTCCTCCAGGGTGGTTGACTAGTATTCTCCGGCAAGCTTGCCCGCCTGTGCCACGGCGTCGTGCGGATGCAGGCTTTCCATATGCCGTACGGTAACACGCGCCTGCGGATGGCGCGGCGCCAGCGCCGCCTGCACGCGGCGGGCCGCATCTTCCACATACATCAGGTTAGCACCATTCAGGCGCGCGAACGCCTGCTCGTCCGCCCGTTTCACGGCCGTCTGCAGCGGCGTCGCCAGCGCCGCTTCCACCAAGTCGATCAGGGGAAACAGCTCCAGCTCCGCCTGCTCCGTCAAGAGCACGGTGACCATCGCCGTGCTGCGCTGGCTGTGCGGCGTGGCCAGGCTCGCGTGTTCCTGCAGCCAGGCGCGCGCGGCCGCGCCGTCGATGCCGCCCGCGCCGAACCGCGCCGCGAAGGCGTCGGCCAGCAGTTGCCGCGACAGCGCCGCCGAACATGGGCAAGTCGACGAGTAGCCGATCTCCACCGTCAGGGATAGCGCAAAGCCCTGCGGAGTAACACTGGCTTGCAGGCGCACGGGATACGATTTCCAACCCGACAAGCCCGCCGTCAGCAGCGCCGGCTGGCGCCGCAGCAAGGGAAACGCCAGCGCCAGGCGCGCCTGCGTGCTGCCGCAATCGGCGTGGCTGTCCACCATGCGCCGCAGCACGGCGGCCAGCGCGCCCGCATCGAGCGGCTGCGCGGCGGCAAACGCATCGAGCAGCAGATACAAACGCGACATGTGGATGCCCTTGACGTGCGGGTCGGGCAAATCGACTTGCACGTCGGCCCAGGCATGCACTTGCTGCGCCTGCCCGCCCTCTTCCAGCCACAGGGGCAAGGCGATGCCCTGCATGCCGACCCACTCGAGCGGCAAGGGGCTGCCCAGATGTGGGCCGGCCGCCACGTCAGGCAGGGGCGAGGAAATCGAATCGCGCTTCATGGTGACAACTCCATATGCAAACAAGTTGCATATCATGAAGAAAAATCCCCGCATTTGCAAGTATCTTGCATTAATGGGGCGTATTGACGGGTCAGCTGGCCTTGCGAAACGTCAGATTGATGCGCTGCGGGCCCAGCACCGCGTGTTCGCCCTCCTTCAGGGGCGCCACGCCGTGGAAGCGCAGGCGGTCGGCGCCGCCCCACACCACCACGTCGCCGTGCAGCAGGCCGATGCGCGCCGCCTTGTCGGCCCGCTCGGCGCCGCCAAACAGGAAGGTGGCGGGCAAACCGAGCGAGACGGAGACGATGGGCGCGTTGAAATCGCATTCATCGCGGTCCTGGTGCAGGGCCATGCGCGCGCCGGGCGCGTAACGGTTGAGCAGGCAGGCGTCGGGAACAAAGCCCGGATAGCCGGCCGCCTGCGCCGCCGCCTGCGCCAGGCGCAGGAACACGGGCGGCATCGGCGGCCAGGGAAGACCGCTGTCCGGATCGCGCCGCGCATAGCGGTAGCCGCGTCCATCCGTGACCCAGCCCAGGGGGCCGCAATTGCTCATGGCAACCGACATGCGCAAGCCGCCCGGCGTGGCCATGTGGCGCAGGGGCGCGGCCAGCACAATGGAGTCCAGCGCCGGCAGCAGCTCGTCCAGGTAAGGCAGCGCGAAAGCGCGCAGCAGGACGGACGCGCACGAGCCCGGCACCAGCGGCACGGGGCCGGCCGGGACTTGTTCTTCATCGGCGAACAGGGACAGGTTCATGCCGCCTATTTTAGCCGCGCCATGGAAAAAGCGCGCGCGGCCGCCCCATGGTGCGCTACAGTAGCGCTTCCAGCCACTACCCGACTCCCTGACGATGGATCATTACGCCGATTTGCTGCAAACCCTGGCGCAGCAGGAAGAAACCCTGCAATTCGAACGCTTCGACAACGACGCCGCGCTGGCCGTGGGCCTGTGGATCGTCGAAGAAGTGCGCAAGCGGGGCAAGGCCGTCACCGTCAACATCACGCGCAACGGCCAAGTGCTGTTCCACCACGCCATGACGGGCGCCACGGCCGACCAGGCGGACTGGATACGCCGCAAGAACAATACGGTGCAGCGCTTTTGCCGCAGCTCCTATTACATGGGCATCTCGTATAAAAGCCGCGGCAGCACCTTCGAAGACGTGAAATACCTCGATGACATCGAATACGCGGGCCACGGCGGCGCCTTTCCCCTGCTGATACGCGGCGTGGGACTGGTCGGCACCGTCACCGTTTCCGGCCTGGCGCAGGCGGACGACCACGCGCTGGTGGTGGCCGCGCTGCAGGCGCAGCTGGACGCGCACTGACGCCTCGCAGGCGCCATCCGCGCCGGCTACCGGGACAGGCTCTAAATGCGCTGGCCGCCGTCGATGGGAATTTCCGCGCCCGTGATGTACGAGGCGCGCTCGCTGCACAGAAACTCCACCAAATCGGCCACTTCGGCCGTCGTGCCCAGGCGGCGCAGGGGAATTTGCGTGTCGACGATGTGCGAGGTGCCGGGCGACAGAATCGCCGTGTCGATCTCGCCCGGCGCGATGGCATTGACGCGCACATTCAGCGGCGCCATGTCGTTGGCCATTTCGCGCGTCAGCGACGCCAGCGCCGCCTTCGAACTGGCATAGGCGGAGCCGGCAAACGGGTGCACGCGGTAGCCGGCGATCGAGCACAGGTTCACGACGGCGCCGTGCGCGTTCGACAATTCCTGCGCGAAGCCGCGCGTCAGCGCCAGCGGCGCAAAAAAATTGGTGTTGTACATTTCCTGCCACGTCTGCATGTCGGTGGTCAGCGAATTGACGCGCGAGCCGCCCGGCCCCTTCGGCGACACGCCCGCATTGTTGACTAGGGCGTGCAGTTTCGAGTCGCCCAGCATGGGGCGCAGGGTCTCGACCATCTGCCCGATCTGGCTCAGGTCCGACAAATCCATGCACACATGCGTGTTGTGCTCCTGGCTGCGCGGGCAACCGCCGGGAATCGGGCTGCGCGAGACGGTGATGACCCGCCAGCCGAGGCTGCGGAAGCGTTCCGCGACGGCGTGGCCGATGCCGCGGCTGGCGCCGGTGACGATGGCGGTTTTCTGTTCCATTTTCTGTTCAATCTTGTGCTCAATGTGCGTCATGTTCTTCCTCGTTCTGTTCTTGTTCGCTTGTGCCGGCGTGGATGCGCTCCTGGCGCATGACATAGGCCAGCATCTGCGTGCCGCCGTCGAGAATGTCCTGTTCGATGGCACGCCGCGCGGCCGCGCCGTCGCGCTGGCGCAGCGCGCTGATGATGGCGTGGTGGTGGCCCACCCGCATGTCGGGCGAAAAGCTGGCGTAGCCGGCGGCGATCAGGGGCGCCGTCTGCATCCACAAATGGTCGACGAAGCGTTTCAAGGTCGGCATGCCGGCCGCCTGCGCCAGGCCCAGGTGAAACGCCTGGTTGCATTGCAGGGCCGCCGCCAGGTCGTGCCGGGCGATGGCCTCTTCATTCGCCTGCAGCAGGCACTCCAGGTCGGCCAGGGTAGCGTCGTCGATGCGCTGCGCCGCTTCGAACGCGCCCAGGCCTTCCAGTTCCAGGCGCAGCGCGCGGATTTCCAGGTAGCGCGCCACGCTGAGCACGGGCACGCGGAAGTCACGGGGCGAGCGCAGCACCAGCGCCTCTTCCTGCACCAGCTGCAGCATGGCGTCGCGCACGGGCGTGACGCTGGTGCCCAGCTGCAGCGCCAGCTCACGGATGCGCAACCGGTCATTCGGCTGGAAACGCCCGGCCGCCAGCGCTTCGCGCAGCATGGCATACACGGACTTGCCCAGATTGACGTGCACCAGACTGTCCAATTGATGGTTCATGCGTGTGTTTGATCGTTGAAAAATTATGATGCATCATACATCAATGTGAAAAACAGTGTTTTTCCCTGCGTGCGCCGAAGACAGCATGCGCCGCCAGGCCGTACAATCAGCCGCCACCGTCTCGAAAGGATTGCATTTGAACTGGGATTATCCGCATGCCCACACCCTGCCCGTCACGCCCGAAGCGGGCGACATCGATGGTTTGCAGCACACCAACAACGCCGTCTACGTGCGCTGGTGCGAGCATATCGCCTGGCACCATTCGGCCACCCTGGGGCTGGACCTCGACGATTACCGGCGCCTGGACCGGGCCATGGCGATACGCCGCGGCGAATACGACTACCTGCTGCCGACGCGGGCCGGCGAAGCGCTGACCCTGGCCACCTGGCTGTGCGCCAGCGATGGCCGCTCCAGCATGGAACGGCGCTTCCAGCTGATCCGCGACAGCGACGGCGCCACCGTCGTGCGCGGACGCTGGGACTTGATCTGCATTGAATTGAGCAGCGGCCGCGCGCGCCGCCTGCCGCCCGAGTTTCTGGCCGTGTACGAACCGGCCATCGTCGCGGCCGGCGCGTAAAAGCGGACGCCTGGGCCGCCGTTTTGCGCGCCGTTCGGCGAAGATGCGGGGCTTTTCTTGCGCCTCCGCAGTGCAACATGCATTTCGCTCCTGCTTTGCCCGTGCATGCTTTAGAATCAGCGACCTCAGCCCCGTAAAAACAGGATAAAACATATGACGGCAGTCGGGAATACCGAACCACAAGAGCTCAAGCGCGGCCTGAAAAGCCGCCACATCCAGCTCATCGCCCTGGGCGGCGCCATCGGCACCGGCCTGTTTCTGGGCATCGCGCAAACCATCAAGATGGCCGGCCCCTCGGTTCTGCTGGGCTACGGCATCGCCGGCGTCATCGCCTTTTTGATCATGCGCCAGCTGGGCGAGATGGTGGTCGACGAACCCGTCGCCGGCTCCTTCAGCTATTTTGCCGACAAATACTGCGGCCACCTGCCCGGCTTCCTGTCGGGCTGGAATTACTGGGTGCTGTATGTGCTCGTCAGCATGGCCGAACTGACGGCCGTCGGCATCTATGTGCAGTACTGGTGGCCCGGCGTGCCCACCTGGGTCTCGGCGCTGATCTTCTTTTGCGTCATCAACGCCATCAGCCTGCTCAATGTGAAGGCCTTCGGCGAGATGGAATTCTGGTTCGCCCTGATCAAGGTGGTCGCCATCATCGGCATGATCGTCTTCGGCGCATACCTGCTCGCTTCCGGCGACGCGGGTCCGCAAGCCTCGGTGGCCAACCTGTGGCAGCACGGCGGCTTCTTCCCGAATGGCTGGCAGGGACTGGTGATGGCCATGGCCGTCATCATGTTCTCGTTCGGCGGCCTGGAACTGGTCGGCATCACGGCGGCCGAAGCGGATGATCCGAGCACGACGATTCCGCGCGCCACCAACCAGGCCATCTACCGCATCCTGATTTTCTACATCGGCGCACTGGGCATCTTGCTGTCGCTGTACCCGTGGCAAAACGTCGTCACCGGCGGCAGCCCCTTCGTGCTGATCTTCCATGCGCTCGACAGCAATCTGGTGGCCACGGCCCTGAACGTGGTGGTGCTGACGGCCGCCCTGTCCGTCTACAACAGCGGCGTGTACTGCAACACGCGCATGCTGTTCGGCCTGGCCAAACAAGGCAATGCGCCGCGCGCGCTGCTGCACCTGAACCGCCGCGGCGTGCCTCTGGTGGCGCTGGGCGTATCGGCCCTGGCGACGGGCGCCTGCGTGGTGGTCAATTACTTCATGCCGGGCGAAGCGTTCGAAGTGCTGATGGGACTCGTCGTGTCGGCGCTGATCATCAACTGGGCCATGATCAGCTGGATCCATTTGCGCTTCCGCGCGCAGAAAAAAATCGAAGGCAAGACGACCCTGTTCCAGAGCCTGGGCTACCCGTTCACCAACTACCTGTGCCTGGTGTTCCTGGCCGGCATTCTGGTGATCATGTATTTGACGCCAGGCCTGCGCATCTCCGTCTACCTGATACCCGTGTGGCTCGCCGCGCTGGGCGTCGGTTACTGGATCAAGCAAAGCAAGGCCAAAGCATAGGCTTGCGCTGTATTTTGCAATCGGCAAACAAAAAGCCCGTCTTCGCAGACGGGCTTTTGACATGGCTATGTCACCGTCAAATGTGGGAATGCGCCCAGCGTTGCTTTCAATAACGTTTCCGGTGAGCGGATACGCCTGGCGTCGAGTATCCAGCGCCATCCCAGGTAGTTCGGCAGGTAGCGCGTCGCCACGCCATGAAACGGACCCAGCCATTGCCGCAAACGGCTGTGATAGGCATTGACGTTCTGCACATGGGCGGCGCCCTGCACGCGGATGCCGGCGCGCAAGTTGACGGCCTGATGACTGATGCCCGCTTCCCTGGAAAAAGCCCGATAGGCGGCATGGCCATCGGTGACCAACAAGACGTCCTTGTCGATAACGGGTAACAGGCAATGATGCAGCTGCGCTTTCGTCAATGCCCCTTTGCCTGTGACGAAGTCCAGGGTCTGGCCCGTGCGGTCGCGCGCTATCAGGATGCAGACCTGCTCACTCGATATGCCGCGTTTGTGGGCATGGCCGCCCCGGCGGCGGGCCGGACGCGTCAGATGCCGCGATCCCTTTTCCGACTCCAGTAGATATAACTCGTCGGCCTCGGCGATGCCATGCAGGCCATGCGGCCGGTCCGTCTTTGCCAGCGATAAAAACCTGTGGCGCCAGCGAAACGTGGTGTTGCGGTGCACGCCCAGTTGGCTAGCCGCCTTGCGTACGGAATCCGATGCCAGCAGACAATCGGCGTAATCGAGCCACAGCGATTTATGGCGCAAGCGGGCCAACGGCGTGCCGGTGAGCGCATTGAAGGTGCGTCCGCAAGGCACGCAGCGGTAGCGCTGCAAGCCGTGCGCATGACCGTGCCGATGCAGGTGCTCTGAATGGCAGGCGGGACAGGCCAATCGCGGCTGGACCACACTTTCCAGCAGCGCGACGGTCGCGTCGTGTGGCGCGCTGCCACACAGCAGGGCAATGCTTGCTTGCCGCTGACGCTGGCTCAACTGAGCAAACTGCGCAATCAAGGTGATCCATTCGGCTGGCCGCATGATCTGCTCCCTGCGTGATTGATATGCAGAGTCAGACAGCACAGTCCAGGGAAGATTCCAGAATTTCCCCTAGTTGCCGATGACAGAGCCTTTGACATTGGAGGCTGCCGGTTTTACGCCGTGGCGGCCCCACTCTCCGCCGGCAGCACATCGGCTCGCCACGTGCTGATGGTCATGCCCGCATACGACTGCAGCAGCACGTCGTCGCTCAAGGTCAGCATCGCCTGCTGGCGCTGCTCCGCCTTTTTCTCTGGAGTCATGCCCAGCTCGTCCGTCTTGTAAGGCCCCAGCACGGGCAGCAGGTCGCGCAGCACGGAATAGTTGCCTGGCGTGGTCTTGTCCGATTCCAGCTTGCCCAGGAAATACTTCATGACGCGCTCGGACTGGTTGCCCTCCTGCCGCAAGCTCGCCTTGACCATCTTGCCATCCTTGTACGCCACTTGCGCATCGCTGCTGGCCGTATCCTCGATCTGATGGTAGGTGTAGTTCTGCGATTCCGTATTGTCCAGCAGGCGCAGCGGCACGCCGGGGACGAGCGTTTCATGGAAGCTGGCGCTCAGCTTCGATTGCTGCTGCTGCCGGATCGACCGCTCGTCCTGGCTGGCGCCGGCCTGCTCCGTCTTTTGCGACACTTCATAATTGAAGCCATCCCTTTCCGCACTGCGCATGGGATTGCTGAATTTCACGGTTTGCGACACGGAGGCGCTGAAATCGGCCAGTCCCGTCAGGATGGACTTGTCCTCGGCCGCCAGGCGCCACTTGCCCGTCGCGGGACTGTCCGTGGCCACCTGTGGCGCGGCGGCGTTGCTGTGCAAGGCAGTGAAGCTATCCTTGAGCATGGACACCAGGCCCGCGTCGCCATGGCCGCGCGACGCCGCCTGGTCGAACTGCTTCATATAACTGTCCAGCGCCTTGGCTTGGCGCTCCTTGCTGCCCAGGGTATTGAGTTGGCTGGCGTCGACCTTCAGGTCGACGCTGCCGGCCAAGCCGCTGAAGCTGACCTTGCGCTGCGCACCATCAGCCTGGAAATCGAGGGTTTGAACACTTTCCGGCTCGCCGCGCACCTTCACTTCCGCATGCAGCTTCACCGACTCAAGCACCTGCTGGTCGAACTGCATCAAGCCTTCCAGCTTGATTTTCGGCGTACTTTGTCCCATGCCGTCGATGGCTTCCTGGAAACCTTTCGCCAGCTCGCCCAGGGCGCTCGCTTCAGCGTCGCTGAGGTCGCCGCTGGTCGTCATGTTCACGGCCAGGCCGTCGCCCTGGCTGTCGAGCGACAGCTTGACTTCGACGCCGCTCTTGGTGGTGATGCTGAGGGACACCCGGTCTTCGCCATTGCCATGCAGGCTGCCGGGCGCGATGCCGGATGCGCCATAGATATTCGGCGTGGTGCTTGGCGGCGGCTGCCGCATCGCCTGCGAGAAATTATAGTTTCCCAGCTTGGCCTGTCCCAGCATGGCCGCGCCCAGGCCGCTGAAGCGGCCGCCAAACGCGTACGACGAGAAACTCTTCGTCATCGCTTCGCTGACCTTGTCGCGCGTCGTGCTTTCCCACACCATGGGCGCTTTCACGAACGCTGCCGGCTTGCCGTCGTTCACGCTCTCCGGGCTGAGCGCGACGATGGCAGACGGCGTAGATGCGGGCGCCGGCGCCTCCGGGCGGTTCGACGTGGTGGCGGAGGCCCGTGACGGGGCGCTATTCCAGTTGGACAGTGGAGAAATGGAGGTCATGGCGCTGTCACCTTGCAAATGGAGAGAAGAGGCATCATAAAAGTTCGATATGGTTAGTTTTTTTGCAATCACCTGGCGCCAGGCAAACCTGGCGTCACGTTATCTGGCGTGATGGCAAGTACTGCATGGCAATACTGCATTAACGGCAAGAAACGACAAAGCATGAGCGTCGGGGAAATGAAACATTTTCATGCCGCCAGCCTTGACTACCCACAACAAGTTGAATCTCTGCCGGGAATGTCCATTAAAATGCCAATATGGAACACAAGATTCTGCACGCCCCGCTGGCCAGCTTTACTGACTTGTTGCTCGATGCCGTGTGCATGGTCGACGTGGAGGGGCGCTTTGTTTTCGTCAGCGCCGCCTGCGAACGCATCTTCGGCTATACGCAGCAGGAAATGATCGGCAAGCGCATGCTCGACCTGGTCGCTCCCGCCGACCGCGCGCGCACCCTGGCCGCCGCGCAAGCCATCATGGATGGCCATGCGCAGACGCACTTCGAGAACCGCTACCTGCGCAAGGATGGCAGCCTGGCGCACATCATGTGGTCCGCCCGCTGGTCCGCCGCCGACCAGCTGCGCGTGGCGGTGGCGCGCGACATCACCTTGCTGAAACAGGCGCAGGCAAAGCAGGCTGCGCTGTACGCCATCTCCGAAGCCATGCAGGCGACGCAAGACTTGCCCGCCTTGCTGCACCGCATCCAGCTCATCATCGGCGAACACTTGCCGACGCGCAGCCTGACCTTGCTGCTGCATGACGAACACGGCGTGCAAGCTCCGATGACCTCGCATGCCGACGACAGCGCGCCCCAGCCAACCTCGTCGCTGGCCAGCCTGCTGTGCGACGAAGTGCTGCGCAGCGGCCGTCCGCTGCGTCTGCAGGCGGGCCAACTGGCCGGCCTGCCGGCGGCGCTGCAAACGGCGGCCTGCGCCCTGTCCTCGTGCTGGCTGGCCGTGCCGCTGTATTCTTCCCTGGGCAGCATCGGCGCGCTGGCCCTGCAAGGGGGCCAGGACGCCGTCATCGGCTCGGCGCAAGACCAGGATCTGCTGCAATTTGTTGCCAAGCAACTTGCCACCGCCATCGAGCGGCGCCAGTTGCAGACACAAATGCAGTTCATGGCCATGCACGACGAGCTGACCCGATTGCCGAACCGCCGTCTGTTCCACGACCGCCTGCACACGGCGTTCGCGCGCGCGCACCGCCAGGAAGGCCGGCTGTCGCTGCTGTTCCTCGATCTCGACAACTTCAAGCGGGTCAACGACGAGCACGGCCATGCCTGTGGCGACCTGCTGCTGCAAACGGTGGCGAGCCGCCTGCGCGATTGCATGCGTGAAACCGATACCCTGGCCAGGATGGGCGGCGATGAATTCGTCGTGCTTCTGGAAAGCAATGCCGCGCCGGTGGACGTCAGCCTGATCGAGCAAAAGATCCATGCGGCCCTGGCTGCGCCGCTGCACCTGGGCAACGGACAACAATTGCAGATCGCCGTCAGCATCGGCGTGGCCCACTATCCGGAAGACGGCGATACCACGCAGCAGTTGCTGCGCCATGCGGACCGGGCCATGTACGCTTCGAAGGTGCTGGCCGCCGCTTCGCGCTAGCCCACGCCCGCCCTTGGCGACAGTCGCGCATGCTATACTTTCCGGCGATGCTGAGACTCTTCAAAACATGGCTGATCCTGCTGTTGATCACGGCGGTGCCACTGCAAGCGGCCGCTGCGGGCGCCATGCTGGCGTGCGCGCCTTTCGCAGCCGCACCTGCCGCACATGCCGCCGCAGTGCCGGCCGCCTGCCAGCATCACGCCGCGGACAGCGCCAGCACGCCAGAAGACAACAAGCCCCCTGCCAAGCACCCCGCATGCGGCGCCTGCTCCAGTTTTTGCGCGGGCGCGCTGATGCCGCCCTGCCTCGCCCTGCCTGCCGTGCCCTGCACCGGCGCGCAACAAGTCGCCATCGCAACGTCCACCTTGCCGACGGGATTCATTCCCGACGGCCCGCGCCGGCCGCCGAGACCGCTTTCCGCATAGCCCCAAGCACGTCCCACACAGGCCACCGAGGTGGCCACGATAGACCTACTTCGTCTGAAAGCAGCACATGATCAAACATTTATTAGTGCGCGGCGCCTTCGCCGCCATGCTGGGCCTGCCCACGTTCGCCATGGCGGCCCTGCCCGTCATTGAAGTCTACAAGAGCGCCTCGTGCGGCTGCTGTTCCGCATGGATCAAGCACCTCGAAGCGAACGGCTTTACGGTGCGCGCGAAAAATGTCGAGATGCCGGCGCAATACCGCAAGCTGGCCGGCATTCCCGACGCGCTCGGCTCATGCCACACGGGCCTCGTCAACGGCTACGCCATCGAGGGCCATGTACCGGCCAGCGAAATCAAGCAGTTGCTGCGCGAGAAACCCAAGGCCAAAGGCCTGGCCGTGCCGGCTATGCCGATGGGTTCGCCAGGCATGGAAGGACCGCGCAAGGATGCGTATGACGTCTTGCTGGTCAAGAACAATGGCAGCACCGAAGTCTACAAGCACTACAAATAGACACTGAGGGGAAATGAAAAACGCCGCCGGAATCGCTTCCGGCGGCGTTTTTTGTGTCAGGCAGCAGTAAAAAACCTGCCGCCTGTCAGGACTGCATCAGATGCTGTCCAGCACTGCATTCAGGCTGGCGCTAGGACGCATGACCGCTTCCGTCTTCGCCGGATCTGGCAGGTAGTAGCCGCCGATATCCGTTTCCTTGCCTTGTACTGCTTTCAGCTCGGCAACGATCTTTTCTTCGTTGTCGGCCAGGGCCTTGGCCACTGGCGCAAAATGCGCTGCCAGTTCCGCATCGTCCTTCTGCGTAGCCAGGGCTTGCGCCCAGTACATGGCCAGGTAGAAATGGCTGCCGCGGTTGTCCAGCTCACCGGTACGTGGCGATGGCGACTTGTTGTTGTCCAGCAGCTTGCCGGTGGCTTCATCGAGGGTTTTCGCCAGGATTTTGGCCTTGGCGTTGCCCGTCTTGATGCCCATGTCTTCCAGCGACACGGCCAGGGCCAGGAACTCGCCCAGCGAATCCCAGCGCAAATGGTTTTCTTCCACCAGTTGCTTGACGTGTTTCGGTGCCGAACCGCCGGCGCCCGTTTCGTACATGCCGCCGCCGGCCATCAAAGGCACGATCGACAGCATCTTGGCGGAGGTGCCCAGTTCCAGGATCGGGAACAAATCGGTCAGGTAGTCGCGCAGGATGTTGCCGGTCACCGAGATGGTGTCCAGGCCGCGGAAGGCGCGTTCCAGCGTGTAACGCATGGCGCGTGTTTGCGACATGATCTGGATGTCCAGGCCCTTGGTGTCGTGCTCCTTCAGGTAAACCTGTACCTTCTTGATGACTTCGTTCTCGTGCGGACGGTAGGAATCGAGCCAGAACACGGCAGGCATGCCCGAGTTGCGCGCGCGCGTGACGGCCAGCTTGACCCAGTCGCGGATCGGCGCGTCCTTGACCTGGCACATGCGCCAGATATCGCCCTCTTCCACCGTTTGCGTCAGCAGCACTTCGCCCGTTTCCAGGTCGGTGATGTTGGCGATGCCGCCTTCAGGCACTTCAAACGTCTTGTCGTGCGAACCGTATTCTTCCGCTTGCTGCGCCATCAGGCCCACGTTCGGCACGGTGCCCATGGTCTTCGGATCGAAGTTGCCATGCCATTTGCAGAAGCCAATCATTTCCTGGTAGATCCGTGCGAAAGTCGATTCCGGCATGACTGCCTTGACGTCTTTCGGACGGCCATCGGCGCCCCACATCTTGCCGCCGATACGGATCATGGCTGGCATCGACGCGTCGACGATGATGTCGTTCGGCGAATGGAAGTTGGTGATGCCCTTGGCCGAATCGACCATGGCCAGTTCCGGACGATGCGCGTGGCAGGCGTGCAGGTCTTTCAGCACTTCATCTTTTTGCGACGCCGGCAAGGTTTCGATCTTGTCGTACAGGTTGCTCATGCCATTGTTGACATTCACGCCCAGCTTGTCGAACAGGGCGGCGTGCTTGGCGAACGCGTCCTTGTAGAAGATGCGCACGCAGTGGCCGAAAACGATCGGGTGCGAGACCTTCATCATGGTCGCCTTGACGTGCAGCGAGAACATCACGCCCGTCTTGAAGGCGTCGTCGATTTCCTTCTCGTAGAACTCCAGCAGCGCTTTCTTGCTCATGAACATGCTGTCGATGATTTCGCCCGCTTGCAGGGAAACCTTCGGTTTCAGCACGATGGTCTTGCCCGAGGCCGTGACCAGTTCCATCTTGACGTCGCGCGCCTTTTCCAGGGTCAGCGATTTTTCGCCATGGTAGAAGTCGCCGTGGTGCATGTGCGAGACGTGCGTCTGCGACGACTGGCTCCACTCGCCCATCGAATGCGGGTGCTTGCGTGCATACTCTTTGACAGCCTTCGGCGCGCGGCGGTCGGAATTGCCTTCACGCAGGACCGGGTTGACGGAGCTGCCGATGCACTTGCCGTAGCGGGCCTTCAAGGCTTTTTCTTCTTCCGTCTTCGCATCTTCCGGGTAATCCGGCAGCTTGTAGCCACGGCCTTGCAATTCGCGCACGCAGGCGATCAGCTGGCCTTGCGAAGCGCTGATGTTCGGCAGCTTGATGATGTTGGTGTCCGGATTCTGGGTCAATTTGCCCAGTTCAGCCAGGGTGTTCGGGACTTTTTGCGCGTCCGTCAGGAATTCGGGAAATTCAGCCAGTACACGCGACGCCACCGAAATATCGCTGGCGACCACGTCCACGCCAGCCGGCGCGGTGAATTTTTTGATAATTGGCAGCAGGGAATACGTCGCGAGCAGCGGCGCCTCGTCAGTCAGCGTGTAGATGATTTTGGATTTTTGTGTTGCCATGTTCATTCCCTTGTATGCGGTGATGCCTGGTGGTTAACTTTCTTCATTCCAAACACAGGACGGTTAGCCTTGCTTTGGACGGCTAGTGTGCCGGCGGTGACGCCGTGCTTGCCCACCACGTATTTTAGACTGTCCTGCCGCTGTTTGTGTATCCGATGGCGACGAATCTTATATAAGACAGCAAATATCGGGATCTGAAGGCCCAGGATGGCCATTTTCCGCGCTGAAATGCCCTCCAGGCACGCGCGCGGCATGGTCGTGAGCGTGGCAGCGATGACGATGTTAGTCATTATGGATCGTAATGATTCTCATTTATAATGTCGTGCATGCAATTCCTCCCTACTAACTTTATACGCTGCCCTTGATGCCCATTCCACATTCCCCACTCGCCCACCCCCACCTCACCACCCGGCTGATCCTCGCCGGCCTGCTCGTTGCCAGCGTCACGCCGCAGGCGATCGCCCAGGCGGCGGCCGATGCATCCACCCCGCTCGCCACCGTGCTAGTGAATGGCCAGGCCGAAGCGGACGCCGGCGGACAGATCGCCAAAAGCGCGCGCGCCGGCATGCTCGGTGAAAAAGACTTGCTCGATACGCCCTTCAGCGTCAATAGCTACACCAGCCAGCGCATGTTGGACCAGCAGGCACTGACCCTGGCAGAGGTGCTGGGCGGCGACCCGTCCACCCGCTTCACGGGCCAGATCGGCGGCGTCACGGATTCCTTCTTCATCCGCGGCTTCCCCCTCAACGAGGGCAATCTGAGCGAAGTGGCGTTCGACGGCGTGTATGGCGTGTCGCCCAATTACCACCTGTTTACGGAATACCTGCAGAGCGTCGAGGTCCTCAAGGGACCGGCCGCCCTGCTGTACGGCATGTCGCCAAACGGCGGCGTGGGCGGCGTCGTCAATGCCGTGCCGAAACGCTCGCTGCCGCGCGACCTGACGCGTCTGACTTTTGACTACGGCTCGGGCTCGCAGGCTGGCGCGGCCATCGATGTCAGCCGCCGCTTCGGCGACGAGCGGCGCTTCGGCATCCGCTTCAATGGCTTGCACCGCCAGGGCCACACGCCGCTCGACCACCAGACGTCGCGCGCGGAAGTGGCGGCCGTCGCCCTCGATTACCAGGGACAGCGGCTGCGCGCCTCGCTCGACGTGATCGAGCAATACCAGTGGATCGACGCGCCCACGCGCCCCTTCCTCGTGGCCGCGCGCCTGCCCGTGCCGCAAGCGCCCGATGGCCGGCGCAATATCGCCCAGTCCTGGGGCTGGTGGAAGTCCAACGATCTGGCCACCCTGGGCAAGCTCGAATACGATGTGAACGATAAAGTGACCGTGTTCGCCGATGTGGGCGGCACGCGCTCCGACGTGTCGCGCTATTCGGACCAGACGCCGACCATCACCAGCGCGGCCGGCGACATGACGGTCACGCCCATGAATTGGAAATTCCGCGTGCGGCGCGCCAGCGCCGACACGGGCGTGCGCACGCGTTTTCGCACGGGCGGCGTCGAGCATGCGCTGGTCGTGATGGGCAATGTCTACCGCGACGAGTTTGGCAGCGTGAGCAATTCCGGCAAGCTCATCACTTCGAATATCTACCACCCTGTCGCCGTGCCCGACCCCGGCATTCCCGCTCCGGCCCGCGTGCCGAAACTGTCGGCCTCCACGCTTTCCAGCCTGGCCGTGGCCGATACGCTGGACATGCTGGACCAGCGCGTGCAACTGACCCTGGGCGTGCGCCGCCAGCTGGTCGAATCGAAAAACTACCACGCCACCAGCGGCGTGCTCACCACGCATTACAAACAGGGCGCCCTGACGCCGCTGGCCGGCATCGTCGTCAAGCCGCTGCGCCACGTGTCGCTGTATGCGAACTATATCGAGGGCTTGAGCAAGGGTGATATCGCGCCGAACATCGCCGACAATGCAGGCCAGGTCTTCACGCCCTACAAGAGCAAGCAGTATGAAGTGGGCACGAAGGCCGATTTCGGCGTCGTGCTGGCGACCCTGGCCGTGTTCCAGGTGAGCAAACCCAGCGGCCAGCTGTATGGCAAGGTCTACAGCATGGATAGCGAGCAGCGCAACCGGGGCCTGGAACTGAACCTGTCCGGCGCCGCCAGCAAGGCCGTGCGCCTGCTGGCCGGCGTCACCCTGCTCGACGGGCGCCTGGTGAAGACCAACAGCGCCGCCACCATCGGCAAGCGCCCCGTCGGCGTGCCGACGTCGATGGCCAACCTGGGTGGCGAATGGGATCTGCCGTACTGGCCGGGCCTGACGGCCACGGGCGCCGTCAGCTACACGAGCAAGCAGTTTGTCGACCAGACGAATCTGCAATCGGTACCGTCGTGGACCAAGGTCGACCTGGGCCTGCGCTACCGCACGGCCATCGCCGGCAAGGCGACGACCTTGCGCGCCGGCCTGATGAACGCGTTTGACCGCCATTACTGGGCCGGCGTGGCCTCGTATGGCACCGTCTCGCAATCGGCGCCCCGCAGCGTGCAACTGTCGGCCGCCGTGGATTTTTAACGCACTCCAGCAGCAAAGTAAAAAAAGCAGCAAAAAGAGACCTACCCACCGCCGATGGCGACAGGATCCATTGCCGGCCCTGTCGCCATCGGCAAACAGCGGAACTCTCCGCATGACTGCGGTCTAACGGACCAGGGCAGTGGCGGGAGAACCCGCACCGCTCCACATTCCAGTCCTCCCTGCCCCTGCCAGGCACATCGCCGCCGCCACCGCGCTGGCAGCGCTGCATCAACACAGGCGTCACGCCGAACGACAACTACATTGATATTTATCAAATTGACTGCCCGATGCGTGGGCTACTGTCGGTGCCATCTTTGATTTGAAACAGAAACTCTGCTGCCAAGAATCGACCATTCCAGACACAACGCCAGTTTTCGCCAGGCTCTTCATTTCCCAGCCGATAACGCTCGCGAAGTGCGGTAACACGCAGCGTCCCCCTCCCTCGCCTACACGTGCCGGGGAAACTTTTGCTAGCGATTTTGCAGCTTTTTGATTAATGCACGTTAAAAAGGAATTTCGTATGAGCACGTATTCTGATATTTGCATCGTGGGCGCCGGCATAGGAGGCCTGACTTGCGCCAATCAACTGATCGACGCGGCCGCCAGCAGGAAGCTGCGCATCCGCGTATTCGACCTGAATGCCACCGTCGGCGGCCGCATCCAGTCGCGGAAAATAAACGGCGAGGAAATTGCCGAACTCGGCGCCGCCCGCTACTCGCCGCAGCTGCATCCGCATTTCCAGCAACTGATGCAGGGCAGCGGACTGCCGCATGCCGTCTACCCGTTCACCGAGGTCATCTCCCGCGATAGCGTGCTGGAAGAGCTGAAGGCAACGCTAGATGGCCTGAGCCCGATGCTGAAAGAGCATCCGAACGACTCCTTCCTCGCGTTCTTCAGCCATTACCTGGGTGCCGCCAGGGCCACCCAGATCATCAAGGCGACCGGCTATGACGCCTTGCTGCTGCCGATGGTCTCGGCGGCCATGGCCTACGACATCATCAAGAAGCACCCGGAAACGCAGCACTTTACGGAAAACGCCGCCAACCAGTGGCACTATGCCACCGACGGCTACCACGCGTTGCTGTGCCAGTTACAGCACCAGGCGCAGGCCGCCGGGGTGGAATTCCGGCTCGAACACCGCTTGCTGTCCGTTGAAAAATCGGGCGCCGAGCATGTGCTTGCCTTCAGCCACCACGGCGACACGCATATGCACCGGACACGCCATCTGGTAATGACCGTCCCGCCGTCCGCCATGCCGCGCCTGAACCTGGATTTTCCTGCCGCCTGGAGCCCGTTCCAGTACGACTCGCTACCCCTGTTCAAGGGATTCTTCACGTTCGACACGGCCTGGTGGGACGCGCTGGGGCTGACCGACAAGGTGCTGATGGCGGCAAATCCCCTGCGCAAGATCTACTTCAAGGGCGACAAATACGTGCTGTTCTATACCGACAGCAAAAGCGCCACTTACTGGCGCGACAGCCTGGAGCTTGGTGAAGAGGTGTACCTGGAGCGTGTCCGCAGCCACCTGGAAGAAGTCCTGCCGCTCGATGGCCAGCCGCTGCCGCCGATCAAGGCGCACTTCCACAAGTTCTGGCCGCATGGCGTCGAGTTTTGCGTGGAGCCGGAAGCCGAGCATCCGGCCGTGCTGCTGCACCGCGACGGCATCATCTCCTGCTCGGATGCCTATACCGCGCATTGCGGCTGGATGGAAGGCAGCCTGATCAGCGCCCAACAAGCCAGCGGCCTGTTGCTGCAGCGGCTGGATCAACTCGACGACGTCGTCGCCGCCGCCAACGATACCTTCATCACTTCCTCGACCGAGCGCGCATGAGCTTACTTGACTTCCCCCGCCTGCATTTTCGGGGTTTTGCCCGCGCCAATGTGCCGACGGGGAATCGCAATACGCACGGCAACATCGATATCGCCACGAATGCGGTATCGATGGCGGGCGAAGCTGTCGACCTGAGCCGGCCACCGGCCGAATTCCATGCGCACCTGAAACAGCTTGCCCCCCGCTTCAACGCACAGGGCAAGCCCGATCCGGACGGCATCTTCAGCCTGGCGGCAGGCCACAATTTTGGCGGGAATAATCATTTCTCGTGGGAAAACGCGCGGATCACGGGCGTCCAGCTGCGCCATGGCGAGGTCGATACACAGGATCCGCTGGTGGGCGCCAGGCTAGGCCTGTGGGGCCACTACAACGAGTACCTGCGCACGACGTTCAACCGCGCCAGGTGGATCGACAACAACCCGGCGCAACCGGACACCACGCTGATCTACGCCGGCCAGTTCACCCTGAGCGACAAGCTGGCCACGCCCAACACGCCCACCTTGTTCACGGCCGACATCGCGCAGGCGCACTCGGTGCGCTGGCTCGGCAGCGGCCATATCACGGAACGCAGCGGGCATTTTCTGGACGAGGAATTTGGCCGCTCGCGGCTGTTCCAGTTTTCCGTGGCCAAGCAGGACCCGCATTTCCTGTTCAATGCGGACCTGCCGCTGCCGGCCAGCATGCATGCCTTGCAGCAAGCCCTGGCCGATGACGACGTGCTGGGCCTGACGGTGCAGTACTGCCTGTTCAATATGTCGACGCCGCTAAAACCGGACTCGCCCGTGTTCTACGACCTGGCCGGCAGCATCGGCCTGTGGCGGCGCGACGAGCTGGCCACCTATCCGGCAGGCCGCCTGCTGCAGCCGCGCCAGGCCAGCCTGGGGCCGGTGCTGGTGCAAGTGCATGCGGACCGCGTCGCGTTCAACATGCCGACGGCCATCCCCTTCACCACGCGCGACGCGGCCGCCGTCTCGGAACAGCATCCCACGCATGCGCTGGGCGGCAAGCAGGCGCTCGGCGAGCTGCTGCTGCGGGACGGCGCCGGCACCTTGCTGGCGCGCATACCCGAGCCGCTGTACCGCGACCACTGGCGCCATCACGGCGTTTTCGACGTGCCGCTGCTGCACGCTGGCGCCTCGGGGTCCCTCAGCCTGGGCAGCGCTCAGGCGCAGTGGGACGAGGCCGACTGGGTGCTGCAATCGGACAGCAACCAGCTGTACCTGGAAGCGCCGAACCATAAAAAACACGAGCAATTTCCGCAGACCATCACCGTGCAAAGCCGCTTCCGCGGCGAGCTGGCGGCGCCCCCGTCCCTGGCACAAGCGGAAGACGGCGCGCTGCTGGCCGTGCAGCAGCAGCCGTCGCCGCTCGGGCATGGCTACACGGCGCTGACCCTGACGGGACGCCAGCCGGGCGCGACCCGCATCGTGCTGGGCACAGGCCAGGATAAACAATACCTCGGCGTGCGCGTGCTACCCGACGACTGGGACCTCGACGACGTACCGGCCGAACAGGTCGACTACGCCTTCCTCTACCGGCATGTGATGAGTTACTACGAGCTCGTGTATCCCTTCATGTCGGACAAGGTCTTCAGCCTGGCGGACCAGTGCAAGTGCGAAACGTATTCGCGCCTGATGTGGCAGATGTGCGATCCGCAAAACCGCGAAAAAAGCTACTACATGCCCAGCACCCGCGAACTGTCGTTGCCAAAGTCGCGCCTGTTCCTGAAATATCTGACCCAGGTCGAGGCGGCAGCCGCGGCCAAGGCGGCGGTGCAGGAAGCGGCCCCGCCGCCTGTCATCGGCAGCAAGGCCGAGCTGATCGACGAGCTGAAAAAGGCCATCGACCTGGAACTGTCGCTGATGCTGCAATACCTGTATGCCGCGTATTCGATTCCCAATTATGCGCAGGGGGAAGCGCTGGTGCAGGCCGGCCGCTGGCTGCCGGCCGAGCTGGAGCTGGCTTGCGGCGCCGAGGACCGGCGCCGCAACAGCGGCACGCGCGGCGCGCTGCTGGAAATTGCGCATGAAGAAATGATTCACTACTTATTAGTGAACAATGTGCTGATGGCGCTGGGCGAGCCGTTTTACAGCGGCACGCCGCTGCTGGGCCAGCAGGCGCGCCAGCGTTTCGGCCTGGACACGGAATTTGCGTTCGAGCCATTTTCCGAACACGTGCTGGCCCGCTTCGTGCGCTTCGAATGGCCCGACTACATTCCCACGCCGGGCAAATCGATTGCCACCTTCTATATCGCGATCCGCCAGGCCCTGGCCGGGCTGCCCGGCCTGTTCGATAGCGGCGGCGGCAAGCGCGGTGGCGAACACCATTTGTTCCTGAAAGAACTGACCAACCGCGCCTATCCCGGCTACCAGCTGGAAGTGTCCGACCGCGACAGCGCGCTGTTCGCCATCGATTTCGTCACGGAACAGGGCGAAGGCGTGGCCGTCGATTCGCCGCATTTCGCCTCGTCGCACTTCCAGCGGCTGCGCACCGTCGCCGGCAAATTTTCAGCCTGCGACAAGCCGTTCGAGCCGGCCGTGCCGGCGCTGAAGAATCCCGTGCTGGAAGCGCGCGCGGACTGCACCGTGGTGACCGACCACAAGGCGCGCGCGCTGATGCAGCTGTATCAGGGCTGCTACGAACTGACCTTCCTGATGATGGCGCACCATTTCGCGCAGCAGCCGCTGGGCAGCCTGCGCCGCTCGCGCCTGATGAACGCCTCCATCGACATCATGACCGGCCTGTTGCGCCCCCTGTCGGCCGCCCTGATGAACATGCCGTCCGGCGTGCCCGGCCGCCATGCGGGGCCGCCCGTGCCAGCGCCCGTCAGCAGCAGGGTCAGCAGCGATTACAGCCTGGGCTGCGACATGCTGGCGCAGAAATGCCTGGCGCTGGCGCAGTACGCGCGCGGCCTTGAGAGCGATGCCATCGGCATGGCGCCGATAGAAATGTTGGAATTTTTTAATCAGCAACTTACCGATTTATCTCGGGGAAAGATGTCAAGAGAGGCTTGAAATGCATAAAATCATTATCGTCGGCGGAGGCCTGGCAGGTAGCCTCAGCGCCATTTATCTGGCGCAACGGGGACACGATGTCCACGTTGTCGAAAAGCGCGGCGATCCGCTGCTGGAAAACGCGGCAAACGCCGACCCGGTCAACTCGCGCGCCATCGGCGTGAGCATGACGGTGCGCGGCATCAAGGCCGTCCTGGGAGCGGGCATCAGCAAGCAGGAACTCGACCAGTGCGGCGAACCCATCGTCGGCATGGCGTTCAGCGTGGGCGGCCGGCACCGGATACGCGAGCTGACTCCGCTCGAAGGCCTGTTCCCCCTGTCGCTCGACCGCACCGCCTTCCAGCGCCTGCTGAACCGGCATGCCGCCAAGCACGAGGTGAAATATTACTTTGAGCATAAATGCCTGGATGTCGACCTGGAAAGAAAGATCGTGCTGATCCAAGGTCCGGATGGCGCCTTGCAGCAACTGCATGGCGACCTGGTCATTGGCGCCGACGGCGCCCACTCGGCCGTGCGGCGCGCCATGCAAAGCGGCATGCGCCGTTTCGAGTTCCGGCAAAGTTACTTCCGCCACGGCTACAAGACGCTGGTGTTGCCGAACGCGGCGGATCTGGGTTTCAGGAAGGATTTGCTGTACTTCTTCGGCATGGATTCCAAGGGCCTGTTTGCAGGCCGCGCGGCCACCATCCCGGACGGCAGCATCAGCTTTGCCCTGTGCCTGCCCTACACCGGCACGCCCAGCCTGGGAACGCTCAACCGCGAAGCCATGGCCGACTTCTTCAGCCGCTACTTCGGCACCCTGCCGCCGGAGCGCCGCAAGGAGATGCTGGACCAGTTCATGGCGCTGCCCAGCAACGACCTCATCAATGTCCGTTCCAGCACCTTCCACTACAAGGCCAATATCCTGCTGATCGGCGATGCGGCGCATGCCACCGCCCCGTTCCTCGGGCAAGGCATGAACATGGCGCTGGAAGACGTCCACGTCTTCGTTTCCCTGCTGGAAAAGCACGGCAACGCCCTGGGCCCTGCCCTGTCCGAGTTCACGCAGCAGCGCAAGGTGCAGGCGGACGCCATGCAGGACATGGCGATCGCCAACTATGAAGCCCTGAGCAATCCGAATCTGATTTTCTTCCTGCAGACGCGCTACACGCGCTACATGCACAAGAAATTCCCCCGTGTTTATCCGCCAGACATGGCGGAGAAACTGTACTTCACATCGGTTCCTTACGATGAATTGCAGCAAATCCAGAAGAAACAAAACGTTTGGTACAAACTTGGAAGGGTAAATTAATGAACATTCTCGTCATCGGCGCAGGCCCCGCAGGACTGCTTTTCGCCAGTCAAATGAAACAGGCCCAGCCCGGCTGGAATATCAGCATTACGGAAAAAAACACCCCGGAAGAAGTGCTGGGCTGGGGTGTCGTGCTGCCGGGACGCCCGCCGCGCCATCCCGCCAATCCGCTGTCCTACCTGGAGCAGCCGGAGCGGCTCAATCCGCAGTTCCTGGAAGAATTCAAGCTCGTGCATCACGACCAGCCCAACCTGATGAGCACCGGCGTGACCCTGTGCGGCGTGGGACGCCAGGCCCTGGTGCAGGCCCTGCGCGCCAAGTGCGTGGCGGCCGGCATCACGATCAGCTACGAAACGCCGCCAGCGGACAAGGCGCAGCTGGAAGCGGAGTATGACCTGGTAGTGGTCTCGAATGGCGTCAATTACAAATCGCTGGACTTGCCGCCGGCGCTGACGCCGCACATCGATTTCGGCCGCAATAAATACATCTGGTACGGCACCACCCAGCTGTTCGACCAGATGAACCTGGTGTTCCGCAGCAATGAGCACGGCATTTTCATCGGCCATGCCTATAAATACTCGGACACGATGAGCACCTTTATCGTCGAGTGCAGCGAAGAAACGTACGCCAGGGCCGGGCTGGAAGCGCTGTCCGAGCGCGATGCCGCCGCGTACATCGCCAACACATTCAAGGCCGAACTCGGCGAGCACGGACTGCAGAGCCAACCGGGCCAGGGCTGGCGCAACTTCATGACCCTCAGCCACGACCAGGCCTGCGACGGCAAGTTCGTCCTGCTCGGCGATGCGTTGCAATCGGGGCATTTTTCCATCGGCCACGGCACCACCATGGCCGTGGTGGCAGCCCTGCTGCTGGTCAAGATCCTCAATACCGAAGCCGGCACGGCCGCAGCCCTGGACAGTTTCAATGCCCGCGCCGTGCCCCTGGTGCAACTGTTCAAGGAGCACGCCAACAGCAGCCGCCTGTGGTTTGAAAGCGTCGGCGAACGTATCGAACTGAGCAATGAAGAGCTGACCGCCAGCTTCGACGCCCGCCGCAAAGACTTGCCGTCGCTGCAGGAAGCGCTGATGGCCAGCCTTGGCTACGCGCTGGGCCGCTAAGGGAGACACCATGCCGACACACGTCTCCCCGCCGCTGCTGCCGATGCAATGGAGTAGCGCCTATGTTTCCTACTGGACGCCGATGCAGGCGGATGACCAGGTCACGTCCGGCTATTGCTGGTTCGACTATGCGCGCAACATCTGCCGCATCGACGGCCTGTTCAATCCCTGGTCAGAAAAGGAACATGGACACCTGCTGTGGATGTCGGAAATCGGCGACGCCAGGCGCGAACAAAGCCGCAAGCAGAAAGTGGCCTATGCCAGGCAGGCGCAGGCAACTGGCCAGCAGTTGCAGGGCACGGCGCTGGCCGACGAGGTGACGCCGTTCCATGACCTGTTCCTGCCGCAAGCGGTGCTGGTCGACGGCAGTGCCCGTCACGACGGCCTCCACAGCGTGCTGGGCCGGGAGGCGGACGCCTGGGTAGTCGAGCGGACGGGCAAGCCGCCATCGGTCTTTTACCTGGAGGCCGGTGGCAACCGCCTGTTGCGCATGGTCACTGGCAACGACCCGCAGCACCTGTCGGTACGCGACTTTCCCAATCTGTTGGTCGGCGACATTCCGGACAGCGTCTTTACGTCTTGCAACAACTGACCAGGACGTGGCGCGCGCCCCGGCCGCATGCGGCAGTAGCGCGCGCCACGCCTGGCGGGTGTTTTTGTTATTACTCTCGAAGGATATTGCTATGCCGCTGGTTGTTTACATTTTGGGGTTGACGATCTTTTCGTTAACCACCTCCGAATTCATGGTGGCGGGCATGATGCCGTCGCTGGCCCTGGCCATGGACGAACCGGTGACACGCATCGGCTACCTGATCTCGCTCTATGCCATGGGCATGGTCATCGGCGGCCCGCTGAGCACCATCGTCCTGCTCAAGCTGCGCGTGCCGAACAAGCGGGGCCTGCTGTGGCTGCTGGGCTTTTATGTGCTGGCCCAATCCGTCGCCGCGTCCGCTACCAGCTATGACATCCTGGCCATCGCGCGGGTGGTCACGGGCGTGGCCGCCGCCACCTGCTTTGGCCTGTCGCTGGCGATCTGCGCCGACATCGTCGCGCCCGACGCGCGCGGACGCGCCGCCGCCGTCGTGATTGGCGGTCTCATGCTCGCTTCCGTAGTGGGCGTGCCGGTCGCCACGCTTATCGACCAGCACCTGGGATGGCGCGCCAGCTTCTGGCTGGTGGTGCTGCTGGCGCTGATGTGCCTGGCGCTCATCAGCGTACTGGTGCCGCCCTCCAAACCGTCCGAAGTCGTCAGCCTCGGCAAGGAACTGGGGGAATTCCGCAACCGCCACCTGTGGGCAGCGTATGCCAGCAGCGGCCTCATCATCGGAGCGATTTTCGCGGCCTTCAGCTACTTCGCGGCCATCCTGACGCAAATTACAGGATTTCAAGCTTCCGACATCCCCTGGCTGCTGGGCGTCTACGGCGTCGCCAACGTGGTGGGCAATGGCGTGGTAGGCCGCTATGCGGACCGCTACACCACCGTCATCATGGTCTGGGGCATGGTCATCCTGAGCATCAGCCTGGCACTGTTCGCCGTCTTTGCGCACGACAAGACCATCAGCGTCACCTTGCTGGTCGTCACGGGCCTGGTCGGCATGTCGATGAATCCCGCCATCATCGCCCGCGTGATGAAAACGGCCCATCCGGGGCCGCTGGTCAACACGGTGCACACGTCCGTCATCAACATCGGCCTGGGCGCCGGTTCCTGGCTCGGCGGTCTCGGCATCGCCGCCGGCTACGGCCTGCGCTCCCCGCTGTGGGTCGGCGTCGCACTGGCCGTGCTTGGCCTCATCAGCTTGCTGCCTTACCTCGGGCACAGGCCGCGCGATCCGGTGCTGTCGCACTAGCGGCTGGCGGCGCGGTGTTAGTTGCTGACTGGTTTGATGCGTCGTGCGCGCGTCGCCAGCCAGCACAGGATGGCGCCGCCGCACACCATCGCCGAACCTTGCCAGAAGGCCAGTGACAGCGGCGTGCGCAGCAGCAGCGACGACAGCGCGGCGGACAGCACGGGGATGAAATACGAGGCGCCGGCCAGGATCGTGACGTTGCCGTGCAAAATTCCCACGTTCCAGGCACCGTAGCCAAAGCCCATGGCGCCGGCGGCCAGCAGCAGGTAGATGACGGCCTCGACAGTAAACACCATGGGGCCGCCGCCTTGCAGCAGGTATTTGATCCACAAGCTGACGGAAACGAGGATGAAGAACAGGGTCACGCCATTCTTGCCCTGCGCGATGCGCGCCGTCACGGTGCAATACGCGGCCCAGATCAGCGCGCCGGCAAAGGCCAGGCCATAGCTGAGCGGGTTGCCGCGCACGTTGTCCACGCTACCAGCCAGATCAAAACCCTGTTCGCCGCCCAGCACCCAGCTGATGCCGGCGACGGACAGCAGGAAACCCGGCACGATGAGGAAATTGCTCTTCTGCCCATTGAACACGATGGCCGCGACGATGGTGAAGGTTGGCCACAAATAGTTCACCATACCCACCTCAATGGCCTGGCGCGCCGTGCTGGCATAGCCTATCGACAGCGCCAGGCACAGCTCATAAGTGACGAACAGCAGGCTGCCCCAGAGCAGATAGCGGCGTGGAAATTCGCTCGGTCGCGTGCAACCCACGGACAGCAGCAGGAACACCGACGCCACGCTGTACATCATCGCCGCCCCGCCCGTGGGTCCCAGCAGGTCGGTGACATTGCGGATCAGTCCGATAATCGAGCTCCACAGCAGAATGGCGCCCAGCCCGGTCAGGGTGGCCTTGTTGGTATTTTTCATGTTTATGTCATTCAGGTGATGCAGTTAGACGCCCGGTGTCGTTCTCCAGGGCAATCAGCGGTGAGAATTATTAAAATTCCATCAATTATTTGCGGATACTATATTCCAGTAGCCAAACTTACACCCTTCTGTGTCAGGATCCTTGTCGCGTCACCTGATTTACCGTGGCATCGGCAAATTTCTCCTTCCCGCCCATACATAAAAATTATAAAAGGAAGTATCCTCAAGGCCAGCCTACCCGAATTACGCGCAGCATACTGATAGCGCGTGATCGCGATTGCTTACCAGCCGAGCAGGACATCCTGCTTCCAAATACACCGCGACTGAAATCGCCAGCCAGAACACAATTTATGCGAAAAATAATGCAAAAACCTCGTTCCATGATTATTTTTACCATGCTGGCCAGCTTGGCCATGCCTGTCTTGTCGGCGGATAAGCCGCTATCGTTGCCAGACCGCCTGGCCACCCTACGCACGACTATCACAATCGATCATGGAAAGATGGCTGGTTCCGGCGCTGCGACATTGCTAAACGCGGGCTTGGAAAGCCAGTTCGTACTCATCGGCGAAGACCATGGCATTGCTGAAATTGCGAATTTTTCGGCGGCGTATTTTGAAGAATTGGCAAAGCAAGGATTTACGACGCTGATTATCGAAAATGGGCCGGCGGTTGCTGATGCTTTGGAAAAAACGTTGAAATCCGATACCGGCGTCGCTGGCATAGCGGCATTTAATAAGGCATATCCAGTCGCGACTGCGTTTTACAAATGGCAAGCTGAGGCCCAATTCCTGGCGCGTATCGCGAAAGCTGCCGGACCATCATTCCATTTAGTGGGAATGGATCAGGAACTCATGGGCGCTTCGAAATATTTGCTCGATCAAATGGCCGAGCAACCGCTTGGTCCTTTGGCGAAATCAAAAATCGAGGCCTTCCGCAAGCTTGAAAGCGACGATTATCGCCGAGCGTCGGAGAGCGGAGATCCGCGAGAGCTTTTCATGGTAAAAATCAAGGAAGAAGAATTAGTCGCGTTACAGAAGCTGCTCACGACACCCAAGGAAATGCCCGCCTTGGCGATGTTGAATTCCTTGATTGATAGCCGCAGCATTTATGCCAAAAACATGACGCCGGGACAAGGGTATTCGTCCAATACACAGCGTGCAAGGCTGATGAAGCAGTATGTGGCCAGCCATTTGACGCTTGCGCCTGCACAGCGCATGTTACTGAAAGCCGGTGCAGTGCATGTATTCCGGGGCTATAACCCGCTTGGCGCCGGTAGCCGGGAGATCGGCAATTATTTGGCTGAATATGCAGAAGGCCGCGGACAAAAATCGCTGCATGTGCTGGTGCTCGCGTCCAAAGGCCAGCAGTCGCAATTTGCCGGCATTGGGCGCGCGTCTGCCACCACAGAAATCGAAAAAGTCGATACCAAGTCCACCATGGCTGGCGTATTGCCCTTCTTTGCCGCGGCGAGTGAACATAAGGAATGGTCATTGTTCGACGTGCGCCCCTTGCTGGGATCGGCCAAATCCCTGGCGAATGGAGACAGCAGTGTCCAGGGCATGATTCAGGGCTACGATTTTGTACTGGTCATTCCCAATGGCAACGCAACGTCGGACCTGTGACAATATCGCCATCATGGTTCGGCCTGAACCAGGCCGGTCTCACCAAGGGCGATCCGGGTAACTCGCGCCAATGTGAAAGACAACAGGCCTGGCCTGTTTTTGCAGGTCCGAGCGCCTGTATTTGGGCGCATCTGGACTATCTGCCTTCGGCATACGGGCGCACGGCTGACGCAATGGCCCCTCAACGTCGGCGCGCCAATCCCTTGCATGCCCAGTGCTATCGCAGTTATAACAGACGTGAGCTACACTATGGCATGCTGCTGACGGGCCTTGGCCAACTGGGCTACATGACACGCCGGCATAATAAGCAAGCTTGGAAATGGAAGGTCACTTATGAGGTGGCTTAAGGCGCATCAACTTGCGTATGAGACTGGGAGGCATTCCCGATGCGGTTTGAAATGCCCTGGTCATGTGGGCCAAATCAGAAAAACCTTCGTCAAAGGCAATCATCGTAAGGCTGTCGAAGGATGAGAGGCGATGCGATGCGCGAATCAAGCGCGACGCTTGTCTAAGCGCTTCAGCGGTTATATTTGACTCCCGCAACCGGCGCTCCAAAGTGCGCTGGTGGCAGCCCAGCTTGCGGGCGACACTGGCGATGGGAAGGTGTCCCTCGCTTTCAAACACAAGAGCCACTTCTCCGGCAGCGGACGCCTCCACACCCAGGATCCTGGCAACGGTGGTCAAGCTGCGCTTTTCTGCTCCGTTCGGCAACTGCGCATTGCGCCGCGTGGTCGCCATCATGGTTTCCACAATCGCCAGGGTGCCTTGGCGGCAGCCATCAGGATCGTCGCCATCGGCCGCAAGCGTTCCATCTGCGCCATTGCGGGACGCACTGCTGGGCCGGCGCGCGTAACCACTGGCGCCAAGGCTAGTCTGCACGCCAAGTTTGGCTGACTGGTTATAGACGTTGAACGCGATCAACACATCGGCTTCGCGCTGGAATGACGATAGAAGCAGATAACCAGGGTTGATGTCGGTGGCGAGGAAGTCGTTGACCATGCGCTCGACCACACCGGCCCCAGCTCCCTCAGCCATTCTGGCGCGGCCAGCGGCATGGTAGCGCTGATATGGCAAGTGGCCACTGATGGCGTGCGACACCGCGGAGACGAACCTGCTCATCGGCGTCCAGCCAGCCTTGCCCTCGAGCGCATTTACGACAACATGATAGGCAAGCGAGTTCGGCATTCCTGATCCCCAGTTTGATATTTTGACGATGCTTCGGCAAGCGCCGGATCGATGCAAAGCAAGCCAGGATCGCCCGCATACGAAAATGGCCGCAAAGGTCGCAGCCATGGAATCATGCTTACAAAAGGGACATCCCCTGAGTGCCTCGATCGCCAAACCCCAGTCACGAATTGCCATACTACAACACCGCTGGCAAAAAAAATGGCGTTTATATAACATTATTATGTTCTATATCTTAAGAAAATCAGTAGCCTAGGCTGTACAGCGTCAATCGCCGTCTGGCTTACTGCCGCCGGGATCGGGTGGGACGGTGCAGGCACTGCAAGCCATGTTTTTGCCGGCCTCCGAACTCGACACCGGGTTGCGTACGCGAGACCAGGAGTGGCAGATTTTGAACCCCAGAGCCCAGACCCAAGCCGGCGGCGTGACCAGCTTCAGTTCGCGCATCGGCGCCCCCTCGGGAGCGTCACCTTCGATGCACGCGTTGATGCTGCCGTCAGTCAGTACCTTGGCCGAAGACGATCCGTACATCCTGAGCCGGAATCGGGACGATCGCACGGCAGCTGGATCGATGATTTTTCCGCTCAAGGAAAGGATCAAGAGCGCTATCGCATCAGCAGATAACATCCCCCCGATACCTGGAAAGCGCACTTGTGCTCAGTTGGACCGGGACACCACTGATACATATCAACGATATTTTCAAAAAATTAATATTATTACATTTGAATAGTTTTTCTTTAGTCGAAACATGTAGGATTTGTATTGCTTACATCCTGGAGCTAGTCGCCAGACCTCAATTTGAGATAGCAGACTCAACCATTCAGCCAAGTCGAAAGGAACAAGATGAAATCCCAGATGCGTCATGCCGCAATGATCGTTTCGCTGTTGTCCGCCTCCTCCTGTGCTTTGGCGCAGATTCCAAATAGATGCCCATCGCTGGCGTTTTATGGCAATGCCGCCACCAGCGGCCTCTGCAAAAGCCTCAGCCCTGCTACGCAAAACCTGCAAGTGTGTGAATTGACGGCCGCACAACCCGACGTTCACTTGACCTTCGGCCTCCAGCCAAATGGCGTGAACCCGCCCGTCCCTCTCCACCTGACAGTGCGCACTCAGGCCAACAACTGCGAACAAGCGACCAATATCGTCCAGAACGCTGCCGGAGCGTTTGTCGCGCAAAGCAACGCCCTGCTCTGTGGCGTCGACCCCGTCACCTATGTTCAACGCATGAACGCTCAAACGATTGTCCCGGGGAGCAACGGTCAAAGCGCTTGTCGCACAGCATTCATCAACGCACAGACGGGCGGTAAATTGACGCCAGCAGTGGCGCAAGGCTACCTCAATGCTTGCAACACCGGTGGCCTGGCGAATGCCGCATGTCCGTGATGTGAAGCGGCAAGCACCAAAGGCGACAAGAAATGAACTGCATTCCGAGTGCGAGCGAAGGCATTTTGAAAGGCTAGCGAGTGTCCAGCAGACGCGTGGCGATTCACAGTGATCCGGAAAGGAGATAAAAATGAGCAAAGGTAGCGGTAATAACGGAGGCCGTAGTGCTGGCTCCCAGGGCGGTGGCAGTAAAGCTGGCGGGGCAGCCGGCGGGGGCCGTGGGCAAGGAAATGGCGGAGGGTGGCCAAGTGGAACGGGCAAGCCATCCGGCGGAGGGCGCAGCAATGCACCCGCTGGCGCTGGCAACAAATAGGTCTGGCGCTGGTTTAGCTTAATAATTCCGTCGAGAGGAACCGCCCGCAAGCTAAGCTTATGGACTCCCTTGACGTGAAAACGGCCGCAGGAAGCGGCCGTATCGTTTGGGGCTGGACAGCGGGTTAACAACCTATTGCCCCAGATTTGCCCCAAGTTGCTATTTGTAGACAAAATCAATATCGGAGTTGTGGCATGCTATCGCGATGTGGGAGGAGCATGCCACGGCAACGAAATATCCACTCAACGGCACGGAGCCGTCAAGCAGAGCCGGCGGCAGACCACCTGCGTTGAAGCCTGAGCATATCGCAGTTTTACACGATATCGTAATGGAGCGCGCGCAGGCCAGCTTGCAGGAAATCGCCGACGAACTTCATCACCGCTGTGCTTTACGCGTGTGCGCAGCAACGATTCGTCGCGCGCTAGGTGCCGTACGGCTCAAGCCGGTACAATCTGACATCCGCAAAGATGGTCTTGAGGACAATTTTTCACTCCTCTTTCTAGGTAATTTTGTTATCTAAGTGATATTTGGTGATAATTTTTTCAATTTTCGCCATTAGTATGACAAGACACTAGGGAGAAAAATCATGCGTATACATGCTTTTACTATGTTCGTCATAGTTGGGATCAGCTTGCTCAGTGGTTGTGCAGCCCAGATGTCCAAATCGATTGGTCAACGGGTTGACGTATCGGAACAATGCCGACAAGTGCAAGAAGATCCCCTGCCGAACGCTGCTCCCAGCAATATACTCACCGCGCATCTTGGCAACTTCGGCGACTGTGATGTATGGCTAAATCAAAGCAAGAAACACTACGAATTCCTGCCCTTGTGCGCATTTGCACAAATCCAGACCAAGTATGACTACGAGTTCTCAACCGGCGAGGCCGAGATGCTCAGGAAAGCGGAGCTAGACAAGTTTGAGAAGGTCGTCACGCAACTGAATGAGTTGAGAGACCTTGTCAATCAGAAAAAAGATGCACTCGAAAACAGCCTGCAAAGCCCAGAGCAAAACCGGCTGGTTGCCGTAGCAAATGCAGTGAATCAAATCGATCCGGCAGCGATACGCCAAAAGCTCGCTGATCTGCGCACCAGCATCAACGTACTACGGCAGACGCTGTATAAGGACCGTCAGCTGTTCAGCCAGCAAATGGCCATCGAGTTGGCCGCCTGGGATACCAACTTCCGAGCCACCCTTGACCAGTTTGAACGACTTCTGTCCGGCGACTACCGGCTTGTCATCAGCGACACGCTGCGCAACCAAGTTATAGTCCATGTCGCTCGGCGCAGTCTCGACATGCTGCACAGCGCGTTGCGGCCAGCCGACGCCATCATCAACAAACTGGACCAGCAAGGCTACGGCGTCATCAGCGTCAGCTACATGGCTTTCGGTCCCGATATCCAGAAAAGCGTCAACAAGGCCAAGCTAAAGATCGAAGGCATTTACCAGGAACGGCTGAAAAAAACCGGATCGGATAACCCGAAATACCTGCAGCAATTCATGCGGGAGATGCGGCGCGCTGCCTGCAGCAATCTGCAGCAGGGCACGCAATTTTCCATGCTGACCGAGATCGTTGACACGCTGTTCATCACGGACATCAAGGACGATGCAGCGAACAAAACCATCATCGAAGACAAGCTGGTAGAGTACGATGCGACAGGATCGGCTCACGGTGCCCATGAATTGTTCGGCAGCATTAGCGCATCTTATGCAGCGATGGTGGACGGGCAAAAAGCGCCGCCAGCACCGCCCGTCGCACTGCACGTTTCCCTTGCTAACGAGTGGGCCGCACGCCAGATGCTGCTGGTCGAAAAGATGGAAACAAGGGTCAAGGCCGGCGCGCGCGTGCCCGAAAAAGACAAGTATGGGAAAATCCCGCCGCCAGAAATTATCTTCCCAACACTGGAACAAGTCGATGAGGCCTCCGTAACGCGGATTGCGGACGCCGCCAGTGCCAAGGTCATCGACGACGCCGCACGCAGCGCACCGGCCTTGCTTGTCAGCCAGACCGGTGTGGCAGGCAGCGACCTGCAGGTGGCGATAGCCAACAACATCAACGTATCCGCCGCCGCGTATGCCGTCAGCCAGGCTTCGGCGACGCTGAACGCCAACTTCAACATCAATAACAGCAATACCTTCAACCCCACCAATACCGTCGCGCCGGTGATCAATGTGGCCCCGTATCCCGCTGGCGGCGGCAGCGGCGGCGGCACTGCCGCCACGCCGGACGCTGGCGCGTCGTTCTGCGCCAGCGGCTATTTTGCCGCCCACAACACAGCATGCGTGCGCGACGGGCGCGACTACGTGGTGACTTTCGCCCCCAGCAAATCCTTCGCCAGCAATGCCTGCAGCAGCCAGACGATCGACATTGAACTGAAACTGTTGGCCGCTGCTGCGGTCCACCATGCTGAAAGCACCGGCGGCCGCTTCAACGCGTCGATTACCGGCCTTGCCTCACCGCCCGCTGCCTCAGCGTCAAACTGCGGCGCCAGGGTCGCGCCCCGCTGCACCTACGTCAATCAGATTCGGGATGCGGTCAAGATCGATGGCTGTCCGGCAGCCGGCACCAAAGACAGCGGCAATCGCATGCTGTCTGCCGCACGGGCAGCCGCTGCCGCCAAAACGCTGGAGGACGCCGCGCCCGGCCTGATCCTGGTGAATGGGCTGTCGGCACAGGGCGCCGACAGCGCCTACGGGGTCGCAAACGAAAATCTCGATATCGATCGGACCGTCGTCGTTCGTCTGCAAACCGTCCGTTAAGCGAGCGGTTTGCACGTAAGTTTTTTTCCACAATCCGTATAGAAAATTTGCGTCGACCTATAAGATGTCGGCATACGGCAAAGCAGCACTGTGTCACGCTTCCTTGGTCACTAAACTAAATACGCGGGCTTCACTTATTTTGCCCTCACGTATTAGCAAACAGTCCGTTGATATTCTTTCCGGTAATCACATCCGGTCCAAAATAGCAGCTATAGCTACCTGAATCGCCACCTATAGCTTAGGCTCTCCTGATCCATGGCTCTTGAAAGATGAAGAGCCAATGATCGTGTTGAGACCTGGGTGTCCTGCCAGACTCCTGGTGCGCGATCTCACAGCTGCCGGATCCAACGACGAGATCGGGGCCGACCTGCCTATCCCCTGCCCTGCAGAGACTCCTACTGCGCGCTAGCAAATGCCGCTTGAGCTTCGGCAGGCTCAGACAGGATATCTTCCATGGCTAAACACCCTGCGACTTTATAGCTCAGGTTTTTGCAGGGCTCCGACTTTGGCTTGACGTGTAGGCGGTGCCTGCGGTTTGGGGCTGGCTGCCGCAGCCGGTGCTGACGTTTGAATGTCGATCGGTACTGCAACGCATCGTGCTGGTCGCGATGCATTAGAGCGTACGCTCACGCTGCCCGCCTCAGCTGATTGGTACACATCGATATGGATCGGGTTATATTGACCATAGAGACAATTACGCTTCGCCCAGGCTTCGCCGCGGAAGCCTAGCTGAGTTTATAGCATCTACATCTCAAGCATCTTGCTTCGAAGCTTTTTCTGCATGCCAAAACCTCAGAGTGCCGTCAACGCCTCTAAGGCCCACAAGGACAAGTTTGACCCCGTTTGAGGTATCGTAGTCTTGTGACGATCGGTATTTCTGGAGCCTGATTGTATACACCAGTTGCTGATTCAGCGCGGACATGTTGCGGTAAGCCAATCAAGTGTCGCCCGCAATATCTCACCATCATTATGACGGCGATATCGGTGACTGTCTGGATCCGCCTGCCAATTACCCCAAACCTGACTTCTAAGCGCGGCATGCCCGGCAGTGGTAAGCCAGTCGCCGCTATTCGGCGCATTTTCCAATTGCAGGCTCTGGGTGAGCTCGATTCCTAAACGCGGTCTCGCAGCCGCCCCCTGAGCAGCGATCTCGTCGCCCTCGTCTATACCTATTCCATAAATCTCCGGCTGCCACACTAGTGGGAATGCGCACGCCAGTTGATCAAGCTCGCCGATTAGCCGGTGCTGCTTTCCTTGAAGAAGCCCTTGGCGGCGCTGGCCATGTCTCCATAAGACTTGATCTGCGCTTGCGCGCCCTGCTGGGCTGCTGTGGCTTGAGCCTTGGCGATCTTAGTCGGATCACCGCCGGCGTCCTTCATTGAGGCCGCCAGTTGCGCTGCGACACCAGCCTGCGTGCGTTCGTAGCCAGTCAGCGCTGTGGTCAGGCCGCCGATCGCTTTCCCCACAGCACCGAACGATTCGGCCATGCCGGTGGCAGCAGCCTGCGCCGCCGTGTCGACGGCCGTCAAAATATCCAGCAGTTCCTTGGCCTTGGCGACGTCGGTGCCAGCCTCCTGGGCCTGGGCGACACCTTGCGCGGCGCGCAAGCGGCTCAAGCTGTCGATCTTACGATTATTCAGCTCGATGGTCTTCTCGCTATTCGCGAAGCCAGCCAAGGCCGCGTTCTGCTCCTCCAGGTCGGCAATGGCCAGTGCCATCTTGGCTGCTGGCAGCAAGCCGTAAGTGCGGATCTGTGTGGGTGATGCGGGTTACAGGTTGCAGAACCAGCGAATCTTGACAGGGACCATCCAGCGGTCGCCGTCCTCGCGGCCGTCTGCGATTTCAGGCGTGCGCTCGATCTGCACGGTCAAATCGCCCTTCGTGAAGCTTGCGCCGCGCCGGAACAGCTCCCTGATCATTTCAGCGCGCGCGCCGGCAACGGCAGTGCCCTGCCCTGACGGATACATCAGGCTGACCTGGAAGATGCCGCGCTCCTGGCGCGAGCCATCGCCCATGGAGTGATTGGCCGGTTCCGCCGGCAGCAGGTAGGCTGCCTGATATGGCCGGCCAGTGACCGGCGCGTACGGGACGTTCTGCCAAGCGGTGTCGATGGCTGGCGCGCGGCTGTCCAGGGCAGCCTCCAGTGCCGCTCGTATTGTTGGTTGGCTCATAATTTATAGCTTGAATAGCCTGGCGCGAACTCGCTTACGGTGGTGCCGTCGCGCACGCCGTTCACAGCATTGTCCACAATGGTGCGGAATTCTACGACTGTCAGGGCAACGACACCGACGGGCGCCTGGCGGGACCAGCCCTCCTCGATTCTTTTTGCATAAGGCAGATTGTTCACCAGGTAGATCACATCGCCCGCCTTTGCCGCGCTGAGCGTGCTGCCGTGGGCGGCGATTGTGGCGCTGCCGTCTTTATCTATCAGATCGCGCACACCGGCAGCCGGCGAACCGATGGAAAGCTGCCAATTGGCGCGGAAACGGCCGCCCGTGTAACCAGGTGGCGGTTTGTGCTTCCAGAACTTGGCGTCACCTACCGGCGAGCGCTGCACCAGCTTGTTGTCGATCTTCAAAGTGATGGCGTGCACCACCAAGTCCTGGCTGGCCTTCGTCTTGGCGATGAACTCGGCGATCTGCATGGAAAACGACATACCGGCCATCAAATCCCCCTGAGTTGCAATGTGTGCAGCACGGTCACGTCGACCGGCGCGGTGGTTTCGACGGCCTTGACCGTGTAGTTGGCGCCACCGAACAGCACCAGGTCGGCGGCGGTAGGCTGCGGCATCGGCGCGCCATTACGCTGCAGTGGTGACAGCAGCAGCTTCTGGTCGCCCGCCTAGATCAACGTGCCGTCGATGTTCTCGGCCTCGTAGGCGATTTTCACGCCCGTGCCTTCGTAGTCTGTGGTGATGGTGGGCGCGGTGCCCAGGCCCGGATCGTAATCACCGGTCACTACCTGGCGCAGCACCACGATGCCGCCCTTGCGGCGCAGGGACTGGTCGGCGCGCGCGGCGGTTTTGCTGTAATCGGTCATAGCCTATGGCGCTTTCAAGTAGTCATACGGCGGCGTCTCCACGAAGCGCACCGCCTTGATCGTGGTCTTGCCGTCGATCAGGGCACGCAGCACCCGGTGCCAGCCGTCCATGATGAAGCCCTGCTGGCACAGAATGATCGGATACTCGGTTGACGTCCAGCGCGCGGCGCACGTGGTGCGCGATGCCGTAGGCCGAACCGACAGGGGTCCAGACCTCGCTGCCGGAGTAAATCGCCGCCAGCGGCAGGTCGAACGGCACCAAGTCCTTAGCGCGTGCGATCAGGCTGGTGACGATCCATACCTTGCCGTCGTCGCAGTAGGTGTTATCGGCGACGAAACAGCCGTCGATCTTCACTGCCGGGTAGGTGCTCATGCCCGTGTCACCTTCATCGAATTGCCGCCGCCGGCCGCACCGAAGTACGGCGCCAGGAGCGCGTCCACGGCCACGAAGCGCTCGCGCGCGTCCGTGGTGTTCTGGAAGTACTCCGTTTCCAGCGGGCCGGTCTTGTCCTTCTTGATGGCGTTCGAGCCGGTGTCGAGGTCGGGAAGCAGGTCTTCGCCGTTGCCGGCGCGCACGGCCAGGTCAATGCAAGCATTCACCACGTCCACCGGCACGATGATGCTGGGCACAATGAAGCTGTCGACCACGACATTGTAGCGTGGCCAATCCAACGCCTGATGCTGATACACCCGGCGGCCGGCCCAGCGCGTGCGGTAGGAGGCCATGAACTGAACCGCCTTGCGCAAGGCGATCTCCTTGGATGCCTCGGCCAGCGCCGCCCAAGCGGTCAGGCCCAGGCTGGCACAACGCGCATCAGCCGCGGCGACGCTGGCATATGAGTCTGCGTCTGCCAGGCCGGCACCTGTTTCGATGATGATCATAATTTATTCCTGTTACTTTGATAATAAAAATATATCCAGCAAATACCGCATAAAATTGTCGTATAATTAATTTCAGTACTTTTTTAACATCAAAACACAGGGATGAAATGAACTCAAAAATTGTTGCCAAAATTACGCTCAGCGCTCTCATTTTCTGCGCCTGCATCCACGCACAAGCCATAACCTTTTCCAACGTCGCGTTACTTGGCAGTGGAATCTCTTCTCTGGGTGCTCCTGACACGACCAGCTACGGCGAAACCTTAACGACATCATTCGAAGGAGTACTTCAGGATTTCAGCTTTTATGCGACTGCAGGTAACAATGGCAACGTGGGGTTGATAATTGCGACTTGGGATGGCAGCAAAGCCATCGGGCCGGCCTTGTACACAAGTTCACCAATCGCGTATAGCGGTGGCGTCCAGACACTCGTAGCGAATGAAATCAATTTGACATTGCTAGTCGGTGTAAAGTACATCGCATTTTTAACAACTGCAGGCATCGACAATCCAATTTCAAGCGTGACGATGCAAGGTTCGACCGCCGACGCTGGCTTGGGAGGCAAATTTGCGTATCTGAATTCCGATGGCGCCAATCCCCTTGATTTGAATGGCGCATGGAACCACCATTCTGTAAGTAACATGGCCTATACAGCGAATATCACCCCAGTAGTACCAGAGCCGGAAACCTACGGCATGATGTTGGCAGGCCTGGGCCTCATCGGCTTCATGGCTCGTCGCAAAGCCAAGTCGTCTTAATTGAAATTGGCGCCTTGCACGATGGCGCCGTTTTTTTGCCAGCAACCACTACCTCATTCAAGCACCCAGCAGCGCTTGAAGTTCAGCCTTGTTTGCCGCCGCAGGGTATTTGATGCCCTTACTATCTAGCGCACCCTGCAGTTGCTCCTTACTCATCCCGGTGGCTTGCGTACTGGCGACCGCACCACTAGCCAAGGATCCGGCCTCGCCACGCAGGCGCTGAGCTTCGGCTTCATTCGCGGCGGTCTGGTCCGCGATGCGAATGGCAGCAATCCCGTTTTCACGCGCCTGCTCGGCAACGCGCTCCTCCGCTTCGGCCAGGCGCTGGGCGCGCTCGTCCAGTACGCGCCCGCGCTGCTGCAGGTTATGGTTGATCGGCTCCTGATCGTGCAGCGAGTACTCGTGCAGGTCGCGCATGGCGCACAGCAGGCAAGTATGCGAATCCAGCGTCGACAGCCAGACCAGACACTCAATCAACTCCGCATTCCGCTGAAACGAGGCCAGTCGCGCGGCGTTGGCCACGGCCTGTACCGAGCTGTGCACCAGCGCGCGCGCATTCGCAGATGACGCTTTTAAGATGCCCTGCTCACCCGGCGCAACAGGATCCGGCGCAGGCGTTGGCCCCTTGGCTGCCGGGGCCGCTGGCGCGCTTGGTGTCCAGGCCGGCATCGGTGGCGTGGCAGGCATGCTTGGCGCCAGATCGGCCGCCTTCGCACTCTTGCCCAGCACGCGCGACACGATCTGTGACGTCGTTTCGCCCTGCGCAGCACCGAGCCGCACCTGGCTGGCGAATCGAAACTGCGTATCGAGCGCCTGGCGCTTCCACCAGTCCGCCGACGACGCGCCCTTGATCAACGTGTCGCCGACGAGCTTTTCCAGATACGTCGCCGGCGGCAGCTTTGCGCCCAGTTTGATCTTGAGGCCCTGCGTCAGCACCTTGGCCGTGTAATCGGCCTCGATGCGCACCATGCCGGTCAGGTTGCGGGTCAGTTCGGCCTGCATGCCTGTGTAGTGCGACGAGATCAGTGCGTTCGACTCGCGCAGCAGCGCGCCCAAGCGCTGCTTGCCGTAGGTCGATATCTCGCCCTCGTTCAATTTTGCCGTGAGCTCCTTTGACATGGCGCCCATCAGGGCCAATATCTTATCCTGCGTGCCGGCCGAGAAACGCAGCAGGTTCAGGGAGTGCGTCAGGAACATCTCGGCGATCCACTCTTCGAGCGCACCCATTTATTCCCCCGCCAGGTCAGGTGGCGCGGACTGGATGCGCTCCTGCTCATCCTCCCACTTCAAATCTGGCGATACGATGCCGCGGCGTTGCAGCTCATTGAAGTAGGTTTCTCCGGAAATCCGGTTATTGGCTACGCTCTTGAACAGCAATTCCGCACTGGCCTCGGCCAGCGACGCTGCGCCGAAGTCCTTGAAAATGGTGATGTGGCCGCCTTCCGGCTCATTCACCCAGTCGGCCAACAGCTGCAGCGCCTGGTCGCCTGCGTCTTCAACATTGCCCGCGATCTTCTGCAGCGCGCATGCGCCCTGCTCATTATCGGCCAGGGTCTGCGATTCCGTCACGTTGCCCGGTTTGATCACCAGCAGTTCGGCACCGGCCTGGCGCATGCGGTCTTCCAGGTCGAGAATGGACAGGCGGCCGGCCTCGATGGCCTTGCCGCCATGCTCCACGAATTTAAGGTCGCCTTCGGGCGAGTCCGACTTCACTGCGGTCCCGGCGCCGACTGCGATATCGCTGCCTTCGAGCATCTTCGCAAACAGAATCGGCACGCGTGCGATGTGCAAAATATTCTGCTGGTCGCTCTTGCTCTGCCAATGCTCCACGTTGCTGTGCGCCAGTTCCAGCAGCGGCGGCGTGGCCTGCATGTAGCCCAGGCGCTTGCCGTAGACAGGCACGAATGGGATGATTTTCAGGCTGGTGATGCCCTCTTCATGCAGCGTCCACTCCTTTTTGCTGCCAGTTTCGCTCTGGCGCCAGGTCTGCCAGGTGCCGCGCCCCAGGACGCGCACCTGTTCGATTTCCTTGGTGTCGAAGTCGCCGTTCGGCTCGGACACGCTTTCCAGCAATCGCAGCTGGGTCAGCCCATCAAGACTGGTTGCATTCTTCGGCAGCCAGCCCAGCACGTTCTGCACATGCACCTGGACGAAGTACGGGCGCACGCCGGCGGCCTGCTCGTCTGCCTTCGTAACCAGGTTGCCAGCCTTGGGGAAGTCGACCAGGATACCAGCGAAGCCGTAGCCCATCGCCTCCTGTGTGATCTCGGACAGGAAGCTGTGCAGGTCACGCCCGGACAGGTCGACGTTTTGCAGCCAAGGCTTCAGGCGTTCCGGCACGTCCTCGCCCAGCGTCACCGGCTTGCTGAATGGCTTGGCCGACAGCACGTCTATGGTGCGGGCATAAGCCGGGAACAGCGTAGCCACGGCCAGACGAAGGTCGTAGCTCTCGCTGTCCTCGCCCGGCCACTGCGGCAAATACTTCTTGCCAGCGGCCCGCATGGTCTTGGTGCCGCCAAGCAGCGCAGCAACCAGGGCGCAATCCTCGTTCAGCTTCGCGGCTTCGGCTGATTGTTTGCGTACGGCGTCGGTCATGGAAATCCTTGTTGTTACATGCGCAGCGGCGCTGTGGTCGTCCAGCGGCTCGGCGTCATCGATCTCGCCAGCCTTGTTGTGCGCGATGCCAGACAGCCGGTGCGCGGTGGCAGCGCCATAGCGTGCGGCGCCGGCCAGGTGCATCGAGATTTCTTTCAACTCATCGGCCAAAGTGCGCGCACTTATCTGCGCACCAATCGGTAGCGCACTAAATGCTGACTCTGCTGCAACCAGTTGATTTGCAACATCTTTTATTTGTTTCGTCTGCGCACCAAAGCGTTTTCTGATCGCTGCTTCGGATACGCCGAATTCCCGTGCAAGTGCTCGGGCTGCCTCACCTTTTAAAAGGCGCCCGCCAATCTCCGACCATTGTTTTTCTGTCAGCGATGATTTACGCCCCATACGTTTCTCTCTGATAATATTGGCGTAGTGAAATTTCAGCCTTTATGAGACCCAAACATGCCCTACTACGTTCAGATGCAGCAGACAGACTTTTTCTCCTTTGTCCACAGTTTTAGTGATGCTGAAGCAAGAGCAATCCGCGATGCAGTGATTGACGAAGAATTTGAGTTATCGAATGGTTTTGGCCGCCTCGATAAGGATGGCGATGTGACTCTAACTTTCATCAAGAGCGACGGGTCGCGCATGTACGATCTAAACCATATCGAGATTTGCCGTCAGTTTGCGCAAGGGGATCGTGATGGTCTTGAAGAAGATATTGAAGATTAATCTGAACACCGCCCGCTTCCAGCAGGCGCCGCGGTGCATCGCGGCTGGAGTCCTCTGGATCATTGCTACGTCGGTGACTGCGCCCGTTCTCTAAGGGCTGCCACTGGAGCGCGCTGGCAGATTGACGCCGAACACGTCTACGCAAATTTGATTTGAGCCGCTGCTGAATCTGAAGGCAGCAAAAACGCACTAAAATGGAAACTCAATCACTGGAGGACACCATGGACGACGACGATAAGTACTTCCCCCGCCTTGATCGCTATGCGACGCTAGAAATGCCACCACCCTCAACTCCTTGCAGCCCCCTCAGGCGAATTCGCATCGCGAAGCAAATTCAATTGCTTCACAACTGGATCGATGCCAATACGACCTGGCCCGAGAGCTACCGCGACTAAGTCGGGGCGCTTGGTAGGCCGTAGCGCTGGCCGCCGCGCCGGGCGTGCTGAATCATGGCCTGGTGCGCGGCCTCGGTGCGCTCGCGCATCCAGGCATCGAAGCCGATAACCTCGACCAAGTGCGTCTCGCGCGGCACCGGCTCATACGCGGCCAGCACCATGTCGAAGCGTTCCGCCTCTTCCGGGTAGAACTCGCACTTCACCGTGACGATCTCGCCAGCAGCGCAGCGTAACTCGAACGAAACGCAGTGCTTCGGTAGGCCGAGCAGCGCGATCAGTTGCGGGCCCAGCGTCTGGACTGTCATCAGGCTGTTCATGGGTTGCTTTCAAGTGGGGGCGCAGGCGGCATCATGCGCGCGGTGGCGCTGGCAACACACGCTGGGCAATGGGTAAGCGCCTGCAGCAGCCGGCGCGCCTCTTCGGCCTGCGCCAACTGCGTGGCCAGTTGGTCGATGCGGCGCATGTCACCAGCTTGGGTCGCTCGGATGATCATGTCGCGGTAGTGGCGCGGGTTCATATCACACGGTCCAGGCGTGCAGCGCCGGCTTGGCCAGTGCCCACAACCAGGGCCAGGCCAGTAGCACGAGCGCGACGATGGCGGCGCCGATCAGCGCGCCCACCAGGATCAAGGTGATGATCATCCCGCGGAAGTCGATATCGAACATGCTGACCTCAAATAGAAAAGCCACCAGCGCAGTGATGCGGCCGGCGGCGAAACCCGGCGTGCCGGGCAAGGAGAACTGGAGCGGGTGACGGGCCTCGAACCCGCGTCGCCGGCTTGGAAGGCCAGCGCTCTACCACTTGAGCTACACCCGCGTATCTGGTTGCTGGTTACAGCGTCCGGCGCCGAATAGCCGCGACTACAAAGCGCGTCGGCTGGGTGGTGCTTATACTGCTCGTAGTTTTGGGCTGATTGATGCGCTAAGGCCTCGCCAGTGCCAAACTACCCGCTGCGCCAATGGCTAAATGCGCGGTAAGTCGCCTTCACATTTGCGCCGTGCGGCGCTGGGGCTGGATTCTTCGCTACTTCATGGCGCACCTCCTTTCAGGCCTGCGGTGGCATGATCGCGCGCGCATCCTGCCAGTTCAGTTTCGTTCGTCGCGTTCGGCGCGCGTCTGGCGCTCAGCAGCGATCAATGCCCAGCCCAGCTCGCGGCGCACCTCTTCCCGCGGAGGTAGCAGGTCGAGCACAGGCATGCGGCGCTCCAGGTAGTCTTGAGCAAAGTGGTGTTGGTATTGTTTTGGACTGGACGGCCTTGAAAATGGGCGCGCAATAGAAAAAGCCACCTAAAGGGTGGCTATGTTTTTACTTCTATCACAATCCGCATGATGAACTATACAATTTTAACGCGAGCGAATCCCTCAATGGATGGGTGCCCGGCGAATTCCCGCTATCGGTGCCGCATCATGCGATCAGTACGAGTGTGGAAAGTCTGCTTAGATTACATCAAAAAAATAAAAATCACAAGTCAAATCTCGACAGCGAGCGATATTGCTACTAAAATAATCTCCTCACGAGAATGGAGACGCCAATGTCTGATACTTCGCCTCAACCGGTACAAGATAAAAATAAAACTGTGTGTATAGAACACGAAAAACTTAAGCTACATTTTGCCTATCTAGTGGTTATTCTAGTTTTTTCGATGATCTTACTGGCGACAGGCCAGTTTACACCTAAGGAAAAGTTCACGGAATACCTGTCCAATGCCGCTACTCTCGTCTCAGTGGTGCTTGGCCTAGTAGCTATTTTTTATTCCTTTATTTCAAATGATGGCCTATCAAAAAGTTTAGGATCAATAAACAATGTATCTGAACAAATCGCAAAAACAAGAGAAGAAATAAGTATTTATGTGGATCGCACAAAGGAAACAGGAGATCTTGCGGAATCTGGCGCAAAATTATTAAGCTCTGCCACACTCGAAATAAAACACAATCTTAGTGAGTTATCTTCAGCAATGGAAGCGATAAGAGTTCAAACCTCAGATTTCGGCACTATAATTAGCGAAATACCTTCCAAATTTGAGAAACTTGAAATCACCTTCCAAGATGCCGCGAAAGGATTTGGAGTAAAAGAAAAGAGCAGGGACGAGCATACTCCATCTGCAGAACTCGCACCGGCTCTTGTCCAGCAAGTTCTTGAAACATCCTCATTAGCCTGCAATCTTGTCATCATCGCATGCGTGTTCGCATTTCAGTCCAAGAAACAATTGGACCTTGAGAATTTTAGCAAAATAATGGAAACAAAATTAGACGATCTGATGTCCGGCTACATTATTGCACTGAATGCATTTGGAGCAATTTCGATTAGATATATAAATTCTCGCAATTTCGAAATAGTTGAAGCAAACAAAAACATTGAAAAAATTGCCGAGAAGTATTATATTGAATACCTAAATTCATCTTTTAACGATGATAAAGCGGAGAAGGAAATATGGAAAAAAAGGCTAGATGCTGTAAAGGATTTATTTTTTCCTTGACCATGTAATTAGAAATTTAAGCTCTGAAATTAAATCTTAATTTAGAAGCAGCGCGAGCATTGTGTGTCTGAACAAAGTCATCTAATTCACTAACCATATCCAAAATCTTTTCGCGCTCGAATCCCCCCGCTTCAACGGCCGCTTTGCCGGTGCCATCGCAAACAGCGCAAACCTTCAGTGACGGTTTAAAAACTTCGTAGCAACTTTTGTGTCAAAGCGTCTTTGACGTTTTGGAGTAGCTGTCATGTGGACACAAGAGAATCGTAGCAAGCATCAACAGGTACGGACACCGCTCAAACGTGGTTATCCTACGGATGTGAAAGATGAAGAGTGGCACCTGATCGCACCGCTGCTGCCGAAGCAAGCGAAGACGGGAAGACCGCGCAAAACGGATTTGCGCGCAGTGATCAATGCGCTGCGATACATGGTGCGGTCCGGATGCGAGTGGCGCATGCTGCCCAATGATTTTCCGCCCTATCAGACGGTTTATTACTGGTTCCGGCGACTGATGCGGCGCATGCTGTTTCGCACCATTCATGACTTGGCGCTGATGCTTGATCGCTTGTCCAATGAGCGGGAGGTGCTGCCGAGTGCCGGCATTGTCGATAGCCAGAGCGTGAAAGCGCCAGGGGCACGAACGAGAGGCTATGACGCCAACAAGAAAGTCAGTGGGCGCAAACGCCATATTGCGGTCGACACGGATGGTCGCTTGCTGGCGATGAACCTGACACCAGCCGATATCGCCGACTCCACTGGTGCTCAGATGGTACTCGACGGCTTGGTCAAACGCTGGCCGTGGGTGAAGCATCTGTTTGGGGATGCGGCATACGACCGCAGACAACTGATGGACAAGGCAGAGTTTCTCGACTTTACGGTGGAGGTCGTGCGGCGCCTGCAGCGGCAGCAAGGTTTCGCTGTTCAGCCAAGGCGCTGGGTGGTCGAGCGAACGTTTGCATGGCTGATGCGTTACCGACGCTTGGTGCGCGACTATGAACAGCGCATTGACGTGTCGGAAAACATGATTTACTTGGCCATGGGATCGCTGCTACTGCATCGACTAAATTTCCGCTAAGTTATTAAACCGTCTCTCAGGCCTTTGAAGCCCATTTTGGCAACGAAACTTGTTCCGCAACATTCTTTGCAGCAACCATCCAGCCAATGCGCTAACGACGCGTATGCGACTCGCCGGTACAACGCTTGAGCCGCCTGCTGGTCCCATGCCGTATTCGACTTGATCCAGCCACGCGAGCGGCCCTTTTCCGTCACGGCCGCCGTCCAGATACGCAACAGCTGTGCAAGATTGGCCGAGTTTCCCTCGAAGAGTTTATTGATCGCGCCGTCCGCATACTTGACGCGGCACAGCAGCGAGCCGAGATCTCCCGCCAGCGCCGCTGCCGCGATCGCATCAAGGTCGTGATGAAACGCATCATCCCGAAGATTTGAAGATTGCAACGATGCTACAAATTTTTCTGCGAAGCCCATGAATTCCCTTTCATTCCGTACGTCAACGTTAACACCCTTTTTTGACCTGTGCCAGCCCTGCCACTCTTCGGCGCCGCTCAGACGCGCAGCACGCCGGTCCGGTTGAATTCGCGCACGGCCGCCAGGCCAGCACGCGCAATTGCGACGTTCGGCACGCCGCGCAGGAAGACCATCGTTTTGCCAACGCCCTCGCGCAGCACGCGCATTTCATCGCCATTAACACCGAAGGTGCCGGTTCGCTTGGCGCGCGCCTGGATTTCAGCAATCGCCTCGACCATGGCCTGAGCCACTGGCAGGATGTCGTGGCCTGCTGGCGCAATGCGGCGCGCCATATCGGCATTGCTCAGCAGGTCGTAGACGTGCTGCTCCTGAAAGTGGCCCTTGCCCATGGCCTCGCTGGCCTGGAAGCCTGGCATTTCGAAGGCAATGTCTCGGCGCGCGCCAGGCGGCAGCACGGCCGGCTTCGGGATGTACCGTTTGCGCGGCTTCTTGTTGGCGGCCATCAGAATTCCTCCACTTTCCAACCGCCGCCCGCCTTCTTCGGCAGCGCCTGCACGGCGACAAAGCGCAGCGGGTACATGTCGGCCGCGATCTTGATCTTCGCGCGCGCATCGTCTTGCCAGAAACCCTTCACTTCGTGCGCCTCCAGCGCGCCGCCCGCCAGCAACACGGCAAAGTCTGGCGTGTAAAACGTGTTGTCCGCCAGGCGGAATTTCAGACCTTCGAACTTGTACCACTCCACCTCGCCGGCGGCCTTGCGCTGCTCCAGCGTCAGCGCATATGCCTGTTCGGTCTTGTTCATGGCGCCGACCTTGAGGCGGCCCAGCGCCTGCAAGCCACGGGCCATCATTGCGGACGCTCCAGGCGATGCGTGGCCGCCATCACGATCACTGCGCGCGCCGCAGCATCCCTGTCCGGATAGCACCGGTAGACAACGTCCTGGCCGTCGATCTCAGCGTCCGTGCGAATAAAGCGCACTTGCACCTCGTACTCGCCGGTGAAGCGCTTCGCGGCCTCGCGGATGAACTCCTGGCGCACGCCCAGAGGCAGCACGATCAGGCGCAGGCCTGGCCGGTGAATGCCGATCTGGCGCATCACCTCCAGGTTGGCGCTGGTCTTGTGCAGCCCGAACGAGGCGAAGATGGCGCGCTGGCCGCCGGCCAGGGCCCAGCGCACGATGTCGCGGGCGTGCGGCTTGAGGCCAGGGTGGATGTCGGCCAGCGGCACGTCGAAGCCTTTGCGCTGGGCCAGCTTGATCTTGGCGCGCAGGAATTCGCTGTACGCCGCTTCTTTCAGGTGTTTTTGCTCTTGCGGGCTAAAGGCGCTCATGGGTGTTCCAATGTAGGTTGAATGGCGGCAGGCGCTGCATCGAGCAAGCCCATCGACCGTAAAATTTCGTGGGTGTGGGACACGGCCGCGCGAAAGGCAGCCTCCAGGCCGGCCAGCGACAGATCTGCCGGGCGCGGGCGCCTGCCGTCGAGCACGTCGTGGCAGGCGCTGCAGCCGAACGCCGCGGCCGTGTCTGGCGCCTTCAGGCCCATGCCCTTCCCGTCTGCCAGGTAGTTCGAATGGCAGAGCACGGTAGTGTCAGGGTCGAAGTTGCAGACGGTCAGGCGCAGCGTGCAGTCCTGGCCGCGTGCAGCGCGCCGGATTGGCGTCGAGACAGGGCCTTTGGACTTCAGGCCCGCCTTGCGCTTCGGTGCCGTGCGCTGGTGCGACTGCACGGAGAGCATGCCGGTGCTGGGCATGGGCGAGGTGCGCTTGAATGGCGTGCGTACTAAGGGTTTCCCGGGCTTCATGGGTGAGCGCTTCATTTCCCACCGCCAATACTTGACGTGTTACGATTCTGCCAACCAGACTTGGATTCGTTATGAAATTTAGAAGTAAAGTAAGACTTAGCTTGATCGCCTTTGCAATTTTTGTAATTGCTGGTAGTTGCCTCATATACGTATTCAGGACGGCCAAAGACTTGGCCGCATGGGTGCAGGCGATCGGCTCTATCGCAGCTATACTCGCCGCTATCGCAGTTGCTTGGTATCAGGCTGAAGTAACCCGCGAGCGCGACCGACAAGACCGGGAAGCTGATCTGTGCGGCTTGTTGCTCAGCATCCGAGATGAGCTGTTTTTGAACCTCACGATGGCGCACGAAATAGTTGGGAGAGAACTGGAAGAAACAGCGGCTGGAACTATTTATTTCGGAATATTTCCAGTGCCCGAGGATCCCTTTGTTATTTTCAACTCGCTCTCGCATAAGTTGCCAATGATCACAAATGAGCGGCTGCGATTGCAGATTATTAAGACTTATGCGATAGCAAAAGGCGTTGCTCAAACTTTTCGTTTTAACAATACGCTTCTTTCCAGCTATGAAATTGCAAGAAAAATTGCGCGAAAAAGCGAGGAAGCAGTTGATGTCGTTGAGGCGGAGTTGATCGAAGTGCAACTGTGTGATTACGGAGACAGTTTGCGGGCGCACTACAAGAAGCTGAGGGCCGAGGCTGATACTCTCAACATTCTTTTTCGTGAAATGGGTATGTGACATTTTCACAACTCACTTTCAGAAAACAGCCGTGGCTGCACGGCGCCATTTGCATAGACCGTATCCATGATGGTCGTGGCGATTGGCTCATCGCCGTCCCAGCCTTGGGGCCAAGTCTCCAGTGCGATCAGCTCGCGGATGCGCGCCTCCTCTTCGGCGTTGATCAGGTCGATCTCGGGCCGGCCGGTAGCCCGCGCCACAGCGTTGACCGTAGCCTGAATGGTCAGGATGCGATCCAGGCCCATCAGTCGCGCCTCGAACGTCAACGGGCCCATACGCTGCGGATTGGCCGCCACCGCTCCGGACTTGAGGATTTCTCGCCCGGCCTTGCGCAGCCGGTGCTGTGGCTCGCGCAGTTCACGCCACAATGATTTGATGCCCTTGAGTGGGGCCAGGTAGGCCCATTGCGGGTTCAGCAGGATCGTATCGAGCGCTTTATCCTCAGCCGCCAGCGGGCAACCGATGCAGCCGGTACGCGCGTTCACATCTTCGGCCTCGTCGCCGCCGTAGGCGTCGGCAATGATCGCAGTGCTCCAGTCGCCGAATTCCGCCTGTGGTGCCCAGTGACGCAGCCATTCCCATACATGGCAGACGCGCCAGTGCAGCAGCGGCGCCAGCGTGGACAGACGGCCGCGCAAGCCTTTCGCTTCGGGCAGCACCTTTTGATACCAGCCCTGCCCGCACTCGGCGCCGTCTTTGCTGCAGCTCATTTCGATGCGGCGATCGCGGATCGCACTTTCACCCTGGCGCACGCCGGTGATCATCAGGATCTGGCCATCGAGCTGGTCCAGGCGGTCACGTAGCGCCTGCTCCATCGGGTCGATCTTGATCTGGCGGGTGCACCAGCGCAGCGTGTTGTTGTTCGGCGGCGGCACGCCACGGCCCAGGATGTAGACCATGAACCGCTTGTCCATCGGCGCTGTGACGACCTCGACGCGTATGCCGCGCTCTTCCAGCTCGTCCATGATCTGGCGCGCCGCGATAGCCAGCGGCGGCAGCCGTTAACAACAAGCGCGAAGTTTTTCTGACAGTCGAGCAGGTCAAAAAAATTGCTTCGTTTTGTACACCGATTGCCCAAGCGGCAATATGGGCAGCACTTCTGACTGGGGCTCGGCGTGGCGAACTGTTCCAGATGGAAAGCTCGCATATTGGCCGCGACACTATAACGTTCCCTGCAAGCAATACGAAGACGCTACGCATGCGCGTCATACCAATCATCCCGGCGCTTCGGCCTTGGCTTAAATACTTTCCGCTGGAAATGACATTGTACGGAGTGCAATCTGCCTGGCGCCGCGCCCGCGTGAAGGCGGGCATGCCGCATGTGAATTTTCACGACCTTCGGCATTCATGCGCCAGCATCATGTTGGGACTGGGAGTTGACCTTTACACGATCAGCAAGATCCTGGGTCACGCGAATATACAGACGACTCAGCGCTATGCGCACCTGCAGGTGGATGCACAGCGCGAAGCGCTGAACAAGCTATCGCAATTGGTCGTCGCAAAATAAATTACACTGAAAAATTACACTCAACAAAAAAGCCGACCTTTTTAAAGATCGGCTTTACGTGTAAGTGATTGATTTCACTTGATATTCTTGGTGGGAAGTGCAAGTTTCGAACTTGCGACCCCTGCAGTGTGAATGCAGTGCTCTACCCCTGAGCTAACCTCCCGAAGCGAGGCGAATTATCGCATAGGTGTTGCGGCATCTGCAAGGGCTGGCAAGAGGAAATTTACCATACCATCGCTTTTTCTCAGGCGGCCGCTGGAGGTGCCGTGACGGCGGTCCAGATGCACTGGCCTTTGGCTGCCTTGTCGAGGCCGGCGATGGTGGCTTCGTGGGCGGCGAGTTCGTCGGCCGTGGCGCTCTGGAAGATGACTTCGGCCAGTGGCACAATTTCCAGGGCGGCGCCGTCGGCGGCCACTTCCACTTCTTCTTCCATGCTCAGGCTGTTTTGCCCACGCGTCATGGCCAGGTAGACGTCGGCCAGCAACTCGGAGTCGAGCAGCGCGCCGTGCAGCTTGCGGTGGGCGTTCGAGACGCCATAGCGGTCGCACAGGGCATCGAGCGAGTTGCGCTTGCCCGGGTGCATTTCTTTTGCCTGCACCAGGGTGTCGATCACGCCAACCACTTGCTCGTGCACGGGCGGCAGGTTCAGGCGCTTGAATTCCGCGTTCAGGAAGCCGATATCGAACGGGGCGTTGTGGATGATGAGTTCGGCGCCGGCGATGTAGGCACGGAACTCGTCGGCGATTTCCGCGAATTTTGGCTTGTCGCTAAGGAATTCCGTCGTCAATCCGTGGACGGCCAACGCGCCCTCTTCCGAATCGCGCTCGGGATTGATGTAATGGTGGAAATTATTCCCCGTCAACATGCGGTTGTTCAGCTCGACCGCCCCGATCTCCAGGATGCGGTCGCCCGTACGCGGGTTCAGGCCGGTGGTTTCAGTATCGAGAACAATTTGACGCATGGCGGATTCATTCGTAAAAGCAAAAAGCGAAGGGCACAGTATAGCAAACCTGTGCCCTGCGATTACAACTCCCGAGCTTGGATATGCTTACGCGCGGACCGTTTCCACGCCCAAGTTGGCCAGCTGATCGGCCCGCTCGTTGCCCGGATGGCCATTATGGCCGCGCACCCAGCGCCATTCCACTTCGTGCACGGCCTGGGCAATGTCGAGCGCCTGCCACAGGTCGACGTTTTTCACGGGTGCCTTGGCCGCCGTTTTCCAGCCGCGCGCCTTCCAGCCGTGGATCCATTCGCTGATACCCTTTTGCACGTACTGGCTATCGGTATACAGCACCACCTGGCAAGGACGTTTGAGCGCCGTCAAGGCTTCGATCACTGCCTTCAATTCCATCCGGTTATTCGTCGTATTCAGTTCCCCGCCATAAATTTCTTTCTTGGCGCCATCGGCCACCATCAGCGCACCCCAACCGCCTGTGCCGGGGTTGCCCTTGCATGCGCCATCGGCGTAAATCTCTACCTTGTCTTCAAACTTAGCCATCTTGCTGTTCCCGCCTTTTATTCGTGACCGGTGCGCCTGCGGGCGCCGTCGCCGGTTTTTTGGTCCACGCCGGACCGATCAAACGCATCCCTTTGACGCGCTTGATCGCCTGCACTATATACACTGCGCCCAGATATGGCCACCAGCGCGCACCGGCCCTGTCCATGAAAGCGTTGCGGCGCAGCCATTTTTCTGTCCTGCAGGCAGGTGCGTAGCAGCCGAAGTAGCTTTGGCTGACGCCCATGTTCAGCAATTTTAACCAGTCTTTCATGCGCGGCATAGAGATCAGCTCGCCTGCTTGCGGCAGGTAGTGGCGGCCCGTGATCCGCCCCACCCCCTGGCGCATGCCCCACAGGCTGGCCGGATTGAAGCCGCAGACGATCACGCGCCCCTCCGGGATCAGCACGCGCTCGACTTCGCGCAAGACCTGGTGCGGCTCGGCGGCAAATTCGAGTACATGCGGCAAGACCACCAGATCCAGGCTTTGCGAGTCGAACGGCAACTCGTCGAAGGCCGACACCAGGGTCGGGCGGCGCTCCTGCGGCGAGCGCGACGGCAGGCGCGCATCGAGCAGCCATTTGTTCGGCATGCGGTTGGCGGCCAGCGCATCGAGCTGGGGCAAGCCGATCTGCACGGCATTAAAACCGAAGATATCGACGGTCAGGCTGTCGAGGCATTGCTGCTCCCAGGCGCGCACGTACAGACCGGCCGGCGTCTGCAGCCAGCCGTCAAGCGCTATAATGGATTTTTCGGATGCCACACTGTCCATTCAGTTTTCTCTTTTGCTCATGACACAATCCCCTGAACACGCTTTATCGGTACTTGCCGTGCCCGCCTTTGCCGACAATTACCTGTGGCTGATCCATGACGGCCGCCACGCCGCCGTGGTCGACCCCGGCGATGCGACACCCATCCTCGATGCGCTGCAAGCCCATCAATTGACCTTGTGCGCCATTTTACTCACGCATCACCACGCCGACCACACGGGTGGCGTGCCTGAATTGTTGCAGCATTTCGCCGTCCCCGTCTTCGGCCCGCGCAATGAGGCTATCACAGCCATCACGGAACCGCTTGCCGAAGGCGATGTCGCCCATGTGCCCGAGCTGGGTTTGCAGATGAGCGTCATCGACGTGCCCGGCCATACCAAGGGACATATCGCCTACGTGCGCCAGCGCGACGAACGCAGCGGCGCACCGTGGCTGCTTTCCGGCGACACCCTGTTTGCGGGCGGCTGCGGCCGCCTGTTCGAAGGCACGCCGGGCCAGATGGCCGATTCCTTGGGCAAGCTGGCCGCCCTGCCCGACGATACCGAGGTATTTTGCGCGCATGAGTACACCTTGTCCAATTTGCGTTTTGCCAACGCTGTCGAACCGGGTAATGTGGCCTTGCAGGAACGCATCGCCATCGATACGGAAAAGCGCCAGCAGGGTTTGTCGACCGTGCCGTCGACCATCGCCCTTGAAAAGGCCACGAATCCCTTCCTGCGCTACCGCGAACCGGCGATCCTGACCAGCCTGAAGGTGGAAGGCAAGCTGACGGCAGATGCCTCACCCGTGGAAGCGTTCGCTGCGCTACGAATGTGGAAGAATAATTTTTAAGCGAACTCTTCCACAATAAAAAATCCCAGCAGATGCTTAAGGCATCGCCGGGATTTTTTATGCTGCTATTTGATCAGGATCAGATTTCTTCGTACAGTGGCAAGGTCAGGAATTCGGCGAACGATTCCGACGTCGACATTTCCTCGAAAATCTGGCCGGCGCGCACATAGGTCGGGCCGTTGCCGCCTGGCGCATCGCGCTGCACCTTGGCCAGCTCTTCCGGAATCATGGCGCGCACCATCTCGGCCGTCACCTTGCGGCCATCTTCCAGCACGCCCTTGCTGGAACGAATCCACTGCCACACTTGCGAGCGGCTGATCTCGGCCGTGGCCGCGTCTTCCATCAGGTTGTGAATAGGCACGCAACCATTGCCGGCCAACCAGCTGCCCAGGTAATGGATGCCCACGTTGATGTTGTAGCGCAAGCCCGCTTCCGTGATCGGCGCTTCCGGCTGAAAGTTCAGCAGATCCGACGCTTTCACGTCGATGTCGGGACGCTGTTTCTCGATCTGGTTCGGCTTGTCACCGAGCACTTTGGTGAATTCGCCCATGGCCAGTTCCACCAGGCCCGGATGGGCAACCCAGCCGCCGTCGTAGCCGTCGGTGGCATCGCGCGCCTTGTCGTTGCGCACGCCGCCCATGGCGATGTCGTTCTTTTCCGGATCGTTCTTGATCGGGATCAAGGCTGCCATGCCGCCTATCGCTGGTGCGCCGCGCTTGTGGCAAGTTTTCAGCAGCAGCAAGGCGTAGGCCCGCATGAAGGGCGCCGTCATCGTGACTTTCGCGCGGTCGGCCAGGCAGAAATCCTTGTCCAGCTTGAATTTCTTGATGCACGAGAAGATGTAATCCCAGCGGCCCGCATTCAGGCCCGAGCTGTGTTCTTTCAGCTCGTACAGGATTTCATCCATCTCGAAGGCCGCCAAGATGGTTTCGATCAGCACGGTCGCCTTGATCGTGCCTTGTGGCAAGCCCAATTCGTTTTGCGTCATGACGAAGATGTCGTTCCACAGCCGCGCTTCCAGGTGCGATTCCATCTTCGGCAGGTAGAAATACGGACCGGCGCCGCGCGCCAGTTGTTCCTTGGCGTTATGGAACATGAACAGGGCGAAATCGAAAATGCCGCCGGAAATGCGCTTGCCATCGACCAGCACGTGCTTTTCATCAAGGTGCCAGCCTCGCGGGCGCACGACAAGGGTCGCGATCTTGTCGTTCAGCTTGTAGGATTTGCCATTTTGCTCCAGCGAAATCGTCTTGCGCACGGCGTCGAACATATTGATCTGGCCCGTCAGCTGGTTATCCCAGTTCGGCGTGTTCGAATCTTCGAAGTCCGTCATGTAGCTGTCCGCGCCGGAATTGAAGGCGTTGATGACCATCTTGCGCTCGACGGGACCCGTGATTTCCACGCGGCGGCATTCCAGCGCCTTCGGGATCGGCGCGATCTTCCAGTCGCCATCGCGGATGTGCGCGGTTTCTGGCAGGAAATCAGGACGCTCGCCCGCGTCGAGGCGCTTGGCCCGTTCCACGCGCACGGCCAGCAATTCCTGGCGGCGCGGCTCGAAAGCGCGCGTCAGCTTGGCAATCAGATCCAATGCGGCCGGCGTCAAAATCTGTTCATAGCCGGGCTGGATGTCAGCCGTGATTTGCATGCCTTCTGGAAGTGCGATCGTGTTCTGCGTCATGAAGTTCTCCGGTTTTTAGTCAATATAAGAAAAGGTAATCTGGTGATCCAAGTATAAGCCGAACGACTGCGCGGACAAGCTGGACAGAGGCGCAAAAACACTCTGCCGGGCGGCGCGTTTGTTCTATAGTATTGCACTATAAGGCATGGAAACGAGATTAAAAATCACTTCATCTATGCGTTTTTATCACAAGTGATGGCATCGCGGGAGCACGGCATGGGACAGTTCAGACAAATATCGACCTTCGTGGAAGTGGTGGCCAAGGGCAGCCTGTCGGCCGCCGCGCGCGCCGAGGGCATCGCTCCGGCCATGATAGGCCGGCGCCTCGATGCCCTGGAGCAGCGCCTCGGCGTCAAATTGCTGCAGCGCACGACGCGCAAGCTGGCCTTGACGAATGAAGGCGCCGCCTTCCTGGAAGATTGCCAGCGCATCCTCGGTGAACTGGAAGAAGCGGAAGCGGCCGTGGCCGAGCGCAGCGTCAAGGCCAGCGGCCATCTGCTCATTTCCGCGCCGGCCGGCTTCGGCCGCCAGCACGTGGCGCCTTTGATCCCCTCTTTTGTCGCCGAGCACCGCGACGTGACGGTGTCGCTGAACCTGAACGACCGCCTCGTCGACCTGATCGGCGAAGGCATCGACGTGGCCATCCGCATCGCCAGCCTATCCGATTCTTCGCTCGTGAGCACCAAACTGGCCGACAACCAGCGCGTGCTCGTCGGTTCGCCCGCCTATCTGAAACGGGCGGGCACGCCCCGTATTCCGGCCGACCTGGCGAAACACAATTGCCTGGCGATCAGCAGCGAAGGCAGCCAACGGGGCTGGACCTTCCGCGAAAACGGCAAAAATGTGATTTTAAAGGTGGCGGGCAATATGGTCTGCAACGATGGCGAAGTGCTGCACGACTGGGCGCTGGCCGGCAAGGGCCTGGCGTGGCGCTCAATGTGGGAAGTGGGCGCCGAGATCGCCTCGGGCCAACTGGTGACGGTACTGGACCAGTTCGCCGCCCCGGGCAATGACATTTATGCCGTGTTCGCCCAGCGCCGCCACTTGCCGCTTCGCATACGGGCGTTTGTGGATTTTTTGAGGCACAGTTATTCGCAACCCGACTACTGGCGCGAACGGGCAATCTAGTCACTGCAAGCTATATGGAAGAACGCAGCTGAGCGTAGGTTGGCGTAGGTCGGCTTAGCGCAGCGTAAGCCGACACCAGCCCATACATCTTCCCAACGCCACCCTTGTCGGCTTACGCGCAAGCGCTAAGCCGACCTACGTGGCTACCTGACGACGCAAAGCATGGCAAAAGAGCCACTCAATTCATCCAAAACCCGTACTTCACGGAAATTTAGACGAAAAAAAATCCTCGGAGACCGAGGATTTCTTTATTTCGTTTGATCCAGCGTATTAGATTGGCTGAATGTTCGAAGCTTGCTTGCCTTTAGGGCCAGCGGTCACTTCAAAAGAAACGCGTTGGTTCTCTTGCAGGGACTTGAAGCCGTTCGACTGGATAGCCGAGAAGTGAGCGAACAGATCTTCGCCGCCTTCGTCAGGGGTAATAAAGCCGAAACCCTTCGAATCATTGAACCATTTTACGATGCCAGTTGCCATTACAATTTCCTATTTCAGTTAAGTTGGGCTTGCGCCCGTTATATCGTTTGAAGCAAGAAAGAAATGACAGACAAACTGCACTACTACCTCGAATCCAACGATGCCCAATTATACCAACAAAACTGAGAAAAACCATTCTTTCGCAAAATAAACTTGCGAACACTACTTTAATAGCCAAATCCCCGTCTTGCGGCGCCCTGTACCAGCGGCATGGAGACACTATATCCTAATCTGCGACGCGAGTGCTTTGCGTTGTATCAAATGAATCATTGCAACCACATTACTATGGCGCGGTCACTTACGCGGTGAAATGGGTGGCGGCCGCGTCGCGTCGCGCCCAGTCCAGTAGCGCCACCACCTGCGCCCGCACGGCAGACCATTCCGCCACCGCTTGCGCAGGGGTGTTGAGCATGGCGCGCACCAGCTGTTCGATGCGCCGGCATTCCTGCCCCAGCGCGGCAAAGCCAAAGGTAGCGGCCGAGCCGGCCACCGCGTGCAGGGCGCGGTGCAGTTCCGTCAACGGCTCCAGACGGGGGCCTTCGCTGTCGCAGCGGCCGCTTGCTTGCGCAATCGTTTGCAACAGGGCCGGCACGCCGGCCGCATATTTTTCGTTCAGGGCGCGCAAACGCGCGCGGAAATCCGGGTCGATCAAGGTTGCCATCGCAATACTCGCCTGACGTGGATTACTTGGTGCCGAAGATACGGTCGCCGGCGTCGCCCAGGCCTGGCACGATGTAGGCGTGGTCATCGAGGTGCGAATCGAGCGAGGCGCAGAACATCTTGACGTTCGGATGCGCATTCTGGAACACGGTCACGCCTTCCGGTGCGGCAACCAGGGCCAGGAAGATGATCTGTTCATCCGTCACGCCCCGTTTTTTCAGCACATCGACGGCATACACGGCCGAATTGCCGGTCGCTACCATCGGGTCGCACAAGATAAAGGTGCGCTCGTTCAGGTCGGGCAGGCGCACCAGGTATTCCACGGGCATATGCGTGGCCGGATCGCGGTACACGCCGATGTGGCCCACGCGTGCCGATGGCACCAGGTTCAGCAAGCCATCGCTCATGCCGATGCCGGCGCGCAGGATGGGCACGATGGCCAGCTTCTTGCCAGCAATGACAGGCGCATCGATGGTGACCAGCGGGGTCTTGATTTCGCGCGTCGTCAGCGGCAGGTCGCGCGTAATTTCATAGCCCATCAGCAAAGTGATTTCCTTGAGCAACTCGCGGAAGGTGCGCGTCGACGTGTCGTGCTCGCGCATGTGGCTCAGTTTGTGCTGGATCAAAGGGTGATCGGTAATGAACAAATTCGGGAAGCGTGGATCTTGTTTCATCTTGTTTTTCTTTCTCTGTAGCTGGCGCGGCGGCAAGCCTGGGCCGCAAGCGCGCTGTGTATCGATAAAATGATGGATTGCAGCATTATCCCAGCCCCCAGCCCGCCTGTGGCCGGAATTTTCGAAATAATCGGATTTATTGAAATCAATACTCGCGCAGCGCGCGCGCCAGGATGGCCTTGCAATCGGTGCCGGCCGGCAAGCGGCCATACGCGCCGCCCGGCGCTTGCACCAGCCGCGACTGCAGGAATGCCTGCGCCACAAACGGCGGCGCATGGCGCAGCAGCAAGGCCGCCTGCACGGCCAGCACGATGCGTTCGGATAATTGCCGGGCGCCGAATTCATCCGTTTGCGGCCCGTCCAGATCGGCCAGCAGCCGCGCGCGGTAGCCCGAGAAAATGGCATCGTCATCGCCGGCCAGCGCCAGCTCGGACGCCAGCGCATCGCGCGCGGCCGGCGACTTGCCGAAGGCGCGCAAGACGTCGAGGCACATGACGTTGCCCGAACCTTCCCAGATCGAGTTGACGGGCAGCTCTCTATATAGACGCGCCAGCGGCGCGTCTTCCACATAGCCGGTGCCGCCCAGCACTTCCATCGCTTCGAAGCCGAAGCCGGGCCCCCGCTTGCAGATCCAGTACTTGCCGGCCGGCGTCAGCACGCGCGCCAGCATCGCTTGCTGCGCATCGTCCTTTTCATCGAAACAGCGGGCCAGGCGCAGCGCAAAGGCCGTGGCGGCTTCCGATTCAAGCGCCAGGTCGGCCAGCACGTTTTGCATCAGCGGCTGTTCGGCCAGCGGCTTGCCGAACACGGCCCGCTGGCGCGCATGATGCAGCGCCTGCGTCAGGGCGGCGCGCATGATGCCGGTGCTGCCCAGCACGCAATCGAGGCGCGTGTGGCTGGCCATTTCCAGGATGGTGGGTATGCCCCGCCCCGGCTGGCCCACCAGCCAGCCGTAGGCATTGGTGAACTCCACTTCCGACGAGGCATTCGAGCGATTGCCCAGCTTATCTTTCAGGCGCTGCACGCGGATAGCGTTGCGGCTGCCGTCGGGCAGGTAGCGGGGCAGGAAAAAGCACGACAATCCGCCCTCGTCCGCCTGCGCCAGGATCAGATGGGCATCGCACTGGGGTGCCGAGAAAAACCATTTGTGGCCGACGATGCGCCAGGCGCCGGCAGCCTCGCCGCCGAACAGGGTACGCGCCTCGGCCGGGGGCACCTGCGTCGCGCGCGTGGTATTGCTGCGCACGTCCGAGCCGCCCTGCTTTTCCGTCATGCCCATGCCGACCAGGGCGCCGCGTTTCTGTTCCACGGGCAGCGAGCGGGGATCGTATTCGCGCGAGAGGATTTTCGGCAGCCAGCGCGCAGCGATGTGCGGCAGGTCCAGCGCCTGGCGCAGGGCCGGCACCGAGGCATACGTCATCGTCACGGGACACTGCGCGCCGTTTTCCACCTGCCCCACTAATAGATAGGCAGCCGCGCGCGCCACCTGTGCGCCGGGGCCGGGCGCGGCCCAGGGCGAAGCGTGCGCGCCGGCGCCCACGAGGATGGCCATCAGCTCATGCCAGGCCGGATGGAACAGCACTTCGTCGATGCGCCGGCCGGCCCGGTCGAACTGCTGCAACTCGGGCGTGTGGATATTGGCCAGGCGCGCCAGCGCATAGGTTTCGGCGCGGCCCAGCTTTTCGCCCAGCGCGTCGAGCTCCTGCAAGGCCGCGCCGCCGCCCTCGCGCAGCAGCGCTTCGATCAGCGCCGGGTCGCAGGCGAACAGATTGACGTTTTCAAAGGGCGTGGCCTGATTAAAAACTTCATGCGTGTCAAAGGCATTCATGGGAGTCTCCCGCGATTTGTTATCATGGCGCCCTTGCCGTCGCTGGCGCACCGTCAACACCGTCTGCCAGCCAGACTAGCGCAAAGCGCATGGCGGGGCAAGCGCGCCAGTGGAAGCAGGCGCAGATAAATGTTTCCATGTGGAATGAAAATGCCCGCATGCCCCGCGCGACATGATTTTTTTCATGGAAGGCAGGAATATTTACAAAACCTGAAGCAATGTTGCTCTATTTCATGTAATCGGGTGCTTTTCAATGATACATTTCGTGTGGATCGCGTTCCGATAGCCGCCCTTTCGGCCCCTATGGCACGCGGCACGCACGACGCAGTCTTTCCGTTGGCGCCCTGCCCTGCAGCGAGCGCCGGCACTGATAACAAAAAGGTAAAAGCCAGCACGATGTTTTCCAGTACCCCATCCGCCGCCCACCGCGAGGCTCGCCACGAGTTGGACAACCTCATGGAAGAGGCAGGCGACGTCGTGTTCCGGCTCGATACGGACGGCCTGATCCTGTTCGCCAGCAAGCGCGCGGCCACCCTGTTTGCCGCGCCCTCGGGCATGTCCGGCCACTTGCTGCTGCCGCTGGCCGCCGAAGCGTCGCGCGCGGCGCTGCAAGCGGCGCTGGAAGACGCCCTGGAAGAACCGGGCCGCCTGGAAGTGCGCCTGCAAACGCCGGACCAGGAAATCTGGTTCGAACTGCGCCTGTCTTCTTATATGAACGCGGCCGGCATGGCCGAACTGCTGGTGGTCGGGCGCGACACGTCGGCCCAGCACAATACGGAAGAACGGCTGCGCCACATGGCCACGCACGATGCGCTCACGGGCTTGCCGAACCGCTTGCTGCTGTCGGACCGCATCCGCATGGTGATCGCCCAGGCCGCCCGTTCGGGCCAGGGCTTTTCCGTCGCCACCATCGGCCTCGATGGCTTTAAAAAGGTCAACGATGGCCTGGGCCACCCGGTCGGCGACGCCGTGCTGCGTCTGGCCGCGGCGCGCCTGCGCAAGACCCTGCGCGACAGCGACACCCTGGCGCGCGTGGGCGGCGATGAATTCGTCGCCGTGCTGCCCGGCAGCGCCACGGATGCGCAGATCAAGCTGGTGACGGGCCGCCTGCTGGCCACCCTGCAGGCGCCGTTCGAAGTGGATGGCCACACGATCTACGTGGGAGCGTCCGTGGGCGTGGCTATCTATCCGCTGCACGCGGAAGATGAAGTGCGCCTGGTGGCGCTGGCCGATGCGGCCATGTCGCGCGCCAAGGAAACGGGCAAGGCCCGCTGCCTGGTCTACAGCCCGCGCCTGAATGGCCCGTCGGAACACGATATTTCGCTGGAAGCGGCCATGTTCCAGGCCGTGCGCGAAGGCGAGTTTTTACTCTTTTACCAGCCCATCGTCGACGCGCACACGCGGCAAATCCAGGGTTTCGAAACCCTGATGCGCTGGAAGCACCCGACCCTGGGCCTGGTGCCGCCCGTGCGCTTCATCCCGATTGCCGAAGCCAATGGCCTGATCAACCTGCTGGGCGCCTGGGCGCTGAAAGCGGCCTGCGTGCAGCTCAAACAGTTCCAGGAAGTGGCCAAGCGGCCGCTGTACATCTCCGTCAACATCAGCCCGCGCCAGTTCCGCAACGACAAATTCCTCGACGTGCTCGATGACGCCATCGCGTTTTCCGGGCTGTCCGGCGAACACCTGGTGCTGGAAATTACGGAAGGCACCCTGATGATCGACCCCGTGCATGCGGAAACCATCCTCGTCAAGATGACGGAGCGCCGCGCGCGCATCGCCATCGACGATTTCGGCACCGGCTACTCCTCGCTCGCGTATCTGAAGCGCTTCCCCATTTCCGTGCTGAAGATCGACCGCACCTTCATCAAGGACTTGCCCGAATCGAGCAAGGATGCGGCCATCTGCAACACCATTCTCGACCTGGCCAAGCATTTGAACCTGTCCGTGGTGGCCGAGGGCGTGGAAACCGAAGAGCAGATGCATTTCATCGAGTCGCGCGGTTGCCAGTATGTGCAAGGCTACCTGACGGGCAAACCGATGCCGGCCCATGCGGCGCTAGCGGCCTTGAGCGACAAAACCTATGCGGCGCTGGTGCCTGCGCCGTCTGCCAATGAACCGCGCGGAGGGGTGCAATGAATCCAGGTCATTTCACGGTGCCGACACAGCTCGGCAAAAACACCCTGGACCTGCTGTGGGCGCGCACGCGCCAGCAGGGCGACATGCCCGGCTTCGCGAAAGCCATCAGCGCCATCCTGGGCGCCATGCGCGGCGAGGACGACCACGAATTCGACATCACGCAAACGGTGCTGTCCGACCCTGTCCTCACGCACAAGGTACTCAGGCTGGCCAACAGCGGCATGTATTCGGCCTTCGGCCAGCGCGTCAACACGGTGTCGAAAGCCGTGCTGGTGCTGGGCATCGACGCCATCGGACACCTGGCGCTGGGCCTGAAACTGATCGAGGAACTGTCGCAGGCCTCGCCCGATTCCGTCAGCGCCCACGTGGAAATGGAAAAGGCCGTGCTGGCCGGGATGGTGGCGCAGCAGGTGGCCACCAGCGCCGGCAGCCTGCAGGCGGAGCAAGCCGTCGTCTGCTCGATGCTGCACACCCTGGGCCGCATGATGGTGACGTTCTACATGACGGACTTCTGGGCCCGCATGCAGGCGCACGCCGGTCCCGGCAACGAGGCGGCCGCCGCGCGCGAAATCCTCGGCCTGTCGCTGCCGGAAGTGGGCTATGCCACGGCCGCCCACTGGGGCTTGCCGCAACACCTGATCAACGGCATGCGTCCGATGGACCCGTCGCCCGACAATTCTCCCGTCAGCGGCGCCGACTGGATGGCGGGCCTGTCGACGATGGCAGCGCGCTGCGCCGACTCGCTGTGGCATGACGATGCGGCCGGCGCGGCACAAGTGCATGCGCTGATCGACGATTACGCGGGCACTCTGGGCATCACGGCGACAGACCTGGTGGTGGCCGTGGACAAGGCCAAGGCGATGGCGGCGGCCGACCTGTCTATCGCGCCCCTGTCGAAACCGGCCGAACGGCGCGCGCGCCAGCTGGCGTCCACGCGCATGCGCGCCGAAGGCAACCGCGTGCTGATCGGCGGCCTGGCCGACCTGCGCGGCGCCATCGGCAGCGCCAGTCCGGGACAGATGGTCTCGATGGCGCTCGAAACGCTGCACCAGGGCTTTGATTTTTCGCGCTCAGTGGCGTTCGTGCGCAACCACAGGGATCATTTGTATTCGGCGCGCATCAGCATGGGCGAAGGCATGGCCGACCTGCAGGACCTGATGGTGTTTGGCGACGCGTATGAGCCGAACGTCTTCCACGCGGCCCTCAATAGCGACCGCGTGATTTTCATCGACAATGCGCGCGACCCGAAATTTGCCGCCAAGCTGCCGCAATGGTGGAAATCAACGTTGTCGGAAGCGCGCAGCTTCGTCGTGCTGCCCCTGTCGGCCAACGGCCACCCCACGGGATTTTTATATGGCGACTGGGACGACAGCTTCCCGCCGATTCAATTGAATCAGACGGAATTCAACCTGATCAACGATATCCGGGCGTTGCTGGTGCAGTCGGTGGAGATGCGGCACCAGCTGGAGCTGGTGGCGAATAAGGTGGCGTGACCGGACGCCAACAATGTTGTCGGATTACGCGCTTTGCGCTAATCCGACCTACATTTTGCCGCTACGCATGGCATAGGTCGTAGGTCGGATTAGGGCCGCAGGCCCGTAATCCGACACCACAACATTCCTTACTTCAACTTCGGCGTACTCACCGACACATCGCCGCATTGCGCGCGGTGCATCAGGGCGTGGTCGATCAGCACCAACGCCAGCATGGCTTCGGCGATCGGCGTGGCGCGGATGCCCACGCACGGGTCGTGGCGGCCAAACGTTTCCACCATCACGGGATTGCCTTCTTTATCGATCGAGCGGCGCGGCGTGCGGATCGACGAGGTCGGCTTGATGGCGATCGAGACACTGATATCCTGCCCCGTCGAGATGCCACCGAGTACGCCGCCCGCGTTATTGCCGATAAAGCCTTCCGGCGTCAGTTCGTCGCCATGCTCGGAACCTTTTTGCGCCACCGAATCGAAACCGGCGCCGATTTCCACGCCCTTGACGGCATTGATACCCATCATGGCGTAGGCGATGTCCGCGTCGAGCTTGTCGTAGATGGGCTGGCCCAGGCCGACAGGCACGTTTTGCGCGATGACGTCGATGCGCGCGCCGATGGAATCGCCGTCGCGGCGCAACTGGTCCATGGCATCTTCCATGCGCGCGATCAGGTCCGCGTCGCCGCTGGCGGCAAAGAACGGGTTCGCATGCACGTGTTCCCATGACTGAAACGGCACGGGAATGTCGCCCAGCTGGCTCATGCAGCCCTTGAACGTGGTGCCGTACTGCTGCAGCAGCCATTTCTTGGCGATCGCCGCCGCCCCCACCACGGGCGCCGTCAGGCGCGCCGAGGAGCGCCCGCCGCCGCGCGGATCGCGCACGCCGTATTTATGCCAGTAGGTATAGTCGGCATGGCCGGGGCGGAAGCTTTCCGCGATATTGCCGTAATCCTTGCTGCGCTGGTCTTCATTGCGGATCAGCAGCGCGATGGGCGTACCCGTCGTCACGCCCTGGTACACGCCGGAGAGGATTTCCACCGTATCGGATTCCTGGCGCTGCGTCACATGGCGCGACGTGCCCGGCTTGCGGCGGTCCAGCTCAGGCTGGATATCGGCTTCCGACAGGATCAATCCAGGAGGACAGCCATCGATCACGCAGCCGATGGCCGGACCATGCGATTCGCCGAAAGTGGTAACAGTAAACAGCTTGCCAAAAGAATTGCCGGACATAGTAGGAAGTGTGAGGACTGGAAAACTCAATTCTACCAGCCTGCGGGGAATGCCATGCCGCTAATGCCCCACCACGGCCCGATATTCGCCCACCCATCTCGCCATTTTAAAATCCCGTGTATTTTTTCATATAAAAAATACCAGAGATGAGTTGCAATCATACAATACAAGAAATATTGCTCCACAGAATAGATTTAAAAAAACATTTTGCTTATTAAATAGCTATATACTTGGATCAAAGCGCGCCACACAATACTGATGTCAAACCGATTTGGACTGCGCCGAGAGCACGTCACAAATGCCCAGGGCTAGGCGTCGTTGCCGAAGACAGTACGCAAGTACAGTACGGTAAAGGCAACGCAACAACGCCATGGGCTTTTGCGACGCGCTCGTAAAAAATATCGAGTCATCCTGGAGAAGCTATACATGCCCGCACCGATCATCCCCCTTGACGCCAACAAGGACGATCACGACGACCTGGTATTCCTCGATGAGCAACCAGCGCCGCCGCTGGCCGTCGCACCGCGCAGCGTCTGGCGGGTGATGATCATCGACGACGATGAAGACGTCCACTCCACCACCACTTTCGCCCTGGGCAACCTGGAAATGCAGCACCGCCCGCTGGAATTCGTGCATGCATATTCAGCCGGCCAGGCGCGCGAACTGCTCAAGCATGAAGACGACATCGCCGTCATCCTGCTCGACGTGGTGATGGAACAGGATGACGCGGGCCTGCACCTGGTGCGCTACATCCGCGAAACCCTGAAAATGACGGACGTACGCATCATCCTGCGCACGGGCCAGCCCGGCTATGCGCCGGAAATCGACGCCATCCGCGATTTCGACATCAACGACTACAAGACCAAGTCCGAACTGACGCGCATCAAGCTGTTTACCACGGTGACGGCCGCCATCCGCTCGTATGAGCAGATCCGTTCGATCAGCAGCAGCCGGCGCGGCCTGGACCGTATCGTCCACGCCAGCACGCAGCTGATGGCGCTGCACGGCGTGCAGAATTTCTCGGCCGGCGTGCTGGCGCAGATCGCCGACCTGCTGGGCATCCGCGCCGACGGCGTGCTGTGCGTGCAGGATTTGCAGGACAATGGCGCACGGGAACTGCTCGTCTCGGCCTGCACGGGCAGCTTTTCCAGCTTGCCGCACAGCGCCCTGTGCGGCTTGCAAAACCCCCGCGTGATGGCCGCCATCGAGCACACCCTGGCGCAGCGGCGCAATGTGTACGCGCACGACTACGCCACCCTGTATTTCGCGGGCAAGGCCAGCCGCGACGCGGCCGCCTACCTCGTGCTGCCGCGCCCCCTGTCGGCCATCGATGAAAGCCTGCTGGAAGTCTTCTGCAGCAACGTCGCCGTGGGCCTGGACAACGTCGAGCTGGTGTCGCACCTGCACAATGCCGCCTTCTACGATCAATTGTCGAAGCTGCCCAACCGCACGCGCCTGGTGGAAATCCTCGACGCCACCCTCGCCGGCCCCGCGCGCGACGACGCCACCCTGTCGCTGGTGGACCTCGACCATTTTGCCGAGACCAACGACGCGCTGGGCCACCAGTTCGGCGACATGCTGCTCGTGGCCGTGGCGGGACGCCTGCAAACCCAGCTGGGCCCCCAGCTGACGGTGGCGCGCCTGGGCGGCGACATCTTTTGCGTGCTGGGCGACTCCTCGCAAGTCAATCCTAACAACATCCTGGCCCTGTTCCAGGCGCCGTTCTGCATCGATGGGCAGGACGTGCAATTGTCCGCCACCCTGGGCCTGGTGCGGCTGGGCGAACATGCGGGCACGGGCGCCGATGCGCTGAAGGATGCCGATATCGCCCTGAAGCGGGCGAAAAGCCAGCAGCGCGCCGGGCATTTCTATTTCTCGCGCAGCATGGGCATCGAAATCCGCGAACGAGTCCGCATGATGCACGCGCTGCGCACGGCTTTCAGCCAGGGCCAGCTGTTCGTCGTGTATCAGCCGCAGATCGACCTGACCACGCGCCGCCCCGTGGGCGCCGAAGCGCTGCTGCGCTGGCAGACGCCGGATGGCAAGTTCATCTCGCCCGACCGCTTCATCCCGATTGCCGAATACTCGGGCATCATCATCGACTTGGGCGAATGGGTGCTGCGCACGGCGTGCCGCGAACTGGTGCTGCTGCGCGAGCAGGGCCACCGCAACTTCGTCATGTCCGTCAACGTGTCGCAAGTGCAGTTCCGCCACCCGCTGTTTTTGGACATGCTGCGCGCGGCGCTGGAAGAGACGCAGGCGCCGCCCGAGTTCATCGAACTGGAAATCACGGAATCGATGGCCATGGAAGAGCCGGACCTGCTGATCAAGATGCTGTGGCAGATCAAGCAGACGGGTGTCAGCATCGCCATCGACGACTTCGGCACGGGTTTTTCCTCGCTATCCTATTTGCAGCGCCTGCAGGTCGACCGCCTGAAAATCGACCGCGCCTTCGTCACCGAGATCACGGGATCGGCGCGCGGCAGCAGCATCGCCGAAATGGTCATCCAGCTGGGCCGCAACCTGGGCCTGGCCGTGATCGCGGAAGGCGTGGAAGACGAGCGGCAGGCGCAAATTTTGCAGGCGCTGGGCTGCCCCATGGCGCAAGGGTTCCTGTTCGCCCGCCCGATGACGGCCACGGCGCTGGGCACCTGGCTGAACAACGAGGCGCTGCAAGGGGCCGCATAGCCGCCACCTTGGATCGTCAATGCAAAACGCCGGCGTTTGCCGGCGTTGTTTTTACTCGATGAGCGTCGCTTAATCGGTGGTTTCGGCCGGCCAGTCGCGGATATACGCTTTCAGCATCTGGTTCTCGAAGCTTTGCGCTTCGAGCACGGCGCGCGCCACGTCGTAGAAGGAGATGACGCCCAGCAAGGTCTTGGCATTCATGACGGGCAGGTAGCGCGCATGTTTTTCCAGCATGATGCGGCGCACTTCGTTCACTTCCGTATCCGGCGTCACGGTGATCGGGTGGTCATCCATGTGCTTGCGCACGGTGCCGCCGCCGATCTGGCCCGCGTTTTCATGCAGCGCATTGAGCACCTCGCGGAAGGTCAGCATGCCGACCAGGTCGCCAAATTCCATGACCACCAGCGAACCGATGTCTTTTTCAGCCATGGTATTGGCCGCGTCAAGCAGGGGCTGGTCAGGCGTGACCGTGTAGAGGATATTGCCCTTGACTTGGAGAATTTCAGATACTTTCATATTGGCCGTCCTGTCCGCGTGATTGGTATTTTAGTTATTCTAGCCCTTACTGCGACTGTAGCCTATGCCTGCGGAAAAATCCAGCCTTGCGCGCAATCAAATCGAGGGGGATTGCGCAGCACTTTGCATCACGCGCGGCGGCGGAACCAACCAGCTATGGAGAGACGCTCGCGCGCCGTCGGCAGCACTTCGTGCAGCATCTCGCCCGACATGAACATGGCCATGCGCCCCGCTTGCGGCAAGATGTCCACCACGGGCCCACCCTGCGGGTGCAGGCGCAGCGCGCCGCCGTGCCCGGGCAGCCAGTCGTCGTTCAGGTACAGCACGACGGACACGGTGCGCTTGTCGTCATCGCGGAAGCGGTCCAGATGGGCCCGGTAAAAAGCGCCCGGCGCGTATAGCGCGAAATGGCTTTCGTACTCTTCCAGCCCCAGGAACAGCTCGCGGTTGAGCATGCAGCGCAGCGCTTCCATGTGCGCCAGATAACGGTCGCACGCCGCTGAACGGCCCGTTTCCAGCCATTCGATATGGTCGCCGCGGATGTCCGGCTGCAGCAGCGGTGCATGGCCGCTGCCCACGCCGGCGCCCTTCATCTTGCCGCTGAGCATGGATTGCACGCATTCGGCGGCCAGCTGGCGGCTCAGTTCAGGGGAGATGAAATGCTCTTGCATGAGCCAGCCTGCGTGGCACAGGCCGTCGACGATAGAAGGTCCGGGTACGGCGAGGTCGCCGTCGAACGATATTGCGGGCATAAAATCTTTCCTGGTGGACATGCGATGAGAGTTCGCCTGAAGCCCAGGATTTCGCTGGCACGTAGCAGCCTTCCCTGCGGCGCGGCGCACGCGCACAGGTCAAACAGCCCGAATATCGCTGATCCGGTATCCTACCACCGCCACACCGTGCCGGTCACTTTTTTTACACTGCAGGTTACACGCCAGCTGAGCCTGACCGTCCGCCAGCACGGCGCCATGCGCCCTGCACGGGAGCCCTTTTGCTCAGAGGTAAATCAGGTTACGATCTTGCCACTATAAAACTTGGCGGAGACACCATGAGCGGCCCGAAATACCCCGGTTTCGATACCTTATCCCTGCATGCGGGCGCGGCGCCCGACCCGGCCACGGGCGCGCGCGCCACGCCCATCCACTTCACGTCTTCGTTTGCCTTCAAGAGCTCGGAACATGCGGCTTCGCTGTTCAATATGGAGCGGGCCGGCCACGTGTACTCGCGCATCTCGAATCCCACCAACGCCGTGCTGGAAGAACGCATCGCCGCGCTCGAAGGGGGCGTGGCCGGCATCGCCACGGCCAGCGGCCAGGCCGCCATGCACCTGGGCTTGTCCACCATCGCCGGCGCCGGTTCGCACATCGTTGCCTCGCGCGCCCTGTACGGCGGCTCGCACAACCTGCTGGCCTACACCTTGAAACGCTTCGGCATCGACACGACGTTTGTCGACCCGCGCGACGTGGACGCCTGGCGCGCCGCCATCCGCCCGAATACAAAAGTGCTGTTCGCGGAAACCCTGGGCAATCCCGGCCTCGACGTGCTGAACATCCCCCAGATTGCCGCGCTGGCGCACGAACACCAGCTGCCGCTGATGCTCGATTCGACGTTTACCACGCCGTATTTGCTGCGCCCCTTCGAGCATGGCGCCGACCTGGTGTTCCACTCGGCCACCAAATTTTTATGCGGGCATGGCACGGCCATCGGCGGCTTGCTCGTTGATGGCGGCACCTTCGACTGGCAAACGGCATACGACAAGACGGGGCGTTTCGCCGAACTGTGCGAGCCGTATAACGGCTTCCATGGCATGGTCTTCGCCGAGGAATCGACGGTAGCGCCATTCGCCCTGCGCGCGCGGCGCGAAGGCTTGCGCGATTTCGGCGCCGTCATGAGCCCGCACAACGCCTTCGCCATCCTGCAGGGCATCGAAACCCTGGGTTTACGCATGGACCGCCACGTGGCCAACACGCGCAAGGTGATCGATTTTCTGCTGGCCAATCAGGCCGTCGAATCCGTGTCCTACCCCGAACTGCCGTCGCATCCCGACTATGAACTGGCGAAAACCCTGCTGCCGAAAGGCGCGGGCGGCGTGTTCACCTTCCGCCTGCGCGGCGATCGCGCGGCCGGCCAGCGCTTTGTCGACAGCCTGAAGATCTTCTCGCACCTGGCCAATGTGGGCGACGCCAAGTCGCTCGTCATCCACCCCGCCTCCACCACGCATTTCCGCGTGCCCGACGATCAACTCGAGCAGGCGGGCATCACGCAGGGCACCATGCGCCTGTCCGTCGGTCTGGAAGACGCGGACGATTTGATCGAAGACCTGGCCCGTGCCCTGAAACTGTCGCAGAAAGGCGCCTGAGATGCTGCTCACCATCGACCATACCGCCGCCTACTGCTACACGGGTGGCAAGCCATTCAACCCGAACCAGCCGACGGCCGTCTTCATCCACGGCGCGCAGAACGACCATTCCGTGTGGGCCCTGCAAACGCGCTATTTTGCCCACCACGGCTGGAACGTGCTGGCCGTCGATTTGCCGGGCCACGGGCGCAGCCTGGGTGCGGCGAAAAACACGGTGGAAGAGCTGGCGCGCTGGATACTGGCCGTGCTGGACGCTGCCGGCGCGGCCAGGGCCATGCTGGTCGGCCACAGCATGGGCTCCCTGATAGCGCTGGAAGCGGCATTCCTGGCGCCCGAAAGGATCAGCCACCTGGCCATGCTGGGCTCCACCTACCCGATGAAAGTCTCGCCGGCCCTCCTGGAAACATCACTCAACGATGAACAGGCGGCCATCGACATGGTCAATATCTGGTCGCACTCGTCGATCGCGCAAAAGCCGTCGTTCCCCGGCCCCGGCTTTTATGCCATGGGCGGCGCGCGGCGTCTGAAACAGCGCATCGCCGCCCTCAACCCCGATCACGTGTTTCACACGGATTTTTTTGCCTGCAATGCCTACGCGAACGGCGAAATCGCCGCCGCTTCGGTACACTGCCCCACTTTATTTATTTTTGGCGCGCGCGACATGATGACGCCGCCCAAATCGACCCGCCTGCTCACGTCTGCCATCGCGCATGGCACGGTGGTGCAGGTCGACAGCGGGCACGAATTGATGGCCGAGCAGCCCGACGCCGTGCTCGACGCGCTGTTTGCGTTTGCGCAAACGGCAGCGGCATAAGCACCGGCCATACGGCTTTTTTTAGGATGGATGCATGATGTTATTGAATACCCTGCACGATGAATTGACTGGCCGCGGCAGCGGCACGGAAGCGGAGCGGCACGAACGCTATAAATGGCTGGAACAGCTGCGCTTCACTAACCCGCTGGCGGACGAAGGCGGCCCCATGGCCGGCATTCCATACTACCAATGGTGCCGGCTGCCGCAGGCGCTCGTCGTGGCGGGCCAGCACACGGATCTGCTGGTCGGCACCACGAGCTCCCAGTACCTGGTCTTCGAGGGCCGCCACGCGGCAGCCTTCGCGGCCGAACTGGACCTGCAATACGACGCCAACAACCGCATCGACCGCCCCGGCGGCCTCGACGAGCTGCTCGACGCCTATGAAGAGCAGGAGGACGGCAGCTGGACCACCTTGCCGAATGAACCGCCAGCGGCACCGCTGGCCGGCTGGGACGATGTGTACTTCCGCGTGCGCGACCTGAGCGACGGCAGGACCATCCAGAGCGTGACCACCATCGCCTACGAGAGCAGCCGCTTCCCTGGCTACACCCTGCTGGGCACGACCTTTGTGGGCGTCGGCGCCATCGTCCACGACGACGAAACGGCGCAGTATATGCAGCAAATCTTCGCCGACTGGGCCATCCAGCGCGAATGCGCCGCCACCTGCCCGGTTGCATCCACGCCCTGGCCCCACGCGCCGCGCCAGGTGCCGCCCGAGACGTTCGGCACTGCGTTCGACTTTGGCCGCAACCTCGCTTACCTCGACGCCCTGCTGGCCGCCTACGGACGCGCGCAGGCGCAGGCGGAAAACGACGGTGGCGACGCGGCTTACTGGGCGTGCGCGGCCGCCAGCACGGCTTACCAGGTCCTCTCGCTGCGCTACACGGCAGGCTTGCCCTTGCCTGACGTGGAACCGGCGCTGGAATCGGCCGTCGCCGCCTGCGAAACGGCGCGCGCGGCCCTGGCCGCAGCCTACGATGACGACGCCTTGCCGGCCTTTGATTTCGAACAATTGACGGATTACGCGCGCACCCTGCAGCTGCTGGGCGCGACCCTGCTGTTCGGCCGCCACGACCTGACTGCCCGCCTGGCCGCCCTGCAGACGGCCTTCGATGGCGAAGACGGCGTGTACGAGGCGCTGCTGTCGACCATCGATCCCCAGCGTCCCGCCGTCGACGAATGGTATTTCGCAGAACCCTATTCAGCCCTGTTCGAGTGCCTGGATGCGGACGATGCCGCGCAGCAGCTGGAACACCTGCGGCAGTACCTGGCCAGCTGGCATGGCGCGCTGGTGCGCGAAGACTGGTTCAACGGCCATTTGCGTGCACACGGCCTGGGCGGCTACTACGGCTTGTGGGCCTTCGAAGCGGCTGCCGCGGCCAAACAGCTGGGCCTCGATCGCAGCGCGCTGGCGCACTGGGTCATGCCGCCATCGCCCTGAATCCCCCGTTCACTTTTAGACAAATATCAATGATCAACACTGCAGCCCTGTTCAGCACCACCTTCCTGCCCGGCCAGGCCGGCTTCGACACCGAGACGATCACGGGCCTGGCCGAATGGCGGCTGGACGTACCTACGCTGTTCAAGCTGCTCATCGGCGCCGGCACGCAAGCTGTCGCCTGGCCCATCTATGGCGATGGCGAAGACTGCGCCTGCGTGCTGGCCGCGCCGATGGCGCAGGCGCAGGCCAGCTGGCAAGCCTTGTCCGCGCTGATGGACAGGCCGCGCGACGCGGCCGCCATCGTCGCGCGCAGCGCCATCAGCGCCTTGCTGGCGAACGGCCAGCCATGGCTGATCCTCGACTACGTGCAGCTGATCCCGCACGATATCGGCACGCCGGAATACGCGGCCGGGCTCGAGGCCTTGCGCGCCGAGGCGCAAGCCTTGCACTCTGCCCTGCTGCGCGGCGAGCGGGAAGCGCTGGCGCCTCTGCTGGCCGCCGGCGCCGCATCGCCCGCCACCGGTTACTGGTCGGCCACGGCCGTCGCGCAGCTGGCCGATGTGGAGGAACTGGGCACGGACGAACTGCCTTTCCTGCAAGGCCTGGAAGTGGTGGGCTGGGAAGAAGATGTGCTGTGCCATGAAGTGAGCGCCGCCGGCGAACCGGACGTCACCGGCCTGGTCACGCCCTATGGCCGCTGGATCGTGCCGCTGTCGCAGCGCTATGTGGACCTGGGTGTGTACTATGCGGACGATGGCTGGATCACCTTTGCCACGGCGGACGCCCCCGATGCGCACGGCGTGCTGGACCTCAACGGCACGGTGGTGCTGCCGCCCGCCCCCGGCGCCCTGTATGTGATCAGCCCCCATCTGTTGCAGCAGATCGATGCGGACGGCGCCAGCCGCTTGCTGCACCTGCCCGACGGTGCGCTGCTCATCGACAGGGTGGATAACGTGTGCCAGCGCGAAGATGGCTTGATCGACATCGAGCGTCAGACAGACCAGACAGACGATGACGCCAAGCGCAATGTGCACGGCGTGCTCGACAAGACGGGCAAGGTCGTGGTGCCGCCCGCCTACAGCTCCGTGCAGGATTTTGGCACGAAGAAAAAAATCGCCATCGTCAGCCAGCGCGTCGCCGGGCGCTTCCTGTTTGGCCTGGTCAATAGCCAGGGCGAGCTGCTGGCGCCCTGCCAGTATGAGGCCATCGATTGCGCCACCACCTCGTCGCCGCCCAAGCTGCGCAAGAACCTGATTTTCGCCATCGACGCGCAAGGTCTGGCCTGCATGCTGACGCTCGATGGAAAACAGGCCTTCACGCCCCTGTATCCGCCCGCCCACCATTTGCGCGGCGTGGCCGTGCAAAGCGACTTTTTATATGTCGTCAAGGATGGCATGGCCTGGAGCATGGATTTCACGGGCCAGTTGCTGGAGCAGTTCGACACCGTGGAAAACTTCAAGGCGGCGATCACGGCCCAACTGAGCGAGTCTATCGGCCTGGGCAAGAAAAAACCCGAGAAGAAGCCCGCCAAGCGCCGCAGCTTCACGCCCGCGCAAATCATGGCCAAGGCGGACCGCGAGCAGTTGCGCAGCATGGCCGCCCTGCTCTTGCAAGGCGATGCGGAACTGGCCGCGCGTTGCGTGGACATCACTTTGGAAGAGCTGGCGCAGGACGATCCGGAAGAGGAATACGAAGGCGACTCGCCCGAGGCGGCCTGTTTCTTCCTGCTCTGGTCCACGGCCTCCCACACGCAGGGCCACGGCACCACCCTGGACTGGAAAGCCGTCGATGAAGTGCCCCGCATAGCCCAGCATATCGAGCTGTCCGCGCTGCAGGACTTCCGCTGGAAGGAACGCGAGGATGGCGATGCGATGGCCGAGGGCCTGGCCGCCATCGCCGCCCACCTGGCGCCGCACCAGCTGCGCCTGGTCAACATGCACGGCGGCGAAGACACGTATTATCTGGGCGTGGTGCGGGCGCAGGATGCGGCGGCGTTCAGCAAGGTGGCGCTGCAGGCGGCTTTGCGGCCCGTGCTGCTGTGATTTTTACAAGACAAGGAATCCATGCACGCGAAAAAATTCATCGATGATGTCGTCGCATCCAATGCGTCGCTGCTGGCGCTATATGCGCAGGGAAGCGAGGGACAGACCCGGCTTGGCGCCCTGCTCGACGAGCTGGCACTGGCCGAGGGCCAGCGCCAGCAAATCCTGGCCCTGATCAAGCTGGCGATCGATGACGCGACGTACCAGCTGGTGTGCGGCATCGAGGGCAGCGCCTCGCTCGGCGATAGCCAGCAGGATTACACGCTGCTCGACGAAGAGGGCAATACGCTGACGGGCGCGCTCGATGCCCTGCTGTACGAGCGGCTCAACCCCTGATTGCCCGTCAGGCGCAGCGCACGTCCCCAAAATGCTGGGCCAAGGTCAAGCCCAGGCCCTGCTCCACGGCGTTTTCCACCTGCGCCGCCAGCGCGGCCGCTTCTTCGGCCGCCTTGATGTCGCGTTCATTCGTGGAACCGGCCGGATAGCCGGAGTTCACGCGCATGCCGCCGAAGACAAACAGGCGGTAGACATCGGCCAGGCTGATGCGGTTGACATTGCCCAGCAAGACCCAGTGGTCGGAACTGTCGGCCACGCGCTTGCCCCACTGGACCCGCACGGCGCCATCCACGTTAACTCGTCCTACCCAGCCCTGCTGCACCATCTTGTCGAGCAGGGTTTCCATTTCTTCAAAGCCCAGGCGCGTGCTGCGGCGAATTTCCGCCGCGCCCACCAGGGCCGAATCGGCGCAGTGACAGGCCTGGTGCAGCACTTTCAGGATGGCCACGGCGTCGACGAATTCACTGCCCGGCGCCGCCTCGTACCACCAGCGTTCATATTTCACGACGGGCAAGGCGGCCACCAGCAAGGCGCCCACCAGGGTGATCATCCAGCTCAGGTATATCCATACGAGGAACAGCGGCAAGGCGGCCAGCGCGCCGTAGATGCGCGAATACGTGGGGAATTCCTGGATGAATTCGCCGAAGCCGCGCTTGGCCACCTCGAACGCCAGCGCCGCCAGCAAGCCGCCCCAGGCCGCGTCGCGCCAGTCCACGTCGCGGTTCGGCACGGCGATGTAGAGCAGGGTAAACGCCAGCATGGTCAGGCCGATCGACACCAGGGTATAAAACACGGCGCCGATGAAAGGTACGGCGCCCACCACGCCGCTGGTGGCCATGAAGAGGCGCGACGTCACCGTCAGCGACACGCCCACCAGCAGCGGTCCCAGGGTGACGATGGCCCAGTAAACCAGCAGACGCTTGGTCCAGCGGCGCTCCTGGCGCACTCGCCAGATGCGGTTGAAGACGCGCTCGATCAAGCCCATCATGCCCACCGACGTGACGATCAGGGCGCCCGCGCCGATGGCCGACAGCCGCGTGGCCTTCGAGGCGAACGTGGTCAGATAATCGAGGATGGTGTTCGATATGCCCTTGGGCATGACGCTTTGCACGAAATAGTCTTCCAGCGCGTGGCGGAAGGTGTTGAATAGCGGGAAAGTGGTGAAGATCGCCAGCGCGAGGGTCAGCAGCGGCACCAGCGCGAACACGGTGGCGAACGTCAGGCTGCCGGCCACTTGCGGCAGGCTTTCCTCGCGCACGCGGCGGCGCGCGAACTGCAGCAGGTCGCGCGTTTCGGACCATGTCAGGCCACGCACAATGTCGGCACCGATGTGCAGGGTGCGCCACAGGTATTGAAAGAACGGGATTATATATTTTGAAAACATGTGCAAAATCAGAACGGCGCCATGACAGCAGTCGTATCAGGCTGTAAAGCGCCCTATAATACCAATGATGAAGCCAACCAATCTGATTATTCTCGTATTGTTTTATTCACGCCATGGCGCCACGCGCCAGTTGGCCGAGCTGATAGCCCAGGGAGTGGAAAGCGTGCCTGGCTGCGATGCGCGCCTGCGCACCGTGCCCGCCGTCTCCACGGTGGCCGAGGCGACGGCGCCGGAAGTGCCGCCCGATGGCGCGCCTTATGTGGAACTGGAAGACTTGCAGGAGTGCGCGGGCCTGGCCCTGGGGTCGCCCACGCGCTTCGGCAACATGGCCGCCGCCATGAAGTACTTCTGGGATGGCACGGCCAGCGACTGGCTGGCCGGCAGCCTGGCCGGCAAGCCCGCCTGCGTGTTCACGTCCACTGGCAGCCTGCATGGCGGCCAGGAATCGACCCTGCTGTCGATGATGATTCCCCTCTTCCACCACGGCATGCTGGTCATGGGCCTGCCCTACACGCATCCCGAACTGATGACAACATCGACTGGCGGCTCGCCGTATGGCGCCACGCACTGGTCAGGCATAGCTGGCGACAAGGCCCTGAGCGACGATGAAAAGCGATTGGCCATCGCCCTGGGCCGGCGCCTGGCGGAAAACGCCGCGAAACTGGCAGGCGCATGATGCACGGCGTACTGCACAAGTATTTTCACTGGGGCGCCATCGCCAGCCTCGTCACCCTGATCATCTGGTGCGTGCTGTGGGAAACCGTGATCGCGCCGCTGCAGCCGGGCGGCTCCTGGGTCGTCCTGAAGGCCGCACCCCTGCTCATCCCACTGTACGGCGTCATCAAGCGCGACGTCTATACCCTGCAATGGTCGTCGATGGTGATCCTGCTGTATTTTACGGAAGGCGTGGTGCGCGGCTACAGCGACACGAACGCCACCTCGGCCCTGATGGCCTGGGGCGAAGCGGCCATCGTCTGCGTCTATTTTGTCTGCGCCGTGCTGTACCTGCGCCCGTATAAAAAAGCGGCCAAGCGCATGGCCAAAGAGCTGCTGGAAAAAGTGAATAAAGTGAGTATCAAGAAATGACTGAAAAAGCCGATTTTCTCGCCGCGTGCCGCGACCTGCTGGGCGAAGCCTACGTACTCACCAACGACGCCGACACGGCGCCCTTCCTCACCGACTGGCGCGACCGGTTTACGGGCAAGGCCCTGGCCGTGCTGCGCCCCGCCACGGTGGAACAGGTAGCAGGCGTGCTGCGCGCCTGCGCGCAATGGCAAGTCCCCGTCGTGCCGCAAGGCGGCAATACGGGACTGGTGCTGGGCAGCATACCCGACGACGCTGGCACGGCCGTCGTGCTGTCGCTGGCGCGTTTGAACGGCATCCGCGCGCTCGACCCCGTCAACCGCACCATCACGGTGGATGCGGGCTGCATTTTGCAAACCATCCAGGAAGCGGCCAGTGCCGCCGGCTGCCTGTTCCCCCTGTCGCTGGCGGCCGAAGGCAGTTGCACCATCGGCGGCAACCTGGCCACCAACGCCGGCGGCACGGCCGTGCTGCGTTACGGGAACACGCGCGAGCTGTGCCTGGGCCTGGAAGTGGTCACGCCGCAAGGCGAAATCTGGAGCGGCATGCGCGGCCTGCGCAAGGATAATACGGGCTACGATTTGCGCGACCTGTACATCGGCGCCGAAGGCACCCTGGGCGTCATCACGGGCGCGGTGATGAAGTTGTACCCGCAGCCAAAAGCCTGCATCACGGCGCTGGCCGCCATGCCCACGCCCGCCCACGCCCTGCGTTTATTAAGCCTGATGCAGGACAATTGCGGCGCCAGCCTGACGGGTTTTGAACTGATGTCGCAATACTGTTTGCAACTGGTGGCGGAACAGTTCCCGCAACTGCCGCGGCCTTTTGCTGAAGCCCACGGACAGTACGTGCTGCTGGAATTATCCAGCAGCCAGTCCGAGGCGCACGCCGTCGAATTGCTGGAAGCGAGCATCGGCGCGGCCCTGGAAGACGAGTTGATAGCCGACGCCGTCGTCGCCAGTTCCGTGGCGCAGTCCGAGGGACTATGGCAGCTGCGCGAGCACATTCCGCTGGCGCAGGCGCAGGCGGGCAAGAACATCAAGCACGATATCTCGCTGCCGATTTCCTGCATCGCCGACTTCATCAGCGTCACGGATGCGGCCCTGGCAACGGCCTTCCCCGGCTGCCAGCTCGTGTGCTTCGGCCACCTGGGAGACGGCAACCTGCATTACAACGTGGCGCCGCCACTCGGCATGACGGACCGTGACTTCCTGTCCAACCAGGATGCCATCAACCACATCGTGCATGACCAGGTCCATGGCTTTGGCGGTTCGATTTCGGCCGAACACGGCATCGGTGCCCTGAAAAAAGCGGATCTCGCCCGCTACAAGTCGCCGCTGGAACTGCAGCTGATGCGCGCTGTCAAACAGGCGCTGGACCCACAGAACATCATGAATCCGGGGAAGATATTGTGAGATCGCCGTCCCTCCTGCTCTGCGCCATGGCCTTGCTGGCCGGCTCCGCCAGTGCGCAGGACGTCTACAAATGCGTGCAGGATGGCCACACCAGCTATAGCGCCACGCCCTGCACGGCCGGCCAGCTGCAGATACTGGAAATCCCCTCGCCGCCGCCGGCCGTCGACAAGGGCGCGGCCACGCGCCAGGAACGGGTGGCCAGCCAGCTGGAAGCGGCGCGCCAGCAGCAGGAAAAACTGGTAGACCAGGCCCGAGAACGGGGCGCCAAACAGAAGGAAGCGCGCGACAAGCATTGCGCCCAGCTGCGCCTGGAACAGAAATGGGCGGCGCAGGATGCCGTCGGCGCAGGCGACAAAAACCGCGATGCCGCGCAACTGAAAGCGCGGCGCGCCGGCGAACGCCTGGCCGTCGAATGCTTGAATTGAGTGCGCCGGCAGCAAATCCCGCGGGCACGCGCCTGCTGTCGCGCTGGCTGCTGCTGGGCGAGTGGCGCGCGCATCCCGTGCGCGCCTTCGTCGCCATCCTGGCCATCGCCATCGGCGTGTCGCTGGGCTTTGCCATCCACCTGATCAACGCGGCCGCCTTCAATGAATTTTCCACGGCCGTCAAAAGCCTGTCCGGCCAGGCCGACGTGCAGGTGGCCGGGCGCGAAGCGCTGTTCGACGAAGCCGTCTACCCGTGGCTGGCACAGCGCGACGGCGTGGCCGTGGCTTCGCCCGTGCTGGAACTGCAAGCCGGCGTGGCCGGCAAGCAGGACGGCGGCCCGCTGCACATCCTGGCGCTCGACGTCTTCCGTGCCGGCTTCATCTCGCCCGACCTGATCGGCGCGCCCGCCGAAGGCCAGCCTTTCGACACCCTCGCCGACGACGCCATTTTCCTGTCACCCGCCGCCCTGCGCTGGCTCAAGGTGGCCGAAGGCGACAGCATCGCCCTGCAATCGGGCACGGGCACGGTGGCGCTGCGCGTGGCAGGTTCGCTGCAGCGGGCGCGCGCCGGCCAGCGTATCGCCGTGATGGATATCGGCGCGGCGCAGTGGCGCTTTAACAAGGTGGGCAAGCTGTCGCGCATCGACTTGAAACTGCGCCAGGGCGTGAACCGCGACGCCTTCCAGGCGGACCTGGCGCGCACACTGGAAGCGCAGTATCCGGGGCGTTTCCAGGTGGGCCAGCCGAATGACGAAAACCAGAATAGCCGCAACAATAACCTCAGCCGCGCCTACCGGGTCAACCTGACGGTGCTGGCCCTGGTGGCCCTGTTTACGGGCGCCTTTTTGGTCTTTTCCACGCAGGCGCTGTCCGTCATCCGACGCCGCGGCCAGTTCGCGCTGCTGCGCGTGCTGGGCATGGAGCGGGGCCAGTTGCTGCGCCAGGTGCTGCTGGAAGGCGCCAGCCTCGGTGTCGTCGGTGCGGCGCTGGGCATCGCTGGCGGTTACGCCATGGCCGCCGTGGCCCTGCGCTTCTTCGGCGGCGACCTGGGCGCCGGCTATTTCGCGGGCGTGCAGCCGCAGGTGCAGTTCACGCCCGTCGCCGCCTGCGTGTATTTCGCGCTGGGCCTCGGTGTCGCCCTGCTGGGCTGCGCCGCGCCCGCGCTGGAAGCGGCCCGCGCGGCCCCCGCCATCGCCCTGAAATCGGGCAGCGAAGAAGTCGTGACGACGCGCCTGGCGAAAACCTGGCCGGCGCTGGCTTGTCTGCTGCTGGCTGGCGCATTGACATTCCTGCCGCCCGTGTTCGAACTGCCGCTGTTCGGCTACCTATCCATCGCGCTGCTGCTGATCGGCGCCATCGCCCTGATGCCGCAGCTGGCCGCCGTCGTCTTCCGCTTCCTGCAGCGTGCCTGGCTGCGCACGGAAACGAGCAAACATGCGCCCGTGCGCAGCCTGACCCTGGCACGCCTGGCCAACGCCTCGGGCCAGGCCGGCATCGCCCTCGGCGGCGTGCTGTCGAGCTTTAGCCTGATGGTGGCGATGGCCATCATGGTGTCGAGTTTCCGCGTCTCCGTCGACGACTGGCTGCTGCAGATCTTGCCGGCCGACGTGTATGCGCGCACGGCCGCCAGCGGCGGGACGGCTGGCCTGAACCCGCGCGAACAGGCCAGCATCACCGCCCTGCCCGAGGTGGCCAGGGTGGATTTCCAGCGCGTGCGCTCGCTGTCGCTGGCGCCCGACCGCCCGAATGTGGCGCTGCTGGCCCGCCCCATCAATTTGCCAGACCCGGGCAAGAGCATGGTACTGGTGGGCGACACGCTGCCTGTGCCAGCGGGCGCAAAACCTGTCTGGCTGTCCGAGGCGGCGGCCGACCTGTACAACGTCAAACCGGGCCAGCAAATCGACCTGCCGCTGGCGGGCGGCTTGCACAAGTTCTTCGTTGCCGGCATCTGGCGCGATTACGCGCGCTCGTCCGGCGCCATCCAGATGCCGCTGGACGATTACCGCGCGCTGACCGGCGACAATGACGTGAGCGACGCGGCCCTGTGGCTGGCCAAGGACGCCACGGGCGACGCGCTGCAGCAGCGCCTGAAAAGCCTGCCGTTTGGCGCCAGTCTGGAAGTATCGAACCCCTCGGCCATCCGCGCCCTGAGCCTGCAGATTTTCGACCGCAGCTTCGCCGTCACGTATTTATTGGAAGCCATCGCCATCGTCATCGGCCTGTTCGGCGTGGCCGCCACGTTCTCCGCGCAAACCCTGGCGCGCGCGCGCGAATTCGGCATGCTGCGCCACGTGGGCGTGACGCGCGGGCAGATCTTGTCCATCCTGGCGATCGAAGGCGGCGCGCTGACGGCGCTGGGCATCGCCACCGGCTTTGTCCTCGGACTGTTGATCAGCTTTGTGCTGGTCTTCATCGTCAACCCGCAATCGTTCCACTGGACCATGCAACTGCACCTGCCATGGCCATTGATCGCCACCGTGGCCGGCGCCCTGCTGACGGCAGCCGCCGCCACGGCGCTGATCGCGGGCAGGCAAGCCCTGTCCGCTGGCCCCATCCGCGCCGTCAGAGAGGACTGGTAATGCGCCGTGTTTTCATGTTGTTGTTGACGCTGGCCTTGCCTGCCCTGGCCGTGCCGCCCGCCTTCGCCCCCGTCACGCCGCTGCCGGCTGGCCAGACGCTGCGCCTGCCGCACGACTTCGGCGCCCATCCCGCCTATAAAACGGAATGGTGGTACGCCACGGGCTGGGTCAAAACCGCAGGCGGCGAGCAACTGGGCTACCAGGTGACCTTCTTTCGCAGCGCCACGGCTACCGATACGCTGAACCCCAGCGCGTTTGCGCCGAAACAGCTGATCATCGGCCATGCGGCCCTGTCCGATCCGAAGGTGGGCAAGCTGCTGCACGACGAGAAAAGCGCGCGCGAGGGCTTCGGCCTGGCTTACGCCAAGGTGGGCGACACGGACGTCAAACTCGACGACTGGCGCATGCGGCGCCATGCCGACGGCACGTATCAGGTCAGCCTGGCCGCGCGCGAATTCAACTTGCAGCTGACCCTCGCGCCCACGCAGCTCGTGCTGCTGCAGGGCCAAGGCGGCTATTCGCGCAAGGGCGCGCGTCCCGCGCAATCGAGCTACTACTACAGCGAACCGCAGCTGCGAACCACGGGCACGATCGCGCGCGCGGGCGGCAAGGCCGAAGCCGTGACGGGCACCACCTGGCTCGATCACGAGTGGTCCAGCCAGGTGCTCGATGCGGACGCCAGTGGCTGGAACTGGATAGGCGCCAACCTCGATGACGGCGGCGCCCTGATGGCCTTCCAGATCCGCAGCAAGACAGGTGCTAAACTATGGGCGCACGCGACATGGCGCGATGCCTCCGGCAAGATGACGCAGTTCGCGCCCGGCGACGTCGATTTCACGCCCACGCAGCTGTGGCGCTCACCCCGCACGCAGGCCGAATACCCGGTCGCCACGGAGATCCGCACGGGCCCCACGCGCTGGCGGATCAAGCCGCTGCAGCCGGACCAGGAGCTTGATTCGCGCCGTTCGACGGGGGCCGTATACTGGGAAGGCGCCGTGACCGTGGAGCGTGATGGCCAGCCGGTGGGCCGCGCCTACCTGGAAATGACGGGCTATGTCCAGCCGATGAAGTTATAAACAGTACCGCAAGCAAAAAGTAAATCAAAGCGAAAAACAATGACAACCAGCACAGAAACAGGCAACACGAGTACCACAAGCACCGCAACAACTCCCGACACCGGCACCAGCCGCGAGCTGAAAAAAGGCAGCCTGGCCGCCTTCAAGGGCTTGATGCCCTTTTTGACGCCGTACCGCAAGCAGTTCTTCCTGGCCGGTATCGCGCTGGTGGTGGCCGCCGCCTCGACCCTGGCCATTCCTGCCGCCTTCAAGCAGATGATCGACCTCGGCTTCGGTGGCGCGGCCGGCTCCAAGAGCATCCAGCACGTCGACCTGGTCTTCCTGGCCCTGTTCGGCGTCGCGTCCATTCTGGCGCTGGCCACGGCGGCGCGTTTCTATACGGTGTCATGGCTGGGCGAGCGGGTCACGGCCGACATCCGCAGCGCCGTGTACCGCCACGTCGTCACGCAAAGTCCCGCCTTCTTTGAGACCACGCAGACGGGCGAAGTCCTGTCGCGCATCACCACCGACACGACCTTGATACAGGCCGTCGTCGGCACCAGCATCTCGATGGCGCTGCGCAATGTGCTGCTGTTCCTGGGCGGCCTGGTGATGCTGTTCGTCACCAGCGCCAAGCTGGCCGGCATCATCATCGGCCTGTTGATCCTGGTGGTAGTGCCCATCATCGTGTTTGGCCGCAAGGTGCGCAAGCTGTCGCGCGACTCGCAAGACCGTATCGCCGACGCGTCGGCCATGGCTGGCGAAATCTTCAACGCCATGCCCACCGTGCAGGCATTCACGCACGAGAAAATCGAATCGAAACGCTTCGGCGACTCCGTCGAAGGCGCTTTCATGACGGCCATGCGCCGCATCCGCGCCCGCGCCTTGCTGACCATGATCGCGATTTTGCTGGTCTTCGGCACCATCGTCTTCGTGCTGTGGCTGGGGGCGCGCGCCGTGCTGGAAGGCTCGATGACGGGCGGAGATCTGGGCCAGTTCATCCTGTACGCCTCCATCGTGGCTGGCGCCATCGGCGCCCTGTCTGAAGTCATGGGCGAAGCGCAGCGCGCCGCCGGCGCCACCGAACGCCTGCTGGAACTGATGGCCCTCAAATCGGACATCGAGTCGCCTGCCACGCCGCTGCCGCTGCCCGCCCGCGCAGCAAGGGGCGCCGCGCTGTCGCTCGACGACGTCCTGTTTTCATATCCGTCACGCCCAGATACCGCGGCGCTCGATCACGTCAGCCTCGACATCCGCGCCGGCGAAACGGTGGCCGTCGTCGGTGCGTCGGGCGCCGGCAAGACCACCCTGTTCCAGCTGTTCCTGCGTTTTTATGACCCGCAAAGCGGCAGCATCCGCCTCGATGGCGTGGATATCAAACAGCTCGACCTGCACACCCTGCGCGACGCCATCGGCATCGTGCCGCAAGACACCGTGATCTTCTCGGCCGACGCCATGGAAAACATCCGCTATGGCCGCGCCGGCGCCAGCGATGAAGAAGTGATCGCGGCCGCGAAAATGGCGGCCGCCCACGAATTCATCGAGCGCCTGCCGAACGGTTACAAATCCTTCCTCGGCGAACGCGGCGTGCGTTTGTCCGGCGGCCAGCGCCAGCGCATCGCCATCGCCCGCGCCCTGCTGAAAAACCCGCCGCTGCTGCTGCTCGATGAAGCGACCAGCGCGCTGGACGCGGAATCGGAACGCCTGGTGCAAAAAGCGCTGGAAGCGGCCATGATTGGCCGCACCACCGTCATCATTGCGCACCGCCTGGCGACAGTACAACGGGCCGACCGCATCATCGTCATGGAAGACGGCAAGATCGTCGAGATGGGCACACATGCGTCGCTCGTCGCAATGAAAGGTATTTACGCCAACCTGGCGGCCCTGCAATTCCATCACGCACAAATCAATTAAACAGAACCATCATGAACGCACTTTTCCACGCCAACCTGGGCATCACCGATTTCTGGACCTTTTTATTGGGGACCATCTTCATCGTCATCCTGCCCGGCCCCAATTCCATGTACGTGCTGTCGGTCGCCGCGCAACGTGGCGTTCGGCCCGCCTACCAGGGCGCCTTCGGCATCTTCGCCGGCGACCTGATTTTGATGGTGCTGTCGGCCTGCGGCGTGGCCTCGCTGCTGAAAGCCAGCCCGGCCCTGTTCTACGTCGTGAAATACATCGGCGCGGCCTACCTGGGCTGGATCGGCCTGCAAATGCTGATCGGCTGCTGGCGCAAGCTGCGCGCGCCCGCGCCGGTCGATGGTGAAGCGCCTGCCGCGCCAGCGTCCGTCAAGGAAAGCGATCCATTCCGCAAGGCGCTGATCATCAGCCTGATGAATCCGAAAGCCATCCTGTTCTTCATCTCGTTTTTCATCCAGTTCGTCGACCCGGCCTTCCCGAATCCCGTGCTGTCCTTCGTCGGCCTGGGCCTGATTTGCCAGGTGATCAGTTTTACCTACCTGACGGCCATCATCTTTGTCGGCGCGCGCCTGGCCGACACCTTCCGCCGCCGTCGCCGCCTGTCGGCCGGCATGGGCGGCGGCGTGGGCGCCATGTTCATCGGCTTCGGCGCGAAACTGGCCACGGCCACCCTGTAAGGAATTACCGTGAACGAGCTCGAACTGCGCCAGCGCTGCCATACCGTCCTGCCGGGCCACCGCCAACCGACGCCTGCGGCCACCTTCGCCGCCATGGCCGCCTGGTGCGAGGCCAACGATGTGGCGCACGATACCTATGGCGAAGGCGCGCTGATCGAACAGTTCGAGAACAAGATCGCCGGCCTGCTCGGCTTCGAGGCGGCCGTGTTCTGCATCACGGGCACCATGACGCAGGTCACCGCCCTGCGCCTGGCATGCCAGGACCGGGGCTCGCCCCTGGTGGCGCTGCATCCGACTTCGCACATCCTGCGCCACGAGCGGGGCAACCATGAATTGCTCGATCACTTCAAGGGCTTGATGCTCGGCGACCCGCACCGTCCGTGGACGGTGGACGATTTGCGCGCCGTGCCCGATGCGCTGGGCGCCGCGCAGGTCGAACTGCCGATGCGCGAAATCGGCGGCCAGTGCCCGTCGTGGGACGCATTGAACGACATCAAGCGGCACTGCCGCGAGCACAACATCCATTTGCACATGGATGGCGCGCGTCTGTGGGAGGCGCAAGCAGGTTTCCAGCAGTCCCTGCCCGCCATCTGCGACGGTTTTGATTCCGTGTACGTGTCGCTGTACAAGGGCATCGGCGGCCTCGGTGGCGCCATGCTGGCCGGCAGCCGCCCCTTTGTGGAACGGGCGCGCGAATGGTTCCGCCGCCAGGGCGGCAATATCCTGCACCGCACGCCCTACGTGGTGGCCGCCGCCATGCAGTTCGACGCGCGCATCGCCGCCATGCCGCGGTATTTTGGGCGCACCCAGTGGCTGTACGCGCTGCTGCGCGATTTTCCATCGATAGCCGTCAATCCCGCCCAGCCGCAGGCCAACATGCTGCACCTGCATTTGCCCGTCTCGCGCGAGCGGGCCATCGCCATCCGCAACCAGGTGGCAGAAGACCACGGCATCTGGCTGTTCGGCCGCGCCAGCCACGCTGCGCTACCCGGGCACAGCGTGGTGGAATGGTATGTGGGAGATAACTTGCTGGAACTGCCGGACGACAGCGTGCGGCTGGCCTTGACCTTGCTGGACCAGGCGATGCGCATCAAAGCCTGAGCGGCGTTGGTCGGGGTAGGTCGGGTTAGCGCGCAGCGCGTAAGCCGACAACTTCCGAAAACCCATGCACCCCAAAAAAAAGCGCCCGAAGGCGCTTTTTTCATTTCATGGCGGCCGGGTTGGCCGCCACTACCTGCTTAGAACTTGTAGTTGTAAGCGAGACCGATCAACTGCATGCGGGTCTTGAACAGGCCCTTGGTGGTTTCACCGTTGCCGGTGCAGCCAGTCTTGACAGGCGAGCAGTCGTTTGTGTAATTGACAGCAGCATCCTTGAAGTCGATATAGCTGTAGGCCAGGTCGATCGAGGAATTGGCGTTCAGCTTCCAGTTCGCGCCGATCGAGTACTGCATGCGGTCGCTGTCCGGCAGCGCTGGGTGGCGCAACTCGGCGCTGCGCACTGGCGCCTGGTCATGCGCGATACCGGCGCGCAGCAGCAGGTTTTCGCTGTATTTGTAGTTAGTGCCCAGCGACACGCGGTAGGTATCTTTCCAGTTCTGGCGAATGCGCTCGGCGCCTTCAGCCGTCGGCGGGAACTGGATGTCCAGGTTTTCCAGGCGCGAAGTGCGGGTCCAGGTGACGTCACCCATCAGGGCCCAACGATCATCCATCTGGTGGAAGGCGTTGACCGACAGGGTTTCCGGCGTGCGCAATTCCACCAGCGCCTTGGAATTGACCTTGTTCGAGGCCTTGGCGATGAAGGCGTTCACGGCCGGGTTGCTCGTCACTTGCGAGAAGTCCCAGATGGTGCTGCCTTTCAGCTGGTGCGAAATCGACGAGCGGTAAGCGATACCGAAACGCGTTCCTTCGTTCAGCTGGTACAGATAGCCGAGGTTGAAGCCAAAGCCCCAGTCATGACCATCCATCGACGCGTGGCCGTCATTGATCTGTCCCTGCAGCGCAGTTCTCGCGGAGACAAACGCTGCCATGCCCTGCGTTTTCAGGATATTGCCCAGGAAGGCCGTCGATGCGGCTGGCGCTTTCTCACCCAGGAAAGCAACCGTGCCCGGCACGTCCACGCCCTGGCCCAGTTCCGCCTTCATGTATTCGGCCGTGACGCCGAAACCGAACGAGTGATGCTGGTCCAGCTTGAACGACACGGAAGGATTCAGAGCGATGGCTTCGAGCTTGATATTGGTGATCGCATAGCGGCCATGCCAGTCATTGCCATAGTCAAGCTTGGCGCCATACGGCACGAACAGGCCGGCACCGACAGTCCATTGATCATTGATCTTTTTGCTGGCATACAAGGCAGGCGCGACCACCGCGTCCGGGGCGTAATCCTTGGTGGCCGTGAACGGCGTGCGTTTACCCTGCCAGAACTGCTGCGAGCCCGTATCCTGGTAGGTCGAATGCGGCACGACGATGGTGCCGCCACCGACGAACTGCGTGCCTTCCAGGCGCGACAGGCCGGCAGGGTTGTAGAAAATGGTCGATGCGTCGGCCGCTTCGGCGCCGCTGGCATCAGCCGTGCCTTGGGCGGAAACGCTTTGCGAGCCGAAACGGTAGCCCGATGCTTGTGCTGTGGAGGAAATGCCGGCGAACGCGGCAACGATCAGGAGGGGCAGATATTTATGTTTCAAGTTGGTCTCTCTTTATTATATGAAGGTCTTCGGCACACTATCGCGGGCATCCCAAACTGCCCCGTCTTGCACTTTTCTTGCCGCCGTGAACTCCAATTCACTGACGGCATGAGCGAAGCATATAATATTTTTTAGAAAAAAGCGAACGTTCGCTCTTTTTATGAAACAGCGTTGTTTTTCTCGTCCATCGCGCCGTTCTACAGTGCCAGCGCAGGGGCTGGCAGCGGTATCAGAAAGCGCTGATGCATCAGCGACAGCATCTGTTCGGCGGGCACGGGGCGCGAGATGAAATAGCCCTGCACCTCGTTGCATTGCAGGGCGCGCAGGATGTCGAGCTGCTCGCGCGTCTCCACCCCTTCGGCCACCACGCTCATGCCCAGCGCATGCGCCATCGACAGGATGGCGCGCACGAACACCTCGCCCTGCTCCGAGCGGCCCAGCTCCATGGTGAAGGCGCGGTCGATCTTCAAGCCATCCATGGCGAACTTCTGCAGCTGCGACAGCGACGAGTATCCGGTGCCGAAATCGTCGACCAGCAGGCGCACGCCCAGCGCGCGGATGGCAGACAGCTGCTCCACGGCGCGGTTCTGTTCATCCATCATGGCCGATTCCGTGATTTCCACCTCGATCAGGCGCGCATCGATGCGGTGGCGCGTCAGGGCGGACGCCAGCACCTGGTGCACGTCGCCGCGGCCGAACTGGCGCGCCGACACGTTGATGGACACGGGCACCAGTTCCAGCCCGCTGGCCTGCCAGCGCGCCATCTGCAGGCACACCTTTTCGATGACGACTTCGCCCAGCTGCGAAATCAGGCCGCTGCTCTCGGCCACGGGGATGAATTCCAGCGGCGGCACCATGCCGTGCTGCGGATGTTGCCAGCGCACGAGCGCCTCCATGCTGCACAGCTGCCCGCTCATGGCGTCGACGCGCGGCTGGTAGACGACGAGAAACTGATCCTGCTCCAGCGCCGCCACCAGGCTTTGCTCGAGTTCGCGGCGGTTACGGATGGTTTCGAACAGTTCCGGCTGGAAAAAGCGATGATGGCCCTTGCCCGCCACTTTCACGGCATACATGGCGATGTCGGCGTTCTTCAGCAGCACATCCGTCTCGGCGCCATCGCGCGGATACAGGCTGATGCCGATCGAGGCGCCCATCTTGTGGCGTTCGCTGCCCAGGTAAAACGGTTCGTCGAAGGCGATGGCGATGCGCTGCGCCACCTGCTCGGCGCGGCTGTCGTCTTCCACCGGGTCGAGCACGACGACGAATTCGTCGCCGCCCAGGCGCACCACGTGGTCGCCCGGGCGCAGCACGGCCTTCAGGCGCAGGGACGCGGCGCGCAGCACTTTATCGCCCTCGGCGTGGCCCTGCGTATCGTTGATATCCTTGAAGCCGTCCAGGTCGATGAACAGCAGCGCCAGCATGTGCCGCGCGATGGCGGCGCGGCCCAGGGCGCCGGGCAGGAATTGCTGCAGCCAGTAGCGGTTGGGCAAGCCCGTCAAGCCGTCTTCATTGGCCAGGCGGCGCAAGTCGCGCTCGTGCTCCTTGGCCGTGCTGATGTCTTGCAGGGTGACGGCCAGGCGGTCGCCGCTGCGCACCACGCGCCGGCGTATCCAGCGCAGCTTGAAGGGGTTGCCTTCCGGCAGTTCGATCTCTTCCTCGGAAAAACCGGAGACCATGGCGGCCCGGTAATTATGGATCAGGTCGCGGAAATACGGCTCGTGGGCGCGCGACTGCAGGCGCATGCCCAGCAACTGTTCGCGGCGCACGCCAAAGTAGCCGGCGCCCGGCTCGTTGCAGTCGACCATCTCGAAATCGAGGATGCTGCCATCCGCGCCGCGCAAGGCGGCAATGATATAAAAGCCGTCGCTCGTGCCTTCGGTGGCCATGCGGTAGGCATTGCGCACGCCTTCGGACTGGTGGTGGCGCCACGCCAGGCGCAGCGACAGCACGGTGGCGACGGCGGCAAAGGCCAGCAGCAGCACGGTGACTGCGGAGGCGATGCCGAGATAAATCGTGCGCGTTTCCTCGTAGGGATGCAGCATTTCGCCGTCCGACAGTCCGACCACGGCCGTAAACGGATAGGCTTTCAGCGCCTGCCAGCCCACATAGCGATTTTGCTTGTCAGAAAAAGCGATCCTGCCGCCGGAATGCATGGCGCCGCTCTCCGTTTCCAGAAAGCTGGTATCGAGGAATGGCGTGCCCTGGCCGCGCCGGGTCGGCAGCACGCGCGAGCCCAGGCGCGTGCTGAACAGCTCGCCCTCTTCGCCCACCATGGCCGACATGCCGAACTTGCCAAAACTGACGCTATTGTAGAATTCGGAAAAATAGCTGGAATGAATGGAAATGAGCAGCACGCCGTCGAAATTGCCATCCTCGTCTTCCAGCCGGCGCGTGAAATGCACGAGGCTTGCGTCGGCGTCGGGCGCCGCCGCACTGCCTGCATTGACGGCGCTGGCCCGTCCCAGCGCGATGCGCAGCGCGCTGGAATTGCTGCGCCAGTGGCGCAACAAAAAATCGCTGCGCTCGTTGACGCGCAGGCGCTGCAGCGGCGCCGTGGCCGTCACCGGGTGGCCCTTGCGGTCGAGGATGGCGACGATGGCAAATTGCGGCAAGGCATACATGCCCTGCATCTTCAATTGGTCGAGACGCAAGTGGCCGCGCGAGTTTTCCCACTCATACTTGAGCTGCAAGGTCAGCTGGTCCATCTGCTCCAGGGTGCGCAACAGATACTGGCCATATGCTTTCGACAACGAAGACACGCCGTCGAGCGCCTGCTGCTGCGCCACCTTCTTTTCCGCCTCCAGCTGCAGCAAGGTGGCCGTCCACAGTACCGCGCACAGGACCAGCCCCAGCAAGGGCCAGGCCAGGATCAGGCGCAGGTTGGCTTTGAGAAAATCGGCCCTGCTCATCTCCACCACGGCGGCGTTGTTATTATTTACAAATTGTCGCAAGAACATGGTGCAGCATCTGCCGTTTCTATGTATTTCTTTAAGGACACACAAATTACCACAGAGTCATGTTTGCAGGTAAGACAGCAGCGTAATTATGTGCGTGGGCCGCGGCCCGCCTGTCGCGCCTGCGTTACAATCACCATCCTTACCGTTGGAGAAATACATGCAGCAATATCAAGATTTGATCAAGACCGTGCTCGAAACGGGCAGCTGGCAAGACAACCGCACGGGCATCCGCACCCTGAGCGTGCCGGGCGCCATGATGCGTTTCGACTTGGCCAATGGCAATTTCCCTGCCGTGACGACCAAGAAACTGGCTTTCAAATCCGTGATCGGCGAATTGTGCGCCTTCCTGCGCGCCTCGCGCAACGCGGCCGAGTTCCGCGCGCTGGGCTGTAAAGTCTGGGACCAGAACGCGAATGAAAATGCGCAATGGCTGGCCAACCCCTACCGCGAAGGCGAGGATGACCTGGGCCCCGTCTACGGCGTGCAATGGCGCCAGTGGCCCGCCTATAAACTGCTGGCCGCCGACCAGCCCGCGCAAATTGCCGACGCGCAAGCGAACGGTTTTACCTTGATCGCCCCCATCGTCGAAGACGGCGTGCAAAAAGTGCTGCTGTACAAGGCCGTCGACCAGTTGCGCGAATGCATGGACACCATCATGACGAACCCGGGCAGCCGGCGCATCCTGTTCCACGGCTGGAACCCGGCCGTGCTGGACGCCGTCGCCCTGCCCGCCTGCCACTTGCTGTACCAGTTCATCCCGAACGCCAGCACGCGCGAAATCTCGCTGTGTTTATATGTGCGCAGCAACGATATCGGCTTGGGCACGCCGTTCAACATCGCCGAAGGCGCCGCTCTGCTGCACCTGGTGGCGCGCCTGACGGGCTACACGCCGCGCTGGTTCACCTATTTCATCGGCGACGCGCACATCTATGAGAACCACCTCGACATGGTGGAAGAACAATTGAAGCGCACGCCGTTCCCGGCGCCGCGCTTCGTCATTTCCGACCGCGTGCCCGACTACGCCAAGACGGGCAAGTATGAGCCGGAATGGCTGGAAAAGATCGAGCCATCGGATTTCTCGCTGGAAGGCTATGAACATCACGCGCCCATCAAGGCCGCGATGGCCGTCTGATGGCAGTCACAGCACTCGCCGCCCTGCACCGCAAGCTGTTTGACGAAACGGATGGCAGCAAGTTCGCCCGGCTGAAAGAGCGGCTGATCAAAAAGCATGCCGCGGACGAGCGGCTGGCCGTGCTCGAGATCCTGATGGCGTATGCGCGCGATGGGCAACTGCTGCACTGGCGCAGTTTTTTGATGAGCGATATCGTGCATCTGGTGGAAGGCAGTCAACATGCGGCCTTTTTCACCTGGGCACTGGAGCAGCCCGCACTGGCGTACTGTGCCGTAGATGGCTTGCTGAAAAGTACAGGCGTGGACGCATATGCGCCCCTGGTGGCGCTGGCGGCGTCGAGCGCCACCAGCCTGGAAGTGCGCGCCAAGGCGATCAAGAGCCTGGCCGTGTTCAGCCGCCAGCCGTTTGACCAGGGCTTGCCTGCCGATCCCGGCCACTGGAAGGCAGAGCAGCTGCGACTCAGCGCCGTGCTGGTCTGGCAAGCGGATGGCTACCCGGACGGCGCAGGCTACAAGGCGCCCGCCACGCATTACTCGCTGACCCAGCCGCTGTCGCGCCTGGAAAAGGCAGCCACCTTCCTGGAACGACAACTGGCGCTGCGGCGCCAGCGCGAACAGGACCTGGCGCAACCGTCGAACTGGCTGACGCTCGCCAGCGCCGAGGACATGGCCGCCATCGACGCGCACTGGGTATTGCCGGAGATATACCGCCGCTTCCTGGAATGGTATTCGCCGCTGCGCGTGCATGTCGACGGCAAGCGCTTTCCCCAGGGCCTGCACCTGTACGGCGCGGCCGAGCTGGTGAAGGCCCAGCACGGCTACTCCGTCCATCCCGAGCGCCATCACGCAATCGCGGGCTGGCCGCCGAAGCTGGTGGTGATTGCCGATGCGGGCGGCGACCCGTACTGTGTGCATCTGGAAGAAAGAAGCATCGACGGCGACTTGCCCGTGTACCGCGCCAGCCATGGCACGGGCGAATGGCGCTTTGAACAGCATACGGACGATTTCATCGACTTCCTGCAAGAAATCGCGCTGGCGGTCTAGCCTGCTTCTCCCGGCCCGCCCGGACCGGGGCCGCCTGGTCCGCGTCCGCCCGGCGGACCGAAACGCGGTTCGCGCTCGCCCTCTTTCGCCGCCGACGTGGTGCCGCCCAGGCGGTACGACAGCCCCACATAAATCATCCGTCCATCGAAGCGCCGCGTGCTCGTCTCGCGCAGCGAGGCGCTGTTGATGACGGTTTCCATCTTGTTGCTGCTGAACACATCGGTCACATTCATGACCAGGCTCAGCTGCTGCGTCACCGTGTGGCGCCAGCTGACATTCAGGGTATTGTTCGGCGAGCGGTAGCCCTGCCCCGACAGCATCTTGCCCTGCATTTGCAGGGCAAGCTGCAGCTGGTTGGCGGTGTTGAACTGGTAATTGAGGCGCGCGCGGCCGCTCAGGGCATTGGCCGTGCGCGTGCTGCGGTTGCCCAGGTCGTCCGAGCTCGTTTGCTGGCTGCGCGCCAGGTTGCCGCTCGTGTTCAAGGTCAACGATGGCGTCAGCTTGCCGCTGACGCTGAATTCCAGGCCGCTAGAATGGCTGCCTTCGCCGTTTTCCCGCGTGGTCAAGAGCACATTGTCGCTGATAAAGTAGCGGTAATCGACGATGGCGTCCGTGTCGCGCCGGTGGTAGGCGCGCAAGCTGCTTTCCAGGCCCGCGATTTTCGTTTCATAGCCGATCTCGAACGAATCCGTCTGCGTCGGTTTCAGCTTCGGGTTGCCGGCCGACACATTGAACTCGTCGCGGTAGACCACGTACGGGTTCAGGTCGCCCGCATTCGGGCGGCGGATGCGGTGCGCATAGCTGAAGCGCACATTGCTCTCGTCGCTGACCTTGTAGGTGGCGAACAGGCTGGGGATGTAATTGACGTAGTTGTTGCTGGCCTCGACGCTGCTGGTGATCTGGCGCACGTTCAAGTCCGTGTATTCGGCGCGCAGGCCGGCCAGCGCGCCCCAGCGTTCGCTCAGGCGCATCTGGTAGGAGCCGTACAGCGCGATGGTGCGCTCGTCGAGCTCGAAACGGTTGCTGCGCATGGGGTTGACGGTTTCCGCCAGGCTGGCCGGGTTGATGTCCGTATATAAAGTGTCAAAACTGCTCTTGTTGTCAGCCACCTTGTAGCCCAGCTTGGCCGTGCCGCCCGCCAGCGGACGCTCGTAGTCGCCGCTGAAGTCGACGATGCGGTTGCCCGTCTCGCTATGCTGGCGCGCGCGGCTGTCGAAAGCGTTGACGGGCGTCACCGCGTAGGTATTGGCGTAATCGCTGTCGCTCTCGTTGGTCGACGAGGACACGCGCAAGTCGATTTTGAGGGTTTCGCCTGGCAATTCTCCCTTGTGGTCGTAGCGCGCGCCCCAGCTGTAGTTGCGGCTGTCGCCGTTGCGCACGGTGCTGCGCACATAGTCGCCGATGGTGCTGCCCGTGCTGTCTCCATTGATGTAGCGGTCGAGCGAGCGCTGGTCGTTGCTGCGCCCGTTATATGACACGCTGGCGGCCAGCGTGTCATTGGCGTTCAGATTGTAATTGACGGTGCCGTGCAAGCCCAGCGAGTCATTCAAGCCATTGTTGCTGGATTGCTGGCTGCTGGGGGCGAAAGCGCCCGTGTCGCGTTCCAGGCGTTCGCGGCTGACCTCGCCCACGGAATTGCGGCCGTCATGGCGCACATTGATGCCGCCCTGGTAGCCCCACGGACCTTCGTTGTAGGTGCCGGACACGGCACTGTTGTAGCGCCCCGCGATACCGGCATTCGCGTTGACGGTGGCAAAGCCGCCCGGCTTGCGGTTGCGCCGCATCACCAGGTTCAGGATGGGGCCGCCACCGGCCTCGTTGCCGAACTGGGCGCCGGGATTGTTGATCACTTCCACGGATTCGATATCGTCGGCCGCCATGGCATTCAGGGTGGCGCCGCGCGAATCGCCCTGCAGCATGGCCGACGGCTTGCCATCGATCAATATCTGCACATTGCTGCTGCCGCGCAAGGAGACGGAACCATCGGGATCGACGGCCACCGACGGCACATTGTTCAAGGCATCGGCCGCCGTGCCGTTGCTGCTGCCCACGTCGGACTTGACGTCGTAGACTTGCCGGTCGATACGGCCCGTGGGGCGCTCGGCCGTCACGCTGACGGAAGGCGTAGACTCGGCGGCGGGCGTTTTGGCCGGTGCGGGCTTGACGACGGTGTCGCCGCTGGTAGTCGTGGTTTGGGCCTGGACAGCGGCGCCGGAGACGAGCAGGCTGCCGCCCGCCAGACAGTGAAAGAGGATTTTATGCATTTGCTTAAAAAATAATGGAGACGCTACGGATGAAGCGCTACGCCGCAGCGTGAGGGCACATGTGTGGGCACATTCAAAGCATGCCACGATTGCAAGGAGCAAAGCAAATGCGAACCATTGTTATTTACTTCAATTTACAAATCTCTCGCACTTGTGGTCATACAGCCTCATCCGATGAACTTTGCGCTACCGTTACGCTACCTGAGCAAGCCATTGCCGCGCGCCAATTTCAGCCAGCCCGGATACTCCGTCATCAACAAATCATACAGTTCCGCATCGCTGTGCTCATCGGGCGAGCTGACGGAAAAGTAATTGGCATTGTCGACCAGGCGGCCCTGCAATTCGTCGAGCTTTTCCAGGAAAGGGAAATCGGAATCGGCAAAGGCGGAAAGAAACTTGCTTTTCGACTTGCGTCCCTTGCCGATGCCCATGAATTGCCAGAAGATGGGCTCATTGCTGGCCCAGCGCAATTGTTTCTCCGTCGTCGCCTGATCGCTGGTGCCGCCATCCGTGACGAACATGACGTACACGGGCAACTCGGCCGCGACGGCGCGCGTGCGCTCGCCGCCGGCAGCGTCGGGGAAGTAAAACGCGCGTATCGCCTGCATGGCGGCGCCGTAGCGCGTGTCGCCTTCCAGCGGATGGCGCTGTATCGCCTGGCCCACGTAGGTATTGCAATTGCTCAATGCCATCGGCGCCGGATGGTGGACGTTTTTGCCGAAGAGGAAAACGTCGATCTCGCCATCGTCGTCGAACTTGCAGCCCAGGGCCAGGATGCGTTCGGCAAAGCGCTGCACCAGCCCCTCTTTATACAGCCGCCCCATCGAGCCGGAAATGTCGAGGCACAGACACACCTTGGCGCGGTGGTCCGACAGTCCCACTTTTTGCAGCGACACGCCGGCCTGCTTGACCAGGCTGACCAGTTGCGGCGCTTCCCGTTCGACCCGTTTTTCCAGGTTGATCTTCGCCTGCATGACGGCCGACGCCGCTGACGCGGCGGGAGCGGCAGAGGTGGCAGGAGAGGCCTGGTCGACTTCGCCGCCGAAGTGGCGCACCAGCGCATCGAGTCCCCCATTGAAACCTTGTCCCACGGCCATGCAGCGCCAGCCGCCATCCTTGCGGTAGAGTTCAAGCAGCATGACGGCTTTTTCCTGTGCGAAATCCGAGCCGGCAAACGCAAAGCGTGCCAGCTCGCGTCCTCCCGCCTGCAGCCGCACATGGCCAGCTTGCAGCTGCGACATCACGCCGCCGCCATCGATGGACGCCGTCACGACGAGGCGGTCTATGCTGGCCGGCAAGCGCGCCAGTTGCAAGGCAAACTCGGTCATGTCGCCAGCGCTGCCCGCGCGCGCTTCCACGCCGCCGCACGGCGTGCGCGGCTGGTTGAAAAAGGTCATGTAGCGCTCGTCGGACAGTTTGCCGCTGGCATCGAGGCCGAAGCAGGCCACGTCGAGCGCCAGGCCCTGCGCGGCCACGCCGACCTGCAATACGCCATCGGGAACGAGATTGGCCAGCGGCAAGCGCTGTCCCTTGGACAAGGTTTCCATCAGTGCCTCCTAGGCGATATAGCGGCGTGGATTGTCCGCATTGCAATCATCTTCATCTTCCTTGTCCTCGCCCTTGAAAACGACGGGACCGTTGAAGGCCAGTTGCAGGTTCTCGCCCTGCCAGCTCAGCCATGGCGTCGCTTCGCTGCCCGGCTCCGACGTCTTGCCCGACGGTTCCAGAATGATGCTGTCGGGCGTGATGCGCGCCATGCCGATCACATAGGTGTAGACGGTATCGTCGTCGGCCGCCTTGGACAAGCGAAAATCGAACGCGCACTCGACGATCTGCTCGCCATATTGCATGACCATCTTCGGCCGCATGGACGCGACCGAGACGGCGCCGTTGGCCACCGCCGAATACACGCTGAAGACGAGGCCCACCGTGCCGCCGTAATGCTGCGCCAGCGCGGGATTGACTTCCACCGTTTCCGTAGCCGGCTCCTTGCCGGATGCGCCCGCCACGTCGCCCAGGTGGCGCACGAAGGGCATGGCGCCAAAATTGCCGGGCGTATCGGGCGCCTGGATGAAGCGCATCTGGCCGTTCGGCAAGAGGATGCCGACCCGCAAATCAAGGTCGTCGTTATCGTCGTCGCCATCGCCGTTATCGACCCAGCTGGCCTTGACGGTGAGCTTGCCCGGCGCACCCGCGCCCTTTTCCAGCGACACCTTGTGCGTCTGGCCCGCCTTGGTCAGCGAAATTTTCGACAGGGAAATCTTGGGCGGCGGCGCCGGTTCAGGTTCAGCAACCGCCTGCGCCACTACACCGCCAAAATGGGCGACCAGGGCATCGAGGCCGCCATTGAAACCCTGGCCCACGGCCATGAAGCGCCAGCTCCCATCCTTGCGGTAGAACTCGCCCAGCATGACGGCTTTTTCTTGCGCAAAATCAGCGCCCGCATATGTGTAGCGGGCCAGCTCGCGCCCGCCGTCGAGCAGGCGCAGATGGCCGCTGCCCAGCTGCGCCATGGTGGCGTCGCCATCGATGGCGGCCGTGACGACCAGGCGCTCGATGGACGCCGGCAAACGGTCCAGCTGGTAGCTGAAGCCGGCCGCGTCGCCGGACGGCGCCGCGGTTTCCACGCCGCCACACGGCGTGCGCGGCTGGTTAAAGAAAGTCATGTAGCGGTCGTCGGACAGCTTGCCGGCGGCATCGAGGCCGAAACAGGCAAAATCGAGCGCCACGCCGGCGCTGGCGAGGCCCAGTTGCACGACATTGCCCGTGACGAGGCCGGACAGCGCCAGGCGCTGCCCCTTGATCAGGTTTTCCATGGGACTATTTATTCAGATGTGAGAGCTTCGGACAACGGCTCAGGGCAAGGCGCGTCGTCCGAAGACAGTACGAATGTACATATGCGTTGAAACGCCTGACAAAACCGTAGCGAGCGGCAACGAGTTGTGGCCGAGACGCGGAGCTGTGCTTTAGCACAGTGAGCATCGGAGGCCGCAAATCGCGACGCGCAGTAGGTTTTGACAGGTGTTTTTATGCGTTGATACCAAAAGAGCGGGCCAGAGGGCCCAGGCCGCCTTTGAAACCCTGGCCGATGGCCTTGAATTTCCATTCGCTGCCGGCACGGTAGATTTCACCGAAGATCATGGCCGCTTCCGTCGAGCCGTCTTCCGACAGGTCGTAACGGGCGATTTCCGCGCCGTTGTCGCCGTTCAGGCAGCGGATATAGGCCTTGCCGACCATGCCGAAGTTCTGCTTGCGGTTTTCCGCGTCGTGGATGGTGACGGCCACGGCGATCTTGTCGATATCGGCCGGCACGTTGGCCAGGTCGACGGCAACTTTCTCGTCGTCGCCATCGCCGCCGCCTGTGGTGTTGTCGCCCGCGTGCACGATAGAGCCGTCAGCCGACTTCAGGTTGTTATAAAAAATGAAATCGGCATCGGAACGGGCCTTGCCATCCGTTTTCAGCAGGAAGGCGCTGCCGTCCAGGTCGAATGCGGCGCCATCGGTGGCGCGCGGGTCCCAGCCCAGGCCAATCACGATTTTCTTCAAGCCAGGAGCTTCCTTGCTCAGGTTGACATTGCCGCCTTTTTGCAAACTGATCGCCATGGTGTTTCCTCTTTATTTAATTAATGGGTTGCATTCGGTGTTTCAGGTCACGTCGCCGGCACTCCGGCTTGATGAGCCATGAGCCTACCATAAAGTGACGGCTTGCCAGCCGCGCACTATTGAAAATAATGCCATGAGGAAAATACCGAGCCGCTGCCTCGAGGTGAAAAATGGCGGATAATGCCACTCGACAAAAAATTTCACCCTCCTTGAACCCAGGCTTGTCCTTGAACAATACCAAGTTGAACAATACCAAGACACGGCTCGACTGCATTCCTGGCACCCTGTGCGACGCGCGCCTGTGGTCGCGCCTGGCGCCTGCCCTGGGCGACGCCTTCGATCTGCGGCACGTGCCCCTGCACCAGGCGCGCACGCGCCCCCAGATGCAGCAGATGATCGCCAACCACAGCGCCCAACACGCCCATCTGGTGGGCTTTTCGCTGGGCGCCTACCTGGCGCTCGAACACGCGCTGGCGCACCCGCGGCGCGTGAAATCCCTTACTTTGATCGCCAATTCGGCCCAAGGTTTGCTGCCGGCGGAAGTCAACGCGCGCCAGCGTATCGTCGCCATGCTCGAGCGCAATGCCTATACGGGCATCACGCGCCAGCGCCTGCGCGAACTGCTGCACCCGTCACACCTGGACGATGCCGCCATCACGGGCCTGATCCAGCAGATGGGGCTGGACCTGGGCAAGGACGTGCTGCTGGCGCAATTCATCACCACCATAGCCCGCCCCGACTTGATGGCGCGCTTGCCGGAACTCGATTTCCCCGTGCTGATCGTGGGCGCCGAAGACGACAAGCTCGTCCGTCCCGACGATCTGCGCGCCATGGCGGAGCGCCTGCCGCAAGCCACATTGCACATCCTGAAAGACGATACCGGCCACATGATTCCCTTGGAAGCACCGGGGCAACTGGCCGACGCCATGCGTGCGCATCTGGAGGCCGCCGGCAATTTCAACGATAATGACGGGCATCGGGCTACGCCCCCACCTTTTTCACAGAACCAATGAGCCATTTGACCATCATCGTCGCCACCGACCAGCAAGGCGGCATCGGCATCGACAACACCCTGCCGTGGAAATTGCCGGAAGACCTCGCGCATTTCAAGCGTCTGACGACGGGCCACCCCATCCTCATGGGCCGCAAGACCTTCGATTCCATCGGCCGCCCACTGCCGAACCGCCGCAACATCGTCATTACGCGCAATCCGGACTGGCGCCACGAGGGCGTGGAAGCGGTGTCGTCGGTGGAAGCGGCCATCGCCCTGCTGGACGGCGACCAAGGCTATGTCATCGGCGGCGCGGAGATCTACAAGCAGGCATTGCCCCTGACACAGCGTTTGATCATCACGGAAATCGGCCAGACCTTTGACTGCGACGCCTTTTTCCCTGCCGTGGACCATGCCGTGTGGCAAGAAACCTCGTACGAGGCGCACGTGTCGGAGAAATCCGGCCTGCCTTACGCCTTTGTCACGCTGGAACGCAAAGCCTGATAAGGTTGAAAGTGATTAGCAGAATGTTGCTGTAATACCCCTGTCACACCCATGCGTCACGCTAGCGCAAGCTTGTGACGCTGCAGGGTGATATTTTTTTCCCGCAGAGGCCGCATTTCTGCGAGAATCCCGTTCTTATTTTTTTTCTGCGGCTGCCCGGTTGCGTTACCGCCTGGCTGTCGCGCCCTAGTCCGCCCCTCCACATAAGTCAGGGGCGGCTTGCTTTTTTGGAGACATGCATGAAATTTCGTTTCCCTATCGTCATCATTGACGAGGATTTCCGTTCTGAAAATACGTCCGGCCTGGGCATTCGCGCCCTTGCCGCCGCAATGGAAAAAGAAGGCATGGAAGTGCTGGGCGTGACCAGCTACGGCGATTTGTCGCAATTTGCCCAGCAACAATCGCGCGCGTCAGCCTTCGTGCTGTCGATCGACGATGAAGAATTCGGCGGCGGTTCCATCGAGGAAACCGACCACGCCTTGAAGTCGCTGCGCGCCTTTGTCGAGGAAATCCGCTACAAGAACGCCGACATCCCTATTTATCTGTACGGCGAAACGCGCACCTCGCGCCATATTCCGAACGATATCCTGCGCGAACTGCATGGCTTCATCCACATGTTCGAAGATACGCCGGAATTCGTCGCGCGCCACATCATCCGCGAAGCGAAATCGTATCTGGACGGCCTGTCGCCGCCATTTTTCCGCGCGCTGGTGCACTACGCCAACGACGGTTCCTACTCGTGGCATTGCCCTGGCCACTCGGGCGGCGTGGCCTTCCTGAAGTCGCCGATCGGCCAGATGTTCCACCAGTTCTTCGGGGAAAACATGCTGCGCGCCGACGTCTGCAACGCCGTCGAGGAACTGGGCCAGCTGCTCGACCATACGGGTCCGGTCGCCGCGTCCGAGCGCAATGCGGCGCGCATTTTCAATGCCGATCATTGCTATTTCGTTACCAACGGCACCTCGACCTCGAACAAGATGGTGTGGCACTCGACCGTGGCGCCAGGCGACATCGTCGTCGTCGACCGCAATTGCCACAAGTCGATCTTGCATTCGATCATCATGTGCGGCGCCATTCCCGTGTTCCTGATGCCGACGCGCAATCACCTGGGCATCATCGGCCCCATTCCGCTGCATGAATTCACGCCGGAAAGCATTGCCCGCAAGATCGAGGCAAATCCGTTCGCGCGCGAAGCGAAGAACAAGAAGCCGCGCATCCTGACCATCACGCAATCGACCTACGATGGCGTGATCTACAACGTGGAAACCCTGCGCGAGATGTTGGATGGCAAGATCGACACCCTGCACTTCGATGAAGCGTGGCTGCCGCATGCCACCTTCCACGATTTCTACAAGAATATGCACGCCATCGGCAAGGACCGTCCGCGCGCCAAGGAATCGATGATTTTCTCGACCCAGTCCACGCACAAATTGCTGGCCGGCCTGTCGCAGGCCTCGCAAATCCTCGTGCGCGAATCGGACACGGTCAAGCTGGACCAGGACGCCTTCAACGAGGCTTACCTGATGCACACGTCGACGTCGCCGCAGTACTCCATCATCGCCTCGTGCGACGTGGCCGCGGCCATGATGGAAGCGCCGGGCGGCACGGCCCTGGTGGAAGAATCGATCATGGAGGCGCTCGATTTCCGCCGTGCCATGAAGAAGATCGACCAGGAATGGGGTCAGGACTGGTGGTTCCAGGTGTGGGGTCCGGCCACCTTCAACGACGAAGGCATGGGCCAGCAGGAAGACTGGATGATACGCGCCGAGGATGACTGGCACGGCTTCGGCGATCTGGCGCCCGGATTCAACATGCTCGACCCGATCAAGGCGACCATCGTCAACCCGGGCCTGTCGCTGGACGGCCAGTTCGGCGAGACGGGCATTCCCGCGTCCATCGTCACCAAATACCTGGCCGAGCACGGCGTCATCATTGAAAAATGCGGCCTGTACTCGTTCTTCATCATGTTTACCATCGGCATCACCAAGGGCCGCTGGAATACCCTGCTGACTGCCTTGCAGCAGTTCAAGGACGACTACGACAAGAACCAGCCGATGTGGCGCATCCTGCCGGAATTTGCAGCGGCCAACCCACGCTATGAAAAAATGGGCTTGCGCGACCTGTGCCAGCAGATCCACGATTTCTACAAGGCCTACGATGTGGCACGTCTGACGACGGAAATGTATCTGTCCGACATGATCCCGGCCATGAAGCCATCGGACGCCTTCGCCAAGATGGCGCACCGCGAAATCGAGCGCGTGGCCATCGACGAACTGGAAGGCCGCATCACGTCCATCCTGCTGACGCCGTATCCACCGGGCATCCCGCTCTTGATCCCGGGCGAACGCTTCAACAAGACCATCGTCGACTACCTGCGCTTCGCGCGCGACTTCAACGAGCGTTTCCCCGGCTTCGAGACGGATGTGCACGGTCTGGTGAAACGCGAAGTCGATGGCAAACGCGGATATTTTGTTGATTGCGTGAAATTGGACGAGAACGTCTAAAAACATCGACGTTCGTTGAACTTCATTAATAGCGCCGCCTGATGCAAATCAGGCGGCGTTTTTCATTGCGGGCTACCGCGCACGCTTGCGCCAGATCAAACGGCTGGGGTGTCGGGCTTCTAAGATGGGCCACTCGTGCCCTCGTGATGGCTGGCATATGGCGCTCAAGGTCTGGCTGGAAATTATGCAGCAGGCGGCGGCTGGCAGCGGCGCCTTGCTGATGACGGCCTTGAAGCAGGCTCAGGTAACTGTAGCCCGGCGGCACGATGGCGGCGAGGACGCTGCGGGCATCGTGCTGTTTGCCGAGGCCGATAGCGCGCTGCTGCAAGCGCTGCCGGTGCTGTGCGGCCATGCGCGCGTGCTGGCCATTGCCGCCTGCGGCCATCCCCCGAGCTGCGCGCAGCAGCGCGCCCTGATGGCCGCGGGCGCCCTCGATGTGCTGCTGTGGCCTGGCGGCGTCATCGATACGGGCCAGGTGCTGGCGCGCCTGCAGCGCTGGCAAGCCGTGGCGCAGTTGCTGGCGTCCGGCGCCGTGCGCCAGCAGCTGGTGGGCGACAGCGCGGCCTGGACCGCCTTGCTGCACCAGGTGGTGGAAATGGCCGCCTTCAGCCAGGCACCGATGCTGATCACGGGCGAGACGGGCACGGGCAAGGATTTACTGGCGCAACTGGTTCACCGTCTCGGCAACTGCAGGGGCGACTTCATCATTCTCGACTGCACCACCCTGTCACCGGAACTGGCCGGCAGCGAACTGTTCGGCCACGAACGGGGCGCCTTTACGGGCGCGGCGGCGGCGCGCGACGGCGCGTTTGCCCTGGCCGACGGCGGCGTGCTGTTCCTCGACGAAGTGGGCGAACTGCAACTGCCCCTGCAGGCGCAGCTGCTGCGCGCCATCCAGGAGCGCAAATACAAGCGCGTGGGCGGCAATACCTGGCAACCGACGCAATTTCGGCTCGTCTGCGCCACCAACCGCGAACTGGAAGACGAGGTGGCGCGCGGCGCCTTCCGTGCCGACCTGTATTACCGCATCGCCGGCTGGCGCTGCCAGACGCCACCCCTGCGCGAGCGCCAGGACGACATCCTGCCGCTGGCCCGGCATTTCCTCGCCGAACTGGCGCAACGGCCGCCGCCCGCGCTGGACGCCGCCGTGAGGGAATACCTGCTGCTGCGCGACTATCCGGGCAATGTGCGCGAACTGCGCCAGACCGTCACGCGCATCTGGCACCGCCATTGCGGCCCCGGCCCCATCACCATCGGCGCCCTGCCGCCCGAAGAACGGCTGCTGGCGCCGCCCTGGCCCGACCAGCACTTCGAGGCGGCCGTGCGGCGGGCCCTGGCGCAGGGCTGCAAGCTGTCGCACATCACGCGCTGCGCCACCGACGTGGCCATCCGCCTCGTGCTGGCCGAGGAAGGCGGCAACAACCAGCGCGCCGCCGCCCGCCTGGGCGTGAGCGACCGCGCGCTGCAGATACGCCGCAAGGCGGCCAGCTGCGCAGCGCAGCTGGCACCGCCTGATGTTGTGCCGCCATAAGACCGGCAACAGCCAGACGGCTATAGTCGGCCCATGTCCAGCCCAGCCTGCCATCGCCTGTCCATCTGTTTCGACCTGTCGCGCCCCGGCGCGGCGCCGCAACTGCGCGCCATGGAAGGCTTGCGCGGCCTGGCCGTGCTGCTGGTGTTTCTCGTCCACTATGTCAGCCTGGAAGCGCCGTGGCGCGGCGATGGCGGCGCCGTCACGCCGCTGGCGACGGCCCTGCACAGCATGGGTAATGCGGGGGTCGACCTGTTTTTTGTGCTCAGCGGCTATCTGATCTATGGCTCGCTGATGTCCCGCCAACAAGCGCTGCTGCCCTACCTGCGCCGCCGCGCGCGCCGCATCTATCCCGTCTACAGCTGTGTCTTCGTCCTGTACCTGCTGCTGTCGTGGGCCCTGCCGTCGGAAAGCAGGATACCGGCGGCATGGCCGCAGGCAGTCGCTTACCTGACCAGCAATTTCCTGTTGCTCAGCGGCTTCACGGCGGCGCCACCGTTCATCAGCGTGGCCTGGTCGCTCAGCTACGAAATGCTGTATTACCTGCTGATCCCCCTGCTCATCCTGGTCTTCGATTTGCGCCGGCGCAGCCGCAGCTGGCGCGGCGGCTTCTTCGCCGTGCTGACCTTGCTGGCAGGCGGCCTCTTCGCCATCTTCGGCGGACCCGCCCGTTTGCTGCTGTTTATCGCCGGCATCCTTGTCCATGAAGCGCTGGCAGCACCCGCCTGGCGCGCGCCGCCACCCGCACTGGCCGCCTGCGCCGTGCCGTGCGCGCTGGGTTGTTTGTTGCTGCCGCTGGCACTGCTGTTGAAACTGGCATTGCTGGCGTGTGCCTTTTTCCTGCTTTGCCTGTGCTGCTTCCAGGCGCGCGCCAACTGGCTGGCGCGCCTGTTTTGCTGGACGCCCTTGCGCTGGCTCGGCAATATCAGCTACTCCTACTATCTGATCCACGGCCTGGCGCTGAAAGGCGCCTTCCTGGCGCTGGCGCTGCTCCATCCGCCGCAAGCGCATGGCCTGGCCTTCTTTTTGCTGCTGATGCCGCTGATGCTGGCCTTCAGCCTGCCACCGGCAATGACACTATTCCTGCTCGTCGAGCGGCCGTTGTCATTGTCGCCATCGCAGGCGTCCGTGCCTGCGATGGCGACTGCGCCTGCTGCGGTGTCTAGCCCTGCCTTGCCAGCCGCAGGAAATTCTCCCCCAGGATGAGCGCGGCATCGGCTGGCGGCAAGCCCAGCAGTTCAATCTTGTGCAATTCCAGCCCCGGATGCAGCCAGGGGCCGTCCGAACCGAACAATACCTTGTGCGGCCCCGCGCGGCGCACGGCCTGTTGCAGCAAGTCGAAGCGGCGCACGCCCGGGCTGTCCGTATGGATGTTACGGTGGCGCACCAGATGGTCGATCAGCGCCAGCTGTGCAGCCCAGTCGTCGCCAAAGCTGCCCAGGTGCGGCAGGATGAAGTTAACGTCGGGATACTGCTGCGCCAGCAATTCCGCCACGGCCACCTCACCGGCCGGGTCGTACAGCACGGGCAAGCCGAAGAAGCGCGCCGTCTCGCACACTTCGCCGCTGATGCGCGCATCAAGCCGGTGCGCCTTGATGCCGACAAAGCCGTAGCGCTCGACGGCCGTGCGCACCAGGTCCATGATGCGGCCCCGGTCGCGCCGCGCATGCACGAAGGCAAAGCCGTAAAAACGCTGCGGATCGGACGCGACCAGGCGCGCCACGCCATGGTTGGCGATGGCGTAGTCGGAGTGGAAGGCGGCGAACAGCACGCTGCGGGCGATGCCGGCCGTCTGGGCGCGGCGCAGGTAGGCCTGCAGCGGCGCATCGCTGTCCCACGGCCCGCTCAAGCCGTCGCCCTGTCCCGCATGGCAGTGGCAATCGATGATCATCGTGCCACGCTATTGCCAGTCGCCCATGACGACGATGCGGTTGCCGCGTCGGCGCCAGCGTCCGCTTTCATCTTCCTGCTGCGGCGCAGGCGAGCGGAAGTGCGGCAATTGCTGGTGCAGGGCCCGCGTCAGCGCGCTTTCCACGGCGCGCGCGCTGCCGTCGCCGTCGGCCGCCAGGCGCGCCGCCTGCCCCGCGATACGCACGAAGCGGCGCGCCAGTTCCAGTTCGCGGTCGGCCGGTGCTGCGCTCTCCATTTCGAGTTCCAGCGCATTGCTGGCCGCGCGCCCCAGGGCCGACCCGAGCGCCGTGCCCACGCCCGGTATCGGTATCATCGAGCCGAGGGCGCCGCCGACAAAGGGCAAGGCCGTCTTGGCCACGGCCTTCAAGGCGCCGCCCAAAGGCTTGGCCACCTTGGCAATGGTCGCGCCCACCTTCTTGACGCCCTTCCACACGCTTTTGAAGACATTGCCGAGAAACTGTTCCAGTTCCTCTTCGCTGGCCACTTCCAGCAACTCCATAGCCAGCTGCAATTCTTCCTCTTCGCTCAAGACAGCCGGTGCGCGGCCCTTGCCGGGCCAGTCCCGGCCGAACTCCAGCACTTCAAACGCAGCGCCGGCCCGCTGCCGGCATTGCGCGCATGCGCATTCGAGTTGGTGCATGACGGTCTCCTTCGCAGTCATCAAGTGCTGGTGTCAACCCCACATTTCACCGAGCACGGCCATTTCCAGTTCGCGCCGCTGGTTGGTCAGCACGCCGCGCCGGTGGGTAAACATGTCGCTGTGGATATCCTTTTCCATGCTGCGCCGCTGCGCGGCCGAGGATAGCGGCGCCACGTAGACATCGTGCGCGCTCATGTCCATGCCCATCATCTTGCCGCACAGGTGGTGCTGTTTCAGGCGCCGCCGCAAATCATCGGTCTGGCCGCTGTAGGCGCGCCGGCCATCTTTGGTGTCGAACTCGATCACATACAGGCCCGGCCCCGTTGCCGTCACATCGCTGACGGCCTGCGGAATCGCGCCCACAGCCTGGTAGCGCAAGGCGGCCGCGCCCGGCACACGGCCCAGGGTGGACGCCAGGATGGGCGGCACTTCGCCCTGCATCTGGCCGCCGTCCTGGTCCTGGTCTGGATCCTGGTCTTGGTCTTGATCCTGCGCCGGCTCCTGCTGGCCGCCGGACACGGGATACGGCGTGGGATAAATGGTGGGAAAAAAGGCACCATAGCCACCCCAGCCCCGGTAGCGCGGCGGATACGGCAAGGGCGGCGGCGGATAGCGTGGCGGCCGGCGGCCCTGGCCCTGGTAGCGTGGCGGCGCGGGACGGCGCGGGCCCCGCAGCGGCGGCCTCGCGCGCAAGCCGCCACCGCGCATGGGCATGGCGCCGCGTCCGCCGCCCGGGCGCGCACGCTCGCCTTCCCATTCACTCTCCCACTCACTCTCCCATTCACCTTCCCACTCGCCCTCTGCCTCTTGCGTCCACTCCTGCGACCATTCTTGCGACCATTCCTGCTCGCCGGCCGCTCCCGATTGTCCCGCAAAGGGCAGCATTTCAAACGCTTCGTTCATATCGCCTCCTGATGTGATGTTCAAGCAAGTTCATCGCCTGCTCCAGTTGCCGTGGCGTCTGGTCCGCCCGCAGCAGAAAAGTCAGCGCGCCGGGACCGTTCCCCGCTTGCGCCAGCGCCAGCACGCCTGCTGCGCGCAAGGCGGGCTGCAAATGGGCGCGGCCGGGCAGGCGCTGCACGGGAAAGCTGCCACCGCGGCAAACGATGCCGGCCGCCGCCATTCCCGTCTTCCATTGCGCCACCCTGTCCGCCAGCCTGGCGCGCAGAACGTCGCCATGGCGCGCATTGAGGGCCAGCGCGCGCCGCGCCGCCGCCAGCACGGCGGCCGACGGCGGACTGGCATGCACACGCGTCTGGCTGTGCGCCACGAAGCGCCGGAACAGCTTGCGGCTGCCGGCCAGCACGGCCAGCGGCACGCCGAATCCCTTGGCCAGCGAGGCGCCGACGATCAGCGATTCTCCATGCAAGCCATGCAGCCGCGCCGAGCCGCCGCCCTGTGTACCCATCACGCCCAGCACCTGCGTGTCGTCCAGCAACAGATAACCGCCGCCCTGCTGCGCCAGGGCCGCGTAACCGGCCAACGGCAAGAGATGTTCGCTGCCCGGCACATAGCCATCGGCCAGGATCAGGGGGCGCCGCCCTTGCCGGCCCCAGGTTTCCACCAGTTGCCGCAAGGCCGCCATCTCGCCGCTGGGAAACAATCGCAGCGGCAAGCCCAGCGCCTGCGCCCGCTCGGCGCCCCAGCGCGCGATGGCGTAGCTGCCGCCATCGACGAGGATCACCAGCCGCTCGGCAGCCAGCATGCCGAACAGGTCCCAGAACAAATGCAGGGTCGACGGCAGCATCCAGGCCGCTTCGCAGCCTTGCAGCGCAGCCAGGTCCATGGCCAGAGCCCGCGCGCCGGGCGGCTCCTGTAGCGCGGCCGGCTGGCCCAGGCTCAAGCTGCTCCACGGCGCCAGCGCAGCCGCCGGATGGCGCATGCCCAGGTACAGGGCACTGCTAAAGTCGAGCATGCACGCGTCCCCTCCCGCCCTAGACGCTGCGCAGCTGCTGGCTCAGGCGCTGGCGCAGCAGCACCGAGGGCATCGTAGCTTCGACCACCGGGTCGCTGCTGTCGACGGACAGGTCGACCCCGGTGGCGGCGCGGTAGCCGTGGATATAGCCCTGCACCTGCGGGCGCCAGAAGCGCGCCCAGTTGAAGGCCTGCGTCGGTTCATAAATGTCGCTCCAGTTGCCATAGCGCACGGAGAGCAGCAATTGCTCGCCAAAGATGGCCAGGTTACGGAAGTGCATCACGCTCGTATCCGTCCAGCCCTGCAGTTTCTTCATGGCGTCAACCCTGTCCATCCACGGTTCCGGATACGCCACCATCACGCGCGTCGGTAAAAATTCGCGGAACTCGGGCCGCGCCAGCATCCATTGCTGCATCAGCATCTCGATACGCGCCGTCGACGGCAAGTCGCCGAACTGGTTGTGCGCGCCTTGCGACAGGATCAGGTGGATTTCTTTCAAGGCATTCAGCACGGGGAAGGCGTCCGCCTTCACGGTGGTGTCGTCATCCTGCTTGTAGAACGAGGTCAGCTGGCGCAGCAAGTGGTGGAAGGCCTCCAGGAATTTGGAGCGGCTATCGGCTGGCCGGAAGTGCTGCACTGCCTTGCCGTCCAGGCGCACACCGTAGTGATGGTCATATTCATAGTTCCGGCGCATCACGGTCAGCCGATGCTGTTCATCCTGCGTGTATCCCCAGAGTAAATTATTCAGCGGACGCAACATGTCGATTTCCGTGTTCGACAGGGGATCGAGATGGTTGCCCGGCGCGCGCAGATTCTGGAAGCGCTGCGCGATGGCGTTCATGGTTTGCACCAGCATGCCCTCTTCATGCCAGTACGACCAGATCAGTTCCAGCAGGCAAGGATTGGCCAGCTTTTCCTGGATGATGCCAAAGCACAGATCGACTTCGCCTTCCTGGCCGCGCGGGATGCTGATGGGAATGTCGGGCAGCTTGCGGCGGATCACGGCCAGGTAGGGCAAGGTCTGGAAGCCGTCGATGTTTTCCAGGTAATCGTTGCGCAGCACGGTTTCCAGGTCGCGTCCCTGGGGAATGTCGCGCCGGTCCAGGTAGGCGTTGTCCTCGGCCGGATTGAAGGCCAGCGGCTGGTTCAGCACGCCGCAATTGACCATCACGAACGCTTCCGTCGCCACTTTCAGCACGCGGTAGGAATCGGCATCGGAAAACGGCAGCGCGCGGCGTTGCTTGAGCTGCTGGAACACCTCGGCCTTTTTGACGAAGCGTTCCTGCTCGAAACCGCGCACATTGGCCAGGTCGCCGCAAAACAGGCTGTCCATGAAATGCAGGTAGTTGGTAAACGACATCGCCTCGGTGCTGTTGCGTATCAAGGTCCACAGCGGCAAGTCTTCCGTCGGTTCCGTTTCCGTGCGCGTCAGCGACACGCCCACATTGCCCGAGATGGGCTGCGGCTGGCGCTCTTCCGTCTCGTATTCCGCATCCACGGCCAGCATGGCGTTCGGGCTCAGCCCTTCCGGCACGGGCAAGGCGCTGCGCAGTTCGGGCCGCTGCGACAGCATCATCTGCCCCATGAAACGGTGCATGCCGGCGCGCCGCACGGGGGTGGAAAAGGTATTCGCCGCGCCGCGCATGGGCACCCATGGCGCGGCGGCCAGCACCTGCACCTGGTCACGCCCATCGGCGCTTTGATCGCCGTCAAAGGAAACGGTGGCCACGGCGCGGTCGCCCACCCTGCCGAAATGGCAGTCGCTGGGCTGGCAATCGGCGGTCTCGAACACCAGGCCCACCTGGGGATTGAGCTGGGGCGTGAAGCACAGCACGGCGCTGCAACCGGCCTGCACCGTCACGCACTGGGGCGCCGTGGCGGGAAAATTGCCATACACCCCCACGTAGCTGCCCGTCGCCAGGTCGGAAAACACGGTGCGGCCGGTGCCGTCGGTCCAGCGCACGCCCACCAGCATGGCGGGATCGGCTACCCAGGTGGCGGCATTGAACAGATGGCAATCCGCATCCATGCCCCGGTACAGGCTGATGGCGGCATTGACGACCCTCACCCCGCTGTCCTGTTCGTGTACGGTGACAGCGATGCTGCCGCCGTGGTGTTTCGGACCGGCCTGGCCCGCCGCCCCGCTCTTGCTGCTCATCTTGCCACCCATATTGCTGCTTATCTTGCTGCTCATGTCATTCTCCTCAATGGATAATCAAACGCGACGCCAGGGGCGGCAGCGGCCTGCCGGACGGGCGGCCATGCCGCACGACATCGGCGCACAGCTCCGACGTGTCCAGCGTGCTGCGCAGGGCCCAGTGGCTCAGCAAACGTCCCAGCAGCTCGCTTTCGTCTTCCGGGCTCAAGGTGCCGCTGGCGCGCGCCTGGCCCAGCACGGCGAACACCAGGGTCGGCGTCGCCTGGTACATCTGCGCCGGCGCCAGGGTCCAGCTGCGAAACAGCTGCGCCAGCATGGCCGGCTGGCGTGTGTGCACGGCCATGGCCTCGACCAGCGAGCCGCCGCGCAATGCTGGCGGCCGGTGCTGCACCAGCAAGCCCACGAGGGCCGCCATGCTGGCCTGCAACTGTTCCAGCAGCCGCTGCCGGGCTGGCGGCAGACCCGTCAACGGGTAGTACGATAGCCACAGCTGTTCCAGGCGGTCCCACTGCGGGTGCGGATACAGGGCCCGTCCCATGGCGCAGCTCAGGCCCACCCGCAGCCATGGCACCGGGTGGGGATCGTCGATATTGAGGCGGAAGACAAACACGCGCGGCAGACTGACCACGCCGATCAGTCCCAGGGTGGCGGCCACGCCCACCCGCGCCAGCGACCAGAAATCGGCCACGATTTCGGATATCCACCGTTCCCACAGCTGCCACACGTGCACGGCACCGCTGCCGCCGTGCTGCATCGCTTGCAGCACGGGCCGCAAGGACGCCACCAGGTCCAGCAGCGCCGCGCCCTGGTGGCCCACCTCGTGCACCAGCGACGAGGCGATGCTGCTGCCGATCATGCGTTCGCGCGGCAGGCGGATGATGGCGACGGGATTGTCGCCGCCGCCCGGCAGGCGCGTGCGTGCGCGGCGGATAGCCGCGCCCGGTCCCCGGTCCAGGTAGCAGATCACGGGCGGCGCCTGGTACACATTGCCGGGCAGCGCCAGCGCATCCGCGGCAACGATGTCCAGGCCAGCCAGCCACACGCCCGTCTTGTGCTCGCTGCGCTGCGTGATGACTTCGTTGAACAGGTCGAACTGGGTCAGCGCGGCATTGAACTTCAGGCGCAGGAAGGTAAAGCGGCGCTGCGCCTCGGCGGCCGTGGCCATGCTGGCGCCGTCGGCGTGCTCGCGCCGCAACCACCACTGGAACTGGGCCACCATGCGCCGCAGTTCGCGCCGGCCCTGCACCAGCTGGCTTTCGATGGCCGACTGGGCGCTGGGCATCAGGGCGGCCGCCAGCACCGTCGGTTCGATCAGCGCGAACGGTTCCAGCCGCGCCAGCCGGGTCAGCAGCGAGCGTGCCTCCTGCGCCAGCATCCAGGCTGCGTAAGCGCCGATGGCCATGATGTCAGACGCCGTACAGGACGATTTTGTGGCCCTGGCGCGCCCAGCGTCCGCTGGACTGGCGCATGCCGCCCTGGCCGCGTCCGCCGCCCTGCGCCATGCCGCCCGCGCCAGCGCCGCTGCCGTTCTGCGTGGCGACCTGGCTGCCGGGGCGCCCCAGCAGGCCGGGCGCGAACTGGCGCGCCGCCGCGCTGGCGGCCGCCTGGGCGATGGCGCGCGGGTCGCCCGCACCGCGCGCCTGCGCGGCGCGGTTGACGGTATCGGCGGCCAGGCGCACGAACTGCTTGGCGCCTTCGAATTCGCGGTCCTCGTTTGACGACGCTTCCGCTTCCAGCCCCAGCGCGCCGCCGGCGGCCGAGGCCAGGCCGCTGCCGATCTTGGCGCCCAGCGGGCCGCCGAAATAGCCGCCGATGGCGCCGCCGGCCAGGGGAATGGCCTTCTTCGCCACACCCTTGAGCACGCCGCCGATGGCTTGTCCCACGGGCGACTTGATGATGCCGCCCGCCACCGACGCGGCCTTGCGCAGGAAATTGCCGAGAAACTGCTCCAGTTCGGCTTCATTGCTGACCGACAGCAGTTCATTCGCCAGTTCCATCTCCTCGGTCTCGGAAAACATGGCGTTCGCGCCGCCCTCGCCACTCCACTCGCCCTGGCCAAACTCGAACTGTTCCGCTTCAAAGCCGGACATCTCCTGCCCGTATTCCAGGGTCGTACGATCCAAGTCATGCATGATCAGCTCCTCAAAGTGATTACCTCGGTTGGGACTACCTTGCCGGACAGACTGGCCGTCCGGCTAACAATCGAGCACGACGATGTGCCCGCCCTCGCGGCGCCAGCGGCCAGCGTCCCGCCCCGGCGTTTGCGCCGCCTGCCTGAGCAAGCCTGGCGCCTCGCTGCGTGCCACTTGCAGCAAGGCCGTTTCCACCCGTGCCCCGGGCGCGCGCGTGCCCATGCCGCCGTCCTGCGCCAGCGCCGTGTTGACGGCATCGATCAGATGCACGACCTGGCGCGCCAGTTCGAATTCCTTGTCTTCCGGGCTGAGTCCTTCCAGTTCCATGCCGAAGATGCGGGCAGCGCGCCGCTTGAGCGCCTGCGGCGAACCGCCATGCAGGGGCAGCAAGGGCGCCACCACCTTGCCCAGCAACTGGCGCAGCGGGCCTTCCAGCGGCGTGCCGCGCACTTGCTGTCCCGCCGCCGTGGCGTCCAGCTGGCGCGCCAGGAAAGCATCAAACTGGGCCGGCGCCTGCAATTCCAGCAATTGCGCCGCCAGTGCCAGTTCATCTTCCTGCTGCAAAGGCAGCACGCCCGGCGCTTCAGGCAATTCCATTTCGGGACGATAGGCGAGCAGGCGGCTGGTCATGACAGGCTCCGGTGAAAGATGGGCGAGTAAGCCATGCCTCCCTGTTGCAAGGGCCATGCCAGTCAGGCGCAGGGGAAAAAAGAGACAGGACGGCGAACGGCGTTTCGCCGATAGCGTAAAAACCATGGTTTCCGGCGAAGCGGGTTTCGTTGTCAAGATGAGCTTTTGAACAAGCTTAATTGGCAGGAATGGTTACGTCGCCTATCCGCCACAGTGCTTGTTCCAGACAAAAAATATTTTTCATTTTCAAAAAACAAACTTCGCGCTACATCTTCAAACACACCTTCATTGCCACGCCAAATGGTCGCAAAAATAAACGTGGCCAACACGTAAATAGTTAATTGGAAACAGGATTTTAGTAGGCAAGCCCTACAATTAACGGGCCAGAATTTGATTGCCTGAAAGAAACTAAATGATAGACCCTACTTTGCGCCGTTTATTGGCCATCACCCTACTCAGCCTGCTAGCCGCCTGCGGCGGTGGCGGCGACAGCAAGACCGGCGCCACCCAGAACCCGGACATCTCGGCCGTGCCACCGGGGACCACCGCCCCCGGCGATCCGGCAGCCCCCGGCACCAAGCCCGGCGAGACCATTCCGCCGCCGCCCCTGACCACGCCACCGGCCGGCCAGACGGCCACGTTCACGCGCCCGGCAGCGTCGCGCTTCCTGGGCCGCGCCACGTTCGGGCCGGACATGGCGGCCATCGATGCCCTGGCCGCCAGCGACAGCGACGCCTGGTTCCGCGCGCAGTTTTCCAAGCCGCAAACCTTGCACCGTAAATATATCGACGCCAAGTATCCCGTCGCGGGCGCGGCGGCCACCCAGGCCGTGCCGAACGACTTTTATGAATCGTTCTGGCAGCAAGCCGTGCGCGGCGACGATCAGTTGCGCCAGCGCGTGACCTTTGCCCTGTCGGAAATATTTGTCATCTCAACGCAAAACGAGGCCGTGTGGCCGCAAACGCGGGGCGTCGCCAGCTATTACGATATGCTGGGGCAACATGCGTTCGGCAACTTTCGCACCCTGCTGCAGGGCGTGGCCACGCATCCGATGATGGGGCTGTACCTGTCGCACCTGCGCAACCAGAAGGAATCGGCCACGCGCACGCCCGACGAAAATTTCGCCCGCGAAGTGATGCAGTTATTTACCATCGGCCTGTACCAGCTGAATGCCGATGGTTCATTGAAAATGTCCGGCGGCAAACCCATCGACACCTACACGCGCGACGATGTGAGCGGCCTGGCGAAAGTGTTTACGGGCTGGAGCTGGGCCGGGCCGGACCAGGGCGCGAACCGCTTCTTTGGCAGCGTGGCCGATCCGGACCGCGACTGGAAGCCGATGCAGAACTATGCGGCGTACCACTCGACCAGCGAAAAACGCTTTCTGGGCGTCAGCGCGGCGGGCGCCGCCGGCGGCGAAGCGGACATGGCCCTGGCCCTCGACACCCTGTTCAACCATCCGAATGCGGGTCCCTTCTTTGGCCGCCAGCTGATCCAGCGCTTAGTGACCAGCAACCCCAGCCCGGCCTATGTGGGCAGGGTCGCGGCCGCCTTCGCCAACAATGGTTCTGGCGTGCGCGGCGACATGCAGGCCGTGATCCGCGCCGTGCTGCTCGATCCCGACGCGCTGGCGCCAGCCGGCAGCAGCCTGCGCACGGGCAAGCTGCGCGAACCGCTGGTGCGTCTGGGCAACTGGATGCGCGCATTCCACGCCAAGGATGCCGCCTTGCAGTACCGCATCTATTACCTCAGCGATCCGCTGTCGGGACTGGGCCAGAATCCCATGAACGCGCCCTCCGTCTTCAATTATTTCCGTCCGTCCTACGTGCCGCCCAATTCGGCGCTGGCGACGGCGGGCCTGGTGGCGCCGGAAATGCAGATCACGTCGGAGCCGTCTGTCACCGGCTACCTGAACTTCATGCAGGACGCCATCAGCGGCGGCGTGGCGGAAAACAGCGCCGTTAAGGGCGACTACTCGGCCGAACTGGCGCTGGCCGAGCAGCCGGCCGCCTTGCTGGACCGGGTCAACTTGCTATTAATGTCCGGCAATATGTCATCCCGGCTGCGCACCAGGATCCTGTCGGCCGTCACGAGCATCGCGATTCCCGCCGCCAACGGCAGCAATGCCGCGCAAGTGACGAAGGCGAAATCCAACCGCGTGTACCTGGCCATTTTCCTGGCCATGGCCTCGCCTGAATACCTGGTTCAAAAATAAGGAAGCTGCATGACTACCCCTACTCACTTCTCGCGCCGCCGCTTCCTCGGCTCCATGCTGGGCCTGGCAGGCAGCACGGCCGCGCCCTTCGCCCTCAACCTGGCCGCCATGGGGCAGGCTGCGGCCCAGTCCGCCGACGACTACAAGGCCCTCGTCTGCCTGTTCATGAACGGCGGCAACGATACCTTCAACACGGTGCTGGCCACCGACACGCCTTCATGGAGTGAATATGTGCGCCTGCGCAACACGGGCAGCAACGATTCGATCCACCTGCCCGGCGTCGGCGAAACGGGCGGCGTGCTGCCGATCACACCCGCCACGGCGCAGGCCGGCCGCAGCTTTGCCCTGCATCCCGCCCTCGCTCCCGTGAAAGACCTGTTCGACGGCGGCCGCGCCGCCATCGTTGCCAATGTCGGCACCCTGATCCAGCCCGTGACCCTGGCGCAATACAAGGCGGGCAATGTGGCGCTGCCGCCGAAACTGTTTTCGCATAACGACCAGCAATCGACGTGGCAATCGGGCTTGCCGGAAGGCGCCAGCATCGGCTGGGGCGGACGCCTGGGCGACCTGCTGGGCGCCGGCAACGCAAATGCGACGTTTACCGCCATCTCGGCCGCGTCAAACGCGCTCTTCCTCAGCGGGCGCCAGGTGCGCCAGTTCCAGGTGGGCCGGGCGGGCGCCGTGCCGATCCGCAATATCGGCGGCGGCTACCTGTTCGACACCACCGAGGGTGAAACCGCCTTGCGCGACATCATCAGCACGGCGGGCGACGACATGATGGAGCAGGAACACGTGGCCACGGTGCAGCGCGCCATTTCCAGCCAGAGCGTGCTGAGCGGCGCCATGCTGGCTGCCGGCGCGGGCGGCGTGCCCAATCCGCCGCCCTATATCAACCCGAACACGGGCGCGTCCAGCGTCAACCAGCTGGCCGTGCAATTGCAGACGGTGGCGCGCATCATCGGCGGGCGCGGCCCCCTCGGAGCGAAACGGCAAGTGTTTTATGTGACACTGGGCAGTTTCGACACGCATGACCGCCAGAAGGAGCTGCATGGCGACCTGATGGCGCGCCTGGCGCACGCGCTCGCGTATTTCGACGCGACCCTGGCGGCCCTGCAAGGTGCCGACGTGCGGCGCCAGGTGACGACGTTTACGGCCTCGGACTTCGGCCGCACCTTCAGCAGCAATGGCGACGGCACGGATCACGGCTGGGGCGCGCACCACTTTGTCGTGGGCGGCGCCGTGAAAGGCCGCGACATCTACGGCGCCTTCCCCACCACGGGCCTGGGCCATGAGCTGGACGTCGGCTCCGGCGCCCTGCTGCCGACCACTTCCGTCGACCAGTACGGCGCCACCCTGGCCAAGTGGTTCGGCGTGGCCGACAGCCAGCTGGCCGAGGTGTTCCCGAACATCGGCAACTTCAGCCGGCGCGACCTGGGATTCATGACGGCAACTTAACTGTACACGGCGATGGTCAGGGTGGCGACATAGCCATCCGTGGCATTGCCCGTCACCGTGGCCATCTGCAAGCTGGTGCCGTCGCCAAAGACATTGTCGGTGGCATAGCTGATCTGCGCCAGGTTGCGCACGCTGGCCGTGTAGCCGCTGGCCGTGTAGGCCTCGTTCAAGGTTGCCATCGAGAAAGTGAACTGCGACGTCTTGATGCGGTTCGAGGCAGAGGCCGCCTTGGCCAGGCTGGGATAGACCTCAAAGTGCACGTGCGGCATGCGCCCGGCGTAGCAGCCGGGAAAGATGGTCGTAAAGCTGACGTTGCCGGTGCGGTCCGTTTCCTGCACGCCGCGCAAGTAATTTTGCGCCGTCACGCCGCTCGAATACAGCGAATACAAGCCGTCGCGGTCGCAATGCCACAGATAGACGGCGTAGCCGGCCAGGCTGGCGCAGCCGCCGCTGGCGTTAAGCAACTGCAAATGGATGGTCAAGGGCACGCCCGCCGCCACGCCGGTGGCGCCATTGAAACTGGCGCGGATATCGCTGCGTACGACGCCCGTCTGGTTCAGCACATTGATGATGCTGCCGCCATGCGTGTTCGTGCCATCGGCAGGATACGGCCCGCCCGTCTCCTCGGGTATCACTGTGCAGGCGCCCGTGGCCGGCACTGTGACGGTGCCGCTGCTGACCGCCGTGGCGCCGGCGTCCGAACCGCCGCCACAGCCGATCAAAGGCAAGGTGGCGGCGCCGGCCAGCAGCCAGCGCAGCACTTGCCGCCGCTCAGCCGCCTGTCGCCGCATCATTTCGAGGTCGGATGCCAGACCGTGATCATGTAATTCCATACGTACTCCATCAAGTGGGGCAAGCCCGCCAGGGCGGGGTTCAGGCTGGCGCACAGGTACAAAGCCTGCGTGGTCCGTCGCGAGAGCGCCTGGATGCGCATGCTGGCTCTCCCTGTGGTCGCGCCGGCCGCTTACTCGGGGCGCTCTAGCCGACGCGGGCCCTGGCGGCCGTCGCTCCGCTGCTGCGCCTGCTGGCGCTGTTCCGGCGTCAGCACGGCCAGCAATTGCTGCTCGAGGCGCGCCTGCTGCAAGCTGATCTGCGCCATGGCTTGCGCCGCCGTGCTGGCCAGCGCGCTGGCTTTTGCATCGTCGTAGGCGCTGGACCCGGCCAGCGCACGCAACTGTTCATGGGCCTTGAAGGCGATCTTTTCCTGTTCCCGCAGCAAGGGCGCATGGGCATAGGTGGCGGCGAAAATCTTGTCCTGCTGCGCTTCGTTCAGCTCGATGCCATGCAGAAACGGCGGCAAGACTGGCGGCGGCCCTGGCTGGGCCAGAGCCAACAGCGGCATGCTGCAAGCGGACAGCAGCAACAAAGAGACGACGATACTCAGGTATTTCATCGGGATTTCCTTTCGTGGCGATCAACCCTGATTGTCGGCGTCTGGCGTGTAAAGCAACGTCAAGGCGACGTAAAAGCGCGTAAAGGAAGCGCCGGAAATGTAAGCGAACGTATGTAAAAGCGGGTAAAACCGCCGTGAACGGTCCCCTTTGGCTGCTATCATCGGGCGATATTCACCCGAAAAAAGCACAGGCATGAGCAAGGTTTTGTTAATCGATGACGACGTGGAACTGGTCGGCATGTTTCAGGAATACCTGACGCAGGAAGGTTTTGATGCGCGCGCCGTGCATGACGGCGAAAGCGGCGCGGCCGAAGCGCTGACGGGCCTGTACGCGATCGCCATCCTCGACGTCATGATGCCGCGCATGAATGGCCTGGAAACCCTGCGCCGCATCCGTGCCGGCAGCAACCTGCCCATCTTGATGCTGACGGCGCGCGGCGACGATACGGACCGCATCGTGGGGCTGGAGCTGGGCGCCGACGATTACGTCACCAAACCGTGCACGCCGCGCGAGCTGACGGCGCGCATCCGCGCCATCCTGCGTCGCGCGCAAGCCGTGCCGCACGATGCGTCCGGCCTGGCGCCGCTGACCGTGGGGCAACTGACGATGTGGCCCGAACAGCGCCGCGTTGCCTGGGCCGGCGCGCACCTGGAACTGACGAGCACGGAATTCAACCTGCTGGAAGTGCTGGTACGCCATGCGGGCAAGCCCGTGAGCAAGAATCAATTGTCGGAACTGGGCCTGGGGCGGCCCATGGCCCGCTTCGACCGCAATATCGACGTGCACTTGAGCAGCCTGCGCCGCAAGCTCGGCAGCCTGGCCGATGGCCGTTCCTGCCTGCAAACCGTGTACCGTCTCGGCTACCAGCTGATCAAGGAGTAAGCGTGGGCCGTCTGTTCTGGAAGTTTTTTCTGTGCATCATGCTGGCGCAAGTGACGGCCACCATCGGCATCGGCGGCACCTTCTGGCTGAAAAACCGGGCAGCGCAGCAGGAACGGGCCCTCGACATCGATACCAGTCCGCCCGCGCAAATGATCATCGAGGCCGCCAGCGCCACTCTGGAGGCGGGCGGCAGCCAGGCCTTGCGGCAATTCGTCGGCAAGCTCGAACGCATGCGCGTGTTTGCCGTTGATGCCAAAGGACAAGAACTGATGGGCCGCACGGTGCATCCCGCCATGCTGGCCAAGGCGCGCGCCATGCTGGAGCAGGGCCAGGCCCATCCCGTCGTGCGCGAAGCGGCCGGCAGCGACGGCAAGCGCTACCTGCTGTTCCTGCCCTCGTCCGAACGCTTCCGCCATGCCGAGGCGGGCGCCGCGCGCGACACGCTCAACGCCGTCGCCATGAGCGGCCCGCACGCCATGGGAGCCGGTCCACGGCCGCACGAAGCGGGCGCGCCGCCGCCACGCGGCGAATTCGGCCGCGGCATGCCGCCGCGCATGGACACGCCCTACCGCAACTTCATCCCCCTGGCCGCCGCCATCGCCGCCAGTTTGCTGTTTGCCTTTTTGCTGGCCTGGTATTTTGCCCGCCCCATCCGCGACTTGCGGCAGGCGTTCGAGGCCGCCTCGCACGGCAACCTGGCGCCGCGCTTTCACGCCAGCGGCAAGCGCGGCGATGAATTGACGGACCTGGGCCGCGATTTCGACCGCATGACGGGCCGCTTGCGCAGCCTGATGGATAGCCAGACGCGCTTGCTGCATGATGTGTCGCACGAGCTGCGCTCCCCGCTGGCGCGCTTGCAGGCCGCCATCGGTCTGGCGCACCAGCAGCCGGAAAAAATGGCCGCCTCGATGCAGCGCATCGAACGCGAAAGCGAGCGCATGGATAAACTGATCGGTGAACTGCTGACCCTGTCACGGCTGGAGGCCGGCGCCGCGCAAGCCGGTGCCGGGCACACGCACAGCGAAGACGTCAGCATCGCCGATCTCGTGCACGACATCGTGGACGACGCCCGCTATGAAGCCAGGGCGCGCCTGCTGGGCATCAACCTGACGGGTGACGCCGCCACGGCGGACGCCAGCGTCACGGGTCAGCCGGAACTGCTGGCCCGCGCCGTGGAAAACGTCGTGCGCAATGCCGTCAAGCACAGTCCCGATGGCGGCACGGTGCACGTGGAGCTGTCGCGCCAGCATGATGGCAAGCAGGATTGGCTGCGCATCGCCGTGCTGGACCGTGGTCCCGGCGTGGCCAGCGCCGACCTGGCCCGCATTTTTGAACCGTTCTTCCGCGCCAGCAATACCCAGCACAGCACGGATGGCCACGGCCTGGGCCTGGCCATCGCCCGGCACGTCATCAACGCCCATGGCGGCCGCATCGGGGCCAGCTTGCGCGGCGGTGGCGGCTTGTGCGTGGAAATGCTGTTGCCCGTCAAAACGCCAGGCTGACCTGTCGGCGAGCCTGGCGTTTTTTTATGCGCGAATAAACTGTTACGCCTGCGTATCGATGATGCTGCCCAGGGTCGACGAGGTCGATTGGGCCGGACTCGTCGCCGTATCGGCGCTGCTGGCCGGCTGAGCGTCTTGCTGCGCCTGCGCGGCGGCAGCTTGCAACTGGGCAATTTGCGCCTGCAAGGCCTGGATTTGCTGCGCCAGTTGCTGCTGCAGCTTTTGCGACGCCTCCGTCTGCTCGCCCTTCTGCGACTCCGTCAACTGCTTTTGCGCCGCCGTGATCTGCTTTTGCAGCGCCGCGATCTGCGAACCGCTGCCCGCACTGGCGCTACTGGCCGCGCCGACTGCGCCGACTGAACCGATTGCCGCTACCATGCTTCCTCCTCAGTGTTTCAATACCAAGGTTAACGGCAGGCATGAGGGGCGGATATAGGGCGGCGGGTGTAAAGGCAGGTAAAGACGGCTAAACCGGTTGGCGCCCCGCCTTCACTGCGATCAGGTCTTCGGCAATGTCACGCCGACCTGGCCCTGGTATTTGCCGCCGCGATCCTTGTACGATGTTTCGCACACTTCATCGGATTCAAAGAACAGCACTTGCGCCACGCCTTCGTTGGCGTAGATTTTTGCCGGCAACGGTGTCGTGTTGGAAAACTCCAGGGTCACAAAGCCTTCCCATTCCGGTTCGAACGGGGTGACGTTGACGATGATGCCGCAGCGCGCATAGGTGCTCTTGCCCAGGCAAATCGTCAGCACATTGCGGGGAATGCGGAAATACTCGACCGTACGGGCCAGCGCGAACGAGTTCGGCGGAATGATGCAATAGCCCTTGCCCGATACGTCGACAAAGTTATTCGCGTCAAAATCCTTCGGGTCGACGATGGTGGTGTTGATATTGGTAAACAACTTGAACTCGTCGGCGCAACGGATGTCATAACCATAGCTGGAGGTGCCGTAGGAAACGATGCGGTTGCCGTCACGTTCCTTGACCTGGCCCGGTTCGAACGGCTCGATCATGCCCGTTGTTTCCGCCATGCGGCGTATCCATTTATCGCTTTTAATCGTCATCGCAGGGGTATCTTTCTAGAATATCGGAATGGCTGGGGCCGCACGCCTGCTGCAGGCACGGCCCGGATGGCAGGATTTTACGCGAAAATCCGCCGCTGTTGGCCCCCATCGCCTGAAAATCCCTGGCGATATTCTATTGCTTCGCCAGCAATGCCGTGATCATCTCGCGCACCACCTGTGCCGTCAGTTCCGGGTTTTCCATGGGAAACAGATGGCCGCCCGGCACCTGGCGGAAAAACTTGCCGACCAGCTTGCGCGTGGCCGTCAAGCCCGCTTGCCGGCATTCCACCGATTCCGTGCCGCCGATAAAACCGATGGGCACGGGAAAACCGTCCTTGACGAGGCCGCCAATATGGTGCGGCAAGCTGCGGTAGACGTCCGTTTCCACTTCGCGCGTAAAGCGCAGCTGCACCCCTTCCGGATGCGGGACCAGGCCGCTGTCGATGTAGTCGCGCAAGACCTGCGGCGCCCAGATGGCGAACATGTCCTTGGCGGCGAAATGTTCATACGCGGCCTGCGCGTCGGGCCACAGCTTGCGCCGCCGGGCGGAAAAACGTGACGGCGAGAACCGCTCGCCCAGCGCCGTGTTGCGTGCCAGGCGCACCAGCAAGGCGCGCCAGCCCGCCACCACGGGCGAATCGAGCAAAACCACGCAGCGCACGAGATCCGGCCGCTGCTTGGCCACCATCACGCTGAGCATGCCGCCGAGCGAATGGCCGACGAGGATCACGGGCGCGCTGTAGCGCCGTTCCAGCTCGTCGATATACTCGCGCACCAGCTCGGGCCAGCCCGTGCTGACGGGATAATTCGGGTCGTGCGCGTGCATGTCGAGCGCCTGCACGGTGTAGTGCTGGCCCAGCAGGCCAAACAGCTTGCGGTAGGTGCCAGCAGGATAACTGTTGGCGTGGGCAAAGTGCAGTTGCGGGAGGGTCATCGTGGGACGGTGCCGGTGAATGCGATAAACAATTGTAATGGCATGCCGGCGAGACGGATCAGAGGAAGGCCTCTAATTGTCCCTGCGACCGCGTCATGCCGGGCACGAACGAAGCCAGCACTTCGCCCAGCTCCGCGTTTGAATCCACCACGCAAAAAGCGTCGTCAAACGCGTGGTGACGGTTCATCTGATTGCGCACAACGATGCATTCCAGCCCCGCCGCATTGGCGGCGCGCAAGCCGCGCGGCGAATCTTCCACGGCCACGCAATCGGCGGCGGCCAGGCCCAGGCGCTGCAAGCCCAGCTGGTAACCGTCGGGCGCCGGCTTGCTGTCGCCATACATTTCACGCGTCAGCACGAAGTCGAAATGTTGCAACAAGTCCGTGGCCGCATGGCTGATCCGGAAATGCTGTTCGTAGGCACTGGTGACCACGCCCATGGCCACGTGCGGGCGCAGCGCCGCCAGCACTTGCTTGACGCCGGGCATGGCCAGCTGCCGCGCCTGGCGCAGGCGCTGCGCAAACAGCACGGTGCGTTCTGCCCGCAGGCGTTCGACCAGCTCGATGTCGTGGCCCTGCCCCAGCAGCACATGCCAGGCACCATAGTTATTATCCAGGAACCAGTCAAAAAATTGCTTCGGCGTCAGGTCTATGCCGTAGGGCAAGAGCAAGTCGCGGTTGCTTTCGTAAAACAGCTGCTCCGTGTTGACCAGCACGCCATCGTTGTCCCACAGCACGCCCTGGATGGTTTTCATGGCTTGTTGTCGCTCTTGTTATCTATCAAAACTTACTTGAAGAAGATGTCGTAAGACAATTTCACAATCAGCAGCACCAGCAGCACGAGGAAGAGGATGCGCACGAAGGCGGCGCCGCGGCGCACGGCGATCCAGGTGCCCGTCAGGGCGCCCAGGATATTGCACACAGCCATCGGTGCGGCCACGGCGTAGACCACGTGGCCGGCGGGAATGAAGAAGGCCAGCGCAGCCACGTTGGTGGCGATATTCACCAGTTTCGAACAGGCCGAGGCGAGGATGAAATCGAAGCCGAAGACGCGGATGAACAGGAAAATCAGGAAACTGCCCGTCCCTGGGCCGAACAGGCCGTCATAAAAGCCGATGGCGCCGCCGATGACGATGGCGAGGATGCGTTCGCGCGGACCGATGGGGCGCGCTTCGCGGGTCGTGCCGAAATCCTTCTTGATGAAGGTGTAGATGGCCATGATGATGATCAGCACCAGCACCATGGGGCGCACCACCTGTTGCGGCACGTAAGACACGGCCGCCGCGCCGATGAAGGACATGACGAAGGCGCTGGCCACGGCCGGCAGCACCAGCAGCCAGGGGATATGCACCTTGCCGACAAACGAGCGGGCGGCAAACGTGGTGCCGCAGGCGGACGCCAGTTTATTCGTGCCCAGCAAGGACGTTGAGGCCATGTTCGGCATCAGGTTGAACAGGGCCGGCAGCTGTATCAACCCGCCCCCGCCCACGGCGGCATCGATCAGGCCGGCAAAGAAGGCAAATAAACACAGCAGCGAGATGGTCAGCATGATAGGCAATAAGGAATGATCGACAGCGGCAGTATAGGCGCCGTGGATTTTTCCGGATGCAACTTCAAATTGCGGAAAACGCAATCAGGCGTAACGCTTGACGGAATGCGCCAGGAGGCCTGACTACTGCTGGCTGGTTATCATTGTGAACACGTTTTCCATCGGCCCTAGGTTGCCGGCAAAACTCACAGTGGCCGCATCTATCCAGGTTTTTTGAGACACTTTAGTGTAGTCGAGATCGAAGCCCGCATGCCGTGCCAGTTGCTCGATGAATTGCCGCGTGCTGCGTCCGTTGCCCTCTCTGAACGGATGCAGGGCATTGATTTCGGCATAGTGATAGGCGAGGCGCGTAATAAATATCGGCTTATCGAGCCCGACAAGCAGTTTGTCGCGTGCAATGGCTGGAAAGACCTGCTTGTCTGCATAGTTCTGGATCGCGGCGTGATGCGCGAAAAACGTGGAACCCTTGGAAATATCCACGGTCCGAGTTTTTCCGGCCCAGGCATACAGGTCTTGAAAAAGGTAGGAATGTATTGCTTGCAAGTGTGCTAAATCGAATCGTCCAACAACTGGGCTTTCCTGAAGCTCCATGGAGCGCTCGGCAGTTTTACGAAATTCGAACTGCCTCAATCGTTCCTTGTCACGGATATCCGGCTTGTTACGCAGGATATCCGTACCAGGATAACAATAGGGGTCATTGAAAGTCACGCGGCATGCAGCACTGGCGTTTTTTCCTGGTCATCCGCGCTGACACCAAATTGGACATCGGTCATTGCGCGCACCTGGGCAAGCGTAAGTTCACCTTGAATATAGCGGTCAAGCAACGCCAAGTATTGCGGATCTGGCTCAAAGCCTTCAATTGCCCAACTTGCCAGTGTTTGATTGACGGAACGTTGACGATCTTGCTGGGTAAATTTGGCCACCAATTTCTCCCGTAGAAACGATATATCAAGGCAGATTTTAGCATGCTACGCAATGATTGACTTGGCAGCCATGCGGCACTGCCCGAAGTTACTCATGGGAATAGCCGCTCCCTGCGCCGCCACGCGTTCATTCGTGCGCATTGCGAAAAACGCCATGTGGCATCGCACTTGACGAAATGCCTGACACTGCGGTCTACTGACCTCTTTTGCCAGGAGTCACCGATGTCGATGAAACTGATGTGGGAGATCCGCGCCTTCTGCACCGTGGTCGAAAAGCGCAGCTTCATCCACGCGGCGCGCATGCTGGGACGCTCGCCGTCGGCCGTCACGCGCGCCATCCAGTTCCTCGAAGACGCCATCGGCGCCGAGCTGATCTTGCGCACGCAAAAACAGTTCACCCTGACGACGGCCGGCGAAACGTATTACGCGTCGGCCAAGCACTTGCTGGAAACGCAGGCCGAGGCGGAAGAGCAATTGGCGGAATTGAGCAACTCGCCGCAAGGCTGGGTGCGCCTCTCGGCGCCGGAAATCCTGTCGCTGGGTTTTCTGCCGAAAGTGGTGGCGCAATTTTCGCGCGACTACCCGAACGTGTCGGTGGACATCCATTTCTCGGACAAATCGATCGATCCCATCCAGGAAAAGCTGGACTTCGCCATCCGCGGCGCCTTCCCCCAGTCGAGCGAGCTGATCGGCTACCCACTGTGGAATTACCGCCGCTACATGTACGCCTCGCCCGACTATATCGCCCGCATGGGCGCGCCCGAGGAACCGGAGGAACTGGCCGGCCACGACATCATCATGCACTCGGCCCCCCGCATCCTGCGCGACTGGCATTTCGTCTCCAGCGAACGCAACGTGCGCTACCAGGTGCAGCCGCGCTTCCGCTTCACTTCCGGTATCGCCACCTTCCAGGCGGCCCTCGAAGGCGCCGGTATCGTGCGCCTGGCCAGCTGGCTGGCCGAGCCCGCCGTGGCCGCCGGCACCCTGCGCCGGGTCTGCACGGCGTACCGGCTGACGTCGTCAAAAGAGCTCGATCCCAGCATCCATGCCGTGTATGGCACCTCGAGGATGGCCAAGGGAGCAAGGTTGTTTCTGGAATATGTGCGGCAGCGGGGGTTGGAGATACCCGATGAACGGGTCATTTAGCAACTATGTCGCGACGATAGCATCGCTGTACACGGCGAACTGCACGCCGTCGAAGACAAAAGCCGCCACCTCGCGCATGCCCAGCCGTTCATGCGCGCGCAGCGAGCCGATATTATCGCGCCGGATGAACAGCACCGCCTCCGCGCCCCCATGCTGCTCGCGCATGGCAGCGTACAGCAGCGCCAGCAAGCCCTGCCCTCGCTCCGACTCCGCAATGCAGACAGGGCCGTACACATAGGCGTTGTCACTTCCCGCATACGCGGCCAGCATGGCCAATACCACGGGCGCCTGCGCAGTGGCTGGCGCCGCACTGAACAGCACGCCAACGACAGGCCCGTCCGCCATGCGCCGCGCAACGATGACGGGCGACGCGCCATCCGCCATGCCGGCCACCTTGTCGCGCGAAAACTCGCCCGTCAGGCTGCCGCCATGCGAGGGGGAATTGGCTTGCAACAAGGCCGTGATGGCGTCGATGTCTGTGGCTTGGGCCAAGTTGACAAAATAGGACGTGCTGGAAGAGTTCAAGCCGGACTCCTGTGAAGGTGATTTTTCAAGCGTAACATGCATGCACTAGCGCCCATGCCAATAACGCGGCCGGCTGTCCCGATACCGCGTCACAGCTATCCCCTCTCCAAACTCCAGCACCACCGCCCCTTCCACATCCGTGCGCAGCCGCGCAATCCCCATGTCGCCATAGCGTGCATACACCTGCGCCTTCGGATGTTTATAGCGATTCCTGTGCCCGACCTGAAAAATAGCCAGGGTCGGATGGACCGCGTTCAAAAATGCCTGCGTGGAAGACGTCCCACTGCCGTGATGCGGCGCCAGCAGCACGTCGGCGGCCAGTTCGCCGTCCATCGAGCGCGCAAGCAATTGCGCCTCCTGCGCCGCTTCGATATCGCCGGCCAGCAAGATAAAATGCTTGCCAGCCGTGATTTTCACGGTGCAGCTGCGGGCGTTCGGCTTCAGGGCAATGTCCATGTGGCTCGCCGGCAATGGGTGCAACATGGCGAAGTGCACGCCTTCCCACGTCCAGCTCTGGCCCGCCATGCAATGCAGATAGGGCTGGTGTAACGCCCGCCGCGCCTCGACGGCCGGGTGGCCTTCGAACAAGGAAGAGGCCAGCCAGCCCACTTGCACGTTTTCCAGCAGGGACATGGCGCCGCCCGCGTGATCGAGGTCGCTGTGGGAAATGATCACGCCGTCGAGCTTGCCTATGCCGCGTGCGCGCAGGTAAGGCACGATGACCCGGCTGGCGCCATCGGAATCGAGGCTGTAGGCCGGTCCCGTGTCATACAGCAGGCGGTGTTCATGCGTTTCCACCAGCACGGCCATGCCTTGTCCCACGTCAAAAGCCGTGATCCACATGTGGCCCGGCGGCGGGCTGGACGGCAAGGCCGTCAGCAGCCGCAGCCAGCCCAGCATGCCCGCCCAGCGATGCGGCCATCCGCGTGGCGCCAGCAGCCATGCCGTGCCAAACAATGCCCAGCAAAAACTCCACATTGGCGGCGCGGGCGCCGTCCACACGGCAAAGCGGCGCGCGCCCAGCCACTCGAGCACCTGCGCCAGCATCTGCACGATGGCATGCGCCAGCAGCAGCAACCCATCGGACAGGGGCGCCGGCAGCAGGCTGCCAGCCAGGGACAAGGGCGTGACGAGCAGGCTGATGATGGGGATGGCCAGCGCATTGGCCACGGGGCTGACCAGCGAGACTTGCGAGAACAGCAGCATCGTCAACGGCACCAGCCCCACCGTCACCACATACTGCGTGTGCGCGCCCAGCGCCACGGCCGCGCGCAGGCGGCGCCAGCGTCCAGCTTGCTGCGGCATGGGCGCCGCGGTGCGGCCTGCCGTCGCGTACAGCATGGTGGCGACAGCGCCAAACGACAGCCAGAAACCGGGCCACAGCACGGCCCACGGGTCGAGCAGCACGACCACGCCCAGCGCCAGGCACAGGATATGCCCTATGCTGGTGATGCGTCCCATCCACAGGGCCAGCGCGACCACCAGCAACATATACAAGGTGCGCTGCGCAGGCACGCCAAAGCCGGCCAGCAGCACGTACAAGAACGCGGCCAGCGCGCCGGCCAGCGCCGCCACCTTTTGCGCCGGCAAGCGCAAGGGCAGTTGCCAGTCGGTAAAGAATGAACGGCGCCACAGCGCGCCCGCGCCCAGCGCGAACAGGCCCGCGATCATCGTAATGTGCAAACCCGAGATGGAAATCAAATGGCTCACGCCCGTGCGGTTGAACACTTGCCAGTCGGACTGGGGAATGGCGCGCTGGTCGCCCACCACCAGCGCCACGATCACGCCCGCATACTGCTTGCCTTCCAGGCTGCGCAAGATGCGCGCGCGCAAGGCCGCGCGGCTGGCCTCCACCACGTTGCCAAAGCCGGGCACGAAGGCGGCCAGGCGCACGTTCGGCGTATCCGCGCGCGGCTGCGGCCGTACATAGCCCGTGGCGCGCACGCCCTGCTCCAGCAGCCACGCTTCGTAGTCAAAACCCATGGGGTTCGCATTGCCGTGCGGACGCTGCAGCCGCACCGTCAGCCGCCAGCGCTCGCCCGGCTGCACGTCGCCGACATCGTTCGTCACTGCATCGCGAAAACCCGCGTACCAGGACAGCGCGATCGAGGGCGGCACCTTCGCCCCAACTGCCTTCTCCACGGCAAAATTGAAGCGCACGCCCTGCTCGAAGCGATATGGCAGACTGGCTACCGTGCCCGTGACAACAATGTCCTGCCCTTCATCGGCCAGCGCCAGTTGCGGCGCCATGGCGGCATGGGCCAGCCAGGCGGCCCAGTAAAAACCCAGTCCCACGCCAGCGGCAAGCGCAACAACGCAACGCCAGTGCGCGTGGTGGCGCAGCGCCAGACTAGCAATAATCCCTACGCCAGCGATCACCCACAGCAACGTGCCCGCCTGCGATGGCAAGCTTGCCTGCGTCTGCAACCAGGCAGCGCCAGCGGCAAAGCCGAGTATCAGGGTGCGCATAAGAAGGCAGAATCAAGGCAAAATCAGCTCGCGGCGAAAAGGGCTCAGGTACTGTGAGCGTTTTCTGCGCCTTGCCCTCTGATCTGGCGCAATGGTGCCCTGAATAAGAAAGTTCAGCACGCCATCCGGCACCACCGCTGGTGAAATTTTCTCCATGCTAAGATGGCCATCCGGCGCCAGGCGCCACGACTTTGCGGACCTTGCATGACCCTACTGACAGCGGCTGAAACTTATTTGCAGGACTTTCATCAAAGGCAAGTCGGCGCGACCAGCGCCGCGTTTGCTCATCTGCCGGCCAGTTCCCCCGCTGGCAACTGGACCTCGTCCTACCATGTGCTGACCAGCCTGGTACCGGACGTGGCGACGCCATTGACCGTGCTCGACCTGGCCTGCGGCGACGGCCATCTGCTGGGTTTGCTGGCAGCCAGGCGGCAAGCCCGGCTGCAACTGCTCGGCATCGACATGAGCCAGGCTGAACTGGCCGTCGCGCGCGCCGCCCTGCCCGCCTCCGTGCAACTGCTGCAAAGCCGCGGCCAGGCGCTCGACCTGCCATCGGCCAGCGTCGACTATCTCGTTTCGCACATGGCGTTGATGCTGATGGACGACATCGAACAAGTCATGCGTGAAATCCGCCGCGTGCTGCGCCCCGATGGCCAGTTCGCCGCCATTGTCGGCCGGACGTTCTTGCTGGGCGAAGTGAACGACGTTTTCATGCGCGTGTTCAAGCCGATCGCCAGCACCGAACTGCCGCCGCTGCGCTTCGGCGACCGGCGCACGGGCTCCGAAACGGGCTGGCGCGAGCTGCTCGACGGCGTGTTTGCGGACGTGGCGTTCGACGACATCGACGTGCCATGGACGCCCACGCCGGGCGAACTGTGGGCCGCCCTGCTGGACACCTACGATATCGACCGCCTGGACGACGGCGCCAGACAGCGCCTGCGCGGCGCGTTCATGGACGCCGTGACGCCGCTGCAAGCCGGTGACGGATTGATCGCCACCGGCTGGGGACTACGGGCCGTACGCGCACGGGCAGCCTGAACTGCCATCGATGCCATGGCTTGCTGGCGTCAGAGGCAACAGGCTACGATAGTTGCTGCCGCGGCGCGCAGTACTCCTTCTGTCAATTGCAGGTTTGCTGGCAAGCGGACCGCTCGGCGTTGCACTCAGCTTGAGCGGTACCGCCAGCAATGCAAGCCCGCCATTCGGCGGCGCAGGCGCTAGCGCAGCTTGCAAAGGCTGGCGTCGCAGTCACCGCCAAACCGAGGCCTGACGCAAAAAGAAATGCAGCGAGCTTTTTATTCATGGAGTTCTCCCAAAGTCGGATGGCTGATAAATCCCTGCGCGCGCCATCCTCTGGCGCAGGGTCACATACACAGGTATGTCGAGTGTCATCGCAAGCTGGCTGTGCGTCAGCGCGAAGTGAAAAGTATTGCGGTCGCCAACGTATCCTGGAGCACCGTCAAATCAAAGCCGTTCATATAAAACGCGGCGCGCCTCATTCGATAGCCAGAATAATGCCGCACATCGCCGTCAATTTCAGCTATTTTCAAAACATGCCAAAAATCCCCTCGTAAAATATGATGCCATCATCAGCTCGCCTTTATTAATTGTCAAGTTAATTCGATTCATTTCGCACCAGCGGATAATTTCTCACGCAATGAAAAATACAGGCGCGATAAGGAAACGATCCCGCCGTGCTTAATTTCAAATCGACAGCGTGGGAAGGCGCGTTCAATCATGCAAAATGGTGCTGGCACCATGGGAGCGTGGCGATAATTAGCCATTGCCGGATGCGTGCAAGAGAACACCTGCGACCTCACATCCAGAAAAACAATCTGCACATGATACGAATATCATCACCGCGGATACCAATAGAAACTTACTCTTTGTTATTATCGACGTTACGGCAATTAAAATTTCACAATTAAATTTAACAAATCAAATTAACTTAATAAAAATATATTTAAAATATTCAGCCAAAATGGGACAGGAAAAATACGATAAGCGAAAAGTACCAGATATCGCATTCTGATTCCACGCTCAAGCAAGGTGATTCGCCAGAATGGAAGCGCCGCTCTCAATGCCTGCCAGTTGCTTATCCGGCACAGAGAATCATCGCTTTGAAAATCAGTGCTCTTGTGACAGCCGCACCGCGCACGGGGCAAAATCTTTGCCTTCGCACGGTATAATCGGCCTCGCTTACTTCAACACCCAGGCACGACATGACTTCCTCCGCACTTCCTCCCGACACCTCCACCGACATTTCCGACAGCAGCGAAGACAATAACGACGCCACTCTGGTCGTGGAACTGGGGGAACTGGCCGAGCATATCCGCCTGGTGAAAATGGAAGGCCGCGTCTTCGTGCGCTTTTCCGGCGTGGTCAAGGCCGGCCATCTGGTGGTGCCGTATGCGCTGGTACCAAGCCAGGGCGTGCTGGCGCGGCCGGCCAAGTGGCGCAAGATGGACCGCGAGACCAAGCTGGCCCTGGTGCGCGAACGGGCCAGCGCGGCCGTGTTCGAGGAACTGCGCCAGCACGTGATCGATTTCGTCGCCGATATCGCGGGCTTGAGCGAGGACGTGGACACGGATCCGATGGTTTTCCTGCATACGCTGGCCGACATGCAGACGTCCGAGCCGGCCGGCATGGTGTTCGACCGCATCCGCCAGCGCTTCCATCACGCCATCGAGCGCCAGCAGGAGGAGCAGCATGCGGCGCGCACGCGCCAGAGCATCAACCTGGCCGAGTATCCGGCCTCGTTCGAGATGGCGCGCCGCCTGCCGCGCCGCTTCGTCGCCCTGCTGGGACCCACGAACTCCGGCAAGACGCACCGCGCGATGGAAGCGCTGGCCAAGGCAAAGAGCGGCATCTACCTGGCGCCATTGCGCCTGCTGGCCCTGGAAAACTACGAGCGCCTGCAGGAAGCAGCGCCGCATGGCAAACCGCTGGCCGTGAGCCTGGTCACGGGCGAGGAGCGCCGGGTCGTCGACGGCGCCACGCATGTGGCCAGCACGGTGGAAATGCTGGACACGAAAACCGTCGTCGAGGTGGCCGTCATCGATGAAATCCAGATGCTGGCCGACCCGGACCGGGGCGCCGCGTGGACGGCGGCCATCTGCGGCGCGCCCGCTCACACCGTCTACCTGGTAGGGGCGCCGGAAGCGCGGCGCGCCATCGAGGCGCTGGCCGAACGCCTCGACTGCCCGCTGGAAGTGCATGTCTTGAAGCGCATGGCACCCCTTTCGATGGAGCCGACCGCCGTGCGCAAAGTGCGCAACCTGCGCCGCGGCGACGCCGTCATCGCCTTTTCGCGCCGCGAAGTGCTGATGTGGCGCGACATGATCACGGAAACGGGGCTGTCGGTGGCCACCGTCTACGGCAACCTGTCGCCCGAAGTGCGGCGCGCGCAGGCGCAGCGCTTCCGCGATGGCACGGCCGATATCGTCGTCGGCACGGATGCGCTGGCGATGGGCCTGAACATGCCGATCGCGCGCATCGTCATGACCACCTGCGTCAAATACAATGGCCGCGAAGAGGAAGAGATTTCAGCCGCGCTGGCGCGCCAGATCGCCGGGCGCGCGGGCCGCTACGGCGTGCATGAAGAAGGACTCGTGGCCGGCTACGACAACGAGACGCATGAAGTGATGCGCGCCCTGCTGAAGGAAAAACTGCATCCGCTGAACACGAGCGGCTTTGCCGTGGCGCCGTCGCTTGAACATCTGCACCGCATTTCATCGGTAACGGGCGAACTGTCGCTGTCCAAACTGCTGCGCCGCTTCATCCACAATATCGACGTGCCGGACGGCTTTTTCTTCCCCCGCATCACGGAAGACCAGAAGGAGCGCGCCGTCTGGCTCGACACCCTGCCCCTGTCCGTGGCCGACAAGTTCACCCTGTCGCTGGTGCCGATATCGAGCAAGGTGCCGTCCTTGCAAACGGCGTGGGAACACTGGGCGAAGAATCTGTCGCAGGGAAAAACCAGCACCTTGCGCCAGCATGCGTACGGCGGCGGCACGCAGAATTTGCAGCAGGTGGAAGACACTTGCCGCTACTATTCCGCGTATGCGTGGCTCAGCTACCGCCTGCCCGAATTCTTCCCCGATATCGCCGTGGCGCAAAACCTGTCGCGCGACGCGTCGGAGCGGGTCGACTCCATCCTGCGCGCACACAATGCGGCTTCGCGCGGACGCTCGAAGAAGTTCAAATAGGCGTCAACGGATTTCCCAGAACCACACTTCCGCGCAATCCCAGTAGCACTCGGAACCGCACACCTTCACGCCGATGGATGGCAAGAGGATGTCGATATGCCCGCCCGCGCCCCCCAGGTAACCGGGAATGCGGAAAAAAGCGACGAGGCCCTTGCGCTGGCCGATGCCGGCGATAGCGGCGTCGCGTGCGAATTTCTCGGGCGGGCCAAACATCGAGGGGCTGGCCAGCATATGCGCCAGCTTGGCCTGTCCCGGTTCGATCAGCGCGCCCTTGAACGGCCCCTTGCGGATGGCCATGCGGCCCTTAACCTTGACGCCGGCCTTGATCAGGGCCAGGCTGACGCGGATGGCGCAGGTATTGGCAAAGCTGTCCTTGCCGATCAAGTCTTCCCAGCCGATTTCGCCGAACAGGGCCGCCTGGTCGACGGCGGCCACGCTCGGATAATTCTCGCGCAGCTTGATGAATGCAGGTTTCACGTCAGCCTCCTGGTGGTGGAGTGGAACAGGGAAAACGCCGCGCCAGAATGGCGACGATCAGGGTGGACGCTTCGCCCAGACGCGCGCGCGCGGGCAGCTTTTTCAGTTCGGCGACGATGTGCGCGTCGATTTCCACCGTTTTCAGCCGACCCGTATCGCACCACAGCCGCCCCTGCGCCGCATCGGCCACGCCGGCCAGGTAGCCTTTGGCGTAGCGCTGATCGAGCAGGAAGACAGCATCGGCCATCGCTCCCTTGGCCGGCCCTTCCTGGTAATACGCGATCAGCCGGTCGGCGCTCAGGCGCGGCGCCGGAGCATAGGCTGCGCCCTGCCCGTGTGCGCTGGGCAGCCACAGGCTCAATACAATGAAAAGGAAGGAGACATGCATGGCCAGCCATGGTCAGTGAGGGAGGTCTGGCTGATTGTAGAAGGATGCGCCAGCCCCGCACTGAGCGAGGTCAAGCGTAGGTCGGGTAGGTCGGGTTAGGCCAAAGGCCGTAACCCGACAACACCAGCCAACAATGATGTCGGATTACGCGCGGCGTTGCCCCGCTAATCCGACCTACACGTACGACACCGGTGAAAGTTACGGTTTGCCCGGCGCCGCATAATGCAGCTTCAGCACCAGCCCATTATGGTCGTCGGCCATATAGATATCGCCATCCTGTCCCTGCTTCACATCGACGGGCGCGCCTCTGCCCTGCTTGCCCTTGCGTTCCCAGTTGCTGATCAAGTCGACGGACTTGCCCAGCGGCGCACCGGCCTTGTCGGGCAGCAGGGCCACCAGGCGGTGACCGTTGCTGCGGTAGCCGTGATAGCCGATGATCAGGCTATTCTTGTACAGCGCCGGGAAACGGCTGGCCGTATAAAAGGTCATGCCCAGCGGCGCGGCATGGCCGGGCAGCAGGCGCTCCGGCGCCGCGTATTGGGCGTCGCACGCCGTCTTCGGATATTCGGGACTGGCGACGTTATCGTCGTAGCAGTACGGCCAGCCGTAGTGCCGGTCGGCCTTGATCAGATTGAGTTCTTCATGCGGCAGGTTTTCGTCGCTTTTCAGTTGCGGCATGGCGGCCTGGATGGCGTCGCGCGAGTTTTCCGCCTGCCACAGCTCGCCCGTCGCAGGGTGAAAAGCCAGCGCCATCGAGTTGCGCAAGCCGCGCGCATGCGTGCGCCAGCTCGTCACCGTGCCTGCCGGCCAGGCCATCGTGTATTCGCGGATGGCGCCCAGCGCTTCCAGGCCTTCCGCCGAAGGGCAAGCCTTGGCCGGGTCCGGCGCCTTGCCATCGTTCTCGCAATGGTCGGTGCTCGAGCCCACGTTCACGTACAGGTCGCCCTTGGGGCTGAAGCGCATGTTTGTCAGCAGGTGCAAACCGAGGCCCGGCAGGCGCGGCGTCTTGGCCTTGCCGCCGATCACGTCGGTGACGGTGCGCGTGGTGTCGCGCAAGTCGAAGCGGAAGATGCGTCCCACCTCGCCCACATAGACCATGCCGTCCGGTCCCTGCACGATGCCGTTCGGGCGATCAAGCTTGTCGAGCAGCAGCTTGCGCTCGTAACCGCCACCGGCCGCCTTGGGCTGCAACAGCCACAATTTACCCTGCTTCGGCGCCCATCCCGTCATGTCCGTGACGAGGATGTCGCCATTCGTCAGCGGCAGCACGCCGCGGGGAAATTTCAGGCCATCGGCCAGCACGGCCACGCAAAAGCCGGCCGGCGTGGTGACGTCGAGGCGCGGCAAGCCGTCGCACTGAGCGCTGGTCGCAGCCATAACGGGAGCGAAGGCACCGGACAGGCAAGCGGCCAGGATGATCTTGTTATTCATTGTGGTCTCATTCCATCAAGGGTAATCGGGGCAGTACGGCGCGCGCATTGGCGCTGGTGGCAACGGCCACGTCGGCCAATGCCAGGCCGCGCAACTCGGCCAGCACGGCGCCGATGCGCGGCAATTCTTCGGGGCTGTTGCGGCCCGGGTGTATCCAGCTGGGGGAAATATCGGGCGCGTCCGTCTCCAGCACGATGGACGCCAAAGGCAAGTCGGCGGCCATGCGGCGTATCTGCAGCGCGCGGGTAAACGTCATGGCGCCGCCAAACCCCAGCTTGAAACCGAGGTCGATATAGCCCTGCGCCTGCTGGAAGCTGCCGTTGAACGCATGCGCGATGCCGCCGTTCGGGCGGATCTGGCGCACGTGCTTGAGGACGATGTCCTGCGAGCGGCGCACGTGGGCCAGCACGGGCAGGTCGAAGTCGCGGGCGATTCTCAGCTGCTCGCGCAGGAAGTGTTCCTGCATGGCGCGCATGGCCGGTTCGCACAGCATGGGAATGAAGAAATCGAGTCCGATCTCGCCGATGGCGACAAAGCGCGGGTCGTTCATCGCCAGCGCCACGGCTTCGCGCAGGGCGATCAAATCGTCCTCGGTGGCGTGCGGCACGTAGATCGGGTGGATGCCGAGCGCATAGCAGGCATTGGGCGCCGCTGCCGCCAGGTCGCGCACGATGCTGAAATTGGCCCGTTCGACGGCGGGAATGACGATCATCGCCACGCCTTGCGCACCCGCGCGCGCCGCCACCTGCGGCGATTCATCGCCGAATTCATGCGCGTCGAGGTGGCAGTGCGTGTCGATCCACATGGCGATTCCTTAATATTGGTACGGCTGCAGCCCTTCGTCCGTCAGGCGCAGCACGCGGTCGCAGCGCCTGGCCAGCTCGATATCGTGCGTGACGATGACGAAAGCCGTGCCCAGGGTGCGCGACAGTTCCAGCATCAGGTCGAAAATCTGTTCGGCCGTAGCGTGATCGAGGTTGCCCGTCGGTTCATCGGCCAGCACGCAGGCCGGCTGCGTGACGAGGGCGCGGGCCAGGGCCACGCGCTGGCGCTCGCCGCCCGACAATTCACCGGGCGTGTGCGTGACCCGCTTGGCCAGGTTCACGCGCGTGAGGATTTGCTGCGCCAGCTCGGTGGCCGGCGCGCGCTTCATGCGCCGTATCATCAAGGGCATGGCGACGTTGTCCAGCGCGGAAAACTCGGGCAGCAGGTGGTGGAACTGGTAGACGAAGCCCAGCGAAGCGTTGCGCAAGTCGCCGCGCGCCTTTTCGCTGAGGGTGGCGAAGTCCTTGCCTAGCAGGGTGACCTTGCCGCTGGTGGGCGTATCGAGACCGCCCAGCAGGTGCAGCAGGGTCGACTTGCCCGAGCCGGAGGCACCGACGATGGCGACGCGCTCGCCGCGGTGGACGTCGATGTCGATGCCGGCCAGGACCTGCACCTTGTAGCTGCCCTGCGTAAAAGTCTTGCCCAGGCCGCGGCAAGAAAGGACGGCGGAATCGGCGGAAGCGCCGTTGGAGGCAGGTTTGTTCAGATCGGTCATGGTAGTCGTCAGTGGTTTATTCATAGCGCAGGGCTTCCGCAGGTTTCACGCGGGCAGCCCACCAGCTTGGGTACAGGGTCGCCAAAAAGGCGAGGATCACGGCCAGCACGCCGATCTTGGTGACGTCGGGCCAGCGCAGGTCGGACGGCACGGTGCTGATGAAATAGATGTCCTTGGAGAGGAACTGCACGCCCAGCAAATGCTCGATGAAGGGCACGATGACGTCGATGTTCATCGCCACCAGCACGCCGCCGCCGACTCCCAAAATCGTGCCCAGGATACCCACCAGCGCGCCCTGGATCATGAAGATCTTCATGATGGAGCGAGGGGAAGCACCCAGGGTGCGCAAAATCGCGATATCGGCCTGCTTGTCCGTCACCGTCATCACCAGAGTCGACACCAGGTTGAAGGCGGCCACGGCGATGATCAGGGTCAGGATGATGAACATCATGCGTTTTTCAGTCTGCACGGCGGCGAACCAGTTGGCGTTCAGCTTCGACCAGTCGCGCAGCCACAGGTCGCCCGGCATGGTTTTTTTCAGTTCCGCCGCCACTTGCGGCGCCCGGTTCATGTCGGCCAGGCGCAAACGCAGGCCGGATGGACCGTCGAGGCGCAGCAAACGCTGGCCGTCTTCGATGTTGATGAAGGCCAGGCCCGCGTCGAATTCATTGTGGCCCGCCTGGAAGATGCCGCTGACGGTAAAACTGCGCATGCGCGGCAGCACGCCGGCCGGCGTGACCTGCCCTTGCGCCAGCATCAGGGTGACTTTTTCGCCGAGGTTGACGCGCAAGGCGCGCGCCAGCTCGATGCCCAGCACGATATTGAAGGTGCCCGGCTGCAGCGCCTTGAAGCTGCCCATGCGCGTCTGGCCGGCCACGTCGGAGACGTTCGGCTCTTCCTCGGGCAGCACGCCGCGCACGATGGCGGGACGCAGCGCATCGTCGCGCAGCAGCATGCCCTGCGTTTCCACGAACGGCGCGGCGCCCTTGACGGCAGGATTCTTGAAGGCCTGCGCCGCTTCGGCGCGCCAGTCCGGCATGCTGCCGCTGTTGTCGAACACTTCCACGTGGGCCAGCACGGACAACATGCGGTCCGTCACTTCCTTCTGGAAGCCGTTCATCACGGACAGCACGACGATCAGCGCCGCCACACCCAGGCCGATGCCGGCCATGGAAATGAGCGAAATAAAAGAGATAAAACTGTTGCGGCCACTGCGCTTGCCGGCCCGCGTGTAGCGCAAGCCGACCAGCCATTCGAAAGGAAGATTTTTTAACATGCTCATTGATTCGTTAATTCCAAGGGGTCTGACCCGCCGGGTCTGACCCCAGCAGTTTGTTGATCAGCCAACTATTCATACCGCAGCGCCTCGGCCGGCTTGACACGCGCGGCGCGCCAGCTCGGATAGATGGTCGCCACCAGCGCCAGGCCGAAGGCGATCAGGCCGATCTGCGCCACGTCCAGCCAGTGCACGTCGGACGGCACGGCGCTGATCTGGTAGATTTCCTTGGAGATGAAGTGCAGGCCGAAGATGCCTTCGATGAAGGGCACGATGACGCCCACGTTCAGCGCCAGCACGACGCCGCCGATCACGCCCAAAGCACTCCCCAGCAAACCGACCAGCGCGCCCTGGATCATGAAAATCTTCATGATGGAGAACGGCGAGGCGCCCAGGGTGCGCAAAATGGCGATGTCGGCCTGCTTGTCGGTGACCGACATCACCAGGGTCGAGACGAGGTTGAACGCGGCCACGGCGATGATCATGCTGAGGATGATGAACATCATGTTCTTCTGGCTTTGCACCAGCGCATACCAGCTGGCACTGGCGCGCGACCAGTCGCGCATCCACAGCTGGCCCGGCATCGACGCCTTGAGTTCGCGCGCCACCTGCGGCGCCTGGTTCATGTCGTGCAGGCGCAGCCGCAGGCCGGACGGGCCGTCGAGCTGCAGCAGCTGCTCCGCGTCCTGCATGTTGACGAAAGCCAGACTGCCATCGAGTTCATTGTGGCCCGCCTCGAAGATGCCAGATACCTTCAGCGCGCGCATGCGCGGCATGACGATGCCAGTGGCCGGATCGCCCGCCCTCGGCTCGCGTTCCAGCATCAGGGTGACGTTCTGCCCCACTTTCACGTCGAGCGCCTTGGCCAGGTCGATGCCCAGCACGATGTTGTACGAGCCTGGCGTCAAGTCCTTGAAACTGCCCTGCTTCATCTGGCTGGCCACGCTGGAGACGGTGGCTTCCTGCTGCGGCAGCACGCCGCGCACGATGGACGGGCGCATGGTTTCGTCGTTGAGCAGCATGCCCTGGGTTTCCACGAACGGCGACACGGCTTTCACTTGCGGGTTGGCGTAGGCGGCGCGCTCCTGCGCCTGCCAGTTCTGCATCGAGCCGCTGGTGTCGAACACCTCGACGTGGGCCAGCACCGACATCAAACGGTCGGTGACTTCCTTCTGGAAGCCGTTCATGACGGACAGGACGACGATCAGGGCGGCCACGCCCAGGCCGATGCCGGCCACGGAAATGAGGGAAATGAAGGAAATGAAGCTGTTGCGGCCACTGCGTTTCCCGGCGCGCGTATAGCGCACGCCGACCTGCCACTCGAAAGGAAATTGTTTGATGATGCTCATGCGCTCCCGCGACAACGTGATATGCGAGCGCGCAGTGTGCCACACAAATGGTATTTCATGCGCGAAACACATCACCGTGGCGCCATTTTTCCGCACCCGGCGGCTAGGGAAAAACCGCGGGAACTACTCCTCCAGCGCCACAATCGCCTACAATCTCGGGATGAATCAACTTACCCTCGTCCTGCCCTTCGCCTTGCCCAATGCCGAGCTGGCTGCCGACCTGCTCAAGGTCTTGCAGGCGCCCGCCCTGGCGGCCCTGCTGTCGCGCACCTCTGATTGCAATTTAGAAACTTTTGACAACGCCAACCGGCTGCTGCCGCACGAAGCGTGGCTGGCGCATGCCTTGACCCTGTCGCCCGCGCCCAACGGCGAGGCGGCGCAATCGGCCTTTGCGGCCCAGGCCATGCGCGGCTACGGCCTGGCGCCGGAACCGGGCGCGCGCTACTTCCTGCTGCATCCGGCTCACCTGGCCATCGCCCGCAGCCATATCAGCCTGGAAGACTTGCGCCAGCTCAAGCTGAGCGAGGCCGATGGCCGCACCTTGTTCGACACGGCGCGCCCGTATTTCGACGAAATTGGCCAGCCCCTGTCGTATGGCGACGCGGGCACCTGGTTCATGCGCGCCGATGGCTGGAGCGACTTGCAGTGCGCCACGCCGGACGCCGCCACCACGCAAGACCTGTCCGTCTGGATGCCCGAAGGCGAACATGCGCGCGCCGCGCGCCGCCTGCAAAATGAAGTGCAGATGCTGTGGCATGAACATCCCGTCAATGCGGCGCGCGAAGAGCGGGGCTTGAAAGCCATCAATTCCTTCTGGATCTGGGGCGGCAGCCTGGCCAACGCTGAAGCTGCACGCTGCGCGTCCAGCCTGCATACCAAAGACGTACCGGGCTGGCTGGCCGCGCTGGCGGAACCGGCGCAGCGCGATGCCAGTCCAAACAGTGTGCTGGCAAGCCAACAGGACGCGATCGTCGTGCTGGGCGGCTTGACCGAAGCGGCGCAAGCGCAGGAATGGGGCATGTGGCTGCAGCAGTTGCAAGCGCTGGAAGCGGACTGGTTCGCGCCCCTGCTGGCGGCCATCAAGGATGGCCGCCAGGGCCAGCTGCGCCTGGTGCTGAGCCACCGCGACGCCTGGCTAGCCTGCACCACCAGCAAGCATGCGCAGCGCAAATTCTGGCGCGCGATTACCCTGAACAAGTTGAAAGCATCATGACCCGTACCCGCATCGCCACCCGCCCCTGCCCCTACCGCGAATCCGAACTGCTGCGCCAGGGCGGCATCCACCCCGTGCTGGCCCGCCTGTACGCGTCGCGCGGCCTGTCCGACGCGGCAGAACTGTCGAGCGAACTGGCGGCCCTGATGCCGCCGTCCGGCCTGCTGCACATCGGCGCGGCCGGCGTCTTCCTGGCCGACGCCATTGCCGCCAAGAAACGCATGGTCATCGTGGCCGACTACGATTGCGACGGCGCCACCGCTTGCGCCGTGGCCATCCGCGGCTTGCGCGCCATGGGCGCCGACGTCGATTTCATCGTGCCCAACCGTTTTGAGTACGGCTACGGCCTGACGCCGGAAATCGTCGAACTGACGGCCCGCGAAAAGTCGCCCGACATCATCATCACCGTCGACAACGGCATCGCCAGCATCGATGGCGTGGCCGAAGCGAACCGGCGCGGCATCCAGGTGGTCGTCACCGACCACCATTTACCGGCCGACACCCTGCCCGACGCGGCCGTCATCGTCAACCCGAACCAGCCCGCCTGCGGTTTTCCGTCGAAGCACCTGGCGGGCGTGGGCGTCGTGTTCTACGTCTTGCTGGCCCTGCGCGCGGAAATGCGCCAAAGAGGGATTTACGACCAGAAAACCCAGCCGCCCCTGCAAAACCTGCTCGACCTGGTGGCGCTGGGCACGGTGGCCGACGTGGTGCGCCTCGATACGAACAACCGCATCCTCGTCGCCCAAGGCCTCAAACGCATGCGCAAGGGCAATATGCACGCGGGCGTGGCAGCCCTGTTCCGCGTGGCGGGCCGCGAAGCGCGCAGCGCCACGCCGTTCGACCTGGGCTTTGCCCTGGGACCCCGCCTGAATGCGGCCGGCCGCCTGCAAGACATGTCACTGGGCATCGAATGCCTGGTCACGGACGACGAAGGCCGTGCCTGGGCGCTGGCACAGCAACTGAACGACATCAATCTGAAGCGCCGCGAAATCGAGGCGGAAATGCAGGATACGGCCTTGCTGCACCTCGACGACTTCGAGCCGGCCAACAGCAGCACCATCAGCGTCTTCGATGAGTCGTGGCACCAGGGTGTGATCGGCATCGTGGCATCGCGCCTGAAAGAAAAATTCTACCGCCCGACCATCACGTTCGCGCCCGGCGCCGATGGCTGGATCAAGGGTTCGGGCCGCTCGATCCCCGGCTTCCACTTGCGCGACGCGCTCGACCTCGTGTCGAAACGGGCGCCCAGCCTGATCGACAAGTTCGGCGGCCACGCCATGGCGGCCGGCTTGACCATTCGCGCCGACGCTTTCGACGCCTTTTCCAAGGCTTTCGAAGCCGTGGGCCAGGCCTGGCTCAGCCAGCAACAGCTGGAACGGGTCGTGGAAACGGACGGCCCGCTGGAAGACGCCTACTACACGACGGCCTTCATCGATCTGATGGATGGCCAGGTGTGGGGCCAGGGCTTCGCCCCGCCCGTCTTCTGCGATGAATTCCGCGTCGTCAGCCAGCGCATCTTAAAAGAACGCCACTTGAAACTGCTGCTGGAAAAAAACGGCGTGCGTTTTGATGCCATCTGGTTCGGGCATACGGACGCCTTGGGCGAACGCACGCGGGTGGCGTTCCGGCTTGATGCGAATGAATACAATGGCACCACGAAAGTTCAGCTGATGGTGGAGCATGCGGAACCTGTCTGATGGCACCTGAAAGCAGCACCATGTTGACCGGCCTGAACCACCTCACCCTGTCCGTGCGCGACCTGGCGCGCAGCGTCGCCTTTTACCGCGACATGCTGGGCCTGCGCCTGCATGCCCGCTGGGACAGGGGCGCGTATCTGTCGGCCGGGGATTTGTGGCTGTGCCTGTCGCTGGACGGGCAAGGCACGGCTGCGCTGGCCAGCCCCGCCTACACGCATTACGCGTTTTCCATTTCCCAGCACGACTTCCCCGCCTTCGCCGCCCGCCTGCGCGCCGCCGGCGTGCCCGAATGGCAGCAAAACCGCAGCGCCGGCGATTCCCTGTATTTTCTCGATCCGGACGGCCACCAGCTGGAAGCCCATACGGGCAGTCTGGCGCAGCGGCTGGCCGCCTGCCGCGCAGCGCCGTACCAGGGCATGGTGTTCGAGGATTGAAGTTGGCAGCATCGCATATTCAATAAATTCGTTAAATTCGTTATTCCTCAAGAAAACAAGCACCGTGGTTGTGAAAAAACACTGTCATGCATCGGTACACCCCTGACAACCTTGCTTTTAAGACTTAACAAAGCTGACAAGATTCCACTCAGCAACAGGCAAATAAGCCACATTTCATTGCAAAAATAAAAATATTGATTGAAAATAGTTAACACTTATTTGGCAAATTCACTAAAATTGATGACGCATCAGGAAATTCCCAATGATGCATGATCAGTTTTGAGGGCAAACCCGTCGAAAGGCGGGGACGCAAAGCCACCGGCCTACCGCGCGCAAGCGCCACGGCAGCGGGGCTGCCAATGTGCAGGACCGGAGCCGCCAGCGCGCGGCACCAGCCTGGATGCATTGTCGAGATGTGGCCCTCGCCCAACTCGGAGAGTTTCGCCATGAAAAAAATCATTCCCCCGCACCACCGTCACGGGCGCCTGCTGCTGGGCGCCACGGCCGCCATCCTGCTGGCCGCGTGCGGCCCCGGCCAGGAGACGCCGGCATCAACGCCGCCTGCCGCCATCGCCACGGCCGCGACACAGTTCACCGTCGAGGTGCCCGTCATTCCGGACGCCGTCGGCGCGCTGGTGGTGCAACCGATGTTCCATGCGGCCCCGGCCCTGCTCGATACGCCTGACGGGCGCGACAGCGCCAACAGCAGCGGCTCGGCGCACTGGCGGCCGCACTTGCAGCGCGTGCCCGGCGCCATGGGGGAAATGACCACGCGCCGCCTGACGGCGCAAAGAATCGCCGTCGCGGAACAGGCGGCGCAGGACATCGCGCCATTGCTCGATGGTAGCGGCGCGAGCGACGTCGCCGCGCCCATGGCCGGCAGCAGCGTGGTGGCGACCTATTCTCCCGCGCAAATCCGCGCCGCCTACGACCTGCCCGCCCTGCCGGCGGCGGGCACGGCGCTGACGCCAGCCCAGGCGGCCCAGCTGGGCGCGGGGCAGACGATCTACATCGTCGACGCCATGCACAACCCGAACGCGGCGGCCGAACTGGCCATCTTCAACCAGAAATTCGGTTTGCCAGGCTGCACCACCAAGGCCATCGCCACGAATGCCACTTTGCCCTTGCCGCCGGCCCCGCTCAGCGGCTGTGAATTTTCCGTTGTCTACAACACGCCGTCGAGCACCATGACGGCCACCGCGCCCGCCTATAACTCGGGCTGGGCCATGGAAATCGCGCTCGACGTGCAGTGGGCGCATGCCACGGCGCCGCTGGCGCGCATCGTGCTGATCGAGGCGCCCGACGCGTCCGTCAACAGCCTGCTGGGCGCCGTGCGCCTGGCCAACCTGATGGGGCCTGGCGTCGTGTCGATGAGCTTTGGCGCCGCCGAGGGCAACTGGACGACTTCCGTCGACAGCGCCTTCACGGGCAAGAACATGAGCTACCTGGCCGCCACGGGCGACTCGGGCAGCGGCGTGTCCTGGCCTTCCGTGTCGTCCAACGTGCTGGCCGTGGGCGGCACCACGCTCAACTACAGCGGCAGCGGCGTGCGCAGCGAAACGGCCTGGTCCGGCACGGGCGGCGGCATCAGCGCCTACACGGCACTGCCCGCTTACCAGACAGCCAGCGTGCCCGGCCTGACCAACCTGCTGCGGCGTAACGTCGCCGACGTGGCCTTCAATGCCGACCCCGCCACGGGCCAGTACACGGCCGTGATGACACCGGGTAGCAGCACCGCCAGCTGGCTCAGCATCGGCGGCACCAGCCTGTCCACGCCGCAATGGGCCGGCCTGATCGCCATCGCCAACGCCAGCCGCGCGCTGCAGGCGAAGACGGCGCTCGGCCTGGCGCACAGCATGCTGTACGGCCAGATCGCCAGCGTGCCCGGCACCTTTGCCAGCAGCTTTGCCGACATCACGCGCGGCAGCAACGGCACTTGCGGCGTGTGCACGGCCAGGGTCGGCTACGACCCGCTGGGCGGCCTGGGCACGCCCAACGTGAAAAGCCTGCTGGCCAGCCTGTCGGGCACGCAGATCGCGCCAACAGCCCCCGTGGTGGCGCCGGCCAGCATCAGCGGCGCGGCCGGCAAGCCGCTGTCGTTCACCGTCTCGGCCAGCGCAAGCAACCCTCTCAGCTACAGCATGCTGGGCGCGCCGGCCGGCATGAGCATCGCCGCCACGGGCGTGGTCAGCTGGGCCAATCCCATCGCCGGCACGTATGCCGTAACCATGGTCGCCAGGGATAGCGTCAGCGGCCTCAGTGGCCAGGGCGTGTACGCCATCGTCATTACCCCCGTCGCGCCGCCCGTCGTCGGCACCGGCGCCATCACGGGCAAGGTAGGCACGGCACTGGCGTTCAACGTCAGCGTCAGCGCCCCCAATCCCGTCAGCTACACGCTCGCCGGCGCACCATCTGGCATGAGCATCAGCAGCGTCGGGCTGGTGAGCTGGGCCGCGCCCGTGGCCGGCACCTATGCCGTCACCGTCACGGCCAGGGACAGCAAGACTGGCCTCAGCGGCAAAGGCATCTACACGGTGGCCATCGCCGCCCCGCTGCCACCCGTGGTGACAGTGTCCAGCGTCAGCGGCAAGCCGGGCGTGGCCCTGTCGTTCACGGCCACGACGGTGGCGCCCAACCCCGTCAGCTACAGCCTGTCGGGCGCGCCGTCCGGCATGAGCATCAATGCCGCCGGCGTCGTCAGCTGGGCCAGTCCCGTGCTGGGCAACTACAGCGTGACGGTCATCGCCAAAGACAGCAAGACGGGATTGACGGGCCAGGCCGTGGCGACGGTAAAAATCGCCGCCGCCGGTCCCACGATCAGCGCCGCCGCCATGACGGGCGTGGCCGGCAAGGCCATGAGCGGCAGCATCGTGCTGACGGCGCCGGGCGCGAACGCGCTGTGGATCTCCATCATCGGCGCGCCGCTGGGCATGCAGTTTTCCATGAGCGGCATGACCATCACGGCCCGCTGGCCCCTGCCGGTGGCGGGCAGCTACACGCTGAAGGTCGTGGCGCTGGACAATAATGGCTTGACGGCGCAGCTGAACGTGCCGGTTACGGTCACGGCCAGATAAGGTCGCGCAGCTCGCCTGCCAACGGGGCGCACCGGGACACATGTCCTGGCGCGCCCCGTTTTGCATGCGCGCGGCCGTTGCAACGAATCCTGAAAAGGAGTATAAATAATCCTTAAACAGAGTTTTATCGAAGGACATATCATGAATCTCGCTTACGCCTACCCGAAAAGCCGCTTCGAGCCGGCCGTGCTCGTCGACCTGAACGCCAAAGCCGAGCGCGAGCGATTGTCGCAGGCGGCCTTGAAAGGCTTTTTCAAGCTGGCGGCAGCTTGGCGCCTGCGCGACGACGATGCGCGCGAATTGCTGGGCGGCCTGTCCAGCAGCGCCTGGTACGAGTGGAAGAAGCACCCGGACCGCGTGCTGGAAGTGGACCGCATCACGCGCATTTCCTACCTGCTGGGCATTTATAAAGCCTTGCACATCCTGTATGGCGACAAGCTGGCCGACGAATGGGTCAGCTTGCCCAACAAAAACCCGATCTTCGGCGGCCGCACGCCCCTGTCGCAAATGCTGGCCGGCGGCTTGCTGGCCATGCAGACGGTGCGCAAGCTGCTTGACGCGCGCCGCGGAGGACTGTGATCGTGCCTGCCGTCCCGCCTACCCACCTGCCGCCGCTGGCCGCCTTGCGCCAGATCGACACGTGCCGCCTGATCCCGTCGCGCTTCGCCGACATGGAAGACTCCGTGCTGGCGCCGTTGGCCGAGGACGACGCGCACCTGCGCGAGCTGTTCGAACTCGATAACGCGACGAATGCGCGCCTGGTGGCCGAGTACGGCGGCGCGCCAGGAATTGGCGTGGACGAGCTGGTTTTTGGCGTGCCGCACTTTCGCATCATCAACGCCGCCTACACCTATGCCCGGCCGGAAGGGGCGCGTTTCAACGATGGCGAACGGGGCGCCTGGTATTGCGCCTTCGACATGAAAACGGCGCTGGCCGAGATCATTTTCCACAAGACCGTGGAATACCAGGAAATCGATTATTTCGACGACAGCGTCAGCTACCAGTCGCTGCTGGCCGATTTTTCCGCCAGCTTCCACGACTTGCGCGGCCAGGAACGCTATCAGGCTTGCCTGGACCCGGCCAGCTACATCGCCTCGCAAGACCTGGCCGCCATCCTGCTCGAAGCCGGCTCCATGGGCATCATCTTCCCCAGCACCCGGCTGGCGGGCGGCACCAACCTGGCCTGCTTCCGCCCCGCCCTCGTGGGCAATGTTCGCAAAGGCGCCGCCTATCGGTTAACATGGCGGGGTACGCCAACGCCGCAGGTGGAAGCCGTCCCAGGCAAATAAACCGCGCGCATCGGCACCAACTCACCGCAACCTGATCTCACATGCAAACCAATCCTGAAAAAGACACCGAACTGCGCCTCAAAGTGAACAGCGAAACGGCCCGCCTGGCCTGGAGCGAACTGGAAAAGCACTTCGCCCAGGGCAACGTCGTCTGGGTCGCCAATGAACTGGACCTGGTCGAAGTGGCCGTGCGCATCTCGCACGACGACAAGGCCACGATCACGCAATGGATGGCCGATGGCAAAGTGGCCAAAGTCTCCGACCAGCAGGCGCTGGACTGGCAGGCCGCCGACGCATCCCTGTGGGCCGCCGTCGTCAGCCCGTTCATTCTGGTGCAGCAGGAAAAGCCGACCAGGCACTGATGCTTACAGGCTGCGCTCGAGCATCAAGCGTAGCGCAGCGCTGCTGTCGAGGGTCGTCACGCTGTCGCTGCGGCCCTCCCCATCCACATAGGATTGTCCTTGCACCTGCTGCCGGTGCAGCAGGTTGGCCGCCGACAGGCGCACGCGCGTTTTCGCGTCCGGCTGCCACAGCGCATACGCGTCGAGCGTGCGCCGCACGCCCGCATGGCTGCTGGCGTGCGCATCGAGCCGCGCCAGTCCGCCCGTCTGCACGTGCAGATTGCCGCCCATGCTCAGCATCGGCGAGCGCCGGTAATCGAATCCCAGGTTGAGCGTGGCGGGCACCTGGCTGGCCAGGCGGTTGCCAGGACCCGGTACGGCGGCGACGCGCGACCAGTTGCGCCCCGCATTGGCGCGCACGTCGACATCGGGCGCCTGCGCCCACCAGGTCCGCACGGGAAACTTCACATCCATTTCAATGCCGCGCACTGTGGCCGTGCCATTGTTGAACGGGCTGCCCGTCCAGATACCATCGTGCTGGAACAGGCGCTGCACGGTGACATCGCTGATGCGCCGCGTGAATGCCGACAAACTGGCCACGCCGCTCTTGCCGAAATAGCTTTCCCAGGCCGCGTCCAGCCCCCACGCCAGTTCCGGGCGCAGGTCGGGATTGCCCTGGAAATCGGGATTGTTGGCGCTGTTGCCATTGTTGACGGTGTAACGGCGCGGCACCAGGTTGCGCGTGGTGGGCGCCTTGTAGGTGCGCGCCAGCGCCAGCCGCAGCTGGTCGCGCTCCTGCCGCGGCGGCTTCCACAGCAGCTGCGCCACGGGACTCCAGACGCTGGCCCGCGTGCGCACTTCGCTCAGGGTGCGGCCTTCGGTTGCCGTCTGCAAGCCTTCCCAGCGCACGCCCGCATACATTTGCAGGCGCGGCGTCACGTCCCATTCATCCTGCGCATACAGGGCCAGGCGCCGCACGTCGGCCGTGTAGTCTTCATCGAGCGCATACGGCGCGCCACCGGAAAAATACGTGTCGCGCTGGCGGCGCGACTCGCTGCGGCGTATCAGGCTGCCATCCCAGCCCACGCTCAGGGCGTGGCCGCCGCCCAGCCGGCCCAGGTATTTGCCGCTGCTGTTGACGCTGTCGTCGATGGCGTCGGACACCACGCCGCGCAGCAGCAGGGGCGCGCCACCGGCCGCCTCGCCATGGAAGGCGTAATCCGTGTCGCGCCGGTTGTGGTTGACGCCCAGCTTGGCCGTCAGCTTGCCCGCGGCCCCCAGCGAGTGCGACCAGCTCACATCGCTGCGCGCCGAAAACACGCTCGCTTGCGAGGTGGCGCCATTGCGCGGATAGCTCGATGCCTGCCCCAGCAAGGTCGTTTCGCGGGCCACGCCGTCAAACCCCGTGCGATACCAGTCCAGCAGGCTTTGCCAGGTGATGGTGTCGCCCTTGTCCAGTGTCCAGTGCAGGCGCGGCGTCAGGCTGGCCTTGTTGACGGACGAGGCATTGCGTGTGCGCGTGTCGCGCAGCGCCAGCGGCAGGCCGGCGGCATCGGACATGGTGTCAGTCGTCCTGCCCGCCACATCGTCGGCCGTGCGCTCGAGCGCACCCGTCAGCGCATAGGCGAAACCCGGCAGCTTGTCCGCCACGCGCAGGGATGCGGCAGGCTGCCAGCGGCCGTCCTGCCGGCCCGCGCCCAGCTTCCATTCGCGCTCGGCGCCGCTGGCGCCCTTGCGCAAGACCACGTTGATGCTGCCGGCGACGGCCTGCATGCTGTATTCAGCCGTCGCGCTGCGCAAAATCTCGATGCGCTCGATCATCTCGGGCCCGATCGATTCGATGGAAAAGCCCGGTGGCGCGGGCTCGCCGTTGATCAGCATCTGCGTGTAGCCCGCCCCCAGACCCCGCATGCGCACCTCGCCGCCGACGACGGAGACGCCGGGCTGGCGTTTCAGCGTCGCGGCCAGGCTGCTGTCGCCATATTGGGCCAGGTCGTCACGGCTGACGACGATCTTCGCGGCCGTATCGTCGCGCCGCTGCTGCACGCCGCTGGCGGCGGAAATTTCAACTTTCGGCAGTGGTGCATCGTCGGCGCAGGCCATGCCTGAGAGCAAGATGAGAACGAGAGGACGATACCTGAGGCTGCTGCACATGAGAGCTGTTCTACGCCATATGAGGAAGTGCGCAGTGTAGATGATTTGTCAAGCCGGGACCAGGACAAACGTCACGATACGCCCTGCTTTGCGAGCCCCCGGTAGTCCTCTTCGCCCACCTCAGTCAATCCGGCATGGCCGTCGTAGCGGTAGAAGCGATGCTTGTCGCGCGCATGGCGATCATCGAGAAACGCCAACGTGGCCAGGTCTATGCGCTTGGCGCTCAGCGGGCTTCGGCCACAAAACAATTTACGCGTGCCTAGCTGCAGAAAATGAGGATGCGGCACCGAGACTTCTTCCGGGCTGAATTCGACAGCCAATGGCTTGCCATCGGACATCATCAACGTGGAATTGAACGCATAAATGCCAAGTATCCGTGTATTTTCAGGAGCGAGGCTTTTTTTTGCCTGCCCCCTGTAGTAAACGGCACGGTTATCCTTGGCCCAGCCATAACCGCAGCTCACGAAGGTGGCAAGGTCAGCCTTGGAAATGGGCTCAGGACAGTGATAGAAAATTCGGTGGCAATAGACTTTTTTACCATCACTCAGGTAAATCGAATCGAATGCGCTGAAATGCTCCACCGACTCGGTAGAAAACCGTTCGGGCACGGCGCGGTCAACCGCATGATACGGGATCAGATACAAGCCATTGACATCGCCGCACAGATGTTCACCCAATAATTTGAAACTGGCTGCATCCAATCCGGTGATGGGCCGCCCATGAAAGTACACCTGTCGGCCCAGTTCGAAGCCAGATCCGATGACACGCCGCACCGGGATTTCTTCCTGCTGCGCCGCCTGCGCCTCGTCCTGCGCCTCGTCCTGCGCCTGCAAGCGGTGCCACCAGTAATCCGTCAGTTGCGGATGCGCCTCGAAAAATGGCGCCCACCGCTGCTGCATGACCTTGTCGAGTACCCCGTCGCTGCCCAGCGGCCCGTTTCGGTCGCCCACCAGTGTCGACGAGTAATCGGCGCCTGCATGATGTACCAGCGCCACGACGAAACTGTCCACATCCACATGCAGCGGTTTGTTGCGGTAATAAGCGCGCTGATGATCGCGGTAATAGTCGAATCCCAGGTGTTGGAAACTGGGGCCGTGAGCGCCGCGCACACGCGTCCCTGCCGCGTAGACAACCTGATCATCCACGGCAATATACTCGTGCTGAAACTCACGCGCAGACACCACCCGGCCGGCCTCATCAAATTCCGGTTGCCGGCATTTGAGCAATTGGAATTCGCCCACATAGCGCATGGACTTTCCCGTCAAATAATACGCACGTTGCCCATCCTTGGCATAACGTTCGTTCAGTACGGTGAAGGTGGCCAGATCGGCATGATCAATGCGGTAAAAATATTCATATGCAATGCTCGATCCCTGCTGTGCCTGCACGATGATCGACTCGCCATCCGTCCCCCATCGCTGCGCAAGCATGCGAAAGCCGTCAGGATGGGCGATGGGCAAAGGTGTGCCATCCTTCTGGTGCAGTCGCTTGTATCCTCTGTAGACCTGCCCGTTGATCACCCGGTAATCCGGGTGATTGGTGTAACGGATACGGTCGTGCGCGCTCGCGGTCACCTTTCCAGACAGAAAGACATTCACGCCATCGCTGAACAGCGCGCAATCGGCGGATACAAAAGCTGGCGCCGGTCCGAGCAAAGCAAGCGCCTGGTGCTTTACATCAACCATGACAGTGACCGAATAATCACCAAACCAATAGGCGCAGGACTGGTCACGCCAGTAGTGGTAGCCGAGGTCTTCCAGGGTGCCATTGAAACGAAACGGCAAAGCCTGCACCGCATGGTAGCCATATCGCGCAAGGTAATGCGGCAGCAGGTAGTAATCACGCTGACTATCGCGCAACAAACCCGGATGGGTTCGATGTCGCCAGACCACTTGCCGAGCATGCAAAGGCGACGACGGAAAACGCCGGGAACTTGCCTCTTGAGCGATCTCGGAGGGCAGCTTTCCTGCAAGCGCGAGCATGATGTAGACTTCGCGTGCACTATCGTCCCCCAGTAACGCCCCTTCCATAAACGCGAAGTCCCCGTGCCATTCAAGGTCAAGGGACTCCCACTGCGCAGCATCCACCTCTGGCGTCGTCATCGTTGCATTTCAAGATAATAATTCGGCAGCATAAGCCTTTTGCAAGAAAAATCGCGCCCTGCAGGCGCAGTGATCCCATTGCCGCATCATTGCCGCATTAATGCCGCATTAATGCCCTCCCCCCAGATACGCCGCGATCACCTTGGGATCGTTTTTCAGGCTTTCCGCCGGCCCATGCACGGAAATGCTGCCGTTTTCCAGCACGTAGCCGTAATCGGCCACGTTCAGGGCGGCGGCGGCGAATTGCTCGACCAGCAGCATGGTCACGCCTTCGGCCTTCAAGCGCGTAATGATGCGGAAGACTTCTTCCACCAAAATCGGCGCCAGGCCCATCGACGGTTCGTCCAGCAGGATCACTTCCGGGTTCAGCATCACGGCGCGGGCCATGGCCAGCATTTGCTGCTCGCCGCCCGAGAGCGTTCCGGCCAGCTGGTCGCGCCGCTCCTTCAGGCGGGGGAACAGCTCCAGGGCCTTGTCCAGGTCGCCCTTGATGTCGCCTTTCGGGCGCGAGCGCGTAAAGCGGGGGAAGGCGCCCAGCAGCAGGTTGTCCGTCACTGACATCGAGGCGAACACCCTCCGGCCTTCCGGCGAATGGGCCAGGCCCGCGCGGGCGATGCGGTGCGAATCGAGGCCCGTGACATCCTTGCCGCCCAGGGTGACGGTGCCGGATTTCGGTTTCAACATGCCGGAAATGGCGCGCATGGTGGTGGTCTTGCCGGCGCCGTTCGAGCCGATCAGGGTCACCAGCTTGCCTTTCGGGACGTCGAGCGAAATGCCGTGCAGGACTTCGACTTTGCCGTAGGCGGCGTGCAGATTGCTAATGGTCAGCATGGTCTTCCTCTCAGTGCGCCGCTGGCGCCAGGGTTTCGGCGCTGCCGCCCAGGTAGGCTTCGATCACTTTCGGGTCGCTCTGGACCAGCGCAGGTGCACCTTCGGCGATCTTCTGGCCGAAGTCCAGCACCGTCACCACGTCCGACAGAGCCATCACCACGTCCATGTGGTGCTCGATCAGGATGATGGTGATGCCGTGTTCGCGGATCTTGCGGATGATGGCCATCAGTTCCTTGATGTCGGGCGCCGTCAGGCCGGCCGCCGGTTCATCGAGCAGCAGCAGACGCGGGTTGAGGCCCAGCGCGCGGCCGATTTCCAGCAGCCGCTGCTTGCCATATGGCAGATTGCGCGCTTCTTCATTGGCCAGGTCCGCCAGGCCGACGAATTCGAGGATGCTGGCGGCCCGCTCGCGCGCGGCCGCCTCTTCGCGCTTGTAACGCGGGGTGTGCAGCATCACGTCCAGCACGTTCGACTTGAAGGTGTTGTGCAAGCCCACCAGCACGTTCTCGGTGGCCGTCATCTCGCCGAACAGCTGCACGTTCTGGAAGGTGCGCGCCACCCCGCCCAGCGCGATCTCGGACGGCGTGCGGCCGGAGATCACGGCGCCGGCAAATTCCACCTTGCCCGCCGTCGGCTTGTAGATCCCCGTCAGTACGTTCATCATCGTGCTCTTGCCCGAACCGTTCGGCCCGATCAAGCCGTGCACGGAGCCTTGCGTGACGTTCAAGTCCACCTGATTCAGCGCCTTCAGGCCGCCGAACTGCATCAGGGCCTGCTCCACGCGCAGCAGGGTCGCGCCCTGCTGCCCGCCTTGGGCGTGGTCGAATGGCGCCACGCCGTGCGAAGCGACGGCTTGCACATGGCGCCGGCCCTTGCCGATAAAGCTCATCAAAAAGCCCACGATGCCGTCCTGCAGGTAGTACACGACGAACAAGGTCATCAAACCGAAGATGGTCAGGCGCCAGTCGACCATGTTTTCCAGCTTGTACGAATACGCGGCCAGGCCGATGGTGGCCACCAGGGGCACGAGCACGCCGCGCACGGTGGAGCGTTTCTTCGCCAGCATGAAGGCGGAACCGATCACGCCTAGCACGGCGGCGGCCACGGCGATCTTGCGGAACAATTCGATGTCCGACAAGAGGCTGGGCAGCATGACGACGATCATGGCGCCGATCAGCGCACCGGAACGGGTCTTGCGCCCGCCCATGATGACGGCCAGCAGGAACAGGATCGTCAGCTCGAAGTTGTAGGTATTGGGCGAAATATACTCTTCCGAATACGCATACAGGCTGCCGGCCAGGCCCGCAAAACCGGCGCTGATGACGAAGGCATAGACTTTATAGCGGTACACGGACACGCCCATGCAGTCCGAGGCGATGGGGCTGTCGCGCAAGGCTTCGAACGCGCGGCCCAGGTTCGATTTCAGGATGCGGTGCACCACCACCAGCGAGATCACCAGCAGCGCGGCGACCATGTAGTAGTACTCCACTTCCGTCAGTTTGTGGCCGAACAGCACGGGCTTGTGGATCTTGATGCCCATCGGGCCTTCCGTCAGGAAGCTCATTTCATTGATCAGGATTTGCACGATGGTGCCGAAGGCCAGGGTCACCATGGCCAGGTACGGCCCCGTCACGCGCAGGGCCGGCAAGGCCAGGATGGCGCCAAACACGGCCGCGCCCAAAATACTGGCGGGGATGGCCAGCCAGAACGACAGGCCCAGCTTGAACACCAGCACGCCCGTGACGTAGGAGCCGATGCCGAACAGGCCCGCGTGGCCCAGCGACACCTGCCCCGTGTAGCCGACGACGATATCGAGGCCGAACAGCAGGATGGCGTAGATCAGAATGGTCTCGGCCAGGTGGATGTAATACGGGTTCGGAATGACGATGGGGAACAGCGCAAGCGCGGCCAGTCCCGCCGCGCTCAGCGCCAGCATGGTGATTTTCTTGTTCATGTCGTCCTCAGACTTTCTTGATCGCGGCTTTGCCGAACAGGCCGGACGGCTTGATGGCCAGCACCAGCAGCAACAGCAGCAGGCCAGGCACTTCCTTGTAGCCGGTGGAGATGTAATAGCCGGTGGTCGTTTCCGCGATGCCGAGTATCAGCCCGCCGACGATGGCGCCCACGCCCGACGTCAGGCCGCCGATGATGGCCACCGCAAAGGCTTTCAAGCCCAGCGACGCGCCCATGGTGGCTCCCGTCAAGGTCAGCGGCGCCACCAGCACGCCCGCAAAGGCGGCCGTGGCCGACGACAGCGCGTAGGAGAACGTGATGACCATGCCCGTGTTGATGCCCATCAGACCGGCCGCGTCGCGGTCGTTGGCTGTCGCCACGACGGCCTTGCCGTAGATCGATTTGCGGTTGAACACTTCAACGGCCAGCATGATGGCCAGCGCACCGACGATGACGGCCACCTGCATCTGCTGCACATTGGCGCCAAACACTTGGAACGGCGCGGCCGACAGCGGCGACGGGAACATCAGGTCGTCCTTGCCCCAGATATTTTCCGCGACGTTCTTGAAAATGATGGCCAGCGCGATGGTCGACATGATCCAGCCGAATTCGGACTTGATCTTGATGGCGGGCCGCACGCCTATCCATTCGACGAACACGCCCTGCAGGGCGCCGAAGACGATGACGATGGGGATCATCAGCAGATAGCTCATGTACGGGCCGCCGTGAATGGTGCCCACCAGGGAAAGGCCCACGAGCGCGCCCAGCATCAGGGATTCGCCCTGGCCGAAATTGAGGGTGCCGGAAGTGGCAAAGGTCAGCTGGTAGCCGAAAGCGATGACGGCATAGATCATGCCCAGCGCGACGCCGCTGAAGACGAGCTGCAGGAAGATTTCCATGGTATTCCCCGGAAGACGAACGATGAAAAAATGGCCAGTCCTGATTCCTCAAGGCTGGCCACTGCGCGGCGACTGTCTGCCAGGCTTATTTCGCGAGGACGACTTTGCCGTCCTTGACCTCACCGAAGACCGTCAGGTCGGCCGTGATCGCCTCATGGTTGGTTTTGCTGAAGGGCTTGTTATACGTGGTGACAGCGCCTTCCACCTTCTCGTTCAGGTTTTCCAGCGCGGCGCGCACTTTCGGGCCATCCGTGCCGCCTGCCTGCGTGATGGCCGCGGCCAGCAGGTAGATGGAATCGTAGCCTTGCGCGGCCGAGACGGCCGATGGCATGCGTCCACCCGATGGTTTGTAGGCGGCCACGTAGGCGTCGATGAAGGCCTTGCGCTTCGGCGTGCTGGCATCCTGGATGAAGGTTTGCGGCATGCGCGTGCCATTGCCGTTCTTGCCCGCGTTGTCGATGAAGTTACCCATGGCCAGGGTCCAGCTGCCGATCAGCGGCACTTTCCAGCCCAGTTTTTCCATGCCGTTGGCGATCTGCGCCAGTTCCGGGCCGATGCCGTAGGTCAGCACGACTTCCGCCCCCGCCTGCTTGGCTTTCAGCAGCTGGGCCGTCATGTCGACGTCCTTGATGTTGTATTTTTCCACGACGACGGGCTTGATGCCCTTCTTGTCGAGCGCCTTTTCCAGGTCTTCACGGCCCAGCTGGCCATAGTTGGTGGAGTCGGCCAGGATCGCCACTTTCTTGAATTTGCGGTTCTCGATCGCTTCATGCACGATCATGCCGGACTGGATGGTGTCATTGGCCGCATTGCGGAAGACGTAGTTCTCCGGCTGGTCGGCGAATTGCTTGGTGACGATGGAACCCGTCGCCACATTGTTCATGACGGGAATTTTCGCTTCCTGGTAGAAGCGCTGCGAAGCCAGGGCCACGCCCGTGTTGATGTAGCCGACGGTGGCGGCGACCTTTTCCTTGTTGATGAGCTCCTGGGCGATCTGCACGCCGCGTTCGTTCTTCGCTTCGTCGTCGCGCTCGATCAGCAGCAGGGAACGGCCCAGCACGCCACCCTTGGCATTGATTTCCGCCACGGCCAGCTTGACGCCGTCGCGCATCGACACGCCCATCGGCGCGGAACCGCCCGTGAACGGACCGGACACGCCGATCTTGATGGGGTCGGCTGCGACTGCCGCCTGCGAGAAACCCAAAACCAAACTTGCCACAAGCAATTTCTGTTTCAAATTCATTGTCATCTCCTCTGATACAACGTTTTTAATGCCACTTATTTTTATAGTCGTACGCTGGATAACCGCCCCATCGATAAATCATTGTAGGTGAGTAAACATGCACCAGCAACAACTACATATGACGCGTCGCAACATGCAGAAAAGACACAATTGCTGGCCCGATGTCAGTCTTTTGTAAGGAAAATATGTCGCAAATTGACACAGCTGCTGCACTTTGCCACACAGTGCATGTGTCTGATCTGCGTCAAAGTATGGTGATGCAATGGTGATATGGTCATTGAACCAGGGTCAACCGGCCATGGCGGCAATCCCATCCTTAACCTGGAGAACCTATGCGCCAGCCCATGACAACCATCTGCGCCTGCCTGCTGATCGGCGGCATGACTAGCGCCTGCAAGAACTTCACGCCGGTCGACAAGTTCGCGGGACAGACGGTGGCGGTAACGGAAGTATTCAAACCCATACTGACGCACTCCATGAGCAGTTGCACCAATAATGTACGGCGCAACAGCATCATCACCGACCGCCCTTACCTTGCGCAGGAAACGGAACAGGATCTGCTCCGGCGCTGCCAGGCCTACGCGACGCAATTGGCCGGCACAGCCGAACTGAACAATGTATTGAAACGCTACGCGGAAGTCCTTGCCGCGCTGGCCAACGACAAGCTGGCAAACTACAAGGAAGAGATCGGCGCCCTTGGCGGTTCGCTGGACGCCTTGCAGCAGTCCAGCGGCATGACGCCGGTGCTCGACGCCGACCAGCTGGACAAAGTCACGCGCCTGAGCGCGCTGATCAGCCAAATCGTGACGCAGCACAGACAGCAGTCGGGCATCAACGAACTGCTGGCGCGCGAAGAAGATATTTATATCATCAGCAATGCGCTGAAAAAATATGCGCAGCAAAACTACGAGGCAAATTTGCACGACGAGAACCTGACGCTGGCGTCGCTGAACCGCTCGCTCGACAATGCCGCTGCCAGGGAACCCGTTGCCAGCAACTACCTGAAAGCCAAGCTCTACCTGGACGGGCGGCAACTGCAAGAGCGTGGCAAGGTCATCGACGCCTATATTGCCGCCATGACCGGATTGCAGAACAGTCTGAGCACCTTGCGCGCCAAGTCCATGAAAGACCCGGCATTGGAGCGCCAACTGGACATCTTTGCCAAGCAAGTCGATACCCTGCAAAAGCAGGCCGCCAATTATTCACCATCCCCCTGGTAGGAGTCGGACATGGGAAACGCTATCGCACTCGATGAAAAACAAACCACGGAAATCGCCGACAAGCTGGCACAGGCCTCGAACCAGGTACTGGAGCTGCGCATCGCGCTGACCGACCGTACGCCGGCAACGCCATCAGCCGTGCTGCAGGATCTCAAGCAATATGAAAGCCACCTGGACCAGATGGTGTCCTTTTTCCGCGCCCATGGCATCTACCTGATCAACAAGGGCGCGCAGCAGGCATTGGCCAATGTGAACACGGCCATCGAGCAAGGCAGGAAAACCGTGGCAGACATCGAGCACACGCACGCGGCCATCAAGGCAGCGGCAGGCCTGCTGGATCTGGCAGCCGCCCTGCTGTCGCGCAACCCGCTGGCCATTGCCGAGGCGGCGAACAGCCTGCGGACCTGACCTGGCGCACAATTACGGCTCTTCAGCCCGGTGTCCCATCGCGTGCGTGGCCATCTTCAGGTACAGGAAGGACTGCTCCTCGTTGTGCGCATAGCCCATCTGCCCTTCGGCCAGGGCCACGGATTTCTGCTGCAGCGCTTCCGGGTATTCGAGGTCGCAGGCAGCGTCAAGCCAGTAACGCGCCCTGGCTTCGTCGCTCTCCAGCAGCATGTTCGCCACGATGAACATGGCCGGCGCCACGCCCCGTTGCGCTGCCAGTTCCAGCCAGCGCAGGGCGGCGGCGCCATCCTGCGGCCCGCCCATGCCATTCTTGAACATCAAGCCCAGGTAATACGCAGCCGGACCGCTGCCCTGCCCAGCCGCCTGTTCGAACAGGGCGCGCGCCTGCGGCTGGGACGCTTCTCCCGCACGCATCAAGGCCTTGGCCCGGGCCGTGACTTCGGGCGCCGCCGCTGCCACGGGCGAAGCCAGCGCGGCGGCCAGCAGCAAGTTTGCCAGCATCATTTCGACAGGTCGAGCTGGTACAGCGCAAAACCCTTGCCCGCACCATCGTCAAGCTTCAGCTGCGTGACGTTGTCGATGCCGGCCGCTTGCGCCAGGTCGATCACGTTCGGCGCCGAATGGAAGACCACGGGGCCTTTCGTGGCCACCCTGGCAAAGCGCCAGCTGCGCGCCGAGCCGTTTTTCGCGCGCGTCAGGTTCTTTTCCTTGGTCACGTAGGCGATCAGGAGTTCGCGGTTGTTGTCGGGCGAAGCCACCACCGTCTTGCTGCCGTCGAGGCCGGGGAAGTTGCCGCCGCCGCTGGCGCGGTAGTTATTCGTCGCGATCAAAAATTCCTGGCTGGCGTCTACCGGCTTGCCCTTGTACGTCAGGCCCTTGATGCGCTGGCCGGGCTTTTGCGTGACGTCGATCTGGTAGCGCACGTCGGCGCTCGTGATCGCGTCGAAGTTGTAGCTCGGGTGGGCCGTGTTGACCAGTTCCTGCGCTTCTGCCTTGTTCGGGTCGATGGTGTTGAAGCGCTGCGCCGACTGTTCCAGCCAGGCTTTCAAGTCCGCGCCATTCATCTTCACGCCGTACAGCGCGTTCGGATACAAATACAGATCGGCCGCGTTATTGAGCGCCACATTGCCCGCCTTGACGTCCGTGTAGTCGGACACGCCGGCCGAACCGCTCTTGAACGGCGACGACATCGACAGCACGGGCAAGTGCGCAAACTGCGACAGGTTTGCCTTCACGTAGGCGGCCAGGTAGCCCGCTTGCGCCTGGTTCACCACTTCGATGGCGCTGACATCGCCCACATCGGCGAAGTATGTCGACATGCGGAAGTCCGTGGCGCCGACCGGCGTCTGCACGTAGGCAATCGTCGCCGCGTGTTCCTCGGCCACCAGCTTGGCGATGGCAGGATCGGGCTGGACGTAACTCTTGTCCGCATTCTGGATGCCGCGCGCTTCCACCGTCGTGGCGCTCTTGTCGACGACCCACTGCTTGCCGTCGTGGCGCAGGCGCAGGCCGATCACGCCCAGGTGCTTGCCCCACAAATTGGCCATCACGGTGGGCACGCCATTGACCAATCCCTTGGCCTTGTCGACGCCGGGCAAATTAAATTGCGGCACCGTGCTGGTCGCGTTCGGGAACAATTGGTGCGAGTGGCCGATCAGCATGGCGTCCACGCCCGGTACTTGCGACAGGTAGTAATTGCCGTTTTCCATGCTTGGCGAGTACGGACTGTCATCGAGGCCGCCGTGCGAGATCGCCACCACCAGTTCGGCGCCCTTGGCGCGCATCTCGGGGATGAATTTTTCCGCCGTCTCGCGCACGCCCTGCGTGTAGACGCGGCCTTCCAGCCAGCGCTTGTCCCACGCCATGATGGTCGGCGGCGCGAAGCTGATGATGCCGACCTTCACGGTGGAGGTGATTGCCTTGCCATCGGGGCCGGTGGCCGTGATCTGCTTGGCTATGATGTGGTATGGCGCGAACAGGGGTTTTCCCGTCTTGACGCTGTAGACGTTGGCCAGCACTTGCGGGAACGCGGGGCCGGCGCAGCGCGGTTTGCCGGCATCGACGCTGTCGACGTCAAACTGGTTGCCCGTTACCTGGCTCAAAAACGCCAGGCCGTAGTTGAATTCATGGTTGCCGATGCCGCCGCCGTCGACTTTCAGCAAATTCATCGCCTTGTAGATGGCCAGGGTCTGGTCGCAGGCCAGCGGTTTTACCAATGCCTGGTAGTCGGCCAGGGCCGTGCCCTGGATGGTGTCGCCGTTGTCGAGCAACAGGTTGTTCGGATACTGCGCGCGCGCCTGGGCGATCAGGGTCGCCGTGCGTTCCAGGCCGATCGACGGTTCCGCCTGCAACTTGTAGTAATCATAACTGAGCACATTCGCGTGCAAGTCCGTCGTCTCGAGCAGGGCCAGGGTGGCGCTGCTACCTGCCTGCGCGGAGGCCAGCGGGTGGACCGGTCCGGTGGCGGCGGGAGGCAAGGCGCCGCAGCCGGCCAGCAGCAGCGGTAACAGGGCAAGACGGGGAGATTGAAGCATGATGTATTCCTGTGGAAAGACAATATCGCCAGCATCATACGCAGCACGCCAGCCATCTTCAAGGCAAAAATATTGTCGCAAATACAGCGAAATGACGATTTTATTGCCCCGTGCGGCATCGTTTCGGCGCCGCCGGCATCAGAAACGCGCCGCGCTCGCGTATAATTCAGGGTTTGATTTCACCATAGAAGACCAGAACATTATGGAAGCCGAACGCATCAATATCATCTCCGCCCTGCTGAACGACCTGACGGTCCGCGAAGCCGAACTTCGGAGGTATCTTTGACTTCACTGTCAAGTCGGAGAAACTAGAGCAAGTCAACGAAGAGCTGGAAGATCCCACCGTCTGGAACGATCCCAAGCGCGCCCAGGACCTCGGTAAGGAGAAGAAGGCGCTGGAAGCCATCGTCTTCACCCTGGCCAAGGCCGATGCCGACCTGCGCGACACCCGCGACCTGTTCGACATGGCCCGCGAAGAAGGCGACGACGATACGCTCGAAGCGATCGAGCAGGACGTGCAGGAAATCCGCAAGGTCATCGAAAGCATGGAATTCCGCCGGATGTTCAACAATCCGATGGACCCGAACAACTGCTTCATCGACATCCAGGCCGGCGCCGGCGGCACGGAAGCCCAGGACTGGGCTTCGATGCTGCTGCGCCAGTACCTGCGCTATTGCGAACGCAAGGGCTTCAAGGTCGAAATCCTCGAGCAGTCCGACGGCGAGGTAGCCGGCATCAAGACGGCCACCCTGAAGGTCGAGGGCGATCACGCCTACGGCTTCCTGCGTACGGAAACGGGCGTGCACCGCCTGGTGCGCAAGTCGCCGTTCGACTCGGCCAACGGCCGCCACACTTCGTTTACGTCGCTGTTCGTGTATCCGGAAGTCGACGATTCGATCGAGATCGACGTCAACCCGGCCGATATCCGCGTCGACACCTACCGCGCGTCGGGCGCCGGCGGTCAGCACATCAACAAGACCGACTCCGCCGTCCGCATGACCCATGCGCCGACCGGCATCGTGGTGCAGTGCCAGAACGACCGTTCGCAGCACCGCAACCGCGCCGAAGCGATGGAAATGCTGAAAGCGAAACTGTACGAGCATGAACTGCGCAAGCGCATGAGCGAACAGCAAAAGCTGGAAGACTCGAAAACGGACGTGGGCTGGGGTCACCAGATCCGCTCCTACGTGCTGGACCAGTCCCGCATCAAGGACTTGCGCACCGGTTTCGAGACGGGCAATACCAAGGGCGTGCTCGATGGCGACATCGACGAGTTCATTTCCGCCTCGCTCAAGCAAGGCGTATAAGGATGAACGCATCCGCTCCGGCATTGGCAAAGCGCGCCTTCCTGTTCGACATGGATGGCACGATCGTCGACAACATGGCCTTCCACACGACATCGTGGCTGGCGTTCTTTGAGCGCCACGGCCATGCGCTGGACGCGGACGCCTTTTTCCGCGACACGGCAGGACGGCAAGGACACGAAATCATCGCCAAGTACCTGGGCGAGGATGCCGACCACGTCACCCTGCTGGCTGAAAAGGAAGTCGTCTACCGCGAACTGTATGGCCCGCACCTGGCGACAGTGCTTGGCTTCGACCAGCTGATCGCCAGCGCGCGCCAGGCTGGCGTCGGGCTGGTGGTGGGGACGGCTGCGCCGGCCGAGAACATCGCGTTCACGCTCGATGGCCTGGACCTGCGCCACCGCTTCGACGCCATAGTCGGCGCCGCCGACGTGGAACGGGGCAAGCCGCACCCGGACGTTTTCCTGAAAGGCGCGCTGCTGGCCGGCGCGCTGCCGCACAACTGCATCGTCTTTGAAGACGCGCCCCTGGGCGTGGAAGCGGCGCGCCGTGCCGGCATGCGCGTCGTGGTACTCACCACCACCCTGCCTGCCGAAGCGTTTGCCGCCTTCGACAACGTCATTGCCATCGTGCCGGATTTCTCCGCACTCGACGTCGACGCACTGTTTGCCAGCGTGGCGCCTGCGCTGGCGCCACATCATCAATAATCACCAACGAAGAACACCATGACTACGGATATCCAAGAACAAGCCGCCGCACCCGATGAAAACAAGATCATCGCCGAGCGCCGCGTCAAGCTGGCAGCACTGCGCGAACAAGGCATCGCCTTCCCGAACGATTTCCGCCCCGAGCACAAGGCGGCCGATCTGCACGCGCAATACGGCAGCAAGACGCGCGAAGAGCTGGAAGCCGAACCTGTCACCGTGGTGCTGGCCGGCCGCATGATGCTCAAGCGCGAAGCCGGCAAGAAAGCCGCTTTCGCCACCCTGCAAGACGCTTCCGGCCCGAAAGCCGATGGCCGCATCCAGATCTACGCCACCCTGGACCTGACCGGCGAAGCGGCCATGGCCGCCCTGCACCACTATGACCTGGGCGATATCCTGGGCGTGACGGGCACCCTGTTCAAGACCAAGACGGACGAACTGACCATCAAGGTGTCGGAACTGCGTTTGATCACCAAGTCGCTGCGCCCGCTGCCAGACAAATTCCACGGCCTGGCCGACCAGGAAACGAAGTACCGCCAGCGCTACGTCGACCTGATCATGAACGAAGAGACGCGCCGCACCTTCAAAGCCCGCACCGCCGCCATCTCGTCGATCCGCCGCTTCATGGAAAAGAACGAGTTCATGGAAGTGGAAACGCCGATGCTGCACACGATTCCTGGCGGCGCGGCGGCCAAGCCATTCGTCACGCACCACAATGCGCTCGACATGGAAATGTATCTGCGTATCGCGCCCGAGCTGTACCTGAAGCGCCTGGTCGTGGGCGGCTTCGACCGCGTGTTCGAGATCAACCGCAACTTCCGCAACGAAGGCGTGTCGATCCGCCACAACCCGGAATTCACGATGATGGAATTCTACGCGGCCTACACCGACTACAAATGGCTGATGGATTTCACGGAAGCCGTCATCCGCCAGGCCGCCATCGACGCGCACGGCACCGCCACCCTGACCTACGGCGGCCGCGAGCTGGACCTGGCAAAACCGTTCCACCGCCTGACCATCGTCGAAGCGATCAACAAGTACGCGCCGGGCTACACGCCGGAGCAGTTGAACGATGCGGAATTCATCAAGGAAGAGCTGAAGAAGTTCGGCGTCAAGCCGTTCGCCACGGCCGGCCTGGGCGCGCTGCAACTGGCGCTGTTCGAAGAAACGGCTGAAGCGCAGCTGTGGGAACCGACCTACATCATCGACTACCCGGTCGAAGTGTCGCCACTGGCGCGCGCTTCCGACACGGTGGCCGGCATCACCGAACGTTTTGAATTGTTCATGGTGGGCCGCGAAATCGCCAACGGCTTCTCCGAGTTGAACGATGCGGAAGACCAGTCGGCCCGCTTCCTGGCGCAAGTGGCCGCCAAGGACGCCGGCGATGAAGAGGCGATGTTCTACGACGCCGACTACATCCGCGCGCTGGAATACGGCATGCCGCCAGCCGGCGGCTGCGGCATCGGCATCGACCGCCTGATGATGATCATCACGGATTCGCCGAACATCCGCGACGTCCTGCTGTTCCCTCACCTCCGCCGCGAAGACTAATCACGGACGCAAGCCGATAAAAAGCCGCCTGATTTTGCGATCAGGCGGCTTTTTTACATCTGCGGCCGTATCAGCCGGCCAGGGTCACGCGCTGGTGGCTGCGGCTGGCCTGCTGCGCCGCCAATGCCGTGGCCAGCGCGCGCATGCCGTCGTCGCCGGTGGCGGCCGGCTGCCCTTCGCCGCGCATGGCGCGCTGGAAGGCGCGCACCGAGCGCACGTACAGGTTTTCATGCTCGACGGGGATGTCGATGCTGCCGGCCTCGCGCGTCAGGCTGATGGTGCCGACGGGGCGCTGCGTCATCACGCCGGTGGCGAAGATGGTGCCCTTCGTGCCGATGATTTCCACGCCGGACAGCGAATGCGGCGCGTTGAACGCGTCATGCACCTGCACCAGCGTGCCGTTGTCGAACTCGATGACGGCCATCAGACCCTCTTCCAGCCCGGCCACCGTCATGCCGCCGCTGGTGGCGCAGGCCGTGACGTGGCGCGGCTCCGAGTCGAGCAGGAAGCGCAAGGTGTCGACGTCGTGCACGAACATGTCGAGCGTGACGCCACCCGACTCCGGCGCGTCCAGGCGCCAGCCGCGCAGATGCTGCGGCAGGTTATTCGCGTGCAGCACGCGGCCATACAGGGGCTGGCCGATATCGCCGGCGCGTATCAGCTCGCGCACCTTGCCGTGGCTGGCCGCGTTGCGCAGGTGGTGGTTAATCCCCAGCACCACGCCCGCTTCGGCACAGCCGTCGACCATGCGGCGGGCGTCGTCCAGGTTCAGCGCCAGCGGCTTTTCGCACAGCACGTGTTTGCCGGCGCGCGCCGCCTGCAAGGTCTGCGCCATGTGCAACTCGTTGGTGGTGCTGATGTACACGGCGTCCGCGCCCGGATGCGCGAGCGCCGCGTCGAGGTCCGTGTAGCTGGCGGCGATGCCGAATTGTTCGGCAAAGGCGGCGCCGCGCGCGGCGTCCCGGCTGACCACGGCCAGCACTTCGGCGTCGCCCTGCTGGCCGATTGCGTCGACCATCCATTCGCGCGCCACGGTGCTGGCGCCGACCAGTATCCATCCGATTTTCTTCATTCGATTCTCCCCTTAAAAAGTGTGGCGCAGGCCCAGGTTCCAGGCCTGGTTGCCGGTGCCGTTGTCGGTGGCGTTGCCCACCACATAGGCGGCGCCATTGCGGTTGTCGATGTGCGCGTAGGCCGCATATAAGGTGCTGCGCTTCGACAGCGCGTAGGTGTAGCCGATGCCGATCTGGGAAGCGTCGCCGTTGGCGGCGCGCCGGTCGTCGCGCCGCACGTACGAGAACAGGACTCTGTGCGGCCAGACAGGCACGGTGGCGCCCAGCATCAGGTCCGCGCTGTCGACCGTGGTGGCGGCGCCCGCCGTGCTCTTGCTGACGGCGACGGCGCCATGCGCCTTGACCACGCCGAAGTCCCAGGTGGCGCCCAGCACCGTGTTGCGCGCCCTGCCCGCCACCAGCGCGGAGGACAGCGTGTTCGCGTCCTGGTGCGCCATGCGCACGTACAGCGGCCCGGTGGCATAGGTGGCCGCCGCGCCCGCGTAGCGTTTGGCCGACGCGTCGCCCGGCACTTCGCCGAAGCCGTACGCCAGCTCGCCGGAGAGTCCCCCGCGCACGGGCGAACTGTAGGTAATGCTGTTGTCGACCCGGCTGATGTAGCCGGCCGTGAAGACATTGCTCATCCTGCCCGCAAAACCCAGGTAAAACGGATCCAGCGCCCCCAGGCTGCTGTCGATGAAGGTGTACTGGCGCCCCAGACGCAAGGTGCCCGCCGCGCCGGCGAGGCCGACGAAGGCCTGACGTCCGAACAGCAGGCCACCCTGGGCCGAAGCGCCCGTGTCGGCCAGGATGCCCGCATCCATCGTAAAGATCGCCGTCATGCCGCCGCCCAGGTCGTCGCTGCCCTTGAAACCGAGCCGCGAGCCGTTGGCGATGCCGCTCGTCACCTTGAGCACCCTGCCCCCTGGGCCACCGTTCTCGGATACCACGCCCAGGTCCGCGATGCCATACATGGTCACGTTCGACTGCGCGCAACACAGGCCGCCGCAAGCGCCCGCGCCGATGATGATTGCCCTTGCTACCTTGTTCTTCATTTCTTTCCCTGTCTGTCTTTTTATGGATACTGTTCTTAGCCGACCAGGTGGCGCGGACGCTCGCCGCGCAAACCGGCCAGCAGGTTGTCCACGGCCTGCTGCGCCATGGCGTAGCGCGTTTCGTGCGTGGCCGAGCCGATGTGCGGCAACGCCACCACGTTGGCCATGTGCGGCAGCGGATTGTCCGGCGCCAGCGGTTCGCGCTCGAACACGTCGAGACCGGCGCCGTGAATGGTGCCCTGCTGCAGCGCCTCGATCAGCGCCGCCTCGTCGACGATGCGCCCGCGCGAGCCGTTGATGAAGATGGCGCCGGGGCGCATCAGCGCGAATTCGCGCCGGCCCATCATGCGTTCCGTCTGCGCCGTCAGCGGCAGCACGACGCAGACGAAATCGGAGCCGGCCAGCAAATCGTCGAGCGCCACCTGGCGCGCGCCCAGCGCCGCCTCCACCTCGGGCACCGCCTCGCCGTTCACGTACAGCACCTGCATGCCGAAACCCAGCGCGGCACGGCGGGCGACGGCGCGGCCGATGCGGCCCATGCCCAGCATGCCGATGGTCTTGCCGTGCACGTTGACGCCGTACTGGCTTTCACCCACACTGCGCGTCCACCGTCCGGCCTTGACGAATTCGGCCAGTTCGACGACGCGCCGCGCGCTGGCGAGGATCAGCGCGAAGATCGTGTCGGCCGTCGTTTCCGTCAGCACGTCCGGCGTATTGGCCAGCAAGATACCCCGTTCGCGCAGGTAATCGACGTCGAACTGGTCGACGCCCACCGAAATGGTGGAAATGATGTGCAGGCCCAAGGCCGGGTCCAGCAGTTCGCGGTCCAGGCGCACGCTGGCGCCCAGTAAACCGTGCGCGCCGCGGATGGCGGCCGCGAACGCGGCGCGGTTGCCCGCATCGATAGACTCGAAGTACGTCACCTCGCATTCGGCGCGCAAGCGCGCCAGCAGCGGTTCGGCCAGCTTTTTATAGACAAGCACATGTTTTTTCACGGGTTTTTCTCCTGTTCGGTTCAAGATGGGTCCAGCGCGTCGAGCTGGGCGCGGGTCGGCAAGCCTTCCATGTCGCCGGCCACCTGGATGGCGAAGGCGCCGACCCGGTTGCCGCGCCCTACCGCCTGCGCCAGCGGCAAGCCTTCCAGCAAGGCGCTGACCAGGCCAGCCGCGAAGCCGTCGCCGGCGCCCACCGTGTCGACCACGTTGGCCACGCGCTCGCCCGCCACCATGCCGCTGTCGCCCTCGGCCGTGCGGTAATAGGCGCCCTCGGCGCCCAGCTTGACGACCACCAGGCGCGCGCCCTGCTGCAAATAAAAGCCGGCGACGTCGTGCGGCAGATCGTGGCCAGTGAGAATTTTTCCTTCCCCCAGGCCGGGCAGCACCCAGTCCGCCTTGGCGGCCAGGCGGTTGATCTGCTCGACCATGACGGCTTGCGACGGCCACAGCGAGGGCCGCAGGTTCGGATCGAACGACACGCTGCGGCCGTTGGCGCGCATGAAGTCGAGCGCCTGGCCGGCGAACGCCAGGCTGGTGGCGGACAGCGCCGCGGCCACGCCCGTGGCGTGCAAATGGCGCGCGGACAGGAAATAGGCGGGGTCGAAGTGCTCGGGCGCCAGCCGGCTGGCGGCGGAACCCTTGCGGAAGTATTCGACCAGCGGATCGGCGCCGTTCTCGGCCTTCTCCTTGAGCAGGAAGCCGCTGGACTGGCTGGCGACGGCGACGACCCGGCTGCAATCGACACCTTCGGCCTGCACGCTGGCGCGGATGAAGCGGCCGAACGAGTCGTCGCCGACCCGGCTCAGCCAGCCGACTTTCAAGCCCAGGCGCGCCAGGCCGATGGCGACATTCGTCTCGGCGCCGGCCAGGCGGCGCGTAAAGTGCGCCACGGCCGCCAGGTCTCCCGTTTGCTCGGCAACGAACATCGCCATCGCCTCGCCGTAGGTGACGACATCAAGCTTCATCATGCGGCCTCCAGAATTTGAATGTAGCGGCCCGTTTCGGCCACCAGGTCGGCGCCCTCGAGCGGGAACTCGATGGCCCGCTGCACGCCCGGCGCAAAGTGCGCGAAGACGGCGCGCCAGGATGGATCGGTGTCGGAAACGGCACACGCGGACAAGCGCCCCCCGTCGTCAAGAACCGCCTTGCAGTGCACGTAGCGCACGTACGGCGCCAGCAGGCGCGCCGCCTGCTGCGCATCCTCGCCCACCCAGCGCCAGTTGCCGATATCGAAGGTCAGCCCCACGGGCAGCCCGATGTCGCGCGCCGCCGCCAGGAAGCGCGCCATCGTCGCGAGCTTGCCGCCGTGGGCCGTCTGGTCGTTTTCCACCAGCAGCGCCACGGATGCTGCCTCCAGCTGGGCCTTCAAGGCCGGCAAGTCCGGCGCGGCCGGGTAATGGCCCAGCGACACCTTCAGGTAGCGCGCGCCCAGGCGCGCCGCCTCGTCCAGCATCTGCCGCAGCAGTTCGTGTTGCAACCGTCCGTCCGCATCCCACAATTCGATGGGCGTGGAATACACGCAGTACAGGCCGCGCGCGGCCACCGCCGCGCCCATGCGCGCCAGGTCCGGCAAGTCGGAGGTGAACAGTTCGCGGCGGATCTCGATGCCGGCGCCGCCCGCATCGGCCACCACGTCGATGAAATGGCTTTGCCCCAGCTGCCTTACCCTGCTTGCGCCGTAGGCCGACGCCGCCACCAGGACGGGGCTCACTTGATCGCTCCCGCGCCGACAAACTGGCGCGCTTCGGGCGTTTGCGGGTTGCTGAAGAAGGCTTCCGACGGCCCGCTCTCCCACACCAATCCCTGGTGCATGAAGACGGTGACGTCGGCCATGCGCCGCGCGAACTCCATCTCGTGCGTCACCAGGAGCATCGTCATGCCCGCCTGCGCCAGCTCTTCCATCACCTTCAGCACTTCCTGCGTCAGTTCCGGATCGAGCGCCGACGTCACTTCGTCGAACAGCATCACTTGCGGCTCCATCGCCAGCGAACGGGCAATGGCCACGCGCTGCTGCTGGCCGCCCGACAGCTGCTCGGGATAGGCTTCGCGCTTGTGGTCCAGGCCCACCTGCTTGAGCACGCGCAGCGCCGTGGCGCGCCCCTGGGCGTCGGGCACCTTCTTGACGATGCGCGGCGCCAGCATGACGTTTTCTTCCACGGTCAGGTGGGGGAACAGGTTGTAGCTCTGGAAGACCATGCCGACGTCCTTGCGCAAGTCGAGCAGGCGTTCCTGGCGCGCCGTCAGCGTGTGGCCGGCCACGACGATGCTGCCGCTGTCGATGGTTTCCAGGCCGTTGATACAGCGCAGCATGGTGCTTTTTCCCGAGCCGCTGCGGCCAATCACGGCGATCACCTGGCCCCGCTCGACGGCGAACGACACGCCCTTGAGCACGTGATTGGCGCCGAAGCTCTTGCTGATATTGTCGATGTCAACGATGGGCATGGAATTTCCTTTCCAGTGAATGGCTGTAGCGCGACAGCGGATAGCACATCGCGAAGTAGATCAGGGCGACGATGGGGAAGACGATGAACGGCAGGAAGGTCGCATTGCTGACCAGTTGCCCTGCCCGCGTCAGTTCCACCACGCCGATGATCGAGGTGATCGAAGTGTTCTTGATGATCTGCACCATGAAGCCCACGGTCGGCGGCAGCGAATGGCGCAGCGCCTGCGGCAGGATGACGTAGCGCAGCTGCTGGTAGCGGTTCAGCGCCAGCGCGGCCGACGCTTCCCACTGCTGCCGCTGCACGCCTTCGATGCAGCCGCGCCAGATCTCGCCCAGGTAGGCGCTGGCAAAGATCGTCATCGCCGCGCCGGCCGCGATGATCGGCGACAGCTTGTAGCCAAACAGGGCCAGGCCGTAATAGGTCAAAAACAGCACGATCAGCACCGGCGTGCCCTGGACCAGCTGGATGTACAGGGCGCTGATGAAACGCAGGAATGGGCTGCGCGCCGTGCGCAGCAGCGCCACCGCGAAACCGGCGATGCCGCCCGTGATGAAGACGATCAGCGACAGGCCGATGGTCCAGCGCGTGGCCTCGAGCAGGAATTGCAGGTTATCCCAGGAAAAGTCACTGATCATGTCATGCTCCCATGCGCACCGCGCCCAGACGGCGGCGGCGTTTGAAAACGATCTGGCCCAGTACCCAGAAACTGAAGCGGAACAGCAGGGCCAGCACGATGTACAGCACCATCACGACGATGTAGATCTCGAAGCTGCGGAAGGTTTCCGAGTCGAGCAGGTGGGCGGCGGCGGTCAGCTCCTCGGCGGAAATGGCCGACACGACACTCGATGCCAGCATCATCAAGGTGAACTGGCTGGCCAGCGCCGGATACACTTTTTCCAGCGCCGGCAGCAGCACCACGTGGCGCATCACCTGCCAGCGCGTCATGCCCAGGGCCTGGGCCGCCTCCAGCTGCGACGGATGCACGGCGCCGATGCCGGCGCGCACGATCTCGGCAGCATAAGCACCGAGGTTGACCGTCATGGCCACGAGCGCGGCGCCGTTGGCGTCGAGCTGCAAGCCCAGCGACGGCAAGCCGAAGTAGATGATGAACAGCTGCACCAGGAATGGCGTGCTGCGGATCACCTCGACATACGCGCGCACCACTGCGCGGGCATAGGCGGGACCGTTCTTCAGGATGACGGCGGCGCACACGCCCACCGCCAGCCCCAGCACCATGGACAGGGCGCTCAGGCGTATCGTCAGCGCCGCGCCCCACAACAGGCGGTCCAGCGATTGCATGACGAGTTCGAAATGAAATTCATACGGCATACTCAACTCCTTTCTACGTGCACGTCCCCGGCCGCTCCACCATGACGGCGCGCCGTGCGGACGAGCACTATCGCTGTGCGGGTGGCGGCATCAGAAGGTCGGCAGCGCCGGCAGCGGCGCGCCGCTCCACTTGCGCGCGATGGCGTCGAGTTCACCGTTCAGCTTGACGTAGTAGATGAAGTTGTTGAGCCACTGGTGCAGCTCGAAGTCGCCGCGGCGCACGGCCATCGAGTTCGGTTGCAGCGAGTAGGAGAAGCGGACCTCGATCTTGCCGGCGCCGCGCGTCTTGATGATGTCGAGCGCCATCGTGCTGGGAATCGAGACGGCATCGACCTGCTTGCTGAGCAAGGCCTGGGTGACGGTGGCGTCATCCTCGAAACGCACGATGGCCGTGCCGGCCGGCGCCATGCGGCTCAGCGCCGTGTCATTCGTGGTGCCGCGCGTCACGCCCACTTTCTTGCCCTTCAAGTCCGCCAGGGCCTTGAACTTGCCGCCGACCGGCGCGACGATGGCCAGTTCAAAGGCGCTGTAGGGCATGGTAAACATCAGGGTCTTGGCCCGTTCCGGCGTGGGCGCCAGGGTCGCCACGAGGAAGTCGACCTTGCCCGATTCCAGCGACGGCACGCGCGACGGCGCCGTCAGCGGCACGACTTCCACGGGCAGGTTCAGGTATTTGCCGATCAGGTTGGCGACGTCGACGTCATAGCCAACGGGCGCGCCCTTGGCGTCGATGCTGCCAAACGGCGGCGTGCCGCTGACGACGCCGATGGTCAGCTTGCCCTTCTTGATCAAATCGCCAAGCGTCTGGGCGCCGGCGTCGGCCGCCGCGCCCAGGGCGCACGTAGCGGCCAGCGCGCAAGCCACGAATTTCGCGTAAAACAGTGTCGTCATCTTCATGCTCAGTCTCCTGTGATCCCGGTACCGGCCTCGTCGAGGCACTTCCGGGAATATTGTCAAATGGACGATTTATTTCGTCTCTTGCCGTTTTCCACCTTTACTACGCTTGACTATCCACTCCCCTTTCCAGTGTGAATACAATCTATGAAACCGGTTCCATAACCTTTCCAAAAAAAAAGGGCAAGGCCCTCTTTCCCGTCAGTCGCCGCCCCGGGTGGAGTTGCGCACGATCAGCTTGCCTGGCAACAGCACCTCGCGCGGCGGGCATTGCTCGCCCTGCAGGCGCGACAGCATGCACGTCATCGCAGTAAAGCCGATTTCATAGGTCTGCTGCTCGATCGTGCTCAGGCCCGCCAGCGGCGACCATGGCAATTCATCAAAACCCAGCAAGCCCACGTCCTGCGGCATGCGCAATGCCAGGCGCTGCAGCATCAGCGCCAGTTCCAGCGCCACCATGCCGTTCGAGGCCAGCAGCGCCACGCGGCGGCCGCGCCACTGCGCCAGGCACTCCCGCACCTGCGCGTCGATGGAGGGTCGGTCGTCCAGGTCCACCGCCAGCACTTCGCCCACGCAAGCCGGATGCTCGGCCATCACGGACTGGAAACCCTCGGCGCGCATCAGGCGCGAACTGACGCCCGTCAATGGCGGCGCGATAAAGGCGATGGCATCGAAACCCTGCTCGATCAGATGCGCGGTAGCCAGGCGGCCCGCCTGCACATTGTCCAGGCCCACCAGGTCGAAATCGGCGCCCTCGATGCGGCGGTCGACCAGCACGATGGGCATGCCCGCCTGCTGCAAGTCGGACGACTCGATGTTGCGCCCCTGCGTGTTGACGATCAGCCCTTCCACGCTGTACGAGCGCAGCGCGGCCAGCGACTGGCGTTCGCGCTGTTCGTCATTGCCGGTATTACACAGAATCAAGGTATAGCCATGTTGCTGGCAAGCCGCTTCCACGCCTTGCAGCACGGCCACCGTGTAGGGATTAAGCATGTCCGCCACGACCATGCCAATCAGGCGCGTGCGTCCCCGCTTGAGGCCGCGCGCCATCTGGTTCGGCTGGTAGCCGAGGCGCGCGATGGTGCTGGTGATCTGCTGGCGGATATTCTCGGACAGGGCGTCGAGCTCACCGCCGAGAAAGCGCGACACGCTCGTCTTCGACACGCCCGCCTCGCGCGCCACCTGGGCGATGGTCACGGGCCGTGCCGGCTCGCCGGAGAGGGTTTTTTTGCTGCCGCGTACTGAATCCAAGGTCTATCTCCACTGCCTGTTGATCTGCATATTTTTATTTTGGAACCGGTTCCAAAGATAGCACCCACGAATCGATGACGCAAGCGATTTGATTGCCTGTGGCGGCGAAGGAACATGATGGGGGCATGAATGAAAAAACGCCGCCCGCCCCCGGCAAATGCCGAGGGCGGGCGGCGCTGACTAAAAAATTACTGGACGACGGTGTAGCAAGGCACGTATGCCGTACCCGCCAGTTTCATGCGGTGCTGCGCCACGAAGGAAGCGAGCAACGCATCCATGGGGCCGGCGATGGATTTGTCGCCGTGGATCTCGAAGTTGCCGTGCTCTTCGATCGAGCGGATGCCGTCATCCTTGACGTTACCCGCCACCACGCCGGAAAACGCGCGGCGCAACTGGGCCGCCAGCAAGTGCGTGGGCTGGTTCTTGTGCAGGCTCAGGTTGCGCATGTTTTCATGCGTGGGGTGGAACGGCTTCTGAAACTCATGGTCGATCTTCAAGAGCCAATTGAAGTAATACGCGTCGCTGTGCGCCTTGCGGAATTCGCGCACCTGGCGGATGCCTTCGAGCATCTCGCGCGCCACCAGTTCCGGGTCGTCGATGATGATTTTATAACGCTGCTGTGCTTCCGGGCCCAGGGTGTCGTGGATGAACTGGTTGATCTGCACGAAATACTCGCGGGAGGTCTCCGGCCCCGTGAAGATCAGCGGGAAGGGAATTTCCGCGTTGTCCGGGTGCAGCAGGATGCCGAGAATATACAAAATCTCTTCGGCCGTGCCCGCGCCGCCAGGGAACACAACGATGCCGTGGCCGGCGCGCACGAACGCTTCCAGGCGCTTTTCGATGTCCGGCATGATGACCAGGTCATTGACGATAGGGTTCGGCGACTCGGCCGCGATGATGCCCGGCTCGGTGATGCCGAGATAGCGGCCATTGTGCAAACGCTGCTTGGCGTGGCCGATGGTGGCGCCCTTCATGGGGCCCTTCATGGCGCCGGGGCCGCAGCCGGTGCAGATGTCGAGGCCGCGCAAGCCCAGCTGGTAGCCCACTTCCTTCGAATAATTGTATTCGGCGCGGTTGATCGAGTGGCCGCCCCAGCACACGACCAGGTTCGGGTTGAGCTGGGTTTGCAGCACGTTGGCGTTGCGCAGGATGTGGAAGACGGCGTCCGTCACGCCTTCCGTGCTCTGCAAGTCGAATTTCGGGTTGCCCGTCACTTCATCGCTGACGAAGATGATGTCGCGCAGCACGGCGAACAGGTGCTCGTGGATGCCCTTGATCATCTTGCCGTCGACAAAGGCGATGGCTGGCGCGCCCTTGATGTCGAGCTTGATGCCGCGCTCGCGCTGGATGATGGAAATTTCAAACGACTGGTAGCGCTCAAGCAGGGCGCGGCCATCGTCGATGGTGCTGCCGCAATTCAGGACCGCCAGCGCGCAGCGGCGGAAAGTGTTGTACAGGCCACCCTGGCTGGTGTCGAGCAGTTTGTTGACTTCAGTCTTGGAGAGCACGTCCAGGCGGCCTTCCGGTGAAACCAGAGTATCGATAACGTCGTGTTCCATAATGCGAAAAATCCCTTTAAAAATCGATGCTCGAAGGTCATGCAGCCTTAATATACGACAAGTCAGGCAAGTTGTGCTGTGCCGCCGCAAAATCGCCGGTGCCGCCCTTGCCTGCAAACCGGTTTGAACAATATGAAACAGTCATTCTTGCTAATGCGAATCGAAATCTTCGCTCAGCGCAATTTGTAGATTAGAATGCCAGCCTATTGGAATTCCCGTGCGTGAGGTTCTTCATGAGAGTCCCCGCCGCCCGCAGGCTTCCATAAGTTCGTTGTATCGATTGACTATAATAATTTTTCAGGAGGAACCGCATGAGCGGTGCGACTACGCCCAACAAGGAAGCCGTTATTCCCGAGTTCAAGCAGATTATGGGCCATCCAAGCCCATTGTGGATGTTGTTCATGACTGAATTCTGGGAACGCTTCGCGTTCTACGGAGTTCGCTGGGCGCTGGTACTGTACATCGTGGCCCAGTTCCACGCTGGCGACGGTTCGGGACAGGCAGCGGCCAACCTTACCTATGGTTCCTTCCTCGCGCTGGTGTACGCCGGCGCCTTGTTCGGCGGCTACATCGCCGACCGGGTCATCGGTTACCAGCGCTCGATCTTGCTGGGCGCCGTCTTCATGGCTGCCGGCCTGTTCTGCATCTCGGTACCGAACCAGGACATCTTCAACCTGGGCCTGGCCACCATGATCGTCGGTAACGGCATGTTCAAGCCGAACATCTCGACCATGGTCGGCAAGCTGTACACGACCGCCGATCCGCGCCGCGACAGTGGCTTCACGATCTTCTACATGGGTATCAACATGGGCGCCATGGTTGCCCCTGTCTTCACCCAGTGGCTGGCCGAGTCGATCTTCGGCACCAGCGCCATGCCGTCGTACAAGATGGTCTTCATGGCGTCCGGTTTCGGCATGCTGATCAGCCTGGTATGGTTCGCCATCGGCCGCCGCGCCCTCAAAGGCATCGGCGCTCCGGAAGCCGGTTCCGGCAACCCGATGCGCGTAGTCTGGGTGGCCGTCGGCTCCCTGTGCGTGATCCCGCTGATGTACTTCCTCTTGACCGTCGGCGCTGAAAAGCTGCAAATCGTCCTGACCGTGCTGTTCGTCGGCCTGGCCGTGATGCTGATGTTCGAAGGCATACGCAACGGCAAAGTGGCGCGTGACCGCGTCATCGCCATGCTGCTGATCTTTGTCTTCAACATCCTGTTCTGGATGTTCTTCGAGCAGGCAGGCAGCTCGTTTACCTTCCTGGCTGACAAGATCGTCAACCGCGACCTGGGCTTCTGGATCTTCCCGACCGCCTACTTCCAGACCGTCAATTCGGTCGCCATCATCGTCTTCGCGCCGATCATTGCCGCCATCTGGGTCTTCCTGGCGCGCCACAACGTCAATCCGTCGATCCCGCGCAAATTCGGCCTGGGCTTGCTGGGGAACGCATTGGCCTTCGGTTTGCTGATCTTCGCTCTGTCGAGCCTGGTTGGCGCCGACAACAAGATCCCGTTCTGGACCCTGACCACCGTCTACGTGCTGCAATCGATCGGCGAGCTGTGCCTGTCGCCTATCGGCCTGTCGATGGTCACCAAGCTGGCGCCAGTGCGCCTGGTCGGCCTGGGCATGGGCGGCTGGTTCCTGTCGACTGGTATCGGCAACAACCTGTCGGGCATCTTCGCCAGCCACGTCAGCGGCACCAGCGGCATGTCGGTGCAGTCGGCCCTGTCCGGCTACACCTTCGGCTTCTGGTCCCTGCTGGGCGCCGGCGTGATCCTGTTCCTGATCGCACCGCTGATCAACAAACTGATGCATGGCGTGAAGTAAGCGTTCTGCCTTAGCTGACAACGGCGGCCTGCGGGCCGCCGTTTTTCATTCCAGCGCCGGTTTTCCCCTTGCCGGGCGGTACAATACGGCCAGGGCCACCGGCCACTCCACTCACATCACCAAAGAATATTATGTCCAGCATCTCCACCACCACGCCCCTCTCCGACGACGAATACGCCGAACTCGACACCCTGCTGGCCGCGCCTGCCCTGGCCGGCCGTGCCATGGACGTGTCGATGCTGGAAGGTTTTCTCACGGCCGTCGCCCTGAGTCCGAAACAGATCGCGCCAGAACAGTGGCTGCCGTGGGTGTGGGACAAGGCGACCGGCAGCGCCTCGCCAGCACAGGATGAGGCCAGCGAACGGGCGGCCAGCCTGGCGCAGCGCCACCACGCCTATATGGTCGAATGGCTGGCAAAGGACCCGGACAGCTTCGAGCCCATCTATGTGTGCGGCCCGGAATGGAGCGTGCCCGCCTGGTGCACCGGTTTTGTGCTTGGCACGAGCCTGGACAAGCCCCAATGGGCCGCCCTGGCCGTCAGCCACCCGCAATACCTGGCGCCGTTCCAGCACCTGGCCACGGCCGGCGAACTCGATGACGATGCCGCTGAAACAGCCATGGATGGCGTGATTCCTTCCGTGATCGCCATCAACGCGGCCTGGGCGCGCCAGCGCCACCTGAAAAGCCAGGCACACAGCCAGCCCGGCGCCACGGTCTTGCGCGAACTGCCGAAGACGGGCCGCAACGACCCGTGCCACTGCGGCAGCGGCAAGAAGTACAAGAAATGCTGTGCCGACGCCGATAGCGCGGCCACCTAAGGCGATTCCTCCTTGCGCCAGCTGCTGACGGCCATCCTGCGCTTCCTGCTGCGCCACGCGCTGCAGTTCGCCCTGTTCATCCTCATCCTGCTGGCCGGACGCCTGCTGCTGGCCGAATGGCGCGCCTACAGCGCCGGCAGCGAGGCCGTCGTCGCGCTGAGGCTGGCCGCCAACGGCGCCGATCGTCATGGCGCCGGCCTGGCAGGTGCCGCCACGGCGCGGGTCAACGCCCTGCAAACGGCCTCGCACACGGCCATCGCCGCGCGCCTGGCGCAAGTGCAGGCGCAATTGACCACTTTGCGCGCGCGGCAGCAGCCCTCGCTGTTCACCCTCCCCCTGCCCGACACGAACACCCTGGCCCTGCACGCGCAAGACGAAGCGGCGCGCCGTGTGGAGATCGAAGTACTGATACAGGAAGCCCGTTATCTGACCGCGCTGCAGGCGGCGGTCAGCGGCGCAGATGCACGTCAGACGCTGGCGCGCCTGCACGCGGACCACGTGCGCGCGTATGCGGCACTGCAAAATAATCTGCGCCAGCGCCGGCAACTGGAAGCGCAGCACCCGCTGGCGGCCCGCCTGCCCGGCAGCGACGCCTATGCGCAGCTGTCGCAACTCGAAGCGCAGGGCCAGCGCTTGCGCGATATCAACCTGCAAGCGTATGAAGCCTGGACAACGCAGCGCGCCCGCACTAGCGCCACGCACTCCGCCCGCCCCGCCCCATTTACCATCGACGAGCAAGCCTTGGCCGGCGCGCTGGCGCCCGTGCAGGCGGCGATTACGGCCGGCGAAGGACAGCTGGCGCGCAACTGGATCGCCCGCTGGCGCGCTCCCGTCATGGACGTGGCGCCCACGGCCGCCCTGCTGGTCTTGTCGGCCATGTTGCTGCCCGTGGCCATCAAGGCCTTCTTTTACTTCGTGCTGGCACCCGTTGCTGCGCGTTTGCCACCGCTGTCGATCGCGCGCACATTGCAGCTCAACGCCGCCAGCCTGCCCCTGCCGCCGCAGGGTGAGTCGCGCATTTCCGCCGTTTCGCAGGGCTTGCTGCTGCAGCCTGGCCAGCGGATGCTGATCCATCCCGAATACCTGCAATCGTCGCCCGTCAGTACACATAAACGCACGCAGTGGCTGCTGGACTGGCGCTTTCCGTTCACCAGCCTGGCCGCCGGCATGGTGGCGCTGACGCGGCTGGAAAGCAGCGAGCCAGCATCCGTGACGATATCGGCCAGCGACGATCCGCTGCTGGAAGTGGCCATCGTCCACCTGCCGGCCGGCAGCGCCCTCGTGTTCCAGCCACGGGGCCTCGTCGGCCTGATCTGCGATGCGGACCAGCCTTTGGCAATCAGCAGCCACTGGCGCCTGGGCAGCCTGCATGCCTGGCTTACCTTGCAGCTGCGCTTCATCGTTTTTCGCGGCCCCGTCACCCTGATCGTGCGCGGCTGCCGCGGCGTGCGCCTGGAACGGGCCGGCCAGGGGCGCTCCATCAGCCAGTCCGCCACCCTGGGTTTTACCACCGACGTGCTGTATTCGACCCTGCGCAGCGAAACCTTCATCCCCTACCTGCGCGGCCAGCAGGCGCTGCTCAACGACCGCTTCGATGGCGACAACGGCGTCTATCTGTACGAGGAAACCCCGCGCCACGGCAAGCATCCGGGCAAGGTGGGCAGCTGGTTCGAAGGGTTTACTGACGCGATTTTAAAAATATTCGGCATCTAGCCGGAAAGAACACCATGAGCGATATCCTGTTTGCCGATTTTCTTGAGGACCATGCCGTGTATGCGGCGGCCGAGGCCTACTGGCAGGCACGCCTGGCCTTCCTCGACGGCCAGTGCGCGCCGTATCTGCGCACCGCGTTTGCCAATGGCCAGCCGTTTTATGACGGCAATCCCATCATCAACCTGGCGGACAGGAACGCCGGCAAGGCGGCGCGCATCGTGCAGCAATGCCCGCATGAATTCGGCCACGACTACACGAGTTTCGAGCAAGCCATCGAACTGGCCGACGGCGATGGACATCGCCCGGCGCAGGAAAAGATCATCGTGCTGACCTTGACGCAGGCAACGGCGCATCGGGCCGAGGATGCACTGCGGGCGTGGTTCATGCCGGGCTAAAGGCCACACCCTCCGGCACAAAATCGGGCTGCAGCAAACCAAAGACGTGCAGGTCGACAAACACGCCATTTAACAGCTCCCCTTGCCGCAGCACGCCCTCGTGCGCAAACCCCAGCCGCTCGGCCAGCGCCATGCTGGCGTGATTGCCGGCCGCGCACTGTAATTCGATGCGGTGCAACTGCAGCGCGCCAAACGCATGCGCGAGGACGGCGCGTACCGCGGCGCTGGCGATGCCCCGGCCCTGGAACTGGCTTCCGAGGTAATAACCGATCCGGGCATTGCGCTCCGCTGCGTCGATGTCTTTCAGGCGGATGCTGCCGCACAAGGCCGTAGCGGAGAAAACATGCCACTCCAGGACGTCACCGCTGGCTGCGCGCGCGCAAGCGGCCTGCAGATAGGCCTGCGCCTCGCCGAAGGAGTCCAGCTGCACCACGGCGGGCAAATAAGCTTGCAGGTGCTCACGGTTTTGCGCCACCAGGGTGGCCAGCGCTTGCGCGTGTTCAGGCAAGGTTGGAACAATGGAAATATCAGGAAATGCTGAAAGAGTCAGATGCATAGATCCCTGGCGGGCCGGTAAAGTTAAAGTGGAAACGCGCAGCCATAGCGCTACGCCGCAATCGAATGCGACACCGTCAGCCACTCGCCCGGCTGCAGATTCGCCGCCGCCTCGCGCGTGGCCAGCACGCTGTCGGGGTCCAGGTCGGACCGGTTCAGCTTGTAGGAATAGGCGAAATCGTCGGCATCGAATGCCTGCCCCGCCTTGACGTAATACTTGAAGCCGACAAAGGAGTCGGGATTGGTGACGACCGAATACTCAAGCGTGACATTGTTCATGGCGGGCCTCGTCGACGACGGTGAAGTAGCCATTATGCGTCAATTCCGGCGGCAGCGAATCCTTGCGGCAAGTCAATAGCCGTGCCGGCTGCCGGCGCTAGAGTGGCCTGAGCCAATCACCAAATGGAATGCCATGCGCACCTTGCTCACGAAGATCCGCAACACACTGGCGCCGCAGGCGGGCCTGCCTGCGGCGGCGCGCATGGAGCGACTGTCGGACCGGCGCGGCCTGCCCGCCTTCGACCCCGGCCCGCAAGCCGTCGTCAAGGCCTGCACGGCCTGGCTGTGCGCGGCGCAGGATCATTCCAGCTCAAACGACGGCGGCGTCGCGCGCGATTACAATTTGCTGACGGGCTGGTCGAGCTCCTACCCGGAGACCACCGGCTACATCATCCCCACCATGATCGCCGTGGCGCGGCGCACGGGCGATCATGGTGAAGATGAGGCCCTGCACGGGCGGGCGCGCCGCATGCTCGATTGGTGCGTGGCCATCCAGTTCCCGCAAGGCGGCTTCCAGGGCGGGAAGATCGACTCCACCCCGCGCGTGCCCGTCACCTTCAACACGGGTCAGATCCTGCTTGGCCTGGCCGCCGGCGTGGCAGCATACGGCGAAGCCTACCGGGACGCCATGCAGCGCGCGGCAAGCTGGCTGCGCGACAGCCAGGATGCCGACGGCTGCTGGCGCAGGCATCCGACGCCGTTCGCCAGCGCGGGCGACAAGGCCTACGAAACGCATGTGGCGTGGGGCCTGTTCGAAGCGGACCGCATCGCGCCGGGACACGGCTATGGCGCGGCCGGCCTGCGCCAGGTCGACTGGGCACTGAGCAAACAGCGTCTCAATGGCTGGTTCGCTTCGAACTGCCTCGACAATCCGCTCCTGCCCCTGACCCATACCATCGGCTATGCCTTGCGCGGCCTGCTCGAAGCGCACCGTTTTTCGGCGCGCGCCGACCTGCTGGACGCCGCCGCGCGCACCGGCACGAGCATCGCCAGGGCCGTGGCGGCCGACGGCTACCTGGCGGGCCGCCTCGGTCCGGACTTCCAGCCTGGGGCCTGCTACGCCTGCCTCACGGGCTCCGCGCAAAACGCGCATTGTCTGTTCCTGCTGTACCAGCTCACGGGCGAGCGGCGCTACCTCGATGCGGGACGCCGCCTGAATAGTTACGTGCGGCGCTGCGTCAGCATCGACGGCCCCTTGCACGCGCGCGGCGGCGTCAAGGGTTCGTTTCCCGTCGATGGCGATTACGGCACCTGGGCTTACCTGAACTGGGCCGCCAAGTTCTGCATCGATGCGAACCTGCTGGAACTGGAAATCGGCGATGCTTGAACGGGCCAAACGCGCCGCCAGGGCCGCGCTGGAAGCGTGGCGCCGCGCCGCCAGCGCCAGTCACGTGCGCCAGAGCAGGCCCCACGTGACGCGCGCCACGCTGGCGTCCGGCCTGGCGCGGCTCGGCGTGGCGCCAGGCGATACGCTGTTCGTGCATTCCTCGCTGAAAAGCCTGGGCTATGTCGAAGGCGGCGCAGTGGCCGTGATAAGTGCCCTGCAGGACGCCGTCGGCCCGCAAGGCACCCTGCTGCTGCCCACCTACTATCTGCCCGGCGGCTCCGTGCGCGCCACCTGCGCCATGCCGGACTATGTGTTCGACCCGCGCCGCCATGGCACGCACATGGGCCGGCTGCCGGAAGCCTTCCTGGCCAGTGATGCGATCCATCGCAGCATCCACCCGACACACTCCGTGTCCGCGTGGGGCCGCCATGCCGCCGATCTGACCGAGGCGCACCACCGCGCGCCCTCGATCTTCGGCATGGGCTCGCCCTGGCAGCGCTTCATCGCCTGCGAGCAGGCGAAGGTGCTGGGCCTGGGCATTTCCATGGGGCCGGTGACGTTCTACCACGCGCTGGAAGACGCCATGGGCGACGCCTTTCCCGTGCCCGTCTGGGAAGACGATGTAAAGCTGCTGGCTTGCCTGGACCACGCCGGCCGGCGCTGGGACGTGCCCGTGCGCCCGTTCGACCAGGCAGTCGCCCAGCGCCGCATCGACCATGCAAGCCGGAATGACTTGCGCGATTATTTTGCGCGCGAGTTCGACGCCGCCGGCCTGCGCGTCAACGGGCAAGTTGGCGATGCGGCGTCGTGGTGCATTCCCGCGCAGGCGTTTTATGCGCACCTGCACCGGCTGGCGTCCGAACACGTGACGATCTACGCGAGCGCGGCGCAGCTGGCGGCCCGGCCCATCGGACGCGCATGAAAAAACCGCCCGGATCGTCATGACACCGGGCGGTTTTACTTGGGTTGGCTACAACATCAAGCCTGCGGGCGGTCCGCCTTCTTCTCTCTTGCGACGATATACAGCAGCACGATGATGACGGCATATGGCAGCAGCGACAGCGCATCCGAATGCAGGCCCGCATAGAACGGATTGCCATGCTCGGCCCAGTCGGCCATCATCTGGTCGAAGTGCGTCAGCACGCCGGCCGTAATCGCAATGATGATGCCGGCCAGCGCGCCGCCGGCGATGTAGCCGGAAGCGAGCAGCACGCCCGAGCTGCGGTCGCCCGCCAGCTGGCGCTCTTCCTCGTTCAGCTTTGCATTGTGTTCCAGCTTGTTGTTGCGGCGGTCCGCCAGCCAGCGCACCAGGCCGCCGACGAAAATCGGCAAGGTCGACGACAGCGGCAGGTACACGCCCACGGAAAACGCCAGCGACGGAATGCCAGCCATTTCCAGCACCACGGCGATCATCACGCCGAACAGCACCAGGGTCCACGGCAGCTGCTGGTCGAGGATGCCCTTGATGATGTAGGACATCAGCACGGCCTTCGGCGCATCGTATTTCTTCACTTCCGAGCCGTCCGGACGCTTGCTGTAATGGCCATTGATGCCCGGATCGACCAGGTAAGCCAGCTGGCCATCTTCCTTAACGAAATACTTGCCGGCCGGGCCGCCCACGGTGTCCGTCTTTTGCCAGACTTTATACGTATTGTGGTCCGTATCGGCTTGCGGGCCATGCAGTTCGCCCGTCACCGTCAGCTTCGACGCATCGACCGTCAGGCCAGGCGCCACTTGCGCGGCCGGCACGTAGACGGTGCTCGCTTCATTCAGTTTCAACAGAATCGGACCGAGGATCAGCGCCGACGACAAGGCACCCGCCAGAATCGCGTACTGCTGCAGGCGCGGCGTGGCGCCCACCAGGTAGCCGGTTTTCAAGTCTTGCGAGGTGGTGCCCGCATTGCTGGCGGCGATGCACACGATGGCGCCCACCGACAGGGCAGTCACATAGTAACGCCCGCCCGTCCAGCCCATGATCAGGAAGATCAGGCAAGTGAACAGCAAGGTGGCCACGGCCATGCCGGAAATCGGGTTCGACGACGAGCCGATTTCGCCCGTCAGGCGCGACGACACGGTGGCGAACAAAAAGCCGAAGACGAGGATCAGCAGCGCGCCGAGGAAGTTCATGTGCAGCGGCGTGGCGAAGGTGATCACGGCGATGATGGACAGGCAGCCGATGATGACCCATTTCAGTGGGATATCCTGGTCCGTGCGCAGGGTGGAATTGCTCTTGACGCCCTTGCCGATGCCTTTCAGGCCGGCCGACAGGCTGCGCCAGATCATGGGCATGGCGCGCACCAGCGAAATCAGGCCGCCGGCGGCCACGGCGCCCGCGCCGATATACAGCACGTAGGCGCTGCGCACGTCGTCCGCGCCCATTTCGCTGATCAACTTGGTGCCCGGCGAGAGCACGGTGGTCAGGCTGTCGCCGAAGAACTTGATCATCGGGATCAAGAGCAGATACGACAGCACGCCGCCGGCCGCCATGGTGGCGGCGATGCGCGGGCCGATGATGTAGCCCACGCCCAGCAATTCAGGGGAAATCTCGGCGCCGATGGAGCCGCCCTTCAGCGGCGCGGCAAATTCCACGCCCGGCGTATCCCGCCAGCCCTTGAACGAGATATTGAAGACTTTATACAGCAAGCCGACGGCAAAGCCGCCGAAGATGATCTTCGCGCGGCGCTTGGCGTCCAGCGCGGCAGCCGAGTCTTTCTCAATGCTTTCGCCGGCGGCGATGCGCGATTCTTCCGTGGCGGCCGCCTTGAGTACTTCGGCGCAGGCCGTGCCTTCGGGGAATTTGAGTTCCTTGTGCTGGTCGACGATCATGGTGCGGCGCATGGGGATCATCATCAGGATGCCCAGCAGGCCGCCGAGGATACCGACCAGCATGACCCGCGAGATTTCCAGGTCGAAGCCGAGGATCAGGATGGCGGGCATGGTCACGCCCAGGCCGAAGGCCAGCGATTCGCCGGCCGAACCGGCCGTTTGCGTGATGCTGTTTTCCAGGATCGACGAATCCTTGCCGCCCACCTTCTTGGCCAGGCCGAACAGGGTGATGGCGATCACGGCGACGGGAATCGAGGCGCTGACGGTCAGGCCCACTTTCAGCACCAGGTACAGCGAGGAGGCGCCAAAGACCATCCCCAGGATGACGCCCATGAACAGCGCGCGGAAGGTCATCTCGGGCAGCTTCGCATCGGCCGGGATATAGGGCTTCACGACGCTCGGTGTTGCATCTTTTGCCATGGATATTTCCTTAATTTTTAAAAATAAACAGCCCGGATTGACGCCCGGGCTATTTTCTTGAAGCCGAGACTATCGCACAGCCGCGTTTCGATGAAAAGGTTTTTTGCTCCCGGTCCCGGCGCCTGGCCCGGCGCCCCGCCCGCACGGGAGGCGCTGGCGCATTGGTCTATAATCGCTGCCACCGTGCCTTGCACGCTCACGTGAGACTGCCTTGACTGCCAAACGAACCGGATTCCCCTGGCCTTCCCGCCGCGCCACCGTGCGCGGCTTCATCATCGCCGGCTGCGCCGCGCTGGCCGCCGCCGTGCTGCTGGCCGCCTACCTGTTCCTGTACGTGCGCCCGCGCCTGCCCGAACTGGACGTCATCACCGACTACCAGCCGAAGATACCGCTGCGCGTGTACACGGCCGACAATGTGCTGATCGGCGAATTCGGCGAAGAACACCGCGACTTCGTGCCGATCGCGCAAGTGCCGGAAATGATGAAAAAGGCCTTGCTGGCCATCGAGGATGGCCGCTTCTACGAACACCACGGCATCGACTTCGTGCGCGCCGGCGGCGCCGTGCTGTCGAACCTGCGCCACGGCTTCGGCCACGGCGGCGGTTCCACCATCACCATGCAGGTGGCGCGCAACTTCTTCCTGACGCGCGAAAAAGTCGCCTCGCGCAAGCTCAATGAAATCATGCTGGCCCTGAAAATCGAGGCTGCCCTGTCGAAAGACCAGATTCTCGAGCTGTACATGAACCAGATGTACCTGGGCCAGCGCTCGTTCGGCTTCGGCAGCGCGGCGCAGACCTACTTCGGCAAACCGCTGAATGAACTGTCGATCGCGGAAATGGCCATGCTGGCCGGCTTGCCGCAAAACCCGTCGCGGCATAACCCGATCAGCAATCCGAAAAAGGCGCACGCGCGCCAGCAACTGGTCTTGAAACGCATGCGCGAACTCGATTACATCAGCGAAGGCCAGTACCAGCAAGCGCTGGCCCAGCCGCTGCATATCAATACCCGCGGCAAGCAGGGTTTCGACACGCACGCCGAATACGTGGCCGAACTGGCGCGCCAGGCCGTGTATGCCCAGTACAAGGAAGACAGCTACACCAAGGGCATCAGCGTCTACACGACGATCCTGAAAGCGGACCAGGACGCGGCCTACGCCTCGACGCGCCGCAACGTCATCGCCTACGACCAGCGCCACGGCTACCGCGGCCCGGAAACCTTCATCGACATGCCGCTCGACGCCGAGCAGCGCGACGACGCCATCGATGCTGCACTGCAAAAACGCCCGGACAGCGACGGCCTGATCGCCGCCGTCGTCACGGAAGTGGTTAGCGGCAAGGTGGTGGCCGACACGGGCGACGGCGACGCCAAGGCCATCACGGGCGAAGGCCTGCGCTTTGCCGCCCCTGCCCTGTCCGCCAAGGCCAGCGCTGGCATCAAGCTGCGCCCGGGCGCCGTGATCCGCATCAGCAAGGATGGCAAGGGCAACTGGGCCATCACGCAAGTACCGCTGGTGGCCGCCGCCTTCGTCTCGCTCGATGCGGAAACGGGCGCCTACCACGCGATGGTGGGCGGCTTCGACTACAACCTGCAAAAGTTCAACCACGTCACGCAAGCCTGGCGCCAGCCCGGTTCGGCCATGAAGCCCTTCGTGTATTCGGCGGCGCTGGAAAAAGGCTTTTCGCCGGCCACCCTGATCAACGACGTGCCCCTGGAAATGCAGGCGGGCGGCAAGGTGTGGGCGCCGCAGAATGACGACTTCAAGTTCGACGGCCCGATCACCATGCGCTACGCGCTGGCGCAATCGAAGAACGTGGCCTCGGTGCGCATCCTGCGCGCGCTGGGCGTGTCGTACACGCACGACTTCATGGAAAAATTCGGTTTCGACCCGGCGCGCCAGCCCAGCAATCTGACGATGGCGCTGGGCACGGGTTCCGTCACGCCCGTGCAGATGGCGGGTGCCTACGCCCTGTTCGCCAACGGCGGCCACCAGGTGGAACCGTATCTGATCGACCGCATCGTCGACGCCAAGGGCACGGTGCTGATGCAGACCAAACCGCCCGCGCCGAACGATGACAAGACCCTGGCGCTGGACCCGCGCAACGCCTTCGTGATGGACAGCATGCTGCGCGAAGTCACGCGCACCGGCACGGGCGCGGCGGCGACGAAAAAACTGGGGCGCGGCGACATCGCCGGCAAGACGGGCACCACCAGCGACGCCGTCGACGGCTGGTTCGCCGGCTATGGCGGCGGCATCGTGGCGGTGGCGTGGATGGGCTATGACGAACCCAAATCCCTGGGCGGGCGCGAATTCGGCTCCTCGCTGGCCATGCCGATCTGGATCGACTACATGCGCACGGCCCTGTCGGCGCGCCCGCAAATCACGCGCGCCGTGCCGGCGGGCCTGAGCCAGGTCGACGGCGAGTGGCTGTACGACGAATTCATCGACATGAATGGCGTCAAGACGCTGGATATGGATGTGGAAACGCCGACGGATCCGGCGGCCGTGCCAGAGACGGTGCCGGTGGAAACCTCGAACTGATGGACCAGTAGGTCGGGTTAGCCGGAACGGCGTAACCCGACAAGACGCCGTTGGCGGCGTTTTTACGCCGCCTTGACCATGCTCAAATACCCGCGCACCGTACTGACGACGCTGTCGGCAAAATCGTCGACATTGACCTTCGCCGCACGGTACTTCCAGCGTTTCACGTACCAGTCCTGGAACAGGGCCAGGCAGTGTGCGGCAAGCAAGGTGGGATCGCCCTGCGGCTTCGGTTCAATTTCCCCGATGGTGGCGGCGATCAGGGTCTGCACATACAGTTCCGAATTTTTCGCCATGCTGCGCTGCTCCACCTGCAGCACGCGCGAATCCATGAAGACAAAATAAAACCACGGCTGCAGCACTTCGGACAGGTAGATCGACGAGCGTATCATCGCTTCCAGGCGGTCCAGCGGCGACTTCACGTCCGCAAACAGCAGCGGCAAGGCTTGCGTGGCGTGGCGCACCACGTCCTCGATCATTTCGGCCAGTTGATCCTTGCTGGTGATATAGCCATACAGGCCGCCCATCGACAGCCCGGTCTCGCGGCACAAATCGCGCAAGCTCATGGCGCGGAAGCCCACGTCATTGGCCAGGCGGAAGGTGGCGACGAAGATGCGTTCAAGATTTTCCAGCGCCGGCTTGCGGCGTTTGACGCCGATGCGCTCCGCGTGGCGGTCAAGAATATATTCCCAGATGTTTTCGCCATTTAACGGCGTCATCTGCTGAAACTGTTCAAAATTAAAATGGGTCGACAAGTGCATTCCCAAGTAACGGTGGAGGAGCGATATCCATGCCATGCAGGTACGCGGCATGGCAAGACGGCGGGACGGCGGATGCCGGGCCGATTATAGCTCAGGAAAACAACTATTTGACTTTTCAACTATGCAATGGGCACATCAGCAACGCCAAATTCCCACAGTTATTGCGCTGCATCATGCAATTCAAATGCAATTTACATCGAGCGGTGCTACATTCAAAAACCGAGCGCTCGCTATTTTTAATGCATCAAGAATGTAAGGAGTGCACGGTTCACCGCTACAGCATCGACATTTCCATATTATTCAAATAACGGAGACAAAATGAAGACTCGCTTTTGGCAATTGCTATCCACCCTGCTGTTTTCCCTCGCCATCCTGCCCGGCAGCGCCAGCGCCGCCGGCTACACGCAGACCAAGTATCCGATCGTGCTCGTGCACGGCCTGTTCGGCTTCGACAAGCTCGGTCCCGTCGAATATTTTTATGGCGTCCCCGCCGCCCTGCGCAGCGGCGGCGCGCAAGTGTATGTGACCACCGTGTCGGGCGCCAATAGCACGGAAGTACGCGGCGAGCAGCTGCTGTCGCAGGTGCGGCAAATCCTCGCCGCCACGGGCGCGGCCAAGGTCAATCTGATCGGCCATAGCCACGGCGGCCCCACGGCCCGCTATGTCGCCTCCGTGCGCCCCGACCTGGTGGCGTCCGTCACCAGCGTGGCCGGCGTGAACAAGGGTTCCAAGGTGGCCGATATCCTCAGCGGCGCCATTCCCAACACCAGCAACGCGCTGGGCAATGCGCTCGCCTCGCTGATCGGTATTTTGTCGGGCAACAAGGGCTTGCCGCAAAACGCGGGCGCCTCGCTGGCGTCGCTGTCCACGGCCGGCTCGCTCGCCTTCAACAGCCGCCACCCGCAAGGCGTGCCCACCTCAGCCTGCGGCGAAGGCGCCTACCAGGTGCAAGGCGTGCACTATTTTTCGTGGAGCGGCGCGCAACCGTACACGAATGTGCTCGACGTGGGCGACCCGGCACTGGCGGCCATCAGCCTGGCCTTCGGCGGCGTCAAGAACGATGGCCTGGTCAGCAGCTGCTCCAGCCACCTGGGCAAGGTGATCCGCGACGACTACGCCATGAACCACCTCGATGAAGTCAATCAGTTCGTCGGCATCGTCAACCTGTTCGAGACGAGCCCCGTCACCGTCTTCCGCCAGCAAGCGAACCGCCTGCAAGGCCTGGGACTGTAAGGAGAAGCGCATGCACGCGAAATGGATCTTCGGCGGCAGCCTGGCGGCCCTGGCCCTGTACCTGGCGCTGCGCCCGGGCGAGGCGCCCGCCCCGCCGCCGGAAAAGGCGGAACCGGACCTGTTCGCGTTCGTGCGCTCGATGGAAGGCACGCGGCCCGACGGCAACGTGACGGTGGCCGCCGGCGACAAGCTGGTGGTCGACGCGGAACTGGGCCACCTGTTCGACTACTATCTGGCGGGCCTCGGCGAAAAGCCGCTGGCCGCCATCCGCAGCCAGATCGAGGCGGAACTCGACAAGCGCCTGGCGCCCGTGCCCGCCCGCGAAGCGAAACGCCTGCTTGGCGCGTACCTGGCCTACAAGCAGGCGCTGGCCGGCGCGGAACAGGCCTTGCCGGCGCAAGCCGATGCGGCCCTGGCGGCGCGCGCACGCCTGCAAGCCATGCGCGCCTTGCGCGGCAATTACTTTACAGCCGAGGAAAGCGCGGGCCTGTTCGGCGCCAGCGACGCGTATGACGACGACGCCGTGGCGCGCATGGCGATACTCGGCGACGCATCGCTCGACGAGGCGCAGCGCCAGGCGCAACTGGCCGCGCTGGACCAGAAAATGTCGCCGGCCCAGCGCGCCGCACGCGACGCGCCGCTGCAGGTGGCGCAGCTGGACGCCTCCGTCAAGGCCTTGCGGGCACAGGGCGGCGGCGAAAATGAAGTCTATCGCCTGCGCGCCGGCACGTTCACGCCGGCGGCGGCGGCGCGCCTGGCGGAACTGGACCGCGAGGAATCGCAGTGGCAGCAGCGCATCATCGCCTATCAAGCGCTCAAAGCACAGAAAGCCGCCCTTCCCGGCGGCGCGCAGGATGCGGCAGCACTGCAGCAGCTGCGCGACGCCAGTTTCACGCCGGAGGAACAGCGCCGGCTGGGGGCCTACGAATAGCGCTCAGGCCAGCTGCGCCAGCAAAGCCGCCGCCGCCATCACATCCGTCGTGTCGCGTCCCTGACGGTAGGCCGCATGCACAGGAGCCAGCACGGCATGCGCGGCGACGGGGCGGCCTTGCGCCTGCAGCACGGCCGCCAGGCTGGTGGCGCAGCGCAGCTCCCAGCCCGGCGCCTGCTGGCCCCTGGCCAGCTGCAGCGCCTCTTCCAGCTGTACCCGCACCGCTTCCAGGCCGGCCGCATCGTCGTGCGCCAGCGCGCGCCAGCGGTGGTGCGCGTCGCGGCGCAGCACTTCCGGCGCGCTCCACGGCGCCAGGCCCATGCGCGCGCGCCGCAGCGCCTGGCTATCGGCGGCCGCGTCGTGCAGGGTGGCCATCAGATCGACCTGTATCGGCCAGCTGCGCACCGACGGCCAGGGGAACTGTGTCAGCGCCTCGCCCCCGTCGAGCAGGCGCTGGTAGGCGGCGCCCCAGGCGCTCCAGTACAGCAAGCCATAGCGGGCCGCGTGCTCGCACAGCAGGCAAATCCACGCATGCGCCAGTTCCCGCTGTCCGCACCACAGGGCGACGGGTATGGCATTGATGGCCAGCGCCACGCACAGCGTGACGCCATTGTGCTCGAAGCCCACCGTCACCGCCTCGCGCGCCAGCGCCAGGGCGTCGTCGGGGCGGCCCTGCATCCACAGGCAGCGCGCCAGCGTGCCGCGCAGGCACACCTGGTGATCGGCCAGCAAGGCATTGTTGAAGCCGAGCTGCGCGGCCCCCTCGGGATGCGCGAGCACCATGCGCGCCAGCGCCGCCGACTGCGCGTAGCGTCCCTGCACATACTCGCCCACGGAACGCATGCGCGCCAGCACCAGGCGCATCGCCGTGTCGCCGCGCGCCTCGCACAGGATGGCCAGCTCGGTGACGTAACTGTCGGCGCGCTGGAAGTCGGCCAGCTTCAGGCTGCAGATCCACATGCCGCAGATCGCTTCGGCACGGCGGCTGCCATCGTCCGTGCGCATGGCCAGCGCATAGCCGCGCTGGAACGAACGCAGCATGGTGCCGGTGATGCCCTGCGTATGCAGCAGCAGGTGCGCCTGCGAGGCATGCAGCTGCATCTCGCTGTCGGGGTCGTCCACGGCATGCGTTGCCATGCGCTCGAGCGCCCGCTCGACGCGCACGCGGTATTCATCCATCAGCGACAGCTGATAGAACAGGGTTTGCGCGGCCAGGGTCAGTGCCACGCCCAGCGCCACGTCGCCCTCCTCGCCGAAGGCCCAGTCGATGGCGGCGCGCAGGTCGTCGACATGGCGGCCGTAGCGCGCGCTCCATTGGGCCGGCGGCATGCTTGCCCAGTCGGCGGCGATGCGTCCGGCCAGGCCCAGGCAATGGCGCGCATGGCGCAGCAGCACGGCGCCCGCATCCCCGCCTGCCGACAACTGCGCGCCAGCATACGCGCGCGTGGTGTCGAGCAACCGGTAATACACATGCTGGCGGCAAAACTCGATGCTGACGAGGGACTTGGCGGCCAGGTCGGCCAGCGTGTCGAACACGTCGCATCCGGCCACGGCGCTGGCCGACTCGAGGCGGAAGCGGCTCCTGAACACGCTCAGCGCCTGCAGCACCTGGCGCTCTTGCGCGTCGAGCAGGCCATAGCTCCAGTCCAGGGTGGCGCGCAAGGTCTGGTGGCGCAAGGGCATGTTGCGCGCGCCGCGCGTGAGCAGGCGAAAGCGGTCATCGAGCTGGCGGCGCAATTCGTGCAGGCCGAAATGGCCGATGCGCCCGGCCGCCAGCTCCAGCGCCAGCGGGATGCCGTCGAGGCGCCGGCAAATGTCCACCACCACGGGCACGTCGGCGTCAGCCAGCACGAAGGCATCGTCGACGGCCGCGCAGCGTTCGCAAAACAGCTGCACCGCGGCGAAATGCCGGAGCGCCGCCGCATCGGGCGCGGCGTCGGCCGGTGGCAATTCCAGCGCGGGCAGGCGCTGCAGCTGTTCGCTGCTGAGGCGCAGCGGCTCGCGGCTGGTGGCCAGCAGGTGCAGCAGCGGCGCGCCCTTGAGCAAGGCGTCGGCCAGCGTGGCGGCCGCGCCGATCACGTGTTCGCAGTTATCGAGCACGAGCAGCATGTGGCGCGGGCGCAGATAGGCCAGCAGGACTGGCATGGCGTCGCCGGCCGGCACCGCCACGCCCAGCGCCGTGGCCAGCGCCAGCGGCACCAGGCGGTCCTCGTCCAGCGGCGACAGGTCGACGAAACACACGCCGTCGGCATAGCGGCGCAGCACCCGCGTGGCCAGGCCGACGGCCAGGGTGGTCTTGCCGATGCCGCCCGGACCGGCAATGCACAGCAGGCGCAATTGCAGCAGCTGGTTGGCCATCGTTTGCAGCACCTCGGCGCGGCCCAGCATGCGCGTCAGCATGACGGGCAGGTTGTGCCGCGGCTCGGCGCCCGCCGCACCGGAGGCCGGACGGCCCGTGTGCGCCAGCGGCGCCAGGAAGCCATAGCCGCGCCCGGGGATGGTGGTGATGTAGCGCTGGCCGTCGCGGCCATCGCCGAGCGCCTTGCGCAGCGCCGCCAGATGCACGCGCAAGGTCGCGTCGTCGACCACGGCATTGGGCCAGACGATGGCCACCAGTTCATGCTTGTCGACGATGTCGCCGGCGCGCTCCAGCAGGGCCAGCAGCAAGTCCATGGCCCTGCTGCCCAGGCGCAGCGCGCGGTCGCCCTCGAACAGCAGGCGCTCCAGCGGCAAAAGGCGAAACGGGCCAAAGACATAGGCCGGGACGGGACTGTTTATCATTCTTGCGTGGGGGAGTAGGTGTTAAAGCACGCGGCTTGCAGTGGCCATATTCTACTGAGCATCCGCGCCATGCCGCATGGCGCCATGTTTCGGCACTGTTACAAGGCCGGCGGACAGCAGCGCGGCCACCTCGTCCGCGGGCGCCGGGCGGTGCAAATAGAATCCCTGCACCTGCGGGCAGCCCAGCCGCCGCAGCTGCGCCAATTGCTCACCGTTTTCCACGCCTTCGGCCAGCGCCTGCAAGCCCAGGCCGCGCGCCAGCGCCAGGGTCGAGGCGACGATGACGGCGTCGCGGCCACCGCTGCCACTGCTGCCCAGGTCGTGGATGAAGGAACGGTCGATCTTGATGGTATGAATCGGCAGCAGCCTGACATGGCTCAAGCCCGAATGGCCGGTGCCGTAATCGTCGAGCGAAATGGCCAGGCCCAGCGCGCGCAGCTGGCGCAATCCCTGCGCCGCCTGCGCCATATCGTCGATGCAGCAGCTTTCCGTCACTTCCAGCTCCAGCAGGCAGGCGGGAATGGCGTGGCGCCGCAGGCAGCTCAACACGAAATCGGGTAACTGCGCCGGCAACTGCGGCTGGCATAGCTGGCGCGCCGAGACGTTCACCGCGACCGGCACCAAAGGCAGGCCCTGCGCGCGCCACTGCGCCAGCTGGCGGCAGGCCGCATCAATGCCCCAGTTGCCCAGCGCGGCGATGGCGCCAGTCTGCTCGGCCAGACCGATGAATTCGTTCGGATAGACCAGGCCGTGGCGCGGATGGTTCCAGCGTAGCAGCGCTTCGAGGCCGACCAGACGCAATTGCGCCGTATCGAACTTGCCCTGGTAGTGAAAGCAGAATTCGCCGCCGGCGATGGCGCTGTCCAGACGCCGCTGCAACTCCCGGCTGCGCGCCGGCGCCCGGCACAGCCGCGCCAGCGCGACCTGCCAGAACCTTGCCAGGTGCGCCACTAGGCCGGCAGGCGCGGCACGGCAGACGCAGGGCGGCCCGCCAGAACCGCCGGCCCCTGGCGCAGGCGAAACACGCTGACCACCTGCAGCAGCTTCGCCGCCTCGCCCTCCAGCGATTGCGACGCGGCCGCCGCCTCTTCCACCAGGGCGGCGTTCTGCTGCGTCACTTCATCCATCTGCAGCACCGCCTGGCTGACCTGGCCGATGCCCGTGCTTTGCTCGGCGCTGGCCGCCGTGATGTCGGCCACCATCTGGCTCACGCGCCCCACGGCCGCCACCACGTCCTGCATCGTGGCGCCGGCCTGCGCCACAAGGGCCGCGCCGGCGTCCACCTGCTGCGTGGAATTGGCGATCAGGGCGCGGATATCGCGCGCCGCCGCCGCGCTGCGCTGCGCCAGGTTGCGCACTTCCGTCGCCACGACGGCAAAGCCGCGCCCCTGCTCGCCGGCGCGCGCCGCCTCGACGGCCGCGTTCAGGGCCAGGATATTCGTCTGGAAGGCCAGCATGTCGATCACGCCGATGATGTCGGCGATCTGCGCCGAGGACGCGCTGATGGCGTCCATGGTGTGAATGACCTGTCCCACGGCTTGCCCGCCGGCGCCGGCGATGTTCGCCGCCTCGACGGCCAGCACGCTGGCATGGCGGGCATTGTCCGCGTTCTGCTGCACCGTGGAGCTCAGTTCCTCCATCGCCGACGCCGTCTGTTCCAGCGAGCTGGCCTGCTCCTCGGTGCGCGACGACAGGTCGATATTGCCGGCCGCGATCTGCGACGACGCCGTGGCGATGGTGTCGGTGCCGCCGCGCACCTGCTGCACGATGTCGAGCAGGTTGCCGTTCATGATGCACAGCGCGTCGAGCAGCTTGCCCGTTTCATCGCCGGCGTGGCGGCCGAAGGTCGACGTCAGGTCGCCGGCGGCCACGGTCTGCGCCACCGTCAGGGCATGGCGCAGCGGATCGACGATGCTGCGCGTGACCAGCCAGGCGGTGACGAGCGAAAAGAGCACGGCCAGCGCGCTCAGCGCCAGCATCATGTTGCGCGCCGTGACGTATTCGTGGCGCACCTGGGCGCCCGCCTGCTCCATCAGCTCATGCTGGTGCGCGATGAGGCTTTCCAGCGCCGCCATGTAGCGCAGCTGCTCGCCGCGCACGGTGCCGAGCAGCAAAGTCGTCGCTTCGTCGCGCGCGCCCTCTTCCAGCAGGGTCAGCACCTTGTCGCGCCCGGCGTTGAACGCGGCGCGCGCCTGCGTCACGGCCGCCATCTGCTGGCGGCCCTGCGGCGACAGCACCACCTTGTCCAGCTGCGCCAGGCCCTTTTCCGTTTCGCCGCCCGCCCTGGCGATGGTGGCGCGTTCCTGCGCCAGCTGCTGCGGCTCCGTCATCAGGAGCAGGTTGCGCGAGGAGCGCGCGATGATGTTGACATTCTTGATGATGTCGTTGGCCAGCACGGTTTTCGGATATTTGTCGTCGATCACGTCGCGCATGCGCAGTTCCAGGCTGGACAGGCGCAGCATGCCCAGCATGGCGGTCGCCAGCAGCAGCAAGGTCAACAACGCAAAGGAGCAGCGCAGGCGCGTGCCGATTTTCATATTTGCCATCTTTATTCGCATCCTTCAGTGTGGTGCATCGGTCATCGCGCCGGGCTCGCATGCAAGGCTGACGGCAATGGCTGCCGCCTGCCAGGTATGGCTGGACGCAGCAGGCGGAGGGGTCAGCCGGGATGTGGCCGAGGCGGGAACAAGGGTGGTACGGCAGGCAGTGTGAGTTATCTCACAAGCAATGTCGCGTTAAGTTTTGCAAAGATTTGCTTAGATGGCAAAACAGCTATTTTTATAACGCTGTTTTTTTAGTAAGTAGTAACCGCAGTGCACAGGCAAAAACGGCCGCGCAAGGCGGCCGTCCGTTAGCGCATGCTGGCGCCGTCAATCGATCAGAACACTTCCCACTCGTCGTCGCGCGGCGCGCTCTGGCGCTGGGACGGCACGGCGTGCAAGGCCGGGCGGCCTGCGGCGGGGCGCGAAGCATGTCCCGGTACCGGACGCTTCAGCGCGGCGCTGGCCACCGCGGCGCGCGGCGCGGCCGGCTTGGCGTTCGCGCGCGCGGCAGGCGCCTGGGCGCCATCGAGCTTGAAGACGCTGACCACGTCGGCCAGCTGGCCCGATTGCTCCTGCAGCGATTCGGCAGCGGCGGCCGCCTCTTCCACCAGGGCCGCGTTTTGCTGGGTCACCTGGTCCATCTGGCCGATGGCCTGGTTGATCTGGTCGATGCCCGAGCTTTGCTCCTGCGTGGCCAGGCTGATTTCCGCCATGATGTCCGTCACGCGCTGCACGCTGGAGACGATTTCGGCCATCGTGCTGCCCGCCTCGGCCACCAGCTTGCTGCCCGCGTCGACGGCCACGACGGAGTCGCCGATCAGGGTCTTGATTTCCTTCGCCGCCGCCGCCGAACGTTGCGCCAGATTGCGCACTTCCGTCGCCACGACGGCGAAACCGCGTCCCTGCTCGCCCGCGCGCGCCGCTTCCACGGCCGCATTCAAGGCCAGGATATTCGTCTGGAAGGCGATGCCGTCGATGACGGAAATGATGTCGACGATCTTGCGCGACGAGTCGTTGATGGCGTCCATGGTCTCGACCACCTTGCCCACCACGGCGCCGCCCTTGACGGCCACGCCCGAGGCGCTCAGCGCCAGCTGGTTCGCCTGCTGGGCATTGTCGGCATTCTGCCGCACGGTCGACGTCAGTTCTTCCATCGACGACGCCGTCTCTTCCAGCGAACTGGCTTGCTCTTCCGTGCGCGAGGACAGGTCCAGGTTGCCGCTGGCGATTTCCGACGAGGCCGTGGCGATGGTTTCCGTGCCGCTGCGCACCTGGCCGACGATGCTGACCAGGCTGGAATTCATGTCTTTCAGCGCCTGCAGCAGCTGCCCCGTTTCTTCCGTCGTGTGCACTTCGATCTGGCTCGTCAGGTCGCCCGAGGCCACCGTTTGCGCCACTTTCACGGCCGAATTGATCGGCTGCGTGATGGCGCGCGTGATGTAGGCGGCGCAACCGATGCCCAGTGCGGAAGCCAGCAAGCCGAGGATGACCATCAGGCTTTCCGAGCGGATCACGGCCGCGCTGCCGTCCTTGACGCTGGCATCGGCCACGCCGTTATTGAGCTTGATGATCTCGTTGAGCGTGCCTTCGGCCTTGCCGAACAGCGCGCGCGAGTCCTGGTACTGTTTGTAGAAAGTCACGAACAACTCTTTCTGCCGTGGCTCGTCGCGGTTGTCGGCCAGCTGGCGCAAGATGGCGCGCACCTTGTCGTCATCCCCCTTCCAGGCCGCCCACTCGCCCTGGAAGCGCTGCCACAGCACGGCTTCCTCTGGCGTTTGCGGCAGCGGCTCGTACAGCTTGCGGCCTGCCTCGATATTGTTCCAGGCCTTGGTGCGCAGCTGCAGCGCTTCCGCGAACTTGTCCTGTGCCTGGTAATTGTTTTCATAGATGGCGGCCGTCAGGGTGGCGGCGGCGACGGCCGTCTGCCCTTCGCTGATCATCATCAAGCCCTGGATCGACGGCAGGCGCACCACGCCGATTTCATTGACGGCGCGGCCCACGGTGGCGATGCCCGTGTAGCCGCTGATGCCCACCACCAGCAAGGCCGCCATCATCACGGCAACGAGCGTCGCCAACTTCCATTTGATCAGTAAATTCTTAAACATGGCGAGATCCTTTATAAAGTCACGAAGACTGCTGGCGAAGGCGGGGCTGGCATGTTCGAGTAAAACAGCTGACACTTGTATAAAGGTGGCGGGGATGGGGCGTACGCTTCGTTACAATTGGCGAGATTTTATAATAGGAAGCATAGTGGAAAACGGGGGCGCTGGCTGTCAAATACTTGATACAAAACAAGATTTATTTCTTTACTGTGGCGTGTATTGCACAGCGGTCAAAAAAATTGACAGAGTGCCCCGCTTTGGTGCAAAAAATCGCGCTGCGCCACTATTGGCTACGCAGTTGATAGTCGTATAAGATGAGCAACAAGCAAACAACAGGCAGACCATGGCTTATCCTATCGAACACAAACTGGTGATCGGGGTCGCTTCCAGCGCCCTGTTCGACCTGGCCGAATCGCACCAGGTCTACCTCGACAACGGTCCCGAGGAATACCGCAAATACCAGGAAACGCACATCGACACGGTCTTGCCGCGCGGCGTGGCCTTTCCCTTCATCCGCCGCTTCCTGAACATCAACAAGCATTATCCGCGCCAGTCGCCCGTGGAAGTGGTGCTGTTTTCGCGCAATTCGCCGGAAACGGGCTTGCGCGTGATGCACAGCATCGCCCACTACGGCCTGGACATTTCGCGCGCCGCCTTCATGACGGGCAAGTCGCCCTACCCCTACCTGCCGGCCTTCAACGCCTCGCTCTTCCTCAGCGCGAATGAAGACGACGTGCGCAGCGCCCTGGCCTGCGACTATCCGGCCGGCCTGGTGCTGCCGTCGCGCACGGAAGACGACGAGAATGACGAAGAACTGCGCGTGGCCTTCGATTTCGACGGCGTGATCGCCGACGACGAAGCGGAAACTGTCTTCAAGCGCAACAACGACGTCGATGAATTCCACGCCCATGAAACCCTGAACGTGGGCACGCCGCACCGCCCGGGACCGCTGGCCGGCCTATTCCAGAAGCTGGCCACCATGCAGCGCCTGGAGGAAAGGGCCCAGCGGCGCGACCCCGGCTATAAGAAGATCCTGCGCATCGCCATCATCACGGCGCGCAACGCGCCTTCGCACGAGCGGGTCGTGACGACCCTGAAAAGCTGGGGCGTGGCGGCCGACGAAACGTTTTTCCTGGGCGGCATGGACAAATCGCGCGTGCTGGCCGTGTTCAAGCCGCATATCTTCTTCGACGACCAGCTGAGCCACCTCAAATCGGCAGGCGGGACCATCCCCATGGTGCATGTTCCTTTCGGTATCGCGAATATGCGCGCGGGTGATGGTCTATAATCTCGCCTGTCAGCGCCGTCACTGGCGGCGCTGCGCGCACCACAGCTGTCCCATTCAACTGCCTCTGCCACTAGTGTCATCGCCTGCATGTCCTTAGACTTAACAAAAGCCCTCCCCAAGCCCGGCAACCGCTATGCGCTGCCCGCCCTGTATGGTTCATCCGACGCCTATGCCCTGGCGCTGGCCGCACTGGAATTGAAAGCGCGGGGCCAGATGCTGGCCGTGGTGGTGGCGCAGGCCAGCGACGGCCAGCGCCTGCTCGATGAAATCCCGTGGTTTTGCGGCAAGGAATTGCGCTGCCATTTGCTGCCGGACTGGGAAACCCTGCCCTACGACGCGTTTTCGCCGCACCAGGATCTGGTCTCCGAGCGCCTGGCCACCCTGCACGAAATCCAGACGCGCCAGTGCGACGTGCTGATCGTGCCGGCCACCACGGCGCTGGTGCGCCTGGCGCCGCCGTCCTTTTTGGCCGCCTACACCTTCTTCTTCAAGAAGGGCGAAAAACTCGACGAAGCGCGCCTGAAGTCGCAGCTGACCCTGGCCGGCTACAGCCACGTCTCGCAAGTGATGTCGCCCGGCGAATACTCGGTGCGCGGCGGCCTGCTCGACCTGTTCCCCATGGGTTCGGCCCTGCCCTACCGGCTTGACCTGTTCGGCGACACCATCGAAACCATCCGCACGTTCGATGCCGACACCCAGCGCTCGCTGTATCCCGTGCATGAAGTGCGGCTGTTGCCGGGGCGCGAGTTTCCCATGGATGAAGCGGCGCGCACCACCTTCCGCAACCGCTGGCGCGAGCAGTTCGAGGGCGATCCATCGCGCTCGGTGGTCTACAAGGACATCAGCAGCGGCATCGCCTCGGCCGGCATCGAATATTATCTGCCCCTGTTTTTTGAACAAACGGCCACCTTGTTCGACTACCTGCCGCCCGACGCCTCGCTGGCCCTGGTGGGCGAGATCGATGCGGCCATCGGCCGCTTCTGGACCGATACCCAGTCGCGCTACCGCTTTTTAAAGGCGGACCGCGAACGGCCGATTTTGCCGCCCGAATCGCTGTTCCTGTCCGACGAGCAGTTCTTCGGCCTGGCCAAGCCGTATCCGCGCCTGGCGATCGCGAAGTCGAACGATGCGCTGGCGTCCGAACTGTCGGCGCCCGTGCCGAACATCGCCGTCAACCGCCGCGCCGACGATCCGCTGGCCAACCTGCGCAGCTACCTGCTGCAAGCGGGTCGCCGCGTGATGATCTGCGCCGAATCGAACGGCCGCCGCGAAACCTTGCAGCAGTACTTCACCGAATACGATCTGCACCTGACGCCCGTCGAAGGCAGCGATGGCTTCCTGCAATCCGACGCCAAGCTGATGCTGGGCGTGGCGCCGCTGCACGCGGGCTTTGAATTGTTCACGCCGGACGGGAATTTATCCTTCATCACCGAGACGGAGCTGTATGCCGGTTCCGGCCGCCGGGTCGGCAGCAGGAAACAGGAAGGCGTGACGCAGGTCGAGTCGATGGTGCGCGACCTGTCGGAGCTGAAAATCGGCGACCCCGTTGTGCACATCAACCACGGCATCGGGCGCTACATGGGCCTGACCAGCATGGACCTGGGCGAAGGCGAAACGGAGTTCTTGCACCTCGAATACGCGAAGGACACGAAACTGTACGTGCCCGTGTCGCAGCTGCACGTCATTTCCCGCTATTCGGGCGCGTCGCCGGAAGACGCGCCGCTGCATTCGCTCGGCTCGGGACAGTGGGAAAAAGCGAAAAAGCGCGCGGCCGAACAAGTGCGCGACACGGCCGCCGAGCTGCTCAACCTGTATGCACGCCGCGCGCTGCGCCAAGGCCACTCGTTCGAATTCTCGTCGCACGACTACCAGCGCTTCGCCGACAGCTTCGGCTTCGACGAAACGCCGGACCAGGCCGAAGCCATCCACAACGTCATCAAGGACATGACTTCCGGCAAACCGATGGACCGCCTCGTCTGCGGCGACGTCGGCTTCGGCAAGACGGAAGTGGCCTTGCGCGCGGCCTTCATCGCCGTCATGGGCGGCAAGCAGGTGGCCATCCTGGCGCCCACCACCCTGCTGGCCGAGCAGCATGCGCAAACCTTCGCCGACCGCTTCGCCGACTGGCCCGTACGCATCGCAGAACTGTCGCGCTTCCGCAGCGGCAAGGAAATCACGCAGGCGTTCAAGGGCATGGCCGACGGCACCATCGACATCGTCATCGGCACGCACAAGCTGCTGTCCGACGACGTGAAGTTTACGCGCCTGGGCCTCGTCATCATCGACGAGGAACACAGGTTCGGCGTGCGCCAGAAGGAAGCGCTGAAAGCGCTGCGCGCGGAAGTGGACGTGCTGACCCTGACGGCCACGCCGATCCCGCGCACCCTGGGCATGGCCCTGGAAGGCTTGCGCGACTTTTCCATCATCGCCACGGCGCCGCAAAAGCGCCTGGCCATCAAGACGTTCGTGCGCAGCGAAGGCGAAGCCATCATCCGCGAAGCGTGCTTGCGCGAACTCAAACGCGGCGGCCAGATCTACTTCCTGCACAACGAGGTGGAAACCATCCAGAACCGCCTGGCCATGCTGACGGAACTGCTGCCCGAGGCGCGCATCGCCGTGGCGCACGGCCAGATGCACGAGCGCGACCTGGAAAAGGTCATGCGCGACTTCGTCGCCCAGCGCTTTAATATTTTGCTGTGCACGACCATCATTGAAACGGGCATCGACGTGCCGACGGCGAACACCATCATCATGCACCGCGCCGACAAGTTCGGCCTGGCGCAGCTGCACCAGCTGCGCGGCCGGGTCGGACGCTCGCATCACCAGGCCTACGCCTACCTGCTGGTGCACGACGTGCAAGGTCTCACGAAACTCGCGCAGCGCCGCCTGGACGCCATCCAGCAGATGGAAGAACTGGGCAGCGGCTTTTACCTGGCCATGCACGACCTGGAAATCCGCGGCGCCGGCGAGGTGCTGGGCGAGAGCCAGTCGGGAGAGATGACGGAAATCGGCTTCCAGCTGTATTCGGACATGCTCAACGAAGCCGTGCGCTCGCTGAAAGCCGGCAAGGAGCCGGACCTGGCCGCGCCGCTGGCCTCGACCACCGAGATCAACCTGCACGTGCCGGCCCTGCTGCCGGCCGACTTCTGCGGCGACGTGCACGAGCGCCTGTCGATCTACAAGCGCCTGGCCAACTGCGCCACGCAAGAGAAGATCGACGATATCCAGGAAGAGCTGATCGACCGTTTCGGCAAGCTGCCCGACGCCGTCAAGGCCCTGGTCGAAACGCACCGGCTGCGCATCGCGGCGAAAACCGTGGGCATCGTCAAGATCGACGTGCATGGCGAGGCGGCCACCCTGCAATTCATGGCCAAGCCGCCGATCGACCCGATGCGCATCATCGACCTGATCCAGAAAAACCGCCATATCAAGCTGCATGGCCAGGACAAACTGAAAATCACGGCCGCCATGCCGGACCTGGCCGCGCGCGTGACACAGATCAAGACCACCATCAAGCAATTGACGGTGTAGACCATTTCGATACTTAATGCAGGACTGCCCCATGACCAATACCAAGAGCATCACCATGAATCTGATCCTGCAGGGTCTGGACGGCGATAGCGCACGCCTCGAACGCATCGCCGCGCTGGCCGCGCCGACCTCCATCACGCGCCTGGGCCCGAACGCCGTGCGCTGCGAACAGATCGCCTACTCGCCCGCGCTGCGCCCCACCATCGAAGTGGCGGCCCAGGCGGCGCAGCTGGACGCCACCTACATGATGGGGCAGCGCGAACTGGCCGAATTCAAGCTCGTGGCGATGGACATGGATTCGACCCTGATCACCATCGAGTGCATCGATGAAATCGCCGACATGCAGGGTCTCAAACCGCAGGTGGCGGCCATCACGGAAGCGGCCATGCGCGGCGAACTCGATTTCGCGGCCAGCCTGAAACAGCGCGTGGCCCTGCTCGAAGGCCTCGATGCGTCGGCCCTGCAGCGCGTCTACGACGAGCGTTTGAAACTGTCGCCGGGCGCGGAAACCATGCTGGCGGCCGTGCAAAAAGCCGGCCTGAAAACCCTGCTGGTATCGGGCGGCTTTACCTTCTTCACCGAGCGCCTGAAGGAACGCCTGGGCCTCGACTACACGCATGCGAACGCACTGGAAATCGTCGACGGCAAGCTGACGGGCAAAGTGTTAGGCGGTATCGTCGACGCCGAGGAAAAGCAGCGCACGGTGGAGCGCGTGTGCAAGGAGATGGGCATTTCCCCATCCGAAGCCATCGTCATGGGCGACGGCGCGAACGACTTGAAGATGATGGGCATCGCCGGCCTGTCCGTGGCCTTCCGCGCCAAACCCGTGGTGCGCTCGCAGGCCGACGTGGCGCTGAACTTCGTGGGACTCGATGGCTTGCTCAATGTATTGACCTGAGTTGATGCTCTCTGGCGGACGGTGCGCGCAGGGATGCATATTTTTGCTATATTGCAAACTTATGATCATTCCGCCAACCCACCGTGAAAGTACACCGCATGCCGCTACCGCTGCCAGAAGAGATACAACGCCACCTGGATGTGTTTGTCGCCGCCGGGCAAAGCGCCTTTGGTGACGACCTTGCCGCCGCCGTGCTGTTTGGCTCGGCCGCCGATGGCCAGGTGCGCGCCACTTCCGACGTCAACCTGCTGTTGCTGCTCAAGCGCTTTACGCCGCAGGCGGCCGATGCGCTGCGCGGACCCTTGCGCCTGGCGCATGCCGCCATCGATCTGCAGGTGATGTTCCTGCTCGAGAGTGAATTGACGCAGGCCGCCGACGCCTTCGCCGTCAAGTTCGCCGACATCATCGCGCGCCACAGGGTGCTGCATGGCGTCGACCCTTTCGCCAGCCTGCACACCAGCCGCGACGCCGTGCTGCGCCGGCTGCGGCAAGTGCTGCTGAACCAGCAGGTGCGCATGCGCGAACGGTATATGCTATTGAGCCTGAATGAAGAACAGCTGGCCGGCGCCATCGCCGACGCGGCCGGCCCCCTGCGCGCGGCCGCAGCCTCGCTGGCGCAGCTCGAGGGCAAGCCTGCGCTGTCCGGCAAGCAGGCGCTCGAAGCGTTTGTCGACCAGCTGGGCGAGCCGGCCCTGCACGCCGCCTTGCAAGCCATGTCGGCGGCGCGCGAAACGGCGCGCCTGCCGCCGGGGCAGGCCCTGCCCGCCTTTACGGGCTTGATGACGATTACCGGACACTTGCGCGAGCACGCGGAGCAGATGCGGTGAACGGCCTCAATCCCTTTGACTGGAGCGGACCCTGGTTCCTGCTGGCCTATCTGATCTTCGGCGTGCTCGTGTACTACCTCGCGCGCGAGCTGCTCATACGCATGGAATTGCGCAATCCGCACGCCCAGCTGTCGCTGGCCGATGATCCCTACCGCATCGCCTACCTGCGCGGCGGTGCGCTTGAAGCCGTGAAAATCGCCGCCATCGTGCTGGTCGACCGCGGCTTGCTGCGCGCCGATGGCCCGCTGCTGGAGACGGCCAGCGCCGACAGCCTGCGCTTTGCCCGCCATGACATCGAACGCGACGTGCTGCGGCTGTACCTGGGCCGCCAGGGTCACAGCAAGGAACTGGCCGTGCAGGCCGAGATGCTGCCGTCATGCCGCGCCTACCAGGAGACCTTGACGCAGCAGGAATTGCTGGTCGGCCCGCCGCTGCTGCGCCGGCGCGAACGCATCACCTGGGCCGCGCACTGGCTGCTGCTGACGGTGGCCGCCGTCAAGGCCGTCATCGCCATCAGCCGCCAGCATTACAACCTGCTGTTCCTGGCGGTCCTGCTGGTGATTTTTCTCCTGATGCTGCGCGGCTTGCGCACCCAGGCGACCAGCTGGAGCGCGCAGCGGCTGCTGACCGACCTGCGCATGCTGTTTGGCCGTCTGAACATGCGCTCGTCGCGCCTGAACGCAGGCAGCAGCAGCGCCGACATGGCCCTGCTGGCGGCCATCTTCGGCCTCGGCGCCCTGCCCTTGTCCGTGTATGCCTACGTCGCCGAGCTGTACCCGGTGCCCCGGCCGCAGCAGGGCGGCAGTTCGACGTCGAGCGACTCGGGCGATTCCTCATCGGGCGGCGACGGCGGCGGTTCGTCCTGCGGCAGCGGCTGCGGTGGATGCGGCGGTGGCTGTGGCAGCTAGCCAGGGCGCCACGCGCGACCGCGTCGGCCTGGGCTGGCGCGGCGAACTGGCTGCCGGCATCGTGTCCAACCTGGCGCGGATCGACGTGCTGGAAGTGATCGCCGACGATTATTACCGCGCCTCGCGTACCGGCATCGCGGCCCTGTGCAGCCTGGCGCGCCAGGTGCCGGTCAGCCTGCATGGCGTGGGCATGGGGCTGGCCTCGACGATTCCCGCCGACCCGCGCCGCCTGCATGCGATGGCGCGCCTGATGAAAGAAGTGCAGGCCGAATCGTGGTCCGAGCACCTGAGTTTCGTGCGCGCCGGCGGCGTGGAAATCGGCCACCTGGCAGCGCCGCCGCGCACACCACGCAGCGTCGCCGGGGCGATCGCCAATATCGCACTGGCCACGCGCATCGTCGGCTGCGCGCCGCTGATGGAAAACATCGCCACCCTGCTCCAGCCGCCCGCCAGCACCCTGGACGAAGCCGAGTGGGTGGCGCAAATTATCCACGGCGCGCAAGTGCCGCTGCTGCTCGACCTGCACAACCTGTATGCGAATGCCGTCAATGCCGGCGAATCGCCGCAGGAACTGCTGCTGCGCCTGCCGCTGGACAGGGTCGGCGCCGTGCACCTGAGCGGCGGCCACTGGATAGACGCGCCGGGCGGCGGCCAGCGCCTGCTGGACGACCACCTGCACGACGTGCCACCCGAAGTCTTCGCTTTATTGACGGTGCTGGCGCGCCAGGCGCCGCAACCGTTGACGGTGATCGTCGAACGCGACGGCAATTACCCGTCGTTCGAGCATGTGCTGGGCCAGCTGGAGCTGGCGCGCGCGGCCTTGCGCGCAGGGCGAAACACATGAGTTCCCCCGCACTGGAAACCTACCTGGCAAAGCTGTACATGGACGACGCCCTGCGTGCCGCCTTCCTGCTCGATCCCCGTGCGCACGCTTTGCAGCATGGCTTGTCGCCAGAGGAAGCGGAGGCGATGGCGGCGATGGACCGCGTCGGCCTGCAGATGGCGGCGGCCAGTTATCGCGCCAAGCGGTCCGCGCACGGCAGCAAGGCCAGGCCGGCGCAACCGTGGTGGCGCCGGCTGCTGCAAGCCTGGCGCTGAGCGCCCGCTACAGCTGCCACACGCGCAGCGGCAGCAGTCCCCACCAGGCCAGCACCAGCAGCAGTTGCAAGGCCGCCAGCAAGGCGACCCAATCCCATTTCGCCCACGAACCCGCCTCGGCCGCCGTGCCGCGGCTGCGCCAGCAGCGCGCCAGGCCGAACGCCGTCGCCAGCGGCAGCGCGCCCGTCGCCAGCGCCAGCAGCACGCTGGCGATGGTGACGTCGCCCAGGCGCAGATAGGACTGGAAATAGAAGAACGGCAGCGGCAAGAGCAGCGCCAGCATAGCCAGCAAAGGCGCGAACAGATGGTCGCCCCGCTCCAGGCTGCGCAGCGCGGCGCGCCACACGCCCACCACCAGCACGTACAGCAAGCCGGCAACGCCCAGCGCCAGGCTGCCCCACAGCACCAGCATGCGCAACATCGACGCGCGCTCGTAGCTGCGCAAGCCGTCGCTGAGCACATGCTTGCCATCCTCCTGCATCAGCACGTGCGACGGCGTGCTGCGGTCGCTGGCGCGGAACAGCAGGCCACCCACCGGTTCCAGTTCCTTTGGCTCGCCCTGGAATGGGATCAGGAACAGCGATTCACCATCCCATTTCAGGCGCGTAAAACCGAAGACGGCGTCGACCCAGGCCATGCTGGCCATGGGACTGGGCGAAGGCACATACACGCCCTGCCAGTTTTCCACCGTGGGCGCGGGCGTGCCGCGCGGGGCCGGCGCGCGCAGCGGCAGTTCCAGGTCGCGCAGCAGCAGGCGGTTGAAGCGTTCATAGTCGGCTTGCTCCGCATCCGTATTGAAAGCGACGAAGAAGGCGCTGTCCTGCTCCGGATAGAGGCACAGCATGGCGCGGAAACCCACGGCCGTGCCAGGATGGCAGGCGCCCACCACGTTGTGGCGGTCGCGCACGGCCAGCGCCAGGCCGTGGCCCGTGGCCAGGCCCGCCTGCGCCGCATCCGTGTCGGCCGGTTCGGACAAGGCCCCCATCAGCGCCAGGTCGATGAAGCGCTTGCCCTGCAGCTTGCCGTCGCCCATCAGGAATTGCGCCAGCTTGGCCATGTCGGCCGCCGTGGTGGTAAATTGCGCGGCCGGACGCAGGTATTGCGCCACGGCCGGCTGCGCCACGCCATGCTCGAAGTGGCCCATGGCCAGGCGCGGGTCCGCATGCGCTCCCGCCTGCGTGCTCATTTGCGTACTCATTTGCGTAACATAGGCAAACGTGCTGTCCGCCATGCCCAGCGGCAGCAGCAGCTGCGCATCGAGGTAGCGTTCATACGGCTGGCCCGCGACCTTCTCGATCACCATGCCCAGCAAGCCATAGCCCATGTTCGAATACGCATAGCGGCTGCCGGGACGCGCGCGCACGCGCAGCAGATTGCGGTCGCCGTCAAAGGCGGCAGCCAGCGGTGCATCCGGCGCCGGGTTCAGGCTGAACGCCTGCCAGAAGCGCACGTTATCGAGGCCGGATGTATGCGCCAGCAGGTGGCGGATGCGCACGGGGTCGCTGGCCTGCCACGGGTTTTTCAGCGCCAGTTCCGGCAACACTTGCTGCAAGGGCGTGTCGAGCGTGAGCTTGTCTTCGCTGACCAGGCGCAAGACGCCCAGCGCCAGCGCCACCTTGCCCACGGAGCCCACTTGTACGCGCGTATCCGCCTGCATGGGCATGTGCCTGGCGGCATCGCGCAGGCCGGACGCACCGACTTTGACTGTTCCGTCAGGCAAGACTTCACTCCAGACGGCGCCCGTCAGGCCCTCGTCCTTCAAGCCGGCGGCGAACTCCGCGTCCAGGGGAGCGGCGGCGGTGTGGGCTGCGGTGGCGCACAGCAGCAAGGCCGGCAAAGCCTGGCGCAGCCATGACCTGGCGCGCGCGGCCAGGGCGCGATAGCGATCTCGTTTCAACAATGTATTCTGCCTTTTTGCATGGACTGCGCTCCTGCCCCGCTTTGCTTGTTACAATTAAAAATTGAGCAACGACGGGAGCTTTCATGTCACAAGATATTATTTTGGATACCCAACTCCAGCAGACCAAGAACCTGGCCTGGTGGTTGTACCTGATACATGGCGCCAGCTTTGTGTTTTCGCTGGGCGCGTTTTCCTTCATTCCGCTCATCATCAATTATGTGAAGCGGGGCGAGGCGGCCGGAACCTTCGTGTACAGCCATCACAGCTGGATGATCCGTTCCTTCTGGTGGTATCTGGCCTGGATCGTCGTCGGCGCCATCCTGTGGATCACGCTGATCGGCATTCCGCTGGCCTTCCTCGTGTGGGGCGTGGCCTGGCTGTGGAAGGCGTACCGCCTGCTGCGCGGCTTCATCGACCTGAACAACAACAGCCCCGTCCCCATGTAACGGCTGTGCGGGCAAGCCACCGTGCTTGCCCGCACACCGCTACATCGCCGCGAACGCCCGTTCGATATCGGCGATCAAATCCTGCGGTGCTTCCAGTCCCACATTCAGGCGCACGAGCTGGCCCGGCAACTGCCAGCCCTTGCGCATGGCAGCGATGCGGTACGGCATCACCAGGCTGTTCGCGCCGCCCCAGCTGTAACCAATCTTGAACAATTGCAAGGCATCGACGAAGCGGTCCGTCTGCGCCTCCGTGTAGCTGGCATCGAACAGCACGGAAAACAGGCCGCCCGCGCCCGTGAAATCGCGCTGCCAGATGGCGTGGCCGGGGCAATCGTCGAAAGCCGGATGCAGCACCGTGGCAATCTCGCTTCTCCCCTTGAGCCAGGCGGCCACCGTGCGCGCGCCCGCATCGTGGGCGTCGAAGCGCAGCTTCATGGTGGGCAAGCCGCGCAGCACCAGGTAGGCGTCGTCCGCCCCCACGCCCATGCCCAGACGCATGTGCGCCTGCGCCAGGCGCTCGTGCAGCGCCCGCTCGCGCGTGATCAGTGCGCCCATCAGCACGTCGGAGCCGCCCGACTGGTATTTCGTCAGCGCCTGCATGATGATGTCCACGCCCAGGTCGAAACCGCGCAAGGCCAGGCCGGCCGACCAGGTGTTATCCAAAGCCACCAGCACGCCGCGCGCATGGGCGACCGCGCAGATGGCGGGCAAATCCGGCACTTCCATCGTCACGGAACCCGGTGCTTCCGTCCAGATCAGTTTGGTGTTGGGCTGGATCAGGGCGGCGATGCCGGCGCCGATGAGCGGATCGTAATAGCGGGCCGTGATGCCGAAATCTTGCGCCAGCCAACGCCCCAGTTCGCGGTTCGGGTTGTAGATATTTTCCGGTAACAAAACGTCATCGCCCGTTTTCAGCAGGGCAAAGTCCGCCATGGCGATGGCCGCCAGGCCAGACGGCGCCAGCAGGCAGTACTTGCCCCCTTCGATCTCGGCCAGCCGCGCTTCCAGGGTGAAGGTGGTGGGTGTGCCGTGCAAGCCATAGGTGTAGGCGTTCTTCTCTTTCCAGTCGCCCGAGCGCATGGCCGCCACGTCCTTGAACAGCACGGTCGATGCGTGATGAATGGCGTTGGGAAACGCGGCAAAGCCTTGCGGCGCCTGGTAATCGCTGTGGATCAGCGCGGTTTGCGGAGATTTGGTCTGGGTCATGGCGTCGGGAAATAAAAAAAGGCGGATCAGCAATTGCTGATCCGCCTTGATTGTAAGGGCTTTACGCCCTGTACGCCGTACACATGACAGAGTGTTACACCTGCATAAAAAACGTTCAGGCCACGGCGCGCTGCCGAAGACAGTACCTTACTGTACGGCAAGGCAGCGCAACGCCGGCATGGACGTTTTTTACTCGGCGGCGCCCCACAAGTCATGCGCATCCGCGGACGTGATGGTCACGTCAACGAATTGCCCCACCGCCAGCTTGCGGTGCGGCTCGAATGGCGGTTTCACATACACGACGCCATCGATTTCCGGCGCGTCGGCGGACGAGCGGCCCACGCCGCCGGAGCGGGTGACTTCATCGATCAGCACGCGCACAGTCTTGCCGACCTTGGCTTGCAGGCGTTTCTTGGAAATTTCTTCCTGCAGCAGCATGACGCGGCCGCGGCGCTCTTCGCGCAGCTCTTCCGGCACGGGATTGGCGATTTCGTTGGCCGTCGCGCCTTCGACGGGCGAATAGGCGAAGCAGCCCAGACGGTCGATCTGCGCTTCCTTGAGGAAGTCGAGCAAATACTCGAATTCCGCTTCCGTTTCGCCAGGGAAACCGGCGATGAAGGTCGAGCGGATGGTCAGGTCCGGGTTGATGGCGCGCCAGGCCTGGATGCGGTCCAGGTTTTTCTCGCCGCTGGCCGGACGCTTCATGCGCTTGAGTACATCCGGGTGCGCGTGCTGCATCGGAATGTCGAGGTATGGCAGGATGTGGCCGCCGCTCATCATCGGGATGATCTGGTCCACGTGCGGGTACGGATACACATAGTGCAAGCGCACCCAGGCGCCGTAAGACTTGGCCAGTTCGCCCAGCGCTTCCGTCAGCTGCGTCATGTGGGTTTTCACGGGACGGCCATTCCAGAAGCCGGAGCGGAATTTCACGTCCACGCCATATGCGGAGGTATCTTGCGAAATGACCAGCAATTCCTTGACGCCGGCCTTGAACAGGTTTTCCGCTTCGATCATCAGTTCACCGATCGGACGCGAGACGAGGTCGCCGCGCATCGATGGGATGATGCAGAAGCTGCAGCGGTGGTTGCAGCCTTCGGAAATTTTCAGGTAGGCATAGTGCTTCGGCGTCAGCTTGACGCCTTGCGGCGGCACCAGGTCGAGGAACGGCGCATGCGGCTTCGGCAGGTGGAAATGGACGGAATCCATCACTTCGGCCAGCGCGTGCGGACCCGTGACGGACAGCACTTTCGGGTGCACCTTCATGATGATGTCGTCGCCGGCAGCATCTTTCTTGGCGCCCAGGCAACCGGTCACGATGACTTTACCGTTTTCAGCCAGCGCTTCGCCGATGGCGTCGAGCGACTCTTGCACGGCAGCATCGATAAAACCGCAGGTATTGACGATCACCAGATCGGCGCCAGCGTAGGATTTCGCCGTTTCGTAGCCTTCGGCGCGCAGTTGGGTCAGGATTTGTTCGGAGTCGACCAGCGCTTTCGGGCAGCCGAGCGAGACAAAGCCCACTTTCGGCGCCGCACCTGGCATGGCCAGCATGGCCTCGGGCTGGGCGGAAGGAACAGGAATACGGTGAATTTCAGACATAGTTGGCAGCTAGTAAAATGGTGAGGCGAATCGGCTATTGTACCCCGAGCCGCACCTTGCTGGCAGAACTATGCTGTTTTGATGACGCCGATACAACTCCCGGGCGATCAAAGCGCCCGGTGAGCGTGTGGCATGGACTACTTTTTGTCCGTCGGTGGGGCCGGCGGAACAAACGGGAACGTGCCGAACAGGTTCTTGCTCTGGCTCTGCATCTGTTCCTGCATCTGCACGAACAGGCTCTTGCTCTGGTCGATGTAGTTGTTCATCATGCCTTGCATCATCGGGCCCTGGACATTCATGAACTGGGTCCACATTTCCGGGCTGAAAGGCTTGCCTTCGAAACTGCCGGCCGACGTGCCCGTGAATTTGTGCTGGATATCGGTGAACGCTTGCACGTTCTTTTCCAGGTAGGATCCCATCATGCCCTGCATGGCGTGGCCATAGTAGCGGATGATCTGCGACAACACGCTGCTCGAGAACATGGGCGCGCCGTTCGCTTCCTCTTCCAGAATGATTTGCAGCAAGATGCTGCGCGTCAAATCTTCATTGGATTTGGCATCGACGACGGTAAACACCTCATTGTCCAACACCAGCTGCTTGACGTCCGTCAAGGTGATGTAGGAACTGGTTTGCGTGTCATACAGACGGCGGTTGGGATATTTTTTAATCAGGCGGTCTATACTTTTTTTTGCACTACTCATCACAAGTTCCACTTATTGCGCCGCAGCGCATACTGAGTTAATCCGAAAAAAAAGCGAACGTGGGTCCGCTTTCGCACCTGCCTACTTTTTCCATTATAGAGTGGAAAATGGCTCCATTGCACATCAGGGTAGTAGATTCCCATATTTATTGCAACGCAACTAAGAGTAGATTCCTGACAAGACCGGAGATTACGCCGGTCTTGCCTGCCGAGAAGCTTTTGTAAACTAGTCCGCCCTGACTTTAACATACCGTCCCGGCGCCGGCTCGATTGCCGCGTGGCGCTTGTTGCCCGGCTTGCCTGGCGCCTTCACCTGCGCGCCGCCGTGTTCGGCAAGGAAGGCCGCCCATTCGGGCCACCAGCTGCCCACGTGCTCGGTCGCGCCTTCCATCCATTGCTCGGCAGTCAAAGGCTTGGCTTTCGCCGTGCGGGCGGTTTTAGCTGCATCATTGCTCCAGTAACTACGCTTTTTCTTCGAGGCAGGATTGATCACGCCGGCGATATGGCCCGAAGCACCGAGGATGAAACGGTTGGCTTTCGGCTTTTTCGGGTTCAGCAAGGCCGTGCTGGCGTAGGCCGCGCCCCAGGGCACGATATGGTCTTCGCGCGAACCGTAGATGAAAGCGGGCGCGTCGATACTGCTCAGGTCGACCTTTTCGCCGGCCACCGTCAGCTTGCCCGGCACTTTCAGGCTGTTTTCCAGGTAAGTGTTGCGCAGATACCAGCAGAACATGGGGCCCGGCAAGCCCGTGCCGTCACCGTTCCAGTACAGCAAGTCGAACGCGGGCGGCTCCTTGCCTTTCAGGTAATTCGATTGCACATAGTTCCACACGAGGTCGTTCGGCCGCAGACTCGAGAAAGTGCTGCCCAGGTCGCGGCCCGACATCAGGCCGCCCTTGGCCAGGGACTGTTCGCGCAGCGCCACTTGCGGTTCGTCGATGAAGACGTCGAGCGCGCCCGTGTCGCAGAAATCGAGGAAGGTCGTCAGCAAGGTCAGGCTGGCGGCCGGATTCTCGCCGCGCGCCTTGAGCACGGCCAGCGCCGTCGAGACGATGGTGCCGCCCACGCAAAAGCCGAACATATTGAGCTTGTCCTGGCCGGAAATGTCCTGCGTGACCTGGATGGCTTCGATCACGCCTTGCTCGACATAATCGTCCCACGTCAGGTGCTGCATGCTCAGGTCCGGATTGCGCCAGGACATCAGGAACACGGTATTGCCCTGCTCCACCGCATAGCGCACGAGCGAATTTTCTGGCTGCAAGTCAAGGATATAGAATTTATTGATGCATGGCGGCACCATCAGCAGCGGCCGCTGGTATACCGTGGGGGTGCTTGGCGTGTACTGGATCAGCTGGAACAAGGCGTTCTCGAACACCACCGTGCCCGGCGTGGTGGCCACGTTGCGCCCCACTTCGAAGGCCGACTCGTCGGACTGCGAGATGCGGCCCTTCTGCATGTCGGCCAGCATATTGCTCAAGCCCTTGGCCAGGCTCTCGCCCTTGGTCTCGATCAGGGTTTGCTGGGCGTCGGGATTGGTGGCGAGAAAGTTGGCAGGCGACATGGCGTCGACGATTTGCTGCACGGCAAATGCAATCTTTTGCTTCTGGTGCGGCGTCGCTTCCACGGCATCGGCCATGGCGCTGAGAAACTCCGCATTCAGCAGGTAAGCTGCCGCATTGAAGGCCGACAGTGGGCTAGCGTGCCAGGCGGGCGCGGCGAAGCGGCGGTCTTTCAGCTCCGGCGCCTTGCCGGCCATAAAGTCGGCCCACAAGCCCGTCAGCTTGGCCACGTAGGCATTTTTCAGTTGCTCGATCGCTTCCGGCTTGATGCTGGCGCCCGCATCCTGCAAAATGCCGGCAATCGGATTGCCCTGGGGCTGCGGTACCATGTTGAACCACGTCTTCCACTGCTCAGGATTGCTGATCTGCGCCATCCATTCTTTGGTCATCATTTGAGGATCGGGCATATTCATAGATGTATGTAAGTCCATTCAAGATTGAGGGACGCCGAACAAAACCTACTGCGCGTCGGTATAGGCGGCCTGCGATGCTCACCGTACTAGAGTACGGTTGCGCTTCTTAGCCACCTCTCCCTTCCGCTCGCTACGGTTTTGTTCGGCGCCGAAACGTAGTCGAAAAATAAATACTTTAGGATCACCTGCATGCAAACTTTTACTGACTGCCACTACCAATGATGCTCATGACCGCTGTTGCCTGGATCTATGTCGTCGGCCTCATGGCGCTGACGGAACCGTCCATCGTCGCCGGGGTGATGACCTTCGTGCTGTACTGCGTCATCCCCCTGTCCATCCTATTCTATCTGACAGGCTCGCGGAGACGCAAACGCAAGGCCGAGCTAAAAGCCCGCGCACTTGCCTCAGCAGACGATAAAACAAAAACGGCAGACACATAAGTGTCTGCCGTGCAGATTATTTGCGCCAGATCAAGCTGGCCTGTCTTCCCGTGACGCCATCGCGCCGGTACGAGTAAAACTGCGCCGCATCGCTGACGGTGCAATATTCCCCGCCCGCCACTTGCGCCACGCCATCGCGCAGCAGCATGGTGCGCGCCAGCGCGTAGATGTCGGCCAGGTACTTGCCCGGCTTGCCTGCGATGGCGGCGAAAGTGCTGGATAACACTTGCCGCTCGGCATCATCACGCGCGCCGTCGCGGAACGCTTGCAGCACGTCCTGCCCCACTTCGAATTGCTGCGGACCAATGGCCGGCCCCAGCCAGGCGAGGATGTCCGTCGCGCCCTGAGCCCGCATGCTTTCCACCGTGCGCTGCAAGACGCCATTGGCCAGCCCGCGCCAGCCCGCGTGGGCCGCACCGACAACGAGGCCATCCGTCGAGCAGAACAGCACCGGCAGGCAATCGGCCGTCATCACCACGCACACGGCGCCAGGCTGCGCCGCCACGCTGGCATCGGCGTCCGGCACGTAGCCATCCAGCTTGCCGGCATCGGCCACGGCCACGCCATGCACCTGCGACAGCCAGGCCGGCTCGGCAGGCAGGATGGCCGCCAGCCGCGCCCGGTTGGCGGCCACGTGCGCGGGCTCGTCACCCACGTGCGTGCCCAGATTCAAGCCACCGCCGCCCTGCCCGTCACCATACGGCTCCTGGCTGACGCCGCCCGCGCGCACTGTCGCCAGCGCGCCCACGTTCGCGGGCAAGCCGGGCCAATCGGGTACAAGGCAAGGCAACGGCGACGTCATCAGACCTGTTCCGGCTCGGGAATGCCGGCGGTGGCGATCAATTGCGCGAAATCATCGGCCAGCGGCACGATCCACTCGCACGCTTCCAGGGTACCCGGATGCACGAGGCCCAGGCGGCGCGCCTGCAGCGCCTGGCGCGAGAACACGGTCACCAGGTGCTGCTTGCCATACACATGGTCGCCGACCAGCGCAAAGCCCAGATGCTGCATGTGCACGCGGATCTGGTGCGTGCGGCCTGTTTCCAGGCGGCATTGCATCAGGCTCACGGGACGGCGGTCGAGCTCACCGCTGCCGATCAATTCATAGTGCGTGATCGCAGGCTTGGCCGTAAAGTTTTCCGAGACGGCCATCTTGACCCGGTCCCGCGGGTGGCGCGCGATGGACGCGTCGATGGTGCCCGCCATTTTCGGCGTGCCCCACACAAGCGCGAAATACTCGCGTTTGACGGTGCGCGCCTGCAACTGGCGCACCAGGTCCGTTTGCGAGGCGAGGGTCTTGCCGACCACCATCAGGCCGCTCGTATCCTTGTCCAGGCGGTGCACGATGCCGGCGCGCGGCACACCTGCCAGTTGCGGGCAGTGGTGCAGCAAGCCGTTGAGCAGGGTGCCAGACCAGTTGCCGGGGCCCGGATGCACGACCAGTCCGGCCGGTTTGTTGATGACGATGATATGCTCATCTTCGTGCACGATGTTCAATTCCATCGCTTCCGGCTTAAAAGCCTCGTCTTCCGGCGCGCTTTGCGGCAGAATGACGATCTTCTCGTCGCCATAGGCGGTCATGTTGCGTTTGGCAACTTTTCCATCGACGGTCACGAAACCGGCTTCCAGCCACAATTGCAAGCGGCTGCGCGAGTATTGCGGCACCAGCTGGGCGATGACTTTATCGAGGCGGTGGCCGCAGGCGTCCGGCGTCAGTTCCAATGTAATCGGGGCCATTTCCTCGAAGACGTCGTCGGCGGCAAAATCGCCGTCAAACGCCTCTTCGGCAGCATGGTCAGAAAGGGAGTCAAACGCGGGGTCAGCCAAATTAGGCTTCGGAGTTAATATCACAGCATTCCCATCGGCTATAATCAGCCTATTGTAAAATCTTGGTTAAAACCTTCTTGCAAAACGTCATGCAAAAAAAATTATCGTTGGTAGTCGCTTCAGTCGTTCTGCTCGGCATGTCCGCTTGCAGCTTGTTGCCTGAAAAAGTGGATGAGACCAAAAACTGGTCCGTTACGAAATTATACTCGGAGGCGCGTGAAGAAATGGCCGGGCAGCACTATGAAGCTGCAATCGGCCTGTTCCAGAAGCTGGAGGCTAACTATCCTTTCGGCAACTATGCTCTGCAAGCGCAGATGGAGATCGCTTACGCGTATTATAAGGCGGGAGACCAGGCGCAGGCACTGGCTGCCGTCGAACGCTTCATCAAGTTGCATCCGAACCACGCCAATGTCGACTATATGTACTACTTGCGTGGCCTGATCAGCTTTAATGACCAGATCAGCTTCCTGAACTTCCTGTACGAGCAAGATCCGACCGAGCGCGACCCGAAAGCCACGCGCGAAGCGTTTGCGGCCTTCAAGCAACTGGTCGACAAGTTCCCGAATAGTAAATATGCGCCCGATTCGTTGGCCCGCATGAACTATTTGATCGATGCCATGGCGAAATACGAAGTGCACGTGGCGCGCTATTACTTCCGCCGCGGCGCCTTCCTGGCCGCCGCCAACCGCGCGCAAACGACGGTCAGCGACTTCCGTGCCTCGCCGGCCATCGAAGAAGCGCTGTTCATCATGTACCGCTCGTATGACAAGCTGGGCTTGACCGACCTGCGCGACGACGCCTTGCGCGTGCTGACCAAGAACTACCCGAACACGGCATTCCTCAGCCCGGAAGGGGTGAACAAGGAACGCAAGTGGTGGAAGTTCTGGCAGTAAGATAAGAAAAAACCGGGCTAGCCCGGTTTTTTCTTAGCCCAACGGCAAAATCCGGGGTCGTACCCTGAGGGTACGACCCCAGCATTTGCTTTAGGGTTATTCTCCGACCTTGCGCCGAAACACCCAGTTTTTGTCGTTCGACGCTTCCGGCACGAAACCGTAACCGTCGACATCGAACTGCTTCAGCTGTTGCGGATCGCGTATCTGGTTGACAGCCGCATAGCGGGCCAGCATGCCGCGCGCGCGCTTGGCGTAGAACGAGATGATTTTATATTTGCCGTTCTTCCAGTCCTCGAACACGGGCGCGATGACGGGCACGTCCAGCTGGCGCGGCTTGACGGATTTGAAATATTCTTCGGAAGCAAGGTTGACCAGCACTTGCGCGCCATGCTCCTTGGCCGCTCGGTTCAGGCCGTTGGTGATGGTGTCTCCCCAGAACGCATACAGATCCTTGCCGCGCGTGGTCGACAACCGCGTGCCCATTTCCAGGCGGTGCGGGTGAATCAGGTCCAGCGGACGCAGCAAGCCGTACAGGCCCGACAGGATGCGCACGTGCGACTGGGCATAGTCGAGCTGGGCCGGCTGCAGGCTGCGCGCCTCGAAACCGGCATACACGTCGCCATTGAAGGCCATGATAGCCTGGCGCGCTTCCGTCAACTGCGGCGTCCACGACGCATAGCGGGCCACATTGAGGGCGGACAAGGCGTCGGAAATGCCCATCAGGCTACCCACTTCGCTAGGGGAAAACTGGCGCATGCGCTCGATCAGCTGGGCGGAATGGTCGAGAAAATCGGGGGTGCTGTGCAACGAGGTTGTTGGCGGCGTCTCCAGGTCGAGACTCTTGGCGGGCGAAAGCACGATCAACATAAATTATCACTACAGAATAGAATTGCCGACATGATACCTGCTCCACAAAAACTCGTCCTCGACACCAACGTTTGCCTCGACCTGTTCGTCTTCAACGACCCGCGCTGGGCGCCCCTGCTGGCGGCCATGGAAAGCGGCGCCGTGCACGCCATCACGCGCGAAGATTGCCGCGCGGAATACTTGGTCGTGCTGCATTACAAACATCTGCCGCTCGATGAAGCGAGCCGCGCCGTTGCCGCCGCCCGCTTCGACGCCCACATCAGCGTCGTGGCCCCACCCGTCTCTGGCGTGCGCCTGCCCGTCTGCACGGACAAGGATGACCAGAAATTCCTCGAACTGGCGCGCGACGCCAACGCCGACATCCTCATCACCAAGGACAAGGCCCTGCTGAAACTGGCCCGCAAGACGGCCAAGGCCGGCATGTTCAAGATCATGGTGCCGGAAGGCTGGGCCTTGCCAGGCTGAGCCGCCAAAGCCCTGCACGCAAGGGGGCGCGCTGCGCTAGAATGGGACACGATTCCACTTTCCGCACCGCGCCCCTACCGTTCATGAACAGCCCGTCCCTGCCCTACACGACTCCCGCCCTGACCTCGCGCCTGCCTCTTGTGGGCACCACCGTGTTTACCCGCATGTCCAGCCTGGCGGCCCAGCATGGCGCCGTCAACCTGGGCCAGGGTTTTCCAGATTTCGATTGCGATCCAGCCCTGGTCGACCTCGTCAGCGACGCCATGCGCGCCGGCCACAACCAGTATCCGATGATGACGGGCGCCGCGCCCCTGCGCGAGGCGATTGCCGCGAAAATCGCCAGCTTGTACGGCCACGGCTATGACGCCGGCACGGAAATCACCGTCACGGCCGGCGCCACGCAGGCGCTGACCACGGCCATTTTGTGCTGCGTGCATCCGGGCGACGAAGTCATCGTCATCGAACCGGCCTACGACAGCTACCTGCCGGCCATCGCGCTGGCCGGCGGCGTGCCCGTGCTGGTGGCGATGCAAGTGGGTGAACAAGGCTACAGCGTGCCGTGGGACAAGCTGGCCGCGGCCGTCAGCAACAAGACGCGCCTGATCATCATCAATACGCCGCACAATCCGACGGGCACGATCTTGCGTCCCGCCGACGTGGCCGCGCTGGCCGACATCGTGCGCGGCACGCAAATTTTGATACTCTCCGACGAAGTCTACGAACACATGGTGTACGACGGTGTGCCGCACGCGTCGCTCGCGCGCAACCCCGAACTGGCGGCGCGCAGCTTCATCGTCTCCAGCTTCGGCAAGACCTATCACGTGACGGGCTGGAAGATCGGCTATGTGGCCGCGCCAGCCTCCATGACGGCGGAGTTCCGCAAAGTGCACCAGTACAACGTATTTAGCGTCAATACGCCGATGCAGCACGGCCTGGCTGGCTACATGGCCGAGCCGCAGCCCTATCTGGACTTGCCCGCGTTTTACCAGCGCAAGCGCGACTTGTTCCGCGACGGCCTGGCGGGCAGCCGTTTTACCCTGCTGCCTGCCGACGGCACGTATTTCCAGTGCGTGCGCTACGATGCCATTTCGCAAGAGACCGAAGCGCAGTTCGCCGAATGGCTGACGACGCAAATCAAGGTGGCGGCCATCCCTGTCTCCGCGTTTTACACGCAGGGCAAGGAGTCGGGCATCGTGCGCTTCTGCTTTGCCAAGAAAGACGAGACCTTGCGCCTGGCGCTGGAGCGCCTGCGCAGCATATAACCGAGCACTGAACATGGCTTCGCTGCGGCGGGGCAAAGGATGACAGATGGTACAGCGTCGCATCGGCCCGGCCGACCTGGTTCCCGGCGAACCCCTGCCCTGGGATCTGTTTTTGGCCGACCACAGCGCCGGCCCGCAACTGCGCAAGGGACAGATCATCACGGACGGCGCGCAACTGGGCCGTTTGCTGCAGCTGGGCCTGTACGTGGGCGCGCCGGAGCAGCCATCCGTCTTGCGCCTGCTCAATGAAGCGGCGCAGCGCCTGGAACGCCTGCTGCTGGCCTTGCGCAGCGAAAACAATGCCGAGCGCGACGTGCGCGACATCGCCCGCGAACTGCTGCGCGCGCTGGAACACGATGCCGATATCGCCCTGGCCAGCATCCTGCTCAACCAGATCGCTGGCAGCTACGCCGTGCGCCACTGCATCGAAACGGCCTTGCTGGCCATGCTGGTGGGCCGCAGCATGCACAAGTCCCACGATGAACTATTACTGATCGGTGCAGCCGCGCTGACGATGAACGTGGGCATGCTGCGTCACCACGACAGCTTCCAGGACCGGCGCGGCCCCCTGAACGACGAGGAAATGCGCATCGTGCGTCTGCATCCGCAGGAAAGCACGGAATTGCTGCGCTGCGCCGGTGTCGACGACGAGGAATGGCTCAGTTGCGTGCTGCTGCACCACGAAAACGACGACGGCAGCGGCTACCCGCAGGGGCGCACGGCCGATGAAATCCTGCAAAACGCCAAGCTGATCGGCCTGGCCGACCGCTATTGCGCCCGCGTTTCCGCGCGCAACTACCGGCGCTCCATCGTGCCCGACCAGGCGCTGCAGCACATCTTCCTCGACCAGGGCGTGCCCATCGATCCGCTGCTGGGGGAACAGTTCGTCAACCTGCTGGGAAAATATCCGCCCGGAACATTAGTGCGCCTGCGCAGCGGCGAACTGGGGGTGGTGACGCAACGGGGCGCCGGCCACGTGCATCCGCTCAGCGATGCGCTGGGCGCGCCGCTGGCCGCCGCCCAGCTATCGCAGATGACGCCGCGCGACACGGGCGACAGCCAGTTCGCCATCGTCTCGTCGCTGCATGAAGACGATGCGGGCGTGCGCTTCAGCATGCGCAATGTGTGGGGCGACGAGGCGCGGCTGTAGGCCGCCAGGGCAAGGCCGGCGCCAGACCCAATGTCAGCTCACGGTTTCGGCGGACGGATGCCCGTGTACTGCGCGCTGACCAGCAGCCATTGCTTGTCAACAAGCCGAGCCACATAGCCGGCGCGCAGGGCGAAGGTGCGGGCACCCGCTTCCTGATTGAGTCGGTAGGACAGCCGCGCCGAGATGAGCGCCGTATCGCCAAACAGCCGCACCACTGGCTCGTCGACCTGGAGTTGAGGGCTCGGCCGCTTCTGCTCTGGCGCATAAAAGGAGAGCATTTTTTCACGCCCGTCCACCTCGCCGACCGGCGATATTTCCACATAATTCTCGGCCGTCGTGGCTTTCAAGGCAAGCTGATCAAAGTTGTTCTGCGCCTGCGCATGGCGCTGCACCAGAGCCACCAGTTCGGCGTCGCCGGGAGCCGCGTACGCGCTGCCGATCATGCCGAAGGCGCCAAGCAGGCAGGTGGAAAGAAGGTGTGGAAGAGTCAATTTCATGCGTAGTCATCCTGGTCGAAGTCATTGAGAAGCGTCCGTTGATTCCTGCGGCAGCGCCAGTATCGAACACTCGCTTGCGGGCAAACGCATCATGAGGGAGCCCACTGCATGCTATCCGATTGCCCTTTCCGGCGCATGCCATTGCGACAAACGGCTTGATTGGGGGATTGAAACGCCATTTCGAGGACGCGTGGCGGCCGGCTTGATGGCGTCGTCCCATACCCCGTGCATTCCCCCGAATCGACCGTTCATCCTGCCCCCGGCGCTGTTCGTCGTTCCGCGCTCGCCCGTGCGGGCAGCCGCACATACCATGCCGACATGACCACTCCACTCCAGTTCAAGTCCGGCCAGTTCTATGGCGACGTGCATCACGGCGCGCGCGGCAGCATGTTCGATATCCGCCGTCTGCAGGCCACGCGTGGCGAGGATGAAGTCGAAACGCACCGGCATGACGATGCCCACTTCGTCTTCGTTCTGTCCGGCACGTATATTTCCAGCGCCCTGCACGCCCCGCCGCGCGCGCCTTCGCCCACCCTCGTCTTCAATCCTGCCGGCACGACGCACCGCGACCGCTTCGTCGATGGCAAGGGCAGTTTCATGACGGTATCGCTTGACCCTGCCCTGCTGGCGGGCGCCGAGGAATTGCATGCGGCCCAGGAGTGCGCCAGCGTGTTGCGCGATACGGCCAGCGCGGCCGCCGCGTTCCGGCTGGCGCGCGAAATTGGCCGCGGCGGCGATGGCGCCCTGCTCGAAGCGGGCGCATGGGACATGCTGGCCAGCCTGCACAAGACGCCCCGGCAGGCGCGCCCATCCCTGCCCGGCTGGGCCCACCAGGCCTATGAAGCCGTGATGGACCTGGCCAATGACACGCATCTGCGCATCGCCGACGTGGCCGCCGCCCTGGGCGTGCATCCCGTGCACCTGGCCCGCGTGTTCCGCCAGGCCTGGGGCTGTTCGCCGGGCGACCTGCTGCGCTGGCGCCGCGTCGACCAGGCCAGCGGCCTGCTGCGCCGCCCGGAACTGAGCATGGCCGAGGTGGCGCTGAGCGTGGGCTTCGCCGACCAGAGCCACATGAGCCGCGCCTTCCAGGCCCGCTACGGCATGACGCCCAGCAACTATCGACGCCAAATGTTTCAAACGTCCAAGACAATGCCCGGATTGCAAGACTAGACTGCACTTTTCCAACTCAGGAGTACCCCATGTTGCGATATTTACCCCTTCTTCTGGCCTTCGGCAGCAGCGTCCACGCGGGCGAACTGGACGGCGTTACCACCGCCATCGAAGCAGGCGACTTCAAGCAGATCACCAGCGTCGTGGTGGCACAGCATGGCAAGCTGCTCTACGAACACTACTTCGACAAGGACGGCGCGGACAGCCTGCGCAACACGCGCTCGGTTGGCAAGACGGTGGCGGGCATGCTGGTCGGCCTGGCCATCGAGCGCAAGCTCTTGCGCACCGACACTCCCGTGCTGCCGTACTTTCCGGAACTGCGCCCGCTGGCCCATGCCGACCCGCGCAAGGACAAGATCACGGTCGAGGATTTCCTGACCATGAGCTCGCTACTCGAATGCGACGACGACAACCAGCATTCGCGCGGCAACGAAGAGCGCATGTATCTGGTGGAAGACTGGAGCCGCTTCGTGGCGGACCTGCCGATCCGCGGCTTTCCGGAATGGCAGCCCCGCCCCGAGCAATCGCCGTATGGCCGCGCCTGGAGCTATTGCACGGCCGGCGTCACCCTGCTGGGACCGCTGCTTGAAAAAGTGAGCGGCCAGCGCGTGCCGGACTTCGCGGCCGCCAACCTGTTCAAGCCGCTGGGCATCGACAAGGTGAAATGGCAATTCCAGCCCAAGGGCAGCGCCATGACGGGCGGCGGCTTGCAGCTGCGCAGCGTGGATTTGATGAAGCTTGGCCAGCTCTACCTCGACGGCGGGCGCTGGAATGGCCAGCAGGTGATGCCGGCCGAATGGGTCAGGCGCTCAATCGCGCCGCATGCCAACGCGCGCGAAGGCATGGACTATGGTTACCTGTGGTGGCTGCAACCGTTCACGGCGAATGGCCGCACGGTGCAAAGCTATGGCATGGCGGGTTCGGGCGGCAATAAAGTGCTCGTATTGCCGGAACTCGATGCCGTGGTCGTCATCACCACGACCAACTTCCAGGTGCGCGACGCCCATGGACTCAGCGAAAAATTGCTGACCAAGCTGATCATGCCGGCACTGATGCGCCCCTGAGCACCCGTCATTTGGCGGACGTCAGGTACGCCCGCAAGCCATGCGTGAGCACGAAAGGAAACACGCTCGCGTGATCTTCATCCTCGAAGACGCGCAAGCGGGTTGTCAAGCCGGGGAACTTGCGCGATTTCAACTTCCCATCGAATTCGCGCAAGTCGGCCACCATATCGGCGTCTTCCTCCGAACGCGAACGCTTCTTGCCAGCCGCCAGCTTTTCCAGGCCGCCGATGCCGAAGAACACGGAGGCCGGCAGATCCTTGTGGCTGGCGGCATACGCCTGTTCGCGCTCGAACATGACGCCGGCGTCGTACCACAGCGACGGGCTGCCGAGGATGTAATGCTCGAAGGTGCGCGGTTGCGTCAGCAGAAATTGCAGACCCAGCAGGCTGCCGTAGGAATGGCCAATGAACACCTTGCGCTGCATGTTCACGCGATACTGTTGCGCAATAAACGGAAACACCTCGCCGGAGATAAACTGGCCATACGCCTTCGCTTCGCCGAACGCCGGCTGCCGCCCCGGCATGTCCGAGCGGTAATCATGCTTGCGCGGCGTGGTGGGCGTGTAATCGCGGCGGCGGCTGTACACCCCGCCATCGCCATTGGCGTACGACAATCCCACCACGATGACTTCTTCCATCCCCGCATGCTTGTTCAGGCGCTGCGCGATATTGCGCACGATGGGGAACGAGTAATTGGCGTCGACGACGAACAGCACCGGATAGCGTTTATTGCCCTGCCGATAAGAATCGGGCAAGGCCACATACAGCTGGTAGTCGCGCTTCAGGGCTTGCGCCCGGATGTCGCGCACTTCGGTATTCTCAAGAACGTAGCTGGCGGGGGCGGCCAGGGTGCTGCCGGCCAGGCAGCACAGGACGATGAACAGACTGAAAGGCTTCAAGCTGGTTTCTTTCATTGAGGTAAGTTACTTCGCCGCGGCCGCCGTCAGCTGCACCAGTTTGCGTTCGACAAACGCCTGCAATTGCGGCGACAGGGTTTGCAAGCCCTTGGCCCGCTCGAACGCCTGGCGCGCCTGGGCAGGATGGTTGTCGGCTTGCAAGGCGATGCCGAGGCCCATCCACCAGACGCTGTTGTCGGGCGCCGTCTGCAGAGCCAGCTGGTAGTGTTCCGCCGCTTCGCGGTAGCGCTGTTCGCGCTGCAGCACGCCGGCCAGGAAGGCCTGGTATTCGCCGCTGTCGCTGGCGTACGGCAGGCTGCGCGTCAGGGTATCGAGAGCGACCGCGCCGCCGTTGGGCTTGTCCAGCTGCAAACGGGCCAGCATCATCGCTTGCGCCGGCTGTTTCGGGTCCAGCGCCAGGCTCAGCTGCAACTGGCGCGCTGCTTCGTCTGGGCGCTGCGCTTCCAGCAGCAGGCGCACCAGGGTTTCGCGCGCACCCTGGTGGCGCGGATCCAGCTGCAGGGTCTGCTGCAAGGCCAGCATGGCGTCGGACACGCGGCCATCCTGCAACTGCGCCAGCGCGCGCCGGTATTCATTCTCCACGCGCTGCTGCGGCGTGACTTGTTTTCCGTCGATGATGCGCTCGCTGGCGGCCAGCGCCGGCGTTTTCACCACGGGCGCGGCGGCACGCTTGGCGGGTTGCTCCGTGATGCGGCGCATCTCGGCGGCACGCAGCCTGGCTGGCGCGACCGTCTCCTCGGCCTGGAACACGGGTTCGGGTTCCGCCGCCACGACGGGCTCCGCTGCGGCGACCACCACTGGCACGGGAGCAACGGCCGCAGGCACGGGTGCCGATACTGGAAGCAACACCGGCGTGCTGGCCACATTGATCAGCACGGGCGGCACGGCCGGGCGCTTCAGGTAGACCCAGCCCAGGGCAATGGCGGCGGCCGTCAGGCCGGCCGCGCCGCCGAAGACCTGCGCGCGCGAGACGCCCCGCTCGCGTTCGGGCACGGAGCGGATGCCGGCCGCGTCGCCGCGTCCATCGGGGGTGCCGCGGGCATCGAGGTCTTGCAACATCTTGTTAATCAGGCTCATCTACAGGCTCATCTTCGTCATCGGTTCAATAAAGTCCAGCTCGCACCGCAGGCGGCGGCCAGCACGCCGGCACCGGCCAGCCACGACCACGGCCGTTGCCACAAGCGGCGCGGCTTGCTGGCCAGGGTGTCGCGGGCGGCCAGCGCCACGTGGCGCCCGCTAACTTGCTGCCGCCCTTCGCCATACGCCACCATCAGCGCCTTGTGCGCCATGATGTTGATCAGGCGCGGAATGCCGCCGGAAGCCTGGTACAGCTTGCCCACGCCGCCACGGCTGAACAGGCGCGCGCCATCGAAACCGGCCACACGCAGGCGGTGCGCTACATAAAAATCCACGTCGTCGCGCGACAACGGACCCAGGTGGTAGTGAAAGGTGATGCGCTGCGCCAACTGGCGGATTTCCGGCAGGGCCAGCTTGACGTCCAGTTCCGGCTGGCCGAACAGCACGATTTGCAGCAGCTTGCGCTTTTCCGTTTCCAGATTCGTCAGCAAACGCAAGGCTTCGAGGCTGTCGACGGGTATCGCCTGCGCCTCGTCCAGGCACAGCAGCACGCGCTTGCCTTGCGCCGCTAAGTTGAGCAGGCGCAAGTTGAGGGACTTGAGCAATTGATGCTGATCCGCATCTTTCTCCAGCAGCACATCGAGGTCGTCGGCCAGCGCCAGGATCAGCGAACGGGGCGGCAAGTTCGGATTCGGAATGTAGGCCGTGACGAAGTCCGGTCCCAGCGACTGCATGAACTTGCGGCACAAAAAGGTTTTACCAGTGCCCACTTCGCCAGTGATCTTGATGAAGCCCTCGCCATTGCGCGCCGCCACCAGCAAGGTGTTGAGCGCCTTTTGCGACTGCGGGCCGTTGAAGAAAAAACTGGTATCGGGCGTGAGGCCGAACGGCGCCTCGCGCAAGCCGAAATGGGCCTGGTACATTTAGCGCCGCTCCGACGGACGGCGCGGGTCGAGCGCCTCGATGCGCTTGCCCGAATCGAGCAAGTCCTCGTTCCAGCTATTGGCGCCGTCGACGATGGTCGGCTTGATCAGCACCACCAGCTCGCGCTTCTGGATCACCTGCCCCGTGTTGCGGAACAGCGCGCCCAGCACGGGAATATCGCCCGCGCCCGGCACTTGCGAGCGGTCCGCCGTGGTGGCCTGGCGCATCAGCCCGCCGATGGCGACGATGCGGCCATCCTGGCTGCGCACCATGCTGTCCATTTCGGACGTGCTGGACGCGGCCAGCGGCAGTTTCAGCGAACCGGCGCTGCCCAGGTCGATTTCCTTGCTGATGGTCGACACCTGGCTGACGGACGGGTGCACGTGCAGGATGATGTTGCCGTCCGCATCGATCTGCGGCGTCACGTCCAGCACCACGCCGGAAAAGAACGGCTGCAAGGTCACGTTGGGGCTGGTCGTCGCGCCGCTGGCCGTCGTATTCGTCGTGGTCGACACGCCCGTCACGTAAAACTCGTCCGTGCCGATCTTCAGCACGGCCTTCTGGTTGTTCATGGTGGCGATGCGCGGGCTCGACAGCACGTGCACGGAGCCTTGCGATTCCAGGAAGGAAATCATGGCCGCGAAATTGGCCGTCTGGAAAGCCAGGCCGAACATGGAACCGGCCGCGTTTGCCGCCGAACTGAGGCCAAAGCCGCTGCTGGCCGTCAAGCCATTACCATTCGTCATGTTGGGCGGCTGGCCGCCGTTGAACGGCAGCGGCGCCAGGCTGCCGCCCGGCTGGATGAAGCCCGTCGAGATGCGGTTCGTGTGGCCGCTCTTGATCGAGGCGAACGAGGCCCAGTTGATGCCCGTCTGCGTGTTGTTGTTGAGTTCGACTTCGAGGATTTTCGCTTCCAGGATCACCTGGCGGTCGACGGACAGCTGCGTGGCCTTCAAATACATGTCGACATTACGCAACTCGTCCGGCATGGCGCGGATGACGATCACGCCCGACTGCGGGCTGAGCACCACTTGCCGGCCGCCTTCGGTGCTGCCGACGATGGCTTCCAGCGCCGCTTTCAATTCCGGCCAGAAATCCGCCGTGGACGAGGTGGTCAGGTTGCTGCTGTCCAAGGTGCGGCCGCCCTGGCCGCTATTCGTTTGCTGGTTCTGCTCGTTATTCTGGTTATTGCCCTGATTGTTACTGCCGCTATTGCCCGAACCGCCCGAGTTGGTCGAGCCGACCGAGCCGACCGACGTCGACGACACGCGCAGGTTGGAACTGCCGCGGCGCGCGCCCGTCAGGTAATTGACGTGGAACAAACGCGTCTGCATGGTCAGGGGCTTGATGTAGATCTGCGTGCCCTCGACCTTGTAGTCGTAGCCGTACAGTTCGCGCACGGCGTCGAGCGCCTGGAACAGGGTCACGTCCTTCAGGTTGGCGGAAATCGTGCCGCCGATGTCGGGATGAACCAGCATGTTGTAGCGCGTGCCAGCCACGATGGAAGTGAAGAACTGGCGCGCCGGCACATTATTGAAAGCCACGTTGAAGCGCTCGTCGAGCGCGGCGCGGGCCTTCGGCAATTGCTGGGCCAGGGCCGCCACGGGCGGCAGCAGCGCCGCTTCCACGGCGTCCGGCTGGGCCGCTGGCGCCGTGGTGGCCGCCGCGCCCTTGACGGCATCGGTGATCGCATTATAGGTGTCGCGCTTGACGGGCGCGACATTGCAGCCGCCCAGGCCCAGGCTGACGCTGATGACAGCCGCCATCGTACTGATCTTGAACATGCTCGCCTTGTGTTGATTGAGTTGCTTGGCCACTTCTTCTACTCCTGCTTGCTGCCGGTCTTGCTATCGGTCTTGCGATCGGCCTTGTTATCGGTCTTGCTGCTCGGGTACAGCTTGAAGGTTTCCAGTGATTTGCCACGCCGCAACAATACGGCCGTGTCGCGGATTTCCGTCACCACGGCGCCGCCCACCTTGCTGCCGACCTTGACCGTCTGGCCATCGATGACGGCCAGGCGGCGTCCGCCCGGCTGGGTGGAGATGAGCACCGACTGCAGCTGCGGCCGGGCCGCGACGGCGGGCGCGGTACTGGCGGGCGCCCACAGGGCCGCGGGCGGGCGCGTCGGATCATCGAGCGCTTGCGCCTGCGCGCCCGGCCATGCCAGGCTCAGCATCAGCAAAGGCGCCAGCAGCGCGGGACCAAAGGTCAGAGTGCGATCCATGTGTCGTCCATGCTGAGGGTGTGTAAGGTCAGGGTCAGGGTGGCGCTCGGGTAAGTAGCGGCATCAAGGTGGGCTGCGCCCCAGAACACGCGCGTCGGCATCGCTTGCAGCGCCTGCATGTATTGCACCATGTCGGCATAACTGCCTTGCAGCACCACTTCCACGCCATGCTGATGCAGCAGGGGCGCCGGCGCCGCCTTGGCCGCCGCATCGGCGTTCGCGGCATCGGTCTGGCGCGCACCCACGGCGCTGGCGGGCAAGGTTTTCAGCGACACCACGCGCAGTCCGGCGTGCTGGCGCAGCAAGTGTTCCAGCAAGGTCACCATGCGCTCGGGCGCCACCAGGCCGTGCTGCTTCTGGCGCAGCGCCTGCGCCAGCGATGCCGTTTCCGCCTGCAGTGCCACCAGGCGCGCGCGCGCTTCCTGATCGGGATCGGTGGCGTGGGCCAGCATGGTCAGCTCGATTTCCTTGTCGGTGGCCGTCAACAGGCTTTGTTTTTGCGCAATGCTCGCCTCCAGCGCGGCGCGTTTCGCCAGCAGGGGATTAAAGCTCATGAAATAAAATACGAACAGCACGGCGGCCGCACCGGCGCCGAACACCATCAGCCGCTCGCGCAGGCTGAGGGCGTCGAAGGCCGTGGCCCATTTTTTCAGCAAGGGCAGCATCAGCGTGTTCCTCCGGCAACAGGTTTGGGCGGCGCGGCTGGCCCGGCGGCGCGGTCGGCCGACTGCAGGCTGAACGCGACATAAGGCAGGCTGGGCGCCTTGCCCTCGGCCACGGCCGGGGGCTGGGGCTGGGGCTGGCCGATGTCGAGGCTGGCGAAACTCTTGCCTTTCAATACTTCCTGCTGGCCCAGGCGCGTGATGTAGGCAGGCAGCAGCGACGCGTGCAAGGCGCGGCCCTGCAAGCCGAAGTCATTGCCGGCGCCGGTGATGTCCACGCCCGTCAGCCATACGCCCTCGACCCTGGCCTGCGCCAGCGCGCGGAAATAGCCGGCATAGCCGAGGGTATTGCCCAGCTTGCCGCTTGCCAGCACGCCAGACGCGTCCTGCAGCAACTGGCGCTGCGACTCGACGGCCGCCAGTTCCTGCGCCAGGGCCGGATCTTTCTTGCGTGGCGGAAAATCGCGCAAGATCTGGTCACGCTTCGCCTCGCCTTGCGCCAGCGCTGCCTTGACGCCCGCTTCGCGCTGCTCCAGGCTGGCCATTGCCTGCTGGGCCAGCACGCCCACGGCCAGCAAGACCAGCGCCAGGCCGCCCAGGCCCAGGCCGGCCGTGCGCGCCGACATATGGTGTTTTTTCAGTTCAAACTGGGGGTTGAACAGATTGATCTGCTGGCTCATGCGCCCTTCCCTTCGTGCTTGCCCGGGTGCTGGCCAACCTCGCGCAAGGCGGCGCCGATGGCCAGGAAGTAGCGCGCCTGCATGGCGGGGTCGCGCAGCTCGGCGGCCTGCGACAGGTCCAGCACCGTGGCCAGGTCCAGTTGCTCGACCGGCATGTAGAGATTGTCGGCCAGATACGCGTGCAAGCCATCGCTGGCGCCCGTCATCAGCATCAGACGGGCCAGCGAAATGAAATGGAACTGGCGGTCGAAGTGGTCGAACGAGCGCTGCAGTTCCAGGGTGACGCGGTCGTAATACTGGCTGGCGTCGGGCGACTGCAATTGCGTCAGGGTCACGTCGATGCGGCGCGCCTGGTACAGCTCGCCATTGAAGCTCATGGTCAGCAAGCCGCCGTCGCCATCGAAAAACAGCACGGCGATACCGCGTCCCGGCGTTTCCAGCAAGGTGGCGATATTGCGTTGCGCCATCTCGGGGATATCGATCACGGACAGGCCGATCTTGCATTCGGCGTACTGCGCCTGGCGGCGCGACACGGCGCTGTTGCGCGCCGCCACGGCAAACACGCTGCTGCCCCGCTGGGTGCCGTTCGGATCGCCGGGGATGTCGAACACGTCGATGGTGGCCTCGGCCAGGGGGAAATCCAGCATGTCCTTCAAGCGCCAGCCCACGGCCGTCTTCAGTTCCTCGCGCGGCACGGCCGGCGCTTCCAGCGACAGCAACTGGTATTCGCCGCCGGCCAGCACGCTGGTGCAGTGGCGCGCGGTCGCCTGCAGCTCCTTGCCCAGTTTTTCCAGCACCTCGGCCGGCGCCGGCCGCGCAGCCGCCTGGTAGCTGGCGCCCCGCACGCGCGGCATGCCGTCGGCGGGACGTTCGACAACGACAGCGCTGACGCCTTCGCGGCCAAACGCCGTGGCCAGCCATCCATCGTACTTCTTTGCTCTTGCGAATAAACCCATGCGAACTATCCAGTGTAAGTGCCTGCCCGATCTTGTCGCGCAGATAATGCATCCAGCCAATTTTAATTCATGAAGCCAACTTTATTGTGTAAAAACAATAAATTAGCGATCTTTTTTTCATGCAGTTGACCTTACTGCGACAGCACGGCTTGCAAACGGCGCTGGACGTAATCGGCGTTATTGCCCGCGTTCGGACAGCGCGGCTCGACCGAGGCCGGCTGATTGCACGCCGTGGCCGTGATGGTCCAGCTGGTCAAGGTAGCGGGCGCCGTGGCCGCGCTGCATTGCACGGTGACGCTGAACGCCGATAGTGTCGTGCCCGCCGGCAAGCTGAACGTGGTACCGCCGATGCATGCCGCGCCGGTGGTCAGGCCCGCACTGATCTGTTTCTGCAAACCCCATTCCAGGCCGGCGCGGGCAGCCTGCTCGGCGCGCACGCCCTGCACGTCCATCGCCGATTCCGTCTGCTGGAAGGTGGAAATATTCACCATCACGGCCGCCAGCGCGGCCAGCACCACCAGCAGGAAAATGGCCGTGACAAGGCTGAAACCGCGCATGCGGCGTGCACGGTAGCGCAACAAGCGCGTCATGGCGTATTCCTCGCCTGCACCTGTTGCACCAGGCGCAGCACGCCCGTATTGCTGTTCGCCGCACCCAGGCTCAGGTCGATATTCACCAGGCCCCGCTGCACGTTGGCCAAAATGCCATAGCTGAAACGGCAAGCCGTCACCTGGCGCGCCAGCTGGGCACCCTTCGTCGCCAACAATGGCTCGCTGCCAGCCACAACTGGCTGGATGGCCTGGATGGCATAGCCGGCGTAACGGGTCAGCGTGCCGGTTCCCAGATCGCACGCATAGGTGACGGGCGTCGACACCACCTGGAAGCGGTTCGATGGCGACGGCAGCGGCGCCGGCGCCGTCGTGAAAGGATAGCTGCCGAGCGTGACGACACTACCGGACACGCCCGTCACGGCCGCGCGGTTGCAGCCATTCGCCGCGCTGCAGGCATAGGCATTGTTCGGCGCGTACTCCGTGCCCAGGTTGTAGACGACGATCTGGTCGCCCACGTTGATCGCCTGGCGCGCGCCCAGCGCATTGGCGGGCATGGCGCCGACGACGGTGAAGGTCAATGGAAGGCTGGGGTCGGGAGGGGTATCAAAGCTCAGCACATTGCCCGGCGCGGCCGCATCGCTGTCGCTCAGGTAGCGCCCGCCCGTCTTGGTCAGCAGCAATTCCAGGAACAGGCCGTCGTTCGACACGCGCACGCTGTTGGGCAGTGCCAGGCGCACGTCGCGCGTCAGGCGCCGCGCCGCCGTATCGGCCGTGTCGGCCAGTACCGCGCGCGCCGCGACGTCCATATAGCCTTGCACGGGCACGCGGATGAAGACGGCGACCATGGCGCCGATGATGCCCGTGATGACGATCACGATGACCAGCTCGACAAGGGTAAAGCCGCGCGCAAGGCGCCGGGGATTGAGGAATTTTTTCATGGGATACTGTTCGGCGCGTAGCGCACGCGGTAGCCGTCAAGCACGATCTGCTGGTCGGCATACGGCACCGTCACCTGGATACGCAGGCCCTCCGTGGCGGGCAAGCCGTTCAGGGCTGCCTGGGTGATCACCACAGAGACAACGTATGCCTTGGCGGAGCCTGCAGCCCAGACGGCGCCCTGCGCATCCGTCTTGTACTCCGTGGCCGCGCCATACGCGCTCACGTAATCGTTGACGTTGTCGAAAGGCCGGCCCGCGCCGTTCGCTTCTTCCCCCGGCCCTTCCGGGACGGTGCAGCCGGCCGGGCTGGTCGCCGTTTGCGCAGCAGGGTCTTGCGGGTCGCAATAGGTAAACCGCGCCAGCTGGATTTCTTCCAGCATGCCTTCGGCAATCGCCAGCGCCTGCTTGCGCAATTGCGGATCGGCGCTGTGCTTTGTCGTCAGGCTCATTACGCCGAGGATGGCGGCCGATGCCAGGCCGACGATGACGATGAACAGCACCAGTTCGATCAGGGTCACGCCGCGCTCGCGCCGGCGATGCTGGCTAATGGACATAGCCCGTCTCCCCTTCAACCGTGACGGTGCGCGTCAGGCCGTTGCTCTGGATGCTGATTTGCAGCGGGCCAGGGAAGGTCGATGCGTCAGGAAACACATTGGTCAGCGCATATGGCTGGCCCAGCGCGTCGAAATAAAAACTTGCCGACTTGACGGGATCGGTGGACATGGTCACACCGGAAGGACGGCCTTCGCACAGCCAATTGTTACCCAGGCAATGCTGCAGCGTCTCCTTGCTGCCGCTGTTGCTGCCCGTGGGCGGCACCACCTTCTGCTCATCGCTGCAGCCGGTGTCGAAGCACAGGGCCACCTTGTTGGCGTCGATGAGGACAAACACGGCACGGTTTTGCGCCACCGCCAGCTTTTGCCCGTAGCGCACGATATTAGTCACCTGGTCGGCAAAACCGCGCGCGTCAAACGTGTCGCGCTGGAAAAACCGGTTGACGGCAAAAGTCGCCAGCAAACCCGCCAGCACCAGCACGGCCACCAGTTCGATCAGGGTGAAGCCGCGCGCAGCCGTACGCGGCAGGGGGCGTGGCGGCCCTGCGTGGCGATGCGAAAAGACTGTCGGTGGCTGCTGCAATGGATGGCCCGTAAAAAAGCCCAACGGGCTGGCGCCTGGGGTTGGGCTGGTGGTGCGCAAGGAAGGCCAAGGACGTTACCTGGCCCTCCTTGCAGATCAGTGCAACTTATTTACAATCTGCAGGGTCCAAAGCTACCGCCACTACCGGGGCGACAGTCGCCGTTGGGGCAGGGTACGTAACTTTGCATTTCGTGCGAGTTGCGTCAGGGGTCACGGAGAAACCTCCCGTGCTGCCAATCTCGTAGTCAGGAGCTGTGATACCCGCAGCCAGACCAATCCCGGCGGCGTCCGCCGTAGGGTAGCCACCTACGCCGGTAATCGCCTGGCCTTCCATCTTCACCGAGTTGCCATCGGCGGGCGAACCGCTCACCAGCCACTGCGCATGGTACAGCGCCGCGCCCGCCTTGAGGGCGCCAGCGGCCGCCTGCATCTTGGCCACGCGCGCATCGGTCGACATGTCGATAAATTTAGGAATCGCCGTGGCGGCCAGGATGCCGAGGATCACGATGACGACGATCAGTTCGATCAGGGTGAAACCTGCCTGGGCGCCGCTTTTCATACTACGTAAAGACTTGTTCATTCTTGCTTTCTCCAAAATCAAATAAAAAATTCAAAACCAACGCCATGAAACTGTCGCCGCACCGGACCAGAAAGCGCCTCAGTTTGCTACCGGGTCCGGCGATTTCCACACCACGATATCGGGTTCCTGGGCGAGCTTGTCAAGATCGGCGTCCGCACGTGGCAAGATTACCTTAAATTTCACTGACTCAACCCCTTTAGCGGGAAAAATATTGCCATTACTAAACAAATAGATGATTTTTTGCTCTTTCTTATCGTACAACCAGTTCCCGGCTTGCAATTTTTCAAGGTCGGGCTGCGCGAACTCGCCCAGGTAGTTGGCCGGCTTGTCAGCCAGCCAGTCGAACGGGTTTTGCCGTGCCAGCGCCGGCAACTGGTCGCGCCGGTCGGCCAGGTACAAGTGCAGCACCTGCACCCGCAAGCTGGTGCGCAGGACGCCGAGCATCTGCGCCACGGCCACCTGCTGCGCCTGCTGCTGGTAATAGCTGACCCGGTTCAAGAAAACGGCCATCAGGATGGCGAACACGCCCGCCACCACCGCCAGCTCGAACAGGGTGAAACCGCGCTGGCGCAACGTTTTTGCCATCAGTGCAGGGCCGCCCGGCCCAGGTCCCAGATCGGCAGGAAGATGCCCAGCGCCAGCACCAGCACCATGGCGCCGAGGAAGACGATCAAAATCGGCTCGATCTGCGCCGACAGGGTTTTCAGCTCGTAATCGACTTCGCGCTCGTACATGTCGGCGATCTCGTCCATCAGGTCGTCCAGCGAACCGGATTCCTCGCCCACGGCGATCATCTGCAGCACCACGGGCGTAAACACGTTGGCCGCCACCGAGGTGCGCAAGATGCTTTCGCCCCGCTCGACGCCGTCGCGCATCTGTTCCACGCGCGCGCTCAAATACGTGTTGTCGACCGTTTGCGACACCACCGTCAGCGCCTGCACGATGGGCACGCCGCTCGTGCTCGACAGGGCAAAGCTGCGCGCGAAGCGGGCCATCGTGCCTTTCAGGATGATCTTGCCGGCGATCGGCAGGCGCAGCTTGGCGCGGTCCCATTTGTACAAGCCCTCTTTCGTGCGCAGCCAGGCGCGCCAGCCGAAAAAGCCGCCCGCGCCCAGCAGCAGAAGAAGGGGCCAGTACGCCACCGTAAAGCGCGAGGTGCCGATCAGGATGCGTGTCATCAGGGGCAGTTCCGCGTGGAAGCTGGCGAACACCTTCTCGAACTGGGGAATGACGAAGATATTCACCACCACCATGGCGGCCAGCATGGCGAAGACGACGAAGGTCGGGTAGCGCGTCGCCGTTTTCACGCGCGCGCGCATGTCGCGGTCGAATTCCAGGTGGTTGAACAGGCGCAAAAACACTTCATCGAGGCGCCCCGTCATTTCACCCACGCGCACCATCGACAAATAAAACGGCGTGAAGATGGCCGGGTGGCGCGCCATGGCGGCCGACAGTTCGCGGCCCGCGTCGAGCGACTCGCGCACATCCTTGATGATGCGCCCGAACGCGGGGCTGATGGCGGACTCCTGCAAGCCGGCCAGGCCGCGCATGATGGGCACGCCCGCCTTGAGCAGCGTGTACAGCTGGCGGCTGAACAGCTGCACGTCCATGGGCGTGACTTTTTTCTCGGTCAGCCTGGCCCACCAGCCCAGCTGATTGGCTCCGGCCTTCGTCACCGTCTGTTTGGTGGCGCTGATGTCGACGGGCGTGCTGCCGCCCGCCATCAACTGGTCGGCCACGGCGCCGCTGTCGGCCCCTTCCATCACGCCGGTCAGCAGTTCACCGCTGGCGCTGCGCGCCTTGTAAGAGAAAAACGGCACCTCAATCCTCGCTCTGGTTGCTGATACGCATCGCTTCCATCACCGTCGTGCGGCCTTGCACCACCAGCTGCACGGCGTGGCGGCGCAGGGTCTCGCCCGCCATCTGCGCCGTCGCCACCTTCATGAAGTGGGAAGGGTCCGCATGGTTGGCGGCGTCGGCCACGGCGCGCGTGATTTCCAGCAATTCGTACACGCCCGTGCGGCCCCGGTAACCCATGCCGTTGCAATGCGAACAGCCCTTGCCGTGGAAATACTGGTTGCGCTCGACCAGCTCGCCCAGTTCCAGGCGCAGCCATTCGTATTCATTCGGCGTGGGCTGGTACGGCGTGCTGCAGCTTTCGCAGATCACGCGCACCAGGCGCTGCGCCAGCACGGCTTGCAGCGAACTGCCCACCATGTAGCGGGGCACGCCCATGTCCATCAGGCGCAGCGGCGTGCTGATGGCGTCGTTGGTATGCAGGGTCGACAGCACCAGGTGACCCGTCATGGCGGCACGCAGGCCGATCTGCGCCGTTTCCTGGTCGCGCATCTCGCCGACCAGCACGATATCGGGATCTTGCCGCAAGGCCGACCGCAACACGCGGGCAAAGTTCAGTTCGATCTTCTCGTTCACTTGCACCTGGTTAATGCCGGGCAAGCGGTACTCGACCGGGTCTTCCACCGTGATGAGCTTTTTTTCCACGGAATTGAGCTCGGACAAGGCGCAGTACAAGGTCGTCGTCTTGCCGCTGCCGGTCGGCCCCGTCACCAGCACGAGGCCGTTCGGACGGCTGACGATGGCGCGGAACTGCGCCACCAGCTTGGGCGGCATGCCGATGGCGTCCAGGCGCAAGGTCGTGCCGCCCTGGTTCAGCAAGCGCATCACCACCGATTCGCCGTACTGCGTTGGCATGGTGGAAATACGCACGTCGATGCGCTGGTTTTTCACGCGGATGGCGAAGCGGCCATCCTGCGGCAAGCGTTTCTCGGAAATATCGAGGTCCGACATCAGTTTTAGGCGCAGCGCCAGCGAACTGGCGATCTTGCTGTCCGCTTCCGTCTGCAGGTGCAGCACGCCGTCGATGCGGAAGCGGATCTGCAGCCGGCCTTCCTGCGGCTCGATGTGGATGTCCGAGGCGCGCACCTGCGTGGCATCCTCGAACACGGATTGCAGCAGCTTGACGATGGGCGCCTCTTCCAGGCCCGGGTTGGCGGCCAGCGCGCCAAAGTCGACGGACACGTCGCCCAGGTCCTGCTCCAGCTCGCGCGTCAGCGTGGAAATGTCTTCCGTGCGGCGGTAGATGCGGTCGATGGCGGACAGCACTTCCGTTTCATTGACAACGGCCAGCTCGATATGGCGCTTGACCAGGCGCGAAATTTCATCGTAAGCGAACAGGTCCGTCGGATCGGACATGCCGACCAGCAAGCCCTCGCGGCGGTCTTCCAGCACCAGCGCGCGGAAGCGCCGTGCCTGGGTTTCCGGCAGCAGCCGCACCAGTTCGGGATTGATGTTGAAAAACTTCAGATTGATGTAGGGAATGTCGAGCTGGCGCGCCAGCGCGCCCGAAATCTGCTCTTCCGTGACGAAGCCGTGCTCGACAAAAACGCGGCCCAGCTTGCGCCCCGAACGCTTCTGTTCCGTCAAGGCCTGGCCCAATTGTTCTTCCGTCAGCAGTTTCTGCTGCACCAAAATTTCACCGAGCCGGACTTTCTCTGGCCTTGCCATGCTTGCTCCTCGACAGATTCTTCAGACGATGCGCGCCAGCGGCGCGCGCAGGTATTTTATTCCAGAACCTGTTGTTTCTTAAAGAAAATACATTGCGTGGCTTGATTTTCGCGCATTTCGACACTCTGCAAGGAAACACTTGCCGCCCGCCAGCACCCATGGCAATAATGGCGGCCGTACCCCGCCTTGCCTGCCGCCCCTTGCCCCTATGAACGCCTGCGCCATCGAGTTCCACAACGTGCATCTGCAACTGGCGGGCAGCGCCGTGCTGCGCGGCGTCGACCTGCAGGTGCGCGCGGGAGAACTGTTCGGTCTGGTTGGCGTGAATGGCGCGGGCAAGACATCGCTGCTGAAATGCCTGCTCGACTTTTGCGCGCCCGAGCGGGGAAACATCACCATCTTCGGCCAGCCGCATCGCCACGGCGCGGCGCGCCAGCCCCTGTCGTTTCTGCCGGAACGCTTCCAGGCACCCCATTACCTGACGGGCGGCGACTTCCTGCGCTACCTGGCCCGCCTGCACAAGGCGCCCCCCGATGCGCAGGCGCAGCAACAAACCCTGGACGCGCTGGAACTGGCGCCAGACGCCCTGCTGCGCCCCGCGCGCGAGTATTCAAAAGGCATGATGCAAAAGCTGGGACTGGCCGCCTGCTTGCTGTCGGGCAAGCCGCAACTGGTGCTCGATGAACCGATGAGCGGACTCGACCCGAAGGCGCGCGCGCAATTCAAGCAAGTGCTGCGGCAAGCGCGCGCGCAAGGCCGCGGCGCCCTGCTCACTTCGCATGCGCTGGCCGACGTGGAAGAATTGTGCGACCGCATGGCCATCCTGCATGCGGGCCGCATCGTGTTTACAGGTACGCCCGCCGAATGCCGCGCGCGCCATGGCGGCGCCGAAGACGCCAGCCTGGAACAGGCTTTTCTCAATTGCATCGCGACATGAACGCCCCTGTCTCCGCGCCGCACGCCGCCAGCCCCTACGCGCCCGCGCCGCACGGCATGTATCTGCGCCATTTCGGCTTGCGCACGGCGCCGTTCGGCATCACGCCGGACCCGGCCTTCTTTTATCCCGGCAATACACGGGGCGAACTGCTCGATGCGCTGCTGTATGCCGTCACGCAAGGCGAAGGCATCATCAAGCTGACGGGCGAAGTGGGCAGCGGCAAGACCATGTTGTGCCGCATGCTGGCCGAGCGCCTGCCGCCCCATGTTGACGTGCTGTACCTGCTCAATCCCCGCCTGGAGCCGGACGACGTGCTGCACGCCATCGCCGCCGAACTGGGCCTGGAACTGGACGGATGCCGCGCCGATGCCGTGCTGCGCGTCCTGCACGGCGAGCTGATCACCCGGCATGCGGCGGGACGGCAGGTGGTGCTGCTGGCCGAAGAAGCGCAAGCCATGCCGGGCGCCACGCTGGAAGCGCTGCGCCTGCTGACGAATCTGGAAACGGCCAGCCACAAGCTGCTGCAAATCGTCCTGTTTGGCCAGCCGGAATTGCAGCACACCCTGGACTTGCCGCAGTTTCGCCCATTGAAGGAACGCATCACCCACAGTTTTAGCGTGCCGCCCCTGCCGCCAGCCTTGCTGGGCGACTACCTGGCATGCCGCCTGAGCGCCGCCGGCCGCACGGCGCCGCTCGTCTTCACGCCGGCCGCACTGCGCAAGCTGGCGCGCGCCGCGCAAGGCATCGTGCGCAGGGTCAACATTTTGGCCGACAAGGCCTTGCTGGCCGCGTTTGCGGACGATGCACAGGAAATCAGTGCGCGCCACATGCGCCTGGCCATTGCCGACAGCCCCTTTTACCGCGCGCCCTGGCATGCGGGCAAGCTGCTGGCGGGCGCCTTGAGCGCGCTGATGCTGCTGGCCACGGCGCTGCTGTGGCAATGGCTGGCGAACAGCCCGGGCAAGACAGCGGCGACCGTCAGGACGGCCCCGCCGGCAAGCCAGGCATTCCAGGCATCGCAGGCATCGCAGGGACATGCCACCACGCCCGCCGACGCGCACCCAGGCGCGCTGCAGGCAGCCGCGGCGCGCGCACCGCTGCCAGCGCCATCCACGCTGCTCGACAACAAGCTGGCCGAATCGCGCGACTGGCTGGCCCGCCAAGGGGCGCAGCAACTGGTGCTGCAAATCGCCAGCCTGCCCGCCACCGAGACGGCTGCGGCGGAAACCTTCCTGCAGCAGGCGCAGCAAGCCACGGGCCTGCACGACCTCCACGTGTTTCGCCTGCCTGGCGGCGCGCCCGCAAAGACGCCGCGCAATACCTCCGCCGCGCGCCTGCTCATCGTCTACGGCAGCTTTGCCGACCAGGCCAGCGCCGAAGCCGTGCGGGCCAGGCTGGCCCCGGCATCGCCACAGAAAATATTGCTGAGCGACATAGATAGTATCCGCACGGAAATGAAAGCCATGATCGCGGCAAAAACCGGGCGTGGCGCCCCCTGACTTTATTTCCGCATATTGCCTCCCGGGCCTGCACAGCTGATTGCTTTTAAGCGATCATGCTGGGTAAAATTACAAAAGCACAACACGACTTCAAGGGCGAACTTTTCATGACTCAACACCCTATTCCTGTGCTGGCCTTTTGGGTCGCCCTCGCCTGCAGCACCATGCTGGCCGGCTGCGCCACGCATCAAACGCCGCTGTCGCCTGCCCACCTCAATGCCGCGCCCGTTCCCGCCGGCGTCATTCCCGAACCGGTGCAGCAAAGCAGCGCGCTGGCCGCGCCCTTGCCCGCGCCCAAAGTGGAAACCTACAGCGTCACCGTGCACAAGGTGCCCGTGCAATCGCTGCTGTTTGCGCTGGCGCGCGACGCGGGCATGAATATCGACATCCACCCGCAGATCGAAGGCAGCGTCACCTTGAATGCGCTGAACCAGACCCTGCCGCAACTGCTGGCGCGTATCGGCAAGCAAGTCGATATGCGCTACGAAATCGAGGGCAAGAACCTGACCGTGCTGCCCGACGCGCCCGTGTGGCGCAATTACAAGGTCGATTACGTCAACATGGCGCGCAGCACCAACAGCAGCGTGAATATCGCCACGCAAATCTCCACGGCGGGTGGCGGGTCGAACAACGCCAGCAACCCCGTGGGCGGTACGCAGGGCAGCGGCGGCAATGGCAATAACAATTCGACTACCCTGGTCGTGAATCGTTCGGAAAATAATTTCTGGTACAGCCTGGAAAAGAATATCCGCGACCTGCTGCGCGAGACCACGCTCAACGATGTGCAGGTGGACCCGCTGGCGCAGCTGAACCAGCAATTGACGAGCATGCCCGGCCAGCAAGGACAGCAGGGACAGCAAGTCCAGCCCGGCCAGCAGCAGAATCAGGCCGGCAATCAATACGGCGGCCAGGCGCCGATGCAGACTGGCGGCCAGTATGCGCCAGGCCAGCAGCAGGGGCCCATCCAGAACGCGAATCCCGGCCAGCCGCTCGATGCGAACGGCATGCCGCTGTTAAAGCTGGCCAACAAGGGCAGCCCCTCGTCCGTCGTCGTCAACGTGGAAGGCGGCCTGATCGCCGTGCGGGCCACGGGGCGCCAGCATGAAAAGATCGCCGAATTCCTCGACGCCGTGTTGCACAGCGCCAAGCGGCAAGTGCTGATCGAGGCGACCATCCTTGAAGTGCGCCTGAGCAATGAATACCAGCAAGGCATCAACTGGTCGCGCCTGACGGGCAGCCTGCAACTGCGCCAGGGGCAAGTGGGCACGGCGGGCCTGTCCAGCGGAGTCACGCCCGGCGCCACGCCCGGCATCTTCGTGCTCGATTACCTGAAGGACAGTTTCAAAACGACCATACAGCTGCTCGAATCGTTCGGCAAGGTGAAAGTGCTGTCCAGCCCGAAGATCAGCGTGCTGAACAACCAGACGGCCATGCTGAAGGTGGTCGACAACAATGTCTTCTTTACCATCAAGGTGACGCCCGCCGTGATCAGCTCGACGGGCACCATCACCACGCCGGCCACGTATGAATCGAAACTGGAAACGGTGCCCGTCGGCTTCGTCATGAGCGTCACGCCGCAGATTTCCGACAGCGATGAAGTCACCCTCAACGTGCGTCCCACCATCACGCGCATCGTGGGCTATGTGCAAGACCCGAATCCGGCCCTGGCCACGGCCAACGTGCAAAGCCGCGTGCCCGTGATCCAGGCGCGCGAGCTGGAATCGATCATGAAAGTGGGCAATGGCCAGATCGCCGTGATGGGCGGCCTGATGCAGGACTCCATCGACAACGCCCGCGATGGCGTGCCGGGCCTGTCCAGCCTGCCCGTCGTGGGCAATTTGTTTACCTACCGCAATGAGGCAAGCAGCAAGACGGAGCTGGTGATCTTCATGCGCCCCGTCGTCGTCAAGGATGCCAGCGTCGAGGGCGATTACCGCGCTTACCGCTACCTGCTGCCAGGCCAGGCGCCGCTCAACAGCCAGCCCTACACGGATGGCCCGCCGGCGCCGGCCGTCCGGCCGCAGGCGCGCCTGCAGGGAGATTTTCCATGAGCTTGCTGATGCAGGCGCTCAAGAAAGCCGAGCGCGCCAAACAGAACAGCCTTTCCGACGAGGAACTGGAAAAGCCGTCCGAAGCCTACGACCAGGTCCTGGAACTGGCGCCGGCCGACGCCCTGCCGCCCCGTCCCGTGCCGGCCACGCCAGCGCCCGTGCACCCGGCCAGCACCTTGCGCCTGGAACCGCTGGCGGACGCGCCCGCGCCGCAGCCCGAGTCGAGTAGCGCGCAGCCTGGTCCGCCTCCGGAACCGCCACGCGCGCGCCCCGAACCGCCGCCCGCCCGGCCACGCGCCAGCCGCAGCAATCCGCCGCCGAAAGGTCCCACTGGCCCCATCAGCGTCGACCCGGCCACCGTGCGCCTGGCCGTGCTGCTGGCGATATTGCTGCTGGTGGCTGGCTCCATGGCGTACTGGTACTGGCGCGCCAGCACCAGCCCCGGCGCGGGCGCCAGCCTGCCCGGCGTGCCCATGCCGCTGACGGACGCTCCGGGCGCGGCCGGCGTTGCCGGCCCCGTGCTGGTGCTGCCGGCCACGGGTGCCGCGCCGACGGACGCCATGACGCCTGCCGCACTGCCGCCCGACTATCCGCGCGACGCGCGCCAGCAGACAGCTGCGGCGGACCAGCAGGCGATGATCCAGGCCGCCGTGGCGGCGCAGCTGGCGCAGCTGGCCCCGCCTGCGCCACCGAGCCTGCCACCGGTGGCCGCGCCCGACAATAGCCAGATCCAGGTGCAGCGCAGCGTGGCCGCGCCGCAAATCAACCCCGGCGTGCAGCAAGCCTACCAGGCCTTCAACGGCGGCCAGCTGGGCCTGGCTCGTCAGCAATATGAAACCGTGCTGCGGCAGGATGCGAATAACCGCGACGCGCTGCTGGGCCTGGCGGCCGTGGCCCTGCGCGAGCAGCAAGGCGCGCAAGCGGCGGCCCTGTACGTGCGTTTGCTGGAAACCAATCCCGACGATGGCGAAGCGCTGGCCGGCCTGATCGGCCTGCGCCAGGGCGACGTGGCGCAGAGCGAAGCAAGGCTGAAAGCCATCCTGGCGCGCAGCCCCGACAGCGCGCCCGTGCTGTTTGCACTGGGCAATGTGTATGCCAAGCAGCGCCGCTGGAACGAAGCGCAGCAGCAATTTTTCCGCGCCTATGGCGCCGCGCCCGGCAATCCCGACTATGCCTTCAACCTGGCCGTGGGCCTGGATCGGCTGAACCAGCCCCGGCTGGCCGCCACGTATTACCAGCGCGCCTTGACCCTGGCACAAGCGGCGCCCGCCGCCTTCGACCAGGCCGTCGTGCAAACGCGTTTGCGCGAATTGACGGCACCTGTGGCCACGGCCGAGCCGGCCACCATCCCACCCCGTCAGGAATAAGCATCACATGGCAGAACAGGCAAAACTTCCCCTCGGCAAGCTGCTGATCCAGAAAGGTGTGATCAGCGAAGACCAGCTGCGCATCGCCCTGATCGAGCAGCGGCGCAGCAGCGAGCCGCTGGGCAAGCTCTTGATCACCCTGGGTTTTGTGACGGAAGCGACCGTGCGCGAGGCGCTCAGCGAAAACCTGAAACAGGTCAGCGCCGATCTGTCGAGCCTGGTGGTCGACGCCATTGCATTAAAACTGATCCCGAAGGACGTGGCCAAGCGCTACCGGGTGTTTCCTATCGTCTACGAACGGCAGGCGGACAACCTGATCCTGGCCATGGCCGACACCAGCAACATCGTCGCGCTCGACCAGATCAGCGCCATGCTGGTCAAGGGCATCACGATTTCCACCGTGCTGGTCAACGAATCGGACATTTCGCGCGCCATCGACCAGTACTATGGCTTTGAACTGTCGATCGACGGCATACTGCACGAAATCGAAACGGGCGAAGTCAGCTATCAAAGCATGGCCTCGCCGTCGGACGAGTACAGCCAGCCCATGGTGCGCCTGATCGATGCGCTGCTGGCCGATGCCGTGCAAAACGGCGCCTCGGACATCCATTTCGAGCCGGAACAGTCGTTCCTTCGCATCCGCTACCGCATCGACGGCATCCTGCGGCAAATCCGCAGCCTGCACAAATCGTACTGGCCGGCCATGGCCGTACGCCTGAAGGTGATGTCGAACATGAATATCGCCGAGGCGCGCGCGCCGCAGGATGGGCGCATCAGCATCAAGTTTTCCGGGCGGCAAATCGACTTTCGCGCGTCGGCGCAGCCCACCACGCATGGCGAAAACGTCGTGCTGCGCGTGCTGGACCGGCAAAAAGGCATCGTCCCGCTCGATTCGCTGGGCCTGGCCGAAGCGGAGCTGAACTTGCTGAAACTGATGATCGCGCGCCCCGACGGCGTGATCCTCGTGACGGGCCCGACGGGCAGCGGCAAGACCACCACCCTGTATTCGATACTCAACCATATCAATACGGAAAGCGTCAACATCATGACCCTGGAGGATCCGGTCGAGTATCCGATGAACATGATACGCCAGACTTCCGTCAACGAATCCGTCAAGCTGGGCTTTGCCGACGGCATCCGCTCGATGATGCGGCAAGACCCGGACATCATTTTAGTGGGCGAGATCCGCGACCGCGAAACGGCGGAAATGGCCTTTGCCGCCGCCATGACGGGCCACCAGGTGTATTCCACCCTGCATACGAGCTCGGCCATCGGTTCCGTGGCGCGCTTGCTCGACATCGGCATCCTGCCCGACATCATGGCTGGCAACATCATCGGCATCGTGGCGCAGCGCCTGGTGCGCCGTTTGTGTCCGCACTGCAAGGAAACGGTGATCGCGGACGCCATCGAGCGCCGCCTGCTGGGCCTGGTCCCGGACGAGGCGCCCGTGTCCATCTGCCGCGCCGCCGGTTGCGAGCGCTGCGCCCACCAGGGCTACAAGGGCCGCCTGGCCATCATGGAAATCCTCAAGATGACGGCCGAACTCGATGAATTGACGGCACGCCGCGCCAGTTCGCGCGAATTGAAGAATGCGGCGCGCGCAGCCGGCTTCAAGGGCATCGTCGACGACGGCATGCGCCGCGTGATGGAAGGCGTCACCACCCTGGAAGAAGTGGGCCGCGTGGTCGACCTGACGGAAAGGCTGGCCTGATGGCGCAATATGTCTACCGCGCCATGGATGCCGCCGGCGCGCTGATTCCCGGCAGCATGGAGGCGGCCAACGTGCCGGATCTGGAAGCGCGCTTGCACCGCATGCAGCTCGACTTGATCGACTGCAAGATCACGGGGCAGTACCTGGTACTGCTGGGCAAGCGGGTCATCCACCGGCGCGACCTGATCAATTTCTGTTTTCACATGGAGCAATTGACGGGTGCGGGTGTGCCCATCCTGGAAGGCTTGAATGACTTGCGCGAAAGCACGGACCACCCGCGCCTGCGCGAAGTCGTCACGGATCTGATCGAAAGCATCGAGGGCGGCCTGCCCCTGTCGGGCGCGCTGGCGCAGCATGGCGACATCTTCGACGCCACGTTCACCAGCCTGATACTGGCGGGCGAACAGAGCGGCAAAATCGCCGACGTCTTCAAGAATCTGTCCGAAAGTCTGAAATGGCAGGACGAGCTGGCCTCGCAGACGCGCAAGATCGTCATGTACCCCGTCATCGTCGCCATCGTCGTGGCGGCCGTGACGTTTTTCCTGATGATCTATCTGGTCCCCCAGCTGACGGCTTTTATTCGCAACATGGGCGGCGAACTGCCGCTGCACACGCGCGTGCTCATTGCCGTGTCGAATGTGTTCATCGACTACTGGTATCTGCTGCTGGCTTTGCCCGTGCTGCTGTTCTTCGGCCTGCGCGCGCTGATCCGCCGCAGCGAGGCGGCCCGCTATGCCTGGGATGGCTTGAAACTGCGGCTGTGGCTGATCGGCCCCGTGCTGCACAAGATCATCCTGGCCCGCTTCGCCACGTTTTTTGCCCTGATGTATGCCTCCGGCATCACGATACTCGAATGCATCCGCCTGTCCGAAGGCATCGCCGGCAACCAGGTGGTGGCGGCCGGCCTGCGCCGCGCCGCCCAGCTGATCAGCGAAGGCTACGGCGTCACCGCCGCCTTCCAGCACACGGGCATCTTCCCGCCGCTGGTGATCCGCATGCTGAAGGTAGGCGAGGCCACGGGTTCGCTGGACACGGCCTTGCGCAATGTCAGCTACTTTTACAACCGCGAAGTGAAGGAATTGATTGAAAAAGTGCAAGCCATGATCGAGCCGGCCATGACGGTCATCCTGGGCTTGCTGCTGGGCTGGATCATGCTGTCGGTACTGGGGCCGATTTACGACACCATCAGCACAATCAAAACCTGAGGCCGCCGTGTTCCGCAAACAATTACTTTACCTCACCAGCGACGCCCTGTGCGCCTACGACTGGGACCATGGCGTGCTGGGCCCGGGCCAGACCTTCGCCGCCAGCGCGGCCGGGCTGGACGGCTTCGCCGCGTGGCTGGAAGACCCGCAGGCGCACCGTCTGGACGTGCCCGCCTACCTGCTGACGGACTTGATCGAGGAAGATTTCCAGCATCAGCTCGTGCCCCACGTGCGCGGCAAGGCGGGCCGCGCCCTGCTGGAGCGGCGCCGCCAGCAGTTGCACCGCGACACGCCCTACCGGGGCAGCACCGTGCTGGGCCGCGAAAGCACGGGCCGCCACGATGACCAGGTACTGTTTTTCGCCCTGACCAACCCGTCCTTGTTGCAGCCGTGGACGGAGGCGCTTGAACACTTGCGCGTGCCCGTGGCCGGCATTTATTCGACCAGCCTGCTCAGTATCGCGCTGGTCAAAAAGCTGTCGCTCGCGCATGAACACTTGCTGCTGGTGACGCAGCAATCGGGCGGCTTGCGGCAAAGTTACTATGAAAAGGGCCAGCTGCGCTTTTCGCGCCAGACGGCCACCATCGCGCTCGACGGCGTGGCCGTGAATATCGTCCTGGAAACGGAAAAGACGCGGCAATTTCTCACCAGCACGCGCATGCTGGCGCGCGGAGACCTGCTCAATACCGTCATCCTGGCGCCGGCCGCGCAGATCGCCAAGCTTGAACTGCTGTGCGACAACGGCGTCGAAGTGGCCTACCACTTCATCGACCTGCAACGGGCCGGCGCACGGGTGGGCTTGCGCCAGACGCCGGCGCTGGCCGATGCATTGCTGCTGACCTTGCTGGGCAAGCATCCGCCGGCCAGTCACTATCCGCCCGGCGCGCTGGCCCGCTACTACCACTTCCAGCGCGCGCGCAAGACGCTGTATGGCGCCAGCGCGCTGATCGGCGCGTCGGCCGCCCTGTGGTGCGTGATCAATTTGCTTGGCGGCATCGCCGATGGTGCCGCCACGCAACGGCTGGCGCAGGAAACGGCGTCCTACCAGGAACGCTACCGCAGCGTCATGTCGACGCAGCCGCCGGCGCCGGCCAGGACGCAGAACATGAAAGTGGCCGTCACTCTGGGCCAGATGATCGCCAGCCAGGCGCCGGAACCGGGCCGCCTGCTGGGCCTGCTGAGCGCGGCGCTGGACCAGGCGCCGCAAATCCAGCTGGGCCAGCTGCACTGGAACGCGGGACCGCCCCCGGCGCGCACGAGCGGCAGCCAGCAAGCGCCGCAGACGGAAAGCGCTCGCCCGCTGGGCAGCAGCCTGGCCGGCATCCCTGTCGCGCCGCCGCAGGCGCTGCGCCTGGAAGCGGACGTGGCCATGCCGAACAATGACTACCGCACCGCGCTGGCCGCCATCACGGCGTTTGCGCAAACCCTGGCGCGCCAGCCGGGCATGCAGGTAAGGATAGAGGAAACGCCGCTCGACTTGCGTCCCAGCGTGGCCTTGTCCGGCAAGAGCGCCGCGCCGGCGCCGGACAGCCAGGCCCGCTTTACCCTCTTGCTGGAGTGGCAGCCATGAGCGGCCCCGTCAAGCAGCCGCCCCTGCCCGGCATGCAGCGGGCAAGCACGCCCATGCGCACCCTGCCCGCCTGGCTGGGCGAACTGCGCCTGGTGCGCGGCGCCCTGCTCTGCTTTGCCCTGACCCTGCTGGCCGGCGTGGTACTGCTGAGCCTGAGCACCGCCTACCGCACGCGCGAAGCGCAACAGCTGTACCTGGCACAGCACACGCGCGCGGCGGCGGCCACCCTGTTCAACCACGCGGAAGCGGAAAAGCAGGAAATCCGCGCCTACGAACCGCAATTCCTGGCGCTGCGCCAGCGCGGCCTGATCGGCGAAGAAAACCGCCTGGCCTGGATCGACGCCATCCGCCGCAGCCAGGAACAGCGCAAGTTGCTGCCGATCAGCTATGACATCAGCCCGCAGCAAGGGCTGCAAGTGCCGTTACCGATGGTGATGGGGCAATATCATTTGCGCGGCAGCCGCATGCGCCTGCAGATGGATTTGCTGCACGAGATGGATTTGCTGAACCTGTTTGACGATTTGCGCCAGGCCGGCTATTTCGCAGTGCAGGAGTGCACACTCAAGCGCCATGGGGCAGCCGGGGCTGGCGGCGCGGCAGCACCCACCTTGGGCGCCGAATGCGAACTGCTGTGGCTGACCGTCAACAGCCTGGCCGTGGCGGGGCCGCCATGAGGTACGCTCTCGTCCTGTGCGCGCTGCTGGCCGGCGCCGCGCCCACTCTCCATGCACAGGCACAGCAACTGGGGCGCTTGTTCCTGTCGCCCCAGCAGCGCGCCCAGCTCGACGCGCAGCGCTACGGGCCGCCGCCCCCCGATCCGGCCCTGGCGGCGCCACCGCCCCCGCCACCGCCCGCCCCGCCTGTGGAATTGAATGGCGTGGTGGTGCGCAGCAGCGGCCGCTCCACCGTCTGGCTGAACCAGGAAGCGCAGAACGAGCCGCACAACCGCCTTGCCCGTGACAAACCCGGCACCTTGACCCTGCGCCTGTCGAACGGCCAGGTGGTACTGCTGAAACCTGGCCAGCGCTACGATCCGGCCAGCGGCACGGTCACCGAAGTGCAGGAGACCCCGCCATGACGCCACGGAAAGCTCGTCGCCAGCGTGGCGCCGCCCTGCTCCTGCTGGTGGCCGTGCTGGGCCTGGGCGCGGCCAGCCTGCTGATCAGCGCTTTTGGCCGCAACACGGGCGAGGCCGAACGCCAGCAGCGCACCCTGGCCACCCTGGCGCAGGCGCGCGAGGCCTTGCTGGGCTTTGCGGCGGCCAATGGCCGCCTGCCCCGTCCGGCCGCCTCCGCCCTCGACGGGCGCGAACGGGCCGCCGACTGCGCCGACGATGCCGCCTGCAGCGGCTTTTTGCCGTGGGTGGCGCTGGGCGTGGACGGCGTGGATGCCTGGGGCAAGCTGCTGCGCTACAGCGTCACGCCGGAAATGGCGCGCGCGCCCATCGTCTCTTTTTCCGCCATCGCCAACAGGGTCGTGCTTGAACGCGGTTCGCGCGGCGAACTTGCCTTCGTGGCGGGCCAGGCGCTGTGCGACGTCAGCGCCCAATGCCTGCCCGTCGTGCTGTTCTCGCAAGGCAAGGATCATTACGGCACGGCCGCCAGCGGCGTGCCGCGGATCAATACGGCACGCGGCAATATCGATGAGGCGGCCAACGACCGCGCCAGCCGCGGTTTCATTGCCCGCCCCGCCACCGGGAATGCCGCGCTGCCCGGCGGCGCCTTTGACGACATGCTGACCTGGATTACCTTGCCCACCCTGTACCAACGCATGCGCGCCGCGCGCAATCTGCCATGAGCGCCCGCCATCCGCGCCGTCATGGCGGCTTTTCCCTGATCGAGATCGCCATCGTGCTCGTCATCGTGGGCCTGATGATCGGCGGCCTGGTCACGCCCTTGACGGTGCAGCTGGAGCAGCGCAAGGTGGCCGAGACGCAACAGGCGCTGAATGAAGCGAAGGAAGCGCTGACGGGCTACGCGTTGCGCTACGGCTACCTGCCCTGTCCCGCCATCTCCGCCGCGAGCGGCCTGGAAGACCGGCGCGGCACGCGCTGCACGGGCGAAAAACGCGCCGGTTTCCTGCCATGGGCCACCTTGGGACTGCGCCAGGGCGACAGCTGGAACAATCTGCTGCGCTACAGCGTGACGCCGGCCTTCAGCGACAGCGGCCAGCTTTTCAGCCTGTCGACGCCGCGCGACATCAGCATCGTCACGCGCAATGGCGGCGCGCTGCTGCAGGCGACGGCCTTGAACGACATCCCCGCGATGATCATGTCGCACGGCAAGAACGGTTTCGGCGCCACCAGCGCGCAGGGTCAACGCCAGGCTGTGCCTTTCGGCAACAATGTCGACGAACGCAACAATGCCTCGAACGCCACCACCTTCATCAGCCGCGCCGCCAGCGGCCCGCAGCAGCCGGGCGGCGAATTCGACGATATCGTCGCCTGGCTGTCGCCAAACATCCTGTTCAACCGCATGGTGGCCGCGCAAAGGCTGCCCCGCTGATGCCCATGCTCCTGCCCTCGCTCACCATCGCCCGCTACACGCTGCTCGAAGCGCTGCGCAGCCGCCTGCCGTGGCTGTTCCTGCTGGCCGCCTGCGGCGCGGCCGCCCTGGCCGGCTTCCTGCAGCAACTGGCGCTGACGGAAAGCGGCGCCGTGCAGGCGGCCCTGCTGGCGGCCACCCTGCGCCTGGCCGGCGTCTTCCTGCTGGCTACCTTCATCATCACCAGCATGGCGCGCGAAGCGGCCGACCGGGGCCTGGAACTGCTGCTGGCGCTGCCGATGCCGCGCGCCGCCTACCTGCTGGGCAAACTGCTGGGCTATGGCACGCTGGCGGCCATTCCCGCCGCGCTGTCCGGACTGTTGATGGCGCCGTTCGCCGCGCCCGCGCAATGCGCGCTGTGGGCGCTGTCGCTGTTGGGAGAATTGTGGATCATCGCCGCCTTCAGCCTGCTGTGCGCGGCCAGCCTGCAGCAAGCACTGCCGGCGCTGGCCGCCACGGGCGGCTTTTACGTGCTGGCGCGCATGCTGGGCAGCCTGCAACTGCTGGCGCATGGCCCGCAGGCGGGCGATTCCCTGGCTCAACGGGCCACGGCCGGCGCCATCGATGTGCTGGCCTTGCTGCTGCCCCGCCTGGACGCGTTTACCCGTACGGAATGGCTGCTGTACGCCACCGGCGACTGGCAGGCGCTGCTCAACGTGGCGGCGCAAACCGGCATCTATGTGGCCTTGCTGGCCAGCTGCGCATTGTGCGACTTTTACCGCAGGAACATCTGATGGCTGCCGCGCAACGTCCCTGGACCAGCGTGCCGCGCCCCGTGTGCTGGGTGCTGGCGGCTTGCCTGTTATTGCAGCTGGGCTGGCGCCTGGCGCAGCAGCACGCTCCCGCCCAGGCACGCCCCCTGCCCGCCGCGCCGCCGGCTGGCGTGGCGCGCCTGGCCAGCCTGGGCGAACCGCTGGCCATGTCGAAAGCCATGCTGCTGTACCTGCAATCGTTCGAAGACCAGGCCGGCGTCAGCCTGCCGTGGCGCGAACTCGACTATGACCGCCTGGCCGGCTGGCTGGAGACGGCGCAAACGCTCGATCCGCGCAGCCAGTACGCGCTGGTGGCCGCCGGCGAGGTGTATGCCGGCGTGGCCGATCCGCAACGCGCGCGCCGCATGCTCAACTTTGTCGCCGCCAGCTTCGCGGCCGACCCGCGGCGCCGCTGGCCCGCCATGGCGCAGGCCGTGCTGGTGGCGAAGCACCAGTTGCACGACTTGCCGCTGGCGCTCGGCTATGCCCGCATGCTGCGCCGGCTGGCGACGGGACCGCACGTGCCGCCTTGGGTGCGCGAGATGGAAGCGTTCATCCTGGAAGACATGGACCAGCTCGACGGCGCCCGCCTGGTGATCGGCGGCTTGCTCGCCAGCGGCCAGATCAATGACCCGCACGAACTGGCTTTCCTCGCGCGCCGGCTCGACGAACTGGCCAGGAAGAAAGCACAGGCCGCACCATGACAGGCTGCCTGAAATGCCATGCGCATCGGGCACCAATTGCAGTAAACTGCCATCTCAAGCTGTAGCACTTTTTTCCAAGGAAATCCCATGCCCCCACGCCGCCAGCACGGCTTTACGCTCGTAGAAATCGCCATCGTCCTGGTCATCATCGGCTTGCTGCTCGGTGGCGTGCTCAAGGGGCAAGGCTTGATCGACAGCGCCAAGGTAAAAAACATCATCCAGCAATCGAACGCGCTGACGGCCGCCGTCAACGCCTACCAGGACAAATTCCGCGCCCTGCCCGGCGACGATCTGCAGGGCACCGTGCACGTGCCCAATTCGGCCGGCAACGGCAATGGCGACGGCCAGATCGGCGACGGCCAGCCGCGCGAATTCACCCTGGCGCCGCAACACCTGGCGTTGGGCGGTTTTATTACCGGCTCGTTCAACGGCACCTCGCAATTCATGACCAGCGCCCAGGGCGGCGCCGTCTACCTGTACAACGATGAGGTGGGCGGCCGGGCCGGCAACGGCATCCGTTTCGACAACCTGCCCGAGAGCTACGCGGAGCAGATCGACAGCAAACTCGACGATGGTGTGGCCGGCACGGGCAGCGTCCGGGCGAACATGCCCTACGGTAATGCCGGTGCTATCATTGCCCGCACCGCCGTCTTTTTCTGAGCCTCCAGTCACTATCAAAGGAATACCATGTCACTGCACCGCAAACTCATCGTCTCCCTGGCCGCCGCCTGCGCCTTGCTGGCCGGCAGCGCGCACGCCCAATACGTGGGCCCGACGGCCGGCCCGGCCGCGCCCAGCAATGTGGCCGCCATCCTGAAAAACCCCGTCGACGACCAGGCCGTCGTGCTGCGCGGCCATCTGCTGCGCAAAGTGGGCAACGAGAAATACACCTTCTCCGACGGCACGGCGGAAATCCGCGTGGACATCGACGACAAGGTCTTCATGAATCGCAAGATCGACGCCAAGACCCGCGTGGAAATCCGCGGCGAAGTGGAAAAAGACTTCATGGAAAGCCCGGAAATCGATGTCGACGCGCTGACCGTGGTCCCGTAAGCTGCATTGCCCTCCCGCCGCCACGGCGGGAGGGGCATTCCCCCTCTTCTGTATGCCTTGCGCAACCTTTTTTCCATGCCGGAAACTAGGCTTGTCAGAACAATCAATTTCGTCTAGCATCTTTTCATTCAAGGTCAGCCAGCGCCAGCTTGAGCCTGCCTGTCGACTCATCCATTCTGGGAGCTTTCCGGGTGCAAGATTTGCCTTCGATACGCTCAAGAATTTCATGGCTGGTGCTCGCCTGGGTCATTCCGACGGCGCTCGTGTTTCTCCTGCTCGTGGCGCAAAGCTACACGCGCGAACGCGACCATGTTGTCAGCGAAACGGCGCAAGCGGCGCGGGCCGTCGCGGCCGCCGTCGAACGCGACCTGAACGGCGCCCAGATGGCCGCGCGCATCCTGGCCGATTCGCCCGCCCTGCAAGCCGACGACATCGTCGCCCTGCGTGCCCTGGCCGCCAGCCTGCTGCAGCCGGGCCTGGCCGTCAGCGCCTTCATCGTTTCCGACGCCAAGGGCCGCCAGCTGATCAATACGACCTTGCCCGCCAGCCAGGCGCCGCCGCCCCTGCCGCAAAAATGGGCCGCCAGCATGGAGCGCACGCGCGACTACGGCAAGCCGCGGCTGACCAGCCTGGCCAGGGCACCTGACAGCGTGCCGCAGCTGGCCCTGAACCTGCCCTTGCCGCGCAAGCAGGGAGCCGCCTACGTGCTGACGGCACTGTACCCGCCCGACTACCTGTCCGTGTTGCTGCGCGAACTACACCTGCCCGCCTACCTGGGCGCGGCCATCATCAATGCCGACGGCATCAACGTGGCGCGCACCCTGGCGCCGCAGCGCTATGTGGGCCAGCGCACTGCGGCGCCCCTGCTGGAACAGATACGCCAGGCGCGCGAAGGCGTGCTGCGCCATGCCACCCTGGAAGGCATCGACGTGTACACGGGCTTTCGCCGCGCCCCCGACGCCGCCTGGACGGTGGCCGTCACCATGCGCACCAGCACGGTGGCAGAAGCGCTGCTGCGCTCGGTAGTCACGGGTTCCCTCATCCTGGCGCTGCTGCTGGGCGCCGGCTTTGCCCTGGCCTGGCGCGTGGGCGGCCGTCTGGCCAGCACCCTGCAGGAACTGACGCAGCAAATCCATGCGCTGGCGCAGGGCAAACCGCTGCTGTCGAACAAGCACGCGGACCGCGAATCGGCCGACATGGCCAGCGCCCTGGGCGCGCTGGAACGCGACCTGCGGCGCCACCGCACGCAGCTTGAAAGCCTGGTGGCCGAACGCACGCTGGCCCTGGAAAAGTCCACGCGCCTGCTGGAAACCGTGTATGCGACGGCGCCGATCGGCATGCTGTTCGTGGACCTGGACTTGCGCATCGTCATGATCAACCACTACCTGGCCACCATCAACGGGGCCAGCGTGGCGCAGCACCTGGGCCGTCCCGTGGGCGCCATGCTGTTCGACGACGCCGTGCGCGCCGAGGTGGAACGCTGCGTGCGCCAGGTTCTCGGGACGGGGCAGCCCATCGTCGACATGGAATTGCAAGGCCATAGCGGCCAGCAGCGCGAGCAGATCAGTCACTGGATCGTCTCCTACCACCCGATTTTTGGCCCGGAACAGCAGTTGCTGGGCGTATCGGGCCTGTGGCTGGACATTACCGAGCGCAAGCGCAGCGAAGCGGAATTTCGCCGCTCGAAACACCTGTTTGGCACCATCATCGAAAACATCCCGGCCATGGTCTTCGTCAAGCGCGCCGACAAGCTGAGCTTTGAAATGGTCAACCGCCACGCGGAACTGACCCTGGGACGCTCGCGCGAGCAATTGCTGGGCAAGACGGACCACGATTTCTTCCCGCCGCAGCAAGCGTCCGCCTTCGTCAGCGCCGACCGCAAGCTGCTGGCCACGGGGCAGATGGTGGAAATCGAACAGGAAGCGATCAATACGGCCGATGGCACCACGCGCCACTTCACCACGCGCAAGGTGGTCTTGCGCGACGATGCGGGGCGCCCCAGCCATGTGCTGGGGGTCTCGATCGACATCACGGAACGCAAGCGCGCCACCGAGGTGCTGCACGCCACCACCTGGCGCCTGGAACAGAACGAGCGCTTCATCCGCACCGTCACCGACAACCTGCCCGGCATGGTGTCGTACTGGGGCGCCGATTTACGTTGCCTATTTGCAAATAAGTTCTATAACGAATGGTTTGGCCGCAGCAGCGCCGAGCTGGCCGGCATCCACATGAGTGAATTGCTGGGGCAGGAACTGTTCGACGTGTATGCGCCCCACGTCGAGGGCGTGCTGGCGGGGCGGCCGCAAAGCTTCGAGCGCGACCTGCTCGATCCCGGCGGCCAGGTGTGCCACACGTGGACCAATTACATCCCCGATTTCGACGACGGCGGCGGCGTGCGCGGCTTCTTCGTGCTGGCCTCGGACGTGTCCGAGCTCAAGCGCACGGAATTGCGCCTGCACGAACTCAACGAGCAGATGGTGCGCGCGCGCGACAAGGCCGAGGCGGCCAGTATCGCGAAGAGCGAATTCGTCGCCAACATGAGCCATGAAATCCGCACGCCGATGAACGCCATCATCGGCCTGGCGCGCCTGCTGGAAGAGTCGCCGCTGGAACGGCGCGAGCGCAGCTATGTCGGCAAGATCCAGATGGCCACGCAGTCGCTGCTCAACATCGTCAACGACGTGCTCGATTTTTCCAAGATCGAGGCGGGACAGATGGTGCTGGAACAGCGCCGCTTCCAGCTCGAACGCATGCTGGGCAGCGTGGGCGTCTTGCTGGCCAGCAGCGCCTGGGCGCGCGGCGTGGAGCCCGTGTTCGTGCTTGATCCCGGCGTGCCGGATGAACTGATCGGCGACGCCCTGCGCATGGAACAGATCCTCATCAACCTGGTGGGCAACGCCGTCAAGTTCACCGCGCATGGCGAAGTGGTGCTGAGCATCGGCATGGAGGCCGAGGATGCGGCCAGCGCCACCCTCGCGTTTTCCGTGCGCGACACGGGCATCGGCATAGGCGCGGCCGAGCAGGAACGCATCTTCGACGCGTTTTCCCAGGGCGACAGCGGCACCAGCCGCAAATACGGCGGCACGGGACTGGGGCTGGCCATCTGCCGGCGCATGGTGGAACTGATGGGCGGCACCCTCAGCGTGAAAAGCACGCTGGGCCAGGGTTCCGACTTCCGCTTCAGCTGCCGCTTCGAGAAGGTGGCGCCGCCGCCCGAGCCGTCCGGCAAGGGCGTGCCCAAGGCCCTGTCACTGCTGATCATCGACGACAACGCCAGCGTGCGCGCCATGCTGGAAGACTGGTGCGCGGCGCAGGGCTGGCACAGCCGCAGCGCCGACAGCGGCGCGGCCGGCCTGTCCCTGCTGCGCAACCACGCCAGCGGCCTGGACGGCTTGCAGGCGGCCGCTCACGTGGATATGGTGCTGCTCGACGCGGCCATGCCCGGCATGGATGGCATTTCCATGCTCACCGAGGCGCGCGCCGACGAACACCTGGCGCTGCCGCCCGTGATCATGCTGGTGGCCGACCAGGACAGCGAAAACCTCGAACGCCTGGCCGACAGCCTGATGCTGGCCGGCATCGTCTCGAAACCGGCCACTCCGGCGCGCCTGCTGGCGGCCGTCACCGCCGTGCGGGATGGCCGCAATGGCCGCAGCGCGCCATCCGTGCTGCCCGTGTCCACGCCCTTGTCGGGTTTGCTCACAGGCATGCGCGTGCTGCTGGTGGAAGACAATGAAATCAACCAGGAAGTGGCGCAGTACATCCTGCTGCACTCCGGCGCGCGCGTGGCCGTGGCCGCCAATGGCAGGCTGGCCGTTGACTTGCTCACCAGCACGCCGGACGCCTGGGACGTGGTGCTGATGGATTTGCAGATGCCCGTCATGAATGGCTACGACGCCACCCTGGCCATCCGCGCTCTCGGCTTGCCGGACTTGCCCATCATCGCCATGACGGCCAATGCCATGGACGAAGACCGTCTGCGCGCCATCGCCAGCGGCATGAACGCGCATGTGGCCAAGCCCATCGATGTCGACGAGCTGATCGAGACCTTGACCCGCCTGGTGCGCGCCCCCCTGGGCAGCGGTGAAGGCGCCGTCCAGGCGACCGATGCCGCCACCCAGACGCCGGACTTGCCGGCCACCGTGCCCGGCATCGACCTGGCGGCGGCCCTGCACCGCTTCGGCGGCGACTACGGCGCCTTCCTGGCCCTGCTCAAGCGCTTTGAGAATTCGCAAGGCGACGCCGTGGAAGAAACGCGGCGCCTGCTGGCCGCCGGCCAGGCGCAGCAGGCGGCGCAAATGCTGCACCGCGTGTGCGGCGTGGCCGCCAACCTGGGCGCCACGCAGATCGCCAGCCTGGCCGCCGAGACGGAAAAAACGCTGAAAACGGGGCAACCGCACGCCACGGCCACCTTGCTGGGCCGGCTGGAAATGGCGATGGCCGAAGTCATCGAAGCGGCGCGCACCCTGCCCTCGCCCGTACGGCGCAGCCAGCCGGCAGCGGCCGCGCCCGGCGGCGCGCCCGTCGACCTGCACGCGGGGCTGTCCGAGCTGCTGGTCCTGATCCACAACAACAACCTGAAAGCGCTGGCGCAATTCCAGGCCCTGCACCCCGCCATACAACAGTCGGACCGGGAAGCGGCGCTGGCGATGGCACATGCGATTGAAACGCTGAATTTTGCCGAGGCGGAAAAACTCGTGCTCGATCAGCTGAAACGAGAGGAAAACAAGTGAGCTGGACCAACCTTGCCATGAACGGGCGCATCCTCATCGTCGATGACGCCATGGAAAACATCCAGATCCTGCACCAGCTGCTGCGCGAGGAACACGACGTGCTGTTCGCCCTGAGCGGTGACAAGGCGCTGGAAATTGCGCATAATCAACTGCCGGACCTGATCCTGCTCGACGCCGTCATGCCCGGCATGGATGGCTATGCCGTCTGCAGCGCGCTGCGCGAATCGGCCCTCCTGAACGCCATTCCCGTCATTTTCGTCACGGCCCTGAACCAGCCCGAAGACGAAACGCGGGCGCTGGAAGCGGGTGCCGTCGATTTCATCACGAAACCGTTCAACGCGGCCGTCGTGCGCGCCCGCGTGCGCAGCCAGCTGACCATCAAGCGGCAAGCCGACGCCATGCGCGAACTGTCGCTGACGGATTCGCTCACGGGCGTGGCCAACCGGCGCAGCTTCAACGACACGATGGACAGCGAATGGCGGCGCTGCGCGCGCGACGGCGTGCCGATGGCCCTGATCATGGCCGATATCGACCACTTCAAGGATTACAACGATACGTATGGCCACCAGGCGGGCGACCTGTGCCTGCAGCAGGTGAGCGCCGCCCTGCGCCGCTGCGCCGTGCGCCCGCCCGACCTGCTGGCGCGCTACGGCGGCGAGGAATTCATCATCCTGCTGCCGCAGGAAACGCGCGACGGCGCCGAAGTGGTGGCCCAGCGCATCCTCGACGAAGTGCGCGCGCTGCAAATTGCCCACGCCAGATCGAGCGTCGGCCCGCACGTCACCGTCAGCCTGGGCATGGCCAGCATCATGCCCACGGAAGGCATGGACCCCAGCGCCCTGATCCGCGCCGCCGACGCCCTGCTGTACCGCGCCAAGCATACGGGGCGGGACAGGTATTGCGCGCCGGAGGGGGAGTGATCAGGGATAACAACGCATCAAAAACTCCGCCACGCAGACGGGTTTCGGGTCGCCTTCGCGCTCCATGGTGACGGCCCAGTTCACTTGCGCCCCTTCCGGCAAGTTGTCGACGGAGAGGATATCGAGCCGCGCGCGCAATCGGCTGCCCACGGGCACGGGCGCGGGGAAGCGTACTTTATTCAGGCCATAATTGATGGCCATGCGGATGCCGGCCATGTGCAGCGCTCCCTGCAACATGGCCGGCAGCAGGGATAAGGTCAGGAAGCCGTGCGCCACGGTGCAACCGTATGGCGACTCGCGCGCGCAGCGTTCGGCGTCCACATGGATCCACTGATGGTCGTCCGTGGCGTCGGCAAAGGTGTCGATGCGCTGCTGCGTGATGGTCAGCCAGTCCGAAACAGCCACGTGCTGTCCCGACAAGGCCTGGAAACCGGCGATGCCGGCGATATCACGCATGGTTTTCGCCTGCCGGACGGCGGCCGAACATGCCCATGCCCTCCACTGTCGTCACCACTTCGCCATGCTGGTTGCGCACGCTCCACACGGAAATGACGATGCCGCGGTCCGGCTTGCTGCTCGACGGGCGCACTTCCTTGACCTGATAAGTCAGCTGCAGGGTATCGCCAGCGCGCACGGGTTTGAGCCAGCGGATGCTGTCCAGGCCGGGCGAACCCATGCTGGACGAATGCTTGAGCAGATTGTCCACCACCAGGCGCATCATCATGCCGCACGTATGCCAGCCGCTGGCGATAACGCCCTTGAAGATGGTCTTTTCGGCGGCCGCATGGTCGACGTGGAATGGCTGCGGATCGAAATCCGTGGCAAAAGCGATGATTTCCTTTTCCGTTACGTGGCGCTGGCCCAGGTCGATTTCCAGGCCTTGCGTAAAGTCTTCGAAATACCAGTGTTTCGGGGTGGTGGCAGGCGATGCGGTCATGCGGTCTCCGTCGGCAAAAAGCCCGGCTGGGCGATAAAGCGCTCGATATGATGGTCCACGTCGCCCAGGGTCAGGGCGATCATGGAGAGGCGCTTGAAATGGTGGGCGGCGGGCAATTCGTCGGTGACGCCCATGCCGCCATGCAATTGCACGGCTTGCTGGCCGACAAAGGTGGCAGCCAGTCCCACTCGCGCCTTGGCGGCCGAGACCGTGCGGCGCCGCTCGGACGCGTCGTCGCTGTCGACCTTGGCGGCGGCCAGCATGGCCATCGAACGCGCCTGCTCCAGGTGGATGAACATGTCGGCCATGCGGTGCTGCAAGGCCTGGAATTTGCCGATCGGCGCGCCGAACTGCTGACGCGTCTTCAGGTATTCCAGGGTGGCGGCGAAGATGGCGTCCATGGCGCCCACGGCTTCCGCGCACAGCAAGGAGGCGCCGTAATCCACGGCCGCGTCGAGCACGGGCCAGCCCTGCCCCGCCTGGCCGATCAAGGCGTCGTGGCCCAGCACCACTTGCACGAGGGTCACGGTGGCGGCGCGCTGGCCGTCGATGGTGCGGTAGTCGCGCACGGAAACGCCAGGCGCGTCGACAGGCACGAGGAACAGCGAAATGCCGTCCGTATCGCTTTGGCTACCGCCGTTGCGCGCCGACACGATCAAGGCGCCCGCCTGGGCGCCGTGGATGACGACGGTTTTCTCGCCGTCGAGCACGAAGCCGCCGCCGCTGGCGGTGGCGGTCGTGGCAATATCATTGAGTTCGTGGCGCGACTGGCGTTCACCGAGCGCGCAGGCCAGTTTCAGGCTGCCGCTGGCGACCTGTTCCAGCACGCCATCGTGGCCGCCCGCCAGGCTCAAAAAGCGCGCCCCGAGTACGGTGGCGAAATACGGTTCGACCACCAGGCCACGGCCCAGTTCCTGCATCACCAGCAGCATGTCGACGGCCGTGCCGTCGAAGCCGCCCGCGCCGGCCGGCAGCGGCAAGGCCGTCATGCCCAGCTCGGCCAGGGTGGCCCAGGCCGCATCGGACGTGCCCGTGGCGGAATGGATAATTTTTTGCCGCGTTTCAAAGCGGTAATCCTTGTCGACCCAGCGCCTGAGCGCATCGGCGAATTGCTGCTGTTCCTGATTAAAATGAAAGTCCATGTCGTCTCCTTCTGGCTTACAGGCCCAGGATCATCTGCGTGATGATGTTTTTCTGGATTTCATTCGAGCCGCCATAGATCGATGTCTTGCGGTAATTGAAGTAATACGCGGCCAGCGGCGCGGCCAGGTCGTCGCCGCCAGCGCCGTGCGGCGCGCCGCCATCGAGGAATGCCGGGTCGAACGGCAAGGCTTGCGGGCCGATGGCTTCGACCATCAGTTCCGTCAGTTGCTGCTGCAATTCCGAACCGCGCACCTTCAGCATCGACGCCTGCGGTCCCGGCCCCTTGCCTTCGTCGCTGATGACGCGCAAGACCGTCATTTCCAGCGCCATCAATTCAATTTCCAGGGTGGCGACCTTGGCCGCAAAGGCGGGATCGTGCAGCAGCGGCGCACCGCGCTTGGTTTGTTGCATGGCCAGCTGCTTGAGGAAAGTCAGCTCGCGCTTCGAGCGGCCGACGGCGGCGATGCCCGTGCGCTCGTGGCCCAGCAGATACTTGGCGTAGGTCCAGCCCTTATTTTCCTGGCCCACCAGATTGCTGACGGGCACGCTCACGTTGTCGAAGAAGACTTCGTTCACTTCGTGTTCTTCATCGAGCATGATGATGGGGCGCACGGTGATACCCGGCGTTTTCATGTCGATCAGCAAGAAACTGATGCCTTCTTGCTTGCGCACCGTGCTATCCGTGCGCACCAGGCAAAAGATCATGTCCGCGTGCTGGCCCAGCGTCGTCCAGGTTTTCTGGCCGTTGACGATGTAATGGTCGCCGTCGCGCTGGGCCGTGGTTTTCAGCGAAGCGAGGTCGGACCCGGCGCCCGGCTCGGAGTAACCCTGGCTCCACCAGTCGTCGCAGTTCAAAATGCGCGGCAGATAATATGCTTTTTGTTCGGCGCTGGCGAAGGCCATGATGACGGGCGCCACCATGTTGACGCCGAAGGGCAGGATCGGTGGCGTGGCGGCGCGCGCGCACTCGTCTTCCCAGATGTGGCGCTGCACGGCCGTCCAGCCCGTGCCGCCATGTTCGACTGGCCAGGCCGGCGCGGCCCAGCCTTGCTGCGCGACAATCTTGTGCCAGCGCACGTAATCGTCGCGGTTCAGGCGCAGATGCTGGCGCACCTTGCGCTGCAAGTCCGCCGGCAGATGGGCGTCGAGGAAGGCGCGCACCGTGTCGCGGAAGGCGCTCTCCTCGGCCGTGTAATGCAGGTCCATGTCTGTCTCCTTGTTCTTATCGGTTGCCGTGATGACTGCACGCAAGGAAGCTCAGCGCACAAAAAAGCACGACCGTTCTCAAGGATTGTACAACAGATTGGGAGCGGCGCCAGGGGTTTTACATGGGCTCAAGGTTCATCGCGAGGCCATGCCACTTTTCGCCATTACCGTTGAAGCAGCAGCCCACATAGCAGCAATTCCAATGCCGCAACTGCTTTTATCAAGCGTGCATTGCCTTCGTCGCCGTCTGCGATCCAGAACGCCGCTTCCGCCAGGCTGCCGTAGATCAGCGCAGCCAGTGCCTGTGGACAAGCGTCGGCCACGATGCCCTGCTGAATCAGCTGCTGGATCAGCCCTTGCATCGAGTCAAGGCAATGGCGCTGCGAATCCGGTGAAGCGCCACCCAGGACCGCCCTCGCGTCGCGCAAGACGATGCGCTGAATTTCCGGTTCCAGGGCCATCTCCAGATAGGCACGGCAGCGGCTGCGAAAGCCTTCCCACAAGTCTGCGGCGCCGTCGGAGATGGCTTGCAGGCGGCCATCCATTTCCGCGTCGATCTGCTCGACCACCGCCAGCAGCAAGCCCTTCTTGTCGCCGAAGTGATGGTACAGCGCACCCCGCGTCAGCCCTGCCTGGGCGGTGAGGTCGTCCATTGACGTATCGGCATAACCGCGCTCGCTGAACACTTTGCGGGCCGTGGCCAGCAACGAGGCGCGGGTTTCTTCCTTTTCCACACGGGTGCGGCGAACCATTTCTCTCTCCTTACATACGTAGCGCATGATTGTTTACATACATCGCGTATGTATATATACTTGTTCATACGCGATGTATGTATTATCACTGCGACGTATCTCCATTGCAAGCAGGGCTGCGCCGTTTATCAAATGATCAATGAAGGATATGCACCATGAGTACGTCTCCCTGCGCTGCCGCAGAACCCGCGGCTCCTCACCCGTGGCTGGCGGTCACCGCTGTCGGCATGGCCACCTTTTCCGTCGTGACGACGGAAATGCTGCCGGTCGGCCTGTTGACGCCGATTGCCGACACCCTGGACACCTCCACGGGAACGGCCGGCCTGATGATCTCGCTGCCAGCACTATTAGCGGCCATGTTTGCGCCGCTGGTCGTGCTCGCATCGGGGAGCCTGGACAGGCGCAAAATACTCTGCGGTTTGCTGACACTATTAGTGATCGCGAACATTGCCTCGGCCCTGGCGCAGAACATGGCGTGGATGCTGGCGGCGCGTGTACTCGTCGGTTTTTGCATGGGCGGCATCTGGGCCATCGCCGGCGGCCTCGCTTCCCGCCTGGTTCCTGCCCGCTCGGTTGGGCTGGCAACGTCGGTCATCTTCGGTGGCGTGGCGGCCGCTTCCGTGCTGGGGGTGCCGCTAGGCGCACACATCGGCGACCTTGCGGGATGGCGCTGGGCTTTCGGCGTCATGGCACTGTTCAGCGGCCTGGTACTGGCGCTGCACCTGGCCGTCATTCCCGCCCTGCCCGCTGCCGCTTCGACGACCTTGCGACAATTCGGCCAACAGCTGCGCAACAGGCGGTTGCAAGCAGGGCTGCTTCTGACCCTGCTGCTGGTGAGCAGCCATTTCATGGCCTTTACCTTCGTGCGCCCGCTGCTGCTGTCCGTGTCGGGGTTCGATGCGCAATGGCTGGGCGCACTGCTGTTTGCCTATGGCTTCGCTGGCATCCTTGGAAACTTCCTGGCCGGTGTCATGGCCGCGCGGCGCACGGCGACGACCATCATCGCCATCTCGGGCGGCCTGCTGCTCACGCCGCTGCTGTTCCTGGCTGTCGGCGACTCCGGCATCGGCGGCGGCGTGGTGTTGCTGGCCTGGGGACTGGCTTACGGTGGCGTATCGGTCGGCCTGATGACTTTGATGCTGAAGGCGGCGCCCGGCGCCGTGGAGATCGTCGCCGCGCTGTATGTGGGCGTCTTCAATATCGGCATTGCGCTCGGGGCGTGGACCGGTGGCCAGGCCGTGGACAGGCTGGGCCTGTCCGCCAACCTGTGGCTTGCCGCAGGATGCGCCGCTGCCGCCTTGCTGCTGTCGTTTGGCATCCGCTTTATGGAAGCCAGCAAGCAGCCTGGTGCTGCAAGCGATTGACGCTGGCCGCCATCACCCATACAAATGCAGCAACACTTGCACGGCAACGATCTTGACGATGGTCATGCTGGGGAAAATCATGGCGTAACCGAGGTTCGGGCGGTCCGACTTGGCCAGGCGGTTGGCGAATACCAGCACGGCCGGGTTGCCCGTGGCGCCGGCCGCGATCCCGAGCAACTCGGGAAACGGCAGGCGCAGGAAGACCTTGCCCAAGATCACGACGAGGGCCACCACCACCAGCACCGTCACGGCGCCGAGCGCCAGCATGGGCAAGCCATCGGCGCCCACTTGCTGCACGAAGGGCAAGCCGGACGCCATGCCGACGGAGGCGAGGAAAATCGTCAAGCCATAGTTGCGCATGACCAAGTTGGCCGACAGGGGCAAGCGCCAGCTGATCTTGCCCACCCTGCCCAGGCGTCCCAAAATCAGCGCCATCACCAGCGGGCCGCCGGCCAGGCCCAGGCTGAACGAGCCTATCCATGGCAAGGGAATCGGCACCAGGCCCAGCAGCACACCCAGGACCATGCCCATGCCCAGCGAGACATAGCTGAACTCGGCCGTGGCCGTGATGGAATTGCCGAACAGCTTGCGCACGTCGGCCGCATGTTTGGCTGGCGCGATGGCCATCACCCGGTCGCCAAACTCCAGGGTCAGGAACGGGTGCGGCAGAATCATGGCGTCGCCACGGCGGATGAAGGCGATCTGCAGGGGGAAATCCTTGGCCAGGTTCAGCTCGCCCAGGGGCACGCCGACGATTTCCGCGTCCGACACGAACACTTCCGTGCCGTCGAACGCGCTGCGGTCCTTCATCAGCCGGCCCGGATCCAGGTGGCCCAGCGCCGTGCGCGCCGCTTCCACGCCCGCCACCGTGCCCGACACCATCAGCGCGTCGCCCACGCCAAGCACGAGGCCCGGATCGGGCAAGCGGTTCTGGTGGCCCTGGCGCACGCCGATGACTTGCACGCCCGCCAGCGGGCCGTCGGCCAGTTCGGACAGGGCCGCGCCCGCCAATGTGGCTTCGTCGATGGTAATTTCGGACACGACGATGGGTGCCGGCGGCGGCGTCAGCACGGGTTTTAGTATCCGCCCGGCCAGGTACAGGCCCAGCATGGGGCCGACCACGCCGAACGGATACGCGACGGCATAGCCGACGGCTGCGTCGCCATTGCCGTGCGACGCTTCCAGCGCCGCCTGCAAGGCGGCCGTGCTGGTCATGGCGCCGGCAAACACGCCGCTGGCCATGCGCAGCGAGATATCGATCCACTGCCCGCCCCAGACGGACACGGCCAGGCCGCCCATGACGGCGACAAAGGCGATCAGATTGTGTTTCTGCCCCGCACCGCGCAAGCCGGCGAAAAACTGCACGCCATACTGCACGCCGATGCCATACAGGAACAGCAGCAAGCCGATGGAGCCGACCATCGGCGGCGGCACGGAACCGGGAGCAAAGGCGCCCAGCGCCAGCCCCGCGAACAGCACGCCGCCCACGCCCAGCGAAAAGCCGAACACGCTGATGCGCCCCAGCGCATAACCGGCGCCGATGACGAGAAACAGGGCGAGGATCGGCGTGGACTCCAGCGTGTGGCGAAATAATTGAAGCATCAGAAACCTTGGTCTGGGGAAGGCCCAGTTTAGCATGCACAAAAGCAACACGATGGCGATGATGACAAGCAAGCGTGCGCAGCTTTGCACCTTAAAAATGGGCAAAAAAAAGCCCGCTGCGGGAGCGGGCTGAATCTAATTCCTGTGAGGAAGTAGAGGAGACAGATGAATGATGCCGCATCGCAGCATATTCATCCAATTCTATGTTGCGATGATAGAAATATGTTTTATCAATATCTGCACTCCTCTTCGCGCAACGCCTGCTGCACGGCGGGACGCTCGCCGACGCGCTCGATCAAGCGCCTCACTTGCGGGAAGGCCGACAAGTCCACCTTGGTGTGCGCCGACCAGCTGAGGATGGTGTACAGATAGGCATCCGCGATGGAGTAACGCTCGCCCAGCAGATATGGCCCGCCGGCCGCCAGTTGCCGCTCCACATAGTCGAGGCGTGCGGCCAGACGCGAGCGGGCCACGTCCTGCGCCTGCGTGCCGTATTCCGGGTGGAACAGCCAGGGGCTGAACACCTTGTGCAGCTCGGTGGCAATAAAACCCAGCCACGATTGCAGCTGCACACGCGCCAGGGAACCGGGCGGCGGCGCCAGGCCGCTGGCCGGCGCCAGGTCGGCCAGGTATTGCACGATGGCCGTGCCTTCCAGCAAGATGGTGCCATCGTCCAGCGCCAGCGCCGGCACGTACAGGTTCGGATTCACCTGCGCGTAATCGGCGCCCGTTTCCGTGACGCGCGGGATCTTGCGAATATCAACTCTTTCCAGTTCCAGCGCAATGCCCGCCTCGATGGCCACGATGTGCGGCGACAAAGAACACGTTCCCGTTGCGTAATACAGTTTCATGATCACTCCTCGAAAAGTTACACGGACGCGGGATCGAGTTTTTCCACGTCGATGCCGTATCTGGCGATGGCTACGCCAATCTTGCTGCGCGGCAGCTGGCCCCCATCGGCCAGCGCCGTCAGGGCGGCCAGCACGATGAAATGACGGTCCACTTCAAAAAAGGTGCGCAAGGATTCGCGCGTATCGGAGCGGCCGAAGCCATCCGTGCCCAGGGCAACGAAACGCCGGTCGTGCACGAACGGGCGCACCTGGTCGGCCACGATCTTCATGTAATCGGTGGCGATCACCACCGGGCCTTGCCGGCCAGCCAGGCATTGCGCGATATACGGCACGCGCGGCTCACTGTCCGGGTGCAGCATGTTCCAGCGCTGCACGGCCAGGCCGTCGCGCCGCACTTGCGTCAGGCTGGTGGCGCTCCACACGTCGGCCGCCACGCCGAAATCCTGCTGCAGCAGCACGCTGGCGGCCTGCACTTCGCGCAGGATGGAGCCGCTGCCCATCAGCTGCACGCGCGGCGTGGTTGCCGTGAGTGCTGCCGGGCTTTCCTGCAGCAGATACAGGCCCTGCAAGATGCCCGCCTCGGCGCCTGCCGGCATGGCCGGGTGCGAATAGTTTTCGTTGAGCAAGGTGATGTAATAGAAAATATCCTCTTGCTCGGCAAACATGCGGCGCATGCCGTCGTGGATGATGACGGCCAGCTCGTAGGCATAGGTAGGATCGTAGGAAATACAGTTGGGAATCACGGACGACAGCACATGGCTGTGGCCATCGTCGTGCTGGAGTCCCTCCCCCATCAGTGTCGTGCGGCCCGACGTGGCGCCCAGCAAGAAGCCGCGCGTGCGGGCATCGGCCGCCGCCCACGCCAGGTCGCCCACGCGCTGCAAGCCGAACATCGAATAGAAGATGTAGAACGGAATGGTGGCCAGGCCATGGTTGCTGTACGACGTGCCAGCGGCGATCCAGGAGGAAATGGCGCCCGATTCGTTGATGCCTTCCTGCAATATTTGCCCATCCTTGGCTTCCTTGTAATAGCTGAGCTGGCCCGCATCCTGCGGCGTGTACAGCTGGCCCAGGTAGGAATGGATGCCGATCTGGCGGAACAGGCCTTCCATGCCAAACGTGCGCGATTCATCGGGCACGATGGGCACGATGATCTTGCTCAAGGCGGGATCTTTCAGCAGGGTACCGAGGATGCGCACAAAGGCCATGGTGGTGGACGCGCCCCGCTCGCCACTATCCTTGAGCTGGGTAGCGAAGGCGGACAGCGGCGGTATGGGCAAGGGCGCCACCTTGCTGATGCGGGCGGGAATGTAGCCGCCCAGCTGTGCCCGGCGCGCGGCGAAATAGCGCGCTTCCTCGCTGTCCGGCGCCGGTTTCAGGTAGGGCATTTCTTCCAGCTGGGCATCGCTGACGGGCAGCGCGAAGCGGTCGCGGAACGCGCGCACGGCGTCGACGCTCATCTTTTTCAGCTGATGGTTGATGTTCTGCCCTTCGCCTGCCTCGCCCATGCCGAAGCCCTTGACGGTCTTGGCCAGGATCACGGTGGGACGGCCCGGCGTGCGCATGGCCTCGGCATACGCGGCGTGCACTTTCTCCGGGTCGTGGCCGCCGCGCGTGAGCTTCCAGATGTCGTCGTCCGACATGTGCGCCACCAGCGCCAGCAGTTCCGGATACTTGCCAAAGAAATGCTCGCGCACGTACGCGCCATTCTGCGATTTGAAGGTCTGGTAATCGCCGTCCACGCATTCCATCATGCGCTGGCGCAACAAGCCGCTCGTGTCGCTCTGCAATAAAGCATCCCAGCCGCTGCCCCAGATGACCTTGATGACATGCCAGCCCGCCGCGCGGAAGGTGCCCTCCAGTTCCTGGATGACCTTGCTGTTGCCGCGCACGGGACCATCCAGACGCTGCAGGTTGCAGTTGACGACAAAGATCAGGTTATCGAGGCGCTCGCGACCGCCCAGGGAAATGGCGGCCAGCGATTCCGGCTGGTCCATCTCGCCGTCGCCAAGGAAAGCCCACACCTTGCGGCCCTGGTGCGGCTTCAAGTCGCGGTACTCGAGGTAGCGCATGAAACGGGCCTGGTAGGCGGCCGTCAGCGGTCCCAGTCCCATGGAGACGGTGGGAAATTGCCAGAAGTCGGGCATCAGCCGGGGATGCGGATACGACGACAAACCCTCGCGCCCCGCTTCGCGGCGGTAATTGTCCAGCTGCGCTTCCGTGATGCGGCCTTCCAGATAGGCGCGGCCATAGATGCCGGGCGCGGAATGGCCCTGGATGTAGACCAGGTCGCCGGCAAACTGATCCGTATGGCCACGGAAGAAATGGCTGAAGCCGACGTCATACAGCACGGCCGCCGACTGGTAAGTCGCAATGTGGCCGCCCACGTTCGAGTGTTTGGCCGCGCGCAGCACCATCACCATCGCATTCCAGCGGATGTAGGCATTCAGGCGGCGCTCGATGGCCAGGTCGCCCGGATAAGCGGGCTGGCGCGCCGTGGCGATGCTGTTGGCATAGGCGGTGGTGACGCGGCCGTGCATGCCGCCGTGCTGCGCGGCATCAATATCGACGAGCTGGTCGATCAGGTAATGGGCGCGCGGGCGCCCTTCCACGGCGACGACGGCCTGCATCGCCTCCAGCCATTCTTTGGTTTCTTGCGGATCGATATCGGGTACGGCGAGGGATGGGGTCATGGCAGTCTCCTGAGGGTGGGCATACATCGTCATGATCGATTGCTACTGCAATCATTGCATTTGCAATCGTTATGCCGGCCATTGTATAGCGCTATAATTGCATTTGCAACTGTGATTGATCTGGAGGAATACCGATGTCTGAAACTGCGCCTGAAATTGGCTCGCCCCCCGCGCCCGACCTGTGGTTTTCATTCGTGCGTACGCACCGTTTGATGATCCGCGAGATCGAACGCCGCCTGGCGGCGGCCAAGCTGCCCGTCTATGCGTGGTATGACGTGCTGTGGGGACTCGAAAGCGGCCCCGACGGTTCGCGCCGCATGCACGAACTGGCCGACGCGCTGGCCATCGAACGCTACAACCTGACGCGTCTGGTGGACAAGCTGGAAACGGACCGGCTGGTGACGCGCACGCGGTCGATGGAAGACGGGCGCGCCGCCTTCGTTTCCATCACGGAAGAAGGAAAAATCCTGCGCAAGCAAATGTGGGCCGTCTACCAGGCCACGGTGGCCGACCTGTTCCTGGCGCAATTTGACAACGGCGGTCAGCAAGACTTCAGCGCCGCCCTCGTGCGCGCCGCCGAGGCGGCACGCAACGCAGGCCAGGGCAAGGTTTAGACCAAGGCGTAGCGCCGCAGCGCGTACTCGACGAACTGCAGGGGCAGCGCGCCGTCGTCGGCCAGGGCTTTCAAGGCGGTGACGGCCAGCCATGGCGCGCTGACCTCCATCATGGCGTCAGCGCCGACGGCGATGAAACGCCCGCGCACATGGCCGCCGATCTGGCCCGCGATGTGCTGCCCATAGCCGGTAACGGCGATGACGGGCGCGGCGCTGTCATCGAGGCAGCGCCGCACATGGGCCAGTCTTGGAATGGCGCGCGGGTGACACAGGTTCCACTGCTCCGCCGCCTGCGCATCGCGCGCCAGGCGGGTGTAGCTGGGGCAACTCCACACTTGCGCGGCAATATCCCAGTCCTCCTGCAGCAAGCGGGCGGCATCAGCAACGACGGCCAGCATCGTTCCCGCCCCGCACAGACGCACCCGGCATGGCTCAGGGCTCAGCGGCGACACGCGGTACATGCCCAGGCTGGCCGCTGCCGCATCGGCATCCGACAAGGGCGCCGCCACCGCATCCGCATCATGTATGGCCAGGTAGTAATAACCTGGCTGCTGTTCCACATACAGCGTTTCCAGTGCCGCGCGCAGGATGGCGCGTACTTCCTCGCCCGTCGCCGGGTCGAAGGGCATGCAATTGTGCTGCGCGGCCAGCCAGGCGGGCAGCGCCGGCTGCACGCCTTTCGGCCAGCGAGAAGATTGCGTTTCCGCATCGCTGCAAACGATGCCACGCTCGCGCGCATCGACCAGCACGCCACTCAGTGCCTGAACCGAAGCGGGACGGCACAGATACAGCAACGGTTTGTCGGCGCCATAGCGCAGCGGCCAGGCACTGGCGGACGCCGTCACATTCCAGGCATCATCATGCCGGTGCGTCACTTCCGCGCGCACGACGCGGATGGCATTCGCCGCACCCGGGCCCGTCTGCAAGCTGCCCGCCATGGCGCCCAGAGCGCGGCGCGGCGAAACCTGCCGCAACGGCAACGCCGGCGCTGCCGCCAGCGCGGCCAGGCAGGCTTGAGCGGCGTCGCGCGCGGCGTCCAACGGCGGAGAAGAAGGGGAAGAATGCATGAAGGCTCCTGTTTCAACAACGCTTGCGCAAGGCAGACATAGCCTATACGATTGCAAATGCAACGATTGTAGTTGCAATCCTTTGCGCGAGCAAGGGACGCGGGCCAACCGACATTCCTGTCTTCGAGGTGAAAAATGACGCTGAACAATCCTGAAACCGTGCGCATGGCCTACGCCGTGAAACTGACGAACGCGCAAGTCGAGGCGGCCAAGCGCCTGTATGCCGCGCATTTCGGCACCACCGACAACCCGCAGGCGATGGCCGCCATCATCGCGGCACTGGCGCGCAACTACAGTTCGGCCGTCGCGGCGAATGTGCTGTAGCGGACCACGTACGACGCGGGCAAAAAAAAGCCCGCTACGGAAGCGGGCTGAATCTAATTCCTGTGAGGAAGTAGAGGAGACAGATGCATGATGCCGCATCGCAGCATCATTATCCAATTGCATGTTGTGATGACAGAAATACGATTGTTCTATATCTCAGCCATAGCGGCCTCCCCTGCCCCTGCCATCCTTATGCCACGGCGTCGCCGCGCAAGGTTTTCGCGGCCGCCACCATGTTGGCCAGCGCGGGTATGACTTCTTTCCAGCCGCGCGTTTTCAAGCCGCAATCGGGGTTGACCCACAGGCGCTGGGCGGGGATGCGCTCGGCCGCCTTGCGCATCAGTTTTACCATTTGTTCCTGGGCAGGAATATTCGGCGAGTGGATATCGTAGACGCCAGGGCCGATGTCGTTCGGATAGTTGAAATCATCGAAGGCGTCCAGCAATTCCATGTCGGAGCGCGACGTTTCGATCGTGATCACGTCCGCATCCATGCCGGCGATCTGCGCGATGATGTCGTTGAATTCCGAATAGCACATGTGCGTGTGGATCTGCGTTTCATCGGCCACGCCATTGGCCGTGATGCGGAACGATTCCACGGCCCAGCGCAGGTACTCGGCCCATTGCGATTTGCGCAGCGGCAAGCCTTCGCGCAATGCCGCCTCGTCGATCTGGATCACGCGGATGCCGGCCTGTTCCAGATCCTGCACTTCGGCGCGGATGGCCAGCGCCAGCTGGTAGCACGACACGGAACGGGGCTGATCGTCGCGCACGAAGGACCAGTTCAGGATAGTGACGGGGCCCGTCAGCATGCCTTTCATCGGCTTGTCCGTCAGCGACTGGGCGTAGGTGCTCCACTCGACCGTCATGGCGCGCGGACGGCTGATGTCGCCGAACAAAATGGGCGGCTTCACGCAGCGCGAACCGTACGATTGCACCCAGCCAAACTGGCTGAAGGCGTAGCCGTCGAGCTGTTCGCCGAAGTATTCCACCATGTCGTTGCGTTCCGCTTCGCCGTGCACGAAGACGTCCAGGCCCAGGGTTTCCTGTTCCTGGACGCAATGGGCGATTTCCGCCTGCATCAGTTTTTTGTAGCTGGCTGCATCGAGCTGGCCGCTGCGGAACTGGCTGCGGGCCTGGCGGATTTCCGCCGTCTGCGGGAAGGAGCCGATGGTTGTCGTTGGGTACGCGGGCAGTTGCAGCAGCGCAGCTTGCTTGGCGGCACGTTCGGCATAGCTGCCGGCGCGCTGGCCCAGGCTGGCGTCGATGCGGGCCACGGCCGCTTTCACGTCGGGATTATGCACGCGCGGCGACTGGCGGCGTGCTTGCACGGCCGCATGATTGGCATCGAGTGCCGCCTGCACGGAGGCGCGGCCCTGGTTCAGCGCGCCAGCCAGGGTGTGCACTTCATCGAGCTTTTGACGGGCAAAGGCCAGCCAGGATTTGATATCTGTATCGAGCTTTTGTTCACTGTCCAGGTCGACGGGCACGTGCAGCAAGGAGCACGACGGGGCGATCCACAGCCGCGATTGCAGGCTGGCGTGCACGGGTTCCAGCCATGCCAGCACCTCATTCAAATCCGTCTTCCAGATATTGCGGCCATTTACGACGCCCAGCGACAGCACGCTGCTGGCGGGCAATTGGGCCATCACCTGCGCCACTTCCTCGCGGGCGTTGATGGCGTCAAGATGCAAGCCTTGCACGGGCAATTTGCACGCCAGTGCCAGATTGTCTTGCAGCTTGCCGAAATACGTGGCCAGCAGCAGCTTGACGTTCTTGACCTTGCTCAAGGCATCGTAGGCCGTGACCAGCGCCTGCTGCCAGGCGCCGTCCAGTTCCGTGACGAGGATGGGTTCATCAATCTGCACCCATTCCACGCCCTGGGCCGCCAGTTCCTGCAACAGTTGCACGTAGATGGGCAGCAAGCCTTGCAGCAGCGCCAGCTTGTCGGAATCATCCTTGGCCTTGCCCAGCCACAGATAGGTGACGGGGCCGATCAGCACGGGCTTGGCCTTGACGCTCAATTGACGCGCTTGAGCCAGTTGCCGCAGCAAACGGCTGCTGTCGAGCTTGAACTGCGTCCCGGCCGAAAATTCCGGCACGATGTAGTGATAATTGGTGTCGAACCATTTCGTCATTTCGCCGGCGTGGACGCAGCTGCAATCGCTGTCGCTGGCCGAGCGGCCGCGGGCCACGCGGAAATAGTTGTCGAGCGCCGCGCCTTCCCGGCCGCGCACGCGCTGCGGCAAGTTACCCAGGGTAAAACTCAGGTCCAGCACCTGGTCGTAAAAGGAAAAGTCACCGACGGGCGCCAGGTCCAGCCCGCTCTGGTCTTGCCAGTGGCGCTGGCGCAAGTCCGCGCCATGGCCTTCCAGCGCGTCCAGGCTGCTTTGGCCCTTCCAGTAGTCTTCCAGGGCGAATTTCAATTCCCGTTTGGCGCCGATGCGCGGATAGCCCAAGTTATGTGTCGTGACGGTCATGGCGGTAGTTCCTCCTGATGAAGTATGGAGACATCATAGAGGCTTTCATCCATGAAAAATAATGGTAAAACTTCATACATCCATTAGCAATATTCATAGAAGCGCAGACGGGCACAGGCAAAAAAAAAGCCCGCTACGGGAGCGGGCTGAATCTAATTCCTGTGAGGAAGTAGAGGAGACAAGTGCATGATGCCGCATCGCAGCATATCCATCCAATTGCATGTTGTGATGATGGAAATATGATTCATCAATATCTGCCCCTGACAGTGGCCGTCAGGCGCTGGCCCGAGCGATCAGCTCGTAGGACAGCGGCGCCAAGGCCGGTGACGCGGCGCCCTCGTCCACTTCGCCCAGGCGCTGCAGGATGGCTTGCGCGGCCAGGCGGCCGATGTCATAGCGCGGCACGCGTATCGTCGTCAGCGCCGGCATGAGTTTTTCCGAGAACGGGAAGTCGCCAAAGCCGGCCACCGCGCATTGCTCGGGGATACGGATGCCCAGGCGCGCCGCTTCATAGATGGCGCCGGCAGCCATGTTGTCGTTGGCAAAAAACAGGGCGTCGGGTCGTTCGGCGCGCGTCATTTGCTCGCTGAACACTTGCCCGCCCGCATCGAGCGGCGCCGTCACCGACGCTTGCACGATGTCCACACGCAAACCAAGCTGCCGCATGGTTTCTTCATAGCCCTGGGCCCGCTTGCGGGCGCGGAAATCGCTGCCGATGCCGCTGTCCACATACACGATGCGCCGGTAGCCTTGCGCGTGCAGGTACAAGGTCATGTCGCGCCCCGTGGCGATGTGCGAAAAGCCGATCTGCGGATACGGCCGCTCGGGGCGGATATCCCACGTTTCGATGACGGGAATCTGCAAGCCCGCCAGCAGGGTTTCCGTGGCGGCGCTGTGGTCGGCGCCCGTCAGCACCAGCGCGCGCGGCGACCAGCCGAGAAAGGCGCGCACGACTTTTTCTTCCGTCTCGATCGAGTAATCGTGGGTGGCCAGCAGCAATTGGTAATTGTGCTGCGACAAGGTGGTCGACAAGCCCTGGATGGTTTCCGCAAAGATGGAGTTCGACACGCTGGGCACGATGGCGCCCACGATGCGGCCCTGGGTCGAGGCCAGGCCGCCGGCCGCCTCGTTGCGGATATAGCCGAGCTGGTCGATGGCGCTCTTGATGCGCTCGCGTGTTTCCTGCGACACGCGGTCCGGCTCCTTGAAATAGCGCGACACGGAAATGGCCGAGGTCTGTGCCAATTTGGCCACATCGAACACGGTGCTGCGGCCGAGGCCACGCCGCTTGCGTACTGGGTCGTTCATGGGTACTGCCTTCTCAAAAATCGGTGATCACCACGCATCATGCCATGGCCGGGCGCACGGGGGACGCCAGCGTAACGCCGGTGCTTTACGGCTCTTCGGCTGGGCCGCATAAATTCCACCCTGGAAATTGGCGTCAATGAAATCATGCCGATAGTGTAAGGGCTGCGCGCCTGCACCCTGCATTAAATCTGTTGACAGCCCCCCGCGATTCAAATTATATTTCGCTGTACTTGCAATGTTAGCGCTAACAAAGGCCAAGAGCAAGACCCGAGACAGCAGCACTGGAACGCCATACGCAGCGCGCCAGGCAACCAAAAAGGACACACATTGAGCTCCGCTACCTCCCGCCGCACGCTGGAATCCCTGCGCAGCCAGCGCTGGCTGGCCCCAGACGACATGCGCTCGTTCGCCCACCGCCAGCGCCTGCAGCAGATGGGCTTGCGCCGCGAGGAATTCCTCGACCGCCCCGTCATCGCCATCATCAATACCTGGAGCGACCTGTCGCCGTGCCACTCGCACCTGCGCGAACGGGCCGAAGCCGTCAAGCGCGGCATCCTGCTGGCCGGCGGCTTCCCCGTCGAGCTGCCAGCCCTGTCCTTGGGCGAAGTGATGGTCAAGCCCACGACCATGATCTACCGCAACTTCCTTGCCATGGAAACGGAAGAACTGCTGCGCTCGCTGCCGATCGACGGCGCCGTGCTGCTCGGCGGCTGCGACAAGACGACACCCGGCATGCTGATGGGCGCCATCAGCATGGACATCCCCGCCATTTTCTGCCCTGCCGGCCCCATGCTCAACGACCGCTACCGCGGCCAGAGCGTGGGCGCGGGTACGCACACCAAGAAATTCTGGGACGACTACGTGGCCGGCGACATCGCCAAGCCCGAGTGGATCAAGCTCGAAGCGAAGATGACGCGCTCGCCCGGCACCTGCAACACCATGGGCACGGCCTCGACCATGACGTCCATCGTCGAAGCGATGGGTTTTACCTTGCCGGGCGCCACCAGCATTCCCGCCATGGACGCCAACCACGTGCGCATGGCCTCGCAATGCGGCGAGCGCATCGTCGGCATGGTGTGGGAAGACTTGAAGCCGTCGCGCTTCTTCACCCGCGCCGCGCTGTCGAACGGTGTGGCCGCCTACATGGCGCTCGGCGGCTCGACCAATGCGGCCATCCACCTGGTCGCCATCGCCGGGCGCGCCGGCCTGGCCCTGTCGCTCGATGAAATGGATGCGATGGCGCAAAAAGTACCGGTCATCGCCAACCTCTTCCCGTCCGGCGACAAGCTGATGGAAGATTTCTTCTATGCGGGCGGCATGCCGGCCCTGCTCAAGGAAATCGCGCCGCAGCTGGACTTGACGGCCTTGACGGTCACGGGCCGCAGCCTGGGCGAAAACATCGCCGACGCCGTCTGCCTCGACGACAGCGTCATCCGCAAGGTGTCGCAGCCGGTGGCCGACGGCGCGGCGCTGGCCGTGCTGCGCGGCAACCTGTGCCCTGGCGGCGCCGTCATCAAGCCGTCGGCCGCCAATCCGAAGTTCGCCAAACACCGGGGACGCGCCCTCGTGTTCGACTCGAACGCGGAGATGCTGGCGCAAATCCATGCGCCCGACCTCGACATCGATGAAAACACGGTGCTGATCCTGCGCAATGGCGGCCCCATCGGCGCGCCCGGCATGCCGGAATGGGGCAATCTGCCCGTGCCGAAAAAACTGCTGCAGCAGGGCATCCGCGACATGGTGCGCATCTCCGACGCGCGCATGAGCGGCACCCACTACGGCACCTGCGTATTGCACGTGACGCCGGAAGCGGCCGTGGGCGGCCCGCTGGCCCTGGTGCGCAATGGCGACATGATCGAGCTGGACATCGCCGCGCGCACCCTGAACATGGATGTGACGGACGAGGAACTGGCGCGCCGCCGCGCCGAGTGGCAGGCGCCCGCGCAAAAATATGCGCGCGGCTACACCAAGCTGTACATGGAACACGTGACCCAGGCCGACCAGGGCTGCGACCTCGACTTCTTGCTGGGCAACGCCGCCACGCCCGAGCCGCCGATCTTCTGACGCCGCCATCTTCCGACATATATAGAGAGCACAGGATCAACATGGATATCTTGAACAACCCTTTCCGCGCCTTGCTGGCGGACAAAGCAGTACCGCTGGGCAGCTGGCTGATGGCCGGCACGCCCGTCACGGCCGAAGCCATGGGCTGCGCCGGCTTCGACTGGCTGGTGCTGGACATGGAACACGTGCCCATCGACTACCAGGACGCCTACCAGATCCTGCAAGCCGTGGGCGGCACGCCGGCCTGCCCCGTCGTGCGCCTGGCCTGGAACGACCTGGTGCAGATCAAGCGCGCGCTCGACATCGGCGCGCAAACGCTGATGTTCCCGTTCGTGGAAAACGCGGCGGAAGCGCGCAGCGCCGTGGCCGCCACGCGCTATCCGCAGCCGGGCCAGGCCATTCCCGGCACACGCGGTTTTGCCGCCATGCACCGCGCCAGCCGCTATGGCACCGTGCCCGACTACGCCACGCGCGCCAACGGCGCCGTCTTCTCGATTATCCAGCTGGAAACGCCGGCCGCCCTGGCGCAGCTGGAAGAGATCGCCGCCATCGATGGCGTCGACGCCCTGTTCGTCGGTCCCGGCGACTTGTCGGCCGCGATGGGCCATATCGGCAATATCGGCCATCCCGACGTGCAGGCGGCGATTGCCGACGCTGCCCGCCGCGCCCGCGCCATAGGCAAACCGATCGGCATTGTCGGCCCTTCGCCGGAAATGGTGCACACTTTCATCCATTACGGCTATGACTACGTGGCCATCGCCTCGGACATGGGCATGATGATGCGCCAGGCCAACGCCTTCATCACGGCCCTGAAACCGTCGCTGGCGAAAGCCCTCGACACGGGTGCCTACTAATTATTTTGTTGCAACGCACGTAGCGCGCTCAGACGCGTCATTCGCATCTTTTGGAGACAAGCATGTCAGGTGTAAAACTGGAAAAGGTCGTCAAGAAGTACGACAACGGCGTCGAAGTCATTCATGGCATCGACCTGGAAATCAAGCAAGGCGAGTTCGTCGTCTTCGTCGGCCCATCGGGCTGCGGCAAGTCCACCCTGATGCGCATGGTCGCTGGGCTCGAATCCATCACGGGCGGCACCATCTCCATCGAGGGGCAGGTCGTCAACGACCTGCCGCCGCGCGAGCGCGACATCGCCATGGTGTTCCAGGACTATGCGCTGTACCCGCACAAGTCCGTGTTCGACAACCTGGGCTTTGGCTTGAAGCTGCGCAAGTTCCCCAAGGCGGAAATCGAACAGCGCGTGCGCGCCGCCGCCACCATCCTGAAAATCGACCACTTGCTCGACCGCAAGCCGCGCGCCCTGTCCGGCGGCCAGCGCCAGCGCGTGGCCATGGGCCGCGCCATCGTGCGCCAGGCCAAGCTGTTCCTGTTCGATGAACCGCTGTCGAACCTGGACGCCCTGCTGCGCTCGGAAATGCGCACGGAAATCAAGAAGCTGCACCACCGCATCGGCGCCACCACGATTTACGTCACGCATGACCAGGTCGAAGCGATGACCCTGGCCGAGCGCATCGTCGTGCTGTCCGGCGGCAACATCATGCAAGTCGGCACGCCGGACCAGATCTACAACGAACCCGTGTCGAAATTTGTCGCCGGCTTCACCGGCTCGCCGCCGATGAACTTCCTCGGTGCCAAGGTGGCGCGCAATGGCGCCGGCCAGACCGAGATCGTGCTGGGCGCAGCCCGCCTGGCCCTGCCGGCCGAGCGCCAGGCTGCCTGCGGCAAGCTCGACGGCCGCGCCGTGGAATTCGGCATTCGCCCGGAAGACATCACCCTGGAAGCGGCCAGTCCCGCCAGCGCCGCGCTGGCCGCGACCGTCGTGGTGGTCGAGCCGCTGGGCGCGGAAACCCTCGTCATCTTCCAGTGCGAAGGCGGCGAATTGACGGCGCGCCTGCCGCCCACGTTTGCCCTGGCGCCAGGGCAGCAAGTCACGGTACAGCTGGACATGGAGAAATTCCATCTGTTCGATCCGCAGGGCGGCGCGGTTCTGCCATCCCGATAAGCCGCGCACAAGCGGCATTTCCATACCAAAACAGGAGACAAACATCATGCGCATCAAATCCCTCGTCCTGGCGCTCGGCGCCACTTTCGTCCTCGCTACCGGCGCGCAAGCGCAAACGGTCAAGGTTTTCGTCGGCGGCCAGGAGCGCCCCGAAGTCATGCGCGAACTGTTCGCCAAATTCATGGCCGCCAATCCCGGCGTCAAGATCGACCTGGAAACGGGCGGCGCCACGTCCGAATTGCAGCAGAAATACCTGAACACGGTGCTGTCGGCCGGCGACACCACCCTGGACGTCTTCCTGATCGACATCATCCGCCCGGCGCAATATGCCTCGGCTGGCTGGATTGAAAGCCTGGACAAATACCTGGGCGCCGACCGCGACAAGATCATGGGCCAGTACCTGCCCGCCTACAAGCAAGCGAATATGGTCGACAACAAGGTCGTGGCCCTGCCCGCCTTTGCCGACGCCATGTTCCTCTACTACCGCAAGGACTTGCTGGCCAAGTACAAGCTGGCGGCACCGAAAACCTGGGATGAGCTGGCCACCGTGGCGCGCACCATCCAGGCCGGCGAAAAGAATCCGGAATTGCAAGGCATCAGCTTCCAGGGCAAGGCCATCGAAGGCGCCGTCTGCACTTTCCTGTTGCCGTACTGGAGCCAGGGCGGCGAACTGGTCACCAATGGCAAGCTGACCCTGGACAAGCCCAAGGCGGAAGCGGGCCTGGCCATGTGGCGCAAGCTGGTCGACCAGGGCGTGGCGAAAAAGAACATTGCCGAAGTGGCTACCGACGACACGCGCAAGGAATTCCAGGCGGGTAATGTCTTGTTTGCCGTCAACTGGGGCTATGCCTGGAACCACTTCCAGGATGGCGCCGACAGCAGCGTGAAGGATAAAGTCGGCGTCGTCAGCCTGCCGGCCATGGCGGGCGGCAAACCTGCCTCGTGCATCGGCGGCTGGCAGTGGGCCGTGTCCTCGTTCTCGAAGAACAAGGAAGCGTCGGCCAAGCTGGTGCGCTGGCTGTCGAGTCCGGAAGTGTCGAAGCAGCTGGCCATCAAGGCCTCCAACCTGCCCGTCTACCCATCCGTCTACCAGGACAAGGAAGTGCTGGCCGTCAATGGCTGGTTCGCCGACGCCCTGCCGGTGGTGCAAAGCGCCCGTTCGCGCCCCGTCACGCCGCGCTACAGCGAAGTGTCCGAAGCCGTGCGCGTGAATACGAATGCCGTGATGGCGGGCGTGAAGACGCCGGCGGCCGGCGTGGCCGAGATCGAAAACCGGGTCAAGCGCATCCTGCGCTAACCGGCATGCGCCCGTGCCGCCACGACGGCGGCCCGGGCGGCACACGCATACGCACACCGCAACAGACGAGGAAATCATGAGGCAACGCACCCTGAAAAGCCGCATCACGGACCCCAGCGAAACGACGCTGGCCTGGGTCCTGCTGACGCCGGCGATTCTGTTTTTACTGCTGATCGTGGCCTACCCGGTCAGCAAACTGATCTACAACAGCTTTTTCGACATCCGCCTGTCCGGCGGCGGCCTGCCCAGTTTCGTGGGCCTGGACAATTACAAAATGGCGCTGGAAGACAGCCTGTTCTGGAAGTCCTTGAAAAACACCATCATCATCACCGTCGTCACCGTGCCTGGCGCGCTGGTGGCGGGCCTGGGCCTGGCCATGCTGGCCAACATGCCGTTCAAATACCGCTGGCCCGTGCGCCTGGCGCTGCTGCTGCCGTGGGCCTTGCCGCTGGCCTTCGTCGGCCTGATCTTCGCCTGGTTCTTCCACAGCGAATACGGCCTGGTGAACGACATCATCCGCCGCATCGACCTGCTGATCCCCGGCCTGGGCTGGGAACCGCAAATCTGGTTCAACTCGCCCGCGCTGACCATGGCCGCCATCTGCATCACGACCATCTGGAAAACCTCGTCGTTCATGGCCCTGATTTTGCTGGCCGGCCTGCAAACCATCCCCGCCTCGCTGTATGAAGCGGCCGAAGTGGACGGCGCCAGCAAGTGGAAGCAATTTACGGAAGTGACCCTGCCGCTCTTGGTGCCATCGATGCTGGTGGCGCTGATCTTCCGCACCTTGACGGCCATCCAGTCCTTCGATATTCCGTACAACATGCCCGGCCCTGGCGATGAAACCAAGACCCTGGCCATGTACATCCAGTCCAATACGGTGGACTACCTTGACGTGGGCTACGGCTCGACCCTGGCGGTGTTCATGTTCCTGCTGTCGATGGCCACCACGTTTGTGTATCTGAAATATGTAAGAGGAGACAAAGAATGAGCGGCCTGTTTTCATCGAAGCGCCTGCGCTGGTTCGCCGCCGCGATCGTCATCCTCAACGGCGTCTTTCCCGCCCTGTGGATTCTTTTCACCTCGCTGAAGACCGAGAGCGAACTGACGCAAAAGCCGATCACCTACTGGCCGCACGAACCGACCATCGGCAATTTCATCTCGGCCTTCCAGGACCAGCCGCTGCTGACGTTCCTGACCAACAGCCTGATCGTGGCCGGCCTGTCGACCCTGCTCAGCCTGTTCATCAGCGCGCTGGCCGCGTACGCGATCGCCCGCTTGCGCCTGCGTTTCCGTGGCCTGATCCTGACGGCCATCATCGGCGTGTCGATGTTCCCGCTGGTGACCCTGATGGTGCCGCTGTTCGAAATCATGCGCAGCCTGGGCTTGCTGAACTCCTACTGGGCGCTCGTGCTGCCGTACACGGTGCTGAACCTGCCGATTTGCACCCTGATGATGGTGAGCTTTTTCCAGGATATTCCGCGCGACATCGAGAATGCGGCCATGCTCGACGGCTGCACCCGCCTGAGCGCCCTGTGGCGCATCGTGCTGCCGCTGGCCGCGCCGGGCGTGGCGACGGCCGCCATCCTCGCGTTCGTCAATTCCTGGGATGAGTTCCTGCTGGCGCTGTCGATGAATTCGGCCGTGGCTTACCGCACCCTGCCCGTCGGCATCCAGCTGTACCAGGGCGAGTTCGCCTTCCCGTGGCCGATCATTTCGGCGGCGCTGGTGGTGGCCATCGTGCCCATCGTCGTGCTGATCGTGATCTTCCAGGAAAAGGTCGTCAGCGGCCTGACCTCGGGCGGCTTGAAGGGCTAAGGCGAAGACATGGACCACCAGTCTCCCTTCACCCTGGCGCACGGCGACTGCCGCGCCGACGTCCACCCGGCCACGGGTGGCGCGCTGGCGGCGCTGCGCTGGCGCGGACGCGACATCCTGCGCGCCGCGCCGGCCGCTGCCGACGTGCGGCAGATGGCCTGCTATCCTTTGGTGCCGTATTCGAACCGCATCGGCAACGCCGTGCTGCAGGCGTCGGAACAGACGTATGCGCTGCGCGCCAATTTCCCGCCCGAGCCGCACAGCATCCACGGCTTTGGCTGGCAGCGCGCCTGGCACGTGGCGGCGCGCACAAGCGACAGCGCCGAACTGCTGCTCGTGCATGGCGGCGACGCGGACTGGCCATTTGCCTGCACGGTGCAGCAAACCGTGCTGCTCGACGATGCCGGTCTGCGCCTGACTTTATCGGTGCGCAATGACGACACGCGCGCCATGCCCGCCGGCCTGGGATTTCACCCCTACTTCCCGCTGGCGCCTGGCCTGCGCCTGCAAACGCAATGGGATGGCGTGTGGAGCATGGGCGACGACCGCTTGCCGGCCGGCCTCGCACCAGTGGCGCAAGCGTCGCCATTCGCCACGCCGCAGCCGGTGGCCGGCTGGCAGGCGGACAATTGCTACAGCGGCTGGACGGGCCGCGCCAGCCTCGATTACGGAGATTATGCCGTGCAGCTGTCGGCCAGCGACAATTGCCGCCACCTGGTCTGCTTCGCGCCCAACGACGAGCGCGGCTTCATTGCGCTGGAACCCGTCACGCACGCGAATAACGCGTTCGCGCTGGCCGCGCGCGGCGCGCACGCCACGGGCATGCGCCTGCTGGCGCCCGGCGAGAGCCTGCACATCGCCATGCGCCTGGCCATGGAAGACACTGCGGAGAAACAGCATGCGTGAATGGCAAGCCGAACTCGTGCTCGACACGCGCGCCCAGCTGGGCGAATGTCCGCTGTGGAGCGTGGCCGAACAATGCCTGTACTGGATCGACATCGCCGGGCGACGTCTGCACCGCTACGATCCGGCGACAAACCTCGACCGCGTCTGGTGGGTGCCGTGCGAGCCGGGCTGCATCGCCCTGGCTGAAAAGGGCGGCCTGGTGGCGGCCCTGCGCGACGGCTTCTACCGTTTCTATCCGCAGGAAGGCTTGCTCGACAAGCTGGCCGATGCACCGTACGACAGCGGCAACATGCGCTTCAACGATGGCCGCTGCGACAGCGCCGGGCGTTTCTGGGCCGGCGCCATGTATGAGCCGCGCACGGCGGAACTGGCTGCCATGTTTTGCCTGGAACGGGGTGCCACGCGCCTGGGCTGGGGACCGCAACACGATCTTGGCGTGAAAGTCAGCAATGGTCTCGCCTTCGCGGAAGATGGAAAATCCCTGTTCCAGTCCGATACGCCAAACCACGTGATCTACCGTTTCGCATTTGACGCGGCCAGCGGCCAGGTGGGCGAGCGCCAGGTGTTTGCCCGCCTCCCCGTCAAAGGCGAAGAGGCCGTGTATGGCGGCCGCCCCGATGGCGCGGCTTTGGATGCGGAAGGCTGCTACTGGAGCGCGCAGTACGAAGGCGGCCGGGTGCTGCGCTTTTCGCCGCAGGGCGAGATCATCGGCATCGTGCGCGTGCCCGTCGCGCGCCCCACCATGATCGCCTTTGGCGGCGCCGACCTGCGCACCCTGTACATCACCAGCGCGCGCGAAGGCGCAAGCGACGATGAACTGGCGCGCCAGCCGCAGGCCGGCGGCCTGTTTGCCGTGCGCTTGGACGTGGCAGGCCGCGCCGAACCCCTTTACCGGGATTGATACCCCACACAACCCTCCCGAGGACAGCATGAACGCCAACATCACTCTTTACCCCAGCCTGCAGGACCGCGTGGTCTTCGTCTCCGGCGGCGGCTCCGGCATCGGTGCTTCCATGGTCGAACACTTCGCCCTGCAAGGCGCGCAAGTGGCTTTTTGCGATATCGACCGCGACGCCAGCGCCGCCCTGGCCGCGCGCCTGGCGCCCCTGTGCCGCCATGCGCCGCATTTCGTGTACAGCGACATCCGCGACATCGCCGCCTACCAGGCCAGTCTGGCCGACGTCGAGGCGCGCTTTGGCGCCATCCGCGTGCTGCTCAATAACGCGGGCCGCGACGACCGCCATTCGCTGGCCGAACTGACGCCCGAGTACTGGGACAACTGCCTGGCCCTGAACCTGAAACACCACGTGTTCGCCATCCAGCAGGTGGCGCCCGGCATGGCGGCCGCCGGCGGCGGCTCCATCATCAACCTCGGCTCCATTTCATGGATGCGCGGGCGCCCCAACCTGGTCGGCTACACCACGTCCAAGGCGGGCATCGCGGGCCTGTCGCGCACCCTGGCGCGCGAGCTGGGCGAAAAGAATATCCGCGTCAACGCCATCGCGCCGGGCGCCATCGCCACGGACCGCCAGGCCGCGCTGTGGCGCGATCCGGAAGAAGACCGGCGTTTCATCGAACTGCAATGCCTGAAATACCGGCTCGATGCGGGCCACGTGGCACGCACGGCCCTGTTCCTCGCGGCCGACGATTCGGACGGCATCACGGGCCAGAACATCATCGTCGACGCGGGACTGGCCCAAGTTTCCGTCGCGGGTTAAGCCGCATCCCCCCATTCAAGGAGAACCCTCATGTTGAACCTGCAAGACGCAAGCCTGTTGAAACAGCAATGCCTGATCGACGGCGCCTGGTGCGACGCCGATGACGGCGCCACCATCGATGTCACCAACCCGGCCACGGGCGACGTGATCGCCACCGTGCCGCGCATGGGCGCGGCCGAAACGCGGCGCGCCATCGCCGCCTCGCACGCGGCCTTCCGGCTGTGGCGCAAGCAGACCGTGAAGGCGCGCGCCACGGTGCTGCGCGCCTGGCATGCCTTGATTTTGCAGCACGCCGACGACCTGGCGCTGATCCTCACCAGCGAGCAAGGCAAGTCGCTGGCCGAAGCGAAGGGCGAGATCGTCTCGAACGCGGCCTACCTGGAATGGTTTGCCGAGGAAGGCAAGCGCGCGTATGGCGACGTCATCGCGCCGCCGTCGAACGACAAGCGCATCGTGGTCATCAAGCAGCCGATCGGCGTGTGCGCGGCCATCACGCCGTGGAATTTCCCGAACGGCATGATCACGCGCAAGGCCGGCCCCGCCCTGGCGGCCGGCTGCAGCATGGTCCTGAAACCGGCGTCGCAAACGCCGCTGTCGGCCCTGGCCCTGGGCGAACTGGCGCTGCGCGCCGGCGTGCCGCCCGGCGTCTTCAATGTGGTGACGGGCGCCGCGCAGGCGATCGGCACGGAACTGTGCCACAACGACCTGGTACGCAAGATCACGTTTACGGGATCGACGGAAGTGGGCGCCTGGCTGTCGCGCGAGGCGGCCGGCACCATCAAGAAGCTGTCGCTGGAACTGGGCGGCAACGCGCCCTTCATCGTTTTCGACGATGCCGACATCGACGCGGCCGTCGAAGGCGTGCTGATGTCGAAATACCGCAACAGCGGCCAGACCTGCGTGTGCGCCAACCGCATCTACGTGCAGGACAGCATCTACGATGACTTCGCCGCCCGCCTCGTGGCCAAGGTGGCCGAGCTGAAACTGGGCAATGGCCTGGACGCTGGCGTCACGCAAGGCCCGCTGATCGATGAAAACGCCGTGCGCAAGATCGAGCAGCATATCGCCGACGCGCTGGCCAAGGGCGGCAAGCTGGCCATCGGCGGCAAGCGCCACGCGCTGGGCGGCAGCTTTTTCGAGCCCAGCGTGGTACTGGAAGCGAACAGCGACATGCTGGTGGCCACCGAGGAAACCTTCGCCCCGCTGGCGCCGCTGTTCCGCTTCCACAGTGAAGACGAAGTCGTCGCCATGGCCAACGCCACGCAATTCGGCCTGGCCGGTTATTTCTACAGCCGCGACCTGGGCAGGGTCTGGCGCGTGGCCGAAGAACTGGAAGTGGGCATGGTCGGCATCAACACGGGCATGATCGCCAACGAAATGGCGCCATTCGGCGGCGTCAAGCATTCGGGCATGGGCCGCGAAGGCTCGCATTACGGCATGGACGACTTTCTCGATATCAAATATTTGTGCATGGGAGGGATTTGATTATTTAATGTAGGCAAGGCAGGGATCAGCAAGCATACTCATAAAAAACACAGGAGACAAGATCATGCAAACGACATTGCGCAAGACCACATTGGCCGCGGCCATCACCGGCGTGCTTCTCGCGTCGCCATTTGTTAGCGCTAACGCGCGCGCCGACGAACTGAGCGACATGAAGGCCATGCTGGCCCAGCTGCAGGAAAGAGTGGCGCAGATGGAAGCGAAAGCGGCTCAGCCGGCACCTGCCGCGGCACCTGCCGCAGCGATGGCGGCCGCACCGGCGGCGGCCCCCGTGAAACCCGTCACCGGCTTCAACTGGAAGCTGTACGGCCGTGGCGACATCGGCTACACGGTTTCGCGCGGCAAGGATGCCAGCGGGCGCCAGCTGACGAACCACCGCCTGAACCAGGGCGAGATGGCCAGCCGCCTGGGCCTCACGGGCGCCTGGGTTTTCAGCGATGAATACAAGGCCATCTTCGGCGTCGAGACAGGCTTGAACCTGTTCAACGGCAACGCGGGCGGCGGCACGCAAAACAACACCACCTCGTCCGTGCTGTTCAACCGCGGCTCCACCGTCGGCTTTGCGTCGACCACCTGGGGTTCGATCGAAGGCGGCACCATGTACATGGCGCCGTTCTGGGTCTCGCTGGGCGCCGACCTGGCCTCGGCGCACAACTACGGCGCCAATGACTTCAGCGCCCTGTTCTCGCTCACGCGCCCCGAGTCCCTGGGCCGCTACCTGAAAGACCCCGTGACGGGCAACGCCAGCAAGACGACGAGTTTGGCCGGCAACAACTCGGGCACGGCGCTGTTCTACGGCAATGCGCTGCGCTACCGCAGCCCCACCTGGAACAACGTCTCGGCCGAGGTGTCGTATTCGGCCGGCCAGCAGGCGTCTTCCGCAACCGACCTGGAAAACGATGGCCGCAGCTGGGCCGCCAACGTGCTGTACAAAAAGGGCGACCTGTTCCTCGGCTATGCGCACATGGATTACCAGCAGAGCAACGACATCAGCACGGCCGGCACGCCGAATTTCATCAAGCGCAACCAGGTCACCGATATCGTCGGCGCGCGCTACAAGTGGAACGACTTTACCTTGGGCGGCTCCTACACGTCCTACCGCGTGTCGAACGCGGGCGGCTATGCGGCCGACGCCTTTGGCGTCTCGGGCGCGTATGACCTTGGCAAGCACCGCATCGAGGGCAGCCTGGCGCACATCAGCTATGACGGCGTCAACGCCAAAGGCGCGTTCGGCACGAACACGGGCGATGGCGTGGGCAAGCCAAAATCGACGGCCTACTCGCTGGGCTATCTGTACAACTTCCAGCCTACCCTGTCGTTCTACGCGTACGCCACGCGCATCGCCAACAACAGTCACGCCAAGCTGGGCGTCTTGCAGTTCCGGGGGGACAATAACTACTTCGGCTACAGCCCCGTCGAGCTGACCGCCGGCATGTTCCTCGTCTTTTAATTAGTGCTTAATTGTTGATGCACCGCCGGCCCGCCCGCATGCCCCGCCATGCGGCGGCCGGTTTTCACAGGAGTTGATCGCCATGCAGTACACACTACACCAGGAAAATGACAGCGTCGCCCTGCGCTGCGCCGGCCGCTTGCTGCTGCGCCACAGCGCCGCTGCGCCATGCGTGTTCGTCGGCCAGGGCCGCGAAAGCATGGAAATGTACCGCGGTAACTTCGAGATCGAGGATTACGTCGAGGAGCGCAGCGCCCTGCGCGCGCTGGCCGTCACCGAGGCCGATGGCGCCACTACCCTGAGCTTCGCGCGCCATGCGGGCGATGCACCGCAACTGGTGCTGGCCGTGCAGGCAACGCCGCATGGCCTGCACCTGGTGGTGCGCTATGCGGCGCCGGGCTGGAACCGGCTGTGGCTGCGCCTGCCGGCGGAACAGGATGAACACGTCTGGGGCTGCGGCGAGCAGATGTCGTACTTCGACCTGCGCGGACGCCACTTCCCCCTGTGGACGTCGGAGCCGGGCGTGGGCCGCGACAAGTCGACGCACCTGACGTGGCAGGCGGACGTGACGTCCAAGTCGGGAGGCGACTACTATCACACGAATTACCCGCAGCCGAGCTTCATCTCGTCGCAGCGCTACTGCCTGCACGCGGAAACGACGGCGTATGCGGACTTCGATTTCCGCCAGCCCGATTTCCACGAGCTGCAATTCTGGGCCATGCCCGAGCGCCTGGAATTCATGCTGGCCGAGACCTTCGCCGACCTGGTCGGCGTCGTCTCGCAGCGCTTCGGCCGCCAGCCGCAATTGCCGGCATGGCTACAGAATGGCGCCATGCTGGGCCTGAAAGGCGGCGAGGAGCACGCGCGTACCATCCTGGCGCAGGCGCAGGAGCACGGCTTGCCCGTCAGCGCCCTGTGGTGCGAAGACTGGGTCGGCTTGCGCCAGACCTCGTTCGGCAAGCGTTTATTCTGGGACTGGCGCTGGCAGCCGCAGCGCTACCCTGACCTGAAGAACTGGATCGCCGACCTGGCGAAACAAGACATCCGCTTCCTCGGCTACGTCAACCCTTACCTGTGCAACGACGGCACCCTGTACCAGGAAGCGCTGCAACAGGGCTTTTTGGCGACCGCCATCGATGGCGGCGCCTACCTGGTCGACTTCGGCGAATTCGATTGCGGCGTCGTCGACTTCACCAATCCGGCCGCCGCGCTGTGGTTCGAGGAACGCATCCTGCGCCAGGAAATGCTCGATTTCGGCCTGTCCGGCTGGATGGCCGATTTCGGCGAGTACCTGCCAATCGACCTGCGCCTGCACAATGGCGCCGACGCGCGCCTAATGCACAACGCCTGGCCGACCCTGTGGGCCGAAGTCAATGCGCGCGCCATCGAACGGGCCGGCAAGACGGGCGACGCCACCTTCTTCATGCGCGCCGGCTACACGGGCGTGCAGGCGCACTGCCCGCTGCTGTGGGCGGGCGACCAGTCGGTCGACTTCAGCCGCCACGACGGCTTGCAGACGGTGATCTGCGGCGCCCTGTCGTCCGGCCTATTGGGCAACGCCTACCACCACAGCGACATCGGCGGCTATACGAGCTTGTTCGGCAACCTGCGCACGGCCGAACTGTTCCAGCGCTGGACGGAAATGGCCGTGTTTACGTCGATGATGCGCACGCACGAAGGCAACCGTCCCGACGAGAACTTCCAGTTCTACCAGGATGAAGACGTGTTCCGCCACTTCGCCCGCATGACGCGGCTGCACGTGGCGCTGGCGCCCACCATCCGCGCCCTGGCCGAAGACGCCGTGGCGCGCGGCCTGCCGCTGCAGCGCCCGCTGTTCCTGCACTATGAACACGACCGCGCCACCTACGCCATCCAGGACCAGTACCTGTTCGGCCCCGACCTGCTGGTGGCGCCCGTGCATGCGGCCGGCGCTGCGCGCTGGAGCGCCTACCTGCCGCAGGGCGACGCCTGGATCCACCTGTGGAGCGGCGCCGCCTTCGAAGGCGGCCAGCGCGTGGAAGTCGATGCGCCTTTGGGCCAGCCGCCCGTCTTCGTGCGGCGCGGCTGCGCGCAGCAGGACTTCTTCCTGTCGCTGGCGAAATGAGCCTGGCATGAGCGTGGCGTCGCACCTGCTGTTCCTGGCCTGCGTGGCGCTGGCCAGCGTGGCGCAGAACCTGACGGGTTTTGCGTTTGGCCTGATCCTGCTGGGCCTGACGGCCGTGCTGCACCTGGCCAGCCTGGGTGACGTCGCCAACGTGGTCAGCGTGCTGGTGCTGGTGAATGCGGCCATCACGTTTGGCCGCACGCGTCCGCAGCTGGCCTGGCCCGTGTTCGGCCCATCGCTGGCCGTCAGCCAGCTGGGCGTGGGCGCGGGCGTGGCCCTGCTGGGCTGGTTCAGCGCGCAGCAGGTAAGCCTGCTGCGCTTCCTGCTCGGCTGCGCCATCGTCGTCTGCGCCTTCATGCTGGTGCTGCGCGCCAGCGCGCGTGCACAACAATCCGGCCTGCCCGCCTTCCTGTTTTTCAGCGGCGTGTCCGGCGTGATGGGCGGCCTGTTCGCCAGCGCCGGCCCGCCCATGGTATACCACCTGTACCGCCAGCCATGGCCAGCCGACATGATCCGCCACTCGCTGATCGTGCTGTTTGCCGCGAATGCCGTGCTGCGCCTGGCCCTCGTGCTGGCGCACGGCCAGTTCAGCATGACGGCCCTGTGGCTGACGCTCGAAGCCTTGCCGCTGGTGATGGGCCTGACGTGGCTGGCGCGCCGCCATCCTTCGCGCCTGCCCATCGAACACGTGCGCCGCGCCGTCTTCGTGCTCCTGCTGATCGCCGGCCTGGCCCTCGTGCTGCCGCCCGTACTGTCGCTGCTTGCCTGAGGCGGCGCCTTTTCCCTTTTACTTTTACAAGACGAACCTTCCATGTCCGCTTCCCGCTTTTCCTCCCTGCCCGCCGACTGCGACCTGCTCGTCGTCGGCGGCGGCATCAATGGCGCCGGCATCGCGCGCGACGCGGCCGGCCGCGGCTTGCGCGTGGTGCTGTGCGAACAGCACGACCTGGCGCAGCACACCTCGTCCGCGTCCACCAAGCTGATACACGGCGGCCTGCGCTACCTCGAATACTATGAATTCAAACTGGTGCGCAAGGCGCTGCAGGAACGCGAAGTGCTGCTGCGCGCCGCGCCCCACATCATGTGGCCGATGCGCTTCGTCATGCCGCACGACGCCGCCCAGCGCCCCGCCTGGATGATACGCGCGGGCCTGTTCCTGTACGACCACCTGGCCAAACGGGCCTTTTTGCCCGCCTCGCAAGGCATCGCGCTGGACAAGCACGCGGCGGGTGAACCGCTGAAGGCCGGCTACCGCAAGGGCTTCGTGTACTCCGACGGCTGGGTCGACGATGCGCGCCTGGTGGTGCTCAATGCGCTCGACGCGCAGGAGCACGGCGCGCACATTCTCACGCGCACGGCCTGCATCGACGCGCACCGCGATGGCGGCGCCTGGCAAGCCACCCTGCAAGCCGAGGATGGCCAGCGCAAGACGCTGCGCGCGCGCGCCATCGTCAACGCGGCGGGACCGTGGACGGCGCAATTTGCCGGCGCGGCCGGTGGCGGCAAGACGCAGGGGCTGCGCCTGATCAAGGGCAGCCACATCATCGTGCCGCGCCTGTTCGAGCATCCGAACGCCTACATCTTCCAGAACCCGGACCAGCGCATCATCTTCGCCATCCCCTACCAGGATGACTTTACCCTGATCGGCACCACGGACGAGGAATACAAGGGAGAGGTCAGCCAGGTCAAAATCAGCCAGATGGAAATCGATTACCTGTGCCAGGCCGCGAACCGCTATTTCAAGCGCGAGATTTCTCCCGCCGACGTCGTGTGGACGTATTCGGGCGTGCGCCCGCTGCTCGACGACAGCGCGCAGAACGCGTCGGCCGTCACGCGCGACTACCTGCTGGAAGTGGCGCGCGGCGAGGCGGCAACGGGCGCGCCGCTGCTCAATATCTGGGGCGGCAAGATCACCACCTACCGCAAGCTGGCCGAGGAAGCATTGGGCTTGCTGGCGCCCCTGCTGGACAATACCGGCGCGGCGTGGACGGCCGAGGCGCCCCTGCCCGGCGGCGACCTGCAGCAGCCGAATCGTCTGGTGGACAGCCATGATTTCGACGCTTTTCTCGCCCACTTCCAGCGCGAGCACGTCTGGCTGCCGCCCGCGCTGGCGCGCCGCTATGCGCGTGCCTACGGCAGCCGCGCCACGCGCCTGCTGACGGGCGCCACTTCGATGGCCGACCTGGGTGAGCAGCTGGCGCCCGGCCTGTACGAAGCCGAAGCGTGCTATCTGATCGAGGTGGAATGGGCCAGGAGCAGCGACGACATCCTGTGGCGGCGCAGCAAGCTGGGCTTGCGCTGCGCACCGGCCGATGTGGCGCGCCTGCAGCAGTGGCTGGCAGCCCATCTGGCGCAAGAGGTGGCGGCATGACGTATTTGCTGGCCCTCGACCAGGGCACCTCCAGTTCGCGCAGCATGGTCTTCGATGAAGCAGGCGCCATCGTCGCCGTGGCGCAGCGCGAGTTCCGCCAGCTCTTCCCGCAGCCGGGCTGGATCGAACACGACCCGATGGAGATCTGGCACAGCCAGGTCGATACCTGCCGCGAAGTGCTGGCCAAGACAGGCCTGAAAGCCGATGCCCTGGGCGCGCTGGGCATCACCAACCAGCGCGAAACGACCGTGGTGTGGGATCGCGCCACGGGCGAACCCGTCTATAACGCCATCGTCTGGCAAGACCGCCGCACGGAAGCGCTGTGCGAGGACTTGCGCGCGCGGGGTCTGGCCGGTGCCATCCACGCGAAAACGGGCCTGGTGCTCGACCCGTATTTTTCCGGCACCAAGCTGCGCTGGATACTCGACGCCGTGCCCGGCGCCCGCGCGCGGGCCATGCGCGGCGAACTGGCCTTCGGCACCATCGATACGTGGCTGGCGTGGAAGATGACGGGCGGCCGCCTGCACGTGAGCGACGTCACCAACGCTTCGCGCACCATGCTGTGGAATCTGCATGAAGGCTGCTGGGATGCGCAGCTGCTCGACTGGCTGGGCATTCCCGCCAGCCTGCTGCCATCCGTCCACCCATCGAGCCACGTGTATGGCGAAACGGATGCCGAGGTGCTGGGCAGCCCGGTCATCATCGGCGGCATCGCCGGCGACCAGCAGGCGGCGCTGTTCGGCCAGACCTGTTTTACGCCGGGCATGGCCAAGAATACCTATGGCACGGGCTGCTTCCTGCTGCTCAATACGGGCGAGCAGTGCGCGCAGTCGCAGCATGGCCTGATCAGCACGGCCGCCTGCCAGGTGGGTGCGCAGCCTGCATATGCGCTTGAAGGCAGCGTCTTCATCGGCGGCGCCGTGGTGCAGTGGCTGCGCGACGGCCTCGGCGCCATCGGCCACGCGGGCGAAGCGGAAGGCCTGGCCGCTTCCGTGCCCGATTCGGGCGGCGTGGTCTTCGTACCGTCGTTTACGGGACTCGGTGCGCCGTACTGGGTACCGTCGGCGAAAGGCGCCATCCTGGGCCTGAGCCGCGGCAGCACGGTGGGCCACATCGCCCGCGCGGCATTGGAAGCGATCGCCTTCCAGAGCGCCGCCCTGCTGGGCGCCATGACGCGCGATGCGCAAGCACCGATCACGGAACTGCGCGTGGACGGCGGCGCCTGCGCCAACAACCTGCTGCTGCAATTCCAGGCGGACTTGCTGGGCATTCCCGTGGTGCGCCCGAAAGTAATCGAAACGACGGCCCTGGGCGCCGCCTATCTGGCGGGCCTGGCCATCGGCCAGTACCGTGGCGTGGAAGAGCTGGCATCGCACTGGCGCGCGGAAAGAACCTTCCTGCCCACCATCGGACGCGACCAGGCTGCCAGCCTGATGCAGCAGTGGGAGGTGGCGGTGCGGCGGTTTACGGGAAATGGGGAGGGATAGCGAACGCTTGCAGTAGCCAGCATGTCGACACGCCGCCTGCGGGCGGCGACGACGCCTGGCAAGCTGGGCAAATTAACGGGCCAGAAAAGTATTAAGTATCGACAAGGTAAGCAGTATCACGCCCGCCCCCATGCCTACCGCCGCGACCAGGTTGCGGCTGCGCTCTTCATCTTGCAAGAATTGATGTACCAATCGCGCCATGATCGAACTCCTTGTACTTAATTCCCTGTACTTCAGGCTAGTCACCTTATCCCTGTGTTGTCAAGTGAATGTCCGAGTATAACCACCCGGCCGCGATGGCGAGAATCGCCGAGGCAAGCAGCATGCGGTAGTGGCGCAGCGTTTTCAAGCACCCGGTGAAGCCGCACTTTTTCGTCGGAAAAACGGGCCCTGCTGCCGCTATCAGCGCATTAAAGATCAGCACGGCGACCACCAGCCAGAAGGTGTTCGTGCTCCACAGCAGTGACACCACCCTGCCGGCCGCAGGATGCTGCAATTCATACAGCCCATTGACGCACATGCCCAGCCCCGCCCACGACAACTGGCCATCCTTGATGGCCACCAATGGATTGGCCCGCGCCTTTTCCGTTGTGGACAGGTCAAAAAGAAAGAAGGCGCTCAAAAACACGAGGGGCAACAAGGTTGGGACAAACAGATTCACCAGATGCCAGTCGTTCATGACGCCCCCATGGACATGCTTGACGCGACAAGATGTGCAACTTGAAAGGGTGGCAGTATCAGCGAGGTGGACTTTGATAAAAGTCATGCGGAGGCTGCCTTGTGAAGCCAGGAGCGCACAGCAAAAAAAAGCCCGCTGCGGGAGCGGGCTGAATCTATTTCCTTGGAGGAAGATAGAGGAGACAGATGCATGATGCCGCGTTGCAGCATATAAAACCACTTTATATTCGTGATGTCAGAAATACGCAGCAGTGATATTAAGGGCAACGAAGCATTCCATGCGGCAACTTTTATACTGCCGACTCCATTTTCCCGTCGCCGGAACGCAACATATTCTTGATGCCGCGCAGCGCCTGCCGCACCCGCGCCTCGTTTTCGATCAGGGCGAAGCGCACGTATTCATCGCCATATTCGCCGAAGCCGATGCCGGGCGAGACGCTGACCTTGGCTTTTTGCAGCAGCAGCTTGGCGAACTCCAGCGAACCCAGGTGGCGATACGCTTCCGGAATATGCGCCCAGATGTACATCGAGGCCTTCGGTTTTTCCACCATCCAGCCCGCTTCATGCAAGCCTTTCACCAGCACGTCGCGGCGGCGCTGGTATTGGGCGCAGATGTCCGTCACGCAGCTCTGGTCGCCTTCCAGCGCGGCGATGGCCGCCACTTGCACCGGGGTAAAACTGCCGTAGTCGTGGTAGCTCTTGATGCGCGCCAGGGCCGCCACCAGTTCCGCGTTGCCCACCATGAAACCGATGCGCCAGCCGGCCATGTTGTAGCTTTTCGACATGGTGAAAAACTCGACGGCGACGTCGCGCGCGCCCGGTACCTGCATGATGGACGGCGCCTTCCAGCCATCGAAAGTGATGTCGGCATACGCCAGGTCATGCACCACCAGAATATTGTGCTGTTTCGCCAGCGCGACGACCCGCTCGAAGAATTCCAGCTCCACGCATTGCGCCGTCGGGTTGGATGGGAAGCCCAGCACCATCATCTTCGGTTTCGGATAGCTTTCGCGGATCGCCCGTTCCAGTTCGGCAAAGAAATCCACGCCCGGCCCCATGCGCACGGAGCGGATGTCGGCGCCCGCGATCACGGCGCCCCAGATGTGGATCGGATAGCTGGGATTCGGTACCAGCACCGTGTCGCCACGGTCGAGTGTCGCCAGCATCAAGTGGGCCAGGCCCTCTTTCGAGCCGATGGTGACGATGGCTTCGCTGTCCGGGTCGATGTCGACCTCGTAGCGCTTCTTGTACCAGTGGGCAATGGCGCGGCGCAAGCGGGGGATGCCTTTTGACGCGGAATAACCGTGCGTGTCTGGGCGTTTGACCGTCTCGACCAGCTTGTCCACGATGTGGGCCGGCGTGGCGCCATCGGGATTGCCCATCGACATGTCGATGATGTCCTCGCCACGGCGGCGCGCGGCCATCTTGAGTTCGGCGGTGATATTGAAAACGTAGGGGGGAAGGCGATTGATGCGCGAAAAGCTGCGCGGAGCTTGGCTGTTGGTCATGGTATCTCTATACGTAAGCGCCCGGATCCGTCCGAGCGACGTTGGCGCAATGCGTGCGCCTGTGACGATACTAACCCGAGCTTGAGGAAACTGGCAAGGCCGATTCGGACACGCTACAATACGCGCTGATCGAAAATGAGCGCACCGGTTGGTAACCCGGTAAGTGCCCGGCACAGTCCGGCATGCTCCCGCCCACGCGGACCCACGGCGCTGACCTCTGACTGTACCACCAGCCGGGGAGGTGTTCTGGTTCGTGCATTTTCCCGCCGCGCCATCCCTCCCTTGTTTTTTACTTTAGGAATGAGACGGATGGCAACACACGACACCGCAGTAACTGGCATGACCCTGGACCGCGCCGGCATCGAGCAGCAACTGGCGCAATCAGTGCATCACTTCATCGATTGCGGCTTCGACGGCGAAGACTTGTCGCGCCTCGATCTGCAGGGCTGCACGTTTGAACGCTGCACCTTTGCCGACACCAACTTATTCGCCAGCAAGCTGGCACGCAGCACGTGGCGCCGCTGCCGCGCGGGCAGCGCCGATTTCGAATCCGTCGATGCCGTCGATGCCACGTTTGAAGGCTGCGACCTGAACAACACGAAATGGCGGCGCGCCAAGCTGGCCTCGGCCACCTACCGCGGCTGCAAGCTGACGGGCGCTTCGTTCGAGGAAGTGGCGCACCTGGGTCTCACCTTCGAAGACAGCCTGCTGGTAGGCGCCGACTTGCGCGGCTTTTCGTTCCGCAAGGCGACCTTAAAACAGCTGGATTTTTCCGAGGCCTACCTGGCCGGCTGCGACTTCCGCGAGGCCGTCTTCGAAGGCGGCAGCCTGCGCAATGCCACCATCAAACTGGCGAAGTTCCAGGGCGCGGACTTGCGCGGCGCCGATATCGACGGTTTCAAATTGAGCGAAGCGGCGCTGCTGAAAGGCGCCGTCATCACGCACGCGCAGGCGGCCAACTTCATGCGCGCGCTCGACCTGGTGGTGATTTAATCTGAAAAGGCAAAAAAAAGCCCGCTATGGAAGCGGGCTGAATCTATTTCCTTGGAGGAGATAGAGGAGACAAGTGCATCTTGCGGCATCGCGGCATATCACGCCACTTTATCTTCATGATGATAGAAATACTGATCAGTGATAATGAGGCTCCATCAGGGTTTCAAGCCGCGCGGCGAGCGGCCTGTGGTAAAAATTCTCCCAGCCACACCAGCAGGGCCAGGCCCGGAAACGCCATGCCGGTCAGCAAGGTTGCTTGCCAGCCATAGCTCGCATACACCCAGGCGCCGATGGCCGAGCCGGCCGCGCCGCCGGCGAAGAACAGCGCGAAATACAGGCCGTTCAGACGGCCCCGCACTTCAGCGCCCAGGCTGAAGATGGCGCGCTGGCCCAGCACCAGGTTGGCGGCCACACCCATGTCGAGCACGATGGAGGCGATCACCAGCAGCCCCAGCGCCACGTGTTTCGATTCCTGTGCCAGCATCGGCAAGGCAAACGCGACGATGCCCAGCGCCAGCGCCGCGGCCGTGGCCGGCAAGGTGTGGCCCGCATCGGCCAGGCGGCCGGCGATGGGGGAAGCGACGGCGCCAGCCATGCCCACCAGGGCAAAGATGGCGATGCCCGTTTGCGACAGGCCGAACTCAGGGCTGGACAGCACCAGCGGCGTGACGGTCCAGAACAGGCTGAAGGCGCCAAACAGGCCAGCGTGATAGGCGGCGCGGCGGCGCAGCACGGGCGTACCCAGCAGCAAATGCCACAGCGAGGCCATCAGGGCCGGATATTTCATGCTCGACACGGGCTGGCGCACGGGCAAGGCGCGGCGCAGCACGGCAGCCAGCGCCAGCATCAGTACTGCGGCGCCGCCAAACACCACGTGCCAGCTCGCATGCGCAGCCACCAGCGAGGCCACGGGGCGGGCCAGCATGATGCCCAGCAACAAGCCGCTGACCACCTTGCCCACCGTTTGCCCCCGCGTCGCTTCCTGCGACAGGTGGGCGGCAAACGGCACGATCACTTGCGCCGCCACGGAGCCGAGACCGATGGCCAGCGCGGCGGCCAGGAACACGATGGCGCCTGTGGAGAGGGCCGCCGCCACGAGGGCCGTGGCAGTCACCAGCAAGGCCGTGACGATCAGACGGCGGTTTTCCAGCAAGTCGCCCAGCGGCACGACAAACAGCAGGCCCAGGGTATAGCCGACTTGCGTCAGGGTGACGATCAGCCCGGCCGCCTTGGCCGACAGGCCCGTCGAAGCGCTGATGGGCCCGACGAGGGTTTGCGCGTAATACAGATTGGCGACGATCAGGCCGGAAGCGATGGCCAGCAGCAGCACCATGGCGGGTGAAATGTCGTGGGGAGCAGACGGTGAGGCCTTGTTCATGTTGTTTCCTCGGTTCGATAGGGATGTTGCCATTCTAGGCAAAGCTGAGGCAAAGATAATTAGGGCATAATCCGCTTATACTTTTCACATAAGATGAACAATTAAACGGAAGCTATCCCATGGACAAGATCAGGGCCATGCAAACCTTCGTGCGCATCGTCGAGGCCAACAGTTTTTCCAAGGCGGCCGAAACCCTGAATTTGCCGCGCGCCGCGCTGACGGCCACCCTGCAAAAGCTGGAAGCCTACCTGGGCACGCAACTGCTGCAGCGCACCACACGCCGTTTGTCCCTGACGCCGGAAGGCGCCGAATATTTTCGCCATTGCATCGACATTTTGAAAGCCGTCGACACGGCGGAACTGGCCTTCCGTGGTCCGGATGCGAAAAAACCGCGCGGCTTGCTGCGCATCAACCTGCCCAATACCGTGGGCCGGCGCCTGATCATTCCCCATATCGCGCAATTCCATGGCGCGTATCCGGACGTGCAATTGCAGCTGAGCCTGACGGACCGCCTGGTCGACCTGACGCAGGAAGGCATCGATTGCGCCTTGCGCGTGGGCACCTTGCAGGATTCCGCCTTCATCGGCAAACAGATCGGCCTGATGCGCTTCGTCACGTGCGCCTCGCCCGCCTACCTGGCGCAACATGGCACGCCGCACACCCTGGCCGACCTGGCAGTACACCGTGGCATCATGCATTACTCGGGCCGCACGGGACGCGCCTTCGACTGGGATTTCCAACAAGGCAAGGAAGTGGTGCGCGTGCAGATGGCCGGCCCCATCGCCGTCAACGACGCGGACGCCAGCGTCGCTTGCACGCTGCAAGGGCTGGGTGTGGCGCAGGCGGCCATGTACCAGGTACGCGCGCACCTCGACAGCGGCGCCCTGGTGGCCGTGCTGCCCGACTGCTTGCCCACACCCATGCCCATGTCGCTGCTGACGCCGCAAGGCCGTTTGGCCACGCCCAAGCTGCAGGCGTTTGCCGGCTGGCTGACGGCCTTGCTGGCTGCCCACCCCGACGTACAACTGCCCACGCACAAAATCTGAGGCAAAAAAAAGCCCGCTACGAGAGCGGGCTGAATCTATTTTCTTGGAGGAGAATAGAGGAGACAAGTGCATTATGCTGCGTCGCGGCATATCAATCCAATTGATTGTTGGAATGATAGAAATACGCGAAACAGATAACTCTCCCCCTACCCCACCTTGATTACTTCGATGTCGCCGCCACCGGTGTCGCCTTGACATCGGCGGCATACGGCAAGACTTTTGACGCCAGGCGGGTATCGGCCTTGATCAGCGCCACTTCGTCGGCCAGGATGCGCGCCGCTTCGTTCAGCAGCACGTCCTTGGCGCTCTTCGCGGCCGTTTCGGCGTCCAGTTCGGCGCTCAGGGCCCGTTCGTCACCCTGCAAGCCGTCGTCGGTGCGCAAGGCGCCTTTCACGGCGGCAATCTGCTTGGCCGTCTTGTTGGCCGCTTTCGCGCCCTTCAGCACGTCTTTCGGATCAGGAATTACCACCAGATCGTCGGCAGGATTCGAAATCTGCGCGATCAGGCGTTTTTCACGGGCCTTGGCGCGCGCTTCCTGGGCATCGCGCTCCTTGCGGCGCACGGTTTCATTGAGCGAAATCTGGTTTTCCTTGCGCTGCTTGACGACGAGGGCTATGTCATCGAGCAAGTACTGGAAATCCTTGTCCTTGGCCACGCGCGCGTCATGCTTCTTGTCCAGCAGCGGCACGATCTCCTTCAGGTCGCCCGTCGGCATGTACGATGCCGGCTTGACGGCCACCCATGGCAGAGCATTGTCATAGCTCGATTCGCCGAAATTTTCCGCGTCCGACATGGCCGGCAGCTTGATGTCAGGCGTGACGCCGCGCAACTGCGTGGTGCCGCCATTGATGCGGAAGAACTGGGCGATGGTCATTTTCAGCTCGCCGAAACGGGCTTTCTCGCTGCCGCCGAAACGGTCGAGGTTAAACAGGGTCTGCACCGTGCCCTTGCCGAAGCTGCCTTCGCCGATGATGACGCCACGGCCGTAATCCTGCACGGCGGCGGCGAAAATTTCGGAAGCCGATGCCGAGCCGCGGTTGATCAGCACGCCCATCGGACCATCCCAGGCCAGGCCGGCATTCGTATCGCTTTCCACTTCAACCTTGCCTTCGGCATTGCGCTGCATCACGACAGGACCCTTGTCGATGAACAGGCCCGTCAGTTCGACGGCTTCGTTCAGCGAACCGCCGCCGTTGTTGCGCAAGTCGATCAGGACGTTGTCGACCTTGTCCTTCTTCAACTCGCCCAGCAAGCGGGTGACGTCGCGCGTGGCGCTTTTAAAGTCCTTGTCGCCACGGCGGCGCGCTTCGAAGTCCTGGTAGAAGGTCGGCAGGGAAATGACGCCGATGCGGCGCTTGACGCCGTTGTCGCGCACTTCGATGATCGATTTCTTCGCCGCCTGCTCTTCCATGCTGATTTTCTTGCGCACCAGCGGCAAGACCACGTGCTTGGCGTCAGGGCCGGCGTCGGCCGGCAGGATGTCGAGGCGCACCACGGAATCCTTGGCGCCGCGGATCAGCTGCACCACGTCGTCGATGCGCATGCCCAGCACTTCGGTGATGGGGCCGCTTTCGCCCTGCCCCACGCCGACGATGCGGTCGCCCACCTTCAGCTTGCCCGACAAACCGGCCGGGCTGCCCGGCACGACTTCGCGCACCACAGTGTATTCGTCGCGCGTCTGCAGCACGGCGCCGATGCCTTCGAGCGACAGCCGCATGGCAATGTCGAAGTTATCCGAGGCGCGCGGGCCCAGGTAATTGGTATGCGGTTCGATCGACATGGCATACGAGTTCATGAATATCTGGAACACGTCTTCGCTGTTGAGCTTGCGCGCACGGGTCGTGTAGCTTTCATAGCGCTTGTCCAGCGTCTCGCGGATGGCCTTGTCTTCCTTGCCCGCCAGTTTCAGACGCAGCCAGTCGTTCTTGACGCGCTTGCGCCACAGGTCGCGCACTTCCTCGTCGTTTTTCGGCCAGGCGGCCTTTTCGCGGTCGAGCTGGTAGCTCTCGTCGGCCGTAAAGTCGAACTTGGTTTTCAGCAATTCACGCGCATACGCCATGCGCTCGTCGAAACGCTGCTGGTACAGGTTGTAGATGGCAAACGGCGCCGTCAGGTCTTCATTGATGATGGCGTCATCGAGCCTGGTGCGCAGCGGCGCGAAACGGTCGACGTCAGCCTGCACGAAAAACAGTTTTTCCGCGTCCAGCGACTTGAAGTAACGGTCGAAGATTTTCTCCGACATGGCGTCGTCGAGCGGCATGGCCTTGTAGTGGACGCGTGTCAATACGCGCGATGCCCACAAGGCGGCCTGCGTTTGCTGGGCCAGCGGCTTCATGGGTAGCGGAGGAGCGGCGCTCTTGTCCGTCTGGGCTACGCCAGCGTTGGCTGACAGGGCAAGCACCAGGGTGACCAGCATCATTTGCTTCTTCATCGGCTTCTCCGAAAATTAGTTGAATCAATTCCAGGCGGCGCAGCTATGCATGCGCCAGCCAGCAAGACAGTAAGGGGAATACACGAATGGTCTGCATATTATTCTACAGGATACGGCCTGGCAGTCTCCCATGGAATATCAGTTTCTTCCCGGAAGCTTAAACGCGAATTAAGGGCGGCGTCTCATTCATTACAAAGTGAAACATTCGTGACAAAAATTGCATCGCCCGTCAGCGACGAATATCAAAGACCATGTTTGAAATCAAAAAAGTCAACAGGCTGTTTTTACAATCCTTGATACAGATGATGTTTTTATGCGAAAAAATGATTCCTGCGGGAAACACTTAGTAACAAAACGCAAGCAACATGCTATCATCGCGCCCTGAAATCCAGCTTGCCTGTGCGCGGCCCACAAGGTCGGCGCGCCTCCGTTTCAACAGTATTCCCCACCAGATCCCCTCCCCGCGTGTCATGTCATGACCAGGAATGGCCGAGCTGATTACCCTTTGCCAGACTCAAACTATGCCTACAATTTCGTTCTCCCCCCGCCACTGGAGTGTCGGCGGCAAGATCACCATTTTCACCTTTGCCCTCGTCAGCCTGATCCTCGCCAGCCTGACGACCTTGATCAGCATCCGCACCTCGACTGCACTGGAACAGCGCGCCGAAGCGGCCGTCACCAGCGAACTCAATAGCGTCATGACGACCACGCAAGTGTTTCATACCGCCATGGTCAACGAGGCGGCCAGCTTCGCGCGCCTGTTCGCGGCCGAATTTCCCGGCCCGTTCACGGTCGACACGGGCGCCATGGTGGCCGTGGCAGGCAAGGCCACACCAGCCCTGGCCAACGGCGGCAAGGTGCTCAACCTCGACACGGCCCTGGTCGACCGCTACACGGCGCAAACGGGCGTGATCGCCACCATTTTTGCCGCCAATGGCGATGAATTCGTGCGCATCAGCACCTCGCTGAAAAAACAGGATGGCGAACGGGCCATCGGCACCCAGCTCGACCACAACCACCCCAGCTATGCGCCGCTGCGCGCGGGCCAGCGCTTCGTTGGCATGGCCACTTTGTTTGGCAAGCAATACATCACGCAATATGACCCCGTGCGCGACGCGGGCGGCAAGGTGGTGGGCGTGCTGTTCATCGGCCTGGACATCAGCAAGAATCTGGCCATGCTGAAAGAGAAGATTCGCCAGGTCAAGATCGGCCAGACGGGCTACATCTATATCGTCGACACGGCGCCAGGCGCCAATTACGGCCATCTGGTGCTGCATCCGAACAGCGAAGGCAAGAGCGCGCTCGAGTTCAAGGCCAGCGACGGACGCCTGTTCATCCAGGACATGCTGGCGCAAAAAGACGGCGCCATGCGCTATACGTGGACGGCGCCGGGCGAAACGGCTGCCAGCGCGCGCGAAAAGCAGCTGTATTACCGCCAGTTCAAGGATTGGCAATGGATCATCGCGGGCGGCACGTTCACGGACGAGATCACCCTGGAAGCGCGCCAGATGCGCAACCAGCTGGCCGTTTCCGGCTTCATCGCCCTGCTCGTCTTCGCCCTGCTGCTGTACTGGCTGGTGCGCACCCTCGTGTCGCGTCCGCTGGCCGCCGCTGAAACGGCCGCCGCGCAAATCGCCGCCGGCGACCTGACGGTGCACCTCGATACGACCAGCCTGGACGAAATCGGCCGCCTGCTGCTGGCCATGAACCGCATCAGCGACAACCTGTCGCAAGTCGTCAGCAATGTGCGCGGCAGCGCCGGGCAGATCGCCACGGCCTCCGGTGAAATCGCCACCGGCAACCTGGACTTGTCGAGCCGCACGGAGCAGCAAGCCAGCTCCCTGGAAGAGACGGCCGCCTCGATGGAGGAACTCAGTTCCACCGTGCGCCAGAACGTCGACCACGCGCAGCAGGCAAGCCGGCTGGCGCACGACTCGTCCAGCCTGGCCGCGACGGGCGGCGCCGCCGTGGCGCAGGTGGCCAGCACCATGGACGCCATCCGCAGTTCCTCGGGCAAGATCGCCGACATCATCGGCGTCATCGACGGCATCGCCTTCCAGACGAATATCCTGGCCTTGAACGCGGCCGTGGAAGCGGCCAGGGCCGGCGAACAGGGACGCGGCTTTGCCGTCGTCGCCACCGAGGTGCGCACCCTGGCGCAGCGCTCGACGGCAGCGGCGAAAGACATCAAGGACCTGATCCAGGCATCCGCCAGCACGGTGGATCTGGGCCACGCCCAGGTGAGCCAGGCCAGCGCCACCATGGAGACCGTGGTGGCCAGCGTGCAGCAAGTGAGCACCATCATGGCCGAGATCGCGCAGGCCAGCGAAGAGCAGCGCAGCGGCATCGAGCAAGTCAACCAGGCCATCGCCCAGATGGACCAGGTGACCCAGCAGAACGCGGCCCTCGTGGAAGAAGCGGCCGCGGCCGCCGACGCCCTGCAGGAGCAGGCGCAGGAGCTGAACCAGGTGGTGGGCGTGTTCAAGCTGTAAGTGCAGTCCGGGTGTCAGGATGACGTGAATCAACGCAGCCGGGAGATGTGCTGCCATGGCGCTCTTCAATGGCAACCCGGCGCCCCCTCCCGCAAGATGTCACGCATGCGCCAATGCACCTACTTCTTTCGTAAATCATTGCTTCTCACAATGGACGGCGACAGCCTTCTGTCGCCTGCGTCCAGTGGCGGATAGACAGCGGCACATCATACCTATGCAAGCAAGCGGGTAACGAGCGCCGCATACAAGTAAAGCCTAAAGCCCTGGCTGTGCAAGACCAGCAAGCACAGCCATTCATTCGCCACGAACTCGCCTTGAATTAATTGACATTTCAATTGAATCACGCTTGCGCAACGGCCTCAACCAAGATGTAATGCCATAAAATAAATATTACTTAATTTGCATTGCAGCCTAGCCTACCGCACCACGGGAGTATTGCCAGATGTCACAGCCGACTGACTCACAGCCCCAGGCATCCAGCCCGCACGCCATGCCGGGCGGCTTCACGCAAACCACCCGCCTCTTACGGCTGACGACCCCGCTCGGCCCCGACAAACTGCTGCTCGAATGCCTGCGTGGCGAGGAAGGCCTGATTACCGATTCCAGAGAAGGCGAAAGAAATTTCCCCTATCAGCGCTGGATATCGCTGGTAACAGGTCGTCAATTAAGTAAACACGAAAAATCGAAGGGGGCGGCCCATGATATTCAGCTATTGATTAACCTGCCAGATAAAATACTCACAAAATAATGTGATGAAAAATATTTTCTCATTGACTGAATTTTTGCAAAAGAAGCGAGAATCTCTTTTTGACTACGCCACATATCTTGACCTGGCACAGGACTTGACAATAAGGATTCCTCGAGTCGGTCGAAATATGAAAAATTCGGAGTGGATGGCAGATAAAGACGCTGCACAGTTAATGATGATGACACAGTCGAGAGCGTGGAATTCAATAAATTTACTGTCAATAAATTATTCCGCAGGAGTGTCCTTGGCCGTTCTCCGCTCCTTCTACCCTACCGCGCTGGAATACTGGGAAGAATATGCCAAATATGACAAGGCATACGACGCCACCCCGGAGGGACGTGAAACCTATGTCGCCCACCTTCCTCTTCTTGGCGAAGGCTTTGACCAAGCAAACCGGTTAGTCTGCCTTGGCATCCTGCTTGGCTGGGGGCATTTATTGCCTCGTCTGCCAGACCTTCTCGACTATCACAACCCGCGGCGTGACGGTATGCTGGAACGCTTGCTCGCTTTCTACCTATCTGAGCGCGGAACGCCACCGGACGAATGCACCCGCCACCGGCCTTACTTCAAGACGCTGAAGATTTTCGCGGCGCCCAAGGAAAAGCGCAGCGAATTGATGGCCGGATATCTGGACGACTGGTACCACGCCAGCCGTCGCGAACCCTACCACGACAGCCATACCCGAGGCACAAGCTTCATGGGATACTGGTCCTGGGAGGCAGCCGCCATCACTTACCTGCTCGATATTGACGACCACAGCTACCGCGACGCGCAATTCTATCCAGGGGATCTGGTGGATTTCGCCAGAACTCAACGAAACAATCCAAACGGCTCAAGCGCACCGGCGCAGGCAGACGGGGAACTGCGCGCGAACGCGGGCGAACCGTGTCCCAAAGCCGGCATGTGGGAGGCGCTCGATATTGCGCCACAGACAAAACTCTATGAGCAAGGCGAAATGATGCTCGACCTTGGTTCCGCGTATGGCTGGACGGTGTGGCGATACATGGAATCTTGAAACGGACATAGAAAAGCTGGATGGCAACGGAGAGCTGGATATTTTTTGAATTCTATGGCGGAGGTGGCTCCTAATTCGCGCACGAGGAGCCTATTTGATGGCGCCGGCCACGTTTGCCTCGACAAACTGCTGCGCGAACACAAAGATCAAAGGGCGTGAGCCATGACATTCAGTTAATTTTCAACTTGCCGGAAAATATACTCGGAAAATAAAAATGTATAAAACATTTACCCAGGAAGAGTTCAAAATAAGCAAACGTGAATTATTACTCCAAATGGAAATTTATGAGAGAAATTTTACCGGATCGCTTAGAACGTTTGACACGTTAAATCGATCGTTTCAACAGCCTCCGGAGATACTAAGAAAAATACCAGCAGCAAACTTCATGATGGCGACTCGTCGCCGTGCTTGGGCCGGAATAAATCATCTTGCCACGGCCTACAGCGCCGGACATGCGATTAGTGAGATAAGCGAATTTTATCCGAAGGTATTAGAATTCTGGGAAGAATATGCCAAATATGACAAGGCATACGACGCCACCCCGAGGGGACGTGAAACCTATGTCGCCCACCTTCCTCTTCTTGGCGAAGGCTTTGACCAGGCAAACCGTTTAGTCTGCCTTGGCATCCTGCTTGGCTGGGGGCATTTGTTGCCTCGTCTGCCAGCGCTTCTCGACTATCACAACCCGCGGCGTGACGGTATGCTGGAACGCTTGCTCGCTTTCTACCTATCTGAGCGCGGCACGCCGCCGGACGAATGCACCCGCCACCTGCCTTACTTCAAGACGCTGAAGATTTTCGCGGCGCCCAAGGAAAAGCGCAGCGAATTGATGGCCGGATATCTGGACGACTGGTACCACGCCAGCCGTCGCGAACCCTACCACGACAGCCATAACCGAGGCACAAGCTTCATGGGATACTGGTCCTGGGAGGCAGCCGCCATCACTTACCTGCTCGATATCGACGACCGCAGCTACCGCGACGCGCAATTCTATCCAGGGGACCTGGTGGATTTCGCTAGAACTCAACGAAACAATCCAAACGGCTCAAGCGCACCGGCGCAGGCAGACGCGTAACTGCGCAGCGGCATCGAACGAGTCAACCAGGCCATCGCCCGGATGGACCAGGTGACCCAGCAGAACGCGGCCCTGGTGGAAGAAGTGGCCGCGGCCGCCGACGCCCTGCAGGAGCAGGCGCAGGAGCTGAACCAGGTGGTGGGCGTGTTCAAGCTGTAAGTGCAGTCCGGGTGCTAAGATGGGGCAGAATCCACCGCCCCAGGAGAAACCATGCACGACGACTATGTTTTGATTGCCCGGCTGATGATCCCCACGGATGCCCACGTCATCCGCGGCTGCCTGGCAGCGGCCGGCATCGACGTGCTGCTGACGGACGACCAGCACATGCAGGCCGACATGCTGCTGGCAGCCGCCATCGGCGGCGCCCGCGTGCTGGTGCGCGAGCACGACGTTGCGCGCGCCAATGAGATACTGGCCGCCTTCGAGCGGGGCGATCTGGCCTTGTCGGATGATGCCGATGTAGGCGCGCCGGCGGTGGAGTAAGTATTTCGTTAATCTCATCACTGGCAAGTAATGATTTACAAGGTGTGTTTCCACTCCATGTGGTAGAGCTATAGCTATTTGCCAGCGTCCGCTTTCAATATCATTCCGACTAACAGTTTCCTGGCAACAAAGTCGGAAGCAACTGGTGTCAAATGTGACGAATCCCACGCTGTCAGTCCGATCATCTTGTCATCGCCAAGGTAAATAGAGCAACCGTCGGCATTGCAAAATGGAGCCATTAGGTCAGCAAAAAATATGCCATCGCTAACCATGAAGTTCTTCTTAATATCCTCGTTATTATTAACAACGTCCTTATCCAAGCCGATGAACGTCCGCTGTGGAGTACTTTCCCATAGGTCCCTTAGCACCAGGCGTGGCAATTCTTTATTCCAGTGCGGTACCGGACCAGCAAAAATGACTCGTTGTATGCCAATTGCCTTCAGACGGGATGCCAGCACGTTGAAATTACCAGCATTATGGTCCGAACTCTGGCTGACGATCACCACATCAGGTTGCGCCTTTTTCAATGCCTGCATGGCAAACCAGTTGGATTGTTCACAGTAATTAATCGCCGATGGCGCCGCCACATCCGCACTTGCTGGACAGGCGGAACTGGCCACCTGCAAAATTTGCCAATTTGCAGGCAAGTTCTTGCGCAATCCATAGTTCAAGTGTTCAGCGTGCGAGTCGCCCCACAGAAAAACCGACTTCGTATAAGCGCGATCCCGTTCGTAACAAGAACTTGGCAATGCTTGGCGCGGCAACGTGGTCTCCTTGCCAGCGAGATACTTTGAAATATCGTAAAAATTGCAATCCTCACGATACTTTTCTTCCAAGCCCTGAGTCTTCGTATAGTGCCATTCAGGATAAGCATTATCGAAATATCTCGAAAACTCATTTTTCCCAGCCATGCGATAGCCAGTACCTTCCAGCCCGCCATTGTAAAAGCAATAATATCCAGCAGTACCTACAAGCACCATTATCATCGCCAACGAAACCGTGGCACGGCGCCCTACAGTTGGTGCACGCAATGGCTTTTCAATCAGGCGGTAAGTCAGCCACGCCAGTAAAATAGATATAGCAATAGCCATCAGCTTGATGTTGCGCGAGGGAGATGCCGAGACGACAATGTGCAAAAAAGAGAAAATCGGCCAATGCCACAGATAGAGTGGATAGCTGATCAAACCGAACCAAACAAACATTTTCGAGGAAAGCACGTGCCGGTTCAAAAATGCCTTAGGGCCAGCAGAAATGATCAGTGTAGCTCCCAAGGTTGGAAATAAAGCCCACCAGCCGGGGAAATGGCGCGCGTGGTCGATCAAAATAAAGCCAAGCACCAGTAAGCAAAAACCAAATACCGACTGGACATTCTTATATTTTTCAATCAGCTTTGGTTTGTAAAGTAAAACGTAGGCCAACATGCTGCCTATCATCAACTCCCAAAAGCGCGATAGTGGAGAGTAAAAAGCTGCAGTGGAGTTATCAGAAACATAAAATAAATTAAAAGAAAAAGAAATTATCGCCAAGAAAACTATAACTAGAAAATTCCAGTGTTTCTTCCAGGTGGCGGCCAGGATCAGTGGCCAAAAAATATAAAACTGCTCTTCTACCGCAAGGCTCCAGAGATGCAAGAGGGGCTTCGCATCAGCGCTGGAGTCAAAATAACCCGCCTCACCCCATAACAGAAAATTTGAAATAAATCCCGCCCCACCAGCCACATGCTTGCCTAACTGACGGTATTCATCAGATAGAAGAAAAAACCAACCGAATAGCAAAGTCCCTGTCAGAACCAGTAACAATGCGGGGAATATCCGTTTGATCCGGCGACGATAAAAGTCCAGCGTACTGTAATTTCCGACTTCTAGACTTTGAAAGAGGATCGTTGATATTAAAAATCCCGAAATGATAAAAAATATATCAACACCGATAAATCCGCCCTGTATCTTCTTTGGAAAAGCATGATAAGCCACGACTGCAAGAACGGCGATGGCCCGCAACCCATCGATGTCAGCACGGTATTTCAAATGGGGGGTATTAGTCGGAGAAAACACAGGTTTCATTATGGAAATTTTCTACAGATATCAGAAGTTTATTGCCTTGGCGAGAGACAATACCAATGGTCATGCATAAGAGGAAATGGGCGCCTGCATGCTATCGCAGATATAAGCCGCATGACTAATCATGCATAAAAACAGCGCCCGCAAGCCTGGCGGTAACTCTCGTTGCCGCCTATGCTGATCTGTTCACCTTCCTTGATGCGGCGGCCCTGTTCATCCACGCGGATGTTCATCGTGGCTTTCTTGCCGCAAGTGCAAATATTCTTCAATTCTTCGATATCGTCGGCCAGCGCCAGCAGGTAGGCCGAGCCGGGGAACGGTTCGCCCTTGAAATCCGTGCGCAAGCCGTAGCAGATGACGGGCACGCCCTTCACTTGCGCCAGCTGGTGCAGTTGCTGCACCTGGGCCGTGCTGAGAAATTGCGCTTCGTCCACCAGCAAACAGGCCACTTGCGGAATGTCATTGAGGAAATTCGTGTCGGCATGGAAGATATCGACCTGGCGCTGCGGGCCCAGGCGCGACGTGACACGTCCTACGCCGTAGCGGCTGTCGATGGCGGCCGTGTACAGGCGTACCTGTTGGCCCTGCTCTTCATAGTTGTGCGCGACCTGCAACAAGGCCGTCGACTTGCCCGCGTTCATCGCGGAATACCGGAAATAAAGTTTTGCCACTGCCGCCTGCCCTGTCTGAGTAATTTCAATACTATTTAGTATCTTTTCGAGGCGTGATTATAAATCGCAATGGCGCGCTTGCGGCAGCTTAATAGTCGTGCCATTGGCGCGGCAAGCGGGCTAAAAACGGCGCATACTCGCATCGCGAACCTTGCAGCCGATATGCGAACGGCGCATATGCAAGCATATAAACATTCGTTCGCCGCACTCGCCCACCCGCCTACACTGCGCGGCACGGAAGGCGGCTCGGGACACAATCCGGAGCCGTTGTTTCTCTGACAGGAGCCACCATGAATGATCGAATGCCATCCCCACCCCAGCCGCCAGCGCTATACAAGCTGATCGGCAATACCCCGCTGGTCGAAGTGACCAGGCTCGACACGGGCCTATGCCAGCTGTTCCTGAAACTGGAATCACAAAATCCCGGCGGTTCCATCAAGGACCGCATCGGCCTGTCCATCATCGAAGCGGCCGAAGCCGACGGCAGCTTGCAGCCGGGCGGCACCATCGTCGAGGCGACGGCCGGCAATACCGGCATCGGCCTGGCCCTGGTTGGCCGCATCAAGGGCTACCGCGTCATCCTCGTCGTACCAGACAAGATGTCGACGGAAAAAGTGCTGCACCTGAAAGCCCTGGGCGCCGAAGTGCACACCACGCGCTCGGACGTGGGCAAGGGCCATCCTGAGTACTACCAGGATTACGCGGCGCGCCTGGCGCGCGAACTGCCGGGTGCCTTCTTTGCCGACCAGTTCAACAATCCCGCCAATCCGCTGGCCCACGAAACGACAACGGCCCCTGAAATCTGGGAGCAGAGCGGCCATGACGTGGACGCCATCGTCGTCGGCGTCGGCTCGTCCGGCACCCTGACGGGCCTGACGCGCTACTTCCGCAAGGCGCAGCCGAAGCTGGAATTCGTGCTGGCCGACCCGCAAGGCTCGATTCTCACCGAATACATCGACACGGGCAAAGTGTCGGACACGAGCGGCTCGTGGGCCGTGGAAGGCATCGGCGAAGATTTTATCCCGTCGATCGCCGACATGGACAGCGTGAAAAAAGCCTACACCATCACGGACCAGGAAAGTTTTGATTCCGCGCGCGCCTTGCTGCTTGCCGAAGGCATTTTAGGTGGTTCGTCCACCGGCACCCTGCTGGCGGCCGCCCTCAAATACTGCCGCGAACAGACGACGCCAAAGCGCGTTGTCACCTTTGTCTGCGACACGGGCACGCGCTATCTATCCAAAGTCTACAACGACGGCTGGATGCGCGACCAGGGCCTGTTGCAACGGGCCGTGTCGGGCGACTTGCGCGACCTGATCGGACGCCGCTATGACGAGGGCGACGTCGTCAGCGTGGCGCCTGGCGACACCCTGCTCACGGCCTTCAACCGCATGCGTGCCAGCGACCTGGCCCAGCTGCCCGTCATCGACGGCGGCCAACTGGTCGGCATTCTCGACGAATCAGACTTGCTGCTGCACGTCTCGGGCGACGCCGCGCATTTCGCCGGTCTGGTGGGCGCCACGATGACGACGCAGATCGAAACCCTGGCGCCGTCCAGCGGCTTGTCCGCCCTGCGCGCCACCCTGGACCGGGGCTTGACGGCCGTCGTCGCCGACGATGCCGCCTTCTACGGCCTGATCACCCGCTTCGACCTTCTCAACCACTTACGCAGGACACTATCTTGAGCCAGAAAACCACCCGCAAGAGCCATCTCGCCACGCGTGTCATCCACGCCGGCCAGTCGCCCGACCCGTCGACGGGCGCCATCATGCCGCCCATTTACGCCACCTCCACCTTCGTGCAGGACAGCCCCGGCGTGCACAAGGGCCTGGACTATGGCCGCTCGCACAATCCCACGCGCTGGGCGCTCGAACGCTGCGTGGCCGACCTGGAAGGCGGTAGCGCGGCCTTCGCGTTTGCCTCGGGCCTGGCAGCCATCTCGTCCGTGCTGGAATTGCTCGATGCGGGCAGCCATATCGTCGCCGGCGACGACATGTACGGCGGCACCTACCGCTTATTCGAGCGCGTGCGCCGCCGCTCGGCCGGCCACGAATTCACGTATGTGGATTTGACCAATCCCGAGAATCTGCTGGCCGCGCTGCGCCCGGAAACAAAGATGGTGTGGGTGGAAACGCCCACCAACCCCATGCTGAAACTGGCGGACTTGCGCGCGATCGCCGACATCTGCCGCGCACGCGGCATCATCGCCGTGGCCGACAACACGTTTGCCAGCCCGCTGGTGCAGCGCCCGCTCGAACACGGCTTCGATATCGTCGTCCATTCGACCACCAAGTACTTGAACGGCCACTCGGACATCATCGGCGGCATCGCCATCGTGGGCGCGGAAGAACGCCAGGCCGAATGGCGCGAGCAGCTGGGCTTTTTGCAAAACTCGGTGGGCGCGATTGCCGGCCCGTTCGACAGCTTTTTAGCCTTGCGCGGCGTGAAAACCCTGGCCATCCGCATGCAGCGCCATTGCGAAAGCGCCCTGGCGCTGGCGCAGTGGCTGGAGCAGCAAAAGGAAGTGAAAAAAGTCTTCTATCCGGGCCTGGCCTCGCACCCGCAGCACGCGCTGGCACAGCGCCAGATGGATGGTTTCGGCGGCATCATCTCGATCGACCTCGATACGGACCTGGCCGGCGCGCGCCGCTTCCTGGAACGCTGCGAAGTATTCGCCCTGGCCGAAAGCCTGGGCGGCGTGGAAAGCCTGATCGAGCACCCGGCCCTGATGACGCATGCCAGCATCCCGGCCGAACAGCGGGCCAAGCTGGGCATCGGCGATGGCTTGATCCGGCTGTCGGTGGGGATCGAGGATATCGAGGATTTGCGGCATGATTTGCGCACGGCGCTTGATGCGATTTGAGGGGGTGATTTGTCGGATTACGCTGCGCTAATCCGACCTACGGTATGCCGAGGGCGGTAGGTCGGATTAGCCCGCAAGGGCGTAATCCGACACACCACAAACCTCACTCCCCCGGTCGATACCTGCGTTCCAGGTGCCTGGCCACGTCCTCGGGATAAAACAGCACGTCCTTGAACTCACCGCGTGCATACATGGCCGCCTGGTCCTTGAAGTGGGGCGACTTCGGGTCGCCACTCTGGCCGCCGGCAAGAATACTTTTCGCCTTGATGCGGGGGCCAAATTCCACGGCCGCGACAAAGCTGTTACCGCGCTCGCCATAGATCCGTCGCGTCGTGCTCTTGCTGCTCTGGCCATACGCGGCCAGCGCGCCCCAGTTGCCCGACGCGTAAGGCACAGGCAAGCTGGCTTGCGCATCGTCAAACGGCTGCACCACGTCGCCCGTCAGGCGCTGGAAGCGGTTGATCTCGCCCCACGGTGTTTGCCAGTTGCCGAAATCGCGCTGTAGTTTATCCGCCGCCGTCGCCAGAGCCGCCAGCCGCTGGTCCGCCGTGACCTTGTCCGTCGCCAGAAAATCGACCACGGGCACGCCCTGTTCGCGCGCCTGTTTCCCTGTCAGTTCGGCCAGCTCCTGGCCCCAGAACACGGCCAGCGAGGTGGCGGTGGACGTCAGCGCATAGCGCCAGTCCCAGGTTCGCAGCAAGGCCACCTTGTCGGCCAGCGCCAGCTTTTGCGCAGCGTTCTCCGGCAGTGCATCGTATGCGGAAAACAGCGGCGGCAGCAGCGCTTCGAACGCCGTCAGTTCGCTGTCGTAGGAAGCGGCGATCAGGCTATCGAGGGTAAAACCCGTCCTGTTCTGGAAAACCTTGACGGCATGCAGGCCGCGCGCGTTTTCGCCGTACACGGACATGTAGGCGGGGTAATCGCCCTGGCGCGGGCTGTTGGCGCCGGCCGCCGAATACGGCCAGTTGTTGGTGTTCTGTATCCAGCCATTTTTCGGATTGAACAGGGTGATGGTCTGCGCCACCGTGTGCAGCCCTTTCCATTCCGTGGCCGGGTCGCTGCCGTCGACGGGCTGCTTCCAGTTGAAACGCGGGTCGCGCACGGGGATGAAATTGCCGTGAAAGTAGGCGATATTGCCGTCCGCATCCGCGTACACGGTATTGTTCGACGAATTCGTGCGCAGTTCCATGGTCTTGTAAAACGCCGCGTAATCGCGCGCCTTGGTGCGCGTGTACGATTGCGTCAACGCCTTCAACGGTTCGTTCATCAGGCGCACGGCCACCCATCTACCGTCCTGCGCGCGCACGACGGGGCCGTGATGGCTGTAATAGACGGTGATGGTTTTCGAGCCCATGCCGCCATCGGCCAGTTTGTAGGGCAAGATCATCGGCACGGCTTTCAAGGGGCGCAGGCCGCCGTCATAGCGGTAGAACCAGGCGCCGTCCTTGTCGACGATGCTTTCCAGGTATTCGTCGATAACGTCGCCGCCGCCCGAGGTATGCATCCAGCCCAGGCGCTCGTTAAAACCCTGATAGACGAAAAACTGGCCCCAGGTCACGGCGCCATACGCGTTCAGGCCTTCGCCGCTGGTGACCTGCACTTCAGGGCGGAAGTAGAACGAGGTATGCGGGTTGATCATCAAGAGCGCATGGCCATTTTTCGTGATGGCGGGCGCGATGGCGAAGCCGTTCGAGCCACTCGGCTCTGGCTCCAGTCCAGACGCCAACCCGGTTTCCACGCTGGCTAGCGCCACGGCGGCCGGCCTGGCCTGTTGGCCATAAAACGCTTCGAGCTGCGCCAGATTGATCGATTCGATATCGCCACCGATGCTGCCCTCGCTGAAGCTCAGGGCCATCCACGGCTCGAAATGCGTGATCAGCTTTGGTTTGACGTGCGGATGCGTGGCCAGGTAAAAATTCAGGCCATCGGCAAACGCATCCATCAATTTGCGCAGCCACGGCGGGCTGGCGCCGTACTGCGCTTGCAGCGCAAGCGGGTCGATGAAAAGCTTCATGCGCAGGTCGCGGTACAGCTCCCGCTCGCCCTCCACTTCCGCCAGACGCCCCATGGCGTTGATGTAATTGAGTTCCACGCGCGGGAAATCGTCTTCGGCCTGCGCATACATCAGGCCAAAGACGGCATCGGCATCCGTCTTGCCCGTCACGTGGGGCACGCCCCAGGTATCGCGCGCGATGCTGACATTAGTCGCCTGCGCCTGCCAGCGGGCCATGTCCGTGACAGAAACGGCGGGCGCGGCCAGCACCGGGGTAACGGCAACGGCGCCGCAGGCGATGGCGGCTAACAGGGCACGGCGAGCTGGCATGCACTACTCCACTAATCAGGATGCGTCGATGAGGGTTGCAATCCGCTGGTTGAGTTCCGCGTTTTCCGCCTGCAGCTGCGCCACCCGCTGTTTCAGGCTGGCGATCTCGCCGCGCAGGCGCTCCGCTTCGGATGGCGCCTGGGCCGCGTTGTCCGCCCACGGCTCGTTGCCCGTCTCCGGCGTGTCCTGCGACACGTGGGGTGCCTTCGGCTCGCGCGGCGTGCGCGTGGCGGCGCGCTGTTCGCGGATTTCCTTGGCCGCCTGGCGCAGCAATTTTTTGCCACCGGCGACGGCCGCCACCTGCTCTTCCGGCGGCAGGGACGCCACGGTGGCAGCCGCGTTGATGGAAATCGTGCCCGAACGGACGGCTTCCACCAGTTCCGGCGACGCCGCTTTCTGGATTTTCTCGATCTGGCTGATCTGGTTGCTGCTCAACCGCGCCGCCTTGGCCACCTCTTCGCGCGTGCTCATGGGTGGCTTCGGCGCGTTTTCGCCTTCCGGCGCATCCTGGGCACTGACGGGTGCCGGGCTGCGCGCGGCGACGATTTCCTTCTTGCGCAGTGCCAGCACGCCGCGCTGGAAGTCCGACACGCTGCGGCGCGCTAGGTGATTGTCGATCATCCACAGCATGACGTCGTCGAGCGAGGTAAAGCTGGTGTTCTGGATGGTCTTGAATTCGATGCCGTGCTGGCGGCAGATGGCGTAGCGGTTATGCCCGTCGATCAGCACGTCGTTCCACAGCACCAGCGCATCGCGGCAGCCTTCGGCCAGCAGGCTGCGCTCGAGCGCCGCGTACTCGCTGGCGGTGAGCGGGTCGATATACGACTGCAGCACCTGATTGATAGTGATATTCATGGTTGTCCTCAATATTGCGGCGCGATGGTCCGCGCCGGCACGAATGCTACACCATCCGGCACCGCTGGCCGGGTAAAATCACGGCGGCACAGCTCATACAAAAACACGGACCATGAAAAGAAAGTACGCCACCGCGATCATTTTTAGCGTTGCCGCCATCGGCTTCACCTGGGTCAGCCCTTATATCGCCATGTACCGCATCAGCATCGCGGCGAAATCCGTGCGCCTGGAAACCCTGGCGCAGCAGGCGGACCTGCCCGCCGTGCGTGCCAGCGTGGCGCGCCAGTTGCGGGAGGCCGGCGAAACGGCCAGCGAAGACGATTTCAAGGAAATGCTCGACACCATCGTCTCGCCGCCCGGCATCACGGTATTGATTCTGCACGGCAAGCAGGGGGCGGACGGCAAGCGCCACGACTTCGGCATGGCGTACCGCTCGTGGAATGAAGTGGTGCTGCGGCGCAGCGGCGCCGGCCCCGCCGCCAGCCAGTTTTTGCTGCGCCGCCATGGCATCTGGGACTGGAAACTGACGGACATTACCTTGCCGCCAGAATTACTCTGACGAAACTTGATCTAAAACAACACTTACCTAAACCACTATGTTGACTTTTGGAAATATTATGTAGAATGCCAACACTTCAGGCGCACGGATCGCCAGGCATCCGAGAGATTGCACGATGAAAAGAATGATGCTTCTCGCTGTAGTGGCACTGGTCGCGCTGGCCGGCGTCTTCTATGGCAGCCCGTATTTCACCATGAACGAGATCCGCGCGGCGACCATGGACGAGGATAGCCAGGCCCTGGCTGCGCATATCGACCTGCCCCAGCTGCGCGGCAGCCTGGGGCAACAACTGCACACCCTGTTCTCGGCGCCCGAAGTGGCCGACGACATCAGCCCCGACGTCATTGACCCCTTGCTCGATACCATGCTGATGCCAGAGGGCATCGTCGCCTTGATGAAGCTCAATGACCGCTACGAAAAGCCGATCGCCAAGGTCAGCGACATCAGCGGCCGCAAGCGCAACACCAAGCCCGACTACAAACTGCGCTACACCTCCTGGGACAGCGTCGTGGTGCAGCGCGCCCACAGCAAAAGCCATATCGGCGAACTGACCCTGACACGCGACGGCCTGTGGCGCTGGAAACTGGTATCGGTGGCCCTGCCGAAGAACTTGCTGGCCGACGCGTAAAGCGCCGGCGCAGCCTTCTTCCGCAGCGATCAGCGACGGTCCGTCACCCTGCCCGTCGTATCGGCAAACCAGCGGCTATGCGACACCACTTGCAGCGCCCCGGCAGCCACTTGCCCCGCCAGCCATGCCAGCAATTCATCGATGACGGCATAGGATGTCTGGTACGTCGACTCGGGCGTCCGGACGATATCGTGGCCGTTGATAAATACAACACTGTCATTGCCCGCCGCCTCCTCGATGGCCGCTTGCACTTGCGCAAAGGTGACATCGTTCGTCAGGCTCACGGAAGCTGTGTTCAGGATGAATGCGGCCTTGTCCTTGCCGCTGAAAAATACTTGGTCAAAGCCGCTCTCCGGCGTATAGCCGGCGGCGCGGGCCGACAGGAAGCCGGCCGCGCGCATGGCGTCGATGGCCGTATTGGTCCACAGCGATTCGACCCAGGCATGGTGCGAGGGGCCGTCGCCGCTGATGCCGGCCGCGCGCATCTGGTCACGGCCCACCTGCAGCGCCGTCACATAATTGGCGGAACCCTGCACCACGACATTGTCGTGCACGCTCTGGTGCAGGATGAAGTCGAACAGGCGCGACGGGTCGTCGAAACGCGCCTTCATGCGTTCGGCCGACATGTAATCAGGCGTGCCCAGCAAGGACGTGACCATGGCAAACGAGGCAGGCAAGCCATAATACTTCAGCCGCTCCATCAGATACGTATCCCACGCAGCAAAACCATCGTCAAAGGACAGGATCACGGTGGGCAATTTGCGCTTGGGCAATGCCGCAAACATGCCCAGCCAGATCGTTTCCGGCTGCGTGGTGGCCGCCGACAGCTGCACCGTAAATTTGCCGCGCGACATGGTCGCTGCCGTCGGCACGCCTTCGCAATCGAGCGGCACGTCCAACTTGGGCACCCACCATTCGTTGTCGACGAACATCACCGTGTCCGCGCCGGCCGAGCCGCCGTAGTGCGAGGCATTCAGGGCGCCATACCAGTAATTGGTCCATGCGCTGTCGCCCATGTAAATCATGCCGCCGATCTGCATGATGGCGGCATTCGTCGAGCGCAAGGCAAAGGAAAAGCGCCGCAAGTCCCAGCCAAAGGGGATGCGCGGCTGGCCTTTGCCTTCGGCGCCCGTGGTGCCCACCCGCACGACGGTACCGGCAGGCAAGCCAGCCGGCAAATCCACGCGCAGGGATGGATAACCGTCCTGGAACGACACGGCGGCATCGAGCGACACCGTGCAGCCTGGCGACACGTCGCTGTCCCAGAAGGACAGGTCGTGCGTGGGCATGAATTCCAGCGGCGTATTGGTGACCGGCGGCGGGGGCATGGAAAAGCGGGGCGGTGTGTCGTGGTACTGGCTGGACATGATGCGGCTTTCAAAAAGTACTGCGCACGGCGCCCGTCGGAACAAACGCTGCACGGCAGAAAGGGATCAATCAACATTGCCTCGCCAGGCGTCTGGGCCTGGAGTGCTTGTCAACTATATCACTTAATTGCCATTATGCAAATAACTAATGCCGGCCAGTCATGGTTGCCACGGCGGCCTTGCCGCTGCCCGCACGCCAGGCCATCACGGCATCGCCCAAGCCTGCGCGGCACTGCTATCATCAAGCTTTGATTTCCATCGGAGGCAGCATGTCGGACCTGGTACAACACGCATTGACCCACGCGGGCAAACCGGCCACCACGCCCTGGGTCGTGACCCTGGTCAGCGGTGAAAAACTCACCGGCCCCATTTCTCCGCTCAGCGACGGCTGCTACGCCATCGGCCTGGGACAAATCAAGTATTTCTCCAGCGACAAGGTCGCCTGCCTGAATGTGTCGGGCGCGGGGGCATTTCCCATCTGAAAGCCCTGGCGGCGCAGTTGCAGGCTCCGGACGCTCTCCCGCGCCCGGTCCGGCGGCACGGGAACAAACCTTGCCCGTCAAAAAGTTGTTTTTTGGCACGCAAAATCTGATTGATCTGCTGAATTTTTTGTGCAACAATGAATTTAATAAATAAAACAAATAAATTATTGAAATCGGTTTTTAAGTAGCACCATCCTCACACCACGAATCCGTGCTCTGGATAGAGAAGCACTGCGTAGGGCACCACCCGCTCTCAGGCAAGCGCCTGCACCCGTCCCACGCACGCCCCCTTTTCTAATCTTCAACACGTATTTTTGGGAGAGACATCATGGATAAATTCACCGTACGCACCCAGCTCACTCTGGCTTTCGGCCTGCTGGTCTTTTTCCTCATCGGCATCTCGATCCTGTCCGTACGGAGTTTTTCCACCTTCAACGCCGGCTTTGACCAGTATGTCAACGGCATCACGGCCCGCGCCAATACGGCGCACCGCGTGCGTGACGCGATCGACATGCGCGCCGTGGCGGCCAGGAACCTGGTGCTCGTCACCAAGCCGGAAGACCTGGAAATCGAACGCAAACAAGTCTTGCAGGCACACGCCGATGTCGTCAGGAACATGCAGCATCTGCTGCAGCTGGCACAGCAGCCGGAGGTATCGGACGAGGTGCGCGCCATCATCAGCAAGATCGACAGCATCGAAAAGCGCTATGCCCCCGTGGCGCTGGGCATCGTCGACCTGGCGCTGCAAAAGAAAACCGAACAAGCCATCGTCAAGATGAACGAGGAATGCCGCCCGCTGCTGGCCGCCCTGGTCGCCGCCAGCGATGAGTATTTCGCCCTGACGGACAAGCACTCCGCCGTCATCTTGCAGGAAGACAAAGAGCACTACATTCTCAACAGGAATATCCTCATCGGCGCCAGCCTGCTGTCCATCGTGCTGGCGGCCCTGGCGGGCTGGCTCATCACGCGCAGCCTGCTCAAGGCGCTGGGTGCCGAACCGAAACAGTTGTGCGACGCCGTCAGCCTGCTTGCCGCCGGCGACCTGACCGGCCAACTCAGCGTCGCACCGCACGATAGCGTCAGCGTGCTGTCGGCGCTGCAGCGCATGCAGGCGTCGCTGACCACGGTAGTGTCGTCCGTGCGCCAGGATTCCAACACGGTGGCCCTTGCCGCCGAGGAAATTTCCACCGGCAATAGCGATCTGTCGCTGCGCACGGAACAGCAAGCCAGTTCGCTGGAAGAAACCGCTTCCTCGATGGAAGAACTCACCAGCACCGTGCGCAAGAATGCGGAAAATGCCCGTGAAGCCAATGTACTGGCCACCACCGCATCGGACGTCGCCAGCAAGGGCGGCGCCGTGGTGGGACAAGTGATGGGCACCATGGACCTGATCAGCGAATCGTCGCGCAAGATTGTCGACATCATCAGCGTCATCGACGGCATCGCCTTCCAGACCAATATCCTGGCCCTGAATGCCGCCGTGGAAGCGGCGCGTGCCGGCGAACAGGGACGCGGCTTTGCCGTCGTCGCCACCGAAGTGCGCGGCCTGGCCCAGCGCAGCGCCAGCGCGGCCAAGGAAATCAAGACGCTGATCGACGATTCCGTGAGCCGCGTCGATGCGGGCGCCAGGCTGGCGGCGCAAGCGGGCACGACGATGTCCGAGGTGGTCGCCAGTGTCGCCCGCGTCAGCAACATCATCGCTGAAATCACGGTGGCCAGCCAGGAACAGTCCACCGGGATCGAGCAGATCAATCAGGCGGTGACACAGATGGATAGCGTCACGCAACAAAACGCGTCGCTGGTGGAAGAAGCGGCGGCGGCGGCCGAATCCCTGCGCGACCAGGCCAGCCACCTGGTGCAAACCGTGAGCATCTTCAAGACGCACGACAGCCATGTGGCGGCGCCCGCGCCAGCCCATGCTCCAGCGCGCGCCAGCCGCAAGCCACTGCGCCTGGTACCGGCGGCGGCCAGCAGCACCGTCAAGCGCCAGGCCACGCCCGCAAAACACCGCACGGCGCAAGCGGAAGCCGTGACGGCCGGCGATTGGGAAGAGTTTTAAGCTGATCGGGCATGCGGCCCCGCATGCCCCGCTTTACGCGCACAGGGGATCGCCGCAAACGGCGCCGTCCCCTGTAGCGCTGCAACAACACGCCCGTTTCGAAAAAAAACCGCGGCAGCTGTTGTATTTTCAATGTCCAGCCATGCACAGCACGGCAAAAACCATCCCGCTTTTTGCATTCCCGCAGGACAAACTGCCGCCATGCCTGGCCGCTGTTGCGCTCGCACGAGCCTGCCGGCACCCCACTATGCACCCACCAGATATTGACGACAAATACGATTTTATTCGTGTATTCAGTCGAAACGGATATGAATGGTCGTCAATGGGAAATGGCATGAATAGCAAAACTTTCCGTGCTAGCATAATTTTTCATCCAGCTGGCCAGCGCCAGCTGGCAGTGCCCCAATAACCTCGACCGACAGGAGCCGTTTCATGATGACACCGCATTCCAGCACCCTACGCCACACCTTGCTTGCCCTGGCAATCACTGCCGCCTTTCCCCTGCAGGCGATGGCGCAGGACGGCGTCCCGGCGCCTGCCGCCCCGGCGGTGCAGGCCGGCCCTGGGCAGCTGGAAACGGTGATCGTGACGGCGCAGCGGCGCGCGGAAAACATCAAGGACGTGCCGATGTCCATCGCCACCCTGAAAGGCGACAAGCTCGACACCCTGACGGCCGGCGGCGCCGACGTCCGCTTCCTCAACAGCCGCTCGCCCAGCGTCTCCGTCGAATCGGATTATGGCCGCACCTTTCCCCGCTTCTACATTCGCGGCCTGGGCAATACCGACTTCGACCTGAACGCCTCGCAACCGGTGGGCCTGGTGATGGATGACGTGGTGCAGGAAAATGCCATGCTGAAAGGTTTTCCCGTGTTTGACGTGGATCAGGTCGAGGTGCTGCGCGGCCCGCAAGGCACCTTGTTCGGTCGCAACTCGCCAGCCGGCGTGATCAAGTTCGATTCCGCCAAACCCGTCTTCAAGACGGAAGGCTACCTGAGCGGCGGCTTTGGCAAGGATGGCATGAAGAACCTGGAAGGCGCTTTCAACGTGCCCGTCAGCGACACGGTCGCCCTGCGCTTTTCCGGCCAGACGCAGCGCCGCGACGACCGCGTGCACAACCCGCGCCCCACCGGCACGCGCGACTTCGAAGGCTATGAAGACAGCGCCGCCCGCCTGCAGGTGCTGGTCAAGCCTACGCGCGATTTCACGGCCCTGTTCAATGTGCATGCGCGCAACCTCGACGGCACGGCCACCTTGTTCCGCGCGAATATCCTGAAACAAGGCACGAACGACCTGGTCGACGGCTTTGATTACGATAACTATCCGACCGACGGCATCAACCGCCAGCACCTGAAAACCAAGGGTGGCAGCCTGCGCCTGAAATGGGACTTGCCCGGCGTCACTTTGCATTCGATCACCGGCTACGAAAAACTCGATTTCTTCAGCCGCGCCGACGTCGACGGCGGCTATGGCGCCGTGTATGCGCCACCGATGGGGCCCGGCTTCATCCCCTTCGTCGTGGAAACGGCCGACGTGATTCCCAACCACAAGCAGATTTCACAGGAATTCCGCGCCGAATCGTCTGCCCGCGGCCCGCTGCAATGGATAGGCGGCCTGTTCTACTTCAAGGAAGATATCCAGATCGACAGCATCGGCTTCAACAGCCTGGCGGCCGGCAACCCGCAAAGCCCGTTCTATGCCACGCAAAACCAGAGCTCGAAGTCGTACGCGGCCTTCGGCTCGCTCAACTACACGGTCTCGGACGCCCTGAAACTGCGCGCCGGCCTGCGCTACACGACCGACAAGAAGGATTTCTCGGCCAAGCGGGTAGAGGCGACCACGGCCGGCCCCTTCAAGCTGAACGACACGTCGCACAACATCAGCTGGGACCTGAGCGGCACCTATGTGCTGACGCCGGAAACGAACGCCTACGCGCGCATCGCCACCGGCTACCGCGCACCCTCGATGCAGGGACGCCTGAACGGCCTGGCCGACCGCCCTTCGTTCGCGGGCGCCGAGAAAGCCCTGTCCGTCGAGGCGGGCATCAAGCAGGACCTGTTCGACAAGCGCGCGCGCCTGAGCCTGGCCGTGTTCCAGTACCGGGTCAAGGATAAGCAACTGACGGCCGGTAGCGGCGCCGTCAACATGAACCAGCTGATCAACGCCGACAAGGCCACGGGCAGTGGCGTGGAACTCGATTTTCAGGCGAACCTCAGCGATTCGCTCAGCATGACCCTGGGCGGCAGCTATAACCACACGGAAATCCAGGACAAGAAGCTGTTCGTGCAAAGCTGCGGCAACGCGCTGAACAACCCGGCCAGCGGCTGCACCGTCACCGACCCTGTCGGCCCTTTCCGCGGCACCGCCTACATCGACGGCAACCCGCTGCCGCGCGCGCCGGAATGGCAAACCAACTTCACCCTGAAATACAGCATTCCCCTCGCCAACGGCGAGTTCTACGCCTACACGGACTGGGCCTACCGCACCAGCTACAACTTCTTCCTGTATGAAGCGAAGGAATACAAGGCCAAGGAACTGCTGGAAGGCGGCTTGCGCGTCGGCTACAAATGGGACCGCTATGAACTCTCCGCGTACGGGCGCAACATCACCAACCAGATCCAGTCGCTGGGCGCGATCGATTTCGACAACCTGACGGGCATCATCAACGAACCGCGCACGTATGGGGTGCAGTTCAAGGCGACGTTCTGATGGCTTTGAGCGTGTAGCGCCGTCCTGGCATGACACAGCCGCCCGGCATTCACCGGACGGCTTTCTTGCGCGGCGACGCCATTACCTGGAGCCTGTGGCGGCGGATGAATACCTCCGCCGCCACAGGCTCTTAGCCAAGGATCATCTCGACATTGGGATTCTTGGGCACGGTGACGGTACCGCCGGGATTGGGGCCGCCGCCGCCGCTGCCACCTCCGCTACCACCACCGCCACCGCCGCCACCGCCACCGGTGCCACCTGCGCCATATGCACCGGGAATCTGATACGGCGGCGGAGCGCCCAGCTGAGTTTTCGCAAGCGCTTTGCAGTATTCGCTGTACTTCGGATCTTTGGCAAACTCGCGTCCCGCCGCCGCAATCATCGCGGCGAGATACTGGTTGGACTTGGGATCAAAAATACTCAGGCTGTAATGTATCGCCAGCATGGTGGCATACAGGTCAGGATTGGAATTCGTGCCTGCCACGCTGAGTGAAATACCTTGCTGATACGCTTCCATGGCAACCTGAAAACCAAATACCGCCGCTTCCCCTTCGCGCTGATAGCACCAGTTTTCCTTCGCCTCGGGAGCGACGGGCACGGCGTCGTCGCGGCGATACACGTAATGCCCCAATTCATGGATATACACTTCCGTCAGGATCTGATCGACCGGCACGCCGCGCTTGGCGGCAGCGGCGGCGATGCCGCTTTCATCGATGTAGATCGTACCCGACTGTATCAAGCCATTCACCGTGCTGCCGCGCTGGTACATATTGTAGCCAGTGCCATATACGAAATTGCCACCACCGTCGAGGTAGGACTGCAAAGTCTTGTTCGCCTGTGCCGAACGCGTATTTTCAATCAATTCTTTTACTGAACGTGCCATGGTGTTCCTCTTTTAAGTTAATAACAGATTGCCAAGCAAAAAACGACTGCAAATGAACAACAACCGCGCGCGCCTGACTACGCACGCATCGACGCACCTCCTTTCAGTGGACAACGCCAAATAGCCCCAGGCGCTGCAAGCAGCGGGAGCCAAAAGCGAAATGGAAAATAATGAATCAGGCCAGACAGGCTTGCGGCCCATGCCCATCAAGGTGGCGGTGGCAGAAGGCAATGGCCAAGTACGGTCTGGATCGCCGGTTAGGGCAACGGGAGTTCAAGATGGTGCAATGGGTATCACTTGTGCTAGAATCTCGCCGCGCTGCCCGGATGGTGAAACTGGTAGACACTGGAGACTTAAAATCTCCCGCCTGTAAGGGCGTGCCGGTTCGATTCCGGCTCCGGGCACCAGCGCACATGCGAATTTCATCGATAGTGACCACTATTTTTCTAGTTCTCGCCAGTTCCGCAAAACTGGTTTTGTTCCGCAAAAAGTCTCCAGTACCTACTTTGTGGGTTTGACGAGTTTGCCTCGCCGATGGCGAACATACCGTGCCGTCATGGCTGTCGTGGTATGCCCAAGTTGTGCTTGCGCCACAGCAATTCCACTCTCATCATCTACGTCCGTCGCCTCTTTGGCGCGCAGATCCCGGAATTGAAAGTTCCTGATGTCCTTCTCAATTTCCGGATTGTCGACGGCTGCTTTTTCGCGCGCCGCCTCAAATGCGTAGCGCAGCATATAACTCGTCATCCGCAGGCCATCCTCGTTATTGATCAATGCTATGCCGACGGCCGGGCGCGTGTCGATGCGCGCCAGCAGCGCTGCCAACTCGCTGACAATTTCAATCCGTAGCTTCTTCCGCGTTTTGTTCTGGCTAATTTCAATCGCACCGTCCTTCAAATGCGCCCGCGTGATTTTCAGCATATCCGCCGGCCGACGGCCAGTCAGATACATTTCCAGGGGCAGGTCTGACATTTACACATCCAGCACACCCAAGCACACCCAAGGGTCAGGTCTAACATTTAGACACGGCCTCAGCTTTTATAGAACTGGCGTCGCAGAATTCCCCCTACTTTGAAGCGCAAAGCTGTTAGGTTTTTGTCCGATTGTCGGACCTGCCCCTCGCTGTGTTGCGCGGTATGCCGGCGTTATCGTGGCCAGCATGCCGGCGACCGCGTCTACCGTCGTGCCCGGTACCATATCCATCTGCAGCAGGATAATCGGCGCCGCAGGCGCGCCAGCGCGATGTCGGCCGAGCTGGCGGTCGGCCAGCTTGCAACTGCAGCGCCGGCGATGATTTCCGATGTCGGCTCAACCGACACGAGTTTGTAGCCGTCGGGCACAACCAGTTGGGCAGCAGCCATAAGAAATGCATCAGCTTCAGTATGCTTTGGTGCATTGGCGCCTGGCGTGTGGAGGTCGCGCAAGCGGCAAAATTCGCGGTAGGTGGTCACTGGCATATCCTTTAATTCAAGTTATATATGGCTGGTTTCGTGTTGATGAGTTATAAAGCAGAATGGCAGATTGCCGTTCCTTCTAGCTGTCTTCAGTAGTTAGGCGTAGCCCAGAATTTTTTCGGCGCTGTATTGCAGCACTACATTTAAATTTTCAATTTTTCTCATCACAATCATGCATGGAGATTTTAAATAATGATTTTGGCAATTAGACTGGCTCGACTTTTAGCTGTAATTCTTGTTATTGTGGTTGCGCGTTACTATTTACTGAATTTTTTAGAACCATATAATTTTCATTTCGACTTTAAGCCTTCATTGAAATGGATGAATGAAAATCCCAACTTGTCAGGATGGGCGCAATTCTTTGGTGCCACTGCTGCTATTCTTCTTGCAATCGCTATTCCTGCTTGGCAGCGCCATGGTCAAAATTTGGATAGATGGAGAGACGCGCAGGACGTTAATGCTTCCTTAGCTCTGCTCTCCTTTTACCTTTTAAGTGAAGTTCAAACCCATCTCGAAGGTTATTTGCAAACTGGTGACATGCCAAGGAAAAACGCTAGAAGAGATATTGAAACTGCTGACTTATTGCAGCGGATTCATGCTCTTGAAATTCGAGAAAATAACCAAGACCGTATTACGCGATTATTTCGTGCTCGAGGAGCGATCCACCAGACTGCTTCTTCGTTAACTTTGCCATTTTCACAAAATGATTCCTTAAGTGATGGGGAAAAACAGCTGATTCGTGAGCGCGTTTCCACAATGGAAAAAATCATTAAGGAAGCTGAAGAAGAAAATGGCAAGGCTATTCATGCACGCGCTCGTGCAAATCTATGGCTACTACCGCGCGCTATTCATCCGGTAATTCTTTTTATAATTACAGGGAAGATCCGATAGATTTAGATACTCAAAGCTCATGCCATCACCCGCACACGCAGTTGTTCCGTCTCGGGCGCTTCCGGTACCGGTGCAGGCTCTTTCACCAGCAATGGCCGTATGCTGCCGGTGCGCAAGTTAACGAAGGCGCCATGCCAGGTCAGGCGGCCGTGCCGGAAGAATTCCCAAAGGATCGACAGCGCAGGAGTGACCGCGGCCTGGTTGATGAATAAGACAGCATCCAGGGTCTGACATTTGGACACAGCCTCAGCTTTTATAGAACTGGCGTCGCAGAATTCCCCCTACTTTGAAGCGCAAAGCTGTTAGGTTTTTGTTCAATTGTCGGACCTGACCCTCGCTCTTTTGCAGAATTCCCCCTACTTTGAAGCGCAAAGCTGTTAGGTTTTTGTTCAATTGTCGGACCTGACCCTCGCTCTTTTGATTGTCGGACCTGACCCTCGAACTTTTGGCGATGCCAACCGTGGCGGCACTGTCTGACAGCATACCGACTGCCGTTTTTGCCAGTATTACTTGAACATACAGGCGCCTTGTTGCACAATCAGCCATTTTCCTGGTGGGAGTTGCACGATGAGTGAGCTGAAAGCGGTCAGCGCCCTGGCGATGGCAGGTATGCCGGCCAGCGAGGTTGAGGACGATAAAGCGCCGCAGCCGGCCAGTGCCGCGCACGTTGCGAACTGCGCCAACTGCCAGGCGCCGCTGGGCGGCGCGTTTTGCCAGGCCTGCGGCCAGTCGGCCCACGTCCACCATTCGTTGCTGCACCTGGCCGAAGAAGTCGTGCACGGCATCCTGCACTTCGACGCCAAGGGCTGGAAGACGATCCCGCTGCTGGTGGCCTTTCCTGGCCGTCTGACGCGCCGCTACATCGACGGGCAGCGCAAGAACTATGTTTCGCCGCTCGCGCTGTTCCTGTTCATGGTGTTCCTGACCTTCTTCGCCACCTCGTTCGGCGGCGGCAAGCTGCTGACCCGCGACGCCAATATCGCCTCGCTGACCAAACACGCCGCGTCCGCCAAGCTCAAGGTCGAGCGCAATGAGCTGGCGCTGGAGGAGGCCCGCAAGGCCGATATCGGCGTCGCTGGTGTCGAGAAGGCGCTGGCCGTTTCGCGCAAGCTGTACCACGAAGCCGAGCAACGCCTGCTGCACGTCGTGTCGCCCGAAAAAGCGACCGGTGAAGAAGCACTTGAGCTGACAGAGCCCGGTTGGTTCGACAAGACTGCCGCCAGGATCGCGTCCAGCCCGCCCAATCCCAACGCCATGTTTCCGGAGCTGGAAAAAAGCTTTCATCACGCCGCAGAGAATCCCGAGCTGGCGTTTTACAAGTTCAAGAACACGGCCTACAAGTTCTCGTTCCTGCTGATCCCGATCTCGCTGCCCTTCGTGTGGCTGATGTTTTTCTGGAAGCCAGGCGTGGCCATGTACGACCATGCGGTCTTCGTGCTGTACTCGCTGTGCTTCATGTCCTTGCTGTTTACCGTGCTGATACCGCTAGCGATGCTCAACCAGGGCTGGCTGATCGCATTGCTGGTGTGCCTGGCGCCGCCCCTGCACATGTTTCTGCAGCTACGCGGCACCTACAACCTGGGCAAATGGGGCGCGCTGTGGCGCACTTGCATGTTGCTGCTGGCGGCCAACCTCGTGCTTGGCGTGTTCCTCGTGCTGGTGTTGATGAAGAGCATGCACTAACGTCACAAGGTCGGGCCATGTCCTGAGGTCGCAATACCCGGCAATGATCATGGGTATGAAGATAAATGATACTCAGGGCACAGACATCAATGCAGTGGCCAACACCTCGGCGAAGAGAACCGTGCCGATATTGTGGACATAGTCGCTCATTGCGCGCCTTCACCACCTGTGCGCTGAAGAACTGCTTTTAATCAACATCATCGATTACGGGGCGAATAAACTCCATGCATGACACAGCAATGATGTGCATGGAGAGCCGGCGCCGCTGTTTCACTTGAATGCGCACCGCCGCGCACGTTTTGCTCAGCCCCCATGCCAGGCTTTTGTGCAACTGCTCCACCCATTCATTTTCCTGGGAGAGATTTAGAGAGTTCATTCAGTTTCATCAAGAAGCACTGATTAATTCAACAGCCGCCATTCCCTGCGGCGCATTCATCTGAGACAATATAAACACTCTCCCAGGCAGCCATCGATCATGCAAAAGAGCTTTTCCGACCTTGAATCCCCCGCCAAGAAAAAGCTGATCCGACGCGACCGCGTCCTGTCCATGATCAACATCGAGCCCCCTTGGGGCAAGTTGCCCGGCATCGCGCGCCAGCAGTTGCGCTGGATCGTCTCGCCGTTCGCCCCCTTTGAGACGTGAGCCTCGCCAAGAAAGAAAATTGATCAGCACTTCCCTGGTTCAGGGTATAGCAGTGGAACTCCCTTGAACAAACCGGCGACAGTGACCAAGACTGGGTGATCACGCGGCACACTCAGGCAGGTCGTTGCGTTTGCAATTAACCTTTTGCCTACCCAAATGAAAACAGCCTCCCCATCCTTGCGTCTGCCGCGTAACCGCCTCCGGCTCGTTTTGTCCCTGTCATGGCTATGCACATTGGCAGCCTGTGGCGGTGGAACTTCGGTCGCAGCTCCGACTCTGAGCCCCAGCCCACCTCCATCCGCGTGCGAGAAGTCGCAATGTGCTCCCACGCCCTGAGATGGTGATCGCCAGGCCCCATTTGCCACCTGATCACCCATCCACCCAACATCGCTACCTGCGGCCACTCCTCCATGTCCACAAACAATTCCAAGCGCCAGTTCCTGCGTAATTCGTTCGGCACGATGGCATCTCTTGCCGCCTTGTCCGCATTCCCGCCGGCGATCCGGCGCGCCCTGGCGATCGAAGCCAATAACGTCACGGGAACGATCAATGATGTTCAGCATGTCGTCATGATCATGATGGAAAACCGCTCATTCGATAGCCACTTTGGCACCTTCAAGGGCGTCAGGGGATACGGTGACCGATTCGTCGCGCCCTCGCCGAACGGGTCCAGCATCATGTACCAGACTCATACCCAGTCAAAGGCTGCAGGAACGTATATCCCCTTCCACCTTGATGAAACCAAGGGCAACGCGCAACGCGCCGGCAGCACACCGCACACATGGGGCGACTCGCAGGCGGCGTGGGACCACGGCCGGATGAATCGTTGGCCAGACTCCAAGGGTCCCCTTTCCATGGGATATTTCGATACCGCGGAAGTCCCGTTCCAACGCGCGCTGGCTGATGCCTTTACCGTCTGCGACCACTATCACTGCGGCATGCACACGGGGACAATTGCGAACCGCTTGTTCTATTTTACTGGCACAAACGGCCCCAATGGCCGCGGTCCCATCGATGGCAAAAAAGTCGAGATCGCGGTACTCAACAATCAGTACAACGACGGCAACAACATCGGGCCGTCGAGTGAGGGATGGACCTGGACGACGTATGCGGACCGCCTGGAAAAGGCCGGGGTGCGCTGGAAGGTGTATCAAAGCCTGGTCGACAACTTTGGTTGCAACGAGATGACAAGTTTTCGCCACTGGCGCGCCGACATTGAAAAGCTGCCTGCCAGTCGCCGTCCACGCCATGTTTCCTCCACCGACATCAGCCAGGATGTCACCCGCGCCGGCCCATTCTATGACGCCAGCATCGACGACGCCCTCAGTCCGTTGGCCAAGGGATTTCACAACACCATGCCTCACGGCTTCCTGGAAACCTTCCGTGAAGACATCAACAACGGCAAGCTGCCCGCCGTGTCCTGGATCATTGCACCTTCGGCCTACAGCGAGCATCCTGGCTACTCCAGCCCTGCCCAGGGCGGCTGGTATATCCAGCAGGTTCTCGATGCGCTCACGGCGAATCCGGAAGTGTGGAGCAAGACCGTGCTGCTGATTAACTATGACGAGAACGACGGCTTCTTCGACCACCTGCCTCCGCCGTGCGCGCCATCGCTCAATCCTGACGGCAGCGTCGCAGGCGCCACCACGCTCAACAAGGCCGACATCGCGGTCGAATATCACAATTACAAGCCGGCGACCACTGTTCAACCCGGCGTTGATGGCCGGCCGTACGGACCGGGGCTGCGTGTGCCGATGTGGATCGTTTCACCGTGGAGCCGTGGCGGCTGGGTCAATTCGCAGGTCTTCGACCATACTTCGGTACTGCAATTTCTCGAGAAGCGATTCGGCGTCCTCGAGCCGCAGATCAGCGCTTACCGGCGTGCCGTCTGCGGTGACCTGAGCTCTTGCTTTAATTTTGTCAACCCGAATGCGGGGGCGTTGCCAACGCTCAGCGGACACGGCAGCAAAGCGGAGGTCGATGCGCTGGCGCTGAGCCAGGGCAAGGCGCGCGCACTGGCGAGACCATTGGCTTCCACCACAGCCAAGTTACCGGTGCAGGCGAGTGGCACCCGTCCATCGCGCGCCCTGCCTTATGTATTGCACGTAACGGCTCGCGCCGATTCCGGCGCAAAGAAAGTGACACTGGTGTTTGCCAACGACAGCAGCAACCAGGCCGGCGTAGTGTTCCACGTGTATGACGAATTGCATCTGGACCGGATCCCGCGGCGCTACGTCGTGGAGGCAGGCAAGACGCTGGAGGGCAGCTGGGAAGTGGCGTCCGATACCGGTTCGTATCGCCTGTGGGTGCTTGGCCCCAACGGCTTTCATCGCCACTTTGTCGGCGACCTCAAGGAACAGGGGGATACCAGAGGCCCGGAAATTCAGGCCTGCTACATGACGTGCAGCCCCGCTGAACTCGCGCTCAAACTGCATAACAAAAGCAGCGCGCGTTGCTTGTTCACAATATCGGCGGAAGCATATCGAAGCGATGGCCCGTGGACCATCGAGGTAGCCGCCGGTGAGGTGGGATCCTTTCACTGGTCGTTGGCCGACAGCGGCAACTGGTATGACTTCTCGGTCACCTGCAATACTCAGAAGACTTTCCGGCGCCGCGTCGCGGGGCGAATCGAGAATGGCAAGGATTCCATAAGCGACCCAACCCTGGGACGCGCATAACTCAAAAACTGCTCCTGAATCGATAAGGCTGCGGTGAACCGTTCACCCGATGCGCCGCAGCGCCCTCCCGTCACCCCGCGCCATTCCCGCACCCGCACTCGCCTGCGTCCACTGGCATTTTTACAACAACCCCCATCACCCCGTCCCCTCCCCCACGGCCCCCTGCTGATATAATACTTGCAACGAAGTAAGACTTCGAATTGTGCGCCTCAAGGCTCCCGCAACCGTCTGTGTACCGCCAAGCCCAGCCCATGCGCTCCCTTTTCAACCACGAAATCATCAAACAGCTACACAGCGGCGCCCGTTCGCGCGTTTACCGCGCCAGGGCGGCCGATGGCACAGCGCTGATCGCCAAGATGCCGAATCAGCAGTTTCCCTCCTTCCAGCAGCTGGCGCAGTTCAAGCGCGAGTACGCGATCGCGCGCCGCTGCCGCCACCCTGGCGTGGCGCGTCCGCTGGCGCTGCAGCTGCATGGCGGGCACTGGACCATGCTGCAGGAAGATACCGGCGGCCTGGCGCTCGACCAGCTATTGCGCGCACAGGTGGCGGCGCGCAGCACGCCGGCGCAACCCGCGTTGGCGCTGGACGATTTTTTCGACATCGCGCTGCAACTGTGCGACGCGCTGGACGAGGTCCATCGCCAGGGCGTGATCCACAAGGACATCAATCCCTCCAATCTGGTGTGGAATGGCGAGCGGCGCCTGCTGCAGCTGATCGATTTCGGCATCGCCTGTGAACTGCCCTACGAAAGCCATGGCATCGTCAGCCTCCAGACCCTCGAAGGCACGCTGCGCTACATGGCGCCGGAACAGACCGGGCGCATGAACCGCAGGGTCGACTGGCGCGCCGATTTCTATGCGCTGGGCGCCACCTTGTACGAATTGCTGACCGGCCAGGCGCCGTTCGAAGCAGGCGACGAGATGGAACTCGTGCATTGCCACATTGCGCGCAGTCCCGACTGGTCGCACCCGGCGCTGGCAAGCTTGCCCGGCCAGCTGCTGCCGATCATCCAGCGCCTGCTGGAAAAAAATGCCGATCAGCGTTACCAGAGCCTGCAAGGCCTGCGCAGCGACCTCGCAGCGTGCCGCGCGAAAAAGCCCACGCAGGCGCTCAAGCTGTCCGACCACAACGGCCGCTTCCTGGTGCCGCAAACGCTGCATGGGCGCGAAGATGCCATCGCCGCGCTGCTGGCGACGTTTGAGCGCAGTAGCGCGGGCAGGTGCGAGATGCTGCTGGTGGCCGGCCATTCGGGCATCGGCAAGTCGGCGGTCATCAACGAAGTGCAAAAGCCCATCATCGCCCGGCGCGGCTGCTTCCTGTCCGGGAAATTCGACCAGCTCCAGCGCGACGTGCCGTATGCCTCGCTGATCCAGGCCTTCCAGGGACTGGTGCGCCAGTTGCTCGGCCAGCCCGAGGAAACGCTGCGGCAGTGGTCCGCAAAACTGCACCAGGCCCTGGGCAGCGGCGTGGGCGTGATCGTCGAGCTGATTCCCCAGCTGGCCCTGATCGTCGGCGCCACCGACGCGATGCCCGCATCGGCGCCGGCACAGGTCCAGTGGCGCCTGGACCGCCTCTTCCCCCGCTTCGTCGAAGTCTTCGCCTGCGCCGGGCATCCGCTGGTGCTGTTCCTCGACGACCTGCAATGGGCCGATGCGGCCACCTTGCGGATGATCGAGCTGCTGATGGTCTCCTGCGACAAGAGCTGCCTGCTGTTCATCGGCGCGTACCGCGACAACGAGGTGGGCGCCGCGCATCCGCTCATCGCGCTGCGCGACAAGCTGCTCGCCCGTGAGGTACGTCTGTCGACACTGTTACTGAGCGCGCTGACCGAACCGCAGGTGGCGCAAATGGTCTCGGCCAGCGTGCGCGTGGCAGCCCACGCCTGCGCGCCGCTGACCAGCATTTGCTACCGCAAGACGGCCGGCAATCCGTTTTTCCTCAACCAGTTCCTCGCCGCGCTCAACGAATCGGGCCACCTGCGCTACCGGCCCGCCGACGATTGCTGGGACTGGGACTTGCCCGCGATCGAACAGGCCAGATACACCGACAACGTGGTCGAGGTGCTGCTGGAAAAAATCCGCCGCCTGCCGGCAATCACGCAGCACCTGCTGCAACTGGCCGCCTCCAGCGGCAACCGCTTCACGCTCGACACGCTCACCCTGGCGGTGGACCGCACAGCGCGGCAAACGCAGCAAGACCTGTGGCCGGCGCTCAGGGCCGGGTTGATCCAGCCGCTCGACGAACGCTATAAATACGTCAATGGCGACACCGCTGCTGGCAACAGCGGCGTCAGCTACCGCTTCCTGCACGACCGGGTGCAGCAGGCAGCCTATGTGGTCGCCGATGCCGGTACGCGCGTGGCCAACCATCTTCTGATCGGCCGCTTGCTGCTGCGGCATACGCCGCCGGAGCGCCAGGACGAGACGCTGTTTGACATCGTCGAGCAGCTCAACGCCGGTCGCGCGCTGATTGACGATGCGGACGAGCGCGCGCAGCTGGCGATGCTCAATCTCCAGGCCGGCGTCAAGGCAAGGCGCTCCGCCGCGTTCCAGTCCACCCTCGAGCACATGCGAATCGGTCTCGACCTGCTGCCGGCGGACGCATGGAGCATCCACGCCGGGCTCTGGCTAGATCTGCAGCTGGGCGCGGCCGAAGCGGCCTACCTGTGTGGCCAGTTCGATGCCGCCGAGGCGATCTATCCAATGGTGCGCGCCCGCGCCCTGAACCCCTTGCTGCAAGCGCGCTGCATTGCCATCCAGGCGCACCAGTATCAATTACAGGGCCGCCTGCTCGACGCCATCGCCGTGCAGCGCGACGGCCTGGCGCAGCTGGACATCGACATTCCGCACGATGTGGCGCACATGAAGGCGCGCTTCGCCGATATCCTCGCCGACATCGGGCGCCAGCCTGGCGCGCAGGCGCCCGAGACCTTGCTGGCCGCGGCCGACATGTGCGAACCGGAGGCGGTGGCCGCGATGCAGATGATGCAGGGCCTGTGGATGGCCAGCTACTACGCCGGCCAGCAGGATCTCAGCGCGCTGATGGTGGTGTCGATGACGCGCCTGTCCATGCAGCGGGGGAACAGCGATTTCAGCGCCGTCGCCTATGTCGGCTACGCGATGATGCTGGCGCTGTACAGCGGCGACATCGCACGCGGCTACGACTTCGGCGCGATGGCGATGGCGCTGGCCAGGCGCCGTGCCAATCTGCAGACGCGCACGCTCACGGGCCTGATGTTCGGCGCGCTCAGCAACCACTGGACGCAGCCGCTGCGCAGCTCCGACGCCCTGTACGAAGAGGCGTTTGGCTGGGCGCTGGAAATCGCCGATTTCGTGCAGGTCGGCGTGGTGACGGCCGTGCGCGCCACCGACCGCATCATCCTTGGCGACTACCTGCCGCACCTGATGCACGACATCGGGCACGACCTGGCGCTGATGCGCGCCAACGGCCAGCAGTCGATGGCCGATTGCTGCGTCGCCGCCGCGGTCCAGCCGATCAAATGCCTGATGGGACTCCTGCCCCGCCACGACAGCTACGACGATGCCGCCTTCAGCGAGGCGCGCTTCCTCGCACAATATGGCGACTCGCAGCTGTACCGCGCCTACTTCCTGCAAGGGAAGATCCGCAACGCCTACCTGTTCGACGGCGCCGACGCCGAACAGCTGGCCGGCCAGCTCGGCATCGTCACGCAGATCATGCGCGGCCAGGCCAAGGTTGCCGAATGCAGCTTCTACGCCGCGCTGATCCTGATCCGTGCCTTGCGGCGCGCTCCCGCACGCCCCGATGCGGACGCCATGCTGGCCATGATCGGCACGCTGCAATCGAGTCTCACCGAATGGGCAAGGCAAGGCTCGGACAATAGCGCCGCCAAACATCTGCTGGTGATGGCAGAAATGGCGCGCTACCGGGACGACCTGCAACTGGCCACGCGCCTCTACCAGCAAGCGATCGACGCCGCCGCACTCGCGGGCTACGTCAACATGCAAGCGCTGGGCAATGAACTATGCGGCGTATGCTGGTGCGAGCAGGGACAGCCGCGCGTAGCCGCCGTCTTCATCCGGGACGCCATCGCGCATTACGGCCAGTGGGGCGCGGAGGGCAAGGTGGCGCAGCTGCGCGAGGCCCATAGCGCACTGCTGTCAAGGATGGAGGGGCGCGGCACGCAGCGGTATTCCGTCTCCCACACGCACGGCAGTTCGGCGCTCGACCTGGTGTCGCTGCTGAAGGCGGCCCAAATCCTGTCGAACGAAGTCGGCCTGCGCAACGTGCTGACACGCCTCATTGCCATCGTGTGCGAAAACGCCGGCGGGCAGGTGGCGCGCCTGCTGCTGCTGTCCGAAGGCAGCTACCGGCTGGAAGCCAATATCGATGGCGATGGCGTCACCGTGCTGCAAGCGCGCCAGCTCGACCTGAACGCCGCCAGCGACCCGCAATTCCCGCTGTCGCTGCTGCGCTACGTCATCCGCACTGGCGCGGAGGTGATCGAAGACTGCATCACGGGCGCTTCGCGCTTTGCCGCCGACCCGTACGTGCAGTCGCACCTGCCGCGCGCCGTCATGTGTCTGCCGATCCGGCACGGCGGGCAGATCGACGGTATCCTGTACTTCGAAAACCGGCTGGCCGACGCCTCGTTTACGGAAGAACGCGTCGCGTTCCTGCGCATGCTCGGCGCGCAGGCGATGATCTCGATCTCCAGCGCCAGGCTGCATGACAGCCTCGAACGGCGCGTTGCCGAGCGCACGGAACAGCTGGAAGACGCCAACCGCAAGCTGGCAACCCTGTCCATCACCGATGGCCTGACGGGCCTGTCGAACCGGCGCCATTTCGACGACGTGCTGCGCACCGAATGTGCGCGCGCCACGCGCCTTGGCCAGCCGCTTGCCGTCGTCATGCTCGACGTCGATTACTTCAAGCTGTTCAACGACCGGCATGGCCACCAGGCGGGCGACGCATGCCTGATCCGGGTCGCGCAGGCGCTGGCGGCCGGCATGCGGCGCGCGGGCGACCTGACGGCGCGCTACGGCGGCGAAGAGTTTTCGATCGTGCTGCCAAACACGGGCGAGGACGAAGCGCGCCAGATCGGCGAAGCGCTGCGGCGCGCCATCGAGGATCTGGACATCGTCCACGCGAACACGGACGCACAGCAGGTGACGATCAGCGTCGGCATCGCGGTGCAGTCGGCGCCGGGCGCCGCCGATCCGGACGCCCTGCTGCGCCTGGCCGATGCCGCGCTGTACCAGGCCAAGGATGCGGGACGCAATTGCGTGGTGCTGAGGATTCTGCCGCCCGGCTAACCCGCATTCATGGCACCGGGCGGCGCCTTACTCGCTGCCATGGCTATTCTCGCGCGCCTGCTCCCGCGCCCTTTCCTGCGACGCCAGGCCATTGAAGAACAGGTTAAGCAGCACGGCGACGATGGCGGCCAGCAGGATACCGCTGTGCAGCAACGGCGACAGGGCCTTGGGCATGTGCTGCGCGTACTGTTCCGCCACCAGCGGCAGCATGCCGAAGCCGATCGACAGGGCCACGATGAACAGGTTGTTGCGGTTGCTCTTGTAGTCGACGCCGGCCAGGATACGGATGCCGGTGGCGGCGACCATGCCGAACATCACCAGCCCTGCCCCGCCCAGCACGAACGCCGGCACGGCTTCGGCTGTCTGCGCGATCTTCGGGATCACGCCCATGACGAGTAATATAAGGCCGGCCGCTACGCAGACCCAGCGGCTGCGCACGCCCGTCACGCCCACCAGGCCCACGTTTTGCGAAAACGAGGTGTACGGAAAAGTGTTGAAGATGCCGCCGATCAGGGTGCCCAGGCCATCGACGCGCAGACCGCGGCTGATGTCATCCTGCGTGATGCGCTTGTCCGTCATTTCTCCCAGCGCCAAAAACATGCCCAGCGACTCGATCATGACGACGATCATCACCAGGCTCATGGTGATGATGGCAACCACGTCGAAGGTTGGCATGCCGAACTGGAACGGCGTGACGATGGCAAAGGCCTTGGCGCTGGCCACCTTGGCGAAATCGGCCTTGCCCAGCGCAAACGACAGTGCCGTGCCGGCGATGATGCCGATCAATACCGCGATATTCGACAGAAAACCACGGCCGTACTTCGCCACCAGCAAGATAACAGCCAGCACGAAGAAGGCAATGCCCATGTTATCCAGCGCGCCATAGCCGGGATTGGCGATCAGCGGCACGGGGCCAAGCGGCCCAGGCAAGCCGGCCGCCGTGGCGGCAGCGGCCATCTTGACGAAGGCGGGATCGGCGATCTGCGCCATGGCGGGCGGCCCGCCCATGGCCCAGTTCACGCCCACGCGCATCAGCGACACACCGATCACGGCGATGATGCTGCCCGTGACCACGGGCGGAAACAGGGCCAGCAGCCGGCTGATGAAGGGAGCGATCAGCATGGAAACGACGCCGGCGCCGATCACGGCGCCAAAGATGCCCGTGATGCCCAGGGCGGGATTGTTCGCCATCGCCAGCATGGGACTGACGGCGGCAAATGTCACGCCCATCATGACGGGCAGGCGGATGCCGAAGTACTTGCCTATCCCGAGGGACTGGATCAGGGTCACGAGGCCGCAGCAGAACAGGTCCGCACTGATCAATGCCGCCACCTGCTCGGGCGGCAGCTTGAGGGCGCGGCCGACGATCAGCGGCACGGCGATGGCGCCCGCATACATCACGAGCACGTGCTGCAAGCCCAAGGTAAACAGTTTTCCGGCAGGCAGGATTTCATCGACGGGCGATGGCGCGGCAGGCGTGGCGCCAGGCACGCTGCGGTGGATCGATTTCAATCGGGGAGTGGCCATTTACGCTCCATTTCCTGGGTTGCCGCGGCCCGGATGGGCGCAGGTGAAAGGGAAAAGCAAGAGAGAAACGGGAAGACAGGAACACAGTGGCGGCGGATGAGGCATGCGAAGCTCCTTGGATGGGACGACCAAGGTATGCCATGCACGCATCGTGCCAGGTGGATTGTATACAGAAATTGTGCCGAAATTCACCAGAGATCAAGCAATTGGGCGGTGGATGCACCGTTTTCTCGCATGCCGCCCCGCGCCTGCACCAGAAGGCGGCAAACGGCGGCAGCGCTGACAGGCCATTGGTGACTGATGGGTGAATCCTGGAACGCCTGTCAAAACCGGCTGCGCGTCGTCATGCGCGGCCCGCGACGCTCACCGCTTCAACGCCACATACTTCTTGCAGTGGCGCTTCCTGAGCAAACCGGGGGCCGTGCCCTCCTTCCACCCGCCACGGTGTTGTCAGGCATAGTCAAGCGTTGTCAGGAGTTATTTGCCCCGGAGCAAGCATCGAGCAGCGCTTCCAGCTGCCGCACATGGGCGGCACGCAATTGCTCGCGCGCCAGCAAGGCTTGCACTTGCTCGAAGATGCCGTGGGACGGCACCGCCGGCAAGGCGGGCGCGACTGGGCGCGTGACCAGGCAAGGCGCGCTCACCGGCCAAACTTCCACCTGTGATGCCGGCGCCCATGCCGCACAGCCGGTCAATAAACTCACCAGCAATAGCTCGGCGGCGCACTTGATACTGCGCCTCCTCGCCCGCCACCGCACACTCCTCCCACTTTCACTCTCACGTTCGCTCAGCGGCCTCATGGCATTTCACTGGCGATCAGCGCTTCGGCGGCACGGCAGGCGTCGCCTTCGGGCTGCAGCGCCAGGATGCGCGCCGCTGCCGCTTGCGCCTCTGCCTGCCCGGCCTGCGCACTGGCCAATGCCTGCCCTACCCGCGCCGACCGGCGCGAGCCCTCCTCTCGCATCGCATTGAGCACCTGCTTCTGGCGCCGCAACAGCCCCTGCACCTCGTGCACTTGCGCCGCGCACGCGGCAAGACCCGCCTCATGTCCCCAGCGTTGCGCGCAAAACACGGCTGCGCCCAGCAGCACCAGCATGGCCAGCACCAACAACGACGGCTTCATGCCAGCACCTTGCGCGCTGCCGCATACAAGGCCAGGCGCTCGGCCAGGCCGTTCACGCCACCGTTGATGCGGCGCGTCACCCGTTCCTGATCACCCGCGTCGGCCAGACCGTTCAAGCCGCGCGATTGCCAGAACCAGCCCGCCGAGCGGCACGCGAAAGTCGTCGCTTCCAGCAACTGCGGCGCCGCCAGCAAGTCCAGGCCCAGCGCCACGCCGCACGCCGCATAGTTGGCGCGCCCCGTCACCTGCAGCAAGCCGCGTCCCTTGAAGCGCACGCCATCGCCAGCGATCACATTACCCAGATCCGCCCTCCCCTCATAAGCCGCGCCGCTGGCCAGCTCGCGCACATAGCGCAACTGTCCCGATTCGTGGCCCACCTGCGCCAGGAACGACGCCTGGCGCAGCGGCGTATCAATATCGAACTCGGACATCGCCGCATTCAAGGACGCCAGAAACAGCGTAGCGCGGCGGCCGGCCAAGGGCATGATCTGCATCAATTGGGCGCCTGTCACAGCATGCCCCGCACATCCTTGACGGCAGCGGCCGCATCGGCCGCCAGTTCGCCGATATCCTTGCCGCGCCGTTTGTCGAACCAGCGCACGCAAGCGCCCAGCACCCACCAGGCAGGCAAGCCGGCCGCCACCATCACGGGCGCGGCGATGAACAAGAAACCCGTGGCCGGGTCGCCGCCATACAGACCCGCCACGGTCTTCGCGCTGTCGAACAGGCTGGGCCACCACGACAGCACGGCGGCCACCAGCACGGGGCCGAGAAAGGTGGAAATGATGATGCTGGAACAAAAACGAATAAATGCCTCCTTGGTGGATCGGGGCCACATGAACATGAAGCCCAGCGACGTGGCGGCGGCGCCAGCCAGCACGGGCACGCCAAACAGTTTGATCAAAGCGCCGCCGGCGGCGGTGGTTTCGAGGGCCATGATTGCCTTTCAGGTGGTGGGAATGAAAAAACCCGCCGAGGCGGGTTTGAAGTGAAGATAAAAGATATGAGCTAGGTCGTCACAAGAGCCGCAACGCGCGACTCCAGTGCAGCATGAAGCACTTCTGTTTTAGCCATACGAGCCATGAGGCCACACGCAATGAACAGGTTAAGCTGATCGTTGCGCAAGGAATAGAGATCCCCGGCCTCTCTCACCCGCACGTCGCCGCCACCTTCACCGTCGACCGGAGCACGATGGCTATATTCCTCATCCCACGAGTCAAAGCAGATGAAGCCATATTCAAACGGGTCGAGTCCATTCTGTTCCATGATGGCCATGATGCCTTGCACTGTGGCGCCGACGTGTCTGCGCGCTTCGATACCCTTGGCCTGGATAGATTCCAGCCACTTGTATGTGCCGACACTTTCAGCGATAGCGATAGCCGCACTGATTTCTGCCTCATCCATCGGGCGAATGGCAGTTTTCAGACGTGCGTCCGATGTGTTGATAGCGCCAGTTGCCGCATACACCATGGAGAATCGGTTTGAAGGAGCGCCGCATCCAGTAGAATTGTCTGATGTGGGGTACAAATACGCACCATTCATCGCAATGACATCGGAGAGGACGTTGGCCTTCTTAACTTGCCATAAAATCGTTGCCTCAGCGCCATTTGTGCAGAGAATACGACCAGCTGTACCACTGGTAGAATTTGCAAAGTCATAAATTGCGGGTAAGGTGTCATACGACGACGCTAGGAACGCTCCATACCCAAGGGCACCTTTTGAAATAATGGTTGCCGTCGACGGCGCTGTGAGCGTCAGGTCAGGTGTGTTGACCCGGAAAAAGCCCAAGTTGCTTAGCGTCAATCCACCAGTATCGCTTAAACGGAAACGCTCAGAACCATTCGTCACCATCGTCAACATACCGGCAGCCGGGGCGTTTATACCAGTTCCACTGGTACCAAAGTCCAGCCCAGCCGCCGGTATTCGGACGGTTCCGGTAAAGACCGGACTATTAATGGGCGCTTTAAGCGCAAGTTCTTTCGCCTGGGCTATTGACACGGGTTTTTCTATATCGCTGGTATTGTCTACTTTATCCAACCCAGCATCAGCCTTGTTGCCCTTAGCGGCCTTTCCGTCCAGCGCAGTCTTTTGCACGGTGCTGACCGGCTTTTGCGCGTCGCTGGTATTGTCCACGTTACCCAGGCCAACATCACCCTTGCTGCCTGACGTAGCCACGGCAGCAAACTGCGGCTTACCAGTAATGCTGCCCCAGGTCGGCACATACGAGCCCGGCAGCGCGTCAGTAATGCCATAGCCGGCCAGCGTCGTTGAGCGTGCCGCTTTTTTAGCGTCCAGCTCAGCCAACGCCGCCTGAACGTTCTTCGCAACGATCCCGCCCACCGGCGTGCTGCTGATTTGCGAGGCAACGTTGGCCGGAATCGTCACCCACGCACCGGCCTGGAACACGCGCAGGCAGCCGCCGTTCAGCACCGTGTCCCAATAGGTCGCGCCGGCCAGCAGCGCACCGCCATTATTGTCAACGTCCGGCGGCAGCACTTTGGCGCCAAGATAGCGCGCATCGAGCGATTTGAGCGCGGCCGCAGCCTTTGACGCAGCGGTGGCCGCAGCGCCATCCGATTCTGCGGCCGCAGCGGCTGCCGCCGCCGAGGCCGCAGCGCTCGCGGCCGCTGCCACGGAATTCTGCGGGATATCAACAATGTCCTTCGCCTTGGCCAACTGGTTGAGCTGATAGATCAGATCCTGCTGGCCATATTTAAATACATCAGTCATTACAGCTCCTCGACTTCAATGGTGGTGGCATATGTTTGGAAAGATGGCGTGGTGATGGCGGCCAGGTTGGCCAGGCGCCCATACACCTGGTGAGTCTGCTCGAGCTCGACGTCGTCGCTGTCCGGGAACAGACTGACGAATAACGGGTGCGACAGGCCATTCCCGCGCACGATGCGCCACAGCTCGGCCCGGTCCAGTGGCGTCATGTGGTCGAGCGAAATCGACAGTTTTCGGTACAACGCGCCGCGCTCGACTTTCTGCTCGCCGGCGCCATTGCGGTACTGGTTGCTGGTATCGCCTGGCGTGACACCGGCGCCGTAAGATGCGTTCTGCCCGGGACTCCACCAGGCGCCAGCCACCAGGCGCGCAGCCTCGATGTATCCGGCCGGGTTGTCCGGGTCGGCCAGGTCGATCACCAGTTTTTTGACGCTGCGCATCTGGAACCAGCTGCGGCCATACGTGCCGCCGCCATAGCTGAAAGCGTTCACGCCCAGCGGCAGCGCCCCCCAGTTCCACATGCCCAGGCGCGCGTACTCGCAGGCGGGCACGGTGCCCGTATCGAAATCGGACACGGCGTCACCAGGCTCAACGTAGCCGCGCACGCGGATCGTCGCCGTCGGCGTCAGGTTGCAAAATGGCAGGGCCACGCAGCCGATGATCTCGGGCGTGGGCCAAGTGGCGGTAATGGTCAGCGCCAGGCCGAGTGAGCGCAGCACGTCATGCTTGCCCTCGTGCTGCAGATTGGCCGGTCCCAGCGCGCCGGCCTGGCTGGATGCGGTCAAAATTGCGCGGTCGCCGGCGTTGTCATAAATAATGCGGAGATTGGTCATGTCAGTCCTATTCGTAAAGTGAAGCATCTATGACCGGCAACACCAAGCCGCTGGTGTTGCCGTAGGTCTGGTCTTCAAAATAACCATGGGTGTTGCTAGGTGGAATATCGAAATTACTCGTCTCGACCATTTTCACTTTGACATTCCCGCCAGTTCGCCGATAACAGGCAAGCCACTCCGTGAAGCGCGCCGACGAAGCTCGGGAACTGTAGTATTCCCTGTTACGCATAATTGACGGCACTAGAAAAGCAGGCTTTCCCGGCAACGATGGCAGCGCCAGACTTGATTCGATGCTGCTGACGTTGATTCCTGCCGCAATTTGCTGTATCGCCAAATGCACCTTTCCGCTGTCGAATAACAGCTTGCCGGCGGTATTCCACAGGCGGACAGCAATCGGCGCATTAGAAATTTCGATCTCCGCTAGCGAGAACACGTAGGCTTCCGGCAACACCGCAGGCGCAGGCGTCGACGCCGCAAAAAATGCATCGATACCTGTGTAGATCAGGCCCGATCCGGGAAATCCGAACTGATCCTGCGGCCACCACCACATATCCGCCATCGATACCGGCAGTGTCCAGAAAACCATGTACGGTCGGCCATTCGTGGGCGGCAGAACGCCACTATATCGATACGCCAAGTACGAATTTTCGGCACCATCATTCGAAATGATGGGCGTCGGATTAAGTGTCACCTTGCCGATAAACTCGGGAACCAGGTTAACGTTGTCGATCAGGCGATGGCCAGCATCCGTGTTAAAAAAGAGGCTCATATGGCAAATACCAGTAAAAGAATCGGGCCGCCGTTAAAAGTTGCGGGATGAGCAGTAAAAATAAGCTGAGGGTTGCCAGCCCCGTCCTGTCCTACAACCCAGGTAAAGCTGCCGCCGTGTACTTGGTAGACACGCAGCGCCAAGCCCACAGCGCCATGGAAGGTCCGTACCAGCGGATCGCCGACCTTTTGCTGGTGCATGCCCAGGAAGACACCGCCAGCAACGGTAGGTGTGATGACCGGCCTGCCATCGGTTGTGAAAGTCCAAAGGCCAATCATCGCGGCCACTTCCCGCAAGCCATGGCGATGCTGCCATCGGCATTATAAAAATACAGGCCTGCGCCGGTCAGGTCGTATCCCTCATTACCGCCAGCCAGCCGATTCGGGCTTTGCATCAGATCGAAAGATCCCCGCGCTCCAGAAAGAATGCCGGAAAACCTCGCAACCGGGGCAACTCCCGCTACGCCAGGTGTCACGGTCAGTCCTGGCATCTCAAAATAGCCCGTGCTCGACAGCTGAAAAAAGCCACCTGGCACATTGATATTTCCAATAAGCAACCCTTGGGCGCTCAAATGAAAGCCGCTGCCTCCATTACTGGGCCAGCTGTAGTTGTTGGTCGGATACCCCGTGCCCCCATGCAGCGTCGCGCTGTAGATATCGCCCGCCGTGACCTTGCCAAGATCGGCACTGATCGCGCTCAGTTGCCCCACCTTGAGCGCATTCAAATACGGCGCCGACCACTTGGTGGTGCCGCTGGCCGGATTGAAAATTCCGTCCGAACGGTACAGCGATTCGCCGGCGCCAAACAGCGGCGGCGAACCTTCCCACACCGTGCCGGCGCCCCAGGTATCAATTGGCGGATAGGACGTTGTTCCCTGCGTGCTGAGCGTCGCCGGCGCGCTGGCAAGTGACAGCAAACTGGTCTTGCTATAGCAGATCCGTGCCGAGTTTCCCGTCAGGCCGTCGAAAATCTTGCTGACCGTCTGGCTGGCCGTGTAGGTCAGACCGTCGGCCACGATGCTGGCCGTGATCGTCACGCTGTCGCCCACCATGCCAGCATATGCGAGAGTGGCCACGTTGCCGACGCGCGTCAGCACGCTGGCGTTGCTGGCGGTGAATGTCACCTGGCCCTGCATGTTCACCAGGCCTGCCGTGAAATCGATGCTGGCAGGAGCGGCAATTGTCGTGGCCGCCACCTTGAACGCCTGTGCCGTGGCAGCGAGCAGCAGCACGCGGTCGTTGGCCGGCGCGAAGCGCGGCACGGTATTCATGATCAGCTTGTCGCGTTCCCCCACTATCGCGCTCATGCCAGCACCCCCACCGTCACTCGGCCCGTCAGCCAGAAACGCGACAGCATCACCACCACGCCCGGCACGCCGTCCTGCAAGCCAAAGCGTTCAGCGCGCAGTTGTACGGGCTGTCCCAGTTCCAGCATCATCATCTCGGGCTCTCCATCAAATTCGTAAATGGTGCGCGGTACCTTGTTCATGGCCAGGCGCCGCTGCGCTTCCGCGCGGGCATCGGCCCGCGTCTTGAGGCACGTATCGATCTGCACCGGATCATCAGACAGGCGGTAACGCGTGCGCACCGCCGTGTCGACCACCGTCTCCGTCAGCCATTCGGTGGCATACAAATCCGCATGCGCGGGCGGAATGCTGGTCGTCAGGCCAGCCTGCAGCGTCCAGTTCCGGTCGAAGCCGATCTTCACGGCAGCCGTCACCGGCAGACGCTGCGCGGGACGCAGCGAGCGTTCGCGCATATGCTCCGGACCGATCGCCACAGGCACGCCGGCGGCCGGCAGCGCGATCTGCACCAGGCGCAGCTGGCCCGTACGCGACATGATCGCCTGGGCGCCCACGCTGGCCGCCAGTTGCTGGATGGCCTGCGCCTGGTTCGTGCGGTCCGCTACATACAGCCCCACCGGCTGCGGGTGGGCCGCATCGAAGGCGGTCAGGTTGACCATATCCAGGTCGGCCGCGGTAAAACGGTCGGCTGCCTTGCCATAGGCCGTCGCGATGCGCTGCACCAGCGGCGCGATACGCGGCGCATAGCCGCCGCCCTTGTCACCCTGCACGCTGGCCGTGATCGTGGTGGAAAACGGATCGGTAGTCAGGTTGAAGCGACCCGCCTGGTTATTCAAGGCCACAGCAATCGGCTTGCCGTTGGTGCGCACTTCAAACGTCGATTCGACCGCGCCAAGAAAACCGTACTCCAAAGTGGCGGGATTGGTCAGCAAGGGCGTCACGTTGTGGCACTCGCCGAAGGGTATCGGCAGGATGGCGTCCTTGTTCGGCGTCGTGCCACCCAGCTTCGCCTCGGAAATCGGCGTATTCAGGCGCTGCAGCTTGTCGCGCAGCACCAGGTTGACCGACTCGCGCCCCGCACTGGCCACGTCGGCGATGATGCCGTCGAAGACCAGCCGGAAGTCGGCACGCGGCCAGGACGGATCGCCGGCCCAGGCCTTGAGCGGCCGGTTCATCCAGACGTCGTCCAGCCATCCATCAAGCGCGCCATCGGCGTTATCGAGTTCGATATCGCCGCCCGACAACCCCGCCTCGCCGGACAGGCTGACCTGTTCCGTGAAGGCCAGGCCGCCCTTGGCCAGCGGCTGGTACGCGGTATTCGCCGGTACTTCGCGCGGCCCGGTGACATAGGGCCGCGAAGCGATATACCGCGTCACCTCGCTGCCGGCCACATTCACCTGCGCCTCGATCAGCACCATGCGGATGGCCGACGGGCTTTGCAGCCATTCCTGAAATTGCGCATCGGTCATGCGTATTCTCCTTTCACTGCATTGGCCCAGGCGGATGCCCGGGACGATTTGTCCACGCCATCGACCACCGTCCTGGCGGCATTGGCGTTCGATTCAAAGGTGGCCTGAATAGTGGCACCCGTTTGCGCCCGCTGGTCGGCGCGCAAGCCTTCCAGCTCCACGCGCATGGCCTGGTTGTCTTCGCGCAGGCCGCGGATTTCGGCCACCAGTACGTCGGAGCCGACGTTCGCCGCCGACGAGTAGCGCACGGGGTCGAAGACCGCCGCTGTCACGGGAGAAGTGATCGCGGCAAGCGCGGCGACCACGGGAGGATTATTCAGTTTCACGCCCAGGTCCGCCGCACCGCCCATCGCCGCCCGCAGGCCGGCGATGGCCTGCGCCACCGTCAGCACGCTGTCGTTAATGGTGATCAAGCCCGATACCTGGGCATTGAGCGCATCCAGGCTGGCCTGCTGCACGTCGACCTGCGCGGCCGCCCATTTCAACGCTTCCTTGTTCGCTTCCACCACGCGGGCATAATCGGCCGCATAGCGGGCGTCGGAAGCGTTGACCACTTGCGACGCCGTCAGAAACGCCTGTTCGGTGGCCGACAGCCCTGATTGCGCCGTCGTATCACCCGCATTCGCGGCAGCCAGGGTTTTCTCGAACTGCGCCCGCGCTTCCGCATATTTTTGTTCCGGCGTCAGCGTCGACTGGGCGCCCAGCGCCATGCTGGCATTGAGCCCGTTCAAGGTCGTCACCCACGATTTCGACTTCTCCAGCGCCGACTTGGCCGCCGCTGATTCAGTTTCATAAGCCTTGGCCAGCGCATCCTTCGCGCTGGTCACCGCCTTGACGGCCTGGATCTGGTCGAACAATCCGCGATTCGCATCGGCGACGCTGGCGCGCTGTGCGGCCAGCAACTGCGCTTCAGTTTTCGTCAGTTCGTTCAACTGCTGCTGCATATCCTTGCGTTCGCTGGCGATGTCGCTGGCCGTCTTGTTCACTTCGGCCAGCTCTCCCGTGGCGGCAGCCAGATCGGCGGAGTAGTCGGCCGCCTTCTTGAACGGCTCGGCGATGGCAAGCAACTGCACGTACATGTTCTGGCCAGCGACCGTGTTCAAGTCCTGCGCCAGCACCAGCGCCTTGAATTGCTCGCTCGTCGTCACGCCGGACTGGCCCATCGCCGCCATGGCACTACGCACCGACTTGGTGACCGGGTCCATCTGCTCGGCCTCGGTCAGAAAATTCTGCACGAAGAAGCTGGTACCGCTGGTCAGGGTATCGAGGTCGCCCGCAGCCTGAATCAGGCTTTCGCTCAGCGCCACGGCGGAAAGGCCGGAGGTGTTGAAGGACTTGCCCAGCACGGCCAGCACATCCGACACCTGCATGTAGTTGTTGGCCACACGCGCCAGGGTTTCCAGATAGCCCTCGCCCACGGCCTGGTATTTTTCCAGACCGCCCACGCCGAACTTCGCCATGTCGTCGCCCAACTTGGAAAAAGCCGCTTCCAGGGCCTTTTGCATTTCCTCGCCCTTCAAGTCCTTCAGGCTGATCTTGCCCAGGCTGACGACGAAGGAATTCAAGCGCGCCGTGAAGGCATCGCCGCCCATACCCAGGGAATCGGCTGCAGCCACGACGCTTGTGCGCAGGCCAAGCACGATTTTCGTAAACTGGTCATTCGTTTCCAGTCCCATGGCCGTAAGATTCGTGGACTTCTTGTCGCTGGAAAACCAGCCACCGGACTTCTTGATATCGACATAGGAATTCACGTCGAAGCGCTTAGTATCAAGGTCGCCCAGGCGCGACGAGTTGGTGACTATCCCGACATCCTGCACCGTGGTCTTGCCGCCAAAGATGCTGCTGACGACATTACCTATGAAGCCGCCGCTGGAACTGCCTTTGGTTCCCAGCGCGGACGTCAGGATGTCCGAACGCACGAGCAAGCTGCCCAGGCCACCGATGCCCGAGACGATCTGCTTGAGCGAGACCACCATCGACGACGAATACGCCAGGCCCAGGCCGGAGTTTTTCTCCATGATTTCCAGGCTCTTGGTGATCGACGCCGACTTCGCGGATGAATCGCCGAGCACCGTGCCAGTGCCTGTTGCAGCCTGCCGGTCCTTGGCGGTGGTATCGGCACCGCCACCGCCGCCAGAAACGGCAACGCCGATTGCTAGCAGCATGCCGGCCACCATGGCAAATGCGCCGATATTGGCAGGAAACGGCGCCGCCAAAGCCGATGCCAGCGCCGACACGCCATACGCGCTGGACTTGGCCGTTTCCGCAGCGGTTACCGGTCCGACCGATGCCGCCGCGCCGGCGACTTCCGCCGTCGTCGCGGCAGTTTTTGCCGTCGTCACAAGGGTGATACTGGTCAGCTTTTCAAACAGCGACTTCGCATTCATGGCAAATTCATAGGCGCGGAAGCCTTTTTCCACCTTTTCCATGAGTTCATAGCCGGCCGACTTTTCTTTGAAAAAGCCCTTCGCGGCGGTCGCCATGTCGTGATACTGCTTGACCGTGGCTTTTTTCTTGTTTTCCTGCGCCTTTTCCTGCCCCTTTTCGGTCGGGTCCTCTTTCACTTCCTTGGCAAAGGTAAAATCGATATCATCCTGCGCCTTCCTGAATCCCAACAAGGCCGTGGTCATTTTGCCGATGGTGCCGCCGACCTTGCCAAACGCCGTCTCCAGCTTTTCAGCAAACGTCTTGGCAAATTCACCTGCCTCCTTCCACTCCGCCTCGCTATATTTGCGCGTGGGCGCCGCTGGCGCCGCTTTTGCCTTGGCATCAGCCGCCTCTTTGCCTGCGGTATCGAGCTTGTCCTGGCGCTGCTCTTCAAATGCAAACGCGCCATAGTTGGCGCCCGTACTGGCTGTGGCAGAGCTACCTGCGACGCGGAAAGCCGCCAGCCGGGTCTGGGCATTCCCCAGGCCACCGACCAATTTGCTGGCATCGGCAAGCGCTTTCGCCTCGCCGGTATTCAATGCTCCCAAGGCCTTCGAGGCGGCGGCGGCATCGCGTGCCTGCTCCGCCTGGGCGCGCAGCAACAACGCCGACGATTCCGCCTCCGTATTGACTACCTTCAGGCCATCGGCCGCAGACAGGCTGGCCTCGTTGATTGCTTTCAGCACCGGCACCGTATCCGTTGCCTTCGTCAAATCGATGACAAGTTTTAATTCCGTTATCTCTGGCATGTTTGGCCCATAAAAAAGGCCGCGCATGGCGGCCGGGTTGGAAAATGCGGGTCAGCCCGCCGCATGCTGGTGCGACAGGAACAGCGCGTCGAGCTGGTCGAGCAACTGGTGCTCGAACGGCTCGATGGCGATGGCGTGGCGCGCCTGCCAGGCGAGGATTTCCGTGCTGGCGATGGGATTGACGGCCATGCCGTTCTGCCGCTTGCGGTTCAATTGCGCGAACCATTCCCACACGTGGGCCAGCTCGAACGGCATGGGCGGCGTCGCCTCTTCGGGTGGCGCGCGGTACAGCGGATGGCGCCGGGCGGCATCGATATGCTCGCCCTTGGCATGGCCATCGGCCGCTCGCGCGCCGCGCTCGAACTGGTGCCCGGCGTAGCGCAGCAGGCTGGCCCTCAGAGTTTCAAAAAATTCGACTCGTTTTCCAGCGCGGTGGTCACTTTTTCCTGCCAGGTCGGGTATTTTTCAAAGGCCGCTTCCAGCAGCGCCGGATCGAGCGGCACGGGTGCGCCGTTGCTCGTGAAGCCATACCAGCCCGTGACCACGGACAGTGCCAGGCGTTTCTGGTTACCGTCAATGGCTTGCACCAGCAGTTCCGCGCCTTCGTCGGTGGAGGCGTCGATGGCCGTCTTGCGACGTGCCGACTTCTTGTAGCCTTCGGCGCGCACGGCGTTGTTGGCGACGCGGTATTGTTCGCTGTTCTTGCCGACGATGGTCAGGCCGGCCACCGCCTCGCCGTCCGCATCGAAAATGACGGGCACGTCGAAGGTGACGGGCGTGGCTGCCGCGTGGATGTTACCGATGTCGAAACCTGCCTGGATTTTTTGTGCGTTGTTCATGTGTGATGCTTTCTGGATGAAGTAAAAGTAAAAAGGCCGCCATCGCGGCGGCCCCTATGCAGACGCTAGCCGCTTACAGCGCGCTATCCTGAATGGTCAGGGTGGTCGCTTCGTGCTGCGCGTCGGCGCCCTTGTAGCGCAGGACGTCGAAGGCGCAAGTGACGATCTTGTTTTTCTCGCCGTCGTCGATCTTGGCCGAGGTGATCTTGATGCGGCCCATGGCCAGCGCCAGCACGTCCGCGGTCGGCGCCGTGCCCGACGCCATGGCGTAGGCCAGCGGGATTTCCGTCTCGGACTTGAAGTAGTCGAGGTAGGTGGCATCCTGCAGCAGCACCGTGAACTGGCCCGAGCCCATCACCTTGCCGCGCGAGGCGGCCGTGGCGTACTTCGAGCCGATCACCGGGTCGACCTTGACCTGGCCTTCGAGCGAGACGGACATGCCGGTGCAAATCTGCGACGGGATGCCGTTCACCGACAGCATCGCCGTGGCGCCCGAGAATTTGCCTGTGCCCGGTGCAGCCAGGGGAGCGGCGAAATGCGGCGCGGCCGTGGTCGGGCCTTCCGACTTGCCCATCAGGGTGAAGTCCAGGCTGGTGATGCCGTTCGGCTGCACGGCGATATCCATCTTGCTGACCAATTGATCGACGAAGCTGCGGTGCACGCCGATCTTCGGGTCCTGCACTTCGGCCGTGAACCAGTCGGTGGTATGACCGGTCAACGGGGTGAAACTGCGCTTGCCGACCGCCGCCACGCCGACCGAATCGCCGGCCGCCTTGACGATCATGGCCGAACCGTCCATGAACTGGCCATTCAGGTTGGTGGCCGTGACCGACGTGACGAAGAAGTTCTTCGCGTTGTTGGCGGCGGCCGGCGCCGTCATGCCGGTGATGCGCACGACGCTGCCGGCACGGAAACCTTCCGCCAGCCAGGAACCGGCACTGCGCGTCAGGCCGGAGGCGGCAGCGGCGATGGTGGTTTGCGCGGCAGCCACGCCGCCCGCCGTGAAGTCGCGGCGCAGCAGCGCAGCCATCAGCGGCGCATACGTGCCGCACGCCGCTTCGGCCTTGATGGCGCCCGTGGTACGGAAGTTGCCCAGGCGGGTATCGCCCTGCTGCTGGCTGGCGTCGATTTCGGCGCTCGCGTATTTGTCCGCTTCCGTGTCGAAGGTGGCCGTGACGCGGGGATAAATCTGGCCGCCGCCGGCGGCAGCCTTGCTGCCTTCGGCGCTTTGTTTGCTGATAACGATCACGCTGTCGATGCCGTTTGCTGTCGATGCCATAGTTGTAAAACCTTTCGTGGGATAAAAAAAGACCGCCAGCGGCGGTCTTGGGGAAGGAACTGCGAATAATCGGGAAGACATATGAAAAACCCGCACGCGGCGAGGCGGCGGGCTGGCGTCCGGATGGCGCGAGGCCATGCCGGATGGATAGTGGGCGAAGGGGCCATGAAGGCCGTTCTCTGCGCTGAGTTCCCCTATCGGTGTCGCGCCGAAAGCGCGTCTATTACGAGTGGAGAAGCATGTGGTGTACTGCGGTATTGGCTATGTTGCTGTTGCTGCGTGATCGAGACTCTATTGTAGGGGCGTTTTTTTTCAGTGCCGGGCATATTGCAAAATTTTTGTCAGTGACCGAGGCGGCGCATGGCGCGGGCGCTGTGCGACTGGAAGATGCCTTCCAGTTCGCTGACCATGTCCTTGATGCGTTCGAGCTCGAAGCCGCCGGAACAGCTGATGGCCGCTTCGCCGCCACCGTGGCACGCCTTGCAAACGACAGGCGCGCCGGCCTGCATGGCGGCGACGACGCCCGTGCCGTGGCAGACCTTGCATTTGCTGTCGAGCCAATGCGCAAGCGACGCTTCGGCCACGCGGCGGTACAAGGTATTGGCGGCCTGCGCATCCCAGGCCGTGTTCGCCTTGACCCAGCGCCGCGCGCGGCCCTTCTGCGTCACGGCCGCCGTCCAGGCGCGCAGCAGCTGCGCCAGGTTGCCCGCATTGCCTTCAAACAGGCGGCTGATGGTGCCGTCCGCATATTTGACGCGGCACAGCAAGGCGCCCATGTCGCCGGCCAGCGCGGCGGCGGCGATGACATCCAGGTCGTGGTGGACGGCATCGTCGCGCAGGTTCTGCGACGACAGCGATGCGATGAATTTTTCTGCGAATCCCATGATATCTCCTCGTTGATACTAATCGTTATTCTGGGCCGGGCCAAACAGGGCCGCCACCAGCGGATCGCGGCTGGCCATGCCGGGTGCCCAGCTGGCCGTGCGGCGCACTTGCGGCGGCAGCTCGGCCCAGCCATCGACCTCGTCGTCCTGCTCGCCCAGCGCATACAGGGCGGGCCGCTGGCGTCCCGGCTCCGTGCAATGCCGCTGCGCCAGATGGATCTGCCCCATGCCGCACATGTGGCGCAAATAGCGGCTCATGGTGCCCGCATCGAGTCCCAGCAAGGCGGACAACTGCGCCGCGCTGGCCTGGCCCTGCTCGCGGATGTACTGCGCGATGCGGGCGATGTGCAGCTGCGACTTCTTGCTGCGTCCCTGTAACTGGCGCCCCTGCCGTGGCGCCGCCCTGCTTTCAACCAACTGACTGCTGTTCAACATCTGCCTGACCTCCCGTGGTGCCGCCAACCGGCAGACGCTGTAGTGCGTTTGCGACAGGCAACGAGTGGACTTTATCAATCGCTAATGTTAAAGTCAAGCATTTGGTAATTTATCAAACGGTAAATTTCAGGTTTAATGTGGAGATGAATATGTATCAATACAGACGCGATCGCCTGCTGGCCCTGATCCGCGAGCATTACGACAACACGCGCAAGAAAATTTCCGACGTCAGCGGCTGGAGCGAGGCGCGCATCTCGCAAATCCTCTCGCCCAGCTACCGCGAGGGCCGTGCCTTCAGCGAAAAGATCGCGCGCAAGCTGGAAGCGGACCTGCAGCTCGATAGCATGTACTTCGACCAGGGCGCGGCGCCCGACCAGACGGCCATGGCCGCGCGCGCGCTGGCCGGCGCGCAGGCCGTGGTCGTGGAAGATGGCGAGGACGAACGTTTTTACCCGATCCGCAAGGTCAAATTGCGCCTGTCGGCGGGCATCACGGGCTTTGCCATCGAACCGGAAACGCACGACGGCAGCACCATCAGCGTGCCGCGCAGCTGGGTCGAGCGCAATGGCTACCACCCTGAAAAACTGGTGGCGATCAAGGTCAAGGGCGAGAGCATGGAGCCGGCCCTGTACGAGGACGACGTGGTGATCATCAATACGGCCGACAGCCGGCCGGCCGATGGCGTGGTATTCGCGATCAACTATGAAGGCGAACCGGTGGTCAAGCGCATGGCGCGCGATATCGGCGAATGGTGGCTGACGTCGGACAACCCGGACCAGCGTAAATACCACCGCAAACTGTGCCGCGGCAATGAATGCCTGATCGTGGGCAGGGTCGTGCGCAAGGAAAGCGACCGCATTTGAGCGCGAAGTTTATCGATTGATAAACTTCGCGCTCATCATGGCGCTTATGCCAGCGCTGCCTGGATCTGCTGCAGCGCGGCCGGATCATCCATCGACGTCAGGTCGCCCGGACTGCGCCCTTCGCAGATGGCCTGGATCGAACGGCGCAGCAGCTTGCCCGACCGCGTTTTCGGCAGCTGCGCCACGAACAGCACGCGCGCGGGCCGCGCCACGGCGCCCAGCTGGCGGTCGACCACGGCCATCACTTCGCGCTCCAGCACCGCTTTCGCTTCAACGCTGTCGAAACCCTGCGGATCCTTCAGGATCACGAACGCCATCGCCACCTGGCCTTTGAGCTTGTCCTCCACGCCTACCACCGCCACTTCCGACACGTTCGGATGGCTGGTGATGCTTTCCTCGATTTCGCGCGTGCCCAGGCGGTGGCCGGCCACGTTGATCACGTCATCGGTGCGGCCCAGAATAAAGTAATAGCCATCCGCATCGCGCAGGCCCCAGTCGAAGGTGGAATACACTTGCCGGCCGCTGAAGGTGGACCAATAGGTGTCGACGAAACGCGCATCGTCGCCGTACACCGTCTGCATGCAGCCGGGCGGCAGCGGGCCTTCCAGCACCAGCACGCCCTTCTCGTTCGCGCCGCACTCCTCGCCCGTCGCTTCATTGAGCAGCCTGACCTGGTAGCCGTACATGGCCAGGCCGGGGCTGCCCAGGCGCGTCGGCGTGTCGGCCACGCCTTTCGCCACCGAGAGAATCGGCCAGCCCGTCTCCGTCTGCCAGTAGTTGTCGATGATGTCCACTTTCAGTTCGTCGGCGATCCATTGCGAGGTGGTTTCATCGAGCGGCTCGCCCGCCAGGTACAGCGCCTTCAATGACGACAGGTCGTATTTGCGCATCAGTTCCACCGGGTGCTTGCGCAGCACGCGGATGGCAGTCGGCGCCGAGAACATGCGCGTGACCTTGTATTTCTCGACGATGCTCCACCAGATGCCAGCATCGGGACAGGTGGGCAAACCCTCGTACAGGATGGTGGCCATGCCGGCGATCAGCGGTCCGTACACGATGTAGGAATGGCCCACCACCCAGCCGATATCCGAGGTGGCGAAGAAGGTTTCGCCGGGCTTGCCGCAGAAGTTGTACTGCATCGACGACGCCAGCGCCACCGCGTAGCCGCCCACGTCGCGCTGCACGCCCTTCGGTTTGCCCGTCGTGCCCGAGGTGTACAGCACGTACGACGGTTCATTCGATTCGAGCCAGGTGACGGGTACCCGCGCATCCAGATGCCGCTCGCGCAGTGTCGCGTAATCGACGTCACGGCCCGGCGTCAGTTCCATCGGCACCAGGTGGCGGTCGACCAGCAGCACCTGCCGCGGCTTGTGCGCGGCGATGCGGATGGCTTCGTCGAGCAGCGGCTTGTAGGCAATCGCCTTGCCATTGCGCGAACCGGCATCGGCGGAAAACACCAGCTTGGGCTGCGCATCGTCGATGCGGCTGGCCAGGCTGTTGGCGGCAAAGCCGCCGAACACCACGGAATGCACGGCGCCGATGCGGGCGCAAGCGAGCATGGCGAACGCCGCCTCGGCGATCATCGGCATGTAGATCAGGACGCGGTCGCCCTTGACCACGCCCAGCGACAGCAACATGGCGGCACAGCGCTCCACTTCTCGCTGCAGTTCGCGAAAGCTGTAGATGCGCTCCGTGTTCGTTTCGGTGGAAATGGCGATCAGCGCGGCGGCATCGCCCTGGCTGTCCACCCAGCGGTCAACGGCGTTGTGGCACAAATTGGTGGTGCCGCCGACGAACCATTTGGCGAACGGCGGCCGCGAATAATCAAGCACTTGCGAAAACGGGGTGTTCCAGTCGATCTTGTCCGCTTCCTCGCGCCAGAAAGCCTCTGGCGTGTCGATCGAGCGTTGATAAAATGCTGCGAAATTCATGTCTCCTCCGGTATGCGTGCAATCTGGTATCGGGCTTGGGCGAACTGGCCTGGCCTCCTTATGTTTACTATTTGTGTAGCATCTACCTGGGTCTTTCTTCCTTTATCTGCGTATGGATGCCCTCTCCAACGATTTTTCAAACAGTTTTTTCGAGAGCGCGAACATCGCTGGCTGCGCCGCCTCGCAGGCCCGGCGCTCGGCGGCAATCCTGTCGCGATTCGCCGCCAAGGTGGCGCTGGTCAGCGGCATGCCGAACTGGCCATCGTCCGGCGCACCGCCCTTGTGCGTCATGACGCGCTGCATGACGATGTCGCCCAGTGCCTTCTTGAAGTGCCCCGCTTCCCAGTACCAGCGCGTGCTGGCGTGGCGCTGTTGTTGCGTGGGGATAGGCTCGCAGTTGTAAGGCCCAAAGCCGCTGAAATCGGTCACGCTGATGCTGGCGGAAGGGTTCTTTTCCTTTACCCCCGCCACTTCCTGCACCACCTGCTGTTTCCACTCCTCGAACAGGGGCCACAGACCTGCTCCTTCGAACAGGGTGAGCATCTGCGCGTGGTAGGGATAGATCACCAGCTTGATATCGGCCTGCGTGGCCGACATCGCCAGCAAGAAGTCGTGCAGCGATTGAAAATCGCCGTCAGCAAAATCGGTTTTCGACATGGTGACAAATCGGGCGGCGCTTTTCTGCGCCCGATGCCTGAATACCTTGTCATAGCCATCGCGGACCGCATGTGCGCCATAGTCCAGCGCGGGATTGAGGCCGCTTGGCTCGATGGTGAACGCCGCCCTGTCATGCTGGATAAGCGGCGTCTTCACGGCGTCCTTGACCGAGGCCAGAGAAAACAAGGTATCGAAACGCCAAAAACCAGGAAGATGGGCGGACGGCGCCTCTGCGCGCGCCGGCGGCGCGATGGCCGGCTTCAGAAAATCGATGAATTCAAGGCCCACGATCACCGTCCCCGGCTTGATGCCAGCCTGGGTCAGCCGCCCGAACTGGCTGATGGCCGTCGCCATCCCCGTGCCGGGAATTCCCATGTTGTAGCCAGCGCCCTGCATTGCGCCAAATGCAGCGGCACGCGGATCGAAGCCGATCTCGGCGCGCGAGTTGCCCAGGATGATGAAGCGCGGCCGCAAGCGCAGCGCGTGTTCGTGCTTGATCTGGCTCTGGTAGCGTTCCAGCCCAGGTTTGACGGCGTTGAAGTTTTCGCGCCTTGCCACGCCATATAAATTGTAGGGGTCGACGATGTACACAAAGGCGCATACCAGGCAGGCGCAAGACAGCAGCACCAGCGTGAGGATGGACAGATAACGGGCATAAGAAGGTCTGCTCATTTTCAGCGCTCCCCCGTCAAAACTGGAAATACAGGAAATCGGCGGGCTGGTTCAGGGCCAGGATGCTCGCCAGCGCCAGCAGCGCGATGGCCGCCGCCCACGCCGGCGAAGCACGCCACGTCAGCAGGCGCGCCATGTCGGGACCTGCCGCTCCTGCCGTGCTGGCACGCTGAAAATCCAGCGCCGGGGTACAGCGGCGCATGATCTGCTGCGTGTTCGGAAAGGCGAAGGCGAGCAGCGCCGCAATGCCTATCCACGTCCAGGTTTTGACGAACTGGAAGCCTTCGCCCAGGTAAAACGTCACGCCCACCGTTTCCAGCAAGCGCTGCAGCGCAGGCACGCGGCTGGCCAGCGCGTCGGGTATGGCAATGCCGTTGCCACCCGCCATGCCCTGCAGGATAGCCCATGACGTCGCCATGTTCGGTGCGCGGAAAAAGACCCAGGCAACGCAGACGGCGGCAAAGGTGATGGCGGTGGCGACGATCTTCCATGCCCGGCTATCGAGCGGCAGATGCAGGCGCCGCGCAACCTCGCTCCAGGCCTTGTGGACACCCAGGTAAGCGCCATGCAGCGCGCCCCAGACGATGAAATTCCACCCGGCGCCATGCCACAGGCCGCCCAGCACCATGGTGATCATCAGGTTCAGGTAGCGGCGCACGGGCCCGCAGCGCTTGCCGCCCAGCGGGATATACAGGTAATCGCGCAGGAAGCGCGACAGGGTCATGTGCCAGCGGCGCCAGAATTGCGCGATATTGCGCGCTTTGTAGGGCGAGTCGAAGTTCAAGGGCAGGCGCACGCCAAATAATCTCGACAAGCCGATGGCCATGTCGGAATAACCGGAGAAATCGAAGTACAGCTGAAACGCGTACGCCAATACCCCGCCCCAGGCGGCCAGCAGCGTGGGCGCTGCGGGATCGCTGAATAGCGGCGCCGCGTACGGGCCGATGTTATCGGCCACCAGTACTTTTTTCGCCAGCCCGATGATGAAAATCGTCGAGCCGATGGCCACATTCCTGCCCGAAAGGCGGAAGATGCGCCGGTCCGCAAACTGCGGCATCATCTCCTTGTGGTGCAGCACCGGGCCGGCGATCAGGTGCGGAAAATACGTGACGAACAGCAGATAGTGGACAAAACGGCTTTCCTGCGCCTTGCCCTGGTAGGTATCGACCAGGAAGGCGATCTGGGTAAACGTAAAAAACGAAATCCCGATCGGCAGCACCACGTGCAGGATGGGCATGGGCTGCGCCAGCAATTGCGCCAGGCTGGCAACGAAGAAACCCGCATATTTGTAATAGGCGAGCAGGCCCAGGTTGGCGGCGATGGCCGCGATCAACAGGCCCTTGCGGTGGCGGATGCGTCCCGGCCCAAGCACGGTGGCGCAGCCGTAATTGAAGCCGATGGAGCCGAGCAGCAGCGGCAGGTAGCGGTAGTCCCACCAGCCGTAGAAAAACAGCGAGGCGCCGGCCAGCCAGGCGGCGGCCCATAAGCGGCTGCGTCGTCCCAGGATGAAAAAACCGGCCAGCGTGACGGGCAGATATGCAAACAGGAAGACGTAGGAGTTAAATAGCATCTGTTCACCAGTCAGAAAGCATGGGAGGCCGCCAGCGCCTGCACTACGCTCACGTACATCGCGGCTGACGCTCCCCCATTTTCCTTGTCGCTCAGTTTCTTTGCTAGCAGAAATATCAACTGATCTGCATGCGCATTCGCCTGTTTGGCCTTAAAACGCGTCGCCGGGTATGCGCACCACGCCTTCCATCAGCACGCGCGCGCTGCGGCTCATGATGGCCTTGGTGACGCTCCAGACGCCATCGGCCAGCGCCGCTTCCGCGCCCACCATCAGGGTGCCGGACGGGTGGCCGAAGCGCACGCTGGTTTTTTCGCCGCCGCCCGCCGCCAGGTTGACCAGTGTGCCGGGGATGGCCGCCGCCGTGCCGATGGCGACAGCGGCCGTGCCCATCATGGCGTGATGCAGCTTGCCCATGGACAGCGCGCGCACCAGCAGGTCGATATCGCCCACTGCCACCTGCTTGCCGCTCGATGACACATAGCCGGCCGGCTTGGCGACAAAGGCCACTTTCGGCGTGTGCTGGCGCTTCGCCGCTTCATCAAGGTGGGAAATCAAACCCATGCGCAGGGCGCCATGCGCGCGGATGGTCTCGAAACGGGCCAGCGCGGCCGGATCGCCATTGATGGCGTCCTGCAGTTCCGTGCCCGTGTAGCCGATGGCGTCCGCGTCGACAAAAATCGTCGGGATGCCGGCGTTGATCATCGTGACTTGTAAAACACCGATGCCGGGCACGTCGAGGTCGTCGACCAGGTTGCCGGTGGGGAACATCGCGCCACCGCCGCCCTCTTCCTCCGCGGCCGGGTCGAGAAATTCCAGCTTTACTTCGGCGGCCGGGAAGGTCACGCCATCGAGTTCGAAGTCGCCCGTTTCCTGTACTTCGCCGTTGGTCATGGGGACGTGGGCAATGATGGTTTTGCCGATATTGGCTTGCCAGATGCGCACCGTGGCGATGCCGTTTGCCGGCACGCGGGCGGCGTCCACCAGGCCGCTGGCGATGGCGAACGAGCCGACGGCGGCCGACAGGTTGCCGCAATTACCGCTCCAGTCGACAAACGGCTTGTCGATGGAGACCTGGCCGAACAGGTAGTCGACGTCGTGGTTAAGCTTGCTGCTTTTCGCCAGGATCACCGTCTTGCTGGTGCTCGAGGTGGCGCCGCCCATGCCGTCGATCTGCTTGCCGTACGGGTCAGGGCTGCCGATCACGCGCAGCAGCAGCGCATCGCGCGCGGCGCCCGGCACTTGCGCGCTGGCCGGCAAATCCTGCAGGCGGAAGAACACGCCCTTGCTGGTGCCGCCGCGCATGTAGGTGGCGGGGATTTTGATTTGGGGGGTGTGGGTCATTGTATATTTCCGCAGAAGTTCTTTGCCTGCGCTGCGAGGACGACAGCCTCCCCGCAACACAAAGCTGGGGTCAGACCCGGCGGGTCTGACCCCTGGTTTACGCTGCCTTCGACGACTCGAGGAAATCCTGGGCAAACCTTTGCAGCACGCCGCCGGCCTCGTAAATCGACACCTCTTCCGCCGTATCGAGGCGGCAGGTGACGGGCACTTGCACCGTTTCGCCGTTCTTGCGGTGGATGACGAGGGTCAAAGTGGAGCGCGGCGTGCGCTCGCCGACGACGTCGTAGGTTTCGCTGCCGTCCAGGCCCAACGTCTTGCGGTTCACGCCGGGAAGGAATTCCAGCGGCAGCACGCCCATGCCCACCAGGTTGGTGCGGTGGATGCGCTCGAAGCCTTCGGCCACGATGGCTTCCACGCCGGCCAGGCGCACGCCCTTGGCGGCCCAGTCGCGCGAGGAACCCTGGCCATAGTCGGCGCCGGCGATGATGATCAATGGCTGCTTGCGCTCCATGTACACCTCGATGGCTTCCCACATGCGCGAGATCGTGCCTTCCGGCTCGATGCGCGTGAGCGAACCCGCCTTGACTTTGCCGTCCTCGATGACCATCTCGTTCTTCAGGGTCGGGTTGGCGAACGTGGCGCGTTGCGCCGTCAGATGGTCGCCCCGGTGCGTGGCGTAGGAATTGAAGTCTTCCTCCGGCAAACCCATTTTCGCCAGGTACTCGCCGGCCGCGCTATCGAGCATGATGGCGTTCGATGGCGACAGATGGTCGGTGGTGATGTTGTCGCCCAAAACGGCCAGCGGACGCATGCCTTTCAACGGACGCGCGCCAGCCAGCGCGCCTTCCCAGTACGGCGGACGGCGGATATACGTCGTCTGCGGACGCCAGTCGTACAGCGGGCTGACCTTGATGCCGTCGTCCGCCTGCGCGGCGAACATCGGGATGTACACCTTGCGGAACTGCTCCGGCTTGACGCTGGACGCGACGATAGCGTCGATTTCCTCGTCGGATGGCCAGATATCCTTGAGCAAAATCGGTTTGCCGTCCGCGTCATGGCCCAGCACATCCTTTTCGATATCGAAGCGGATGGTGCCGGCGATCGCGTAGGCCACCACCAGCGGCGGCGAGGCGAGGAAAGCCTGCTTCGCGTACGGGTGGATGCGGCCATCGAAGTTGCGGTTGCCCGACAGGACAGCCGTGGCGTACAGGTCGCGCGACACCACTTCATCCTGGATCACGGGGTCGAGCGCGCCCGACATGCCGTTGCACGAAGTGCAGGCGAAAGCCACCACGCCAAAGCCCAGTGTTTCAAGTTCCGGCATCAGGCCCGCTTCCTGCAGGTACAGTTCCACGGTTTTCGAGCCGGGCGCCAGCGACGATTTCACCCAAGGTTTACGGGTCAAACCGAGGCGGTTCGCATTGCGCGCGATCAGCCCGGCGGCGATCATGTTGCGCGGGTTGTTCGTGTTGGTGCAACTGGTAATGGCCGCGATGATGACGGCGCCGTCCGGCATCTTGCCCGGCTCGTTTTCCACCACGCCGGAAATGCCGCGCGCAGCCAGTTCCGACGTCGGTACGCGGTTGTGCGGATTCGACGGCCCGGCGATATTGCGCACGACGGATGACAGGTCAAACGTCAATACGCGCTCGTACTGCGCGTCGACCAGGCTGTCGGCCCACAGGCCCGTCTCTTTCGCGTACAGCTCCACCAATTTCACCAGTTCGTCGTCGCGGCCCGTCAGTTTCAGATATTTGATGGTTTGCGCATCGATGTAGAACATGGCGGCCGTGGCACCAAATTCCGGCGCCATGTTGGAAATCGTGGCGCGGTCGCCCAGGGTCAGGTGCGATGCGCCTTCGCCAAAGAATTCCAGGTAGGACGAGACGACCTTCTGCTTGCGCAGGAACTCCGTCAGCGCCAGCACGGTATCGGTAGCCGTGATGCCCGGCTGCGGTTTGCCCGTCAGCTTGACGCCGATGATGTCGGGCAAACGCATCCACGAGGCGCGGCCCAGCATCACGCTTTCCGCTTCCAGGCCGCCCACGCCGATGGCGATCACGCCCAGCGCGTCGACCATCGGCGTATGCGAATCCGTGCCGACCAGGGTATCGGGATAGGCCACGCCATCCTGCACCTGGATCACGGGCGACATGCGCTCGAGGTTAATCTGGTGCAGGATGCCGTTGCCCGGCGGGATCACGTCGACGTTTTTAAAGGCTTTCTTGGTCCAGTCGATGAAGTCGAAACGGTCTTCATTGCGGCGGTCTTCGATGGCGCGGTTCTTGGCGAAGGCATCGGGGTCGAATCCACCGCATTCGACGGCCAGCGAATGGTCGACCACCAGCTGCGTCGGCACGACGGGGTTGACCAGGGCCGGGTCGCCGCCCTGGGCCGCGATGGCGTCGCGCAAGCCGGCCAGGTCGACCAGGGCCGTCTGGCCCAGGATGTCATGGCAGACGACGCGCGCGGGGAACCACGGGAAATCGAGGTCGCGCCGGCGTTCGATGAACTGGCTCAGCGAAGCATTCAATGTCGCCGGGTCGCAGCGGCGCACGAGGTTTTCCGCCAGTACACGCGAGGTGTAGGGCAAGGTGGCGTAGGCGCCTGGCTGGATCGCATCGACGGCGGCGCGCGTGTCGAAGTAGTCTAGCTGGGTGCCCGGCAAGCGCTTGCGGTGCAAGGTATTCATGGGGGTAGTCAATGCAGTACTCATTATTTGCGGTCCTTGATCGGCACGAATTCCAGATCTTCCGGGCCCACGTAGTTGGCGCTCGGGCGGATGATCTTGTTGTCGATGCGCTGCTCGATGATGTGGGCAGCCCAGCCCGAGGTGCGCGAGATGACGAACAGCGGCGTAAACATCGCCGTCGGCACGCCCATCATGTGGTAAGACACGGCCGAGAACCAGTCCAGGTTCGGGAACATGTTCTTGATTTCCCACATGACCGATTCCAGGCGCTCGGCGATGTCGAACATTTTCGTGGAACCGGCTTCCTGCGACAGCGAACGGGCCACTTCCTTGATGACGACGTTGCGCGGGTCGGAAATCGTGTAGACGGGGTGGCCGAAACCGATCACCACTTCCTTGTTGGCGACGCGCTCGCGGATATCGGCTTCCGCTTCGTCCGGGTTGTCGTAGCGTTTCTGGATCTCCAGCGCCACTTCATTCGCGCCGCCGTGTTTCGGGCCGCGCAGCGCGCCGATGGCGCCCGTGATGGCCGAGTGGATGTCCGACCCCGTGCCGGCGATCACGCGACTGGTGAAGGTCGAGGCATTGAATTCGTGTTCCGCGTACAGGATCAAGGACGTGTGCATGGCCTTTTCCCACGACGCCGACGGTTTTTCGCCATGCAGCAGGTGCAGGAAGTGGCCGCCGATCGAGTCGTCGTCCGTTTCCACTTCGATGCGCTTGCCATTATGGCTGTAGTGGTACCAGTACAGCAGCATGGAGCCGAACGACGCCATCAGGCGGTCGGCGATGTCGCGCGCGCCCGGCGCGTTATGGTCGTCTTTTTCCGGCAGGGTGCAGCCCAGCACGGACACGCCCGTGCGCATCACGTCCATCGGGTGGGCGGCAGCCGGCAGCGCTTCCAGCGCCAGCTTCACGGCCGACGGCAAGCCGCGCAAGGATTTCAGTTTGGCCTTGTAGCCTTTCAATTCAGCGGACGTCGGCAGCTTGCCGTGCACCAGCAGGTAGGCGATTTCCTCGAACTCGCAGCTGTCGGCCACGTCCAGGATGTCATAGCCGCGGTAATGCAAATCGTTGCCGGTCTTGCCGACCGAGCACAGCGCCGTGTTGCCGGCGGTGACGCCGGACAGGGCGACGGATTTTTTAGGCTTGAAAGTGGCGGCTTGCGGTGCGTTCATTGATTTCTCCAAAAATTGACTAGTCTCGGTTGCATCACTGCGGGGCCGGCATGCGGCCCCTGCTTCTTGCTTATTTCTGCTTATTTCTTTTGCGCGGCGAACAGCGCGTCGAGCTTTTGCTCGAAGTCGTGGTAATTGATCGATTCATACAGCTCCATGCGCGTCTGCATGGTGTCGACGACGTTCTTTTGCGTGCCGTCGCGGCGCAGCGCCTGGTACACGTTTTCCGCCGCCTTGTTCATGGCGCGGAAAGCGGACAATGGATACAGCGCCAGGCCCACGTGCGCGCTGCGCAATTCGTCCAAGGTGAACAGCGGCGTGGAACCGAATTCCGTGATGTTGGCCAGGATAGGCACGTTGACGGCCTTGGCGAAGGTGGCGTACATGTCCAGATCCGTGATGGCTTCCGGGAAGATCATGTCGGCGCCCGCTTCGACGCAGGCGACGGCGCGTTCCAAAGCCGATTCCAGGCCATCGACGGCCAGCGCATCGGTGCGCGCCATGATGACGAAGTTCGGGTCCGTGCGCGCATCGACGGCCGCCTTGATGCGGTCGACCATTTCTTCCTTGCTCACGATTTCCTTGCCAGGACGGTGGCCGCAGCGCTTGGCGCCCACCTGGTCTTCGATGTGCAGGCCGGCCGCGCCGAACTTGATCATCGATTTCACGGTGCGCGCCACATTGAATGCGGACGAACCGAAACCCGTGTCGGCGTCGACCAGCAGCGGCAGGTCGCACACGTCGGTGATGCGGCGGATGTCGGTCAGCACATCGTCCAGGCTGGAAATGCCCAGGTCAGGCAAGCCCAGCGAGCCGGCCGCGACGCCGCCGCCGGACAGGTAGATGGCCTTGTAACCGGCGCGCTTGGCCAGCAAGGCGTGGTTGGCGTTGATGGCGCCGACGACTTGCAACGGGGATTCTTCCTGGACGGCCTTGCGGAATGCGGCACCTGCGGAGTATTGAGTCATGTGTTCACCTTATGGGTTTCGGATGGTCCCGAATGTTTCACGGAGTGGCTATGAGCATCAGTATTGCAAATGCCGTGCCAGGAACCTTCGACCAGTGGAAAAACCCGTTGTCGCAGAGCGAAAAGGCGCGCAAACGGCTGTGGGGGCCGCGCAGCGTGGCTGTCACGTCGCGCAACAGCGATGTCACGTTTGGCGTCAACAACGTTTCACATTTGTTTCAATCAATTCATTTTGAAACATTGAATGAAACATGCAACAGACAGGAAAACAGCGCGGATGAAAAAAAGCCGGCGGGCGCCGGCTGAGAGTGATATTAGGAGCTAAAACTAGGCCAGCCTAACCAGCGGATTGGCGATGATGTTGTCGATCTGGCGCACGGCTTCTTCGCAGGCGGCGGCAATGGCGCCCTCCTCGTCGTCGCGAACGAATTGCATGGTCGAGCCTTCGAATACTTCCAGGCCTTCCACGGTGGCGCGTTCGATATCGCAACTGGCCGACCATTTGCCGTCGGTGGTGGGCACGGCCAGGGGAACGATTTCCCAGCCTTTATAGTGAATTTTAGAACTGCTATCCATGGGGTGCCTCCTTGGTGACTGACTCAATAGTGGAAATCGTAGCATGAAGCGCGACTGGCAGCGACGTGTTTCACGCGCCAGCCGTAGTCAGGCTCACTTTCGGGCTAAACGATTTACGCTCGCTCAAGGGCGCAACAGATTATCCACTTCCGTCCTGGCCACTTCCAGGCCAGCCGTGCAAGCCGTCTCGGGCGCCGCATAGCCGCCCAGGGTGCGGCTGCGCGTGATCGCCTGCGCCTCGGGCTCACCTTCGCGCTGCAGGCGGTAGGTAAAATCCCATAAATCGTCGTTATCCTTTTGCGGGGTCACGGAAATCGTAAAACCGCGGTACTGTTCGCTGCGTGCAGTGATATCGTTCATGAATTCCTCCTTGGAAGAATGAGGTTACCATGCTGCAAGCGTCAGGGTGCGCACGACTGTGACGAACGCTTATCTGTTTTTCGCATGTTAAATGTCAATTTGCAGCATTTTTTTAGCGAACTCTGACGATATAATGCCCTTCCCTTGCCCGTCCCTTGCCGCCGTGATGACTCCACAAATCCAAGCTTTCTTCGACCCCGCCACCGCCACCGTCACCTATGTTGTCTACGAGGCCGATGGCCGCGACTGCGCCATCATCGATTCCGTGCTCGACTACGACCCCAAGGCGGGCCGCACCTCGACCGCCTCGGCCGACAAGGTGATCGCTTTCGTGCGCGAGCACGGCTTGCAGTGCCGCTGGCTGCTGGAAACCCATGCGCATGCCGACCACTTGTCCGCCGCGCCCTACCTGCAGCAGCAGCTGGGCGGCGACGTGGCCATCGGCGCCGCCATCCAGACGGTGCAGCAGGCGTTCGCGGCCGTCTACCATCAGGACGGCGCCAGGGCCGACGGCTCGCAGTTCGACCAGCTGTTCGCGCCCGACCAGGTTTTCCATATCGGCAAGCTGGAAGTACGCGCCCTGCACGTGCCCGGCCATACGCCGGCCGACCTGGCGTACCAGATCGGCGACGCCGTCTTCGTCGGCGACACCCTGTTCATGCCGGACGTAGGCTCGGCCCGCTGCGATTTTCCCGGCGGCTCGGCCTCCCTCTTGTACCGCTCCGCGCAACGATTGCTGTCGCTGCCGCCGCAAACGCGGCTGTTCATGTGCCACGACTACCCGCCCAACGGCCGCGAGGCGCGCTGGGAAGTGACGGTGGCCGAACAACGGGCCAGCAACATCCACTTGCGCGACGGCATCACGGAAGAACAATTCGTGGCCATGCGCACCAGCCGCGACGCCACCCTCGACATGCCGACCTTGATCCTGCCCGCCATCCAGGTCAACATCAATGCAGGCAAGCTGCCCGAACCGGAAGACAACGGCGTGCGCTACCTCAAAATACCGCTGAACGCGATCTGATTGGCCATGTAGTCCTTCCCGCTCACATGGCGTCAAACGCAATAACACAATGCAAATGATGCGTCTTCCGCCATACCAGATCCCTCAGTACCATGTGGTGACCCTATTCGAGGATCCACCACGCCATGCAAGCACCTTCAAAACCCGCTCCACCCGACAAGCAGGCCACAGAAGCCGGTAGCGCCACGCGCCCCGTGCGCGGCGCGCTTGCCAGCCTGTCCCTGGCCATGCTTCTGCCCGCGCTGGGTACCAGTATCGCCAACGTGGGCTTGCCCGACATGGCCAAGGCCCTGCACGCGCCGTTCCAGGATGTGCAATGGATCGTGCTGGCCTATCTGCTGGCCATCACCGCGCTGATCGTCAGCGTGGGCCGCCTTGGCGACATGGTCGGCCGGCGCCGCCTGCTGCTGGCCGGCATCGCGCTGTTTGCCGTCGCTTCCATCCTGTGCGCCCTGGCGCCCACCTTGTGGCTGCTGGTTGCCGCGCGCGCCCTGCAGGGCCTGGGCGCGTCCGTCATGATGGCGCTGACCATGGCCTTTGTCGGCAGCACCGTGCCCAAGGCCAGAACGGGCAGCGCCATGGGCCTGCTCGGCACCATGTCGGCCGTCGGCACCACGCTTGGCCCCGCGCTGGGCGGCCTGCTGATCGCGCACTTCGGCTGGCAAGCCATTTTCCTCGTCAACGTGCCGCTGGCCGGCGTGGCGCTGCTGCTGGCCTGGCGCTTCCTGCCGGCCGACCAGCGCGGCGCCAACGCCAGACGGCCCGTCTTCGACCACCGCGGCACCGTGCTGCTGGCGCTGACCCTGTGCGCCTATGCGCTGGCGATGACCGTGGGCCGCGGCCATTTCAGCGTGCGCAACGTGGCGCTGCTGCTGGCTGCCTGCGTCGGCGCCATCCTGTTCGTCCGCGTCGAACTGAAGGCGCCGGCGCCGCTGATACGCCTGGCCATGCTGCGCGCGCCCGTGCTCAGCGCCGGCCTGGCGACCAGCATGCTGGTCTCGACGGTGATGATGTCCACCCTGGTGGTCGGCCCCTTCTACCTGGCGCGCGGCCTGGGCCTGGGCACGGCCGTCACCGGCATGGTGCTGGCGGCCGGGCCGCTGGTGGCGGCGTTCTGCGGCGTGCCGTCCGGCTGGCTGGTGGACCGCTACGGCGCGCAGCGCATGGGCGGCGCGGGCCTGTGCGGCGCGGCCTTCGCCTGCCTGGCGCTGGCCCTGCTGCCCGCCAGCCTGGGCATTGCCGGCTACGTCGTCCCGATCATGCTGCTGACGGCCAGCTATGCGCTGTTCCAGGCAGCCAACAATACGGCCGTGATGGTCGATATCGCTGCCGAGCAGCGCGGCGTCATCTCCGGCATGCTCAATCTGTCGCGCAATCTGGGCCTCGTCACGGGCGCCTCCGTGATGGGCGCCGTCTTCGCTGCCGGCACCAGCGATATCGCCAGTGCTCCGCCAGCCGCCATGATCGGCGGCATGCACGCCACCTTTGCCGTCGCCAGCGCGCTGGTACTCGCAGCGCTGGCCATTTTCGCGCTCGGCCGCGCCCTGGCCAAGCCCCCCACGCCTTCTGGAGACCCCGCATGATGCGCCCCCGTCCGATCCCGTCCCTGCCCGTCCCGCTGTTACTGCTGCTGGCCCTGGCCTGCAACGCCACGTTATCCGGCTGCGGCCGTTCCCAGGCCGCGCCTGGCGGCCCGCCGCCCAAGGCCACCGTGTCCGTGGCGCTGCCCGAATCGTCGATGGTGCAGGCGACCCTCGACTACACGGGCCGCATCGAACCGTCGCAGCGCGTGGAAGTGCGCTCGCGCGTGTCCGGCTATTTGCAGCAGATCGCCTTTCGCGACGGCCAGCAGGTCAAGGCCGGCGATGCGCTGTTCGTCATCGACCCGCGCCCCTTCGCGGCGGCGCGCGACCGTGCCCGGGCCGGCCTGGCCCAGGCCAATGCACGCAGCAAGCTGGCCACGGCCCAGTTCGAGCGCAGCAGCCGGCTGCAGCAAACGGGCGCGGCCAGCACCGAGGAGCTGGAACGGGCGCGCGGCGAACTGGAAGGCGCGCAGGCGGCCGTCATGCTGAGCCAGGCGGAATTGCGCAGCGCCGAACTGGAACTGTCTTTTACCACCATGCGCGCGCCCATCGCCGGCACCGTGTCGGACCGCCGCGTCGATGTCGGCAACTACGTGGCCGGCGGCGCGGCGCAAAGCGGCGTGCTGACCACCATCGTCGCGCACAGCCCCGTGCGCGCCATGGTCGACCTGTCGGAGGCGGATTTCCAGCGCCTGCGCCAGCAAAGCAGGCTGCCATCGAAGGTGCAGCTGGCGCTCGACGGCGGCGGCCCCGCGCAGGATGCCAGCGTGGACTTTGTCGACAACGAAATCAGCGCCCGCTCGGGCACCGTGCGCCTGCGCGCCAGCCTGGCCAACGCCGACCGCGCCATCATGCCGGGCAGCTTTGCACGCGTGCGCATCCCCGTCGGCCCGGCGCAGGAGCGCCTGCTGGTGCCCGATGCCGCCATACTCAGCGACCAGAACAAAAAGATGGTGTTCGTCGTGGACGCGGCGGGCAAGGTGGTGCCGCGCAAACTGGAACTGGGCGGCCTGCGGGGCGACAAGCAGATCGTGCTGTCCGGCCTCGGACCGCACGATAAAGTCATCGTTTCCGGCGCGGCCAAGGTGCGCCCGGGCGACCAGGTGCTGGTGGCCGCTCCGCGCGCCAGCGGCGCATAAGGAGAGAGCATGCGGTTTTCCCGATTTTTCATCCGCCGTCCCGTGTTTGCCATCGTGCTGTCCATCCTCATCACCCTGGTGGGCGCGGTGTCGGCCATGCGCCTGCCGATCTCGGAGTTTCCCGAGATCGTGCCGCCCACGGTGACCGTGAAGGCCAGCTATCCTGGCGCCTCGGCGCAGGAAATCGCCGATACCGTCGCCGCGCCGATCGAACAGGAAATCAACGGCGTCGACGGCATGCTCTACCTGTCCTCGCAATCGGTGGGCGACGGCAAGCTGACCATCAGCGTGGTGTTCAAGGCGGGCACCAACGTCGAACAGGCCCAGTCGCTGGTGCAGAACCGCGTGGCGGTAGCCGAAGCGCGCCTGCCCGATGCCGTGCGGCGCCTGGGGCTGGCCGTCAAGAAGGCATCGCCCGACCAGCTGATGGTGGTGCTGTTCGATTCACCCAAAGGCACGCGCGACCAGCAGTACATTTCCAACTTCATCGGCACGGCCATCAAGGACAAGCTGGCCCGCGTCGAAGGCGTGGGCGACATCTACACGCGCGGCGCGCGCGACTTCTCGATGCGCATCTGGCTCGACCCGGCGCGCGTGGCCTCGCTGGGGTTGACTGCGCAGGAAGTGATCGCGGCCGTGCGGCAAGCCAATTCCCAGGTCGCCGCCGGCGTATTGAACCAGCCGCCCGGCGGCAGCGACGGCGCCTTCCAGGTGCAGGTGCAGGCGCAAAGCCGCCTGCGCGACGTGGCCGAATTCGAAGCCATCGTCGTGGCCGCCCATGCCGGCGGCGGCGTGGTGCGCCTGCGCGACGTGGCGCGCGTCGAGATGGGCGCGCAGGATTACACGGAAAGCGGTTTCGTCGACAAGCGCACGGCCATCGCGCTGAGCATCAGCCTGCTGCCCGGCTCGAACGCGCTGGCCACGGGCGACCGCGTGCTGGAGCTGCTGGCAAAAATGGAAGCCGACTTCCCGCAAGACGTCGCCTACCACAGCTATTACAATCCGACTGAATTCATCCGCTCCTCGATCGACAAGGTGCGCGACACCATCTTCGAGGCGGCCCTGCTGGTGTGCCTGGCCATGCTGCTGTTCCTCGGCTCGTGGCGCGCCGCCATCATTCCCATCCTGGCCATTCCCGTGTCCCTCGTCGGCACCTTCAGCGTGCTGGCGGCGATGGGCTATAGCCTCAATACCCTGTCATTGTTCGGCCTGGTGCTGGCGATCGGCATCGTCGTCGATGACGCCATCGTGGTGGTGGAAAACGTCGAGCGGCACATGGAGGACGGCATGAGCCCCGTCGCCGCGGCGCAGCGCAGCATGGACGAAGTGGGCTTCGCCCTGGTCGCCATCGCGCTGGTGCTGGTGGCGGTCTTCGTGCCGACGGCCTTCATCGACGGCATCTCCGGCATGTTCTACCGCCAGTTCGCCGTCACCATCGCCGCCTCCACCGTGATCTCGGCGCTGGTGTCGCTGACGCTGTCGCCGGCCCTGGCCGCGCTGCTGCTCAAGCCGCGGCACGATGCCAACAGCCTGGGCGCGCGCTGGATGCGCATTTTCAACCGCGGCTTTTCCCGCCTGACGGGCGGCTACGTGCGGCTGACGGGGCGCATCCTCTCGCGGCGCTGGCTGATGCTGCCCGTTTACCTGCTGCTGGCGGGCCTGACCCTGTGGCGCCTGGACGCGACGCCGCATGGTTTCGTGCCGCAGCTGGACCGCGGCTACGCCATCGTCTCGATCCAGCTGCCGGCCGGTTCGACCCTGGCGCGCACCAGCGAAGTGGTGCAGGACGCCACGGCCCGCCTGTTGAGCCACCCCGGCGTGGCCCACACGGCCGCCTTCGTCGGCACCGATGGCGCCACGTTTACGTCCGCGCCCAACACGGCCGTCATCTTCACCATGTTCAAGGACTTCGGCGCGCGCGCCAGCGATGGCCTGGACGGCCCGGCCATGCTGGGCGCCATGCGCGCCAGGCTGGCGCCCATCAGCGCGGCGCGCGTGATGGTGATACCGCCACCGTCCGTGCGCGGCATCGGCACGGGCGGCGGCTTCAAGCTGATGCTGCGCGACACGGGCGGCCAGGGACCGCAAGCCTTGCAGGCGGCCGCGCGCGCCATCGTCGAGGAAGCGGGCAAGCTGCCCTCGGTGACGGGCGCCTTCACGCCGTTCAACGCCATGAGTCCGCAGATCAAGGTTGAACTGGACCGCACCAAGGCCGAATACCTGGGCGTGCCGCTGCTGCGCCTCAACGAAACCTTGCAAAGCTACATGGCGCCCGTGTTCGTCAACGACATGAACCTGATGGGCCGGGTGTGGCGCGTCACCGCCCAGGCGGACGCGCCCTACCGGCGCAGCGTGGCCGACCTGGCCGCGCTGAAGACGCGCACCGCCAACGGCGACATGGTCCCGCTGGGCAGCGTGGCCGCCTTCAGCGAAGGCACGGCGCCATTCCGCGTGCCGCGCTACAACCTGTATCCCGCGGCCGAAATCCAGGGCAGCACCAGGCCTGGCTACTCGACGGGGCAAACCATCGCCGCGATGGAAGAACTGCTCAAGGCGCGCCTGCCGGACGGCTTCGACTACGAGTGGACGGAACTGGCGCTGCAGGAAAAACACGCGGGCGGCAGCACCGGCATGGTGCTGGGCCTGGCCGTGCTGCTCGTGTATCTGCTGCTGGCGGCCCTGTTTGAAAGCTGGCTGCTGCCCCTGTCCGTCGTGCTGATCGTGCCCAGCTGCGTGCTGGCCACGCTGGTCGGCGTGTCGTGGCGCGGTCTGGACAACAACGTGCTGACGCAGATCAGCATCGTGGTGCTGATCGGCCTGGCGGCCAAGAATGCCATCCTGATCGTCGAATTCGCGCGCCAGGCGATGGCGGCCGGCGCCGATGCGCGCGAGGCGGCCATCGCCGCCGCCCGCACGCGCCTGCGGCCCATCCTCATGACGTCGCTGGCCTTTTTGCTGGGCGCGATACCGCTGATGCTGTCTTCCGGCGCGGGCGCGGAAATGCGCCAGTCGATGGGCACGGCCGTCTTCGCCGGCATGCTGGGCGTGACCGTGTCCGGCCTGTTGTTTACACCGTTGTTTTTCACCTTGCTGAGCCGGCGCCGCGCGGCGCCCGCCGCACGCACGGTCGCACTGGGAGTAGCCGCATGAGCCGCATGATTAACTTGAACACGCGCCGCGCCGCGCCGCTGCTGGCGGCCACGCTGCTGGCCATGGCCGGCTGCAGCGTCGGCACGCCCACGGCGACGCGGGCGCTCGATACTGCGCGGCTGCCGGTCCTGCCCTCGGCCGCCGACGCGGCGGAGCTGCAGGCCGGCGCGCCGCCGGCACGGTGGTGGCAAGCACTGGGCGACGCCAGGCTGGAGCAATTAGTGCAACGCGCCTGGCACGACAATGACGACGTGCGCATCGCCGCCGCGCGCCTGGCCAGCGCCAGCGAATTTGCGCAAGCGGCGCGCGGCGCCCGCCTGCCGGCGGCGGACCTCGATGTCCAGGCCGGGCGCGCGCGTCTGGCGGCGATCGGGAGCCGCGACGGCCAGCCGCACATCGCCTCGCCGGTGCAGTGGAACGCCGCCTTCAGCTGGGAACTCGACCTGTTCGGCCGCGTGCGCCACAGCATCGCCGCGGCCGAAGCCACGGCGGACGAACGCGCCGCCGTGCGCGACGACGTGCGGCGCCTGATCCTGGCGCAGGTGGTGGACGCCTATCTGACGCTGCGCGGCGCGCAGCAGATGCGCGCCAGCCTGGAAGAACAATTAGCCAACCAATCCGATACCTTGCGGCTGGTGCGCGAGCGCGAAAGCGCCGGCCGCGCCGCGCCGGCCGAACGCATGCGCGCCGAGGCGCAGATGCGTCTGGCCAGCGCCCGCCTGCCCAGCCTGAACTTTGATGAGCGCGCGGCGCGCAACCGCCTGGCGACCCTCACGGGGCAGCGGCTCGATGCGCCGGAACTGGCGGCGCTCGACCAGCCGATGCCGCTGGCGCTGCCGCAAACCCTGCTGACGGACGAACCGGCCCACCTGCTGCTGCGCCGGCCCGACGTGCGCGCGGCCGAACGCGCGCTGGCGGCGGCCAGCGCCCGCGAAGGCGCGGCCATCGCCGAGCGCTTCCCGCGCATCAGCCTGAGCGCGCTGTTCGGCGCCTCCGGCGTGGCGGGCGACTGGCATGGCGGCGACGCGGCGCGCTGGCATGCGGGCGCCGCCTTTACCCTGCCGCTGTTCGATGGCGGCACGCGCCGCGCCCGCGCCCGCGCGGCCGGCGCCGACGTGCTGGCCGCGCAGGCCGGCTTCGACAAGGCGCTGGCGCTGGCGCTGGAAGAAACCGACAGCGCCAGCGCGCAATGGGTGCAGCTGCGCAGCCGCCATGCGGCACTGCGCGAGGCGCACCAGCTGGCGCAGGACAGCGCGCGCCTGGCCAGGGTGCGCTACCAGGAAGGCGCGGAAAGCCTGCTCGGCGTGCTCGAAGCGGAGCGCATCGCGCTGGCCACGCAGGAGCAGCTGGTAACGGCCCACCGCGACGTGGCCATCGCCACGGCCCATGGCTACACGGCGATGGCGGGCGGCTTCGACGGACCGGTGCCCCGCTAGAAGACAGGCGCCGGCGGCGTCAAACGGCGCCGATCTGGCCGGCGCAGGCGTCGACCACGCAGCCGCGCAGCCAGCGGTGGGCGGGGTCGGCATCCATGCGCGGATGCCACATCAGCGACACCGTCAGGTCCGGCATGCGCAGCGGCAGCGCAAAGCTGAACATGCCGGCGCGCAGATTGCCCGTATGCCTTTCCGGCACGGTGGCGATCAGGTCGGAGCCGGCGGCCAGCGCCAGCGCCGCCGTAAAGCCTCCGACGATGCTGGCGATCGTGCGCTGCAGTCCCAGGGCGGCCAGCGCGTCGTCCATCGGCCCCGTATCCTGGTCGCGCCGCGCCACCAGCACATGCTGGCCGGCCGCATAGCGCTCGGCGCTGATTTCGCCTTGCGCCAGCGCATGGCCGCTGCGCACGACGCCGACGAAACGGTCGCCGAACAGCCTGCGCGTGCGCACTTCCGGGCTGGTGAGACTGCCGATCACGCCCGTTTCCAGGTCGATGCTGCCCTCGCGCAGCTGCACGCTTTCACGGTCGACCTTTTGCACGAAGCGCAGGCGCACGCCAGGCGCTTGCGCACCAATATGCGCGAGCAGCGCCGGACCGAAATTTTCCACGAAGCCGTCGCTCGCACGCAGCGTGAAAGTCTGCTCCAGCTGGCGCGGATCGAGCTGCTGCGCTGGTCCCAGCACGGCCAGCACCTCGCCTAACAGGGATCCAACTCTTGCGCGCAGCTCCAGCGCGCGCGGTGTGGGCACCAGTTCACGGCCGGCACGCACCAGCAGCGGATCGCCGGTCGTCTCGCGCAGGCGCGCCAGGGCGCGGCTCATGGCCGATGGACTCAGGCGCAAGCGCCGCGCCGCGCGCGTGACGCTGCCTTCGGCCAGCAGCGCATCGAGGGTGATCAACAGGTTCAGGTCGGGTAGCGACATAGGCGCTTACTCGCCCTGCTCCGGCGCGCGCCCGATCTCGCCGTCGATATTGGCCAGGAACCAGGCCAGCGACGACATCAGCGCCACGTTGCGCTTGAGGTTATCCGGATCGACCTTGTCCAGCGTGTCGGCCGCCGTGTGGTGGTAGTGGAAGTAACTGTGGCTGTCGACCAGCGGCTCGAAACTGGGCACGCCGCCCGTTTCCAGGCGGTGCAAGTCGCCCGTGCCCAGCGCGTCGCGGCGCGTGAAGGCATGTGCGCCCATCGGCAGCAGGGCCGCACGCAGGGGCGCGAACAGTTTTTCCGACTTCGGCCCCACGCTGGCGAGGATGCCGAACGGACGGCCAGCGCCGCTGTCCATCTCGATGGCCGCGTATTGTTTACCGAGCGCCTGCTTGTGGGCCTCGAAATAGGCCTGGCCGCCCCGTCCGCCATTTTCCTCGTTCATCCAGGCGATCACGCGGATGGTGCGGCGCGGGCGGTAGTCGAGCTTTTTCAGGGTTTCCACCACGCCCATGGCCGCCACCACGCCGGCGCCGTCGTCATGTGCACCCGTCGCCAGGTCCCAGGAATCAAGGTGGCCCGACACCACAACCACTTCGTCGGCCTTGTCCGTGCCCGGCCAGTCGGCGATGACGTTATAGCTGTCCGCTTCCGGCAGGTTTTGCGGCGTCAGGGTCAGGTGCATTTTTATCGGACCGCGCGCGGCCAGGCGGCCCATCAGCAAGGCGTCTTCCACCGTGACGGCGGCGGCCGGGATGCGTTTATTCTCGTCCAGGCCCGTGGCGCCCGCGTGCGGAATGCGGAAGTCGGCGCCGCCGACCGATCGCACCAGCGCGGCGGCCGCGCCCAGGTCGGCCGCCGCCTTCGGTCCCAGGAAACGCGAGCGCGAACCCTGGCCATAGGTGACGCCGGCCAGGCCACGTTCGGCCATCTCCTGGTCGAACGGCGTGTCGATCAGCACGATGGCGCCCTTCACTTGCGCCGCGCGGGCCTTGAGTTCTTCCAGGCTTTTGACGATGATCACGGGCGCCGTCAGGCCGGCGGCCGGCGTGGCGCCGGAGCCGCCCAGGGCGGTGAGCACCACGCGCTGGCTGACGCCCTGCGGACGGCCCGCGTAATCGACGATTTCCGCCGTTTCCACGCCGCGCACCCAGTGCGGCACTTTCACGGGCTGCAAGGTGACGGTGGCGCCCAGCTGGCGCATGGTCTCGGCCACCTGCCGCACGGCGGCGGCGGCGCCGGCGGAACCGGACAGGCGCGGGCCGATCAGATCCGTCATGTCGGCCAGGCGGGCGTAGGCCCAGTCGCTTTGCAGCGCCGTGTCGCGCACCTGCGCCAGCGCTTGCGGCGTATTGCCCGGCGCGGCCGCAATGGCGCCAGCGCTGACGATGCAGCCCAGGGCAAGGGATAAAGCGGAACGGCGCAGTGGAGCGCCAGTCAGGATGCTGTGCATGTATTCAAATCCAGTCAACGAGGTCGAAGCGGGTACGCCGTGGCCATGGGCAAGGCGCGACTTTTTCTACGATAGCGTATTTATTCTGTCATTGCAGCAACTTTTACGGGATCGATTGCCTGTCCCCCCGGAGTCGATTACCATCGAGATCGTGATCGCTACCGGAAACCGCCATGCTCAAGGGAACACTCTGTACCGTCCGGCATTTGCAGGCCGCCGACCTGAATACCTATATCGCCCTCGTCAACGACCTGCCGTCGCGCGGCGAGTTTTTCTCGATGCAGTTCAAGTCGCCCGAGGCCATGCGGCGCGACTTCCTGCAAACGGGATTTGTGACGGAGGACAGCGAACTGTTCCTCATCGAAGACCAATCACAGCACATCATCGGCACGATCACGCACTTCAAGAGCCGCACGCCAGCCTCGCGCGAGATCGGCTACCGCCTGTTCGACCGGCAGCGGGATGGACGCGGCTACATCAGCGAAGCGACGCGCCTGGTGGTCGACTACCTGTTCAACGCCTATCCGTATCACCGTCTGGAGCTGCTGATGGACCCGCTGAACATCGGTTCCGAGCGCATCGCGCAAAAGAACGGCTTTACCCAGGAAGGCTTGCTGCGCCAGGCCTTCTTTATCAATGGCGTGATGCGCGATGTCAAAATGTACAGCCTGCTGCGTCCCGAATGGCAGGCGCGCCAGCGCTGACTTGTTACGGCCGGGGCGCGATTGTAATAAGTTGTATTAGACATGGAACAAGCGTGCGGCAGCAGATATAGTCCATTTCATGCAGATCATTGTGATCTCGCCGGAATGGAAGGAAATGCCATGTTGAACAAGAAACTCCTGGGTGCGGTAATGGTAGCGGCAGTGGCTGTGTCTTCGGCCGCAGTCGCCGGTGACCGCGACTTCAATACCGTTGCAGGCGCCGTTGTCGGGGCGGCCATTGGCAACAGCACCGGCGGGCGCAATGGCGCGATCGTCGGTGGCGTGCTGGGCGCAGCGGTCGGCAACAGCATCAGCACGAATGACCGCTATTACGACCGTGGCGGCTATCGCGGCGGCTACCGCGAAACCTATTACGCGCCGGCGCCGCAGCCCGTGTACTACGCCCCTGCCCCGCAGCCAGTGTATTACGCGCCGCCACCGCGCTACTACGGCCCGCCGGCCGTCGTCTACGTGCAACCAGGACGCGGCTATTACCGCGACCATGGCCGCCGCGACTACTACGACCGTGGCCACGGTCACGGCTGGGGCCATCGCCGTTAAGCACCGCCCTGCACCCGCACCATGCAAAACCTGCGCCAGCCTGCTGCCGCAGGTTTTTTTTATGAATATGCAAGGTATCACCCCCGCACAATATCGGCTAAGCTGTGTCCTATGATCAACATTGCTGGCCGCCTGGACCGCACCAACCGATGCATTTAATTAAAGACGAGCTCGACTTCGGCCCCTGGCTCGACGCCGCCGCCGGCAGCAGCGTGGGTGCCGGTCCCCTGCCGCGCCGCGAAAACCAAGACAACTTCCTGCTGATCGATGCCAGCGGCCACGCCGTCTGCCTGTCGCGGCAGGCGCCATTCCACTGCCAGGTGCCGGGCTGGCCGCGCGGCCATGTGCGCGCCGCCGTGCTTGACGGCATGGGCGGCCACGGCCTTGGGCGCGAAGCGGCGGAAGCGGCCGTGCAAGGCTTGCTGGCCATGCCCGCCTGTCTCGACACGGCCAGCCTGGCAGCCAGGCTCGACGGATTGCACGCGCGCTTGCAGGACACCTTCGCCAGGATCGCGCCAGCCCAGGCGCGTCCGCCCGGCACCACCCTGACCTTGCTGGAAGTGCCGCCCGGCGAGGCGCCGCTGCTGTATCACGTGGGCGATTCGCGCCTGTATGAAATTGCCGACGGGGTGGCCAGTATCCTCACCGTCGACCACGTGCCGGCCACCGTGTACGCCATGCGCGGGGCGCTCGACGAGCCGCGCTGGCGTGCCGCCGTGCATGGCGAGCACCATCCGCAGATCTCGCAGGCATTTATTTTGGGCAACGCCATCAGCGACAGCTTGCAGCTCGACAAGCCCTTGATCGGCCTCGACGCGGCCACCCTGCCGCCTTTCCTCGCGCACCTGGGCGACCGCCGCGTGCTGCGCGTGCGCCCCGGCGCCCACTATCTGCTGGCCAGCGACGGTTTTTGGGCGTGCGAGGATCCGCTGGCCCTGACGGCCCGCTGGCCCGCCTTGTGTGCCGGCAAGACTGCGGCACAGGCCGTCAGCGCCCTGTTCGACGATTTCCTCTCCGATCCGCCAACAGGTTTGCATAGCGACAACATTACCATGGTGGCGCTGCGCTTCGAGGCGGCGTTCACCGTCCCAGGCGGCTAGCGGCCAGGTAGCCGGCTGTTGCCGACACGGCCGACAAGACGCTGCCCCAGACCATGTCGATCGCCGTCAAGGCCAGCGGCCAGTCGCGCAAGGTCGCATAGTTGCTCAAATCATAGGTGCCGTAGGCAAGCAGCCCGAGCAGCGCGCCCAGCGCCGCCGCCGTGCGCCCGCGGCGCGCACGCAAGCCAGGCAAAATGGCAAAGACCAGCAGCCCCGCCGCGTACAGCAGGTAAAACAGCACGGCCGGCGCCCAGCGGGGAGACTCCGCCAGCAGCGGCCCCAGCGCCGCGGCGTACACGGGCTTCATCAGCACCGCCAGCCACAGGGCGTCGATGGCCAGGAACACGCACAAGGTGGCGCCATACGCAATGGCAAGCTGGAGCGGACGTTGGACGGGCATGGTCATCTTTCGGCATCAAGCGGTGTTGAGGGCAACGGTTGCGCCAGCATAATGCAAAACGCCGCCACGCTCACGGCGGCCTGGTTAAATTGAACCATGCCCATGGCGCGCGGTCTGAAGGATAGACCTCTCCAACGTCAGGAGCACGCCATGAGCAATACCATCCCATCACCGCAGGGCGGCGCGCCCGACTACGCCGCCATCAAGCAGCGCCAGCAGGCAGGCTGGGCCAGCGGCGACTTCGCCGTCATCGGCGTGACCCTGCAGCCGGTCGGGGAATCGCTGGCCGAGGCCGCCGACATCCGCGCAGGGGAAGACGTCATCGACATCGCCGCCGGCAATGGCAACGCCACCCTGGCGGCGGCCCGCCGCTTTGCCCGCGTCGTGTCCACCGATTACGTGCCGGCGCTGCTGGACAAGGGCCGCGCGCGCGCCGAGGCGGAAGGGCTGGCCGTGACCTTCCGCGTGGCCGACGCCGAAGACCTGCCCTTCGCCGACGCCAGTTTCGACGCGGCCCTGTCGACCTTTGGCATCATGTTCGCACCCGACCACCGGCGCGCGGCCAGCGAAATGCTGCGCGTGCTGCGGCCCGGCGGGCGCATCGGCATGGCCAACTGGACACCGGACGGCTTTGTCGGGCAACTCTTCAAGACCATAGGCAAATATGTGCCGCCCCCGGCAGGCGTGGCGTCGCCGGCCCGCTGGGGCGAAGAAGCGTATGTGCGCGACCTGTTCGGCCGTGGAGCCGAGCAGGTGCACGGCCAAGGCAAGGTTTTCAATTTCCGCTACGCTTCCGCCCAACACTGGCTGCAAGTGTTCCGCGATTTTTACGGCCCCGTCCACAAGGCCTTTGCCGCGCTGGACACGGCTGGCGCCGGGGCGCTGGAACAGGAACTGCTCTCCATGCTGGAGCGCCTGAATACGGCTGGCGCCCACTCGCTGGTGGTGCCGGGCGAGTATCTGGAAGTCATCGTCAGCAAACGGCGCGAATGAGTATCATGGCAAAATAACATATCCAGAAAGATATAATATGTGTTTTTGAGCAATAGTTTCCATGGCATGCATGGCAAGGTGTGACCAGGGACATGAATTTGGGCAAAAAGAGCACATTCCCGCGCCACGAATGTTGCCAAGCGGGCGCAAAAGCGCGTAAGCTCTCATGTATAACAGAGGGCAGAATGTCCCCGCTCGATTCGAGTCAGAATGTCATGAAAAAATGCAGCAACCCGGAGCACCCGCACTGTACGTTCTGGGTCTTGCCTGGGGAAACAGTCTGCGCGGGCAACCACCCGCAAGCGACGACTGCCCCCAGTAGCTACGACCTGTTGACCGCACAGCGCAGCGCCCGTTCCGAGCCATCGGCAACGGCGCTTTCGCACGTCCCTGCACATGATTCTGATATTCGCGATGCCGTTATTCGCGATGCTGCCATTCAAACGGTAAGCCGCTCCGTGAGGGCCTCTGCCGCCGCCCCGGCGTTTACGCCAGCGCCCGTTGCGCCGCCAACGGTGCCATCAGCTTACCAGCCCGCGCAAGCCCACCTGCACATCAGCGGCTTCGATCCCCGTGCGGCGGGCGGACGGCAAACCCTGAAAATGGAATTGCGCGGCATGAGCGCCGCCTGCGCGCCGCAGCTGACCTTGCGCCTGCGTTCGGATCTGATCCCGCGCGGCCACGTGCAGCATGATTTCGTGCGCACCACGCGCGGCGACTGGCGTCCCGTGTTTGTCGAGTTTTCCTCGCGTAACAAGGAACACGGGCAATACCAGATCGAAGTCGAAGTGCACAGCCACGTCGATGGCGCCGTGGCACAGAAATGGGTGTGCACGTTTGTCATCCTCGTGCCGCGCCGCGACGCCACGCTGACGGAGATCCACCAGATCTTCCTCAGCACCCACAAGAACGTGCGCGTGATGGCCGACGACGCGTCGATTGCCCGCGTGACGGGCGGCGACGGCTGCAACCTCGACGTGACGGCGCGCAATGCCGGCATTGCCCACGTGGATTTATCGGCGCCGCAAGGCAAGATCGACATGGGGTTTACCACGATTGCCTGGGACGAGGAGTTGATCGAGGTCGACCTGCCCGCCGCCAGCCACTGCCATCCGCACCCGAGCCAGGCCGCCTGCCTCGTCAATGCGGCGCCGGAAGCGGGCGAACAGCGCCAGATCCGCCTGTTCGCGCTGGAAGAATGCATGCTGGGGCGTTTTGAGCTGGTCGATCCGGAAGCCGATGTGCTGCTCAGCCATTTCAGTCCCGACGGCCAGGACAATAATGGCTTGACGCGCCGCCTGTCGGGCCGCCACGCCATCATCCGGCGCGGCCAGCAAGGCTTTGAAATTGAGGACGTGTCGCGCTATGGCCTGCTGCTCGACGGCGTGTGGCCCGGCAAACACAAGCCCGTCGCCCTGCGCCTGGGCATGCGCATTGAATTGTCTGCCAGCATCAAGGGCATCGTCGTGCTCAGCGTCACGGCCCTGCTTGCGCATGGCGTGATCTTGCACCGCATCGACCACGGCGCCCGCGCCGAGTGTTTTTACCTGTTGCTGCCCGACACCCAGCTTGCGCCGGCAAGCCACCTTGCCACGCCGCAGGCCAGCTGCCTGCCCGTGCTCTTCCACCGCAACGGCGGTTTCTGGCACCTCGATACGGCCAGCGGCAAGGAAACGGCGCTGGCTCCCGCCACCGCGCTCGACAAGCTCAGCGGCTTTGCGCGCCATAACCGCTTCGCCAGCGAACCGTATCCCGAATGCTGGATCATCCGCACCGAAGGCGCGGCGCTGTGCGATAGCGTGCTAACCGCCTGATACAACGCCTCCCGCCACCTGACCGCTAGCGTCTGAAAAATGGTCAGAGCAAGGCGCGCTGCCGAAGACAGTACGAATGTACGGCAAGGCAGTGCAACGCAGCTATGGCCTTTTTTCGGACGCTAGCGTGGCACCAGCACGAGAAAAATCAGCGACAGCCCGATAATGAACACCGCTTCCAGCGAAAACACGAGGGCGGGAATCTGCAATTCGCGCGGGATTTTCATGGCGACACCTCTTCAAAACACGGGACTGCTTTCAGCATAGCGCGCCCTGCGCCGATTGCATTATCAGCCGCATAACACAATTGACGGGACGGCATGCGTTGCCGAGTCCGCTGGCCAAGCTCTCCCGACACACAATTTAACAAATTATCGGCAGATATTCTGCAAATAGCACCCCTCCACGCCCTTGCATACTGTATATTCATCCAGTTAATATCCCCTGCATTTCACACAACGCCACGCATGGCGTTTTACATTTTCTATGGCTTCCAACAAAGCGCATCATGCGACCGGTTGGGCTGCCGGCGTGATCGCCGCGGCCCTGGTCGCGCACGCTGGCGCCGGTGGCCCCTACCAAGTGCTGAGCATGCTCGCCTTTGTCATGGGCGCGCTGGGCGGCACGGCGCCGGACTGGCTGGAAGTGGCCTGGTGGGCGCGCACGCACCGGCTGTGGATCACGCACCGCACGTGGACGCACTGGGGCCTGGCCTGGATCGCCCTGCTCGTCTACACCTACCTGCAATTGCCGCACCACTTGTGGGCGCCGCCCCTGTTCGGCTTTGCCGCCGGCGGCATCATGCATTTGCTGGCCGACTGGCCCAATCCGCTGGGCGTGCCGTGGATCTTCCGCCGCCACTCGCTGCGCTGGTGGAAGAGCGGCCGCCACGACATCATCGTCATCATCGCCGCCTGGCTGGCCGCCACCATCGTGGCCGACCACGTGTTTTTTGACGGCATCCACTGGCAGCGCACCGTCCTGGCGTTCGATAGCCTGCTGCACTGGTCCGCCGCTGCCCTGCAGCAAGCCTGGGCAAATCTGCAACAATGGCAGTTGCGCTGGCGCCTGGGCGGCGACGCCAATTGACGCCGGCCGCGTGGCAATGTGATAATGAGTATCATTCTCAAACAGCCCAGCCAGCCGGCACCCCGCGTTCCGTCAGCCCAGCTCTTCCCTTGCCTGGAGAACGCAGTGAGCACCGTCAGTCCCGTCCATGCCGTCCACCTGAGCACCCTGTACAGCGAGCACCACGGCTGGCTGTATGGCTGGCTGCGCGGCAAGCTGGGCAACCGGGCCGAGGCGGCCGACCTGGCGCAGGACACGTTTTTACGCCTGCTGGGCAAGCGCGACGCTGCACCGCTGCGCGAACCGCGTGGCTACCTGGCGACGATTGCGCGCGGCCTGCTGATCGACCGCTACCGGCGCCAGGCGCTGGAGCAAGCCTACCTGGAAGCGCTGGCGCAGCAAGCCGAGCCGACGACGATCAGCGCCGAAACGCATGCCATCATCATCGAAACCCTGCTCGCCATCGACCGCCTGCTCGACGGCCTGGGTGCGCGCACGCGGGCCGTCTTCCTGCTGGCGCAGATCGAGGAGCTCAGTTATGTCGACATCAGCCGGCGCCTCGGCGTCTCCCTGCCCACCGTGAAAAAGCACCTGGTGCGCGCCTACACGGAATGCCTGATGCTGGCGGCCGCCTGATGTTCGGCCCATCCCCTTCCATTCCCATCGCGCGCAAGGTGCTGGCCGCCGCCGCCCACTGGCACGTGGAACGCCAGTGCGGCAGCGCCGACCCGGCCGCCCTGCAGGCATGGCGCGACGCCAGCGCCGAGCATGAACGGGCCTGGGAACTGCTGCAGCGTATGGACGGCCAGCTGGGCGCAATACCGTCAGCGCTGGCGATTCCCGCGCTGCAGGCGGCGCAGCAGCGCCGGCGCGCGGCCGCCAAAATACTCGCCCTGCTGGTGGCGGCCGGCGGCGGCATCGCGCTGGGCCAGGCGGGCCTGCAATCGGGCCCATGGCAAGCACTGACGGCATCCTTGCGCACGGCGCCGGGCCAGCGCCGCCACGTCACCCTGGCCGATGGCGGGCGCCTGGAAGTGAATACGGATAGCGCCCTGGATGTCGCTTGCAGTGCCACGCACCGCCGCATCCGCCTGCATCACGGCGAAATCATCATCACGACGGCGCCCGACCCACGCCCCTTCCTCGTCGACACGCCGCACGGCGTGATCCGCGCGCTCGGCACGCGCTTCGGCGTGCGCTGTGACGGCGATGGCAGCACGGTCAGTGTCTACGAACATGCCGTGGAAGTGCGCTGCGCGGCGCGCCCGGACGCCTTGCGCCGCCTGGAAGCGGGACAGCAGCTGCGTTTCAGCGCAACCGGCGCGGATGACGTGCAGATCATGCCTGCGCACCAGGACAGCTGGCTGCGCGGCATGCTGGTAGCCGCCGACTGGCCCCTGCAACGGCTGGTGCGGGAACTGGCGCGCTACCGGCGCGGACGTCTCGTCTGCGATGCTGGCGTAGCGCGGCGCCCCGTCACGGGCACCTACCGCCTCGACGATATCGACGCCGTGCTGGAAAGCCTGTGCGCCTCGCACGGGCTGCAAGTGACGTACTTCACGCGCTACTGGGCCACGGTGGCGGCCCGCGCCACATAATTATTTTCAGTTTTTTTTGCGCCAGGGGTTGGTGTTTCGCTGCGCTGCTTCGGCTTCATAGATAAGTAGCCGATTCATCCTCCATTGACCATACCCTGAACAGAAAGACCGAGCATGCAGCTGACCACCCCCGTCCTCCATCCCGCCGCGCGCGCCATCCGCCTGGCCGTCCTCGCCATGGCGTGCGCCGCCCCCGCCGCCTTTGTCGCCGCCCCCGCCCTGGCGCAAGGCCAGGCTGCCGCGGCGGCACCGCAAGCCTACGCCATTGTGGCCGGTCCGCTGGCCACGGCCCTGAACGACTTTGCCGTCGCCGCCGGCGTCAGCCTGTCGACCGATCCCGCGCAGACACGCGGCCTGCGCTCGCCGGGCGTGCGCGGCAGCTTCAATGTCGGCCAGGGTTTTGCCCAGGTGCTGGCCGGCAGCGGCCTGGAAGCCGTGCAGCTACCGAACGGCGCCTACGTGCTGCGCCAGGCGGCGCCAGCGTCCGCAGCGGCGGCCGGCACGGAAAAGACCATGGCGCCCGTGACCGTCAGCGCGAGCATGGAGCGCGACCCCGTCAGTGAACACAGCAACTCGTACGCGGCGCGCGCCGTCACCGTCGGCAAGGGCGTGCAAACCCTGCGCGAAATTCCGTTATCCGTCAGCGTCATCACGCGCCAGAAGATGGACGACCAGAACCTCAACACCATCGACGCCGTACTGGCCAACACCACCGGCATCACCATGTACGACAGCCCCATGGGCGGGCGTTATGTGTATTCGCGCGGCTTCATGGTCGACACTTACCAGTTCGATGGCGTCAACCGCGCCATGTTCTACCCGCAGGCGAACAGTTTTACCAGCAATACGGCCATGCTCGATCGCGTCGAAATCGTGCGCGGCGCCACAGGCCTGTTGCAGGGCACCGGTTCGCCGGGCGCCGCCATCAACATGGTGCGCAAGCGCCCGCTGGCGGAAAAGCAGGTGCAACTGGCGCTCAGCGCGGGCCGCTGGAACGACGTGCGCGGCGAAATCGACGTCACCGGCCCCTTGAACGAGTCGGGCAGCATCCGCGGCCGTGTCGTGGCCGCGCACGACCAGCGCGATTATTTTTATGACGTGGCCGACAGCCGCACCGACGTGCTGTACGGCGTGCTGGAATTCGACCTGGCGCCGGGCAGCAAGCTGACAACGGGCGCCAGCTACGAGAAACTGAAATCGACGCCGTTTTTCTCCGGCATGCCCCGCTACCTCGATGGCAGCGACCCGAAACTGCCCCGGTCGACCTACCTGGGCGCGGACTGGAACCGCTGGGACAGCCGCCAGACGGCCGCCTTCGCCGAATTCGAACACCGCTTCGATGCCGACTGGTCGCTCAAGGCCAGCGCCAACTACACGCGCGAACAGCATGACGTGAAATACATGTTCAACCTGGGCGCGCTCAATCCCGCCACCATGGCCGGCATGATGATGTACGCGGGCGTGTTCGACTACGGCACCACCAACAAGGGACTCGACCTGTCGCTCGATGGCAAATTCAACGCCTTCGGCCGCCGCCACGGCTTCAGCGCCGGCGTCAGCACGAACCGGCTGGAAAGCGACAGCGATTACAGCCTGGCCATGATGAAGCTGCCCAATAGCGCGCTGCAACCGAATCACGGCGTGGCGGAACCGAGCGATGCCTGGATACGCGAGAAACAATATGGCGGCGGCCACAGCCTGACCACCATGACACAGACGGGTGCCTATGGCGTGGCCCGATTCAGCGTCAGCGACCCGCTCACCGTGGTGGCGGGCGCGCGCGTATCGAATTTCAAATCAACCAGCGTGTACCGCGACACGGGCGAGGTATATCTCGATCCGTCCCGCGAAAACGGCGTCGTCACGCCGTATGGCGGCGTCATTTACGCGTTCGACAAGCGCTGGTCCGGCTACGCCAGCGTTTCCGACATCTTCCAGCCGCAAAACCAGCGCACGGCCGAAGGCGCCCTGCTTGAGCCGCTGAAAGGGCGCAACCTGGAGGTGGGCGTGAAAGGTGAACTGTTCGATGGCAAGGTCAATACCTCGCTGGCGCTGTTCCGCATCGAACAGCGCAACCGCGCCGAGGCCGATCTGGTCAATATCTGCACCAGCGGCACGGAATGCTATTTCTCGACCGGCAAGGTGCGCAGCGAAGGCGTCGATGCGGAAATCAGCGGCGAAGTGACGCCGGGCTGGCAGCTTTTCGCCGGCTACACCCTGAACAACTTCAAATACCTGGAGCAGACGTCGGACGCAGGCGTGATGTTCGCCAGTACCTACTCGCCGCGCCACATGCTGCGCGCGTGGAGCGACTACCGCCTGCCCGGCGCCTTGCAGAAGTGGAGCGTGGGCGGCGGCGTGAACTTCCAGACGGAGAGCTCGCGCACGACGCGCGACGTGAAGGTGGCGCAAGGCGCGTATGCCTTGTGGAGCGCGCGCGCCGCCTACCAGATCGACCGCAACTGGACGGCGTCGCTGTCCGTGACGAACTTGCTCGACAAGCGCTACTACCAGACGGTGAGCGCGCCGGCGTGGGGCAATTTCTATGGCGAGCCGCGCAAGGCGCAACTGACCTTGCGCGCGCGGTTCTAATCCAGCTTATGCCGGAGGACGCAATGGCGCCTTCGGCAGCGGGATGAATTCCGTCTCGCCCGGCACGCTCCCCATGCGCTGGGCGGTCCAGTCGTCGGCCGCCTGCGACAATCGCTCCTTGCTCGACGAGACGAAATTCCAGAACAGGAAGCGGTGGCCGTCCAGCGGCTCGCCGCCGATCACGACGAACTGCACCGGGCCGCCGCCTGCCGTCACCACGGGCGCGGCACCAGCTTCCAGCAAGGCCATGGTGTGCGGCACCAGCGCCACGCCATCGACCAGCACATCCCCGCTGATCGGATAAATCGCCGCTTCCGGCGGCAAGCCTTCCAGGCGCAACTCGCGCCCTGCCTGCAGCGCCACGTCCAGGTACACCGTCTGCATGTAGGTGCGCACGGGCGAGGTCTGGCCAAAGGCCGTGCCGATCAACACCTTCACGACGGCGCCATCGAGCGGCACGACGGGAATGTCGGCCTGCGGCGTGTGCGTGAAACTCGGTTCATCCTCTTCGTGCGCCTTCGGCAGCGCGGCCCACAGCTGCAAGCCGTGCGTGCGGTGCGGCTGGCCCGCCAGGTCCTGCGGCGTGCGTTCCGAATGCACGATGCCGCGCCCGGCCGTCATCCAGTTGATGGCGCCCGGTTCGATGCGCTGGTACGAGCCGATGCTGTCGCGGTGGTCGATCGCGCCCTCGAACAGGTAGGTGACGGTGGCCAGGCCGATATGCGGATGCGGACGCACGTCGTGGTTGGCGTCGGGCGCCACGTCGATGGGGCCGAAATGGTCAAAGAAAATGAAAGGGCCGACGGCCTGCTTGGCTGCGGAAGGCAACAGGCGGCGCACGACGAAGCCGCCGCCCAGGTCCTTTTCGTGACTTTTCAGGATGGCCGCGCTCATGCCAGCACCGTGGTGATTTCCGTGGTGACGGCCGTCATCAGCTTGTGGATCGGGCATTTTCCGGCGGCCGACAGCAATTCCTGGCGCTGCGCCTCCGTCAACTCGCCCGTCAGGTGCAGGGTGGTGGCCAGGCGGTACACGCCCTTGCGCTCTTCGCTGGCGTCGCGCTCGGTCGACACTTCCACGTGTTCCAGGGGGATGCCCTTGTGTTTGGCGTACCAGACGACGGTGAGCGCCTTGCAGGCCGACAGGGCCGCGTCGTACAGGTCGTGCGGCGACGGGCCGGCGTCGCCGCCCCCTTCGGCCACCGAGGCGTCGGTGGAAATGATGTGATCGCGCACGTGCACGATGTGGCGCATGGCTTGCGACTGGTCGCGGATGGCTTTGATGGTCATGGCGTTCCTGGGTGCGTTTGGAAAGCCACAATTTACACCGTTTGCCCGCTTTGCGCAGCCTGCCGCCCCACTACCTGATCATTCGATACGGAACAGGGCATCGGTGGGCCGACGAAGACGATGGACGCTCCGGCACGGCCAAGGTGCATGCAGCATCCCTCAAGATGACCGATATGATAATGAGTCAGTCGAGCGTGCGCGCCACCCTGAAGCCGACGATGTCGTTCGACAGCACCGTGGAAAAGCCGTTGCGCAGGGCCGAGCGCAAATAGCGCGGGTGGTACAGCCACGAGCCGCCGCGCAGGATGCGCCGGCTGCTGTCGGCGCCCTCTTCCCACGCGCTGCCGTCGACGGGCGCTCCGTCGTAATTGTCGTGCACCACGTCCTGCACCCATTCCCACACATTGCCATGCATGTCGAACAGGCCCCAGGAATTCGGCGCAAACGTACCCAGCGGCGTGGTGCCGCCCCGGTACACGCCGCGCGGGCCGCCGTTGTACACGTACAGGCCGTCGTAGTTGGCTTGCTCGGTGCTGATCGTGTCGCCCACGTTGAAGGCAGTGCGCGTGCCGGCGCGGCATGCGTACTCCCATTCCGCTTCGCTGGGCAGGCGGTACCGCCGGCCCGTGCGTTCGCTCATCCACGCCAGGTACAGCTGCGCGTCATTCCAGCTCACGCCGACCACCGGATGCAGGTCGGTTTGCACGAAACCGGGATTGTCCCAGTCCGTTTCCGATCCGCCCGCCCAGCCGGTCGCCTTGACGAATGCGCGCCATTCGCCCACGCTGACGGGGTGGCGCGCCAGCGCGAACGGGCGCTCGATGCCGACCCAGTGCTGCGGCATCTCGCGTTCGAGCCAGGACTGCTGCGAGCCGGCCTGGATGGCGGCCTTGTGTTCCGTCTCGTGCGCGCCCATCTGGAAGCGGCCGCTGGGAATGAGCACCAGTTCCGGGCCCTGTCCCGCGCCATCGAGAAAGTCATCGCGCAAGATGCCTTCCGCATTGGCCACCGGTTCCGCGTGTTCCGTTTCCAGCGCTGGCGCGGATGCCGGCGCAGGGACGGATGCGGTCGCGGCGCGGCTGGCCTCTTCGCGGCGCGCGCGTTCCTGTTCCGCGCGGTAGGCCGCCTCCGCCTTGGCGACGATGGCCTTGCGCTGCAATTCCTGGTGTTCCTGCAAGGCCGTGGCGGCATCGGCTTCGCGGCGCGCGCGCAACTGGCCGCGCAGCGCTTCCTTGCGCAGCTTGCGCGCCTCTTCCGCTTCGAAATGGCGCTGCGCCTCCTGCTCGCGGCGCAGCTTGTCCTGGCGCTGCTTTTCCAGCGCGGCCGCCTGGATTTCCGCCTTGCGACGCTGATCCAGTTCTTCCTGGCGTATGCGGGCCCGCTTGATCTCTTCCTCGCGCGCCTGTTCGGCGGCCAGCGCCGCCTCCCGCTGTTGCTGCGCCTGCTGCGCCGCGCGTGCCTGCTGCTGGCGCGCCTGTTCCGCCAGTTCTTCGGGCGACGGCCCGGCGGCGCGCTCCAGGCTTTCCAGCAAGGCTTGCACGGATTGGGGCCGCAGTTCCGGCGTCAGCGAAAAACCGTTCTGCAAGACTTGCCACTGCTGCGCGTTGAGCGCTTGCGGCGCGGACGGCAAATGGCTGGCGCTGCGCGTGTCGTCGAACGGCATGCGCCCTTCGAGCATCTGATAGATCATCACGGCCACGGCATACACGTCCAGGCGCGGGCTGGGCTGGCGCTGGTTGGCGCCGGCCTCGGGCGCCCGGTAACCGTGCGTGCCCGCATTCGGCATCTCCAGCGCCAGGCTGCTGTCCGCATTGCGCACGCGCGTCGCGATGCCGTAGTCGAGCAGCTTGACGTCGCCCTTCGCCGTCAGGAAGACATTGCCCGGCTTGAGGTCGCGGTGCACCAGCTTGTGCTTTTCCCACGCATACGACAGGGCTTCGGCCACGGGCTGCAGCAGTTCCTGCACCGTGGACAGGGGCAGCGCGCCCGTGCGCGCCAGATAGTGCTCGAGGTCTTCGCCATCGAGGCATTCCATGATGATGAAATAGCTGGCCGTGGCCGGATCCTGCGCCCACTCGTAGACACGCACGATGTTTTCATGTGCGAGTTTGCGCGCCTGCGTCGCTTCCTCGATCAGCAGCTTGGCGTGCGTGGCGCTTTGCGTCAGCTGCGGCGGCAAAATCTTCAGCGCCACCATTTCACTGCTGCCCAGCTCCGCGTGTGTGGCCAGGTCGGTGGCTTGCCACACCTGCCCCATGCCGCCCGTGCCGATCAGCCGTTCGAGCCGGTAGCGGCGGTTTTGCGGACCGATTTCCTGGCCCGTCATGAAGCCCAGTTCCGTACCCTGGCGCACGGGCAGCGGCGCGGCCACAGGCGCGGCGCCGGGCGGCGCGTACTCGGCGTCGAGGATGGCGTTCTTGCGGCGTTCAAATTCCTGCTCGCTGAGCAACCCGTCGTCATGAAGGGCGCGCAGTTCCCGCAGCTTGTCTCGTGCTTTTTGCATCATCTGGGGTGAAACGCTTCCATCAAGGCTGCAGGGCGACGCCGCAGGCGGCGCAGAATTTATCTTCCGGATGGCCCGCGCGCTGCGCATGGCCGTTCTTGCAGCGGGCCGGCGCCGCTGCGGCGGCGGCACCCGGCTGCAACGCCTGCGCCACGGCCACGCCCAGCTGCGCCTGCGCCGACAGGCCATGCGCGTGCGCCGCATTTTGCAGGTTGATCAAGTCCAGCTGCTGGCGCCGTTCGCGTTCCGCCTGGCCTTCCAGATAGCTGCGCTCCTGCGCCACGCTGTCCTGCGCCATGCGCATGGCGTCCAGCGGCGCGACGCTGTTCTCGGCCGCCGCCAGCGCGGCCAGCGCGTGGATCTGTTCGGCGCTCATGCCCGCCTGCAGCTGCGTTTTCAGCACTTGCGCCAGCGCGCTTGCATTCTGCCCGGCGGCCATGGCCACCTTGCCCGTGTCGCTCAGGGAGCCGATTTTCTCGATGCGGTCGATGTCGATGCGCGCCAGTTCGGCCGCATGCGCCTGTTGCGCCAGCAAGGCTTCGTATTCACCTTTCCAGCGCGCGTAATCGCTTTCGCGCTGCTGCGCCATGGCCAGCAAGTCGCGCTGCCATTGCGCTTCCTGTTCCAGCTGGCGCAGCTGCTGGCGCTGTTCCTCGATGGCCAGCGCGTCGAGCTGCGCCAGCTGCGTTTGCTGCTGCAGCTGGCGCGCGTGCACGCCGTCGGCCTCGATGGTGCGCAACAGCTTTTCCTGCTGCGCGATGGCGTCTTCGCGCGCGCCGCCGCGCCGCAGCGCCGCCACTTTTTCCGCGATTTCCGCCGCCTGCACTTGGGCCGCTTCATCCTTGTGCGCCTCGGCGCGCAGCAATTCGCGCTGGCGCGCCAGCTGCATCTGGTCTTCCCACTCCTGCACCCGCTCCGCTTCGCGCTTGCGCGCCGCATTCGCCAGCATCAGGCCCTGCCACGCAGCCTGGTGCTGCTCGGCCTCCAGCTGCGCCTCACGCTGGGCCGCATCCGCTTCCGCCTGACGCAGGCGCGCCAGCTGGGTGCGGCGGCCCGTCTCGTCGTCGATCAGCAGCGCGCTTTCCACTTGCTGCGCGATCGACTGCAAGTGCACCTGATGCGTAAAGCGCTGCTGCGCCAGCTGGATCTGTTCGCGCCCGTGCAGCTGCGACAGTTCCAGCTCGCTGCGCATCTTGATGGCGGCCAGCGCCCGCACGTGTTCCCAGTTGGCCGCTTCATCGGCGCGCTGCGCCCCTTTTTGCGCCAGTTCTTGTTCCAGCTCGCCCAGCGCCAGCGCGGCGCCGTGGTCGAGCGCCTGACGCCGCGATTTCGCTTCCAGGATGCGGCCATACAGGTCGATCTGGCGCCCGCGCAGCGCTTGCAGGCGCTCCGCTTCCTGGTGGTTCAGTTCCGCCTTTTCCACCGTCGCATCCTGCTGCAATTCCGCGCGGCGGTGCGCGTGGCGCGCCGCCAGTTCCTCGCGGCGGATGCGCTGCCACTCTTCCTCGTCATACAGCTGGTCGAGCTGCTTCATGCGTTCCAGGCTGTGCTGCTCCAGTTCCTGCGCCGGCAAGCCGCCCAGCCACAGGGTGCCGATGGCCGCATCGCCGCCGCCCTCGCGCTTGTCATGGCGCAGGCTGAGCGTTTCCACGCGCGCCACGGCCAGGCCGCTGGGCGCCAGGCGCTGCGTCAGGGCCGATTGCAGGCGTTCGTTCAATTCGGGCCGCAAGTCGGCATTCGCGTCCATCTCGCGCAGGGCACGGCTGCCGATGAATTCCAGCGCGATCTGGCGCACGGACGGCAGCAGCAAGGCGTGCAGGTGGGCGCGCGTGACGGCGCCCGGCGCGCGCATGAACTGGCGCGCGAACGCATCGGGCTGGCCCAGCGCGATGTCGACGCGCAGGGACGCGGCGACGTTCAGCAACTCCGTGCTGGCCAGGGCCGGCAAGTCGAATTCCAGGCTGACGGCGTCGGCGCGCGCGATCAGCACTTCGGCCGGACGCGCCGGCAGCAGCGCGGGCAGGCGCGCAAAGAAGGCGGCGCTGTCGTAGTCGCCGGCCGGTATCAAGGTGAAAGCGTCCGATTGCACGATCCAGGCGCGCGACTCGGCCGGCACCTGCAGGCGGCGCGCCGCGCTGCCGAACAGCGAGGACAGTTCGCGCACGCCAAAGAACAGGGCAAGTTGCCCATCAGCAAGATGCCATTGATTGGCATGCAGCACCGCGTCGCTGTCGGGTGCCCCCAGCGACAAGCCGCATTGCGCGCAATAGCCGGCGGCAGCGCCGTTCTTGTGCTCGCAGCGCGGGCAGCGGGCGCCGCCAAAACCAAACAATTGGAACATGTGTGACTCCTGATGAGAATGATTGTGCGCGCAAGTGTGCGCAACACGGCTGCCATGCCGATTCTAGCAGCACAGCTGGCGCAGCACCTGCCGCGCGCCGAGCGTGCACGAAACGGCGCAGCATCAGATAATGCCATAGGGCAATTGCATTCATATGCACGGATACAGGGCGAATTAGGCCTCAATTCATGCGGTCGCCCGCCAGCGCCGCGCGCAGGCATTTCAGCGCCGTTTTTTTGCAGGCCATCCCGCCAAAACCACGGCTGGTCGCATCTGCATGGCGCGCCGGCCCGCGCCTGGCTACAGTGCATGCATACCCACCCGCCACCCGAAAGGAACCATCATGAAAACGCTGAAAAACATGGAAGCCATCTTTACCGTCGCCGTCGCCATCGCCTGCGGCGCCAGCTACGTCAGCTTCATGCAGCCATCGGCTGCCAAAGCGACTGATGTGGCGCAAGCGAGCGCCATCCCCGTCGTCGTCGTCAGCGCCAAGCGCCTGACGGAACAGGAAAAGAAAATCTCGCTGATCGAAGAACGGCAAGCCTTGCTGGGCAACGCCACCGCCAGCACCCTGTGAGCCAACGATGCTGACACCACGCCGCCTGGCGCCAATGTGAATTCCGCCGCGCCAGGCCGCCATTTGTATCCGCCACGGATACACGGACACACAGCATTGTGTCAATTGTAATAAGTTGAATCAAAGGCGATAAATCGCCAGCAAGCGCCTATAGTCCATTTCACGCAATCACCGAAATGGAGCACATCATGAAACCCATCACACTCTACGCAGCAGCCATGCTTGCCATCAGCACCGCGGCCTTCCTGCCCGCGCAAGCCATGGCACAGAATCAGCTCGGCGTCAGCATTGTCATCGGCAACGCGCCGCCTCCGCCACGGTTTGAAAGCGTGCCAGCGCCGCGCGCCGGCTATGTCTGGGCGCCCGGCTACTGGAACTGGGATGGCCAGCGCCATGTCTGGAACAATGGTGAATGGTTGCGCGAACGGGGCGGCAACCACTACCGCCGCGCCGCCTGGATACAGGAGAACAACCGCTGGCGCCTGGACCGTGGCGGCTGGGTCGCCGCGCAAGTGCAGCCCGTGCGCTATGACGACATCCGCATCGCCCCGCCGCCACCGCGCCGCGAAGCCATCCCGCGCGCGCGCCACGGCTACGCCTGGGCGCCCGGCCACTGGGAATGGCGCGGCCAGCGCTACGCCTGGACGCCAGGCGTGTGGATCGCCGAACGCCCCGGCTACGTGTATGCGCCGCCCGCCTGGAACCAGCGCGATGGCCGCTGGCAGATGGAGCAAGGCCGCTGGTCGCCACGCGGCCCGAACGGTGACCGCGACCGCGACGGCATCCCCAACCGCTATGACCGCGACAATGGCAACCGCCACGACCGCGACGGCGACGGCATACCGAACCGCGACGACCGCCGGCCCGACAACCCGCGCCGCAATTAATACGCATCTGTAGTCAGGACAAGGCCACCCATCGCGGTGGCCTTGTCATTTTCCCGACACATCCGTGTATTAACATCGCGCGACGATCAATCACACTGCACGAGAAAGATTCACGATGGCGATGGAAACTGCCGGTTTTACCTACGGCTCGGACACCTCGGGCCTGGTCTGGGGCTTCCTGTTTGGGCGCGAGCCGCAGCCGCTGGCGCTCGACTCGACGGCCGCGCTGGCCTGGCTGGCCGATGGCGCGGCGCGGCCGGCGCAGGAATTCGTCTGGCTGCATTTCAATCTGTCGCATGCGGCCAGCGAAAAATGGCTGATGACGCATACGCAGCTGGCCGACGAATTCTATGAAACCCTGCACCAGGGTTCGCGCTCGACGCGCATCGAGCAGGCGGAAAACACCCTGATCGCCGTGGTCAACGATGTGGTGCACAATTTCTCGTTCGAAGCGTCCGACATTTCCACCATGTGGGCCAGCGTGGCGCAAAACCTCGTCATCACGGCGCGCCGCGCACCGTTGCAGTCGATCGAGCGCCTGCGCCAGGCCGTCATCAAGAACCACGAGCCGATCCGCTCGTCGGTGGAATTGCTGATCCATCTGCTGCGCGACCAGGCCGACGTGCTGGTCAACATCGTGCGCGACGCCGTGGCGCGGGTCGACGATATCGAAGACCACTTGCTGGCCGGGCGCCTGGTGCCGAAACGCGCAGACCTGGGCGGCATGCGGCGCGTGCTGGTGCGGCTGCAGCGCCTGCTGGCACCGGAACCGGCCGCCCTGTTCCGCCTGCTGCAACGCCCGCCATCGTGGGTGTCGGAACTGGACAGCCTGGAGCTGCGCCAGTCGACGGAGGAGTTTTCCGTCGTGCTCAGCGATATGTCGTCCTTGCAGGAACGCATCAAGCTGCTGCAGGAGGAGATCGCCGCCAGCGTCAACGAGGAAAACAGCCGCAGCCTGTTCGTGCTGACCATCGTCACCGTGCTGGCCTTGCCGATCAATATCATCGCCGGCATGCTGGGCATGAATGTGGGGGGAATTCCGCTGGCCCAGCATCCGCAGGGCTTCTGGATCATCGTCGCCATCATCGTCACGTTCACAGTGGTGGCGGGATGGCTGGTGGTGCGCGTGCAACGCAATAGTTGACTATCGGAAACACGGCCTGGCAGGCGAACGGCAGGCACCGTCCGCCGTCACTGCTTGCTGCGCTTAGCGGTGGTATTCGCCAGCCCGTTCAGGCTGATAGACGATTTCCTCGATCTTGACCTTCACCACGCCGCCCGGCATGGGCCAGGCGATGCTGTCGCCAACGGACAGGCCCAGCAGCGCGCTGCCGACGGGCGCCAGCACGGAAATGCGGTCGGCCTGGCCTTCCACATCCTTCGGATACACGAGCGTCAGGCAGAATTCTTCCTTGTTTTCCACCGTGAAGCGCACGGTGGAATTCATCGTCACGACGGTCGGGGGAATCTCTTGCGGCTCGAGCACCTCGGCGCGGCCCAGCTCGTCGAGCAAGGCGGCCTTGTCCGGCGATAAGTTATTACCCAAGGCATACAACAACGCTTCCAGTCGTTCCAGGTCTTGTGACGACAAAATAATTTTTGGTTTTTTTTCCAAGATATCCTCACTATTGATCATTAGGGCGACGTCCGGTTTTGCTGGCGGCATCTTGCGTGGCCGCGCGAGACAAAACAAACAGCATCAGAACGTCCATCATCAGCGGATTATGGACGAACTCGCGGAGCAAGGCCATAGCGTTCTCGCATTCTCCATTAAAATTTATTAAAATCAATGACTTGCAATGGACGATACGGACAAAAAGTTAATCCGCGCCCGGATATCTTGGGATACTGAAGTTATTCTTCATGGCATTTTGTTTACTGTCAGCATGTTTTTAGAGAAAAAACCGGTGGGCAAAAAAAGGATTAAAATTCAGCCAGCATTATTATTAGAAAGACACGCCCTGCCTTTTCCGCCTGTTTTGTCGCCTTGCCTGCTGCCACCGGTCCGCCGCATGCACACAAAATTGCCGCGCGCACTGTACTTTCACGCTGCAAAATGACAATATGTCGGCCTTAGCAACACTTGGCAACACGTTGAGAGTTCCGGCTCACTTCGGTTTTCATCAGACTGGAACGCAAAGTATGGCAGGGCGAGGCGGGATCACACGGGGCGGCGGCAAGCGGGGCCGGCAGGAGGGAGCGTCATGATGACGCCATTAATGCTGCCGTCGGTGCAATTGCGCGGCGACCGGATTGCCCGGCTGAACTTGCTGGCCGCGGCGGCCATGCTGGCCATGGCCAGCCTGCTGCTGATCCTCTTCCAGCTGTTTGCCCTCCAGGCATCCTTGCAGCGTAACTTGAAAATTCAGGCCGACATGCTGGCGCCCGCCGCCAGCCAGGCCATGCGCCAGGACAATCGTCTTGCGGCGCAACAACTGCTCGCCTCCCTCGCCGCCGCCCCGCATGTCCGGCAAGCAATACTTTACAGTCCCTATGGCACGCCATTTGCCCGCTACGCGCGCAGCAGCAACGATGCCGTGCCGGCGGCGCCGCGCAACGGCCTGCACCTCGATTACCTGGACGGCAGCGCCGCCGTCTTGACGGCCTTGCCCGGCGGCGGCGCGCTGTACCTGCGCGCCAGCCTGGCGCCGCTGTACGCCAGCCTGGCGCAATTTGCCGCCTTCACCCTGCTCGTCTGCCTGTGCGCGTTCGGCCTGACGGTCCTGATGGTGCGCCGCACGCGCACGGCCGCCCAGCATGCGGAAAGCCATTTGCACTATCTGGCCCACGTCGACCCGGTCACGCAGCTGCCGAACCGCCATGAATTCAACGATGCCCTGGCCTACGCGCTGGCGCGCGCCGACCGCCAGGACAGCAGCGTGGGCCTGCTGCTGCTGGATCTGGATAACTTCAAGGTCGTCAACGATACGCTGGGCCACCACTGCGGTGACCAGCTGCTCAAGCTCGTATCCGAACGCCTGGTGGCCATCCTGCGCGGCACCGACATCATCTGCCGCATCGGCGGCGATGAATTCGTCGTCATCGTCGAACCGGCCGACGACGCCTCGGAAATGGCCAGCGTGGCGCGCAAGATCCTGACCGTGCTGGCCGCGCCGTTCGACCTCGAAGGCCACCAGCTGTATGTCAGCGCCAGCATCGGCGTGAGCCTGTATCCGTTCGACGCGCAGGACGTGGCCACCCTGACGCGCAATGCCGATACGGCCATGTACCACGCCAAGCACCAGGGCAAAAACCGCTACGCCGTCTTCAAGGCCGAAATGGAGTTGCGCGCGCAGCGCCGCCTGCGCATGGAAGCGAACCTGCGCCGCGCCCTGCAAAACGAGGAACTGTATTTGCACTACCAGCCGCAGATCGACTTGCGCAGCGGGCGCATCGTCGGCGTGGAAGCGCTGATACGCTGGAACTGCCGCGACATGGGCCAGTTGAGCCCCGCCGAATTCATCCCCGTGGCCGAGGAAAGCGGCATCATCGTCGACCTGGGACGCTGGGTGCTGCAAAGCGCCTGCCGCCAGGCGGCCCTGTGGTGCAAGGCGGGCCTGCTCGATTCGCTCGAGCACGTGGCCGTCAACCTGTCGGCCTGCCAGGCGCGCGACCCGGGCCTGATGGACGATATCCGCGCCATCCTCGACGAAACGCAGCTGCCGCATGGCTTGCTGGAGCTGGAAATCACGGAAGGCGTCCTGATGGACAATGTCCACGCCAACGTGGAATTGATGCGGCGCCTGCAGGAAGCGGGCATCCACCTGTCGATCGACGATTTCGGCACCGGCTATTCGTCGATGTCGTACCTGAAGCGCCTGCCCATCGACCAGCTGAAAATCGACCGCAGCTTCGTGCACGACCTGCCCGGCGAGGGTGAAGCCATCGTCACGGCCATCATCGCCATGGCGCACAGCCTGCACCTGAAAGTGGTGGCCGAAGGGGTGGAAACTTTGCAGCAGGTGGAGTTTTTGAGAAAAGCCGGCTGCGACAACGTGCAGGGCTTTTTCTTCGCGCGCCCGATGACGGCGGCGCAGCTGACGGCATTGCTGCTGGAGCGGCGCGACTGGAGTACGCGCACGATTTTGCCGGCTTGAGTTGGTGCCAACGATGGTGTCGGATTACGGCCGTTGGCCTAATCCGACCTACGCCATGAACAGGTAGGTCGGCGTAGGTCGGATTAGCGGGGCCGCCGAGGCGCGCAGCGCGTAATCCGACACCACTACGCTACATCAAGCCAATTTCGCCGAATGCTCGCGCGTCGCGTGGAACGTCAATTTCGGCCAGCGCTCTTCCGTCAGGCGCAGGTTCACGCCCGACGTGGCCAGGTAAGCCATGTTGCCGGCCGCATCGTAGGCCACGTTGTGGCCCAGCGCATTTTCGAAATCCTGCAGGATGCGCTTGTCGTCGCAGCTGACCCAGCGCGCGCTGCTGATGCTGGTGCCTTCGAACACGGCGTCGACGCCATATTCGTTGAGCAAGCGGCTGGCCACCACCTCGAACTGCAGCACGCCGACGGCGCCCAGTACCAGTTCGCCGCCCTGCACCGGCTTGAAGACCTGCACCGCGCCCTCTTCGCCCAGCTGCTGCAAGCCCTTGTGCAACTGCTTGATTTTCAGGGGATTACGGATGCGCACGGAGCGGAAGAAGTCCGGCGCGAAGTACGGAATGCCCGTGAAGGTCAGCATCTCGCCTTCGGAAAAACTGTCGCCGATCTGCATGTTGCCGTGGTTTGGCAAGCCGATGATGTCGCCCGCGTACGCCTCTTCCACCTGTTCGCGCGACGATGCCATGAAGGTCACCACGTTCGACACCTTGATCTCGCGCCCCAGGCGCAAATGCTTGACCTTCATGCCGCGCTCGAAACGTCCCGAGCACACGCGCAAAAAGGCGATGCGGTCGCGGTGGGCCGGGTCCATGTTGGCCTGGATCTTGAAGACGAAACCGGTAAATGGCTGCTCGGACGGGGCCACCGAACGCACGGTCGCGTCGCGCTCGCGCGGCGCCGGCGCCCAGTCGACCAGCGCGGACAGAATCTCGCGCACGCCGAAGTTGTTGATGGCCGAACCGAAGAACACAGGCGTCTGCACGCCGGACAGGAATTCTTCGAGGTTGAACGGGTTCGACGCGCCATGCACCAGTTCCACTTCCATGCGCAGCTGATCCATCTCGAGCGGGAACATCTCCTGCAGGCGCGGGTTGTCGATGCCCTTGATGATTTCAAAGGCGCCGTCGGCCTTCTCTTCGCCAGCCTTGAACAGCATGATCTCGTCGTTCAGCAGGTGGTACACGCCGCGGAAGTTCTTGCCCATGCCGATAGGCCAGGTGACGGGCGCGCATTGAATCTTCAGCACCGATTCGAGTTCGTCGAGCAGATCCAGCGGATCGCGCGTCTCGCGGTCCATCTTGTTCATGAAGGTGACGATCGGCGTATTGCGCATGCGGCACACGGCCAGCAGCTTGATCGTCTGCGCTTCCACGCCCTTGGCTGCATCGATCACCATCAGCGCCGAGTCGACCGCCGTCAGCACGCGGTAGGTATCTTCCGAGAAGTCCTGGTGACCCGGGGTGTCGAGCAGGTTGACGACGTGGTCGCGGAATTCGAACTGCATCACCGAGGAAGCGACGGAAATGCCGCGCTGCTTCTCGATCTCCATCCAGTCCGACGTCGCGTGACGGCCCGATTTACGCGCCTTGACGGTACCGGCCATCTGGATCGCTCCCGAGAACAGCAGCAGTTTTTCCGTCAAGGTGGTTTTACCGGCATCCGGGTGGGAAATGATGCCGAAGGTGCGGCGGCGCTGCACTTCGCGCGCGATCACGGCCGGCGCCTTGCTGCTCACTGACGCTGCGGCGCTGTCCGCATTGTCGCTGGAATCGGGGGTGTTGATGTCGTTCTCGTTGGCCATATTGGTGACCATAATATGGCCCTCGCAAAAAACCCTCGATTTTACAGAAGGATCGGCCTTCCGTGTGAACTGCTTCACTCTGGCGAACGGCAAAATTGGCCACTTCATCAAGGGGTCACAATCCGCAGGCAACATTGCACTGCAGAAATGTTGTCACCCTACCCTGGAAACCCGATGAAAATGCTCCTCACCCCCGCCATCCGACTCATGCAGCGCCTGCGCCTGCTGCCCAAATTCATGCTTGTCTGCCTGGTCTTTTTGCTGCCTTTGGTGCTGGCGACCACCCTGCTGATCTCGGAGCTGGGCAAGTCGCTGGCCCAGGCGCAGGATGCACAGCGGGGCGTGGCCTATGTGCACCAGCTGCAAGAAGGCACGCGCCTGCTGCAGCAGCGGCGCGGCCTCGAACACTTGCGCCTGAGCGGCAAGGCGGGCATGGACAACACGGCCGCCAATGCACGCATCACGGCCACGCTGGCCGCCCTGGCGCGCTTGCCGGCGGGCGCCGACCTGCCCCAGGCGGCCGAGCTGAGCAAGCAGTGGCAAGCCCTGCTGGGCCGACAGACGGGCCTCGCGGCGCGTGACAGCTACGCGGCGCACACGGCGCTGTTGCGCCAGGCAGCCAAACTGGGCCAGCTGGTGGCCGACCGTTCGCACCTGAGCCTGGACCCGGACGCGGGCGCCAACCACCTGAGCGCAGTCTTCACGGCCACCCTGCCCGACCTGGCCGAAAGCCTGTCGGACATCGCCGGGCGCGGCGCCGCCTACATCGACACGGGCCTGTTCGAGGCGAATGAAGATCAACTCGTCAACGCCAACGCCCTGATCGCGCGCCACGAACTGGAACGCCTGCCGGCCCGCTTTGACGAAATCATCGCCGCCAAGCCGGCCTTGCGCGCCAGCCTGCTGCCGTCCCTGAAAGCCGTGCCGGCCGCGCTGGCCTTCCTCGAACGCACGAAAAACGAAGTGACGAATTCCTACGACCAGACCTCGGGCGCGCAATTCCACGCGGCCGGCATGCAGGCGATCGACGCCCTGCACGCGCTCTCGGGCGCGTCGGCCACCGCGCTGGACGGATTGCTGGCGCAGCGCATCGCCCGCGACGAGGCGCGCCGCGCCCTGATCCTGGCCGCCATGCTGCTGGTGCTGCTGGCCGCCGCCTACCTGTGCGCGGGCTTCTATGCCGCCTTCGCGCGCGACGTGAAGCAATTGCGCGTGGCCGTCGGCGCGGCAGCGGCGGGCGACCTGTCGCAGCGCATCACCTCGCAGGCGCACGATGAAATCGGCGACCTGGTGCGCGACTTCGGCGCCATGACGCATGGCCTGGCCACGCTGGTGCAGGAAATCCGCGGCGGCGCGGCCGTCATCGCGGCCGCCGGCGCCGACATCGCCCAGGGCAACGCGGCCCTGTCCGGCCATACGGCCACGCAGGCGGACGCACTGGGCGCCACCGTCGACTCGATGCGCGAGCTGACGGCCACCGTCGGCCGCAACGAAGCCCACGTAGGACAGGGCCGCACCCTGGTGGCGACGGCGGCCGACGTGGCACTGCGCGGCGGGCAAACCGTGGGCGCCGTGGTCGACACCATGGCCTCGATCAAGGCCAGCTCGCACAAGATCGTCGACATCATCGGTGTCATCAACGGCATCGCCTTCCAGACGAATATCCTGGCCCTGAACGCCGCCGTCGAAGCGGCCAGAGCCGGCGAGCAGGGGCGCGGCTTCGCCGTGGTCGCCTCCGAGGTGCGCAGCCTGGCGCAGCGCTCGAACGAGGCGGCGCTGGAAATCAAGCGCCTGATCGGCGATTCGGTCGCCACCGTCGATGCAGGCGGCGACCTCGTCAATGCCGCCGGCAACACCATGCGGCAAGTCGTCGACGCCGTGCAGCAGGTGGCCGTCGTCATCGGGCGCATCAGCAGCGCCGGCGCCGAGCAGAATGGCGAGATCGCCCGCATCAACCAGGCGCTGGCGCAAATTGACGACATGACGCGCCAGAACGCGGGCCTGGTCGACGAGGCGCGCGCCGGTTCGCAGCGCCTGCACCAGGAAGGCGAGGCGCTGACGCAGGCCGTCAGCCGCTTCCGCCTGGGGGAGCACGAGGCGCCAAACCCACGCCAGGCACCGGCCGCGACCGTGCGCGACGGCCTGCCCAGCGTGCGGCCGGCCGGCCTGTGGAGCGCCAATAAACCGCGCGTCATATCACAAAATCGCGCGGAACGGCGCAAGGTTAGCTAGTCAAAAGTGTGCACGTAGGACAAGGACTACAATTTCGCCTCAAAAGAGACTACAAGGTGGCGACTGCTAATCTTATGTTCGCCACTTACATAAGCTTTTAAAGTAGCTACATCGCGATCTGCACCGCGCGGTTGAAAAAAACACCGTTACCACATGGAGACGAGAATTTTTTTGACCAGCAACGCGGCAGTCGCACTCCGATGTAAAAAGCCTGTGAGGAATACTATGAGCCATACTCAACTTATCGCCCCGGTCCAGAAGAACCAGTTGCTGCCGCGCGCCATGCCGGCGGCCGGTCGGGAAATCAAGCTTGCGTCGCGGGTTAGTCTCAGCAGTGCACAACAGAATGAATTGCTGGCCGCCCTGCCGCGCGCCGCCCTCGAATCGCTGTTCGAAGACTTGGAACTGGTGGAACTGCCTTTCGGCAAGGAATTGTATGCCTACGGTAACAACCTGGAATACAGCTACTTTCCTACCACCGCCATCATTTCCCTGCTGTATGTAATGGAAGACGGCGCGACGACGGAAATCGCCGTCGTCGGCCATGAAGGCGTGGCTGGTGCCTCGCTGCTGGCGGGCGAACGCGCCATGTGCACGGCCGTCGTGCAAAGCGCCGGCTACGGCTACCGCCTGAAAACGCAAAGCTTGCGCGATGCTTTCAATCAAGGCGGCGCCCTGCCCCAGTTGCTGATGCGCTACACCAACGCCCTGTTTGCGCAAATGGCGCAGAACGCCGTCGGCGGCCGCCACAGCTCGATCGAGCAAAAGCTGTGCCGCTGGCTGCTGGACCGCCTGGACCGTTCGCCATCGAACGAATTGAAGGTCACGCAAGAGCTGATTTCCATCATGCTGGGCGTGCGCCGCGAAAGCATCACGGCCGCCGCCGGCAAGCTGCAGGAAGAAGGCTTGATCCACTATCGCCGCGGCAATATCACGGTGCTGGACCGCGCCGGCCTGGAATGCTATGCGGGCGAATGCTACAAGGTCGCCAAGACGGAATACGACCGCTTGCTGCGCGACGTATCGCGCTGCTGATACCTGATACGCTGCTGATCAGGCAAGATAGACAAAAAAATGGCCGGGCTGCATGCCCGGCCATTTTTTTATCTCAAAGAAAATTACGCTTCGATATCCGCGTCGATGTCTTCCGGCTCCGGCGTCAGCGGCAGCGGAATCACGGCTTCCACGCAGGTCCCCTTGCCTTCCGGTCCCTGGCGCACGGTGAGGGTGCCGCCCAGCAGCAAAGCCCGCTCGCGCATGCCCAGCAAGCCGTGCGACATGGGTTTTTGCAGCGCGTCTTCCGTGATGCCGATGCCGTCGTCGATGACGCGCAGCACCAGGCCGTGTTCGTTGCGTTTCAAGGTCACGCTGACCATGCCGGCGCGCGCATATTTCATGATATTCGTCAGCGATTCCTGCACGATACGGAACAGGGCAATCGTCAGGGTGGCTTCGCGGTTGTCGATATTGATGGCCACGTCCGTTTCGCAGCGCACCGAACTCATGCGCGTAAAATCCTCGCAATAGCTTTCGATGGCGGCGCACAGGCCCAGATTGTCCAGCAGGCTGGGGCGCAGGTCTTCCACGATGCGGCGCTTCAGTTCCACCGTTTCCAGCAAGGTGGCCTTGGCGCGGCGCAACTGCGCGGCCAGTTCCGGCTGCGTGTGCGCCAGTTGCTGCGTGACGGCGCCCAGGTCCATGCTGATCGAGGTCAGGTTGGCGCCCAGCTCATCGTGCAGTTCGCGCGCCAGGCGTGCCTTTTCCACTTCATTGACGCTGATCAAATGGCGCGACAGCACGGATAACTGCTCCGTGCGCTTGCTGACGGTCGATTCCAGGTTGTCGTTGGCATTTTGCAATGCATACTCGACGGCCGCGCGGTTCTGGAAGCTGCGCCGCACCAGCTGGTAAAACATGATCAGCACGAGAATGGCCAGGGCATTGATGCCGATGCCGAGCAGCACGGCTTTCTGGTACTCATGGTAGAAGGCGGCGCTGCCGGACGACAGCGCTTCATTCTGTTCGCGCGTCATGATCACCACCTGCAGGCGGATCTCGTCCATGGTGGCGCGGTCATCGGTGACGCGGGAAATGTTGACGATCTCGGCCAACCCGCCCTGCTTGTAGACCTCGATCGACTCTTGCAGCATCGACATCTTGCGACGGATCAAAGTTTTCAGCTGGCCCAGGTTTTTCAGCTGGGTGGGACTGCCCGCGAGCAAGGTTTGCAGCTCGTTGAATTCGTTTTCGATTTCGGTGGTGGCCGTCTTCGACGGCCCCAGATAGGTTTCGGAGCCGGAAATGAAATAGCCGCGCAAGCTGCTTTCCGCATCGAGCACGAGCACGTTCAAATACTGCAGGCGGTCCGCCACGCGGGCGCTCTGGCTGAGCAAGGCGTTCGTGCCCTTCAGCGACTGCAGATTATGATAGAGACTGAAACCATTGAGTACAAGCAGCAAGGCGCACGTCACGCACAGGATCGTCTTGTAGAGGGGCAGGCGGTGATTCGGGGCCGGTTCAGCGGTGAAATACATCCTGATGTGCATCCTTAGCAAGGTTCGGCGCGGGAGAGAGCGCCGGCGCCGGCCAATTATAGTCCTCGCCACAAACTGCTGCACTGCACAAGTCGTGCTGGCCAGCGGGCTGAGCGATCATGTTTCCATGATCGCACCGCAACGCTAGTCAAGCAAATTGTTTTTCATTGCGTAATAGGTCAAGTCGCTGTTCGATTGCAAGCCCATTTTTTCCATGATGCGCGTACGGTAAGTACTCACCGTCTTGATGCTCAGCGACAAGGCCACGCCGATATCGGACACCGTGGCGCCGCGCGCCAGGCGCAGGAAGACCTGGAACTCGCGGTCCGACAATTCCGTATGCAAGGCGGCATTCGTGTCGCGGTCGAACGATTGCGCCAGCAATTCACCGACGGTGGAACTGACGTAGCGGCGCCCCTGGAATACGGTGCGCACGGCCGTCATCAACTCGTCGGCTTCGCATTCCTTGTTCAGATAGCCATTCGCGCCCATCTTGAACAGGTTCAGCGCATACTGCTGCGCGGGATAGCCGCTGAGGATCAGCACGGGCAATTCCGGCTGGCCCTGGCGGATCGTGCGCAAGGTATCGATGCCGCTCTGATCGGGCATGGCTATATCGAGCAGCAATACATCGCAAATTTCGCGGCGGGCGATATCGAGCGCTTCGCGCCCGGTACCGGCTTCCGCCACCACACTGAAGTCGCTTGACGACGAAAAAATCTGTTTGAATCCAGCTCGTACTATTTGGTGATCATCACAAATGGCAACGCGTATCATTGTTTCCCCTTAAATTTTCCTGGCCTGGGAAAGACTACCGGAACCTGAACGCTGCTCCGGTTCAGCGTCACTAACAAAAACGCAACATTAACATTATATTCAAAATATGGCGTGCCGTACGGTAGCGTCAGCGCCAGGACGGAGCACCCATGCAGTATAGTCAACTTGGTCAACCGCGGCCGGACAACCCCACCTATATTGGTACAAATCTTATTTTAGCAAGTTTAAAATCGCAATTAATTCATGGCGTATCCACGCGCGGTCCAGCGGCGCTTCCTGCGGCACGACGGGCATGGCCGGCAGTACAGGCAGCTCGTCGGCGATGGCATGCGAGGCGCCACGACTGTCGAGCTTGTTGCGCGCGCCGCTGATGGTAAAGCCCTGCTCATACAGCAATTCGCGGATGCGGCGTATCAGCAGCACCTCGTGGTGCTGGTAATAACGGCGGTTACCACGTCGTTTGACCGGTTTGAGCTGGGAAAACTCCTGCTCCCAGTAGCGCAATACGTGCGGTTTGACGCCGCACAACTCGCTCACTTCGCCGATCGTGAAATAGCGTTTCGCCGGAATGGGCGGCAAGGCGATCAACTCGGTTTTACTGATGCGCTCGTTCATCGCCACTCACTCAGGCAGCACGTGCCAGCGGACTGGTCTCTTCGACCATGCTTTTCAGCTTCTGGCTCGCATGGAAGGTCACGACACGGCGCGCCGTGATGGGAATCTCTTCGCCCGTCTTCGGGTTGCGGCCCGGCCGCTGCGGCTTGTCGCGCAACTGGAAATTGCCGAAACCGGACAGCTTGACGGCCTCGCCACGCTCGAGCGCGTTGCGGATTTCGTCAAAGAACGTCTCGACCATATCCTTCGCTTCGCGCTTGTTCAGGCCCACTTGCTCGAACAACAGTTCGGCCAGTTCCGCCTTGGTCAAGGTGGGTAAATCTTTTTCCGCTTCCTGGCGCACTTTGGCAACCAGCATGGCCCGATGCAGATCTGCGGCCAGTGCGGACTGCAGTACGGCGGAATCAACGTCGCTGTTATTAATTTTCCTGCCCTGCCTTTTCTGTGCGCCCGAGCCCGCCATATGGCAAGCTCGTCTACTGTTGACGACGGAAAGGCCGTCACGCAAGGCGACGGCCAGTCCGGTAATTACGAACGCAGTTTCGCGTCGTGGCCCTGCTTGGCGGCATCGATCAGGACAGCCATCAGGCCATCGACGACATCGTCTTGCAGGGTGTTTTGAGTATCTTGCAAGCTAATCCGGAAAGCAAGGCTTTTTTCATCCGCTTCCAGACCTTTTCCACGATATTCATCAAATAAAACAATGGCTTGCACGATACGCGCTGCCGGGCTTGCCTTGGCTGCGGCGTGGAAGCTGTCGAGCAGATCCTGCACCGCCACCGATTGCTTGACGACCACGGCCAAGTCGCGGCTGGCGCCAGGGAATTTCGAGATTTCCTGGTACGCGGGCACGATGCGTTGCGTCAAGGCAGCGGCGTCGACTTCAAACAGCACGGGCGCCAGCGGCAAGTCGTACTTTTGCATCCAGCGCGGGTGCAATTCGCCGATGAAACCGATGACCTTGCCATCGAGTTCCACGTTGGCCGAACGGCCCGGATGCAGGGCCGGGTGTTCCGCCTTGGTGAAACGCAAGACCAGCGGCGCGAACAGCGCTTCCAGGTCCGCCTTCACGTCGAAGAAGTCGACCGTGCGTGCAGGCTGGCCCCACTGCTCGTCGGCGACCGCGCCGTAGGCCATGGCGGCCACGCGCTTCGGCTGGGCGTAGCCAGCCACCGACAACGGGCCGTTTTCCACGCTGTCGTCGCGCTGGTAGATGGCGCCCACTTCGAAGATGCGCACGCGGTTCGTCTTGCGGTTCAGGTTGTAACGCACGTTCGCGATCAGGCTGCCGATCAGCGAGGAACGCATCACGCTCATCTGGCTGGCGATCGGGTTCTGCAATTTGATCGGGTTCGTGTTACCCGAGAAATCGCGCTCCCATGCCGTATCGACAAAGCTCATGTTAACCACTTCCTGGAAGCCCAGGTCGGCCAGCTCATGACGTACCGCAAACAAGGAGCGGGTATTTTCCGGTGCAATCTGCATCACGTTCGCGGCCACGGGCGGCAAGGTCGGGATGTTTTCAAAGCCGTACACGCGCGCCACTTCCTCGATCAGATCTTCCTCGATCTCGATGTCGAAACGGTAGCTGGGCGACGTCACGGAAAACACGCCATCAAGCAAAGTGAATGGCAGAGCAAGGCGCGTGAAGATATCGGCGATCAGCTCATCATTGAGCGGCACGCCGATGACTTTTTGCGCGCGCGCCGTGCGCATCGACACGGGCTGGCGTTGCGGCAAGTTCACCACGTGATCGTCGACGGGGCCGACGGTGGTCGCTGGCGTGCCGCAGATTTCCACGATCAGGGCCGTGATGCGCTCGATGTGCTCGACGTTGGTGGCGAAATCGACGCCGCGCTCGAAGCGGTGCGCCGCATCGGTCGAGAAATTCAGACGGCGCGCGCGGCCTTGAATGGCGTTTGGCCACCAGAATGCCGCTTCCAGGTAGATGCTGTCCGTATCGTCCGACACGGAACTGGCGTCGCCGCCCATGATGCCGGCCAGCGATTCGATTTCCTGCTCGTCGGCAATGACGCCGATCCACTCGTCGACGGCGATGGTGTTGCCATTCAACAGCTTGACGGATTCGCCCGCCTTGCCCCAACGCACGTCGAGGCTGCCATGGATCTTGGCCAGGTCAAACACGTGGCTAGGACGGCCCAGTTCCAGCATGACATAGTTGGAAATATCCACCAGGGCCGACAGCGGACGCTGGCCGCTGCGCTCGAGGCGCTGCTTCATCCAGTCCGGCGTGGCCGCCTTGGCATTCAAGCCGCGGATGACGCGGCCCGTGAAACGGCCGCACAGGTCCGGCGCGCTGACTTTCACGGGCAGGATTTCATCGCTGGAAACCGGTACGGTACGGAATTGCGGCGCATTCAGGGGCACGCCCGTGAGTGCAGATACTTCGCGCGCCACGCCCAGCACGGACAGGCAGTCTGCCTTGTTCGGCGTCAACTTGATGGTGAATTTCAAGTCGTTGAGCGCAAAGTAATCACGGAAATTCTGGCCGATCGGCGCGTCGTCCGGTAATTCCATCAGGCCGGCGTTTTCTTCCGACAATTTCAATTCGCGCGCGGAGCACAGCATGCCTTGCGACTCGACACCGCGCAGCTGGCCCACCTTGATTTCAAACGGCTTGCCATCGGCGCCAGGCGGCAGCACGGCGCCGGCCATGGCGCAGACGACTTTCAAGCCAGGACGCACGTTCGGCGCGCCGCAAACGATGTTGAGCATGGTGCCCGTGCCGACATCGACCTGGCATACATTCAGGCGGTCCGCATTCGGATGTTTTTCCATCTCCAGGACCAGGCCCACCACCACGTTCGAGAACGGCGGGGCGACAGGATCGACGTCCTCGACTTCGAGACCGGACATGGTCAGCAGATGGGCCAGTTCGTCCGAAGTCATCTTCGGATCGACCATGGTACGGAGCCAGTTTTCGGAAAATTGCATAATCAAGCCTTCAAAGGGTCAAAGCTCACAGCGCGAGCGCACAGGCGCTCAAGCGCCATGAATCAAACGGAACAATGCTTAGTTGAACTGCTTCAGGAAACGCAAGTCGCCTTCATAAAACAGGCGCAGGTCGTTGATGCCGTAGCGCAGCATCGTCAAGCGTTCCAGGCCGGAGCCGAAAGCAAAACCGATGAATTTCTCGGGATCGAGGCCGAAGTTTTTCACCACGGTCGGATGTACCTGGCCGGCGCCCGACACTTCCAGCCAGCGGCCCTTCAAGGGACCGGAGCCAAAGGCGATGTCGATCTCGGCCGACGGTTCCGTGAACGGGAAGTACGACGGGCGGAAGCGCACTTGCAGGTCGTCCGTTTCAAAGAAGGCCTTGACGAAGTTCAGGTACACGCCCTTCAGGTCGGCAAAGCTGATGTCTTCGGCGATCCACAGGCCTTCGACCTGGTGGAACATCGGCGAATGGGTGGCGTCGCTGTCGACGCGGTAGGTGCGGCCCGGCGCGATGACCTTGATCGGCGGCGTGTGCGTGCGCGCATAGCGCACCTGCATCGGGCTCGTGTGCGTGCGCAGCAGCAAGGGCTTGCCATCGGTGTCGTTGCCATCGATGTAGAAGGTGTCTTGCATGGAACGGGCTGGATGGTTTTCCGGGCTGTTGAGCGCCGTGAAGTTGGTCCAGTCGTTCTCGATTTCGGGGCCGTCGGCCACGTCGAAACCGATGGAGCGGAAGATTTCCTCGACACGTTCCCACGTGCGCATCACGGGATGGATGCCGCCGGGCATGCGGCCACGGCCTGGCAGGGTCACGTCGATCGCTTCGGCGTTCAGGCGACCTTGCATCTGGGCATCGGCCAATGCATCACGGCGCGCCGTCAGCGCGTCTTCGATCTGCACTTTGACGGCGTTGATCAGGGCGCCTTGCGCCTTGCGCGCGTCCGGGTCCAGCTTGCCCAGGCCCTTCATCATTTCAGTAATCTGGCCAGTCTTGCCCAGATAGCGGGCTTTGGCGTTTTCAAGTGCGGCAGCGTCTGCGGCGGCGATAAAGTCAGCCTGGGCCGAGACGACGAGTTCTTCTAGGGAGTTCATGCGGCTTTTCCTGTTTTGGAAATCAATCCTGGATTTAGTAATCTAGAACCCAACAATCAAAAACGGAAACGGGGCATAAGGTGTTAAAACCCCTGCCCCGCTCTTTATAACGTCACCCTACGGATGACGTTGTGCAATGACCGATGCTTACGCAGCGATTTTTGCTTTAACTGCGTTGACAATCGCAGCGAATGCTGGCTTGTCCATCACAGCCATATCGGCCAGGACTTTACGGTCCAGTTCGATATTTGCTTTTTTCAAGCCGTTCATGAATACGCTGTACGTTACGCCATGCTCACGGGAAGCGGCGTTGATACGGGCGATCCACAGGCGGCGGAAAACGCGCTTCTTGTTGCGGCGATCGCGGTAAGCGTATTGGCCAGCGCGCATAACTGCTTGCTTGGCAACACGGTATACACGGCTGCGGCGACCACGGTAGCCTTTAGCTTGAACAAGAATCTTCTTATGACGGGCACGAGCTGTAACCCCACGTTTTACTCTAGGCATAGTAACTCCTTAAATTGAGTGTGAGATTAAGCAGTCGGCATCATGCGCATGACGGATGTGACATCCGATGCGTTGATGTTACGGGTACCGCGCAACTGACGTTTGTTTTTGGTGGTTTTCTTGGTCAGGATGTGGCGTTTGAACGCGTGACCCGACTTGACTGTTCCACCTGGACGCACGCGAAAACGTTTTTTCGCGGAGCTTTTGGTCTTCATTTTAGGCATAGCAATCTGTCCTCTTACGGACAGCTCCATTTATAACAGGATTGCAGGTGGCAACACGACGCTGCGCTTAGATGCCTGCTTTCACATGTTGTGCAGCGGATGCGAGTCCACTACAGTTCACGCGGCCCGGGCATTGCTGACCGGGCCGCGCAAATTCTGCCTGGAATCTGGTGTCGCGCCCATGCAGGCACAAACCACGTCGATCCACAGTAAAACGCTATTGTATCTTACTTCTTCTTCTTAGGCGAAAGAACCATGATCATTTGGCGGCCTTCCATCTTCGGGAACTGCTCGACCTGGCCGTACGGCTCCAGATCGGCTTTCAGACGTTCCAGCATGCGGAAGCCAATATCCTGATGCGCCATCTCACGACCGCGGAAACGCAAGGTGATCTTGGTTTTATCGCCATCTTCGAGGAACTTGATGAGATTACGCAACTTGATATTGTAGTCACCATCATCAGTCCCCGGACGGAATTTAACTTCCTTCACGAGGATGATCTTTTGCTTCAATTTGGCTTCGTGAGCTTTCTTTTGCTCCGAATACTTAAATTTGCCGTAGTCCATCAAACGGCACACCGGTGGCTGCGCGGTAGGCGCAATTTCCACCAGGTCGACGTTTGCCTCTTCCGCCAGGCGGAAGGCTTCAGCCAAACTTACGATACCGAGTGGCTCGTTATCGACCCCGCTTAAACGCATTTCAGGGGCAGTGATTTCGCCATTGATGCGATGTGACTTGTCAGTAGCTATTGTAATTTCCTTTAAAAATCTTGTAAGACGGTCGTGCAGCGAGTTTCCTCGTCAGGCCTTGGTGTCGACTTCATGTTTGAGTCGCTCAATCAGGGCATCGACGGACATGACGCCCAGATCGACATTGCCCCGCGCCCGCACGGCCACTGTATTCGCATCCCGCTCTTTGTCGCCAATTACTAAGATGTAAGGCAATTTTTGTACGGAATGTTCACGTATTTTATAGGTAATCTTCTCGTTACGCAAATCAGCCTGTACGCGCAGCCCCGCTTTGCGCAGTTTTGTTGTAACTTCCTGTACATAGTCGGCTTGAGCGTCGGAAATATTCAACACCGACACTTGCACCGGCGACAACCACAACGGCATGGCGCCAGCATAGTGTTCGATCAGGATGCCGATAAAACGTTCCAGCGAACCGACGATCGCGCGGTGCAGCATGATCGGCACCTGGCGCGTGTTGTCCACGGCCACGTATTCCGCACCCAGGCGGCCCGGCATCGACGGGTCGATCTGCACGGTACCCACTTGCCATGCGCGGCCCAGGCTATCCTTCAGGTGATACTCGATCTTCGGACCGTAAAACGCGCCCTCGCCCGGCAATTCCGTCCATTCCACGCCGCAAGCGCGCAGGGCCGAACGCAACGATTCCTCGGCGAAATCCCACGATTCTTCCGTGCCGATGCGGTTATCGGGGCGCAAAGCCAGTTTCACATCGATATTCGTGAAGCCGAAAGCCGTGTAGACATCCATCGCCTGCTGGTGGAAGGCCGTCACTTCGCCGGCGATCTGTTCTTCCAGGCAGAAAATGTGGCCATCATCCTGCGTAAAGCCGCGCACGCGCATCATGCCGTGCAAGGCGCCCGACGGCTCATTGCGGTGGCATTGGCCGAACTCGCCGTAGCGCAATGGCAAGTCGCGGTAGCTGCGCATGCCATTGTTGAAAATCTGGATATGGCCAGGGCAATTCATCGGCTTCAGCGCATAGGCGCGGTTTTCCGATTCCGTGATGAACATGTTTTCACGGTAATTGTCCCAGTGACCGGTTTTTTCCCACAGGCCACGGTCGAGAATTTGCGGCGCCTTGACTTCCTGGTAACCGTTGACCTGGTACACATTACGCATGTATTGCTCGACCTGCTGCCAGATCGACCAGCCTTTCGGGTGCCAGAAAATCAAGCCCGGCGCTTCTTCCTGGAAATGGAAGAAATCGAGCTGCTTGCCCAATTTGCGGTGATCGCGCTTTTCCGCCTCTTCCAGGTTGTGCAGGTACAGTTCCTGATCTTCCTTCTTGGCCCAGGCCGTACCATAGATACGCTGCAGCATCTCGTTTTTCGAGTCGCCGCGCCAGTAGGCGCCGGCCAGCTTCATCAGCTTGAACACTTTCAGCTTGCCCGTCGATGGCACGTGGGGGCCGCGGCACAAGTCCGTGAACTTGCCTTCGGAATACAGCGACACTTCCTGGTCGGCCGGGATCGAGCCGATCAGTTCGGCCTTGTAGGCCTCGCCAATACCCTTGAAGTATTCGATGGCTTCGTCGCGCGCGACCACCTTGCGCGTGACTTGCTCGTCCTTCTTGGCCAGCTCCGTCATTTTCTTTTCGATCGCCAGCAGATCTTCCGGCGTGAACGGACGCTTGTAGGCGAAGTCATAGTAAAAGCCGTTGTCGATCACGGGACCGATGGTCACTTGTGCATCCGGGAACAATTCCTTGACGGCATACGCCAGCAAGTGAGCCGTCGAGTGGCGGATCACTTCCAGACCATCGGCATCCTTGTCCGTGACAATCGCCAGTTCCGCGTCTTGCTCGATCAGATAGGAGGTGTCGACCAGCTTGCCGTCGACCTTGCCGGCCAGGGCAGCCTTGGCCAGGCCGGTACCAATATTGGCCGCAACCTGGGCCACGGTGACCGGGCCGTCAAATTGACGGGCGGAACCATCGGGAAGTCGGATTGTAAGCATATTGATCTCCATATCGGCGCTGGCGCCAGGTAAAACTGCGATGTGATGGGTAAAATAACTGAAAGGAAAACGCAGACGCAAAAAAACGCGGACTAGCCGCGCTTTTCACTTTCTTGAGACAAAGGAAACCCGTTCGACTAGCGTCACTCCCAAAGCTTGGTAGTAGTTCGCGGTGCCATAACCGGTTTACCCTTTCTCTCTAACTGCATTCTGGTGGGCGGTGAGGAATTCGAATCCCCGACCCCTTGGATGTCGACCAAGTATTCTAACCAGCTGAACTAACCGCCCGTAAAACTTTTTTATCGATTACTGCATCAGTAATCGCCTTTAAAACCATCTACTGCAAAATTCTGGTGGGCGGTGAGGAATTCGAATCCCCGACCCCTTGGATGTCGACCAAGTATTCTAACCAGCTGAACTAACCGCCCCGAAGACCAGCATTATAGAGAGGCTTTCCCAGAATGACAAGGGCTGTTTTACAGGAAACTTTAATCAGTTCCCCGGGCGTCAGCTCCCTTTATATAGAGGGAGCCCGCAGCGCCTTGAATGCCGCTAGAATCGCGACATGAACTCCACTATATTAGCCTGGCTGAAAACCCTGAGCCGCATCTGCGGTTTTGAAACGGCCGACTCCTTCCCGCCCAATCATCCCTACGCACGCACGCGCTGGGAAGCTGCGTATTTCGATATCGCCTCCGACGTAAAGCCCGACGAGATCGAACGGCGCATCTGCGCGGCCATCGCCAACACGCCGAGCGTCTTCGCCTACATCACCAATCCCACGCCACGCATGCAACGCTCGCTGCTGAACGTGATCCACGACCGGCTGCGGCGCCAGCCCGGCGCGGGCGCCACCGACCTGGTCTTGTTATTGATCAATGCCTACGCCAGCGACCACATCACGGAAGCCGTGCCCGGCCTGCGCGCCCTGATCTATAACACGGAGCACGAAGACACGAATCTGCGCGTGCATGCGATCCTGGAGTTACTGGTCGGCACGCCACGGGGACTGGACGTGATCGACATGTAGATCAAACGTGATTGGCGGGAACGTAGCGCGCCCGCAGGCGCATGAATGGCGTTTCCACCAATTTATATAGGAGCCAGCCTGCGGCAATGCTGAGAATAATCATCACGAGGATCGCCGGCACGCTGTCCGGCCCGTAACCGATATCCTGCAAGAGCGGACGCAGCAGGATGCACAACTGTTTGTGCAGCAAATAAATCGCATATGACCATAGCGCCAGGCTGGCCGCGCCCGGCACGCGCAGTTGATACAAGGCGCTGGCGGGACTGAGCGCCGCGATCAGCAATAAGGTAAAACTGGCCGCCAGGGCCGGATAGCCAAACACCGTCACCCAATAACCATAGTGATCGGTGAGAAACACATAAAACATCAGCGCCGTAGCAACGATTCCCGCCAGCAAGGTGCGGTTGCCGTATGACGTGAGGCGCGTCCAGGCGATGGGGTGGTAATTCTTCAGCAGCGCCAGCGCCACGCCCGCCACCAGTTCGTCGAAGCGGCACCACGAGGCATAGTAGATGTACTTGTAATAACCGAGGCCGCCGCGCGGCAGGTGCACATATTCATCCCACAGATAGGCGCGCACCAGCATGCCGACGATAAAGCTGGCGGCCACGGCCAGCCAAGCCCACAGCAGAGACCTACGGCAGGCGGCGATCAGCAGCGCCACGGCCGGCAGCAGCACATAGAACTGCTCTTCCACGCACAGCGACCAGGCATGCGAAAACGCCGTGCCCGGCGTCAGGTTGATGTTTTGCGTAAAGGTCAGGAATTTCCACAGAGGCAATAGCGCGCTATCGCCGCGAAACGCGGGCCACAGGTAATACAGGGCCAGCACGGCGTAGAAACTGGGCAAGGTGCGCAGGAAGCGCCGCGCATAGAAACGCGGCAAGGAAAAGCCGTGCTCGCTGCGCAAGGCCGCAAAGATCTGGTTGCCGATCAGGTAGCCGCTGAGGGCAAAGAACAGGTCCACGCCCACCCAGCCGATTTCTCCCCAGAAGCCAAACGCCCCGCCCTCGCTGACGAACAGCAAATAATGGTTCATGAAGACAAGCACGATGGCCAGCGCGCGCAAGGTGTCGAGGCCATACAGGCGGAAAGAAGATGAAGAAGACGGCATGGAATCGGCAAGGGAAAACAACGGTGGCGCCGATCATGCCACGCCACACGCTGCCATGGCCACATTTTTACAGGCGTCCACGGCGAATCCCGCTAAAATATGCCGACCCCGCTTTCCCTTCCCGCAACAGCATAGGATATGTCCAGCATGAGCAGCGCACTCCACTTCAAGTCCATCAACTACACGGGCCAGGGCAGCGGCCCGCGCCTGATCGTCACCGGCGCCGTGCACGGCAATGAAACCTGCGGCACCAAGGGTATTCAACGCGTGATGGCTGAACTCGACAGCGGCGCCCTCTCCATCGTGGCCGGCAGCGTCACGTTCGTACCCATCACCAACCCGCTCGCTTACGCCAAGGGCGTGCGCAGCGGCGACCGCAACCTGAACCGCAACCTGTTCCCAAACGACAATCCGCAAGATTTCGAAGATCGCATCGCCAACTGGCTGTGCCCCCTGCTGGGACAGCATGACGTGCTGCTGGACTTGCACTCGTTCAATGCGGACAGTCAGCCTTTCGTCATGGTGGGGCCACGTAACAACGATGGCCCGCTACAACCGTTCAAGCACGAAGACAAGGAACGCGCGCTGGCGCGCCGCCTGGGCGTGCGCCGCTTCGTCGATGGCTGGCTGCAAACGTATGGCGCCGGCGTGCAGCGCCGCCTGGGCAGCAGTGACCAGGTAGGCATGGTGTTGCGCTATGGCGTGGGCACGACGGAATACATGCGCTCGACGGGCGGCTATGCACTGACCCTGGAATGCGGCCAGCACGCGGACCCGGCCGCGCCAGATGTGGCCTACCGCGCCATCATGAACACCCTGGCTTTCCTGGGTTTCATTGACGCGCCGCAACCGAATCCGATCGCCGACGCCGACATGGAAGCGCTGAACATGGTTGTCGTGCATGACAAGCTCGATGCGGGCGACCGCTTCATCAAGACCTGGTCCAGCTTTGACAAGGTGCAACAGGGCGACCAGATCGGCGTGCGCGCGGACGGCACGCCCGTGACGGCCGAATTCGACGCCTACATCCTGTTCCCGGACGTGAATGCGGCGCCGAATGCCGAGTGGTATTACCTGGCAAGGGTCGCCGCCAGCTTTTGATCAGTGACCGACCGACTTGGAAAACAGGTTGATGACGAGCACGCCGGCAATGATCAGCCCCAGGCCGATCAGGGCCGGCGTGTCGAGGCTTTGCTTGAACCAGAACCAGCCGACGGCGGAAATGAGCACGATGCCCACGCCCGACCAGATGGCGTAGACGATGCCGGTAGGAATGACCTTCAAGGTCAGCGACAAGCACCAGAAAGCGATGCTGTAGCCAATCACGGTGATGACACTGGGCCACAAGCGGCTGAAGCCCTCGGACGCCTTCAAGGCGCTGGTGGCGATCACTTCGGCGATGATGGCGATGGCCAGGTAAAAATACGTCATGGCGAGACTCATGCTGGCATCCTTTATTGTGGGCTGAGCAGTTTCAAGCCCAGGATGCCCGACACGATCAGCGCGATGCAGGCGATGCGCGCGGCGCTGGCCGGTTCACCCAGCACCATGATGCCGAAGATGGCCGTGCCGACGGTACCGATGCCCGTCCAGATGGCGTAGGCCGTGCCCAGAGGCAAAGTGCGCAAGGCCAGGCCCAGCATCAACACGCTGCCCAGCATGGAAATGGCGGTCAGTACGGATGGCACGAGACGCGTAAAACCGGCACTGTATTTAAGGCCGATGGCCCAGCCGATTTCCAGCAAGCCCGCCAATACCAGAATGATCCACGCCATACTTTTCTCCCGAGGCGGCAGGGTCGTCCCCACCATACAGCCCCCACATCGAGCGGGGTCGTCCCCACAGGAGCAAAGGCAAAAGTATACCATTGGGTGAAAAATCTTGCCGCCAGCACATTTTTTCTAGTGCGGCCGCTCCAGTCGAAAGTTGCCAAAAAACATGCTGATGGCAGCATAATTGCTGCATCCATTCACTCTCGGGAATAATGATGCTACTTCTGGCCCAGATTCTTACCGCCCTCATCCTGCTGCTGCACGTCTACATCGTGTTGCTGGAAACCGTGCTGTTCGATGTGCGCGGACGCAAGGTGTTTGGCCTGTCCAAGGAAAAGGCGGAGATCGTGCGTCCCGCCATGTCGAACCAGGGTTGCTACAACGGCTTTCTCGTCGCCGCGCTGGCGCTGGGCTTTTTCCATCCGGACGCGGCCATCGCCCATGCATTTACCGTGTTCGGCCTGGCGTGCATCGCCGTGGCCGGCGTGTGGGGCGCTGCCACCGTCATGACGCGCATCCTCTACCTGCAAACCCTCCCTGCCGTCATCGCCTTGCTGCTGTTCCACTTCGCCTGATCCCTGCCAGGGCGGCCAGCCGGCCGCCCTACCCCACTCCGTGCTGCCTGCGCATACCCCAAATGGGTGATGTTTCCAAAAAACATGCCCGATACAATTCCTTGTAGCAATAAAAAAGATACCACCAGACACATGGTGGCAAGTCACAGTCCACAGGGGAAATCATGCAAGCACATCCAACCACCTTTGCCGTCACTTTGCTCGGCTGCCTCATGCTGTCCGCCTGCGGTGGGGGCGGCAGCGACGACAGTGGCTCGGGCAGCGGCTCCACCAGTGCCAGCGGCGGCACTTCGTCCACTTGCCAGTACAGCAATCTGATCAGCGATACGGAACGCAAACAGGCCAGCGCCTGCGGCATCCAGGTCTCGGGCAACTACGCCCAGGCCGATTCCGGCTACGACAGCGTGGTCGCCGCCTGCAAGCAGGGAGAAAAAGCCAAGGCCGATGCCTACTACAGCGGCACTTACCAGAAAATGGTCGACTACGCGCGCAGCGTGAGCAAGGAACTCGGTTGCGGGCAAAACAATGGCCCCACCTTGCCCAACAACACCACGGCCAGCAATTACAATTTCTGTGTCAAAAGCACCACTGTCAGTGGTAAGCTCAGCTATGAAGGTGCTTGCTACGGCCCCGTCAAATCCGGCGAAGGCGGCTGCGGCAGCGGTTATAACTATATCAGCCAGTATGCCAGCCTCAGCACGTGCACCTCCGGTGGCAAAAGCTGGCTGGAATCGCGTTAAGGAAGCCGGGCGGCCGCAGCAAACGCCGCCCGCGATCTTGTCCACCGCTTGCCGCATGAGGATCGCCCATGACGCCATCGCTCGCCGTCGCCAGCCAGGCACTGATTACCCTGATCTATGAAGCTGCCACACGGCATGGCGCCTGGTCGCAATTCCTCGCCGCCTTCGCGCAACAACTGAAATCGCACGCGGGTTTGATCTGGGCCAATGATTTCAGCAACCGCTCGGTCGACGTCCAGCTGCCGGGCAGCGGCCTGTCCGCCACGTATGGCTTCGAATCGGACGCCATGGCCAGCTTTGCCAGCTATTACGGCGCGCGCAATGTGTGGCTGGAAGACGCCACCCTGCACCGCGAAGGCGCCGTCGTCACCGGTTCCATGCTGTTTCCCGACCATTGCCTGAAGAAAACCGAGTACTGGGCGGACTGGCTGCGCCCGCAAGACATCTTTTATACGGCGGCAGCCATCGTCGAATTGCGCGCCGAGCGCTCCACCAATGTCACCGTGGTGCGCCGCGAGCAGGCGGGCGCCTACGAGGCGGGCGAGCTGGCGCTGATCCGCAGCCTGATGCCGCATTTGCAAACAGCCTTTGCCCTGCAGCGCAAGCTGCGCCGGCTGGAAGTGCTGTCCCGGAGTTCCACCCAGGTGCTGGAATTGCTGCCGTTTGGCGTGCTGTTGCTCGACGCCACGTCGCAATTGCTGTACGCCAACGAGCGGGCGCTGGCCATGACGGCTTCGACGCGGTTGCTGCAACTGCGCGAAGGCGCGCCCCTGTATTGCCCGCGCGAAGCGGACAACGGCGCGCTGCGGCGCATGCTGCACGAGGCGGCCCAAACGGGTACGACGGCGGCAGGCGGCCCCGGCGGCGTGCTCAACCTGAACGGCTTGACGGGCGAACAGCTGCGCCTGCGCGTCACGCCCCTGCCCTCCTGGCACAGCCCGTTCGGTTCGGCCAGCGCCATCGCCGTCTTCCTCAGCGACAGCAGCGACCTGATCACCTCCCTGGCCGCCACCCTGCGTAATTTCTATGGCATGACGGTGGCCGAGGCGCGCCTGACGGAAGCGCTCGTCAACGGCTACTCCTTGCAGGAATATGCCGAACGCCAGCGCATTTCCATCCACACGGCACGCACGCAGATCAAGAGCGCCACCGCCAAGGCCGGCGCACAGCGCCAGGTGGACCTGGTGCGCATCGTGTTGACAGGCCCGGCCGTACTACAGCGCAACCCCCTTCCCGCCTGAACCCTTCAAAAAAGCACGCCGCCGGCACGCTTTTCATTTATATCGTAGAATCACGATATTAGAATTTTGGAAAAACGATATATATATCGCTGAAAAGCGAATTGTGTATTGAGGAGAAACAACATGGATATCGACGCCATCCACAAGGCGCTGGCCAATCCGGTGCGCCGGCAGATTTTGCAATGGCTGAAGGAGCCGGAACAGTATTTCCAGGAGCAGGACCACCCGCTGCACCTGGGCGTGTGCGCCGGCCTGATCGACCGGCGCCTGAACCTGTCGCAATCGACGGTGTCGGCGCACCTGGCCAGCTTGCAGAAAGCAGGCCTGATTTCGGCCACCAAGGTGGGCCAATGGAGCTTCTTCAGCCGCAATGAAGACACTATCCAGGCCTTTCTCGACCACATGCAGCAAGGTTTGTAACAGCATCCACATCGCCGCGCGCGGCACTCTCGACAGGAAAGACAACCATCATGGCAACTTTATTCGACCCCATCACCATCGGCACCTTGCAACTGAAAAACCGCATCATCATGGCGCCGCTGACGCGTTCGCGCGCCGGCAATCCGGGCCGCGTGCCCAACGCCCTGATGGCCGAGTACTACACGCAGCGCGCTTCGGCCGGCATGATCATCTCGGAAGCGACGGCCGTCACGCCGCAAGGCGTGGGCTACGCCGACACGCCGGGCATCTGGTCCGAGGAACAGGTGGAAGGCTGGAAACACATCACCGAGGCCGTGCATGACGCGGGCGGCCTGATCGTGCTGCAGCTGTGGCACGTGGGCCGCATTTCCGCCCCCGTCTTCCTCGATGGCGACTTGCCCGTGGCGCCCAGCGCCGTCAAGCCGGCCGGCCACGTGAGCCTGCTGCGCCCGAAACAGGAATTCGTCACGCCGCGCGCGCTGGACACGGAAGAAATTCCCGGCATCGTGGCAGCCTACCGCCTGGGCGCCGAAAATGCGAAAAAAGCGGGCTTCGACGGCGTGGAAATCCATGGCGCGAATGGCTATTTGCTCGACCAGTTCCTGCAAGACAGCACCAACTTGCGCACCGACAACTACGGCGGCTCGATTGAAAACCGCGCCCGTTTGATGCTGGAAGTGACGGACGCGTGCATCGCCGTGTGGGGCGCGGACAAGGTCGGCATGCACCTGGCGCCGCGCCGCGATGCGCACGACATGGGCGACTCCGACCCGCGCGCCACCTTCGGCTATGTGGCCCGCGAGCTGGGCAAGCGCGGCATCGCTTTCATCTGCGCACGCGAAGCGCTGGGCGAAGACCGTCTGGGCCCGTACCTGAAGCAGGAATTTGGCGGCGTCTACATTGCCAACGAGAAAATGGACAAGGCAGCGGCCGCAACCCTGCTAGCCAAGGGGGAAGCCGACGCCGTGGCCTTTGGCCTGTGGTTCATCGCCAATCCCGACCTGCCCACCCGCCTGCACAGCGACGCGCCCTTGAATCCGCTGAATCCGGAAACGCTGTACGCACCGGACGCTACCGGCTACACGGACTACCCCGCACTGGCGGCACAGGCTTAACAGCAGCCTGAACGGCAAGCTGAGCGGCACCCTGAAAGCCTCCTGAGCAGCACCGCACTGCTCATCCCCTGGCGGCGGACGCAACGATACCAACGCACTGACTGCGTGACGATCACAGCGACCGCCGCCTTACTTTATCTGGCCTTATATACGCCGCCGTTCCCCACCGTCAGCGCCATCGGCGCCGTGCCGGCCGGGCCGGACGACGCGCCTGCACGCTGCTGAAGACACGGCGTATCACCTCGACCGGTACCGCATGCTCGCGCAAATAGGCTGTCGCCACCGTCCGTCCCAGGGCGTGATGGAAAGCAACGCCCCGCTCAACGAGCTCGGCCATCACTTTGTCCGTTCGCACCTTCTCCCCATTGACCTCGTCGAAACTTTTTTTCATGCCATGGCTCCCTGTCGAGTGGATCAACACTGCATCAAGTTTTGACCACATTGTGCGCATTTAGTGCCCGACACAGAGGTCAAGCATCGTTAAAATAGCGGTAGCAACCGCCCCGACACCGCATGAATAGCGGCCTCGGCTGCTTGTCGCCATCGCCAGCCCCGTATAGAATGCCTGCGCAGAATTTTGCTTCAAGGAAAATGGCCACCAGCGCCATCCGATCAAGAACAGTGTCACTGAAGGGTATCAATGGACGATTTATTTGTACAAGCGGGCGACTTGCCGACCTGGCGCCAGCGCTGCGCGCTGCGTGTGCTGCAGCTGTTCGGCTGGCGCCTGCGCTTCCGCCCCCTGCCGGGGCCGCGCGGCATCGCCGTCGTCTACCCGCACACGTCCAACTGGGATTTCATGGTGGGCCTGTTCGGCAAATGGGCGCTGTCGCTGCCCTTCCGCTGGCTGGCCAAGGATACCCTGTTCCGCGGCCCCATGGGCAAGGTGCTGCGCTATCTGGGCGGCGAACCCGTCGACCGCAGCACCACCAGCGGCACGATCCAGCGCCAGGCGGAACGCATGCTGGCCGCCGACTGGTACTGGCTGGCCATCACGCCGGAAGCGACGCGCAGCTACCGTCCGAACTGGAAAAGCGGCTTTTATCACCTGGCCGTGGCCGCCAAGGTGCCGCTGTTGCTGGTCTACATCGACTACCCGAACAAGGTGCTGGGCGTCGTCGACCATTTGTATTTGACGGGCGACAAGGATGCCGACATGGCCGCCATTGCTGCCGTGTATGCGGGCCATCAGGGCTTGCACCCGGAAAAGGCGGCGCCCATCGTGCTGTCCGACAAGCGCCCCGGCGCTTAAACGTTTAAGCAATTCCCATCAACACCACGCCGGCGGCCGTCAAGGCCACGCCGGCCACGCGCAGCATGCGCTCGGCCAGTACCTGGCCGGTGAACCGTCCCGCGGCCAGCAGAATAGCCGAGGCCAGCATGAAGCCGCAGGTGGCCGAGGCGGCCGGCAATTCCTGGCCATGCGCATTGCCATGTGCCAAGGCGAACAGGCCCACCAGTCCCATGCCGAGCCAGTTCGGCAAGGCCAGCGCCAGCGCGATGGCCAGTCCCACCAGCGCCACCGTGGCGGCGATGCCCGTTTCCAGCCCGGGCACCGTCAATCCAACCATACCGGCCAGCGCGCCAAGCAGCATCATGCCGAGAAACGTGGCGCTCTGGCCCAGCCCGCGACGTTGCTGGCCGCCCCAGATGCCCACGCCCAGCATGGCCAGCAAATGGTCGATACCCGTGAACGGATGGGCAAAACCAGCCAGGAAGCCCACGCTCTCGCCATGGCCGGGGTGGGCCATGGCCGGTAAAGCCAGCAGGCACAGCGCCGCCACGGCGGCCGTTTTTGTCATCAGTCTTGCACTCATTGCAGCTCCTTGCCTGGTAGATCGAGCAAACCTTGCTCACGGATAAAATCGATGACGACCTGCACGCCGTCGCCGCTGCGCAGGTTGGTAAATACGAAGGGGCGTTCGCCGCGCATGCGTTTGGCGTCCTGCGCCATGATGTCCAGGTTGGCACCCACGTATGGCGCCAGGTCCGTCTTGTTAATGATCAACAAGTCGGAGCGCGTGATGCCGGGCCCGCCCTTGCGCGGGATTTTTTCGCCACCGGCCACATCGATCACGTAAATCGTCAGATCCGACAATTCCGGACTGAAGGTGGCGGCCAAATTGTCTCCGCCCGATTCGACCAGGATCAAATCGAGGTTGGGAAAATCCGCCTGCATGCGCGCAATGGCTTCCAGGTTGATTGACGCGTCTTCGCGAATCGCCGTGTGCGGGCAGCCGCCCGTTTCCACGCCCATCAGGCGCTCGGCCGGCAAGGCGTCGGCGCGCAGCAGGATTTCCATGTCTTCCTTGGTATAGATGTCATTCGTGATGACGGCCATGTCGTAGCGTTCGCGCATGCCCTTGCACAGCATTTCGCACAGGGCCGTCTTGCCCGAGCCGACGGGCCCGCCAATGCCCACGCGCAGCGGATTGGAAGTGATCGAAGTCATAGTATGGTCTCTCGTTGTTGTGTTCAGGAACGGTACAGGCGGCTGTACTGCACTTCGTGGCGCATCGACAGCAGCGACAGGCCGGGCGCCCAGTTGCCCATCTCGTCGTCTTGTAAACTTTGCGCCGTCAGCGCCGCCGCCTCCAGATCCGGACGCAGCGACAGCAGCAAACGCTGGCCCGCCACCTGCCCCAGCGGCACGGATTTCACGCAGACGAGCACCTGGTTTTCCGCCCAGGCGAACAGCATGGCCAGCAGCGCCTCTTCGCGCGGAATGACCAGCGCCGCCACGGCGCAGGCATACGCGGTGGGCAGGGCCACTTCGGGCTGACCCTGCAGCATGTCGATCAGCACGCCATCGGCCACGCCCAGCTCGGCCAGCAATTTGGTCAGCGAATAGCCCATCTGGATGGTTTCGGCGCGAAACTCCGCCGTGTCGCGCGAAGCGATGAAGCGCTCGCTCCAGCGCTGCACGGCGCACAAATCCTGCTCTTCAAAGGCCTGCATCAAGCGCCAGCACAAGGGCGCTTCCCAGCGCGCCACCACCTGGGCCAGATGCTCGGCGATCCACGCGCGCGCCGTGGCCGCGTCGTGCACCAGGCCGGATTCGAGCGCCGCTTCCAGCCCCTGCGAATAACTGTAGGCGCCGATGGGCAGTGCCGGGCTGGCGAACTGCAGCAGGTGCAGCAGGGCCGACGCCTGCATCATGCAGCGCCTGGCACATCGCCGGGACGGTGGATTTTCTGCCGCAGCGGCACGGGCGCCAGCAAGTGCTGGCCGTGGCCATCGTGGTGACCATGGCCGCCGCCATACGCGCCCGCCTCCGGCTCGAACGGCGCGCTTTCTTCCGTCACCATCGCCTGCAAGCCTTCCAGCATCTCCTTCAGTACCACGTCCTTGCGGATGCGCAAAAATCCATCGCCCACCTGCGCCTGCGTGTGGCGGTTCCCCAGATGAAAAGCGCAGCGCAGCAGGGTATGCGCGTCCTCGCACCGCACCAGATAGGTCGGTTCGCGCGCGGCGACGATCCGCACCACCTGGCCATCCGGTCCCGTCATGCGCTCGCCGTCGCGCAGCACCGTGCCGCGCACGGTGAATACGGCCACGTCGTCGCCATTCGACAGCACGGCGCGCAGCCGGCATTTTTCGCGCTGGTCGTAAGGCAGCACGAGTTGCGCGAAGGGTGCGCGGTCATCGTCCGCTCCCAGTTTGGTATGCAAAGTCAGCATGCTTGTCTCCCGCTTAAAATAGAAAATAGCGCTGCGCCATCGGCAGCACGGCGGCCGCTTCGCACACGAGCAGCTGGCCGTCGGCGCGCACGGCGTAGGTTTCCGGGTCCACTTCCATGTGCGGCGTGGCGCTGTTGTGGATCATGTCGTGCTTGCGCAAGCCGCGCATGTTCTTCACGGCGATGACGGATTTATTCAGTTTCAGCTGATGCCCGATATCGAGGTCGTAGGCCGCCTGCGAGACAAACGTAAACGACTTTTTCAGGCCGCCGCCGAAGGCGCCGAACATCATGCGGTAGTGCACGGGCTGCGGCGTGGGAATCGAGGCGTTCGGGTCGCCCATCTGCGCGGCAGCGATCATGCCGCCCTTTAAAATCATCGACGGCTTGACGCCAAAAAAGGCCGGCTTCCACAGCACGATGTCGGCGATCTTGCCCGCCTCGATGGAGCCGACCACGTGCGAAATCCCGTGCGTGATGGCCGGGTTGATCGTGTACTTGGCGATGTAGCGCTTGGCGCGGAAATTGTCGCTGCGCGCCGTGTCGGGCGCCAGCGGTCCCCGCTGCACCTTCATCTTGTGCGCCGTCTGCCAGGTGCGCATGATCACTTCGCCGACTCTGCCCATGGCTTGCGAATCAGACGACATCATCGAGATGGCGCCGATATCGTGCAGGATATCTTCGGCGGCGATGGTTTCGCGGCGGATGCGCGACTCGGCAAAGGCCACGTCTTCGGCAATGGCCGGGTCCAGGTGGTGGCACACCATCAGCATGTCCAGGTGCTCGTCTAGCGTGTTGACGGTGAATGGGCGCGTGGGATTGGTCGACGAAGGCAGCACGTTGGCCTGGCCCACGGCGGCGATGATGTCGGGCGCATGGCCGCCGCCCGCCCCTTCCGTGTGAAATGTGTGGATGGTGCGGTCCTTGAAGGCGGCCAGCGTGTGCTCAAGGAAGCCGCCTTCGTTGAGCGTATCGCTGTGCAGCGCCACCTGGATATCCATGCGGTCGGCCACCGACAGGCAATTGTCGATGGCGGCCGGCGTGCTGCCCCAGTCTTCGTGCAGTTTCAGGCCGATGGCGCCCGCGCGTACCTGCTCTTCCAGCGGCAGCGGCAAACTCACATTGCCTTTGCCCATGAAGCCCAGGTTCATCGGGAAGGCGTCGGCGGCCGCCAGCATGGCGTGCAAATGCCACGGCCCCGGCGTGCAGGTGGTGGCGGCCGTGCCGACGGCCGGTCCCGTGCCGCCGCCCAGCATGGTGGTCACGCCGCTCATCAGGGCTTCCTCGATCTGCTGCGGGCAGATGAAGTGAATGTGCGTGTCGACGCCGCCGGCCGTGACGATCATGCCTTCGCCGGCGATGATTTCCGTGGCGCCGCCGATGGCCAGGGTGACGCCGGGCTGGATGTCGGGATTGCCCGCCTTGCCGATGCCGAAGATCAGGCCGTTTTTCAAGCCGATGTCGGCTTTGACGATGCCCCAGTGGTCGAGGATGACGGCATTCGTGATGACGGTGTCCATCACTTCGGCCGCACAGCGCTGCGACTGGCCCATGCCGTCGCGGATCACCTTGCCGCCGCCGAATTTCACCTCTTCGCCGTAGATCGCATAGTCATGCTCGATCTCGATGAACAGTTCCGTGTCGGCCAGGCGGATGCGGTCGCCCTTGGTAGGGCCGAACATTTCGGCATACGCGCTGCGGGGAATGCTGGCCATCTCAATCCTTTCCCGGTGGAGTGTCTTGCAGTTCGCCCATCACTGCGCCATTGAAGCCGTAGACCTTGCGCTCGCCCGCCAGCGCCACCAGTTCCACGGTGCGCTGCTGGCCCGGCTCGAAGCGCACGGCGGTGCCGGCCGTGATGTTCAGGCGCATGCCATAGGCGCGCCAGCGCTCGAAGGCCAGCGCCGGGTTGACTTCAAAAAAGTGGAAGTGCGATCCCACCTGGATCGGCCGGTCGCCCCGGTTGGCCACCACCACGGTGGCCGTGGTGCGCCCGGCATTCAAGCTGATTTCGCCTTCTTCCAATTGGTATTCGCCTGGGGTCATGAGGGGCTCCTTCTCAAAAGACTACGGTATCGGGTGGTGCACGGTCACCAGCTTGCTGCCATCGGGGAAGGTCGCTTCCACCTGAATGTCGGGGATCATCTCGGCGATGCCGTCCATGACGTCGGCGCGCGACAGAATTTTTGTCCCGTCCGACATCAGCTGCGCCACCGACTTGCCATCGCGCGCGCCTTCCATGATGGCCGCGCTGATCAGGGCCACCGCTTCCGGATAGTTCAACTTCAAGCCGCGCGCCAGGCGACGTTCGGCCAGCAGCGCGGCCGTAAAAATGAGCAGCTTGTCTTTTTCGCGGGGAGTCAGGTCCATGTTTTTCCTTGTGCTTCTTTCCTGTTCAAGTGTTCCAGATGCGGGGCACGACGGCGTCGCGTCCCAGCATGGCGGGGCGCAGCAGCTGCCATGCGGCCAGCATGATGCGGCGCGCCGCCTCGCTGTCGCCGCACAGCAGGCGCACCACCACCAGCGATTTCATGTGCGTGGCGCCAAACGCGGCGCCGGCCGGCACGGCGATCTCGCGCACGGCCGCCAGCACGGCGGCAGAAATGGGCGCGCCGATGGCGATCAGGGTGGCGCACACGGTGTGTCCCCCCAGGCCCAGGGGGCTGGCCATCAGCGCGCCGCCGCCAGCCAGCACGCCCTGCTCCCACCACAGCAGCTTGCCGCCGCGGCGGATCCGCACCTGCTGGCTGATGCTGCCCGTGTTGAAAATTTCTCCCGAGGCGCTGCGCCCCAGGCAGACGATGTCGCAGCCGATGTAGCTGGCGTCCGGCGCCAGCTCCACCTCGTGGCGCAGGCGCACGCAGGCCTGGTCGAAGAAGATGCTTTCCTGCGGCAGCCACTCGATGGCGGCGCCGCTGCCGGCGCGCAGCACGATGTGCTGGCCCGAGACATGGCCGTTCGCGCGGTACCACTTGGCGGCGCCCGGCGACGTGAGCAAGGCGTGTGCGCCCTCGCCCACTGTGGCGTCGACGGCCAGCTGGTCGCCGCCCACGACGCCGCCCGGTGGATGGATGATGATGGCGTGGCAGACGGCGTCGCCTTCCGGGTACAGGGGCTTTTGCACGCGCAGGGGGCCGCTGTGCGTGCGCTCGACGAGGCGGCTGACGCCATCGTGCAGCGCAAAGCCCAGGCGCAAATGCGCCTGCCAGGCGCCGTGGGCGCTGGCTGGTAAAGGCGTGACGGGACGGGTGCTGTCTGGCATGCGGGGCAATCGCGTAAATAAGCGATTACCTAAGCAGGATATATGCCAGCGTCAAGGGAAGGAAAAGTGAGAATCGTGCACCGCGCTGCAGCGGATGCACCGGCATGGTGCATCGGCCGCACCGCAGTGCCTGCCTCTTACGCCACGGCCAGGGTGCGCCGTTCGCGCAGCAGGGCCGTGAAGGCGTCCGCGGCCAGGGGGCGGCTGAAGTAATAGCCCTGCATTTCGTCGCAGCCGTGTTCCGTCAGGAAGTCGACCTGTGCGCGCGTTTCCACGCCTTCGGCGATGACGCGCATGTCCAGGTTGTGCGCCAGCGAGATGACGGAGCGGGCGATGGCCGCGTCGCTGCTGCTGGTGGTGACGTCGTCGACGAAGGATTTGTCGATCTTCAGCACGTCGATGGGAAAACGCTTCAGGTAGCCGAGACTGGAATAGCCGGTGCCGAAGTCGTCGAGCGAAATGCCCACGCCGATATCCTTCAGGCGCGTCAGGGCCGCCACGGCCTTGTCCGGGTCGCCCATCACCGTGCTTTCCGTGATCTCGATGCCGAGGCAGGCGGGCGCGATGCCGTATTTGCGCAAGGCCGCCTCGACGAAAGGCACCGTGCGGTCCTGCGCGAACTGCTTGCCGGACAGGTTGACGGCCACCTTGACGCTGCCCAGGCCCGCGTCGTGCCAGGCGCGGATTTGCGCGCACACGCTTTCCAGCACCCATTCGCCGATGGCCGTGATCAAGCCGTATTCCTCGGCCAGCGCGATGAACAGGCCGGGCGGCACCTTGCCCAGCACCGGATTATCCCAGCGCAGCAAGGCTTCCGCGCCCAGCAAGGCGCCCGTGCGCAAGCACATCTGCGGCTGGTAGTGCACTTCGAATTCATCGCGGCCGATGGCGCCGCGCAGCTGCTGCTGCATCGCCAGCCGGGCGCGGATATCGCTGCCCATGCGCTCCGTGAAGAAGGCGTAATGGTCGCGCCCCATTTCCTTGGCGCGCACGAGGGCCGTGTCGGCGTGGCGCAGCACGTCGTCGAGGCTGTCGCCGTCGGCCGGGCACATGGCGATGCCGATGCTGGTCGTCAGCGCCAGGCGCTCGCCATCGACGCTGAGTTCTTCGCGCAAGCCGGCCAGGATGGTTTGCGCCAGGCCCAGGGTGCGCCCCAGCAGGGCGTCGTCCTGCAGCAGGATCTGGAATTCGTCGCCGCCCTGGCGCACCACCGTGTCGCCTTCGCGCACGCAGCCGGACAGGAAACGCGCCACCACTTGCAGCGCCTTGTCGCCCACGGCCTGGCCGTGCGAATCGTTGATGTTCTTGAAGCGGTCCAGGTCGAGGCACATCAGCACCACCTGCTGGCCGTCGCGCTGCGCGTTCGCGCGCGCCTGTTCGAAACGCTCGCGCAGCAGCACGCGGTTCGGCAAACCCGTCAGCGCGTCGTGGTAGGAGAGGAAATCGATCAGATGCTGCTCGGCCTTGCGCTCGCTGATGTCGAGGAAGACGCCGATGTAGTTGACGACGGCGCCATCGGGGCCGTGCACGGTGGAGACGCTGAGCAGGCAGGGATAGGTGTCGCCGCTCTTGCGCCGCGTCTGCACCTCGCCCGACCAGCAGCCGCTGCTGCGCAAGCCCTGGCGCAGGGCCAGCAGCACCGCTTCGCCCGTGTATTCGGCGTGCAGGCGCATGATGTCGGTGCCCACCACTTCCTGCGCCGCGTAGCCGGTGATGCGGGTAAAAGCGGGATTGGCCGTGACGATGACGCCGGCCGCATCGGTGATCAGGATGGCGTCCTGGGTCGCTTCGAAGACCTGGCCCGACAGGCGCAGCAATTCTTCATTGGCGCGGCGGATCTGCACTTCGCGCGCCAGGGTGCTGGCCACCTGCTCCAGTTCGGCCGTGCGTTCGGCCACCCTGCGTTCCAGGTTGGCGCGTTCCTGCGCCAGCTGCAGCTGCGCCCGCGCCAGGCGCACGTGGGCGTCGGTGCGGGCCAGGATTTCCTCGGCCTGGAAGGGCTTGGCGATGAAATCGACGGCGCCCAGCGCGAAGCCGCGCACCTTGTCGTCCGTATCGTACTGGGCCGACAGGAAGATCACCGGCACCTGGCGCAGCGACGGTATCTCCTTCAGGCGGCGACACACTTCAAAGCCGTCGAGGCCCGGCATGCGCACGTCGAGCAGGATCAGCTCCGGCGGACGCGCCTGGGCCGTCCACAGGGCCAGTTCGCCGTTTGGCGCCTGGCGCACGGCATAACCGGCGCCGCCCAGCAAATCGCTCAACAGTTTCAGTGAAGCCGGCGTATCTTCAACGATCAGTACTTCGCCCTTCGAGTTCACTTCCGAAAAATCGCGGTGCATGTAGCAGTTCTCTCAGCTTTGGATGAGGCGCGGCGGTCGGCTGCCGCGCTGGACAAGACATTTCTTTGCGATGAACTACGTACTATCATCATAATCTTTATTGCAATTTAGCACCATCCATCGGCGCCACTTAGTCCGTCTTTTCAGCGAATCCGATGTTGTCAGCCCACACTTTTCAAGCGGGCGCCAGCGCGCCCTCACTCTCCAGCAAGTCGCACAGCTGGCGGTACTGATGCTGGTCAAGCATGGCTTGCAGCGGCGCCAGCACGGGCGCCGCCACCGGCGGCAAGGCGCCCAGCAGCAGCGCCACCCTGGCCAGGTTCAATTCGCGCAGCGCCACCAGCAAGGCCGCGCGCTCTTCCCCGGCCAGCAGCAGCAAGTCTTGCGCCCGCAGTACCGGCGGCGCCTCGGGCGCCGGCGCCACTGGCAACGGCACGGACACCTGCACGGGCGCCTCGGCCGCCTGCGCGGGTATGCTGAAACGGAAGGTGGCGCCCTGCCCCGGCATCGATTCGACCGTCAGTTCGCCTTTCATCAATTGCACGAATTCGCGCGAGATGGCCAGGCCCAGGCCCGTGCCATCCTTCGGTCCCGCGCTGTCGGCCTGCACGAAGGGCTCGAAAATGCGCTGCTGGTCTTCCGGGGCGATGCCGATGCCCGTGTCGCTGACGGCGAACGACAGCATCCATAGCCCGCCATCGCGCCGCTCGCCGCGCACGCGCAAGGCGATCTCGCCGCCGCCGGCGAACTTGACGGCGTTCGACATCAGGTTCAGCAGCACCTGGCGCAGGCGCGTCGCATCGAGCACCACGGCCGCCGGCAAGCCCGCGCAATCGAGGCGCAGGGCCAGCCCCTGCTGCTCGGCGCGCATGCCCAGCATGTCCATCACTTCCTGCAGCAAGGGCGCCAGCGCCACCACGGCCGTTTGCGCATGCAGGCGCCCCGCCTCGCCCTTCGACAGGTCGAGGATTTCATTGATCAGGGTAAGCAAATGATTGCCGGAGCGGTGGATAATGGCCAGGTTGCGCTTTTCATCGTCCTGCATATTGGGCGAGGCTGCCATCAGGCGCGAAAAGCCGATCACGGAATTCAAGGGCGTGCGCAGTTCATGGCTCATGTTCGCCAGGAAGGTGCTCTTGGCGCGGTTCGCCGCCTGCGCCTGGCTGACGGCCACCGACAGGGCGCTGGTGCGCTCGGCCACCAGTTCTTCCAGGTGATGGCGGTGGCGCAGAAGTTCCAGTTCGGCCTCGCGGTGCGCCGTGATGTCGTAGTTCGAGCCCACCAGGCGCATGGGCTGGCCCCGCCCGTCGCGGAAGATCACGGCATCGGCCTTGATGTAGCGGATGGCGCCATCGGGCCACAGGATGCGGTACTCGTGCGTGAAAGCCTGGCCGGCGTCCAGCGCGGCGCGCAGGGCCTCTTTCGCGGCCGGCACGTCGTCCGGCACCAGCGCCGCGCGCCAGATCGCCGCCGGCGCCACCGTGCTGTCGGCATCGGCCTTGAACTGCGCGTACATCTGTTCGTCCCACTGCAAGGCATCGTTGATGACGTTCCAGTCCCAGATGCCGATGCTGGCCGCGCCGGTGGCCATCTGCACGCGCTCCTCGCTGCGCTGCAAGGCGCGGTAGCGGCTGTCGAGCAGCGCCACCATGTCGCGGATGGAGCGGTACAAGGTGCGCAGTTCGCCCAGGAACCACGCTTTCGGCGGCGTGCCGAATGCTTCTCCCTGCCCCGCCTGGACGCCGGCCGCATACTGGCCGATCGCCTTCAGGGGCTTGAGCATCAGACACCACATGAGCAGCCAGATGCTGGCCACCAGGATCACGTCGAGCGCCACGATCATGGCGCCGATGCCCAGCGCGCGCTGCCGCAGCTGCGCGTGCAGCAGGGCCGGCGTCGCATACACGGCCACGCTGCCGATGACTTGTCCGCCCATCGTCACGGGGCGCCGCTGCACCAGCCAGCCCGGTTCGGCGGACAGCGAGGAAAAACTGTCGATGGCGCCGCTCGCGGTGCGGCGCAAGACCAGCGCCTCCTTGCCGATGCCCGGCGTCAGGGAACTGGCCACCAGGTCGCGCTTGCCCAGCATGCTGCGCATGATGGCCTGCATCTGCTTTTCATCGAGATTCCACAAGGGCAGTTCGATGGCCACGGCCAGCTGGTCGGCGCTCACGGCCAGGCTGCGATGCAGCTGCTGCCAGCGCTGCTCGCGTTCGGACTGGTAAAACAGCACGGCAAACACCAGCAGCAGCGCGGTGACGACGAAGGTCAAGGCCACGCTGACGGCCAGCACGATGGACACGCCGCCCAGGCGCGCGCCTCTGGATGCCTGCATCGTCATGCGTTTTCGCCCTGCGGCTCACTGGCCAGCTGCGCCAGCAAGGCGCACAGCGGCTGATACTGATGCTGTTCCAGCATGGCGCCGACGTGCGCGGCCAGCTGCGGCAGGCTGGTCGCCACGCCGGCCAGCACGATGGCGCTGCGCCGCAAGTCGAGGGCTTGCACGGATTCGAGCAGCGCCTGACGCTCGTCCGCGCCCAGCTGGCTCAGCGACTGCCGCAGGTCAAAGGCGACGGACGGCACGCGCGGCGGCATGGCGCCGGTGCGCTGGAAGCGCACGCCCAGTTGCTGCTCCAGTATGGCGAACAGGTGTTCCTGCTCGATCGGCTTGCGCAGGAAGCCGTCGGCGCCGGCCGCCAGCGCCTCCTGCTTTTCTTCCTCGAAGGCGGAAGCGGTCATGATCACCAGGCGCGGCTGCACCAGCGCCGGCTGCGCGCGCAGCCAGCGCGTCAGCGCCAGGCCGTCCATGTCCGGCATGCGCCAGTCGCTGAGCACGATGTCATAGCGCTGCGCCGCCAGCATGGCTTGCGCCTGCACGCCGCCCGCCGCTTCCTGCAGCTGGAAGCCCAGCGGCGCCAGCAAGCCGGCCAGCAGCTTGCGGCAGTTGTCGTCATCGTCGACCAGCAGTACCGTGCGCCCGCGCTGGCCCGGCGGCAGGCGCGCCACGCGGCCCGGCGCCAGCGGCGCGGCGGCTGGGCATTGCACGCAGGGCGCGCGCAAGTCGAAGTGGAACACGGAGCCCGTCCCCAGGGTCGATTCGACGCGCAGCTCGCCGCCCATCAGACGCACGAATTCGCGCGAAATGGTCAGCCCCAGTCCCGTGCCGGCCTGCGCCACGGCGCTGTCGGCCTGCACGAACGGTTCAAAGATGCGTTCCAGGTCGTCTTGCGCGATGCCGCTGCCCGTATCGCGCACGGCGAACGCCAGCGCCACTTGCCCATCGCCGTCCGCCTGGCACGCCAGCGACAGGGTCACGCTGCCCTGCTCGATGAACTTGAGCGCGTTCGACAGCAAATTGAGCAGCACCTGGCGCAGCTTGGCGCCATCGAGGCGCACCAGCGGCGGCACGCCGGAACGTTCGAGGCGCAGCGCGATACCCTGGTCGCCGGAGCGCATGCGCACCATTTCGAGCACCTCGTCGAGCAAGCCATTCAAGTCGACGGGACCCGCCTGCAGCTGCATGCGGCCCGCCTCGATTTTCGACAATTCCAGGATATCGTTGATCAAGGTCAGCAAATGGTGGCCGGCGCGGTTGATGATGGCCAGGTTATGCTTTTCTTCCTCGAACATGCTGCTCGAATCGGCCATCATCTGCGAAAAGCCGATCACGGAATTCAAGGGCGTGCGCAATTCGTGGCTCATGTTGGCGAGAAAAACGCTTTTCGCGCGGTTCGCCGATTCGGCCTCGGTGACGGCCACCGACAGGGCCGCCGTGCGCTGCTGCACCAGTTCTTCCAGGTGGTCGCGGTAGCCGAGCAGCTCCTGCTCGCTGTGCTTGCGCTCGGAAATGTCGACGATGCCGCTGCGCACCAGGCGCCGCCCTTCCATCGGCAAGCGCACCAGCCGCACTTCGCAGGGGAAGATGCTGCCGTCGGCGCGCCGCACATTGCGTTCAACGAGGATCGGTTCACCGAGCATGACGCGGCGCAGGTGCTCTTCCATCATCAGTCCCAGCGGCAGGCCATCGGGCTGTTCGCCCGTGTACAGGTCGAACGGCCCACGCGCCAGCAACGCTTCGCGCGACATGCCCAGCATGCGCTGCGCGCTGCTGTTGGCATCGATAAAGCGGTCCAGGTCCAGGTCATACACGACGATGGCTTCCGGCGCATGTTCGACGAGAATGCGGAAGCGCTGCTCGCTTTCGCGCGCGTCGCTCTCGGCGCGGCGCAGGCGGCGGCGCTGCAGCAGCAGGGCGCTCAGCATGCACGCCATGGCGAGAAACACGGCGCCAACCGACAGCACGGCGACGCGGTGTTCGTGCCACAGCTGCGGCGGGCGGTTGAAGAACAGGGTGTGCGGCGGCAGCCGGCTGAAGTCCGCATCCCAGCGCTGCAGCTGTTCCCAATCATACATGGGCACCGGCCGGATGGGCGGCAGCAAGGCGCCCGGCGCGGCAGGCGCCTTGCCGGCCAGCACGGCCAGCGACATCTGCGCCACCTGCTGCGCGGCGCCTTCGATGTGCAGGATGGAGCCGCCGATGATGCCTTTTCCCACGTTCGTGTTGTACATGCCGAAGGCGGGCACATTCGCCAGCCGCGCCAGTTCGCCGGCGAACTGCACCGGCGTGGCGATGGCGCCGTCCACGTCGCGGTTGACGTTACCGGCCACCAGCAGCGTATCGGCGGGTAGCTGCGCCACGGCCACGCGCATCTGCGCCAGGGTCAGGTCATCGAGATAGCGCATGGCCACCTTGCCCTGCCACGCCTGCGCCGCCTGCTGCATGCCGCGCTTCAAGGCCTGGTCGGCCTCGCTGGCGCCGACGGCCATGACGATGGTTTTCGTTTCCGGGAACAGCGCCATCGCTTGCGCCATGGTGCCGGGAAAATCGACATTCGCCTTTTGCTGCCAGATGGCCAGCGGGCTGCCGGCCGGCAAGGCCTTGCCCGAGGTGTTAATCGCCAGCACGGGCACGCCGCGCGCCAGCGGCGCCAGGTCGGACAGCAAAAAATCGAGCGCCGGCTGCTGCATGGCGATGATCAGGTCGGCCTTGCGCCCCATCATCTGTGTGTATCTTAAAAGCAACAAATCCCGCATCTCGTTGCGCAGCGCCGGGTCGCCCTGGGTATTGAGGTTCAGGTGCTCGACCATGATGTCTTCGCTGGCCAGGCCTGCGGCGGCCATGGCGGCCACATAGGTGCGCGTGTACGATTCCACGCCGGCGCGGCCGTAATCGTAAGCGTTGAGAAACAGCACGCGTTGCCCCTGGTGCGGCGCCGCAGCGATCGTGGCCGTGGCCGGCGTCGCAGCCGGCACGGCGGCAGGGGCCGCGGCAACACACAACGCCAGCAGCAATGCGCGGCCACAGCGGCGCACCGCTGCCCTGTCCATCCCGCCGCCAGGCACATCACGCATCATTCGCCATGCCCATGCTCACTCTCGCTGTCACCATGTTTCAACCAGGCGCCGACTGCTCAGCCACCGACACTTACAAAAACATGATAACGTCAACTGCAGGGGCAAGTCTATTGCTTAGGGCAATCTTTTGACAAGAAACCCGCTCGCAACACCCACCATCATTGCGCGGCGGCGCCACTGATACCGAACAGTTCCAGCTTCAGCCCTTTTATCCCGGATGGCACATAAATCGCAATCGCCTGGGCCTTGATCATGCTGTCATAAATACTGCCTTTGTTGTCGATCGAAAAGTAATACGTATTGGGCCGCACCGGCACTTCTGAAGGAACCTGGGCCATATGGCGCAACTCGGCCCCCGGAAGTGCCCGGCCAAGCAATAGTTCGATATTGTCCGGAGAGGATATTTTGAACTGCAACGGCACCGTGGCAACCAGTTCCAGCGCCGGCATATCGGCGTTGACAGCAAGACAGAGTTCGGTCTGGCGGTCAATCCGCTTGGCATCGAGCAAGCCGTGATAGTGGGTGTTCTGTTGCGTGTCGTTGGACAGTGCAATCGGGAAGTAACGCGACAGCAGCACCGTATCGATCAGGTCGCGAATGATGCCATCGAGCTTGCCGAAACCGGGAGCCGCGTCGTCGTGACAATACGCCGGCAAGTCGTTCAGTGTGTATTTTTTCGAAAACGTCATCAAGCCACCGGCCAGCGCCATCAATTTTTCAAACAGATACACGGGATGGTGGCGCCGGTAACTGGCGCAATGACTGAGCGTGGCGCTGGCCGTGCTCAAGGTGTTGAGCATCCAGAACGAGGAGACATCCCCGCCATGAAATTCCACCGTATTGTTACCGGGCTGACGGTGGCGGCTGTACAGCGCCTCGATTTTCGCGCCCATGCGGTCGATCAGCGACTCGAGCATTTTCTGCAGCGAAGGCTCGGCGCTGACGCTCAGGCCTGGCGCAATGAAGGAGGCATCGATTTCAAAGCCGCCATTGCCGGCGCGGTACAAACGGATCACCGGAATGGCAAGATAGTCATCCAGGGGATCCAGTTGCGACAGCAGATACACGCGTTTCTTCAGGTAAGCCACGTCGATGCTGACTGCCTCGCTGTACAGATCCGGGGTTTCGATATCCGCCTGGACATAGCGCGCGCCAGCAGCGCTCACATTGCCGCCGTGTGCCTGCAGCGTGGGCAGCGCGGCATAAAACGTAAAACTATGTTCGCTGGAAGGCAGCTTGGACAGGTCAACCGCACCGGGCAAGACATCGCCAAGCGGCGCGTCAAACAGTTCGCCATCCTGAAAGACGAGCGACATGGCGTCCGCCCGCAGGCTATTGTTGGCCAGTGCATCCGCATTCCAGCTGACGCCATGCACGCCCCATAAATGTGGATTGATGAGTGAGGCCAGACGTTGCAGGCGCGCTTCATGGTAGCGGTCCAGCTGCTGGAATTGCTGGGGGCCGATGGCCAGCCCCTCGGACCACAGTAATTTGGATGGCAATGTCATGGCGTTCTCCATATTGACCGTTGGAATCATGCTGCCTTGCCAGTCTGATGTTGCCAGCTTGAAAGTCCTTGATGTTGCGCAGCAACCCTGCTCAATTATTGCGCAAACGCAATTTACCTTGGAGCAAACGCTCGGATACTGGCCATTCCGCGTGAAGACACAGGAAAGATCGAGATGGAGGACTTGCTGCCGTATTTCGAACGCGAGCTGGTGATGCTGCGGCGACATTGCCGTGAGTTTGCCGAACGCTATCCGAGAATCGCCGGCAAATTGCACATGTCCGGCGAGTCTTGCGAAGATCCGCACGTCGAACACTTGATCGAATCGGTGGCCATGCTGGCGGCACGCATCTCGAAACGGCTCGATGACGACTATCCGCAATTTACCGAAGCCTTGTTCGAAGCCCTGTTTCCGCATTATCTGCGTCCCTTTCCATCGTGCACCATCGTGCACCAGTGCGCCCCGGCCGCTGGAACGGGTGTAGCGCACCTGCCGGCCGGCAGCGAAATGGACGCCACGCCTGTGCGCGGCGTGCGCTGCCGCTTCAAGACGGTCTACGCCATGACGACAGGCGCATCGGTACTGGAAAGCACGGTTTTCGATGCGATGATCAAGCCGCCGCCAGGCGTGCGCCTGCCCGCATCAGCCAGTTCCTCGCTGAACATCGGCATCCGGCATCTCGACGCGGCGCCCGCGTCACTGCGCGTTTTCATCGATGGCGAAGCTTCTTTTTCCGCCGCCTTGCGCGATGCCTTGTTCCTGCATGCAGTCTGCGCTTTTGTGTCCATCGACGCGGTGCAATGGATGACCTTGCCCGCCGTGCCGTTGACGCCCGTCGGCTTCGCCGACACGGATGCCTTGATACCGTTCGGTGCCCGCTCGCAGCCGGCCTACCGCATCCTGAGCGAATATTTTGCGTATCCGGAAAAATTCAATTTCTTCGACATCGATATCGCGGCGCTGGGTGCGGCCCTGCCGCCTGGTTGCCAGCGCTTTACCCTGCATCTGTGCATGGCCGGTTTGCGGCCCGATTGCGCTGCGGCGCGCATGCTGTCGAGCATTTCCAGCGACAACTTGAGGCTGGGCTGCAGTCCTGCCGTCAATCTCTTCCGCCAGGAAGGCGTGCCGATCGCCGTCACCCAGCAGAAAACCGACTACTCCGTGCTGGCCCATGCGACCCATGCCCATGGCTACGAAGTCGTCACTGTCGATGCGGTGCGTTTGCTGCGCCAACGTGGAGGCGAAAGCACGCTGACCGAATTTCGCCCACTGTACAGCCTGCGCCATGGCGAAGGGACGGCGCAACAAGGACACTACTGGGTCGTGCGCCACGACATGGCTTTGGCCATCAACAGTCCTGGCCACGAAAAGAAAATCACGCTGGTCGACAGCGACTTCAATCCCTTGATCAACGAAAAAGCCAGCTTGTCGCTGTCGCTGACGTGCAGCAACCGTGACCTTCCGCTGTCGCTCAAATACGGCCAGCCGCAAGGAGACTTGCAACCGTGCGGCGGCGGACCCGCACTGCACATGCTGCGACGCCCCAGCCAGCCGCGACGCTTTTCACAGGGCGCGGGCCTGCACTGGCGCCTGATTTCGCACCTGACGCTGAATCATCACGCGCTGGTCCAGGATGGCCTGCCGGCGCTGCGCGAAATGCTGACACTGTATGACCAGTCTCAATCGGCAAGCTCGCAACGCCAGATCGGCGGCATCGTCGCGCTGGCGCACTCGCCGACCACGACATGGCTGCGGCACAAGCGCGGCACCTCGCTGGCGCATGGCGTGGAGGTGCGCATCACGCTGGACGAAGAGGCGTTCGTCGGCACCAGCATGCACCTGTTTGTGCAGGTGATCGATCACTTCCTTGGGCTGTATGTGCAAATCAACAGTTTCATCGAACTGGTGGTGCTGTCAGGGCAAAGCGGAGAGGAGCTGATCCGATGCAAACCAAGAAGCGGCCTGCAGAATCTGGTGTAATGCACCACTTGCTGACCGAGCCCTACCGCTACCAGTTCGTGCAGGCGGTGCGCATTCTGCTGTGCTGGCTACGTCGGCAAAACGTATCCCATGCGCAAGCCTTCGGCCAGGTGTTGCGCTTCAAGAACAGCTTGTCGCTGAGTTTTCCCGCCAGTGAAATCGAACAGCTCTCGCTCGACGAGAATGAACAGCTGGCCCTGATACCGACGTTCATGCGTTTTCTGGGCGTCGGCGGCACCTTGCCCTTGCACCACTCGGACCGCATCGCCGCCTACCGCTTGTCGAGCAAAGACGCTGGCGTCTCGGCCTTTCTCGATATCTTTTCGCACCGCATGCTCACGCTGTATTACCAGGCGTGGGAAAAGTATCGACTGGAATCCACGCTGCAGACCCAGGCCACGGATGTACAACTGCCTTTGCTGACGGCGCTGGCCGGCGTGCGGCGCGCTGCGCTGCCGCCGGGCGGCGAAGCTGATGCCGTGACGCAGGACGTCGCGGCCTGGTACGCGGGGCTGCTGCGCTGCCGCCCCGTCTCCGCGCAGGCGATTGGCCCTGTGCTGGCCGAATACTGCGGCGTCCCCGTCACCGTGCAGCAATTTGTCGGTGGCTGGGACTATCTGGAAAAAAACCGCCGCAGCCTGCTCGGCAGCGTCAACTTTACCCTGGCGCGCGGCGCAACGCTTGGCCTGCGGCTGTGGCGCCAGGACATGCGCGTCTGCCTGCATATCGGCCCGCTCGATCCCGCTGGCCTGCAACGCTTCCTGCCGCGCAGCGCAGGCGCGGCGGCGCTGGCAAAGATGCTGGCGCTGTTTGGCGTACCGGACTTGCAATATGAAGTGCGGCTGATACTGAGTCCGCCATGTATTACCCCCCTGCTCCTGAGCGCCAACCCGTCAGAAAGACGGCGCCTGGGCTGGACGACGTTCTTGCAGACAGCACAAAACAAGGTCCGCGGCGCGGAAGTGCGTTATCTGCTGCAGCTGGCTTGAGCAGTTCATCCCTGGAAAGCGAGGCAAGCATGAAACATGCGGGACGCGGCGTCATCCGGCTTGGAGACGCAACCGATCACGGCGGCAAGGTCACCAGCGCGTCGTCTGGCAGCACCGTGATGGGAAAGACGGCGGCGCTGGCCGATGACACCACGTTCTGCCCCAAGTGCAAGGGCAGCTTTGCCATCACCCCGGATGGCGCCGGCGCAAAGCACATGGGCAAGCCCTACGCCTATGACGGCGATGCCACCGCCTGTGGCGCTCATCTGATCACATCGCTTTAACGGAGGCAAGCCATGCATGCAAGCATCCAGGCGGCACTGTCGGCTTTCGACCTCGCCGCGCAAGAACGGCGCCTGCTGAAAATCGACTTCCCCCATGCAGATGGGCCGGTCGGCGCCATCCTGCTGGTCAATTCGCTGAGCGGCACGGAAGAGGTGTCGCGCGACTTCCGTTTCGAGGCCGAACTGCTGTCCGATGATGCGCACATCGCGCTCAAGGCCATGCTGGGCCGCATGGCGACCATTTCCATGGTGCGCGACGATGGCACGCTGCGCTACTTTAACGGCTATGTGGGCGAGTTTTGCCTGCTGCGCGCCGACGGCGGCTTTGCGTGGTACCGCATGGTGCTGCAACCATGGCTGGCCTTCGCCCGGCTGCGCCAGGACAATGTGTCCTTTCATGGCCAAAGCGTGATGCAGCTGACCGAAACGACCTTTGCCCACTACGAACAGCGCGACTGGAAAACCAGCATCCACGGCGACGACCCGCAAATCACCTGCGCCAATCAGCACAATGAAACCGACTACAACCACCTGCACCGGCGCTGGGAGGCGCTGGGCTGGCATTACTGGTACGAGCACCGCGCCGATGGCCATACGCTTTGGCTCGCGGACAACAGCACCCTGGCGGACATGATCGCCACGGTGTCGGGCGACGGCGCCATGCGTTTTCACTCCGAATCGGGCTCCATGGAAGACGATGGTTTGCAACAGTGGCAAGCCGTGCGCCGGATCGGCTCCGGGCAAATGACACTGGCCAGTTTCGACTATAAAAATCCCCAGCCACGCCTTGCCAGCGGCTACTCCCTGAATCGCCAGGGTGATGTATTTGCCCACGAACTGTACGAAAACACGGGCGCCTATGGTTATAAGGATGTCGATGCCGGGGAAGCTCTGGCCCAACGCCGCGTGGAGGAAAGCGACCATTTGCGCCAGTATTTCGAGGCGGCCGGCAATCACCGTGGCGCGCAGCCAGGCCTTTGTTTCCGGCTCGATGGCCATTTCAGCGCCGAGGAAAAACGCTATCAGCCGGGCCAGGAGCGCCCGGACAGCATCGCGGAACGCGAATACCTGATTTTGTCAGCCGAGCATAGCGCCAGCAATAATTATCAGATTGGCCCCAGCGCGCCCTCGCACTATGCGAACAAACTGGTGTGCGTACGCCGGGACATCCGCTGGCGCCCGGGCCGTGGCTACAACAGCACGCCGTGCGTGGTTGCGGGTGTGCAGACGGCGCTGGTGGTCGGGCCGGCCGGGGAGGAAATCCATACCGATGCACTGGGGCGCATCCGCCTGCAATTTCACTGGGACCGCCTGGGTACATTCGATGAGCGCAGCTCGCCATGGATACGAGTCATGATGCCGATGGCGGGTCCGCAAATGGGACAGATCGCCTTGCCGCGCGTGGGCCAGGAAGTCGTCGTGCAATTCCAGGACGGCAATATCGACCATCCCATCGTCATCGGCGTCGTCTACAACAGCGCCAATCCGCCGCCGTGGCAGCTGCCGCAGCAACGTGCCTTGTCCGGCTTGCGCAGCCGCGAACTGGGCGCCCGCAGCGCCAACCACCTTGTACTCGACGATACCAAGGGCGCGATCCAGGCGCAGCTGCGCAGCGAGCACCAGGATAGCCGTCTGTCATTGGGCAACATCACCCGCATCGACGACAACGCCGGCCGCAAGGAAGCGCGCGGCGTGGGCTTTGAATTGGCCAGCAACGCCTGGGGCGCCTTGCGCGCAGCCAAAGGCATGCTGATCACCACAGAAACATCAACAGGAACGGGATCAGTCAAACAGCTCGACGAAACACAGGCCCGCCTGGCGCAGGCACGCCAGCTGCAGCAAGGCCTGGCCGGCATGGCCGTCGACGCGGGTGCGCAAGACAGCGCAGCACAACAGGGCGCCGTCGCCGAGTCCATCCAGCGGCAAAACGCCGCGATCAAGGGCGCCGGCGGCGATTTTCCCGAGCTGTCCGAAGCGCATTTGCTGCTGGCCAGCCCGGCCGGCATCGAGCTGAGCACGGCCCAGTCCATGCACCTGGCCGCCAGCGAGCATGTGGCGCTCAGCAGCAGCAAGCATATTTCACTCGCCAGCGGCGACAGCATGTTTGCCAGCATCGCCAGGAGCTTCAGCCTGTTCGTGCACAAGGCCGGCATGAAACTGATCGCGGCCAGCGGCAAGGTGTCCATCCAGGCCCACAGCGACGAGGTGGAAATCCTCGCCCAGAAAGTCTTGTCGCTGATCAGCGAAGCGGACTGGGTCAACATCAAGGGCAAGAAAGGCGTACGCCTGCACGGCGCCAACCACATGCTGGAAATCAGCGACAAGGTGCAATTCTTCACCTCGTCCCCTGTGCTCTTCAACGGCAACCTGGAAACCCTGGCGCCGAAGAGCGTGTCGCAGGAATTTAATGAACGGCCACACAGCAGTTTTGATCAGGAAGTCTTGCTGGTGAATGCCGACGATACGCCAGCCGTTGGAATTGCGTTTGAAATACTGCGCGATGACGGCAACATGGCCGGCAAAAGCGCGGAAGACGGTTCCACGCAATTACAAAAATCCACCGGCATGGATAGTTACATCATTCGCTATAAGGGAGAACTGCCATGAGCAAATGTGATGACTTGAATAACCGCGGCAATCATCCTGAGAAGTTTGGTCAAGGCGTAGGAGGCTGGGCAGAACTCGCTGTTTCGATGACGGAAACAAAAGATACCGCCCGACATGACGTCACCCTACCGCCAGGAAAGGTAATTCCTGTCATTTTCCTGCCAGGCGTGATGGGTAGCAATCTAAGGATGAGCAAGGTTCGCCAGGAAGAATTGGGCCGTCCAGACAATCGGGCCTGGCGGCCAGACGATATGATGGGTGCGGGAGGCAAGGCCGCTGTCCTCACAAACAATGGCTTGGGTGGCTGGTTCAAAGATGCGTCGCCACGGCAGCGTCAATTGGTGTTTGATCCCAATGAAACCGAAGTGGAATACTACCATTACACCGAAAGCAACAGTCGTTTTGATCCAGATGGTGCGGAAACCAAGGCTGCAGATGCGCGGCATCAAAATGTGCCAGACAGTTTTACACCTATTCCTCCTTTAATGGGAACCAACAGGATCGCGACAACAACACGTCCGAATCAAGGTAAAGCCTGCTCGTATCAAAGTCCAGCACAAATAGCCCGTTGGAGAGGATGGAGTGAAGTGTTATTTGCTGGTGCGTACGGAACAATGTTGCGGGCAGCCGAATTGCATCTCAATAATATGATTTTCGACGGTAAGCCACATCCTCTCTGGCGTCAAACAAGTGGCCTTGGCGCACTGCTTTTGCAAGATCCAACAAATTTTGGCGCGTCATCTGGCAAAGCCATTAATGTCAACGACTTGAAGAAAATTTCGCCCTGTTGGTATCCAGTGCACGCGATGGGCTACAACTTTATAAAGAGCAATGGTGAATCTGCCATCATCATTGCAAAGAGACTACGCGGCCTGGTCAAAGGCTACCAGGAACGCGGATTCAAATGTAACGAAGTCATCATCGTCACGCATAGCATGGGGGGCTTGCTGGCCCGTGCATTGATACACCCCAGCTATGGGAAGATGCTTGATGATAAAGATGTGAAAATTCTGGGAATTTATCACAACGTGATGCCAACCATTGGTGCCGCAGGGGCATATAAACGCATGCGTTTTGGCTTTCAGGAAAGAGAAGGTTCTATAGCAGAAATAGAAGCCAGCATTCTAGGCATCGACGGTGCGCACGCAACCGCCATTCTGGCAAACGCACCGGCGCCACTGGAAATGATGCCAGGCGCGGCATATGGCCAGGATTGGCTGAAAATTGTGGATGCACAGGATAAAATTCTATGGAGCTGGCCTCGCGATAAGGCCACTGCACTGGAGAGCATTTACCTTCAGCCACCCAATGCGTGGTGGAGGCTAATCAATCCAAACTGGGTAAATCCCGCAGACATCCCTCGTGAAAAAGGTGGCGGCATAGAAAAAACAATGAGGCGAATAAAAAACGCCGCAGAATTCTTCTCATCCATAGAGAAAACCTTCCATACAAATACTTACGCAAGCTATTGTTCATCCAGAAACTTTTTAAGTTACGGTGATGTGGTATTTAAATTAATTGAAGGTCTTCACAGTGGTTCAAATGACCCCTGGAATAAATTCGAGCCGTTACCTGAAAAATGGAAACTACTTGAAGATGATGCAAAGGGACAACTCTTGGTCCAGGCCGGAGGTAAATTCTTAAAGTTAAAGCTACAGCCAGCCAGTGCACGTGGTGATGGAACGGTGCCGTCAGACCGTTCTGCCCGGCACATCGCAGGCACACTTTTCGTACATGGCATGGCGGAAGCGAATGGTTATGACCACCAGAACAGCTATGCCGATACAAATGTAATGGCATCCATGCTGTATTCCATCGTACAAATTGCCAAGACGGCAAAATGGGATTAATCCATGAATAATAAGATAAAAAAAACAATTTTTCTCACGATCACAGTTATTGCGATGGGATTTCTATCCGTCTACGCGAAAAAAAATTCAGCCAAGGAGATCATAATGCCTGAAAATTTCAAACTCAGCAAACGCCTGGAAACACTATTTTTAAAAACAAAAATTGTATGCTTCGGGCGCTATGCCCTAGAGGTTCCGCGAGAAGTGCAGTTGATATCAGGAGGAACAACACTCCTTTCGGAAATCAAGACCATACAAGGTGGAATAATAGAAAAAAACGAACGCATAGCAGAAGAAATTGAAAAAATAAAAAAAAGTGATCCAACATCTGAAATTACATACAATGGAAAAGGGCCAATAGAAAATAGCTGGCAACTTCAATATTATGATGGGAAATTTTCCAAGGAAGATGGTGATCTATTCTTCAAGACCTACGTCATAAAAGGAAGCCATATATTTATTCTTGACGGATCAAGAAGAAAAGATGAAACAATAGCAGATGCCACACGAAATCAAATGGTCCGCGCTAACAACTTACGTCTGCGCGATGAAAATGAAGTTCCCAAGGAGCCTGGCTATTGCATCAAAAATGGTTTTATGAGTGACAACAAATATGATAGCCAGGAAATGGCGGATGCAGGCCTGTATTTCCCCAGCTTTCCAGACGTGACTTTTTCCATCACTGCGAATAAAAATGCATACGGCGACTATCCTCCTGCTGAATATGATGCAAAAGTACGTGGGAAATTATCATTACTTGCTCGTATCCAGGAAGCAAAAGACCAGCAAGGCAAGAACTACCCTCCTCGTACTCTGCTACGCGAGGGCAAGCGTGACGTGCAGCACTGGCATGGCGAGGAATCGTTGATACGGCGTACCGATGGCGTGCATGATTTTGAATGGACACTGGTGGGTACGCCGCGCGATATCGCCTATCCAGCGGTATTGGAGGCATCCATGTACACCAAAGTCGCCCACAACATGGTCGGCGCCGCCGAAGCCGCGTCACTGACCGACGAAGAGGCCATCGCCTTGTGGGACAAGCTGCTGTCCGGCTTGAAGTTCCGGGTGAAAGTGCCGGGTGCGCCGCCGGGTTCGTACTATATCGATCCCGACAAGCCGGCGCAGTGACAGCTGGATCAGCTCATGCTGGCGCCATGCCAGCCATTGCGCTAGCATGATCCTTTTGCCCCGAAAGCGTCCATGCCCATCACCCTGCGCCCCGCCCTGCCCCTTGACATCGACGCCCTGTGGGCTCTGCGCACGGTGGCCGTGCGCGTCGGTTGCGCCACGCATTATGCGCCGGAGCAAATTACTGTGTGGACGGCCTCGCCTGTACCGCCAGCGTATGCCGCCATGCTGGCTGCGGGTGGCGGCATCGTGGCGATGCAGGACGAGGCCATTGCCGGCTACGCCATGCTGGATGTAGATAAACATGAAGTAGACGCTGTCTTTGTGGATCCCGCGCGCGCGGGACTCGGCATCGGCAAGCGCCTGCTGGCGGCGCTGGAAGACCTGGCGCGCGGGCGCGGCATTGCGCGCCTGCACCTGTCCGCGTCGCTGAACGCCGTGCCGTTTTACGCGGCGGCCGGCTTTACGGCCTTGCGCGAGGAAGCGTATGCACACCCCAGCGGCATCAGCCTGGCCAGCGTGGCGATGGAAAAGGCGCTGGAGGCCGCCTGAGCCGTCAATCTTTTGTAGCCGCAGCTTCGGACTCGGCCAGGCATTGCTGCAGCTTCGCGATCAGGGCGCGCACTTCGTCGTCGCCCAGGTCCAGCGGGTCGCCCTGCGCGCCGACGGCGATCAGGCAGATGGCCGAGCCGTCGTACCAGGCGTCGAGGCGTTCCTTGCCCTCATTCATATTGCTCTGACTCATGTCGCATATCTCTCAGTAAATCAGCCGGTGCCGCGATGCTGGCACCGCCTTGCGGCACGGGAAACACGGAAGCCAGCTGGCCATTGCTTGCCATGCCAGGCAGCCACTTGCTCAGGAAATCACCAAGCGCGATGGCGCGTGGCTGGAAATGTTCCCAGTCGCCGCTGGCGCACGCTTGCGCGAATGCGGCTTCCGGCCAGAACGGGATGGCGACGTGGCCATGGGCTTGCGCCGTGGCCCAGCCTGCATGATACAAGCCCCACACTTCTTGCGTATCGGCTACCTTGCGCACAAAGTACGCATGGCGTTCGCCGGACGGCAGGCCCATCACCTGCTTGAACTTTTCAGGATGCACGGTTTTCCCCTACCCCGTCCCATACCCGCAGCTGCGGCGTACACCAGCCCGTCACCATGTCGAGGGCATCCAGTATCACGTCTTCCAGCGGCCCCTCCTGCGTGGCTGGGCGCAATTCCTGCAGCAAGGCGGCCACCTGATCCGCCGTCACGCCGCTGGCCTTGTAGCGCAGCAAGATTGCGCGCAGCGTGAGCAAACCTGCCCTGGCGTCCAGCGCGGCCAGCAAATCCTTGTCGATCTCGTCGATGATGGTTTGCGTGGTTTGCAGCATCTCAATCCGCTTCCCACGCGATGCCGGCCGGCCGCGCGCCGCCTGTCTTGAAGAACGCGATGAAAGCCTGCTGGCATAAGTCCACATCCACGCACCACGCTTCCGGATACACATCCACCTGGCCATTCGACAGCAGGTAGCTGCATTCCCCCGTTTCCTCTTCGTCGCCCAAGGAGTGAAAGCTCAGCTCGTCCTGTCCCGACAGATACATCAGCCAGGCATTACCGCCATTGCGCAGCATGCACAGGGCTGGACCCTGCTCGGCATCCGTGGCCATGGTCATGGTCATGGTCAGCCACAGTTCGCACTGAGCCAGCGCACGCGCGTCCAGCAGCGTCTGCTCCAGCGCGGGCACGCTATCGACCACACGCGGCTCGCCATGCAGATTCAGTTCCATCGTCATGCTTTTTCTCCACTCAAGTCATCCATGGCCAGCGCCGTGCTCAGATACAGCTTGCCGCTGAGGTCGTGCAGCAGGCTGCTCTGGCGCAGGCGGTCCATCACGGGGCCCTTCACTTCGGCCAGGTTCAGGCTGATGCCGCGCTTGCTCAGCGTGCTGTTGAGCTCGATCAAGCCCAGCAAGGCCGTGCTGTCGATCTGGTTGACGGCCGACAGCACTAGCACCAGGTGGCGCGCCGTCGGGTGTCCCCGCAACTCGTCTTCCACCCTTTCCGTGACGGCTTCGACGTTGCCGAAGAACAGGCCCGCATCGATGCGCAGCAGCAAGACGTCGGGCAGGGTTTGCGCCTCGTAGCGTTCCACGTTGCGGAAGTGCTCGCTATTCGGGATACGGCCCAGCACGGCGATATGCGGGCGGCTGGCGCGCCAGATCAGGGTACCCATCGACAACAGCACGCCGATCACCACGCCCGCTTCCACACCCAGCACCAGCACGCCGGCCGTGGTCGCCAGCAGGGCCAGCGCATCGCTGCGGTCGTAGCGCCACGACAGTTTCAAGGTGTCCCAGTCCAGCAGGCTGCTGACGGCAAAGATGATGGTGGCCGCCAGCACGGGCAGCGGCAGCAAGGCCAGCCAGCCCGTGGGCGCCACCAGCGCCAGCGCCAGTAACCCAGCCGTGATGATACTGGCCAGGGGCGTGTTGGCGCCCGCCTGGAAGTTGACGGCCGAGCGCGAAATGGAGCCCGTGACGGGGAAGCCGCCCGACAGCGCGCTGGCCACATTGGCCGCGCCCAGGCCCAGCAGTTCGCGGTTCGTGTGCAGCTTTTCTCCCCGTTTTTGCGCCAGGGTCTGGGCGGCGGACATGCTCATCAGGAAGATGATGAAGGCGATCAGCAGTGCCGGCGACAGCAGGGTGCGCCAATGGGCGCCAGAGGTGGCCAGGTTCAGGCCGGGCAAGCCGCTGGGCACGTGGCCCGTCGTCTGCACGCCCATCGCTTCCAGGCCGCCATAGGCGACCAACGCGATGCCGGCCAGCACCAGCGCCATCGGCGCCAGGCGCGCACCCACGTCGGCCGCCACCTGGTTCAGGCCGCAGCGCTGCAGCAGGCGCGACAGATAGCGCTTGGCCAGCCACAGGAACAGCAGGCCGGAGAGTCCCAGCACGAGGCTGGGCGTGTGCCAGTGGGGAAGCGTCGCGCCCAGCAAGGGGGTGATCTGGCCCCAGATGATCAGGATCGCGGCGCCATTGCTGAAACCGCTGATCACGGGCCGCGACAAAAAACTGGCCATGAAACCCAGGCGCAGCACGCCGCACAGCAGCAGGACGAGGCCGCTGATGAAGGCCAGCTGAGCGGCCAGCACGATATACAGCGAGGAGCCGGGATCGGCCAGCGGCGCCAGGGCGGCGGCCGTCATCAGGGAAACGATGGCCATGGGACCCACCGATTGCGTCATGCTGCTGCCGAACAAGGCGTACAGCACAGGCGGCAGGATGCTGGCGTAGATGCCCACCACGGGCGGCAAGCCGGCCACCAGGGCGTAAGCCATGCCTTGCGGCACCATCATCATGGCGACAACGATACCGGCAGTGATGTCCCCGGCCAACAGAGGACGCCGGTATTGTCTGAGCCAAAGCAGCATGATGAGATCCCAAAATCTGAAAACCGAAGCCTATCATGCGACGCGGCCGGCTGACAGGCGCACTTGCAAAACTGTGATCAGTCTTGCAGCAATTGCGCCTTCACAGCGTCGAGGATTTCCGCCGACAGGGCTTCGTCATCGACGGAACGGGCCAGCACCATGGCGCCCACCATGGCGGCAAACGTCGAAATGGCCTGCTGGCGCCGCTCTTCCGGCGCGCCGTCGGGCAGCAATCCTTCCAGCAGCGCGAACTGCTGCCGCGTCGCCTTCGTAAACGCGGGACGCGCGCCGGGCGACATGCGCGCCACGTCGACGCCCATGGCCGCCGCCGGGCAGCCGTCGCCGGGCTGGTCGCGGTGCCGGGTGGTCAGATAGCTGCCGACGATGGCGGGCAGCGCCTGCTGCGGATCGCTGGCGACCTTTGTCCGCCAGCCTTCCAGCGATTTCTCCAGGGCATGCTGGCACGCCTCGATCATCAAGTCTTCCTTGGACGCGAAATGGCCATAGAAGCCGCCGTGCGTGAGGCCCGCGTTCTTCATCAGGTCGGCCACACCGATGCCGTCATAGCCCTTTTCGCGGAATAATCTGGCCGCCACCTCGACGATGCGCTCGCGGTTCAGCGCCGCCTGTTCCCTGCTTACCTTCATGCTGCCCTCCCATATTTATGTCAATCATCATATAACTTTGCATCCATTTGCGCCACTCTGTTAGCAAGCGCACCGTTTGATGCGGATGCCGCGTCGATACTGAACCTTCGTTTCCAGGGAGGCCAGCATGAACGAGAACAAGGACCAGTCCGCCGGTAACTTGCAGCGCAGCATCCAGCAAGAGCAGGATCAACGTGATACCGCCAAACCCGCCGAGCAGAAAAGCCAGCCACCCGTGCAGACGGGCCACCGCAGCCAGCCTGCCCCGCCCCTGCCCGCCCAGCATCTGGACAAGCCAGGCATCGAAGGGCAGATGCAGTTGCAACCACGCTTCCTGGCGCCCGACTATTGCGGCAGCGGCAAGCTGGCCGGCATGGTGGCCATCATCACGGGCGGCGATTCCGGCATCGGCCGCGCCGTGGCCGTGCTGTACGCGCGCGAAGGGGCCGATGTCGCCATCATTTACCTGAACGAACACGCGGACGCCCACGAAACCAAGCGCTATGTGGAAGCGGAAGGCCAGAGCTGCCTCTTGATTGCCGGCGACGTGCGCGACCAGGGCTTTTGCCAGGACGCCGTCAGCCAGGTGCTCGATAAATTCACGCATATCGACGTGCTGGTCAACAACGCCGCCTTCCAGGAACATGCGGAATCCTTGCTGGACCTGAGCGAGGAACGCTTCGACCTCACCATGAAAACCAATGTCTATGGTTACTTCCACATGGCCAAGGCCGTGCTGCCCCATTTGCAGCGTGGCGCGTCCATCATCAATACGGGCTCCGTGACGGGCTTGCAAGGCTCGAAGCACTTGCTCGACTATTCCACCACCAAGGGCGCCATCCATGCATTTACCATCGCGCTGGCCGGCAACTTGCTCGACAAGGGTATCCGCGTCAACGCCATCGCGCCCGGACCCGTCTGGACGCCGCTCAACCCGGCCGATAAATCGCCCGAGGACATCCAGAAATTCGGCCAGGATACGGACATGCGCCGCCCGGCCCAGCCGGAAGAACTGTCGCCCGCTTACGTCTTCCTGGCCTCGCCCGCCTGCTCCAGCTACATCAGCGGCATCGTCCTGCCCGTCACCGGCAGCGTGGGGGAATAAGCGATGGCGCGCGCACTGTGGAAAGGCGCCATCAGCTTCGGCCTTGTGCACATCCCCGTCGAGCTGATTTCCGCCAGCCTCGACCATGAACTGGACTTGTCCATGCTGGACCGGCGCGACTTCGCCCCCATCGGCTACAAGCGCTACAACAAGCAGACGGGCAAGGAAGTCGAGTGGGACGACATCATCAAGGGCTATGAATACAAGACGGACGAGTACGTGGTGCTGTCCGAGGAAGATTTACGGCAAGCCAATGTGAAGGCCACGCAAACCATCGACATACTGGCCTTCGTCGATGCGCTTGAGGTGCCGCTGACCTTTTACGAGCACCCATATTATTTGCTGCCCGCCAAGGGCGGCGAGAAAGTCTATGCCTTGCTGCGCGAGACCTTGCGCAAGGCCAATAAAGTGGGGATCGCCAGCGTGGTCATGCGCACCAAGCAGCATTTGTGCGCGCTCGTGTGCGTGGGCGACGCCATCGTGCTCAACACCCTGCGCTACGCCGATGAGCTCCGTCCCACGGATGACCTGGACTTGCCCGGCAGCAGCCTGAAGGCGGCCGGGATTTCCGACAAGGAACTCAAGATGGCCCTGTCGCTGGTCGAAGGCATGAGCGAAGCGTGGGAACCCGGGCAATATCACGACAGCTACCGCGAAGACGTGCTGGCGCTGGTCAAAAAGAAAATCAAGGCCAAACAGACCAAGACCATCACGCCGCCCGCGCCCGAACCGGCAGAAGAGCAAGACAGCAACGTCATCGATCTGGTGGCTCTGCTGCAGCAAAGCCTGGGCAAGAAAGCGCCGGCCGCCGCGCCACGCAAGCGTGCGGCCGCGTCCACCGCGCGCAAACCGGCACCCGCCAGGCGCAAGGCGGCCTGAAGTACGCTTCGCAACCAGGAGAACCTTGCATCATATAAATGAATTGACTTTGATCAAGCTTCTCGCTACGTTATGCACAGGCCTGCCGCCCGGCAAGCCCTGTCATGCGTGCGGGAAAAAATGGATGCCGAGTTAGATCAGCTTATCCTCAACGGCGCCCCTGGCGGCGTTGTCATCACGAACGAAGAGCATGCCGTCGTGCGCTGGACGGCCGGGGCGCAGCGCATTTTCGGCTATGCCAGCGACGAAGCGCTGGGCCACCAGCTGTGGGAACTGATCTCGCTGCCAGGACAGGCCGAGGCAGACCCGCAGATCGACGAGCAGCTGACCTTGCACGGCAGCTACGACCGCGAATCGCTGCGGCGACGCAAGGATGGTGAACTCATCTATGTCGACGTGGCATGCCAGGCCGCCCACGCGGCGCCGGACGGTGCCCGCTACCTGATTTCCACCATGAAGGACACGACCTTGCTGAAGGCGGCGCGCGACGCCCAGTTCGTCGACGTGCGCTACCGCGTGCTGTTCGAATCGACGCCGGACAGCGTCATCATGGTCAATGCCACGGGCGCCATCGTGCTGGCCAACCAGCAGGCGCAGCGCCTGTTCGGCTATGCGGAAGGCGAATTGAGCGGCAGGCAAATCGATAGCCTGCTGCCGCAACGCCTGCGCCATTCGCACGTGGCGCACCGCTCGCGCTATTTCGACCAGCCGCGCACGCGCACCATGGGCGCCGACCTGGAATTGCTGGGCTTGCGCAAGGACAACGTCGAGTTCCCCGTCGAAATCAGCCTGTCGCCGATCCAGACGGAGATCGGCACCTTCGTCATCAGCGCCATCCGCGACGTCAGCGACCGCCGCCGGGCCGAGCAGAAGTTCCGCGGCCTGCTCGAATCGGCGCCGGACGCCATCGTCATCGTCAACGGCGATGGCGAGATCGTGCTCGTCAATTCGCAGACGGAACGCCTGTTCGGCTACTCGCGCGCGGAGTTGCTGGGGCGCAATGTGGAAGTGCTGATCCCGGCCCGCTATGCACACGACCATCCGCACCACCGCCAGTCCTTTTCCGCGGCGCCGCGCGCCCGCTCCATGGGCGCAGGCCTGGAACTGTACGGTTTGCGCCGCGATGGCACCGAGTTTCCCGTCGAAATCAGCCTGTCGCCGCTGGAAACGGACGAAGGCGTGCTGGTCTCGTCGGCCATCCGCGACATCACGGAGCGCAAGCGCATCGAACGCACGCTCAACGAACAGAAAATCGAACTCGAGCGGGCCAGCCAGGCGAAGGACCGCTTTCTCACCAGCATGTCGCATGAATTGCGTACGCCGCTGAACGCCATCCTCGGCTTTGCCCAGCTGCTGGCCAACGAAGCCCTGCCTGCGACCGTGCCGCAAAAGCGCGCCTTCGTGCAAAACATCGTCACCTCGGGCCGTCACCTGCTTACTCTGATCAATGAAATCCTCGACCTGGCGAAGATCGAATCAGGCAGCCTGAGCCTGTCGATGGAAGCGGTGACGCTGCCCGCGCTGATCGAGGAAGTGCGCGTGATGGTGGAAGAGCAGGCGCAGCAGCGCCAGATCCTCCTCGTCTTTCCCGCCTGCGAGCCGCTGACGCTCAGGGCCGACCATACGCGTCTCAAGCAAGTGCTGCTGAACCTGCTATCAAACGCCATCAAGTACAACCGCCCTGCCGGCAAGGTGGAACTGGAAATTTCGCAGCCCGGGCCGCAACGCGTGCGCATCGCCATCCGCGACACGGGCAAGGGATTGGACGAGGCGCAACTGGCGGAACTGTTCCAGCCGTTTAACCGCCTGGGACAGGAGGCGGGCAGCGAGGAAGGCACGGGCATCGGCCTGGTCGTCACCCAGCGCCTGGTCGAGCTGATGGGCGGCAATATGGGCGTGCACAGCTGCGTCGGCGTGGGCAGCGTGTTCTGGATCGAACTCGATACCATGGCCGCGCCGCCCGCCGGGCAGACGGAAGCGGAATACCTGCCCGAGCCCGCCGGCGACGCCGGGGACGAGGACGGCGGGCAGGCACTGCTGCTGTACGTGGAAGACAATCCGGCCAGCCTGCGCCTGGTGGAAGACATCGTCAGCTTCCTGCCCCACCTGCGCATGATCTCGGCCACCGACGCCCGCCAGGGCATCGCGCTGGCGCTGGAACGCCGCCCCGATGTCATCCTGATGGACATCAACTTGCCCGGCATGAATGGCAACCAGGCGCAACGCATCCTGCGCAACGATGCGCGCACCGCGCACATCCCCGTCATCGCCCTGACGGCCAATGCCATGAAGGGCGATATCCGGCATGGCCTGGCCGCGGGCTTTTTCCGCTACCTGACCAAGCCCGTCGAGATCACCCTGCTCAACGCGGCCATCGAAGAAGCGCTGCAACTGGCGCGCGCCGTCCTGCCGTTCAAGCCGGAGGCGTAAAGGCCAGCTTTTTCATGGCAGAGTCGAGGCCTTTCGCGCTGCGCGCATAGCCATCCCACGGTGTGTTGCCAACATCGAGACGACTGTGGACATTGCCCACATTCCACTGGTCGCCCGCCGTCAGTTCGTCGAGCTCTTCCCAGGCCAGCGGGACGGAAATGCCCAGCCCCGAACGCGTGCGGGCCGACCACGCGCACACGGTGGTGGCGCCCCGGCCATTGCGCAAATAATCGATGAAAATCTTGCCGACGCGGTTGCTCGGCCCGCTTTTCAAAACGAAGCGCTGCGGAATGAGCTGCGCCATGTGCGCCACGATGGCTTGCGAAAACGCTTTGACCGTGTCCCAATCGTGCTTGGGCCGGATCGGCACGACCACGTGCAAGCCCTTGCCGCCGCTGGTTTTCAGCCAGGCGGGCAAACCCAGCTCCGTCAGGAAAGCGCGCAGCAGCACGGCCGCTTCGCAGATGGCGGGCCAGGCCACGCCCTTGCCCGGGTCCAGGTCGAACACCAGCCGGTTCGGCGTGTCGTAGGCGCTGGCCAGCGCGTTTTGCGTGTGGAACTCCACCACATTCCACTGCGCCGCCGATAACAAACCTTGCAGGCTGGCCACTTCCAGCATGGGCGCATGCTCGGGATCGAGCCGCGCATCGAGCTGCTTGACGCCGGGCATGGCCGACGTCTCCGCATGCCTCTGGAAGAACAGCTCGCCGCCCACGCCGGCCGGCGCGCGCACCAGAGAAACGGGCCGCCCCTTCAAATGCACCAGCATCAGCTTGCCCACCAGCGCGTAATAGCGCACCAGGTCGATCTTCGTCGCGCCACTGTCCCTGTCGATCACCCTGTCCGCATGGCTGACCTTGAAACTGGCCGGCAAGACGCCGTCCGGCATGGATTTGCTGTGCATGGTCTTCTCCCTGTCGATGTGCTGCGCCCGCTCGCGCACGATGGCAGCCGGTTGTTTGTCCTGGCGCAAGCCGTGGAACACGGCATGGCGCACGGCGCCGCCACTGGTCCATTGCGCAAAACTGACTTCGGCCACCAGTTGCGGCTTGACCCAGATGGGCTGGCGCACGCCGCCCGCCTTGCCGACGAACGGACTCGTTTCGATGGCCAGCGCATCGAGCCGCCGCCGCAAGTCGCGCAAGGCCGCATCGTCAAAGCCGCTGCCCACATTGCCCGCATAGCGCAGCTTGCCCTGCGCATCATGCACGCCCAGCAACAGCGACCCGAGCCCTTCGCGCGCGCCCTGCGGCGCCGTATAGCCGCCGATGACGAATTCCTGGCGCAGTCCGCATTTGAGCTTGATCCAGTCGCCGGAGCGGCGCGTGACGTAGGACGAACCGCGCCGCTTGCCAATCACCCCTTCCAGCCCCAGGCGACAGGCGTGATCCAGGATCTGCTGAGGCGCAGCATCGAGCGTGGCGCTGAAACGCACCAGGGGCGACGCGGGCAAGCGCCGCAGCAGCTGTTCCAGCAACGCCCTGCGCGCTTCCACGGGCTGGCCCCGCAGATCGTGGCCATCGAAATACGGCACATCGAACAGGTAATACACGATGGCGCTGGTCGTTTCCGCATCAAACGCGCGCTGCAAGGCGCCGAAATCCGGGTGGCCGCTGGCGTCGTTGACGACGATTTCACCGTCATACCAGCCTGGCGGCAAGCCCTGCTGCTCCAGTGCCTGCCGCAACTTCGGCAGTTTCGCCGTCCAGTCATTGCCATTGCGCGTCATCAAGCTGACCTGTTTGCCATCGCAACGGGCAAGCAGGCGGTAACCGTCAAATTTCACTTCGAACAGCCAGTCTTGCGCATCTGGCGGCGGCGCATCGGCCAGGGTGGCCAGCTGGGGCGACAGGGTGGCGGGCAGCCTGGCGGCTGGCGCAGCGGCCTGGGCCGCACGCTTCTTGCGCTTGGGCATGGCCTTGTGCTTGACGCTGTCGGGCAATTCGTCCACGACAGAAAATTCCAGTGCCGGCCGGGCATAGGCGTCTTTTTCCTTGATCAGCAGCCAGGCGGGCTGCTTTTCGCTGCGTTTGTCTCCCTTGCCTTTCATGCGCACCAGCACCCAGTTGCCCTGCATCTTGTGGCCGTACAGGGTAAATTTCAGTTCGCCGGCCGCCAGCGCCTTGCGCGCATCGGGCGTGGCCGGCTGGGGCTGCCACATTCCTTTATCCCAGATGATGACCTTGCCCGCGCCATACTGTTTTTCGGGAATCGTGCCTTCAAAACTGGCATACGAGACAGGATGGTCTTCCACCTGCACCGCCATGCGCTTGTCGCGCGGATCATAGCTGGGCCCTTTCGGCACGGCCCAGCTTTTCATCGTGCCGTCCAGCTCCAGGCGAAAATCATAGTGCAAGCGGCTGGCCCAGTGCTTCTGGATGACGAAGGTGAGCGCCTCGCCCGCTTCCTCGTCGCCCCCCGCAGGCTCGGGCGTGACGGCGAAATTGCGCTTGGCTTGATAGGTTTTCAAGGCTGCTTTCATGGCGGACCCATGCAGTAACGATGGCCTTGAGTCTAGGCCGCTGCGGTCCCTGGCGCGGTACGCCAGCTAACAGAGTGCCTGCCCCGGCAAATGTAAGTGTTTGTAATTAGATCGAATCGCTGTCAACGCTATTGCCGTACGGCGCGTTTTTGCCTCAGTGACAGGGGAAATACATCTCCTGAACTACAACCCCACTTCTCGAGGAACTGCATCATGAAAAAACGCATTGTCAACCTGACTGCTACTCTGATCGCCGGCTTGTTCGCTACCGCAGCCTTTGCTCAAACGCCAGCCGCGCCTGCCAAGGCCGAAGCCAAGCACACCAAGGAAGTGGCTAAAGCGGAAGCCAAGGAAACCAAGGCCGTAGTCAAAGCCGATGCCAAGGAAGCCGCCGTCGTCGCCGATGCGAAAGCCGATGTCGCCAGCGCCAAGGCCGACGCCAAAGTCACCAAAGCCAAGGCCCATCACAAAGCCACCAAGGCCAAGGCAAAAGCCGCCGAAGACAAGGCAGAAGCGACCCCAGCAGCAGCCAAATAATCCCCCAGCGCGTTTTTTGCGCCACACAAAAAAGACAGCTTCGGCTGTCTTTTTTGCATTTTCACGCTTTCTTCTTTCATTAACGTCGCTTAAATCATCTGATTGTAAGAAAGTGTAAACAAGGTCAACCGTAACCTTCCGGGCCGCGTTTTCTGCTCAGTGATACGGGAATCATCCCGGCACCAACAGACATACCAGACAAACCACCACTGAGGACTGCACCATGAAAAAAGCAATTGTTACCCTGATCGCCGGCCTGTTCGCAACTGCAGCCTTCGCCCAAACCCCGGCAGCACCTGCGGCCGCTCCAGCAGCTCCAGTACCGGCGAAAGTGGAAGCGACCCACACCAAGGCCGTCGTGAAAGCGGACGCCAAGGAAGCGAAAGCCGTCGTCAAAGCCGATGCCAAAGAAGCGAAAGCAGTCGTTGCCGCGAAAACGGACGTCGCCAGCGCCGAAGCGGAAGCAGCCACCACGAAAGCCAAGGCACACCATAAGGCCAAGCACACCAAGGCCAAGGCCGATGCAAAACTGGCTTCGGCCACCGCTGAAGCAGCACCGGTAGCGGCACCAGCAGCAGCCAAGTAATCATCGACACACCATCCCTTACCACTCGCCAGGAAACTACAATGAAAAAAGTTATCGCCACCCTCGTCGCCAGCCTGTTCGCTACAGCAGCCTTCGCCCAAACCCCTGCCGCCCCGGCAGCGCCCGCCAAGGCGGAAGCGGCCCACACGAAAGCCGTGGCCAAGGCTGAAGCCAAGGAAACCAAGGCCGTCGTGAAAGCCGACGCGAAAGAAGCGGTTGTCGCCGCCGATGCAAAAGCCGATGTCGCCAGCGCCAAGGCCGACGCAAAAGCCACCAAGGCCAAGGCCCATCACAAGGCCAGCAAAGCCAAGGTAAAAGCGGATGCAGTCAAAGCAGACGCGGCAGTTGCTGCCACACCGGCAAAGTAAGCGTCAATGTAGCCACGGGAGCGCATCCGCCGGGTCTGCGCTTGCGTGGCCATGTCGAGTACCAGGGACAGCTTCGGCTGTCCTTTTTGCATGTTGCTCTTCCACCGCGCCTTCATGCAAACTTCATCGAACAGGCCAGCTTGCACGCGACAAAACGACGCACATGAGGGACACTGGCACTCCGACCATCGCCGCGAAGCCTATCCCATGCGCCACCTGCCCTTGCTCCTGATTGCCACCCTGTGCCTGCCTTGCGCCGCCAGCGCCCAAGACACCCCCGCCACCATCGCGCAAGTCCTGCAAGCCCAGGACGGCGACAGCCATGGCGACTTGCGCGCCGTCGTCGTGCTGCGCGATGGGGCCGTCGTGGCCGAGCGCTATTACAACGGCGAGACGGCCGACACCCTGCACGACATCCGCTCGGCCGGCAAGAGCATCACCGCGCTGCTGGTGGGCGCAGCCGTGGCGCGCGGCCAGCTGGCGACAACAAAAACAGTGGGCGACTACTGGCCCGAAGTCGCTGGCAGCCCGGCGGGCAAGGTCGTCCTCGACGACTTGCTGACCATGCGTTCGGGCCTGGCCGCCTTCGATGAAGACGAACAGTCGCCAGGCAATGAAGACAAGCTCGATGAAGCGTCCGACCCCGCCGCCTTCGTGCGCGGCGTGCCTGCCGCTGCGGCGCCGGGCAGCATCTACCGGTACAACTCGCTGGGTTCGTACATCGCGGGGCGCGTGGTGGAAAACGCCAGCGGCGCCGACCTGGAAGATGTCGCAGCCAAGGCGCTGTTTGCACCACTGGGCATCACGCGCTGGAGCTGGGGCCGCGACGTGGCACACCACCCGAAAGGCCAGGGCAATCTGTCGCTGCGCGCGCGCGACACGGCAAAAATTGGCCAGCTGGTGCTCGACGACGGCGCAGTTGACGGCAAGACGGTGATCGACGCCGCCTGGATCAAGGCCGCGCTGGCGCCGCGCGTGGCCATCGGCGCCGTGGACCGCTATGCCGACAGCTACGGCTATTTCTGGTATGCGAAGACGCAGGACATCGCAGGACAAAAGATCACCGTGCATTTCGCTTCGGGCAATGGCGGCAACAAGATCTATGTGATACCCGCGCGCCGCATGGTGGTCAGCATCGCATCTGGCGCGTACGGCAAGGCTTATGGACAGCGCCGTTCGGAAGACATCCTGAAGGCCATCCTGAAGGCGGATGCAACGCAGATGTAAGCGTTTGTAATGACCGTCAACGCATGCGTCCGGGGGCGCGTTTTATGCTCAGTGACACGGGAATCATCCCGGCACCAACAGACATACCAGACAAACCACCACTGAGGACTGCACCATGAAAAAAGTAATTGCTACCCTGATCGCCGGCCTGTTCGCAACTGCAGCCTTCGCCCAAACCCCGGCAGCACCTGCGGCAGCTTCGGTACCCGCCAAAGTGGAAGCGGCCCACACCAAGGCCGTCGTGAAAGCGGACGCCAAGGAAGCGCAAGCCGTCGTAAAAGCGGATGCCAAAGAAGCGAAAGCAGTCGTCGCCGCCAAAACGGACGTCGCCAGCGCCAAGGCGGAAGCGGCCACCACGAAAGCCAAGGCACACCACAAGGCCAAGAAAACCAAGGCCAAGGCTGACGAAAAGCTGGCATCGGCCACCGCCGCTGCACCAGCTCCAGCTCCTGCCAAGTAATTCAGACACACCTGACTGACCACACCATACCAAGGATACTAAAATGAAAAAAGTTATCGCCACCCTGATCGCCAGCCTGTTCGCCACCGCCGCTTTCGCCCAGACGCCAGCCGTCGCGCCAGTCGCTCCAGTGGCACCGGTTCCTGTCGTCGCCCCTGTCGCCAAGGCCGAAGCGCCGGCAGCAGCCGTCAAGCCAGCAACGCACAAGAAAGCCAAGCATCACAAGGCAAAGAAAGCCGCACCGGCAACGCCGGCAACTCCGGCCGCACCAGCAGCTTCCGCACCGGCAGCAGCGCCAGCCAAGTAATCGAGGCGACGCCAAACAAAAAGACAGGTTTTCCCTGTCTTTTTTTTCGTCCGCTTTTTCGTGTATTTATTTCGGCATCAGCACCGTGTCGATGACATTGATCACGCCATTCGATTGATACACATCATAGGTGCTGATGTTGGCGCTATTGCCGCCCTCGTCCATCACCACGATGTTGTGCATGCCGTTCATGGCGAACATCAGCTTGCCTCCGCTGGCCGTGGGCAGGGTGGCTTTGCCGTCATGCATCTTGATTTCCTTGGCCAGTGCCTTGAAGTCGTATTTGCCGGGCAGCACGTGGTAGGTGAGGATTTTCGTCAGGGTCGCCTTGTTTTCCGGCTTCACCAGGGTCTCGACGGTGCCGGCCGGCAGCTTGCCAAACGCCGCATTCGTCGGTGCGAACACGGTAAACGGGCCCTTGCCTTTCAGCGTATCGACCAGGCCGGCCGCCTTGACGGCAGCGACCAGGGTCGTGTGGTCGGCCGAATTGACGGCGTTGTCGACGATATCCTTGGACGGATACATGCTCTGGCCACCCACCATGGTCGTCATGTCGGCGGCAAACGGGGCGCTGGCGGCCAGCATGGACGTAATGAACAGTGCTGCGGGAACGAAGGTGCGCATGATGATATCTCCTGGATGACTGCGTTTGCATGATTGCAGGAGTACTTACGCGGCCTGGCCGCAAACGGATTCAACTGGCTGAAAACAAAAAAACGGCGCCGTGCAAGCGCACGACGCCGTTTCGCGATGTTTTCCTCGCCGCGGGCCGGGAATGCCAGCCCGCGGTGCCGGAAACTAGTTGGCCGCGACCTGCGGCTCCGTCTCGCCCCAGCCGCCGCCCAGGGCGCGGACCAGCGCCACCGTGGTGACGGCACGGTTGCCGCGCAATTGCACGGCGTTGCGCTCGATGGCCGCCAGGTTGCGCTGGGCGTCCAGCAGATCGAGATAGCTGGAACGGCCCGCGTCGTACAGCTTTTGCGCCAGGTCGGCCGAGCGGCGCGCCGAGACGACGGCTTCGTCGATCTGCTGCGTCTGGCCCGACAGGATGCGCAGGCCGGCCAGGTTGTCTTCCACCTCGGCGAAGGCCACCAGCACGCTCTGGCGATACGTCGCCACCGACTCTTCCAGCTGCGCTTCGCTGCGGCTCACGGCTGCCTTGTTGCGGCCACCGTCGATGATCGGCATCGACATCAGGGCGCCCAGCAGCCAGGAGCGGCTGCTCCACTTGAAAATATCCGAGAAGGTATCGGACGCGCCGCCACCGGAAGCGTTCAGGCTCAAGGCCGGGAACATGGCCGATTTCGCCACGCCGATGCGCGCATTCGACGCTTCCATGGTGCGCTGCGCCGACGCGATGTCGGGACGGCGCTCCAGCAGGGACGACGGCATGCCGGCCGGGATCACGGGCAGGAAACCGCTATCCTGCAGCGGGTTGACGGTCGCCGTGAAGCTGGCGGCAGGTTTACCCAGCAAGACAGCCAGCGCATGCTCGCTGGTGGCGCGCTGGCGCTGCAGGCCGATGGCTTCGGCGCGCGTGGTCGACAGCTCCGTGCGGGCACGCGACAGATCGAATTCGCCGATGTCGCCCAGGTCATAGCGGCGCTGGTTCACATGCACGCTTTCCTCGCGCAGGCGCACCGTCTGTTCCAGGGTCGCCAATTCGGCATCCGTGGCGCGCAGCTGGAAGTAGGTCTGCGCCACGTCCGCCTGCAAGGACAGCAGCACCGAGCGGTAAGTCGCTTCCACGGCCAGCGCATCGCTGCGCGAGGCGCTGACGTTAGCTGCCACCCTGCCGAACAGATCGACTTCGTAGCTGGCCGTCAGGTTGGCCTGGTAGACGTTGGTCGCCGCCACCGGCGCGCCGTTCGGCAAGCCGAGCGACACGGCGGAAGCGCGGTTGCGCTGGCCGCCCACGTTCACGCCCACTTGCGGGATGCGGTCCGCTTCGGCGATGCCGGCAATCGCCCTCGCCTGCTTGACGCGGGCGGCGGCGACGGCCAGGTTGGCATTTGCTTGCGTGGCTTCGTTGATCAGGGTAGTCAAGGCCGGATCATTGAAGGCCAGCCACCATTCGCCGCGCGCCTGGCGCTCGGCTGGCACACCCTGCTTCCAACGCGTGCCATCGGCCGCCGTCTGCACGGCGGGCAAGGTTTGCGCTTCCTTGAACGCGGCCGGCGTCTCGATCTGCGGCTGCTTGAACTCGGGCGCCGCGCACGCGGCCAGCAGGACTGCGGCGGCCATGGCGCTCAACACGGGCTTGACGCGCCAGATGATTTCCTTGGTTTTCAATATATATCTCCTTCCAGGTCCAGCGCTGGCGCGGCGACAGGCTTGGCGGCAGCGGTGGCTGGTTTTTTCTCAAAACGCTGCGCCAGGGTGCGCAGCAGTACGTAGAACACGGGCGTCAGGAACAGGCCGAAGAAAGTCACGCCCAGCATGCCGGCGAAGACCGCCACGCCCATGGCATGGCGCATTTCCGAACCGGCGCCGTTCGAGAACACCAGGGGCACCACGCCCATGATGAAAGCGATCGACGTCATCAGAATCGGACGCAGACGCAGACGGCATGCTTCCAGCGCCGCTTGCACGACGGTGCGGCCATGCTCTTCCAGTTCGCGGGCAAATTCCACGATCAGAATCGCATTCTTCGACGCCAGCCCCACCAGCACGAACAGTGCGATCTGGGTAAACACGTTGTTGTCGCCGCCCGTCAGTTTCACGCCCAACAGAGCACACAGGATCGACATCGGCACGATCAGGATCACGGCCAGCGGCAGGGTCCAGCTTTCGTACTGGGCAGCCAGCACCAGGAACACCAGCAGCACGCACAGCGGGAAGACATAGATCATCGTATTGCCGGACAAGATGTCCTGGTAGGTCAGTTCCGTCCATTCATACGAAATCCCCTGCGGCAGCACTTCCTTGGCGATACGTTCCAGCGCGGCTTGCGCCTGACCGCTCGATACGCCAGGTGCTGCGCCGCCATTGAAGTCGGCTGCGGCATACGCGTTGTAGCGCTGCACGCGGTCCGGGCCATAGCTGTCCTTGACGCGCATCAGGGACGACAGCGGTATCATCTCGCCCTTGTCATTGCGTACCTTCAGTTGCGCGATATCCTGCGCATGCGAACGGAACGCCGCATCGGCCTGCACGCGCACCTGGTAGGTACGGCCAAACTGATTGAAGTCGTTGACGTACAGCGAACCGAGGTTGATCTGCAAGGTCTGGTAGATCGTTTGCAGCTGCACGCCCATCTGCTTGGCTTTCACGCGGTCGACGTCAGCGAACAGCTGCGGCACGTTGATCTGGTAGCCCGAGAACACGCCCGCCAGTTCCGGTGTCTGGTACGCTTTCGCGGCCAGTGCCTGGGTGGCGTTGTACAGCGCGTCGTAACCGAGGTTGCCGCGGTCTTCGATCATCATCTTGAAGCCGCCGATGGTGCCGAGGCCGTTGACCGGCGGTGGCGGGAAGACCATGATGAAGGCGTCCTGAATACCGCCCAGGCGCTTGTTGATCTCGGCCGCGATGGCGCCGCCCGACAATTCCTTGCTGGTACGCTCGTCAAACGGTTTCAGGGTGGCGAAGACGATACCGGCGTTCGGCGCATTGGTGAAATCGTTGATCGACAGGCCAGGGAAGGCGATGGTCGATTCGACGCCAGGCACCGACTTGATGACGTCGGACATGCGGCGCACGACATCTTCCGTGCGGTCCAGCGAGGCGGCGTCAGGCAATTGCGCAAAGCCCACCAGGTATTGCTTGTCCTGCGCTGGCACGAAACCGGCCGGCACGGACTTGAAGGTGAAGATGGCGGCAACGACCAGCAGCGCATACACGCCCAGCGAAGCGCTCTTGCGGCCCAACACGCCTTTTACGCCAGCCTCATAGCGGTGCGAAGCGCGGCCGAAGAAGCGGTTGAACCAGGCGAAGAAGCGGCCGAAGACCATGTCCATGCCGCGCGTCAGCGCGTCTTTCGGCGCATCGTGCGGTTTGAGCAGCGCGGCTGACAGGGCAGGCGCCAGGGTCAGCGAGCTGAATGCCGAGATCACGGTCGAAATGGCGATGGTCAACGCGAACTGGCGATAGAACTCGCCCGACAAACCTGGCACGAAGGCGATCGGCACGAACACGGCGCACAGCACGAGGGCGATGGCGACGATAGGACCGCTGACCTCTTTCATGGCCTGGATGGTGGCGTCGCGCGGCGACAAGCCTTCCTCGATATTGCGCTCGACGTTTTCCACCACCACGATGGCGTCATCGACGACGATACCGATGGCCAGCACGAGGCCGAACAGCGACAGCGTGTTGATCGAGAAGCCAAAGCCCAGCATCACGGCAAAAGTGCCGACGATGGAGACGGGAACGGCCAGCAGCGGGATGATTGATGCGCGCCAGGTTTGCAGGAAGATGATCACCACCAGCACCACCAGGGCAATCGCTTCAAGCAGGGTATGGATCACGGCTTCGATGGACGAACGCACAAACTGCGTCGGGTCGTACTCGATGCGGTATTCCACGCCTTGCGGGAAGTCTTTTTTCAGTTCGTCCATCTTGGAGCGCACGTCGGAAGACAGTTGCAGCGCGTTGGCGTTCGGCGCTTCGAAAATACCCATGCCGACGGCCGGATTATTGTTCAGCAGCGAACGCAGCGAGTAGCTGTTGGCGCCCATTTCCACGCGCGCCACGTCTTTGAGGTGCGTCACGGCGCCGTCGGCATTCGTGCGCACGATGATGGCGCCAAATTCCTCGGGCGTCTGCAGACGGCCCTGGGTGTTGACGGTCAGCTGGAAGTCCGAGTTCTTCGCTGGCGAGGCGCCGATCACACCGGCGGCGACCTGCACGTTCTGCTCGCGAATCGCGTCGACGACGTCATTGGCCGTCATGCCGCGCGCCGCCACCTTTTGCGGATCGAGCCAGATGCGCATGGCGTAGTCGCCGGCGCCGAAGATCTGGATGTCGCCCATGCCGGGCAAACGGGCCAGCTGGTCCTTGACGTTCAGCACCGCGTAGTTACGCAGGTACATGTCATCATAGCGCTTGTTGGGCGAGACCAGGTGCACCACCATGGTCAGATTCGGCGACGATTTCACCGTCGTCACGCCGATCTGGCGCACTTCCTCGGGCAGGCGCGGCAAGGCGCGCTGCACGCGGTTCTGCACCTGCGTTTCGGCCTGCTCGACGTTGGTGCCGATCTTGAAGGTCACGGTCAGCATCATCGCGCCATCGGACGTGTTTTGCGAGGACATGTAGAGCATGTTCTCGACGCCGTTGATCTGCTCTTCGAGCGGCGCGGCCACGGTTTCGGCGATTACTTTCGGATTGGCGCCCGGGTACTGGGCGCGCACCACCACGGATGGCGGCACGACGTCAGGATATTCGGAGATGGGCAGGCCGAAAATCGACAGCAGCCCGGCCACGAATATGACGATCGACAGCACCGCCGCGAAAATCGGCTTGTCGATGAAAAAGCGGGAAAAGTTCATGTTTATTCCTTGGAAGTCGATGCTGCTTTCGCGGCGATCTTGGCGTCTTTTGCTTCAGGTTTCGCGGGGGCGACAGGCGCGGTCGGATCGAAATCCATGGCCACCATCTGCGGCGTCACCGGGGCGCCAGGGCGCACGCGCTGCAAGCCGTTGACGACGATCTTCTCGCCCGCCTTCAAGCCTTCGCGCACCACGCGCAAGCCGTCCGAGGTCGGGCCCAGCTTGACGGCGCGGTATTCGGCCTTGTTGTCGGCGCCCACCACGTAGACGTATTTGCGACTCTGATCCGTGCCGACGGCGCGGTCGCTGATCAGCAGCGCCGTGCTTTGCGCCTGCGGGCCGTTGCCGCCGTCAAGCTGGATGCGCGCGAACAGGCCAGGCACCAGTTGGCGCTCGGCGTTGGCGAAGGTGGCGCGCATGCGCACGCTGCCCGTGGCCGGGTCGAGCTGGTTGTCGACGAATTCCAGCTTGCCTTCGTGCGGGAAACCCGTTTCGTTGGCCAGGCCGACCTTGACGGTGACGGGCGTGCCCTTTTGCGCCGTGCCGGCCACGCGCAGATACGTATCTTCATCGCCGTCGAAGCTGGCGTAGATGCGGTCCGTCGACACCACGGAAGTGAGGATGGCGGAAGCGTCGATCAGGTTGCCGACGGTGATTTCCGCCTTGCTGACGCGGCCGCTGATCGGCGCCTGCACCTGCGTGTACGACAGGTTCAGCTTGGCCGCTTCATACGCGGCTTGCGCCGAGCGTGCATTCGCGTCCAGCTCTTTCAAGCCCGACGCCTTTTCGTCGAATTCGCGCTGGGCGATGGCTTTTTCGGCCAGCAGCTTTTCAGCGCGCGACAGTTCCAGCTTGGCCAGTTCCGCCTTGGCGCGGGCGGAGGCCGCCGTGCCTTCGGCGCGCGACACTTCAGCCTGGAATGGGCGTGGATCGATGACGAACAGCACGTCGCCCTTTTTCACTTCGCTGCCCGGCTTGAAGTTGACGGCCGTGATGAAGCCGCCGACTCTCGAGCGGATTTCCACGCGCTCGATCGCTTCCAGGCGGCCCGAGAATTCCTGCGTTTCCGTGATCTGTTTTTCAACGACGGCGGCGGCCGAGATGGGCGGGCCGCCGGCCGCTGGCGCGTCGGGCACCTTGCTATTGGCCGAATCGCAGCCAGCCAGGCTCACGGCCACCAGTCCGGCCAGCGCGAGCGAGGCAGCCAGGGGCTTCAGCAGAGTGGAAAATTGTTGAACGTTTTTCATTTTATTTCCCTGTTTTATGAAAATTTCTAATGGTATGGGCGGCAGGAAGCAACCCAACTGAAAAAGTGAATGGTGGTGCCATGGCGCCCGACGGCGCTCGATCAAAGGTAAACAGGCCGCCAGCTGCTTAAAAGCGGACGGGGACGACAAAGCTGGCTGTGCGAGCGCACAACTCAGGCAAGATGGGAACTACACTGCATAGTGTAGCAACCGAAACTCAAAAAGTAAACTGATTAGTGTAAGTTTTTTTGCAGTGCCGCAGATGGCGGCGTCATGACTCGGGCTCCTGCCCCAGTCCAGCGACAAAGCTGGCGATTTCACTCAATACCTGCACCTTGCAGGCGCACTCATTGCGGGCGGTAGCGTCTTGCAGCGGCGCGGCGGCCATGCGCCGCACGGTGGTCTTGATGCCGCAAGCGATCAATTTGCTGCCGTATTGTTCAGCCTCGTCGCGCAATGGGTCGTCTTCACTGGACAGGATCAGCGCCGGCGGCAGGTTCTTCAGGCGGCTCGACTGCAATGGCGACGCGTACGGATGGGTACGGTCAGCGGCATTCGGCAGGTAGCCGCGGTAGGCGGCGGCGCACTGGTCCGCCACTTCCGCCAGGTCAGGACAGGTCGGCAAGTTGCGCATCGAGCAGGTCGACAGGCCGGGGTCGAGCATGGGCATGATCAGCACCTGGCCCGCGAGGGGCGGTCCGCCCCGGTCGCGCGACATCATGGCGCACACGGCGGCCAGGTTGGCGCCCGCCTCAATGCCCGACACCACCATCTGCTTGCCCGTCCAGCCCAGCTTGGACTTGTTCTTTTTTGCCCACAGCAGCACGGCATGCGCGTCTTCCACGGCGGCGGGGAATGGCCGCACCTTCGCCAAGGTGTAGTTCGCGGCCAGCACCACATGGTCGGGGTTGCTCAGCACGAGGCAGCGCAGGAAGTCGTCCGCATCGTCCAGGTCGCCGTCGACAAAGCCGCCGCCATGGAAGAAGACGATCAGGCTCGACTGCCTGGCGCCCGGCACGCCGGCCGTGTAGACACGCGCGCCGAGCGCATCCTGCGCGCCCTGCACCTGGATGTCGCGTATCTTCAGCGCCTGGCCAGGCGCCAGCTCGGCCGTGGTGTCGGCAACGCTCATTGCGCCACCACCGGCTGCACCGCAGCATCAAGTACCGTGTCGTTCAGGCACAACAGGGCGGCGCCGCCCACTTCATGGGTCAGGGCGCTATACCCGCTGGCTTCGCTTTGCGCCGCCATCGAGTATGCATCCGTCGATACCATCGCGGCCAGAGCGAGCGAGCTCATAGCGAGAGCGAGCACTGCAAAGATTCCATTCCGATGACCCATGATATTTCTCCTGTTGTACTGCCTGCGGCATCACATTTATGCTGCAGTACAACAACTATAGACTTGATCTACAATCTGATAAAGAGTGCAATGACGAATTGATTGTTCAGGATTCTGAATAATCACGGATAAAGTGATAGGAATTCAAGTGAACAAGCTGCAAGCCATGGAAGTTTTCATCCAAGTCGTCGATGCGGGCGGCTTTACGCGCGCGGCGGAAAACATGCAGCTGCCGAAAGCCACCGTATCGACCCTGATCCAGTCGCTGGAAGCGAGCCTGTCGGTCAAGTTGCTCAACCGCACCACGCGCCACGTCAGCATCACGTCCGACGGCGCCGCCTATTACGAACGCTGCGTGCGCATCCTGTCGGACGTGCGCGAGGCCGAGGAATCGCTGTCGCGCACGCGCCTGAGCCCCAGCGGACGCCTGCGCGTGGATGCGCCCACGGCCCTGGCCAGCGAACTGATCATTCCCGCCCTGCCCGATTTTTTTGCCCGCTACCCGGACATTTCGCTGGAACTCGGTTGCAGCGACCGTCCCGTCGACCTGATCGAGGAAGGCGTCGACTGCGCCGTGCGCGGCGGCGAATTGGGCGACCTGAACCTGATCGCGCGCCGGGTCGGTGTGCTGCATTTCATGACCTGCGCCTCGCCCGGCTACCTGGCGCACCACGGCACGCCGCTGCATCCGGACGACCTGTCCCGCCACCGCGGCGTGAATTTTTTCTCCGCCAAGACCGGCAAAACGTTTGACTGGGATTTCACGCGTGCCGGCGAACGCATCCAGGTTGCCATGCCCAGCCATATCGCCCTGAACGATTCAAATGCCTACTCGGCCGCCGGCCTGGCGGGCCTGGGCATCGTGCAAATGACGCATTTCATGCTTGCGCCGCTGATAGAACAGGGCAAAATGGTGGAATTGCTTGGCGAATGGGAATCCGACCCGCTGCCCATCCACGTGATCTATCCGCCGAACCGCCATCTGTCCGCCAAGGTGCGCGTGTTTGTCGAATGGGTCGCCGATATGTTTACCAATCACCCGGCCACGCAGCTCAAGGGCAAGAGCAGTCCCGCGAGCGCGCGCGCCACCCTGACCGAGGCCCAGCCATGACAGCAGCAAGCACATCGCCCCACCGCATCGTCTTCCTCGACCGCGACAGCCTGATCGCCACCGTGCGCCCGCCCGCCTTCGCGCACAGCTGGGAAGAATATCCACACACCAGGGGCAGCGAACAGACGGTGTCCCGCCTGCAAGGCGCCACGATCGCCATCACGAACAAGGTGCCGCTGCGCGCAGCCGAACTGGCGCAATTGCCCAAGCTCCAGATGATCGCCGTGGCCGCCACCGGCACGGATATCATCGACCTGGCCGCCTGCCGCGAGCGGGGCATCGTCGTGGCGAATATCCGCGACTATGCGCGCGCCACCGTGCCCGAACACACGCTGGCCCTGATGCTGGCCCTGCGCCGCCAGCTGGTGGCCTACCGCGCCGATGTGGAAGCGGGCCTGTGGCAGGCGTCGGAACGCTTCTGCCTGTTCGGCCACCCGATCCGCGACCTGGCCGGCAGCCGTTTGGGTTTGCTCGGCTACGGCGCGCTGGGCAAGTCCGTGGCGCAGCTGGGACGCGCCTTCGGCATGCAAGTGCAAGTCCACAACCGTTCACCTGTCGATGAGGACGGCGTGACGCAAGTGAGTTTTGACGAATTGCTGGCCACTTCCGACGTGCTCAGCCTGCACCTGCCCTTGACGGACACCACGCGCAACATCATCGGAGAAAAAGATCTGGCGCGCATGCAGCCGACGTCGCTGTTGATCAACACGGCGCGGGGCGGCCTCGTCGATGAAGCGGCGCTGGCCGATGCATTAACGCGTGGCGTGATCGCCGGCGCCGGTTTCGACGTGCTATCGAAGGAGCCGCCGCTGCCCGACAACCCGTTGTTGAACTTACGCCTGCCCAACTTCATCCTCACGCCGCACACGGCCTGGGCCAGCGGCGAAGCCATGCAGAAACTGGCGGACATCCTGATCGGCAACGTGGAAGCGTTCGAACGCGGTGTGCCGACGAACGTGGTGGCATGAGCGTCTTGCACGAACTCGATGAACTGCTGTGCAGCGACGACGAGGACTACGACCGCCTCGACCTGTTTCAGGAAGCAGACGAGCTGATCGGGCAGTTGCGGACGGACGACGTGCCGGCACTGCTGCAACTGTGGCAGCAGCGCGGCCTGAGCTGGCAGCAACGGTTCACACAAGCCAGCACCAGCATCGACGGCGCCTTGCTGCGCGCCTTGCTGGCCGGTTTGCTGCAGATCAAGGAGACGCCGTACGGCGTGTTCGAACTGATGTCGCGCTTGCCGCCAGTGGCCGACACTTCTGCGCTCAGCGACGCCCTGCTCGATTACGCCGGGCAAGCCTGGCATGCGGACCCGGCGCGGCAGCGGCAAATCCAGATCAGTTGCTGGAGTTGCGGGCTGTCGGGCCGATTATTGAAACGGCTCGGTTTGGCGTCCTGGAAGGAAGCGGGACTGTAGTTCTTACGATGCGGCCGGCGTCTCGAATGAAAATCCCGGCGCATAGGCGTGATAGCCGTCGAAATCGCCCTTGCCGATGGCGGCCCCCTGGCTGCGGGCGATCGCATACGCCATGCTGAAGTGAAAGTAGAAATTCGGCAGGATATATAAATTCAAATACTCGTCGGCGGGCAGCGCGATGTCGGCAAAGCCGGCGCGGTCGCGGCAGATGCGGTCAAGCGGCCCGTCAAAACGTTCCACCGGAATGTCCTTGAGGTAGCGCATGGTCTGCGCGATCTGTTCCTGCAGGCTGGCGGCGGCGCTGAAATCGGCCACGTCCAGCCCCGCCAGCGGGCAGCAGCCGCGCAGGGAAAAGCTCACGGCCGCGCGCACTTGCTGGGCGAATGGCAGCATGTCCGGGTGCAGACGCGCCGCCAGCAACTGCGGCGCGGTGCCGGTCGTGTCGAGCATGGCGGAAAGCTGCGCCAGCGAACGGCAAAAGATGGTGGCGGGATTGATGTGCATCGCGTCCGTCATGCCAAGCCTTCCTGCGCGGCAACCGTCTTCAGCACGCGGATCAGCCGGCGTTCATGGCGGCCCACGGCGGCCCAATCCCAGGCGTCGGTCGGGCCGAATGCCGGGTAATGGCGCTGCCATTTTTCCGCGCGCTTCTGCGAATTGACGCTCACATGCGAGTCCAGGCCCTTGCCGCTGGACAAGCGCAGGTACACGCGGATGACGCCCCAGCCTTCGCACACATAACGATACGTGAGGCCACCGCACTGGGCCGGGTCGAGCGCGATGCGGCGCGGGGCGAAGTGCCCGGCCATGTCCGGGTAATGCACGGCCAGGAGCACGTCGCTAGCCCCTTCCGCTTCCAGCCTGGCCGCATACGCGCACAGCTCGGCAGGCGAGTGGAAATGCAGCGTTTCCCGTTCCGCCTCCGAATACACTTCTGCCACGGCCGCGCCGGGCTTGGCGAAGATTGCTTCGGCTATGGCCGCGATACCTGCTGTTGATAATCCCACTGTGCCTGCCTTTCCTGTTGCCTGATGGTTACGCCATGCGCCGCCATCCTAGCATGGCGTCAGCGCCGGTGCCGGCTGAAAAATTCCCAGATGACTTCGTTCGCATCGATGGCGCGCGTGGTCTTGCCGATAGGCAGGCCGATATTGAAGGCATCGGCGCCGGGCCACGTGTGGCCGCCGTCCTTGACAGTGAGCAAGGCCACCTGCTGCGCGCCATTGCCTTGCGCCATATGCGTCACTTGCGTATCGTCACCTGGCACGGCGGGGATCAGACGCGCCGGTGGCACGGCGCCGTCGATGCCGTTGTGCTTGCGCCAGTAATCGAAGGTGCCTTCGGCCGACAGGTAGCTGGCGGCCTTGCCCTCAAACAGCACGACCTTGTCGGCCGTGCCCTGTATCAACAGCATGCCGACCTTGTCCGTTTTCTGGTGATGCTGCACCACGGGTTCCGGCATGGGCGCGCCCACCGAGGCGACGGCGGCGAACTGCTGCGGCAGCTCGGCCGCCAGGCGCAGGGCGAAGAAACCGCCGCGCGACAGGCCCGTCGCATACACGCGCTTGTCATCGATGCGGTAATCCTGCTTGAGTTTACTCAATATCGCTTGCGTAAAACCGACGTCGTCCGTGCCCGCCAGGTAATCCATGCCGAAACCCACGTTCCAGTCCTGTTTGATGCCTTGCGGATACACAACAATGAACTGGTGCCGCTCGGCCGTCCTGTTCATCTGCGTGTACAGCATTTGTTCCGCCATGCTCATGCCGCCGCCATGGAAATTGAAGACGACGGGAAAGGCTTGCTGCGGCTGGCTTTGGTAAGACTGCGGCGTGTAGACGATGTAGCGGCGCTTGTCTTCCTTGTGCTGCAACGATTGCACCTGGGCCAGCACGGGCGTGGACAGGCAGGACAGGAGCAACAGGCTGATGGCGATTTTCATGGGCTTCCCTTCAAGTCAAAGAGCAGCCAGCATAAGCAGGGGCAGGTGAAATCGCGGTGAAATCCGCTGACTTTATGGCGCCGGAGCAGGAACGATGGCGACACGGTAGCGCGTCGCGCCGGGGTGAAAAACAATGTCCCAGCACATGGCTTGTGCCAGGCGCAGCAGCAGGTTCTGGCCATGCGCGAAACCGTGGATGCGCCGAGGCTGTCCCGGCGACACGGTATTGTCAATGCTCAGACAACCTTGCGCAAACGCAATGCTGATGCGGCAATCGGGACCGCCATGGAACAGGGCATTCGCCAGGCAATTATTGATGAGCAACATGACCAGCTGCGGGTTAGCAACCACGTCCAGCCGCTCGGGCAAGTCCAGGGTCAGCAGGCTGGCATCCCAGGGATGCTCGTCGAGCAGGCGCAGCAGGCATTGTTCTATGCAGCCGCGCAATTCCACCGCTACGCCCGGCAACTGTTCCGCCCGTGCCAGCGCGAACAGCACGTCGATGGTGGCGCGCATTTCGTCCGTGGATTGCCGCAGCTGCGCCTGCTCCTGCCCGCCCAGGGGCTGTGCGTTGGCCAGCGCCAGGGTGTTGTGCATCAAGGTCAGCGGCGTGCGCAATTCATGGCTGACGTCGCGGGTGAATGCCTGTTCGCGCTGCAACACCGCCTGCAGTTCGGCAAAGGTGGTTTCCAGGCGGCGCGCCAGGAAACCGATCTCGTCGGGGCGGTCGCGCTCGCTGAAATGGACGGCGCTGCCGGGCGCCAGTTGGCGCGCTTCCTGGGCCAGGCGCTGCAAGGGCAGCACCAGGCGCCGCGCCAGCCAGTACGCCAGCAGCAAGGCCAGGGCGATCAGCGTCAAGGCCACGCCAGCGACGACACCTCCCACTTCCCGCGCCAGGCGCGACACGACCAGCACGGGCGCCACGTCGGCCAGCAGATAGCTGCGCTGGGGCTTGCCAGCGGCAACGAGATCCAGCGCCAGTACATGATAATGCTGGCCCGTCTCGGTAAACACTTCGCCGCGCGGGGCAGACGGCGGCACTTGCGCACGCACTGCTTGAGGCAAGTCAAGGTAACTGCCATAAACCGTGATGAGGTCGCTGCCCGAAGGCGTAAGCTTGCCGTGCTGCTGCCAGCGCATGCCGACGGCCGCCGCTTCGCGCTCGAGCAGGCGCTGCACCAGCATGTCTTCCGTCACGTAGGCAATCACCAGCGCCAGGCCCGTGTAGCACAGGCACAGCAGGATGGTGAAGCCGGCCAGCGCCGCGAACAAACGCTGCCGGATTGACTTAGCCATCGCTGGCCGCCGCATCGAAGGCAAGGCGGTAGCCCAGCTGCGGTATGGTCACCAGCACGCCTGCCGCGCCAGCCCCGCCAACCAGCTCCAATTGCTTGCGCAGCGCGTAGATGTGCGATTTCAGGGCGTCGCTGTCGGGCGGCTGGCTGCCCCACAGCTGTTGCAGCAAGGCCGAGCGCGAGACGGCGTGCGGATGCTCGCGGCACAGCAGCAGCAATATCTTGAAACCCGTCTGCGTCAGTTGCAGCGGTACGTCGCCGAGCAAGGCGCGCCCTGCGCGCGTCTGCAAGGTAAAGGGACCCACGCGCATTTCCTGGCGCACATGCAGCTGCTGCCGGCGCGCCAGCGCTTCGCAGCGCAAGGCCACTTCGCGCAAGTCGAACGGCTTGGTCAGGTAATCGTCGGCGCCATCGCGAAAACCGCGCGCCTTGTCTTCATAAGAGTCGCGCGCCGTCAGCATCAAAATCGGCACATTGCTGGGCGCCCCCGCCTTGATGGCGCGGCACACTTGCAAGCCATCGAGGTCAGGCAGGTTCAGGTCCAGCAGCACCACGTCATAGCTGTTGCGCGTGGCCAGCTGCACGGCCAGCGCGCCCGTGCCCGCATGGTCCGTCTGCCAGCCCAGGCCGTCGAGGAAGTCGAGCACCTGGCGCGCGATGGCCAGGTGGTCTTCCACCAGCAGTATGCTCAAGGAAAGTTTATTCATCACACGCCGGCGATGCGTGCATACAGCCAGAAATTGCCGGATCTTCCGCGAATTTGCCGGTAGCAGCGCAGATAGCCTTCCCGCTCGAAAGCGCAGCGTTCCAGCACGCGGATCGAACGTTCATTGCTATCGAGCACAGTTGCCTGAATGCGCAGGAAACCCAGGCGCTGGAAGCCCCACTCCACGACGGTCGCGGCGAGGGACGCGGCCACGCCCTGCCCCCAGACGGCGGGCGCCAGGTCGTAGGCGATTTCGGCCGTGCGATGCTGCGGGGAAATGGCATTGAAGCCGATCGTGCCCACCAGCCGGCCCCCCTCGCGCAGCACGACGGCCAGGCGGATGGAGGAAGACGCTTCGGCCGATGCGTAATCATCGAAATTGGCCTGCAGATCGTCGACGCAACGCAAGTTCCAGCTCGTGTGTTCCACGACAGCAGGGTCGGCCAGGTAGGCATACCAGGCGGGCGCGTCGCGTCGTTCCAGGTGGCGCAAGGTCACCAGTGGATGGCCGGAAACGGGTAAATCAACAACTTTCATTGCTTTGCATCCTCCTCAGGCGAGCGGGCAATCGGCGGCCAGCCAGGATGCGAAATCATCGGCGGCCAGCTCGAAATCGTCGCGCTGCATCGAGCCATGCCCCACCAGGTAGACGGCACGGTCGGCGCCATCGAGTGCCAGCATGACGGCGCGCCCGCCGCTGTCGTCGCCGATGGTCATGTAGCCGGGGCAAAATTGCTGCGTCTCATACGTTTCATTGCGTTCCCGCAAGCTTTCCACGCCATACAGCACTACCTGCTCGCCGCGCATCTCCTCTTGCCAGTCGTCGAGAAAGCGCCGGTAGTGCGCCGGCAAGGCGTGGCCCAGCCAGCGCTCGAGCGCTTCGACTTCCTGCTGGCTCACGCGGCGCCCTTGCGCCGCGCTTCCCACGTACGCCGCAGCAAGCCGTACAGGGCCGAGTCGCTGACGTGGCCGCCGACGATCCAGCGTTCAGGCAAAAAACCTTCCCTGTTGAAACCCTGGCGTTCCAGGGCGCTGGCCGAGCCGGCGTTGAGCGGGTCGATATCGGCTTCCAGGCGGTTCAGGTCGCGTTCGATGAACGCGTATTCCAGCAGCGCCGACAAGGCTTCGTGCATATAGCCCTTGCCCCAGTACGGACGGCCCAGCGCGTAGCCGATTTCGGCGCGGCGGTTCTGGCGGTGTTCGGAAAACAGGCTGCAGCTGCCCAGGTATTCGCCCGTCGCCTTCAGCTCGACGGCGAAGCGGAAGAATTCCTCTTTCTCGAAAGCGGCGCTGTCCTCGGCGATCTGACGCGCGGCGCGGCTGGCATCGGTCCACGGCGGTTCGCTGAAATAGCGCATCACTTCGGGATCGGCATGCACGGCGAACAGGGCCGCCTCATCCGATGGCTGCGGCTTGCGCAGGATCAGGCGTTCAGTGGTGAGGGTTTTCGTGTAGGCCATGCAACTCCAATCCAGGGTTCAAAAGGGGTGATGCTTATTATTCCATGCAACTATAACGATGTGGCAATTTTGTGATGCTGCTTTTAATGTACTATGGCAATATTTTCGACCATATCATTGATGCAACTTCATGATTCGCCTATGCACGCAGTAAAGGACGCAGCACCTACCGACGCCATCGCGGCGCAGCCCGAGGTCTTGAGCCGGCACAAGCGGCCGGTGATCGTCTGGGCCAGCATCGCCTTCTTTTGCATGTGCGCCATGCTGCTAGGCATGACCATCTGGATCGTCTGGTCTTCGCATGCGGTCCGCCTGCGCGAGGCCAGCACGGCGACGGAAAACATGGCGCGCGGCCTGGCGACGCAAGCGTACATGGAACTGGAAATTGCCGATGCGATGCTGGAAGATATTAGCGAGCACATCCGCAACGAAGGCAATAATGACGCGACCGGCGAACGGCTGCAATCGCATCTGCAGCAGCTATCGAAAAATATCGTGGAAATTGCCGGCGTCTTCATTTTCGACAGCCGCGGAGACTGGCTGGCCAGCTCGTCCGGCGCCGGGCAGGACGGCAACAATGCGGACCGCGATTACTTTACGTATCACCAGACGCATGCGCAGCTGGGCAGCCGCATCAGCGCGCCCGTGCGCAGCAAATCAAGCGGACAATGGGTCTTGCCCGTGTCGCGCCGGGTGGAATTAGCGGACGGCTCCTTTGCCGGCGTGGTGCTGGTCACCCTGGGGCTCGCCTCTTTCGAACGCATCTACGATAGCCTCAACCTTGGCAAAACGGGCACGGCGTTCTTTGCTCTCGACGACGGCACCTTGATCTACCGCCGGCCGTTCCAGCCCAATGTCATCGGCATGGATATTTCGTCGGGCGCACTCTTGCGCGCCTACCGCGAAAAAGGGCCGGTGGGCACGGCCATGATGACGGCAAAGGTGGACGAAATCGAGCGGCTGTACAGCTATCGCCATCTGGAACGCTTTCCCGTCATCGTGGCGGCAGGCTTGTCGAAGGAAGACATCTTCGCCGAGTGGCAGCGCTTGAGCATGCAAATCGTGCTGGCGTCGCTGGCGGCGGGGGCGGCGCTGATCTACCTGTTCCGCAAGCTGATGCGGCAGATTGCCGTACGCGACCGTATCGAAGCGAGCCTGCGCGTGGCCACGACGGAGCTGCGGCACGCCAACGCCGACCTGGCCGCGCGGGCGGCGCAGGACGGCTTGACGGGGCTGGCCAACCGCCGCTGTTTCGACGAGACCCTGGCGCATGAACTCAAGCGCGCCCAGCGCAGCGGGCACGCGGTATCGCTGATCATGCTCGACGTGGATTTCTTCAAGAAATTCAACGATCAATATGGCCACGTGGCGGGCGACGCATGCCTGCAGGCGGTTTCCGGCGCCGTGGCGCGCAGCGTCGGCCGGGCCGAAGACCTGGCGGCCCGCTACGGCGGCGAAGAGTTCGCCGTCATCATGCCTGGCACCGGCGCGGCGGGCGCGCTGGAAGTCGCGCAAGCCATCCGGGCAGCCGTGGAAGCGCTGCAAATCCCCCACGCGGCCAGCGCGAACGGTGTCGTGACCGTCAGCCTGGGCGTGGCCACGCTGCAGCCCGGCCAAGACCGCCCCACGGAGAGCAGCGAGCTGATACGCGAAGCCGATGCCTTGCTGTACCAGTCGAAAAACACGGGCCGCAACCGCGTCAGCAGCGGCGAAACCGTAGCATGAGGCCAATCTTGTCCAGGAAAAAAATCACCCTCACCATGCCGGTCGCCATCATCGCACTGGCCGTCTGGCTGGGCTTGAGCATGGGCGGCCGCTGGCTGGAAGCGGCCGGCTACGCCTTGCCGGGCGCCGCCGTCACCGGCCGTATCGGCCTGTCGTGGGCGCTGGCCGCCCTGTTCGCGCTGGCGCTGCTGCTGGCGTCAAGCCGGCCGCGCGCAGCGGGCCTGTGCGCGCCGCAGCCATGGAAAACCGTGTGGCTCGTCTCGCCGCCCCTGCTGTATGCGCTGCTGATGCTGTTGCTGGCCTGGGCCGGCGGCTGGCCGCAGCCGCGCGTGCTGCTGATCGTCGCTGGCAATGCGGCGCTGGTGGCCATCTCGGAAGAACTGATGTTCCGCGCCATCTTGCTGCAGGGCATGCTGGACCGCTACGCCGTCTGGCCGGCCGTCCTGATGTCCTCGGCGCTGTTCGGCCTGGCCCATACGGCCAACGGCCTGGCCACGGGCGACGTCAGCGGCGCCTTGTGGCAAGCCGTGGCCGCCACCCTGCAGGGCGTCGGCTATGCGGCCATCCGCCTGCGCACCCGCTCCATCTGGCCGATGGTGCTCGTGCATGGCCTGTGGGATTACGCGCTGGTGACGGCCACCTTGCCCAACCCGGCCGAAGACGGCGCGTCCATCTTGCCGTACATCGCCCTGCTGGCCGTGCTGCCCTTGTGCCTGTACGGGGTCTACTTGCTGCGGCCCAGCCAGCGGGCGGCCTTGTTGCAAGCATAAGGAATCTGCATGGCGTTTTTTTCACGTGACTACGAGGTCTTCCTGCTGCTGGCCGCGCCCGGTGCAACGCCGCTCTGGGATGCGGAACAATGGACGCCGTTTGCCGCCAGCCTCGATGGTCTGATCGCGCAAGCCAGCACGCGGGGCAAGGCCGGCGTACGCAGCCATCAATACAATCCCAAGGGCAAACCGATTGCCTTTGGCCGTCTGGGCTGGGACGGCAAATCGCACGCCAGGTGGACGCACACGCCGGAAACGACGGAAGCGCGCTTCATGAGCCTGGAAGCCTGGGCGCCATCGTGGACGACCTGCGAAAAAGACGACCAGGCGCCCGATCTGTTCCTCGCCCTGGCCAATGAATCGCTGCTGGGCCGGGAGGGCAAGACATTGCAGTTCAGCCAGCGCCTGGTGTGCGCCATCGCCACGGACATGGGAACGGATGCGGCCGCCGCCCTGCGCCTATCCCTGGCGCAACTGGCTGCGCAGCAAGCCGCCGTCGTCTTCGCCCGCACGCAACGCCAGTGGGGCCGCGCCGCGTATGGCGGTTTCACGGGCGCCATCCAGGATATGCTGATCGGCGGCCTGTTCCAGCCCGGTGACCCGCATGCGCGGCCGCTCGATGCGGCCACGTTCCGCGAGCCGTGGGAAAGGCTGGCGCCAGCCTCCGCTTAAAACGTCCCCGGCAGCAAGATCTTTTTATCCACCTGCTGCAAGTCGCGCAAGCCGCAAAAGGCCATCGTCAGGTCGAGTTCATTGCGGATGATGTCCAGGCATTTGGTGACGCCCGGCCCGCCCATGGCGCCCAGGCCGTATAAAAACGGGCGGCCGATGTACACGCCTTTCGCGCCCAGCGCCACGGCCTTGATCACGTCCTGGCCCGAGCGGATGCCGCCGTCCATGTGCACTTCGATCTGGCTGCCGACGGCGTCGACGATGGCGGGCAAGGCTTCGATCGACGATTGCGCGCCGTCGAGCTGGCGTCCGCCGTGGTTCGAGACGATCAGCGCATCGGCGCCGCTTTCCACGGCCAGGCGCGCGTCTTCCGGATCCATGATGCCCTTGATGATCAGCTTGCCGCCCCAGCGCTGCTTGATCCATTCCACGTCGGCCCACGACAGGCTCAGGTCGAACTGCTGCTGCGTCCAGGCCGACAAGGACGACATGTCGGACACGGACGTGGCGTGGCCGACGATGTTGCCAAAACCCCGGCGTTTCGTGCCCAGCATGCCGGCCACCCAGCGCGGCTTGGTGGCCATGTTGATGATATTCGGAATCGTCAATTTCGGCGGCGCCGACAGGCCGTTGCGCAAGTCCTTGTGGCGCTGGCCCAGCACCTGCAAGTCCAGGGTCAACACCAGTGCGCCGCACTTGGCCGCCTTGGCGCGGTCGATCAGGCGGTTGATGAATTCGCGGTCTTTCATCACGTACAGCTGGAACCAGAACGGTTTCGTCGTGTTTGCCGCCACGTCCTCGATCGAGCAGATGCTCATGGTCGACAGGGTGAACGGCACGCCGAAGCGCTCGGCCGCCTGGGCCGCGAGGATTTCGCCATCGGCATGCTGCATGCCCGTCAAACCCGTGGGCGACAGGGCTACCGGCATCGACACGTGCTGGCCCACCATGGTCGAAGCCAGGCTGCGGTTTTCCAGGTTGACGGCCACGCGCTGGCGGAATTTGATCCTGGCGAAATCGTTGTTGTTGGCGCGGTACGTCGATTCCGTCCAGGAACCGGAATCGGCGTAGTCGTAAAACATGCGCGGCACCCGTTTCTGGGCCAGCACGCGCAAGTCTTCGATGCAAGTGATGATACTCATGCGTTTCCTCGGTCGATGGCAAGTCGAACCATGATCGTGCATTTGCCTGCAATTGTCTATCCGGCAGGCAATGCCGCCACACTTACCAGTTGCGCGCGCCGAGGATCTTCTCGCCCAGCGCCGTCAACTGCGCCTGCGGATAGCGCAGCTGTTCCTTTTCCTCGGGGTCGCCGGGAAACGCATAGCCTTGCGGCGCGCTACGCTCGCGCCAGCTTTGCACGCGCCAGTCGCGCAAGGATTGATTATCTTCCTGGGCGGGCGTAAAGGAAATATATTGCGCCAGGCGCACCTGGTCGGTGGACGTGTTCGGGCGGATGCCGTGCGCCAGCAGGCTATTGAAGATCAACAACTCCCCTTTCTTCATGGCGATGAATTCCATCGGGTACGGCACCGTCGCCAGATCCGGCTGCCACGGGTTGCGGTCCAGCGGCACGGTCTTGCGCCACGCCAGCAAGTTGTTGAACAGTTGCGGATAGCATTGAAAACCGCCGCTCTCGGGCGAGGTGTCGGACAGGGCCAGCACGCCTTGCACGTTGACGGGCAGCGGGTCGAGCGTCGTATCGGCATCCCAGTGGATGAAGCCGCCAAACTTGCGCTTGCCATTGTTCGGCGTGTTCAGGTTGGCGCGGTCGATGGTCACCCACAAATCCTGGCGGTCCCAGATGTCGACAAAGGCGTCATACACGCGCTGAGTCTGGCGGTTATCCCACAGGGTCTGGTTGTGATAGGCCTCGACCATGCCGGAACCATTGAGTTCTTTCATGGCATGGTCGCGCAACTGGTCCTGGTTCCAGGTGGCGGCGTCGTTCTGGTCGAGTCCCTGGAATTCCCACAGAAAGTCCGTTGTACGGCGCACCTGCTCGGGCGACACGGCATCCTTGACGATGACGTAACCGTAGGTTTGCCAGTGCAAAAAGTCGCTGTCGGACAGCACGCGCAGGGGCAGCTGTTTCTGGATGTCGCGCAACTGGGTCTGTTCCATGTAGGCCACGGACGGGTTGCCGGGACGGTCTTCGCCGTATTGGTATCGATCTTCTTGCATCGCTGTCTCCTGTGTTGGTGTGAGACAGATTGTGCTGCGACATTGCCGCGTAAAATGCGTGCGCAGCAACCAATACTGATACCATCCTGACTATCCACCACCTCAAAACGTCACAATGACGCCTTTATTCGAACAAGTCACGATCCCGACGGGCCACTCCTGGGGCTTGCTGTGGCGCGAACTCGAGGCCATTCCCTTCCTCTGGCACTACCACCCGCAGTTCGAGCTGACCCTGACGGTCAATGCGCGCGGGCAACGCTACATCGGCGACCACCTGGGCGATTTCGAACCGGGCGACCTGGTGCTGCTGGGGCCGAATTTGCCGCACACGTGGTCGGCCAGCGAGCGCATCGACAGCACGCAGCCCATGCTGGCCGTCGTCGTGTGGTTTTCGCTGGAATGGGTGGAGCAGCTGGCCGCCTGCTTTCCGGAATTGCACAGCTTGCGGCAACTGGCGCGCCGCGCCGGCCCCGCCCTGCATTTTTCGCCGGCAACGAGCGCGCGCAGCGCGGCCAGGTTGCTGCAATTGAATGAACTGCCTGTGCCGCAGCGCCTGCCGCTGCTGCTCGACGTGCTGCTGGACCTGGCCGGCGATGGCAGTGCGCAGCCGCTGGCGTCGGAAGCGCTGGCGCCGGTGCATGCCGATGGGCAGCAACAGCGCATGGCTATCGTGCTGGACTACATGCACGCGCATTTCCGGGAAGAGATCGCACTGGAAATCCTGGCGCGGCGGGCGGCCCTGTCGCTGGGCGCGTTTCATCGCTGTTTCAAGCGCCACGCGCATTGCACGCCGGGCGAATACCTGGCGCGGCTGCGCATCGGCCGCGCCTGCCAACAGCTAATCGAAAGCAATCTTGCCATCGCCGTCATCGCGCAAGAGGCGGGCTACCGCAACCTCGCGCATTTCAACCGCCAGTTCCGCGCCGCCAGGCACGTCACGCCGCGCGCGTTTCGCCTGCAATACCGGCGCGGCGCCACAGGCACAGCGTAAATCCATTCGGAAACGAAAAAGGGGATCAGATTTTACAATCTGACCCCCAATATTCTGGTGCGGCTGGCAGGAATTGAACCCACGACCCCTTGGTTCGTAGCCAAGTACTCTATCCAGCTGAGCTACAGCCGCCTAAGACAAGATTATAGCAGGGCTTTGCAGAATGGCAAAGGGCGCCGCCGCGATATTTCACAATTGAGATACCAACTGAGATACCACCACCCAGGTGCCGCGACAGCGCGCGCGACCTGCACCGACTGGCTGGCATACGGAAAATATTTTTTAAGCATCTAAATATAACACTGTTATTTAATAGTATTATATTTAAGATAATCAAACAGATTCCAACCGTCCCATCCATCCATGCAGAGGAAATAATGCGCCCCACCTTTACCTTCTCCACATTCGCAACGGCATGCGCCTTCGCCGCAATCTTTGCGACGCCAGGCGTGCAGGCCCAGACCATGATGAGCATCATCGCCTTGCAAGGCGATGCCGCGCCGCCGCCCGTGGTGTTCATCTCGGATACGGGCCGCGAAGGCCTGTTTTACCTGTCCGGCACCGGTTCCGCCACCGATGCCGACGGCGCCACGGTCATTCTCAGCGGCAACAAACTGTACAAGCGCGCCTACAGCGGCGCCTTGCACGCGAAATGGTTCGGCCTGTCGGAAGCATCGAACAACAATACCCCGGCCGTCACCGCCGCCATCAGCAAGCTGAAATCCGGCCAGGAACTGGTGATCGATGCCGGCGAGTACAAATTCCAGGGCGCGCTGCGACTGCCCGCAAACAAGCGCATCCGCCTGACGTCGCTGGGCACCCTGTTTTTCGGGCCAGGCGACGGCCTCATCGTTGAGAACACGCACGATGTGTACCTGGAAAAAGTCGTCGGCCTGAGCTGGACCAGCGCCACGCCCGATTACAGCAGCTACAGCGGCTCGGGCGTCACCCTGCTCAATGCCAGCAATACCAATCTGAATGCACGCTGGATCGAGGGATTCAGAAATGGCATCAAGGTTACGGGCGATGGCAGCGCCAAGGGGTCCCAGTACAACAAGGTGCAATTCAATTATCTGTACCAGAACGCGGTGGGCATCTACCTGACGACGGAAAGCACGGGCAGCAAGAACTGGGTCAATGAAAACACGTTCACAGGTGGCCGCATCGCTGGCGAAACGGGCTTGCGGGCAGAGAAAGGCCCGAACCAGACGGATTACTTCAACGGCAACAAGTTCTACAACATCGGCTTCGAAAGCCTGCTCAACGGCATCGATGTCGACCATTTCAGCCACAACACGATCATCGCGCCCCGTTTCGAGCAGGTGCAATATGGCATCAACCTGAAATCGAATACCTACAGCAATACCATCATCAGCAGCAGCATTTACGAAGGCAGCTTCGTCGGTGGCGGCGTGCCGGGCAATGCGGGCAAGTACACGACCGTGCTGGGAACCTTGCTGACGACGGGCGGCATGATGTCGGGGGCGCTCAGCATTTCGAATTACGAAGGGAAATTCCTGTCGCTTAACAGGGACCCCAGCCACAGCGCGAATAGCGCGACACTGGGTAAAATCCTGAGCCTGTCCAACCTGGTCAATGTCGTGCCATAAGCGCGACGCGGGCGGAAATGCAAAAAACCCGGAAAGCGAGCTTTCCGGGTTTTTCTTTACTGCTGATACTGGTGCGGCTGGCAGGAATTGAACCCACGACCCCTTGGTTCGTAGCCAAGTACTCTATCCAGCTGAGCTACAGCCGCAAACTCTGACACACTTCGCCGGACGGCGCGAAGCTTGAAACTTTCATCAAGATGAAGCGAACTCCATCTTGGCAATACTGGTGCGGCTGGCAGGAATTGAACCCACGACCCCTTGGTTCGTAGCCAAGTACTCTATCCAGCTGAGCTACAGCCGCAAAACTTCTACAACATTCCATCAACAACATGGAGGCGAAACTTGGTACAGCAAAACCAGGCAAAGTCTGATTTTCAGTATTCTGGTGCGGCTGGCAGGAATTGAACCCACGACCCCTTGGTTCGTAGCCAAGTACTCTATCCAGCTGAGCTACAGCCGCGCAGGCAAACATTATAGCGTATTCATTTCGCTTTGAAAAGTTCGATTTTTCAATCGCTTAGCTGATTTTGCAGCAATACTGCCCCGCAAGATCGACTACCTTTTCACTGCCAAAAAGCTCACGCCTTTTTATCGATGGACACTTCCGCTTTCACAGGAGCCTCCAGCGAATCGAGAAGTTGCTGTCTCGAAAGAAGCGGGATTATAGGGACTGCTTTCCAGCCTGTCCAGTGCTATCTGCAAGTGGCGCGCAAGCGTGCGGAGGCGCCGCGCCGCTTGGGGCTACAATACCAGCCAGACAGGGGCGCTTGTGCCTCCCCAATTCATGACGGCGGGCATTGACCAACATGACCCATTTAACTGAGCTGAGCGGCGGCGGCCCGGCGAGGCAAGAGCCCGTGCGGCAGACTCACTGTTGCAGGATTTCCGATGGCCAAGCCTGACCGCACGCAAGATCTGCTGCCTCCATCAGCGCCGCTGAGCCTCTCCGACGAGCGCCTGGCCAACTTGCTGGAAGGCATCACCGACGGCTTCTGCCTGCTCGACCGCGACTGGACCATCCGCTATATCAATACGCGCGGCGCCGACATGCTTGTACCGCAGCGTCCGCCTGGCGCCAGCCTGGCAGGCAACAATTTGTGGCAAGCCTGTCCCGCCTTGCAGGGTACCGAGCTGGAAACGCAGTACCGGCGCGCCATGGCGCAGCAGCACAGTTGCAGCTTTGAACTGTTGTATCCGCCGCTGGGGCGCTGGCTGGAAGTGCGCATCTTCCCTTCCAGTGACGGCCTGACCACGTACATCCAGGACATCAGCCAGCGCAAGGCGACCGAGGAAAGCTTGCGCCACAGCGAGGAAGGCTTGCGCGCGCTGGCCAATTCCATTCCACAACTGGCCTGGATCGCCAGCTTCGACGGCACCATTGCCTGGTACAACCAGCGCTGGCACGACTACACGGGCACCAGCGCCGAACAGATGGCGGGCGACGGCTGGAGCATCGCCTATGACGCGCAGCATTTGCCGCCCATGCTGCACGCGTGGAAGGCCGCCTTGCGCGATGGCACGCCCTTTGAAATGGAATTCCCCATCCGCGGCGCCGACGGCCAGTACCGCTGGTTCCTGACGCGCGCCAATCCCGTGCGCGACCGGGGCGGCCAGCTGCTGCGCTGGTTTGGCACGAGCACCGACGTCGACCAGGTCAAGCGCGCGCAGGAAGCCTTGCGTGATGAAACGCGCGTGCTCGAGTTGCTCAACAATACGGGCGCGGCCCTGGCCGGCACCCTGGACTTGCCGGCGCTGCTGCAGGAAACCGTCGATGCGGCCACGCGCATCAGCGGCGCGCGCTTCGGCGCCTTTTATTATGACGATGCGGGCGAGATCCACGACGGCGCCGCCCACCTGCCGTCGGCGCGCGCCGTCAACGGCATCAGCCTGTACCAGGCCGAGGCCATCGCCACGGAACTGCGCCAGGGACCGGCCATGCGGCAGAACGACTTGCTGGCCGCGCCCGACGCCAGCGCCGACGGCGCACCGCCGCTGCGCAGTTGCCTGAGCCTGCCCGTCAGCTCGCGCTCGGGCCTGATGCTGGGACGCTTGCTGCTGGGCCATCCGCAGGCGGGCATGTTCAGTGCGCGCAGCGAACGCATCGTCTCGGCCATCGCGGCCCAGGCCGCCGTCGCGCTCGACAATACGCGCCTGTACGCAGCCGCCACGCGCGCCGCCGAAGAGCGCAAGGTGCTGCTCGACAGCGAACGCGAGGCGCGCGCCGAGGCCGAGCGCACGAACCAGTTGAAAGACGATTTTCTCGCCACCCTGTCGCATGAACTGCGCACGCCGCTGTCGGCCATCCTCGGCTGGGCTCAGGTGCTGCGGCGCGGCACGCGCGACCAGGCCGACCTGCACCGCGGCCTGCAAAGCATCGAGCGCAACGCGCGCGCACAGGCGCAGCTGATCGAAGACTTGCTCGACATGAGCCGCATCACCTCCGACAAGGTATTGCTCGACCTGCAAACCCTCGCGCCCGCCAGCATCATCGCCTCGGCCATCGAAACCCTGCGCCCGGCGGCCGACGCCAAGCACATCGCCATCCACAGCAGCATCGCCAGCGACGCGGGCAACATCACGGGCGACCCCAGCCGTATTCAGCAAGTGATCTGGAACCTGCTGTCGAATGCCCTGAAGTTCACGCCGCAAGGGGGCCGGGTCGATATCGGCGTGCGCCGCGAAGCATCGCGCCTGGCCATCACGGTGACCGACAACGGCGTCGGCATCAAGAAAGACTTCCTGCCCCACGTATTTGACCGCTTCCGCCAGGCCGACGCCTCGACCACGCGCCGGCACGGCGGCCTGGGGCTGGGACTGGCGATCGTCAAGCACCTGGTGGAGCAGCATGGCGGCACGGTCGCCGTCAGCAGCGCCGGCGACATGCAGGGCACCAGCTTTACCGTGCGCCTGCCGCTGGGGACGCCGGCCGCTGCCGCGCGCCAGGCGGGCAACGCCCCGTCCGCCAGCCATGACTTGCGCGGCGTCACGGTGCTGCTGGTCGATGACGAAGCCGATGCGCGTGAACTGACGGAACGCATCTTGCGCGACAACAACGCCGATGTACACGGCGCCGGCAGCGTGGCGCAAGCGCTGCAACTGCTGGAGCAGGTGCACCCCGATGTGCTGATCAGCGATATCGGCATGCCCGACGCCGACGGTTTCGACTTGCTGGCGCAAGTGCGCGCACACGCTTCCCCCGATATGGCGCGGCTGCCCGCGCTGGCGCTGACGGCGTTCGCGCAACCGCAGGATCGCCAGCGGGCGCTGGCCAGCGGCTTCCAGGCCTGGGTCTCGAAACCGCTCGACCCGGCCGAGCTGGTGACGGCCGTGGCGCAACTGGCCGCTGCGCACGCTGCCACGGAGCGCAAAACACCACCCTAAAAAGATGATGCAAAGAAATACATAGTGCAGTACAAAATGACTATTTTCATGGGTTGGCCTTCCTACTTTCAGACGCGGCACTGTCCTACAAGCAACTATGCTGAAGTTTGCTACACTGAAATGCAGAAGCACACCTGCACGGCAGGCTGGAGACGGCGACCTTGGCCGGCGAGGACGACAGAAGCGAGCTCATGCGCTGTTGTGCGCCCTATCTTGTTGCAAGGCGCTACTATCATCCGACCGCCGCCAGCCCCTGGCTGCGGTAAAAGCCCGTGTTGCATAGACCGTATAACCGAGACCCTACATGCCCAGCCAAGATGAGATTTTGAAAGCCAAAATTTTGGTCGTCGATGATTCCCCCGACAATGTTGACCTGATGCTGGAAATCCTGCGCGATGCCGGCTACACCGACGTCACGGCCACCATGCGGCCGGCACAGGTCTGCCCTCTGCACCGGGAGCATTGCTACGACCTGATCTTGCTGGATCTGCAAATGCCGGAACTCAATGGTTTCCAGGTCATGAAAGGCTTGAAGGAAATCGAACATGGCGGCTACCTGCCCGTGCTGGCCCTGACGGCGCAACCGAGTTTCAAGATCGCCGCCCTGGAAGCGGGCGCGCGCGACTTCATCAGCAAGCCCTTCGACCTGATGGAAGTGCACAAACGCATCCACAACATGCTGGAAGTGCGCCTGCTGTACAAGGAACTGGCGCAATACAGCAAGCAGCAGCAGGAACTGGCGCTGCACGATCCGCTGACGGGCTTGCCGAACCGGCGCCTGCTGGAAGACCGCATCGAGCATACCTTGCAGCAATCGGCCCGCAGCCGCGGCAAATCGGCCATCCTGTACCTGGACCTGGACGGCTTCAAGGCCATCAACGACAGCTACGGCCACGGCTATGGCGACGACATCCTGAAAATGGTGGCGGCACGCCTGGTGGGCGCGTCGCGCAAGGAAGACACGGTGGCGCGCATCGGCGGCGATGAATTCGTCATCGTGCTGGGCAACCTGGCCGGCAAGGGCGACGCGCGCGAACCGGCGGCCAAGCTGATCGAAGTCATTTCCGAACCGTATTTCATCAACGACCTGACCCTGCGCCTGTCGACCAGCATCGGCATCGCCATCTACCCGGACGACGCCAGCACCGTCGAATCCCTGCTCGGCGCGGCCGACACGGCCCTGTATGAAGCCAAGCGCGCCGGCAAGAACCGCTTTTGCTGCACGCCGCACGAAGTGATCGCGTCGCAGGTCAACATGCAGAAAAGCAGTATTCCGTCGATCGCCTGACCTGACTTTTACGCCCCGCGGCACATAAAAAAAACCGGCAAGCCGGTTTTTTTTATGCATGGGCCATCTTATTTCTTGCCAGCGGCTGCCTCATGCTGGCCCGCATGCTGGTGGTCCGTTTGCGCATCAACGGTTTCCGGCGGCACTTCGATGCGCGTGATGCCGGCATCGACGGAGATCGGGTCGCTGGCGGGGAAGGTCATTTCCACGGCGTCGTCGAGCAATTCTTCCTTGGCCCGCTCTTCGCCGCTCATGCCCTCTTCATCGGCCAGGATGGCCAGCGCGCTGGCCCATTTGACGAAATTGAGGTTGGACAATTCGCGCACGGTGGTCACGCCAAACGCTTGCTGCAAGGCCTTGGCGTCCTTCGGGCTGACGCCGCGCAGGGCGCTGATGGGCGCATTGACGATGTCGCGGAAGCTTTTGTCGAGGTATTCCTTGTCGACGATGGTATCGATATTCATGGCATGTCCTTTCGTTTCGATAAGCGGGCCAGTGCTGCATGGGGGAGGCACAGCCCCACTATGGCAGCGTAGAGCGCCCCGGTATGTGCGCAGCCGTACGTAACGGCAGGAACGGTAGCTGCTGGCGCAAACGATAATATTGCCTATAACATAAAAATGATGGAAGGAGATTAAAATTGCCGAAAAGACAGAAATTTTCCATCCATGCGCCCCGCGATGAAATCCTCATGTATGATCCACAACTTGAATTTGGTCCTCACCTTTCACCATTCACGGGGCGCTATGTCCGCACAAACAGATCCGATCAAGGAAACGGCCCAGGCCGATGCGGAACGCGCCGCCGATCTCAGCGAGTTGCTCGGTCATGTCAACACCAGCTGGGACAATGAACGGCGCGCCCTGTCGCGCCAGCTGCATGACAGCCTCGGTTCTTCGCTGACGGCGCTGACCATGCACTTGTCGCTGCTGACGCAAAAGATGCCGCAGGAAGCCGCCTTGCTCGACCGCGCGGCGACCATGAAGCAATTGCTGCTGAACGTGATCGAAACCAACCGCCAGATGCAGATGAAGCTGTGGAACGACAAGCTCGAGTTTCTCGGCGTGAATGTAGCGCTGGGCGAGCTGGCCGCGCAATTTGCCGAACAGCACAAGATCGCCGTGCGCTGCAGCCTGCCCGAAGATGAACTGATTTGCCCGCGCAACGTGGGCGTGGCCCTGCTGCGCACCCTGGAAGAAGCGCTCGGCAACATCGCCGCGCACGCCCACGCCACGCAGGTGGACATCATCATCGATGACAATGACGAGGCACTGATGATGACCGTCAAGGATGACGGCGTGGGGCTGCCAGCGAGCGAACACGTCGAAATGAGCAAACACGGCCTGCGCGCCGTGCGCGAGCGCGTGCATTACCTGGGAGGCACCCTGAGCCTGGCAGCCAATCCGCAAGGCGGCACGGCCCTGACCGTGGTCTTGCCGCGCATTACCCCAAAAGAATAGTCTTTGCCAGGCCGCATCGGGCCAGAACACTGCCGGAGCGCCCCGAACCGCAGAACGATTCGACGACAGGAGACCGCATGCAACGACTCATCCCCACCCTGCTGGCAGCGCTGCTGGCCACGGGCGCCGCCCAGGCCGCCGACAAGGCCGTGCCGCCGCCGGAAACCGTGGACAAGCTGGCCTGGCTGGCCGGCTGCTGGAACGTCGACGGCGCCGAGCCAGGCTCCGGCGAACAATGGAGCACGGCTGCGGGCGGCACCCTCCTCGGCACCAGCCGCACCGTCAAGGGCGGCAAGACGACGGCCTTTGAATTCGTGCAGATCCGCCTCACCGATCCGGGCCAGCTGGCCTACATCGTGCAGCCGTCGGGCCAGCCGCCCGTGATCTTCAACCTGCTGCGCCAGGAAAAGCCGAATGAATTCATCTTCGCCAACCTGGACAATGACTTCCCCAGCCGCATCAACTACCGCCACGACAGCGAGCGCATCTTGCATGCCAGCATTAGCGGCACCTTGAAGGGCAAACTCACCACCATCGACTTCCCCATGACGCGGGGCCGCTGCGAAGCGGCACCCGTCACGCGCAGCAAATGAAAAGGGGCCTCGCGGCCCCTTTTTGATGGAATAGCAACGGCTTAGTGCAGCTTGACCTGTGGCGTGCTGCGCTTGATCAGGAAACGCCCCATGGCCATGACGGCCGTGCGCACGCTGCCCAGCACGGCGTTATGGTGCATCAGGTGCAGGCTGACATACATCATGCGGGCGACAAAGCCTTCGACGAACCAGCTCAAGCCCTTCAGCGAACCCATCAGGGTACCGACCGAGGTGGTGCGGCCGAACGACACGAGCGAACCGTAGTCCAGGTATTCATAGGGCTTGGTTTGCGGCGGCTTGCCCTTGGCTTGCAGCAGGAAAGTTTTCAGCAGGTAATCGGCTTGCTGATGCGCGGCCTGGGCGCGCGGCGGCACCAGCTTGCCATCGGGCCCCGTGCAGGCGGCGCAGTCGCCCAGCGCGAAGATATTCGCGTGGCCCTGCACGTTGAGCATGCCCGTCACTTCCAGCTGGCCGGCGCGGTTGGTCGGCAAACCCAGGGTGGCCAGGAATTCCGGCGCGCGGATGCCCGCAGCCCACACGCAGATGTCGGCCGCATAGCTGGTGCCGCTGGCTACCGTCACCTTGTCGGCTTCGATCGTGGTGACGCGCGTATCAGTCACCACGCTGATGCCATGCTGGTGCAGCAGTTTCGAGGCGGCAATCGACACGCGCTCGGGCAACGGCGCCAGGATGCGCGGCGCCCCTTCGAGCAGGGTGATGCGCACATCCTTGATGGCGTTGAGATTCTGGAAACCATACGCCGCATACACGCCGCTCGCTTCGCGCAATTCGGCCGCCAGTTCCACGCCCGTGGCGCCGCCGCCGATGATGACGATGTCGACACCGGGATGGCCCGCGTCGCCCTGGCGCTGCTCGGCCATGGCCAGCAGTTTCAGCAGGGTCAGACGGAAACGTTCGGCGTCTTCCGTGGCATTCAGGGAAATCGTGTTTTCCTTGGCACCAGGCACGCCGAAGTAATTCGAGGTGCTGCCCACGGCCAGCACCAGCTGGTCGTAGCTGACGGTGCGCTGCGGCAAGAGCTGCTCATCCTTGTCCGTGGCGATGGCGCCCACAGTGAGGCTGTTCGAGGCGGCGTCGAGCGCGATCAAAGGACCATAGACATAGGTAAAACCATTGTCGTGCGCCAGCATCTGGTACGACAGGCCCTCTTGATGAATGTCCAGGGTGCCGGCCGCCACTTCATGCAGCGACGGCTTCCAGATATGGTACAGGCGGCTGTCGACCAGGGTGACCTGGCCGGCGCCGAGCTTGCGGCTGAGTTTGCAGGCCAGCTCCAGGCCGCCTGCACCTCCCCCTACGATAACGATTTTACTATGCAAAGATCCTCCTGTTTATTAATCCCTGTGCCCGTTGCCGTGACCATTGCCATTGCCATTGCCATGGCCTTTGCCCGGCTTGTTGTCATGCTTGTCGCGCTTGTCATCATGCTTGTCAAAGTGCTTGTCATGCTTGTTGTCATGACGGCCGCGGTCGCCGTAATCGGGACGGCCATGGTCGCCATGCTGCTGGCGGTAACGGGGCACATATTGGTTGTTATACCAACTATCTTGAACGAAATATACCTCTTGGTTACAGGCATTATACTTGCGGCAGTGCTTGGACCAGTTTTTCGCATGGCCGGGCGGCACGCGCAAATAGATGGGACGGGCCGAATAATATTGCGGGCGCTGCACGATGACAGGCTGGGCATAAATCAATTGCGGCGCGGGATAGTCGCCTATGTCGAGACGTCCGTAAAAGCCTGGCTGGCCGACGGTGACAGAGACGCCGACCTGGGCGACGGCAGCGGTAGCTGCCGACAGCAAGACGGCGGCAAGAATCAGGGTTTTCATGGGGACACTCCTTTTATCAGTTATGCCGCAATTGTAGACCTTGTGTGACCAACTGTTTGTTCGCAAGGACACATAAGGATGGCCGTGGCAATCTCACCACAGTTTGCCCAAGGGCACGACCAGGCCGCTGAACAGCGACCAGTCCGGCGACGCCGCCGTCAAGCCGCGCGCCATGCCGATGTCGATGGCCAGCCGTGGCGTGGGACTGTAGGTGGCGGCCAGCAGCAATTGCGCCGTGGCCGGCGCGCCGCGCAGGCGCGTGCCCGATACTTCCGCCGTGGCGCCCCAGCGCTCACTGACGGGTGTGGAAAAGGAGGTGGCCCAGCCCGTTTGCACCCTGCCCGTACCAGGGTCGGAGGCCCCCAGGCGCGTGGCGTTCAAGTTGGCGTCCAGGTGCACGGCACCCAGGTCGCGGCTGAAAATGCCATTGAGCGACACGTCGCTCTTGCCGCTGCCGATGCTGTCTTTGGCTGTGGGCAATTTCCAGCCCAGTTCCAGGCCCAGCGCCGTGGCGCTGTCGAGCAAAAAGGCGCGCTTGAGCACGACCGTCGTATCGCCCACGCCCGTCTCGCGCCGGCCCGTGTCATCGCGTGCGCGCACGACACCCTCGCCTTCGAGCAACACGCCCCATTCGGGCGTGAACGCCAGTTTGAAGGTATATGGCAGACTGGCGCGGCGCGTGTCATCCGTTTTCGACAGCAGGCCGCCGGCCTCGAATTCCAGCTGGCCCGGCACGGGCAGCTGGGCGGGGCTGGCCACGGAAGGACGGTAAGGCAGGACGGGATTGCCCTGCTGTGCCTGCGCCAGGGGCGCCAGGGACAGCAGCAGGGAGAAGCAAAGCAAGCGGGGAAATAACATGAAAGACCCGGAAGTGGTAAACGCGCAATAGCGACAGCCTACCACCGCCGCGCCGATTGCGCCCGAGCCAGCCCCGTTTCAGGCCAGGCGCCGCACGTCCTGCCTGGCGGCTGGCGCTGCCCGGCGCAACGGCGTGACGTTGCTGGCCGCTGGCACAGCCATCTGTTGCGCCTGGGCATGCAAGCGGAATACGCCCACCAGTTCCGTCAGGGTCTGCGCCTGGTCCAGCAGCGATTCGGCCGCCGCGGCCGCCTCTTCCACCAGGGCCGCGTTTTGCTGCGTCACCTGGTCCATCTGCAGCACGGCCTGGTTGACTTGCTCGATGCCGGCGCTTTGCTCGGCGCTGGCGGCCGTGATTTCCTGCATGATGTCGGCCACCTGGCGCACGCTGGCGACCACTTCATCCATCGTCTTGCCCGCGTCATGCACGAGTCTGGAGCCGATCTCCACCTGCTCGACGGAGTCGCCGATCAGGGTCTTGATTTCCTTGGCGGCACTGGCCGAGCGTTGCGCCAGGTTGCGCACTTCGGACGCGACGACGGCGAAACCGCGTCCCTCCTCGCCCGCCCTGGCCGCTTCCACGGCCGCGTTCAAGGCGAGGATATTCGTCTGGAAGGCAATGCTGTCGATGACGCTGATGATGTCGACGATCTTGCGCGACGAGGCATTGATCGACTCCATCGTCTGCACCACCTGCCCCACCACGGCGCCGCCCTTGCCGGCCACGTCGGATGCGGCGCCGGCCAGCGCATTGGCCTGGCGTGCATTGTCCGCATTCTGCCGCACGGCCGACGTCAGCTGCTCCATCGACGACGCCGTTTCTTCCAGCGAACTGGCCTGCTCTTCCGTGCGGGACGACAAATCGAGGTTGCCCTGGGCGATTTCACCCGAGGCCGTGTTGATGGTGTCCGTGCCCGAACGCACCTGGCTGACGATGCCCACCAGCTTGTCGCGCATGGTTTTCATGGCAAACAGCAGGCTGGCGCTGTCGTGGCTGGCCGTGCGGATGTCGACGGTAAGGTCGCCCTCGGCGATGGCGCCGGCGATCCTGACGGCATACGCCGGTTCGCCGCCTAGCTGGCGCGTCAGTCCGCGCGTGATCAGCGCCCCCAGCGCCAGGCCTGCCGCCACGCTGCCCAGCACCAGCGCGATCATGAAACTGCGGCTGGCCTGGTACACGCCGGATGCCTGCTCGGCCGCCGCCTTGGCCCGCGCTTCCTTCTGCAAGGACAATTTATCGAGCACGCCGTCGAGCTCGTCCGCATGCTGGCGCGTCTTGGCCAGCAGCGCCGTCAGCTGCGCGCTGCGCTGCGCCAGCGGCTCGGCCGCCGCCAGCGCCAGCGACTGCTGCAAGGTGCTCACATACTCGGCCTCAACGGTGGCGAAGCGGGCAAACAGCTCCTTGGCGGCCGGCGTGACGAACAGCGGCTGGGCCTTGGCCAGGTTGCTCTTGTTCTGTTCCAGATATTTGGCGATATCGGCCTGGCGCCCCGCGCGCTCTTCGCTGGTGGTCGCCAGCAGAAAATTGCTGCGCGCGCGGCCCACCTTGATGAGGGCGATATTGGCTTCCTTGATGTACGACAGCCCCAGCAACTCATGGTTGTACATCTGCCCCGCCATGGTGTCGATCTTGCCCATGTTGAAGATGCCGATGCCGGCCACGACGGCCCCCATCAGCGCCACGCAAAAGAAGGCCGCAAGCAGGCGCGTCCCCACTTTCATTTGATTCAACATGTTTCCTCCTAGACAAGACGATAGCCAATAATTTAAGCGTATGACTTGAATATAAGGAAAAAACGGCCACTAAAATGCTCGGATTGTCACTAAGCAACAATTCCTTGATTTAAAGCAACATGCCCTGGAGCTTGCCGTGTTAGCAAGCCCCTAGGGGCGGGAGCGTCAATGCCCGCTGTGCCCGCCTGGCTTGCGCACCGTCATTTCCACGCCACCCTTGGCCGGCAGCTTGCCCACACCCTGGCCGCGCACGGGTTCCGGCAAGGCGCCCGTCCATTCATAAGCCACGCTGCCGGCCGGGTGCTTGTACCAGCCCGGATCGCGGTAGTCGCCCGGTTTCTGGTCCTTGCGCACCTTGACTGTCGTAAACATGCCGCCCATGCCGATGGCGCCAAAGGGGCCGTCGCCGGCCATCATCGGCAGGGTATTGTCGGGGATCGGCATCTGCATGTCGCCCATGTCGGCCATGCCCCGCTCGCCCATCACCATGTAGCCGGGCACGAGCTGGTTGATCTTCGCGGCCACGCCCTGGTGGTCGACGCCGATCATGGTCGGCACGTCGTGCCCCATGGCATTCATCGTGTGGTGCGACTTGTGGCAGTGGAAAGCCCAGTCACCGAGGTCCGTGGCGGTAAACTCCACGGCGCGCATCTGGCCAACGGCCACGTCCGTCGTCACTTCGGGCCAGCGCGATTCGGGGCGTGTCCAGCCGCCGTCCGTGCCCGTCACCTCGAATTCATGGCCATGCATGTGGATCGGGTGATTCGTCATCGTCAGATTGCCCACGCGCACGCGCACCTTGTCGCCCTGGCGCACGACCATGGGGTCGATGCCGGGGAAGACGCGACTGTTGAAGGTGAACAGATTGAAATCCGTCATTGTCATGATCTTTGGCGTGTAGCTGCCCGGATCGATGTCATAGTTGCTGAGCAAGAAGACGAAATCGCGGTCCACCTTCATGAAGTTCGGGTCTTTCGGATGCGTCACCCAGAAACCCATCATGCCCATGGCCATTTGCGTCATTTCATCGGCATGCGGGTGGTACATAAAGGTGCCGGGGCGCTTGGCGACGAATTCATACACAAAAGTTTTACCGGGGGCGATGCCGGGCTGGGTCAGGCCCGTGACGCCATCCATGCCGTTCGGCAAGCGCTGGCCGTGCCAGTGCACGCTCGTATGTTCCGGCAATTTATTCGTGACAAAGATGCGCACGCGGTCGCCCTCCACCACTTCAATCGTCGGACCTGGCGACTGGCCGTTGTAGCCCCACAAATTGGCCATCATGCCGGGCGCCAGTTCGCGCACGACGGGTTCGGCCACCAGATGGAATTCCTTGACGTTGTTGTTCATGCGCCAGGGCAAGGACCAGCCGTTCAGGGTGACGACGGGATTGTATGGACGCCCGTTCGGCGGTGGTGGCGGCGCCTTGGTGTCGGCGCCGGCCATGCTGACGGCTTCCGGCAACGAGGCCGCACCGACTCGGCTGACGGCCGCCGCACTCAGGGCGACGGCGCCCGCATTCATGAAAAAGTTTCTACGTGTAATCATCATTATTCCTTCTCGGCTGGGCCGCTGCCATTGATGGCCGACTGCAATGTTGTTTGGGCGATCCAGAAATCGCGCTGGGTCTCGATGGCGCCGTTCACGCTGGCCACCTGCTCGCGCGCATCGGCCAGCAGTTCGAACACGCTGGCCAGCATGCCGTTGTAACGCAGCAATACTTCATGCGAGATCGTCTTGCGCAGCGGCACGACCTCATCGCGGTAGTGGCGCGCCAGGTCGTAGGCCGTGCGGTAGCTGGAATACGCCTCGCGCACTTCCGAGCGGGCCCGCACCGCCGTGCCCGCCGTGCGCTGCAGCGACTGTTCATACAGCGCTTGCGCCTTGGCATTGCGCGCCGAACCCCAATCGAACAGGGGCAGTTCCAGCGACACCTCATAACCGTTTTCGCGCGGCGCCTCGCTGCTGCTCTTGTTGGTGTAGCCCACGTCGAGCACGTTGACGAAACCCGTCACCTTCGACAAGCCCAGCGCATCGGCCGTCGCATGCGCGTCGAGTTTCGCGCTTTGCACGTCGAGCCGCTGTTCCATCGCCTGCGCCTCGATATTGCCCGCCTCAGCCGCCTGGGCCGGCAAGTCGGGCAGGCGCGGCGGCAAAGTAAAACTGGTCTGCTTGCCCCACAGGCCCAGCAAGCGCGTCAGGTGCTCGCGCGTCACCAATGCCTGGTGGCGGGCGCGCGCCAGGTCGCTGACGGCGTCCGCGTAAAACACTTGCTGGCGCGCCTGGTCGAGGCGGCTCCAGTTGCCCGCCTGCCGCAAGCGCGTGGCCAGTTCCGCACCCGCCTCGGCCGACAGCAGCGCGCGCTGCATGAACTGTTCCGTCTGCACGGCGGCCACCGCATTGAAGTAGGCACGACGGGTGTCGGCCGCCAGTTGCACGGCGCTGCTGGCGGCTTGCAGCTTGGCTTGCTCGAAACGGCCCCGCTCGATGTTCAAGCGCATCGGCATGGTCAGCAGGCCGGCCAGGTCGAAGCTGACGCCGCGGTCGATTTCGTTGCCGTGGCTGCCATGCGAGCGGCCGAACGACAGGCCAGGATTGCGCAAGCGCCCCGCCTGCACGAGGTCCGCTTCGGACGCGCCCAGTTCGGCCAGCGCCACCTTCATGCCGTGGTTGTTCATCAGGGCGATGCGCACGGCGCTGTCGGCGTCCAGGGGCTGGGCCAGCAGGCTAGCCAATTTTTCCTCGCCCCCCTCGCCGGCCAGCGCTGCGGGGGCGCCCGTGCGGACGTCGGCCAGCGTGGACACCGTCCGCATGCCGCCATCCTGGCTGAAGCTGGCGCAGCCGCTCAGCAGCAAAACGGCCGCCAGCGCCAGCGGCGTCAGGCAAGTTGATTGTGTGAAACGGGCCATGTCAGTGTCCTTCATGCTGGTGGTGCTGATGTTGCGGGGCAGGCTTGGCATCTGGCTTGGGGCTGGGGTTGGGCTGGGCCATCGGCATCTTGTGCCCTTCCATCTTGTGCCCTTCCATCTTGTGGCCATCCATTTTCATCATGCCCATGTGGCCGCCGGCCTTGCCGACTTTGTCGTTGACGGCGCGCCAGGTCTGGTCGGGCGTGGCGTCTTCCTCGGCGGCGGGACGGTAGCCGGCAAAGGCGGAGCGGTAAGTGGTGGCCGGCACGGATGCTTGCGCCTCTTGCGGGGCGGACGGGGACTGCGCTGCGGCAGCCAGCGGCAGCACAGCCAGCGCGAGGCTGAACAGATATTTCATGGTATTCCTTGAATCACAGGGTATGGCGCGGCGGGCGCGCGACTGGAACGCTGGCGCGGCCGGTGCAAGGCTCAGGATGCTGGGACGTGCGACGGCGGCACCGCCAGGTTCAATGGGCGGTCAGGCGGAGCGTGTGCTTCTCGGGGGACGTTCGGGACCAGGCGGTATATGCCCGGCGAACAGGGAATCGGGCGCCAGCGCCGGAAGCGGCGCGCGCAGGGTCAAGGCGTGCAAGGCCGGCATGCCGGGCGGCGCCGTGGCGCCCACGGTGCAGGCGCCATGGTTGCTGCAATCGTGGCCGTGATGCGTGGCGCCGCCATCGTCCATGGCCATTTTCATCGGCTGGTCCGCCATTTGCATGTCGGCCATGTCGTGGCACGTGGGCGCCTCGATTGCGACAGCCGTGACGTTGACGGCGACCGCCAGCTCGTCCACGCAGCAGCTGCGCATGGCCGACGCAAAGCCCTGCAAGGGCAGCGTGACGGCTAGCAGCCAGAGCAGCGAGCGGGCGAGAAAGCGGAAAAAGGCACGGTTCATGGCACAACTATAAACCTTCCCACATGAGGAAGGTCAAGTCCCTATTTGCGCCGGTAGCCGTGCGTCAGCCAGATGACGTAGACACCGTAGTAGCCCTGCCCTTCGAATATGACCTGGCCGTCGGCAAAGGAGATTGTCTCCACTTTATTGACGATGAAATACGCGCGGTTGTCCGCTGCCTCCACGTCGCCCCAGTAGCGTGGAACCTGGTTCCGGTAGCCGCTGGCTCGCCCGATCGCGTCCATCAAATCGCTGATCATGAAGTCGTACAGCATGTCGGCCAGCAGCGGCCGGTGGCCCGCCAGCATGGCCGTGATGTCGGGATAGCCGGCCTGCATCAGCTCGGGCAAGTCGCTTTCCTCGTCCTGCAGGTCATCCTCGCGGCAAGTCTGGATAAAACTGTTGAACGGCTCGTCGAGCAGGGGCGCCAGCGCCGTTTCCGGCACGCTCAGGCGGAACGGATGCAGCGGCAGCACGCTGTGCTGGCCATAGTTGAGTCCGCGGCAGCCCAGATAGGCCAGCGGGTGCGGCTGTCCAGCGACTTCGCAGCGGATGCCAAGTTCTTGCTCAAACGTCATTCATCCACCCCTGCCATCCCCTTGTCCTCGTTGTACTTGATCAGGGTCACATGGTAAGCGCTGGCGGGCAACCCGGACAGGCTCAGATGCGACAGAAAACAGCGGATCAGTTTATCAGGCCGGCTCCGTGATGCCCACGCAATTGCGCCCGTTTTCCTTGGCCACGTACAGGGCCGCATCGGCTGCCAGCAGCACGGCGTCCGCACCGCCCACCTTGCCCGCTTCCTGTTCCGACGACACGACGCCCAGCGATACCGTGACAAAGCCCGCACCGGGAATCACGGCGGCGGCCACCTTGGCGCGCAAGCGTTCGGCCACCTGCATGGCCACGTCCAGGTCGGCATCGGGCAGCAGCATGATGAATTCATCGCCTCCAGTACGGCACAGCACGTCGGCATCGCGCGAACAGGCGCGCATCAGCTGCGCCAGGCGCAGGATGACTTCGTCGCCCACGGCATGGCCCCAGCGGTCGTTGACTTGCTTGAAATGGTCGATGTCGATGGCGATGACGGAGAACGGCCGCGCCTGCGCCTGCCACGCATCGAGCGCCGCCGCCATGCCGCGCCGGTTCGACAGGCCCGTCAGCGGGTCCGTCTCCACGTCAGTCTTCAGCTTGCCGATCTTGTTCTGCAGCAATGCCAAGCCCTTCAGCAAGGCCCTCTTGATCTGCGCCGCCTCCACATACCAGGCGCGGATGGCGCCGATGTGCTCTGCCGTGCCGGGCGCATCCATGCGTCGCGCGCCCTCGGCCAGTTGCACCAGCGGCCGCGAAATCAGGCTGGCCAGCCACCAGATGAATGGCAGGCTCAGCAAGGCGATCGGCAGCGAATGCCATAGCGTGTTGGCCATCAACTGGTTCAGCGGGGCCAGGGTCATGGCAGTCGGGCGCTGCGCCACGATGCCCCAGCCCGTCGACGGCATGACGGCGTAGCCGGCCAGCATGTCCACGCCCAGGCTGTTGTGCATGCGCCGGTTGCCGCCGCCCTGCTGCGCGATGATGGTGTCGATGACGTCATTCTTGCCGGCCACGTCGCCCAGGCGTTCAGGGTTCGGGTGGTACAGCAGGCGCCGGTTCTGGTCGACCACGTACAGGTAGGAGCCGTCGCGGTAGTAATGCTGGCCCAGCATGGTGTAGAGGATGTTTTTCTGTTTCAGGTAAATGCTGCCGCCCACATAGCCGAGGTAGCGGCCATCCTTGCCAACGATGGGATGCGAAATGAAGACCACCAGGTTGCCGGCCGAGGAAACGTAGGGCTGCGTCACCAGCGGACGCCGTTCGCGCAGCGCCTGGATGGCGCCGGCCGAATCGAGCGTGCGGTTTTTCAGGGCCAGGGTTTCCGGCGACACGCCCAGCACCTTGCCCTGGGCATCGACGATGAGCACGGAATTGAAACTGTTCGTTTGCAGGCGCAGGCGCTGTGCCTCGTCCGTCAGCCATTGTTCGTCGCCCAGGCGCGATGGCAGGCTGCCGGCGCTGTAGGCCAGCTGCTGGCGCGCCGACTGCAGGAAATCCTCGGCCGTGCTGGCCAGCTTGCTTGCATACGCGTGGTTCGCTTCCAGGGTGGTGTCGATCAGCAGCTGGCGCTGCACGCTGTAGCTGGCATAGAAGGTATTGGCCAGGGACACCAGGGCGCTGGCAAAGGCCACGAGCACGATCAAACGGCGCAAATTCATGCGCAGAACAGGTTTAGTCCACATGGAGTCGGCAAGATTTGGAAAGTATTGCACTAAAGAAAGAGCGCATTATACCGAGAGGCCCGTGCCAATATTGAAATCTTGGCATCCATGGTCAAAGAAAGTGTACAAGCGGCAACGCAGAGCGCTGCCGCCTTGATATGCATCAAGCGTGGATGGCGTGCTTGCGGACCCAGTCCACGTAACGCTGCATCCAGCCCTGGAAAAAGCCCAGGCTGGCAGGTCCGATGCCGCCATGTTCGTCGAACAGGCCGTCCTTGGCCTGGATAAACATTTCAGGCTGGTTCAGCAGCGGCACGTCCAGGTAGGCGAGCACATTGCGCAAATGCTGCTGCGCCAGGGCCGTGCCCGTGGCACCGACGGAAACGCCCAGCACGGCGCCCGGCTTGCCGCCCCACACGCTCTGGCCATACGGACGCGAACCGTGGTCGAGGGCGTTTTTCAGCACGCCGGGGATCGAGCGGTTGTATTCGGGGGTGAGAAACAGCAAGGCTTGCGAAGCGGAAATGTCGGATTTGAGGCGCAGCACCTGCTCGGACTGCGCGCCATCGTCATCCTGGTTGTACAGCGGCAAGTCGCCGATGTCGATGTGCTTGAAGGAAAACTCGGGCGGCGCCAGCTTGACGAGCGCATCGGCCAGCTTGCGGTTGAAGGAATCCTTGCGCAGGCTGCCGACGATGATAGCAACGTTATATTGACTCATATAAATCCCCGATATTGGTTAATAGAAAGCCCTGGAGTGAAGCTCACGCCAGGGCTATCTTGCCACACAATCATCGGTTTCGCGCTGCTTAACGTGCGCCGGCAAGCCCTTGGTACTCGCGGTAGTAACGCCCGCCCAAATTGGTCAGTACCTCGTAGCCGATGGTATTGGCCATGGCCGCGACGGCGTCGACCGGGTGTTCCGCGCAAATCAGGTCGACCAGGCTGCCCGGCGCGACGCGCTCTTCGGCGATGGCGCTCACGTCGAGCGTGATGGAATCCATCGAGATGGCGCCGATCTGCGGCACTTTCACGCCGTCGACGATGGCCAGGCCCTGGTTGCTCATGCTGCGCAGCCAGCCATCGGCATAACCGACGGAAACAGTGGCCACCTGGCGCGGCTCGCTGGCCGTGTAGCGGCGGCTGTAGCCAACATGGTCGCCGGCGGCAATCGTGCGCGTCTGCAGCACCTTGCCTTGCAGGCGCACCACGGAGCGCAGGGGATTCGGTTCGCCTCCCTGCGGCCCGATGCCGTACAGGGCCGCGCCGGGGCGCACCAGGTCAAAGTGATAATCGGGCGACAAGAAGATGCCCGAGGAATTGGCCAGGCTGGCGCGGTATTGCGGCAAACGGGCGCGGATGGCGATGAAACGGGCCAGCTGCTCGCCATTCATGGGATTGCCGCGCTCGTCGGCGCACGCCAGGTGGCTCATGATGTAGCGCACCTTGATGCCGTCGAGAAAGTGCGGGTCCAGCAGCCAGGCGTCGACTTCCCGCGGCGACAGACCCATGCGCGACATGCCCGTGTCCACCTGCACGATGGCGTCCAGGGTGGTGCCCAGCGCTGCTGCGTGCTGGCGCCAGCCGGCCACCTGCGGCTCGCTGTTGAGTACTGGCGTCAGGCCATGGGCCGTGAATTCGCCTTCCGTGCCGACGGGCGGGCCGTGCAGCACGAAGATGGCCGCGTCCGGCGCCACGTGCGGACGCAGGCTGATGCCCTCTTCCAGGTGCGCCACAAAAAAGTGCCGGCAACCTTCTTCATACAGGGCCGCGCCCACTTGCGCGGCGCCCAGGCCATACGCGTCGGATTTCACGACGGCCGAGCAGGCGGCCGGGTGCGCCTTGTCGCGCAGCAAGCGGTAGTTGGCGCGCACGGCGTCCAGATCCACCGTCAGGATGGCGCCGCTACGTTCCTTGGGAGGCATGCTGGCCGCCATCTCAGGCCGCCGCGTGCTGCAGTTTGCCCTGGCCCTGCGCGCCGCTGTAGCGGCTGACGGACAGGTCGTCGGCCAGGATGGCCGGCTTTTTCGACGACATCAGGTCGGCCAGCAATTGTGCCGAACCGCAGGACATGGTCCAGCCCAGTGTGCCGTGGCCCGTGTTGAGGAACAGGTTGCGCAGCGGCGTGCGGCCGACGATCGGCGTGCCGTCCGGCGTCATCGGACGCAAGCCCGTCCAGAAAGTCGCTTCCGCCGTGTTGCCGCCGCCGGGGAACAGGTCGTTGACGACCATCTCCAGGGTTTCGCGGCGGCGCGGGTTCAGGTTCAGGTTGTAGCCGGCGATTTCCGCCATGCCGCCCACGCGGATGCGGTCGTCGAAACGCGTCACGGCAATTTTGTAGGTTTCATCGAGGATGGTCGATACGGGCGCCTTGGCCGCGTTGACGATAGGCACGGTGATCGAGTAGCCCTTCAATGGATACACGGGAATGTCCAGCAGCGGCTTCATGAAGCCCGTCGAGTAGGAACCGAGCGCCACGACATAGGAATCGGCCTTGACGATTTCCGCGCCACATTGCACGCCAGCGATTTCGTCGCCCTGCGTCAGCAAGGCATCGATGGACACGCCATAGCGGAACTTCACGCCCAGCGCCTCGGCCATCTCGGACAGGCGGGTGGTAAACAGCTGGCAGTCGCCCGTTTCATCGTTGGGCAGGCGCAGGCCGCCGAACAGTTTATCCTTGACAGCTTCCAGGGCCGGCTCGGCGCGCGACAACTCGTTGCGCTGCAGTACTTCATATGGCACACCCGCATCTTTCAATACTTCGATATCCTTGGCGGCATCGTTGTATTGTTTTTCAGTGCGGAACAATTGCATCGTGCCTTGCTGGCGGCCTTCATAGGTGATGCCGGCCTCGGCGCGCAGCACCTTGAAGCAGTCGCGGCTGTATTCGGCCAGGCGCACCATGCGTTCCTTGTTCACGGCATACGCTTCCGGTGTGCAATTACGCAACATCTGCCACATCCATTTGAGCTGGGCGGCGCTGCCGTCGAGCGAGATGGCCAGCGGTGCGTGGCGCTGCATCATCCACTTCACGGCTTTCAGGGGAATGCCGGGCGCGGCCCATGGCGAAGCGTAGCCGGGCGAGATTTGCCCCGCATTCGCGAAGCTGGTTTCCAGTGCCGGGCCCGGCTGGCGGTCGATGACGGTCACCTCATGTCCTGCCTTGGCCAGATAGTAAGCACTGGTGACGCCGATGACGCCGCTACCCAGAATCACGATACGCATAGTTTCCTCATTATATTTTTTAGGCTGACGCCAGATTAACCGCTATCATATTGGGAAAGAGCCAGTATTTGTTCACGTATAAATCGAGATATTCAGCAATAAATCATGAGAATCCTTAAAGAATCGGCACGTGGCCTCGACAAGCTGGATCGCCACATCCTGCGCATCCTGCAACAGGATGGCCGCATCTCGATGAAAGACCTCGGTGAACAGGTGGGACTGTCCATCACGCCCTGCATCGAGCGGGTCAAGCGCATGGAGCGCGACGGCGTCATCACGGGCTACCACGCCAAGGTGAACCCGGCCGCGCTGGGCGCCAAGCTGCTGGTCTTTGTGGAGATTACGCTCAATCAAAAATCCGCGTCCGCCTTCGAGCAATTCCGCCGCGAAGTGCTGCAAATTCCCGAGGTGCAGGAATGCCACCTGGTGTCGGGCGACTTCGATTACCTGATCAAGGCGCGCATCCATGAAATGGCCGAGTACCGCAAATTGCTGGGCGACATGCTGCTGCAGCTGCCGGGCGCCGCGCAATCGAAAAGCTATGTGGTGATGGAAGAAATCAAGGAAACCCTGGCGCTGTCGACCGACGTATTGCAGAGCCGGTAAAAGTACCGCCAGCCGGTACCGGCAGGATTGCATCGTGCGCCTTTGTATAATCTTGTAGCACATTCGGGGCGACACAAGCACACTGCCCTCCTGACATCACGCCCGTCCCCTCTGAGATTGGAAGCAGTGATGCACATTGGGAGTCCGTATGAACACATTGATAAAACTGGCAGCTTCCTGCCTCGCGGGACTGGCCGTGGCCATGTGCACCGCCAGTGAATACAAAGTTAACCGCGCGCCGGACAATGGCGCCATCTATCAGAACATCAAGGTCGGCAAGACCACCCGCCTCGACCTCGACGCGGCCCTGGGCAACGCCACCGTCGTCAGCTTCGATCCCGGCTATGAAGTCTGGGTCTACAAGAACCAACTGCAAGCGCCCAAGGTGACGCGCCTTATTCCCCTGCTGGGCGAAAAAGGCACGCGCGAAGTGGCCGTCATGTTCGACCAGGCCGGTATCGTGAAGAAATTCCGCATCCACGAGCCGCGCGAGTAAGCCCATGCGGACGCGCCCACAGCGTCCTCTTGTTCTACACTGGCGTTTTATCCTCCGGTGCCTCCATGCAATTACCCGCAAGCCTCGCCCATATCTCGGCGGAACAAGACTGGCAACACACGACAGCGTATCCACCGCTCGGTTTTATTCCCTTCTCTGAAGGCGCGCTGGGCAATGGCGACACCTTCGGCCTGTATTGGCCCATCGGCCGCGAAGCGTCCGAACCCATCGTCGTCGAAACCTGGCACGACGAGTGGCGCATCCAGCCGCACTTTTCCAGCCTGACGGCCTTCCTGCAAGCCCACGCGACAGCGGAAGACGAGTATGTCGGCACGCCGACCCTGGCCGACGACCCCGCCTCGCCGCGCGCCACCTTCCTGGAAGCCAAGGAACAGATCGCGCAGCGCAAGCCGGAGGCGGCCATCGCCCTGCTGGAAGCGGCGCTGGCCATCGTGCCCGAATATACGGACGCCCTGGTGCTGCTGCATGGCCAGTATGTGCGCGCGGGAAGAATCGATGCCGCCGTCAAGGTGGCCATCCAGGCGATCATCTCGCCACCGTCCTTTGGCGGCCCGCCCCTGAAAGCCTTGCAATGGCTGCGCGCGCAGCCAGTGCCGGACGGGGAAATTGACCCCGTCTGGCGCGCCTGCGGGCAATTGTCGTTCCACTTTGGCGGCAGCAAGGAGAATGCAGATTACCCCGTGCTAATGACCGCCATCGCCACCTACCTGGCGCAAGACAACCATGTTGGCGCCTCGACCCTGATGCAAACGTATGCCGAATTGATGAGCGCGGAAACCGTGTCTTTCCAGGAACGCTATGGCTTCGATGCCACCGCTTTCATCGGGCGGCAAATCGCCGTCAGCGCGATGCTGCCGCAAGGCAGCCGCGACCCTGCCACGCTATGGTTACCCGGCGTCGATTAGGCAGCTAGCGCCAGCTTCTCGCGGAATAGCTTACGGTAGACTAATGGCAAAACCTGCAGACTGGCCTGTGACGCGATGGACAGGCCCACCATCGCGACACAGCCTCAGCACGCCAGAACTCAAGCTAAAACTCTGCGCAATCTCAGTGCAAATGCACACTGATTGGTCAATCAAGGCTAAGCTCGTGTACAAATAATGGTCCTGCCTTCGAGCTCACGACCTCACATGATTTCGGCCTTAAATGAACAGCAACGGTCTTTTGCTTCTTTTGACGCCTGTTCTATCGCCAAAGTTTTCAGGGGAGCTACAATAGTTGAACTTTCCTATTTGTAGAGTCCTATGAATACACTTACTCAGCCCCCGCCTCCTGACTCTGAAGATAGCAATGTTCGAGCACTCGGCTCCCTGTATTTATCGGTTTCTAATCAATGGCACGATAAAGACCAGGAACGTGCGAACCGTTTTTTCCAAGAATGGCTTCGAATGTTGCAAGACGAAGTACAGGAGAAAGAAGCTACCATTATAGAAATAATGGCACGCCTTGACTTGCACGACGAACGCATTGCTGAACGGGTTCAGAGTCAAGCATTCCAATCACTGGTAAGGAAAACATTTCGGGACTGGGCAGGAGCCGAAAGTGAAGAAAAGCGTGTCTGGATTCGCAATATTCTGGCAAACGCTGCCGGATCTCAGACTTCAAGTGATGACGTTGTTCGCATGTTCATCAGTTGGATAGGCCAATTCTCCGAGCTTCATTTTCAAGTCATCGGCCAAATATACCAAGCTCATGGTCGAGGCACCTCGCGCGGCATGATCTGGCGTGACCTGAACCGTCCAGCAGTCCGAGAAGACTCGGCAGATGCAGACCTCTATCGTCTACTCTTCCGCGATCTGTCGATGGGTGGAATCATCAGGCAGCATCGGGAAGTAAACTACGCTGGACAGTTCCTTGCTAAGCCTGCTGCTAAACGCAGTACCAGCGGGGGAGCCAAAACAACAGTCTCTTCGTTTGACATGGACGAACAGTACGAACTAACCGAACTCGGTGCCCAGTTCGTTCACTATGCTATGACCGATCTGCCATTGAAAGTCGAATACCGCTACTCATCCTCTGACGAACAAGGGAAATACCCAGAATGATTTTTCTGTCGCATAACTGGAATGACAAACCCATCATCGAGCGATTTGACCAAGCGCTCATTAAGATATTCGGGCGTGAGAACGTGTTCTACGACTCTTGGAACATTCAGCCAGGTGACGGGATCATCGACAAGATGGAAAATGGTCTGCAATCGTGCAAATACTTCCTCTTTTTTGTCTCAGCGAAAAGCTTGGCCAGCCCGATGGTTAAGCTCGAGTGGCAAAATGCACTTATGCGTTCGGCAAAAAACGATTGCATCAAGTTCATACCTATCCGTGTTGATAAATCCGATATGCCAGTGTTGCTGACCCAGACTGCTTGGATTGACTTGTACAACCATGGCCTTGACGTCGCGGTGCGTCAAGCTATTGACGTTTGTTCCGGGAGGAACGTCTATGAACCATCCTCAAAAACATTTAGCAATCTTCATGCATTGGTGAGTGGAGAAGGGGAAGTTTGCAATATTGAGATTGTGGCAGAGCACTTCATGGAACCGATCTCCAGTTTCGCTTTTTTCTTCACTAGCCCACATGAAGGCCTTTATTTCGACATCCCAGGTGAACCAGCTCATAAAACGGGAACCTTAACAGGTTGCAAACTTCCTGACGGTACCGTGGCAAATGTTAAAACCATGGCTCTCGATCGACCAACGACGCCAGGCCATCCATTTAAAGTCCGTATCCAGATCAACAATAACGCGAACCTGCAAATCATTAGCATCAGACACGAACGAAAGAGTAACGACTGGGTACCAGTTAAGATCACATTCCTAAATGCATTAATAACGCCAAAAGCCTTTTTCGACACGCCTGCTTAAAGGGAGTGTTCCTGCAGCAAGATTAGCAGCATCGGCAGCTTTTTACGCATGAACAAATACCGAAAAGGCGCCTTTGATGACCGCCCGCCTGCCTCTGCAGCCAACCTTTTCTCGGCAATGATGCTACTCAAAGGTCAGTGAATGGAAGAATCGCTGTTGGGATGCAAGCGACTGCGCGTCATGCTCCTTATCGGCAATGATGCTCAACATATACCCCGCATGGGTATTGCGCCTTCCGAAACACATGCATCGGCGATCAACATGGCACTGAAGAAACGTGGCGACCGCTCAAGCTCATATTCAACCTTGGCATTGTCAATGCTGACATGAAGGCGCTCAGGGTCGGAATGCATGTGCACGACATCGACGACATCGCCGTCGATCACCCAATCAGCCCTGTCTGCCGCGTCTTGCGCGGATTTGACGATGGCGGTGCAATCCTTGCCAGTCTGGGCAAGAGCCGCGTTTGAGAACAGGAAGAAACTCAGTGCGGTGACAAGGAACAGGTTTTTCAAGCGCATCTCTTTCGGCAGGGTAATGTCAATATGTAAAATTCGCGTGAATATTACCCCAGCACAACTAGAAATGCACTTTATTATTTGGCAACAAGAAGGGCCGTATCCGGACTCAGGCCATGCCATCGGCCGAGCGCTGGCGGAACAGCTTGCGGTACGCCGAGGGCGACGTCTGCAGGCTGGTACGGAAATGCTGGCGCAGCGACAGGGCCGTGCCGAAGCCGGCCTCTTGCGCCACGACATCGATCGAGGCCGCGCTCTTTTCCAGCATGCCTTGTGCATGCGCCAGGCGCTGGTTCAGCAGCCACTGCTTGAACGACGTACCCGTCGCCTGGCGAAAGTGACGCGTGAAATTGCGCCGGCTCATGGCGGCACGTTCGGCCAGCGCGTCGATGCTGTGCGCCTGGCCCAGGCTGGCCGTCACGCTGGCCAGCACGTCGGCAAAACGCCCTTCGCTGCCGGACACGGGCAGCGGGCGCTCGATGAATTGCGCCTGCCCGCCTTGGCGGTGCGGCGCCACCAGCAACCGGCGCGCCACCCGGTTCGCCACTTCGGCGCCCGCCAGCTGGCGCAGCAAATACAGGCAGCAATCGAGGCCGGCCGCCACGCCGGCCGACGTCAGCACGCCGCCATCGTCCACGTACAGCACTTCCCGGTCCACCCTGACCTTGGGATAGCGTGCCGCCAGCCGGTCCGCCATGCCCCAGTGCGTGGCCGCGCTCTTGCCGTCCAACAAGCCCGCCTGCGCCAGTGGAAACGCGCCCAGGCACAGGCCCACCATGCGCGCGCCGCGCCGGCTGGCCGCCTGCAACGCCTCGACCAGGCGCGCCGCCGCATCGCGGCAATCGTCGTGCCAGGCCGGCATGATGACGATATCGGCTCCCCCCAGCCCTTCCAGGCCGAACTCGGGCGTGATGGAAAAGCCGGCCGCCGTGCGCAAGGGCGCGGGATCGGCGGCGCACACGCGCACGTGGAAAGGCGGCAGATCGGCCTCGTCCGTCTGGGCGCCAAACACGAGACAAGGCACGGACAGGTGAAACGGCGTCATGCCGTCGAAGGCGATCACGGCTACCGTCAAAGGAGCGGCATGGGCAAGAGAAGCAGTCATGGCCCGATTTTATCGCACATAGGCCTTCGGGCCACTTTTTATTTGCATCGCGCGGCTTGACAATGGCTGTATCGGGGAAGTCCTTCCCCTTTCAACCATTCAGGAGTCACGCATGTCCAACACTACCGCACCACGCCGCGCCCTGCTCGTCATCGACGTGCAAAATGAATACTTCACGGGCGACATGCCCATCGAATACCCGTCCGTCGACATCTCGCTGCCGAATATCGTCACCGCCATGGCCGCCGCCCGCACCGCCGGCGTGCCCGTCATCGTCGTCCAGCACGACGCGCCGGAAGCCTCGCCCATCTTCGCCAAAGGCAGCGATGGCTGGCAGCTGCATCCGCAAGTGGCCGCCTTTGCCGCCGACCACCGCATCAACAAGAGCATGGGCAGCGCCTTTGCGGGCACGGATCTGCGCGCCTGGCTCGATAGCCACAACATCGACACCTTGAGCGTGATCGGCTACATGACGCACAACTGCGACGCCGCCACCATCTACCACGCCGCGCACGACGGCTTGCAAGTGGAATTCCTGCAGGACGCCACCGGCACCCTGCCCTACGCCAACGCAGGCGGCACGGCCAGCGCCGAGGAAATCCACCGTGTCTTCAGCGCCGTCTTCCATTCGAATTTCGCCGCCGTCGCCAGCACGCAGGACTGGCTCAATGCCGTGCGCGAGGGCAAACCGCTGGAAATAGACAATATCTATCTGTCGAACCAGCGCGCGCGCAAGGCGCAGGTGAACTGACGCCGGCGGGAATGGACGGGTATCATGCGTCCATTCCCTATTTGATGATGAACGATGCGAAAAATAACTGTGCTCGGTTCAAGCGCTGTTGGCTTGTTCCTGCTGGCCACGGCCGCGCTGGTGCTCGATGGACTCAACGACAAGCCGGCCCCCGCCGACGTGATCGTCGTGCCCGGCAATACGATCCTGCCCGACGGCACGCCCAGCCCCCGCCTGCAGGCGCGGCTCGACGCGACGCTCAAGCAGTTCCAGGAACACAGGGCGCCGCATATCCTCGTCAGCGGGGCAACGGGCAAGGAAGGTTTTGACGAGGCCGCGGCTATGGCCCGCTACCTGCAATCGCGCGGCGTGCCAGCCAGCGCCATCCTTGAGGATAATCAAGGATGGACGACGGACGCCACGGCCCGCAACACGGCGCTTCTCATGCGCCAGCACGGCTGGCAGACAGCCATGGTCGCCACGCAATATTTTCATGTACCGCGCTTCCGGCTGGCTTTGGAGCGGGCCGGCATCAGCGTCAGCGGCCAGGTGCACGCGCCCTACTTCGAGCTGCGCGACCTGTATTCCGTGCCGCGCGAAACGGTAGGTTACGCCGTGTATTTCATGCGCCATTGATACCAGTTCACTCGCTCCAGTCGCGCGAGCGCTCCACTGCCCGCTGCCATTTGTGCAGCCGGCTCAAGCGTTCGTCGGCCGCCATGGCCGGTTCGAAACGGCGTCCCACCTGCCACTGGGCGGCGATTTCTTCCTGCGATTCCCAGAAACCCACGGCCAGGCCCGCCAGGTAGGCGGCGCCCAAGGCTGTCGTTTCCGTCACCACGGGACGCACCACGGGCACATTTAATATGTCGGCCTGGAACTGCATCAACATGTCGTTGCGGGCCGCGCCGCCATCGACGCGCAATTCGGATAGCGCAATGCCCGCGTCGTCCTGCATGGCGGACAGGACGTCCACGTTCTGGTAGGCCACGCCTTCCAATGCCGCGCGCGCGATATGGGCCTTGCCCGTGCCGCGCGTGATGCCGATCAGGGTGCCGCGCGCATATGGGTCCCAGTACGGCGCACCGAGGCCCGCGAACGCGGGCACGAAGACCAGGCCGCCCGAATCGGGCACGCTGGTGGCCAGCGCTTCCACTTCGGACGAGTCGCGGATGATGCCGATGCCGTCGCGCATCCACTGCACGGCCGCGCCGGCGATAAAGGCGCTGCCTTCGAGCAAATAATCGGTCTTGTCGCTGCCGGCACCCAGGCTCCAGCCCACCGTCGTCAGCAGCCGGTTTTTCGATGGCAATGGGCGCTTGCCCACGTTCATCAGCATGAAGCAGCCCGTGCCGTACGTATTCTTGGCCATGCCCGGTTTCAGGCACGCCTGGCCGAAGGTGGCGGCCTGCTGGTCGCCCGCGATGCCAGCGATCGGCACGGACACGCCCAGCAATGCAGCGTGCGTGTGCGCGGCCACACCGCTCGATGGCACGACATCGGGCAGCAGGGAGGCGGGGATGCCGAGCAGCGCCAGCAAGTCCGTGTCCCACTGCAAGGTATGAATGTTGAACAGCATGGTGCGCGCCGCGTTGCTCGTGTCCGTCAAGTGGGCGCCGCTCATCTTGTAGATCAGCCAGCTGTCGACGGTGCCGAAGGCCAGCTCTCCCCGTTCGGCGCGCGCGCGGGCGCCGGCCACGTTGTCGAGCAGCCATTTGAGTTTGGTGGCGGAAAAATAGGCGTCCAGTACGAGACCCGTCTTTTGCTGGATCAAGTCCGCCTTGCCCTGCTCGACCAGTTGCTCGCAATAGGCGGCATTTCTGCGGTCTTGCCAGACGATGGCGTTGGCGACGGGTTCGCCCGTGGCGCGGTCCCACAGCACCGTCGTTTCGCGCTGATTGGTCACGCCGATGGCGGCCACATCGCTTGCCGCCACGCCGCTGTCGCGCAATACCTGGTGCAGCACGCCCTCTTGCGAGGCCCAGATTTCGTTCGCGTCATGCTCGACCCAGCCCGGCTGGGGGAAAATCTGGCGGAACTCGCGCTGCGCGCTGGCGTGCGGCCGGCCCGCATGGTCGAACAGGATGGCGCGCGAACTGGTGGTGCCCTGATCTAAAGCAAGTATGTATTTGGTCATTGTCTGGTGGTGCGGAAAAGCGGGTAAAAACAGGCACGGAGCGGATTCACTCCGTGCCCTCAGGACAGCGCAGGCAGTTTACCTTACCTTGCCTTCTTTCCAGGCTTGCAGCAGCTTGTCGTAGGCAATCGTTTCACCCTTCGGTTTTTCATTCGCCAGCTTTTTCCATGGAGCGTGCTGGTCCGACAGATACTGGTTCGGATCAACTTTCGGATTGAGCTTGGGTGCGCAGGCCTTCATGCCGGCCCGCTGCAAGCGCGCCATGACCTGGTCCATTTCCTCGGCCAGGTTATCCATGGCGGCTTGCGGCGTTTTTTCCGCCGTGATGGCCGTGGCCACGTTTTTCCACCACAGCTGCGCCAGCTTCGGATAGTCGGGCACGTTGTTGCCCGTCGGCGTCCACGCCACGCGGGCCGGGCTACGGTAGAACTCGATCAAGCCGCCGTATTCGTTCGCGTGCTTCGTAAAATAATCGTGGCGGATGTCGGAATCGCGGATGAAGGTCAGGCCGACGATCGATTTCTTCAGCGACACGGTTTTCGACGTAACGAATTGCGCGTACAGCCAGGCGGCCGCCTTGCGGTCGTCCGGCGTGGACTTGAACAGGAACCAGGAACCGACGTCCTGGTAGCCGTTCTGCATGCCCTCTTTCCAGTACGGACCGTGCGGCGACGGCGCCATACGCCATTTTGGCGTGCCATCCTTGTTCACCACTGGCAAGCCTGGTTTCGTCATGCCGGCCGTAAATGCCGTGTACCAGAAGATTTGCTGGGCGATTTCGCCCTGCGCCGGCACGGGGCCCGATTCCGAGAAATTCATGCCGTTCGCCTGCGGCGGCGCGTATTTCTTCATCCAGTCGATATATTTCGTCAGCGCAAAGACGGCCGCCGGCGAATTGGTGGCGCCGCCACGCGACATCGAGGCGCCCACGGGCGTGCACTTGTCGGCCGCGACCTTGATGCCCCATTCGTCGACAGGCATGCCGTTCGGAATACCCTTGTCGGCCGCGCCAGCCATCGACAGCCACGCATCCGTGAAGCGCCAGCCCAGCGATGGATCTTTCTTGCCGTAATCCATGTGGCCATAGACTTTCTTGCCGTCCAGTTCCTTCACGTCATTGGTAAAAAAGTCGGCGATGTCTTCATAGGCGGACCAGTTCTGCGGCACGCCCAGCTCGTAGCCATACTTGGCCTTGAACTTGGCTTGCAAATCCTTGCGCGCGAACCAGTCGGCGCGGAACCAGTACAGGTTGGCGAATTGCTGGTCGGGCAGCTGATACACCTTGCCGTCCGGCGCCGTGGTAAAGCTGATGCCGATGAAATCTTTCAGGTCCAGGCCGGGATTGGTAAATTCCTTGCCCTTGGCGGCCATGTAGTCGGACAGCGGCTCGACGGCGCCATAGCGGTAATGCGTGCCGATCAAATCGGAATCGGAAATCCAGCCGTCATAGATGCTCTTGCCGGACTGCATCGAGGTCTGCAGCTTTTCCACCACGTCGCCTTCCTGGATGATGTCGTGGCGCACCTTGATGCCCGTGATTTCCTCGAAGGCCTTGGCCAGGGTCTTCGATTCGTAGACGTGGGTGTCGATGGTTTCCGAGACCACGGAAATTTCCTTGATGCCCTTGGCTTTCAGCTTGGCCGCCGCATCGATGAACCATTTCATTTCAGCAAGCTGTTGCTGCTTGCTCAGGCTGGATGGCTGGAATTCCTTGTCGATCCAGGTTTGCGCCTGCTTGGCGTCGGCCAGGGCCGCATTCGACACGAGCATGGCCGCAGCCGCGAAGACCGTGAACTTCAATTTCATCGTGAATCTCCCTTATAGTTGTCATCCGGCCTGCCGGAGGCTGGCCGCTTTTTCATCTACGATTTAACACACCCAACTAACTTAACGCACCTGACAGAAGCGTAGCGAGCGGCAGTGATTTGTGGCCGAGAAGCGCAACCGTACTTTAGTACGGTGAGCATCGCCGGCCGCAAAGCGCGCCGCGCAGTAGCTTATGTCAGATGCTCTCACCCCCAACGCATTACCACCAACAACACTACAAAACTGATGCCGGCACCAATCGCCTGCTGCATTTCCGTAAACCCCGCCCACGCCAGATTCACATAGGCCGCCGTGAGTAAACCAATGAACAGGCGGTCGCCGCGCGTGGTCGGCATGGGCAAAAAGCCCTTGCGTGCTATGCTGGGCGAACGGATTTGCCACACCGTCATGCCGGCCAGCATCAGGCCGATGCAAATGAAGAAGATGGCCACTTCCGGCGTCCACGCCATCCAGCCGAACAGGCTGGCTGTGCTATCGGTATTTTCCATGTCATACCCTCCCCATCGCAAAACCTTTGGCAATGTAATGCCGCACGAACCAGATCACCAGCGCGCCAGGCACGATGGTCAGCACCCCGGCCGCCGCCAGCACGCCCCAGTCCATGCCGGCCGCCGACACGGTGCGCGTCATGGTGGCGGCAATCGGCTTGGCATTGACGGACGTCAAGGTGCGCGCCAATAACAGTTCCACCCAGCTGAACATGAAGCAGAAAAACGCCGTCACGCCCACGCCTGACTTGATCATCGGCAAGAAGATGCGGATGAAAAAGCGGGGGAAACTGTAGCCGTCGATATACGCCGTCTCGTCGATTTCCTTGGGCACGCCGGACATGAAACCTTCCAGTATCCACACGGCCAGCGGCACATTGAAGACCATGTGCGCCAGCGCCACGGCCAGGTGCGTATCCATCAGGCCGACGGTGGAATACAGCTGGAAGAACGGTACGAGGAAGACGGCGGGCGGCGTCATGCGGTTGGTCAAGAGCCAGAAGAACAAATGCTTGTCACCGACAAAGTTGTAGCGTGAGAAAGCATAAGCTGCCGGCAAGGCCACCGTGACCGACATGACCATGTTCAAGGCCACGTAGATCATGGAATTGATGTAGCCGCTGTACCAGGACCGGTCGGTAAAAATCGTGTGGTAGTTGGCAAACGTCAATTGCTGGGGCCACAGGCTCAGCACGCCCACGATTTCCTCGTTGGTCTTGAGCGACATGTTGAGCATCCAGTAGATGGGCAACAGCGACGCCAGCAAAAAGACGACGAGGATGGCGCTGCTCATTTTCTTGTGCATCATTTCTGGTCTCCCGTGCCGACTCTCTGCATCCACGTGTACAGCACAAAGCAGAACAGCAGGATGATGAGGAAATAGATCAGGGAAAACGCGGACGCCGGCCCCAGGTCGAACTGGCCCACAGCCTTTTGCGTCAGGTATTGCGACAAAAAGGTGGTGGCGTTGCCCGGTCCGCCGCCCGTCAGCACGAACGGTTCCGTGTAGATCATGAAACTGTCCATGAAGCGCAGCAAGACGGCGATCATCAGCACATTGCGCAGTTTCGGCAGCTGGATGTAGCGGAACACGGCCAGACGCGAGGCGCCGTCGATGCGCGCCGCCTGGTAATACGCGTCGGGAATGGCGCGCAGACCCGCATAGCACAGCAGCACGACGAGAGGCGTCCAGTGCCAGATATCCATCACCATCACCGTCAGCCAGGCGTCGAGCGAATTGCCGTTGTAGTTGTAGTCAAAGCCCAGTTGATTCAAGGTGTAGCCCATCAGGCCGATGTCGCCGCGGCCAAAGATTTGCCAGATGGTGCCCACGACGTTCCAGGGAATCAAGAGGGGCAGCGCGATCAGCACCAAGGCGAGGGACGCCTTCCAGCCATCGGCCGGCATGCACAGGGCAATCAAAATACCCAGCGGAATCTGGATGGCCAGCACGGAGCCGGAAAACAGTAGCTGGCGCAGCAAGGCGCTGTGCAAGTCGCCGTCCAGCATGACCATGCGGAACCATTCCGTGCCCACAAACACCTTTTGCGTGGGGCTCAGAATATCCTGCACGGAATAGTTCACCACCGTCATCAGGGGCAGGATGGCGGAAAAGGCCACGCACAGCAGCACGGGCAAGATCAATAGCCAGGCGCGGCGGTTGTTATCGGTTTTACCGTTATGTATCATCAGGCCACCCGCTTATCGTTGACATAGAACAAGGTGCGTTGCGGCGGAAAGCGCAGCCGCACAGCATTCCCGGCGACGGCGTCGATGGCGCGCAGCTTGGCCGCCACCGTCGCGCTACCCAGCTGGAATTCCGCCAGGTAATGCGTGCCCATGTTGCGCACGGCAGTGACCGTGGCCTCCAGGCAATGGTCGCCACCCTCGCCCGCTTTCACGCATTCGACGAACTCCGGCCGCACGCCCACCGTGATTTTCCCTTGCGCGCCAGACAGCGCCGCGCGCGCGGCAGCGGACACGGCCAGCAGCTGTCCCGCCACGCGCACGCCGCCGTCGTCCAGGGTGCAATCGAGCAAGTTCATGCCCGGGTTGCCGATGAAGTAGCCGACAAACGTGTGTTCCGGTTCCTCGAACAGCGCTTGCGCACTGCCCGTCTGCACCACTTCGCCCTGCGTCATGACGACCACCTGGTCGGCAAAGGTCAGCGCTTCCACCTGGTCGTGCGTGACGTAGATCAGGGACAGTTTCAGTTCGTGGTGGATTTCCTTCAACTTTCTGCGCAACAGCCATTTCAGATGCGGGTCGATCACCGTCAGCGGTTCGTCGAACAGCACAGCCGCCACGTCGGGGCGCACGAGGCCGCGGCCCAGCGAAATCTTTTGCTTGGCGTCCACGGACAAGCCGCTGGCGCGCAGTTTCAGGTCGCCCGTCAATTCCAGCATCTGCGCCACTTGCTGCACGCGCTTTTTCACCTCGGTCTCTTTCCAGCCGCGATTGCGCAACGGAAACGCCAGGTTGTCGTGCACGGTCATGGTGTCGTAAATGACGGGAAACTGGAACACTTGCGCGATATTGCGTGCTTCCGTGGGCAGCTGCGTCACATCCTTGCCATCGAACAGCACCTTGCCATGCGATGGTTTTACCAGACCGGAGATAATATTGAGCAAGGTCGTCTTGCCGCAGCCGGACGGCCCCAGCAAGGCGTAGGCGCCGCCGTCATGCCACTCCATGCTCATGGGCCGCAGCGCATAGTCGGCGGGTGCGGAAGGATTGGGTTTGTAGGCGTGGGCCAGGTCGACCAGTTCGATGCGCGCCATGTCATGCCCCTCCTTGCGCAGGAGCGAACAGCAGGCCGCCGTCTTGCGCGAAGATCAGCAAGGCATGCGGCTGGCAATACACGGTGCAGGCGCTGCCGATCTCCAGGTTGTGCACGCCACCGAGCTGCGCCACCAGGGCCAGGTCGCCGCGGCGCGCATGCACATAGGTTTCCGAGCCGCTGATTTCGGCCAGGTCCACCGTAGCTGCGATGGCCACGTCGCCATCGGACTGCGGTGACAAATGCAGGCTGTGTGCGCGCACGCCGAGGATCACCTCCGTGCTGTCGCCCAAACGGGCGCGCTGCGCGCCGCTCAGGTGTATCGACAGGCCATCGGCCGCCTGCGCCACGCCGGCAACATCCACGCGGGCGGGGATAAAATTGATGGGCGGGTCGCTGAAGGTGCGCGCCACGTCGATGGAGTTGGGCGCGTTGAAGACGTCCAGGGTCGGCCCCTGCTGCAGCAATCGTCCCTCGTGCAGCACGGCCACGTGGCCGCCCAGCTGCAGCGCTTCCAGCGGTTCCGTGGTGGCGTACACGACCGTCGTGCTGCCGCTGGAAAACAGTTCCGTCAATTCGCGGCGCAATTCCTCGCGCAGTTTGTAGTCGAGATTGACCAATGGCTCGTCGAGCAGCAGCAAGGACGCATCCTTGATCAGCGCGCGCCCCAGCGCCGTGCGCTGCTGCTGGCCGCCCGATAATTCTCCGGGCGTGCGCTGCAGATACGGCGTGATGTGCAGGCGCTCGGCCAGCGCCAGCACCTTGCTGCGTATCTGTTCCTCGGGTTCCTTGCGCAAGCGCAAGGGCGAAGCGATATTGTCGTAGACGGTGAAGGCCGGATAGTTGATGAATTGCTGGTACACCATGGCCAGGTTGCGTTTGCTGACGGGCACGCCCGTCACATCGACGCCATCGGCCGTCACGGTGCCCCCGCTGGGCTTGTCCAGGCCCGCCATCACGCGCATCAGGGTCGTCTTGCCGGCACGCGTGGTGCCCAGCAAGACGTTGATGGCGCCCGGCACGAGGGCCAGCGACATCGGATATAAAAAGTCGTCAGCCCCCTGCTTCCTGCTGATCTTGTCCAGTACCAGTTGCACGCGCTTCTCCTCCAGTGATGGTTTCTTATTTTTCGCCGCACCCTCTGCGGGGTGCGGTCGCCAACGTGTGCTACTTATGACAACGGATGCTGCAACAGCCAGGCATCGAGCCTGTCCGCCGTCTCGCGCGGCAGGTGCAGGCCCAGCTTCGAGCGCCGCCACAGGATGTCGGCCGCGCTGACGGCCCATTCATGGCGCCGCACATAGTCAACTTCCGCCGCGTACAGGCCGGCGGCGATTTCCTCGCCCATGGCCGCCACGTCCGCCCTGCCATCGAGCAGCACATGGATGCGCGTGCCGTAGGCGCGTGCATAGCGCGCCACCAGCGCCGCTGGCAGCCACGCATACTTACGCTGCAAGCCTTGCACGAACTGGCCGAACTCGCGCACGGACCGGTTCTGCGGCACGGCGCCATACACGTCGCCGCCAGGCAGGCAGGCACTGGCTGTCCAGGCCGGTAGCGTATTGCCCAGCAAGGGCGCCAGCATGTCCATGGCTTCCTCGGCCAGCTTGCGAAACGTGGTGATCTTGCCGCCGAAAACACTCAGCAGCGGCGCACCTTCCCGGTCCAGCTCGAAACGGTAATCGCGCGTGACGGCCTTGGCGTCGGCCGCCGCGTCTTCCACCAGCGGACGCACGCCCGCATACGTCCACACCACGTCGGCCGGCACGATGGGTTTGCTGAAATAGTAACTGGAAAGCTCGCACAAGTAACGAATTTCCTCGTCATCGATTTCCACCTTGCCACGGTCGCCTTGGTAGTCGAGGTCGGTGGTGCCGATCAGGGTGAAATCGTGCTCATACGGAATGGCAAACACGATGCGCCCGTCCGGATGCTGGAAGATATACGCGTGATCATGCTCGAACAGACGCTTGACGACGATATGGCTACCCTTGATCAGGCGCAAATGGCGTCCCTGTCCACCGGGCGCCGCCTGCTGCAGGAACTCGGCCGTCCACGGCCCGGCCGCATTGACGACGCTGCGCGCCCGCACGGTCGTCTGCCTGCCGCTGGCGTGCTGCAAGGTGGCCAGCCAGGAAGCGCCCTCCCCCTCGCCTTCGCGCGCCAGCATCGTGCAGCGCGTGCGCGTCAGCACGTGCGCGCCCTTGTCCGCCGCATCGATGGCGTTCAGCACCACCAGGCGCGCGTCGTCAACCCAGCCGTCGGAATACACGAAGCCGCGCTTGAACTCGGGTTTTAACGGTTGTCCGGCAGCGTGGCGGGTCAGGTCGATGCCGCTGGAGGCCGGCAGGATTTCCCGCTTCGCCAGCATATCGTAGAGGAACAAGCCGGCGCGTATCAGCCAGGCCGGGCGCTGGCCCTTGGCGTGCGGCATGACGAAGCGCAAGGGCCACATGATGTGCGGCGCCGAGCGCAGCAGCACTTCGCGCTCGATCAGCGCCTTGCGCACGAGGCCGAATTCATAGTATTCGAGATAGCGCAGGCCGCCATGTATCAGCTTGGTCGATGCCGATGAAGTGTGCGCGGCAAGGTCGTCCTTTTCGCACAGCAGCACGGACAGGCCGCGGCCCGCCGCGTCGCGCGCGATGCCGGCGCCATTGATGCCGCCGCCCACCACCAGCACGTCGCATGCCATCGCTGTCTCCACACCCTGCTGTGCTGCGGTCATCGGGACTCCGTGTCTGTCGGGGACACGCCGGCGAGGAAAGACTAGGCATCGCCGGCGACTGTCGTTAAGATCAATACAGATGTAATTCGAATGCAATATGGATAAGATACGCCAGATTACGAATCGATAGCAACATATTTTTATCACTATTTGTTCGTTTTTGTTCGTTTGTGATTTTTAAAGAGACAAGCCCATGATTTTGAATCCCCGCCAGCGCCGCCTGCTCGAAGTGGTGCGCCAGAAGGTCACCATGTCCGTCGAAGAGCTGGCCCAGCAGCTGGACGTGACGCCGCAAACCGTGCGCCGCGACGTCAAGCAGATGGAGGAAGCGCGCCTGCTTGCCCGCTACCACGGCGGCGTCGGCTTGCCCTCGTCCGTGGAAAACATCGATTACAGCCAGCGGCAAGTATTCAACAGCGACGCCAAGCGGCGCATTGCCGCCGCCGTCGCCGCGCAAGTGCCGCATGGCTGTTCGCTGCTGATCAATATCGGCACGACGACCGAGGAAGTGGCGCGCGCGCTGGGCCGGCACACGGGTTTGCACGTGGTGACGAACAACCTGAACGTGGCCGCCATCCTGGCCGACAACGCCGCCTGCGAAGTCATCGTGGCCGGCGGCGTGGTGCGCGGGCGGGACCGCGGCATCGTCGGCGAAGCGACGATCGACTTCATCCGCCAGTTCAAGGTCGACATCGGCATCATCGGCATTTCCAGCATCGACGAAGACGGCAGCCTGCGCGACTTCGATGCGCGCGAAGTGAAGGTGGCGCAAGCCATCATCGAGCAATCGCGCGAAGTGTGGCTGGTGGCCGACCAGCATAAATTCGGCCGCAAGGCGCTGGTGCGGCTGGCCGATCTGGCGCAAATCGACGTCTTGTTTACGGATGCGCCGCCGCCGCCCCGCTTTGCCGAAGTATTGCGCGAAGCGGGCGTGAAGGTGGTGCTGGCCTGAGCGGGCCACATTTCTGCATGAAAACCTCGCACTGTCGCGCGGGCAATACGCCGTGTGTGGGCAAGCATACGCAATGATATGAAATATTTATCAATTCGGCAAAAAATGCTGTTACCATTGATGCAACAAGAGTTATTTTTTTAATCTTCCTCTCCGGCAATACGATTATTGGCTTGTTATTGCTTTTTATCTATCCAGAGCAAGAAAAAAGGAAAAACTCTTTGCCGGTAAGTGATTTCCTGTGAAAACAGTGTTAAAACTACCTCAAGCACGATAATAGTTCCCAAACAAACCACTCGACAGCAAGCGTGAAGGCCTTAACCATGCCGGCAACGCCGCCCAGTGAAGGAAAAGAAATGAGCCATAATTTTGAAACGGCCGCCATGCCGCAAGCCGCCCATCCCAACAGCGTCCCCGTCAGCGAGCTGGAAGCCCATCTCGGTTACTGGCTGCGTTTCGTTTCCAACCACGTTTCCCACAGCTTCCAGAAGAAAGCCGAAGCCAATGGCGTGACGGTTTCCGAATGGGTGGTGCTGCGCGAAATGTTCCGCCTGGGCTGTACCTCGCCCACGGTACTGGCGCAAGTGTCCGGCATGAGCAAGGGCGCCGTCTCGAAACTGATCGACCGTCTGGAAAGCAAGGGCATGGTCAGCAAATCGATCCTGCTGGCCGACCGCCGCCAGCATTCGATCGAGCTGACCACGGAAGGCGAGGCGCTGGTGCCCGTGCTGGCCGGAATGGCCGACCAGAACGACGAGGAATTCTTCGGCAAGCTGCCGCGCCAGCTGCGCGACGACCTGCTCGAAGCGATGAAGGAAGTGGCGCGCACGCACCAGCTCAAGAGCGCGCCGCTGAACTGACAGCAGTAACACACGCGGCAAGGGTGACACGCTGGCGCGGGCGCTTCGGCTATGATGCTGGCCTGACTGTTTACCAGGAACACGCATGGCCCTGCACATCGAAACTCCCTTGCTCAACTCGCGCGCCCTGAGCCTGCACAGCGAACGCGCCATCTGGCTCAAGCTCGAAGCCTTGCAGCCGCCCGGCTCCTTCAAGATCCGCGGCATCGGCCTCGCCTGCGAAGAATACGCGCGGCGCGGCGCCAGCCGTTTCATCTCCTCTTCCGGCGGCAATGCCGGCATCGCCGTCGCCTATGCGGGACGCCAGCTGGGCATTCCCGTCATCGTCGTCGTACCGGAAACGACCAGCGAACGGGCCAGGGCCCTGATCGCGCAGGAAGGCGCCGAAGTCATCGTGCACGGCGCAGCGTGGCAGGAAGCGAACGCGCTGGCGCAGTCCATGCTCACGCCGCAAGACGCCTTTTTGCACCCATTCGACGATCCGCTGCTGTGGCAGGGCCACGCCGGCATGATCGATGAAGTGGCCAGCGCGGGCCTGAAACCGGACGCGGTGGTGCTGTCGGTCGGTGGCGGCGGCCTGCTGGCCGGCGTGGCCGAAGGCTTGCAGCGCAACGGCTGGGATGGCGTGGCCATCGTGGCCGTGGAAACGCAAGGCGCGGCCTCGCTGGCGGCGGCCGTGGCCGCGCATGAACACGTGGCCCTGCCCGCCGTGACGAGCATCGCCACATCGCTGGCCGCGCGCCAGGTCTGCGCGCAGGCATACTCCATCAGCCAGACGCGCCTGCTGCACAGCGTGGTGGTGTCGGACCGGGCCGCCGTCGACGCCTGCCAGCGTTTTATTACCGACCAGCGCCTGGTGGTGGAACCAGCCTGCGGCGCGGCGCTGGCGGCCGTCTACGGCAAGGTGCCGGCACTGGCGCCCTACCGCAATGTGCTCGTCATCGTCTGCGGCGGCGTGACGGCCACGACGCAGCAGCTCGACCACTGGAGCGCCACCTTGTAGCTAGGGCGCCGCCTCGAGCAGGGCCACGCCATCGCGGCCCTGCCCCTTGGCCGCATACAAGGCCTGGTCGGCCAGGTCCAGCAGCTGCGCCGGCGTCAGCGCGCCTTCGCGGAAGATGGCGATGCCGATGCTGGTCGTCACCGGCAACGGGCCGCTGGCCAGCGCGAACGGCTGGCGGATGGCGTCGATGATCTTGGCGCCGACCTGGCGCACTTCGGCCGCGCCGTTCACGCCTTCGAGAATAATCACGAATTCATCGCCGGCCAGGCGCGCCACCAGATCGCTGGCGCGCACGCTGCGCACCAGGCGCGCGGCGAATTCCTTCAGCACCTCGTCGCCCGCCTTGTGTCCCAGGCTGTCGTTGATAGCCTTGAAGCGGTCGATATCGAGATAGGCCAGCGCCATCGGCGCGCGCGCGGCACGCGTGCGCTGCATGCTTTGCGCCAGTTGCTCGTCGAAGCGGCGCCGGTTGGCGATGCCCGTCAGGGTGTCGGTGGCGGCGGCGAACTGCAGCGCCGTGTGCACCGCCTTGGTCTTGGTGATTTCGTGGATCAGGCCATACACGCCTTCCACCGCGCCGCTCTCGCCCACATCGGGCACGTAGCTGGTCTGGAAGGCGCGCCGGCCGGCATCGCCCTCGCCGCCGATGGAGAATTCATACTCGACTTCCTCGCCCGCGAAGGCGCGCAGCAGGTACTCCTCGCGCAGCTGGTAGGCTTCCTCGCCCAGCACTTCGCGGATCGACTGCATCATGCTTTCCTGCCGCGACCTGCCGAACCATTTTTCAAACGTCGCGTTGATGAACTGGTAGCGGTGCTCGCGGTCGATGTAGACGATCACCACGGGCACATGGTCCGTCAGCAGTTTCAAACGCCGCTCGCTGTCGCGTGTCTGCGCCTCGGCGATTTCACGCTCGGCCACCAGCGAATGGAAATCGCGGCTCAAGTCGCCGATCTCGTCGCGCCGCCCGATTTGCAGCACGTCGATCCCCAGGCGATGGCGACGGATCTCATGCACCTGGTGGCGCAAGCGCGCCAATGGCTGCAACAGGCGCAGCACCACGCGCCAGCCGGCCAGGCCCGCCAGCGCCGCCAGCAGCACGGCGGCCAGCAGGATCTTGCTGCGGATGGCATGCAGCGGCGCGAACGCATCGCGCATCGGATACACGGACGCCAGTATCCAGCCCGTCGAGGCGATGCGGTGATAGGCAAACAGCGCGTCGACGCCTTGCGCGGTGGTACCCGTCAGCCAGCCCTCGTAGCCCTGCAAGGCGCGCCGCGTGGGCACGCTGACGGGGCCGTGCGCTTCGATATGCTGCATGATGCGTGACTTGTCGGGATGCTCGACGATGACGCCTTCGCTGGTCATGATGTACAGATAGCCGCCCGGACCCGGCTTGAGGGCGCCGAGACGGCCCAGGAAATCAGGCTGGCGCAAGTTGACGCTGGCCGCCAGCACATAGCGCACGCCGCCCTGCGCGTCGAACACGGGCTGCGTCACCACCACGATGGGCATGCCGGAAATGCTGCCGTTGAGCGGCGCGGAAATCACCGAGCGCCGCGTCTTCAGCGTCTGTTCAAAGTAAGGACGGCCCTTCACGTTCAGCCCCGCCTGCGGCTTGAAGGGACTCACACTGGCCAGGACGATGCCGTCGAGGCCTACCACGCCGGCCGAATAAAACTCCGTGCCCAGCACCGTTTGCGCGGCCAGGAAACGCTGCAGGCTGGCGCCGTCGTGCGCGCCGCCGGCCGCCAGGCTGTCCGCCATCGCGCGCAGCACATTGCGCTTCGCGTCGAGTTCTTCATCGATGAAGACGGCGGCGCTGGACAGCGAGACGTACTGCTGGCGCCCCGTCACGTCGCGCATGCCGCGCTCGGCCACGGCCAGGGTGGCCAGCGCCAGCGAGGCCACCGCGCCCAGCACGAGCAGGAAGACGACCACGCTCATGCGCGCCTTCAAGCTGGCGGGCAAGTGCCGGCGCAGCCATGTGCGCCAGGTCGTCACGGCAGCTGCTGCAAATGCCGGCACAGGCGCTCGACCGATTCTTCCAGCGCCAAGGTGCCAGTGTCCAGGGTCAGCGCGGCGGCCAGCGGCGCTTCGTAGGGGGCCGACACGCCCGTGAATTCGGCGATCCGCCCCGCGCGCGCCTTCGCGTACAGGCCCTTGACGTCGCGCGCCTCGCACACGGCCAGCGGCGTGCTGACGTGGACTTCGATGAAATGCGCCGCGCCGATGATGGCGGCGGCCATGGCCCGGTCGGCGCAGCTGGGCGAGATGAAGGCGGCGATGACGGTCAAGCCCGCCCCGTTCATCAGGCGCGCCACTTCGGCGGTGCGGCGGATGTTTTCATGCCGGTCTTCAGGCGTAAAACCGAGGTCGCGGTTCAAGCCATGGCGCAGCTGGTCGCCGTCGAGCACCGTCACGGCGCGGCCCTGCGCCTTGAGCCGGCGCGCCAGCGCCTCGGCGATACTGGATTTTCCGGCGCCGCTCAAGCCCGTCAGCCAGACCGTGGGGTGTTGTCCTGCTGTCATCACACTGCCTCTCTTTTGTAGAGCTGGCAATATAACAAAGCCGCGCAGGAAAGGACAGATTATCAGGCTGCGCTGCGCGCCTCCAGCAGCAACTGTCGTATCTCGGGCACGCAGGAGCCGCAATTGCCGCCCGCCTTGACGCAGGCCGTCACCTGCGCCGTCGTCGTCAGTTTTTGCGCCTGAATGGCGGCGCAAATGGTGTTGCGCCCCACGCCAAAGCACGAACACACGGTGGGACCGGCGTCCATGCCCTTGCCGATGGGCTGGCCCAGCAGCACGCCGGCGCGGTCCGTCGTATCCATTTGCGCGTGCGCGAACAGGCCCGCCAGCCAGCTGCGCGACGGCAGGTCGGGACGCGGCGAGACATACACGCATTGCGCGATGCGCCCCTCGTCCAGGTGCACGGCGCGGTACACGCCGGCGCTGGCGTCCGCGTAATCGAGCCAGTCCGCATTGTCGTCCGTGACGCCGAGCAGCGCGCGCGCCCAGGCGCCCAGATCCTCGATACGCTGGCGGCCGGCCAGTTCGTAGCGCAAGAACTGCTCGCCCTGGATGCGCGTCCAGTGCGCCACGCCGTCCAGATTCAAGGGCGTGCGGCTGAGCACAAACGCATGCCAGTGCACGCGGAACTGCTCGATGCGCACGGGCGTATGCTTGAATTCCGGTTCGCCCGAGACGGGGTCGACGACGGGGTTGACGACGGCGCCCACGCGCGCGTCCGACGCATTCGCGTCGCTCCAGTGGATCGGCACGAAGACCTGGCCGCGCGCGATGCCGCCGCCGTGCACAACCCGCGCCACCATCGCGCCCCAGGCGCTGGTGATGCGCGCCAGCTCACCTTCGCGCACGCTGTACAGCAGCGCATCCTGCGGGTGGATATCGATGAACGCCTCGGCGATATGGCCCGACAGCTTGGCCGCCTTGCCCGTGCGCGTCATCGTATGCCACTGGTCGCGCACCCGGCCCGTATTCAGAATGAGTGGATAGCCCTCGTCTGGCACGTTGCGCGGCGCGCGCGGCGCCGTCGGCACGAAACGCGCGCGGCCGTCCGCATGCGCGAAGCGGCCGTCGCCGAACAGCCTCGCCTGGCCGTGCGGCCACTGCTGCGGCGCCAGAGCATCGTAGCGCGCCGCATCCAGGCCGGCCAGGTGGCCCAGGTTGAACAGGCGCTTTGTGTCCCCGCCGTTGCGGAAGGCGGACAGGCGCGCATGTTCGTCGAAGATGGCTTGCGGCGACGTGAAATCGAAGCCGGCATACCCCATGCGGCGCGCCACGTCGCACAGCACGTCCCAGTCGGCGCGCGCTTCGCCGGGCGCCGGCAAAAAGGCCCGCTGGCGCGAGATGCGGCGCTCGGAATTGGTCACCGTGCCATCCTTTTCACCCCAGCCCAGGGCCGGCAGCAGCACGTCGGCATGGGCGTTCGTGTCCGACCCGGCGCTGATGTCCGACACCACCACCAGTTCGCATTTATCGAGCGCGCGGCGCACCTGGTCGGCGTCCGGCATGCTGACCAGCGGATTGGTGGCGATGATCCACACGGCCTTGACTTTACCCGCCTCGATGGCGTGGAACAGGTCCACCGCCTTCAAGCCAGGCTTGTCGGCGATGCGCGGCGAGTCCCAGAAGGTTTGCACGGCCTCGCGGTGCAGCGGTTTTTCGAGATCCAGGTGCGCCGCCAGCATATTGGCCAGGCCGCCCACTTCGCGCCCGCCCATGGCGTTCGGCTGGCCCGTGAGGGAAAACGGTCCCATGCCGGGCTGGCCGATGCGCCCCGTCGCCAGATGGCAGTTGATGATGCTGTTGACCTTGTCCGTGCCGGAAGACGACTGGTTCACGCCCTGCGAAAAGGCCGTGACGACCTTGCGCGTGGCGGCGAACGCCTGGTAAAACGCCAGCAAGGCTTGCGGGTCAACCTTGCAGATGGCCGCCACCTGCAAGGGATCGCCGCAGTCCACGTGGGCGGCGGCCAGTGCTTCGTCGAGACCCGAGCTGTGACGCGTGACGAAATCATCGGCGATCACGCCCTCCTTCGCCAGATAGCACAGCAAACCGTTGAACAGCCATACGTCCGTGCCCGGTTTCACGGGCAGGTGCAAATCGGCCAGCTCGCAGGTGGCCGTGCGGCGCGGGTCGATCACCACCAGTTTCATTTGGGGCCGGATTTCCTTGATACGCGTGATGCGCTGGAACAGGATCGGGTGGCACCAGGCCGTGTTCGAGCCCACCAGCACCACCATGTCCGCCAGTTCCAGGTCTTCATAGCAGCCCGGCACGATATCCTCGCCGAACGCGCGCTTGTGGCCGGCCACGGCCGACGACATGCACAGGCGCGAATTGGTGTCGATATTCGCGCTGCCCACATAGCCCTTCATGAATTTATTGGCGACGTAATAGTCTTCCGTCAGCAGCTGGCCCGAGACATACAGGGCGACGGCGTCGGGGCCGTGCTCGTTGATGATGGCGCGCAGGCCGCCGGCCACCTGGTCCAGCGCGGCATCCCAGGAAGCGCGCCGCAGCACGCCATCGACGCGCACCTGCGGCTGCAGCAGGCGCTTGTCGAGGTCCAGGGTGTCGCCCAGGGCCGAGCCTTTCACGCACAGGCGGCCCTGGTTGGCCGGATGGTTGGTGTCGCCGGCGATGCGGATGGCGCCGTCGGGCAGGCGTGTCGCTTCCACGCCGCAGCCGACGCCGCAATACGGGCAAGTGGTTTTCACGGGCGTGCAGCTTGTCATGGAATGTCCTGTCAGGCGGCCTGGGCGCACAGCGCCTGGCCAAACAATAAATGGGCGCGCAGCTTGCTGATGTCGCGGCGCTGCTGGATCAGGTCGAAATACCAGGGACCGTCCTGCACGTCGCCATACAGCACGGCGCCGGCCAGGCGGCTGCCCTGCACCACCAGGCGCTTGTAGACGCCGCGGCGCGGATCGCGCAGCACCAGGTCTTCGCTGCCCTCGCCGCCGATGATGTCGCCGGCCGAGTACAGGTCGATGCCCGTCACTTTCAGTTTGGTGGCGCTGGCTTGCTGCACGTAGCGGCGGTGGCCCGCGCCAGCCAGGTGCGCGCCGCACACGCGCGCCTGCTCCCAGATGGGCGCGACCAGGCCGAAGGTGGCGCGCCGGTGCTGCACGCATTCGCCCACGGCGTACACGCGCGGATCGTAGCTTTGCAGGCAGTCGTCGACGACGATGGCCCGTTCGCAGTGCAAGCCGGCCGCTTGCGCCAGGGCGATGTTGGGACGCACGCCTGCCGTCATCACCACCAGGTCGGCGGGGATCGACGTGCCATCGGCAAAGCGAACTGCCTGCACCCGGTCGGTGCCGACAATTTCAGCCGTTTGCGCCTGCATCAAAAACCGCAGGCCGCGCGCTTCCAGCGCCGATTTCAGCAGCATCGACGCGGGCGCATCGAGCTGCTGGTTCATCAGGGCGCCGCTCATGTGCACGACGGTGACGTCCATGCCCTGGCGCTGCAAGCCGTTGGCCGCTTCCAGTCCCAGCAAGCCGCCGCCGATGACCACCGCGTGGCGGTGCGTGCGCGCCGCCTGCAGCATGGTGTCGACGTCGCTGATGTCGCGAAAACCGATCACGCCGGGCAGGTCGTGGCCTGGCACGGGCACGATGAAGGGCGTGGAACCGGTGGCCAGCAGCAGGCGGTCATAGGCAACCGTGACGCCCGACAGCGATTGCACGGTGCGCGCCTTGCGGTCGATGCGCACCACGGGGTCGCCCGCGTGCAGGGTGATGCCGTTGTGCGCATACCAGTCGCGCGTGTGCAGCATGATGTCGTCCACCGACTTTTCGCCAGCCAGCACCGGGGAGAGCAGGATGCGGTTGTAATTGCCGTGCGGTTCGGCGCCGAACACGGTGATGTCGTACAGGTCCGGCGCGAGTTTCAACAGTTCCTCGACCGTGCGCATGCCGGCCATGCCATTGCCAACCACGACTAAAGACGGCCGCGCGGCGGTGTTCATATGGCCACCCACACCATGTCGGCAAACACGCGCGCGGGCCACGCAGCGACGGAATGCTCGGGCGCTTCGATGCACTCGCCGCTGGCCAGGTCGAAGTGCTGCTTGTAAATCGGCGACGCCACCACGACGCGCTCGCCGATGCTGCCCACGAGGCCCCGCGACAGCACGGAAGCGCCCGCGTTCGGGTCGACATTGTCGATGGCGTACACGCGCGGCGCCGCATCGCCGACGCGGAAGACGGCCACGTGGCGCCCATTCAGCAGCGCGCATACGCCCGTGTCGGGCACGATGTCGGCCAAGGGGCAGATGGCGACCCAGTTGTCGGCGGTGGCGCCGGAAAGTTCATTCATCGCATTCATGGCTCAAGCCTCCACGGCAAGGATGGGGATCACGGTGCTGCGGCGTTCCATCTCGGTGGCGGGCCGGATCTGGCCCCGCTCTTCGACGAACACCACGTTTTCATCGTTCTTCTCGCTGTTGACGAAGTGGCGGAAGCGCTGGCGCACGGCGGGGTTGGACACTGCTTCCTTCCACTCGCAAGCATAGGTGTCGACCACGTGCTGCATGTCCGCTTCCAGTTCCGCCGCCATGCCCAGGCTGTCGTCGATGATGACGCGCTTGAGGTAATCGAGGCCGCCTTCCAGGTTGTCGCGCCATACGCTGGTGCGCTGCAGGCGGTCGGCCGTGCGCACGTAAAACATCAGGAAGCGGTCGACATAGCGCACCAGGGTGGCTTCATCAAGATCGGAGGCGATCAGTTCCGCATGGCGCGGCTTCATGCCGCCATTGCCGCACACGTACAAATTCCAGCCCTTTTCCGTGGCGATCAGGCCGATGTCCTTGCCCTGCGCCTCGGCGCATTCGCGCGTGCAGCCGGAAACGCCGAACTTGATCTTGTGCGGCGTGCGCAAGCCCTTGTAGCGGTTTTCCAGCTGGATCGCAAAACCCACGCTGTCGGCCACGCCATAGCGGCACCAGGTGGAGCCGACGCACGATTTGACCGTGCGCAGCGACTTGCCGTAAGCGTGGCCCGATTCGAAGCCGGCCGCGATCAGTTCTTCCCAGATGGCCGGCAACTGGTCGACTCTTGCGCCGAACAGGTCGACCCGCTGGCCGCCCGTGATTTTCGTGTAGAGACCGTATTTTTTCGCCACCATGCCCACGGCGATCAAGCCATCGGCCGTCACTTCGCCGCCCGGCATGCGCGGCACCACCGAGTACGTGCCATCCTTCTGGATATTGCCGAGGAAGTAATCGTTACTGTCCTGCAGGCTGGCGTGCACGGGAGACAGGACGAAATCGTTCCAGCACGAAGCGAGGATATTCGCCGCCACGGGCTTGCACACGTCGCAACCGAGACCCTGGCCATGGGCGGACAGCAGCGCGCCGAAGCTGCGGATTTTTCCCACGCGTACCAGGTGGTGCAATTCCTGGCGCGAGTACGCAAAGTGCTCGCACACGTGGTTGTTGACGGCCAGGCCCTGCTTCTGCATTTCCGCCTTCATGATCTGCGTGACCAAAGGCACGCAGCCGCCGCAAGCGGTGCCGGCTTTCGTGCAGCTTTTCAGGGCGCCGATGGTGGTGGCGCCCTCGGCGACGGCCGCGCACAGCGCGCCTTTCGACACGTCGTTGCACGAGCAGATTTGCGCCGACTCGGGCAAGGCGTCCACGCCCAGGCCCACCTTTTGCTGGCCATCCGCCTGCGGCAAGATCAGGAACTCGGGGAATTCCGGCAGCTCGATTTTATTGAGCATCATCTGCAGCAAGGTGCCGTACTCGCTGGCGTCGCCCACCATCACGCCGCCCAGCAGGTATTTGCCGCAATCGGAGACGACGATTTTCTTGTAGATCTGCTTGCGTTCATCCATGAACTGGTAGGAGCGGCTGCCCGGCGCATTGCCGTGCGGGTCGCCCAGGCTGGCCACGTCCACGCCCATCAGTTTGAGCTTGGTGCTCATGTCGGCGCCCTTGAACGTGGCTTCGCCCTCTTCCTGGAGCACATGGCGCGCCGCGATGCGGGCCATCTCGTAGCCTGGCGCCACCAGGCCGAAGACCAGGCCGCCCCACAGCGCGCATTCGCCGATCGCGTAAATATCCGGGTCGGACGTGACGCAGCTGTCGTCTATGGCGATGCCGCCGCGCGGTCCCACCTCCAGGCCGCAGGCGCGCGCCAGTTCATCGCGCGGGCGGATGCCGGCCGAAAAGACGATCATGTCCGCTTCCAGGTGGCTGCCGTCGGCGAACTGCATGCGGTGCGTGGCCGATTCGCCGTCGACGATGGCCAGGGTGTTCTTTTGCGTGTGCACGGTCACGCCCAGCTCTTCGATCTTGCGGCGCAGGACGCGCGCGCCGCCTTCGTCGACCTGCACGGCCATCAGGCGCGGCGCGAATTCCACCACGTGGGTGTCGAGCTTCAAATCGCGCAAGGCTTTCGCGCATTCAAGGCCCAGCAATCCCCCGCCGATCACCACGCCCGTGGTGGACTTGGCGCCCCAGGCCAGCATGGCTTCCAGGTCTTCGATGGTGCGGTAGACGAAGCAGCCTTCTCTATCCTTGCCCGGCAGCGGCGGCACGAACGGCGTCGAGCCGGTGGCAAACACCAGCTTGTCGTAGGCCAGCACTTCACCGGTGCTGGCCGTGACGGTTTTCGCCACGCGGTCGATGGACACGGCGCGCGCATTGAGCTTCAACACAACGTTGCCCTTGTCGAAGAAGCCGGGCGCCACCAGGGACAGGTCTTCCGCCGATTTGCCGCTGAAAAATTCGGACAAATGCACCCTGTCGTAGGCGGGGCGCGGCTCTTCGCACAAGACCGTCACGGACAGGCGCGTGTTGTTTTCCAGCGCCAGCCGTTCAAGGAATTTGTGTCCGACCATGCCATGGCCAAGGACGACGATGTTCAAGGTGTGGTTCATGCTTGTCTCCTCAGGCCGCGGCCATGTTCGGTTCGGCCGCTGCACGGGTAAAGCGCACGGCGATGGCGCACAGGGCCGAGATCACCACCAGCGCACTGAGAATGATCAATGTCTGGCGGATGTCGCCCGTGCCCTTCATCAGGAAACCGGCCGCCACGGCGCCCACGTTGCCGCCGGCGCCGATGATGCCGGCCACGCCGCCCAGGGCTTTACTGTCGATGAAAGGCACCAGCGCGTAGGTCGCGCCGCACGCCATGTGAGTGAACAGGCCGAAGACCAGCATGGCGATGACGGCCCAGGTGACGCTATCGACCTTGGCAAACCACAGCAGGCCCACGCCTTCGCCGATCATCAGCATGAACAGCAGGGTGACGCGGCTGTTCAGGTTGCCGCGCAGGGCCAATTTATCCGACATCCAGCCGCCCAAGGCGCGGGCAAACAGGGCCAGCAAGCCGAAGCTGCCGGCGGCCAGGCCGGCCGATTTCAATGACAGGCCGAAATGGTCGACGTAGTACACGGCGGCGATATTGTGGATGAAGATTTCGATGCCGAAGCAGGCGCCGTAGGTGACGAACAGCAGCCAGACGCGGTAATTGGAACTGGCCGCCTTGAAGCTGTCCCAGCCCCCCTTTTTACCACCCTCGATGGCGGTGCCTGCGGCGCGCAAGTCCGAGTAATTGCCTTCAGGGCAATCCTGCGTATAGCGCCAGTAGAGAACGGCCATCACCAGCATCAGCACGCCCGGCACCAGCAGGGCCATGCGCCAGCCCAGCGATTCGGACACGCCCAGCATCACTACGGCGCCCAGCAGCAGCGGCATCAGCGCCTGCGCCGCACCGCCGCCCGCATTGCCCCAGCCGGCTGCCGCCGCGTTGGCCGTGCCGACAACACGCGGGGCGAACATCACGGAGGTGTGATATTGCGTGATGACAAAGCTGGCGCCGACGGCGCCGATGCCCAGGCGGAAGAACAGAAAGCTTTCATAGCTTTGCGAAGCGGCCACGCCCAGCACGGGAATGGCGCCCAGCAGCAGCAAGCCCGTGTAGGTCTTGCGTGGGCCGTAGCGGTCGCACAAGGGCCCGACGATCAGGCGCACGAGGATGGTGATGGCGACGGCCGCGATATTGATGTTCGCCACTTGCGCCAAGGAAAGACCAAACTCGCCCTTGATGACCGGCATCAGGGGAGCGCAGGCGAACCAGGCGAAGAAACACACGAAAAATGCCATCCACGTCAGGTGGAATGCGCGCATGGGTGGCGTGGCGAGGGAGAAGAGCGCGATGCGCGTTGCTTTTTGGCTGGCCATATAGGTTCCCGAAGTATCCCGAAAATAACAAAAATGCAAACAAAAACGGCGCCCGCCCCCGCCGATGAAAAATCAGCCTGGGCGGACGCCGTTGTCCATGTGGTCCGTCGTTGGACCGTTGTGCGTTTATTCAGGGGATCGCCGTTGATCCGTACCTCTTGTGTAGCAAGCGCCGTGCCAGCTTGCCGCACGGGCAGACGCCCTTATCGATACGAGGTTTGCGCCAGATCATGGCCAATCACGGTGCAAGCACGCCACTTGCTGGTGCATGCGGGAACCAGTACGTGGCATTTCTTGTCTAAACCACATCTGAAGCAGTAGCGGGAGGCCACGATGGTCAAGACACTGCGACGACGACGCTTAAGGCCACCTTGGCCGCCATGGCTGGCATGTGCGTACGCCGGGCTGTTGCTGATGGCGTGGAGCAACACTGCCGCCGCGCAAGAGCCGAAGGAGCACAGCGAACTCGATGCCACCGTCGTCGCGCCCTTTCACGCCGCGCGCGGCGAGCGGGTCACGCAGGCGCGCACATTTGTTGTACGGCTCACCTATCCCGACGAGGGGCGCAGCCATGCCGTGCGCTGGAGCCTGACCCTGTCCGGCCCGGGGCCGCAAGGCGCGGTGCTGCGGCGCTGGTCGGGCACGGAACAGGTGGGGGCTGACGGCAAAAGCGTGAACTTGCCCTGGGATGGCCGCGCCGACGCCGATGCGCGCGAACGGCGCGTGCTGGCGCCGGAAGGCTTGTACGAACTGCGCCTGCTGGCCGTGGCCGATGCCGGCACGCCGCAGCAAGCGCAGGTGGAACAGCAATGGCCCGTCCAGGTGAAGCGTGGCGCCAGCACGGCGCCCAGGGTGAGCGCCTTCCAGGCCGGTCTGCAACAACTGCCCAGTCTGGAAGGCCAGCCCGCCTACCGCATCGTCTACGCCAACCTGCATAGCCAGACGCGCCACAGCGATGGCGGCGCGGCGCTCGACGCCTGCCGTGGCGCGCAAGACCCGCAAACGGCGCCCTTCGGCCCCATCGATGCCTATAAATATGCGCAAGAACACGGACTCGACGCCCTGCTGACATCCGAGCACAACCACATGTACGACGGTTCCGACGGTACCAACGCCGCTGCCACTGCCGCCGAAGCGACAGCCCTGTACCAGACGGGCCTGGCCGAAGCGGCCGCGTATTCGGCCGCCCACCCCGGCTTTCTGGCCCTGTACGGCATGGAATGGGGCGTCATCAACAAGGGCGGCCACCTGAACATTTTCAATAGCGAGCAATTGCTGGGCTGGGAAAGAAATGCCAGCGGCGAATTACTGGCCGACGTGGAAACGCCGAAGGGCGATTACGCTGGCCTGTACAGCTTGATGCGCGAACGGGGCTGGATCGGCCAGTTCAACCACCCGGCGCCAGCGGGCCAGTTTCTCGTCAACGGCCAGCCGCTCGGCTACACGCCGGACGGCGACGCGGCCATGGTGCTGTGCGAAGTCATGAATACGTCCGCGTTTTCCACGAATGACGAGGAAACGGAAAACCGGCGCAGCAATTACGAGGCAGCCTGCAACCGGGCCCTGGCGGCCGGCTACCACGTGGCTTTCAGCAGCAACCAGGACAACCACTGCGCCAACTGGGGCGCGGCGTATGGCAACCGCACGGCCGTGCTGGTGAGCAGTCCGGCCGCCGGCATGCCCGTGTCACGCGACGGTTTCCTCGACGCGCTGCGCGCGCGCCGCGTCTACGCCACCATGGACAAGCACGCGCAACTGCTGTTCACGGCGAATGGCAGGCTGATGGGCGAGCGCTTCGACAACCACGGCCCCCTGCGCCTGGCCACCCATTTCAGCAACAGCGCGGGACGGCAAGCGGCCGATGTCGCCATCTTCCACGGCGTACCGGGCGGCAACGGTTCCGTTACCCCCATCTCGGACCAGGCCGAGCTCACCGTCACGCCCGCGCCCGGCCCCCATTTCTATTACGCGCGCCTGACGCAGGACGATGGCAACATCGTCTGGTCGGCACCCGTGTGGGTCAATCAGTTGCCGTGATGGCGGCAGGGCGGGCGGCAGGGTGGGCGGCATTCTGGGCCATCAATTCGGCCACCCAGTCGATAAAGACGCGCAGTTTCTTGCTGACATGGCGGTTCGGCGGATAGGCGAGATAGAGCGGCATGGGATCGACCGTCCATGCCGGGAACAGCGGCAGCAGTTCGCCCCTGGCCACGTGCGCACGCGCCATATAATCGGGCAGCCACAGCACGCCCAGCCCCGCTACCCCGGCCGCCAGGTAGGCATTGCCGTCATCGATCGACAGCACGTACTGGCCATGGATCTTGACGCTCTGGCCCTCGCGGTGCATCACGTAGGGAAAGCCGTTGCCGCCGCGTCCCCAGCGAAAGCGCACGATGCGGTGCGCGCTGTCCTGCAAGTCCAGCGGATGCAAGGGCGTGCCCACCCGTTGCAGGTAGGCTGGCGCCGCATACACGCCCAGCGGCAAGTCGGCGAGCTTGCGCGCCATCAGCGACTGGTCGGTGATGGCACCACCGCGTATCACGCAATCGACATTGTCGGCGATCACGTCGACCATGCGGTCGCTGGCGCCCATGTCGAGCACGATATCGGGATACAGCGCATGAAACCCGGGCAGCGCCGGCATCAGCAGCAAGGCGGCGAGCGGACTGGGCACGTCCACCCGCAACTGGCCCCGCGGCAAGGCGGCGGCGTGCGGCAAGCTCGTTTCGATTTCTTCCAGGGTATCGAGCACCTGCACGATGCGCTCGTAGTAGGCGACGCCATCGGCCGTCACATTGACCTTGCGCGTGGTGCGGTTCAGCAGTTTCAGGCGCAGCCGCGCCTCGAGCTGCTGCACCAGCTGCGTCACCGTAGTGCGGCTCATGTGCAAGGTCGCGGCCGCCCGTGTAAAACTGCCCGTCTCGACCACCCGCACGAACGCCTTCATCGCATCAAACCTGTCCATCCGCACCTCCGCCATTCGATTGTTTGGATTATACAAACAGTGCAGATGATTCTAGCCGCTTTATCAGCAGGCCGGCAGCAGATAAAGTGTTCTCCAGGCAGCAACTTCGCTGCATCAACAAAGGAAAGCTGATGAAACGCGACGTCGTATTCCCTCCGGGCCGCCAAGCCCTGTATGAACAGAACCGTTATTCGCCCGCCGTGCGCGCCAACGGCCTGCTGTTTATCTCCGGCCAGGTCGGCAGCCGCGAAGACGGCTCGCCCGAACCCGGACTCGAGGCCCAGATCCGGCGCGCCTTCGACAACCTGAACGCCATCCTGCAAGCCGCCGGCTGCACTTTCGACGACGTGCAGGACGTGACCATTTTTATCGTCGACCCGCAGGCTAACTTCCAGCGCATCTGGGATATCGTGCAGGCAGAGTATTGGGGCCAGGCGCCGCACCCGACGGTGACGGCCGTGGGCGTGACGTGGCTGTATGGTTTCCAGTTCGAAATCAAGGTGGTGGCAAAGTTGCCGGGCTAGCACACTGCATCCGGAAGCGTGCAGGGAAGTGGCAGCAGGCTTTCCCTCGCACGATTGCCCGCCGCAAGGTGCGCTGGCACTGATCTATGGCAACATTGCGCAACCGCCCCATGCCAGGAAACGGAATGAAACCAAAAGCGCTGATCATCGCCAATATTGAAGAATGCTTGCTGGAGCCGCTGAGCGCAGCGGGCTTCAAGTTCTCGCCTAGCCAGCTGACCTTCAAGCGCGCACAGGACGAATTCGTCCAGGCCATCCATTTCCAGGCCAACCGCCATAACGAAGAGGATGTCTGCGTGGCATTCTGGAGCCACTATCAGGTCTCGTCCAGATCCTGTACAAGCTGGCACAAGGCGCGTTACGGCTATGAACCTGTCAACAATATCGTTGGCGAGGTGGCGGACTGGAATATCAAAAACTGGCAATTCCCTGTCATCGATGGCAAACAGGACAAAGAACACCAGCTCGTCGATCCGGCCCATCGGGCAACAGTCATGGCCTGTCTGCGGGACAATCTGCTGCAGTTGGCGATTCCCTGGCTAGACCACCATTCCAACTGGGAAAATGCAGCCCTGGCCCTGGTCGAAGCGCATGACTCGCATGCCAGGGCCTGCGATTTTTATCTGATGGCCGGCAAGCAGGAACAAGCCTTGTTGGCCTTGAACGAAGGTATTGCCTACTGGGAAAGAAACCCCAAGGCATCTTATCCGCAAGAAAAAGAGGAAATCGCTTTGCGGATGGAGAAATACGCCTATGCTTGACATCACGTGCCCCTACGATGGCGACTGCGGGCGCCGCTTCGCCCCCAGCGCAATGGATGCCGCGGATGGCGCGTTTTTAACAACGGCCATCGCCAAAAAAATGACCTTCATGTTCCTGCACTGCCCCGCATGTGCAAGGATGTTCCAGTTCAATCCCGTCGCCTGGACGGCGCAGGCTTGCGAGGCCGTCGCGCCGAAGGCCGCCCGGCCAGCGAAGAAAAGCGGCAAGCAGCTGGAAAAATTGCTGGCAAGGGAAAAAGTGGCCCTGCCCCTGGCCTATCTCGAGCACCTGCGCAGTGGCAAGCCGCGTTCCGATGTGGCGGTTGTCAGCGATGAAGATCACTTCACGCTGTACAGCCTGGACGAGCTGTGTCAGGACGTCGATGTGGATGGAACAAACTATCTGGCAGTCCGGCAACTGGCAGGCTTTGCGCTGGCCCTGGCACAAGCGGCGGGAACGGATTCGAAGCAGGCGGCACCGTTCAGTCCTGCCGAGCTGGCCGCTTGCCTGGCCATCGGCGAGGAAGCCACGCGCATCCTGTTCATCGACAGCCGCGACAACGATACATTGTGGATTTATCACCTTGACGGCGGCGATGTCGACAGGACGCGGCTCACAGTGAGTGCATTGCTCGGGCCTGGCGCCCCTTGAGAGCGCAACACGCCGCAGATTCTGCGGCCTGACTCTATTCCAGCAAACAATATTTGAAAAACATGTTATTTTTAAAATAGTCGTTCACAGACACTGGTTCCCCGCAGCAATCCATGGCACCATGGATGCGCCGTTTTGCCTGCAACGCGGCCTCCATCGGACCAACCAGGAACCCTCTATGTCGTCATATCGCACTCTCGCCGGCAGCATGCTGCTCGGCCTGGCCGCAGCGGGCATTGCCCATGCGCAAGCTCCTTCCCCCGCCGCCGCCACTGCTCCGGCCGATCCCCATTTGTGGCTGGAAGAAGTCCTCGGCGACAAGCCGCTGGCCTGGGTCAGGCAGCACAACGCCGTCGCCACCAAAGAGCTGGAGGCCCAGCCCGGCTTCCCGGCCCTGCAGGCGCGCCTGAAAACCATCCTCAACTCAAAGGAACGCATTCCCTACGTCAGCAAGGAAGGCGAGTTTTACTACAACTTCTGGCGCGATGCCCAGCACGTGCGCGGCATCTGGCGCCGCACCACGCTGGCGCAGTATCAATTGGCCGAACCCGCATGGGAAACCGTGATCGACCTCGACCAGCTGGCCGCCGGCGAGAGTGAAAACTGGGTCTGGGGCGGCGCCTCCTGCCTGTATCCGAAAGGCGAACGCTGCCTCATTTCCCTGTCGCGCGGCGGCGGCGACGCCAAGGTGGTGCGCGAATACGACGTGGCCAAGCGCGCCTTTGTCGACGGCGGCTTCACCCTGCCCGAAGCGAAAGGCAGCGCCAGCTGGATCGACCAGGATACCCTGTTCGTCTCCACCGATTTCGGCCCCGGCTCGATGACCAGCTCCGGCTACCCGCGCATCATCAAGCAGTGGCAGCGCGGCACGCCGCTGGCGCAGGCGCAAACCTTGTACGAAGCCAAACCCGACGACCTGAGCGCCGGCGCCTACAAGGATTTCACGCCCGGCCACGAACACCAGTTCATCGAGCGGCAAATCGATTTCTATAGCGGCGAAATGTTCCTGCGCGACGGCGCCGAATTGAAAAAAGTGCCGAAACCGGACGACTCCACGGCCTTCACCGTGCGCGACCAGCTGGTCATCACCCTGCGCTCGGACTGGAAAGTGAACGGCAAGACCTATGCGCAAGGCTCCTTGCTGGCCACGGATTTCAAGGCCTTCATGCAGGGCAAGCAGGAACTGGAAGTGCTGTACGCGCCCACGGCCACGTCGTCGCTGGACAATGTCACGCCGACCAAGTCGGCCATCCTCGTGACCACGCTGGACAAAGTGAAAAACCGCCTGACGGAACTGCGCCACGTGAACGGCAAGTGGCAGCGCCGCGCCGTCGATGCGCCGAAGCTGGGCACCCTGGCCGTCAGCGCGCTCGATCCCGTCGACTCGGACCAGTACTTCCTGACGGTGACCGACTTCCTCAACCCGACCACCCTCTACCTGGCCACGGCGCAAAGCGACAAGCGCACGAAAATCAAGTCGCTGCCCGCCTACTACGACGCGGCGCCGTACAAGGTGGAGCAGTTCGAATCGACGTCGAAGGATGGCACGAAGGTGCCGTATTTCGCCATCATGGGCAAGAAGACCAAGTTCGACGGCAGCAACCCCACGGTGCTGTATGGCTATGGCGGCTTTGAAGTGTCGCTGAAACCGAGCTACAGCGGCACCACGGGCGTGGCGTGGCTGGAAAAAGGCGGCGTGTACGTGCTGGCGAATATCCGCGGCGGCGGTGAATTCGGTCCCCGCTGGCACCAGGCGGCGCTGAAGGAGAACCGCCAGCGCGCGTATGACGATTTCATCTCGGTGGCGCAAGACCTGATCAAGCGCAAGGTCACCAGCCCTCGCCACCTGGGCATCATGGGCGGCAGCAATGGCGGCCTGCTGACGGGCGCCGTGCTGGTGCAGCGTCCCGACCTGTTCAACGCCGTCGTCAGCCAGGTGCCGCTGCTCGACATGCGCCGCTATAACAAGATGCTGGCGGGCGCCTCGTGGATGGGAGAATACGGCGACCCGGACGTGGCGGAGCAATGGGCCTACATCAGCAAGTACTCGCCGTACCAGAACGTCTTCAAGGACAAGAAATATCCGCGCGTGCTGTTTACCACCTCGACGCGTGACGACCGGGTCCACCCCGGCCATGCGCGCAAGATGGTGGCGAAGATGGAAGAGCAAGGCCACGATGTGCTGTACTGGGAAAACACGGAAGGCGGCCATGCGGGCGCGGCCAATAACGACCAGCAGGCGCTGATGTGGGCGCTGACCTACACCTTCCTGCTGGAGCAACTGAAGTAAAGTGGTGGTGTCGGATTACGCGTTCACGCGCCTCGGCGGCCCCGCTAATCCGACCTGCCCGGCTACTTCGCCTGCGCGCTGGGGCGCTCGGCGATGCGGTCGCGGTAGGCCTGCAAGTTCTGCAAGCCTTCCGCGCCTGGCCGGTACTTCATCAGGCCGCGCGCGAATTCCAGCGCGCAGAAGGCCGTGATGTCGGCAATCGTAAACCGGTCGCCGGCGATGTACGGCTGCTGCGCCAGCACCTGGTCCAGCCATTGCGCCGTCTCGCGCAACTTGCCCGCCTGCGCCGTGGCGAAATCGGGAAACTGCGGGTTTTCCAGCGCCACCAAGGCCGGATGGCCATGGCGTACCCAGTTGGCGGCGGCGCTGAACAAATGCAATTCCACGCGGCGGTCGGCCATCTCGATAAACGCGCGCTCCTCGTAACCTTCGCCCATCAGGTTCGGCTGCGGCTGCAAGCCTTCCAGGTAAGTGCAGATGGCGCGCGTCTCGGTCAGCACGCGCCCGTCCGCCAACTCCAGCACCGGCACGCGGCCCAGCGGGTTTTTCGCCAGGAAAGCGGGATCGCGGTGCTGGCCCGCCATCAGGTCGAGCGCCACTTCCTCGATGCCGGTGATGCCCTTCTCGGCGATGAACATGGTGACGCGGCGCGGATTGGGCGTGCGGGGGCTGATGGTCAGTTTCATGTGCTTGGGTCTCGTCTCGTTATGGTGTTGGACTATCGGCTGCGGCACCAGCCTGTGGCAATGCAGCCAGGCGCCCATCATACCAGCGCACCGCCATGGTGCGGCATCCCTGGCGCGTTGACTTTGGCCCCGTTTCCACTTAGATTGCTGTACGGGAACGCTGGCTGTCAGTTCAGCGATGTCCCGCTACCGCCATCCACGCTCGCGGCCTACCCGGCTGGCGGGCGTTTTACCCATGAACGAAGGGCATACCATGCATCGCACACCGACTCCGCGTTTCCGCCGCAGCCAACTGGCCGCCGCCGTCCTGGCACTGACCGCCGTCACCGCCTTTACCACGGGCCACGCCGCCCCCGCCGCCAAATACGCCTCGGCCAGCCACGCCCTCGGCACCACCACGCAGCTGCCGCGCGGCGTCACGCCCTTGCACTATGCGCTGTCGATCACGCCGGATGCCGCCGCCTCCACCTTCAAGGGCGCAGCCGCCATCAAGGTCGCCGTCGACGCGCCGACCAGCAGCATCACCTTCAATGCCCTGAACCTGGCGTTTGCCGGCGCCGCCATCGAAGGCGCGGGCGGCAGCAAGCAGGTGATGCGCAAGATCGATATCGATGCGGACAAGCAGACGGCTACCGTGCATTTCGCCCAGCCGCTGGCCAAGGGCGAGTACCTGTTGCGCATCGACTACAGCGGCAAGATCGGCACGCAGGCCACGGGCCTGTTCTCGCTCGACTACGACACGCCGCAAGGACGCCAGCGCGCGCTGTACACGCAGTTCGAAAATTCGGACGCGCGCAGCATGCTGCCGTCGTGGGATGAACCGGACTACAAGGCCACCTTCGCGCTGGACGTGATCGTCCCGAGCAGCCAGATGGCCGTCGGCAACATGCCGGTCGCCAGCAGCGAAGACCTGGGCAATGGCACCAAGCACGTGCGCTTCGCCACCACGCCGCGCATGTCGACGTATCTGCTGTTCTTCGGCCTGGGCGACTTCGAGCGCGCCACGGCCATGAGCGACGGCACGGAAATAGGCGTCATCACGAAGAAGGGCGCGCTGGCGCAAAGCCGCTTCGCGCTCGACGAATCAGCCGCCCTGCTGCGCGAATACAACGATTATTTCGGCGTGCGCTACCCGCTGCCCAAGCTCGACAACATCGCCGCGCCGGGCCGCAGCCAGTTCTTCGGCGCCATGGAAAACTGGGGCGCCGTCTTCACCTTCGAATACGGCCTGCTGCTCGACCCGACCATCTCGACGCAGACCGACAAGGAAAACATCTACACCACCCTGTCGCATGAAATGGCGCACCAGTGGTTCGGCGACCTGGTCACCATGCGCTGGTGGGACGACCTGTGGCTCAACGAAGGCTTTGCGTCGTGGATGGAAAGCCGCACGACGGAGCGTTTACACCCCGAGTGGAACACGGCCCTGTCCAACGTCGGCGGGCGCGAATCGGCCATGAGCCAGGATGCGCTGCGCACCACGCACCCGGTGGTGCAGCGCATCGCCACCGTGGAACAAGCCAGCCAGGCCTTCGACGGCATCACCTATCAAAAAGGCGAAGCGGTGATCCGCATGCTCGAAGCGTATGTCGGCGCCGACACGTGGCGCACGGCCGTGCGCAACTACATGCGCAAGCATGCGTATGGCAATACGGTGTCGGACGACCTGTGGCGCGAAGTCGATGCGGCCGCCGGCAAGCCCGTCAGCGCCATCGCCCATGATTTCACCCTGCAGCCGGGCGTGCCGATGATCACCGTGAGCGACGCCGTATGCAGCAAGGGCAGTACGCGCGTGACCTTGACACAGACGGAGTTTTCCAAGGATCAGCCGGACAAGAAGCCGCTGTCGTGGAAAGTGCCGGTGATCGCCTCGACGGTCGGCAACGGCAAGCTGGCCAAGGTGGTGCTCAAGGATGGCAAGGCGACCCTGAACGTGCCCGGTTGCGGCGCCCTGCTGGTGAACGCGGGCCAGAGCGGCTACTACCGCACCCTGTACGCGCCAGCCGGCACGCGCGCGCTGGCGGGCAGCTTCGCGCGCCTGGCGCCGATCGACCAGCTGGGCTTGCTGGCAGACAGCCAGTCGCTGGGCATGGCGGGCTTGCAGGACCCGGCCGGCTTCCTGGAACTGGTGAAAGCCACGCCACTGTCGGCCGATCCGCAAGTGCTGGGCCGGGTGGCCGCTTCGCTGAACAGCCTGTATGAGCAGTACGCCGGCGATGCCGCGCGCCAGCAGGCTTTCGGCCGCTTCGCCATGGCGCGCCTGGCGCCGATGATGGCGCAGACGGGCTGGGAAGCGCGCGCCGGCGAAGCGTCGAGCGTGGCAACCCTGCGCGGGCGTCTGATTGCCATCCTCGGCGACATGGGCGAACCGGGCGTGATCGCGGAAGCGCGCCGCCGCTACGCAGCCAGCGAACAGGCAGGTGAGCAAAATCCGTCCGCCATGCCCGCGCCGCTGCGCCGCACCATCCTGGGCGTCGTGGCCCAGCATGCGGACGCCGCCACCTGGGAGCAGCTGCACGCCAAGGCGCAGCAGGAAAAGACGCCGCTGGTCAAGAACCAGCTGTACGACCTGCTGGCGTCGACCGACGATGCGGCCCTGGCGCAGCGCGCACTGGCGCTGGCGCTGACGGATGAACCGGGCGTGACCAACAGCCCCGCCATGATCTCGCGCGTGTCGCGCACGCATCCGGAACTGGCCTTCGACTTCGCGCTGGCGCACCTGGAGCAAGTCAATGCGCGCATCGACGCCAGCTCGCGCAGCCGCTACTTCCCGCGCCTGGCCGCCGGTTCGGCGCAGCCGGACATGATCGCCAAGCTGGAAGCGTATGCACAGGCCAACCTGCCGGCCGGCGCGCGCGGCGACGCCGACAGTTCCGTGGCCGGCATCAAGTACCGCATCAAGGTGCGCGCCGAGCGCCTGCCTGCCGTCGATGCGTGGCTGGCGAAGCAAACGGGTTGACAGGGGAGCAAACCAACCTCCCGGCGCCTGGCGTCGGGAGGAAGAAATCGCAGGCAAAAAAAAACCGGCTTCGCAAAGTGCGGTAGCCGGTTGAAACGCTGTATCAGAGCGCAGGGATAAAACGGAAAACACATGAAAAAGTGGAAATCGTGCCGGTCATTGAGGTGTCCGGCAACCTTGCGCCCGGGGTTTCCGTGCGCCATGTATCCACTATGCCAGTCCTTCCCTCGGGCAGGCTTAGGACTTCATTAAAGCCCCCGTATTTTCCCGCTTTTACCCCGCATGCCTTGCCATCGCAGCAATTTCACGCTGCGCCAGCCTGTCTGGTGCCGATGGTTGAGCTCACCGGCTAAGCTGTTGAGTCATGCCTGCATCCTATCGCTCCCGGAACGTAGTGACTTGCGCACCGCATGCTGTGTGCCAACGAAAGCATCATAACAGCGCCATATGACCGCCTTATGACGTAGCTCTAACATTGCACGCGCGCCGCTGCGTGGATCGCGTACCATTCCCCCATCGCCCTTGTTCCTGCCGCCCCATGTTCAGACTGCACCTTCGCACCGTTTTTCTGCTTGCCTGCGCCATGCTGGCCGCTTGCACGCCCTTGCCGCCCGCCCCTGCCCCGGCTTCCACTCCTGCCCCCCCTGCCGCCATGCCCGCGCCAGCGTGGCAGCGACAAGGCGTGCAGCTGCTGCACATCGCGCCCGAAGAATCGCTGCTGACCATCACCGTGCGCCGTGGCGGCGCGCTGGCGCGGCTCGGGCATGACCACGTGGTGGCCAGCCGCAGCCTGCAAGGCGTGGTGGCGCCCGCGCTGGGACGCGCGCAGTTCCGCTTCCGGCTCGACGCAATGAGCGTGGATGAAGCAAGCCTGCGCCAGGCCGCCGGCCTGACGACGGCGCCGTCGGCCGACGCCATCGCCGGCACGCGCCACAACATGCTGGTGCGCGTGCTCGAGGCGGAACGCTATCCGTGGGTGAGCATCGACGCCCGGCGCACGGGCGACAAGGAGGTGTTCGAGGCCGACATCACCCTGCATGGCGTGACACGCACGCTGCGGCTGCCGGTGCGCATCGAGCAAACGGTCGATGGCCGCCGCCTGCAGGCCAGCGGCAGCCTGCTATTAAAACAGAGCGACTTCGGCATCGTGCCCTTCGCCGTCCTGGGCGGCGCCATGGCCGTGCAGGATCAGATGGAGCTGGCTTTTCGCATTACCGCCCGGCAAGAGGTCAGCGCGCCAGGATCAGGCGCAAGCCCAGGCCGATGAAAATCGTGCCGGCCACCCGGTCGAGCCACAGGCCGGCGCGCGGGCGGCGGTTGAGCCACAGGCCGACGGCGCCGGAAAAGTAGCCGAGCAGGCCGAACAGCACGCAAGCCTGCGCCGTGAAGACCAGGCCCAGCTGCGCCGTCTGCCAGCTGGCATTGCCCTGGCCCGCGACGATAAACTGCGGCAGGAACGACAGGAAAAACAGCACGACTTTCGGATTGATACTGTTGGCAAACAATCCCTTGCCGAACAGGCGCAGCAAGGATTCGTCGGGCAAGGCCGCCGCGCCATCGACTCTGGCGCCGCCGCGGCTACGCAAGGCGCCGATGCCCAGCCACACCAGATATAGCCCGCCGGCCACTTTCAGCGCCGTAAATGCCGTGGGCGAGGCGGCCAGCAGGGCCGACACGCCGATGGTCGCCAGCACCGTGTGCGTGAGGCAGCCAAGGGCGCAGCCCAGGCCGAACGCCATGCCCTGGCGACGCCCGCGCGACATGCCCACGCCCAGCACCATCAGGTTGTCGGGACCGGGACTGGCGGTGATCAAAACGGCGGCGGCCAGGAAGGCCAGGAACTGGTCGGGACTGAGCATGAATATCTCACGGGCAAAGGCGCCATGATACCGGAGCGGACGCCATGCCGGCAGGACATGAAATTGCCGTATGTCACCGAGAGTCGATTAAAATGGGTACTCCACAGCAAACGGCGTTGCCGCCGGTTTCCGCGCGACCATCACCCAACCCATCGATGCCAGCCCACCCGCCCCTTTTGCGCCACCGCGCTTCCAGCTCCCGCGCCAGCGCCTGGCTATGCAGCTGGCCGCTGCTGATCGGCCTGCTGCTCGGCCTGCTGGGCCTGGCGGGCGCGGCGCAGGCGGATCCCTTACTCCTGAGCAAGCAAGGCATCCAGCATCTGGGTAACGGTGGACAACTGTTTCTCGCCGGCGGTGACGCCGCGCCTGCCGATGCGGCCGCCCTGCCCGCCTGGCTGGCGCGCCAGCGTCCAGCTGAACAGGTCGACCTGCTCGGCGGCGCCTACTGGCTGCATGCGCAGGTGCGCAACGACAGCAGCGAAGCGGCCTGGGTCATCGACCCGAACGATACCCTGATCGACCTGGTCGACCTGCACGTGTATGGCCCCGGACCGCACACGGCGCCGCGGACCTTGCTGACGGGCTACCAGCGCCCGCACGAGTATTTGTTGCACTACGGCAGGAACGTGCAGCTGGCGCCGGGCGCCACGTATGACATCCTGATCCGCTTTTCCAGCCCGTATTACGCGCGCGCGCCCCTGTTCGGCGTGAAAACGCAGCAGGACTACCGCAAGCTGGTGGGCAAGGAAAACTTCCTGATGGTGGCCTCGATCGGCGCCCTGTTGGCGCTGGGCCTGTTCAATTTTTTCATCTTTTCCATCACCCTGGAAAAAGCCTCGGCCTATTACGCGCTGTACGTGCTGACCTATGGCCTGGCCTGGGCCATGACTTTCCACGTCTTTGCCGACCTGTTCGACTGGCATAGGCTGCAGCTCCATTACGTGCCGTTTTTCCTGCTGCCCGTCTTCAGCACCCTGTTCTACATGCATTTTCTGCGCCTGCGCGACTACTCGCCCCTGCTGTACCGCATCAGCAAGGTCAACCTGGTGCTGCCCTTGCTGCTGCTGCCCAGCTGCTTCTTCGCCCTGTCGTATGCGCACACCCTGGCCACCATCGCCATCAGCATCTGGATGCTGCTGGCGCTCATCTGCGGCATCGTCGTCTGGTGCCGCGGCTATCAGCCGGCGCGCTTCTTCGTGCTGGCCTTCGTCGCCCTGATGCTGCCCGGCTTTCTGATCCTGCCGGCCAACCTGGGCCTGATGCCGGCCATGGTGGCCAACGCCCAGCTGGTCACCCTGCTCGGCGGCACGTTTGATGGCTTGCTGCTGGCCTTTGCCCTGGCCGACCAGATCCGATTGCTGCGCAACAACCTGGAACAGCGGGTGCAGGAACGCACCCTGGCGCTCACCCTCAGCAACGACGCCTTGCTGAAGGCCAAGGAGCACGCGGAAGTGGTCAGCCGCCACCGCATCGATTTTCTGTCCGCCATGAGCCACGACATCCGCACGCCGCTGGCTGGCGTGATCGGCATGCTGAAATTCGCCCTGCGCGACCAGTCCGTGCGTGGCCGCACGCAGGAATACCTGCGCATCGGCCTGCACAATGGCGTGTCGCTCCTGACCATCCTCAACGACATCCTCGATTTCTCGAAGATCGACGCGGGCAAGCTGACCCTGGAAACCGTGGACTTCGACTTGCTGGCGCTGATCGGCGACGCGGCCGGCATCGTGCAGGGCCAGGCCGACGCCAAGAGCCTGCTGCTGCGCCGCGAACTGGCGCTGGACCTGCCGCGCTACGTGCGCGCCGACCCGACGCGCCTGCGGCAGATCCTCATCAACCTGCTGGGGAACGCGCTGAAATTCACGGCCAATGGCGAAGTGCTGCTGGAAGTGCGGCGCGCCCGCACGCCGCCGCGCCACGACGGGCGCAGCGAGATCGAATTCATCATCAGCGATACGGGTACCGGTATCGACGCGGACACCTTGCCGCGCCTGTTCCAGAAATTCGAGCAGGCCGACCATTCCACCACGCGCCGCTACGGCGGCACGGGCCTGGGCCTGGCCATCTGCAAGGAACTGGTCGAACTGATGCAAGGCACGATCGGCGTGGAAAGCCGGGTCGGCATCGGCTCGCGCTTCCATTTCACCTTGCCGCTGACGCCCGCCAGCGCGCCGGCTGCCGACGCGCGCCGGCCGGCACGCCAGGCGCGCCACGCCTGCCGCCTGCGCATTCTGTGCGCCGAAGACGTGCGCACCAACCAGATCATCATCGGCACTCTGCTCGAAAGCATGGGGCATGCCGTGACCATCGTGGAAAACGGCGAGCAGGCGCTGCGCGCGCTGGGCACGGAACCCTACGATTGCGTGCTGATGGATGGCCGCATGCCGCTGATGGATGGCGAGCAGGCCGCGCGCCTGATCCGCGACGGCGGCAACGCGCAATTCCCCATTCCCGACGCGCACATCCCCATCCTCGCGCTGACGGCCAACGCCAGCGAACATGACCGGCAACGCTACCTGGCTTGCGGCATGGACGATTTCCTCAGCAAACCCGTCGACGAAGCGCTGCTGTTCGAAAAAATCGACGCCCTCATCGACCTGCTGCTGGCGCGCGGCCAAGCGCTGCCGCCGGCCGCGCCCGTCGAAGATGACGCCCTGGCGCGCCAGTTCGGTCTGGACGACGCCAACGACGAGCCGCCCGCACCGGCCGATCCCATGACGGCGCCCGTGCACATTCTGCCGCTGGCAGGCCTGTCGCCGCAGCACTTGCAGCGCATCGCGCAAGCGTTCCTGACGGAAGCGCCACGGCGCCTGGACCTGGCCTGCCACGCCGTACGCGATGGCAACGCCAGCGCCGCCGCTGCCGCCTTCCACGCCTTGAAGGGCAGCGCCGGCTACCTGAGCCGACCCACCCTGCACGGCCTGTGCCACCAGATGGAAACCCTGGCGTCGAACGGCCAGCTCGACAACGTGGAGCAGTTCCTGCCGCAGCTGCAGGCGGCACTCGACGTGGCGCGGCGCGACCTGGAAGCTCAGCCCGCCGGCTGAACCATCCAGCCCTGCGCTTGCAGCCACGCCAACAGCAGTTGCGGCCACGCGGCCGGCTCGCTGCCCGGCTTGCCCAGGCCCCAGCCATGGCCGCCGTGCTGGAACTGGTGCAGCTCGACGGGCACGCCCGCGCGGCGCAGGGCGGCGGCCATCAATGCACTGTTCTCGGGCGGCGACACGCTGTCGTCGAGCGCCTGCGCGATGAAGGTGGGCGGCGTGCGCGCATCGACGTGCAATTCCACCGACAAGGCGTCGCGCGCCGCCTGCGCGGGATGGGCGCCCAGCAGCTCTTTCTTCGCGTGCGTCGTGTCGAACGGACGCTGCATGGTCAGCACGGGGTACAGCAGCACGACGAAATCGGGCCGCGCGGAGACGCCATCCATCGCATCGACGGACGCATAGCGGGGGGCGTCCGGCAGGACGGCCGTCATGCCGGCCAGGTGCGCGCCGGCGGAAAAGCCCAGCATGCCGATGCGCGCCGGGTCGATGCCCCATTCGGCCGCGCGCGCACGGATCATGCGCATGGCCCGCTGGCCATCCTGGAATGGCGCGGCCACCCCACCGCCCTCCTGCGGCAAGCGGTACACGAGTTCAAACGCCGTGACGCCGTGCGCCTGCAGCCAGCCGGCGGCGGGGCCGCTCTCCTTGCCCGCCTCGATATGCGCATAGCCGCCGCCGCTGACCACGAGCATGGCGATACCGTTCGGCTGCGCCGGGCGGTGCGCGATCAGATACGGTTGTTCCACCTGCGTGATGGAGCCTTTGGCGCTGTCGCGCTGCGGCCCCGGCGCCGCGCCACCGGGCGGCGCGCCGGGCCAAAGCAGCATCGCGCTGGGTGGCGCGGCGCCCGCGTGCAGGTGGAGCAGGACCAGGCACACCAGCATCAGGCGTTTCATGCCTTGAAATCCGTCTCGCCCTGGATCACGGCCGGATAGCCCGTCATGGCGCGCGACGTCTGCATGCCCGCCATCACGGCCGCCTCGACGCAACCCGCGTTGAGGCCCGTCTTGATCCAGTCGCCCGTCAGGAACAGGTTGGAAAAGCCCGACTGGTCGGTGGCCAGCCGGTACTGGGTGCTGCCCACCACCGACATCACGTAACGCTCGGACGGGTCGACGTTGGCGCGCCAGTACTGGCTGTCGAAGCGCGCCGGGCCCGCCCCCTCCTTCGCGTCGACCAGCCATTGCCATGGAAACGCGCCCGGCGCGCCCGCCTCGGGCCACAGCGCGCCGATCTCGCGTTCCAGCTGGTGCAGCGCGCCCTGCTTCGCCCTGGCCGCGCAGCGGGCGGGGAAGTCCGTGTCGGTGACGGGCGGGTAGCTGTCGACGGGGAAGGCGCTGCAAAAATACGACACGTTTTTCGGTTCCAGCCCCGCCGGCCAGTCTTCGTGCGCCAGCAACTGGTCCATCGGCGCCCACGTGTCGTACGGCTCAGTAAAAGCCGACAGCACCGGCTGCTGGCCCTTGGGCTGCGTGGTCCAGCCCATCTGCGCCAGGTTCTTGTTGAGCCACACCTGATAGGCCTGCGTGGCCACGGTTTGTACCTTGTCGGCCGCCAGTTGCAGGGCCGGGCTTTGCGCCAGCAGTTGCGGGCACAGGGCTTGCAGCGAGCCGATGGAAATGCCGAACACCACCTTGTCGAAATCGACACCCTTCTTCAACACCGTGGCGGGCAGCGCGCGGCCGAACGCCTGCTGGTACTGCTGCGGCCAGCCGCTCCAGTACGATTCCAGGTTGACGTCCTGCGCCTGCAGCAGCGCGGCCTGGGCCGGTTCGATCTGCGCGTAATCGGGCGCGCTGGGCCAGCAAGCCAGGCCTTTCACGTCCACCAGCGGCGCGTAGCCGGCGGCCGGGTCCTTCAATTGCACCTGCTGCGTGATGCGGATGCTGGCTATGTCGCCCGCGCCCGGCACCAGTTCTTCCACGCGCTGGAAGAATTTGAATTCCACGCCCCTTTTCTTCAGCACTTCGTACAGCGGCGTAAAAATCGTGTCGCCCATGCCGGCCTGCATCTTGAACATGATGCCGCCCTTGTAGGCCAGGCCGATGCGCGCCATCGAGCGCAAGAGCGTCCCCGCCTCGATGTTCGGTTTCGAAAAATCGCCGCCTTCATAGGCGAAGACCAGGTCGTAAAAGCCGCGCACGGGCGCCGAGTTGACGCTGAACTGCTCGTCGCCGCCATGTTTTCGCAGCCAGGCGCGGAAATCGATGTCGTTGATGACGTCAAAGCCGTGCTTGAACACGCCATCCTCGAACATGCCTTTCATGACCGTGATGCCCAGGTCCAGGCAAATGAACAGGCGGCGCAATTCATCGTCGCCATCGATCAGGGCCCGGTAGCGCAGGCGCAGCCACGCGCGAATGCCGTTCAGGGTGCTGGCCAGCAGCTGGTGGCGCGCCTGGTCGTGGCGCGTGGAGTCGGGCGCCAGGTCAGCCACCAAGGCCGCCAGGGCGCCGACGGACAAGCCCACGTCCAGCCCCAGTTCATCGGCCTGCCCCACCACTTCATCGGCCAGGCGGCGCAGCCAGCCCGGCCACACGCCTTCGCCTTGCGAGGCACTGGCGCTGGCACTGGCACGCTCTATGCGCGCGTCGGCGTCCGCCACTTGCCGGATCTGGCGTATCCACTGTTCGATCCAGCCCACCATGGCGATGGCCATCTGCCACAGCGTGATGTCTTCGCCGCCCTCGCCCGGTTCGCCCGGCAAGGTGGGAAAGACGATGGACCAGTTGCGCCATTGTCCCTTGACGTCTTCCGACAAGGCTACGTAATCGTGCTGCTTGAAAGCGTCGCGCCAGGTGGCCAGCGGCGCGCCCGGCGGACGCTCCAGGCTCGCATACGCTTCCTTGATCATCTTGAAAGCGTTCGCGTAGAAGCCGAACCAGATGTGCAAGCCGTGCTCCTCGATGCGCTGGCCCACTTGCGCATTGCGCCCGCTGGCGCCCTTGCCGCCCAGGCGCCAGCCCAGCTGGTAGACGGTGATGGCATGCCTGTTTTGCCAGCCCGGCTGGTTCGTCAAGTAATACGCGGTGGTCATGGCCGCCACGCCGCCGCCGAGGATGGCGATCCTTTCCGGCGCGATGCGGGAATTGTCGACCAGTTCCTCGCCCGGCATGGCCGTGAAATCGAAGTTCACATTGAACGGCAAGATCGCCGCCTGCGGCCCCAGTTGCAAACCCAGGGTCTGGTCCAGCGGGAAGCTGTCGAACGCGTGCAAGGTACATTCGTATTCATAGCCGAGCAGGCGCGCGCTGTGCAGGCGGTTGATCTCGGCCGGCGCGGTCACCAGGGCCTGGTACACGGCTTTCACGCCCGCGCTGTCGGGGAATTGTTTGAGGAAAATCTGGTCGATGCGGGGCTTGCGCAGCAAGGACAGAATATCGGCCCAGCCAGCTTGGTCCATGTCGAAGAAATCGGGGATGGAGAGGAAAATCTGGAATGCCTGCTCGATGAGTTCCAGGAAACTGTTGATGGGTTTGTGCGGCCCCGTCTGCACGGTGGCGTTGACTTCCAGCAACGGGTGCAGCGCCAGTTTCGTTTCCGGCGAAAAATGCTGGAAGCCCTTGGCGGCCACGGAGCAGCGCAGCGGCTCGCTGCCGGCGGCGGGAATCTCGTAGTCGCACAGGTATTTCGGATAGCCAAACAGTTCGCGCCCGTTGATCAAGGCCATCGCGTCATCGACGAAAATATGGCACGGGTACCAATAGACATGCGCGAGCTTGCCCGCGTCATCCATCTGGCCGACCATGATCCAGGTGACGATGTCGACTTCCGTGATCCAGCCCTTGGCCTGGTCGACGGGATTGGCGGAGTCCGCATGGTTGACGCGCGTAAAGGTCAGCATCACATACGGCGACAGGGCTTTCAGGGTCATCTTGCTGCCCGCCACTTGGTTCAGGGTGGTATTCACGGTCGCTTGCAGTTTCGCCAGGTCGCCCCGGACGAAATAGCCGTACATTTCCGACTGTTTCAATTGCAGCGGCGCATGCATCATCACCGAACCGCCCTGATAGATATACGAAGGTCTTGCCGAAGGTGTCGCCGTCATTGCCCTGTCCCCTTTAAGTTTCAGTCAAACAAGATTTCTACAGTGTATTTGAGAAAGATCAATGAATGATATGAAATAAATTAAAGGATTTGCCAAGATGCATAGGCTCATCCGGAAAGCTGCCTGCGCACGTCGGCCGGGGCAAGTCCATGCCATCGGGTGTACGATGCAGCATCTTGAGCGTTACGAGCACCATGCCATGGCAATGATTACCACCGACTACGTTTCCACTTATTTAGGCAACCGTTTTTACCCCTTGCGCCCGCATATCGACAAGGTCGCCATCGAGGACATCGCCCACGGCCTCGCTTACCAGTGCCGCTTCAATGGACAGACGCAAGTGTTTTATTCGGTCGCCCAGCACAGCCTGATCGTCGCCGAACTGGTGCCGCCCCATTTGCGCCTGGCCGCCCTGCTGCACGACGCGGCCGAAGCCTACCTGGGCGACATGGTGAAACCCTTGAAAGTGCTGCTGCCGGAGTTTGCCGTGCTGGAAGACAAGGTCAGCGCCATCATCGCCGCCACGTACGGGCTGGATTTTTCCGATTACGCGCCCATCAAGCAGGCCGACCTGATTGCGCTGGCCACGGAAAAGCGCGACCTGATGCCGCACTCGGCCGAGCGCTGGGCTTACCTTGACGGCATCGCCCCCTTGCCCGGTATAATCGAAGCCATGGGTCCGGCCGAAGCCAAGCAGCGCTTCCTGCACGCCTTTGCCCGGTTGAGCGGACTTGGCCTCGCCGCATGAATGCTGGCACCTTGCCGCACGAACGGGCGCTAAGCCACGGTTTTTGCACGGCTTTTTTAGATATCCACAGCAACTGTGGATAAAGTTGTTGATAAGCCCCTCTTGACAAGCCGCAACACCAGTATTGATGCGGGTTTCAACAATTTGCTGATTTCACAGGCAATTTTTTACCCCAATGAAATCAATGACTTGCAATCATGAATTTGCGCTTAAGCAAACTTACTCTGCCACCATGAAAATATATTTTTCTGTGCATAAGCATTCCTGGCGACACGGCGTCTTGCTTGAACCGCATTGTTTTGACAAACCCCGCAGACTGGCATAGTGTGGAGTAGCGAGCACGATCAACGGTGGATAAACGCATGAATATGGATAGCGATAGCGCCGCCAAGGGGGCGGACGAACCGGACTGGCTGGTCGATGAGCCGCTGGAACGGACAGACGCGACGGCAGAGCCTGCCACCGCGGCGCCATGGCGCGTGCTGATCGTTGATGACGATGTCGACGTGCATGTGGTCACCAAGTTCGCCCTCAGCCAGGCCAGCTTCCAGGGGCGCCGGCTGAGCTTTTTGCACGCGTATTCAGGTGCCGAGGCCCTCAGCTTGCTGCGCGGCACGCCCGATATCGCTGTCGTGCTGCTCGATGTGATCATGGAAACCCAGGATGCCGGGCTGCAAGTGGCGCGCCAGGTCCGCGAAGAATTGCACAACAGCGCCGTGCGCATCATCCTGCGCACGGGCCAGCCCGGCCAGGCGCTCGAGCACCGCATCATCATCGACTACGACATCAACGATTTCTGGTGCAAGACCGACCTCACCACACGCAAGTTGTTTACCACCGTGATCGCCTCGCTGCGCACCTACGCCACCTTGCGCGAAGCGCAGCAGCAAGTCGCCGAACTGGCCGCCGCCCTGGCCCAGTGCGGCAACACGCCAGCGGCGCCAGCCGGCGGCACGCCCTGAGCATCGGCCGCTACTTTCAGTCATAAAAAACAAGAACACTGGATAGGCATACAGGCTTGCGGCATGCCCCATTTTGGCCCCTTTTTCCCGCCGATGGCGTGTGCTGAGCGGCGCCAATTTCCTAAGTGGCGGATTGTTAAGCGCTTTTTCAGATATCCACACGGACTGTGGATATCTTTGTGGATAAGGGCCTATTGACAGCCTTCAAAGCCACAGCCCATGCGGCTTTCAATAAACTGCCCAATCAAACAGCAAAAATAAAATCCATTAAAATCAAACACTTATAAACTCACACATAATCACGGGAAAATTATTTCGTCAATTTCGTTATCCCATCATTTGTGCATAACTGAGCCGTAATGATCAAACCGACAACACCAGGCTAACGCTACCGGCAACACAGTTGCCGTGCGGATATTCAATGCAGGCTCTGGCGGCGCTGCTCCGGGTGCAGCAGCACTCTCTCGATCAGTTCGGGGGCGACATTGTATGACTTCAGGTATTCCAGCGCGCACAAGGTGCTGAAGGCGGCCTGCACGGCAATGCCCAGATTGACGATATCGCACATCTTCTGGTCGACGCGCACATGGCGCACCACTGGTATGGCAGGCATATGCAGCGTTTCTGTGGAATGAGGCATGATGGACAACTCCTGCGAAGGGGACGGAGGGGGGAGACGGCGTAGCGGTGCGAACCGCGACAGCGCGAAATGGGACAGTGCTCGTGTTGCCGCTAAAAGTATTGCCGATAAACTCTCGATGTCAATGGCAGGGAAACATGAGCCACGGTTTTTTTCTTGCAGGCACAAGCGCTGCCGAAAGCGATGGACAAGCGCGAACGGCCACGGCGATAATCAGCTATGCCCTCACCCTCCTCCCTTCCGCCCGACCAGCCCCGTCCGCAACCCGCCTCGCTTGCCGACCTGTTCTTCTCGTTCACCTGGCTGGCCCTGCAAGGCTTTGGCGGCGTGCTGGCCGTGATCCAGCGCGAGATGGTCGAGCGCAAGCGCTGGCTGACGCAGGAAGAATTCCTGGAAGACTGGGCCGTGGCGCAAATCATGCCCGGGCCAAATGTCGTCAACCTGTCGCTGATGGTGGGCGGGCGCTATTTCGGCTTGAAGGGCGCGCTGACGGCGCTGGCCGGCATGCTGGCCGCGCCCCTCATCATCGTGCTGGTGCTGGGTGTGCTGTACACGCGCTTTGGCGACAATCCGCAGATGGCGGGCGCCTTGCGCGGCATGGCGGCCGTGTCGGCCGGCATGATCGCCGCCACGGGCGTGAAACTGGCGACCGCGCTGACCAAGCATCCGCTGCCCCTGTGGCTGACCTTGTCCATCACCGTGCTGGGCGTACTGATGGTGGCGATCTTGCGCTGGCCCCTGCTGTACATCCTGCTGGGCCTGGGCGGCATCGGCTGCCTGCTCACCTATCGAAAGCTGTCTCCATGAATCCGCCCTTGCAACTGGTGTTGAGCACGGGCGACTGGCTGAACCTGTTCGGCCACTACCTGATGCTGTCGCTGATGTCGATCGGCGGCGCAATTTCCACCACTTCCGAAATGCACCGTTTTCTCGTCGAGCAGCATGGCTGGCTGACGCAGGCGCAATTCAACGAGTCGATCGCCATCGCCCAGGCCGCGCCGGGCCCGAACGTGCTGTTCGTCGCCCTGATGGGCTGGAACGTGGGCATGAACGCGGGCAGCTACACGGCCGCCTACCTGGGCGTGTTCATCACCATGGTGGGCATCATGCTGCCCAGCACCACCCTCACCTACGTGGCAGCCCAATGGGGCTACCGCAACCGCGACCTGCTCCCCGTGCGCGCCTTCAAGCAAGGCATGGCGCCCATCGTCGTCGCGCTGCTGATTTCCACGGGCATGATACTGGGCGGCGCCAACCATGACCTCCGCACCGACTGGCCCCTGTGGAGCCTGTCCATCGTGGCTGGCCTGATCATCTGGCGCACGAAGATCCATTTGCTGTGGCTGCTGGCGGCAGGGGCCGTGCTAGGCTGGTTCCAGCTCGTCTGACCTTACACGGCCAGGTGCCGTTTTACCTCGTCACCATCCATCTGCGCCGCCGGTCCGCTGGCGACGACACTGCCGCGCGACAGCACGATGAATTCGTCGGCCAGCTCGCGGGCAAAGTCGAAATACTGTTCGCATAGCACGATGGCCATGTCGCCGCGCTGTTTCAACAAGGAAATGACGCGGCCAATATCCTTGATGACGGAGGGCTGGATGCCTTCCGTTGGCTCGTCGAAGATGATTAATTGCGGCTCGGCCAGCAGGGCGCGGGCGATGGCCAGCTGCTGCTGTTGTCCGCCGGACAAATCGCCGCCGCGCCGCTGCAGCATCTCTTTGAGCACCGGAAACAGTTCATACACATGGGGATCGATGCGCGACGCTTGCCTGCCCCGCTTGCTCGCCATACCCATCAGCAAGTTTTCCTCGACCGTGAGGCGCGCAAAGATGTCGCGCCCCTGCGGCACGTAAGCGATGCCCAGCTTGGCCCGCGCATGCGGCGCCAGCCTCGTGATGTCGCGACCCTGGAACACCACCGTGCCCTGCGCCACGGGCAGCACGCCCATCAGGCATTTCAGCAAGGTCGTCTTGCCCACGCCGTTACGCCCCAGCAAAGCCAGACACTCGCCCTTGCGCGCCGACAGATTGATGCCGCGCAAGGTGTGCGAGGAACCATAGTATTGATTCAATTGCTCGACTTCCAGCATATGTGTTCACCTTCCCAGATAGACTTCGATGACCCGCTCGTCGGCCTGCACTTCGTCCATGCGGCCCTGCGCCAGCACGGACCCTTCATGTAGCACGGTGACGATGCCTTGCTGGGCAATGTCCGTCACAAAACCCATGTCGTGCTCGACCACCATGATGGAATGCTTGCCGCGCAATTCATTGAGCAATTCCGCCGTGCGCGCCGTTTCCGCATCCGACATGCCGGCCACGGGTTCGTCCAATAGAATCAGCTGCGGCTCCTGCATCAAGAGCATGCCGATTTCCAGCCACTGCTTTTGCCCGTGCGACAGCAAGCCGGCCGGCCGCGCTTCCTGGCCGTTGAGGCGGATCAAGCGCAATATCGCCTCGATCTTGCCTGCCTGCTCCGACGTGAGGCGTGCAAACAGGGTGGGCGCCACGCGCTTGTCCGTCTTCATCGCCAGTTCCAGATTGTCGAACACCGTGTGCTGCTCGAACACGGTGGGGCGCTGGAACTTGCGGCCAATGCCAGCGTGGGCGATTTGCGCTTCCGTCATGGTGGCCAGATTCATGGTCTGGCCAAACCAGGCCGTACCGGACGTGGGCCGCGTCTTGCCGGTGATCACGTCCATCATCGTCGTCTTCCCCGCGCCGTTCGGGCCGATGATGCAGCGCAATTCACCGACGGAAATATCGAGACTGAGCTTGTTGATGGCCTTGAAGCCGTCAAACGATACGCTGATGTCTTCCAGGTACAAAATCGCGCCATGCGTCGTATCGACGCCCTCGCCTTTCACGCGCGCATACGTGGGGCCAGCTTCCGCGCTGGCCATGCCGGGCAACATGCGGATGCTCATGCGGCCTCCTCTGCCACGACGGCCGTTTTTTTGCGTTTGAGCTTGCTCAACACACCGAGCATGCCCTGCTGCATGAACAGGGTCACGACGATGAACAGCAGCCCCAGCGCGAACAACCACAGTTCCGGCAAGGCGGCCGTGAACCAGCTTTTCAAGCCATTGACGGTGAAGGCGCCCAGCATGGGACCGATCAGTGTGCCCCGTCCGCCGACGGCCACCCACACGACCATTTCGATGGAATTGGCCGGTGACATTTCGGACGGGTTGATAATGCCCACTTGCGGCACGTACAGGGCGCCGGCGATGCCGCACAGCACGGCCGACAAGGTCCAGACGAACAGCTTGAACCACAGCGGGTTGTAGCCGAGGAACATCAAGCGCGCTTCGCTGTCACGCACGCCCTGCAGCACCCGGCCCAGTTTCGAGCGGACGATGGCGCGCGCGCCGATCAAGGCGGCCAGCAGGAAGGCCAGGGTCAGCAGGAACAGCACGGCCCGGGTGGCGGGCGCCGTGATGCTATGGCCCAATATCGTCTTAAAATCCGTGAAACCGTTGTTGCCGCCAAAGCCTGTGTCATTGCGGAAGAACAAGAGCATGAAGGCATACGTCATCGCTTGCGTGATGATGGAAAAATACACGCCCTTGATGCGCGAGCGAAACGCAAAATAACCGAAGACAAACGCCAGCACGCCGGGCACCAGCACGACGAGCGCCATGCAATACCAGAAATGTTCCGTGAACGCCCAGTACCAAGGGTAGGTTTTCCAGTCGAGAAAGACCATGAAATCGGGCAAGCTGCTGTGGTACTGGCCCTGGTCGCCGATGGCGCGCATCAGATACATGCCGTGCGCATACGCGCCCAGCGCAAAGAACACGCCATGGCCCAGGGACAGGATGCCCGTGTAGCCCCAGACGAGGTCCAGCGCCAGCGCGGCCAGCGCGTAACACATGAACTTGCCCACCAGCGCCACCGTGTAGGCGGACACGTGCAGCGCATGCCCTTCGGCAAACGTCAGATTAAACATCGGCAATAGCGCTGCCAGCAGCGTGCAGGCGGCAATGGCCAGCCAGACGGGCCGCGTGAACAGGCCCTGCTTTATCGGATAGGAGGTAGTCATTCGACGCTGCGTCCCTTCATGGCAAACAGGCCCTGCGGCCGGCGCTGGATGAAAATGATGATGAACACGAGAATGGCGATCTTCGCCAGCACGGCGCCCGCCACCGGTTCGAGGAATTTGTTCACTTCACCCAGGCCCAGCGCGGCGATCACGGTGCCGGCCAGTTGGCCCACGCCACCGAGCACCACCACCATGAAGGAATCGACGATGTAGCTTTGGCCCAGGTCCGGTCCCACATTGCCCAGCTGCGACAAGGCCACGCCACCCAGGCCCGCGATGCCGGAACCGAGGCCGAAGGTCAGCATGTCGACCTTGCCCGTGGCCACGCCTACGCAATCGGCCATGCGGCGGTTTTGCGTGACGGCCCGCACGAACAGGCCCAGGCGTGTCTTGTTCAAAATCAGCCACACGGCCACCACGACAACGACGGCAAAGCCGATGATGGCCAGCCGGTTGTACGGCAGCACAAGGCCACCGAGCACGGTGACGCCGCCCGACATCCAGGCCGGATTGGCCACTTCCACGTTTTGCGCACCAAAGATCGTACGCACCGTCTGCATGAGGATCAGGCTGATGCCCCAGGTGGCCAGCAGGGTTTCCAGCGGCCGACCATATAGCCAGCGAATCACCGTGCGCTCGAGCGCCACGCCCACCAGCCCGGCAACGAGAAAAGCGGCCGGTAGTGCGGCCAGCAGGTACGCATCCTGCAAGCCAGGCAGGAAGTTGCGGAAAAACAGCTGGCACAGGTAGGTCGTGTAAGCGCCTATCATCAGCAGTTCGCCATGCGCCATATTGATGATGCCCATCAAGCCGAAGGTGATGGCCAGCCCCAAGGCGGCCAGCAGCAGCACGCTGCCCAGAGAGATGCCGTAAAACACATTGCCGGCGAATTCCATGCGCGCCACCCTGCCCTTGATCTGGCGCATGGTCTCGATGGCGGCCAGCTGCACGGCTTCGTCGGGCTCGCCCCCTTTGTCCAGCATGGCTTGCAGCACGGGCAGCAGCCGGGCATCGCTGCTGCCGGCCAGCGCCTGCACAGCTTGCTTGCGTGTGGCCGCATCGGGCGCATGCAGGTTGGCGCTGGCGATCAGCACTTGCAATATCTGTTTAATCTCAGCATCGTTTTCCTGCGCCAGCGCCTTGCGGATCAGGGGAAGCTGCGCGGGATCAACCGCCTTTTGCAAGGCCTGCGCGGCTGCCAGGCGCGTGGCCCGCTCCGGCGCCAGCAGCTGCAAGCCCGACAAGGCGCCCGCCACGGCCGAGCGCAAGCGGTTGTTGACCATCACGCCATCGATGCCGTCCGGCAACGGCACGTTCTTGCCGCTTGCCGGGTCATATGCCTGCTCGCCATCGACGATATACACCGTGCCGTCGGGTGCGGCATACAGGGCATCGCCCTGCAAGGCTTGCAGCACACGGTCGGCCTCGGGCGTGGCCAGGGCGGCGATCTGCGCGACGGCGGCGACCCTGGCATCGGGGTCGTCGCCGGCCAGCGGTTTGAGCAAGGATGGATCGATGGCGGCCTGGGCCATGGATGACAGGCACAGGCAGGCGAAGACCAGCAGCGATGTGAATAGCCTCATTGATATCCCGGAAAAGCGTTGATGGTCGGCACCACCGGACGCATTGCCCGATGGCGCTGGCGTGGCTCTTTACAGCTTTTGTTTGCCCTCATTGCCCTTGATGAACGGGCTCCACGGCTGGGCGCGTATCGGTTCCTTGGTTTTCCACACGACATTGAATTGCCCATCAGCCTTGATCTCGCCGATCATCACGGGCTTGTGCAGGTGGTGATTGGTCGTATCCATGGTCAGGGTGAAGCCCGACGGCGCCTTGACGCTCTGGCCGGCCATGGCGGCGATCACCTTGTCGGTATCGGTCGACTTGGCTTTTTCCACGGCTTGCGCCCACATGTGGATGCCGACATAGGTCGCTTCCATCGGGTCGTTCGTCACGACCGAACCCGCGTTCGGCAGCTTTTGCGCCACAGCATACGCTTTCCACTGCTTGATGAAGGCCGTATTCACGGGATTCTTGACGGACTCGAAATAATTCCACGCCGCCAAGTGGCCAAGCAAGGGCTTGGTATCGATGCCGCGCAACTCTTCCTCGCCCACGGAAAACGCGACGACGGGCACGTCCGTGGCTTTCAAGCCGGCATTACCCAGTTCCTTGTAGAACGGCACGTTCGAATCGCCATTGATGGTGGAAATGACGGCCGTCTTGCCGCCCGTGGAAAACTTCTTGATGTTGGCGACGATGGTTTGATAGTCGGCATGGCCGAACGGCGTGTAGACCTCGCTGATATCGCTATCCTTGACGCCCTTGCTTTTCAGGAAGGCGCGCAGGATCTTGTTGGTGGTGCGCGGATACACGTAATCCGTGCCCAGCAGCACGAAGCGCTTGGCGCCGCCGCCATCCTTGCTCATCAGGTATTCCACGGCGGGGATCGCCTGCTGGTTCGGTGCCGCGCCCGTATAAAACACATTCTTTTCCAGCTCCTCGCCCTCGTATTGCACCGGGTAAAACAGCAGGCTGTTGAGTTCCTTGAACACTGGCAAGACGGATTTACGGGACACGGAGGTCCAGCAGCCAAACACGACAGCTACCTTATCCTGTGCCACCAGTTGTCTCGCTTTTTCCGCGAACAAAGGCCAGTTCGATGCCGGATCGACGACGACGGCTTCCAGCTTCTTGCCCAGCACGCCGCCCTTGGCATTGATCTCGGCAATCGTCATCAAGGCTACATCTTTCAGCGACGTTTCGGAAATGGCCATGGTGCCCGACAGCGAGTGCAAAATGCCCACCTTGATGGTGTCGGCGGCCAAGGCTGCCTGCATATAAATGGACGTGGCTAGGGCCAGTGCGCCGGCGGCGGCCGCTTTCAGGATGATGCGTCGTGACATGGGGACTCCTGTGATAGGTTCGTGGGGTCAAAGCTGGGCATACGATGTTGTTAAAGCAGAATGCATGCCAGGGCTATACGCCAGCATGCCAGCTTACGACGCCACGATTTGGTGCAGCGGCGACTTTGTTGCACGAAAAAATGCCGGCTGCACAATGGTTGTGCGAACGGCGAACCTGCGTTCTAAATTGACGAAAATGAAAGACTAGAAGTTAAGTATTTGCAAGAATAGTTATCCGTGGGAAATTATCATATAATATATCCTTTAATGAAACTTCAGTGCGCAGTCCTTTATCTAGTTAACGATGAGATCGCGCCCCGGAACACACGCATGCAACCAGTTATCGATAAAGCCGTTCTGTCTGTTCAAAGTCTGCTGAGTCTTGAACAGCTCGAAGTCCCCAGCTACCAGCGCCCCTACAAATGGACACTAAAAAACATCAGCGAACTGTTTTCGGATATTGACAGTCATCGCGACAGATCCGCTTACCGCCTGGGATCTGTCGTCTTCCACCTGCGCCTGGCTGACGAACAGCATTGGCTCGATATTGTGGATGGCCAACAGCGTACGCTAACGCTCCTGCTGGCGATCAAGGCCATTATCGAGCGCAGACGTGGTGCATTGATAAGGCAAGACCTTAGGCAGACCCTTGGCGATCTCGAATACAAGGTCAATGCCTTCATGAAGCGCCAGCACTTTTCCAGCCTGATCTCCCAGCACAATCTGCGGCGCAATTTTCAGGAGCTACTGCGCCTGGTTGATCGCCCCGAATTCACCGAAGAACATATCGACTTTCTCCTCAATCGATGCGAAGTCGTAACCTTCGTGCTTACAGATGTATCGGAAGCCTTTCAATTTTTCGACTCACAGAATGCACGAGGGCGCGACTTGGCCCCACATGACCTGCTCAAGGCATATCATTTACGCGAGTTTGCGGAACATGAGGTGCCACTCAAGGCAGAGACCGTCGCTCACTGGGAAAACCTGCAAAGCGACAACCTTGCCACTTTATTTGCCACTTACCTGTTCCGGGTACGCCAATGGGCCGAGGGCAAATCGGCTCGCTATTTCGGCAAGGAAGAAGTTGATCTTTTCAAGGGCGTCAGCCTGCATCGGAAGGAGCTTCCTCCCTACGCGAAATCGCTGCAAATTGCGCACCATTTCGTGGATGAGTATAACCGTCAGTACCAGCGTCAGATTGACGGCCAGAAAGCGGAATTTCCCTTTCAACTGGATCAGATGATCATCAACGGACGACGTTTCTTTGAAATGGCAGAGCATTACCAGCGCATGGTATCTGCCATCGTCAAGGACGAGCATGCAGCCGATGAGGCGCATATTCTGGGCGAAAGGTTGAGTGAGCAGGCAAGCCGCATCATCAAGACACTCAACACCTATCAACGGCGCTATCGTACCGGAGACCAGTATGTACGTTCGATGTTTGACTGTGCTCTCATCTTCTATATCGACAAGTTTGGCGCCGAGGGCATCTCGGCTGCCATCGAAAAGTGCTTCATCTGGGCCTACCGCTGCCGTATCCGCCAGCAGGTCGTACAGCTAGCCACCATGGACAACTACATGCTGGAGTACAACCTGATACGAATTATCCGCGATGCCAGACACGCACGGGATCTGCTGTCTATGCCCTTGCAAACGCTCAATGCATCGCAAAACAAAAACAATCGCCATGGCGGCAAAGATAGTGAGGACGAGTTAATCGTCCTCTTCAGGGAGATGAATTATTATGAATGACAAGGCCGTACGACCCTTCCGTATCAAGGAACTGCTCAACAGCGGGGCCAGCTATCTGGTGCCTATGTATCAACGCAACTATGCGTGGGGCGAGGCAGAAGTCATGCAATTATTGCAGGACATACATGATTACCAGCAAAAAGCATCTGGCAACGAAACACCGCAGACCTACCATATTGGTACGTTGGTCGTATTTTCCCGGGAGCACGGTCGCTATGAAGTTATTGATGGCCAACAACGCTTTACAACATTTTCCCTGCTGGCAAATTGGCTGAGAAATCATGCTGCTTCGGCAGTGGACATGCATTGGTATGAACGCATCAATCTTGAATTCGAGAGCCGGCCTATATCGACCAAAACCTTTAACGCCCTATGGCAAGGGGTAACGCCGCACCAGATGCGCGGCGATGTATTCAACGAAGGATTGGTGAATGGCTACGAACTGATAGGCAAGGCACTTGATAACCTCAAACTGAGCGGTGAGCGCCTGACAGCCTTTTGCAGCTACTTGCTTGAGCATGTACAAATCAGCCGGATCGAGGTACCTGTAGATACCGATCTTAACCACTTCTTCGAAGTGATGAACAACCGAGGTGAACAGCTGGAAAAGCATGAAGTGGTGAAAGCCAGTTTGATGGAAGTTCTATACCGAATTACCGATAAAACCGTGCGTCTTAAAAGTATAAACGCCATGGCACACGTTTGGGATGCCTGTGCAAACATGGAGCGCTACGTACAATATGGTTTCACTCCAGAAGTGCGGCACGTCCTTTTTGGTCAAGACGATTGGGGGCAGTTGATACCTGAGAATTTCCAAGAACTGGTTGATCTGCTTGATTCCTGTGCGCAAAAGCAGCACAAAGAATCGAATCATGATAAAACGCAAGTCGACGCCAATGTCGAATCTCGATCCCTGTCCGAAATCCTGGAAGGCACAACGCTTGATGCAGGCTCGAAACAAGTTGAAGAGGCCGCAGGATCCGAGCGGTTCAATAGCGTTATCAATTTTTCAAATTTCTTGTTGCATGTCTTGAGGGTGATTACCCATGAACCCGGTGAAACAGAAGGTGTGCCTCTGGACGACAAGCAACTTATCGCACAATTCGAACTGAAAGTGCTGAAACAGGAAGACCCGATCACCGCGGCACAGTCCTTTGTTTATGCACTTTTAAAAGGCAAATTCCTGTTTGATCAGTGCATACTCAAGAGGGAATTTTCCCAAGGCAGTGACGGCTGGAGCCTGAAGCGGCTGCACTGGTACTCTGCCAAGAGCATCAGCTACATCAACAGTTTTGACGATGGCGAGGACGAGGACAAGCGTGAGGGAAGCAATCGGCAGATTCTGATGTTGCTATCTGCTTTCCATGTATCCTCGCCAACCCAGGTCTACAAGCACTGGCTTAATGGCGCCCTGCGCTATCTGTTCCTGGCCTACAAAAAGGATAGCCCGATATGCGCCAGCGAATACCTTGAGCATTTGGAGCAGCTTGCGCGACGCTTCGTCTTCTTGCGCTTTCTGCCCGAAGGAGAGGGACAATCTTATTACAGCATGATCTACGGCGAGGCCAGCCATCGATCAGTACTTGAGCACAACGCTCTGTCGCGCAACGAAGCACGGGAAATGCTGCGTTTTGGCGCCATCAAGAATAACTTGGTTTTTAACTTTATCGATTACCTGCTCTGGCGCCGTGACATTGGCAAAAATGAGGTAACAAGGCGCTTCGAATTCACGTTCCGTAGCTCTGTTGAACACCTATCTCCCCAACATCCGATGAACGGTTATGTGGTGATGCCAACGGCCTCTCTACACGCCTTTGGCAATCTATGCCTGATCAGTCACAGCAAGAACTCACGCTTGAGCAATTACCAACCCAAACAGAAATACGAACACTTCGAAGCAAGCATCAAGAATCATCAGATCGACAGCCTGAAGCTGTTGTCGATGCTCAATCTGATGAAAAAAAATGATTGTTGGACCCAAGAGGAAGTCAGCATGCATGAAGAGGAAATGTTGGATCTGCTATTTCCCCTGCATCCTCAGTAGGCTCTACGTCTGGCGCCGGCCACCACGCAGGCGGCGCCAGCCCTTGCGTCCCAGCGGGAACAGCAGCACGAAAGCGATCAGCCATGGCAGGATATAGGCCATGGCCGTGATGGCGTTGGCCACGCCTTCCGACAGATTTTCCGTGAAATTGCCCAGCGCGCGCTTGACGGGCCGCCAGAACGATTGCTTGCCTTCAGCACTGATGACGACGTTCAGCAAGTCCGTGTCTATGCGCTGCATCAACAGCGCATAGGCCGCCGTCGCCTGTTCCAGCTCCACTTGCACGGTGGCCAGTTCCTTGCTCACCTTGATCAGGGCATCGACGTTCGTGCCCGAACGCTTTTCCAGGTCTTGCAATTGCGCCTGGTATTGCTTGAGCATTTCCAGGCGTTTCTTGCTGTCGAGCACAGGGCGGCCCAGGTCTTCCACCTTGGTGCCCTGGCTGGTGACGTCGCCTTCGGCCGTGACCAGCGCGACGAGCTTCTTGATGCCGGCCGGCTTGGCGCGCATGCTGATGCGCGCATGCACATAGCGGCCGCTGTCGACGCTGGAATCGAGCAGCAGGCAGCCGTTTTCCGTGTCGGCCTTGCAGGCGGCGACCACCTTTTCATACAGGGGCCGCACTTGCGCCTCATTCGTATCGACGCTGACATTATGTTCATAGGCAAGAAACTCGCTGCCCTTTTCCTTGCCCTCAAGGCGCGCGGCGCTCGATTGCCCGCCGCTCTCGCCTTTGCTGCCGCAACCGGCCAGCAACATCAGGCCGATCAGGCCAATACAGATTTTTTTCATGATTTCTTTCTATGGATTATTTTTGCAGAGGCAACAATTCGATATCGGGCAAGTGCGCCGCCACGTCCTGCACCGTCACATGGCCGGTCAGGGACGCCACCACCTGCGGCAGCGGTTCCGCCCAGATTTCCGGCAAGTCGCGCTCCTCGGGCGCCAGCACGGGAAAGGCCAGCTGCTCGCGCGGCGGCGTGAAGGCGGCATCGACGCCGGGCTTGTTGCCACGCGCATCGATGCGGTACCAGCCGAAGTCCTGCAGATATACTGCGTTCAAGCCATGCAAGCAGAACGGCGGCCCCACTTCGCCGACGGCCAGGCGCTGGTAGCACAGGCCGGCAGGAATGCCGTTGGCGCGCAGCAGCGCGGCCAGCAAATGGCTCTTCGCATAACAGTATCCCGTGCCATGCTGCAAGACGTCGGAAGCGCGGCAAGTGACGGGATTGCGCTGGTAGTCCCAGCTGTGGGCAATCTCGTCGCGCACAAAGGCAAAGCAGCGGGCCGCAATGGCCGCGTCGCCCACCGCGCCTGCCGCCAATGCGGCTGCCCTGGCGCGCACGGCCGGATGGTCGCTGTCGATATACAGGCTGCTGGCTAGATATATGGAAAAGTCGGGGGAAAAGTCGGTAGACATGGCATCCAGGTCATGCAAAAAGATAATGCGCGATTCTAGTCGAAACAGCATGAAATCGAGCGTTTCCTTGCGCAGGAACAAAGAAAATCCACGCGTCAGGCTCTCTGCGCGGGGGGCGGCGACTTTGGCGCCGGCCCGGTAGCTGGTATCATGCGGGCAAACGCAACCGGCCACACAGACCCGGCACAAGCACTACCCTGCGAAGCGGCCCCGCCACTGGGCGCGCCGCCGACGCCACCCTACAGATCAGAGAAACGAGTTCCCTATGAGCACATCATCGTCCCACCCATCGTTCTGGCGCCGTGTCCCGCTGGCTTTCGGTGCCTTCTTCAGCACCCTGTCGGACGCCGCCTATGCGGCCCGCGTGGAAAAGCTGTCCCTGCCCGAGGCCGCTCCCGTCGCGCCAGTGGCACCTGCGCCAGCGCCCGTGCCGACGCCAGCCGCCGCACCCGTCATTTTGAAAGAAGCGACGCCCGATGCCGCCCTGCAATTGCTGGCCCTGCTGCAACGCGAAGCGCGATTGATCGACTTCACCCAGGAAAACCTGGGCAGCCATGCCGATGCCGACATCGGTGCTGCCGCCCGCGTCGTGCATGAAGGCTGCGCCAAGGTCATGCGCGAATACTTCACCATCGAGGCCGTGCGCCAGGAAGCCGAAGGCAGCCGCATCGTCCTGCAAGAGGGTTTTGACAGCGCGCAAGTACGCCTGACGGGCAACGTGGTCGGTTCGGCGCCATTTACGGGTACCCTCAGCCATCGCGGCTGGCGCGCCTCCAGCGTGCGCCTGCCGAAACTGAGCGAGCAGCACGACGCCGCCATTCTGGCACCGGCCGAGGTGGAACTGTGAACGATACAAGCAACCCAAGCCCGCGCTACGCCATCGGCATCGACCTGGGCACCACCCACAGCGCCCTGTCGTATGTGAACCTGGTCGAGAGCGACGGCGAGCAATCCAGCCACGGCGTGCTGAAAGTGCCGCAACTGTCAGCGCCGGGCACCGTCGAAGAATTGTCGCTGCTGCCATCGTTCGTCTACCTGCCGCACGCCGATGAAGTGGCGGCGGGCGACCTGGCCCTGCCCTGGGTCACCGAGGAAGCGCAAGCGCCGTTCGCCGTCGGCGAAATGGCCCGCAGCCGCGGCGCCACCACGCCGATCCGTCTGGTGTCGAGCGCGAAAAGCTGGTTGTGCCACCCGGGCGTGGACCGCCGCGCAGCCATCCTGCCGAACGACGCGCCGGCCGAAGTGGCGCGCATCTCGCCCATCACGGCCGCCACGCGCTACCTGACGCACTTGCGTCAGGCCTGGGACAACGCCCACCCGCAAGCGCCGTTCGCGCAGCAGGAAATCACCGTGACGATTCCCGCCTCGTTCGACCCGGCCGCGCGCGAGCTGACGATGGAAGCGGCGCAGGCGGCCGGCTACACCTCATTGACCTTGCTGGAAGAGCCGCAGGCGGCCCTGTACAGCTGGATCCAGACCAGCGAAGGCCGCTGGCGCAAGGAAGTCAAGCCAGGCGACATCATTTTAGTGGTCGACGTGGGCGGCGGCACCAGCGACTTTTCGCTGATCGCCGTGCTCGAGCGCGACGGCGTGCTGGAACCGCATCGCGTGGCAGTCGGTGAACACATCCTGCTCGGTGGCGACAATATGGACCTGGCGCTGGCCCACCTGGTGGCGCGCAAGCTGGCCGCCAACGGCACTCAGCTCGACGCCTGGCAAATGCGCGCGCTCACGTATGGCTGCCGCAGCGCCAAGGAAAGCCTGCTGGCCGACAGCGGCCTCGATGTGGCGCCGATCGTCGTGCCGAGCCGCGGCTCGAAATTGATCGGCGGCTCCATCCGCACGGAACTGACGCGCGCGGAAGTGTCCACCTTCATCCTCGACGGCTTCTTCCCGCAGGTGGAAGCATCGAGCCGCCCTGCCGTGCGCACGCGCGCGGGCCTGACGCAACTGGGCTTGCCGTATGCGCAGGACGCGGCCATCACGCGCCACCTGGCCGCGTTTTTGGGCCGGCAAGTGGCGGCCACCAGCGAGCTGGAAGGCTTCGCCGGTCGCCAGGCGGACGGCGCCAGCTTCTTGCACCCGACGGCCGTGCTGTTCAACGGCGGCGTCTTCAAGTCCGACTTGCTGGTCCAGCGCATCATGGCGACCGTCAACGACTGGCTATACATGGAAGGCGCGGAACCGGCGCGCATGCTGGCCGGGGCCGACCTGGACCTGGCCGTGGCGCGTGGCGCGGCCTATTACAGCTACGTGCGGCGCGGCCATGGCGTGCGCATCCGCGGCGGCACGGCCAGCTCCTTCTATGTCGCCATCGAATCGGCCATGCCGGCCATCCCCGGCATGGAACCGCCGATCCAGGCCCTGTGCGTGGCGCCGTTCGGCATGGAAGAAGGCAGCGAACTGGAACTGCCGGGCCAGCAATTCGGCCTCGTCGTGGGCGAGCCCGTGCACTTCCGCTTCTTTGCCTCGTCCACGCGCCGCAACGACCAGATCGGCGACTTGCTCGACTTCTGGGGCCCGGACGAATTGCAGGAACTGAGCGAAATCCAGGCGACCTTGTCCGCCGAAGGCCGGTCGGCCGGCGACGTGGTGCAGGTCAAGCTGCATGCGCGCGTGACGGAGGCGGGCACCCTGGAACTGCTGGCCGTGTCCCCTGACGGCGCCGAGCGCTGGAAAGTGGAATTCGACGTGCGCGGCACGCCGCAGCCATAAGCATGCGCGGCGCGAAGGTGCGGCCGGCCTTCCTGGTCGGCATCGACCTGGGCACCACCAACACGGTGGTGGCGTATGCGGCGGCTGGCGATGCGCAGGCGGAAATAAACCTGTTCCCCATCGAGCAGCTGGTCGCCCCCGGCGAAGTGGCTGCACGCCCGCTGCTGCCGTCCTTGCGCTACCACCCTGCCGCCGGCGAACTGGCGGCGGGCGACTTGCAGCTGCCGTGGCCGCAGCAGGACCCAGCGAGCGTCGACCATGCAGTACTGGGCGCCCTGGCGCGCCAGCTCGGCGCCCAGGTGCCGGGCCGGCTCGTCTCCAGCGCAAAGAGCTGGCTGTCGCATGCGAACGTGGACCGCCAGGCGCCCATCCTGCCGTGGGGTGCGGATGCCGACGTGGCCAAGGTGTCGCCCGTGGCGGCCAGCGCCAGCTACCTCGCGTATGTAGGCGCCGCGTGGAATCACCGCTTCCCCGATTCTCCGCTCGAAGAGCAGGAACTGGTGCTGACCATTCCCGCCTCGTTCGACGAGGGTGCGCGCGCACTCACCCTGGAAGCGGCCCGCATGGCGGGCTTGCCCACCTTGCGATTGGTGGAAGAACCGCAAGCGGCCTTCTACGATTTCCTGCAACGCCGGCGCGCCACCCTGCGCGACGACCTGGCCGACACGCGCCGCATTCTGGTATGCGACGTGGGTGGCGGCACCACGGATTTCAGCCTGATCGACGTGGCCTTCGATGGCAACGGCGAACCGCAGCTCACGCGCAGCAGCGTGGGCAACCATTTGATACTGGGCGGCGACAATATGGACCTGGCGCTGGCCCACCTGGTGGAAACGCGCATGGCCGCTGGCAGCGAAGGCGGCATGAAGCTATCGGCCGCGCGTTTGTCGCAGCTGATGGAACGCTGCCGCGCCGCCAAGGAATTGCTGCTGTCGCACGATGCGCCGGACAGCGCCACCGTCACCCTGCTGGGCGCGGGTTCGCGCCTGATTGGTGGCAGCCGGTCCGCCGACGTCACGCGCGAGGAAGTGACGGCCATGGTGGTCGACGGCTTCTTCCCGAAGGTGGAACTCACAGAGACAGCGAAAAAAGGCCGCGCCGGCATCGTCGAATTCGGCCTGCCGTATGCGCAGGACGCGGCCATCACGCGCCACCTGGCCAGCTTTCTGCAACAGCACCAAGGGGTACTGCCCGATACCCTGCTGCTCAATGGCGGCGTGTTCCGCGCCGACGCGCTGGCGCGCCGCCTGGCCGACACGCTCGCCCACTGGCGCGACGCTCCGCTCACCATTCTGCATAACGATAATCCCGACGTGGCCGTGGCCCGTGGCGCCGTCGCCTACGCGCTGGCCCGCCGTGGCCAGGCACCGCGCATCGGCGGCGGCTCGCCGCGCAGCTACTTCCTCGTGCTGGGCGAGGCGGGCAAGGACAAGCGCGCCGTCTGCATCCTGCCCCGTGGCAGCGCCAGCGGCGAAGAGATCCGCCTGACGGAGCGCCTGTTCGCGCTGCGCCTGGGCCGGCCCGTGCGCTTCCACCTGGCCACGTCCCTCTTTGAGGCGGGCACGCCGCCGCAACTGGGCGAAATCGTCGATCTGGATGCCGGAGAATACTTGCGCCTGCCGCCGCTGGCCAGCGTGCTGCAAGCGGAAAGCGGTGACAAGCGCGACATCACCGTGCAGCTGGTGACAGTCATGACGGAAGTGGGTACCCTGGAAGTGCATTGCGTGGCAGCAGCGGATGCCGGCCAGCGCTGGCTGCTGGAATTCCAGCTGCGAGGCGAAGAGGACGTAGCAAGCGAAACGTCCAGCGTATCACCACGCGTGAAAGAAGCCATCGAGAAAATCGAGCGCATCTTCGGCGGCAAGGCGCAAAAGGTCGAAACCAAGGAAGTGCGCCAGCTGCGCCAGCACCTGGAACGGGGGCTGGGCGGACGCGAAAGCTGGGACACGCCGCTCTTGCGCCAGCTGTTCGACGCCCTGCTACAACGCGCGCGTGGCCGGCGCCGCTCCGCCGAACATGAGCGGGTCTGGCTGAACCTGGCCGGCTACTGTTTGCGGCCCGGCTATGGCGACGCGCTCGACCCGTGGCGCATCGAGCAGCTGTGGGCCCTGTTCGACGCGGGCGTGCAGCACCACAAGGACAACCAGGTATGCGCCGAATGGTGGACCCTGTGGCGCCGCGTGGCCGGCGGCTTGAGCACGGAGCAGCAACTGCGCCTGCTCGACGACTTCGCCTTCAACCTGCAAGCCGATGCGGCCCAGCGCGGCAGCCGCCCCGTCACCCTCGTCAACGGCAGCGATGAAGACATGTTGCGCCTGGGCGCCTCGCTCGAGCGCATCCCCGGCGCCTACAAGGCCGAAGTGGGCGCCTGGCTGATCAAGCGTCTGCAGAAGGCTGATAAAAAGGGCGAAGTGGCGGACACGAATACCCTGTGGGCGCTGGCCAGGGTCGGCGCGCGCCAGCCCTTCCACGGCAGCGCGCATGAAGTGGTCGACAGCGCCACCGTGGCCGAATGGCTCACGATGCTGCTGGCGCTGGACTGGAAAAAGACGGAACCGGCGGCATTTGCCGCCACCCACCTGGCGCGCATGACGGGCGACCGTTCGCGCGACATCGACGACGCGCTGCGCGCCACCGTCCTCGCCCGCCTGAAAGCCGTCGGCGCCCCGCCCCTGTGGCAGGCGATGGTCAGCGAAGTGACGCAGCTGGACGAAGCGAATACCAAGCGCATGCTGGGCGAGGCGCTGCCGCCGGGGTTGAAGCTGATCGGGTAAACACCGTCCTTGATTATCAGATTACATGAATCTACAATGTAGATACATAGGAGGTCATATGGAACTATCGATCCAAAAATGGGGCAATAGCGCGGCCGTGCGCTTGCCAACGGAACTGCTGGGCATGCTGAAGGTGTCGCTGGGCGACAAGCTGGCGGTCGATGTGCGTCCGGACGGCGTATTCCTGAAAGCCAAGCGCCCTGCCTTCACGCTCGATGATCTGGTTGCCCAATGCGATGTCACGGCGCCAGAACCGGCCGACATGGCGGCATGGAGCCAGATCAAACCGGCTGGCCGCGAAGCATGGTAAAGCGCGTCCAGTTCGGCCGTGGCGATATCGTGATGGTCAATCTGGAGCCAACGGAAGGCCGTGAACAGCGCGATGCGTCCCGGCCAGCGCTGGTGCTTTCCACCAGCGCCTTCAACACGCTCGGCGTCGTGCTGGTCGCCCCCATCACGCAAGGCGGCGATTTTGCCCGCCACGCGGGCTTTGCCGCGTCATTGAGCGGCAGCGGCACGGCAACGCAGGGGGTGGCGCTGGTCAACCAGATCCGCATGCTCGACCTTGAAGCACGCGGCGCAAAGCGCATCGAAACCGCGCCTGAATTCGTCGTGGAAGACGCGCTGGCGCGCCTGCGCGCCATTACCGACTAAATTGACGCCAGTAGCATGTCGGATTACGCGCTTGCGCGCCTCGGCGGCCCCGCTAATCCGACCTACCCCTCGCTACGCGCCCCACGATACCGCGGCAAGCCATCGGCCAATCTCACCCACTCCAGTTGCGTGTCCGTATAGATATGGCTGTGCGGTGGCAGTTGTTCGGGGTCGTCCAGGCTGCTGGTGGTCAGGCCAACCTCGTCCAGGTCGCGCGCATCCTCGAACGTCAGCTGCGTGCCGCAGCGGGGGCAAAAACTACGCGTGCAGTGTTCGCTGGACGCGTATGGCGTGGCCTGTCCCCGCAGCCAGCGAAAGTTCGCCCGTGGCACACTGAACCAGGCGACAAACGGCGCGCCCGACGCGCGGCGGCACATCGAGCAATGGCAGGCCGTTTCATGGAAGGCGCCCGTGCCCGCTTCGTAGCGCACGTCGCCGCATAAACATCCTCCGCTCAACATGGCATCCTCCTGCAAATGAAAAAGGCGCCCAGTTTAGCGCCGCTGCGGCGCCACGGTTTGCGCTAGATCAGGGCGATGATCAACAGCAGCACCGCCAGCGGCGCCTGCACCAGCACGATGCCCGGATGCGTGCGGCGCAGCTGGGCCCACACGGACAGGCCCGGCACTTCCTCGTGCGGATGGTGGGCTTCGTCGCGCAGCGACATCGCGTGCAGGAACATGCCGGCGATCAGGGGGCCGGGATTGACCCACCAGCCCTGCTCGAGCAAGCCGCGCGACAGGTAAATGGCCAGCGCGCCGATGGCAAACGGCGAGGCCCACACCAGCGCCAGCATCAGGCGGATGCCATAGAATTCCGCCAGGGTGCCCATGCGGTGCAGGCGGCCGAAATCGTGGCCTTCCATGCGCTTGTCGATGGCCAGTTCGGCGCGGCCGTACAGGGTCCACAGACCGCCGAACAGGCAGCCCAGCAGCACGCCGATGACGATGTCGGCCACGAACACCGCATATTTGTTGACGTCGGCCGTGCCGATGCCCAGCGACGTGTGGGCGGCCGCATGCAGGTGCAGGCCGGCCTGCTCGCCTTCTGCCGTCGTGTAGCGGTCGCGCACGTCATACGTGCTGCCGATATACACGACGTTCTTGCGCAGCGCGCCGGCATCCACGCCAGCCTGGCCGTCGCTCAGTTTGACGCGCGTGCGCGTGGGGTTCAGGAATGCCGGCGCCACGGCGGCCGGGTGAAACGGCGCGGTAACGGCGTTCTGCTCGGCCGCCGCCTTGGCGTCGCCGCGGATGACGGGTTCGAACGCCCAGCGCGCCAATTCCTTTTCGCTGCCCGTGCGCCGCGCCAGCTGGCACACGCGGCCGGCCAGCGCCATCACTTCCTTTTGCTCGGACAAGGCGGCCGGCATGGGCTGCTTCTGCTCCTGCTCGTCGGCGCCATGCGCCAGCTCAAAGGCCACGGCCGCCAGCACGGGGCTTTTCAGCTCGATGCGCGTGACGGCGCCCATGCGTTCGCGGATCCGCGGGCTGGCAAAGTGGATGCCGGCCGCGCAGCGCGCGCGTATCCACGGCAGGTTCGCGTTGCGGTCCGATTGCTCGGGCAGGATCAGCACCAGTTGCCGGCCATTCGCGGCCAGCCGGTCAAGCAGGCGGTCCAGCGGCCGCTCGCCCGCCTTGTGCTGTTCATATACGGCCGGCGCCAGGTCCAGGTCGATGGCCAGCACCTTGCTGCCGCGCGCGGCGGCGCTGGCGATCAATTGCTCCAGGCGCGTGCGCTCCAGCGGTTCGCGCTCGTCGAAGACCTGTTCGAACGCGGGCTGGTCGATTTCGATGATGCCGGGCCGGTAGGCGGCGCCCGGGTCCTTGCCCCGGTCCAGCAGCCGCTCCTGCGCCGCGCTGGCCCGCAGCATGGCCGCATCGAGCCATTCGAGCACGTGAAAACCCTCCAGCGCCAGCATCAACGCGGCGATCAGGCTGGCGCCGATCACGTGGTGCAGCAGATGCGTGCCAGTCAGCTTGAAAGCCGAACCAAGCTGGGCGACCGGCCACAGCAGGCGCCGCCAGAGTGGCGGGCGCGGTTGATCCGGCTGACTGGTTTCCACGGTGCGTACTCCTTGCGTGCGGCGCATGAATTATCACCCAAACAACAAATGATGACGAAAGGATAGTGTATTGCAGTTGAGTCCGTTCCGCCGCACGGCTGGCAAGCTACTGCGGCTTGGCCAGCAGTAGCTTGCCCAGCGCTTCGAAGGCCGGCGTGGTGGTCGGGTCGTTGGCCGCGTTGGCCGCCGTCGGCGTGGAGGCGAAACGCACGATCACCATTTCCGCCTTCGGATCGATGTAGATGCGCTGGCCGTACACGCCGCGCGCCATGTAGGCGCCATGCTCGTTATGCGTGACCCACCACATGTCGCGGTAGCTCCAGCCCTTGAGCAAATCGTAGCCGCCCTTGGCGAACAGCTGCTTGTCGCCGCCACGGCGGATATCGTCGACGGCCGCCTTGGGCAGTATCTGCTGGCCGTTATAGCGGCCATCGTTGCGCAGCATTTCGCCGAAGCGCGCCAGGTCGCGCAAGCCCGCATTCAAGCCGCCGCCGGCAAACGGCGTGCCCGTCGAATCGACCGTCATGTAGGCATCCTGCTCGGCGCCCAGCTTTTGCCAGACATGCTCGGACAGGTATTCGTTGACGCTCTGCCCCGTGACGCGGGCGATGATCCAGCCCAGCACGTCGGAGTTGACCGTACGGTAGCCGAAGCCCTCGCCATGCCTGCCCTCGTGCCGCACCGTCTGCAGGTACTCGAAATAGCTGCGCGGTCCCGTGTAATCCTTCGGCTTGGGCAGCGGGCTGCCGGCCGCCGCGTGCTGCCACACTTCCGCTTTCGGGTCGGCGTAATCTTCGCTGAATTGCAGGCCCGTGGTCATGTCGAGCACCTGGCGCACGGTGGCGTCGCCAAACGCGGACTTCGCCAGCTCCGGCACGTACTCGGCCACTTTCTTGCCGGGATCGAGCTTGCCTTCGGCCACCAGGGCCGCGCCGATGGTGCCCATCACGGACTTCGTCACGGACATGGCGCCATGCTGGCCGCCCTCCTTCAACACGCCGAAATAGCGCTCATACACGATGCGGCCCCGGTGCAGCACGACGATGCCGTCCGTGTAATTGGCGCCCAGCGACTGCTCCCAGGTCATCGTCTCCTTCGCGCCCAGCGGGGTAAAGCGCAGGCTGTCGATATCGTTGCGCAGTGCGCGCGGCAAGGGCACGGGCGCTTTCAAGCCGCGCGCCACCGCCACCGTCGGCATCAACTGGCGGAAGTGCGACACGCTCCAGCGCAGCTGGGGGAAATTGAAATAGCTGCCATCGTCGAAGCGGATGATCTTATCGGCCGGCGGCGGCGCGCCCACCATCCATTGCAATGCAGCCGGGTCGCTGGCGGCGGCCGACAGCGGCGCCGTTGTCTCTGCCGCATGGGCGCCGGCGGCCAGCGCCAGGCAGGCGGCGGCCAGGGCCAGGCGACGGATGGGTGGCAATGTCTTCATGCATATCTCCTGTCATGGCTGACGCCGGCAACGGCGCTCGCTTCATGCGATGCATGCTAACAGAGAAACTTTTTATCTTGTCCTGCGGCATCCTATTGTGCGGGCCACGCGCTGAGACTAACGTCTCACGCGCGCGCCATGCTGCAGCGCAGGATGCGCGACCCGGCGCTTCGTGCTAAAAACGGGGCGACAAGCAAAACACCATAAAAACCAGATACCGAGACACTGGAGAGCACCATGCCCTACGTCCGCCAGACCAGCCATATCGACCGCGTGCGCGACCTGATCGCCGGTCGTATCGTCAATCCGGGGGCCGACACCGCCCGACTGGCCTCGTCCTACCGGCGCTCGCTGGACGACTACCGGCTCGATCCCGCCTCGACGACAGGGCCGCGCATCCTGACGGGCGCCGAACTGCGCGCCATCCAGCAGTCCGAGGAAGATTTTTTGCGCTCCACGGGCCAGTGCCTGCCGCGCCTGCACGCCATGGTGCGCGAAGCGGGCTACTGCGTCATCCTCGCCAATGCGCGCGGCGTGACGATCGACTACGTGGTCGACACGGACCAGCGCAAGGATTTCAAGAAGGCGGGCCTGTACCCCGGTTCGTGCTGGTCGGAAGAAGAGGAAGGCACATGCGGCATCGCCTCCGTGCTGCTCGACCATGAAGCCATCACCGTGCACAAGACGGACCATTTTCGCGCCGCGTTCACGGGCCTGACCTGCAGCGCGGCGCCGATTTTTTCGCCGCACGGCGACTTGATCGGCGTGCTCGATGCGTCGGCCTTGAACTCGCCCGACGCGCGCGACAGCCAGCGCCTGGTGAAACAACTGGTGCGGCAAGGCGCGACCCTGATCGAGGACGGTTTTTTTCTCAAATCCTACAGCCATTGCTGCATCCTGCTGGCGCACCGCAACCGCCACTTCGTGGAAGTGCAGCCGGAGATGCTGCTGGCCATCGACGAGCATGGCGACATCGTCGCCGCCAACCGCTGCGCGCGCGACGTCATCACGGGCCTGGATAGCCTGCCGCGTCCTGTCGGCGACGTGCTGGAAGTGCGCGCCGAGCGGCTGTTCGATGCACGCGCGGGACACAATCTGCTGTCCTTGCGGCTGGCCGGCGGCAGCACCTGGCTGCACGCCCGCGTGCGCGCGCCGCTGCGCCCGGCCAAGGCGCGTGCGCGCGCCACCCGTGAGGCGACCGTCGCGCCCAATGTGCTGGAATACACGGCGCCGGAACTGGCCGAACGCACGCGCATCGTCCACGCCATGAACGCCGCCAAATGGCGCCCGCTGCAGGCAGCCGCCATGCTCGGCATCTCGCGTGCCACCCTGTACCGGCGCCTCAAGCAGCTGCACATCGTGGCGCCGCACCGGCAATGATGCGCCAAACGCGCTGAGACTTCCGTCTCAATAGCCGTCATGCTGCGCTGCGCAATGCGGCGCCGGAACGCCAGTGTTACAACATCGTCAGCGGCAACACAGCCGCATCCCATCATAAAGTCAGCAGACTTGGAGGAGACACGATGCAAACCGATATCAACCCGCACGACCTGGCCGTGGCCGGCATCCTGGAGCAGCTCGAAGGCTGTCTTCGCGCCAGTGACGGCACGGGCGCCGCGCAACTGTTCGAACAGGACGGCTACTGGCGCGACCTGGTGCTGTTTACCTGGAACCTGAAAACGCTGGAGGGCCGCGAACAGATCGCCGCCATGCTGGCCGCCCAGCTGGGCGCCGTGCAGCCAGTCTCCATCCGCATCGCCGATGGTGAACATGCGGTGGAAGCGGGCGGCGTGCTGCAAAGCTGGATCACCGTGGAAACGAACGCGGCGCGCGGCGTGGGCTTCATCCGCATCCGCGACGGCAAGATATGGACCCTGCTCACCACCATGAGCGAATTGAAGTGTTTTGAGGAAGCCAAGGGCGGCCGGCGGCCCATGGGTGCGGAACACGGCGCGCGCACGAATCGCAGCAGCTGGCTGGAACAGCGCGAGCAGGAAGCGACGGAACTGGGCTATACGCGCCAGCCCTATTGCGTCATCATCGGCGGCGGCCAGGGCGGCATCGCGCTCGGCGCGCGGCTGCGCCAGCTGAACGTCCCCACCATCATCATCGAGAAAAATGCCCGCCCCGGCGACAGCTGGCGCAAGCGCTACAAATCCCTGTGCCTGCACGACCCCGTCTGGTACGACCACATGCCGTACATCCCCTTCCCCGACAACTGGCCCGTCTTCACGCCGAAGGACAAGGTCGGCGACTGGCTGGAAATGTACACCAAGGTGATGGAGCTCAATTACTGGGGCTCGACCTCATGCGAATCGGCCAGCTTTGACGCAGCCACCGGCGAGTGGACGGTGCAGGTGCTGCGCGAGGGCCAGCCCGTCACCCTAAAACCGAAGCAGCTGGTGCTGGCCACCGGCATGTCGGGCAAGGCCAACATGCCGAAGTTCAAGGGCATGGACGTGTTCCAGGGCGAGCAGCAGCATTCGTCGCAGCATCCGGGTCCGGACGCGTATGTGGGCAAGAAGGTGGTGGTGGTCGGCGCGAACAATTCCGCGCACGATATCTGCGCCGCCCTGTGGGAAGCAGGCGTGGACGTGACCATGGTGCAGCGCTCGTCGACGCACATCGTCAAGTCCGATTCCTTGATGGACCTGGCGCTGGGCGACCTGTACTCGGAACGGGCGCTGGCGGCCGGCATGACCACATACAAGGCCGACCTGACGTTCGCCTCGATTCCGTACAAGATATTGGCCGACTTCCAGAAGCCCGTCTTCAAGGCCATCCGCGAACGCGACGCCGATTTTTACGCGCGCCTGGAAGAACGGGGCTTCATGCTGGACTTTGGCGACGACGATTCCGGCCTGTTCATGAAATACCTGCGCCGCGGCTCCGGCTACTACATCGACGTGGGCGCCTCCGAGCTGGTCGCCGAGGGCAAGATCAAGCTGAAAAGCGGCGTCGGCGTGCAGGAACTGAAAAGCCACTCCATCGTGCTGTCGGACGGTACGGAACTGCCGGCCGACCTGGTGGTGTACGCCACCGGCTACGGCTCCATGAATGGCTGGGCGGCCGACCTGATCTCGCCGGAAGTGGCGAATAAAGTGGGCAAGGTGTGGGGATTGGGTTCGTCCACGACGAAAGACCCTGGCCCGTGGGAGGGCGAACAGCGCAATATGTGGAAGCCCACGCAGCAGCAGGCGCTGTGGTTCCACGGCGGTAATCTGCACCAGTCGCGCCACTATTCCCAGTACCTGTCGCTGCAGCTGAAGGCGCGCATGGAAGGGTTGAACACACCCGTGTATGGACAGCAGGAGGTGCATCACCTGGCGTGATGTCGACTACCTGGACGAAAAAAACGGCGGGCTATTTGCCCGCCGTTTTTTTCAGCTTCAACCCAAGAGCAAAAACTGGGGTCGGACCCTCAGGGTCCGACCCCGGCAGTGCAGATGTCGGGTTTAAAAATTACTGCTTGATCGCTTCGATCGCAAACGTCAACGTCACATCATCGCTGACCGCTGGCGCATATTTGCCGGCGTTGAATTCCGAGCGTTTGATCTTGGCCGTGGCGTTGGCGCCGCAAGCGTCTTTTTTCAGCATCGGGTGCGGTGCGCAGGTGAACGAGGTGACGGTCAGGGTGACTGGCTTGGTCACGCCTTTCAGGGTCAGGTTGCCGTCGACGGAGGCCAGCTTGTCGCCATCGAAATTGAACTTGGTCGACTTGTAGGTGGCGACCGGATACTTGGCCGTGTCGAGGAAGTCTTCGCCCTGGATGTGCGAGTTGAACAGGGTCGAACCCGTGTCGACGGACTTGGTGTCGATCAGCACTTCGACGGCGCCCGTCTTGGCGGCGCGGTCCAGGGTGACCTTGCCGGTGGTGTTATTGAAACGGCTTTGCTGCGTCGAGAAGCCCATGTGGGTGTACTCGAAACGGGGGAAAGTGTGGCTGCCATCGATGACATAGACTTCAGGCGCGGCAACAGCGGACAGCGAGAAGCCGGCGGCGGCGATAAAAGCGAGCAGTTTTTTCATTGTAGGTTCCTGATAGAAAGTGGAGGATGTCAAAACCGCAAGCAGCTGCAGGCGGTGGCGCATGCGGCTGATTGTCTGGCTTCAGTTGCAACAGATTATGCATGGCATGAAGATCGATGTAAAACGGAAAATATACCTAGTTAGCATCGATAAAATCGATAATAGCGGGCAATACGGTCCGCGACAGCGCCTTCTGCTGCCGATTATTGTCTGCATTGCCAAAAATATCCAGCGTTATCCAGCACCTCGAATATGACATCAGATGAGAATGATTCTTGTTATTATTTGATGGGCTTGCTATCATTGCCGGCTTTGATAACGAGGAAACGCGCGGTGCTTGAACGCTATTACCAGGAATTGCTGCGCTTGATTTCGCGCTCCACCGGCTGCCGCGACAAGGCGCAGGACGTGGTGCAGGAAGCCTACGCCCGCATCCTGGCGCGCGAACCGCTCGGCGGCGCACCTGCCCTGCACAGCGGCGCGGCGCCCGATAGCGGCCAGCGCGCGCTGCTGTACGTGACGGCAAAGAACATCGCCATCGACGAACAGCGCTTGCACCAGCGCCGCCCCCACGACGACATCGACACGCCCCATTTCCAGCTGCGCGCGCCACGCGCCGACGAACCCGAACAACGGCTGCACGACCGGCAAACCATGGAGCGCCTGCTGGCCATCATCGACGCCTTGCCGCCGCGCTGCCGCCAGGCGTTCGCACTGTACAAGTTCGATGGCCTGAGCCAGATCGAGATCGCCGCCCAGATGGGCATCTCCGTCAACATGGTGGAAAAACACATCATCAACGGCATGCTCGCCTGTAAAAAAGGCATGCCCGAGCGGGATACGCTATGAAACAGCGCATGACATCACAAGACACGACGGCCGACGACATCGATTTCCTGGCGGCGCAATGGCTGCTGCGCCACGACGCGGGCCTGGCCGCGCACGAACTGGCGGCGCTGGATGCATGGCTGGCCGCCGACGCGCGCCACCAGCAAGCCTGGCAGGCGCTGGCCCGCACCGATGCGCTGCTGGCCAGCCTGCCGGCGCAGCGCGTGGCGGCCTTCAGCCAGCCTGCCCCGGCGGCGGGCGCGCTGTCATCGCTGCTGCGGCGGCTGCGCCAGGCAGCCTCCTTCCCGCCACGCGGCGCGCTGGCCGGCGGCTGTCTGCTGCTGTGCGGCCTGCTGGCCTGGCCGCTGGCCAGTCATTGGCAGCAACCGGGCTTCCAGCACGATTACAGCACGGCGCGCGGCCAGTTCGCCACGCAAGTCCTGCCCGACGGCAGCCGCATCGAACTCGATAGCGGCAGCGCCGTCGACGTGGCCCTGTACCGCGACCGGCGCAGCGTGCGCCTGCTGCGCGGCCAGGCCATGTTCCATGTGCACGCCGACCCTGCGCGTCCGTTCCAGGTCATTGCGGGAGCGGCCACGGCGACGGTGCTGGGCACGCATTTTTCAGTGCGCCACGTGGGCGCGACGACACAGGTGAGCGTGGCGCAAGGCACGGTGCGCGTGGAAAGCGAAGCCGGCACACATGCCGAAGTGCTGCAGGCGGGCGACACGGTCACCGTCACGCCGCAGGGCGTGACGGCGCTGGCCAGGGTCAACGCGCAAGCGGTGGGCAACTGGCGTGCGGGGCGCCTCGATTTCGAGGACGCCACCCTGGCCGAAGCGCTGGCCGAATTCGAGCGCTATGGCGATACGGGCCTCGTGCTCGGCGATCCGGCCCTGGCCGGCCTGCGCCTGAACGGCAGCTTCGACGCGAAACTGCCGGCGCAATTTGCCGCCGCCCTGCCGCTGGCCTTGCCCGTGCGCGTGGTGCGCCGGGACGGCAAGCTGCATATCGTCGCCCGCTGATTTGTCCCCATGACGCGAAATAAAATTCATCCGCACGTCAGGGTAAATGAGACTCATTCGTTTTAACTATGAAGGACCACCACATCACCATAGGAAAAACCTGCATATGAATCCGCCGCGCCCTCCCCTGCACGCCCGCCTGTCTCCCCGCCTGTCCCCCCTCTTCCTGGCCATCGGCCTGGCCTTCGCCACGCCCGCCATGCATGCCGCCGCCGCGCCGGTGGCGCAGGTGGAATGGCAGATTCCCGCGCAGCCGCTGAACCGCGCGCTGAACGAGCTGGCGCGCCAGGCCGGCATGGTGCTGCTGGCCGACGCGCGCCTGACGCAGGGACGCCACAGCGCGCCGCTGCAAGGCCGGCACTCGCTGCCCGAGGCGCTGCGCCAGCTGCTGGCCGGCAGCGGCCTGCAAGCGCAGCTGCAAGGCGGCACGACCATCATCATCAGCGCGCCCGCGCCTGTCTCTGCCGGCGCGGTGCAGATCGGCACGCTGCGCGTGAATGGCCAGGGCGGCAGTGGCAGTTTCGAGGCGGACGACACGGATCCGGCCGACCTGCCCTACCTGACGCCGGCCGCCTCCGTGTACATCGGCCGCGAGCAGATCGAGCGCTTCCGCGGTACCTCGCCAGCCGACATCTTCAAGGGCGTGGCCGGCGTGCAGGTAGGCGACAGCCGCAACAGCGGCGCCGTCGACGTCAACGTGCGCGGCATGCAGGGCCAGGGCCGCGTGCCCGTGCTGATCGACGGCAGCCTGCAATCATCGACCGTCTACCGCGGCTACGCGGGCGTCGCCGACCGCAGCTACATCGACCCGGACCTGATCAGCGCCATCCGCATCGACAAGGGCCCGAACCTGTCGGCGCAAGGCGCGGGCGCCATCGGCGGCATGGTCAGCATGCAGACGCTGCGACCGGAAGACATTTTGCGACCAGGCCAGCGCACGGGCGTGCGCCTGCGCGGCGGCATCCAGGACAACAGCGTCTCGGCGCCCGCCGATTTCGGCAGCACGCCGCGCACGCAGCGCAACAAGCTGGACAACCCGCGTAGCGGTTTTGGCAGCATCGCCGTGGCCACGCGCCAGGACGACTACGACCTGGTGGCCGCCATCAGCCAGCGCAGCATCGGCAATTATTTTTCCGGCACACGGGGCTTCGAACGCTATCAAATGCTCAATGAATGGGGCGACGACAATGGCGTGACGCAGTTCTTCAAGAAGGGCGACGAAGTGCTGAACACGGCCAACCGCACCACCTCGGCCCTGCTGAAAGCCAGCCTGCGCCTGCCGCACGAACAGAAGCTGGAACTGGGCTACCGCTATTTCGACAGCAGCTATGGCGAAATCATGCCCTCGCAAATCTACCGCAACAGCACCGGCAGCATTCCCCAGTGGGATCCGAGCCAGGTGCGCACCAACGCGCTGACGGCGCGCTACGAGTGGAAACCGGAAGGCCAGCAGCTGATCGACCTGAAGGCCAACCTGTGGCTGACGGACATGCAGAGCAAGTCGCGCAACGGCGACATCTTCAGCAATCCGCTCGAAGGCAAGACCAATCCAGGCGACCATGAATGCAAGGAGTGCGTGGAAGTGCTGTACCTGGCGAAGAACCAGGCGCGCAGGGTCGGCGCCGACCTGACGAACACCTCGCGCTTCGCCACCGGCATGGGCGCGCTCAAGCTCGATTACGGCCTGTCCCTGCAGAACGAGGATATCGGCCCGGCCGACAGCGTGGCCATCCTCGATGACGACCTGAATGCCAACCACACCCTGCGCAACGGCAAGCGCCACGAGCAAAGCGTGTTCGCCTCGCTGCAGTGGCAGGCGCGCGACTGGCTGACGGTCGAGGCGGGCGGACGCTTCCAGCGCTTCGATTCGCGCGACCGCAACCGCCGCGCGGAACAGCAATACCAGCCGCAGGGCTGGCAATGGGTCACCATGTGGGACAAGGACGGCGGACAGCTCGGCGCGTCGAAGTGGTACCAGGATGCGCAGGGCCAGTTCACGGCGGCCACCAATCCCGCGCTGGTGGGCGGCATGGTGGAACGCTATGGCGAGGAACCAGCGCCGCTGGACGTCTCGCAGGTCGCCGACTGGAGCGGCAACGACTATGTCTTCCGCGACGCCATCCCCGGCCTGTTCACCTACAGCAAGCCGATCCGCCGCAAGGACCACGGTTTTGCGCCCACGTTTGCGCTGACGGCGCGCCTGTCCGACAGCGTCAGCGTGTTTTTGCGCGACGCGCGCGGCTTGCGCATGCCCAGCCTGTACGAGTCGACGATGGGTTTCTCGGCCACCTATTCCTCGCCCCTGAACGCCGAGCGCAGCCACAACCGCGAGATCGGCGTGAGCGTGGTCAAGGATGGCGTATGGAGCGCCGCCGACAAGCTGCGCCTGCGCGTGGCGTATTTCGACAACGTCACGCACGGCTACATCACGCGCCGTCCGATTCCCGACTTGCCGGCCCATGCGCAGAATTTCTCGATGGCCAATACCGACAAGTACAGCGTCTCGGGCGTCGAACTGCAGTCATCATATGACCGGGGTAGCGTGTTTGCCGACTTTTCCGGTACCTGGAACCGCAAGACCCTGATCTGCGACGCGGCCACGGCGGCCTATTTGCGCAAGGCCAGCAAGTGGCAATCGGAGATCTGGAACACGCCAGACTGCTCGCCCATCGGCTTTAGCAGCTCCTACGTGAGCAACCATATCCAGCCCAAGCTGAGCGCCAACCTGACCCTGGGCACGCGCTGGCTGCAGGAAAAACTCACCATCGGCACGCGCCTGACGCACGTCGGCCACCCGCTGGCGCGCCAGGACGACAAGGCCGTGTGGCAGTCGTGGACGGGCACCTCGCCGCAGGTGCTGACGCAGGCCTACACCCTGGCCGACCTGTTCGCCAGCTACAAGATCACGCCCAACGCCACCATCGACGTGGCGGTGGACAATCTGACGGACCGCTACTACCTCGATCCGCTGACCCTGAGCCTGATGCCGGGACCGGGCCGCACGGCGCGCGTCACGCTTGGCCTTCGTTTCTGATTTGATTCATCCTTATAATAGAGAGCAGATATTCCATGCATGCAGCAAGCGACACCACTTTGAACGCCGTTCCGACCAACGCGGCCCCGACCCGCAGCCAGCGCCTGAAAGCCGACACCATGGCCACCCACGAATTGCTGGACCAGCGCATCATGGCCAGCGCGCCGTTTTCCAGCCGCGAGAACTATGCGCGCTTTTTGCAGGCGCAGTACGCTTTCCTGCGCGACGTCGACGCGCTGTACGACAACGCGCAACTGGCCGCCCTGCTGCCGGACCTGGAACAGCGCCGTCGCTACGACAGCATCGCGGCCGACTTGCGCGACCTCGAGACAGCATTGCCGGCCGATGCGGCCACGCCGCCGTTCGACGCGGAACTGGACCTGGCCACGGCGCTGGGCTGGCTGTACGTGAGCGAAGGCTCGAAGCTGGGCGCGGCCATCCTGTATAAACTGGCCGGCAAAATCGGCCTCGATGAACACCATGGCGCGCGCCACCTGGCCGGCCATCCGGACGGACGCGCGCGCCACTGGCGCGAGTTTACCTCCGTGCTCGATACGGCCGTGCTTGACGATGCCGGTGAAGCGCGCGTGATCGATGGCGCGCGCGCCGCCTTCCTGCGCATGCATGGCCACGTGGAGGCGTGCGCCTGATGGAGGAGCCAGTCATCCAGGCAGTTGCGGAAGCGCATACGGCACGCCTGCGCCGCTGGGCGTGGACGGGCGCCGGCATGCTGATGGTGGCGCTGGGCGTGATCGGCGCCATGCTGCCCGTCATGCCAACGACGATCTTCCTGATCCTGGCGCTGGCCTGCTTCAGCCGCGCCTCGCCGCGCCTGGAGCACTGGCTGCTGCACCACCCGCGCTTCGGCGCGCCGCTGCGCCAATGGCGCGAACACCGCGCCGTGTCGCGCCGCGGCAAGGTCCTCGCTTGCCTGGGCATGGCCATCGGCTTTGTCGCCATGTGCCTCGGCCATCCGCCCTGGTGGGTCATCGCCCTCGTGGCAACGATGGAAATCGCCGTCATCATTTACCTGCTGCGCCGCCCGGAAGGCCCGGCGCCTGCGCCAGAAAAGACGCCGCCGGCGGACTGGCACAAGCCGCTGACCATCGCCACCGTCTTCGCCATGCATGGCGCCCTGCTGGGATGGGCGCTATACCACCGCGCGCCAGCGGCGCCCCTGCTGGCCATCGCGCCCGACTCAGCGCAGCCGGCCATGCTGTACTTGCCGGCGGCCGCCCCGCCCCGGCCTTTGGAGCAGAATCTTGCTGAACGGGTCAGCGCGGCCGCCGCGCCATCCGCCGCCATTGCCAAAAAGGCAGTGCCGGCAATCAGACGATTCGTGCTGCCGCAGCCCGATGCCGCGCCCATGGCGCCGCAAGCCGAGAGCATCGCGGCCGTTGCCGAGGTGCGCCATGCGCCCGTGATACCGGCACCGGCGGCGGCACCATCCATCGCGGCGGCGCCGCCCTCGCCTGCGCTGCCGCCCGCGCCGCAGGAGCTGCGCAGCGGCGTATCTAGCTGGGAAGGCAAGGTTTTGGCGCGCATGGAACGCTTCCGCCGCTATCCGACGGCGTCGCGCGCGAAGCGGGAACAGGGCGTGGTGTATCTGCGCTGCCGCATCGACCGCGATGGCCAGGTGCTGGCGGCCGCCATCGAGCGCAGTTCCGGTTCCGCAGCGCTGGATCAGGCCGCGCTCGACACTTTGCAACGGGCGGCGCCGCTGCCGCGCATTCCCAAGGAACGGCCGGACCCGCTGGAATTATCGATTCCCGTCGAATTTTCCATCGGCTGATCGCATAAAAACCGCGTTTACTCTCGCCAAACACCCATATAGACATTATTTGCATATTCAAAGCAAGATTCTGTCGTAGGAGTAATAACACGATCGGAGGTATACTACGCAACCGACGTAACAGGCCGGGCGATTTGGCCCCTGCAAGCGCGCCTGTCACGGTCCAATAAAAAAGGAAACACTGCATGACCACACCACACCGTACGCCGGTGATTCGCATCGATGGCGCAAACAAGACCTTCGCGCTGCCCAAAGGCGAACAATTCCACGCGGTCAAATCGGTCACGCTGGAAGTCTATCCCGGTGATATTTTCGGCCTGATCGGCAAGAGCGGCGCCGGCAAATCGACCTTGCTGCGCCTGATTAACCTGCTCGAACGTCCTGACAGCGGCACCATTACCGTGGCCGGGCGCGAACTGACGCGCCTGGGCAAGAGCGAATTGCGCGACGCGCGCCAGAACATCGGCATGATTTTCCAGCAGTTCAATCTGCTGCAAAACGCCAGCGTCTTCGACAACGTCGCCTTCCCCCTGAAAATCCATGGCACCACCAAGCGCGAGGACATCGCCGCCAGGGTCGAGGAATGCCTGGCGCTGGTGGGCCTGTCCGACAAGCTGCACAGCTACCCGGCGCAATTGTCCGGCGGGCAGAAGCAGCGCGTGGCAATCGCCCGCGCCCTGGCCAGCCACCCCGACGTGCTGCTGTGCGACGAGCCGACGTCCGCGCTGGACGCGGAAACGACGCGCGCCCTGCTCGACACCCTGCGCGACATCAATGCGCGCCTTGGCGTGACCATCGTCATCGTCAGCCATGAACTGTCGGTGCTGGGCGCCATCTGCAACAGGGTCGCCGTCGTGGAAAACGGCGCCATCGCCGAACAATTCGAGTTGAGCGACACGGCCACCCCGCGCAAGACGGCGCTGGGGCGCGAGCTGGCGTATTACGGCACCGAGGCGTTTGAAGCCACCGCATGGAAGGATGCAACACATGTTTGAAGAATCGATCAATAACGTCATCAAGCTGCTGCCGGAAATCTGGGTGGCGCTGGGCCAGACCATGACCATGCTGGGCATTGGACTGACGGCCGCCATCCTGATCGGCGGCCCGCTGGGCATCCTGCTGTTCCTCGTCTCGGAAGGCCAGTCGCTGGAAAACCGTCCGCTGTCGATGATCCTCGGCTGGCTGGTAAACACCGTGCGCAGCTTCCCCTTCATCATTTTGCTGGTCGCCCTGACGCCGTTTACGCGCATCATCGCGGGCACCTCGATCGGCCCGCTGGCCGCTGCCGTGCCGCTGTCGTTCGCCGCCATTCCCTACCTGGCGCGCCTGGTGGAACAGAATCTGCGCGAAGTGCCGCGCGGCGTGATAGAGGCGGCACACGCCATGGGCGCGTCCGAGATGCAAATCATCTTCCGCGTGCTGCTGGTGGAAGCGCGCTCCGGCCTGGTGCTGGCCCTGACCGTGCTGTCGATCAGCTTCCTGTCGTATTCGGCCGTGGCCGGCGTCGTGGGCGGCGGCGGCATCGGCGACCTGGCCATCCGCTACGGCTACTACCGCTTCGAGACGGACATCATGGTAGCCACCGTGGCCATCCTGATCGTGCTGGTGCAAACCATCCAGTTCGCCGGCACGCGCATCGCCAAGCGCCTCGACAAACGTTAATTCATCTTCAGTATTTCAGTACAAGGAAAAGCATGAACCATATTCGCCGCAACCTGCTCCTGGCCGCCGCCAGCCTGGCCTTCGCCACCGCCGCCCACGCCAAGGACCCGAAAGAACTCGTCATCGGCACCAGCTCCGGCCCGTATTCGGACCAGCTGAAGCTGGGCATCAAGCCCATCCTGGAAAAACAGGGCTACAAGGTCAAGATCGTCGAATTCAACGACTACGTGCAGCCGAACTACGCGCTGGCCGAAGGTTCGCTGGACGCCAACGTGTTCCAGCACATCGTGTATCTGACCAAGTTCGCCACCGATAACAAGCTGCCATTGAGCTCCCTGATCACCGTGCCGACCATGCCGATCGGCCTGTACGGCGGCAAGCAAAAGTCCCTGGCGGACGTGAAGAGCGGCGCCACCATCACCATGCCTAACGACCCCACCAACCAGGCGCGCGCGCTGGTCATGCTGGCCAAGATGGGCTGGATCAAACTGAAACCGAACGTCGACCCGCTGCGCGCCTCCGAACGCGACGTGCTGGACAACCCGAAGAAGCTGAAACTGGTGCCGCTGGAAGCGGCGCAGCTGCCACGTTCGCTGGCGGACGCCGACTACGCTTTCGTCAACGGTAACTTCGCCCTGGCCGCCGGCATGAAGCTGACGTCGGCCCTTAGCGTGGAAAAGATCTCGGACAGCTACATCAACCTGGTGGCCATCCGCACGGCCGACAAGGCCAAGCCATGGGTCAAGGACCTGGAAGCGGCCTATCGCTCGCGCGCCTTCCTCGACGCGACGAACAAGTATTTGGCCGGCTACGAAAAGACGGACTACCAGCTGGCGCTGGAAAAGACGCTGAAAAAATAAGACGGCGCATGGAATGCAAAAAGACGGCCAGGTTCACACCTGGCCGTCTTTTTTATTGTCCGCGCCGCGGGGGCGCAGTCGATCAATGCTTAGAAACGGTAGCCGACACCGACACCGATCAGGACAGGATCGATCTTGACTTCGCTGATCTTGGCGCCAGCAGCCAGTACGTCGCTGCGGATCTGCACTTTCTTGATGTCGAAGTTCAGCGACCAGTTTTTGTCCAGCTTGTAGTCGACGCCAGCTTGCAGCGAGACGCCCCAGCTGTCATGCTCCAGGCGGCCGGCGCCGCTCAGCAATTTCACGTCCGAGATATTCGTGTAGTTCACGCCGGCACCCACGTAAGGGCTGAACTGTTTTTCAGGCATGAAGTGGTATTGCAGCGACAGGGTCGGCGGCAAATGCTTGAAGCTGCCGATCTTCGTGCCGGACAGGGTGACGTCATGCTTTTGCGGATACGTCAGGATCAGCTCGGCAGCGATGTTCGGGGTGAAGAAATACGAAATATCAATTTCGGGAATCGTCTTGCTGCTGACATGTATCGTGTCCGATGCGCCAGCGCCAAAGACCGGCGTGGATTTGTTGGCCGGATCGATATGCACGGCGCGCGCACGGACCAGCCATGGGCTTTCCTGTGCCATTGCGTTGCCGGCGAATGCGCCGATGGCGGCCAGGACGATTGCTGCTGCAGTTGCGGACTTTTTCATTCTAGTTCCCTCTTTTTGTCGTTAAGTAACGCTGCGAAGTCTAAGAGTGCAGTGCAACAAAAACTTTGATCCACATCAAATAGTGCTAGATGGCATCATTAGAGGCATTTTTTCCTTTGCCCAGATCAAGAAAATGCGGCAATGCAGCGTGACCGCGTGCACGACTCCCATGTCGGCACGCCATGCTGACGCAAGTTGCCCGCCACGCAATCGCCACTTGCGCCGATGTCACTGGATTGCCACCGCCCTGCGCAGCATAATATTTCCACTTCGCACGCTACAAATGAGAATAGTAATGATTATCATTTGCGATATAATGAATGACCTCGCTAGGCGACTATAAAAAGGAATGGGAGACATGGATATATTGAGGGAACTGCGTGAATCGGGCTTGAAAGTGACCATCCCCCGCTTGCGGATTCTGCAGCTGTTTCAAGAAGGCACGATCAAGCACCTGAGTGCGGACGATGTCTACAAACTCTTGCTGGCCGAAAAAATCGACGTGGGCCTGGCCACCATCTACCGCGTGCTGATGCAGTTTGCCGAAGCGGGCATTCTGTTTCGCCGCCACTTCGAATCGGGCCACGCCGTCTTCGAGCTGAACGAAGGCCAGCACCACGACCATCTGGTCTGCACGGGTTGCGGCAAGGTCGATGAATTCGTCGACGAAGGCATCGAACTGCGCCAGAACGAGATCGCCGCCGAGCGGGGCTTCGTGCTGCACGAGCACGCGCTGTCGCTGTACGGCACCTGCGCCGAGTGCACTGCCAAAAAAGTGCCGCCGCGCAAGCCCTCCTGAGGCAGCGCGCAAGGTAGCGCCTGGCAAGCCACCTGCGCTACACTGCGTGCGCCGCAGTTCAACAAGGAAGAAGCATGTATATCGGAGAAATCGCCCGCCTGGCGGGCACCTCGCCCAAGGCCTTGCGCCACTATGAAGCGCTGGGCTTGCTTGGCGACGTGCGCCGTTCCGGCGCCTATCGCGTCTACACGCAGCAAGACCTGGCGCAAGTCAAATTGATACGCCAGGCGCAGGCCCTGGGCTTCCGCCTGGCCGAACTGCTGCCCATCCTGGCCGGCGACGATACCGACTGGGCCGCCCTGTCGCAGCACATCGCTGACAAGCGCGCACAGATACAGCAGGAGTTCGCCCGCCTGCGCCAGCTCGACGCGCAACTGGCCGACATCGACACGGAAATCCACGACTGCCTGGCGCAGCAGCGTCTGCAAAAGGCCGCTTGACTCTGTCACTAGGGGCAAGCTTTAGCATGCAAGCTCTTCTTTAACGGACAGCCTGCATCATGACCACGACGACACCCAAGCGCATTTTGATACTCCTCGGCCACCCGTCCAGCGACAGCTTTTGCGCCGCCCTGGCCGATGCCTATGCCGCCACGGCCCGCAGCGCAGGCCACACGGTGCGTGAGCTGCGCCTGGGCCAGCTGGACTTCGACCAGAACTTGCATGAAGGCTACCGCCAGGTGCAGCCGCTGGAAGCGGACTTGCTGGCCGCGCAGGAAGCCATCAGCTGGGCCGAACACCTGGTCTTCGCCTACCCGATCTGGTGGGGCGGCGCGCCGGCCCTGCTGAAAGGCTTCGTCGACCGCATCTTCCTGCCCGGCTTTGCCTTCAAGTATCGCCCGGGCAAGGCTTTCCCGGCGCAGCTGCTGAAAGGCCGCACGGCCCAGCTGCTGGTGGCGATGGATACGCCGCCCTGGTATTTCCGCTGGGTCTACCACATGCCCGGCATTCACCAGCTGCGCAAGACGACCCTGGAATTTTGCGGCGTCAAGCCCGTCAAGGTGGCCAGCTTTGGTCCCATGATCGATTCCACCGCAGCGCAGCGAGCGCGCTGGCTGGAACAGGCACAGGCGCTGGCCCGGCGCCTGTAAGTTGCTTGCCATGTAGCCATCATGCATACGGTTTTGACAAGCTGGTAATCAAGCCGTCACATTCCAAGGCTACCATGATGATATTGCCTGTTTGTCAGTCGCCTTGCTGTTGCGACAACAAGGGTCCGATCGTCATGTAAAGGTAGCCGCTGTGGAGTTCAACGCTTCTCGATTGCATCTTCCCCGTTATCGCACGTCCGTGGCGGCTGACCTGTGCATCCCCACGGAATCCGTGCAGGCCGACGCCAGCAATTTCGCCGTGCTGGAACTGTTCACGGAACGGCGCGACATGATGAGCTTGCCAGTCACGGAGCAGCAGAAGCCCATCGGCTTGATCAGCCGCAACATCTTCATGTCGCAAATGTCCAAGCCCTTTTATCACGAGGTGTACGGCAAGAAGAGCTGCATCGCCTTCATGGACAAGGAGCCGCTGATCGTCGACGGCGCCATGAGCATCGAAGACCTCACCTTCCGCGCCGTGGAAGCGGGCGAGAAGGCGCTGGCCGATGGCTTCATCATCACCGCCGATGGCGCGCTGGCCGGCGTGGGCTTCGGCTTGCAGCTGATGAACGTGGTGGCCACCATGCAGGCTGAAAAGAACCGGCAGATCATGCACAGCATCGATTACGCCAGCGTGATCCAGCGCGCCCTGCTGCGCACCTCCGATGCGGAACTGCGCGCCACCCTGCCCGACGCCCACCTGGAATGGCAGCCGCGCGACGTCGTCGGCGGCGACTTCTACTTCTTCGAACGCCATGCGGGCGGCTGGTTCGCCGCCATCGCCGACTGCACCGGCCACGGCGTGCCGGGCGCCTTCATGACCCTGATCGCCTCGTCGGCCCTGAGCCAGGCCTTGCGCGAACTGGGACCGCACGATCCGGCCGCCCTGATCGGCGCCGTCAGCCGCTCCATCAAAACCCTGCTGGGCCAGGACGGCGCCAGCAGCGGCGCGGCCACCGGCCACGCCGGCTCGAACGACGGCATGGATTGCGCCTTCCTGTGCTACGACACGGCCAGCGCCAGCCTGCGTTTCGCAGGGGCGAAACTGGCGCTGCACGTGGTCGCGCCGGGCGAGGACAGCGTGCGCGCCATCGACGGCGCGCGCATGGGCGTGGGCTATGTCGACACGCCGGCTGGCTACTGCTGGCACAACGAGACGCTGGCCATTCCCGCCGGCAGCCTGCTGTTCCTCACCACCGACGGCTTGCTCGACCAGATCGGCGGCGCGCGCGACATCGCCTACGGCAAGCGCCGCATGCGCGAGCAGCTGCTGGCGCGGCGCGACGCTCCCGCCGGCGACGTGGCGGCGGCCCTGCTGCAGGACAGCGCCGCGTGGCAGGGAGCGCAGCCGCGCCGCGACGACCTGACCTTTTTCTGTTTCCGCCTGTAGTTTTGGCGCCATCGCGCCACCTTATCAACAAGAAACCGGGTCACCGGCTAGCCAGGAGCACGGACGTGCTGTACGAAGAATTCAACGAGTTTTGGGATGTGGCACGCAAGCGCAACATCATCTTTTTTTACGTGGGCTATTTCTCGCAGCACGTGGTGAACGCCATTTCCGAAACCATCAAGGCGCGCCTCGATACGGCCGGCGCGGCCGGGCCCACGCGGCGGCGCATCTTTTCCTCGTTCATCGAAATGTCGCAAAACATCATGCATTATTCCGCCGACAGCCTGACGCCCGATGCGCAGCTGGACCAGCAGATGCGGCGCGGTTCATTCTGTATCGGCACGCGCGGCGACAGTTTTTTTCTGCTGTGCGCCAACCCCGTCTCGACGGACAACGTGGCGCAGATCCGCGCCCGCCTGGAACCGCTGCACACCATGACGATGGAAGAAATCCGCCTCGCCTACAAAAAGGCCTTGCGCGAGGAAGCGCCGGCCGACAGCAAGGGCGCGGGCCTGGGGTTTCTCACCATGGCGCGCGACGCCAGCGAGCCGCTGGAATTCGAATTCGTCCAGGATCCCCAGGAACCGGGCCACACCATCTTCTGCATCAAAGCCATCATTTGAAAGAGCCGACTCAGGAAAGCATATGCAATTACCGTCACCACTGTTCATCGCCGCGACCCCGAGTTCGCCCGAAATCGACTTCCGTTTCGAGCAGCACACCCTGTCGATCAAGGGCGAGTCGTATCCGGAAAACGCGGCCGCCTTCTATGGCCCGCTGATCGCCGCCGTGCGCGCCTACCTGGAAGGCTGCCGCGAGGCGGCCATCACCGTCAACGTCTCGCTGGCCTACTTCAACAGCTCCAGCACGAAGATGCTGTTTACCCTGTTCGACACCCTGAACCAGGCGGCCGTCGATGGCAACCAGGTGCGCCTGAACTGGTATCACGACGAGGATGACGACACCATCCTGGAATTCGGCCAGGAGCTGCAGCAGGACTTTACGGCGCTGGACTTCCGCGACCATCCCGTGCAGGGCAGCTAGGACATGCGCGCCGCCCTCTCCGAGGCTGGACTGGAGCCAGACCTGTTCACCGTGGAAGCGGCGGCCCTGGCTGCCGCGCGCCGCATGCACGCCGACGCCAGCGCGTCGGGCGCGGAACAGCGGCGCGTGCTCGGTGAACTGATCATCCACTACGAGCGGCTGATGCGCGAGACGCGGCGCCTGATCGGCCGCAGCGACCGCGCCGAGCGCGACATGCATCTGCTGAACCGCCAGTTGCAAACCCTGGCCGGCCAGCTCGAATACCGCGCCACGCACGACCCGCTGACGGGCGCCCTGAACCGCGGCGCCGTGATCGACCACGCCTCGCGCTGCCTGGCGCAGGGCGACATGGCGCTGATCGTGCTCGACATCGACCTGTTCAAGCAGGTCAACGACGACTTCGGCCATCCGGCCGGCGACGGCGTGATCCAGGCCGTGGTCGACTGCCTGAAAGGACTATTGGGACAGGAGACGGCCATCGGCCGGGTCGGCGGCGAAGAGTTTTCCGTCGTCTGGCCCACCTCCTCGCGCGACGACGCGGCGCAAGTGGCGCAGCGCATCTGCGAGACCGTCGGCCGCCAGCGCCATGCGGCGCCCATCACGCGCGCCATCACCGTCAGCGTGGGCCTGAGCTGGAACCGCGCCGGCACGCCATTCGAAACGGCCTATAGCCATGCCGACCAGGCCCTGTACCAGGCCAAGCGCGAAGGACGCAACTGCGTGCGCCAGTGGCTGGAAAGCTGAAGCGGGCCTCAGCGGATATGTTCGCGCGCCATGCTGCCGTCGCGGCGCATGGCCGCCGCGGCGCGCTGCATGGCCGCCACCTGCGCCTCGGGTAATTGCTTGTTGCAGGCGAGGTAAGTCTGCACGCGGTTAAAAGTCAGCAGCGGCACCACCTTGCCCTCCCACTCCTTGCCGACGAAAGGCTTGCTGCCCACCGCCAGGCCCACGGCCCACAGGTCGATGCGCCCGAGCAGCAGCTTTTGCGGATTGAGCCACTCCTGCGTCACGGGCGCCACGTTCATGCCGCGCTGGCGCAGGTAATCGTCGCGCGCGTCGCCGAGCACCGTGCCGATCACCAGGCCGCGCGCATCATCGAGCGTGCGCAGCGCCAGGTGCCGCTCGGCCAGGCCGTAGAGTATCCATTCCGCTTCGTTGAGGGGGCCGATCCAGCGAAATTGCGCTTCGCGCTCCTGCGTGCGGCTGGTGGAAAAGATGCAGGTATCAGGCTCGCGCAGCGCCTGCGCGTACGCGCGCTTCCACGGCAGCAGCTCGATGCGGTAGGAAAGACCGGCGCGCGCCATGATGTCGCGCACCTTGAGCGTTTCCCGTCCCACGACGACATTGCCTTCCATCATGCTCGACGGCGGCAAATGCTCGCCGACGATGCGCACGTCTACCGCCGCGGCCAGCGCCGGCATCAGCAGCGCCACTGCCAGCAGCCACGCCATGCTTGCTTGTTTCATGCTTGCTTTCATCTGCTACAGGGGATTGAAGCCGATGTTACCATCGGCTCACCCTGGCATCGCCGCATATTGCCAATTAAACCATATATTTTCCGCAGCGTGGCAACAGGCCAACGCCGGGAGAACGCCATGCGGAAGGGGATGGGAGAAATGTAACTGGCGGAAAACAGTAGGAGTCGAACCTACGGGAGAACGTCTGACGCCCTCCACCGGGTTTGAAGCCCGGCCACATCACCGGATGAGTGTGCTTTCCGCGGTGCCTGAGCTAGCTGCTGGGCAAGGCTGGCGTATAGGACCACAGCGCTTGCGGGCGTAATAGATGCCCATTGCCAACACGGCGAGTATAACCGACGCGGTCAAAGAATTCCAAGACCTGGATCGCCCGCTTGCGGCCCAGGCCGCTGGCGTCGCGGAAGGTGGCCGCGCCCACAGCGCCGGAACCGGGCGCCAGGCCCTCGTCCAGCTCCGTTTTTTCGGCCAGTGCTCTCACCAGTTGCGCCAGCTCGGCCAAGGCCGACGGATGGTAGAACAGGTCGTGCACGACCTGGCTGATCTGCCCTGCCTTGGCGAGTTTGCGTAACAGCTTGCGCGTCTCGTCCTCGGCCAGGCCGAAGCCGCGCGCCAGGTCGCGCGTCCACGGTGGATCGAAGCGCCCCTGCTCCAACGCGGCCAGCAAGGGTTCGGCCACTGCCTGCTCCTGCGGCGTCAGTTCCACGCTGTGCGCCGGCAAGTGCAGGCTGGCGCCGCGTGCGAGGATCTCGCCACGTGCCAGCAAGCCTTCGACCAGATGGCTCCACAAGGCGTCTTCCATCTCGGCGTCGACGATGCGTTTCAAACGCCACAGTTCCGGCCCCGCCTCGTCGGGCGCGCGCGCATGGAAGGTTTCCAATGCTGCCATCACGCGCGCCTCCAGCGCCAGCAACGCGGCCGGCGCCAGCAGCAGGGCGTCGCCACCGCGCAGGGCGATGCGCCGCGTGTCGGACGGCAGCGCCAGGGCGTCCGCCGGCAACAGGGACAGGCGCACCAGCAGCGATTCGCGCAGCCCCAGCGGACTTTGCGCCAGCAGGGCCGCATAGTCGCCGTGCGCGATGAACGCGGCCAGCGCATCGAGCCACGCCAGCCTGGCCGGACTGCGGCGCTTGCGCGCGGGGCCGAACGGATCGAGCACCATGCCGCCGCCCACCGTTTGCGTCGCTTGCGCATTGCGCACGACAAAGCGGTCGCCCGGCACGCCGTGCATCGGCGCGTCGAACACCAGCTGTACCCTGCCCGTCTGCCCCGGCGACAGGGTTTCGCCATCGAGCATGACGGCGCGCGCCAGCTGGTGCGCCGCACCCAGGTGCACGTGCAGCGGCGACCAGGCTTTCAGCTGCACGCCCGCGTCGGGCAGCAGGGTCAGTTCCACGTCGAGGCGTTCGGAGCACTGCGCCAGCGCGGGCGCGACGATCCAGTTGCCCCGCTCGATGCGCTCGCGGTCGATGCCGGCCAGGTTCAGCGCCAATCTCTGGCCCGCCATGCCCGTCCCGGCTGCGCGGTTCTGCGCATGGATGCTGCGCACGCGCGCCTGTGCATCGCCGGGCGCCAGCTGCAGCATGTCGCCCACCTGTACGCATCCCGCCAGCGCCGTGCCGGTGACGATGGTGCCCTGCCCCGACAAGGTGAACACGCGGTCCACGCCGAGGCGAAACAGGCGCCGCTCGTCACGCTGCGGCAGGCTGCGCGCCACCTGCGTCAGGTGCGCCAGCAAGGCGGCCACGCCCGCATCGTCGTCGCGATTGGCGGCGGTGGGAAAGATCGGACTGCCCGCCAGCGGCGTGCCAGCCAGCAGTGCTTCGATGTCCGCCTCCACCTGCGCCACGCGGGCGCCGTCGGCGCGGTCGATCTTGGTCAGCGCCACGGCGCCGCGCGTCACACCGAGCAGCTGCAAGATGGCCAGGTGTTCGTGCGTCTGCGGCATGATGCCGTCGTCGGCCGCCACCACGAGCAAGGCGAAATCGATGCCCGTCACGCCGGAAGCCATGGTGCGGATGAATTTTTCGTGACCGGGCACGTCGATCACACCCAGCACGGTGCCATCCGCCAGCGGCAGGTAGGCGTAGCCCAGTTCTATCGAAATGCCGCGCGCCTGCTCTTCCTTCAGGCGGTCCGTGTGCACGCCCGTCAGCGCACGCGTGAGGGTCGTCTTGCCATGGTCGATATGGCCCGCGGTGCCGACGATCATGCGGACAACTCGGCGAGCTGCGCGATGAAGGCCGTCTCGTGCGCCGCTTCCAGGCAGCGCAGATCGAGCCACAGGGTGTCTTGCCCGATGCGCCCGATCACGGGGCACGGCAAGGCGCGCAAACGCTGTTCCAGCACGCCCAGGGGATTGCTCAGACGCGAGCCAGGCGCGCTGCGGATGGCCAGGCCAAAGCTGGGCAGCTGGTCGACGGGCAAGGCGCCGCTGCCGATCTGGCTTTTCATCGCTTCGGCGGTGACCACATAGGCGGCACCAAGTACGCCTTGCAGCAGCGGCAGCACGGTTTGCGCCTGCGCGCGCATGGCGCAAGCGGGACGCGTCAGCAAACGCAAGGTGCTCAAACGTTCGGCCAGCAAGTCCGGCGCGCGGTACAGCTGCAGCACGGGCGCCAAGGCGGCCAGGGTCAGCTTGCCGACCCGCAGTGCGCGTTTCAATGGATTGCGCTTGATCTTCGCGATCAGATCGGCGCGCCCGACGATGACGCCGCATTGCGGACCACCCAGCAGCTTGTCGCCGCTGAAGGTCACCAGGTCGGCGCCCGCCTCGATGGTTTCGCGCACCGTCGTTTCATGCGGCAGCCCGTATTGCGCCAGGTCGACCAGGGTGCCGCTACCCAGGTCGACGGCCGTGGGAATGGCATGTTTTGCCGCCAGCGGCACCAGTTCGTCCAGCTCCACACTTTTCGTGAAACCGGTGATCGCGTAATTGCTGCAGTGGACCTTCATCAGCAGGCTGGTATGTTCATTGATCCCGTTCGCATAGTCGGCCAGGTGCGTGCGATTCGTGCTGCCCACTTCACGCAGCACGGCGCCCGCGCGCGTCATCACATCGGGGATGCGGAAGGCGCCGCCGATTTCCACCAGCTCGCCGCGCGAGACGACGACTTCCTTGTTCTGCGCCAGGGTGTTCAACATCAGCAGCACGGCGGCCGCATTGTTGTTGACGATGGTGGCCGCTTCGGCCCCCGTCAGCTCGCGCAGCAATTCCTCGACCAGGTCGTCGCGGTCGCCGCGCTTGCCCGTTTCCAGGTCGAATTCCAGATTCATCGGCCACTGCAGCGCTTCCACCACGGCTTGCACGGCCGTATCGGGCAGCAGTGCGCGGCCCAGGTTCGTGTGCAGCACGGTGCCCGTCAGGTTGAAGACGGCGCGCAGCTGCGAGCGCGATTGCGCCTGCAGCCGGTCGGCCACCTGCGCGACGATGGCGGCAATCGATGCGTCCTCCTCATCGAATTCACCAAACACTGCGCCCGCCAGCATGGCCGTGCGCAGTTCGGCCAGCACGGCGCGCGCGCAGGCCAGGGTCTGCACGCGGCCGTAGTGTGCTATCAGGGCCAGGCAAGCCGCGTCGCCCAGGATGCGGTCTACCGACGGCAGGCGCACGGTTTGCCCCGTCGTCATGACTGCTGGCCCTCGCTGTTTTCATTCTTTCCCAGCCACAGTAACGGATTGCCGCTGGCGCGCTGGTAACCCGCCTCACCCACCAGCAGGTCGAGCATCAGGCTGGCCAGGTCGTCGGCCAGCGGTTCGACGTTGTAATCGTGTTCCTGGTTGAAGACCTTGCGATACGTATGGCAATCGTCGCAGGTTTCCGCGCGCGCCACTTTTTTCGGATCGTTCGCCTTGTTGAGCAATTTGTCGTCCTTCGCCGTCACCGGGTCGAACGGCTTTGCGTCGGCCGCGTCCAGGCCCTGGTAGGCGATCTTGCCATTCTGTTCGCAGGTCGAGCACTTGACGCGCACCATATGCCATTCGCTTTCGCAAATGCCGCAGTGCAGGTAGCGGTAACCTTGCGACTGGCCGCCGATGCGGATCACGCTGGCGACGGGGTGCGAACCGCAGACGGGGCACAGGGTGCCCGTTTCCAGGTCCGGCACGCGCGCGGCGCGCAATTGGCTGGCCGACACCGACCACAAAATTTGCAGCGCGGCCGCGACGAACGGCGCATGCATGGGATTGAGGTTGTCGCCGTTTTCATCGAGCACGGCGTCGGCGCAGGCGTCCAGCGCTGGCGCGTCGAGCGCGCGCAATTGCGCCAGCACCTGCGTCAGGCCGCCCGACAGGGCCGGCTGGCTTGCGGCCGTGGTGGCCAGTTCATCGAGCAGGCTGGCGAAAATGTCGCGCCAGACGGGCGGACGGGCGCCGCTGACGGGCAGCACGGGCATGCGGTGCTGGATGGCGCGGCGCAGCGCGTCCGGGTCGGCGGCAGGCACGGCGCCGGGCGCCAGTTTTCCCACCACGACGGCTTGCGCATCGGCCAGCGCGGCCATCAGCACCAGGTAGCCCTGCATGCCCGCGTCGACGGGGATGCCCTTGATCTTACCCTGCGCCAGTTCGCGCAAGCGCAAGGCGCGCGCCGTAAACAGGCTGTCAGGCTGCGGCAGCAGCAGGCGCGGAATCGCGTTGTGATCCAGGCCTTCGATTTCGCCTGGCTGAAGAATGCGTTGTACCAATGGAGTTTTCCCATCAAAAAAGGCAAGGCAGAGCCAGCGGATTTGGCTGTGCTGTCAAAGTATTTTAATCGATAAAAAGAAAGGGGCCAGTCTTGGGGGACTGGCCCTGGCATACGAAAACGCCGGCGGCGGAGCATGTCGGCTTACGCGAAGCTAAGCCGACCTACCCTACTGCCTACTTTCTCGTATTACGCACCACCGATTCAAACCACTTCGGATGATGCTTGCGCGCCCAGCCATAGGTGACGGTGCCGCGCACCATGGCGCCGATCGAGCCCTTGACCCACAGGGCCGCATAAATGTGCACGATGATGGCGCAGATGATGGCGAACGCGCAACCGGCATGCAGCAAGGCGGCAAAGCGCACCACGTCGATCGGGAAATAGAACGCGAAATACGCGCGCCAGATCACGACGCCCGACAGCAGCAAGCCGATCATGCTGGCCAGCAGCACGAAGAACAGGATCTTCTGGCCGGCATTGTATTTGCCGATCTTTGGAAGCTTCTCTTCGCGGTTATTGAGCACGTCGTCCATCTGTTTCAGCCACTGCTTGTCACCGTCCTCGAACTTGTTGTGGTGCCAGAAGCGCACCACGAGGATCGCGAACGAGACGAACATCACCAGGCCGGCAAACGGATGCAAAATGCGCGTCCATTGCCCGCCGCCGAACAGATTCGCCAGCCACGCCATCGACGGATGGAACATGGCCAGACCGGACAGGGCCAGCATGACGAAGGTGATGGCGGTCACCCAGTGATTCGTGCGCTCGTTGGGGTTGTAGCGTTCGATCAAGGGATTGCCATCCTTGTCGCGCAGCTTGCCATCGTGAAGTTCACTATGCTTCATGCTGTTCCTCCCGGATGCGCTTGGCCTCTTCCAGCGCTTCGTGCTCTTCATCCTTGCTCACTTCGTTCGGACCGACACGCGTGTAGTGGAACAGGCCCGCCAGCGCCGTGGCAGCCATGCCGGCCACCGCCAGCGGCTTGGACCAGCCCTTCCAGAAGCCCACCATCGGGCTGATGCGCGGGCGTTCCGGCAAGTTCGAATACAGCTTCGGCTTGTCGGCATGGTGCAGCACGTACATCACGTGCGTGCCGCCCACGCCCAGCGGATCGTACAGGCCTGCGTTTTCGAAACCGCGCGACTTCAGGTCGACGATGCGCTCTTCCGCATGCACCTTCATGTCTTCCTTGGTGCCGAACACGATGGCGCCCGTCGGGCACGTTTTCACGCAGGCCGGTTCCTGGCCCACGGCGACGCGGTCCGAACAGAGCGTGCACTTGTAGGCGCGGTCGTCCTTTTTCGAAATGCGGGGCACGTCGAAAGGACAGCCGGCCACGCAGTAGCCGCAACCGATGCAGTTTTCCTGGTGGAAATCCACGATGCCGTTCGTGTACTGCACGATGGCGCCCGGCGCCGGACAGGCTTTCAGACAGCCCGGATCCTCGCAGTGCATGCAGCCATCCTTGCGGATCAGCCATTCGAGGTTGCCGTCGTTGTTTTCGTGTTCGGCAAAACGCATCACCGTCCACGATTGCGGCGTCAGGTCCGTCGGATTGTCATAGGTGCCATGGTTTTCGCCGACTTCGTCACGCAAGTCGTTCCATTCCATGCACGCCGTCTGGCAAGCCTTGCAGCCGATGCATTTCGACACATCGATCAGCTTGGCCACGGTGCCCGTCACCGGGCTGCGCGCTTGCGGCGGGGTCACCGTGGTCGCCGACAAGCGCCGGATATCTAAGGATTGCAGTGCCATTATTGAGCTCCCATCATGCTTTTTCCACCTTCACGAGGAAGGACTTGAATTCCGGCGTTTGCGAATTCGCATCCCCCACGCCCGGCGTCAGGGTATTGATCAGATACCCTGGCTTGGCCACGCCCGTAAAGCCCCAGTGCAGCGGCAGGCCCACGGTATGCACCTGCTTGCCCTCGATCGTCAACGCCTTGATGCGCTTGGTGACGACGGCCTTGGCGATGATGTGGCCCCGCTTGGAACTGACGCGCACTTCACCGCCGGCGACGACGCCGATGCTCTTGGCCAGCTCTTCGCCGATTTCAACGAATTGCTGCGGCTGGATGATGGCATTCAGGCGCGCATGCTTGGTCCAGTAATGGAAATGCTCGGTCAGGCGGTAGCTGGTCGCCACATGCGGATATTCCTCGTGCGTGCCGAACATTTTCCGGTCATCGGCGAACACGCGCGCGGCCGGATTGCTGGTCGCCTGCGGGTTTTTCGGATGCATGGGGTTGTAGCCCAGCGGATTTTCAAACGGCTCGTAATGCTCGGGGAACGGGCCTTCGGCCATGGCGCCGCGCGCAAAGAAGCGCGCCACGCCCTCGCCCAGCATGATGAACGGACCCATGCCGTTTTCCGGCGGTTCGTCGACCTTGAAGTCGGGAATATCGGCCCCGCTCCAGTTCGTGCCATTCCACTCGATGAGCTTGCGGGTCGGATCGAAAGGCTTGCCCTTCAAGTCGCATGAAGCGCGGTTGTACAGCACGCGGCGGTTCGCCGGCCACGCCCAGGCCCAGCCCAGCGTCTGGCCGATACCGGTCGGGTCGCTGTTGTCGCGCCGTCCCATCTGGTTGCCCGCCTGCGTCCAGCTGCCGGCGAAAATCCAGCAACCGCTGGTGGTCGTGCCGTCGTCGCGCAATTGCGCAAACGAGGCCAGCTGCTCGCCCTTTTTCACCAGCAGCTTGGTCGGATCCTTCAGATCGTACAAGTCAACCAGCGCCTTGCCGTTGAATTCGCGGGCGATTTCTTCCGGCTGCGGGTTATGCGGCTGCGCATAATTCCACGTCAGGTTGAGAATCGGATCGGGGAACTTGCCGCCCTCTTTCTGGTACATGCTGCGCATGCGCAGGAACAGGCCCGACATGATCTCCAGGTCGCTGCGCGCCTGGCCCGGCGGTTCGGCCGCCTGCCAGTGCCACTGCAGCACGCGCGAGGAACTCACGAGCGAACCGCGTTCTTCGGCGAAGCAGCTGGTCGGCAAGCGGAACACTTCCGTCATGATCTTGGTCGGATCGACTTCGTGATACTGCCCGTGCGCCTTCCAGAATTCGCCCGTTTCCACGGCCAGCGGATCCATGATGACGAGGAACTTCAGCTTCGACAGCGCTTCCGTGACCTTCTGCTTGTTCGGCGCGGACGCCAGCACGTTGAAGCCCTGGCAGATATAGCCCGTCATCTTGCCTTGGTGCATGTTCTCGATGGCTTGCATCAAGTCATACGGCTTGTCGAGCTTTGGCAGGTAGTCGAAGGCGTAGTTGTTTTCCGCCGTGGCGAAATCACCCCACCACGTCTTCATGAAGCTGACGTGGAATTTGCGGTAATTGCTCCAGTAGCTGAGCTGGTTCGGCCGCAGCGGCTTGGTGGCGCGCGCGGCGATATAGCCATCGAAATCCTGCTCGGCCTCGTTCGGCAAGGTCATATAACCCGGCAACAGATTCGACATCAGGCCCAGATCGGTCAAGCCCTGGATATTCGAGTGGCCGCGCAAGGCGTTCATGCCGCCGCCCGCGATGCCCATATTGCCCAGCAACAGTTGCACCATGGCGCCCGTGCGGATGGTTTGCGCACCCGTCGAGTGGTGCGTCCAGCCCAGCGCGTACAGGATGGTACCGGCGCGTCCCGGCACAGCGGTCGAAGCCAGGGCTTCCGCCACTTTGTGGAACTTGTCGGCCGACACGCCGCACGTACGTTCGACCATTTCGGTCGTGTAGCGCGCGTAGTGCTTCTTCATCATCTGGTAGACGCAGCGCGGGTGTTCCAGGGTCGGGTCGACCTTGGCATAGCCGTCTTCGCCGATCTCGTAATCCCAGGTGGCCTTGTTGGTGTACTTGCCTTTTTCCTTGTCGAAACCCGAGAACAGGCCATCTTCGAACGCATAGTCTTCGCGCACGATGAAGGGCATGTCCGTGTAGTTGCGCACGTACTCATGCTGGATCTTGTCGTTCGTCAGCAGATAATTGATGATCGCGCCGAGGAAGACGATGTCCGTGCCGGTACGCGTGGCGCAGTAGTAATCTGCCACGGATGCGGTACGGGTAAAACGCGGATCGACAACGATCAGCTTGGCCTTGTTATGCGCCTTCGCTTCCGTTACCCATTTGAATCCGCAAGGATGTGCTTCTGCTGCATTGCCGCCCATGACCAGGATCACGTCGGCATTCTTGATATCGACCCAATGATTCGTCATCGCGCCACGGCCAAACGTCGGGGCAAGACCTGCCACCGTCGGTCCGTGTCATACACGCGCCTGATTATCAAAGGTCAGCATCCCCATGCTGCGCACTGTCTTGTGGGTCAGATACCCGACCTCGTTGCTGCCGGCGGACGCGGCAAGCATGCCGGTGGAGAGCCAGCGGTTGACGGTCTTGCCGTCGGCATTCTTTTCGATCAGGTTGGCGTCACGGTCATCCTTCATCAGGCGCGCGATCTTGTCGAGCGCCACATCCCAGGAAATCGGTTGCCATTCCGTGCCGCCCGGCGCGCGGTACTCGGGCACTTTCAGGCGGTTCGGGCTGTGGATGAAGTCGACCAGGCTGGCGCCTTTCGGGCACAGGGTGCCGCGGTTCACCGGGTGATCGGCATCGCCTTCCACGTGGATGATGCTGGAGACGGCGTTTTTCGCGCCATCGCCCAGTCCATACAGCAGGACGCCGCATCCTACCGAACAGTAGGGACAGGTATTGCGTGTCTCGGTCGTGCGAGACAGCTTGTATTGCCGCACTTCCGCCATCGCCTGGCCCGGTGCGAAACCGAGCAGGGCGAGGCTGGAACCAGCAATGGTCGCGCCAGTTACCCGAAGGAACTGGCGCCTGGACATCTGAACCATATTCAGGCCTCTATGATGTGAGTAAATAAAAAGTCATACGGCGTCGTGGTCGTGTCATATCACTAAGATATAAGCACCATGCCTGTGCCGTATGACACTATTTTACCCCTCAAACTCAGTCAAGGCTCAGTCCGCCCTAAAAAATTGCACATAGTCAACATTATTTTATCGGTACCGAACAGTTCCTCTAATCAATACGAGCCTGCCCGGCGCAGCGCCCGTCCATGAAAAAAACCCGCTCGCGAGCGGGTTGTGAGGAGTGACAAAAATTACAGACTGTAGCGCAAGGTCAGCGCCACATTGCGCGGCGCGCCCGGCAAGCTCAGGTTCGGGCTGGAACCGTGGCCCGACACGATGTAGCGCGTGTCGCCGATATTGTTGATGTTCAGCTGCACTTCATAGCGGCCTGTGCGGTATGCGGCCATGGCGTCGGCCGTCACGTAGCCGGGCAAGACCACCGTGTTGCCGGCATTGGCGAAACGGCTGCCGACGGCATTCGCGCCGCCGCCCACGGTGAAGCCGTGGCCCAGGTCTTTCGTCAGCCACAGATTGGCCATGTTGCGTGCCGTCAGGGTGGCGCGCTTGCCTTTGACGTCAACGGAGCCAGCCGCACTCACGCTCGTGTCCTTGGCGATGGAGTCCGTGATGGTGGCGTCCAGGTAAGCGTAGCCGGCCATCATTTTCCAGCCATCGTGCAAGTCCGCGTTGAAGGTCAGTTCCAGGCCATCCGTGCGCTGCGTGCCGATGGGAATGATGCGGTTCGTGATCGGTTCGCTGCTCTTGATATTGTCGCGCTCCAGGCGGAACAGCGACACGGTGGCGTTGGCGCGGCCGCCCCACAGATCGTACTTGGCGCCCACTTCCGTGTTGCGCGTGGTTTCCGGCGCCAGGTCGGCATTGTTGGCGGCCAGGGCGAAGTTTTCGCCGCTCGGCTGGAACGAGCGGCTCCACGACGCGTAGTACGATTGCACGGCGCTCGGTTGCCAGACGAGGCCCGCGCGGGGGCTGTAGGCCGAATCCGTGCGCGACAAATCCGCCGTCGTCACGCCAAGCGCATTGGCCAGGCGCGACTGCTGCTTGTAGCGGTCATAGCGCAGGCCGGCCAGCGCCTTCCACTCATCGCTGAAGCTGATGGCGTCCTGCACGTAGGCGGCGGCCGTGTCATAGGTACCGAAGGTATCGCCGCGCGCGCCCAGCTTGCTGCGGCTGACCTGCGGCAGGACGGGATGGAAGATCGATACGTTCGACGCCACCGCGGTCGAGGCCCAGCTCGACGCATCCTTGTTTTGCTTGCCGAATTCGGCGCCGTACAGCACTTCATGGCGCAAGGTGCCCGTGACCAGCTTTTGCGTCAGTTCCGTCTGGTTGAACCAGCCGCTCTCGTCGCGGTTGAGCTTGGCGTGGCCCAGGCTCATCGTGCCCTTGACTTCGTTGACGTTGCCGGAAATATTCGTGTTGTTGCGGTCCAGGTGGTAATCGTAATAGCGGAAGGCATTGCGCAGCGACAAGCTGTCGCTGAACTTGTGCGTCAGGGTGGCGGCCGTGGAGACCACGCGCGACTGGCTGAAGTCCGCATCGCGCGCATTGGCGGCGCCGTAATAAGTGCCCGCATCGACGGCGACCGGGCGGCCGTGGTAGGACGGGATGCCGAAGTCCGTCAGGCGGCGGTCTTCCAGGTAATCGCCCTGCAGCAGCAGTTTGGTGGCGCTGGACAGGCGGATGGCCACGGAAGGCGACAGCGCCGTGCGGTTGATGAATTGCTGGTCGCGATAGCTGTCCGACAACTCGCGCGCGCCCGTAAAGCGCCAGTCCACCGTCTCGCCCACGCGGCCCACGTCGACTTCGCCGCGGCGCCCTTTTGTGTTCGTCAGGCTCAGGGCCAGGTCCGTGATATCGATACCCGGTTTTTTGGTGATGCGGTTGACCAGGCCACCCGAGGAACCGCGGCCGTACAGCACGGCGGCCGGTCCCTTGATCACTTCCAGGCGCTCCACGTTCGACAGGTCGCGGAAATACAGGGCGTCATCGCGGAAGCCGTCGACGAACTGGTCGCCGATGGCCGTGAAGCCGCGGATGAACACCTGGTCGCGCTGGCCGTCGCCCGTGGACAGGCCCACGCCGGGGATGTTCTTCATGATGTCCTGGATCGACATGGCGTTCTGGTCGCGGATGACGGCGGCCGGCACCACGTTGATCGTCTGCGGCACGTCGCGCAAGGCCATTTCCGTCTTGGTGCCGCTGGCCGAGGTGGCGGCGACATAGCCCTCCTTGTCCTTCGACGCCGTCACGGTGACGGCGGGCAAACTTTGCTGTGCCCAGCTTGCCAATGGCGTGGCGCCGAAGGTCAAGGCGCCCAGTACGGCGATGGTGATCGGTTTACATCCTGGCTTGCGCTGTTGCTGCATACAATTCCCTGGTCGATGTTTTAATACGAATGATTATCATTAGTATTTTATCAGCGAGTGATGCCTAAAGTAAGGGTTACTGTAAGTGATAGTACTTATGGACTAGGTACTTGATGTAAAAACACAACAGGAAATCAATATCAAAAAACAATTAAAATTGCTTTGAAAAACTATTTCTCTGCGTCAATGCTATACTTGCGGCTTGCTGGGCAACGGTCAGCCTGACCGACATGCCCCTTGCTTTACCTCCATCGCCACGCTCAGCGTGGCGCGCCGCACAGCCATCACGCGGCACCCGAAGACCCCGATCCCCTGCGCCTTGCGGCGCCTGTCCGCCCCTGCTGGCGGCGGCGATCATGACTATTAAACTGTTAGGAATTACATGAAAAACCTGAACATCGGCAGCCGCCTTGGCGTCGGCTTTGCTGTCGTATTGCTGTTGCTTGCCGCCTTGACCGTCACCGCCCTCGTGCGCATGCAAACGGCCAGCGACCTGACTTACCGCCTCATCAATACCAGCATCAAGAACCAGCGCATGGTGGCCGAATGGTCGAAGATCATTGAACTCAACAGCGTGCGCGGCGTCGCCTCGTTTGAAATCACCGATCCCGTCGTGCGCGCCAAGATCGAGGAAGACTTGAAAGTCGATGCGGAGCGTTCCAGCAAGCTGCAGGATGACATCATCGCGTCCTTGCTCAACCCGGCCGTGATCGAGCAATTCAAGGTCGTGCGCAAGGTGCGCACCGACTACGTGACGACGCGCGCGCGCGCCTTCAAGATGAAGGCCGACGGCGACATGGCAGGCGCCAAGATCGTGTTCGACAAGGAAGTCGCACCGATCACTGTGGCTTATCTGGCCGAAGTGAAACGCTTTGCCGGCATGCAGATCAAGGCCGCCGACGGCGTCGGCAACAGCATCATCGAAGCCTACAGCGGCACCCGCGTTTTCCTGATCACCATGGGCGTGCTGGCTGTGCTGATGGGCATCGGTTTCGCCTGGTGGATCACGCGTTCGATCACCGGCCCCATCCGCGCCGCCGTGAAAGTGGCGGAAACCGTGGCAGCGGGCGACCTGAGCAGCGTCATCACGGCGCAAGGCCGCGATGAAACGGGCCAGCTGATGCACGCCCTGAAAACCATGAACGACAGCCTCGTCGGCATCGTGGGACAAGTACGCAGCGGCACCGACACCATCGCCACGGCGTCCGCGGAAATCGCCGCCGGCAACCAGGACCTGTCGTCGCGCACGGAGCAGCAAGCCAGTTCGCTGGAAGAAACGGCCTCGTCGATGGAAGAACTGACCTCGACCGTGAAACAGAATGCCGACAACGCGCGCCAGGCGAATAAACTGGCCGGCGACGCAGCCGGCATCGCCAGCCGCGGCGGCGCCGTGGTGGCCGAAGTGGTCGCCACCATGGGCGAGATCAATACCTCGTCGAAGAAAATCGTCGACATCATTTCCGTCATCGATGGCATCGCCTTCCAGACCAACATCCTGGCCCTGAACGCGGCCGTGGAAGCGGCACGCGCCGGCGAACAGGGCCGCGGCTTTGCCGTGGTCGCCACGGAAGTGCGCAACCTGGCACAGCGTTCGGCAGCGGCGGCGAAAGAGATCAAGGGCTTGATCGACGACTCCGTGCAAAAAGTCGACGTGGGCACGGACCTGGTCGACAAGGCAGGCAAGACGATGGAAGAAATCGTGCAAAGTATCGGCTTCGTCACCTCCATCATGAGCGAGATCAGCAACGCCAGCGAAGAACAGAGCGCGGGCATTGAGCAAGTCAACCAGGCCATTTCCGAAATGGATCAAGTGACCCAGCAGAATGCAGCCCTGGTGGAAGAAGCGTCGGCAGCGGCCGAAGCGATGCAGGAACAGGCGAGTGAACTGGCGCAAGTGGTCAGCGTCTTCCGCCTCGACGCCAATGCGGCGGCCACCGACCGTTTCAGCGTGAAAACCGCACAGCGCAGCGCGCCGGCCGCGACAGCCCCTGCCGCGCCAGCCCGCAAGGCCTCCACCCCTGCCCTGCGCCTGCCCGTGATGCGCAACAGCGGCAAGGCCGCGGCGCCGGCCGAAGGCGAGTGGGAAGAGTTTTAAGTCCGCGTCAACAGCAAGAACAGCTATTGCCGGCGTATCTCGGCAATGGCTGCCTCCAGCACCTCGTCGCGCCCGGCCCGTATGCCGGCAAGCGTGGGCCTGACCTCGATATCGGGAATGATGCCCACGCGCTGCGTGGGGCGCCGGTCCGGATAAAACACGCCGATGCCGCTGATCAGGGTGCTCAAGCCGCCGGGCAGCGAAAACGTCGAAATATTCCCATCCGCGCCAGCCGTGGTGCTGCCGACCACCTTCGCGCGCGGCGCCACGCGCAAGGCCATGGCCGTGTATTCGGCCTGGCTCTGGCTCACTTCATCGACCAGCAGCATGACCTTGCCCGCATAGCGCGGCGCTTGCGGGTACAAGGCCACAGGCTGGGTCCAGTGAAAGGCGCCGGGGTTGCCAAGGTCGCCTTTGGTAAAGCGGGCAAACGCCGTGGGCCGCTCGACCAGGTAAGCGCCCAGGGCAAAGACGACAAACTCGCGCGGGTAGTTGCGTATATCGATAATCAGGCCGCGGCTGCCTGCCGCCGCTGCCATATGCGCCGCCACGTCGGCCCGCTTGAGGCTCGACAGCTTGAGGTAGGCGATATCGTCGCCCAGGCGCTGAAACGTTTCCCCTTCCCTGTCATGCGTATCCGGACCCGCTTGCCGCCCGGCTGGCACGCGCTGCGCCGTCAATTCCACAGCCTCCTGGCCGCGGCGCACCTGCAGCCGGATTGCACCGCAGGCGCCAGCCGTCAGCCTGCCCGCCATGTCGCGCAAGCGCGCCGCCTCATTCGATGCCGCATAGTGGGGCCGCCAGGTGGCGACCAGTTGCGCCACCGGCACGCCATCGACGCTGTCAATGACATCGCCGACCTGCAAGCGCGTCGCCGCCCCGGCTTCCCGGTAACCCACTACCACCGCGCTGCTGTCGATGAAGCGAATCTTGACTGGCAGCCGGCATTGCCCCACGGGCGGACGCACGTGCATCGAACTCCACAGATTAGTATGGGTATCGTGCAGGCGCGCGATCACCGCCATCATTTCCAGCTGATAGCTGGCGCGGTCCCTGGCCAGCGCGATGCGCGGCAGCGACTGGCGCAGGACGTCATCCCAGTTTTCCCCTGTCAGATCGCGGTAGGGCGCCCAGTATTCGATGATATTCCAGAAGCGAAACAAGGCCAGCAACTGAAAGCCGGCATCGGGCAGCGCCAGGTCCGGATAGGCTGGTTCATGTTCAAAAACGGGATTGCCCACCTGCTCCTGCATGCGCAGATAAAATTGGCTGGCCGACGCCGGCCGGTGCAGATAAATGTGCCGCAGATCGGCGCGCAAGCCCGCGCCCAGCAAGCTCGCATCATCCATCCATTGCAGCGCGGGACGCAGATGCAGCTCACCCTGCGCCGGGACGGCACAAGGGTCGCAGCCGGCAAGCGACCCCAGACCGGCGATCCAGTCCCGCAGCACGGCATCGCCCGCCGCCCTGTCGGGCGCGGCCAGCATTTTCGGCATGACACGCAGGAGTTCATAGTCCCACTGCCGCCCGCCCGCGGTGATCAAGGGGTGATGGTATTTCAGGAAGCCCCATACCTTGCCGAGCACGGCGAGGTTGTCGACTTGTGCCGGCGTCACGGCGTCGAGCGCGATGCGCGAGCCGGCATCGAAGGCGTGATCCGTTTCAAACGCGGTGTGGCGGCCATCCTGCGAAAAAGCCGGTGGCGCCGTAGCGACGAACAGAAAGGCAATGGCTGGCATGCACCAGCGCGCCAGTCTCAGACAGGGTATCCATTTCATCCAGCTTCCTTGACAGGGGTTACGACAGCCATTCAGCTCAGGCGCGCTTGCGCATCCGCGACCAGGGTGGCCAGCTCGCGCGGCACCGCTTGCGCCAGGAAATCGAGCGCCAGTTGTTCCGGATCGATGGCCGCGTCCAGCGGCAAGCCATGCTCGAAGCCGCCCACCATGATACGGCAAAAATGCGGCGATTCCGCCCGCGTTTCCACATACCAGCAGCCCGCATGGCCCTGCACGAAGTATTCGCCGATAAAGTAGCCCAGCATGGTTTTCACCCACTGCCAGCTCTCGTCGCGGATGACGATGGTGCGCATGGCAGCATCGATGTACGGCAGGTATTCGGCCGCGTTGGTCAGCACTTCGTGCGCCGGCTGAATGCCCAGGCGCTCGACGAAATTCACCAGCGAGGCGCCCAGCGCGTCATAGTAGGCATCGAAATCCGCCTGGCTTTGTTGCAGTAATTTTTCTTGTTCGTTCGACAGCATTCACACTCCACAGACATTCAACAATCCCCTATTTTACGCCACGCCCACATCGACTCCGGCCCGCTGCAGCAAGGCCTGGTTGCGGGCCGACAGATGCGTCACCTGCAGGTGCTTGCCTGCCTTGTCATAGCGTTCATACAGGGATTCGATGGCGGCGATGGCCGAGTGATCGGCCATGTGCAGGTGCCGGCAATCGAGGATGACGCGGGCCGGGTCGGCCGCTGTCTGGAACAGTTCCAGGAAGTGCGTGGTGGAAGCAAAAAACAAGGTGCCGTGCGGCAGGTACACGCGCAGGCCCGCGCTGGCGTCATCGATATCGGCACGCATGTCGCGTGCATGCTGCCAGGCAAAATTCAGGGCGGCGATGACGATGCCGCACAGCACAGCCATCGCCAGGTCCGTGAACACCGTGATCACCGTCACGGCAACGATCACCAACGCATCGTGCAAGGGCACCTTGCCCAGCACGCGCAAGGAACCCCAGGCAAACGTCTGTTGCGCCACGACGAACATCACGCCGACCAGAGCGGCCAGCGGGATGCGTTCGATCAGCGGCGACAGAAACAGGATGAACAATAAAATCATCACGCCGGCCGTCACGCCCGACAGGCGCGAGCGGCCGCCCGAGCTCAGGTTGATCATCGTCTGCCCGATCATGGCGCAGCCGCCCATGCCGCCAAACAGGCCAGAAACGACGTTCGACGCGCCCAGGGCGATGCATTCGCGGTTAGGCTGGCCCCGCGTTTCAGTCATCTCATCGGTGAGATTAAAAGTGAGCAAAGTTTCCAGCAAGCCCACCATGGCCATCAGCGCCGCATACGGGAAGATGATGTGCAAGGTGGCCATGTCCAGCGGCACGGTGGGCCAATGCAGGGCCGGCAAGCCGCCGGCGATATGCGCGAGGTCGCCCAGGGTGCGCGTGGGCAGGTGCAGGAAATGACTGAGCACGCCCACTCCCAGGATGGCCACCAGCGCGGGCGGCACGGCTTTTGTCAGGCGCGGCAGCACGTACACGATGGCCATGGTGAGCAGCACCAGCCCAGCCATCACAAGCAAGGGCGTGCCTTGCAGCCAGGTTTCTCCTTGCGGCGTGGCTTGCCGAAAATGTTCCAGCTGGGCCATGGCGATGACGATGGCCAGGCCATTCACAAAGCCCAGCATCACCGGGTAGGGCACCATGCGGATCAATTTCCCAAGACGCAAGATGCCGAACAGCGTCATGATGATGCCGCTCAGCACCACGGTCGCCAGCAGGTATTGCACGCCATGCTGGGCCACCAGCGCCACGATGACGACGGCCATGGAACCGGCGGCGCCCGAAATCATGCCGGGGCGCCCGCCAAAGATGGCCGTGAAGGCACAAATGATGAAGGCGCCGTACAGGCCCATCAGGGGATTCAATTGCGCCACCAGAGCGAAGGCGATGCATTCAGGCACCAGGGCAAACGAGGTGGTCAGGCCGGCCAGGACGTTTTTTTGTATGTTCGAGAACCACTCATCCCGAAAAGTTGCGTTGATCATCGAGTCGTATCCAAAGTCGGAACAGGAAAATGCCGGCCTGATGGGCAATCATCAGGCGCAGCCATGCAGCGGGCGTCACAGAAAAGCTGCGCTGAGGTCGAACGGAGCAGGAAAGTCGTCAGTGACTACATGGGTATGGCGGAAAGGGGAAGTTTCATAAGGCGCCAGGCGGCGCAGCTGAGCTTGCCTGCATTATACAAGATGCGCAGCCGGCAAAAGGTAAGCGTCGGCCCTGCACCGGTTTGCTGGCACATGTCCTGGTGGAGAAATTCGCCGACCACTTGCTGCTCTACCGCCAGAGCGCGATCCATGCACGCGAGGGCGTGGACCTGGAACCTCGGCAGCCATCCTGTACTCGCCCAAGCCATGGCCGGCTCTGACACGCTACTGCGATGATGGCGCTATCGACATCGACAACTCCCCCGCCGAGCGTGCCCTGCGTGGCGTTGCTATTGGCCGCCACAACTATTTGTTTGCGGACGCTGACCGTGCCGCCGCCATCTATTCGCTGACCGGTACGGCCAGTCGGCGTCCATCCCGCCAACGCCGGCTTCCTCCGCGATTTGCAGGCATTCGTCGCATGAGAGAAGACACGGGCATCCGTGCCGCTAGAATGGTGGGCGAGTTAAACACAAGGAATTTGATGAGATCTCCCCCATTTTTGCCATTCAACGCGCCTCCCGTATCGGAAGTCAAGCACGACCGCCACCTTGTGCGCCGCTACTTGCTGCAGTCGGCGCTGCGCTTAAACGCCGGTTCACTCTTGTTCCTGTCGCTGGCGATCGCGCTGCTGCCGCTCTGGCTAAACCACGCCCCGGCGGCGCCGGGCGAAATGGAGACCCGCAAGCTGACTCCGTACATTGTTAGCGGTGTTGTAGCGGCGGTGATGGTCTGGCTCGCGCTGATGTCGAATGGGATCGCACGCGGCTTTCTAGCGCGGCTGGGCGAAGAGGGCAAGGCGCTGAGCGTCGAGGCGATGGCGTCCTTGGTTACGCGTCACATCCATGCGCCGTTCAATCCCTACACCACCTTTGACCTGTGCACCGAGTCCCTGTCAGGGCTGGCGCTCGGCACGGCACTTGGCTACTCCGGTCCGCCTGCGTTTTTTCACGACCCTTTCAAGGGCCGGATCGTGCTGGGTCGCTGGCGCCCGTTGGCGCTGGGGCGCCATGTCGAGGTGAGAATATCGTCCGATTTGGGCCCCAGTTGCGACATTGAGCTGCGCTGCCGACCGGGCCTGGCCTGGTTCGCGATCCAGCAGGGTGAGTCGCTAAAGACTGCCGAGATGGTGTCTACCCAACTGCACCAGCACCTCGCGCGCCATGCAAGCGCGCTAAACGCGGCTCGGCGTGAGCGCGAGCTGGAACGCACCTCTCTGCAGGCACGCCTTTCAGCCTTGCAGGCCCAGGTAGAGCCGCACTTCCTGTTCAATACCCTGGCAAATCTCAAGTATCTGATCCGCACCGACCAGATGGCCGCGCAAGAGATGCTCGACCATCTGGTCGGCTACCTGCAAAACGCGATGCCCGATATGCGCTCGGTGTCCTCGACCCTGGGACGAGAAATGGATCTTGTTAGCGACTACCTGGCGGTGATGCGCATCCGCATGGGCACGCGCCTGCGCTACGCTGTCGAAGTGGCCGAGGAATTGCGCAGCCTGCCATTCCCGCCGGCGATGCTGATCTCGCTTGTGGAGAACGCCGTCAAACACGGTTTGGAGCGGGCCAGCCGACCGGGCCTGATTACCATCAGCGCAAGGCACGAAAGCGACAGCACGGACGGGCTGCTGAGCGTGTCTGTTGTCGACGACGGGGTCGGCTTGACCGAACAAGCCGGGCAAGGAACGGGATTGGCGAATATTACAGAGCGCTTGCTGCTGCTATATGGACGGAAGGCTAGCCTTTTTGTGGAGCCAGGCGACGGACAAGGCGTATGCGCAGTGTTGACGGTGCCTATTGTCGGGAGCCACGCCTGATGCCAAGCGCTCTGATCGTCGAGGACGAGCCTCTGCTAAGGGCGGAGCTGGTGGACCAGCTGCATGCCTTGTGGCCCGAACTGCAAATCGCCGGCCAGGTCGAAAACGGCATCGACGCGGTGGCAAGCATCGACATGCTGAAACCGGACATCGTATTCCTGGACATACAGATGCCCGGCCTGAACGGCATGGAGGTGGCGCGCCATATTCCCGAGTCGTGCCAGGTAGTGTTCGTTACAGCGTATGCGGACTATGCCTTGGCCGCTTTCGATGCCGGCGCGTCCGACTATCTGGTCAAGCCGGTGACGACCTCACGCCTGCTGCAGACGATCCGCCGTCTGAAGTCGCGCACGGCCGCTAGCCCGCCGCCGGCCGTGTGGGAACAGCTCTTTGAACAGGAGAGCGTACCGGTGTACCTCAAGTGGATCAAGGCCTCAAGCGGCAATTCGGTGCGGCTGGTGATGGTGAGCGAAGTGCTGTACTTCCAGTCGAACGAAAAATACACGCGGGTGGTGACGGACAACGGCGATTCGCTGATTCGCTTGCCTCTCAAGTCCCTGCTCGATCAACTGGACCCGCAGTTGTTCACGCAAATCCACCGCAGTGCCGTCGTCAATCTGCAGGCCATTGACCGGATTGAACGCATTGAATCCGGGGTGCGCAGCGGCCCTGGGCTGGAGGTCATCCTGAAAGGCCGGACCGAGCGCTTGACCGTTAGTGAGGGATTTGCCAAGCAGTTCCGCCAGATGTAGCAGGGATCTTAAAGCCGCCCTGCCGATTGGCCGCCTGCGTGACGACGGCGGATTTGTTGGTTCAGTTCGCAGTAAATCATTACAACATATTAAAAAAGGACAATAATGAAAAATAAATGGAGAGTCTCCCTGGCTTTGTTATTGCTGACCGTGACAGGGGCAATCGCAGCCACACCCCCGGTGGCGCCGACAGTGGAGGTCAATCCGGCAGTCCGGTTGGAGGTCATCGATACGCTGATTGCCAAGCTCAATGCCCACTACGTTTTTCCAGACAAAGCCAAACAAGTCGAGCTTGTCTTGCGCCAGCATCAGCGCGAGGGCAAGTACGATAGGGTCACGGATGGTCAACAACTCGCCAAACAGCTATTCGATGACATTGATGGCGTTATCCACGACAAGCATATGTTCATCGATGTCAGTGCCCACCCGGTGCCGCCCGATGATGCAATGCCGCCGCCGCCACAGACGCGGGCGGAATGGGAAAAACAAGTGCCGCCTGCCGTGCTTGAAAGGGTTCTTGCATCAAACCTTGGCGTGGAAAAGGTGGATCATCTTAGTCCCAATATCGGCTACCTGGAGATTTCCTCATTCGGGCCGGTTTTCCTCGTATCCGACAAGTTTGCCGCAGCGATGAATAAACTCGCTAACACCGATGGCCTCATCATCGATCTGCGCAACAACGGCGGTGGCGGCGAAGACTCAGTGGCGCTACTGATCAGCTATCTTGTTGACGGGCGCACCCGCCTCAACGACATCTGGGAACGTGCGACCGGTATCACCACGCAGTATTGGACGCAGGATAAGCTCGACGGCAAACGCTATGGGGGCAAGAAACCGGTCTTCATCTTGGCAGGCCCCGATACGAAGTCCGCCGCCGAATCATTCGCGTACCAAATGCAGGCGCTGAAACGCGCCAAGGTGATCGGGGAACGCACTTGGGGCGGCGCCAACGCTTCGCGCCCATATCGTCTCAGCGAGCATTTTGCTATCTTTATCCCAAGCAAGCGTCCGATCAACTCAATTACCCATACAAACTGGGAGGGCACGGGCGTCACTCCGGATGTAGCGGCAAAGGTGAACGATGCGCTCGCGGCGGCTAAAGTTTTGATGCAGCGACAAGTTCATGGGGACGCGCCACGTGCTACCAAGGATCACTAAAAACTATGGTCGATATGCCGGGGGGCGAAGTTCATATTTGTCACGTCGGGCTGGCCTTCGATGCGCACTTGGACTTGGCCCAGCTCAAGCATGATCGTCCGGCCCACATCGATGGTGGCGTTGCCCGGCGCCGGCGCAGTGCGCGCCAGCACCACCGGCAAGAGGCCATCATCGCGCCTCAACGCAGGCACGCCGAGGCGTCCTTGTGATAGAGGCTGCGCCAGCTGAATACCTGGTTGGCGTTGACGCCGTGTTCGCGCGCGATGCGAGCGACCGAGACGCCCGGTTCGAGCGACAACGCCGCCAAAGCGCGCTTGAACTCCAACGAGCGCTGCCGATAATGGCCGCGCGTATTCGCCGAAATGATCGATTGACAATTTTTGTCCATAATCATAATTTGTGGGCGTAAATATTATGCCAAAATTCGATCATGGATGACGGTGGTCAGGCCGTCCAGACGGCGCGGGGAAAACGCTGACAGCAAAAGTCAGGCAAATGCACGGACAAAAAAATAGCCCACTCGAAAGTGGGCTATTTTTTTCATCTGGAGGCGAGGACGGGAATCGAACCCGTCTAAACGGCTTTGCAGGCCGCTGCATAACCTCTTTGCTACCTCGCCAGAGGAACTGCTAGGGTGCGCCTTGCGGCCCACCTTGAAAACTGGAGCGGGAGAAGAGTCTCGAACTCTCGACCTCAACCTTGGCAAGGTTGCGCTCTACCAACTGAGCTACTCCCGCATTGGAGCTTGGTTACTATACTTAATCACGCCTGCTACTTCAGCGGATAAAAAAAGGAAGCCAGCTTAGCTTCCCTTTAGAATTCTGGAGCGGGAGAAGAGTCTCGAACTCTCGACCTCAACCTTGGCAAGGTTGCGCTCTACCAACTGAGCTACTCCCGCATTGGAGCTTCTATTTTCTGCTACTGCCATCTTGCTGTACTGCTTCAGCTTTCGCTGGAGCGGGAGAAGAGTCTCGAACTCTCGACCTCAACCTTGGCAAGGTTGCGCTCTACCAACTGAGCTACTCCCGCATACGAACCGCTATTTTACTGCTTTTTGCTACCGTTTACCAGTGCTGCTTTACTGCTGATCCAGTATTTACTGGAGCGGGAGAAGAGTCTCGAACTCTCGACCTCAACCTTGGCAAGGTTGCGCTCTACCAACTGAGCTACTCCCGCAGTGGACAACATTGTATCAGAAGCTCTACTACATCGCCAGTACTACTTTTTACTGCATTCGCTGTTTTTACCTATGACACGATCCAGAAAACTGGAGCGGGAGAAGAGTCTCGAACTCTCGACCTCAACCTTGGCAAGGTTGCGCTCTACCAACTGAGCTACTCCCGCGTCATCAACAACAGGCCAGCATTATAGAGGGATTACAGGGGCTGTCAACGGGCAATATCTGGTCTTTTGCAAAATATTCCGCCGAAAATAGCCGCCTGCTTATTCTTAGTGCAAATTCTTAGTGCAAATTTCCCGCTTTTTCTTTAATAAGCGGCCATGCCAGGCGCAAGTAATAGAACATCGACCACACGGTCAGCACGCAGGCGATCCACAGCAGCTTCTCGCCCCACACGTGGGTGTCGATCGCGCCGAAAATCACTTCGTGGTACAGCAGCAAGGGAATGGCCGTCATTTGCGCGGCCGTCTTGATCTTGCCGATCGAGCTGACGGCTACCGATTTCGATGCGCCGATCTGCGCCATCCATTCGCGCAGCGCGGAAATCGTAATTTCACGGCCGATGATGATGAAGGCCAGCACGGCATTGACGCGGTCCAGCTGCACCAGCACCAGCAAGGCGCCCGCCACCATCAGCTTGTCGGCCACGGGGTCGAGGAAGGCGCCGAAGGCCGAGGTCTGGTTCCAGCGCCGCGCGAGGAAACCATCGAACCAGTCGGTCACGGCGGCAACGATAAAGACCAGGGTGGCAACCAGGTTCTGGTCGCCATGCAGCAGCATAGACGGAGGCAAATAAAACACGCCGACGACGAGCGGTATCAGGGCCACGCGCAGCCAGGTCAAAAGGATGGGAATATTAAAAGGCATAAGGGTGCAATCGGCCGACGGGTAAATTGAATATGAAGAAAGTGTGAAGAAAGCGCCACTAGTCTACATGGCCCCGGGATATTAGCCTAGTCCGGTTGCCGCAGCACCGGACCAGGCCATCTATCCATCAATGCAACTGCTTGTAGATTTCTTCCGCCAGTTGCGTGGAAATCCCCTCCACCGACATCAGGTCCTCGACGCTGGCGTCGACCACGCCGCGCAAGCCGCCAAAGCGCGACAGCAGTTTCTGGCGGCGCTTGGCGCCGCATTGTGCCCCTTTCGATCTCTTCCAGGCGCGAGGTCTGGCGCGCCCGTTCGAGCATTAATGCAACTGCTTATATATCTCTTCCGCAAGTTGAGTCGAAATCCCCTCCACCGACATCAGGTCCTCGACGCTGGCGTCGACCACGCCGCGCAAGCCGCCAAAGCGCGACAACAGTTTCTGGCGGCGCTTGGCGCCGATGCCCTCGATTTCTTCCAGGCGCGAGGTCTGGCGCGTCTTGGCCCGCTTGGCGCGCATGCCGGTAATCGCAAAGCGGTGCGCCTCGTCGCGAATCTGCGCGATCAGCATCAGGGCCGCCGATTCCTTGCCCAGTTCCTGCGCCGCGCGGCCATCGACGAACAGCAGGGTTTCCAGGCCCACCTTTCGCCCGTCCCCCTTGGCCACGCCGACGATCAGGCTGATATCGAGCCCCAGCTCGGCAAACACCTGGCGCGCCATTTCGATCTGCCCCTTGCCGCCGTCGATCAGGACCACATCGGGCATCACGCCATCGCCATTCGCCACCTTTTCATAACGGCGCATGAGGACCTGGCGCATGGCCGCGTAATCGTCGCCGGGGGTGATGTCGTTGATGTTGTAGCGCCGGTATTCGCCGTTCTGCATGGCGTGGTGGTGGAACACGACGCACGAGGCCTGCGTCGCCTCGCCCTGCGTGTGGCTGATGTCGAAACACTCGACGCGCAGGCTGTCGAGGTCTTCCGTTTCGAGGCGCAACGCCTCGGCCAGCGCGCGCGTGCGCGACTGCTGCGAGCCCTGCTCGGACAACAAGCGCGCCAGCGAAATCTCGGCGCCCTTCTGCGCCATTTCCAGCCACTGGCGGCGCTGCCCCTGCGGCTGGAAGATCAGGTTGATGCGGTGACCGCACTGCTCCATCAACGCCACCATCAGGGCTGGCTGGTCGAATTCGATATTCAGGATCAGGGTGCCGGGGATGAATTTTTCCGTGTAGTGCTGGGCCAGGAAGGCGGCCAGCACTTCCACCTCGATGGCTTCCTCGGCAATCGCCGCCGCATCGCTGAGCTGGCTGGGGAAGTAGGCGCGGTCACCCAGGTGGCGTCCGCCGCGCACCATGGCCAGGTTGACGCAGGCGCGCCCGCCCTGCACCAGCACGGCGAGGATGTCGACATCGGCGTCGCCCGTCGTTTCCATGCTTTGCTGGTGCAGCACGCGCGACAGCGAGGCGATCTGGTTGCGCACCACCACGGCCTGCTCGAATTTCAGCTCGGCGGCAAACGCATGCATCTTCTTTTCCAGGTCGGCCAGCACTTCGCTTTGCCGCCCACGCAGGAAGCGCGCCGCGTTTTCCACGTCGTTCTTGTAATCTTCCTTGCTGATCAAGTCCACGCACGGCGCGCTGCAGCGGCCGATCTGGTGCAGCAGGCAGGGCCGCGTGCGGTTCGCATAGACGCTGTCTTCGCAGGTGCGGATGAGGAATACCTTCTGCAGTATCTGCATCGATTCCTTGACGGCCCAGGAACTGGGGAACGGCCCGAAATACTGGTTTTTCTTGTCCACCGCGCCCCGGTAATACACCATGCGCGGCGCATCGCCGTTGGTGATTTTCAGATACGGGTACGACTTGTCGTCGCGGAACAGGATGTTGTAGCGCGGTTGCAGCGCCTTGATCAGGTTGTTTTCCAGGATCAGGGCTTCCGCCTCGCTGTGCGTGACGGTCGTTTCCAGGCGCGCGATGCGCTCGACCATCATGGCGATGCGGGGGCTGGCCAGGTTTTTCTGGAAGTAGCTGGAGACGCGCTTTTTCAGATCGCGCGCCTTGCCGACGTACAGCACCTTGTCAGCGGCGTCGAAATAGCGGTACACACCGGGCAGGTTCGGCAGCTTGGCGACGGTGGCCAGCACCTGCGCGCGCGGGTCGGGCGGCGTCTCCGCCAAGGAAGATTCTGGGCTTGCTTCGGTCATTGCTGGCTCATTGCGCACTTATAGTTACCCTGCTTGCTCCACGATCACAAACGCGACCGCATATTCTTCTTCATCGCTGATGGTCACTTGCGCGCTCAGCCTGTGCTTTTCCATGAACTCGGCCAGCACGCCGCTGCAGACGATCATCGGCTTGCCGCTGGGGTGGTTCAGCATCTGCGCGGCGGGCCAGGTCATCGGCATGCGCAAGCCCAGGCCGATGGCCTTGGAAAACGCCTCTTTTGCCGCGAAGCGCGTGGCGAGGAAACGCACGCCGCGCACGGCATTCCTGGCGCTGCGGGCGCGGAATTTTTCCAGCTCCTGCGGCCCCAGTATTTTTTTGGCGAAACGCTCGCCATGAAGCGCCAACGCCGCCTCGATGCGGGGTATCTTGCAGATATCGGTGCCGATGCCGTAGATCATGCTGCCTCCTTGCTATCTGTTATCAGGCCCTGTGCCCGAGGCGCGTGGCCACCATGATGGCCTTCATTTCACGCACGGCATTTTCCCAGCCGACAAACACGGCATGCGCGACGATGGCGTGGCCGATGTTCAATTCAGCAATGTCGGGAATGGCGGCGATGGCCTGCACATTGGTGTAATGCAAGCCGTGGCCTGCGTTCACTTTCAAGCCGCGGCCCACGCCGAACAGCACGCCCGCCTTGATGCGCTCCAGCTCCGCCAATTGCTCGGCACCCTCGGTGTCCGCATAGCGGCCCGTGTGCAGTTCGATCACGGGCGCGCCGAGCTCGGCGGCGGCGGCGATCTGCTGCTCGTCCGCATCGATGAACAAGCTCACGCGGATGCCCTCGCCTTGCAATTGTTTCACCGCCGCCTGCACTTCCTTGAAGTAGCGCACCACGTCCAGGCCCCCTTCGGTCGTCACTTCCGTGCGTTTTTCCGGCACCAGGCAAACGTCCGCCGGCTTGATGCGGCAGGCGAAATCGATCATCTCGGCCGTGACGGCCGCTTCCAGGTTCATGCGCGTGAGCAACTGCGGTGCGATGGCGATGACGTCCGCATCCTTGATGTGGCGGCGGTCTTCGCGCAGATGCAGGGTGATGGCGTCGGCGCCGGCCTGCTCGGCCAGCAGGCCCGCGCGGACCGGGTCCGGATAGGCGGTGCCGCGCGCATTGCGCAAGGTGGCCACGTGGTCGATATTGACGCCCAGGTCGATGACGGGGCCGGAAGGCTGCAAAAAGCTCATAGTGATGGTATCCGTAAAGTGCTGTCGTGCGGCAAACCGCCGCTACAGCTGCATTAAATCGATCAGTATCTGTCGCGTATTCAAGGTGGCGCCGCCCAGTTGATGGGCCAGCAAAAAGCGCATCAGCAGCTTGCTTTGCGCCTGCGTGGCCACGTCAAGATAATCTTCGCGCTCCATGTCGAGCAGGGTCTTGCCCGTGATCTTCGGCCAGGCATCGCTGGCGCGCGCCGGGCGCGGTCCGCGTTCCGGGTCGACCACGTATACCTGCCCCGCATCGACGGCCTGGCGCGTGCCCGTGCAGCGCGTCAAGTCGGCCGCCACGCCCGTTTCCTTGAGCAAGGCGCGCTCGAACTTGCGCAGCACGATGGGCGGCGGCTCATTGTGCGCCAGTTGATTCAAGGTGGCAACGTAGTGGTCGAACAGGACGGGATGGGGGTCGTCGCGCGCCAGCAATTTCACCAGCAATTCGTTCAGATAAAAGCCACACAGCAAGGCGGTCTTTTCCAGCGGCAACATGCCCCCCACCCATTCCGCGCCGGTGAGGATGCGCAGCTCGGACTTGCCCGTCCAGCCCGCCTGCAGCGGCTGGAACGTCTGCAGCACGCCGCGCAACTGCGAATGGGGCCGCTTGGCGCCCTTGGCGACGAGCGCGATGCGGCCGTATTCGCGCGTAAACACGTCGACGATGAGGCTGGTTTCTTTATGCGGATAGCTGTGCAGCACGAAGGCTGGCTGTCCCGTGACCTTGCCGTCGCGCGCGGGCGGACGGCTGCGGCGGGGCGCGGCGGATGCGGCCGGCGGCGGAATGGCCACCGGCGCAGGGACAACGATGGAGGCTGGCGCAGGATGGTGCAGCGCTGGCGTGGTGGTGCTCATGCGTGTGGCGTCGCCCCCGGGTTGCGGATTACTCGTAGCCGTAGGCGCGCAAGCCCGCCTCGTTGTCGGCCCAGCCCGACTTGACCTTGACCCAGATTTCCAGGTACACGGGGCCGCCGAACAACTTTTCCATATCCAGGCGGGCCTGGGTGGAGACTTCCTTCAGGCGCGCGCCCTTGTTGCCGATGATCATGGATTTATGGGTATCGCGCTCGACCAGGATGGCGGCAAACACGCGGCGCAGATCGCCTTCCTGCTCGAATTTCTCGATCAGCACGGTGCTCGTGTACGGCAGTTCGTCGCCCACGAAGCGGAACAGCTTTTCGCGCACGATTTCCGAGGCGAGGAATTTTTCGCTGCGGTCGGTGATGTCGTCCGGTCCAAAGATCGGCTGGTTTTCCGGCAAGAAGCGCTTGATTTCGTTCTGCAAGCCTTCCAACTGGAAGTGCAGCTTGGCGGAAACAGGCACGATGGCGGCGAAGTCGCGCATGGCGGCAATCTTTTGCGCGAACGGCAGCAGCACGGCCTTGTCTTTCACGCGGTCTGATTTGTTGATGACGAGAATGCACGGCACTTCCTTCGGCAGCAGGTCCATCACTTGCTGGTCGGCCGGGCCGAACGTGCCCGCCTCGATCACGTACAAAATCACGTCCGAGGAAATCAGGGTGTTCGTCACGGTCTTGTTCAGCGTCTTGTTCAGCGCGTTCGAGTGGCGCGTCTGGAAGCCAGGCGTGTCGACGTAGATGAATTGCGCGTCCGGCACCGTCTGGATACCCGTGATGCGGTGGCGCGTGGTTTGCGCCTTGCGCGAAGTGATGCTGACCTTCGCGCCGATCAGCACGTTCATCAGGGTCGATTTGCCCACGTTCGGGCGGCCCACGATGGCGATATAGCCACAGCGGAAGTTGTCGGGCATTTTGGTGGCTGTCATGCTAGTGTCGATTCTGTTTAGTGTGAGCGGCGATCGCCGGGGCAGCCGGGGCTTGCGCGTCGTCGCTCTGGATGGTGGCAATGCCGGCCAGCTTGAGCTGGGCGGCGCGCGGTTTCGGCTTGCGGCTGGCGGCAGGCGACTTCAACAACGCCTGCTCGGCCACGTCCAGCGCCAGTTTGGCGGCGGCTTGCTCACCGGCGCGGCGGCTTCCGCCACGACCGTAGACCTGGATATTCAATTTCGGCACCAGGCATTCGATCTCGAATTCCTGGCTGTGGGCGGCGCCGTGGGTGGCCACCACGTTGTACTGTGGCAGCGAAATTTTCTTGCTTTGCAAAAACTCCTGCAGCAGGGTCTTGGCATCCTTGCCCAGGGTTTGCGGATCGACCGAGTCGAGGATGGGGATGTAGAAGGCGCGGATCACCGTGCTGGCGGCGTCAAAACCCGTGTCGAGGAAAATCGCGCCCAGCAAGGCTTCGAGGGTGTCGGCGAGGATCGATGGGCGGCGGAAACCGCCTGATTTCAGTTCGCCTTCGCCCAGGCGCAAAAATTGCGACAATTCCAGCTTTTGCGCGATTTCATACAGCGACTGCTGTTTCACCAGATTGGCGCGCAGGCGCGACAAATCGCCCTCGTCGATGGACTTGAAGCGTTCGTACAGGATGGACGCGACCACGCAGTTGAGGATGGAGTCGCCGAGAAATTCCAGCCGCTCGTTATGCAAACTGCTGTGGCTACGATGCGTCAAGGCTTGCTGCAACAGGCCAGCATCCTGGAACGTATAGCCTAAACGGGTTTGCAATAACTGAAGATTCATTGTTGTTTCTGTGTCATCTGAGTAATTCGGCTGGCTGCCGCGCGGGGAATCGGCGCGGCAGCCATGCGGACGGCTTAGTGTATGCCGCCCACTCTTTTCGGATTGCTGAAATTCATCCACACCAGGAAAGCCTTGCCGACGATGTTCTCGTTCGGCACGAAGCCCCAGTAGCGGCTGTCCGCGCTATTGTCGCGGTTGTCGCCCATCATGAAGTAATTGCCTTGTGGCACTACACACGTAAAACCGTCTTCGTTGTAGTTGCACGCCTCCTTGTGCGGGAAATCCTTCACTTCGCGCAAATTCAACGTAGGAGCAGGCTCGTCGTTGAGGATGCGGTGGCTCACGCTCGTCAGGTTTTCTTCCAGCTGCTTGTGGTAGACCGTGCTTTCATCGTCCAGGTAGTCGTCCAGCGGCGTGTACGCCACTTCCTTGCCGTTGACCGTCAAGCGCTTGTTTTCATAGGTGATTTTATCACCGGGCACGCCGATCACGCGCTTGATATAGTCTTGCGACATATCTTTCGGGTACTTGAACACCATCACGTCGCCGCGCTGCGGATCGTTGACTTCAATGATGCGCTTGTTGACGATAGGCAGACGAATGCCATAAGTAAACTTGTTCACCAGGATCAGATCGCCCACCAGCAAGGTCGGCACCATCGAGCTCGACGGGATCTTGAACGGCTCGTACAGGAACGAGCGCAGGCAGAACACGAGAGCGATGACGGGGAAGAAACTGCCCGAATACTCGACCCAGGTCGGCTGACGCAACAGGGCCGCCTCGATGCTGGCGCGGCTGCCGCCCGCATCGGACTTGATGCCCTCGGCGGCCAGCTTGGACTGGCGCGCATCGAATTCAGCCAGAGCGCGGTCGGCCGCCTTGCGGCGCTGCTTGGACAGATAAAACACATCCAGGCACCAGACCAGGCCCGTCAACACCATCAGCACGAACAGGATTAAAGCGAAATTTCCTAAAATCACTTGCAGGTTCATTGATTAACCATCCACTTGTAAAATTGCCAGGAATGCCTCTTGCGGGATCTCCACGGAACCCACTTGCTTCATGCGTTTCTTACCCGCTTTTTGTTTTTCCAGCAATTTTTTCTTGCGGCTGATGTCGCCGCCATAGCACTTGGCCAGCACGTTCTTGCGCAAGGCTTTCACGTTCTCGCGCGAAATGATGTTGGCGCCGATGGTCGCCTGAATGGCCACGTCGAACATCTGGCGCGGGATCAGTTCGCGCATCTTGGCGGCCACCTGGCGGCCACGGTACTGGCTATTCGAACGGTGGACGATGATGGCCAGCGCATCGACTTTTTCGCTGTTGATCAGCATGTCGACCTTGACCACGTCGGCCGCGCGGTATTCCTTGAACTCGTAATCCATCGAGGCATAGCCGCGCGACGTCGATTTCAGACGGTCGAAGAAGTCCAGCACGATCTCGGCCATCGGCATTTCATACACGAGCTTGACCTGGCGGCCGTGGTAGCTCATGTCCATCTGGATGCCGCGCTTGCCGATACACAAGGTAATCACGGAGCCGACGTATTCCTGCGGCATGTACAGATTGACCGTGACGATAGGCTCGCGCACTTCCTCGATGCGCGACGGATCGGGCATCTTCGATGGATTGTCGACGTTGATCATGGTGCCGTCGCGCTGGATCACTTCGTACACCACGGTCGGCGCCGTGGTGATCAGATCCATGTCGAATTCGCGCTCAAGGCGTTCCTGCACGATTTCCATGTGCAGCAAGCCAAGGAAGCCGCAGCGGAAGCCGAAGCCCAGCGCCTGCGACACTTCCGGCTCGTACATCAGGGCCGCGTCGTTCAATTTCAGCTTTTCCAGCGAGTCGCGCAGCGCGTCGTACTGGTTCGCTTCCACAGGGAACAGGCCGGCGAACACTTGCGGCTGCACTTCCTTGAAGCCAGGCAATGGCGCGGCGGCAGGACGGCCGGCCAGGGTGACGGTGTCGCCCACTTTCGCCGCTTTCAATTCCTTGATGCCGGCGATGATGAAACCCACCTGGCCTGCCGACAATTGCGGCAAGGATTGCGAACGGGGCGAAAACACGCCGATGTCTTCCACCAGCTGAACCGAATCGGTGGCCATCAGGCGGATCTTGTCTTTCGGTTTCAGGGTGCCGTTGACCACGCGCACCAGCATGACCACGCCCACATAGGCGTCATACCAGGAGTCGACGATCAGCGCCTGCAGCGGCGCGTCCGGGTCGCCCTTCGGCGGCGGTACCTTGACGATCAGTTGTTCGAGCACGTCCAGCACGCCGAAGCCCGTCTTGGCCGAGCAATGCACGGCGTCGGCCGCGTCGATGCCGATCACGTCTTCGATCTCGGCAATGGCGTTCGGAGGGTCCGCGTTCGGCAAGTCGATCTTGTTCAGGACGGGCACCACTTCCACGCCCAAGTCCAGCGCCGTGTAGCAGTTGGCCACTGTTTGCGCTTCCACGCCTTGCGACGCGTCAACGACCAGCAGCGCGCCTTCGCACGCCGACAGCGAGCGCGACACTTCATAGCTGAAGTCGACGTGGCCCGGCGTATCGATCAGGTTCAGGTTGTAGATCTGGCCATCGCGCGCCTTGTAGTGCAAGGCCGCCGTTTGCGCCTTGATGGTAATGCCGCGCTCGCGCTCCAGATCCATCGAATCGAGCACCTGCGCCTCCATCTCGCGGTCGGACAAGCCGCCGCACAATTGAATGATGCGGTCAGCCAGGGTCGATTTACCGTGGTCAATATGGGCGATGATGGAGAAGTTGCGTATGTTGTTCATTAACTAATATAAGTGCGAAGTTGACGACACTGCTTTAACAGGAATCATGGGGATCATGCTCGGGCCAAACAGGGCCAAAACCGGGCGCCCCACTCATGATGAAAAAAAGCGCTCCGGGCAGGACATCTGCATGCCCAGGCGAGCGCTTTTGAAGCGACAGAAGCTGCTGCCTCGGACAGTAGCTTTTTCGACCTCCCCATTTTACCGGATTTCAGAGTAGAAAGCCCGTCTTATGAGGCCGGCACGGGGGCAAGCCGACATTTTCGGCGGTTTTCGGCACCAGAATGGTGCAATGCAGTGTCAATATTGCCATTCAAGCTACGCCAGGCGGCGGCGCACGGCCGCTTCGTCAAGGAAATAATGGCATAGCTCGGGCTGCGCCAGATCGCCAAACAGCACCGGCACCAGCTCATCGAAACGGGCCAGCAGCGAAGCGTCGGGCGACGCATCGATGTCGATCACGTCCACCGTGAACGGTTTTCCGGGCGGCTGCAGCAGGAGCAAGGCGTCGAGCATGTCCTGGCAAAGGTGGCAATAACTGCGGGAATAGAGGGTGAAGTGCATGGCGGGCAGGATACCGCATTCCAGCTGCAGCCGGAATGCGGGATGATCACATAGTTACTTCGCCGACGGACGCAGCGAAACGAATTGCGCCACGTCGCCACGGCGCACCAGCACGGCCGACGTCTTCTTCGGATCGAGCTTGGCGACCAGGGCGTTGAACTGCTTGGCGTCTTTCACGGCAACGTTGTTCAACTGCAAGATCACGTCGCCAGGCTGCAGGCCGGCCTGGGCCGCCACGCCATCGGCATCGTCGACCAGCACGCCCGCGTCGATCTTCAATTCCTGCTTCTTGGCGGCCGGCACGTCACTGACCTTCAGCCCCAGCGCATTGACGGCTTGCGCTTCCGGCTCCTTGGCGCCCTTCTTCGCCGTTTTCTCGCTTTCGAGCTCGACGACGGTGACGGGAACATCCTGCTGCGCACCCTTGCGCCAGACGGTGATCGTGGATTTGCCGTTGACGGCGGCGCCGCCAACCAGGCGCGGCAGGTCGGATGAACGCTCGATCTGGGCGCCGTTGAATTTCAGGATGATATCGCCCGGCTTGATGCCCGCCTTGTCGGCCGGGCCGCCCGGTTCCACCATCGATACTTGCGCGCCCTTGGCGTTCGGCAAGCCCAGCGATTCCGCCACGTCCTTGCTCACTTCGCCGATCTGTACGCCGATGCGTCCGCGCACGACCTTGCCCGTCTTTTTCAGCTGCTCGCCCACGCGCATGGCTTCATCGATGGGCACGGCAAACGAAATGCCATTGTAGGCGCCGGACAAGGTGGCGATCTGCGAATTGATGCCGATCACTTCGCCGCGCATATTGATCAAGGGACCACCGGAGTTGCCCGGGTTGACGGCCACGTCGCTCTGGATCAGAGGCAAGTAGTCGCCCGTGTCGCGTGATTTGGCGGAAATGATGCCGGCCGTCACCGTGTTTTCCAGGTTGAACGGCGAGCCGATGGCGATGACCCATTCGCCCACGCGGATCTTGTCCGAGTCGCCAATGGTCAGGCGCGGCAGGTTGCCGCCTTCGATTTTCAGCAGGGCCACGTCGGTGCGCGCATCGGCGCCGATCACCTTGGCCTTGAATTCGCGCTTGTCCGTCAGGGTCACGTACACCTCGTCGGCGCCGTCGACCACGTGGGCATTGCTCAGCACGTAGCCATCGGCCGAAATGATGAAGCCGGAACCGACGCCGCGCTGCACTTCCTGCTCCTGCGGCACGGCGCGGCGGCCGCCGCGTGGCGCCTGCTGGCGCGGCGTCGGCATGGCGCCGCCAAAGAAGCGGCGCAGGAATTCCTGCATTTCCTGCTCGTCCTGGCCGCCCGCGCCAGGCCCGGCGGCGCCCATCTTCAGGCGCTCGGTGGTGCGGATATTCACCACGGCCGGGCCGACGGCGTCGACCAGGTCCGAGAAATCAGGCAGTTTTATGGCGGGCACGGCGGCCTGCGCCTGTGGCGCCAGGCCCAGCATGGTGGGAGCAAGGAAGACGCCAGCCGTACCGAACAATAAAGCGGAAAGTGTCTTCACTGAAAACGACTTGCTGGCGGCACACATGGTTTTTTTCATGGAAAGGATCTTTTCGAATATATAAACGGATCAAAACGCGAATCAGGCAATTGCCTGCGCGCATGATTGGCCATCATGACGGCAATCCAGGGGTAAACCCACCTGACAACGCGCATGGCAGCAACAATATATCGCAAAAGCAAGATATTGCCTGCCCACAGTGTCAATCGTACCGAAGGCCAGTGCCAAGGGGGCGAAGAGGATGTTAAGCCTGGCATAAGATGGAAAACGCGACAGCTAGCGCTGCGCCAGCGGCTCGGCCACGCCCGGCGGCACGAGGGGCGGCAACGGCTCCACATGAGCTGTCCCCTCAGGCGACGGCTCCGCGGCCAGACGGCTGGCCATGCGCGCATCGAAGTGGGCGCTCAGTGCATGGCCGTACTGCTCCGAGCGCAGCACGTCACCGATATGGCGATAGGCGTCCCAGGCCTGCCGCCCCGATGGCGTATCGAGGGCAGCAAAAGCCAGTTCGAGTTCGCTCGCCGCCAGCTCGCCATCGGCCAGGGCGGAAATAGTCTCGTGCAATCGTGTATGCGTATCCATGATGGGTCCTGCCATTTCAAAAGGATCGGTGCGGAAACCGGACGCAGCCATGCCAGCCTCATACTCCCCAGATTACCAGCGCTTGTCAATCGGCATGTCCAACAACGGTTTCAATTTCTCCGCGATCACTTCGCGCGCGCGAAAAATCCGGCTGCGCACGGTGCCGATGGGGCACGCCATGATTTCCGATATTTCTTCATAGCTCAGGCCCTCGATTTCGCGCAGCACGATGGCCGTGCGCAACTCGATGGGCAGCACATCCATGGCCGCATTGACGGTGGCCGCGATCTGCTTGCTGGCCAGCACCGATTCGGGTGTATTGTTGTCTCGCAATTTATTGCCATCATCGAAGGACTCCGCCTGTTCGGCGTCGGCATCGCTGGATGTGGCGGCGCGCCGCCCCTGCGTGACGAGATAATTCTTGGCCGTATTGATGCCAATGCGATACAGCCAGGTATAAAAGGCGGCCTCGCCGCGAAAATGGCGCAGCGCCCGGTATGCCTTGATAAAGGTTTCCTGCACCACATCTTCGGCCTCCGCCGGATCATGCACCAGCCGCGACACAAGACGCATCAAGCGGCGCTGATATTTCGATACCAGCACATCGAATGCCCGTTTGTCGCCAGCCTGCACCCGCTCGACCAGTAACTGATCATACTCGCGCTCTGTCCTCACGCCCAATGTCCCTGTAGTCATGCAGCGTGGGCGCCTGTATGGATATAGAGTTGGCCCGCTGCAAGAAGTTCAGTGTTCGCCCCACTTTTATTCTTCCCTGTTCCGCGCCGCGATAGCCCGGCAAGCCACGGCCAGCGGGCGGAAGGCGGCGCAACTGCCGCCGCGCTGTACCAGCACTTCCGTGCGACGCCCGGCGGCATCCGCCAGGCACAGCACCAGCAGCGACGACCACAAGGTCGAGCCCGGCAACAGGCGCAGCCCCGGCGCCGCCTCAGCCGGCTCCGCCACCCCGGCAACACCGGTTCCAGGCACCCCGCCATGCTCCAGATATACCGCCAGCCGCAACTGGCCAACCGGCGAAATATCAAGCGCCTGCGGCTTTCTGCGCCAGCGCAGCAAGGCCAGCAAAAACACGCCGCCAGCCGCACTCAGCAAGGCTGCAAACAAGCCCAGCGCATAGCCACCCACCAGTTGGCCAGGCGCGGGCAGGCTGCGCCAGACACCACTCAATGGCCAGACAGCCAGCAAGGCGCACAGCCCCAGCAGCGCTTGCAATAGGCGCAAACAGACAGGCGTGCGAATGACAGCCACTACCGCGATCGACATACTTCATGGGAAAAAAAAGGCGCGCCGGCAACATGCCGGGCAAATTCAGGCGCCAACGAACGTTGGCGCCGAATCAGCGCTCACTACGATTTGACCGTAGCGAGCGCTTGAAAGTTCCTGCTTATTTCGCTTTACCGAAAATCAGCGTGCCATTCGTTCCGCCGAAGCCGAACGAATTCTTCACTGCATAATCGATCTTCATATCACGCGCCGTGTTGGCACAGAAATCGAGATCGCACGCCGGATCCTGGTTGAAGATATTGATGGTCGGTGGCGACACCTGATGGTGCAATGCCAGGACCGTAAACACCGCTTCCAGACCGCCCGCGCCGCCCAACAAATGGCCCGTCATCGACTTGGTCGAGTTGACGACAATATGCTTGGCGTGATCACCGAAGGTGCGCTTGATGCCCATCACTTCCGCCACATCGCCTTGCGGGGTCGATGTGCCGTGCGCGTTCAGGTATTGAATCTGATCCGGGTTCAAGCCTGCGTTGTCGAGGGCCGCGATCACCGATTTGCTGCCGCCGCTACCATCTTCCAGCGGCGAGGTCATGTGATAAGCATCTGCGCTCATCCCGAAACCATGCACTTCGGCATAGATCTTGGCACCACGGGCCACCGCGTGCTCGTACTCTTCCAGCACCATGACGCCAGCACCCTCGCCCAGCACGAAGCCGTCGCGGTCGGTATCCCACGGACGCGATGCCGTTGCCGGATCGTCGTTGCGGGTCGACAAGGCACGCGCCGAAGCGAAACCGCCCAGGCCCAGTGGCGACACGGTCGATTCAGCACCGCCGGCGATCATGACGTCGGCATCGCCGTACTCGATCATGCGCGCTGCGGCACCGATGCTGTGCAGACCGGTGGTACACGCTGTAACGATCGCCAGGTTCGGGCCCTTCAGACCATATTTGATCGAAAGGTTGCCAGAGATCATGTTAATGATCGAGGCAGGCACGAAAAATGGCGAGATACGGCGCGGACCGCGCTTTTCGTACTCGGACTTGGTGTCTTCGATCAGCGGCAAGCCACCGATACCGGAACCGATGATCACGCCGATGCGCTCGGCGTTTTCTTCGGTGACTTCCAGACCGGAGTCCTGGATCGCCTGGATGCCCGCAGCCATGCCGTAATGGATAAAGGTATCCATATGGCGGGCTTCCTTACCGGAGATGTACTCTTCGATATTGAAACCTTTGACTTCACCGGCAAAATGCGTGGTGAATGGCTGTGCATCAAACTTGGTAATCGTGGCAATGCCGGATTTACCTTCAACGATTGCGCCCCACGCCTCGGCAATAGTATTGCCGACAGGTGAAACGCAGCCCAGGCCGGTGACAACAACACGACGGTTTTTAGAACGGCTCAAGCGATTCTCCTGAAGTCGGTCAGACAGGCTTAGGCCTTGACGTGTGCGGTGGCGTAGTCGATCGCCTGTTGCACGGTGGTGATTTTTTCAGCTTGTTCGTCAGGGATTTCCATTTCGAATTCGTCTTCCAGGGCCATGACCAGTTCCACGGTGTCCAGGGAATCGGCGCCGAGATCGTCGACGAAGGAGGATTCGATTTTGATGTCTGCTTCTGCAACGCCCAGTTGCTCAGCGACGATTTTCTTAACGCGTTGTTCGATATCCGACATGTTATGGCTCCAAAGTGTGTGTTACGGAAAGTGCGCGCATTTTATCAGGTTTGCGCGTCCGAATACTAATTTCGGTGTCTGCTGCTAATTCGACCGAAGCTGCTGCTAAAAGATGCGATTATAGACAAAAACGACCGTTGAATCATGCCACAAACGCCCGTCCCGTCTACCTTTCACATCAATTCATGTACATTCCACCGTTCACGTGCAGGGTCGTGCCCGTGATATATGCCGCTTGCGGCGAAGCCAGAAAGGCCACCGCCGCCGCCACGTCTTCCGGTTTGCCCAAGCGGGACAGGGGAATTTGCGTCAACAGGGCCGCGTGCTGCTCTTCGCTCAGGGCCTTGGTCATGTCGGTATCGATGAAGCCCGGCGCGATGCAGTTCACGGTAATGTTGCGGCTGCCGATTTCGCGCGCCAGGGCGCGGCTCATGCCTTCCACGCCAGCCTTGGCCGCCGCGTAATTCATTTGCCCCGGATTGCCCGACGACGCCACCACCGACGTGATATTAATGATACGCCCAGTTTTGGCTTTCATCATGCCGCGCAACACGGCGCGCGACAAACGGCCGACGGCCGACAGGTTCGTGGAAATGACGCTATCCCACTCTTCATCCTTCATGCGCATGGCCAACTGGTCTTGCGTGATGCCCGCATTGTTGACCAGGATCGACAGGCTGCCGTAGGTTTTCTGCACTTCATCGACGACGGCCGCGCAGCGCGCCGCATCGGTCACGTTCAGGACCAGCCCCTTGCCCGCCACGCCTTCGGCGGCCAGGTAATCGGTGATGGCTTGCGCGCCGCTTTCCGAGGTGGCGGTGCCGACCACGGTGGCACCCTGCTTGCCCAGTTCGGTGGCGATGGCGCGGCCGATGCCGCGCGAGGCGCCCGTGACCAGCACGACTTGATTTGCTAAATTCATGAGTATCCTTAAAAGCAACCGCGGCAGGCAAGCTGCCGCGATCTGATGTTTATTTGAGCTGCGTCAAAATGCGTTCCAGCGATGCCTGGTCGACGATGGCGTCGCCCACCAGCACCGGATCGATGCGCTTGGCCAGGCCCATCAGAACCTTGCCCGGACCGCATTCGATCACTTGCGTGATGCCGTCCGCCGCCACTTTTTGCATGGTTTCCACCCAGCGCACGGGGCTGGCCGCCTGGCGCACGAGCGCATCCTTGATGCCGGCCACGTCGTTGACGATGGCCACGTCGACGTTGTTGATCAGGGCGATTTGCGGCGCCGAGAACGTCAAGCCGGCCATATACTCGCGCAAGCGGTCCGATGCGGGCTTCAGCAGCGACGAGTGGAATGGCGCGGAGACGGGGAGTTTCATGGCGCGCTTGGCGCCCTTGGCCTTGGCCAGTTCGCAGGCGCGCTCAACGGCGGCCGTATGGCCGGCGATGACGACTTGCGCTGGCGCATTGAAATTGACGGGCTCGACCACCAGGGCCGGGTTTTCCGCCGCCGCTTCCGCACAGGCGGCGCGCACGTCGTCGTCCGACAGGCCCAGCACGACAGCCATCGTGCCCTGCCCGACCGGCACGGCTTCCTGCATCGCTTGCGCGCGGAAACGCACGAGCGGCACGGCGTCCTTGAACGAGATGACGCCAGCGGCGACCAGCGCCGAATATTCACCGAGACTGTGACCGGCCACGACCGTCGGCACGGGGCCGCCAGCCGCCAGCCAGGCGCGATAAAAGGCCACGGCCGCCGTCAGCATCACCGGTTGCGTATTGGTGGTCAGATCCAGCTCTTCCTTCGGACCTTCGGCGATCAGCTTGCCCAGGTCGAATTGCAGGGCGTCCGACGCTTCGGCGACGGTCTGCGCAACCACAGGGTTGCCGGCGAAACCGTCGAGCATCGCAATCGCTTGCGAGCCTTGGCCTGGGAAAACAAATGCAAATTGTGTCATGGTGACTCCGTTTTTTAATATTGTTGCGGGATTACATGCGCGCCAGCACGGCGCCCCAGGTAAAGCCGCCGCCCACGCCTTCCATCATGACATTGTCACCCTTCTTGACTCTGCCATCGCGCACGGCGATGTCGAGCGCCAGCGGGATCGAGGCGGCCGAGGTGTTGCCATGCTGGTCGACGGTGACGACCATCTTTTCCAACGGCAAGCCGAGTTTCTTGGCCGTACTGTTCATGATGCGGATGTTCGCCTGGTGCGGGATCAGCCAGTCGATCTGGTCCGACGTCATGTTGGCGTGCTCCAGGGCTTCGTGCGCAACTTTCTCCAGCACGGACACGGCCAGCTTGAACACGGCCGGGCCATCCATGTAGAGGAAGGCGCTGCCGTCCAGCGCGCCGCCAGCCAGGCTGCCCGGTACGCTGAGGATGTTCGAGTGGCGGCCGTCCGCATGCAGCTTGGTGGCCAGGATGCCCGGCTCTTTTGACGCCGTCATGACGATGGCGCCGGCGCCGTCGCCGAACAGCACGCAGGTGCCGCGGTCGTCGAAATTGAGGATGCGCGAAAACACTTCGGCGCCGATCACCAGCACGTTTTTATGCATGCCCGACTGGATGAAGCTGTCGGCCGTGGCCACCGCATACACGAAACCGCTGCAGACGGCTTGCACGTCGACGGCGGCGCAGTTGTTCGTGATGCCCAGCTTGTTTTGCACGATGCAGGCCGTGCTGGGGAAGCTGCCGAAGAAATCGGGGGTCGAGCTGGCGACGATGATCAGGTCCAGGTCGTTGCCGTTCAAACCGGCCATTTCCAGAGCCTTTTTGGCCGCTTCCACGCCCAGGTCCGAAGAATTTTGCGTTGGCGCCGCGTAATGGCGCGCCGAAATGCCGCTGCGCGACACAATCCATTCATCCGACGTCTCGATGCCCTTGGCGGCGAGCTGTTCGGTCAAATCCTGGTTGGTGACGCGCTTCTCCGGCAAGTAGCTGCCGGTACCGATAATTTTGCTGTAAGTTTTGCTAAAAACAGTCATGCAAATACCCGTCCACTAAATGGTAGAGCTTGTTGATGTAGGTTCGTCCGGTACTGGCGTGCGCGGCATCAGCTCGGCGATCAGGCTGGCCAGGTGTGCTTGCACGTCATTTTTTGCCGCATCAAAGGCGCGGCGCAAGGCCCATTCGAACGAATAGGCATCGGCGCTGCCATGGCTCTTGAAGACGAGACCACGCAAGCCCAGCAGGCTGGCGCCGTTGTAACGCGAAGGATTCAGGCGGTTGCCGATGGCTTTCAGGGCCCCGCGGGCGATCAGCGCGCCCAGCATGGTAATCGGATTGCGCTTGAATTCGGAAGTGAGCACGTCTTTCATGAAGCGCGCCAGGCCTTCGATGGCTTTCAGGGTCACATTGCCGACAAAACCGTCGCAGACGACGATATCGGTCGTGCCCTTGAAGATATCGTTGCCTTCCACGTTGCCGTAGAAGTTCAGCGCGCCACGCTCGTGGTCGGCCTGAAGCAGCTTCGAAGTGAGTTTCACCACTTCATTGCCCTTGATATCTTCCGTGCCCACGTTCAGCAAACCGATCGTCGGGCGTTCGATACCTTCCATGGCGGACACGAGCACGGAACCCATGATGGCGAACTGGTGCAAGTGATGCGGTTCGCAATCGACGTTCGCGCCCAGGTCCAGCATGTAGGTCGGGCCGTTCTTTTGATTCGGCAAGATGCTGCAGATGGCCGGACGGTCGACGCCGGACATGGTTTTCAGTACGTAGCGCGACACGGCCATCAGGGCTGCCGTATTGCCGGCGGAAACGGAGGCTTGCGCCACGCCGTTCTTGACCTGTTCGATGGCCACGCGCATGGAGGAATCCTTCTTGCGGCGCAGGGCCACTTCCAGGGGATCGTCCATGGTAACTTGTTCGGAGGCATGCAATACCGACAGGCGCGGATGCGTGTCGGCTTTATGTTTTTTCAGTTCGGCACGGATCACGTCTTCCAATCCAACAAGGATCAGTTCGGCTTCAGGCTCATGTTTTACGAAGGAAATTGCTGCGGGGATAGTGACTGAGGGACCGTGATCTCCGCCCATGCAGTCGATAGAAATTTTGATTGTCATTTGTGTTGATTCAATACCGCTGCGGGCGTGCGGCAAGATGTGAATCGGACTGGAGCATATGCAGGGCGCAGCATGTCATGCACCGCCTGAGCAAGCTTGATTCAAAATGACGGGTGCGCAAGATGAATTGCAGCCGATAAAAAAGAAGAAGCGGCGCCACGCCGAATAACCACGCAACACCGCTTTCATCTTACCCAACAAAAACGTCGATTACTCGTCGTTTTTGGTCTTCAACACTTTACGGCCACGATAGAAGCCGTTAGGGCTGATATGGTGACGCATGTGTGTTTCGCCGGTAACTGGCTCGACGCTCAATTGCGGCGCGACCAGGAAGTCGTGCGAACGGTGCATGCCGCGCTTGGAAGGGGTTTTCTTGTTCTGTTGAACTGCCATGATGACTCCTAATACATAAGTTCTAAAATTTTAGCACAATCGATTGGCAAATACATGCGAATCGAGTATCCCAGCGGCAAAGACTACCCGAAAATAGCCCGGACCGACATCGTTTATTACAATTACATTTCACTACACTTGCCATACTCGATTACAACACGCGTTTGACACGTTCCTTGATGGGGAAAACCCCTTTACTACTTTATTCTGGCTTCAAGTCTTTCAGTGCCGCAAACGGCGACTTCTTTTCAGTCTTGAGAGCATCGAGCTGCGCCGTATCGGGGCAGACGTCGTGTTTGGGTACCTGCGGCAGGGCCAGCAAGGCTTCATCTTCGATCAGGGCCGCGGCATCCATGCTGCGGCTGCCGACGATCACGTCGATCGATTCATCGTTGATGATTTCTTCGATCTCGTCCGCGTGCTCGTCATCCTTGCCCAGCATCAGAGTGGTCGTCGAATCAATTGCGTAAGCATACGGAGTCAGGCAGCGCTGGCAAACCAGCTGAACGGTGCCGTTGACCGACAAGGTCAGTTGTGGGTAGCCCAGCTTGCTGGTGCCGCCGACGATCTTCCAGGCGATCTCGCCGGAACTATCTGCACAATCCTTGGTCAACCGGGTCATTTCAGCGACAGGAGTTACACCCTCGCGGCTCCCGCTGATACGACAAAAATCAAAGGCGTCGATCACAAAAGCATTCATTGGTAGAAAATTTCCCCGGAAAACCTGCGATAATAACAGGGTTTTTAGCACGGAGTCAAAGGCTAAGCATCTTTTTTGACGCAATCATTGCCATCAACATGACAACTTCATCAACACCGTCATGCCGCATGGAGCCTCGTTGTGGGCTCTGCGCCTTGGAACCACGTGAAATTCCACTGACATCGACCAGCGCGGCCATGCCGGCCGCCATCCACTACCGAATGATACCAACTTCCGCCCCATTGCGCTTGATTCTTGCATCGAGTTCGACCTACCGCAAGGAATTGCTGGAACGCCTGCGCCTGCCTTTCGAGGTGGCCGTGCCCGATCTCGATGAAAGCCCCCTGCCCAGTGAAAGCCCCAGCGCCACGGCCCTGCGCCTGGCCCAGGCCAAGGCGCAAGCCGTGCTCGACCGCTACCCCGGCAGCCTCGTCATCGGCTCCGACCAGGTCGCCACCCTGGACGGCGCGCAGATCGGCAAGCCCGGCAACCATGCGTATGCCTTGCTGCAACTGCAAACCATGCGCGGACGCCAGACCGTGTTCCACACGGCGCTGTGCCTGCTCGACGGCCGCCAGAATCCTCCCGTGGCGCAAGTGGAAGACGTCCAGACCCTCGTCACCGTGCGCGACTTGCCCGATGCCGAGCTGGACGCCTACCTGCGCATCGAGCAACCGTACGACTGCGCCGGCAGCGCCAAGAACGAAGGCCTGGGCATCGCCCTGCTCGAACGCATCGCCACCACCGACCCGACCGCCCTCACCGGTTTGCCGCTGATCGCCCTCACCGGCATGCTGCGCAAGGCTGGCGTCACGTTTTTCACCATTTAATTTACCGACAATAACAATATGACCGGCACCCTATACCTGATTCCCAACCACCTCGGCCTCTCCGACAGCCCGGCCGACCCGCTGGCCCACATCATTCCAGAGCAAGTACGGCAGATCACGTCGCAACTCGATTATTTCGTTGCGGAAAACGCCAAGACGGCGCGCGCCTTTTTGAAATTGATCGGCAACCAGCATCCGCTGGCCAAGCCGCTGCAGGAAATCACGATTTCCGAACTGAACGTGAATACCCCCGCGCAAGCGCTGGCCGGCTTGCTGGCGCCCCTGCTGGCGGGACGCGATGCGGGCCTCGTGTCGGAAGCGGGCGTGCCCGCCGTGGCCGACCCGGGCGCCGACCTCGTGCGCCTGGCGCATCAGCACGGCATTAAAGTGCGCCCGCTGGTGGGCCCGTCGTCGATCCTGCTGGCCGTGATGGCCAGCGGCTTGAATGGCCAGAGCTTTGCCTTCAACGGCTACCTGCCCACGGACGCCGCCCTGCGCGCCAAACGCATCAAGGAACTGGAAAGCCGCTCGCGCAATGAAAAGCAGACCCAGCTGTTCATCGAAACCCCGTACCGCAACGCCGCCATGCTGGAAGCCCTCGTGGCGCAATGCGCACCGTCCACCCTGATCTGCGTCGCCACCGACCTGAGCCTGGACACGGAAAGCGTGCAGACGTGGAATGGCGGCCAGTGGAAGAAACAATTAGCCGCCGGCAAGGCGCCCGACTTCCACAAGAAACCGACCGTGTTCCTGTTGCTGGGACAGTAAACGACAAACGCCACGGAAATATTTGCCGTGGCGTTTATTTACTTTGCTCAACTACGATAGTTACGACACCTGACAAAACCGTAGCGAGCGGAAGGGAGAGGTGGCTAAGAAGCGCAACCGTACTCTGTACGGGGGCGCCGAGCCGGTGAGCATCGCAGGCCGCCTATACCGACGCGCAGTAGGTTTGGTCAGGTGTCTTCAGACTCGACGGGTGCCCGTGTTCTTTTGTCCGCCCTTACCCGTTTCCAATACGAACTTCGCGCCATCGTCGCGGCCCAGTACCTTCACCAGGTACGGCATGACTTCGCGCAACATCGGCTCCAGCGTGTACGGCGGGTTCAAAATGAACATGCCGCTGCTGTGCAAGCCAAAACCGTCCGGCGACGGGGTGTTGACCGTCAGGGTCACATGCAGCCAGTCCGAGCTGGGCAATTGCTTGAGCTTGTCGGCGAACTGGCGCGATTCCATGCGCTGCAGCACCGGGTACCAGACGGCATACATGCCCGACGGGAAACGCACGAGGGCATCGGCCAGGGTGTCCTTGACCTTGCGGTAATCCATCTTGTCTTCATACGGCGGGTCAATCAGCACCAGCGCGCGGCGCGATGGCGGCGGCAGCAGGGCTTTCAGGCTCTGGAAGCCGTCGGCCTTGGTGATGAGCACGCGCTTGCCGCGCACGGTAGGACGCTCGCCCTGGGCCAGCGCATGCGCCTCGACCTTGCGGAAGTTGTCCGCCAGAATCTTTGCATCGGCGGGATGCAGCTCGAACAGGCGCAGACGGTCTTGCTCACGGCTGACCTTGTCGGCGCAGTACGGCGAACCCGGGTAGTAGCGCATCTTGCCGCTCGGATTCATTTCCTTGATCAGTTTCATGTACTCGGCCAGCGAGGCCGGCAGGTCCGTGCGGTCCCACAGGGGCGCGATGCCCGTTTCGTACTCGGCATTTTTCGAGGCATAACCACCGTCGAGCGCATATACGCCCGCGCCGGAGTGGGTATCGATATAACTATAGGCGGTATCTTTTTGATTCAGATATTGCAACAACTGAATCTGCACATAATGCTTCAACACATCGGCGTGATTACCCGCGTGAAAGGCGTGGCGGTAACTCAACATAAGCTGGCTAATTCCATAATAAAAATAAATAAAGGCGGGAGCGCTGACACCGGGCAGGGCATGAAAACAGACTGGAGGGGTCAGGCTGCGGGGCCAGGAAACAGCATGGACCAGCGTAATCAGCGCGCAATTACCAGCATTATCCACCAGAAAGGTCGATTGCATCAAAAAACACGGCTAAACAAGCTCATGCATTACCAGGACTGGCGTCGCCGGGCGCGGTAGAATACGCGCATCGGGCGCCCGGCGCCCATCCGCCCCACTATATAGATACGACCATGCACAGCCTGACCCTCACGACCGATAACCGCGCCGACGTCGCCACAGCCCTGGCCGGCCCGCGCTGGACGGTGGCCTGCCTGTGCGCGCTGTGGTGCGGCACGTGCGGCAGCTACCGCGCCACGTTCGAGGAACTGGCCGCGCGCCACCCGGACACCGTCTTCGTCTGGATCGACATCGAAGACCAGGCCGACGTGGTGGGAGACCTCGACATCGACAACTTCCCCACCCTGCTGATCCAGCGCGAGGACAACGTGGCCTTCTTCGGCACCGTGCTGCCCGACGGCGGCCTGGCGCACCGCATGGTGCAGGCACAGCAGGCGCTCAGCGCCGAGGAGCTGGTGGCGCTGGCCGGCAGCACGCAGGAACGGCGCGACTGGCAGCGCGACTGCAATCTGCGTCATTTACTGGCCGCCACCCTGGCAGAGTAAAAGTCACGCCAGCCGCAGCGGCAGGCTGCGCAGCCTTTTCCCCATCAAACTGAACACGGCGTTGGCCACGGCCGGCGCAATTGGCGGCGTACCCGGTTCGCCCACGCCTTCCGGATGTTCGGCGCTGGCGATGATGATGGTTTCCACCTCGGGCGTTTGCCCCATGCGCAGCACGGGATAGTCGTGGAAATTGCTCTGCTCGACTTTCCCCTCCTTGAAGGATATCTCGCCGCCCAGCGCCGCCGACAGGCCGAACAGCACGGCCGATTCCATCTGCTGGGCGATGATGTTCGGATTGACGGCGATGCCGCAATCGATGGCGCACACCACGCGCTGCACGCGAATTTCGCCGTTTTCCACCGACACCTGCGCCACTTGCGCAACGATGCTGCCAAACGACTGGTGCAAGGCCACGCCATGCGCATGGCCGGGCGGAGGACTACCTGCCTTGGCAACGGCCGCGTCGAGCACGGCCAGGTGGCGCGGATGCTTCACCAGCATGGCGCGGCGGAAGGCAATGCCATCCTGTCCCGCCGCGTGCGCCAGTTCGTCGATAAAGCTTTCCTTGAAGAACGCGTTGTGCGAGTGGCCCACCGAGCGCCAGTAGCCGATCGGCACGGGGCTGTCGGCGATCACGTGGGCGATGCGCTGGTTGGCGATTTCATACGGCATGTCGAATTCGCCTTCGGCCGTGGTCTTGTCTGGCCCCGCCCCAGGCAAGCCGAAATTACGCTGCAAAAACTGGTGCGTGATGGAGCCGCTGACGGATTTATTATCCCAGGAAGCGATGCGGCCATGCTCGTCGAGGCGGGCCGCGAAGCGGGCCAGCGCGGCGGGACGGTACATATCGTGCCTGGTATCCTGTTCCCGCGTCCACACCAGCTGCACCGGCGCGCCACCGCACTGCAGCGCGATGGCGACGGCCTGGGCAATCATGTCCACTTCCAGGCGCCGGCCAAAACCGCCACCGAGCAGCAGCACCTCGATCGTCACATCTTTCGCGTCGACGCCGGCCACTTTCGCCGCCACGTCGACGGCGATGCCGGGCGCCTGCGTCGAGACCCACAGCATCACCTTGCCATCCTTGACTTGCGCGGTGCAGTTGACGGGTTCCATGGCGGCGTGCGCGAGGAACGGGGCGCGGTACTCGGCGCTGACCTGGCGCATGCCCTGCACGGCTTTACCTTCCACTTCGCCGCTGGCGTGGTAGGCATAACCGGCTTCACTATCGAGCAGGCGGGCAAACTCCGCATACACGCCAGCGCTGGACAAATTCGCCTGCGGGCCAGCCTTCCATTGCGTCGGCAAGGCGGCCGCCGCCTGCTTGGCGCGCCACCAGGTGTCGGCCACCACGGCGGCGCACGAGACGCTGCGCTGGGCCAGCTGCGGCGTCAGGTCCAGCACCTTTTTCACGCCGGGCATGGCCAGCACCGGCGCCGCGTCGAAGGCGGACAGGGTATCGCCCAGGCGCGGCGGCAGATGCAGGGCCGCGTACAGCATGCCGGGCGGGCGCGCATCGATGCCGAAACGCGCGCTGCCATTGACTTTCGATGGCGTGTCGCGGCGCGGCGCCGGCTGGCCGATCAGTTTGAAATCCTTGGGCGACTTCAGCACGGGCGTGCCCGGATCGATGGCGGCGGCGCGCTGCGCCAGGCTGGCGTAGCTGGCGCGCCGGCCATCCGGGTGCAGCACTTCGCCATTTTCCGTGCGGCACTGCGCGGCCGGTACTTGCCACAGCGCGGCAGCGGCCCCCACCAGCATGGCGCGGGCCGACGCTCCCGCCTCGCGCATGGGGCCCCAGCCATCCTTCACGCTTGACGAACCGCCCGTGACGATCACGCCCAGTTCGCGCGCCGCCTTGGCGACCGTCCACTGGGCCAGCGCTTTGACGCGTCCGTGGTCGTCCGGGTGGAATGGCAAGCCATCCTGGAGCATGGCCACATTGCCGAAGATTTTATCCATGGGCGCCTGGATCAGCTTGACGCTGGCCAGCGGCACGTCGAGTTCCTCGGCCACCAGCATCGGCAAGGCCGTGTGCACGCCCTGCCCCATCTCGCTGCGCGGCATGGCCAGAATGACGCTGCCGTCGATTTGAACGGCCAGCCAGCCATTCAGCGCCACGGCGCCATCGGCCACCGGCAGCGGCGCGCTGCCATGCAGGCGCTGGCGCGGCGGCAGCACGCCCCAGCCCAGCACCAGGGCACCCACGCCGGCCACGCCGAGACCCAGACCGCCGAGCAGGAAACGGCGGCGCGAGGTGTTTTTTTCTGCGGCCATGGGATACCCTTTATTCGTTAGTGATCGATCCAGCGCTCCAGCATATCCTGAGCCAGCACCGGACGGCTATAAAAATAACCTTGCGCCAGCTTGCAGCCATGGCGCAGCAGGAAAGCGGCCTGCTCTTCCGTCTCGACGCCTTCGGCGATCACCGACAATTGCATGCTCTTGCCCAGCTGGATGATGGCAATCGCAATCGCTTCATCATTGACGTCCGTCGAGATATCCTTGATGAAGGAACGGTCGATCTTCAGGGTTTGCACAGGCAGCTGTTTCAGATACGCGAGCGAGGAATAGCCGGTGCCGAAATCGTCGATGGCCAGGCCCACGCCGATGGCGTGCAAGTCGTTGATGAAGCCGAGCGCGTCGCCCGTGTTCATGATGACGGACTCCGTCACTTCCAGCTGCAGCCGCTGGGGTTCCAGCCCCGTTTCTTTCAGAATGTCGGCCACCATGCCGGCGATGCTGCCCCGCTCGAACTGTTTGACCGACAGATTCACGGCCATCTTCGGCACGTGCAAGCCCTGCGCCTGCCAGCGCATCATCTGGCGGCACGCCTCGTCGAGCACCCATTTGCCCAGCTGGTTGATGAAGCCGCTGTCTTCGGCCAACGGGATGAAGCGGGCCGGCGGCACCAGGCCCAGTTCCGGGTGGTTCCAGCGCACCAGCGCCTCGACGCCGACCAGGCGGCCCGTGTCGATTTCCACCTGCGGCTGGTAATTGAGGAACATCTCGTTCTTTTCCAGCGAGCGGCGCAGGAAGGTTTCCAGGCGCAGGCGCTCGACGCCTTCGCCCGTCATCGACGGCGCATAGAAGCGGTAGCCGTTGCGCCCGCGCGCCTTGGCCTGGTACATGGCCACGTCGGCATTGCGGATCAACATGTTCAAGTCCAGCGCATCATCCGGATACAGGCTGATACCCACGCTACAGGTGACGAACAGTTCGTGATCGGCCACCGTGAACGGCTGGTCGAACATGGTCATCAGCTTTTCCGCCACCTGCGTCGCGCCATACTCGCCGTCGACGCGTTCGAGCAGGACGATGAACTCGTCGCCGCCCAGGCGCGCCAGCGTATCCCCTTCGCGCAGGCGGGCCGCCAGCTGGCCCGCCACCTTTTGCAGCAATTCGTCGCCCACATGGTGGCCCAAGGTGTCATTGACGTTCTTGAAACGGTCCAGGTCGATGAACAGCACGGCCAGCTGCTCCTGGTCGCGCGCGGCGCGCAGCAGCGCGTGCTGCAGGCGGTCGTGGAACAGCAGCCGGTTCGGCAGCCCCGTCAGCGGATCGTGGTGGGCCATGTGGTCGAGCTTTTCCTGCGACTCCTTGATCAGGGTAATATCGCTGAACACGCCCACGTAATGCGTGGTGCCGGCGCGCGCGTCGCGCACGGCGCTGATGGTCAGCCATTCCAGGTACAGTTCGCCATTCTTGCGCTGGTGCCAGATTTCGCCGCGCCAGAAACCGCTGGCTTTCAATTCGTTCCACATGGCCTCGTAGAATGCAGCGTCATGGCGCGCCGAGCGTGTCAGCGAAGAGTGCTGGCCCACCGCTTCGGCTTCGGTGTAGCCGGTGATTTGCGTAAAGGCGGGATTGACGGTGACGATGATGCCGCTGGCATCGACCACCATCACGCCGTCGGCGATATGTTCGAGCACGGTGGCCGACAAACGCAGTTTTTCCTCGGCTTCCTTGCGCGCCGTGATGTCCGCATACACCCAGATGCTGCCTTCATTGGGGCGCAGCGGATCGAGCGCGCAGCCGCTCACCAGCGCCCAGAACAGGCTGCCGTCGCGGCGCTGGTACTGGCGCTCCTCGCTGAAATCGCCACCCATGGCCAGCGCCGGATACTGGCGCTCGCCCGCGTCCTCGAAATCATACGAACTGGTAAACACGATGGCCGTCGAATTGCCCGTCATCTCGGCATGGTCGTAGCCGAACAGTTCCTCGCAGCGGCGGTTGACGGAAATGATGCGGCGGTGGCGCACGAACATCACGCCGAACATCACGTTGTCGAGAATCGCGCTCTGCTCCGTCAGCAGCGCTTCGATGCGCATCTCGTGGTGCTTGCGCTGGCTGATGTCGGCAATGATGCCGTCGACCCAGGTGACGCCCTGCTCGCCCGCCTGCGGCTGGCCATTCTCGGCCACCCAGCGCTCGATGCCGAAGGCGTCGAAGATGCGGTATTCCAGCGCATACGGCCGCACCTCGGCCACCGCCTGGCCGACGGCGCGGCGGTGCGCGCGGCGGTCTTCCGGGCAGATCAGGTCTTCCCAGGCATGCGTGGTGCCGCGCATGAACTGGCGTGCCGAATAGCCGGAAATGTCTTCGATGGCGTCGCTGACGAAATCGATGGGACCGTCGGGCCGGTAACGGAAGACGGCGCCCGGCACCTGCGTGACGATGGTGCGGAAGCGCTCTTCGCGCTGGCCCACGTCCTCGAACAGCTGGCCGATGGCCGCGCGCATTTGCTCGAGCTGGGCCGTCAGGCGGCCCAGCTCGTCATTGCTGTGCGAGGTCAGGGGCGTATCGAAATCGCCGTGCGACAGGCGGTCGGAAAAACGCGTCAGGCGGCGCAGCGGTTTGAGCAGGCGCCGGTTCAGGAACAGCACGATCAGCGCCATCGACACGGCCAGTTGCGCGCCCAGCACGAAAATATACGACATCTGCTTTTCGCGCAGCTCCTGCTGGCTGCGCGCATCGTCCATCTCGACGACGACGTGGCCGATGCGTTCGCCGCGCACGAGGATGTCGCGCTCGGCGCGGTACAGATTGCCGACGGGCCGCTGCGGCGCCTGCAGGCTGATGAATTCCGTGTCGCCCTGCCCCAGCACTTTCACCAGCAGCACGGAGCGGTCGCGCATCACCGACTCGACCAGCGAGTGGGCCGATTCCGCATTCATGTTCCACAGCGACTCCTGCATGCCCAGCGCCAGGATGTCGGCATTGCGCTGCAAGGCTTCGTTCAGGCTGGTGCGCGCAGACTGGCGCTCATGCACGCCGACCAGCACATAGCTGCCGAAGATGGCAGGCACGACGAGGCCGCCAAATACCACCAGCAGCAAGGCGCCATAGATCGACGAGCCGTACAGCACGCGCAGGCTGGCGCGCAGGCGCTGGTAAGGTGAATTAAACATGCGGCAACAGGGCAACAGGGATCAGGCGGGCGATCATTGACTTTACAGGGGAATCGGGTGGTCAGGCGGGAAGAAACTTTATGAGGAGCAATTATGCATGCAAAAAGCGGGGAAAGTCACCAATAAACACACGCCAGCGGTGTCCTCGTGTCATATAAACAGGATGGAAAAACCACACGCGGGCCGGCGCGCCCGGCCGGCGCCAGCAGAAAAACGCGCGGCTTGCTATCATCGCGCCACTTTACCTAGAGGAACCACCATGACCTTCTCCATCTACTCCGCTTCGATCCCCGTCTTCAAACAGATCCTGGGCAGCCTGGCCGCCATCCTGGACAAGGCGGAAACGCACGCGCAAGACAAGAAAATCGACCCGAACGCCCTGCTGCAATTCCGTTTATTCCCGGACATGCTGCCGTTCGTGCGCCAGATCCAGATCGCCACCGACTTCGCCAAGGGCTGCGGCGCGCGCCTGGCCGGCGTGGCCGTGCCACCGTATGAAGATAGCGAACAGAGCTTTGCGGAACTGAAAGCGCGCATCGTGAAAACCATCGCCTTCCTGGAAAGCCTGCCGCAAGCGGACATCGACGGCAGCGAAACGCGCGCCATCACCACCGGCAGCGGCGAAAAGACCAAGCACTTCACGGGCCAGACCTATCTGTTCCACTACGCGCTGCCGCACTTCTTCTTCCACGCGACGACGGCGTACGACATCCTGCGCCATAACGGCATTGAAGTCGGCAAGAAAGATTTTATCGGTAGTTATTAATCGCTAGCGTCAACAGTACCGGGGTCAGACCCTCGCGACCGCCAACGCTGAGCTCTGCGTTAGCGGCCTTGGGGGTCTGACCCCAGCAGTTGCAGTTGGGTTAAATCAGGTATTCCTGCGCGGATACCCTTGCGAAAGAATCCGCACCCACACCACTTCCTTCTCCTCATCCGTCATCGACACCCAGTGGGCCACTTCCACGACGCTGCGGCCACAGCCACGGCAGATTTCATCGAAAGTCGTCGAACACACGGCCACGCAGGGCGTATCGGGACGCGGCGGCAATTCCTTGTCAGCCATCAAGACACCTTCGGCAAACCGAGCTTTTCCCAGCCTTCGGTGCCCAGCGCTTCCAGGGTGGCGATATTCTTGTCAAAGATTTCCGACGCTTCCGGGAACGCCTCGACGGCGCGCTCGATGCTGTCTTCGCGCAGCAGGTGCAGGGTCGGGTACGGCGAACGGTTGGTGTAGTTGCTGATGTCGTCCTCGAACGTCTCGGCAAACTGGTAATTCGGGTGGAAACTGGCCACTTGCAGTTCGCCCGCCAGGTGCATGTCTTCGACGGCCGCGTCGGCCACATCGAGGAACTCGTTGTAGTCGAGGAAATCGTTCAAGGTGTAAGGATGGATCAGCAGGGTCGTGTCGATTTGCTCGGGATCCGTGTCGGCCAGGGTTTGCAGCTCGTCCATCAGCATCGCCAGCAGATCTTCGGGATTGCTCGACTCGCACACCACATAGCGGATCTGCTTCTTGACGTGCACGGCCTTGGCGAACGGGCACAGGTTCAGGCCGATCACGGCCTTTTCCAGCCAGGCAACGGTATTGGCGATGATGACGGTGTTGTCGTCGTCGTGGCGCGGCGGGGTGTTCATATACTTGACTCTCTATCAATATGGCGACCGGCGGCTGAATGGCCGGACAAAGCCAAATTGTACGCACTTTTGCGCAGCCTCATGCCAGGCGCCATCCAGGCTTGCGCCAACCTCGTCGCCATGTATGCTATAACAGCGGCCGAATCACGCATTGGGCAAATTAAATTTGCAATAATGACAGCATTTGCGAATGGAAACTCAGCCGTTTCCGACTTATTGCCGCTTATTTCCTGTCATCATGCTGACATAATTCTTGACTCCGGCATGTGGATATACGTACACTCGCTGCTGAATCATGGGTCTGTCCGATGTTTCTCCGACGACAACAATGGAACACTATGCACGAAAACTCCTTTAAATCTACCGTCCTGGCGGCGTTGGCCCTGGCGCTTGCGCCCGCCCTCAGCCAGGCGTACGAAGCCGGTGTTGAGAGCGATAACGCGCCAGTCGCCGCCGCCGCACCCGCCCTGATCCCGATGACCGCCCAGGTCACGGCGAAACTCCCCACCCTCGACAACCGCCTGCAAAAGACCGACCGTCTACTGAAAAACCTCAGCGACAATTCCGATCCGCTGCGCGAAGCCGACGTCTGGGGCCGCATCCGCAGCGGCTATGCGATTCCCGACATCAACAACCAGCTGGTAGCGAACCACGTCAACTGGTACGCCACCCGCCCCGACTACATCGCCCGCACCACGGCGCGCGCCTCGCGCTACATCTTCCACGTGGTGCAGGAACTGGAAAAGCGCGGCATGCCGACGGAACTGGCCCTGCTGCCGTTCATCGAGTCCGCCTTCAACCCGCAAGCGTTCTCGAGCGCCAATGCGGCCGGCATGTGGCAATTCGTGCCCGCCACCGGGCGTGATTTCAACCTCAAGCAAAACATGTTCAAGGACGAGCGCCGAGGCGTGCTGGCCTCGACGGACGCGGCATTGACGTACCTGCAGCGCCTGTATGACATGTTTGGCGACTGGCAACTCGCCCTGGCCGCCTACAACTGGGGCGAAGGCTCGGTGCAGCGCGCCATCAAGAAAAACCAGGCGCTGGGCAAGCCGACGGACTTCGAAAGCCTGGCCGACCTGATGCCGGCCGAAACGCGCAACTACGTGCCGAAACTGCAAGCGGTGAAAAACATCATCGCCAATCCAGCCCAGTTCGGCCTGACCCTGCCCGTGGTCGACAACCAGCCGTATTTCACGGCCATCGACAAGACCAGCGACATCGACATCACCGTTGCCGCCCAGCTGGCCGAACTGTCGATGGATGAATTCAAGGCCTTGAATCCGCAATTTAACCGCCCCGTCATCATCGGCGGCGAAAAGACCAAGATTCTGTTGCCACAGGAAAACGCCGCCAAGTTCACCACCAATCTGGCGCAATGGGGCCATGCCTTGTCGAGCTGGACGACGCACAAGATCACCAATGCGCGCGAACGCATCGAAACCCTGGCGTCGAAATTCGGCACCACGGCCGACGTACTGCGCCAGGCCAACAACATTCCCCAGCGCACCAGCCTGCGCGCCGGCTCCACCATCCTCGTGCCGAAAACCTCGGCCACGATGAACAAGGACATCACCCAGGAAATCGCCGACAGCGCCACCATGCTGCTGGAAGCGGACCGTCCGGAACGGGCCGCCAAGGCACTGCGCCGCGCCGCCAAGGGTGGCAAGGTGCAAGCCGCGCCAATTTCCCTGGTGAAACCGCGCATCCAGCGTGGCGGCGGCAATAGCCGGGCCAAAGCGCGTCACTGATCGCCTGAGTTATTGACGCACCGCACCGGCCGCCACAGCTTTGCTGTCGCGGCCGGTTGCACATCCGCCTTACCCGTCCACCACCCAGACAGGAGTCGTCATGGCTTTCTTGCAAGGCAAAAAAATCCTCATCACGGGCTTGCTGTCGAACCGCTCCATCGCCTATGGCATCGCCAAGGCTTGCCACCGCGAAGGCGCCACCCTCGCCTTCACCTATGTGGGCGAACGCTTCAAGGAGCGCATCACGGAATTTGCGGCGGAATTCGGCAGCGAACTGGTGTTTGACTGCGACGTGTCCAGCGATGAACAGATCAACGCCGTCTTCAGCGACCTGGCGCGCCACTGGGATCAATTGAACGGCCTGGTGCACGCCATCGGTTTCGCGCCGCGCGAAGCGATCGCCGGCGACTTCCTCGACGGCCTGTCGCGCGACAGCTTCCGCATCGCGCACGATATTTCCGCCTACAGCTTTCCCGCCATGGCCAAGGCTGCCTTGCCGCTGCTGCATCCGGGCGCCTCGGTGCTGACCCTGACCTACCTGGGCGCCGTGCGCGCCGTGCCCTACTACAACACCATGGGCCTGGCCAAGGCATCGCTGGAAGCGTCCGTGCGCTACCTGGCCGAATCGCTGGGTCCACGCGGCATCCGCGCCAACGGCATTTCCGCCGGCCCCATCAAGACCCTGGCCGCTTCCGGCATCAAGGATTTCAGCAAACTCCTGGGCTTTGTGGCCGAACATGCCCCGCTGCGGCGCAACGTCACCATCGAAGAGGTGGGCAACACGGCCGCCTTCTTGCTGTCCGATCTGGCCTCCGGCATCACGGGCGAGATTACCTACGTCGATGGCGGCTTTTCGCAAGTGATGGCCGTCAATCCCGAAGTAGAGTGATGCGGTGATGGTCGATATTTATCGGTTGTCACTTGACAACCGACTGATATCGACCTACATTGGAGGCATCGCATGGCGCGCTCCTCGCATCCGAAGAAAGAAATCGAAGCGGCGCTGCGCCACGCGGAAAGCCAGGGCTGGAGAGTGGAAATGGGCGGCAGTCATGCCTGGGGGAAAATCTATTGCCCCTACAATGACGACGGCTGCCGCTGCGGCGAATTCTGCATCGCCTGCATCTGGAGCACGCCAAAGAATCCCGGCAACCACGCGCGGGCGATCCGGCGAGTGGTCGACAATTGCACCTTCAATAAACTGATCCACGACTGCATGCAACGCAAACCCAGGGGGTAACAATTATGGATTACATCTTTACTCTCAAGTACCGCCTGCCCGACCACGAAACCGATCTCGACGCGCTGGCCGAGCGCCTGGGCAGCGGCGGTTGCGACGACGCCCTGGTCGGCATCGGGCAAGCGGGGCGCCTGGCGCTGGAATTCACGCGCGAGGCCAGCAATGCCAGGGAAGCGCTGCTCAGCGCCCTGGCCGACGTCAAAGCCATCGTGCCCGACGCCGTGCTGGTCGAGGCATCGCCCGACCTCGTGGGCTTGAGCGATGTGGCGCAGGTACTCGGCCTGTCCCGGCAAAACCTGCATAAACTGATGAGCAAATACCGCCACAGTTTCCCCGTGCCCGTGCATGAGGGCAGCGCCACCATCTGGCACCTGGCCGACGTGCTGGCGTGGCTGCATGCCAAGGGAACGTATCAGCTGGAACGCAGCCTGGTCGAACTGGCACAGGTCACCCGGCAAATCAACCTGGCCAGAGAAACGCGACAGGCGCCGCCGCTGTCCGCCGACATCGTGGCCATGCTCAATTAAAACGCGCAAAATCTACGTATTCCTACTGATTTCACATAGGAAACATCATCAAAACGTGGTAGGACTGTCGTTTCTTCCCATTTAGACCGTGCAAAACGGCATCAAATACGGTATAGTGTCGTTGTGCGCTGCAATATGTTTCCTTGAAGCGATGGCAACACCGCAGTCCAGCACTACAAACTTAGCAGCTTCGCAAGCCTTAGCGCATCCACAGGATGCCGCTTATAAAGCCCTCCCGCCTTGTGTGTCGCACCTGACACCGTCCCGGCGCAAAGCTTTTGTGCCGAAATTTCTTTTTAGTTGAGTCATTTCGTTTTGGTTGGCGTTGCTATTTTGCGTTCTGCTTTTTGCAAGAACGCTGATTTTTACGAAAGAAAAGAATGACATTTGAATCCTTAGGCCTGCATCCGTCCATCATCGCCGCTCTGACCGAATCGGGCTACACCGCGCCAACCGCGGTACAGTCGCAAGCGATTCCAGCCGCGATCGAAGGCCGTGACCTGCTGGTCTCGTCGCAGACCGGTTCGGGCAAGACGGCAGCTTTCATGCTGCCATCGCTGCACAAACTGGCCAGCGCCGAACAAAGCGCCGCCGGCAAGACGCCGAACCAGGAAATGCAAGCATCGCGCGCCCGCGGCGAGCGTCCACGTTTCAAGGCTGCCCAGCCAAAAATGCTGGTGCTGACGCCAACGCGCGAACTGGCCCTGCAAGTGACCACCAATACCGACAAGTACAGCACCGGCATCCGCCGCATCAAGGCTGTGTCGATTCTGGGCGGCATGCCTTACCCTAAACAGATGCAATTGCTGGCCAAGAACCCTGAGATTCTGGTCGCGACCCCTGGCCGTCTGATCGACCACATGGATTCGGGCAAGATCGACTTCTCGCAACTGGAAATCCTGGTGCTGGACGAAGCCGACCGCATGCTGGACATGGGTTTCATCGACGACATCGAAAAAATCGTGGAAGCGACGCCAGAAGGCCGTCAAACCATGCTGTTCTCGGCAACCCTGGACGGCGTCGTTGGCAACATGGCCCGCCGCATCACGAAGAACCCACTGGTCATCCAGGTGGCTAGCTCGAGCAACAAGCATGAAAACATCACCCAGCGCGTGCACTTCGTCGACGACCTGTCGCACAAGAATCGCCTGCTGGACCACCTGCTGCGCGACGAATCGCTGGACCAGGCTGTTGTGTTCACCGCCACCAAGCGTGACGCCGACACCATCGCCGACCGTCTGAACATCGCCGGTTTCTCGGCTGCCGCCTTGCACGGCGACATGCATCAGGGCGCGCGTAACCGCACCCTGGACGGCATGCGTCGCGGCCAGGTCAAAGTGCTGGTTGCCACCGACGTTGCCGCCCGCGGTATCGACGTGCCAACGATCACCCACGTGTTCAACTACGACCTGCCGAAGTTCCCGGAAGACTACGTCCACCGCATCGGCCGTACCGGCCGTGCTGGCCGCAATGGCCTGGCCATCTCGCTGGTGAACCACGCTGAAGGCATGAACGTCAAGCGCATCGAACGCTTCACCAAGCAATTGATCCCGGTCAATGTCATCGAAGGTTTCGAGCCGAAGAAAACGGCGTCGGCACCACGTTCGAGCGCCCGTCCAGGCGGCTGGAAACCAGGCGACAACCGTGGCGGCGCGAAGCCAGGCCAACGCACGTTCAGCAAGCCAGGCGCACCACGCAAAGACGGCGCACCGAGCACCGGCGGCGGCTACAAGGGTTCCAACCCGCGCAGCACCGACGGCGCACGCCGCAGCTACGGCGACCGTTAATCACGGCGCCATGCCGCCAGCAGGCGGCAGGCAATAAAAAACGGCCACCAGATCACTCTGGTGGCCGTTTTTTATTGCCTGCCGCATTTATTTTTTCGACACTTCCTGGCGCGACAGCTTGCGCAGCTTGGCCTGCTCGAAGCGCGCGTGCTGTTCCGGCGTCTCCAGCACCAGTGGCGGCACGGCCACGGGCTTGCGGTTGGCGTCCACGGCCACCATCGTGAAATAGCAGCTGTTGGCATGGCGCACCAGGCGCTGCTGGATGTTTTCCGTCACCACGCGGATACCCACTTCCATCGATGTCGTCCCCGTGTAATTGATCGACGCGAGGAACGTCACCAGCTCGCCCACGTGGATGGGCTGCAGGAACATCACCTGGTCCACGGACAGGGTCACCACATAGCTGCCCGAATAGCGGCTGGCGCAGGCATAGGCGACGCTGTCGAGGTATTTCAGGATGGTGCCACCGTGCACGTTGCCGGAAAAGTTGGCCATATCGGGCGTCATCAGGACCGTCATCGTCAGTTCGTGGGCCGACCAGTTCATCGCGCTGTCCAAAGTGTTCTCCAAAGGGGAAATTAAAAGTGAGGGAAGATGTGAAAACCGGCCACGAGGGCCGGTTGTGAGCCTTACAGACCCAGGGTGTCGATGTCGGCCAGCGATTCGCGGCCCTTGTCGGAAATGTCGTGGCCTTCGCCGTCGGCGCGCGCCACGATGTGGGCTTTCTTGCCCAGGAAATACGCCACGTCCGACTCCAGCTTGGTCAGCGGATCGGTGGCGACGGCGCGCAGCCCCATGATGCAGCGGCGCAGGAACAGCAGTTGTTGTGCTTTCTCGGTGATGGACAGACGGCCATCGCGTGCATAACTGAGCAGCTTCAGGCCGGACAGGCGCTTGGCATTGCGGGCCACGCAAGCACTGGGGCGCTCGGTCTTGATGCCGCGTGCAACTTGCTCCAGCGCGTCATATTCATCGGTTGTTAATTTCTCGTTCTTCATTACTTTTCCATAAAAGGCCAGGTGTTCGGCCCCCATGGTACGCGCCCCGCTGCGCATCGGCAACAGGCAACGTGAATCAGTCTCCGCCCGCGCGGCGAACGGATGGCTGAAAGACGGGCTGGACAGCCCTTATTTATAGCTGCGCAGCAGCAGCCAGGCCAGGCCGCAACCCGCCACGGCGCACGCCAGCGCCAGCGCCAAAAGGTTTTTGCTGGTGATCACAGGCCGCCGGCCCAGGTAGATTTTGTTATGCAAGGAATTGCCCACGATGGTCTCCTGTACAAGAATTTTTATGATGTCTCATTATAAGAACAGAATCGTGACGGCCGCATGACACTCGACAGTTAGCGTTTGATTTGTATCCAGTCGGCAACATTTATTGACGTTTTTGTTGTTTAAATGGCGTGGCGCCGGCGGCCGCCCCGCAGTCCATTTCCGATAGGAAATAAACGCGGCGCGCGTCCCCCCTCCGCAGGCCATGGCGCGGTGCAACGGTCCGAAAACCGCTCAATGCATTTTCACGGGCGGCGGCGGCGGCGTCGGCTCCTCGACCGGCACGGGATCGATGTGGGGCGGCTGTTCCGGCGGCGGCGTGAGCGGGTCGCCTTCCGGCGGTGGCGGCATATCGGGTTCGGGCGTGCTGTGCGCACGCAACGGGTCAAGATGGAATTGTGGCTGCATGGTGGCCTCCTTTGCCCCACTGTAGCCGATGCGGCCAAATCCTGGCGCCCGCCAGTGGCACGCTGCAGGGAACTAAACGGCGTGGCGCCACTCCAACTTGACAAGCATCCCCTCCAGCTACGAGTGCAAGCGATTTCCATGGCGCGCAAGAAAATCCTCTTTATGGCCGAGGCAGTGACCCTGGCCCACGTCGGCCGTCCCCTGAGCCTGGCCCAGGGCCTGGACGAGGACAAGTACGAGGTGCATTTTGCCTGTGCCGACGGCTATGACTTTTGCTTCAAGCAAGCGCCCTTCCGGCGCTGGCGCATCGACAGTATTTCATCGCTGCAATTTCTGCAGGCGCTGGCGCACGGCAAGCCCGTCTATACGGAAAGTACGCTGCACGCGTATGTGGAAGACGACTTGCGCCTGCTCAATGCCGTCCAGCCCGATCTCGTGATCGGCGACTTCCGCCTGTCGCTGTCGGTCAGCGCGCGCCTGCAGCGCATTCCCTACATTACCGTCAGCAATGCCTACTGGAGTCCCTGGGTGCGCCAGCACTACACGGTGCCCAGCCTGCCCCTGACGGGCATGCTGCCCATCTGGCTGGCCGATCCCCTGTTCCGCCTGATCCGCCCGCTGGCCTTCGCCTCGCACGCCGTGCCCCTGAACCGCGTGCGCCGCCGCCATGGCCTGCCATCCTTGGGCAGCGACTTGCGGCGCATCTATACGGATGCCGACCGCACCTTGTACGCGGATATTCCGCAACTGTTTCCGCCGCAAGCCATGCCGGCCACGCACGACTACCTGGGCGCCGTCATCTGGGCGCCGCCGCTTGATTTGCCCGACTGGTGGCAGCGCCCGGAACTGAGCAGCGGACGGCCCATCATCTACGTCACCCTGGGCAGCTCCGGCCAGGGGCAATTGCTGCCACGCGTGCTGCGCGCGCTGGCGCCCCTGCCCGTCACCGTACTGGCGGCCACGGCCGGCACCATCCGCGTCGACGCCGTGCCGCCGAATGCCTATGTCGCGCCCTTTCTGCCCGGCGACGCGGCCGCCCGGCGCGCCAGCCTGGTGATCTGCAACGGCGGCAGCCCCACCAGCCAGCAGGCGCTGACGGCGGGCGTGCCCGTCATCGGCATCGCCGGCAACCTTGATCAATTCCTCAACATGCACGGCATCGCCGGGGCCGGTGCCGGCCTGCTGCTGCGCGCCGACCGCTTCCAGGAAACCGCCCTGCGCCATGCCGCCACGCGCATGCTCGACGATGGCCGAGCCAGGCTGGCGGCGCGCCAGCTGGCCACGGCCATGCGCAACTATGTGCCAGGGCAACGCTTGCTGCCCCATATGCACGCCCTGCTGGGCTCGTTGCCACCAGGCGGCCTGCCTTGACGGGCGGCGTCGGTTTTTCTTACAGAGCGTCCGACAACACCTGCAGAACGTCAACAAAAGCACGCCAAGTCCTTGATTTCAATAGAACCTCATGCGTTGGCATGGAAGTCGCTTAGATCTGGCCATGAGCACCTGCCGACAGGACTCAAGCAAGACTCCCAGACTCACTCAACCACGAGGTGAATACAATGAAACTCTCGAAACTGAAACTGCTCCCGGCCGCAGCGGCACTGGCCATGCTGTGCGCCGCCGGTAGCGCACAGGCGGGCGCCTACGGCTATTCCTACAACAACATCTTCGGCCTGGTGATCGCCGTGCCAACGGGCCAGATCACGGTGGCCAACAGCACCACCATCTCGCGCAGCACGGCCACCCTGAATGGCGTAAGCGTCATCAATGGCGGCTCCGGCTCGCTCGATGCCCCGCGCGCCAACGTCGGCGCGGTCACCAAGGGCGAGAATGACTTCACGCAGCAAGGCCCCACCAACACCTATTCGCGCGGCGATGCGCAGATCGTCAGCACGCAGTTCCCCTCGTTCCCGCCCGGCTCCACCTCCACCCAGGTGGTGAACGTGGCCGAAGCCCACCTCGCAGGCCCCGCCGGCACGGCCGATGCTTCCGGGCGCAACGGCTCGACCACGGGCTTTTCCGTCGATTTCATCGTCGGCTCACCCACGGCAACCTTGAGCTTTGACTTCCTGGCCTCGCCCTTCATGCAAGTCTTCCTGCAAAGCACGGTCGGCCAGCTATCCACCGCCACGGCCAACCTGGTCGTCACCTTCACCATCACGGATGCGACCGGTGCGACGGTGTTCAACTGGACGCCCGATGGCGCGATCGGCTCGGGCATCTTCGGCGGCACGGAAAACGCCGATGGCGCCAACCTGAACACCAGCCTGGCGACCAATTTCCTCACGCGCGGCAACCTGTTCACCTACGACCCTTCCGGCTGCGGCACGCCCACGGGCACCGGTGTCGGCACGGTGTGCGGCAGCAACTTCAGCTCCGTCAGCAATGCCTTGACTGCCGGCAACTACACGCTGACCCTGAATGCGGTGGAAAGCGTGGATCTGGTGAAACAGCAAGCGACACCGGAACCGGGCACCCTGGCCTTGCTGGGCCTGGGTCTGGCTGGCCTGGGCTATGCCCGCCGCCGCAAGGTTGCCGCCTGAACCAGGCAACAGGGGGGATTCACAGGCGAGGAGGCTCTCCTCGCCTTTTTTATGTGGCAAACCTGTCGGTTTTCCTTACAACGCGACCGATCAGGAGATGAGGATTTTCATGACTATATTTTCTTGCACCCGGCTGCCAACAGTCCTGTTAGCTTTTCTGCTGCTGGCCAGCAGCGGCACTGCCAGTGCCGCCGCCTACGGTTATTCGTACACCAGTGTCTTTGGCCTGGTCATCAGCAATCCCACCGGCTCCACCAGCTTGCTCAGCAATATCGACCTGTCGCGCACCACCGCCACGCTCAACGGCAGCAGTATCATCAATGGCGGCAGCAACGAGATCGACGCGCTGCAAGCGAAGCGCGGCGCCGTTACCAAGGGAGAAAACGACTTTACCCGGCAAGGCATGGGCAACGCCTCGTATGCGCGCGGCGAGGCGCAGATCGTCACTTCGCAAATTCCCCCTTTCCCACCGGGCTCGACCAGCACGCATACGGTGAATGCGGCGGAAACCTTTCTGACGGGCGGCGGCAGCGCCGACGCCTCGGGACGCAATGGCTCCAGCACCGCGATGACGGTCAATTTCGTCGTCGGCCAGCCTGGCGCAACCCTGGCCTTCGACTTCCAGGCCCTGCCCTTCATGCAGCTGTACCTGGACGCGCTGGCCGGGACGGGCTCGGCGGCCACCACCAACATGGCGCTGACATTTACCATCATCGATGAAAATGGCCAGATCGTCTTCAACTGGGCGCCCGACGGCAACCTCGGCTCCGGCATCCTGGGCGGCACCGAACTGGCCGATGCCGCCAACCTCAATACGGGTTACGCGCAAACGCCGCTCACCAGCGGCAGCATGTTCACCTACGACCCCAGCGGCTGCGGCGCGCCCACCGGCACGGGCATCGGCACGACCTGCGGCGGGCAGTACGGCGCCGTCACGGATAATCTGGCGGCGGGCAACTACACCCTCGTGTTGAACATGCTGAACAGTTCCGAACTGGCCTACGTGCCAGGCGTCACGCCAGTGGCGCTGCCCGGCACCTTGCCGCTATTGGCGGCTGGCCTGGCAGCGCTGGCTTGCCTGGCGCCACGACGCCGACGCAGACGCTGATGCTGGCGCGCGCCTCACTGCCCCGCCGTCGGCGCCACCAGCAAGTCCTGCAGCGGCCGGCGCAGCGAGCGCGCACTGGCGGCCGGCCCCGCGCCTATGCGTCCGAGAAACACGGCCCGGTCAAATGCCGCCGCCCCCAGCACGGCCTGGCATTGCACGGCCAGCTCCTGCGCCATTTCCTGCATGCCATCGGTGCGTGAAAAAGTGCGCCGTTCGCGCACATAGCGGGCAAAGATCAGCGGCGTCAGCTCCGGCTGCAACTGCAGGCCCAGCTGCGTGGCCGTCAGCCAGAAACGCTGCATGGCGCGGCCGGCCGCCACGTAATCGTCGATATGGCGCGGCGGCGCCTCGGCCAGCAACACGAAATGCGCGGCGCAATACAGGCCCGGCAGCAAATCCATCTGCAGGCGCGGCGCGACGGTGCCCGCCAGCCAGGTATTGAAAAAATCCACGCGGCGCCAGCTGTGCATGACCCAGCGCATCAGGCGCGCCGTCATCGGATCGACGCCGAGCGCCTGCTCCGGGATGCGGTCGGCGCTGTAGCGCGCCCCCCATTCGATCACGTCGCGGTGTACCTTGTGCGCCTCGGGCATGGTCAGGCGCAGCTTCGCGTTGTCGAACATCAGGCGCGCGCAGGCCAGACGCGCGCGCCCGCCTTCAAACCACTGCACGCCATAGCCCGGCGGCAAGCTGGCCGTCAGCGCCGCCTTTTCGCTGGCGCGCAGGCGGCGCGTGCTGAGCCGGCGCCGCTGCACACTGCGCTGCGGCAAGAAGGCCGCCAGCGGATCGGGCGGCATGCCGGGGCTGTCGAGCAGATGCACGTCAAACGTGGGCAAGTTGTCGGGCATCGACAGGCGCCGGCGCGCCTCCATGCGCAAGCCGTGGCTGCTGGCCGCCAGCGCCATGCTTTCGAGCAAGGCACCGAGCGACAACTGGCTGGGATGGCCGTCGAGGTCGTACACGCAGTGGCTGCGCGTATCGAAGCCATGCACGACCACGTGGCGCGGGCCCGCGACCTCAAAGCGCCACGGCTGCGTGTTGTCGCCGCTGGGAGCCCAGCGCGCCTGGTCGAGGATGTTTTCCAGCACAGAATCGATCTGCGCGATCTGCGGTGCTTGCGCCATTTATGCCCCCTGCGCCGCGCGGCGCCGCTTGATGATGGCCATCGTCAGGCGCTGCAGCGGATGACGGTTGCCGCCGGGACGCCAGGTATGCACGAGCTTGTTGCGATAGGCGTCGAAATGCATGCCGTGCGGCGCCGCCATCACCTTGCCCCGCTTTAACAATATCTTCAAAGCTTCCGTGGCGGCCGCGCCCGCGCACAACTGGCAACCCATGATGGTCGACGGCCCGCGCCGCTCTTTCAGATTAATGGCGGACGGGTCGACCAGGTAGGGAGCGTGCAAGCCGGCCGGCGCCAGGCCGACGAGAAAGCGCAGGGCTTTTTCTTCCTCGGGCAAGTCGCCCCAGCCGAAATACTCTTCGAACGTCATGCCGCCCGGCATGAAGCTGAGCACGGCAGTGCCCATGCCCAGCGGCGCGGCCGTGATGGCGGGGATGCCCAGGCGGGCGCACGTGGCGAAGGTGGCCTGGCGCGCGGGGAAGGCGAAAAAATCCAGGCCGTCCACATACAGGTCGACACCGGCGAAGAACTCGGCCAGGTTGCTGTCGTGTATGCCGTCGGGAAATTGTTTAATCTCAAGTTCAGGATTGATGTCACGCGCCATCTGCGCCAGCACGGCCACCTTGGGCTGGCCCAGGGTGGACACCATGGCGCCGGCCTGGCGGTTGAAGTTGGCGATATCGAAGGTGTCGAAATCGGCGATGTGGAAGGCGCCGATACCGAGCCGCGCCAGGGTCAGCAAGTGCACGCCGCCCACGCCGCCCATGCCGGCGATGGCCACGCGCTTGCCGCGCAAGCTATTTTGCTCCGCCTGCGTGACCCAGCCCAGGTTGCGGGCGAACGCCGCGTGATACGAAAAACCGTCTGTCATGCTCACCTCTTCTGTGCATCCCTTGCGGACGAAAAAGTTTGGACAGGTGAGCCGGGGATAAGTTCCCCGTATGACAGAAAAAAGCGCTTAGCGCGTCAGGCGCCGCGCCGCAGGCACGCTGCGCTGTAGCGCTGCCGCTGCCGGCGCCACCGCACCCACCTTGAACACGCTGACGATCTGCGCCAGACCCGCCGCCTGCTCGTTCATCGCCTGCGCCGCCGCCGAGGCCTGCTCGACCAGGGCCGAGTTTTGCTGCGTCATGTTGTCCATCTCGACGATGGCCTGGTTGATCTGCTCGATGCCGGCGCTCTGCTCGGCGCTGGCGGAGGAAATCTCGGCCACGATATCGGTCACGTGCTGCACGCTGGAGACGACTTTTTCCATCGTCTCGCCCGCCAGCGCCACCAGTTTTTCTCCGGCGCCCACTTGCTCGGCGGAACTGTCGATCAATTGCTTGATTTCTTTGGCCGCCGCGGCCGAACGCTGCGCCAGATTGCGCACTTCGCTGGCGACAACGGCGAAACCACGGCCCTGTTCGCCCGCGCGCGCCGCTTCCACGGCCGCATTCAGGGCCAGGATATTCGTCTGGAAAGCAATGCCGTCGATGACGGCGATGATGTCGCCGATCTTCTTCGACGAGGCATTGATGGCGCCCATGGTGTCGACCACCTGGCTCACCACGCCGCCCGCCTGCGTCGCCACTTGCGATGCAGAAATGGCCAGCTGGTTGGCCTGGCGTGCATTGTCCGCATTCTGGCGCACGGTGGACGTCATTTCTTCCATGGTCGAGGCCGTTTCTTCCAGCGATCCCGCCTGCTGTTCCGTGCGCGCCGACAGGTCGTGGTTGCCCGAAGCGATCTCGCCCGACGCCGTGGAAATGGATTCCGCATCGGTGCGCACCTGGCTCACCAGATGGGCCAGGTTGTCGCGCATGGCCTTGATCGCCATCAACAGACTGGACGTATCGCCGGGACGCGTGTCGATGTGCGTGGTCAGGTCGCCCTGGGCGATTTGCGCCACGATGGCTGCCGCATAGTCGGGTTCGCCGCCGAGCTGGCCCAGGATACGGCGCAGCATCAGGGCCGCGAGGGCGCCCACCACCACCATCAGCGCGCCGCCGATAGCCAGCAGCACGCCCGCCTGGGCCCAGAACTTGTGGTTGATGTCATCGATATACGTGCCCGTGCCGATGAGCCAGTCCCACGGCGCAAATTTCACCACGGCATACATCTTCGCCACCGGGTCCTTCACGCCGGGACGCGAGCCATCCGCCTGCACCAGGCCGATGCGGCTGTTGGCCAGGGCCAAGCGGTAGCGGTCGCCCGACTGCTTCATGTTCTTTTGCGGCGTGCCGATGCGCGCGGGATTCGGGTGCACATACAGCAAGTCGGTGCTGAAATCGCGCACGAAATAATACATCTCGTCCTTGACGAAGCTGCCGATGGCCAGCTTGGCTTGCTGCTGGGCCTGCTCACGCGTGAGCTTGCCCGACTGTTCCAGCGCATACGCCTTTTCCACCGAGGCATTGGCCAGTTCCACCAGCACCGTCAATTGCTCGACCCTTTCCGCCATCATGGTCTGGCGCAGCGAATACAAGGAGAATGAAGCGATGAGGACGATGCCCAGCAAGGTGCTGAAACACAGGAGGAGAATGCGCGAACGGAGAGTCATGGGAGCCTGGGTAAAGAATAAAATGTGGAATTATAAACAATTTCCATATGGAAATCTTTTCAGAAAAGCAAAGCGGGCGGCGCTACCAGGCTGATGCCCGGCAGGCACCGCCCGCATATGTCTTGCTGAAGTCTGGATGAAAGGTCAGGCCAAGGCTTCCTTGGCTGCCTCTTCCGGCGTCAAGCCGTCGTAGAACTGGTCGGTAAACCACTCGACCTGCTCTTCGATGTGGTCCTGCGCCTGCGCCACGGTGGCGCCGCCAGCCACGAGGAAGCCTTCGACCTCGATACACCAGTTGATCAACTCCAGGGTTTCCGGATCGAGCTCTTCTTTCTTAGCCATCGTATTTCCTTGCTTGTTAAATTGCGATATCACATCAATAAGCGGCAGTTTAACAGCTTCGTCACCTTGCCGCCCATGCAGATGAAACACGAGGATTACTTGGCTGCAACGTTTTTACGTTCCGGATACAACACCACCTGCACATAATTGTGCATGTCCAGGTAGCGCTGCGCCGCCAGTTTGACGGCTTGCGGCGTGATGGCGCGCACGCGCTGCTCGTAGCGCAGGATGTGCGCCGGGTCGCGCCCCTGCGTCACCGAACCCATCAACTGGCTCATCCAGTAGCGGTTTTCGCGCAGCGACTTTTGCTGGCGCGTAATCCAGTTCAGCTTGACCTTTTCCAGGTCGGCCGCCGATGGCCCGTCCGTCTTCATCTTGTTGATTTCGGCAAAGGCGGCGGCGATCACTTTGTCGACGTTTTCGGGTCCCGTCGGCAAGTTCAAGGCCACCGAATAATGGCCATACGGATGCTGGCCCATCGACGTTTCAAAGCCGCCGCCATAGATCATGCTCATCTTTTCGCGCAGCACTTCGATGACTTTCAGGTTCAGCACCTCGCCCAGCGCCTGCAGGGTCAGCTTTTGCTCGTCCGAATACGCCACGTCGCCATTGAAGGTGATGGAAATCGTGCTTTTCGGCTCGCTGCCCATGTAGATATCCTTCTTGACAACCCCGGTCACCGGACGCATGCCCACGTCGCGGTAGGCGTGCGGCACGTCGGCCACGGGCAAGGTGCCCAGGTAGCTGGCGATCAGCGGCTTGATCTTGTCGAGCTCGAAGCTGCCCGCGAAGATGAAGGTCATGCCGCGTGCGCTGGAAAAGCGCTGGCGGAAGATGTCCAGCGAACGGTCCAGGCCCACCTTGTCGAAGTCGGCCGCGCGCGGCACGCCATCGACGCGCGGGTTGTCGCCAAACATGGCGTGCTGGATGGCATCGTAAAACACGGCTTCCGGCTGCGCCATGCTGTTTTTCGCCAGGTCCTGCTGCTTGCCGATGAAGGACTGGTACAGGCCCGCATCCTTGCGCACGTCATTGAAATACAAATACACCAGTTGTAGCATGGCTTCCACGTCGGCGCTGCTGGCCGAGCCGCCAAAGCCTTCGCTCAGCTCGCCCAGCGAAGCGCCCACGTTGACCGTCTTGCCGGCCAACACTTTTTGCAAGTCCAGCGGCGCCAGGTCTTTCAGGCCCATGCTGCCGACCACGGCGCTCGCATAGCGGGCGTTATAGATATCGGCGTCGCCAAACAGCGACTGGCCGCCGAAGCGCGTCGAGCCCATCAGCACCTGGTCATTCTTGAAGTCCGTCGGTTTGAGCAGCACGCGCACGCCATTGCCCAGGGTCAGTTCCGTCACGCCGATGGCGCTGTTCAACTTTTCCGAGACGATGCTGCCGCCGGCCGGCGGGCCATCCATCAGCTTGCTGGCCAGCACTTTTTCCGTGCGCGGCTCGATGGTTTGCTGCTCGGCTTTCGCCACGGCATCGAGCAATTGCTGCTGCGTCGGCACGGTCGAGGCCGCAGCGCCCGCCTTCGGCTCGGCGCCCATGAAGACCACCAGTTTCTTTTGCTGGTCGGGAATCACCTTGGCCACCGTCTCGTTGATTTCCTGCAAGGTTACCTGCGGCAAGAGTTCCTGCGCGTACAGCAATTCATTGGCGATACCGGGGATGGCTTCCTGCTCCAGGAAGTTGCGCGAGTATTCGGCCACGAAACCGGCCGAATCGGACTTGTCGCGCTCGCTGTATGCGCGCTCGTAATTGCGCAGCATGTTCTTGCGCGCGCGGTCCAGCTCGTCCTGGCTGAAACCGAAGCGGCGCGCCCGCTCGTCTTCCTGCACCAGCGCATCGACGGCCGGCTGCACGCCGCCCTTGCCCAGCAAGGCGTACGCGCTGAACGATTCATAGCCGCGCACCAGCTTGCCCATGTTGCTGCCGCCCTGGATGAACGGCGGGTTCGCCTGCTGCGTCAATTCCTGCATGCGCGCGCTGAGCATTTGCCCGTACAGGTTTTCGATCATCTGGCGGCGGTAGTCGGCGATGGTGACGGGCTCCTGCGCGGCGCGGATCGGGTAGCGGATAAAGACGGTGTCGTCCGGCGCTTCCTTGTCCGTGATCACCAGCGCTTCCGTTTGCGAGCGCTGCGGCACTTCCGCATACAGGCGCGGACGCGGTTTCGCGGGATTTTTCAGCTTGCCGAAATGCTGGCGGATCATCGCTTCAGCCTGTTTCGGCTCCACGTCGCCGACCACCACCACGGCCATCAGGTCGGGACGGTACCAATCCTTATAGAAACGCTTGATGGCTTCCGGCTTGAAGGTTTTCAAGACGGATTCCTTGCCGATCGGCATGCGTTCCGCGTAGCGCGAACCGTTCAGCAGCTTCGGATACAGCACCTTGTTCATGCGGTCGCTGGCGCCCTTGCCCAGGCGCGCCTCTTCCAGCACGATGCCGCGCTCGCTGTTGATGTCGGCCGGATTGAATTTCAAACCATGCGCCCAGTCTTCCAGTACGAGAAAACCCTTTTCCAGGTTTCCCTTCTTGTTCGTCGGAATCGGCAGCACGTACACGGTTTCATCAAAGCTCGTGTAGGCGTTCAAGTCGGCGCCGAACTTCACGCCGATCGATTGCAGGTATGAAATCAGTTCATTGCGCTTGAAATGCGTGGAGCCATTGAAGGCCATGTGTTCCGTGAAATGCGCCAGGCCTTGCTGGTCGTCATCTTCCAGGATGGAACCGGCTTTTACCACAAGGCGCAATTCCACTTTCTGCGCAGGACGGGCATTTTTCTTGATGTAATAGGTCAAGCCGTTCGGCAGTTTTCCAACGGTAACTTCTGGTGCCAGCGGCAAGGGATCGCTCAAACGGATTTCTGCCTGGGCCATGCAGGCGCACGCCAGCAAGACGGCGCCCGAGATCAGGCGTAATTTACTCAGATTCATGTATTCTCAACGGTAAGATTCAGTAAGCGTACCTTACACTGAAATCGTCTTTCCGCCATTAAAAACAGCTTAGGAAAAACTGCTTTCCCCAGGCAACTTTGCCGAATAACAAACTCAACAGTGCCCTGCCAGCTTTTGTCAATTGTGCTAAAGTATTGCCGCCGGTCATGTGGACCGGCACAACAATACGTCTTCGGGGCGGGGTGCGATTCCCCACCGGCGGTAAGACCGGCAACGGTCAAGCCCGCGAGCGCCTGTCAAACTTCGTTTGGCAGGGTCAGCAGATCTGGTGTGACTCCAGAGCCGACGGTATAGTCCGGATGAAAGAAGATGTGCAGTAAACGCGATGTCCGCTCGACCTGTCGATGCGGCCGGCTGCGTCTATTCGCTTGCCCTGCAGCGTTTTTCGCCTATGCGAGGAGCGTTTCACCATGTTAGTCAACAGCTATACCCTGCTTTCCAACGACCTGGAAGGTCGCATCCAATCCGCCCTGGCCGCCATGCGCGCCGGCATTCCCGTCATCCTGCTCGACGATTTCGACCGTGAAAACGAAGCCGACCTGATCCTGTCTGCCGAAAAACTCACGAACGAAACCATGGCCCTCTTGATCCGCGAATGCAGCGGCATCGTCTGCCTGTGCCTGCCGACGGACGTCGTCAGCGCGCTGGAATTGCCACCCATGTCGTCCGACAACGGCAGCCGCTACGGCACGCCGTTCACGGTGTCCATCGAGGCGCGCGACGGCGTCACGACGGGCGTGTCGGCCGCCGACCGGGTCACCACCATCCGCGCCGCCATCGCGCCAAATGCGAAGCCAGCCGACCTGGTGCGCCCCGGCCACGTATTTCCCCTGCGCGCCGCGCCCGGTGGCGTGCTCGAGCGCCGTGGCCACACGGAAGGCTCCGTCGACCTGTCGCGCATGGCGGGCCTGAACCCGGCCGCCGTGCTGTGCGAGCTGATGAACCCGGACGGCACCATGATGCGCGGCGACGATATCGAACGTTTCGCCGAACTGCACGGCATGCCGATCCTGACCATCGAAGAACTGGTGGAATGGCGCAGCACGCGCGAGCAATAAACTGTCAGGCGGCCACGGCCTTAGGCAGATGCACGTGCCGGTAGACGAGGCCCGCCGCCAGGCCATACGCAACGGCAATCGTCGCGTAGGCCAGCGGCAAACGCAGCGACCAGTCCTGCACCATGTGCAGGATGCTGCCGATCAGGGCCACGCCCACCAGCGCGCCGATTTGCCGGTTGGCATTCAGGGCCGCCGCCGCGCTGTTCGCATGCTGCTTGCCGGCCACCCGCATCACGGTGGCCGTCATGGCGGGAATGGCGATGCCGATGGCCACGTTCATGACGGCCGTGCCCAGCGCCAGCAGCGCAAACGGCGTACCCGGACGCAAGCCCATCAGCAACAGCGCCATCATCGCCCCCACCAGCAAGCCGGCCAGCATGGGCAAGCGCGTGCCGTGACGCGCCGCAATGCTTCCTGCCATGAAATTGCCCACCGTGTAGGCCGCCATCATGGGCAGCAGGCGCAAGCCCGACTGCAAGGCGTCGGCGCCGCCCGATTGCTGCAGGAACAGGCTCAATAAAAACAGCTGGCCAAACACGCAGAAATTGATCAGGAAACCCACGCCATTGGCCGCGCCAAAGCTGCTGCTGTGAAACAGTGCACGCGGCAACAGCGGATGGCTGCCGCTGCGCTCGCGCCGCAGCAGTTGCCCGGCCGACAGCACCGTCAAGGCCCCCGCCGCCAGCACACCGGGCGACAGCCAGCCCAGCACGGGCCCTTCGATCAAGGTAAAACTCAGACCCGCCAGCGCCGCCACGCCCAGCGCATGGCTGAACAGCGATAAATCGCGCGGCTGGCGCGCCGGCGCGGCCAAGAGCACTTGCGCCATGACGATGGCCAGCACGCCCAGCGGCACATTCACCCAGAATACGCTGCGCCAGCCGAACTGGTGCACGAGGATGCCGCCGATCAGGGGGCCGGATGCACCGGCCACACCCACCAGCGCCGACCAGGCGCCCAGCATGCGCGTGCGCTCGCGCTCGTCGTCAAAGCTGTGCGTCAGCAGGCTCAGGGAACTGGGCATGAACAGGGCCGCGCCCGCCCCCTGCAACAGGCGCGCCGCCGTCAAAAAATGTCCATCGGGCGCGGCGCCGCACAGCACCGAACCGATAATGAAGACGCCGAGGCCGCCCTGGTACACGGCTTTCGGCCCGTAGCGGTCAGCCAGCGCGCCGCCGGCCAGCAGCAGCGCGGCAAACGTCAAGGTGTAGCCGTCGACCACCCAGACCAGGCCCGTCAGCGGGATGCGCAAGTCCAGCGCGATATCGGACAAGGCCACGTTGACGGCCGTGACGTCGAGCATGGCCATGACGAAGCCGAAGGCCAGTGTCAGCAGGATCAAGCCGCTGGCGCGGCGCGGTGTGGGGACAGACATGGAATTCCTTGCAGGGACAGCGGGGCAGCCATTATGCGAGCGTTGCATGATGCGGTAAACAGGCATAAAATCGGCGCATTGATGCAAAAATGCATCACAAACATCGAACGGAAAGCACTCATGGACTGGGATAACGCGCGCATCTTTCTCGCCATCGGCCGGGCCGGCACCCTGCGCGGTGCGGCCGCCCTGCTGCGCATCGACCAGGCCACCTGCGGGCGCCGCCTGGCCGCGCTGGAAAGCTCGCTGGGCGCCACCCTGTTTCTGCGCACGCCATCGGGCTACGTGCCCACGCCCGCCGGCGAGCTGGCGCTGACGGCCGCCGAAGCGATGGAGCGGGCGGCCGACAAGCTGCAGCGCGAGATGCAGGGCGTCGACAACCGTTTAAGCGGCCTGGTGCGCGTGGCCACCACCGACACCATGGCCAGCCATTTCGTCATCCGCGCCATGCAGCAGCTGCATGCGGCCCACCCGGACATCCGCATCGTGCTCAACGTGGCGCCGGCATTGGCCAGCCTGACGCGGCGCGAAGCGGACCTGGCCGTGCGCGGCGTGCGCCCCACCGACCCGGACCTCATTTCGCGCCACCTCGTCAAGCGCAGCCTGGGCCTGTACGCGTCAAAAAGCTACCTGGCCGAGCGGGGCGAACCCGTGCGCGGCACGGCGCTGGCCGGGCACGACATCGTCATCTACCACCATTCCGTCACGCCGCGCCATGGCGACAAAATCGCCGGCGAGTCCGTCGCCAACGCCCGCGTCGCCATGGAAGTCAATTCGGCGGCGATGCTGCAGGAAGCCACGCGGGCAGGCCTGGGCGTGGCCGAGCTGGCCACCCACCTGGGCGACATCGACCCGCTACTCGTGCGCATCTGGCCCGAACGGGCGGAAAGCTACGACGTGTGGCTGGTCATGCATGCCGACCTGAACCGTTCTGCCCGCGTGCGCGCGGCTGCCGACGCCATCATCGCCAGCGTGGCCGGCGAATAGCGGGCTTGCCGTGCACGACCGCACGGCTGGACAATCGCTTGTATCGAACGTATCCAATGTTAAGATGCCATGATGACCCTATCCGTCTCCCTCATCATCAGCCTGCGCCGCCTGCACCGGGCCACCATGGCCTGGCTGGTCAGCTGGTGGCGCATGCTGCATTTCGCCATCCTCGTGTTTTCGCTGGCCCTGTCGCCATCGAGCTACAACCGCGACAACCGCCCCATCCTCGCGCACCGCCTCGTGACGAACACGGCGCCGAACCTGGTCTGGTTCAGCGTGGCCTGCGCGCTCGTCAGCCTGGTACTCATCCGCATCGTCGTCGTCAGCGCGCAAAGCTACGGCCTGTCGCGCTATGCGCTGGAAATGGTCGTGCGCGTGCTGGTGCTGGAACTGATACCGCTGACGGCCGCCCTGTTCGTCGCGCTGCGCCTGACCTTGCCCGACGGCATTGCGTTCGCACAAATGCGCTCGTCCGGCATGCTCGATACCATGCAGCGCCAGGGCGTCGACCTGCTGCGCCGCGAATACTTTCCGCGCGTCATGTCCGGCATCTTCGCCGTGTGGATGCTGGCCATCGTCAGCTGCGTCACGTCGCTGGTGCTCGCCTACCTCACCATCTACGGTTTTACGCCGTGGGCGCTGCAAGGCTACACACGCGTCGTGGGGCAGATCTTCAATCCGGCCGTGGCCCTGATCCTGATGCTCAAAGTCATCTTCTTCAGCTTTGCCGTGGCCCTGATCCCGCTCGCCTCGTCGTACTATCCGGAGGAGCCGCATGGGCGGCGCAACCGGCTGTGGGCCGCGCACGGCCTGTCCGAAATGCTGCGCCTGTTTTCCGTCATCCTGCTGGTCGAAGTGGCTTCGCTGATGGGCAATTACTACTGATGCCCCGCCACCGCCAGCCAATCTTGAATCACCCATACCAGAGCCAGAAGCCATGAGCCAACCTCAAAATCCCGACCAGACCGACGTCACGGCGCCCGACGCTGTGCTGCCCGCCCCGCCGCCCGTGCGCCACGCCGAACTGAAGGCGGCCATCCTGCTCGTCTTCATGTTCGTGCTGGTGGTCGGCTCCGTCGTCTACCTGATGTATGCGCGCGGCGCCTTCGAAGCCACGCAGACGCTGGTGCTGACGGCCGACGATTCGGACGGCGTCGGCGTGGGCGCCGACCTGACCTTTTCCGGCTTTCCCATCGGCCGCGTGCAGCGCATCGAACTGGCGCCGGACGGCCGCGCGCGCGTCATCATCGACGTGCCGCGCAAAGACGCGCACTGGCTGCGCACCAGCTCCATCTTCACCCTGGAACGGGGCATCGTGGGCGGCGCCAAGCTGCGCGCCTACAGCGGCATCCTGACGGACCCGCCGCTGCCCGACGACGCCACGCGCGACTTGCTGGTGGGCGACATGGCGGCGGAAATTCCCCGCCTGCTGGCCGCCGCCAAGGACTTGCTCAACAACCTGGGCAACCTGACGGGCAGCGATTCCGCACTCGACGGCACCATGCGCAACGTGCAGGCCGTCACCGGCAAGCTCAGCGGTCCGGGCGGCGCCATGGGCTTGCTGACGGGCGACGACAAGCAATCGCGCCTGCTGATCGAGCGGGCCAACGCCCTGCTGATCACGGCCGACCAGTTGGCGCGCCGCACGGATGGCCTGGTGGCCAATGCCGATACGCGCGTCTTCGGCGACAAGGGCGTGATGACGGATGCGCAGGCGACCATCGTGCAGCTGAACGCGCTGCTGGCCGACACGCGCAACAGCCTGAAAAAAGTCGACGCCGTGCTGGTCGAAGCGCAAGCCGTGGGCGCCAACGCCAAGGCGGCCACCGCCGACCTGGGTCCGCTGCGCGCCGACGTGGAAAGCAATCTGCGCAAGGTCGAGCAACTGGTCAATGAAATCAACCGCAAATGGCCGTTCAAGCGCAATCCGGAGATCACACTGCCATGAGAAAACTCAACGCCTCCTTGTCCGCCCTGGCCGCATTGTTGTGCACCGCGCTCGCCGCCTGCTCCAGCGGCCCGCCCGTGCCGGACTGGAAAATGAATGCGCAAAGTTCCGTCGAACGCTTTCAAGCGGCCTACTTGAATGGCAACGCCCTGGTCGAGCAGACGGAATTCCGGCGCGCCCGCAGCCAGGTGGCCGGCACGGGCAAGCTTGACCTCGTGGCGCGCATCGAACTGCTGCGCTGCGCCGCGCGCGTGGCCAGCCTGGCCTTCGAGGACTGCGCCGGCTTTGACGCCCTGCAAGCCGACGCGACAGACGCCGACCGCGCGTATGCGGCCTGGCTGGCTGGCAAGGCGCAGGCGGCCGACGTCGCCCTGCTGCCGGAAACGCAGCGCGCGGCCGCCGGCGCCAGCGCCGATACGGCCGCCGCCAGCGCCGTGTCCGCCATCAAGGACCCGCTGTCGCAGCTGGTGGCGGCCGGCGTGCTGCTGCGCTCGGGCCGCGCCACGCCGGCGCTGCTCGATACGGCCGTGGCCACCGCCTCGGACCAGGGCTGGCGCCGGCCGCTGCTGGCGTGGCTGGGCGTGCAGCGCCTGCGCGCCGAACAGGCGGGCGACACGCAAGCGGCGCAGCGCATCGCGCGGCGCATGGCGATCGTCGAGCAGCCGCTGGCGCCTTGAGCGCGCCGATGGCGGCCCAAGGCAGGCAGAATCAGGCATAATCGAGCGAGGATGACATCAAGGCCGTGCAGGCAGCGAGGTGTGACGATGCAGTTCGAGGATTTCGACCTTTCCACTCCCGATACCGGCCGGCATGCCGGGACGGCGCCTGGCGATGACGCGTCGGCCGCCACGGCCGTGCGCCTGCAATACCTGCTCGACAATACACCTTCCATCATCTATTGCACCGTGCCCAGCGGCGACTTCAAGATGACCTTTGTCAGCAACAATGCCCTCAACGTGCTGGGCTACCAGCCCGAGGAGATGGTGGCCGATCCGAATTTCTGGTTCGACCACATCCACCCCGACGATGCGCCCGGCATCTTTTCCAGCCTGGCGCAGATCTTCGTCGAAGGCGCGCGCGCCTACGAATACCGCTTCCGCGTGCGCGACGGCAGCTATCTGTGGATGCACGACAGCCTGCGCCTCGTGCGCGACGATCACGGCGTGCCGTTCGAGGTGATCGGCTCGCTGACGGACATCACGGAACGCAAGGGCATGGAAGCGATGCTGCAGGCGCGCGGCGAAGAGCAGCAACTACTGATCAGCAAGTTGCAGGAAGCGCACGACCAGCTGCTGCAATCGGAAAAGATGGCCTCCATCGGCCAGCTGGCGGCCGGCATCGCGCATGAAATCAACAACCCGATCGGCTTCGTCAATTCGAACATGAGCTCGCTGCAAGGCTATGTCGGCACCCTGTTCGACGTCATCGCCCAGTATGAAGCGGCGATGGGCGAGCCGCTCGATGGCCCGGCCCGGGCCGAAAAAGTGGCGCAGGTGCGCGCGCAGGCCGACCTGGCTTTCCTGCAGGACGACATCGGCGACCTGGTGCGAGAATCGATGGATGGCTTGAAACGCGTGCGCGACATCGTGCAGGCGCTGAAGGATTTTTCCCACGTGGGCGAGACGGACTGGCAAGTGGCCAGCCTGCATGCGGGCCTGGACAGCACCCTCAATATCGTCGCCAACGAATTGAAATACAAGGCGCGCATCGAAAAACACTATGGCGAGCTGCCGCAGATACTGTGTCTGGCGTCGCAGCTGAACCAGGTCTTCATGAACCTGCTCGTCAACGCGGGCCAGGCCATCAGCAGCGACGGCGTGATCAGCATCCGCACGGGCCACGCGGGCGACTGGGTGTGGGTGGAGATCGGCGACACGGGCGCCGGCATCGCGCCCGAGCACCTGAACCGCATCTTCGAACCATTTTTCACGACCAAGGCCGTGGGCAGCGGCACCGGCCTGGGCCTGTCGCTGTCGTACGGCATCGTCAACAAGCATGGCGGGCGCATCGAGGTGGCGTCCGAAGTGGGCCAGGGCACGCGCTTTACCGTGCACCTGCCGCTGCAGCCGCCTGGCGCCGCGAAGGCCTAGGCGTCTTTCGACGGCGCGTACACGCGGATGCTCAGGCGCCCGCCATTCTTGCCTTCAAAGTCGAGCAGCTGGGCAATCACGCGGGCCGTCAGCACGTGTTCGGCCGCCAGCAGCATCAGGCCATCGCGGCTGATCAGGTCGCGCGACAGCACCATGCCCGGCTCCAGCTGGCCCGACAGCACCGTCAGGTCGCGCGCCGGCGGTTCCGTCTCTTCCATGATGCTGCGGAAAGCGGCCACCACGGCCGGGTCATAGCGCTTGCCGACGCTGTCGTAGATCAGGGTGCGGGCCTCGTCGGCGCGCAGGCTGCGCTGCACCATGGCGCCGATCTGCAAGCCGTCGTAGTCGGACGCCAGCGCCAGGATGCGCGCGCCCATGGGAATGGCCAGGCCTACCAGGCCGTCGGGAAAGCCGCCGCCGTCGAAGCGCTCGAGCTGCGAGCGCAGGATCACGGAGACGGCGCGCAGCTCGTCGAGCGCCATCAATAACTGTTCGGCGCGCAGCGGATGCTTGCGGAACGCGGCCAGCTGCTCGCCATTCCAGGCGCTGGCCGGCAGTTCCAGCACGTCGTCGCTCAGGCTGAGCTTGCCGATATCCTTGAGCAGGGCCGCGATGAACACGTCGCGCGCCTCCTGCCCTTCCAGGCCCAGCGCCTGCGCCAGCTTGCGCGACAGCTCGGCCACCCGCCGCGCATGACCGGCCAGCTTGCCGCCACGCATCTCGATCAGGTTGGAAAACACCTTGATGGTCGTCACGAACGTGGCTTTCAGTCGCTCGTTGGCCGCCTGCACTTCGTCGTGCGACTGCTTCAGCTGCTGCGTGCGCGTGGCCACCTTCGCTTCCAGGCTGGCGTTGAGCGCCTGCAGCTCCACGTTCTGGCTGGCCGTCAGCGCTTCCAGACGCAGCTTTTCCTGCTCCAGCGCGCGCCGTTCCAGCGCGTGGCGCACCACCAGCACGATATCGTTCTCGTCCCACGGCTTGGTCACGTAGCGGTAGATCTCGCCCTGGTTGATGGCGTCGAGGATGGACTGGATGTCGGCATAGCCGGTCAGCAGCAAGCGGATGGTGCCGGGCCAGCGCTGGCGCACCTGGGCCAGGAACTGGGCGCCGTCCATCTGCGGCATGCGCATGTCGGAAATGACCAGGTCCACCGTCTCGCTCTCGAGCAGGGCCAGGCCGGCCGCGCCGCCATCGGCCGTCAGCACGCGGTAGCCGTGCGGGCGGAACAGCCGCCGCAGCGACGACAGGATATTCGGCTCGTCATCGACGCACAGGATGGTGGACGGCGCGGTGCTGGTGCTGGTGCTGGTATGCATGCTGTCCTGTTCGGTCATGGTGCGACGGCCTGCGCCTGGCGCACGGGCAAGGTGATGCGAAAGGTGGTGCCGCTGCCGATGACGCTGCGCACGTCGATGCGGCCATGGTGTTTCTGCACCGTCGTGTAGGCCAGCGACAGGCCCAGCCCCGTGCCCTTGCCGACGGCCTTGGTGGTAAAGAAGGGGTCGAAGATGCGCGACAGGTGCTCGGGCGCGATGCCGCCGCCCGTATCCTCGACCTCGATCCACACTTCCGTCGCGTTGTCGCTGCCCGTGCGCAGGGTGATGCGTCCGTGCGCCTCGCCCATGGCGTGGGCCGCGTTGACGACCAGGTTCATGATCACCTGGTTCAGCTCGGAAGGCTGGCATTCGATGTCGGGAATGTCGCCATATTCGCGCACCACGTCGGCCTTGTACTTGACCTCGTTATTCACGATATTGAGCGTGGTATTGATGCCCTGGCGCAAGTCGGCCCAGACCCACTCCTGGTGCGCATCCGTGCGCGAAAAATCCTTCAGGTCCTGCACGATGCGGCGCACGCGCGAAATGCCTTCCTTCGACTCGCCCATCAGCATCGGGATGTCGGTGCGCAGGAAATCCAGGTCGATCTGCTCGCGCAGCGCCCGCAGGCGCGCCGCCACCACGGGGTCGGACACGGCCGGCTCGGCTTCCTCATAGGCGTCGAGCATGCTGAACAGGTCGTCCAGGTAGCCTTCCAGGGTGCCGACATTGGAAAACACATAGCCGATGGGATTGTTGATCTCGTGCGCCACGCCGGCGGCCAGCTGGCCGATCGATGCCAGTTTTTCCGACTGCAGCAGCTTTTGCTGGGCCAGCGACAGCTTGCTGTTCAATTCCGTCAGGGCCAGGTTACGCTCGCGCAATTCCAGATCGGCGATCTGGCGCTGGCGGATGTCGTCGGCCAGGCGCTCGTTCATCTCCGCCAGCTGGGCCGTGCGCTCGGCCACCAGGTGTTCCAGGTTGTCGTGCGCCTTGCGCAGCGCCAGTTCCGCCAGGCGCCGTTCGCTCACGTCGCGCAGGGTTTCGATGGCGCCCACCAGGCGTCCCTGGCGGTCGCGCAGGGGCGCCGCCGTGAAATGCAACCAGTGGCCGTCGGGGCCGATATCGGCAAAAAAATCCTCGGCCTCGAAGGCGCCGGGGATCACGGGTGAACGCTTCAGCTTGCCAAGGTAAAGGTCATTTTCGCCGAGCGCGATGTCGTCGGCCACCAGCAGGTCGGCCAGGCAGGCGCGCGGCTGCGGATAAAACGCCTTCCAGTGGTCGCGCGTGCCGACCATCTCGGCGGCCGCAAAGCCCAGCAACTGCTCGCAGGCGCTGTTCCAGTGCGTCACCACGTGATTCGTGTCGATGGCGAAAGTGGCCACGGGATGGCCGTCGAAAAATGCCGACAGCGCGATGGTGTCGCCCTGACGGCGTTCCGGCTTGGCCGGCAGCGCCTGCCCTGCATCTGTTTCCATGGCCTCTATCCTGTTCATGCCAGCATGATCCGCGACATTTCATCGAAGGTGTGTTCCGTTTGCCCCAGCAGCGCCAGCCAGGCGGGTTCGTCCAGCGCGATGCTACGCCAGCCCGTCGGCGACAGGGGCGGCACCAGCGCATCGTCGACGCCGGCCAGGTCGAGCGCCAGGGCAACGGCATTGGCCAGGTGCACGGCCAGCGGCAGGCCGCCCGCTTCCAGGCGGTCGATGGCATGGTGGTCGGCCACCGCCTGCTGTATCGCCTCGGGAAACTTCCAGTAGGCGGCAAGGGCGCTGCCCACCTGCGCGTGATCGATGCCGATGACGGCCAGTTCCGCCTCGGCCATCTGGCAATCGTGCGCCTGGCGGTGGCTGCGCACGAGCGCGTGTTCGGCCGGGAAGCGCGTCACCAGCACCAGGGTGCCCAGGTCGTGCAGCAGGCCGGCCGTGAACGCCGTTTCGGGATTGACGCGCAGGTGCGGCGCCAGCAGGCGCGCGGCAATGGCCGTGGCCAGCGAGTGGCGCCAAAAGGCCTGGAAATCGAAGCCGCCGCTGACGGGTGCGAAACTGCCCGTCAGGGCGCACGCCGTGACGACGGTGCGGATGCTGTGAAAGCCCAGCACGGAAACGGCTTGCGGAATACTGGTGACCTTCGATTGCATGCCGTAGAACGAGGAATTGGCGATGCGCAAGGTCTTCGCCGCCAGGGCCTGATCCAGCTCGATCTTTTGCGCCAGCACGTGCACGTCCGTGTCATCCTGGTCCATGCTCGACAGCAGTTCCAGCACCACCACCGGCAGCGAAGGCAGTTCCTGGATCTGGCGGATGATGTGTTCAAAACTGAGGCGTGTCATGCCACGCCCCCTTGCCGGTAGCGCTGCAGCAGCGCCAGTAGTTCGGCCCCGGCGGAATCGGCCGGTGTGGCGCGGAACAGCACGGCCAGCCGTTCCAGGCGGCGCAAGCGTTCCTGCTCGGCATGCGCCTGCGCGGCGGGGTCAAGCACCTCGTCCATGACGACGCGGCAGCGCTCCACATTGCGCCGGCGCAGAGCCGTCAGGTTCGCCGCCGTCAGAGTGGCGCCCTGGGCCAGCAGCACGGCGCCGCTGGCGTCGTTCAAGGCCTGCGCCAGCACCATGCCTTCCTGCGCCTGCTCCATCGAAATCTCGCGTCCGCTTTCACTCATGTATCTGCTCCATGACGACTCAGGGTGACGAGGCTGCCGCGCGAGCGCGAATGCAGGCCCATCGGATGGACGGCCACGGCGTACGGCTGACCATCGATGGCGGCCAGACGGGGGGCGCCCTGCCCGTCGAACAATTGCGGCAAGACGATCGCCGCCTCGTTGCCCAGCAGGGCCGCGCCCCGTTCGAACAGGTTGGCCGCCGCCGCGTTGATAAAGGCGATCATGCCGTCCTCATCAAGCCCGATCACGGGCAGCGGCAGAAATTGCAGCAGTTCGCGCGCGATGCCCAGGCTGACTTCATCGCGGCTGATCTGGTGCTGCTGCTGGCGCACCAGCGCCTGCATGGCGGCATTGGCGGCCGCCAGCGCCTGGTTGGCGTCGCGCAGCTGCGCATTGAGGCGCACATTGTCGTCGTCGATGCCTTTCAGGCGAAACGCTTCGGCGATATGCTCGCGCAGCTGGTGGTCTTCCCAGGGCTTGGTGAGGAATTTGAAAATGGCGCCCTCGTTGACGGCGTCCGTGACGGCCTGCAACTCGGTGTAGCCCGACAGCATGATGCGGATGGTTTGCGGGCGCAGCAGCTTGGCCTTGCGCAGGAAGTCGGCGCCCAGCATGCCCGGCATGCGCTGGTCCGAGACGATGACGTCGACGGCGTGGCTGGCCAGCACGTCCAGCCCTTCCTGGCCGCCGTTGGCCGTCAGGATATGGTAGCCGTCGCGCCGCAGCAGGCGCTTGAGGGAAGCGAGGATATTCGGTTCGTCATCGACCAGCAGCAAGGTGCGCGGCGGCGCCGCAGGCACCGCCGTCCCTGACATGTCATGCTCGTCGTGCACATCCATCGGACCATCCTCTCATCGCCGCAGCGATATCGGAGCTTGCCTGGAGGGAGAATTTGCCGCGCGAGACCATCTTGCGCGGCAGCCAGCTTGCACTGAAATTATACGACTAAATATTCCCGTATGACACTAATCCGGCACTTATCCGCCACTTATCCGCGCTGTACAGGACAAGGCGTGTCGCGGTAAAACACAAAGCCGCCCAGGCCGATGGCTTGCGTGTCGGCCTTCACGGCGTAGACCAGCGTATTCTTGGCGGCCTCGACCCTCAGCAGGTTCTTGTGCAGCACCGTTTGCGCGTGCGACAGTTCCAGCGACGGCGTCGGCGCCAGTTGCAAACGCAGCTCGGACGTGGCCGCATCGTAGGCCCAGCGGCCCGGATTGAAAAAGGCGAAGCCACCGTCGAAACGCAGGCTGCCATCCTTGAACTGGGTCAGGCAAATACCGGGAAATTCGCTGGGCGGGTTGTACCAGGTGGCGGCCACGGCGGCGTCGGCCGGCGTCTTGCCCGGCATCTGCATGCCGGTGCTGTCATTTTTTCCGCCCATGCCGGCGCAACCGGCCAGCGCCAGCGCGCAAGCCAGAGCGCCCGCGCGCGTGATGAATATCATGTGCATTGCCGTCCCCTTGCTTTATAGAAACATCATCTTAAAGCGGGACGGCCAGCCGTTCAAGCGGCTAGCGCACATAAGGGGGATTTAATTGCCTTCGGCCGCCTTCGCAGCCGCTTCACGCAATTTATCCTTCTTGCTCTTGCGCGCGCCCTTCACGCCGCCATTCACCGTATCGGTGACGGGATGCACGGGCGCGGGCAATTCCGTCGGCTCGAAACCGGCCACCACTTCGCGCACGATGCGCAAGTCGTTGCGGTTTTCGATCAGGCGGAAATGCGCTTCCGTGTCGGCCGTCACGAAACTGATGGCCGTGCCGCTTTCGCCGGCGCGGCCCGTGCGGCCGATGCGGTGCGTGTAGTCGACGGCCGAGCGGGGCAAGTCATAGTTGACGACGGCCGGCAAGCCGGCGATGTCGATGCCGCGCGCGGCCACGTCGGTGGCCACCAGCACCTGCAAGCGGCAGGCCTTGAAGTCGGCCAGCAGCTGGCTGCGCGTACCCTGGCTAAATTCGCCATGGAAGGCGCCCACGTGCAGGCCGGCGCGCTGCAATTTGTCGGCCACGTGTTCGGCCGCGTACTTGGTGGCGACAAAGACCAGCACGCGCTCCCACTGCTGCTGCAGGATCAGGTAGCGCAGCAGCTGCGTGCGGCGCGGCACGTCGACCGTGATGGCGCGCTGCACGATGTCGGGCTTGTCCTGCGGTTCGGACGCCACTTCGATGCGCACGGGTTCCTTGAGCAGGCTGTCGGCCAGCGCCTGCACGCTGTCGGGGAAGGTGGCGGAGAAGAACAGGTTTTGCCGCTTGCCCGGCAGCAGCGCCAGGATGGCATTGATTTCCTCGCTAAAACCCATGTCGAGCAAACGGTCGGCCTCGTCGAGCACGCACAGCGACACGCCGCCCAGCTTCACGGCGTTCTGGCGCACCAGGTCCAGCAAGCGGCCCGGCGTGGCGACGACGATATCGGCGCCGCCGCGCAAGTCCATCATCTGCGGATTGATCGACACGCCGCCGAACAGCACGGAAATCTTCAGTTTGATCGGCAGCGGCTTGGCCAGCGCGTGCACGGTCTGCCCCACCTGCGCCGCCAGCTCGCGCGTGGGCACGAGGATCAGCGCGCGCACCTGGCGCGGGCCGGAAACGGGCGCCATCAGCGCCTGCAGCAGCGGGAGCGCGTAGGCGGCCGTCTTGCCGGACCCCGTCTGGGCCGCGCCCAGCACGTCGCTGCCGCGCAGGATGGCGGGAATGGCGGCTGCCTGGATGGCCGTCGGCGCGGCATAGCCGGCCTTGTCGACGGCACGGACCAGGGCGGGAATCAGACCCAGTGAGGAAAATGGCATAGCGGGCCTTCTTTATTCGTAAAGTGAGACCGGCCGCGAAAGGCGGCCGGTCGGAATTGCGACAGTATAAGGCAGACGGCTACTGACGTGGCATTTGCAGCTTCGAAAAGCCCGCTTCGTCATAGCCGGGCATGGCGCGGCGGATGGCGTGCGAAAAATCAGGATCGTCGTTGGCCGCACGCGCGCGCGCCGTGACGTGGCCGCCATCGCGCAGCTGCTGGAAGCTCAGGCCGGGCACCAGGCCCTTGACGTCGAACAGGTAGCGGTCCAGGTAGCCCGAGGCCATCAGCCGGTAGTCGAGCGGCAGGCCAGGCACGATACGGCGCACCATCTCGAAGACGATGGTGGTGCAGTTGGCCGTCAGGGTGTTATAGAACCGCGGCTGGTTCTTCAGCGCTTGCGCCTCGTCCAGGTAGGCGAGGAACAGCGAACGCATGGCCGCCTTGGGCATCATGACGCGGTACAGATGCATGTCCTCGCCGCGCGCATTCGTGCGCACGCGCAGGATGTCGCGCTCGTCGGCGGCGATCAGACTCATCTCGAAATGCTTGAAGAAGCCGCCGATGGCGGAAAAGCTCTCGCCCTTCTCCTTGCGGATCTCGATGGAAAACGTCAGAAAGCGCCCGTCCGCAAAGCCGAACGAGATCAGCGTGTGCGCAATGTACGGGCCCGTCCAGTACGACAGCGCCGTGTCCACCGTGCGCAGTTCGTCGAGGTCGTAGCTGCGCTGCTCCCACTTGACCGTGTAGTCGTCATCGCTGCGCCAGTCGAAATTGCGCACATTGTCCAGGGTGACGAGATTGCCAGCCACCTTGCCGGTGACATTGCGCGCCACGTCGTCGGCCCACACGCGCTGCTGTTTCGGCGTGATGAAACTCCACCACACGAGCAGCAGCAGGAAACCGGCCGCATACGGCAGCAGCACGCGCGCGTCGCCCCGCATCCACCACAGCGCAATGCTGGCCACGCCCAGCGCACCCCACAGCAGCGCGCCGATGCCTTGCGCGGCCGTGCCGCCGGACAGCTGGTACCACAGCGCCAGCGCGCCCCACAGTGCAGTCAACAGGAGAATCAGGGAAACGGCCATTTTGCCGAAGGTGCCCAGCACGGAGCGGGCACGATGTGATAAGAAAGTCATGCCCTGATTATAAGGGCAAGCTCAGGAACAGGTGAGTTCAGACAGGTTTCGATGCAACAGGCTACAACAGCATTGCTTGCCTGCCAATTTGTTTCATGAGAGCATGCTATCCAGATAAAATGTATAGACAAGGTGCTCTGTCACGGCAGCGCTGCCTTGGCCATTCCAGGAGATACCTTGCAGTCCCCTTCCCTCTACGTCCTCGCCGGCAGCCTCAATTCCCTCTTCATCGTCGTCAGCCTGTTTGGCCTGTGGTCGCAGCTGCAAAAAATCTGGCAGCGCAAGCGCGATGCCGGCATCGGCGCCGGCAAGACGACGGACATTTTGTCCATCAACCAGTTCACCGTCAGCTTCCTCGCGTATTGCGCGTTTTTTGTGTACGGCTATTCGATCACGCCATTCAACCACTACATCGTCTGGCCGCGCCTGATCGCGTCCTTGATCGCGCTGGCCATCCTGTTCGAGATTTACCGCGACCGGCGCAGCCGGGCATCGCGCAATGCGCTGCTGGCCTGCGCGCTGCTGCTGTGCGCGGGCGTGGCGGGCCTGGCCTTCGGCCCTACCTTCACGGATGAAAAGCGCGTGATCTCGCAAAGCCTGATCGTCGCCGTCACCGTGCTGCTGGCGCAGGGCTATGCGCACCAGATTGGCCTGATCTGGCGCTCGGGCAAGACGGGCGCCGTGTCCCTGAAAATGAGCCAGTTCATCCTGGCGATGGATGTCAGCACCATCTTCTTTGCCTGCGTCATGGGGCTGTCGACGGGCTGGCCCTTGCTGCTGCTGGCCAGCGTCAGCGCCACGACCAAGCTTGCCATCATGTGGCTGTTCCGCTGGGAGAAAACCAGCCCCGCCGCGCAGGGGAAACGGCAGGCGCTGGCCTGAGCCTACTGTCCGCTCAACGCGCGCATTTCCGCATACAGGTTCGCCTTGCCCTCGAAGCCGATGCCGACCAGGTCCGGCATGGTGATGTGGCCGTTCTCGACCTTGACGCCATCGGGAAAACCGCCGAACGGCTGGAACAGATCGGGATACGATTCATTGCCGCCCAGGCCCAGCCCTGCCGCGATATTCAGCGACATCTGGTGGCCGCCGTGCGGGATGCAGCGGCTGCGCGACCAGCCGTGCTGCTGCAGCATGTCCAGGGTGCGCAGATATTCCACCAGGCCGTAGCTGAGGGCGCAATCGAACTGCAGCCAGTCGCGGTCGGCGCGCATGCCGCCGTAGCGGATCAGGTTGCGCGCATCCTGCATGGAAAACAGGTTTTCGCCCGTCGCCATAGGCTTGTCGTAATAGCTGCGCAGGGTCGCTTGCAGCTCGAAGTCGAGCGGGTCGCCCGCCTCTTCATACCAGAACAGGTCGTACTGGCGCAGCGCCTTGGCGTAGGCGATCGACGTGTCGAGGTCGAAGCGGCCGTTCGCATCCACGCACAGCTTTTGCCCGTCCTGCAGCACCTCCATGATGGCGTCGATGCGGCGCAAGTCCTCGTCCAGCGAAGCGCCGCCGATCTTTTTCTTGACCACCGTATAGCCGCGGTCGATATAGCTGCGCATCTCGTCCTGCAGGGCGGACAGGCTCTGGCCCGGGTAGTAATAGCCGCCGGCCGCATACACGAAGACTTTTTTGTCCGGCACGCCCGTGCCGTGGCGCTCGGCCAGCAGCTGGAACAGGGGCTTGTTCTCGATCTTCGCCACGGCATCCCAGATGGCCATGTCGATGGTGCCGATGGCCACCGAACGCTCGCCATGGCCGCCCGGCTTTTCATTCGTGTACATGCAGTCCCACACCTTGTGCGGGTCAAAGTTGCTGCCGTCCTCCGTCACGAAGCTGGCGGGATCGGCATCGAGGATGCGGGGAATGAAACGCTCGCGCATCAGCATGCCCTGGCCGTAGCGGCCATTCGAATTGAAGCCGTAGCCGACGACAGGCTTACCGTCACGCATCACGTCGGTGACGACGGCCACCAGGCTCAGGGTCATCTTGGTGAAGTCGATGTAGGCGTTGCGGATGGAGGAAGAGATGGGGATGGTCTTTTCGCGGATTTCAACGATTTTCATGCGGGTCTCCTGTGCTTGAATGGTGACGCCAGCTTAACCGCGATAAGCAGTCGTATAATCGATAGAAATTTAAACCATTCTTCACTTGAAGTTAATAATGAAAAGCGACGCCACCACGGAAATGGCCTTCTTTGTGCTGCTGGCCAAGCTGGGCAGCCTGTCGGCCACGGCGCGCGAACTGGGCATCACGCCGCCGGCCGTCAGCAAGCGATTGCTGCTGATGGAACAGCGCCTGGGCGTGCGTTTGCTGAACCGCAGCACGCGGCGCATCAGCCTGACGGGCGATGGCGAAAACTACTTGCACCAGGCGCGGCAAATCCTCGACGACATCCGCGCCATGGAAGAATCCCTGGCCAGCGGCAGCGCCGAGCCGCGCGGACTGCTGCGCGTGAATGCCACCCTGGGTTTTGGGCGCACGGTGATCGCGCCCCTGCTGTCGCAATTCGCGCTGCGCCACCCGCAGCTGGAAGTGCAGCTGCAACTGACGGACAGCCCCATCAACCTGGTCGAGCAGGCGTACGACCTGGGCATCCGCTTCGGCGACCTGCCCGACACGCGGCTGTCGGCGCGACGCATCATGTCGAACCGGCGTTTCCTGTGCGCCTCGCCCGCCTACCTGCAGGCGCACGGCACGCCGCAGACACCGGACGAGCTGGCGCAGCACCGATGCATCGTGCACCGGCAGAATGACGACGCCTACGGCATCTGGCGTTTGAGCCGGGGCCGTGCCACCCACACGGTGAAAGTGCGCGGCACGGTGGCCAGCAATGATGGCGACGTGGTGCTGGGCTGGGCCCTGGACGGCCACGGCATCCTGCTGCGTTCGGAATGGGACCTGACGCGCTACCTCGACAGCGGCCGCCTGCGCGTGGTGCTGGCCGATTACGCGCTGGCGCCGGCCGACCTGTACGCCTACTACCCGAGCCGCCACCAGCTGCCCGCCAAAGTGCGCGCTTTTATCAATTTTCTCATCGAGCAGTTGCAGCCGGAAGCGGCCACGGCGGCCAAATCAGGTTAAACTACAATATTGCGATATGGCAATATTATGAAGGAGTAGGTTTTGCTAGTCATACTCGGATTTCTCGTCGTGCTGTTTTCCGTCTTTGGCGGCTTCGCCATGCAGGGGGGGCATTTGGGCGCCCTGTTCCAGCCGCTGGAACTGCTGATGATCGGCGGCGCCGCGCTGGGCACCTTCTTTGTCGGCAATGACGCCAAGGCCATCCGCGCCACGTTCGCCGCCCTGCCCACCCTGTTCCACGGCTCGCAATACACGAAGGCGCGCTATATGGAACTGATGGGCCTGATGTATGAAATCCTCAGCAAGATCCGCAAGGAAGGCCTGATGTCGGTCGAGGACGATATCGACGACCCCTACCGCAGCGCCATCTTCGTGAAATATCCGTACACGCTCGGTGACGAGCACATCCTGGAATTCATCACCGATTACCTGCGCCTGATGGTGTCGGGCAATATGGACGCCTACCAGATCGAGAATCTGATGGATAACGAGATCGAGACGCACCATGAAGATGCGGAAATGCCGATCCAGACGATTTCGCAGCTGGCCGACGCCATGCCCGCCTTCGGCATCGTGGCCGCCGTGATGGGCGTGGTGCACACGATGGCTTCCGTCGGCTTGCCGCCGGCCGAGCTGGGCGTGCTGATCGCGCAGGCACTGGTGGGCACCTTCATCGGCATCCTGCTGGCCTACGGTTTCATCGCGCCGCTGGCCAGCTTGCTGCGCCGCAAGCACCATGAAACGGCGAAGATGTACCAGTGCGTGAAAGTGACCCTGTTGGCCAGCCTGAACGGCTATGCGCCGGCGCTGGCCGTGGAATTCGGCCGCAAGGTCATTTCCGCCACGGAACGCCCATCGTTCAGCGAACTGGAAAACCACGTGCGCCAGGTGCGCACGAAGAACTGATCCGGCCGGTTAGCCTCAATCGTCAGGCTTCCGGCGCCGTCCAGACCAGGTTCCACAGGTGGCCATCGATATCCTCGAAGCCCTGGTCATACATGAAGCCATGGTCTTCGGGCGGATGCGGTATGCGGCCACCGGCGGCCGCCGCCCTGGCGATCAGGCCGTCCACCTCTTCCCGGCTTTCGCAACTGAGGCAAATGACGACTTCATTGGCCTCCTTCGCCTTCGCAACCGGCTTGCCGATCAGTGACTGGAAGAAGGCTTCCGTCGTCAGCATGGCCTGGATGCTGCCGTCGACGATGTTCATGAACGCCGCGTTCTCGCCGCTGAAGCGGGGATCGAAGGTAAAGCCAAGGGCGGAAAAGAAGGCCCGGGATGTGTCCAGGTCCTTGACGGGCAGGTTGAGGATGATCTGTTTGTGCATGGCGTTTCCTTGCTCACACGTTGACGAAAAAACCGTTCTTCCAGAATACCAATAAAAACTAAAGAAAGGCGCGGGCCAGGCTTGAGCGCGCGCCAGCCACCGCACGCAGGCGTTCTTCAAGGTAGGCGCTCACGCGGGGATGCTGGCTGAAGGCGACGTTGAAGCGGATGTGCTGGTCGGGCGTGTCGTTGGCCGAAAACGCGGCGCCGCGCATCAGCAGGATCTTGTTGCGGTAGGCGTCCTGCACCAGCAAGTCCACGTCCAGCCCTTCGGGCATGCTGCCCCACAGGAAAATGCCTGCGTCGCCGGGCTGCTCGAACAGCACGCCGGCCGCGCTCAGTTGCCGCGTGCTGGCGTTGCGCGCCACCATGATCTTGCGTTGCAGCCGCTCCAGGTGCTTGCGCAGATTGCCGGCCTTGAGCACTTCCAGCAACACGTATTCGTTCAGCGCAGGCAAGGTCATGATGGAATGGATCTTGGTGCGCATCAGCAGCTTGAGCAGGTTGGGCGCCGCGGCCAGGTAGCCCATGCGCAGGGCCGGGCTCAGCGCCTTGCACAGACTCGAATAATAGATCACGCCGTCGAGTCCGGACAACGACGCCAGCCGCGTGCTGTGGCCCGGCTGGAAATGGCCGTGCACGTCGTCTTCGGCGATCAGGAAGCCATGCTGCTGCGCCATGATCAACACCTTGTGCAAGTTGGCGGCGCTGCTGCTCCACCCGGTGGGATTGTGCAAGGCCGTCTGCATGAACAGCAGACGCGGACGGTGCGCGCGGCAAGCCGCTTCCAGTTCGTCCAGGTCGAGGCCATCGGGGCGGCGCTTGATGGGCACCAGGCGCACGCCGTCCTGGCGCAGCCTGCCGAACATCAGGAAGTATCCGGGGTCTTCCACCAGCACCGTATCGCCGGGCTGCAGAAACGTGCGGCAGATCAGATCGATGGCATGGGTGCCGCCGAACGTGGTGAGGATGTGGCTGGCGTCCGCGGCGATGCCGATGCCGCGCATCAGCAGCGCGATCTGCTCGCGCAGTTCGGCCAGCCCTTGCGGCGGACAGCGCGAGGCCATGCCGGCCGCGCTGCGCGCCAGGCCACGCTGCACGGCGGCGGCCGGCAGCGCGTCCTGCAGCCAGGTGGGCGGCAAGGCGCCGCTGCTGGCCAGCAGCACGCCCGGCCGCTGGTCATTCACTTGCTGGCTCAGCCAGACCGGCTCCTGCTCCTGGCCCGCTTCCAGCGCCACCTCGTCGGGAATGGCGCGGCTGGCGTCAGTGGGTGCGCACACGAAGAAGCCCGTCGTACCGTGCGTATCGATGACGCCCGCGGCCACCAGCCTGTCATACGCCACCACCACGGTGTTGGTGCTGACCGCGAGTTGCGTGGCGAGCTGGCGGATCGACGGCAGCCTGGTGCCGCCAGGCAGGACGCGTTGCGCGATCTGCAGGCGCAATGCGGCCTCGATCTGCTTGAACAGGGCGATGGGCGAGGAGCGGTCGATGGCGAGCATGGGTGGAAGTCTAGCGTAAAAACGTCACGGCGAGGACCAGCAGGATGGCGCCCATCGTGAGATTGAAGATGCGCTGGTTGCGGGGCGCTTTCAGCACGCTGCGAATCGAGACGCCGAACAGCGCCCACATGGCGTTGCACGGCGTGCCCACCACGGTGCCGATCACGGACACCAGCAGCGCGTTGGCGAGCATATTGCCCTGCGCAGGCATGAAGACCGACGCCATGGTGACCGCCTTGAGCCAGCTCTTGGGGTTGAGCGCCTGAAACAGCGCGGCCTGCGCAAACGACACGGCTTTCGCTGTGCTGCCTCCCGCCACCGAGGCGCCGGCAAGCTTCCAGGCCAGGAACATCAGGTACAGCGCGCCCGCGATGCGCAGCACCTGCTGCGCCATCGGATACGCGACGAACACACTGCCCAGCCCCACGCACATGAGCATGGTCTGCACAAAGATGCCGGCCTGGATGCCGAGGATCACCGGCACCGCACCGCGATAGCCGAAATTGGCGCCGGTGGTGGCCAGCATGACGTTGTTCGGCCCGGGCGTGGCGGACATCACAAAGCAGTAGCTCATCAGGGGCAGGAGTTCGGTCATGGCAGGCAGTCGCAGCGTGGAGAAGGCCCCAGTCTAGAAGCCCGGCACGGCAGGGACAAGACACAAGGCGCCGCATACAGGCACATGCTGTATCAGTCGAACGACTGCTACAGCGGCGATACAGGCAGCCCCGCCCGGACAAGCATTTGGAAAGCGCTGTTTCTGTCCGGTTGCGGCCGACAGCGCCGAAGGCATTGTCAATGTTGATAACGGACTTCAGCGTCCACCGCAGGCGCACAACGCAACTGGCGGATTGCCAGTGGGCTCAAGCGAGTCGAATTGTCATTTCAAAGGCGCTTCCACATTGGCCGGGATACCACCCCTTCATCAATGCCTGTCGAATAGCGTGTTCCACAACTGAGGGCGTGATAGCACGCGTGAAATTACCCAGCCAAATATCCGGACGTGCGATATCTGTTCTCACCAGAAGGGTGGTTCGGCCACCGCTTTCAGATTCCACTGCGAAAGACAGATTCGCTTCCCCCATGGCCTGTGTATAGGTGGGCAGACTGACCGACCATCGATATGGTAAAGAATCGACAATAATTCGGCGGCTTCCTTTTCTTGCAATGGACATGATATTTCCTGTGCTTCTGCTCCTGGCTGCGGACTCAATCAATCAACTCAACACTTTAACTTAAATGCATCGTTGCAGAGTGCGAATGATGCGAAAGAAAAACCGAATCAATTGCGCTGCGCCCCGTGGAACCCGAGATTAACGTTGCGAGAGGTTTAGCCGTGGAACGGGTGATGTTGAAGACCTTGGCGGCTTCGCGGTCGGACAGTCCGGTTGCCGGTTCCACATAACGCGTTTCTGACAGGACGCGGGTTCTTGGTACGACCTTTTTCTCCTTGATGTAACATGCCAAGGTCAACAAAGAGGCTTATGAATTCAAACACCCAATCCGAGTCGGTTCGCGCCATAGATACCGTCGTATTCGACCTTGGCAATGTTCTTATCGAATGGAATCCACGTGCCCTGTACAGAAAGATTTTTGGCACTGACGAGGCCGGTATGGAATATTTTCTCTCTGAAGTATGCAATACCGCTTGGAATGAGCAACAGGATTGCGGGCGGACATGGGCGGACGGGATCGCTACGGCGATCAAACAGCATCCAGAGCATGAACCTCATATTAGAGCGTTCCATGAGCGCTGGGAGGAAATGATCCCAGGTGCCATTGATGCAACTGTGGATGTCCTGGCGCAGCTTCGTACGCTAGATATTCGACTTCTCGCCCTCACAAACTGGTCCGACGAGACCTTTCCTATCGCTCAACGCCGCTTCCCCTTCCTGAGTTGGTTTGAAGGTATTATTGTCTCTGGCCGGGAGCGACTGATAAAGCCAGACCCGGCTATCTTTAAACTAATGATTGATCGGTATCAGCTCCGCCCTGGGTCCACTGTCTTCATCGATGACAGTATTTGCAATGTTGAAGCTTCCGCAGCGGAAGGGATTCACGGCATCCACTTTAAAAGTGCCCCCGAGCTGGCATGCAAACTGAGGGCGCTGGGTATTCCACTGGCCGATCGGAGTTGCTGATGGAAAACGTCTGGCTGACATACGCCAAGCAACTACAAGCTTCGGTATGGGCATCGGCCAGACCGCGATCCGTCGCTGGCTGCAGCAGTTCACTGCAGAGCAGAACGGGCAGCCCTGCATCGGCAAGCCGCTCACCGCCGGTCATCCCCCCATTTTTAGAATGCGCTAAAAGCAGAGGTTAAGCGGCCAAGGCAATCGCGTCAAATCGTCGAGAAATGCGCTTGATCGACGTGCTGTTCGGCTACTTCGCGCGCCAATGTTGCTGAAAAATGGATTGATCAGCGCTTCCCTCAGCTCTTCTCCTCAAAGCATTTGCCGACAGGCACCCGGCGGCTTGCCGATGACGCGCTTGAAAGCACGACTGAACGCGGCTTGAGATGTATAGCCAAGGCGTCGGGCGACGACGTCGATGGACACTCTTTCGTGAGTGAGCAATTGTGTGGCAAGACGCATTCTCAATTCCGTGGCATAGCGCAGGGGCGGCACACCGATGGTGGTTTCAAAGCGTCGCGCGAAGACAGAGCGGGAGATATGACACTCCGCAGCCAACTGTGCAACCGTCCATTCACGACCAGGCTGGCGGTGCAGCGCCAATATGGCACGAGCAAGGCGCGGATCCCGCAATGCGGCGAGGAGACCAGAAGCGTTTTCACAACCGCATTCAATCCAGCCGCGCACGATCATTGCTGCCGCGACCTCCGCCAGGCGAGCCAGAATGCCTGCAAAGCCAATACGGCCGGCGCAGATTTCACGCTTCATTGAATCAAGAACAGGCAATAAGCCAGGATAGCCTTGCGTTTGCGTGTCGGCCACCATGACGGTTGGCATCAGCTTGCCGATCCCTTGCATCCCGCCGAGATCGAATTCCATGCAGCCGTAAAAAATAACCGCACTGGGCACGGTGTGCGTACTGGGACATGTGTCGACTCCGCTAACGGATTCACCGAGGGGCGCGGCATCGAACTTTGCGATGTCCTGAAATGCAATATCCGCATCCGACAGAAGCTGATGTCTCCTGCCGTGAGGCATGAACACCGCGCTACCGGCAGACAGCTTGTGCAACTCACCATCATCGGTACATATGAAGGCAGTGCCAACGGCCAGGAAGTGGAAGTAGGCATGGCCTGGCTTGTCTTCAAAGCCTATGCCGAAAGCTGGGCCGGTCTGAATACGGCGGTACTGGACTCCACGCAGGCGCATACCTGTCAATAGTTCGCTGACGAGATTAGACGATGGAAAAATTTGATTTTGCTTGCTCATGTTAGGTGTTTCGATCAAAACATCAGGAGTTACCATCATAGATCATCCTGCATTTTACCTCTAGACTTTCGACTCCGATTGTTTTAGGGATTGTAGAGATGAACAACGATGTTTTTGCTACCGAGCAAACGCCCAACGCAAACGATGCGTCTGTTTCAGAGCCAGCGACAGCAGCATGGATGGCCGTGTTTTCACTGGCCATGGGGGTTTTCGGTTTACTGACGGCGGAGTACCTGCCAGCCAGTCTGTTGACCCCGATGGCCTTCGATCTTGGTGTATCGGAGGCACTAGCTGGTCAGGCAGTGACGGTGACGGCCGTCGTGGCCATGTTCGCCGGGCTGTCGGTGCCAGGTCTCACGCGTCATTTTGACCGGCGTGTCGTCTTGTTGGCTTTCACAGTGCTGATGATCGCCTCCAATTTGCTAGTGGCGTTGTCCTCAAGCTTGACAGTATTGTTGGTGATGCGCATTCTTCTGGGCGTCGCGTTAGGCGGCTTTTGGAGCATGGCGGCAGCCGTGGCTATGCGGCTGGTGCCGGCAAAGTTGGTGCCGCGAGCGCTATCCATCATATTCAGTGGCATCGCCATCGGGACGGTCGTTTCCGTACCGTTGGGCAGCTACCTGGGAGGGCTATATGGCTGGCGCAGTGCATTTATAGCAGCCGCGGCTGTCGGAGGGCTGACACTTTTGTTTCAATTGTTCACGCTGCCCCGTATGGCGCCGCGCACGATGATGCGCACGACATCGGTACTGCAATTGCTCCGTCGCCCGGGAATTGGGATCGGGATGTTGGGCTGCGTACTTGCCCATACCGGGCAATATGCATTGTTCACCTATATTCGCCCCGCTCTTGAAAGCGTTGTCCATATCGATGTAAACGGTTTGTCTCTGATGCTCCTGGGTTTTGGTGTCGCCAACTTCGTTGGCACGCTGCTGGCCGGCTGGCTAATGGAGCGTAGCCTGCGTGCTACTTTAGTGCTCATGCCTGCGCTGGTGGGCTTGACGGCATTCGGCATGATCTTACTGCCAGTCCAAGGAACAGGCCTGATGCTTTTGGTCGCTCTGTGGGGCCTGGCGTTCGGCGGCGTACCTGTCGCCTGGTCCAACTGGGTAGCCCGTGCTGTCCCTGATCAAGCGGAGACAGCTGGTGGCATGGTCGTCGCCGCGGTACAGTCGTCAATAGCTGCCGGCGCTGCATTGGGTGGCATGATGTTCGGGTTTGGTGGAGTGACGGGCGTTTTCATTATTGCTGGCGTGGTGATGCTGTTCGCCGCTCTCGTTATCGCTTTAAAAGTTCGAATCGAACTGCCGCAGTGACCCGCCACGAGTTCGCCAGACGCACTTCAGGCGATCAAAATACTGCTTTTCGCTGATGACCAGTCCACCGCCAGCGTACGATATTCTCGGTCTCACCGAGCGTTCATCCAGATGCTCGGGAAAGAGAACACTCTGGCTGCGGTCGGTTCCCTCGACAAAACGCTTCATCCTGCTCTCCTGATTACGTCAAATGAGATATTAACGCTTCAGAAAAAATCTCGTTTACATTGGGGTGCGTTTTCACACACTCTGGCCCCAAAGCAGAAGTTCAGTTTGTCGGTGGTAGTCGCTCTAAACGCACCCTCACTACACTATCTTCATTTTCGACTTTTCGATTGAAAATACGAGGTTAGCGATCTCGCAAGGGCTCTATGCCGGGATGAGGAATCTATGCAATACCCAGGGATCGAGAGAAGGCAGCGTATGCAGCAGGAGCGATTCGCATAGCAAAACTAATATGCAGTTTACTTGCGCACAGGACACAGATATAGTCTAGGCAACAAATTAATGCAGACCTGATTGGAGCATTTAGGCATGAACCCATCTTCTACCCGTCCCGTCAGGCCTGTAATTCTTGTCGTGGACGACACGCCGGATAATCTCCTGTTGATGGCCAACTTGCTCAAGGATAGTTATACGGTCAAAGCTGCAAATAACGGCGAGAAGGCGCTGCGCATCGCGCGCGATACACCGCCGCCCGACCTCATCCTGCTCGACATCATGATGCCTGGCATGAGCGGGCACGAAGTGGCGCAGGCACTGCAGGCCGACCCGGACACGCGCGACATTCCCATCATCTTCCTGACCGCCATGGCCTCAAGCGAGGACGAGACGCACGGTCTGGAACTGGGCGCGGCCGACTACATCACCAAGCCGATCAGCCCCCCCGTGGTGCTGGCGCGCGTGCGCACCCAGCTCAAGGTCAAGGACGCGGCCGACTTCCTGCGCGACAAGAACGAGTACCTGGAACAGGAAGTCCAGCGCCGCACGCGCGAGCTGGGCGCGATCCAGGACGTCACGATCCACGCCATGGCCTCGTTGGCAGAGACGCGCGACAATGAGACCGGCAACCACATCCGCCGCACTCAGCACTACGTCAAGGTGCTGGCCGAACACTTGCGCGAGCATCCGCGCTTCCGCGCTTTTCTCGACCCCGACACCATCAAGCTGTTGTTCAAGTCGGCGCCGTTACACGACATCGGCAAGATCGGCATCCCCGACCGCATCCTGCTCAAGCCTGGCCGCTTCGAACCCGAGGAATTCGAGATCATGAAGACCCACACCACGCTAGGGCGCGACGCCATCGCCCACGCCGAGCAACAACTGGGCATGGACGTCGACTTCCTGCGCCTGGCTAAGGAGATCGCCTACTCACACCAGGAAAAATGGGACGGCAGCGGCTACCCCGAAGGCCTGGCCGGCGATGCCATCCCGATTTCGGCACGCCTGATGGCGCTGGCCGACGTCTACGACGCCCTGATCAGCCGCCGCGTCTACAAGGAAGGCATGTCGCATGAAAAAGCGGTTCAGATCATCGCCGAGGGGCGCGGCTCGCACTTCGATCCCGACGTCTGCGACGCCTTCCTGGCCAATCTGCAGGTGTTCCAGCAGATCGCCGCGCGCTACGCCGACAGCGACCAGGACATGGCCAAGCAGGCTGCCGCCATCGCACACACCCTGCCTGCACAGTGAGCGCCGGCATGCGTTCGCCCCTGGCCTATGTTGAACGGCTGCGCCTGCGCCAGAAGCTTGCGGCCGGCTTTTGCGCAGTGCTGCTGCTGGCCCTGGCGCTGGGGTTGCAAAGCCTGCGCACCCAAGACCAGTTGAGTAGCGACATGCAGCACCTGCTCAGCGAGGGCATGATCGGCATCGTGCAGGTCAAGGAAGCCCGCATCCAGCTCACCCGCTTCGAGCTAATGCTGCACAAGGTGGCCAACGCCCCGGACCCTGTTGCCGTCGACGAGGCGCTGGAACAGCTCGACAAGGCGCGCGAGCAGTTGCATTTCGCTGCCGGCGAGGCCCGCGCCACGTTGCTGCGTACCGACAATCAGCAACGCTATGCCGTCTTCGAAACCATGCTGGCGCGCGCCGAACGCATCGCCGACGAAGCCATGGAGCTGACGCGCGAGAATCGCAATGCCGAGGCCAACGCCTTGCTCAACAGCGAACGCTTCCAACAGGCCATGCGCACGGCCGACCTGCAGATGGCCGAGATCGCCGCCGTGAAGGATTCCAACGCCCGCAGCACCATCTACCACATTCGCCAATTCGCCCTCACCAGCAGCACCCTCACCTACGCCCTGCTGATCGGCGGCCTGGCGGTGGCGTTGCTGTGCGCCTGGTGGATCAGCCTGTCGATCCGGCGCCCGGTCAACCGCCTGCGCGAGGCGGTCGATGCGCTGGCCGCCGGCCAGCTCGACAGCGTGATCCCGCACACCGACTACCAGAACGAAACGGGCGACCTGGCCCGCGCCATCGCCAAGCTGCAGGTCGAATCGCGCCAGCTCGACATGCAGCGCTGGATCAAGTCGCAGGAAGCCTCGATCCAGGCCGAATTGCAGCAGGCGGCCAGCCTGGACCAGGCCGCGCAGCGCCTGTTGACGCTACTCGCGCCGCTGGTGCAGGCTGGCCAGGGCGCGCTCTACCTGCTTGACGAAGACGCCGCCACACTGCGCCTGGCCGCCAGCTACGCCGCCGATCCGGACCATCCGCCGGCGCCGCAACTGGCGCTGGGTAGCGGCCTGCTGGGCCAGTGCGCGCAGGACCGCCAGCCGCTCCAGCTCGACGCACTGCCGGACGACTACGCGCAGATTCTCTCGCAACTGGGGCGGTCGCGCCCACGCCACCTGCAGGTACTGCCACTGCTGCACGGCGAGCGCCTGATGGGCGTGCTGGAGCTGGCCGGCTTCGACGCTCCCAGCGAATCAGGCCGCGTGCTGATGGACGAACTGCTACCCAAGCTGGCGATGTCGCTGGAAATCAAGGCGCGCAGCCACGCGGTGCAGACCATGGCCGCCGAACTCGAAGCGCAGCAGGTGGCGCTGAAAGCCACCGAGGCCTGGTATCGCGGCATCATCGAGGCGGCGCCCGACGGCATGCTGGTGATCGACGCCCAGGGCCTGATCATGATGACCAACCCCCAGCTCGACCAACTGTTCGGCTACCAGGCCGGCGAGCTGGCCGGCTTGCCGATTGAAGTCCTGGTGCCGCCGGAGGCGCACGGGCGCCACGTCGGCTCGCGCGACGGCTTCATCGCGCACGGCACTGCGCGCCAGATGGGTACGGTCGGCGCCGACCTGCACGGCATGCGCAAGGACGGCAGCCGCTTCTCGGTCGAGATCGGCCTGTCGCGGCTGCCGGCTATCGCCGAGCGCGGCGTTTGCGTGTGCGCCTCGGTGCGCGACATCAGCGACCGCAAGCTGGCCGAGGCCGAAGTGCTGCGCGCCAAGGAGATCGCCGAGGACGCTACGCGCGCCAAGAGCGATTTCCTGGCCAACATGAGCCACGAGATCCGTACGCCGATGAACGCAATTATCGGCATGAGCCATCTGGCGCTGCGTACCGATCTCGATAAGAAACAGCGCAACTACATCGAGAAGGTGCACCGCTCAGCCGAGAACCTGCTGGGCATCATCAACGACATTCTTGACTTCTCCAAGATCGAAGCGGGCAAGATGAACATAGAGCAGGCCCCGTTCCGGCTGGAGGACGTGCTGGAGAATTTCGCCAGCATGATCGGCCTGAAGGCCGAGGACAAGGGCCTGGAACTGCTGTTCGCCACTTCGGCCGACCTGCCGACCGCATTGGTAGGCGATTCGCTGAGGCTGGGTCAGGTATTGGTCAACCTCGGCAACAACGCCGCCAAGTTCACTGAACGCGGTGAGATCGTGGTCGGGGTCGAGCTGGCGGCCGAGGCCGGGGAACAGGTCGAGCTGCACTTCTGGGTGCGCGACAGCGGCATCGGCATGACGCTCGAACAGTGCGAGCGCCTGTTCCAGTCCTTCAGCCAGGCCGACAGCTCAACCACGCGCAAGTACGGCGGCACCGGGCTGGGCTTGGCCATCTCCAAGAAACTGGTGGAGTTGATGGACGGCCGGGTCTGGGTCGAGAGTGTCCCGGGCCATGGCTCGACCTTCCACTTCAGCGCCCGCTTCGGCCGCCAGGCCGAGGTGCAGCCGCGCCGCATGTTCCATGCCGACGAGCTACTCGGCCTGCGGGTGCTGGTGGTCGACGACAACGCCAGCGCACGCGAAATCCTGTCGACCATGGCGCGCAGTTTCGGCTTGGAGGTGGACCTGGCCGACAGCGGCCACAGCGCGCTGCGCACCATGGTCGAGGCTGAGCGCAAAAGCCTGCCCTACGACTTGGTGCTACTGGACTGGCGCATGCCGGGCATGGACGGCGTCGAGACGCTGCAACGCATGCAGAGTGGCGCCGTGACCCACATCCCATCGGTCATCATGGTGACGGCCTTCGGCCGTGACGACGCCCAGGAAGCGGCGGCGCGCCAGAAGATCGCGCTGCCAGCGGTGCTGACCAAGCCGGTCACGCCGTCGACCCTGCTCGAAGCGATCGGCGAGGTGCTGGGCAAGGGCGTGGTGGCGGAGACACGACAGGCCGAGCGTCAGGACCGCAGCGTGGCCGACCAGGCCCGCTTGGCCGGCGCCCGCTTGCTGCTGGCCGAGGACAACGACATGAACCAGGAACTAGCGCGCGAGCTGCTTGAAAGCGCCGGCATCGTGCTCACCATCGTCAGCGACGGGCAAAAGGCGCTGGACCTGCTGACCCAAGCCGGGACCGCCGCCTTCGACGGCGTGCTGATGGACTGCCAGATGCCGGTGATGGATGGCTACGAAGCCACCCGCCGCCTGCGCGCCCAACCCCGCTACGCTCAGCTGCCGATCATCGCCATGACCGCTAACGCCATGGCCGGCGACCGCGAAATGGCGCTGGCGGCCGGCATGAACGACCACATCTCCAAGCCGCTGAACGTCGCCTCCATGTTCGCCACCATGAGCAAGTGGATCCGCCCGGCGCAGCCGGCTGTAGCAACGCCCCCGGCGGAGCAGCCCGATGCCGAAGACAAAACGGCCGCCGACGCCCTACCTGCCCAACTCCCGGGTATCGACCAGCGCGCCGGCCTGGCGACCAGCATGGGCCGGCAGGACCTTTACCTGCGCATGCTGGTGCGCTTCCGCGACGGCCACGCTAGACTGCGGGGGGAATTTGAGGCTGCGCGGCAAAGCGATGACCCCACAGCGGCGGCGCGGGTAGCCCACACCTTGCGCGGCACCGCCGGCAACGTCGGTGCCAAAGGCGTGGCGGCGACAGCTACCGCACTGGAACTGGCATGCAAAGCTGGTGTAGCCGAAGCCGAACTGGCTGTGCTGCTGACGGCGGTCGAAAACGAACTGGCGCCGGTGCTGCTCGGCTTGGCGGCACTGGGCAACTATACTGCAGCGGCAGAGAACACCCGGGCCGGGGCCATCGCAGCGGCTCCCGCCCTGCCGCCGGACGCGGCCGCCACACTTGCCCAGCTGCGCAAGCTGCTGGCCGACAGCGACACCGCCGCGCTGGATGTGCTGGAGACATTGGAATCGCAAGCCGCCGGCCACCCGCTGGCGCGACAGCTGCGCAAAGTCAGCCAGGCAATTGAACGCTTCGACTTCGACGCTGCGCTGGAAGCGCTTGATGCCGTGGTGCAGCCAGCCTGACAAGCAAGGCCGCCGCGCGATTTGCCTTAGGCCGGGGGCGGCACCGACGGCAGGCTGACAATCAGGGTGGTGGTCTGGAGCTCGTCATCGACGGCGAAGGCCACCTCGCCGTATTGCGCGCGCGCCAGCAGGCGTGCCGAATACGTGCCCAGGCCGGTGCCGCCGGACTTACCGTCGGTGACGAACTTGTCAAAGAAGCGTTCGCGTATCGGTTCCGGGATCACACCCTTGTTGACTATCTCGATGCGCAACGGGCTTCCGGCGTACAGCGTGGCAATGACACGGGTGCGCTCTGGCGCCGCCTCGCAGGCGTTCTTGATCAGATTATTCAGCAGCGAATAGGTCAGCATGGCATCGCCCAGCGCTAGCGGAGCGTCGATGCCGACATCGAAATCGGTGTCGACCGCCAACACCAGCTGCTTACCCGCGTAAGTGGCGCGTGCCGTCTCCACCACCCGCCGCAGCATGTCGCTGATGGGAAGCAGCGCTGCATGGAGCACGTATTTTTCCGTCTCGATCTTGTACAGCTCGGTCGACAGGTTGACCATGTCTGTCACCTGCAGCATGGCCTGCTCCGCCAGCCGCAAATGCTCAAGTTGTCGTCGGTCCAGGTCGGCGGCGTCGATCAGCGACTGCACGATGCCGATGGCGCCGGCTAGTGGCCCCTTGAGGTCGTGCCGCGTCATGGCCTCAACGTCATCGCGCAGGCGGGCGATGGCCAGCATATTATCGTAGTCGGTCTGCAAGTGACGCCGCAGCTCGACGTAGCGCATGAAGTTGTCGACCCGAAGCTTGAGCTGGACCGGGTCGATTGGTTTGGTAATGAAGTCCACCGCACCCAACTCCATGCCCTGCAGGCGCGCGGCGTCGTCGGTCAGGGCTGTGACGAAGATTATGGGCACGTTTTCCGCGCCGGGATGCTGGCGCATGCGGCGCGCCACTTCAAACCCGTCCATGCCAGGCATCATCACGTCCAACAGCACCAGGTCGGGTGGCGTGTCGCTGCAGCACAGAGCCAACGCTTTCTCGCCGTTGTGCGCTGCCTTGATGCGGTAGCGGCCCTTGAACACATTGGCCAGCACGTACAAGTTGTCGGCAGTGTCATCGACCAGGAGCAAGGTCGGCGGCAACGGTTGCGGCGGTGGCAAATGAACCACAGCCGGTGGCACGACGACGACATCGTCTACGATTACAGCAACGAGCGGCGCATCGATGTTCGTGTCCGGCACTGGTGGTGCAACCTGGTGCGCCATCGCGCGCTTGATGCTGGTGGCCAGCCGGCCCGCCGTGTAGGGTTTGACCAGCAGGTCGCTGACACCGCTGCTGATGGCCGTTTCGATGCGGCTGCGCTCGGCCTCGGCGGTGATCATAATGAACGGCATGTGCATATGGCGCGGACTGGAGCGTATCATCTGCAGTAGGGCGATGCCGGTCAACGCTGGCATATTCCAGTCGGAGATCACCAAATCATAACGCTTGCGCTCAATCATGCGCCAAGCTTCGGCTCCATCGGATGCGAGCTCCACCGCCCCATAGCCGAGCGAGGTCAGTTGGCCAGCAGTGACCTTGCGCATTGTTTCGACGTCGTCGACCACCAGTATTCTCAGCACTTCTGCCATGTCGCCCCCCATGTCGGGCCTGCTACATTGCGTAGCAGACCGCCTCATTTATTATGAGGCATTTTTTTGCTGGGTTGGAGCAAAAACATTTCAACCCATCGTTATTATGTTATAAGGCACAAATAGTGTGACATGAAAAAACGGTGACCATTCTGCTTTGTTCGCGCTAGTAGCCGACGACGTGTTAGCCACGATCTACGGCAGTTCAAGCAGATAGGACTGGCCCACAGCGCAATACGAAGAAAAAATCGCGGTACCATCGAAGGCTATCAATCGGTGGAATACGGCCTCACCGCGTCGGCTAGCGGAATACTTCACCTGAAGCTCAAGAGGAGCAATCACTCAGCATTTCAACTTCAGTCCGCCTGGCAGGGATTAAGATGTGTTCATTGGCTCGCGTGACGGAACGACTCCTACCCAAATAGCCGCCAACTTCGGCTTCTGGCCGATACCGCACAGTCAAAATGATTCAGTGCACGAACTTACTGCCTTCAGCGCCAGCAAGAGGTTTGGTCCGGTGCGCCAAGTCCTCTCACTGTCACTTACGGCCCCGGCGCCGTCTCATCGGGGCAGCTGACCTCATCCTCTGGCGTATATAAGGTCATCGGCACGCGCTGGCCGTCGACTTCCAGTTCGCGCACTTTCGGCGGCACCAGCTGGAACTCGCCCGCCTGCAGTTTCTCGCGCAGGGGCTTGCAGCGCAGGGCATCCGTGGGGATTTGCCCGCGCGCGATCCAGCTGCCGTCGTCCTTTTCCGCCAGCAACACCGACGAGGCACGCGGGTCATTGCTGATCAGCAGCACGTCCTGCTTGCCATCGCCATCGAAATCGAGCAGGTAGGCATCGCACTGCGGCCCTGCCCGTTTCAAACAGGCGGGCAGGCGCCAGGCCGGGCTCACTTGCGTCCAGTCCTGGCGCAGGAAACTCTCCGGCAACTTCGCCGTGGCCGGGCGCAGGGTCAGGTTGATCGACACGTCGCTCAGCGCCCCCGTCTCGTCGAGGCGGTTCTGGCGCTTGAGCATGGCTTCGGCACGGGCCCGCACGATGGCCACGTCTGGCCCCGTCGTGCGTTTCGTCAACTCCTGCAAGGCTGCCTGGCCATAGCGGGCGCCCTGGAAGCGCAGGTATTCGAAATCGAACTTGTCCACGCCGATCTTGCCGCTGTCCAGGCGCGCCATCTGGCTGGCCACGGAAATGCGGGCCGGGTCGGCCAGGGGCGAGAACAGGGCGAACAGCACCAGCAGGGTGACGCCGGCAGTGGCCACATTGACGTTGGCGATCAGGTGCAGCCAGTCGCCATACTTGCTGGCCGCCCAGGCATAGCCGGCGGCGTAGCAGGTGGCGACCAGCAGGCAGGCGGCAGCGATCAGGCGGTCGGACGTCCAGCCATGCGACATCACGCGCAGGGTCAGCGCATAGATGGCGATGCCCACCACCCATGGCAGCAGCAGGCAAGCCAGGCGCGTGCCCAGGCGGATGCCGCGCGCCACGCCATGGCCCACTTCGCCATTCTGGAAGGCGGCATTGATCAGCACCACCAGCACGCCGGCCATGCCCAGCAGCACGGACGCCGCATGGCGCGTGGCCCACAGGCGCTCGAAGCCGATGAAGGGCAAGGTCAGCAGGAAACCGGAGACGAGCACGGCGGCGATCGGCATCAGCCACGACAGCAGCACCAGCAGCAAGGTGCGGATGCCGCGCACGATGGACGGACGCACGTCCGTGATGTGGATGGCAAACGAAAACGCGAAACAGATGACGGGAATCACGAACCAGGCCTGGCCCAGCAGTTTTTTCAGGAAACTCAGTTTGATGAGCAGGAACAATTGCCCACCCAGCCACAGCACCAGCCACAGGCCCAGCACGAACAGCAGGGAAAACAGCAGCTGGATGCCGAGCTTCCAGGCGATTTCAAAATAGGTCGGGTAGCGGGCGATGCGCTGGCCATCCTGGGCGCTGGCCAGCACCAGCGCGTGGGCGATATAAAAACCCACGACGCAAAAACCGAACAGCTGGGCGGAGATCACGCGCAGCGGTGCGCCCGGCTTGTAGTTGCCCCATATCACGTGCTCGGCGCCGCGCGCCACGTCATGCCAGGCCAGCACGGCCATCACGACGGCGGCGCCCGCCATCCACAGGCCGATGCGCTTGATCGACATATGGCCCAGGCTGGACACCAGCAGGATCGGTAGAAGCAAGCTGATCAGCATCAACGGACCGAGCAGGTAGGCTTCCGTGGCGGGCCACACCTTGTCTTGCGCCGTGCTGTACAGCCAGTACAGCAGCAAACCTTGCAGCAGGCCCGTCACCAGGCGCGTCACCGCGATGCGCGGCGCCACCACCGGATCGAGCAACGCCATGTTTTTTCCTGCGACATCCTGCTGCATAATCATCCTCTTAATAGTCGTTCATTGCAGTCATTGCTGTACTGCGAGCACGGCCATTATTGCATTTCGTTATCGTCATCTCAACAGCGATTCGCGCGCATGCCCTCCCCGCGCGTCTTCGCTGCGGCGCAATGGCAGGCTTTGCGCGAGGCCCCAGGCCAGTTCCGGCACGAGGAACAGCCACAGCACGGGTTGGCCCGTCACCAGCAGCGCCCACGCCATCCAGGTGGAAAACATATAGCGCGCCGCCGCGTCGTAGCGGCCGAAGCGCGGCTGCGGGTCCAGCATGCGCAGCACCGACCAGACCATCACCACGCTGCCGAACAAGCTGCTGATGAGCAGATGAAACGGTCCGAAGACGGGCAGCGGCAGGCCGCCCAGGCTCACGTTGAGCGCGTTCAAGTGTTCGCGCAGCAGCAAAAATGTCCATGGCGTGGTAAACGGGGCAATCATGAGCACATCATAAATGGCGCTGGCGCGCACCACGCGGCGGAAGGCGGAAACGGACAACATGGGAACTCCTGGTTATGGAAAGCACCCATGATCGAGCTTGGAGTACACTCCATGGTCAAGCATTTTATGAAAGAAATTCCATGCAGATCGGTGAGATGGCGCAGGCGACGGGCTTGAGCCGCGATACCCTGCGCTTTTACGAAAAGCGGGGCTTGCTGCGCGCGCGCCGTGGCGCGAATGGCTACCGCGACTACCCGCCCGAGGCGGCGGACTGGCTGCGCTACCTGCGCACGGCGCAGCAACTGGGTTTTACGCTGGCCGAAATCGAGGCCGACATGCCGCTGCTAGCGGCCGCCGGCGATCCCGCCACGGCGGACCTGCTGCGCGCGGCCTTGGCGCGCAAGCTGGGCGAAATCGATGCGCGCATCGCCGGATTGACGCAATTGCGCGGCGAACTGGTGCTGCGTATGGGGCCGCAGGCGGCCGCGTGTCCATTGCGGGGCGATACCGTTGCAGCGCACTAAATTACTGCCGTGGCTCTTCCTGCTGGACGCAGGCGGCGCGCAGGGCGCCGAACTGGCCTGCGGCGACTTCCTGTCCCGGCTGGGCAAGAAGCCCGCGTATCTCGTCTACCTGGGTTGCCAGCAAAACAGGGAGCGCCAGGACCAGCTGTTCGAGGCCCGCTACGAAGTCGATGGCAAGCATGCGCAGCAGGCGGAAGCGTATCTGCGGCGCTGCCCTGGTGGGATAGGCTCTTAGTCGAGTTCCTGCCGCGCCACCAGGATGCCATCCGCATCGGCGTAGATCCAGTCGCCCGGATGCACGGCCACGCCGCTGATCTGCACGCGCACGTCGCGCTGGCCGGCGCCCGTCTTGTTGCTCTTGCGCGGATGCGTGGCCAGGGCGCGCACGCCGATCTGGCAGACATTGATTTCCTCGCTGTCGCGGATGCAGCCATCGACAACGATGCCGGCCCAGCCGTTGCTTTCGGCCAGCACGCCCAGCTGGCCGCCCACCAGCGCGCGGCGCAGGCTGCCGCCGCCATCGATCACCAGCACATGACCCTGGCCCGGCGTCTCCAGGGTGCTGCGCACGAGGGCGTTATCTTCGAACACGTGCAAGGTGGTGGCGGGGCCGCTGAAACGCACGCGCTGGCCAAAGGCGCGGTACACGGGCGGCAACACGGCCAGGGTGCCGTCGTCCAGCATGGCCGCATAGTCGTCGCACAGGTCGGTGGTGGCAAAGGTCATGGGAATTCCTTTCGTGGCAGATGGCAACGATTCTATGCCTTTTGCAACGCCGCGGCACGTGTTTTGCCGCCCACGCCCACGGCCGTGGCAATCGCCAGCGCCTGGAACAGGCCGATGAAGACGAACAGCATGGCCGGATGGTCGCCATCCATCAGCGCGCCAAAGAACAGGGGGCCGACGGCCAGGCCGCTGTCGAGGCCCGAATACACGACGCCGTACACGCGCCCGGTGGCATTTTTCGGCGCCGCCGCGCGTATCATCAGGTCGCGCGACGGCCCCGCCACGCCGGACGTCAAGCCGATGGCGCCCATCAGCACCACTGCGCCCCAGGCCGGCACGACGGCCATGGCCAGCAGCACGGCCAGCAGCGCGGCGGCGGAAAAGGCGATCGCCACGTTGCGGTCCGGCTGCTTGCTGCGCGCACCCACCACGCCGCCGGCCAGCATGCCCACGGCCGAAGCCAGCATGTAGGCCGTGTAGGCGCTGGTGGCCAGCGCCAGGCTCATGCCATACAGCTTGACGAGGGCCACGCTGGCAAAGCTCTGGATGCCGCCCAGGGCGATGGCGGTAATCAAAAAGAAGGCAAAGCACATCCACACGGCCGGCAGGCGCAGGAAGTCCAAGGTGCCTTCGCCGCCAGCCGCCTGGCCTGGCGCGGCCTTTTTCACGGGCTCGGGGCGGATGGCGTGGCGGTTCAGGAACAGGATCAGCAGCACGCCAAACGGCAGCACGGCCGCGCATTGCAGCGCCACCCGCCAGTCATAATGGGTGGCAACATACGTCATGAACAGGGGCGCCAGGGCCCAGCCGATGTTGCCGCTGATGCCATGCACGGAAAAGCCGTAGGCCACGCGGGCCGCCGACACGCGCTGGTTGAGGATGGTGTAATCGGCCGGATGGAACACGCTGTTGCCCATGCCTGCCAGCATGGCGCCCAGCATCAGCGCCGCATAGCTGTGCGCGGTAGACAGGGCCAGCGCCGACACGCCCAGCAAGAAGATGCCGGAAAACAACACGGCACGGGCGCCGAAGCGGTCGACGACAAAGCCGGCCAGCGCCTGCCCCACGCCCGAGATGATGAAGAACACCGTCATCAGCAGGCCCAGCTCGGCATACGACAGGCCGAAGGCCGGTTTCAGCCAGACGAACAGGGCCGCGAGGATCAAATGGTAGAAGTGCGACACGCCATGCGCCAGCCCCACCAGGCCGATGACGCGGGCGTCGCTGCGCAAGGTGGGAATTTCGGATGCCGAGTGAGTTGTGATCATGTCATACCCTGTCTTATACTGGTGAAGCTCAAGTGTATGCAAAATACCATCGTCTGTTTTCCGACAGAACGACATAATTTATCGAATTAAGGCCAAGCTGATGGGTGTACCTATCCTCCACCATACCCGCATGTGTCCGCCGCGGGAAGCGCCCAGCGCGACCATCCCCGTGACGATGGTCGCGCGCGACCTGCAAACCGATGAATTTCTCTTGCCGCACAGCCATCCATGGGGCCAGGTGACCATGGCGCTCGAAGGCGTGCTGCGCATCACCGCCAACAACAGCAGCTGGGTGCTGCCACCCATGCGCGCCATCTGGATCGCGCCCAACGTGGAGCATGCCGTCACGATACTGGAAAAAACCCGTTTGCGCCCCCTGTGCATCCATGCCGCGCGCGCGCCGTTCGCGGGCCGCGACTGCAAGGTGCTGGAAGTGTCGAACCTGCTGCGCCAGCTGATCATGGCGCTGGAGCAATTGGACCCGGGCCAGGAACCGGCGCGCGAGGCGCTGCTGGCCGAACTGATCCTCGATGAATTGAAACGCTCGGCCACGCATCCCATCCGCGTGCCCTTGCCCAGCGACAAGCGCCTGAAAACCCTGTGCGACAGCCTGATCGAGAAACCGGGTTCGCACCAGACCCTGGAACACTGGGCGCAGCAGGTCGGCGCCTCGGAGCGTACCCTGGCGCGGTTGTTTGAACGAGAATTGGGCATGAGTTTTGGCCAGTGGCGCCAGCAGGTGCGCCTGGCACACGCGGCGCCCCTGATCGCGCGCGGCGTGCCGCTGTCGCAGGTGGCCGAAGAACTGGGCTACGCCAGCCAGTCAGCCTTTTCCGCCATGTTCAAGAAGACTTTCGGCAGCTCGCCGTCAGCCTTCTTTGCCCAGGGCGGGCGCCCTTAGGCCATGAAGTCGAATAAAGAGTTCTTGCCCGTATAACCCGGCAAGGCCGAGTTCGTTCCCATCTGTTCCTGCGCCGAATACGCTTTCACCAGCGCCTGCGCCTGGGCCGTCAGCGCCTTGGCCAGCACGGCTTTCTTGTTGGTCAGGGTGGTGATGTCCTTGCCGACCGTCTGCACTTCCTTGCGGATGATGCTCGTTTCGCCCGTCAGCTCGCCGATCTTGCTGACGAACTGATCCGCCACACCCTTGCCGTTATTGGTAAACATCTTGCTGACGGCGTCCGGATCGGCCGCGATGGCCGCCTTGAGTTTTTTATCGTCGAGCACCAGCTCGCCACTCTTGCCCAGGGTCACGCCGGCGCTGCCCAGCACCGACGAAGGCACACCCGTGCTGGCCGTGCGCAGCACTTGCTCCATCTGCGAACGCACCTGGCCCAGGGCCGTATCGGACTTCAAGTCACCCTGCTGCAGGCTCTGCAGCTTGCTGTTGAGTTCATTGTAGGCCGTGACGAAGCTGGCCACGTTGGTCGCGATCTGACTGCTGTCCTTGGCGATGACGAGGTCCGTCACACCCTTTTTCTTCAATTCGATGGTGGCGCCCTCGACAGCCGTCGTCAGAGTATTCGTTGCGCTCTTGATCCCCTTGCCGTCGACGGTCAGCAGCGCATCCTGCGCCGCGGCCGTCTGCTGCATGCCCTTGCCGGCGCCAGGCGCATAGCTGAGCAGGTTGCTGACGGCCGCGTCGCCGGACACGCTGATGCGCATGCTGCTGTCGGCGCCGCTCTTGCCGTTCAAGGCCAGCGAGTAGCCATCGGGACCCTTGACCACGCTGGCGTCGATGCCCTGCTGCTTGAGCGCGGCGGCGATGCCGTCGAGGCTATTGTTGCTGCTGTCAATCGTCAGCGAAATGATCTTGCCGCTGCCTGGCGTAAATTGCTTGCCGTCAGCCGAGCCCACTTCGATCTTGACCAGCGCGGGCGCACCGGTGCCGATCGGCGCGCTCGAGGATTTCTGCGCGCCGCTGAGCAGGGTCTGTCCCTGCGCCAGTTGCTTGACGTTCAGTTCATGGCTGCCGCTGGCGGCCTTGTCGGTGGTGGTGGCGCTCAGCACATCCTTGCTGCTGGACGTGGCCGACGTGGCCAGGCCGCTGCCGGCCATGTTCTTGGCCACGGTCTGAAATTTCGCCAGCGCCGATTGCAACTGGCCCAGGCCCGAGAACTTGGCCTGGTCGCGCGCCAGGCTGGCGTTGAGCTTGACGACGCCCGTGTTCTGCGACTGCATCTGGCGCTCCACCTTCGCATACACATCGGCCGAGATATTGCCCTGCGTCGTCTGCTGCGTGTTGTTGGTGTAAGCCCTGCTGTTGATGGTCGAATTAAACATGGTAGGCGTTCCCGTCGGGTGTAAGGTCAAGGCACACGGTTCAGGTCGTGACCGTGCTGCGCTGGAGACGGACGGCAGGCGCGCATGGCGCGGCGGCGTCCCTCTTCTGGTTGATAATTATGCAGTATTACCGGAATATCAAAACAGCGAACAGAACAAGTTTTTCCTGACTGCAAACCCATATGCACCATTTTAGCGCATTTCACCTGCAGCACGCTCCCGGCTTTCCTCAGCGCATGAATTTCGAAATGGCGCTGCTGACGGCCATGTCCAGGTGCAGGAAAGTGAGTCCCACCTTGAAACCTGCGCTGCTGAAAATGCAGTGCGAGACGGACACGCGCGCCTCGATGATGTGCGCCGCGCCATCGTAAAACAGCTCGAACAGCACCTTGCCCTGCTTGCCTGTCGGCACCGGCTCCGCGATGACGGCCGCCATCCCGCCCGGCCCCACATCAAGCGTGCGCGCCGCCACGGGACCCGCGCCATCCATTACCAACATTGCCTTGGCACGCAATATCTTGCGTGCGCCCTGCCTTTGCTCAACTGACACTATATTCCGCTTCTCTAACTATGCATTGTCGATGCGGATTCACGGGGTGAATCCATCGGACAAATATTATAGTTCCAAACGGAAATTTTGTTTGACTTGTCTCAAGCTTGGCATTTAAACCATACCAACTGTTACTCCAGATCGCGCAATTTATTGAATGCTTCGTCGATGCGCTCGACGCCGATGACCTTGAGGCCTTCAATGACTTGCTTGGGCAAGTTCGACTTGGGCACCACGGCCAGGGTAAAGCCCAGCTTGGCCGCTTCGCGCAAGCGCTCCTGCCCCCGTGGCGCGGGGCGGATTTCGCCGGCCAGACCCACCTCGCCAAACACGACCAATCCCCGTGGCAGCGGTTTGTTGCGCATCGACGAGTTAATCGCCAGTAACACGGCCAGGTCGGCCGCCGGCTCCGTGATTTTCACGCCGCCGACGGCATTGATGAACACGTCCTGATCAAACGCGGCGATGCCCGCGTGGCGGTGCGCCACGGCCAGCAGCATGGCCAGGCGGTTCTGCTCCAGGCCGACGGACAGGCGGCGCGCATTCGGCAAGTGGCTCGTGTCGACGAGGGCCTGAATTTCCACCAGCAGCGGACGCGTGCCTTCCTGCGTCACCATCACGCAGGAACCGGGCACCTGGTTATCGTGCTGCGACAGGAACAGCGCGGACGGGTTCGACACCCCCTTCAAGCCCTTTTCCGTCATGGCAAACACACCCAGTTCGTTGACGGCGCCGAAACGGTTCTTGATGGCGCGCACCAGGCGGAAGCTGGAATGGGCGTCGCCCTCGAAATACAGCACCGTGTCGACGATGTGCTCGAGCACGCGGGGACCGGCCAGCGCGCCCTCTTTTGTCACGTGGCCGACCAGAATGATGGTCACGCCCGTCTGCTTGGCCGCCCGCGTCAGCTGGGCAGCGCATTCGCGCACTTGCGCCACGGAACCGGGCGCCGAGCTGAGCGCGTCCGAATACACGGTCTGGATCGAATCGATCACCACCACTTCCGGTTTCAGGTCGTTCAAGGTGGACAGTATCTTTTCCAGCTGGATCTCGGCCTGCAATTTGAGTTCCTTGGCGTCGATGACGAGGCGCTTGGCGCGCAGGGCGATTTGCGCGCCGGACTCTTCGCCGCTGACGTACAGCACACGCTTGTGGTGCGACATGTTCGCCAGCGCCTGCAGCAGCAGGGTCGACTTGCCGATGCCGGGGTCACCGCCGATCAGCACGACGCCGCCAGCCACCATGCCGCCGCCCAGCACACGGTCGAATTCCTCGATGCCCGTGCCGAAACGGGGCACGTCGATGGCGTCGATATCGTCAAGCGACAGCACGGGCGCCGTCTGCGCCAGCGACATGTGCTGCGGATTCGAATAGCGGTTGTTGCCGCCCGTTTCGGGCAGGCTTTCCACCATGGTATTCCACTGATTGCACGAGGTGCATTGCCCCATCCATTTATTGCTGACGGCGCCGCAGTCGCTGCAGGTGTAGACGGTCTTGACTTTTGCCATGGTGTACTTTGCCCGGGTAAGGAATAATGCTGTTTATATATACAGTAGAATCACAGTATATACAAACAAGGCGGCGAGGTCACGCCTCGATCACCGGAACGCGGGGCGCCAGTGCGCACATCAGCTCGTAGCCGATGGTGCCCGCGGCCAGGGCCACCTCGTCGATCGGCATGCCCTCGCCCCACAAGGTGACGGCACTGCCGACTTTTGCGCCAGGAACCTGCGTCAGATCGACCATCAGCATGTCCATCGAGACCCTGCCGATGAGTCCCGTGCGCACGCCGTCAACCAGCACGGGCGTGCCTTCAGGCGCGTGGCGCGGGTAGCCATCCGCATAGCCGCAGGCCACCACGCCCACCTTGATATTGCCGGCCGCTTCGTAACGGCTGCCATAGCCGACCACGTCGCCAGCGGCGATATCCTGGATGCCGATGATGCTGCTGCGCAAGGTCATGGTGGGCAGCAAGCCAAACGCCTGCGCCGAGGTGCCGCCTGGAGCGCCACTGGGCGTGCCGCCATACAGCATGATGCCGGGACGTACCCATTCGCTGTCCAGATGGTGCATCAGCAGGCCGGCCGAATTGCACAGGCTGCGCGGCAAGGCTGTGCCAATGCTGGCCGCGCCGGCTTCAAAACGCAGCATCTGCTGCTCCAACGGCAAGCGCGTGGGCGCCGCCTCGTCCGCATTGGCGAAGTGCGTCATCACGGTGATCGTGCCGACGTGCGGGATGGCGCGCAGGCGCGCATACGCACCCGCCACGGCATCCGGCGTGAAACCCAGGCGGTTCATGCCCGTGTTCATTTTCAGGTGCACATCGATGGCGTGCGGCAGGCGCGCCGCTGCCAGCATGGCAATCTGCTCTTCGCAATGCACGCTGCCATTCAGTTTGTGCTGCGCCATGACCAGCAAATCGCTGGCGTCGAAAAAACCTTCCAGCAGCAAGATGGGCTTGGTCCAGCCCAGCTCGCGCAAGCGCACGGCGTAGTCGACCTCGACCAGCGCCAGACCATCGGCCTCGGCAAAGCCCCGCATGGCCCGTTCCAGGCCGTGGCCATAGGCATTCGCCTTGACGACGGCCCACACCTTGGCGCCGCGGGCGCCGGCACGGGCGCGCGCCAGATTGTGTTGCATGGCATCGAGATGGATGGTGGCGATGAGGGGCCTGGGCATATGCGTCGTGTACGGCGAGTGGGAAAGCCGTATTTTACCGGATGCACCGTATGGTGACATGGCAGGCGCCGACGGTCGTGTGCAGAGGACATCATTTATAAAATGCTTACATGTATGTGTATTTTTCTACGGCAGAAAAATTAAGCTTCGCTTAGACAAGACTATGCAAAGCAGCCCCTTCCAAACTTGGGGTTTGCCGTTTTTTCGTGGTATAAAGCAAGCCAGATATGATTTCAGGCATTCCAGAATGAATCGTGGTTTTTATACCATCATGGCGGCGCAGTTCTTTTCCTCGCTGGCAGATAACGCCCTCTTTTTTGTCGCCGTCGATTTATTGGTGTCCATGAAATCACCGGCGTGGATCACGCCGCTGCTCAAACTGTCATTCGTGCTGTTTTACGTGCTGTTGGCCGCTTTTGTCGGCGCCTTCGCAGATGCATTGCCAAAAGGCAAGGTCATGTTCATCGCCAACATGGTCAAGATTTTCGGCTGCGCCCTCGTCTTCTTCCACGTACACCCGCTGCTGGCCTACGCCGTCGTCGGTTTTGGCGCGGCCGTGTACTCGCCCGCCAAGTACGGCATCCTGACGGAACTGCTGCCGCCGGAAAAACTGGTGGCGGCGAATGGCTGGATCGAAGGCTTGACTGTCACCTCCATCATCCTCGGCACCGTCATGGGCGGCGCACTCGTCAGCGGCCACGTGTCCGACATGCTGCTGTCCTTCGACTTCCCCCTGATCGACACGGGCATCACCAACAAGACGGAAGCGGCCCTGTGCGTGGTGGTCGGCATTTATGTGCTGGCAACCCTGGCCAACCTGAAGATTCCCGACACGGGCTGCGTGTATCCGCACCAGGAACGTAATCCTATCAAACTGATTACCGATTTTGCCAATTGCTATTCCATCCTGTGGAAAGACAAGCTGGGCCAGATCACCCTGGCCGTGACGACCCTGTTCTGGGGCGCTGGCGCCACCTTGCAACTGATCGTGCTGGAGTGGGCCAAGCAATCCTTGAACATGCCATTCGACAAGGCGACCAGCCTGGTGGGCGTGGTCGCCATCGGCGTGGCCGCCGGCGCCGTGCTGTCGGCGCGCTTCATTCCGCTGCGCAAATCGCTGACAGTCATTCCGCTGGGCATCGCCATGGGCGTCATCGTCATGATGATGACGCAAGTGCATTCCGTGTGGATCGCCTACCCGCTGCTGATACTGATCGGCGCCCTGTCCGGCTTCTTCGTCGTGCCAATGAATGCTCTGCTGCAACACCGCGGCCACGTGCTGATGAGCGCAGGCCATTCCATCGCCGTGCAGAACTTCAATGAGAACCTGTCGATTCTCACCATGCTGGCCGTGTATTCCATCATGATCCGTCTGCACCTGCCGCTGAACATCATCATCACCCTGTTCGGCCTGTTCGTCGCCGGCACCATGTACATGATCATGCGCAGGCACAAGCTGAACCAGCTGGAGCACGACAATCTGTCGCTGATTGGCGAGCAGAAACATTAATTAGAGTGGTGTCGGATTACGCGGCGTGCCGCCGCTAATCCGACCTACACGACCTACACGACCTAAGCTGGTAGCGCGCCGGTAATCCGCCGCGCGGCAGCCTGCTCAATCCAGGTAGCGGGCACGACAAAACCGCGCGTGCGCTCCACTTCCCAGCCTTCGATAGTATCCACTGTGGCCACCATCACCGGTTGCGCCAGATCAAACAAGCGCGCCCGCAAGGCATCCACGTCCAGCACTTCCTCGTCGCGCCCCTTGAATGGCGCCAGCCATTGCAATCGCGGCAGCACGACGTAGCGCTGCTGCGGCAGTTGCGCCGGCGTGCACCAGAAGCCGTGTCCATGTTCCGGGGAAATACCGTCCATGGCGGGCGTGGCGCCCGGTGCATAAAACAGCCAGCCTTTGACCAGCGCCTGCGCCGCGCGCACGGGCTGCGACAGCAAGCTTTGTGCGGCCGGATGGCGGGACAAGGCCAATTGCTTGTCGAGAATCTTGCGCATCTTCAAGCCCAGGGTATCGGCCAGGTTGGGGCCGATCAAGTGGTTGAAGACACCCGGATCGGGCGCGCCTTCGAGCAGGTAGAACTTGGTGGCGAATTCCCAGTGCAGCAAGCCATCTCCATCATGCAGCAGAAAATCGAATTCGCCCACCGTGTCGTTGCGGTTGACCTGCACTTGCAAGCCATGCGCAGCGAGCACGCCGTGCTGCTCGAAATAAAAGGCCAGCAGCTTTTCAGCATACAGGCCCAGGCGAGAATAGAATTTCGGCCCCAGCGCCGCATCGAGCGGCGACGGGTCATCCTGCAGCGCCCCCAGCCAGACAGCCACGGCAGGCGTGACGGGCGCAAGGCTGGCGATGCGTCCGCCCCAGTGGGGGCTGGACGGATCGAGCAAATCGGGCGAGTCGAGCAGCCAGGCCAGCGCGCGCACGCGAGGATGCGTCAAATGTCCCCAGCGGCGCTCGAAACGGGCCTGGAAGCTGCCGACGTCCGCCTCAATCACCGTGCGTGCTTTTCGCCAGGCACAGGTCGGTCCAGGCACGGGCCTTGGCCTTGCCCGTCTCGTCCTGCAGCAACATTTCCGGATGGAAGGTGGCCACGACGGACGCATTGCCCAGCTGGCGCACCGTGCCGCGCACGGGCTTTTCGCCGGGATTGATGCCGGCGGCGGCCATGGAACCCAGGGTGACGATGGTGCGCGGCTGCAGCAGGGCCAGTTCGCGCTCGAAGTACGGACGGCAAGCGGCGGACTCCGATTCAGTGGGTAGGCGCTCCTGCCCCGCCTCGTCGAGCGGACGGCATTTCAGCAAGTGCGTGATGTACACGCCGCTGCCGGCGTCGACTTCGATGGCCTTGAGCATATTGTCGAGCAATTTGCCCTGCTCGCCCGGCAAGGCGCGCCCTTCGCGCTCTTCCAGGCGCGAGGGACTGCTGGCCAGCATCAGCCAGGCACCCTGGCGGTCGCCACGGCCCATGACGACGCCCTTGCGCGTCTTGCACAAGTCGCAGCGCGCGCACTTGGCGACGGCCGCCGTCAAACCATCCCAGTCGAGGGCGGCGATATCGGCATCGCTCAACTGTTTGACGGGCGGAGGTGGTGGCGCATCGTCGAACCAGGCCGTGTCGTCCGGCTCGGCGGCGGGAACTGGCAGCACGGCAACAGCGACTGGCGCTTCGGCCGGCACCTCGGCGACCGCCTCAGCAACCACCTCATTCACGGCTTCTACGGCTTCTGCCACAGGCGCCGCCACGACGACTTCCACCTCCACGGGAGCTTCGACGACATCAACGGCCTCGGCTGCGGCACCCTGGCGCAAGCGCCACAGGGGACCGACGCCCATTTCATCGAGGAAAACGGCGCTGCGGCTCATAAGGTATAACGCATCACGATGGCGTCCTCACGTTGCGAGTTACTGGCCGGATAGTATCCCTTGCGCCGGCCGATCTGTTCAAATCCATAACGCTGGTAGATGTCGAGCGCGCGCACGTTCGACGGGCGCACTTCCAGCAGCATCGATTCCATGCCCAGCTGGCGCGCGCAGGCGCAGGACTGGTTCAGCAGGAAGCGGCCCAGTCCCTGCCCCTGGATGGCGCCCTCGACGGCCACGTTGAGCAAGTGCGCCTCGTCGACGACCAGCATCAGCAAGAAGTAGCCAAGCAAGGTGCCATCCACGTCGCGCAGCACCCAGGCAGGATAGCCGCTCTTGAGCGAATCGACAAAGTTGCCATGCGTCCAGGGATGCGGATACACGCGCTGCTCCAGCCCCAGCACCTCCAACAGATCCGCTTCCTGCATCGGCTGATAGTCGAGGCGCAGCAAGTCCCAGCCTGCCGCGCTGTCCTTGTCCTTGCCCGCTTCCATCATTGCGCCGACTCCGCAGCGGCCTTGGCGGCCTGCATGTCGAGGCGTTCCGCACTCGTGTAAGCGATCTTGTTGCGCAAATACAGAGGCTGCGCCTCGGCCGCCGTCACAAAATGTCCGGCGGCAAAGGCGATGCGCGCCAGCTGCGCCACTTGCACGGCGTGCGGCATGATGGCGGCGTCAGCCTTGGCGGCGCACGGCAGCGCTGCCAGGGCGTCGGCATAGGCGCTAAAACCGTTGCCACAGCCGGCAACGTCGCCTTGCGGCGCCACGCCGGCCGGCGCGCTCAGGGCCGGTGGCGAAACAATCTGCAAGCCATCCTGGTAATCGTATTGCGCCCAGTACACCTCACTCATGCGGGCGTCGAGCACGGTCACGATGCGTTGCGCGCCATGCTGCTGGTGGCACGCGAGGGCCATGGCGTCGAGCGTGACGACGGGCACGACGGGCAGATTGGCGCCGTAGGCCAGGCCTTGCGCGATGCCGCAAGCCGTGCGCACGCCCGTAAACGAGCCGGGGCCGGAGCCGTAGGCGACGGCGTCGACATCGGCCAGGGTCACGCCCGCTTCGGCCAGCAATTCCTGCACCATGGGCAAGATGGACTGGGAATGGGTGCGCACGCCCGACGAGGCGCGGGACAGGACGACATCGCCGCGCAACAAGGCGCAGGAGGCGAGTTCGGACGAGGTTTCAATAGCAAGCAGTGTGGGAAGTAAGGTAGACATAGCGTATTTTACCTTGCCAGGCCCGGAAGCGGCATGCCGTGCAGGTCAACAACAGCCTACTTGCACAGCCCGTGCGCGAGGACGGCTATAATAAAAGGCTAAGCTGATTGCTTGACCGGCGTCATTGCGCCATGCCCGGCAATCCATACGCGACACTATCACCCCACTCTTGCCCTGGTCCGTTCCGTGAATCCACTTCTTGCTAAACTGCAACCATACCCGTTTGAAAAGCTGCGCCAGCTGTTTGCCGGCGTGACGGTCAACCCCGAATATGCGCCCATCAGCCTGGGCATGGGTGAACCCAAGCACCCGACGCCGGCCTTCATCGAGCAGGCATTGACCGACAATATCCACGGCCTGGCCAGCTATCCGACCACCATCGGTTCGGAAGCCTTGCGTACCGCCATCGCCGGCTGGCTCGAGCGCCGCTATGGCATCCCCAAGCTCAATCCTGCCACGCAAATCCTGCCCGTGAACGGTTCGCGCGAAGCGCTGTTTGCGCTGGCGCAAACGGTGATCGATCCATCGGCCGGTTCGCTCGTGATCAGCCCGAATCCGTTTTACCAGATCTATGAAGGCGCGGCCTACCTGGCCGGCGCCGAACCGTATTTCGTCAATTCCGACCCGGCGCGCAATTTCGGCTGCGACTACGACAGCGTACCGACCAGCGTGTGGGAAAAGGTCAAGCTGCTGTTCCTGTGTTCGCCCGGCAACCCGACTGGCGCCGTGCTCACCCTGACGGACTGGGAACACCTGTTCGCCCTGTCCGAACGCTACGATTTCGTCATCGCCGCCGACGAATGCTATTCCGAGATTTACCACGGCGACACGCCACCGCTGGGCGCGCTGCAGGCGGCGCACATGCTGGGCCTGTCCACCATCGAGCGCCCGTATGCGCGCCTGGTGGTGTTTTCCAGCCTGTCGAAGCGCTCGAACGTGCCGGGCATGCGCTCGGGCTTTGTTGCCGGCGACGCGGAAGTACTGAAAAAATTCCTGCTCTACCGAACCTACCACGGCGGCGCCATGAGCCCCGCCGTGCAGGCGGCCTCCGTCGCGGCCTGGAACGACGAAACCCATGTCGAGGAAAATCGCGCCAAGTACCGCGCCAAGTTCGACGCCATCACGCCGCTGCTGCAATCGGTGATGGACGTGCAATTGCCGGACGCCGGCTTCTACCTGTGGGCCGACGTCAGCCGCACGGGACTGTCCGACACCGAATTCGCGCAACGCCTGTACGCCGAATATAATGTCACGGTATTGCCTGGCAGTTACCTGGCGCGCGACGCGCACGGCATCAATCCGGGCCGCAACCGCATCCGCATGGCCCTGGTGGCCGAAACGGCCGAAGGGCTGGAAGCCGCACTGCGCATAGTAAAATTCTGCCAGCAGCTTTCCGCATCCGCATCAACCAACTAAATAAACAAGACATCATCATGAGCCAACAACTGCAAACCATCATCGACCAGGCCTGGGAAAACCGCGCCGAGATCAATCCAGGCAACGGCACGGCCGAACTGCGCGACGCCGTTTCCCACGTCATCAATGGCCTGGACAACGGCAGCATCCGCGTGGCCGAGAAAACCTCGGGCGACTGGGTGGTCAACCAGTGGGTCAAGAAAGCCGTGCTGCTGTCGTTCCGCCTGGAAGACAACGTCGTCCTGCCGTCGGACGGCACGATGCAGTTCTACGACAAGGTGCCGACCAAGTTCGCCAATTACACCAAGGAAGACTTCGTCAAGGGCGGTTTCCGCGTGGTGCCGCCAGCCGTCGCCCGCCGCGGCAGCTTCATCGCCAAGAACGTCGTGCTGATGCCGTCCTACGTCAACATCGGCGCCTACGTCGATGAAGGCGCCATGGTCGACACCTGGGCCACCGTCGGCTCCTGCGCGCAGATCGGCAAGAACGTCCACCTGTCCGGCGGCGTCGGCATCGGCGGCGTGCTGGAACCCATGCAAGCAAACCCGACCATCATCGAAGACAACTGCTTCATCGGCGCCCGTTCGGAAATCGTCGAAGGCGTGATCGTCGAAGAAAACTCGGTCATCTCGATGGGCGTCTACATCGGCCAGTCGACCAAGATCTACGACCGCGCCACGGGCGAAGTGACCTACGGCCGCGTGCCAGCCGGTTCCGTCGTGGTGTCCGGCAACCTGCCTTCGGAAGACGGCAAGTACTCGCTGTACTGCGCCGTGATCGTCAAGCGCGTGGATGCAAAAACCCGCGCCAAGACCGGCATCAACGAGTTGCTGCGCGGAATTTAATCACTGCACAGTAAAGCATTCGCAAGACCTGAATGTCCCGCTTCGGCGGGACATTTTCATTTCCGCCCAACAACTTCAATCGTCGTGCAGCCATCCCCCATCCTGTCCTATACTGGATGGCATGAATACACCTCCCGTATTGATCGTCGGCGCCGGTCCTACCGGCCTCATGCTTGCCTTGCGCCTGGCGCGCCATGGCGTCGATTGCCGCATCATCGACAGGAACAGCGGTCCGGGACAGGCGTCGCGGGCCATGGCCGTGCATGCGCGCACGCTGGAGTTTTACCAGCAGCTGGGCTTTGCCGACGAGCTCGTCAGCCTGGGCATCAAGATCAATGCCATGCACATCCATGAAGGCGGCGAGGAGCTGGTGAAACTGGCGCTGGGCGAGATCGGCGAAGGCCTGAGCCCCTACCCTTTCGTGCTGAGCCTGCCGCAGGACGAGCATGAGCGCTTCCTGATCAGCAAGCTGGCGGCGGCCGGCGTACACGTGGAATGGAACGTGGCGCTGGACCTGTGGACACAGGACGATAGCGAAGTGCAAGCTATCCTGCTCAAGGACGGCGAACGCCAATATTGCACGTTTAACTATATTTGCGGCTGCGACGGCGCCCGCAGCAAGGTACGCGAGATCGCCGGTTTCGACTTTTCCGGCGGCACCTACGACCACCTGTATTACGTGGCCGACGCGCAAGTGGCGGGCAAGAATACGGATTTGCACGCCCACCTGGGCGCGAACTCGTTTGCGCTGATGCTGCCCGTGCGCACCAGTGGCATGCAGCGCCTGATCGGCATCCTGCCCGACCGCCCCGATGGCGCAGCGGCACCCGTGTTTGACGACGTGCGCAGCGACGTGGAAACCTTGCTGGGCGTCCAAGTCGAGCACGTGAACTGGTTTTCCACCTATAAAGTCCACCACCGGGTGGCCGCGCAATTTCGCGAGCGGCGCTGCTTCATCCTCGGCGACGCGGCCCACCTGCACAGCCCCGTGGGCGGCCAGGGCATGAACACGGGCCTGGGCGACGCCGTCAACCTGGCGTGGAAACTGGCGCAAAAGCTGCGCGGACAAAGCAACGACGCCCTGCTCGACACCTATGAAAGCGAGCGCATCGTGTTTGCCCGCAAGCTCGTCGCCACCACCGACCGCGCCTTCCAGGCCATCGTCGCGCAAGGCATCGCCGGGCAATTCCTGCGGCGCTGGCTGGTGCCGCACGCGCTGCCCTTCCTCTCGGGCTTCGCGCGCGCGCGCCGTTTACTGTTCCAGACCGTGTCGCAAATTCAGATCCATTATGAAGACAGCGCCCTGTCCGCCGGCCATGCGGAATACCTGCGCGGCGGCGACCGCCTGCCGTGGTTCTCGGACGGCACGCAAGACAACTTTCTCGCCCTGCGCAGCATGGATTGGCAATTGCACATCTATGGCGAAGCGGCGCCCGAACTGCTGGACGAGGCGCGCGTGCTGAAACTGCCCGTGCACTGCTACACCTATAACGTGGCCGCCAAGCTGGCCGGCCTGGGCCGCGATGCGGCCTACCTGGTGCGCCCCGACGGCCACATTGCGCTGGCCCTGCACCAGCAGGAAAGCGGCGCCCTGCGCGCCCTGGCCTTGCGACTTGGCCTGCATTTCGGCCCGGCCGACTCGAACAAGGCGGCGCCACGGCCTGTGTAGGCCAGCCAAGGTTTGTGGCAAATCAAAGTGGGGAATTTAATTTCCTTGCTTTGTTTGCTTTGTTTGACTTCGTGTCCTATGCTGAAACATGCGTTTCAAGGAGACAGCCATGTCGAACACATCGAACACACGCTCCCCTGTCAGCGATGGCGACACCAGCACGATTGATGAGGCCGCCACCGGCAGCGGGCATGCTTCAGCCGCGCCCTCGCTGGCCAGGCAGCTGGCGGATGCACTCGCTCCCAATGGCACGGGCTTGCGTTTTAACATTGCACAAGATACGTTCCAGGAAGCCTATGCATCGCTGCTGGACGCCGTGCCGCGCGACGACCGGCCCGCGCTGCTGGCGCAAATGCGGCGCGACCTCGATATCGTCGCCGAACGCGAGCTGAACCTGGCCTCTGATATCGGCGCGCATGCAGGACACATCAATACCCGGCAATTCATGCGCGGCCTGGAAGAGCAGGAGCGGCAGCAGCGTCAAAAAGACCTGGCCTCGCACAGCTTGCTGTCTGGCCCCGAACTGCGCGCCCGGCTGAAAGTCACGCCGCAGGCGCTCAGTGCGGCACTCAAAGCCAGACGCCTGTTCGCCTTGCGCGGCGCTTCGGGCGAATATGTCTATCCGGCATTTTTCGCCGATCCCCGCCACGACCGCCACATCCTGGAAAAAATCAGCAAAATCCTCGGCGACTTGCCGGGCGCCGCCAAATGGGATTTTTTTATCGCTCCGCGCCTGTCGCTGGGCGGCAAGTCGCCGCTCGAAGCCCTGGCCAAAGGCAAACTCGATGCCGTGATGGCGGCCGCCCGCGCCTACGCTGACGAATAACCGCGCGACCGTGGCAACCTTGCGCCTGCCCCGTCTGCCGCAACTGCCCGCAGCGCTACAGACGGTGCGCTGCGATCCCGCAGCGCTGTACCGTGTCTCCGGCCACGCCACGGGCGAACCGTATTTCGGCAGGGCGAACACCTACCGCTTCGACGATCCCCACCCACAGGCGGCGGCCCGCTTCGGCACCTGCTACCTGGGCACGTCGCTGGCTGTGGCGCTTGCCGAAACCTTGCTGCATGACCGCAAACCCATCCATAACCGCTTCGTGATCGAGCTGGCCGTGATACAGGCACGCTTTGTGATTCGCTTCGCCGGCAAACCGCTTATCGTGGCTGATCTGACTGGTGCCGCCCTCAGGCAACTGGGTGGCCATGCGGGGCTCAGCGGCACGTCGTCGTATCAAACGACCAAGGCCTGGTCGGCCGCCATCCATGCGCATCCGGACGCGGTCGACGGCATGCTCTACATGTCACGCCACAAGAATGATGAAACGGCGCTGGTACTGTTCCACCGCGCCGCGCCCAAGCTCGCGATGAAGTCCGCCACGCCGCTTTCTGTCCATCCGGACTTCGGCCAGGTCGCCACACTGCTTGGCATCCGCAGCGCCTGGCACTGAATCTGCCAGGATCATGCAACCTTGTTGCACCGCCGCATCGACTACGCATCGACTGTATAATGTCGGCTAACATCGTATTTTTCCCTGGCGCAAGCGCCGCGATCAAGCGAACCGCATTCATTCCCCTTAGCCCTACCCATGACGACCATTACACTCTACGGTATCCCCAACTGCGATACCGTCAAAAAGGCCCGCACCTGGCTGGCCGCGCAGCAACTCGATTTCACCTTCCACGACTTCAAGAAGCAGGGCCTGGAACGCGCCACGGTCGAGGCCTGGCTGACGCAATTGCCGTGGGATGTGCTGGTCAACAAGAAAGGCACGACCTGGCGCGCCCTGTCCGACGAGCGCAAGGCCGCCACCGTCGACGCGGCCAGCGCGCTGGCCCTGATGCTGGAAAACCCATCCATCATCAAGCGCCCCGTGCTGGACAAGGATGGCAAGTTCAGCGTCGCGTTTTCCGATGCGCAGTACAAAACCATTTTCTCGCTGTAACCCCCTAGTTGACCACGATGTTGCCGGCACGACCATACCCATGACCACCTCCAAAACCCTCGCCCTGACCGAAAAACTGATCGCCCTGTCCTCGGTCACGCCTGACGACAAGGGCTGCCAGCAGCACCTGATCGACATCCTCACGCCGCTGGGCTTTGTCTGCGAGACGATACAGTCGAACGACGTCACCAACCTGTGGGCGCGCCGCGGCACGACGTCGCCCGTGTTCGTCTTTGCCGGCCATACGGACGTGGTGCCGACCGGCCCCGTCGAGCAATGGCGCTCGCTGCCCTTCATTCCCACGCACCGCGACGGCAAGCTGTACGGCCGTGGCGCGGCCGACATGAAGACCTCGATCGCCGCCATGGTGGTCGCCTGCGAGGAGTTCATTGCCGCCACGCCCGGGCACACGGGTTCGATCGCCTTTTTGATCACCAGCGACGAGGAAGGCCCGGCCACGGACGGCACCGTCATCGTCTGCGACAAATTGAAAGAGCGCGGCGAGCAGATCGACTATTGCCTGGTGGGCGAGCCGACCTCGAGCGCGCAGTTGGGCGACATGATCAAGAACGGCCGCCGCGGTTCGCTGTCGGGGCGTTTGACCATCAAGGGTGTGCAAGGCCATATCGCCTACCCGCACCTGGCAAAAAACCCGATCCACGAAGCGGCGCAGGCGCTGGCCGACCTGGTCGAAGAGAAATGGGATGCCGGCAACGAGTATTACCTGCCGACCTCGTGGCAAATGTCCAACATCAACGCGGGCACGGGCGCGAATAACGTGATTCCCGGCGACATGGTGATCGACTTCAACTTCCGCTTTTCCACGGCCAGCACGGCGGAAAACCTGCAGGAGCGGGTGCACGCCATCCTCGACAAGCATGACTTGCAGTACGATTTGCAATGGACCCTGAGCGGCCTGCCCTTCCTCACGCCGCGCGGCACCTTGAGCGACGCGCTGTCGTCCGCCATCCAGGAAGAAACGGGCCTCACGACGGAGCTGTCGACCACGGGCGGCACCTCGGATGGCCGGTTTATCGCGCAAATCTGCCCCCAAGTGATAGAATTCGGGCCGCCCAATGCCAGTATTCACAAGATCGACGAGCACATCGAACTGCGCCACATCGATCCCCTGAAGAATATTTACCGGCGCACGCTGGAGCATTTGCTGCCCGTCTGAACCAGAATACCGAGGCCCGTCACGGCGGGCCAGAACACCGTCTTTTCGAGAATGCCATGACCCCGAACCCGTTTTCCACGCCACGCGACCTGCTGCGCTACGCCGTTACCCGTTTTAATACCGCCAAGCTGTTTTTCGGCCACGGCAGCGCCGAAGCGTTCGACGAAGCGGCTTATCTGATCCTGCACACGTTGAAGTTGCCGCTCGACAAGCTCGAACCTTTCCTCGACGCCAAGCTGCTGCCGTCGGAAGTGGCCAGCGTCATGAGCGTCATCGACCGCCGCAGCATCGACCGCGTGCCGGCCGCCTACATCACCAAGGAAGGCTGGCTGGGCACGTACAATTTCTACGTCGACGAGCGCGTGATCGTGCCCCGCTCCTTCATCGCCGAGCTGATCCCTGAATATTTTTCGCCATGGGTGGCGGAACCGGAAGCGGTGGAAAACATCCTGGAACTGTGCACCGGTTCGGGCTGCCTGTCCATCATGATGGCCGACGCTTTCCCGAACGCCGCCGTCGACGCCGTGGACATTTCCGCCGACGCGCTGGCCGTGGCCAAGCGCAACGTCGACACCTACAAACTGCAGGACCGCGTCACCCTGATCGAATCGGACCTGTACACGAACGTGCCGGCCAAGAAATATGATTTGATCATCAGCAACCCGCCATACGTGAATTCCGCGTCGATGGGCGCCCTGCCCCAGGAATACCTGGCGGAACCGCAAATCGCCCTCGACGGCGGCAGCGACGGAATGTACCTGGTGCGCAAGATCATCGCCGGCGCGGCCGAACGCCTGACGGACGACGGCATCCTGATGATTGAAATCGGCAACGAACGCGAATACGCGGAAGCGGCCTTCGGCGAGCTGGGCCTGACCTGGCTGACGACGAGCGCCGGCGACGACATGGTCTTCCTGCTGACGGCCGAGCAGCTCAAGCTGGCGTAAGCGCAGGCTTCAGCACGCAGCGCCTTAATTTACAACACAAAGAAAAAAATGATACGTTTCCTACAAGTAAGCCTGATGCGCGGCATCAAACCGTTGCTCGAACAAGTCGATGTCACCCTCAATCCGGGCGACAAGATCGGCCTGATCGGCGCCAATGGCGCGGGCAAATCGAGCCTGTTCGCCATGATGCGTGGCGAATTGCACCCTGACCAGGGCGAGATCGATTTCCCGGCCAAGTGGCGCGTGGCTTACGTGGCGCAGGAAACGCCGCCGCTGGACCGTGCCGCGCTCGACTATGCGATCGATGGCGACATCACCCTGCGCAAACTGGAAGCGGAACTGGCGCGCCTGGAATCGGAGCCAGCCACGTCGGAAAACGGCATCGCCATCGGCGAAATCTACAGCGCCATGGCCGATGCGGACGCATATACCGTGCAGTCACGCGGCGAGCAATTGCTGCTGGGCCTGGGCTTTACCCTGGACCAGATGCAGCAACCAGTAGCGAGTTTCTCAGGCGGCTGGCGCATGCGCTTGAATCTGGCGCAAGCGCTGATGTGTCCGTCCGACCTGCTGCTGCTCGATGAACCGACCAACCATTTGGATCTGGACGCCATCATCTGGCTTGAAGACTGGCTCAAGCGCTACGCCGGCACCTTGCTGATCATTTCCCATGACCGCGACTTCCTCGATGAAGTGGTCAACGTGGTCGTGCACATCGACGAGCGCAAGCTGAAACGCTATTCGGGCAACTATTCGAGCTTCGAGCGCCAACGCGCGGCGCAGATGATACTGGCCGCCGGCGCGCTGGAAAAGCAGCAGCGCAAGCGCGCCCACCTGGAATCGTTCGTCAACCGCTTCAAGGCGCAAGCGTCGAAGGCCCGCCAGGCGCAAAGCCGCATGAAGGCGCTGGCGAAGATGGAAGAACTGGCGCCGTTGCGCGCCGCCGCCGAATTCTCGTTCGAATTCCGCGAGCCGCTGAGCGCGCCGAACCCGCTGCTGGTGATGGAAGACGTCGATGCTGGCTACAAGATCGAGAACGAAGCGACGGGCGAAATCACGCATAAAACCATCGTCAACGGCATCAAGTTTTCGCTGCAGATCGGCCAGCGTATCGGCCTGCTGGGCCAGAACGGCGCCGGCAAATCGACCCTGATCAAGACCATCGCCGGCGAACTGATGCCACTGACGGGCGACGCCACCATGGGCAAGGGCCTCAACATTGGCTACTTCGCCCAGCACCAGGTGGAAATGCTGCGCCATGACGAATCGCCGCTGTGGCATCTGGCCAAGATCGCCCCGACCGTGCGCGAGCAGGAACTGCGCAACTTCCTGGGCGGCTTCAACTTCCCCGGCAACATGGTCACCGCCTCGATCGCACCGTTCTCGGGCGGCGAAAAAGCCCGTCTGGCGCTGGCCCTGATCGTCTGGCAGCGCCCGAACCTGCTGCTGCTCGATGAACCGACCAATCACCTGGATCTGGAAACGCGCGAAGCGCTGACGGAAGCGCTGGCCCAGTTCGAAGGCACGCTGGTCGTCGTGTCCCATGATCGCCATTTGCTGCGCGCCACCACCGACGAATTCATCATCGTTGCCGACGGCAAGCTGCAGCCGTTCGACGGCGACCTGGACGACTACAAGGACTGGCTGTTCAAGACCAAGCTGGGTAAAGGTACCGATGTGCTGCCGGCCGCCGGCAAGGCCAACAAGACCGATTTCCCCGTGGTCTCGCCCGTCGTTGCCGCAGCAGCCCCTGCCGCGCCCGTGCGCGACAAGCGCAAGGAAGCGGAAGAGCGCCAGAAAACGGCCGCCCTGCGCAAGCCGATCGAAAACAAGATCAAGCGCCAGGAAGAGCAGATCGCCAAGCGCAATGCGCAAAAGGCGGAAACCGACGCCAAACTGGGCGAGCCGACCATCTATGACGCCGCCAACAAGGCGAAATTGAAGCAATTGCTGGCCGACCAGACCTTCTTCACCAAGGACCTGGCGCAACTGGAAGCGGAATGGCTGGACTTGCAGGACCAGTTAGAGAAACTCGGCTAACGCCAAACACAAAGACGACTCACGGGTCGTCTTTTTTTTAGGCCGCCTGCATGGGGCTGGGGCTGCGGATCGCCATCAGGCGGTCGATGTCGACGAGGATCAATCGGCGCCCCGCCACCGTGCCTAGGCCCAGCAGATAATCGGCTTCCGCCTCGCCCAGGCCTGGCACGGCGGCGATATCGGCGGGCGCCAGGCTGACGATATCGGTGACGCCATCGACCACCATGCCCATCACGCCATTGCTTAGCTGCAAGATGATCACGTCCGTGGCCGGGTCGGGCGCGCCTTGGGCGCTGCCGAACGCGGCGCGCATGTCGACAATGGGGATAATCACTCCGCGCGAGACGGCCACGCTGTGCAGCACTTCCCCTTCCGAGGAAAAACGGTCGAGTTCCTTCAGCGGACGCAATTCCCGCACGCGGCGGTAATCGAGGCCGTATTCCAGGCCGCCCAGCCGGAAGCTCAAGTACTGCGTCAGGTATTGCGCGGTTGCGGCGCCAGGCGTGGTCGTGGGCTGCATGATGTTCCTTTCGTCCGGTAAGCGCTGCCAGGATGCGCAGTGGCGCAATGTTGGCCCCATGCTAACCAGCATCACCGCGAGCGGCGTTGAGAAACATCAACTTTCCCGGAAGACATCATCGGCTGGCCACCCCGCCCTTGCGCCGGCGCAGCCATCTTCCCTTACAATACCCCCATCGTTTCCCCACAGGCAGGCCATGCAACACCTCGTCAATCCCGCTGAAGTTGAATTTTCCGCCATCCGCGCCCAGGGCCCGGGCGGGCAGAACGTCAACAAGGTGTCCAGCGCCATCCATTTGCGCTTTCCCATCGCCGCCTCGTCGCTGCCGGAAGCGTACAAGGAACGGCTGCTGGCCCTGCGCGACAGCCGCATCAGCAAGGATGGCGTGCTGGTGCTCAAGGCGCAGCAGTCGCGCAGCCAGGAGCAGAACAAGGAAGAAGCGTTGCGGCGCTTGCAGGAAATCATCGACAGCGTGACCTTCCTGCCCGCCGTGCGCCGCGCCACCAAGCCCACGCGCAGCTCGCAGCGGCGCCGCCTCGACAGCAAGAGCACGCACAGCGTGCTCAAGCAATCACGCGGCAAAGTCACGGATTGACTAAGGCGGTGGCTGGTAAGTCCAGTCCAGGCTGCCCGTGCTGTCCGCAAACACGGGCTGCGTGGCCGGCGTGGCGCTGCGCAGCAAGGCCTTGATTTCCTTTGGCGGCCGGTCGTAGACCTTGGCCGGTCCAGGCGGCACGACCAGGGCGCGCACCGTCGTCTCGCCATCGATCAGGCCCAAGGTGCAGCGCGACTGGCCCGCCGTTGCCTGCCGTTCCTGGCGCAGCTGCGCCACCAGCGCCAGCATCTGCGCGTGCAGGATTTCCGACTGTTTTACTTCCACGCGCAGGCGCGCCACCTCTTTCAGGACGGGAGCAATGCGCGCGGCCAGCTTGTCGTACTGCACCTGTTGTGCCGGCTGCAACTGCAATTCGCCGCGCCGCAGCTGGCCCGCCAGGGTCAGGTAGTTGCGCACCTCGGGCAATTGCGCGATGGCATCGATCTCCTGCTGGCGCTTGTGCTGCACCTGCTGGTACTGCGTTGCCTTCGCCAGGCTTTCCGCAATCTTTTGATCGAGGGCGCTCAGGTCGGGTACCAAGGGAAAGAGCAGCATCTCCACCTGCCTGCGAGGGCCGGCGCTGCCGATGCGGATGGTGCGCGCCGCCACAGCGCAGCCTTCGGCCAGTTCGATGACGACCTCGTCGGCGATGATTTCGCAATTGCTGGCGCTGTCGATCACCACGCGCGTGCCGGCGATGACGCAGCTTTCCGCGCGTTTTACGTGGATTTCACCGCTCAGCGCCTGCAGCACGGAACCGGACGCGACGCCCTCGACGCGCACGTCGCCATGCTCATTGAAGGCTGTGCCGCCCACCAGGTTGCGCTGCAACCATATCAACCCGCCATGCGAGTGCAAATGGCCATACACGTCGCCATGGATGGTGATGTCGCTGCCGTCGAGCTGGCGCTGCTCCTGCACTTCGCCATATTCCTCGTAGGCGGCGCGCAGCTTCAGATTGCCCGTGGTGCGGCTGCTGACGCCTTCGCGGCTGACGATCTTGTTTTCGATCGACATCTTGCCGTGCTCATCGACATTCACGTAGCCATCCTGGGTGGCGACGAGGAAAGCGCCATCGCTGAAATGCTCGACCGCCGTGCCTGGCCCCGCCACCGTGGCCAGGTCCAGTTCCAGCGGCGCGGGGGGCGGCAGCGCCTTGCCGGCCAGGTCGTAGCCAGGCAAGCCGGGCGTACCAGGCAGCAGACGCAGCAGGCGCGCGTATTTTTTCACTTGCGGAAAGCGGTTCTTGAAACTGAGCAAATCGAGGCGGCCATCGGAGCGTTCGCGCGGCGCATCGTCGCGGTGGATGCCTTGCGACACTTCGACCAGCTGGGCGTCGCGCCCAGGCTGCGGCGGCAGCACCCGCGCCACCGTGATGCGCTCGGCCTTGCCGCTGGCGAGCATGGCGCGCACGGCCACGCTATCGATGCCGTAGTGCACGCCCTTGCACCACAGGTCGGCCACCAGCTCGTCAAACTCGCGGCGCGCCGGCACCTGGCCATCCGCGTCCGCCGTCAACGCTTCAAAGTAAAACTCGGCGCTGTCGCCACGGATCTTGATTTGCTGATACAGCGCGCGGCGCGGGGGTGGGAATGGCGACACGCGCACGGCGATGCGCAGCAAGGCGTCACCCTTGGGTGCGGCGCGGGGAGCGGGGGCATGGAACAGGGTCAGCAGGAACAAGCCGTAATCGAGGCCGGCCAGCAGTTGGCCCGACTGGAACAGCTGGTCGACGGCGGCGCGCAGTTGCGCCGGCGCCAGCGACAGATCCAGGAACACGCCCTCGTCGCGCTGGAGCAGGCCGTGCGGCAGGCCGCCTGCGGGGGCCGCATCCGGAACGCGTGTGTCGTCGTCGCTCACCACTTGCCTCCCCAAAAACCGAGAATTGCCTCATTGCGTTAGAACAATATCACGGGGCGGGGCCGTGTGCCTGACTGAGCAACAATGTTGGCGGCCAAATGCAAACAGGGCCACCTCTTGCGAGATGGCCCTGTCGGAGGGGGATGGATGCCTAGCGGCGCGGCGGATTCGAGTAAATGTCCTGGCCCACTTCGTTGATCTGGCGGCGCAGGTCACGCCGCTCGTCGGGCGTCATGCGGCCCGTGCGGCGCGAAGCGTCGGCGCCTTCGTTGGCGCGGCGCTGCTCTTCGGCACGCGTGTCGAAACTGCGTGCGTCACGCTGTTCGCGCAGTCGCGTATCATTGCTGTTGCTGCGCTGTACCTGCTCATACCGCTGGGCCTGCATTTGCTGCTGGTCGTCACGGCGTGGCGGCGGCTGGTTTTGCGCCGATGCCAGGCTGGCGGCAAACACGGAACAAATGGCAAATGCGGACAGCACAGTCGTGCGTGCGGCGATAGCTGCGCTGGGAGCGGCGTGAATTTTTTTAGTAAAGATATTCATTGAGTTCCTCTTCCGCGATGCCGTATAAACTAAAGCTGATTTCCACTGTGGCCCCAGTGTATGATGCTTTACACGGTGCAGTAAGAGTAATTGGGTAAAGTTTGTAACACTTTGTAATGGGTCGCCACAGCCCCTTGCCGACGCCGCGCGAGGCGTTACTATAGCAACTAATATAAGATAACACGACACCCTAAATGACCACAACCTCCACTTCCGGCAGCAACACAACAACGCAATCGATTCACGGCCACCAGGCAAAAATCATGGTGGTCGATGACGATGTGCGCCTGCGCGACCTGCTGCGCCGCTACCTGACCGAACAGGGCTTCAATGTCTTCACGGCAGAGAGCGCGACGGCCATGAACAAGCTGTGGCTGCGCGAACGCTACGATCTGCTGGTGCTCGACCTGATGCTGCCGGGCGAAGACGGCCTGTCGATCTGCCGCCGCCTGCGCGGCGCGGGCGACCAGACGCCGATCATCATGCTGACGGCCAAGGGTGAAGACGTGGACCGTATCGTGGGCCTGGAAATGGGTGCCGACGATTACCTGCCGAAACCGTTCAATCCGCGCGAGCTGGTGGCCCGCATTGGCGCCGTACTGCGCCGCAAGGGTCCCGATGAAATCCCCGGCGCGCCGTCGGAAACGCCGCAAACCTTCGAGTTCGGCGACTTCGTGCTGGACCTGGGCACGCGTACCCTGAAAAAGAATGGCGAAACGGTGCCGCTGACGACCGGCGAGTTTTCTGTGCTGAAAGTGTTTGCCCGCCATGCGCGCCAGCCGCTGTCGCGCGAAAAATTGATGGAACTGGCGCGCGGCCGCGAATACGAAGTGTTCGACCGCAGCCTGGACGTGCAAATCTCGCGCCTGCGCAAACTGATCGAACCCGACCCGTCGAGCCCGCTGTTCATCCAGACCGTGTGGGGCCTCGGCTACGTTTTCATCCCGGACGGACAGCCGCGCTGATCGCAGGCGAGGCATGATGAAGCTTGTTCCCGATATCAGCCTGGCGCGGCTGAAAAGCGGCCTGTTCTGGCGCACCTTTTTGCTGCTGGGTACTTTGACCACCGTCAGCATGATCACCTGGATCGGCATGATTTCCGTCATCCAGCGCGAACCGCAGGCGCAGCAGATTTCCGCCCAGATCATTTCCGTCGTCACCATCACGCATGCGGCATTGACGCACTCGGCGCCCGAGCTGCGCCGCGAGCTGCTGTTCGACCTCGTCAGCAATGAAGGCATCCGCATCTTCTCGCTGGAAGAGGACGACCGCATCGAGCCGCCGCCCGACAATTACCTGATGCCCGAGATCGAGGCGCAGGTGAAAGCCAAGCTGGGCAAGGACACGCGCTTTTCCGCGCGCGTCAACGGCGTGGCCGGCTTCTGGGTCAGCTTCAAGATCGACGACGACGAGTACTGGCTGATGCTGGACCGCGAGCGCCTGCGCGGCCTGACGGGCTTCCAGTGGCTGGGCTGGGCCAGCCTGGTGTCGCTGCTGTCCCTGCTGGGCGCAGCCATCATTTCCAGCCTGATCAATTTACCGCTGTCGCGCCTGACGGCGGCCGCGCGCGACATCGCCAAAGGCAAGCAACCGGCGCCGCTGCCGGAAAAAGGCCCGATCGAAATCATCGAGGCGAACCGCAGCTTCAACCAGATGGTCGATGATCTGAAACAGGTGGAATCGGACCGCGCCGTGATTTTGGCCGGTATCTCGCACGATTTGCGCACGCCGCTGGCGCGCATGCAGCTGGAAGTGGAAATGGCGAACCTGTCGGACGAGGCGCGTGAAGGCATCCAGTCCGACATCGGGCAAATGGACGCCATCATCGGCCAGTTCCTCGACTATGCCAAGCCGACGGAAGCGTCGAGCTTTACGGACGTCGACCTCAGTGGCTTGCTGACTGACATGACGCGCGAAGCGATGCGCCTGCCGGACGTGAAGATCAACGCCAGCATCGCCGACGGCGCGCATGCGATGGGCAACCCCACCGACCTGCGCCGCGTGCTGAACAACCTGATCGAAAATGCGCGCCGCTATGGCAAGACGCCCGGCAGCGACGTGACGGAAATCGACATCGCCTGCCAGGTGCGCACCAGCCACGGCGCGAAAAAGGTGATCATCGAGGTACAGGACCATGGCACGGGTGTGCCGGCAGAAAAGATCGAGCAGTTGATGAAGCCGTTCACCCGCCTCGACACGGCGCGCGGGCAGGCAAACGGCGCCGGCCTGGGCCTGGCCATCGTCGACCGCGTGCTGCTGCGCCATGGCGCCGATTTACAAGTGCGCAACCGCGAAGGCGGCGGCCTGGCGTTTCAGATCAGTTTGCCAGCGGCGTAAGCGGCGTAGGTCGGCTTAGCGCAAGGCGCGTAAGCCGACACCACCAGTGGCCTTGGCCAACAATGTTGTCGGATTACGCGAGGCAAGGCCTCGCTAATCCGACCTACGCCGCCGGACCGCGGTCAAGCCGACGCCTGCTCCTGCGCCAGCAATTTATTCATCAACAATTCCGTCGCCCCGTAGCCGTACAGGGAATCGCTTTCCATGCCCGGCGTGTCGAAGGGGATCGATTCCTCGCGATTCAGCTTGGCAGGATCGGCGTCCGCATAACTGGCGCGCCAGGCGCGCTGCAGGGATTCATTGCGGCGGATAAAGGCCGGCATGGGCCAGTCGTCGCGGTTCCAGTGGGGGCTGTCGCCCAGCAGGGGCCAGCGCTCGTTGAGCAGGGCCATGTCGCCCGTGCGCAGGCGGCGCACGGCCTGTTCCGGCCGCAAGCCTTCCAGCTCTTCCAGCGTGGGCAAGCTGTCGCGCTTCGGCCCGAACATATACGCCAGCATGATGCGCCCGGCAGGCGCCCTGCGCGCCACCACGCCGACGGCATAACCGCCGCCCGGCAGGGGCACGGCAAACCAGCTGCCTTCTCGGTATGGTAATGATTTCATTTCTGCAAACTCCCCCAAAATCGTGTTCGGGGCACAGTCTACGCGAAGCAAGGCGAAAGTGGCGCATGGTACGCCACGACAACAAACCAATAGTTACAATATTTTCTCGTCATAGTGATACTGGGCAACAATTGGCCCCGCCTTGAACAGCGCTTCCTTCATGGCCGTGTCCAGGCGCGCGTCGCGGCGGCGCATCCATTCGAGCAGCATGGCCGCTTCCTTGCGGCTGGTGTCGCCCGCATGCGCGAGCACGCGGCGCAGTTCCGGGTCCGTGCACGCCTCGAAGCGCTGGCTGTTCAGGTCCAGCGCCTGCAGCGCGGCGATGGTGGCGCCGATGGCGCGGTGCATGTCGAGCGCGGTGGCCGGCAAGCCGGATTCTTCCAGTGGGACGTTGGTCATGCGCATTCCTTTTCGCGTAGTGGTGACATCGGCTGCATTCTCCACCGCGCGGACGAAAAGCTCAAGCGTCCACGACACGTTTCCACCCGTTCGGCCATAATCATGGCTCAGCAACAGCCTAAACCCCAGCGGCAGGAGTCCCATGTTCAATTTCGACTTTTACAATCCGACGCAAATCCTTTTCGGCCAGGGCCAGATCGCCGCCATCACGGCGCTGATCCCGCCGCAGGCCAGAGTGCTCATGACGTATGGCGGCGGCAGCATCAGGCAGAACGGCGTCTATGATGAAGTCAGGGCGGCGCTGGCCGGCCATACGGTGCTGGAATTTGCCGGCATCGAACCCAATCCCAGCTATGAAACCCTGATGCAGGCCGTGGCCATGGTGAAAAGCGAGCGCATCGATTTCCTGCTGGCCGTCGGCGGCGGATCCGTGGTCGATGGCACCAAGTTCATCGCCGCGGCCGCCCTGCACGAAGGCGAGGCGTGGGACATCCTGGCCAAGGGCGGCAAGATCGTCGAGGCCGCCCTGCCCTTCGGCACCGTCTTGACGTTACCTGCCACGGGGTCCGAAATGAATGGTTCGGCCGTGATCACGCGCAAGGCGACGCAGGAAAAGCGCTCGTTCATGAGCCGCAAGGTATATCCGAAATTCTCCGTGCTGGATCCGTCGAAGACCTTTACATTACCGCTGCGCCAGGTGGGCAACGGCGTCGTCGATGCGTTTGCGCATGTGATGGAGCAATACCTGACTTACCCTGTGAACGCGTCCGTGCAGGACCGCTTTGCCGAAGGCATTTTATTGACCCTGATCGAGGAAGGCCCGAAGGCGCTGTCGCACCCGGACGACTACGACGTGCGCGCCAACGTGATGTGGAGCGCCACCCTGGCCTTGAACGGCCTGATCGGCGTGGGCGTGCCGCAGGACTGGTCCACGCACGCCATCGGCCACGAATTGACGGCCTTGTACGAGCTCGACCACGCGCAGACCCTGGCCATCATCCTGCCCAGCATGCTGCGCGTGCGCAAGCAGGCCAAGCGCGCCAAGCTGCTGCAGTACGCGGCCCGCGTGTGGGGACTCGACGGCGGTGACGAGGATGGACGCATCGAGGCCGCCATCGCGCGCACGGAATTCTTCTTCCGGCACATGGGCGTCAAGACGCGCCTGGCCGACTATGGCCTGAACCACGCCAGCGTGGATGCCGTCGTGTCCGCCCTGGAAGCGCACGGCATGACGGCGCTGGGCGAGCAGCGTGAAATCACGCCCGCCGTCAGCCGCAAGGTGCTGGAACTGAGTTTATAGATTCCAGCCACACTGTTGTAAAACGGTCAGCCGGGTGGGACAGCTGGCCGTGGTTCATGCTAAGCTGTCAGTTCGCTAGGGGTCCTGGAGCAGTCATCCGGGTGAGAGATACCCTTCGTACCTGATCTGGATAATGCCAGCGAAGGAAAGCGCAAAGTACCTCCCTCCTTTGATAGCTCCTGCGTTGGCGCCAGCCGAACAAGCAGCCTGCCGTGCTCTTTACCGAGTCGGCTTGAACCACGAGCAATCTATGTCCACACCGAATTTATCTGTTTCTGTATTGACCCTGGCGATCCTGCACGCGTTTGCCGTACCCGCCCTGGCCGCGAATGACACCGCCGAAGCCGTCGACCCGCAGGCGCAAAGCATGGCCGAAGTCGTCGTCACGGCCAGCAAGGCGCCGGCCGCCAGACGCGCCTCCGTCGGCGGTTTTTCCGACGCGCCGCTGCTGCAGACGCCGGCGTCCGTCACCGTCATCGGGCAGAAAGAAATACAAGATCTGCAGATCCGCAACCTCAGCGACGCCGTCAAGCTCGACGCCAGCATCAATGAATCGTACAACGCCGTCGGCTATGCGGAACAGTTCACCATCCGGGGCTTCAAGCTCGATACGAACTCCAGCTACCGCAAGGATGGCGTGGCGATCCCCGGTGACACGCAAATTCCGTTGGAAAACAAGGAACGCATCGAAGTATTGAAAGGCCTGGCCGGCTTGCAGGCAGGCGTGGCCGCGCCGGGCGGCGTGATCGACTTCATCGTCAAGCGCCCGACCGCCGCGCCATTGCGCACCGTCACCGTGGAAACGCGCGAACGGGGTACCCTGTACGGCGCCGTCGACCTGGGCGGCCGCCTGGAAGACACGCGCTTCGGCTACCGCGTCAACGTGGCGGCCGAGCGCCTGCGCTCCTACATCAAGGGTGCCGACGGCAACCGTAAATTCATTTCCGGCGCCTTCGACTGGCAGATTTCGCCGCAAGCGCTGCTGCAACTCGACGCCGACTACCAGGACAAGGCGCAAGTAACGGCGCCCGGCTTCCAGCTGCTGAGCAATGGCAAGCTGCCTTCCAACGTCAGCGCCGACACCATGCTCAACAAGCAGCCCTGGACGCACCCGGTGGAAACCGTCACCAGCAACCTGGGCCTGCGCTTCCAGTACGCCTTCAACGAGGATTGGCGCGCCACCGTGTCGGCCAACCAGCACACGTTCAAGCGCGACGACTACACTGCCTACCCGTATGGATGCAGTCCGGAAGGCTGGATGCCTGTGTTCTGCAGCAATGGCGATTTCTCCGTGTGGGACTTCCGCAGCCTGGGCGAAACGAAAAAGCCCCTGAGCGCGCAAGCCATGATCCAGGGCAAGTTCGCCACGGGCAGCTTGCGCCATGAGGTCACGGCGGGCGTGTCGTATTTCAACCGCAAGGACCGGGCCGGCAAGTATGTGTATGACGAAGTGGGCATCAGCAATATCTACCGCCCCGTCATCGTCGCCCCATCCGACGGTGTCACGGGTCCCGTGCGCCTGGTGCGCAACGACAAGGAAAAATCCGTCTTCGTGCAGGACATCGTCAGCCTGGCACCGAACTGGAAGCTGCATGGCGGCGTGCGCCACATCGATGTCGATGGCTATCAGTACGTGCTCAAGGCCGACCAGGAAATCCGCGCCAGGCACGACTTCCTGCTGCCGAACGTGGCGCTGGTGTACAACCCGCAAGACAATATCGCTGTCTACGCATCGTACTCGCAGGGCATGGAACACGGCGGCACGGCCGACCGCTATGCGGAAAACGCCAACGTGGAACTGACGCCTAGCCGCTCGAAGCAGATCGAACTGGGCGTGAAGGCGGACCTGACGCCTGACTTCATGGTCGCCGCCACCCTGTTCCAGATCCGCAAAGGCCTGGAATTCAACCAGTACCTCGACAGCAGCATGAGCACCTACAACTTCGTGCGCGCAGGCCAGGCCCAGCACCGTGGACTGGAACTGTCGGCCCAGGGCAAGGCTTTCGCCAACCTGAGCCTGGGCGCCTCCGTGACGGCCCTGAACAGCCAGCAATCAGATACGGGCAGTGCTGACTACGATGGCAAGCGCGTGCCCAACGTGCCCGCCTTCAAGGCCGCCGTGCGGGCCGACTATGCCGTGCCGCAAGTGGCGGGCCTGAGCGTGAATGGCAGCTGGGAATATGCGGGCAAGAAGGCGTTCGAGAACAACAATACCACCTTCGTGCCCTCGTACAGCGTGTTCAACCTGGGCGCCGCCTGGGCCACGCGCATCGCTGGCACGCGCGCCGTGCTGCGCGCCAGCGTCAACAACGTGGCCGACAAGTTCTACTGGCGCGATGTGACACCGGAAGCAGGCGGCTACCTGTTCCCGGGCGCCAGCCGCACGTTCAAGGTGTCGGCGCAGTTTGACTTTTAATTGAGGGAAATGGCGGGCGCTGCAGTGAGCGCCTGCCGCAGCAAAGGGGCCGCCTGTTGCAGGCGCGCCTCCAGGCTGTCGTGCAGCACGTGGTAGACGATGCCGCGCGCGTCGAGCTCGTCGAGCAGGTAGCGGTAGATCAGCTGGCGCACGGCTTCCGACTCGCGCTGCAAGCCGTCGGCCACCCACGGGCTGTCGGGCGCCGTCACCAGCGTCACATCGTACCGCGTGGCATCGGCCAGCGCCGCCAGCGGCGCATCGGCACCATGGAAATAATGGCGGCTGTAGACCACCGTCATCAACGGCGTCGTGTCGCAAAACAGGAAGTGACGGGCTTGCGCGGCGGCCGCCGCTTCGCGCTCAACTTGCGTGCGCGCGATGCCGTACTGGTCGGCCGCGACGGGCACCCTGCCCTGCGTTTCGACGAATTCACGCAAATATTCGGGCACCCAGACGCTGCCGTAGCGTTCGGCCAGGGCGGCCGCCAGGGTCGACTTGCCCGACGATTCCGCGCCCAGGATGGCCACGCGCACGCAGTGGCCCATCACTTGAGGACCATCGCGCTCGGCGCGGCCGGTGCCGACTTTCTCCACGCCAGCAAGCCGATGATGGCCATCACGACAAAGAAGGCATACAGCACGGCCGTCAGGGTCAGGCCCTTGTGCAGGTACAGCCACACGTACAGCACGTCGACGATGATCCAGGCGATCCAGTTTTCCAGCTTCTTGCGCGACAGCAGGAATTGCCCCACCAGGCTGCCTGCCGTAAGGAAACCGTCCGCGTGGGGCACGTCCGTGTCCGTCGTCGTCAGCAGCCAGGCGATGAGCAGAAAGCCGACCAGCCAGCCCATGCCGCAAGCCAGCCAGCCGCGGCCATCGAGGCGCGTGACGGGCAGGCTCTTGCCGCCGCTGGCCGGGTGCAGCCACTGGTACCAGCCCCAGAACGAGACGCTGATGAACAGCAGTTGCAAGGCCATGTCGCCATACAGGCGCGACTCGAAAAACACAAAACCGTAGGCGGCCGAGGAAATGATGGCGAACAGCCACGCCCAATGATTCTGGCGGATGTTCAGCGCAACGGTTGTCAATGCCAGGACAAAGGAAATCAGTTCAAGCGGCGTGGTGGCAAAACCCAGCAGGAGAAGCGTATCGTTCATGGGAATCGTGATGAGGCTGGTGGTGCAGTATGCAATACCAGCCCTGAATAAGCAAGATTGCCCGCTCAGTGCGCTTAAGCGAAGCCGCCCTTCACGGCGCGCGCCAGCGAACGCTGCACGATCAGCTTGTGGAAAGGCCGGATCACCAGGATGTAGGCGCGCCCCACCGCATTATGGCAATGCACGACGCTGGACATGGTGATGCGGCCATGCGGTCCCGCGTCCCGGTGGCGCAGCACCGACAGGCGGAAATCCAGGTGACTGTCATCCTCGCCCACGATGATTTCATCGTCGCTGACGGCAAAGATGCGGAAGATGCCGATGCGCTTGCCTGGCCTGGCTTCCATCTGCCTGGCCGTGCGGATGCCGAAGCGCGCCACGATGGCGTCGCGCACCACCATCAGCTTGCGCGCCCAGCCCGGCTGGCTGCCCAGCAGGATGCGCGCCAGGCTTTCCATGTCCATCTGGCGCGCCTGCGCGGTCGGCAGGTCGACGGCATACGCGTCGGCCAGGTGGCTGCCCGGGTACAAGGGGGCGATGCTGGCGCCGGGCGGCAAGGCCACGGCGCGTACAGCGTTGTTCATCTCTTGCATGTGCTCTCCATGTGTTCAGTGATAACATGAGCATCATACACGACAATGTGAACAGCGATAACATAGAATGACAAGCACAAGTACTTACCATCACGGCAACCTGCGCGACACCCTGGTCGCCGCCACCATCGCGCAACTGGCGCAGCAGCACGACGCCACCCTCTCGCTGCGCGAACTGGCGCGCACGGTGGGCGTGTCGATCGCCGCCGTGTACCGCCACTTCCCCAGCAAGGAAGCCTTGCTGGCCGACGTGGCGGCGGCCGGCTTCGCCAGCCTGATCGCCAAGTGGGAGGCACAACTGCCGCCGCAGGGCAGCCTGCCCTCCGAGCAGCGTTTTCAGCTGCTGGGCCAGCAATACATCGAATTCGCCCTGGCCGCACCGGCCCACTACCGGCTGATGTTCGAGCACCAGGACGTGCGCCAGTTCCCCGCCCTGCTGGAAGCGGCGCAGGCGTGCTTCCAGTACGTGCTGCAGACGGCCGGCGCGGCCGTGCGCGAAGCGGGACTCGATGCGCGCTGGGACAAGGCCGCCGCCAGCGCCGGCTGGTCGCTGGGCCATGGCTACGTGATGCTGCTGCTGAGCGGCCGCCTGGCCATGGCGGACGGCGGCGACGATTTATCGCCCGCGATGGTGCCGCGCTTTTTCCAGTTGCCGGTGGAGGCGTTGCGGCAGGCGCATCAGCAAGCGGGAGAACAGCAATGACGGCCATCGCCAGATGCGCCGGCTGATCATGCAACATCCCATGGAACCATCCATTGTCCCGGGCACCGAGGGCTATGCAGACAATGCAGGGCAGCTCATCGCCCGATACGACAGCGTTGCCTTCCTGGACAAATACCGCCCCGTTGCTCATCTCTTGCCGACGCGAGCAAGCAGCGTGCTCGACATCGGCGCCGGGACAGGCGGCGACGCGGCGTGCCTGGCAAGCCTGGGGCACACAGTGGTCGCGCTTGAGCCCATTGCCGCATTCCGCGCAGCGGGCATGCAGGCGCACGCCCCGGCCAACATCGAATGGGTGAACGATAGCCTGCCCGCCCTGTCTGCGATAGGCGCGCGCCAAACCAGGTATGACCTGATTGTCGTCGCGGCCGTCTGGATGCATCTGGCAGCGGAAGAAAGAATGGAGGCGATGGGCAATATCAGCATATTACTCAAGCCCGGCGCAATGCTCGTCATGTCCCTGAGGCATGGACCAGCCCCTGAAGGCCGTCGCATCTTTGATGTATCCGCCAGTGAAACGGCAGAGCTCGCAATGCGGCATCAGCTCAAAGTGATGCTGCATACGCAGGCGCCATCCGTGCAACTGCAGAATCGCCAGGCGGGGGTGAGCTGGTCCTGGCTTGTTTTTGAGAAATGATTCAAGCTGAAGCAGCATGCGCCAGGGAGTTGGCACGGCGCGCAGTCAGCCGAATCTAGCCATTATTTTTGAAACGCCGTCAATTTATGCACAATATATCGATAGACACGCTCTCCGTGATTGCAAGACAATGCATTGCGCTCACCTGTTTGCAGCGCTTTTGCCTGCAGCATGCCCTTGACCACCCCGCCCTGTCCGCGTTCACCGGCCACGTGTGGAAAGTGGCGCAGCTCGCGCCTGGGGATTTTGCTGCGTGGGAATGCGGCTTTGCTGCCCTGGCCGTGAACGGCATGGGTGACCCCTGGCCCGATGACATCCGCATGGCCATTCCCGGGCACCTGCTCGGCACGCTGGAGGAACTTGTTCAGCATGTGCTGGAAACGAGCGCCTGTAGCTGGTATGGCGACGACCTTCCGGCCAGCAGGCGGCAGCTGGAAGCCGTCCTTGCCATCTGTGCCAGGCATGACGTGGCCGTGCCGCAGCTTGCGCACTATGCGCAGCACGATGCGGCGCTGCGCGGCGGCTGGGGGCCGGTGCTGTCGGACGAAGAAGTCAGAGCCTGGCAAGCCCTGATATAACATGCGGCAGGCAACTGATCGGGCAGCCGCTCCTCTTCATGCGTATCGGCATCGACTTGCTTGAACACGGTCGGGAAGCGCGCGCAAGTCCTGATTTGCTCGAAAGCATGGCACAGCTGGCCAATTGCCGGCACGTCGGCTTCCATGCACGCGTTCGTGTCAAAGCTCAGCGAAAGGGACCGGCGTTGAAGGCAAAGGCTGACAATGCCTGACCCTTGAAGGGGGAGGCGCCCAGCACTGCCAGCGACGCGCTGCGGCAAGCGGGTCGTCCATCGTGAGCAATGACCTTGCACGATGGCAGGAATCGGGTAATCTATGCCCATCTCAATGTATAGAACGGCGACGATGAAGCGTGCAGAAGCGAGCGTTGACATGCAGTCCGGGCGCTTGCCGGCCAGCGATGAAGCACAGCGGCAAGGGCTGCTTCCCCTGCCCCTGCCATTCATCCACCAGGCAGAGGACGGCATGGCGCCTGCGCTGCAGATCACCGTCCTGCATTTCCAGCCCTATCCATTCCAGAGCGCCGCCTTCCATGCGCATGACATCGCCCTGCCCGCCGCCATCGCGCGCAGCGTGCCAAAACGGCAAGCGGAGTATTTTTTCGGCCGGCTGGCAGCGCGCGCCGCGCTGGCGCGCCTCGGCATCGCCGACGCGCAGATCGGCACCGGCGCCTCGCGCCAGCCCTTGTGGCCAGCCGGCGTGGTCGGCAGCATCAGCCACGGCGGCGGCTATGCCGCTGCGGTGGCCTTGCCGGCGCAGCGGCACGAAGCCATCGGCATCGACATTGAAGCGGTGGTCGGCGCGGAGATGCGCGAAGCCTTGCTGAGCACGGCGATCGGCCTGCCCGAGCTTGCCCTGCTGCATCAGCTCAACAGTGTGAACGCCCTGGAGTTTTTGATGACGGTGGTGTTTTCCGCCAAGGAAAGTTTTTTCAAGGCCGCCTTTCCCACGGTCGGCTACTATTTCGACTTTACCGCCGTGACACTGACCGCATTCGACGAGGCCAGGCGCACCCTGACGTTTCGGATCAACCAGACGCTGTCGCCGCGCCTGCACGCCAGCGCCCGGTTTTCCGTAGATTACGACTTGCTCGATGCGCACACCGTCATCACGCACTGCGGCTGGCGCGGATGGGTGTGATTCCTGGCTAGGATCCCTGCGACGTGGACGTGACGAATATTTCGCGCATGCACACGCTCTGCGGCAGCTGGTAGGCAAACGCGATGATGCCGGCCACATCTTCCGGAGCCAGCAGGGAGTCGAGCGTGCCCAGCCACTCCTCGAACATGGCGCGGGCGGACGCCGAGGTCGTGCTGCGCAACAGGGGCGTATCGACCACGCCGGGCGAGACGGTGCTGACGCGGATGTTGTGCTCAGCCATGTCCAGCCCCAGCGCCGCCGTATAGCCGTGGACGGCAAATTTGGAAGCGCAATAGCCGGCATGCATGGGAAACGCCTGACGGCCGGCAATCGAGCTGACATTGAAGACCGTGCCGCGCCGCTGGCGCAGCATGCCTGACAACACACTCTGAACCAGGTTGACGCTGCCGACGACGTTGGTATTGAGCATCTCGGCAAACTCCGCCGCGTCCTGCCCGGCGGCCGCGGCCAGCCGCATGATGCCCGCGCTGTTGACCAGGCAGTCGACGGTGCCATGGCGCTGCTCCGCCTGGCGCACGGCTTCCTGGACTGCCTGCGCATCGCCCACGTCCAGCGCGGCACAGATGGACTGCGGCAAGTCCAGCGCCTCCAGTGCCGCCTTGCGGCGGCCGATCAGCAGCAGCGGATGGCCGGCGGCGCTGAACTGCCGCGCCACCGCCGCGCCGATCCCGGAACCGGCGCCGCTCACCACGACGAGCGGGCGGCTCAACTGGCCATCCTGGCCGGACGTTTGCGCTGGGCGCGATCCTGCACGTCGGCATACATTTCCTTGACCGCATTGGCGGTGAAATGCGCCATGTATTCGTCGAAGCCGCCTTTTTGCACGATAGGCAGCGGCGGCACGGGCAGCTTGCCGAGCAGGGCCTGGTACAGCGGGGCAATCGGATCGTTCTTGTGCGCCTGGCGGAAACCGTTGGCCGTCACCGCGGCGTTCTCGGCGCCCGAAATCGACGCGGTAGGCGTCATGTCCTCGGGGCTGACGCCGATCTGCGTCTTGACGAACTGCATGTGCTCGTCGCGCCATGTGCGCACGTATTGATGCATATACACCACCTGGCGCAGTATGTCGGCGCGCGGGTCGCCGTGCTGCTGCAGCAACGCCAGCACGATCTGCTGCAGCCGCTCGTCGTCGCCTGCCAGCTGTTCGTCCATCGCCGCCAGTTGCAGGCGCAGGGCTTTGACCAGCGACGGATAAATCGTCAGGAACAAGCCCTTGCGCAAGTTGTGCGAATGCGAGCCGCTGGTGATGCCGAGCGCCGGGCGGATGGCGAAATACGCTTTCGGGCTGAGCGTGCGGACGATGGGACGGATGTTGTCGGTCACCACTTGCAGCAGCTTGCTGCACAGCGCCAGCGAGCGCGCATGCGTGCCGAACGTGGCTTGCTCGTTGCCCAGCAAGGCAACGATGATCTCGCTGGACACTTCATTGACCAGGCCCACCAGCACTTCGCTGATCTGGTGATAGGCGCGAAATTGCATCAGGCAGGTCGGATCCTTGAGGTCGACGCAGTTGACCGCTTCGCGCACTTCATCATTTTGAATCAGGCGCTGATAGAACACGCCAGCGTCCTCGCCCGCCTCGCGCCGCACGCCGGGCAGGCGCACCTGCTCCATGGCGCTGAGCCAGATCGACTCGTAATTGCTGTTGACGAAGCTGTGGAAGAAGACAAAACGCTGCGGATCGTCGAGATCCTTGTCGCCCAGATCGCTGTACTGCTCGGTGGCCTCGGCCCGCAGGATGGCGTGCATGCGCGCAGCCTGCACCAGATAATCCTGGAAGACGGCCGAATCGCGGATGCTGATGCTGTCGCCCTGCTGGCCGCCCTGGTCCACCTGCACCAGCAACTGGGACAGGCTGTACAGGGTTTCGTGGAAACGATTGGCCCAGCCGATCTTCAGCGACGCGTCGGCGATGTGGCCGCGCTTGACGTCGTCCGTGATGCGGCGCGCCAGCACCACCAGATTATTCAGGCAAATCTCGGCGCCACGGAAGATGGCGATGGCCGCGCGGGCCGGCACTGCATGGCCGCTATTGTTGATCAGGCGGTCCAGGTACTTAATGCCATGCAATAACTCGTAGTTGGCCAGCACGGCAGTACAGTCGATCTCGCCATTCGTGGCGAATGCGGCACGGCGATGGCGGATTTCCTCTTCGTCAAAGGACTTGGCCAGCAGCTTGGTGGTGGCGTGTTCCTCGGTGACCGGCAAATTACTTTTGCTCTGCAAATACGCGCGCACATCGTCCAGAATGGCTTGCGTGGCGGAGACGGTTGGGGTTTCCATTAAATTCCTCATAGGGCGACAAGGTCAGGGCTGCAGGCAGCAGCCGGCGGGCGAATCGCGGACAAGTATAGAAATCTCTCCCCTGCGCCGAAACTGTCATTTCCTCCAGTTATACGGGGAACCCATCTGTAGTCCAATGGCCCGCTCCAACCGCCCCTACTACACTGGATCCCCGCATGAGTTCTCCATCTTCACGCGACACCCTGCAACAACTGCGTCAGCACATGGCGCGGCTGTACGGCCTGCCGGTGCAACTCAGCCTGCTGGCGGCCCTGCTGCACGCCTGCCAGCACATCTACGGACAACGCACGCAAATATTGCTGCACTGGGCGGGACTGCCCTTGACGCCGGCCGGCGACGACGCCTCGGCCTGGCTGCGGCAACTGCTCGACGCCTGCGAAGCGCCGGCGGCGGGCAGCGCCCCCGGCCGCCCCGCGCAGGCATTGACGCTGGCCAGGATCGAAGTGCGCACGCCCCGGCGCAGCGTGATACTGGCGCCGTGCGATCCGATGCCCTCCGACGACTGGAGCATCCGCGGCGCGCCCGGCGGAGAGGCGCTGCAACAGGCCTGGCAACAGGCCGCCGCCACGCTGGCGCAGACGCTGGAGGCCGAATCGCTGGTCGAACTGTCGCGCGCGCTGGGCCTGCCGCCAGCCGCCAAGCCGCAGCCGGCGCTGTACCTGGTGCATGGCGCCGACGGCAGCGCGGCGCCCTTCGCCGCCCTTGCCGCCCGCCTGGATTGCCGCGTGTTCGCGTTCAACCTGCGCCAGGCCGGGCGCCGCCAGCCAAGCATACAGGCCCTGGCGGCGCACTACGTCAGGCGCATGCTGAGCGGCCCGCCCGCGGCGGCCTACCGTATCGGCGGCCATTCCTTCGGCGCCATCGTCGCTGCCGAAATGGCGACGATATTGCGCAGCGTCGGCAAGCAGGTCGACCAGGTGGTGCTGCTGGATCCGTCGCTGGCCATGGCCGCGCGCGACCGCCAGAGCGACGCCGGCAACGAAATGCTGACCCTGTATCTGGCCCTGCATCCCGAGATGACCGAGCAGCAGGTCACAGGACACATGGATGCCGATGAACTGGCCGCGCGCATCGCGCAGCGCATGCCCAAGGGCCGCATCGACGAAGTGTTAAGCAACCGCCACGCCTGCCTGGCCCTGCTGCAGCGCTACCGGCCGACGCCGGGCGGCGCCGACGGCGCCAGCTGCCTGCGCCTGCATGCCCGCCAGCCTTTCATCGCCAGCTGGAACGCGGCGGCCATGGCGCACCGCCAGCCCGGCATCGAAGTACCAGGCAACCATTTTTCCATGCTGGCCGAGCCCCATGCCGGCAGCCTGGCCCAACTGATACAAACGCACCGAGAATCCAACCATGACCACTCCTTACACTCCTGAATATCCCCATCAGCTGGTCGAGCGCCAGGCCCGCCTGACACCCGCGCTGCCAGCCCTGTGCTCGGCCGCCGGCAGCGTGTCGTATGGCGAACTCAATGCACGCGCCAACCGCCTGGCGCGGCTGCTGCAAACGGTGCATCAGGTGCGGCCGATGGACAGTGTCGCCGTCTGCAGCGCGCATGAGCCAAGCCGTTCGCTGCTGTTGCTGGCGCTGGCCAAGTGCGGCGCCGTGTACGTGCCCGTGGATATCGAATGCCCCACCGAGCGCCTGCAGCGCATCGCGCAACAGGCCGGCGTGCGTCTGCTGCTGACGGCGCTGAGCGAGCGCCGCATGGCGGCCGAGACCACGCTGAACGTGCTGCCGTGCGCGCAAGCCGAGCTCGCTGCCCGCGACCTGTCCGACGCCGACATGGCGCCGCTGGTGCCGGTGACGGCGCCGCTGTACATCATCTTCACCTCCGGCTCGACGGGCCAGCCCAAGGGCGTCGCCGTCTCGCACGCCGCCGCCTACAACCATTTCAGCTGGATCGTGCGCTACCTGAACGTCACGGCCGGCGACTGCTGGCTGCAAAGCATACATCCGTGCTTCGATCCATCGATGCATGAATTGATGGCGCCGCTGATGGTCGGGGCCCGCATCGCCTTCCTCGGCGGCGAGCGCAACATCGACGGCGACCGCATCGTCGACGCCATCGAGCGCCACCAGGCGACCCACATGACCACGGTGCCCACCATGCTCACCCTGATCCTGCAAACGCCGGGCGTGGAGCGCTGCACCTCGATGCGCGCGATGTGCGTCGGCGGCGAGGTCTTCCGGCCGGCGCTGGCGGCACGCGCCAGCGCGCTGCTGCCGGCGGCCGGCATCTACAACGTCTACGGTCCCACGGAAGCGACCATCATGGCCAGCGCCTGGCGCTACGACGGCCAGCCCGCCGATTCGCTGCCGATAGGCGAGCCGGTGCCGCACACGCGCTTTTACCTGCGCGACGGGGAAGGCCGGGTGCATCGGCTCAGTCCCTTCCTCGAAGGCGAGCTGTGTATCAGTGGCGCCGCGCTGGCCAACGGCTATGTCAACGATGCGGCCGAAACGGCGCGCAAATTCATCGCCAATCCGCTGCCGGAGCCGGAAGCGCCGCTGCTGTACCAGCGCCTCTACCTGACCGGCGACGTCTGCCGCGTCGACGCCGACGGCGAGCTGCACTGCATCGGCCGCGTCGATGACCAGGTCAAGGTCAACGGCCAGCGCGTCGAACTGGCGGAAATCGAGGCCACGCTGCTCGATTCCGGCCTGCTGGACGACGTCACCGCCCTGCTGGCGGGCACACGCCTGGTCGCGGCGCTGGTGCCTGGCGCGGGCGCCGACGACGACGCCCGCTGGCTCGAGCGCCTTGCCGCCCACGCCGCCCGCGCCCTGCCGCCCGCCTGGTTGCCCAGGCAATACCTCCCGCTACGCGAAATCCCGCGCCAGGCACTGAGCGGCAAGGCGGACCGCAAAGCCTTGCAGGCAATGTTCGCCAGCGACAACGTGGCGGCGCCCCTGCCGCACGCCGCGCGCGACACCGCGCAGGCGGGCGCCTGCATAGAGCGGCTGGCGGCGGCCCTGGCCGACACCCTGGGCATGCCTGGCGCCGCGCTGGAGCACGACCTGCCGTTTGCCGAACTGGGACTCGATTCGCTCGGCGTGCAAGTGTATGCGCTGCGCGTGAGCACGGACTTCGGCGTGCGCCTGCGTGCCGAGGAGCTGTTTGAATTCTTCACGCTGGAACTGCTGGCGCAAGCCATCGCCGCGCGGCAGGACAGCAGCGCCGCCTCCCTGGCCCACGCCGGGGCATAAGGATGAGCATGCAAACCAGCAGCGATATCTGCATCATCGGCGGCGGCATCAGCGGCCTGTATCTGGCGCTGCGGCTCAAGCGCAGCGCGCCGCAATTGCGCATCCAGCTGTTCGAGGCGCTGGAGGCGGTCGGTGGCCGCGTGCAGACCGAACCCATGTTGAGCGGCCAGTTCCGCGCCGAATTCGGCGCCGTGCGCATCGAACCGGACCTGCAGCCCTTGATGGACCAGTTTGTGCAGCAGCTGGGCATCGCCACCAGCGCCATCACCTCGCATGAGGCCTGCTCGGCGATCCGGCCCGACCTGACGCGCCTGACGCCGGCCGAACGCGTCGTGGTCGAGCAGGCCGCCGGCGGCGACGTCGCCTGGGCGCTGCTGTGGCACGGCATCGCGCAGGTCATCGGCGCGCAATGGCCGCTGGCCAGCGACCATCTGGAACGTCCGGCCCGCGCCGTGGAAAAGGCCAGCTTCCGGCGCCTGGCGCAGTTTGGCGGACGCCCGCTGTACCAGCAGGGCATGTGGAACGTGCTGAGCGAGGTGCTGAGCCATGAAGCCGTCGAATTCACCCGCGAAAAAGGCGCGTTCTACAATTTCAAGAACCAGAATCCCAACGCCGCCGACTGGATCTGCCAGCTGCTCGACATGCGCCTGATGCAGCGCCCCTCGTACATTCCGCAGGGCGGCATGCAGGCGCTGATCGACGCCGCCGAACAGGCCGTGCGCGCGGCCGGCGTCGAGATCCATGTGCGCCACCAGTTGCTGGCCTTTGGCGAACGCGCCGATGGCGCACTCGATCTGCAGTTGCTGCATGACGGCGAACGCGTGACGCTGCGCACGCGGCGCCTGATCCTGGCCCTGCCGCGCAGCGCCCTGGAAGCGCTGGCGCCGTCGCTGCCCGCGCCGGTGCAGGCCAGCCTGGACGCCGTGCTGTGCTTCCCCATCGTCTGGGCCTCGTGCGTGATGGCCGATCCCTGGTGGGCGCCCGGTACCCCGCCCGGCAGCGGCGAAGGCGCCACCACCCGCGCCGCCCATTTCGAATCGCATCCCGAGCAGCCCGAAGCCTACGGCCTGGCGATGTTCTACAACGACGACCCCTGGTGCCACTACTGGGCCAACCTGACCGACACGCCAGGCGCGCGCTTCCCGCACAAGGGCCGGCCGGTGCACAGCAGCGACGAGCGCCTGCGGCAAGCCCTGGTGCGCACCTTGCAGCAGACCTTTGGCCGCGACGACGAGCCGCAGCTGCTCGAATGGGGCTTGTGCGACTGGAGCGCGGCGCCGTTCGGCGCCGGTGTGCATTTCTGGAAACCCGGACGCGATTCGGAACAGGTGATGCGCACCCTGGCCGCATTCGCCCTCGGCGACGACGGCCGCGCGCCGCAGGTGCATATCTGCGGCGAGGCCTATTCCGACTTCCAGGGCTTTTTCGAAGGCGCGCTGCGCTCGGCCCAGCGCGTGCTGCAGGCGCTGCCGGCGAACGCGACTTCCTCCCATCAAGGATCAGACCATGAATGCCACTAATCTCCCCTCCCCGAGCGACATCGCCATCGTCGGCATGGCTTGCGAACTGCCCGGCCAGGCCGATACCCTGGCCGGTTTCGAACATGTGCTGATGCACGGCATCGACGCCACCAGCGCCTTGCCGGCCGAGCGCTTCGACAGCGCCACCCGCGACGGCCTGGCCGCCGCCGCCCGCCATGGCGGCTATCTGCAACGCTCGCCATGGATGTTCGACGCCGGCTGCTTCGGCATCGCGCCCAAGGAGGCCGCCTACATGGATCCGCAGCACCGCCTGCTGCTCGAATGCGCCTACCACGCGCTCGAGGATGCCGGCCTCGATCCGGCGGCGCTGCGCGGCAACCCGTGCGGGGTGTTTGTCGGCGTCAGCACCAGCGATTTCGGCCGGCGCATGGCTGCCAGCGGCGACTACAACGGCTACCTCAGCCGCGGTGCGCTGGGCAGCATGGCGGCCGGCCGGCTGTCCTACCATTTCGGCCTGGAAGGCCCCAGCCTGGTGGTCGACACGGCCTGCTCGTCATCGCTGGTGGCGCTGCACCAGGCCATTTCAGCGCTGCGCGAAGGGCGCTGCGGCATGGCCATCGTGGCGGGCGTGTCGCTGATCCTGGCGCACGACTACAGCGCCGACCTCGCCGCTGCCGGCATGCTGGCGGCCGACGGCCGCTGCAAGCCCTTCACCCGCCATGCCGACGGTTTCTCGCGCGGCGAAGGCGTCGGCGCCATCGTGCTGCTGCCGGCCGCCGACGCGGCGGCGCGCGGCATGCGCGCGTACGCCCACGTGCTCGGCAGCGCCATCAACAGCGATGGCCGCAGCAACGGCATCACCGCGCCATCGAAAAGCGCCCAGCGCCGCCTGATGGAACAGGCGCTGCACAGCGCCGGCCTGACGCCGGCACAGGTGTCGCACATTGAAACCCACGGCACCGGCACCGCGCTGGGCGACCGTATCGAACTGGACGCGCTGGGCGAGGTATTCGGCCGGCGCGACACGCCGCTGTTCCTCGGCGCCGCCAAGGCCAACATCGCCCACTGCGAGGGGGCCGCCGGCATTGCCGGCATCATCAAGATGGCGCTGAGCCTGCATCGGCGCCGCATCGCGCCGCACTGCTTTGCGCACGATATCGATGCGGCCGTCGCCAGCGCCCTGCCGCAGGCGGTGCTGCCCGCGCAAGCGCTGGCCTGGCCCGGCGACAGCCGCCGCATCGGCGGCGTCAGCTCCTTCGGCATGAGCGGCAGCAATGCCCACGTGCTGCTGGGCGAAGCGGCCGACGCGCCGCTGGCAGGGCCGGAGGTCGCGGCCGGCGGCCCGCAGCTGCTGCAGCTGTCGGCCCGCAGCACCGGGGCACTGCAGGCCCTGGCGCAAGGCTATGCCGGCTGGCTGGCGCAGCCGGACGCTCCCGCCGCCGCGGCCGTCTGCCACGCTGCGCTGTTCCAGCGGCAACAGTGGAACCAGGCCCGGCTGTCAGTCGCGGGCAACAACGCATCCGAGCTGGCAGCGCAACTGCTCCGGCGCCTGGACACGCCCTTGCGCCCCCGCCCGGCCTCGGCGCGGGTCGCACTGGTATTTACCGGCCAGGGCAGCCAGTACACCAACATGGCGCGCCAGCTGTACCAGCAAAATACCCTGTTCCGCTCGCTGCTGGAGCCGCTGGCCGCCCGCCTCGACCATCTGGCGGGCGAGGATACGCACATCCTCGACGCCCTGTTTGCCGGCGACGCCGGGCTGCGCCAGCCGAGCGGACGCGAGCGTCAACGCAGCGCCCAGCTGTCGCTCTTCCTGATCGAATATGCGCTGGCCGAGTTCTGGCGCGCGCTGGGTTTGCGGCCGGTGGCGGTGCTGGGCCACAGCGTTGGCGAATATGCCGCTGCCTGCGTGGCTGGCGTGATGGACTTCGACGTGGCCGTGCGCATGCTGCTGGCCAGGGCCGACGCCATGGAAGCGGCCTGCGCCGCCAGCGACTCGGCCATGCTGGCCGTGGCCGCCACGCCGCAGCAGCTGGCGCCGCTGCTGGCGCGCATCTGCGCCGACGAACCGGCGCTCTGGATCGCCGTGCGCAATAGCGCGCAATCGGTGGTGGTGGCGGGCCGCGCCACGGCGCTCGCGCAACTGTCGCAGGCCGCCGCGGACGCCGGCCTGGTTTGCACGCCGCTGGCCACGCGGGGTGCTTTCCACACGCCGCTGATGGCGCCGGCCGCCGCGCAATTCGCCGCCGCCTGCGCGGCGATCGCGCCGGCGCTGCGCGCGCCGGCCGCCGCCGTGCGCTTTTATAGCTCGGTCGACAGCGACGACACGGCCGCGCTGGAGCAAGGCGTCGATCAGCTGCGCTACTGGAGCGAGCAGATTCAGACGCCCGTCAATTTTGCCGACGCCATTGCCCGCCTGCTGGCGGACGGGCCGGACCTGGTGCTGGAAATCGGCCCGCGCGCCGTGCTGACCCCGTTGACGGCCAGCGCCGCGCGTCTGGCCGGCCGCGCCATCGTCTGCCTGCCCAGCCTGGACATGCGCCACGACGACGTGCCCACCGTGCTGCGCGCGCTGGGCAGCCTGAGCGAACATGGCGCGCTCGATCCACGCCAGGCGATGCGGCAATTCGCCGTCCAGACAGAACGCCCCGTGCCAGCCGGACTGCCGCTGTACCCGTTCCAGCGCGAGCACGTCCAGCCAGCGTCGTGGCAAACCAGCCTGCCGGCCCTGGGCAGCGCCGCCATGGTGCCAGTGCCGCCCGTCGCGGCGCTGGCGATACGCCATGAACTGAGCCTCGACCCGCAGGCCGGCGACAGCTGGCTGCAGCAGCACGTCATCGATGGCGCCGCCGTCCTGCCCGGCATGTACTACCTGTCCAGCGCCTTCAGCCTGGCGCAGCGCTGGCTGCCGCAGGCGGCGGATGCCGCTGCGCAGCAATTGACACTGCGCGACCTGCTGATCCATCAGCCGCTGGCGCTGGCGGCCGACGCCCCTGCCGCGCTGACGGTGGACATCGGCGGCCCGGATACACGGCAGTCGTATCAGCTGCGCTACAGCGCGCCCGGCCATGCGCGGGCGCTGCACGCCGAAGTGCGCGCCGGCTGGAACGCAATGCCACAGCCCGACAACGCGGACGCCCCGGGAGCGGCGGCGCAGTGGGACGATGCCGCGCCCTTCTATGACCATTACCGTGCCCGCGGCGTCAGCTATGGCCCCCTGTTCCAGCGGGTGCAGGCCAGCCACCGGGTATCGGATAGCGAACTGTGGGGACGCATCCTGCCGCCGGAGGCGCCCACGGCCAGCCTGCCGCTGTGGCATGCGGCCCTGCTCGACAACTGCCTGCATACGCTGGGCATCTGCGCCGGCGACCCGCAGCAGGCCTACGTGCCGGTGTCGGTGGGCAGCGCCTGGTTCGACGCCAGCGCGGCCTGGAACGCCAGCATCCTTTGCCAGGCCGTGCTGCGGCCGGCGCCCGCCGGTTTCCTCGATGGCGAACTGCGGCTGTATTCCGGACAGGGGCGCTGCATCGGCGTCTTGAGCGAAGTGAGCTGCGCTGCTCTGGGCGCCGCGGCCATGCCTGCCGCCCTGCCGCTGCACGCGGTCGACTGGGTGGCGTACACGGCGCCCGCAGGCTTGCCGGCCCGGCCCGCCGCCGGCGAGCAATGGCTGCTGGCAGCGGCCGCCAACAGCAGCTTGCCGGCGGCATGCGTGCAATGGCTGGCAGAGGCCGACGTGCATACCCGCCATGCGCAGTGGGACGCCGATGGCAAGCTGCATGGCGCGGAATCGGCCACGGCACCGCTGCGCACCATCCTGGTATTGCTCGACCCGGCCCACCCGCAGCCGGCGGATGCGGCCGCACTGGCGCACTGGGTACGCAACTGGCGCGAAACGCTGCAAGTGCTGCTGGACCGGCAGCCTGGCCAGCCTTTGCAGCTATGCCTGGCCGACGTGGCCGCGCACGCCGATGGCGAGGCCGCGCACACCCGCCGCGCCTTGGCGCAAGGGCTGGCAACGAATTTGCGCAGCGAACTGCCGGCACTTGACGTCAGTTGGCTGGACAGCGACGCCGATGGCGCAGCCATCGCCGCCGCGGCCTGCGCCGTGCGGGCGCAGCCGGCGGGACTGGCCGACGGCGGCATCGCCGCCAGCCTGTGGCGGCTGCGCGCCGGCATCCTGGCGCAACGGCGCACGCTGCGCGTGGCACAGCCCACGGCGCCGGATCAGCCTTGCTGCCGCGCCGAAGGCACCTACTGGATCAGCGGCGTTTTCGGCGGCATAGGCCGCCACCTGGCCGAGCACCTGGTGCGCCATGCTGGCTGCCGCAGCCTCGTCCTCGTCACCCGCGCGGCGCCAACGGAGGAACAACAAGCCTGGCTCGCGCAACTGGCCACGCAGGGCGTGGCGTTGCAACTGCTGCTGGCGGACCTGAACGATACGGCGTCGGCCAGCGCCGCGCTGGAAGCGTGCGGCGCGCCCATGCACGGCCTGTTCCACCTGGCCGGCAGCCTGGATGACCGCCCCATCGGCGACATCGACGCGGCGCAATTGCAACAAGTGCTCGGCGCCAAGCTGGGCGGCGCATGGCTGCTGCACCGGCACGCCGCGCGGCATGCGGAACTCGACTATTTTGTCCTGTTCTCGTCGCTGGCCGCGCTGCTGGAATCGCCAGGCCAGCTCGCTTATACGGCCGCGAATGCGGGATTGCAGCTGCTGGCGGCGCAACGCCGGCACGATGGCCTGCCCGCCACCGTGATCGACTGGGGACCGTGGGACGGCGCGGGCATGATGCGCGGCCTGGCGCAGGGCAAACGTTCGCGCGCGCTGCGCCAGCTGGCACCGATGGCGCCGGCACGCGGCTGCGCCACGCTCGCCGCGCTGCTGGCCGGCCCGGAACGCGACGGCCATTACGCCGTGTACGCGCTGGCGCCCGCCGCCGCGGCAGGCCAGGAGCAGCCATGCGCCAGCGCCGGCGCGAACGCGGACGGCGACCTGCTGGCCCAGCTGATCGCCAGCGAAACAGGACATGCCGCCAGCACGCTCGACGAGCAGGCGACGCTGGAACAGCTGGGCCTTGATTCGGTGGGCCTGATCCGCATTCGCAGCGAACTGCAAAGCCAGCTGGGCCACAGCATCCCCGTGGCGCTGCTGCTGGCGGGCGGCACGCTGGCGGAACTGCGGCAACGCCTGGCCGGCCTGCAGCCGGCGGCAGCCGCGCAGGCCCCCGAGACCGTCCCGGACGCCGGGCCGGCCACGCCGCGCATTCCCCTGTCGCCCGGGCAGTTTTCGCTGTGGTACGAACAGCAGCGCCAGGATGCGGGCAACGCCTATCAATGCGCCATCGGCTGGCGCATCGACGGCACCGGCCTGGACATGGCGGCCCTGCAGGCCCGCTGGGAGGCACTGATCGCCGCGCACGAATTGCTGCGCGCGACCGTCGATGGCGACGACCAGGAGACGGGTCCCGCCTATGTGGTGCATGCGCCCGCCACGGTCCAGGCGGCCAACGCCATCCGGCAGCAGCCGGTGCAGGATGAGGCGGCGGCGCTGGCGCACATCGCCGACATGCTGGCCATGGCCCCTTCGCTGCACGACAGCTTTGCCACGCGCGTGACGCTACTGCGCGCGCACGACGGCACCGGCTACCTGGTACTGAGTTCCAACCATGTGCTGATGGACGCCAGCGCCATGTTTTACGTCGGCCAGCAACTCGCCGGCGCCTTGTGCGGACTGGCGCCGGCCGACAGCCCCGGACCGGTGGCGCAGTACCGCGACTTTGCCGCCAGCCAGCGCCAGCTCGGCGCCGACGCCGTGGCACGGGCGGCAGACCACATCGCGCCACAGCTGCTGGCGCAAGACGACAGCCTGCTGCGTCTCGATTTGCCGTATGAGCGCACGCCGGCGCCGTCTGCCGCGGGCGACAGCGTGGCGATCCCCCTGTCCGCCGAAGCGATGCAGCGGCTGCGCGCCCTGCCCGCCAGCCGCCGCGCCAGCGTCTGCCTGGCGGCCTGGCTGCTGCTGCTGGCGCGCTACAGCGGCCAGCAGCGCGTGCTCACCGGCGTGGCGTTCAACGGCCGCACCCAGCAACGCTGGCGCCACACGGTCGGCCACTTCGTCAACGTGCTGCCGCTGGTGCTCGACATCGACGAAAACGGCAACAGCACGGCGCTGGAACGCAGCGTGTCGGGCGCCCTGTTCGACCTGCTCGAGTTCCAGGATATTCCGCTGGCCCAGCTGATGCGCGACGAACGGCTGAAGGCGGCCGTGCAGGGCCACGATCCCCTGCAAAGCTATTTCAACTTCTTCGACGCCACGGAAATGCATCTGGAGGCAGGCGCCGCCAGACTGACGCCGCTGACGATCCCGCAACAGCTGGCGCAGTTCGACCTGAGTCTCTGGATCACGCAATACCAGGGGCATTGGGACATGCTGCTGAAGTTCCGCTGCAGCGCCTTCAGCCAGCCCGCCATGGCGCGCATGGCGGCGCACTATGCGGCGCTGCTGGCGCAGCTGGCGGCCGGCAGCGACGACGCCGTGGCGCACCTGTCCATGCTGTCGGCCGCCGAGCAGCACTGCCTGCTGGGCGGCCAGGGCCCAGGCACGGCGCCGCTCGCCGCCGCCACGCCGGCCGGTGCGCGGGCATTGCCGGTATACCAGCAATTCCTGCTGCAGGCCGAACGCCATCCCTCGGCCGTGGCGCTGGAATGGGACGCGCATAGCCTCAGCTATGCGCAATTGCGGCACCATGTCCAGCAACTGGCCTCGCAACTGGCGGCGCTGGGCATCGGCAAGGAGCACACGGTCGGCCTGATGATGCCGCGCGCGGCCTGCCCGGAATCGGTGATCGCGATTCTGGCGCTGTGGCAATGCGGTGCCGCCTATGTCGCACTGGACCTGCAGCATCCGCCGCAACGCTCGCTGTACATGCTGCAGACGGCGCGCTGCGCCTTGCTGCTGACGGCTGGCGAACGCCCCGGCACGGAGATGCAGGCGCTGCTGCGGGCGCAGGCGCAACTGGGCGTGCTGGAAATCGTCCTCGGGCAAGCGCTGTCGGTGCAGGTGCGGCAGGCGGTCGTGGTGCCGCCGGCCGAGCGGCTGGAGCCGAACAGCCCGTATGCGGACGGCGGCGGCGACCTGGCGTATGTGCTGTACACCTCCGGCAGTACCGGCATGCCCAAGGGCGTGCTGGTCGAGCATGCGGGCCTGAGCGAGCGCCTGGCGTGGATGGCGGAATATTTCAGCTTTGGCCCCGGCGACAAGTTCCTGCAAGGCACGGTGCTGACGTTCGACATTTCCGTCCCGGAATACTGCCTGCCGCTGATCTGCGGCGGCACCGTGGTGCTGCTGCCGCATGGCGCCGCTGGCAGCGCGCACGTGGCCGCCTGCCAGGCGCACGGCGTGACGATGATGAGCACCGTACCGTCGCTGCTCAACCTGCTGGTCACCGAGCTGGCCGCCTGCCACAGCCTGCGCCACGTCATCTCCGTGGGTGAGGCGCTGATGCGGCCCGTGGTGGAACAATGGCTGGCCTCGGGCACGGCAACGGTGCTGCACAACCTGTATGGCCCGACCGAAGCCACCATCTACGCCACCTTCCATGCCTGCCGCGCCTTACCGCACGGCAGCGGCGCACTCATCGGCAAACCCTGCCCCGGTGTCAATTGCTGGGTGCTGGACAAGCTGGGACGGCCGGTACCGGCTGGCGTGGCAGGTGAACTGTACCTGGGCGACAGCGGCGTCGCGCGCGGCTACATCGGCACGGTGCGCCAGCCCGATCCGTTCTACGGCAATCCGCAGCAGACGCCGCAGCGGCGCATCTACCGCACGGGCGACATCGTCAGATGGACCGCCGAGGGCGAACTGGACTACATCGGCCGCAATGATTTCCGCGTCAAGCTGCGCGGCCAGCTGATCGAACTGGGCGAGATCGAGCACGCGCTGCTGGCGCAGCCCGGCGTCCAGCATGCGTGCGCGCTGGTGATGGAAATCGGTCAGCCCGGTGCGACGACACGCCAGATCATGGCGGCCGTGATCGCCCGCACGCAAGCCGATGCTGCGCTGCTGCAACGGCTGCGCCAGCGGCTGCCCGAGTACATGCTGCCATCGCAGCTGTTCCAGTTCGACGCCTTCCCGCTCAACAGCAGCGGCAAGGTCGACCGCGCGGCACTGAGCGCCCTGTTGACGCAGCGGCTGGCACAGCAGCGCGAGCAGCGCCTGCCCGCCACGGCGGCGGCCCTGACGCCGCTGCAGCAGCGCATCTGTGCGCTGTGGCAGGAATTGCTGCAAGTGCCAGTGGTGGATGTCGACGAGAACTTTTTCCAGCTGGGCGGCGATTCGCTGGTGCTCACGCGCATGGTGCTGGCCGTGGAACGCACGCTGGGACTGCGCATCCAGTTCGGCCGTTTCGTCAGCAATCCCACCATCAACGGCTTGCTGGCGGCCGATGCGGCCGAGGGCACGGCACCGCCCCGGCGCGCCTACGAGGCCGACCTGGAACGCATGGGCGATCTGCCGCCGTTCCCCGCTGGCGCCACGCCAGGCAAGGCCGTGATGCTGACCGGCGCCAGCGGCCACCTCGGCATGCATCTGCTGCACGCGCTGCTGAACGAAAGTTCGGCCAGCATCGTCCTGCCGCTGCGTGGCGACGACGGCATGGCACGCCTGGCGGCCCGCTATCGCCGCCTGTTCCATGCGGACTTGCCGTCGCAACGGCTGAGCGTGCTGCAGGCCGACCTGGCCTTGCCGTCGCTGGGCATGTCGGCCGCCGATTATGCTGCCTGCCGCGCCAGCGTCGGCCAGGTGATCCACGCGGCGGCGCACGTGAATCACGCCGCCGACTATGGCTCCATGCGCGACGGCAACGTGGGCGCCACCCGCAATGTGCTGCTGTTCGCGGCGCAGGCCGGCGCCGCGCACGTGCATCATATGTCGACCCAGTTCACCGAGCTGGCCGACTTGCCGGAAGCGCCGCTGGCCGCCTCCAGCCTGGAAGCAATCGCTTCCGGCTACGAGCAGTCCAAGCTGGCGGCCGAGCTGCAAGTGACGCAGGCGATGGCACTGGGCTATCCGGCCACGGTGTACCGCCTGCCCCTGATGTTCGACGACAGCGACACGCGCCTGTACACGCAAAACCACTTTGTCGCGCTGGCCGTCAAATGCCTGCAGATGGACGCCTATCCGGATCTGCCGATGCCCGTCACGCTGCTGCCCACGGCGCTGGTGGCCAGTTACGTGGCAAGGCGCAGCAAGTTGTGCACGGCGCCGGGGGTACGCAACCTCAGCCTCGGGCCCTTGGCGTTCGACACGCTCGCCGCAGCCCTGCGCCCCACGCTGCAGGCCACGCCTGCCGCGCGCTGGGTCGAGCGCAGCAGGCAGGAGACGGCGGAAGACGATCCCTTCTTCCGCCTGCTGCCGCTGTATGCCGACCTGGGCGAGCCGCAGCCCGCGCAGGCGGCGTCGCGGCAGGTGGCCAATGACGAGTTCCTGCGCGAACTGGCGCAACTCGAACTGCGCGAGGTACGCGACGCCGCCACGCTGCACAACTTTGCCGTCAGCAGCCTGCGCCGCCTGGCCCAGGCAACCGATTAACGCCTTGCCGGCCGGGGTGCAGCCGCGCCCCGGCCCATTTTTGATGAGTTCATGATGAAATCCAGACTGGTTTATCTCGCCCTGTTCAGTACCATTTTCGCCGATGCCGCCGGCATCGGCATCGTCTATCCGACCCTGACCCCGCTGCTGCTGGGCGATGCGTCGCCGCTGTTCGACGCCAGCCAGGGGCCGGCCTTCCGCTCGGCCGTCTACGGCCTGCTGCTGGCCATCTATCCGCTGATGATGTGCCTCGGCTCGCCCTGGCTGGGCGCCCTGTCGGACCGCAAGGGCCGCAAGCCCGTACTTCTGCTGTGCTTGCTCGGCAATGCCGGCGGCATGGCGCTGACCGCCTTTGGCGTCTGGCAAGGCAGCCTGGTACTGATCTGCTGCGGCCGGGCGCTGGCCGGCATCACGGCCGCCAGCCTGCCGGTGGCGCAAGCGGCCATCATCGACCTGAGCACGACCGACAGCAAGGCCGCCAACCTCGCGCTGGTGACGGCCGCCAACGGCATCGGCTTCGTTGCCGGGCCGCTGCTGGGCGGCATCATGCACCAGCAGGGCGCGGCGCTGTGGCTGCCCTATCTCTGGGCGGCGCTGCTGCCGCTGGCCAGCGCCGTGCTTGTCCTGCTGTGCTACACGGATACCCGCGCTTTGTCGACCGACAACACCCATCCGTGGCGCAATCTGTGGCAGATGCTGTGCCGTCCCGAGCTGCGCCATCCCTTGCTGCTGCTGGCCATCTTTCTACTCGGCTACTACATGTATTTCAACTACATGGCCGCGTTTGCGCTGCTGCATTACAGCTTTGACGCCTGGCAGGAAGCCCAGCTGCTGGCGTATTATTCCACCTGCTTTGCCCTTGCCATGCTGTTTATCGTGCCCTGGGCCACCCGCCGCTTTGCGCTGGAGCGCATCCTGCCCATCAGCCTGTCCATCCAGCCGCCGCTGGTCGCTGCCGTGGCCCTGGGCGATGCGCCTGCCGTGCTATGGCTGCTGACCGGCCCGCTGGCGATCGCCGTCGCCACGACCTATGTCTGTCTGCTCAGCATTGCTTCCAACCGCACGCTGACGGAGCGCCAGGGACAACTGATGGGCTTGATCTCTTCGATCAATGCCCTGGCCTGGGGTGTCGCGCCGCTGATCACGGCGGCCCTGCAGCCCCTGTCGACCTTGCTACCGATCATGGTGGCGGCGCTGGTCTTGCTCGCTGGCGTGGCGTGCATGCTGCTCGCGCGCCAGCGCCAGCTGCAAGCGGGCGGCGCCAAGTGAACGGCGCGCCACCTGTCATTTCCTACAGGGGTGGCGGGCCAGGGATTGCTGATACATTGCGGCTTTGTCCGAATTAACCTGCTGAAAGGACTGCGATGTCTTCGTCCCCCTACGTCCTCCCCCATCCACTCGGCCTGCGCCGCGTGGTCGTTACAGGCATCGGCATGCTGACCCCGCTGGCGGTGGGCGCCGAGCGCACCTGGCAACGGCTGCTGGCCGGCCACAGCGGCATCGGCGTGCTGGACCGCTTTCCCGCCGCCCACCTGCCGGCGCGCATCGCGGGTCAGTTGCCGGCGGCCGGGGAAGAAGGCGGTTTTCGGCCCGAGGACTGGGTCGAACGCAAGGAACTGAAGAAAATGGATCCGTTCATCGTCTACGCCATCGCCGCAGCCACCGAAGCGCTGCGCGATGCCGGCTGGGCCCCGGCCGAGCTGGCGGAACAGGAACGCAGCGGCGTCATGATCGGTTCCGGCATCGGCGGCCTGCCCGGCATCGAAGGCGCGGCCAGGGCGCTGGAAAATGGCAGCCAGCGGCGCCTGTCGCCATTTTTCATCCCGTCCAACCTGATCAACCTGGCAACTGGACACATCGCCATCCAGCACCATCTGCGCGGCCCGGCGCACGCCACCGTCACCGCCTGCGCCTCGGGCGCGCACGCCATCGGCGATGCGGCGCGCATGATTGCGCTCGACGATGCCGATGTTATGGTTGCCGGCGGCACCGAAGGCACGATCTGCGAGCTCGGCGTGGCAGGTTTTTGCGCCGCCCGCGCCCTCTCCACGGCGTTCAACGATGCGCCCGAGCGCGCCTCCCGGCCCTGGGACCGTGACCGCGACGGCTTCGTGATGGGCGAAGGCAGCGGCGTCATGGTGCTGGAAGAGTACGAACACGCGCGTGCGCGCGGCGCGCGGATATACGCCGAAGTGATCGGCTATGGCATGTCGGGCGACGCCTACCATGCCGTGGCGCCGCCGGAAGACGGCAACGGCGCGGCCCGCGCCATGCAGGCGGCGTTGCGGCGCGCCCGCCTGGCGCCCGAGTCCATCGATTACATCAATGCGCACGCGACGTCGACCCCCGCCGGCGACCTGGCGGAAATCGCCGCCTTGCGGCACGTGTTCGGCGCCCATCTGCACGGCGGCGTCTCGGTATCCTCGACCAAGTCGGCCATGGGCCACCTGCTGGGCGCTTCCGGCAGCGTGGAAGCCATCCTGTCGGTGCTGGCCTTGCGCGACCAGATCGTGCCGCCCACCTTGAATCTGGACAACCGCGCCGCCGAATGCGAAGGCATCGATCTGGTGGCCGGCAAGGCATACGCCAGGCCGATCCGCCATGTACTGTCGAATTCGTTCGGTTTTGGCGGCACCAATGCCGCGCTGATTTTTGCCGCGCCGCCGGATGCCGCCCCTTGAAGCCAGCGTCAGTTACAGCAGGCGCAAGGCCATCGCCTTGATGACGGCGGCCGTCTTGTTGACGGTATCGAGCTTCTGCAGGGAGTTGCTGATGTGAAAGGTCACGGTGCGTTCGGTAATGTTCAGGATCTCGCTGATGTCGGCCGAGGTCTTGCCATCGGCGCACCAGCGCAGCACTTCCGCCTCGCGCTCGGTCAGCTGGATTTTGGGCGCATCCTTGGCCGGCACGGCGATGGCGTCGGCAAAATGTTCATGCACGACATTGGCAAGCCAGGCCACGCGCAAGGAGAGCACGTCGATTTCCCGCTCCGTCAAGGGTTTGCAGGAGCGGGAAAAACTCAGCAGGCCAACCTGGCCGCTCATGTCGCAGGACGATTGCCCCCAGCCGTAGCGCAAGCCGTGGGCGTGGGCGTCCTCCCAGAACTCGCGATTCTCGTCCAGCATTTCGCCGCCCCACAGGATGGGCAGCAAGGAGCGGTTGGCGCGGCTGACCGTCGGGTCGGAACGCATGTACGACTGCTCGGAATAACGGCGCTGCCACGAACTCGGGTAATTATTCACCGTAAACACCTTGGGCCTGGACATCGGCAGACGGCCTTGCAGGCCATAGGCGCAATAATCGAACCCCAGGTCGCCGGCCACACCCACCAGCACTTCGAATATGTCATCCGGCGTGCGGGTAGCAGCCAGATTTTCGATCACACCTTGTTTCCATTCTGCTGCCGGAAGACGCGTTTTTGGGGCGTTGTAAGCGAACATAGAAGTCCTTAGTCAGGGGGGAGAATTTGCCGCGGACTCATCGCGCATGATAAAAAGGCACGTCGGCAAGTCGGCGTATGGTATAGCAAAGTCTGCTTCAAATTCTCACCAAAACGCACTGCCAGCAACATAAATCAGCCCCGCTACCTGTGGTTCCCTACAGTTTTGTATCGGCCGCAATTACACTGTAATAGCCATCCCGTCACAGCCGTCAATAATCATGAAACTCCTTTCAGCCAAATCCGATACGCTTTGCAGTATTTTGAAGTCCGAATTGGAGCACTACCGCTACAAAGTGTTTGTGGAAACCCTGGGATGGGATTTGCCATCGCAGGATGGCAGGGAGACGGACCAGTTCGACCATGACGATACCTACTATGTCATCGCGCGCGATGGCGAGGGGCGCATCAACGGCTGCGCCCGGCTCTTGCCCACCGATCGCCAATATTTACTGGGGGAAATATTTCCCCAGCTAATGGCCGGCCAGGCACCGCCGCGCCATCACGAGATCTGGGAATTGTCCCGCTTCACGTCGATGGATCTGCACGACAACCGCAATACCCTGGAAGACACCTTCCGCCTGCTGCGCAAGGCCATCGCCACGGCGGCGACCTTGGGCGCGCGCCGGATTATTTCCGTCTCCCCCGTCGGCATCGAGCGCCTGCTGCGGCAAGGCGGCTTTTCGACGGAGCGCGCCGGGCCGCCGATGCGCGTGAACGGCCACCTGCTGTACGCGTGCTGGATCGATGTGCCGGCCCAGCTCGAGCCGATCAGCGCACTGCCGGCGCGCCTGTGGCGCATGCTCGGCGTGCGCGGCACGGCAGCGCTGCGGGGACAAATCGCCGGCGCCGCTTAGCCGGCTGGCCAGCAATGTGCGGGACGGGGGCTACCCTGCCTTTGCCCCTGCCCGCAATTGCCGCGTCATGCCGGACTTGTCACGGCCGCCAGCCGCACCTGGTCGAGCAGCCGCTCCTCTTCATCGGTGTCGGCATCGACTTGCGTGACCACGGTCCAGAATCGCGCGCAGGTCCTGATCTGCCCGAAAGCACCGTGCGTTTCAAGGCGCACCATGGTTTTCCTGAGGCTGTGCAGATAGCCTTCCTCGATGGCATCGAGCTGCCCGTCATCGGCCGCGTCGACCAGTTCGAGCAGCGCAGCTTCGATCCTTGCATGCCCCTCCTCCCATAATCGCCCGATTTCCGGCACGTCGACTTCCATGCACTCGTTCGACCAGTCCGGCGGGTAATCACCACGCTTTCTGTTATCAGGATCGGTGTCAAAGCTCAGCGAAAGGGACGGGAACGATACGGCGTTGAAGGCAAAGGCTGAAAATGCCTGATCCTTGAAAGCAGAGGCGCCAAGCACTGCCAGCGAGGCGCTGGCCAGCCTGAACCAGGTTGCTTCAACGTCGTAGGCTGTTTCAAACGTTTGCCAATCCGGCTGCAAATCGGGAGTCTGGGGCATGGGGGCCTGTCGAAAATAATAGCGGTGGATAGTGCGAGGAATTATACGTGCTTAGCCTGGCCTACCGGCTGATGTTCGAGCACCAGGAGGTGCGCCAGTTCCCCGCCCCGCAGGACACGGGGTGACGCATCCATCAAATGCCACGTCACATGGTCGTCTGGCAAGTCCAGCAGCCAGTCGCGGCGCGGTCGCGGGAACGGTGCGCCCTGGGTCAGCCATGCCTGGCGCCAGTACTGGTTGACGGTCGCCTGCAGCGGATGGTCGGCCGCTACCCACGGTTGCCAGACGCCGCTGACCGGACAGGCCTGGTCGCAAGCGCAGCTCAACCATGGCTCGGGCCGCGCCACCTCGCGCAGCAAGCCGTGCACCGCGCGCGGTTCCACGGCCCCTTGGTTATGCCGTATCGTCAGACACTGTTCCCACGTCACGCTGCCATAACGGCTCTTGCCATCAGCATCGAGCACGCTGAAATGGCGGAACTCTTCGCCTTTACGGAACAGCCGGGCCGGCTCCGTCAAACCCTGCCCAGCGGCGGGTTGCCAGTATGCGGAAAACGGCGCGGTCGGCGCGTCGCTGTGCAAGCCGGTGGGATGCAGCGCATAGTCGGCTGCCAGGAAATACGGTTTTTGTAACAGCGAGGCGGCGCTTGGTTTTGGGGTGGCTGGCGGTGGACGGACGCCCATGGCGGCGTCGAGCAGGCTCTTTCGTTGACCATCCCACGGCGGCAGATCGGCCGGTGGCAATGGCAGAATTTTATCGAGGTTGGGGAAGCGGCGATTGGGATTGAAACCGAGGGCACGATTAAGTACGCCATAACGTTCCGCCCGTGCTTTATCAATATACGGAACCACCATGTTCGCAAGATCAAATGGATCTCCGAATTCAATCTGAAGTTTGTTTGCACACTTCTCGCAACCCAGGCTTACTCCAACATGTAATACTTGCAAAGCGCGTTCTTTGGTTTCAGCAGTTCTTTCCCCATCAGATGTACCGTCAGGAGTTCTTACTACATAATATAAATAATATAAATAATATAAATCATATGCGGATGGACCATAACCTTGGGCAACCGCACATTCCAGCATTTTGGTCGCTACAGGAATATTGCCCCACATATCAATACCTGGATGATCCTCTCCAGCGGTCAATTTTTCGCCGAGAAAACCCATTGCCTGTGGATTTCCCATCTGCGCCGCCTTTTGCCAGAAGGCATAAGCGCGAGTGATGTCGCCGGTGACGCCCGTACCATTCGCATAATACGTTCCCATCCGGTCATAAGCCGCCGGAATTCCGAGCCGCATCGCCTTTTCCACCAGTTGCACCGCCTCTTCCTCTCCATGCAAGGGATCACGCCCTTCCACATACAGGCTGGCCAGATTGAGCATCGCCTTCCAGTGCAATCGCTCTGCCGCTTGACGCGTCAGATCGACGATTTTTTTGTAATCGCGGTCTTCCACGAAAATTTCAGGGTCTTCCATGGCGCGCGCTTCGAGGAACCAGTCCTCGGCTTGCGCATCGATGGGTGGCACTTTGCTCGCCTCGGCTTCACAGATAAAATCCGCGACATGCGGATTGAAAAGTGGCAGGCTTTGGTTGCGTGGCAGGACTTTGTCGTTAGGCATTTTGCAGGCAAGCAGGCAGCACAAGAAAGTAAGCGACGCGAGGCATCCTCTCGTGGCAGCCATGCTGGATTGAGTGCCATTCATTGTGTCCTCCATCGCTGCGGCATTGCGTTATCCAAGACCAGGAATGGACGCATCCATCAAATGCCACGTCACATCGTCGTCTGGCAAATCGAGCAGCCAGTCGCGGCGCGGTCGCGGGAACGGTGCGCCCTGGGTCAGCCACGCCTGGCGCCAGTACTGGTTGACGATGGCCTGCAGCGGATGGTCGACCGCTACCCACGGTTGCCAGACGCCGCTGACCGGACACGCTTGCCCGCAAGCACAGCTCAACCATGGCTCGGGCCGCGCCACCTTGCGCAGCAAGCCGTGCACCGCGCGCGGCTCCACTGCCCCATGGCTATGCCGTATCGTCAGACACTGTTCCCACGTCACGCTGCCATAACGGCTCTTGCCATCAGCATCGAGCACGCTGAAATGGCGGAACTCTTCGCCTTTATGGAACAGCCGGGCCGGCTCCGTCAAACCCTGCCCTTGGGCCGGTTGCCAGTATGCGGAAAACGGCGCGGTCGGCGCGTCGCTGTGCAAGCCGGTGCGGCGCAGCGCATAGTCGGCTGCCAGGAAATACGGCTTTTGTAACAGCGAGGCGGCGCTTGGTTTCGGGGTGGCTGGCGGTGGGCGCACGCCCATGGCGGCATGCAGCAAGGTATCCCTGTCGCCATTCCAGGGCGGCAAATCGGCGGGGGGCAGTGGCAATACCTTGTCCAGATTAGGAAAGCGCGCGTTGGGATTGAATCCCAGTTCACGATTAAGTACGCCATAACGTTCCGCCCGTGCTTTATCAATATACGGAACCACCATGTTCGCAAGATCAAATGGATCTCCGAATTCAATCTGAAGTTTGTTTGCACACTTCTCGCAACCCAGGCTTACTCCAACATGTAATACTTGCAAAGCGCGTTCTTTGGTTTCAGCGGTTCTTTCCCCATCAGATGTACCGTCAGGAGTTCTTACTACATAATATAAATAATATAAATCATATGCGGATGGACCATAACCTTGGGCAAGCGCACATTCCAGCATTTTGGTCGCTACAGGAATGTTGCCCCACATATCAATACCTGGATGATCCTCTCCAGCAGTCAATTTTTCGCCGAGAAAACCCATTGCCTGTGGATTGCCCATCTGCGCCGCCTTTTGCCAGAAAGCATAAGCGCGCGTGATGTCGCCGCTGACGCCCGTACCATTCGCATAATACGTTCCCATCCGGTCATAGGCGGCAGGTATGCCGAGCCGCATCGCCTTTTCCACCAGTTGCACCGCTTCTTCCTCTCCATGCAAGGGATCACGCCCTTCCACATACAGGCTGGCCAGATTGAGCATCGCCTTCCAGTGCAAACGCTGCGCCGCTTGACGCGTCAGATCGACGATTTTTTTGTAATCGCGGTCTTCCACGAAAATTTCAGGATCTTCCATGGCGCGCGCTTCGAGGAACCAGTCCTCGGCTTGCGCATCGATGGGCGGCACCTTGCTCGCCTCGGTTTCACAGATAAAATCCGCGACATGCGGATTGAAAAGTGGCAGGCTTTGGTTGCGTGGCGGGACTTTGTCGTTAGGCATTTTGCAGGCAATCAAAGGAACACAGAGAAGAACTGCCAACGCAAAAAATGGCAGGCGAAAAAAGACGGTATTTTTTTTACTCATGATCATCCCAAACGTATGGTGGAGCTGCGCGTGTCTTCCAATGGCAACAGGAAACCGGTCATTTTCTTTAAATCTGAATTTCCAGATTTATTGAATTTTTTCTTGCGATTTGCACCCATCAACTCCACCCATTTCCCGAACGCCGACACAATCTCCGCCTTCGTCCCGCCCCCGCCATCGACCAGTCCCCCGCTATGCATGCGCCACACCCGCTTGCGCAAATCGTGGGCCACGCGGCGGTCGATGGTGGCGATATTGATTTCGCTGTCGACGGCCATGCTGCGCTGGTTCAGGTTGGCGCTGCCCAAGGTCATGAACACGTCGTCGACCAGCATCAATTTGGAATGGATGTAGATTTCACGGTAGCGCCAGCGGTCGTTGTCGAACGCGCTGACATTGAGCATCGCCACCGACACCTTCAATCCGAATTCGCTTTCGAGCGTCATCACGCCGGGTTTGTTGATACCGTTGGAATGCCGCACCACGTCGGGCAACTTGACTTCAACCTCGTTGGTGATGCCGAATCCGCCTCTGACAGGCCGGGTTTTCGGCTGCTTGTTGTAGTCGTCGATCATGGTGTTTTGACCCGTCATGCCAGCATGCTGCCCCAGCGCCGCCAGCGTGTCGTGGGTGCGCGGCACCATCTGCGCGCGTTCTGGCACGGGGATGACGATGAATACGTGCATGACTGGCATATCACGCATGGTCTTGCCAGCTTTCAGGCTTCCGGCCTTCCAGGCGGCGACCACCTTCTTGCGCTCGGCCAGCAAGTGCCGGGCCCATTCTTCATACTGGAAATACTGATTTTCCACATACAGGTAGCCGGCCGCCAGGCTGGCCTGGGTCACGGCTCGAAAATAGGTTTCCTTGATCGTCTTGTCCTGCTCCTCGGGCTGGGTCAGGACGATCTGCACGGTGGAGTCGTCCGGCCCGGCCTCGCGCAACAGCTGGGCCGGCGGGTTTTTACATGACGAATACCAACTCACGCATTCCCCGGCGGCCTGATGCGTGCGGTCGTCGATCGCGCGGTCCCATGCCTTCACGAAATTGTTGTACAGCGCGATCAATGCCTTGCCACCGTCGATGCGGCAGGCATAATCCTGGTACGGTTTCAGCGTGGCGAACCCGCCGTCCGCGGCCATTCCCTGCAAACACTCGCGCCGCTCGTTGACACCGCCCTGTTCGCGGCGCGTATCGTCGAGCAGATGGGCCGTCGTATCCCAATAATCGGTCACCGAGTTCAGGCCCATTACATAGCCGACGGCCTTGGATCCCATTTCGTGGGAGAAATCGATCAGGACCGGCTTCTGGTGATGCGTGCCCAGGTATTGCATGCCGGGCTTTTCAATTTCCCCCATCGTCAAGCCGCGCGGCTGGTTGATTTCGGTCGCGATACTCTTGCTGATCGCGGCGCTGTCGCCGTGCCGCAAGCGAATCTCCAGGCCCTCCAACAAGCCATGGAACGCGGCCGCATACCAGCTGTGGCAATATTCTTCACGCGCCAGCATCGGGATATCCTCGGGCCGGACGATATCGCCCCTGAAAGCACTGCTTAAAACAAGTTTTTTCCTGACTGCCTCCTGCAACATCGCCAGGCTGGCTCTGGCGCTGATGTCGTCGGGGCGCTGTCCACCGGTTTTCCATGGCGAGGTGCCGTGCGAATACCCCGGCATAGTGCGCGCTATTGGCGAACCGATCCGGTCATACCAGATCAGCAGGCGCACCCTGACGTGACGCCGTGCGGCGGCGATCAGCAAGTCGCCAAACGTGTCGCCACGCGGCCAGGTGGCGCTGTTGCCGCGCACCAGTTCCATGCCCGGATCGAAGCCCCAGCAGCACAGGTCGATGGAATTTTTAGCCCTGGCGATCTCGGCGGCGATGTCGGCGAACCCCTCCTGTCCGCAAATGAACAGCGTCAGCTTGTTGTTGTGTGTGATCGGGTGGCTGGCCTTGCCCTTCAGGTTGCGGTTTTCCAGCAGCCACTGGAGCGAACTCGTCGCAGTGCGTCCGACTTCGTCGATATGGGTGGTTTCGATGCGGCTGGTCGATTCCGGCATAGTGCTCTCCCGTCAGTGTCGTGAATCATTGAACCCCGCGGCCATCGGCGGTGTCGTCGAACGCGCGCAAGCCGCGGTTCGACAGCTTCTGTTCGCCGTCCGGCGCCGCGTTCGGGTCGAAGCGTGCGCTCGCTTGCAATGAAAACTCTTCGCCATTGCCAAGGACGACACGGTAGCGCGGCGTGCCGTCCTGGTGCGCGATCAGGATGCGGCCGAATTCGTCGGTCAGGCCTTGCTCGACTTCGGCCTCCCCGTTGTACAGCGTGTACGGCACATGCGCGTACTGACCGCCATCCGCATGGGCCTGTATCGTATGCTGCAATTGCCCCGCTACCGGCGCGATGGGCGGTTCCAGCTCCGGTTGCGGCCGGTTCTTGGGCGCCAGCGTTTCCAGGTTTCCATGGAACAGCGTCGGCGACGCGGTAAAAAACTGCACCTTGTCGCTAATTTCAAGCATGCAATCGGCGCCATGCAGGCGCACGCCTTTGCGGCCGCGAATATTCACCCAGTCGGCCTGGCTGATCAACTCCAGCACCTTGTTGGCGACGATATCGACCGCATCGGTTTGCGCCGCGATCTGTACCGGGCCAGCTGCGGCGATCAGTTTCATTCCCGCCTTGTGGACGAACAGGCGCAGCGCTGCGCCGATGCTGGCGAACAGACCGCCGCCGGCCGCCAGCGACAGGTCGCACCCGGCCGTCAGCGCGGTGTGCCCGGCGCTGGCGATGTGCGTCGATTGCGCGGTCGTCGTTTCGATACCGGCCGGACTGGCCAGTACCAGATGCGGCTTTGATAATTCAGGAAATGCGCTTTCGCCACTGCCGCCACCGCCCTTGATCCCGGCATTCTGGGCTTTCAGCACATCGGCGGCGGCGCCCTGCTGGGCGGCGCTTTCTTGCGCGCCGTAATGCTGCGCCAGGGCGGCAAGCGCCTTGTGCCGCTCAGCAGCCTCGGCCAACCGGCGCAAGGTTTCATCCATGCTCTTGATATGCGAAGCGGCGCCAGGGCGTGCTTCGGTGGTCAGCAACATGCCGCGGCCGGCGCGCGCCACACCCCAGGCGTCTGACGCCAGTTCCCAGCCCTCGCCACGCGCATCCTTGCGCCCGCTGGCGTCTTCGATGCGGCTGATGCAGCCGAGCGACAATTGGCTGTGCTGATGATCGCTTTTCAGTTGCGCCTGGATGCGCTGGTGCGTGTCATCGAGCACCAGCTGGTTGCCGCGCACGCCGTAGCCGCCGCCAGGCATCAGCTCGGCGCTGCGCCAGCCGCCCAGTACGCATTGCCCCGGCAAATTCCACGGCGGCGCATGGTTGCCGTTGTACACCGCGCCGACAATGACGGGACGGTCGATATTGCCGTCGAGAAACTGGATCAACACTTCCTGGCCAATGCGCGGCAACGCGATCTGGCCGAACGCCTGGCCCGCCCATGGCGTCATGACCCTGATCCATGGCGAACTGCCCGCGTCGAACTTGCCCAGCCGGTCCCAGTGGAATTGCACCTTCACCCGGCCCAGCGCGTCGGTATGGATGGTTTCGCCTGCCGGCCCGGTGACGATCGCCGTCTGCACGCCGGGCAAGGCACAAGGCGTGCTGTTGAAGTGCCGACCCGGATACCAGCGGATGCTCTTGCGGATGCAGCTAAAACGGTTTTCATACCGCGACTTCGCGCCCGTCCCAGTCTGGTAATTGTTGCTGGCGATATGATCGACCGACAGGATCAGGTATTCGCGCGAGCGGACGTCCGGGCGCGCCGCTTCCCCTCTGGCGGCCATGGCTTGCTCGCCGCTGAAGTGTCCGCCCAGCGTGAAACTGCGCCCGGCCTGGGCGCAGCGGTGATTGCCGCCAGCCTCGAAGTATTGCGCCTGGCAGTTATGCTCCTCCAGGCGGCGTTGCGCCAGTGCTTCGCCGCCGCCCATGTCGGCATAGCCATAGCCGGTGTTTTGATACAGTTCATGGGCAACCACGTCGCCCTGCTGGTGCAGCGCATGGCCGCTGGCGCGGCTGGCATACGGCTGCTTGTAGTTGAAGCTGGCCAGCGTGAGCGAGCCTGAAGCGATCTTCCGTATTGCCTGCCAATCGCGTATGCCGTCGCCCTCCAGCGAGCCTGCGCCGCTGCGAAACACCATCTCGTCGGAGACACTGGCATCGCGGTCGCCTGGATCGATGCTGTCGCTGAGCCAGGTATTGTCGCCCAGACACAGCGTATGACCGTCGGCGCGATGTTCATACCAGTAATGAAGTCCCTGGTCTTCCCAGCGCCGGTGCAGATGGTTGTAATCGGTTTCATTATGCTGGTTGGCGCAGCTTAATATCGCTTTTTCCTCATGCAGCCGGTTTTGCCAGTCGCGCTGCACATAATGATCGAAGGTCGTTTCGCTGATGTCGATGACCGTGCGTTCGTGGAACGAGACGTTGTCCATGCGCAGCCTGGACAACGCCAGCCAGGGTTGCAGCACCATCTGGTAGAACGCGAAACCGCCATCGCTGCGCAACAAGCGAAACTCGCCGACATAACCATTAAAATGGCGCAAGCTGCCGTCATCGCGCACCATCGAAATCGTGACCATGCGTCCCATCATCGCTGTCAGGGGAACGTGGAGATTGTCGGACAGCAGTTCGACGTCGAAGCGAAAGTCGCGTGACATTTCCTCGTGTGCGCGCAAACTGTTGACCAGCAACGCGGTATCGGGCGGACCATCGCCGCGCGGAAAATCCATGCGCAGCAAGCGGCTGTCCTGGTCTCGCCAGTTCGCTCCGAAAAGGCGCGCCAGATCGGCTGCCAGCTCGCCATCATCCATATCGCCTCCTTCGGATAGTTCCCCTAAGCCATGCTAACCATGGTGAACGCTGGCATCTTGATGGAACTCAAACTAGTTGCCTAAACGTAAAAAAGCCGCATCGGCCCTGCGGCGGATGCGGCTTTTATCCCAGCTGGGAAAAATTACTTCTTGGAAGCTTTCGGATACTTGATCGTCATTTCCTTGAGCAAGTTATCGGCGTGGTCCACTTCCTTCATCACCCACAACATGTAACGGATGTCGAGGTGGATGGCGCGCGTGATGGCGGTGTCGAAGTACCAGTCCTTGGTGATCGATTCATACGTCGAATCGAAGTTCAGGCCGATCAGTTCGCCACGCTTGTTCATCACGGCCGAGCCGGAATTGCCGCCCGTGGTGTCGGCGCTGGTGAGGAAGTTGACGGGAACCGTACCCAAGGCCGGGTCGCGGAACTGGCCGTAGCGTTTTTGCTTGACGGCGTCGATCAGCGCTTGCGGGGCTTCGAACGGGGCCTTGCCCGTGACTTTCTCGACGATGCCTTCCACGGTCGTGAACGGGCCTTTGCTGAGGCCGTCGCGCGGCGAGTACGGCGAGACCGTACCGTACGTCACGCGCAGGGTCGAGTTCGCGTCAGGATACACAGGCTTGCCTTGCGACTTCTTCCACGCGATCACGGCTTGCATGTATTGCGGAATCACGCGTTCCAGATTGCCGTCGATTTCCTTGCGGCGCTCTTCCAGCGCCGCCTCGACCGGCTGCAGCTTGATGGCCAGCGCCATGAAGGCGTCGTCGGACTGGGCAACGGCGGCCTGGTCCTTTTCCAGCCAGGCCAGGCGCTTGGCCGTGTCAGCCAGCTGCGTCTGCTGGTACAGGGCCGCCACGGCGCCTGGGGCCGGCAGCAGCGCGTCCAGGCCTTGCGGATGGCTCTTCGCCGCCAGTTGCGCGTAACGCTTCAGGCCGGCTTCAAAACGCGCCTGGTCGACCTTGTTGACGTACGACTGTTCCAGGCGGGTCAGGCGGGCCTTGATGAAGGCCAGGTCGCGCTGCTGGAAGCCCGATTCGCGCTCGGCGTCCGCTTTCTGGCGCTCCAGCGACAAACGGTAGAGGGTGCGCGCGCTTTTCAGCAAGTCGCTGTTGGTGGCCACGCTCCAGGCGAACTCTTCTTCGCTCAGGGCCATGTCGCTGGCGATGGCCGCGTCCAGTTCCGCCAGCAGGGTAGTCGACACGTTCGGCTGTTTCGCGTACCAGGCGCGGAACTCGGCATCCTGCACGTCCTTGATGGCGGCGATGTCCTTGCGGGCGAAACCGTCGAGCAAGCCCTGGGTTTTCTTCAGCACGTTGTTGATGCTTTTTACCACGCTCGCATAGCGCACGGCAGCGACCGCGTCGCCATTCGTGGCGTCGGCCATCACGGCCAGGTCGGCTTGCAGTTCGGACACTTTCAACGGGAAGGCCGTATCGCGCGCAAAACGGATTTCCGCCGGCAGCTTATAGCGGCTGGTGCGGCCGGGATAACCCGCCAGCAAGATGCCGTCACCGGCTTTCAAGCCTTCGGCCGAGACCACCAGGAAATCCTTCGATTTGTACGGTACGTTGTCGGGCGACGGGTCGGCCGGACGGCCATCCTTGCCCACGTAGGCGCGCAGGAACGAGTAATCGCCCGTATGGCGCGGCCATTCGTAGTTGTCGATGTCGCCGCCGAAGTTGCCGATCTTGTCCGATGGCGCGTAGACCAGGCGCACGTCGCGTATCATCATCTGGCGGATGCGGTAGTACTCGAGGCCGCGGTGGAAGGCGGGCACGGAGCAGCGGTACATCTTGTCCGTTTCGCATTCGGCGATCAGGTCCTTGACGCGCTTTTCCACGGCTTCGTGGCGCGCGCGGCCGCTCATGTCGGCCGTCAAGCCTTTCAGCACGCGGTCGCTGACGTTTTCCACCTTGTCCGTCACATACACGAGGCTGTTCGGACCGCCCGGCAGCTCTGCGGCGCGCGTCTTGGCCAGGAAGCCGTTGGTGATGTAATTGTGTTCCGGCGTGGAATTGCGCTGCACGGCGCCATACGCGCAGTGGTGGTTCGTCACCACCAGGCCGGCGTCGGAAACGAAAGCGGCCGAGCAGCCGCCCAGCGACACGATGGCGCTCATCGGGTGTTTGCTCAGGTCGGCCAGTTTTTCCGCAGGAATTTCAATGCCGACCCGTTTCAGTTCGGCTTTCAGCTGTGGCAGCTGGTGTGGTTGCCACTGCCCTTCGTCGGCGTGTGCGCCGGCGAACGCGCCCATCAAGGCGACTGGTAATACGATTGTCTTGAACAAGATTTGCTCCTCCATAAAAAGCAGGCGAAAGTATAGCCTGTCCAGGCGGCATGAGCCGGCAAAAATTATCCCGATGCAATTTCTGTATCAGCCGGCCGGCCGCCCCGTGCCCTGCAGGGGGATCTGCAGGGACAGCCGGCAACCGGCGCCCGAGGCCGGCACGCCCACCTCGAACTGGCCGCCCAGCGCCGTCACCCGCTCGGCGATGCCGATCAGGCCAAAGCACTGTTTTTTACGCTGCTGCTGCGGCGTGATGCCGATGCCGTTGTCGCTGATGGCCACGTACACGGCGCAGGCATCCGAACTGAGCTCGATCTCGACCTGGCTGGCCTGGGCATGGCGCATGACGTTGCTGAGCGCTTCTTGCACGATGCGGAACAGCACGATCTCGACCTGGCTGCCGATGGCGGAAAACAGCGCCTCGTCGCGTATCAGCAGCTGGCAAGCGACGCCGCTGCGCTTGCGGAAGTCGCCCACCTGCCACTCGATGGCGGCCTGCAAGCCCAGGTCCAGCGCCATCGGGCGCAGTTCGTTCATGATGCCGCGCACGCTCTTGATGGTGGTGTCGACATTGCTGAGGACAGCGCCGACCCGGCGGTGCAGGCGCGGATGGGAACCTTCCGTGCGGGCGCTGAGCATGGAAATATCGATGCGCAGCGCCAGCAGGTTTTGCCCCAGTTCATCGTGGATATCGCGCGAGATGCGCTTGCGCTCGTCTTCCTTGGCCGTTTCCAGGTGCAGCGCCAGCTGGCGCAGCTGCGCATGCGACTGGCGCAGGGCGCCGTCCATCAGCTTGCGTTCGGTAATGTCCGTGTGCGCCACCACCACGCGCAGCGGCCCTTCGCCAAGAAAACGGCTGACCCTGGCCTGCGACCAGCGGGGGCCTGAGCGCGTGGCAAACTCATACTCGAGCGCAAACGCGTCCGCATTGCCGGCAATCACGGCGCGGATGCCGGCGGCCAGCTCGCGCCCGGCACTGCGCTGCCAGCGCGGATCCGTCTCGCAAAATTCCAGGTATTGCAGCGGCTGCGGCGTTTGCCCGACGAAGGCCAGGCAAGCCTGGTTGGCATGCACGACGCGCCCCGCCCGGTCCAGCACCAGCACCCGGTCCGTCAGGGAATCGATGGTGGCGTGAAAGAAGCGCTCTGCGTCGCGCAAGGCTTCCTGCGCCCGCTCGCGCTGGTGCACTTCCAGCTGCAGGTGCTGGTTGGCGCGCAGCAATTCGGCCGTGCGGTCGACCACCCGCTGGTCCAGCTCGCGATGCAGCTCGCGCAAGTCCGCCTCGGCCAGCTTGCGCTCGGTGATGTCGGAAAACACGCCGACAAAATGGCTGATCGCCCCATCCGGGCTGCGCATGGGCGTGATCGACAGCGATTCGACGAAGCGCTCGCCATTCTTGCGCCGGTTCACCAGTTCGCCATACCAACTGCCATCCTGGTGCAGGCTGCGCCACATGGCCTCATAAAAATGCGGCAAATGCGTGCCGCCGCCGAGGAAGGACGGATCGCGCCCGATGGCTTCCTCCGCCTGGTAGCCGGTGATGGTGGTGAAAGCGGGGTTGACGGAAATGATGCGGTTGGCGCTGTCCGTCACGAGCACGCCTTCGCGGATGCTGTCGAGTATCACAAACGCGCGCCGCAAGGCCGATTCGCGCACGTGCTCGTCGCCCAGGTCCGTCACCAGCATGCGCGCCGTGGCGCTGTCCGCATCGTAATTGGCTTCGATGCGCACCATGCCGCGCATGCCGCCCGCTTCGCCTTCGAACAGCGGCGCTTCGAGCACCTGGCGCGCGCCACCCGTGAAAACGGCGTCGAGGAAGAGCCGGAAGCCGCCCTGCGCCTGGGGCGCGACGAATTGCTCGAAACGCCGCCCCAGCAGCCGGTTCTTGTCACGTTGCAACAAGCCGCAGGCCGCCACGTTGACACGCGTGATGACGCCTTCGCGCGCCAGCGAAAAATAGCTGACGGGCGCCTGCTCATACAGCTGCGCATAACGGTCGCGGCTGCTTTCATATTCATTTTTCAGCTGCTCCAGTTCGGCCAGGGCCGCGCTCTGCATTTCCAGCTCGATCTGGCTGACCTGCAACTCATGCAACTGGCGCATCACCTCTTCATTCGACTGCGGCAAGGGCTGGCGCTGCTGCGCCGCCAATTGCTCGGCCTGCTCTCGCAATCTGGCCGGCACGTTCTCCTCGTCGAATGGTTCGTTCATGACACGTTCTCGCCGCTATTGCCTGCCGCCGCAGCGCCGGACTGGATCTGGCGCAACTGGGCTTCCAGTACCTTCGACTCGGTAATATTAATAAAGGTCACCACCACGCCATCGATGACATTTTCCACCGTGCGGTACGGCATGATGCGCACGTTGTACCAGCGCCCATTCTTGGTCTGCACTTGCCGCTCGCAAAACACGAGGCTGCGGATCACTTCCAGCGCGTCCGCCTCCAGGTTCGGGTAGGCGAGGTCGTTGACGATGTCGCTGAGCGGGCGGCGCAAGTCCGTCTGGATCAGCTTGTAGATTTGCGTGGCCGGCGCCGTGAAGCGGCGGATGCGCAGGTCGCTGTCGAGGAAGATGGTGGCGATATCGGTACTATTAAGCAGATTTTTCATATCGCTGTTGACCAGCGACAAATCATCGACCTTCGATTGCAGCTCGGCATTGACGGTGTACAACTCCTCATTGAGCGACTGCATTTCTTCCTTCGACGTGGTCAGCTCTTCGTTCGCCGATTGCAACTCTTCATTGGTCGACTGCAATTCCTCGTTGGCCGATTTGAGCTCTTCGCGCGAGGTCTGCATTTCGTCGCGCACGGCCTGGATTTCATTGCGCGCCTGGATCAGCTGCTGCTCCAGTTCCAGCACCTTGGGATTCGGCGAGCGGCCCCGGCGCGGGGCAGCCGCCAGCGGCACGCTGTCAAACGTGACGAAGACCATGCCGCGCAGCGCTTCGGGCTGGCGCAACGCTTCCGCCGTCAAATCCACGCCCTGCGCCTGTCCTGCGTAATCCTTGAGCACCAGGCCTTTCAGGCGTACCAGGCTGTCGCTTTGCAGCGCCTGCTTGATCAGGCTGGCCAGCTCGTAGCGCAAGCCCTCGCGTGCCATGGCGTGGATATTCCAGTTGGCCTTGCCGGCCGCCGGTTCCAGGAAGGCGCCCGTGCGGCCATTGATATACAGGATGTCCCCATCCTGGTTCAGCAGCACGGCCGCAGGCGAATATTTCTGGAGCAATAATTGCTCGACATGGGATTGGATTTTTCCGGGCATGCTGACTTCTCTCGTGTCGCTGGGGGTAGGAGGAGTGGCCGACGACACCTTGGTGGGGAAGTACGTCAGCAGGCGCTGGCGCGCCAGGTTGTCGAGACGGCGGTACAACCGGGTCGATGTCGTCAGCGGCGAAAACAGGTCGGAAAAATGACCGGGCGTGTCGGCGCTGCCCAACAGCAAAACGCCGTCGCGGTTCAAGGCGTAATGAAACAGGGGAATCAAACGCTGCTGCAGCTTGGCATTGAGATAAATCAACAGATTGCGGCAGCACAGGATGTCGAGCTTGGTAAACGGCGGGTCCGAAATGATGTTTTGCTGGGCAAAGATGATCATGTTGCGGATCTCTTTCCGGACCAGGTAATCGTTCTTGTCCTGCAAGAAAAACCGTTCCAGACGCTCGGCCGACACATCGCTGCTGATGCTGTGCGGAAAACGGCCCTGGCGCGCGCGGTCGATGGCGTCGGCCGACAGGTCGGTGGCAAAAATCTGCAGGCTGTATTTCGCCGGCGGGTTGCTGCCGGCCACCACTTCATGGAAGACCATGGCCAGCGAATACGCTTCCTCACCCGTGGAACAGGCAGGAATCCAGGCCTTGAACGCGCGCCCGTCCGGGTGAGCCGCCAGCATTTGCGGCAAGACCACCATCTTCAGGTATTCCCACACTTTCGGATCGCGGAAAAAATTCGTCACGCCGATCAGCAGTTCCTTGAACAGCAAGTCGATTTCCGCGGGATTGTTACGCAGATAGGGAATGTACTCTTCCATCGACGTCATCTGGTACAGGCTCATGCGGCGTTCGATGCGGCGCAGCACCGTATTGATCTTGTAGTCCGAGAAGCTGTTGCCCGTATGTTCGGACAGCAAGGCGACAATTTCCTGCAATGCATTGCGTCCGCTCGGCTCCCTGCCCGGCAACTCCAGGAAGCTGCTGCGAAACAGGTAACTGACGATCTTTTCCGGCATCTTGTCGGGAAAATCGACGAGGTCCACGGCGTCGGCAGCGATAGCGCTTTGCGGCATCATGTCGAACTTGGCCGTATCGGGATGCTGGGCCAGGGTCAGGCCGCCCGCCTGCTTGATGGCCTGCAAGCCGCGCGTGCCGTCGCTGCCCATGCCGGACAGAATCACGCCCACGGCCAGTTCGCCCAGCTCGGCCGCCAGGCTTTCCAAGAAAGCATTGATGGGCAAGCGGTGTCCGCGCAGCTGCAGCGGTTCGCTGAGCAGGAAACGCCCCTTCGACAGGCCGAGGTCGGCATTCGACGGGATCACGTAAATATGGTTGGGCCGCAATGCGGTCTGGTGCGTGATTTCCGTGACGGGAATGCTGGTGGCCCGCTGCAGCAGTTCCGGCAACAGGGCTTTTTGCGTGGGATCAAGGTGCTGGATCACCACATAGGCGATGCCGCTTTCCGGCGGCACATGGGTCAGGAAAGCGACAATAGGGTCGAGTCCGCCGGCGGAAGCGCCGATGGCCACCACGGGAAACCCGATGGTGGGCGCTTCCGTAACAGTAGGCAGGCTGGCCAGACTGGTTTTGCTGCGTTTGCGGGTTATCATCGTCTGCAAGAAACCAGCCTCGGCAAACCTTACCATGGCCGGCAATTGATAATCTTGCATTCTAGCACTCAAGCAGCGCGTAAAAACGCGAATTTGGCGCCGGGGTTTCCCTGCGCCTGCCGACTCCCTTACTGCGCCTGCGGCGCATGCCAGCCGCCGCCCAGCGACTGGATCAGGGCCACGGCCGTCGTCTGGCGGTCCGCCTGCGCCTGCACCAGCGAACGGCGCGCCGACAGGGCCGTCACCTGCGCCGTCACCACGTCCGTGTAGCCGACCTGGCCCGCGTTGTAGCGATTCAGCATCTGCTGCTCGACCTGGTCGGCGGCGGATGACGCCTGCTGGCGCAGTGCCAGCTGCTCGGCCAGCGCGCGCGTGGCCGACAACTGGTCTTCCACGGCGCCAAAGGCACTGAGTACCGTTTGGCGGTAACGGGCCACGGCCGCTTCATGCCCCGCCTTGGCCGCATCCACGCTGGCCGTGGTGGCGCCCGCGTTGAACAGGGTTTGCGCTGCCGACACGCCCAAGGACCACAGGCTCGACGATGCGTTGAACAGGTCGCCCACACGGCTGGCGCCGGAACCATAGGAGCCCGTCAGGTTCAGGCTCGGATAGTAGGCCGAGCGGGCGATGCCGATCTGCTCGTTGGCCACGGCAACCCTACGCTCGGCGGCCGCGATGTCGGGTCGGCGCTGCAGCAGGGTCGAGGGCACGCCCAGCGGCACCTCGGGCACGGTCAGGGTCCACGGCGCCACGGCCAGGCTGAAGTCGGACGGCGCGCGGCCCAAAAGTATCGCGATCGCGTGTTCGAGCTGGGCGCGCGCACGCGTCTGGCTGGACAGGTCGATCTGCGCATTGGCCAGCTGCGTCTGCGCCTGCAGCAGGTCGGACTTGGCGGCGATGCCGGAGTTGAAGCGGTTACCGGTAATCTCGAGCACGCGCTTGTAGCCGTCGATCGTGGCATTGAGCAGCGCGATCTGCGCATCGCTCTGGCGCAGCGAAAAATAATTGGTGGCCAGCTCGCCCTGCGCCGACAGGCGCGCTGCCGCCAGGTCGGCTGCGCTGGCGCTGGCACTGGCGTCCGCCCCCGTCACGCCGGCGCGCAGCTTGCCCCACACGTCCGGTTCCCACGAGGCGCCGATGGCGGCCTTGAAGTTGTTGTTCGTCTGCTGCTCGCCCCCGCCGCCGGAGCGGGCGCCGCTGCCCGTCAGGTTCACCGTCGGGAACAGCGAGGCGCGCTGTTCGCGCACCAGCGCGCGCGCCTGCTCGTACGAGGCGATGGCGGCGGCCACGTTCTGGTTCGATATGTCGATGCCTTCGGCCAGCTGGTTCAGCTGCGCGTCACCGAACAGGGTCCACCACGGCCCCCGTTCCAGGGTATCGGCCGGCACGGCGGGCTGCCAGCCTGCCGCCTCCTTGAACGCTTGCGGCGCGGCGGCCGTCGGCACTTCATACGTGGGGCTGACGGCGCAGCCGGCCAGCAGGACGAAGGCGGCCGCGGTGGCCAGCGACAGCAGATGGCGTGCCGGTGCGGTCGATACGATAGGTTTTACATGCTTCATGATTGTGTGCTCGGGTTATCTGGCCCAGGAATGCGGCTCAATTGCTGCTCGTCGGCGCTGCGCGTGCGCAGCTTGTCGAGCAGGATGTAGACCACCGGGGTGGTCAGCAATGTGAGTAACTGGCTGGCAATCAGGCCGCCGATGATGGCGACCCCCAAGGGCTGGCGTAGCTCCGACCCCTCGCCGAAACCGATCGCCAGCGGCAAGGCGCCAAGCGCCGCCGCGAGGGTGGTCATCAGAATGGGGCGGAAACGCAGCAAACAAGCCTCGCGCACCGCCTCCACAGCTGTCAGCCCGCGCGAACGCTCGGCCTCCAGCGCGAAGTCGATGATCAATATAGCATTTTTCTTGACGATACCGATCAACAGGAACACACCGATCAGGGCGATGATGGAAAACTCCATGCGGAACAGCAGCAAGGCCAGCACGGCGCCCACCCCTGCCGACGGCAAGGTCGACAGCACGGTGACCGGGTGGATCAGGCTTTCGTACAAAATGCCCAGCACGATGTAGATCACCACGATGGCCGCCAGGATCAACAGCGGCTGCTCCTTGTTGCTGTCCTGCGCACTCTTCGCCGAACCCTGGAAGCTGCCGCGCACGTTGACGGGCATGCCGATTTCCGACTCCGCCTGGGCCACGGCCGCCTGCCCGTCGCTGAGCGGATAGCCGTCGGCCAGGTTGAACGACACGGTGGTCGCCAGTTCGCCGCCCTGGTGGTTGATCGACGTGGCCGTCGAGCTTTCCGCGAAGGTGCTGAACGACGACAGCGGCACCATGGTCGTCAGGGTCGTGGACAGGGCCGAGCCGCTGGACGGATCGCGCGCCGCCGTCGTATTCGGCGTCGTCGCGGCAACGCTGGTGCTGGCCGTGGTGGCGCTGGTGGCCGTCGTGCTGGCGGCCACGGCGGCCGCATTCGACGCCGGCACGTACACGGAGCGCAGCGCTTCCGGGCTTTGCGCATAGCGCGGCGCCACTTCCATGATCACGTGGTACTGGTTCAGCTCATCGTAGATGGTCGCCACCTGGCGCTGGCCGAAACTGTTGTACAGCGCATTGTCGATATCCTTGACTTGCACGCCCAGCTGCGTGGCGCGGTCCTTGTCGATGCTGACAAAAGTTTCCACGCCGTTTTCCGCCTGGTCCGTGTCCACGTCGATCAGGGCCGGCTGCAGCTTCATCTGGTCAGCCAGTTTCGCCGCCCACTTCTTCAGGTCCGCCTGGTTGTCGCTGATCAGGGTGTACTGGTAGGTCGAATTACTGGAACGCCCGCCCATGCGCAAATCCTGCACGGGGTTGAGGAACAGCGAAATGCCCGTCACCTTGGCCAGTTGCGGGCGCAGGCGCGCGATCACGGCCTGGCCCTTGTCCGTGCGCTGCGACGCCGGTTTCAAGTCGATGAACATGAAGCCGCCCCCCGCCCTGCCGCCGCCCGTAAACCCGACGACGGTGGCGACGGCCGGATCGTCCTTGATGATGTCGACCAGCTGGCGCAATTTACTTTGCATGGCCTGGAACGAGATGCTCTGGTCGGCGCGCATGCCGCCATTGATCTGGCCCGTGTCCTGCTGCGGGAAGAAGCCCTTGGGCGCGGCAGCGAACAAATACACGTTCAAGCCGACGACGAACACGAGGATGGTCATCACGAGCGCGGCACTCGACAAGGCCCAGTCCAGGCAGTGTTCATACACTTTCAGCATGCGCTCGAAGCCCCGTTCGAACCAGCGCGCGACAAGACCGGGCGGCTTGTGCTGCTCGCCGCTTTTCAGCAGCCAGGCGCACATCATCGGCGTAGTGGTCAGCGAGATCACCAGCGAAATCATCACGGCGGCAGACAGGGTCACGGCAAATTCGCGGAACAATCGCCCCACCTGCCCGCCCATGAACAGCAGCGGGATAAAGACGGCCACCAGCGACAGGCTGATCGACAGCACCGTAAAGCCCACTTCGCGCGCGCCCAGCAGGGCCGCCTTGAAACGGTCCATGCCCGCCTCGATGTGGCGCTGCGTGTTTTCCAGCACCACGATGGCGTCGTCGACGACAAAGCCCGTGGCCACCGTGAGCGCCATCAGCGACAGGTTGTTCAGGGAAAAGCCCAGCACGTACATGACGCCAAAGGTGCCCAACAGCGAGACGATGGTGGCGACAGCCGGGATGATGGTGGCGCGCACACTGCGCAAAAAGGCGCTGACCACCAGCACGACGAGCACGATGGACAGGATCAGGGTGAACTCGATCTCGTGCAGCGAGGAGCGGATGGAATTGGTGCTGTCGGACGCCACTTGCAGCTTGATGTCGCCCGGCAGCTGCGCCTGCAGTTGCGGCAGCAGCGCGCGCACGCCGTCCACCGTGGCGATGACGTTGGCGCCGGGCTGGCGCGTGATCAGCACGATGACGGCCGGGTCGCCATTGAACAGGCCCAGGGTATTGTTGTTCTCTACGCCGTCGACCACGTCGGCCACGTCGTCGAGGCGGATGGCGGCGCCGTCGCGCCAGGCCACCACCAGGCTGCGGTAATCACTTGCTGAGCGCCCGCCCGACGCGGTGGTCGCACCCGAATAGATCTGCAGGCTGCGCTCATCGCCGGAAATCGCCCCTTTCGGGCGGTTGGCGTTGCTGGCCTGGATGGCCGCGCGCACGTCTTCCATCGACACGCTGTAGTGATTGAGCTGATATGGCAGCAGTTCCACGCGTACGGCAGGCAGCGAGCCGCCGCCCAGTTCCACGTCGCCCACGCCCTTGACCTGCGCCACCTTCTGCTGCACCAGGTTCGACACGGCGTCGTAGATCTGGCCCGGCGTGCGCGTTTTCGACGTCAGCGCCAGGATGATCACGGGCGCGTCGGACGGATTGGCCTTGCGGTAGGTGGGATTGCTGCGCAAGGTGGCCGGCAAGTCCACGCGCGCGGCGGCAATCGCGGCCTGCACTTCGCGCGCGGCCGAATCGATCTTGCGGTTCAAGTCGAACTGCAAATTGATGCGCGCCGAGCCCGTGCCCGACGACGACGTCATCTCGTTCACGCCCGAGATCACACCGAGGCGCCGTTCCAGCGGCGTGGCCACCGAGGTGGCCATGGTCGCGGGGCTGGCGCCGGGCAAGCTGGCGCTGACGGAAATGGTCGGATAATCGACCTGCGGCAGCGGCGAGACGGGCAGCACGAAGAAGGCGCCGATACCGGCCAGCGCGATGCCGATGGTCAGCAGCACGGTGGCGATGGGACGCTTGACGAACGGTTCGGACAGGTTCACGCGGCGCTCCCCGCATTATCGGCCGGCTTGTCCAGCTTGACGCCCCGCGTTCTGGAGGCGAAGCGCTGGCCCAGGCGGTCGAAGCCCAGGTAGATGACGGGCGTGGTAAACAGGGTCAGCACCTGGCTGACGATCAGGCCGCCGAAGATGGCCAGGCCCAGCGGACGGCGCAGCTCGGCGCCCTCGCCCCAGCCCAGCATCAGCGGCACGGCCGCGAACAGGGCCGCCAGGGTCGTCATCAGGATGGGACGAAAGCGCAGCAGCGCCGCCTGGTGGATGGCTTCCTGCGGGCTCTTGCCTTCATCGCGTTCGGCCTCGATGGCGAAGTCGATCATCATGATGGCGTTCTTCTTGACGATGCCGATCAGCAGGATGATGCCGATGATGCCGATCACGCCCAGGTCCTGCCCCGAGATCATCAGCGCCAGCAAGGCGCCCACGCCGGCCGACGGCAGCGTCGACAAAATCGTCAGCGGGTGGATGTAGCTTTCGTACAGCACGCCCAGCACGATGTACACGCAAACGACGGCGGCGAGAATCAGCCACAGCTGGTTCGACAGCGAGTTTTCATACGCGCCGGCCGCGCCGAGGAAGGTCAAGGTCACCGATGGCGGCAAGGCGATGTCTTTCGCCGCCTGGCGGATGGCGTCGACGGCGCTGCCCAGCGCCACGCCCTGCGTCGTATCGAAGCCCAGGGTGGTGGCCGGATACTGCGCCACGTGCGTGATTTGCAGCGGCGCCTGTTTTTCGCTGACGCTGGCAAAGGCGGACAGCGGCGTCGACTTGCCGGAACCCGTGCGCACCTGCAGGTCCGACAGGTCGGTCGGCGTGGTGACGATGCCCGGTTGCGCTTCGAGGATGACGCGGTACTGGTTGGTTTCCGTGAAAATCGTCGAAATGATGCGCTGGCCGAAGGCGTTATATAACGCGTCGTCGACGGTGGCCGTGGTGACGGACATGCGCGCGGCGCTGTCTCGGTCGATGGCCACGGTGACGGCGGCGCCCGTGGCGCCCGCATCCGTGACGACGTTGCGCAGCTGCGATTTTTCACGCATGCGCGCGGCCAGCTTGCCGGCCCACTCGGTGACGGTGGCCGTGTCGGCCCCTTCGAGCGAGACGCGGTACTGCGTCGGCCCCGATTCCGCATCGATGGTGAGATCCTGCGTCGGCTGCAGATACAGGGTCACGCCGGCCACCTGGGCCACGCGGTTGCGCAGGCGCTCCATGATCTCGTCCTGGCTGCCGCTGCGCGGACGCTTCAGGTTGATCAGCATGCTGCCCGTGTGCAGCATGGTGTTGTTGGCCGCATCGACGCCAACGAGGGAACTCAGGGTATCGACGGCGGGGTCTTCCAGCAGCGCGCTGGCGGCGGCCTGCTGCAAGGTCGCCATGCGCTCGTACGAGACGGCTTGCGAGGTTTCGATGCGCGCCTTCAGCTGCCCCGTGTCCTGCGTGGGGAACAGGCCTTTCGGAATGGTGACATACAGGATGACGGTCAGCAGCAAGGTGGCCAGGGCGACGAGCAAGGTCAATCCCTGGCGTTTCAATACCCACACGAGCGCATGGTCGTACTGCACAATCACGCGGTCGAGGAAGGCCTGGATGCGCTGGCCCGTGGCGCTGACTTTTTCATCGGCGTGGCTTTTCAGCCAGCGCGCCGACATCATCGGCACCAGGGTCAGGGACACCACGGCGGAAATCAGAATCGTGATGGCCAGGGTCATGGCAAATTCGCGGAACAGCCGGCCCACCACGTCGCCCATGAACAGCAGGGGAATCAGCACGGCGATCAGTGACACGGTCAGCGAGATGATGGTAAAGCCGATCTGCGACGCGCCTTTCAGGGCGGCGGCCATCGGCGTTTCGCCCTCTTCGATGTAGCGGGCGATGTTTTCGATCATGACGATGGCGTCATCGACGACAAAGCCCGTGGCGATCGTCAGGGCCATCAGGGAGAGGTTGTTCAGGCTGTAGCCGAGCAAATACATGACGCCGCAGGCGCCGATCAGGGAAATCGGCACGGACAGGCTGGCGATCACGGTGGCGCGCATGCTGTGCAAAAAGGCGAAGATCACCAGCACCACCAGCAGCACGGACAATAACAATTCCATTTCCACGTGCTCGACGGAGGCACGGATGCCCGTCGTGCGGTCGCTCAGCACGTCGAGTTTCATGGCCGCCGGCAGGCTGGCCTGCAGGTCGGGCAGCAGTGCCTTGATGGCGTCGACCGTCTTGATGACGTTGGCGCCGGGCTGGCGCTGCACGTTCAGGATGATGGCCGGCTGCTTGCCCGACCAGGCGCCCAGGCGCGTGTTTTCCGCGCTGTCGACGACATTGGCCACATCGGACAGGCGCACGGGCGCACCGTTTTTATACGTGATGATCAGGCGCTTGTAGTCTTCCGCCGTGACCAATTGATCATTGGCGTTGATGGTGAATGAGCGCGTGGGGCCGTCGAAACTGCCCTTGGCGCTGTTGACGTTGGCCGCCGCGATGGCCGTGCGCAGGCTGTCGAGGCCCAGGCCGTACGAGGCCAGCAATTTGGTGTCGCCCTGGATGCGCACGGCCGGACGCTGGCCGCCCGACAGCGAGACGAGGCCCACGCCATTGACCTGGCTGATCTTCAGCGCCAGACGCGTGTTGACGATATTTTGCACCTGCGTCAGCGGCATCGTGTCGGACGTGATGGCCAGGGTCAGCACGGGCGCGTCGGCCGGGTTGATCTTCGCGTACACGGGCGGCGCCGGCAAGTCGGTGGGCAGCAGGGAACCGCCCGCGTTGATGGCCGCCTGCACTTCCTGCTCGGCCACGTCCAGGGTCTGGCCCAGCGTGAATTGCAGGGTGATGAGGGAAACGCCGGCCGCGCTGGTGGAACTCATGCGCTGCAAACCCGACATCTGCCCGAACTGGCGCTCCAGCGGCGCCGTCACGGTCTGCCCCATGACTTCCGGACTGGCGCCCGGGTACAGGGTCTGCACCTGGATGGTGGGGAAATCCACCTGCGGCAAGGCGGCCAGCGGCAGGAACTTGAAGCCGACCAGCCCCGCCAGCACGATGGCCAGCATCAGCAGCGCCGTGGCGACGGGGCGCTGGATGAATGGCGTTGATGGACTCATTGCGCTGCGCCCTTCGCTGGCGCCGCGGCTGGCGCACTGGCCGGTGCCGATGCGGCAGCCGATGCGGCCGGCGCGCTGGCCGCGCCCTCAGCGTGCTGGCGGCGGTGGCGGCGTTCGCCACCTGCGGCGCCACCGGCGCCGCCCATGGCCGGCTTGTCGCCCGCCAGCGTGACTTTCGCGCCTTCCTTCAGGCGGTCGGCGCCTTCCGTGATGACTTGCTCTCCCGCTTCCAGACCGGCGCGGATTTCCACCATGTCGGTGGTGGCCTGGCCACGCGTGACCATGCGCACGGTGACGGTTTTATCCGCTTTCAGCACGTAGACGAAATCGCCGTTGTTACTGTGGCGCAGGGCCGTCACTGGCACCAGCACGGCGCCCGTGATGTTGCCCAGCTCCAGGCGCACGTTGACGAACTGGCTGGGGAACAGCGCCATCTTGTCGTTCGCGTAGCGGGCCTTGGCGCGCACGGTGCCCGTCTGCACGTCGACCTGGTTGTCCAGCGCGCTCAAGCCGCCCTTGTCCAAGGTATGCGTGCGCGTGCGATCCAGCGCCAGCGCAGCCAGGGCCGAACCCGCGTTCAGGCGTTCCTGGATCGTTTGCACCTTATCCTGCGGCACGGAGAATTCCACGTCGATGGGCGAGAGTTGCGTCACCACCACCACGCCGCCCGTGTCGCTGGTGCTCACCAGATTGCCGATGTCGACCACTTTCAGGCCCGCGCGCCCGCTGATCGGCGAGACCACCTTGGTGTAGCCCAGATTGAGTTTGGCCGTGCCTTCGGCGGCGCGGTCCGTCATCACCGTGCCTTCCAGCTGCTTCACCAGGGCGGCCTGCGTGTCGACATCCTGGCGCGCGATGGAATCCTGGCCCAGCAAAGTCTGATAGCGTTTCAGGGTCAGGCGCGCGTTTTCCAGCTGCGCTTCATCGCGCTGGCGCTGGCCCGTGGCCTGCATCAGCGCCATCTCGAACTGGGCCGGGTCGATCTGCGCCACCACCTGGCCCGCCTTGACCATGCCGCCTTCCTTGAATTTCAGCTCTTTCAAAATGCCCGACACTTGCGGGCGCACCGTCACGGTGGACGCCGCCGTCACCGTGCCCAGCGCATCGAGCACCACGGGCAGGTCGGACTTGACGGCCGTGGCCACGCCGACGGTGGTCGAAGGGCCGCCGCGGCGCCCGCCGGGGCCTCCCGGTCCTCCAGGGCCACCGGCGCCAGGCTGCGCGCTGACGCCCGAGTGGGTCAGGTACCAGGCACCGCCCCCCAGCGCCGCCATCACGGCCAGCGCGATGACCGTGCCGACGATTTTCGAACGGCGGCTGCGCCGCGGGGTGTTGGGTGTAGTCTGCGAATCCATCGCTTATCCTTGTCTAGGCCGCTGGCACGGCGAGTCTGTGGCGCCGGCCGAGGTGGGACACACTCAGGCCGGACGACCGTTTTTCGGGGTTGTTTCGGTAAAAAGCCGGGGGAGTCAAGAGCTGAAAATCAGCTGAAAAAACATCGCTCCCTAGCGTCAAACGACTCTAGCATAGTCATGTAACTGTTTCATTTCTACTTGAAACAATTACACACAGCCAGGCAGACCTGGGAGGATCGGGCGGGCCGGCAGGTGGGCCGCCACTGTGGGGGAACGGTGGAAAAATCAGGCTTGGCGGGCGTCGCGCCCCGGCGCCAGCGGCGCGCGGGCGACTCGCATGCAGATACAAACTCGCTACAAATCTCCCGCCAGCCGGCTTGACCTGGCGTCACGTGGGCCGTTTGCGCTTACAGCGTCATGCCGAGGATGACGTCCTGGTAGTCGGTGCGGCCCACACGGAAAGTGCGCCGGCCCACCTGCGCAAAGCCGCAGCGCGCGTAGAACGCCAGCGCATCGTGGTTTTCCGCGTACACGCCCAGCAGCACCCTCCCCGCTCCGCTGGCGCGCGCTTGGCTCAGCGCCGCCTGCATCAAACGCTGGCCCACGCGCTGGCCCTGGAAACGGTGCAGCAGGTAGATGCGCTTGATTTCCAGGTCATTCGGCCGCGGATCCGCCACCGGCAGGCTGGCGGGGCTGAGCACCAGATAGCCGACGGGTGCGCCGCCCGGCGTGGCCTCGGCCAGCCAGAGCCGCATGGCCGGCAGCGCCAGCCAGTCGCGGTACAGTTGTACGTCGTGCTGGCGCTGGCAATGGGCGATGATGTCGGCGCCATCGAGGATGCCGGCAAACGCCTCGAGAAAAGTGGCCTGCCCCACCAGCGCCAGCGCTGCTTCATCGCCCTTGGCGCAAGGGCGGATGGTGATCGCCTTGTCAGTGTCTGTATTCATGTCGCTTGGCATATTGCGCTCCTCAAGGAAAACAAGCCGGGCGAAGCCGGCTTGAGGTCATATCACTACTGCGATTACTTGCCGCCCAAGGGCACCTCGCACAGGCAGTGCGTGAGGGCCATGAACGGTTTATGTTCGCGCGTGATGCCCGACAGCCAGGAGAGGTCCTGCGCCATGCCCAGCGCCGCGTCGGCCGGCAAGCCGGTCGTGGCCAGGCCCAGCTTCACGTGTTCGCCCAGTCCCAGCGAGGCCATGGCCTTGGAGCCGAACATGCCGATCAGGCGGTCCACGTTCGACGTTTCTTGCTCCAGGTACGTCACGCGGTAGTCGGCGCCCAGATTGGCGCGCTTGGCGGCCGAGGCCAGCGCATCGCCATAGCTGCCGATGCGGTCGACCAGGTTGCGCTCTTTCGCCTGCAAGCCCGTCCAGACGCGGCCCTGCGCCACTTCATTGATCTTTTCCGGCGTCGTCTTGCGCGCCTTGGCGGCCAGATTCAGGAAGTCGCCATACACGTGGTTGATCGAGCCCTGGATCACTTGCGCAAAGCGCGGGTCGAGCGGACGCAATGGGTTGCCCGCGTCGGCCAGCCAGGTGGTCGGCGAACCGGCCGTGTGGATGCCCAGTTTTTCCACCACCTTGTCGGCCGTCGGCAGAATCGCGAACACGCCGATGGAACCGGTGATGGTGGCAGCGTCGGCGATGACTTCATCGGACGAGGTGCTGATCCAGTAGCCGCCGGAAGCGGCCACGTTGCCCATCGAGACGACCACCGGTTTGCCGGCGGCGCGCGTCAGTTCCAGTTCGCGGCGGATGAGTTCCGAGCCGAAGGCGCTGCCGCCCGGCGAATCGACGCGCAGCACGATGGCCTTGATCGATTTGTCTTCGCGTGCCTGGCGGATCAGGCGCGAGGTGGACAGGCCGCCGATGGAACCCGGTGCCGCGATGCCGTCTCCGATTTCACCGGAGGCGATCACCACGCCGACGGCGTCGCCGATGTGCACGGGACGCAAACGCGCCAGGTAATCGGTGTAGTTCACCTGGCGGAAATTCGTGCCTTCCGTGTTCTTCGCGCCGCGCGCCATCATGAACTGGCGCAGTTCGTCGCGCGTTTTCAGGCCGTCGACCAGCTTGGCGTCCAGCGACAGCTTGCCCAGGTCGCCGCCGGCGGCCGTCATCAGCGCGGGCAGCGCATCGATCGATTGCATGATGGCGCCGGCCGGCAGCTTGCGCGATTTTTCCACGTCCGTCGTGTAGGTGGTCCACAGGCCGTTGTTCAGGTAGCGGTCCGCTTCGGCCGCCGCTTCGGACGGGCCGTTGGCGATGAAAGGCTCGGCCGCGCTTTTATACGTGCCCACTTTCAGCAGGTTGACCGTCACGCCCACTTTATCGAGCGCGTCGCGGTAGTAATTGCGGTAGCGGCCAAAGCCTTCCAGCATGACGCCGCCCATCGGGTGCAGGAATACCTCGTCGGCCTTGGCCGCCACCAGGTACTGGCGCTGGTTATAGCTCGAACCCCAGGCCGTGACTTTCTTGCCCGTGGCGCGGAAGCGTTCCACGCCGGCCGCCACTTCGCGCAGCGAAGCGAGGCCGCCGCCCTGCAATTCGTCGAGCATGATCACCATCGAACCGATGTTCTTGTCCTTGGCCGCCGTGTCGAGCACCGCCAGCACGTCGCGCAGCTGCACGTTTTTCTTGACTTCGCCGCTGACATTGGCCAGCACGGCCTCGCGCACGCCGCCCGGGGTTTCCTCGACCAGCGGGCCTTGCAAGTCCAGCACCAGCGTGGTCTTTTCCGCCAGGGGCTTGGCGCCGCCGCCGAAAATGGCGATCAGGATGGCGATGACGATCAGCAGGAAAATCAGATTGATGACCGCGCGGCGGGTGGCGTCCAGCGCGCGCCAGAATGCGCCAAAACCGCGGCGTAGCGGCGGGAAGGGGTTGAGTGACATTGATGCTCCGTGAGGTTATATACCTAAAGGAAATCAATATAGCTGAAAATGGCCGCGATCGTCTTCGGATTCGTCTTATTTTGACAAGTATTCCACGCCTTGCCCGCCCTGCCCTGGCGGCGTGGAAATGAGGAACAGGCCGCCCAGCACCAGGGCGCCATTCAGGATCAGCAACTCCAGCCCGATGCGGTAATGCTCGAACAGCCGCATCTGCTCCTGCTCGATCAGCGCGCACAGCAGCGGCCCGGCCACGGCCACCAGCGGTACCCAGCGGTCGCGCACGCCGCGCTGGCTCAGCAAGCCGAAGGCAAACAAGCCCAGCAGCGGACCATAGGTATAGCTGGCCAGCTTGAGGATCACGCCGATCATGCTGGGGTCGTCCAGCCATTTGAAGGCCATGATCAGGATCAGGAACAGCGCGGCAAACCCCAGATGCACGCGGCGGCGCCAGCGCATCTGCTGCGCCGCAGTCAAATCCTGCCTGCGCTGCACGCCGAGGATGTCGATGCAGAAGGTGGACGTCAAGGCGGTGAGCGCTCCATCCACGCTGGGGAACAGGGCGGAAATGAGGGCAATGAAGAAAATCAGCTGCACCACGGCCGGGAAATGCCCGAGCACCACGGCGGGGAACAATTTATCGCCCGTGGCCGTCACGCCGGCCAGCGGCGCATACAGGTGCAGCAAGCCGCCGAGGAAGAGGAACAGCAGCAGCACGCCGGTCAGCACCACGGTCAGGCTGAGCATATTCTTTTGCGAGTCGCGCAAGGTCCGCACGGAGATGTTCTTTTGCATCATTTCCTGGTCCATGCCCGTCATGGCGATCGTGATGAACATGCCGGCCACGATGTGCTTCCAGACATAGGCAGGGCTGTCCGGGTCGACGGTGAAGATGCGCGTAAGGCCTTGCGCGCGCATGCGCTCGAGGCTGTCGACGAGGGACAGATCCATGTCGCGCAGCAAAAACACGCTGCAGATGACGAGACCGGCCAGCATGCACGCCGTTTGCAGGGTATCGGTCCAGACGATGGTCTTGACGCCCCCCTCATACGTGTACAGCAGGATCAGCAGCAGCACGACGCACGAGGTCAGCCAGAACGGCACGCCCAGGCTGTCGAGTATGGTGGCTTGCAGGATATTGACCACCAGATACAGCCGCGCCGTAGCGCCCAGCAGCCGCGACACGATGAAAAACGCCGCCCCGCTCTGGTAGGAACGCCGTCCCAGGCGCAATTCCAGATAACGGTAAATCGAGGTCAGCTGCAGCCGGTAATACAGCGGCAGCAGGATGAAGGTGATGGCCAGGTAACCGAGTACATAGCCGATCATCAGCTGGATATAACCGAAACCGTTGCTGCCCACGGCGCCGGGCACGCTGATGAAAGTCACGCCGGTGAGCGTCGTGCCCACCATGCCGAAGGCCACCAGCATCCAGTTGCTGTCCTTGTTGCCGATGAAAAAACTGTCATTGGTGGCATGGCGCGAGGTGCGCCATGCCACGCCCAGCAGGATCAGGAAATACGCGAGGACGACGGCAAACAGGGTGACTGGGGACATGAACGTTGCGCTGGCGGCAAAGGGGAACAGGGGCCGAAATATACAGCAAAGCCCCTATTCACGCCGGCATCAGCAGCCGCTGCGTTTCACGCGCTCCACTTCCAGGCCGAACCACGGACGCAAACGCGTGCCGACGACGTTGCCGAGGAAAGCGCAGACCAGCCACAGCCAGCCGTGCAAGCTGCCCGAGACGATGCCGCTGAAATAAGCGCCGATGTTGCAGCCGTAGGCCAGGCGCGCGCCATAGCCGAGCAGCAAGCCGCCGACGATGGCGGCGATCACCGAACGGCGCGGGATGCGCCACACGGGCGCATAGCGGCCGGCCAGCGCCGCCGCCAGCATGGCGCCGAGCACGATGCCGATGTCCATCACGGACGTCTTGTCTTGCGTCAACGGCGCGGCCAGCGCGGCCGCGTTGGCCTTGGTCGACCAGTAGGCCCAGCTGGCCGTGTCGATGCCGACCACGGACGCGGCCTTGGCGCCCCACAGGGCGAACGCGGACGTCACGCCCCATGGCTTGCCCGACAGCGCCAGGGTGGCGAAGTTCAGCACGACGAGAGCAACGGCGCCCGCCACCAGCGGCCACGGGCCATGCAGCCAGGGCGACGCTTGCGCGGGCCGCAGCGGCGTGGCGACGAGCTTGCCATGGCGGCGCTTTTCAACCAAGACCGTGATGCCGGCGATCAGTGCGAAGACGATCCAGTTCAGCGCCAGCGCGGGCACCAGGCCCAGGGTCGTGACGAGGGAAATCGGCTGGAGCTGCGGCAGCGCCGTCCAGAACGGCATGTGCGCCGTGCCGATCACGGAGCCGACGATGAAGGCGGCCAGGGTGATGAGCATGCGCGTGCTGCCCCCGCCCACCGTGTACAGGGTGCCGGAGGCGCAACCGCCGCCCAGCTGCATGCCGATGCCGAAGATGAAGGCGCCAAAGATGACCGAGGTGCCGGCGGGAGAGACCAGGCCCGCCACAGGCGTGCCGAACAGAGTACCGGCCGACAGCGCAGGGAAGAACAGCGCCACGCCGACGGCCAGCATCAGCATTTGCGCGCGCAAGCCGTCGCCGCGGCCGTCGGCGATGAAGACGCGCCAGGCGGACGTAAAACCGAAGGCCGCGTGATACAGGGTGATGCCGAGCAAGGCGCCCACCACATACAGCGCGGACAGCGTGGCGCCGACGGTTTGCGCCAAATACCAGGCGCCCAGCACGATGAGCAACAGGGCGACGCCCAGCGGTTTCGGATTGATGGCGGCGCGCAGGCGCAGCGGTGACGTTGCTGTATCGGACATGGGGAATATGGGCAAGAAGAAAGTAAACGCCATTCTCGCCCGTTTTGATGTTTTCTGCCAGAAACTTACTGGCAGATCAAGCTGGCTTAGTGCCCCACCGCATGGATCGACTTTTCGCCGCCAGTGCGCACGGGGATGGGATTCAAGCGATCCAGCCGGCCGCTCAAGGCCGTCAAGCCGAACGCCCCGAGCACGACGAGCGCACCGATCCAGCCCGTGTGCACGAGGCCCAGGTGTTCGACGATCAGGCCGCCGCCCCAGGCGCCGCCGGCGATGCCCAGATTAAAAGCGGCGATGTTCAGACCCGAAGCCACGTCCACGGCGCGGGGCGTGAAGTGTTCCGCTTGCTGCACGACATACACTTGCAAACCGGCCACGTTACCGAAAGCCACGGCGCCCCACAGCAGCACGGTGATGACGACGAGCACGGGATGCGGCGCCGTGAAGGTCAACAGCAGCAAAACCAACGCCAGCAGCAGGAAGATCAGTTTCAGGGCACGCACTGGGCCTTTCTTGTCGGCCAGCCTGCCGCCCCAGATATTGCCGAACGCCACGGACACGCCATACACCAGCATCACCACGCCCACGGCGCCGGCGCTGAAACCCGACACGTCTTGCAGGATCGGTGCCAGATACGTAAAGGCGATGAAAGAGCCGCCATAGCCGACGGCCGTCATGGCGTACACCAGCAACAGGCGCGGCTGGCCCAGCACCTGCACTTGCAGCAGCAGGGATGCAGGCTTGCTGTGCTTGATGGTCGACGGCACGTACAGCAGGCTGCCGACAAAGGCGACCAGGCCCAGGGCCGAGACGGCGAGGAAGGTTTCACGCCAGCCGAAATGCTGGCCGATGAAGGTACCCAGCGGCACGCCCGTCACCAGGGCCACGGTCAAGCCCGTAAACATGATGGCAATCGCGCTGGCGGCCTTGTCCTTCGGCACCAGCGAGGTGGCGATGGTCGAGCCGATGGAAAAGAACACGCCATGCGCCAGCCCCGTCAGGATGCGGGCAACGACGAGGGTTTCATAACCAGGCGACTTCCACGCCAGCAAGTTGCCCAGGGTGAACAAGACCATCAGGGACAACAGCAAGGTTTTACGGGGAATTTTGCCCGTCAGGGCAGTCAGCACGGGTGCGCCGACGGCGACGCCCAGTGCATACAGGCTGACCAGCAAGCCAGCCGACGGCAGGTTGACGCCCAGGTCGGCGGCGATGGTGGGCAACAGCCCGACGATGACAAACTCGGTGGTTCCGATGGCAAATGCGCTGAGGGTCAGCGCGAGCAAGGCAATGGGCATGGCAAACTCCGATAAATGATGTTGGCATCCAGTATCGGGGTTTTCTTTGTTTCGAAAAATACCTCGCCAGGCAGAATATAGTTGCGCACAAATCAACAATACGATGCTCTGCTACACTGGCTGCATCAACACGGGGTCACCACCATGAATTCAGAAAAACTGGCGCTGCTGGTCACGCGCGAAATGCCATATGGGAAATATCAGGGACGGCTGCTGGCCGACTTGCCGGGCCACTACCTGGGCTGGTTCGCGCGCGAGGGCTTTCCCTCGGGCGAACTGGGCAGTTTAATCGCGCTGATGTACGAACTCGATCACAACGACTTGCGCAGCTTGCTCGACCCGCTGCGCACGCGCAAGTCACCTTGGCGGCCGGGCGAGTAAGGAGAATAGAAGGCGGGTCTTAAAACTCGCGCACCTTCTTGGCCAGCATGGCGCTGAACTCGCCATTTTCCACGAGCTTGTGCAGCTCGCTGGCGCCACCGATCAGCACACCGTTGACAAAGACCATGGGAAACGTCGGCCAGCCCGTCCACATTTTCAGGGCATTGCGGCGGTGCCACTGGTTCAGATAGCTGCCGTATTGCAGGTACTGGTAGGGCGTGCCCAGCACGTCGAGGATCTTGCGCGCCTTGCGGGGAAACGGATTGAGCGCCATGCCGACCACCACCACCTGGTGCGCGGCGATGGCCGCCTGCACCTCGCGCACGATGTCCTTGTGCTTGCTGCCGATCAAGGGGCGGGCGGCGGGATGGATCTGGGCTTGGTCAAGGAGGGCGCGGGTCATGAAAATCCTGGGGTGAATGGCACGTGGCGTGCGGATCACGCATTGTGCCACGCACACGGGCCGGCGTGGGCTACACTGCGCCCCACCTCCCCTTCTCGTCAAATTCGCGTCAAATATATGCAAGCAATCCACCCCATGCCTGAATGCCGCACCCGCCGCCTGCTGGGCACTCTTCTGCTGGCGACCTGCTGTGCCAGCGCCGCTGCCGATCCCGGACTTGAAAGCGGCCTGCTCCACGCGCTGCACCTGAAAAAGGGCACGACGGACAGGGTGGGCACCTCGGGCAAGGCCATCGCCGCCTACATGCGCGAAGGCTATATCGGCAAGCGTCCCGACCAGCGCTTCGACTACACAGACTATTATTTGCTGAAGAAACCGGCCAGCTTCATGGGACATGAACTGGTGCTCATCGAGGAAGAATACATCACGCAATACATAGGCTGCTGCGTCAGCCCCGGCGCCGGCGTGACGGTGAAGGTGCGCGGCAGCACGCAAAAACTGCAAGCGTTCGCCAGTGCCCAGCGCTGCACCCTGACCGACCCCGTCGATGTACAACATGCCCTGAGCGAGGTTGCCATCAAGGCCCGGCTGCCCAAGGGCCATTACGCGTCATTGAGCTGCCGCGAACGCGATGCGCAGCCCTAGCTGCCCGATAGGGAGCACGGTATGCCAGCTTGAACGATCGTTGCCGTCGAATAGGGTGATTCGCTATGCCAGCCCAGGCTCGCATACAATTTCGCCCCATCGTCCGTTGCCACCAGCACCCGGCGCGCGCTGGCCGATCGTTGCCTGGCCGCCAGCGCGGCCATCAGCGCCCGCCCCAGACCCCGGCGCCGGTGGCCGGCCTCGGTGACGATGCGGTCAAAGACAAAGACACCGGCATATTCGACGGCATGGCCGCTGGCGGCAATACCGCCATCTTCGGCCAGAATATGCGCCGTCGTGATTTCCTGTGATGTTGCCACGTCCAGGCGGTAGCCGGCAGGCAGGTCCGGCGCCTGCAGACTGCCTTCATGGGTCATGAAATAGCCGCAGGGGCAAAGTTGCCATCGCGGCGGCAACAGCCCCAGCAATTGCTCCCCGTCGCCGCACATTTTGATGAAGATATGCGGACCGTGGATAGCGGCTGCCAGCGCGCTGATGCCTGAGCAGGGTCCCGCAAAAACGTGGCGCCGGATTTCGCCCGGCAAGTCCGTATCGACACGCCACCCGCCGTGATCGGGCACGGGCAGCGCCAAGCCGCGCGCAATGGAACGCGCCGCCAGCCAGGCGGCAAGCAGGCCGGGATCGGCCAGATTCGACATTCCTTGTTCTTCCAATTTTCATGCTCCCACATTCGTCCCTGTCCCGCTTATGCCTGGGCAAAATCTTCCCCTAGCCCAGCGGCACGTGCAAGCCCATCTTGAGGCAAGTCAAGGCCACCGAGGTGCGGTAGCGGCGGATATTGTCGTCGCCGCCGAACAAGCGTTCCGTCAGCGCCTCGTATTCGGCCATGCTGCTGGCCGTGATGATCAACAAATAATCAGCCTCGCCCGTGATCCCATAGCACTGCTGTATGGCAGGCTCGGCCATGATGCGCGCGCGCATGGCGGCCGTGCGCTGCGGGTGTTCGTCGTGCAGATGCACTTCCACCGTCAGGATCAGGGGGCGGCCCAGGCGGCTCGCGTCGAGTACGGCCACCTCGTTGCGGATCACGCCGCTCTCGCGCAGGCGGCGGATGCGCCGCTGCACGGCCGGCGCCGACAAATGCACGGCCTGGGCGATTTCGCGCTGCGAAGTTGTGTTATCGCGCTGCAGGATGTCGAGGATCGCCAGGTCGAAGGCGTCGAGGGCAATGGAGGGCGTGAGCGAAAGTTGCGTCATGAAGGTCAAATTGCAGTACAAAACTCGGAGCAGACACAATAAACTTTCACTATTCCGATATCAAGCCTTTTATCACCATGCCATTACGCCGCTATTCCTCGCTGATTCCCTTGCTGGCCATCCTCGGCTCCGTCACCTGCCTGGGACTGGGCACCTCATGGGCCAAGCACAGCCTGTTTCCGCTGGTCGGCGCCCAAGGCACGACGGCCGTGCGCGTGGGCTTTTCCGCCCTGCTGCTGTTGCTGTTCTGGCGCCCGTGGCGCTGGCAGCTGAACCGCGCCGACCTGCGCACGGTGGCCCTGTACGGCGCCGCGCTGGGCTTGACCAACCTGTGCTTCTACATGGCCTTGCGCACGATCCCGTTCGGCATCGCCGTGGCGATCGAATTCTCCGGCCCGCTGGCCGTGGCCCTGCTGGCCTCGCGCCGCCCGCTCGACTTCGTCTGGGTGGCCCTGGCCGTGGCGGGACTGGCGCTGCTGCTGCCGCTCGGCCACGACGTCAGCAACCTCGATCCCACGGGCGTGCTGTTCGCCCTGGGCGCGGCCGTCTGCTGGGCCTCGTACATCGTCTTCGGCAAGCGCGCCAGCCATTTGCATGCGGGTCACTCCGTGTCGCTGGGCCTGACCATGGCCGCGCTGGTGGTCGTGCCCGTGGGCGTGATGCACAGCGGAGCCGCCCTGCTCTCGCCCGTCGTGCTGGGCGTGGGCCTGGGCGTGGCCCTCATTTCCAGCGCCATCCCGATCTCGCTGGAAATGGTGGCCCTGAAGCGGCTGACGCCGCAGGCGTTCGGCATCATGAGCAGCATGGAACCGGCCGTGGCCGCCATGTTGGCGTACATCCTGCTCGACGAGCGCCTCGGTGCCGGGCAATGGCTGGCGATTGCCATGATCATGGCCGCGTCGATGGGCAGTTCGTACATGGCGCAGCGCCAGAGACGCGCTGCGCCGGTGCTCAGACCCGAATATAAATCGTGAAGCGGGCGCCGCCCAGCGGTGAGTCGTCGATGGCGATGGCGCCGCCGTGCAGCGCGACGGCCCTGGCGGCAATCGCCAGTCCCAGGCCGTGGCCGGCGGTCGCATGGTCCTGTTCGCGGGCCAGCCGATAGAACGGGGCAAACACCTGTTCGCGCTGGCCGGCGGGAATGCCGGGGCCATCATCCTCGATCACAATACGCAGCGCATCGCCTTCGCGCACGGCCGACAGCGCGATGCGCGCGGTGGCATATTTGGCCGCGTTGCCAAGCAGGTTGCCGATGGCGCGCGCCAGCAGGCGGGGATCGCCGCGCAATTCGCCCAGGTCATCGGCGATGCCCGCTTCCACTTGCCGCGGCAGGACGGCCGCCATGCAATCGCGCAGCAAGGGCGCCACGGCAAACGGCTGGCGCGGCAAGGCTGGCGCGTGATCGAGCTGCATCAGGCCCAGCAATTCGTTGACCAGCGTTTTCAATTCCTCGACATCGGCGCCCATGGCGTCGACGCGTCGACGCAGGGCAGGGTCAAGTCCCCCATGCCGTTCGTCCAGCAGCGCCAGGCCGAATTCCAGCCGCGCGATCGGCGTGCGCAATTCGTGCGACACCGACAGCAGCAAATGCCGGCGCGCTTCCAGCAGCGAGCCGATGCGCTCGGCCATCTCGTTGATGCGGCCAGCCAGCGGCGCGATGCTCGACGCGGGCTTGACCTGCGCCCGCGCCGCCAGGTCGCCCTGTCCGAAATCGTCGGCCATGCGCGACAGCGCGGCCAGGCTGCGCCCGTGCGCGCGCGTCCACCAGCCCAGCGGCAGCAGCAGGCACAGCGCGATGACCGCAAAGCGGATCGCCTCCATGCGCAGCGCCTGGCCAACGTCGATGGGCAGGTTTTGCGCGTGGAGCACATCGTCCTCGCTGCCGGCATAGCGTGCACCCGTGGCGTCCACGCGGCGATAGAAAGCCTTGCCGCCCACGTCCATCACGACGGCGCCCCGCAGCAGCTGCGCGCGCGCCTCGGTCGGCAGCGCCGGCAGCACGATGGACAGGGGCTGCAATTCCAGCGCGACGTCCGATACTTCGCGCACCTTGTTCAGGCGCGGCAGCCAGTCATCGGCGGGCGCCTGGTCGATGTACTGCTCCAGCAGGAATATCTGGCCGGCGGCCTGGTCGCGCGCGATGTGTTCGAGCGGATCGCCGAACAGGCGGCTGAAGGTGAAGTAAATGACGCAGCTGGCCAGCGCGATGGCCAGCACCACCAGCAGCGCGAAACGCCAGAAAAGACGGGTCATTCCCAGGCGGAGGGCGTGAGCAGATAGCCTTCGCCCCATACCGTCTTGATGCGTTCCGCGCCGCCGTCATCGAACTTGCGGCGCAAGCGCGAGATGCAGTTGTCGATGCTGCGATCGAGGCCATCGAACTCGATGCCGCGCATGCGCACGAGGATCTCGTTGCGCGACATGACCTTGCCAGCGGCGTCGGCCAGGATTGCGAACAACTTGAATTCAGCGCTGTTCATGGCGATTTCCTGCCCGCGCCAGTGCACGGCGCGGTTTTCGCGCGACACGCGCAACTGGCCGATGACGATGTCGCTGCCGCCCGCCGCGCTGCCGCGCCGCTGCAGCGCGCGCAGGCGGGCCAGCAGCACGCGGGGCTGCACCGGCTTGCTCACGTAGTCGTCGGCGCCCTGCTCCAGGCCCGATACTTCGTCGAAGGTGTCTTCGCGCGCGGTGAGTATCAGGATGGGCACGGCGCTGAGCTGGCGCAGCTGGCGGCACACCACCAGGCCATCGACGCCGGGCAAGGTCAAGTCGAGTATGACCAGGTCGGGCTGCAGGTCGCGAAAGCGCGCCACGGCCTGGTCGCCGCGCATCACCACGTCGACCGCATAGTCGTATTCATCGAGGTATTCCTTGACCAGCGCGGCAAGCCGCGCATCGTCCTCCACCAGCATTACACGTTGCATCGCCCCTCCGCGCCGCCATTTTGTCGCGTATTGTAGTGGAGCGCGGCGCACAAGTGGCATATTCGACAATCAGGTACACATTTGTACACTTTCTATACAAATGCGGCCTACAAATTAAGGACAATTCAAGGACAAACCTGGGCGGATTCCGGCACGAGGTTTGCTTAACATGGATAGCTCTTACCTCAACCGGAATCCGAACATGAAAAAAATTGTCTACAGCACCCTGTTTGCCATCGCCGCCACGTCGACGGTCCATGCCGAAGGCCTGTACTTGGGCGCCAACGTCAGCCCTTCCAGCGATGGCAAGATCGAGCGTGCCGAGGGCGGCGCGACGGCGCGGCGCGGCCCCAGCAGCAAGGCGGTGCCCTTCGGCGTCTTTGCCGGCTACGAACTGACGCCGGCCTGGGCGCTGGAAGGCGGCTATCGCGCCAGCGGCGGCGCGACCAGCTTCGACCTCGATCCCGGCTACCAGCTCAAGGTACGCAATAGTGCCGCCTACATGGCGGCGCGCGGCACGTGGCGGCTGAACGACGACTGGTCGCTGTTCGGCAAGGCTGGCGTGGCGCGCAGCCATGCCGAATTCTCCATCGCAGGCAAGAACGCGCCGCCGGGCGAGTCGGCCAGCAAGACCGGCTTGTACCTGAGCGTGGGAGCCGCCTACCAGATCGGCAAGGACGTGGCGCTGCAGCTCGAATGGGAGCACGCCCCGAAAGTCAGATACGAAGGACTCAATAGCACGATGAACCGCCTGGCGCTCGGCGTGCGCTTCGGCTTTTAAAAGGATGGCATGAACAAGTTCGCTCCCCGTTTTTTTCCCTGTTTTTCTCCCCTGCTGTTGCTGCTGGCCGCCTGCGGCCCGGCGCTGGCCGAGGAAGCGAGCACCGGCACCAGCGCGCTGATGATGCCCGATGGGAGCAGGGATATGTACGTGGGAGCGGCGCTCACGGGCAGCTCGGCGGCGGACGATGGCGCATCGCGCGGCGCCGTCCTGCGCCCGCTGCTGCAGGTCCAGTGGAGCAACGGCCTGTTCGTTTCGGCCAGCGGCGTGGCGGGCATGCACCTGTCGGCCACGCCGGGCGTGGAATACGGCCCGTTGCTGGCCGCCAGCAATGCGCGCGCTCCGGAAGACAGCCGGCGCCTGCGCGGCACGCGGCGGATCAAGGGCTCGCCCGACGTGGGCGGCTTCTACGGCTATTACCTGGGCGACCAGGCGCGCGTCACGGCTAACCTGATGCACGACACGAGCGCGCACGGCTGGCGCGGCCAGCTCGGCCTGCAAAAGACCCTGCCCTCGCTGGCGGCCCATCACACTGTGACCTTGTCGGCCGGCGTGTCCCTGGCCAGCGGCGCCGTGATGGACGAGCTGTACGCCGTCAGCGCGGCAGCCGGCGGCGCGCGCGACTACCGCCCGACCGGCGGTGTCGCGTCCGTCGACATGGGCGTCAACTGGAACTGGGCCCTGAGCAGCAAGTGGCTGCTCAACAGCGCCGTGACGGGCACGCGGCTGGGCAACGGACCGGCCCACAGTCCCTTCATCGAACGCCGTAACGTCATCACCTGGTCGAGCGGCCTCGGTTACCGGTTTTAAGCTCCATGCTCAGATCCCTGCTTCTCGCCCTGGCACTGCTGCCCGCGTTCGCCTGCGCGCAGGAAGCGGGCGACTGGATCGCCTACCGCGACGCCTACCGCCACATGATCTGGTTCGAAAAATACGGCAAGCCCAAGCAATTCCTGCAAAACCATCTGCGCCTGCGCCCGCGCGACGCCGGCGTGTCCACCGATGGCTTGCGCCTGACCTTGCACGGCAAGGGCGCGCAGCTGGCGCTGCCGCTCGATGCGCTGGGCCGGGCCGTCTTCCCGTTTTCCCGGGCCGCGTATGACGACAACGCGGAGCTGGCCTGGAACCGCAAGCCGGGCCAGATCACGTCAATCGCCTGGGTCTCCATCGTCACGCGGCCCGATGGCGTGTATGCGGCGGCCGACTTGCGCGCCGCCTGCGAACAGCTGCTCGCCTACCTGCGCTCGACGGGCGGAGCGAACGGCAAGCGCTGCGCCGGCGTGCAGTTTTCGTATGCGAGGATGGAAGCGGCGCAAGTGCGCTACCAGGGCGGCGATGGCGCGCCGGTCCCGCTGGCGGCGCAGGAAGGCCCCGCGTTTCCCGGCGACGCCGTGGCCGGTTTCCGCGTCTTCGCCTACCGTTTCAGCGCGCATCCGGACGCGGGGCAAGTCCTCACCAGCGCCACACCACTGGCCATTGCCGCGCTGCTGGAATAAGCTCACCTCAGCCGCGCCGTGCGCCAGGCCAGCAGCGCCGCCAGCACGAGCAGCGCGGCGCTGGCCGTGAAGGTAGCGCGAAAGCCGTAGCCGTCGAGCAGGATGCCGCCCACGGTGGAACCGAAGCCGATGCACAGCTGGACGACGGCCACCATCAGGCCGCCACCGGCTTCGGCGTCATCAGGCAAGGTCTGCGCCAGCCACGACCACCAGCCCGTGGGCGCGGCCGTCGCCAGCAATCCCCATAGCCCCAGCAGCACGAAGACGGGCGCCAGCTCGTCGCCGAACGCCAGCAGGGCCAGCGCGATGGCGGCCATCAGCAAGGGGATGGCGACCAGCGTGCGGTACAGGCCACGCCGCAGCGCGACGCCGATCAGCGCCGTGCCGATGAAGCCGGCCACGCCGATCGCCAGCAGCAGCATCGACAAGGTGGGCACGCCGACGCGCGTGACGTTTTCCAGGAACGGTCGCACATAGGTAAACAGCACGAACTGCCCCATGAAGAACGCGCCGACGGCCAGCATGCCCAGGGCGACCTGGCGGCGTTCGAGCAGGCGCAAGACCTGGCCGGAACGGGCCGAACGCGGCGCCGCCGGCATCGATGGCAGGCTGCACCACTGCCAGGCCAGCGCCAGCAGCGCCACCGGCGCCAGGCACAGGAAGGCGCCGCGCCAGCCGATGCTGGCGCCCAGATAGCTGCCCAGCGGCGCGGCCACCACAGTCGCCAGCGCATTGCCGCCGTTGAAGATGGCCAGCGCCCTGGGCACGCTGTGGCTGGGCACGAGGCGCATCGCCACGGCCACCGACATCGACCAGAATCCCCCCACCACAACGCCGATCAGCGCGCGCCCCGCCATGTACATCGCGTAGCTGGTGGCCAGCCCCACCACCAGCGCCGACACGCACATCAGGCCCGTCAACAGCAGCAGCAAGGTCTTGCGGTTCATCGATGCCGCCAGGGTAGCGATGGACAGGCTGGACAGCACGGCGAAGGCGCCCGAGATGGCAATGCCATAGCCAGCCAGGCCTTCGCTGACGCGCAAATCCGCCGCCATGGGCGTGAGCAGGCTGACCGGCATGAATTCGGAAGCGATCAGGGTGAACACGCACAGGGTCATGGCAAAGATGCCGCCCCAGAACGCGGGCGCCGCCGCCTCGCTGCGGACCGCGCTCATGCCGCCAGGGCGCGCTGGAAGAACGACGTCAGCTTGTCCCAGGGGATCAGGGGCACGCGGTCATACAGGTCGACGTGGCCGGCGCCGGCAACGTAATGCAGTTCCTTCGGCTCGGCGGCGCGCCGGTAGGCATCCTCGCTGAACTCCTTCGAGTGCGCCTGGTCGCCAGTGATGAACAGCAGCGGACGGGGCGAGATCGTCTCGATATCCATGAAGGGATAGAAATTCATGAACTTGACGTTGCTGCTCAGGGTGGGACGGGTGGCGCGTTCGGGCAGCTGACCGGCCGGGAGGTAGGCGCCGCGCGGCGTGCGGTAAAAGTCGTGGAATTCGCGTTCGATGGGGCCCGCGTTGGCGCTCAACTCGGGCAAGGTGCCGCTCGTGTACGCGGTGGCGCCGCCGGCAAACTCCACCTGGCGCTGGCGCGCGGCCGCGGCGATATAAGCCTGGCGCTGCGCCAGCGTTTGCGACTGGCGCAAGCCGTGGCGGCTGGCGCTGCCCATGTCGTACATGCTCACCGTGGCGACGGCCTTGATGCGCGGGTCGATCTTGGCCGCGCTGATGACAAAGCTGCCGCTGCCGCAAATGCCGATGGCGGCGATGCGTTCGCTGTCGACAAGCGCTTGTGCGCCGAGAAAATCGACGGCCGCGCTGAAATCCTCGGCGTAGATATCGGGCGAGACGGCGTTGCGCGGCCGCCCTTCGCTCTCGCCCCAGAACGACAGGTCCAGCGACAGGGCGACGAAGCCCTGCTCGGCCATTTTGGTCGCATACAGGTTCGCGCTTTGCTCCTTGACGGCGCCCATCGGGTGGCCAACGATGATGGCGGCGTGCCGGCGAGCGGGGTCCAGCTGCGTCGGCAGGAACAGATTGCCGGCAACCGTCATCTGGTACTGGTTCCGGAAGCGCACCGGCTGCACCTTCACCTTGCTGCTCTGGTAGAAATTGTCGGCGCCATCGGGCATGGCCGGCAAGGCCGGCGCGGCGGCGGCGAAAATGGGTGCGCCCAGGACGGACAGGACGCCCAGTGCCGCCATGCCCGTGCCGGCGGCCTTGACGAATTCGCGGCGGCCAGCGGTCGTTTTCATGCGTGTTGTCTTCATGCCCATGCTCCTTTAAAAGTCAGGGCACCATCTTGACGCAGGCAAGCTCTTTTGATTAGCGGGTACAATCTTGATGTAGTTATGAAAAAAATTCAGTAATGAGCCAAAACAAAATCAACGATCTGCAAGCCTTCCTCGCCGTGGCGCGGGAGCGCAGCTTTACCAGGGCCGCCGCCAGGCTGGGCATCACCGCGTCCGCGCTCAGCCATACCATCCGCACCCTGGAAGAACGGCTGGGCGTGCGACTGCTGGCGCGCACCACGCGCAACGTGGCGCCCACCGATGCGGGCGAAAAGCTCATGCTGGCCATCGCGCCCCTGTTCGAGCAGATCGCCGCCGAGGTCGAGGCGCTGGGCGCGCTGCGCGACAAGCCCAGGGGCACCATCCGCGTCACCTGCACCGACGACCATATCGAATTGCTGCTGCGGCCCATGCTGGCCGGCTTCCTGCGCGACTATCCCGACATCAGCCTGGAACTGGTGGTCGACTACGGCTTTACGAATGTGGTCGAGCAGCGCTTCGACGCCGGCATCCGCCTGGGCGAAGCCATCAGCAAGGACATGATCGCCGTGCGCATCGGCCCAGACTGGCGCCTGGCCGTGGTAGGGTCGCCCGCCTATTTCGCGCGCCATGGTGCGCCCGCAACGCCGCATGCGCTGACGGAATACGCCTGCGTGAATATCCGCCACCGGCCCGCTGGCGCCATCTACGCGTGGGAATTCGAAAAGGATGGGCAAGCCTTTGCCGTCAAGGCAGAAGGCCAGCTGGTCTTCAACAGCATCATGCACGTGCTCAATGCGGCGCTCGACGGCATCGGCCTGGCCTACGTGCCCGAGCCGCTGCTGGCGCCCTACCTGGCCGATGGCCGCCTGGTCGAAATCCTCGCCGACTGGTGCCCCACCTTCCAGGGCTACCACCTGTACTACCCGAACCGGCGCCAGGCCACGCCCGCATTTTCAGCCTTCGTGGAGGCGCTGCGCTACCGCGCCTGACTTGGGCACGCTATGGCCACATTTTTGCGCGCCAGCCAGGCCAGCGGCAATAGTGCCAGCAAGGCAGCGGCCACCCCGGCCCACGGCGACGACGCCATCATGTGGCGCGAGACCATCAGCGCACCGAGCATGGAACCGAAGGAAATGCCGAGATTGAACGCGGAAATGTTCAGGCCCGAGGCAAAATCGACGGCTTGCGGCGTGTAGCGCTCGGCCGTGGCCAGCATGCCGGCCTGCAGGGCGGGCGACAGGCCAAAGGCGAACACGCCCCAGACGAACAGCATCACCGTCATCATCCAGGGTGAACTGATGCTCAGCGCCACGCCCGCCTGCGTGACGGCCAGCAACAGCAGCATCAGGCGCAAGGCCTTTTGCCATCCCAGGTGACTGGTCAGGTAGCCGCCCGCCAGGTTGCCGGCAAAGGTGGCGATGCCGAACACGATCAGCAAGGCGCTGGCCATGGTGGCGGAAAAACCCGTCACATCCGTCAGGATGGGCGTAATGAACGTGAAGGCGGCAAAGCTGCTGCCAAAGCCAAACGTCGTCACGGCCATCATGGTGATAATGGGGCCGCTGCCCAGGGCCGCCAGCTGCGTCATGGCCTTGCCGCCCTTGCCCTGCTGCAAACCGGCCGGCAGCCAGCGCGCCATGGCGCCCAGGCCCAGCGCGGCCAGGACCACCACGGCAAAGAAGGGCAAGCGCCAGCCCATCAGGTTGCCCAGAAAACTGCCGAAGGGCACGCCGATCACCATGGCCAAGGTCAATCCCGCAAACATGACGGAAATCGCCCTGCCCGCCTGTTCCTTGCTGACCAGGCTGGCCGCCACGGTGGCGCCGATGGCAAAGTAGGTGCCGTGCGCCACGGCCGTGATGACCCGCCCCAGCAGCAACAGTTCGAACGTATGCGAAAAGGCGGCCAGCAGGTTACCGGCCAGGAACACGCTCATCAGCCCCAGCAGGGCCGCCTTGCGCGGCAGGCGCGACATCAGCAACACCAGCAGCGGCGTGCCGATGGCCAGCGCCAGCGCATACAGGCTCACCAGCGAGCCGGCCGATTCGATGGAAATCTGCAAATCTTTCGCAATGGTGGGCAGGATGCCGACGACGACGAATTCAGTGACGCCGATGGCAAAAGCGCCGACGGCCAGCGCCAGCACGCCGGGCGGCATCTTGCTGGCTTGAGGTGAAACAGGGCTTGCGGTGGTCATGGCAGTTCTCCGGCTGAGTTCAAGTCAGCCAGTGTATCGATGCAAACGCTTTTGATATAGACTCCCATAATGGAAACACCTGTGAAATGGATTCAATAATGGCCAGGCAAGACATCAACCGCGCGTTCGAGATGGCGGTGTTTGTGGCCGTGGTGGAAACGGGGGCCTTTTCCGCCGCCGCGCGCCGCCTGGCCTTGACGCCGTCCGCTGTCAGCAAGCTCGTCAATCGCCTGGAAGCGCGGCTGGGCGCCCGCTTGCTCCAGCGCAGCACGCGCCAGCTGCACACGACGCCCGAGGGCGACGCTTTCTTCGTGCAGTGCAAGCGCATCCTCGACGATATCGATGGCGCCGAGCGCGAAGCATCGCAGGGTGCGGCGCCGCGCGGACGCTTGCGCATCAACTGTTTCGTGCCGTTCGGCGTGCGCCATCTGCTGCCCATCCTGCCCGAGTTCGCGCGGCGCTATCCCGACATCGTGCTTGACGTCGTCGTCAGCGACGCCATCGTCGACTTGCTGGAAGACCGCACCGACATCGCCATCCGCACGGGCAAGTTGAAGGAATCGAACCTGGTGGCGCGCAAACTCGGCGAAGACGCGATGGTCGTGGTGGCGTCGCCCGCCTACGCGGCACGACACGGCCTGCCGCGCACGCCGCAGGATTTGTCCTCACATAATCTGCTGGCGTTCAATTTCCGCTGCCAGAACGAAACCTGGCCCTTCCTCGATGGCGCGGGCGGCACGCTGCAGGTGGCGCCGCAGGGCAATACCTGTGTCAGCGATGGCGAAAGCATGCGCCAGCTAGTGCTGGCCGGCATGGGACTGGGACGCTTTTCACGCCAGCACGTGCTGCGCGATATCGAGCGAGGCGATTTGTTCCCCGTGCTGCAGGACTACAATCCCGGCGACAGGGAACTCGTGCACGCCGTCTTCGTGGGACCGGGTTTGCAAGTACCGGCCAGGGTGCGCGTGATGCTTGATTACCTGCTGGAAAAGGTCAGGCTGGGGTGAACACACATCGCGTCTTATAATCGGCACTATCATTGAACTTCCAGTGAGGCGCACCATGCATGATGACTTGATCCACACCTTGCAAACCCGCTTCAGCCAGCACATGCACCGCCATCCGCAATGGACGTGGGACAAGGTGCTGGCGCGGCTGGACGCCGCTCCCGCCAGCCTGGCGGTATTGCAGCAAATGGAAGACACGGGCGGCGAACCGGACGTCATCGGGCACGCCGGCGACACGGGCGCCGTCACGTTTTGCGATTGCTCGGCAGAAAGTCCGCTCGGCCGGCGCAGCCTGTGTTTCGATGCGGCGGCCCTGGCCGCGCGCAAGGCCAACAAGCCGGCCGGCAGCGCCATGGCCATGGCGCAAACGATGGGAGTCACACTGCTGACGCAAACGCAGTACCGCCAGTTGCAGGATCTGGAGCCGTTCGACCGCAAAACCTCAAGCTGGATCGCGACGCCGGACAGCATCCGGGCGCTGGGCGGCGCCCTGTTTTGCGACCGGCGCTATGAGCAGGTCTTCGTCTACCACAATGGCGCCGACTCGTATTATGCGAGCCGGGGTTTCCGTGGGTTACTAACCGTCTGACAACCGCCGGCTCAGGCCAGCTCTTCCAGCCGCAACTGCCGGCCTTCGTCGAGCATCAGCTCGAACTCGGCCGCCGTCACGGCCGGGCTGAACAGATAACCTTGCAGCTGGTCGCAGCCGAGTTCGCGCAGGAAGCGCATCTGCTCGGCCGTTTCCACCCCTTCGGCGACGATTTCCTGGCGCAGCTGCTGCGCCATGGTGACGATGGCGCGGGCGATGGCGCAATCGTTTTCCTCGAACGGCAAGCCGATGACAAACGAGCGATCGATTTTCAAGGTACTGATGGGGAATTTCTTCAGGTACGCCAGGCTGGAATAGCCGGTGCCGAAGTCGTCCAGCGCCAGTGCCAGGCCCATGGCCACGAGCTGGTTCATGATGTCGATCACCTTGTCGGCGCCGCGCATCAGCAGGCTTTCCGTGATTTCCAACATGATCTGGTCGGGCCGCACGCCGTAGCGTTCCAGCACGGCCGCTATGCGCGCCGGCAACTGTTCATCGAACTGGCGCGCCGACAGGTTGACGGCGATGGCCGGCATGTGCAGGCCACGGTCTTCCCAGTTGCGGATCTGGCGGCAGGCCTCGTCCAGCACCCAGGTGCCCAGTTCCAGGATCAAACTGGTTTCCTCGGCAACGGGGATGAAGAGGCCGGGCGAGACCATGCCGCGCATCGGATGCTTCCAGCGCAGCAAGGCTTCCGCGCCGACGATGCGCCCGCTGGCCAGGCTCACTTTCGGCTGGTAATGCAATTCCAGCTCCTTGTCGCCCAGGGCCAGCCGCATTTCGCTTTCCAGGCGCAAATGCTCCTTGGCCCGGCGGTTCATGTCTTCGCGGTAAAACAGGAAGGTCGATTCGATCGTCTGCCCCGCCTTGGCCACGGCCACGTCGGCAAAACGGAACAGGGCCGGCGCTTCCAGGCCGTCTTCCGGATACACGGTGATGCCGATGCTGGCACCCACGTGCAGCGCGTGGGCATCGATATTGATCGGCGCCTCGAGCAGGTTGAGCAGCTTTTGCGCCACATTCGCCGCGTGTTCGCGCTTTTCGATATGCAGCAGGGCCACGACGAACTTGCTGTTGTCGACGCGCGCCAGGATGTCGGCGTCGCGCAGGGCGCCACGGAACAACTGGCCGATGGCGATCACCAGCTGGTCGCCCACTTCATGGCCCAGAGTGTCGCTGATGGAACCGATGCGGCTGATGTCGATGACCATCAGCGCGCCATGCGTGCCCTGGCGTTTCGCTTCGGCCAGCCCCTGGTCGACCAATTGATTGAGCAGGCAGCGGTTGGGCAAGCCCGTCAGGCTGTCGTAGTTGGCCATGCGCTGCATGCGCGCCTCGGCATCCTTGTGCACCGAGATATCGGAAAACAGGGAAAACACGTGGCTGATTTCGCCGAATTCGTCGCGCACGACGCTGATGGTGACGTCTTGCGGAAACAGTTCGCCATTCTTGCGCTTGCCGATGATTTCGCCGCGCCAGGAGCCGTGCCCGCGCATGGCGGCGCGCACCTTGGCGCGGAAATCCGGGTCGTGCACGCCCGAGCGCAGCAAATCCGGCGTGCGGCCGATGGCTTCGGCCGGCGAATAGCCTGTGATGCGGGAAAACGAACTGTTGATGGAGACGATGCGCTCTTCCGCGTCCGTGATCAGCACGGCTTGCTCGCTGTCTTCGATGATGCGCGCGTGCAACCTCACCTTGTCCACGTCGGACAGCGGCTCGCTCATGGCCGACAGGCGCACGGCCATGCCGCAGGCCTTGCCGGCCTGGTCGTGGATCACGTGGCGGTGCATGCGCAACCACGTCACCATGCCCGACTTCTTGCGCCGGCGCACATCGGTGGCCACGTCGCCCTGGGTGAAATGCAACTCCAGCACGCTCGCTTCCGCGTCGTCTTCCGGATACAAAAACAGGATGTGCTGGCCCAGCGCTTCCAGTTCGGAATAGCCGAACATCTGTTCGGCGCCATGGTTCCAGCCGATCAAAAAGCCGTCGGGATCGATTTCCAGCAAGGCGTCGGGAGGCGCCACGCGCACCACGGGGCGGCTGGCGCCGCGCAGCCGCTCCAGTTCCTCCTCCAGCCGCGCCAGGGTGGCGGCCTGCTGCGGCCCCGCCTGTTCTCGGGCATCCTGGGCCAGGCGCAGGCACAGCGCAACCTTCGCCTCAAGCATGGCAACCCCACTCGTGGGCCAGGTCAGGGGAAGATATCAGGGGCGCTGCGGTGTGTGTAATCATCAAAATCCCACTGTGGGGCATGGAGGTCGGGCAAGAAATACGATTGCAATACTGCGAATATGGTAACTTAAAAATGTTGGCGTATGTCAACATTTTAAGACCTACGCCGAATGGCCCGGCAGATGCTGCGCCAGGCGGGCAAACACATCCGGTTCGCGCATGCGCGCCATCCACCAGCGCAGCGCGGCGCCATCCTCGCCCACGCGCCAGGCCAGATAAAACGTTTCCGACGGTTTCGGTTCTTCCACGGCCTTTTCCACCAGCAAGCCGCGCGCGATGGCGGCCCGCGCGCACGGCCCCGGCAGGAAGCCAAAGCCCAGCCCCAGCACCTGGTAATCGAACTTGACCTGCATGTTCGGCACGCTCAAGGCATCCTGCCCCAGCAGCAAGCCCACCGTGCGCGGCGCCATCTGGCGCGCCGAATCGGCCACCACCACGGCCCGGTGCTGCTGCAGGTGGCCGCGCGACAACGGTTCCTGCACCTGCGCCAGCGGATGCGTGGGCGCCACGGCAAAGACGAAGTCGAGCATGCCGATCGGCTGCGCGATATAGCCGCCGCCGGCCGGCCCGTCGCCGGGCGCACCCACCAGCAAGTCGGCGCGCCGGTCCAGCAGCGCTTCCCACGTGCCCGACAGCGTGTCTTGCGACAGGCGCAGGCGCGTCTGCTGCGCCACGTCGTAAAAGGCGCGCACGTCATCGGCCAGGGCCACGGCGGAAAACATGGAATCGATGCCGATGGACAATTCCGTTTCCCAGCCGGACGCCACCCTGCGCACGCGGTGCTCGAGGTCCTGCGCCGCCTTCAACAGATAACGGCCCTCTTTCAGCAATTCCTGGCCGGCCGCCGTCAGCATGACTTTCGGGCCATTGCGCTGGAACACCTGCACGCCCAGGTCGTCTTCCAGCTTGGCCACGGTATAGGAAATGGTGGACGGGACTTTATGCAATTCCTTGCCGGCCGACGAGAACGAACCGCGGCGGTCGATGGCGTCGACGATTTGCAAGGCTTCCAGGCTCAGTCTTAACATTCGATTTTTTCGATCATAGGTCGCAATATTTTCCGTTTTTCTTTCGCCGAACAGGGGTCTATACTTTGTTCATCGTACAGCGAAGGGCAGAGGCCACGGCACAGCGCCAGGCAACGGTCCTTCGAAATTATCGCACATTAACTTATAGAAACGGAGTCCACCATGTTACAGATTCGTCATAGCGAAGAACGCGGCGCAGCCAACCACGGCTGGCTCAATTCCCACCACAGCTTTTCCTTCGGCAGCTACCACGATCCGCTGCACATGGGCTTTGGGCCCCTGCTGGTGATCAATGAAGACCGGGTCACGCCTGGCCAGGGTTTCGGCACGCACGGCCACCGCGACATGGAAATCATTTCGTATGTGCTCGACGGCGCGCTGGAACACAAGGACAGCATGGGCACCGGTTCCGTCCTGCACTACGGCGATGTGCAGCGCATGAGCGCCGGCAGCGGCGTGCGCCACAGCGAGTTCAACCACTCGGCAACGGATGGCTTGCACTTCCTGCAGATCTGGATACAGCCGAACGTGACGGGCATTCCCCCCAGCTATGAAGAGAAACACTTCACGCCGGACAGCAAACGGGGCAAGCTGCGCTTGATCGCCTCCTCCGACGGCCGCCAGGGTTCGGTGCTGATCCACCAGAATGCGGCCATCTACGCCAGCATCCTGCAGGAAAGCGAACAGGCCGAACATGCGCTCGACGAAGGCCGCCTCGCCTATGTGCATCTGATCCGCGGCAGCCTGGTCGTCAACGGCACGCCCTTGAAAGCGGGCGATGCGCTGAAACTGACGCAGGAAGCGGCCGTGATCATCACTCAGCCGGAAGATGCGGAATTCCTGCTCTTCGACCTGCCTAAATAATTGATAAATACAACGAAAGAGAAAATCATGGAAAACAGAAGCAACGTATTGTTCCCCCTCGGCCGTGCCGCCCTTGGCGTGCTGTTCTTTGTCTCGGGCTTGCTGAAAATCGGCGGCTTTGCCGGTGTGGCCGGCTACATGGCCAGCCAGGGCTTGCCAATCGCCAATATCTTGCTGGTCGGCGTGATCGTGCTGGAAGTGGGCGGCGGCTTGCTCTTGATCACTGGCTGGCAGGCGCGCTGGGCGGCGCTGGCCCTGGCGCTGTTCCTGATCCCGACGACGCTCATCTTCCACGCCTTCTGGAGCGCCGATGCGGCCCACTTCCAGGACCAGCTGACGAACTTCCTGAAGAACCTGTCCATCTTCGGCGGCATGCTCTTGCTGGTGGAGCGCGGTTTTCGCCAGGCCAGGTAAGACCAAGGCTGCCTGACCGGACGGGCCCGTCATCGACGCGGACCGCCCGGCCGGCGGCCTGTCATTGTTTTGTCATCAGGCTGACATGGCGCTGTCACATTAGCTGATTATCATCCGGTTGCCTTTAAATCACGCAACCACAGGACATCGCAGCCCATGAACAAGCCCAACGATCTGGCCATCAGCGCCACCGATCTGAACGACATTGACAGCAACGCGTCCCACGACAACCATTTCAACAGCATCCTGAACGCCCGCCTGAGCCGCCGCAACTGGCTGCGCGGCAGCGCCGTCACGGCCGCTACCGCCGTCATGGGTTCGATGGGCCTGTCCGCCTGCGGTGGCGGCAGCGACGCCATCGCCGTCACGCCGACGCCAACGCCGACCCCAACACCCGAAAAACTGCTGGCCTTCACGGCCGTGCCGAAAAGCCTGGCCGACGTCGTGTCGGTACCAGCCGGCTACACGGCCACGGCCCTGTATGCGCTGGGCGACTCGCTGCGCGCGGCCACGCCAGCGTACAAGAATGACGGCAGCGATACCGATTTCGACAACCGCGCCGGCGACCACCACGACGGCATGGAATACTACGGCCTGTCCGCCGCCGGTGCGCCGCTGGCGTCCGGCGCCGAACGGGGCTTGCTGGCCATGAACCACGAAGCGACCACGGACGAAACACTGTCCTCGCACTTCCTGCACGTCAATGGCGGCACCACCTCGCTGCCCCGCCCCGCCGCCGAAGTCGACAAGGAAGTGGCCGTCCACGGCCTGAGCGTGGTGGAAGTCAAGAAGACGGGCAGCGCCTGGGCCACCGTCAACGATTCCGCCTTCAACCGCCGCGTCACGCCGCTGACGGACATCGAGCTTGCCGGCCCCGTGCGCGGCAACGCCCTTGTGGTGACCAAGTATTCGCCGACCGGCACCAAGACGCGCGGCACCATCAACAATTGCGGCACGGGCAAGTCGCCCTGGGGCAGCTACCTGTCCGGCGAAGAAAACTGGGCCGGCTACTTCACCCGCTCGGCCACCGACAATGCGGCGCGCGGCGACAAATCCGTCGTGTCGCTGAACCGCTATGGCCGTAGCCAGGGCGGCGCCTCGCGCCACGGCTGGGAAACGGGCGGCAGCGACGATAAGTACGCGCGCTGGAATCTGAGCAAGATCGGCGCCTCGACCAACGGCAGCGACGACTACCGCAATGAATTGAACGGCATGGGCTACATCGTCGAGATGGACCCGTACGACAAAACCAAAGCCATCCGCAAGCGCACGGCGCTGGGCCGCTACGCGCACGAAAGCGCCGCCTTCAGCGTGCCGGCCGTGGGCCAGCAGCTGGCCGTGTACATGGGCGACGATTCGCGCAACGAGTACATCTACAAATTCGTCACGACGGCCGTCTGGGCCGCCGCCGATGCGAACCCGGCTGACCGTATCGCCACCGGCGACAAATACCTCGATTCGGGCAAGCTGTACGTGGCCAAGCTGGCCGCCGACGGCACGGGCCAGTGGATCGAGCTGGCCATGTCGAACGCGCTGATCCAGGCCTACAGCGCCTACAAGTTCGCCGACCTGGCCGACGTGCTGGTGAATGCCCGCCTGGCGGCCGACGCCGTGGGCGCGACAAAGATGGACCGCCCGGAATGGTGCTCGGTCAATCCGGCCAATGGCGAGATCTATTACACGCTGACCAACAATTCGAACCGCACCGTCAATCCGAGCGGCTCGTCGCAGCTGGCGCCGGACAGCGCCAACCCGCGCGCCTACACGGACATGAAGGGCAGCAGCGCGCAAAACGGCAATCCGAACGGCCACATCATCCGCTTCAAGGAAGGCACGGGCGCGGCCGCGGCCACCAGCTTTACGTGGGACGTCTACCTGTTTGGCGCCGAGAGCGGCGCCGACGCCAGCAAGATCAACCTGTCGAACCTGACGGCGGACCAGGATTTCTCCAGCCCGGACGGCCTGGCCTTCAGCCCGTACACGGGCATCTGCTGGATCCAGACGGACGATGGCGCGTACACGGACGTGACCAACTGCATGATGCTGGCGGCCATCCCCGGCAAGGTCGGCGACGGCGCCAAGTCGACCCTGAACTACGCCACGGCGGCCGGCGGCAGCCTGGCCGTCGACACCTTCATCGGCAAGAAACCCACGGCCGACACGCTCAAGCGCTTCCTGGTGGGGCCGGTCGGCTCGGAAATCACGGGCATCAGCGAAACGCCTGATGGCAAGACCATGTTCATCAACATCCAGCATCCGGGCGAAAACACCAAGCTGGCCAATATCGGCGATCCGTCCAAATACACGAGCCAGTGGCCGGCCAACGCCGGTTATGGCGCCGGCAAGCGCCCCCGCTCGGCCACCATCGTGATCACCAAGAACGACGGCGGACGCATCGGCAGCTGATGGACCGTGCCTGGCGGAGGCATCCGCCAGGCAACGCCAGCAATTCACCTTGTAAAAGAAGGAAGTGCCCCTAAGTAAGGTTTATCACCAGACATTGCAACGACCGAATGGCAGCCAGGGAAAACGTTTCCCTGCTTTTTGGTATGATGGCAAGGCGCGCCGGCACCGGAGTGGTGTCGCGCGCCTTTTATTTTTGATAATTACTTATATGAGCACAACCATGCAAAGCGGCGCAGACCTCCTGGCGACAGGCGAATTGGATTACACGACTTCCTGCGCACTGCCGACGCCGTGGGCCCAGTTCACCTTGCACGCCTTTGTCGAGCACGCGACGGGCAAGGAACACCTGGCCATGGTGCTAGGCGATATCGGCAACGGCGAACCGGTGCTGGCGCGCGTGCATTCCGAGTGCCTGACGGGCGACGTGCTGTTTTCGCAGCGCTGCGACTGCGGCGCGCAGCTCGAGGGCGCCCTGAAACGCATCGCCGAGGAAGGCCGCGGCATCTTGCTGTACCTGCGCCAGGAAGGACGCGGCATCGGCCTGATCAACAAGATCCGCGCCTACCGCCTGCAGGAAGCGGGCGCCGACACGGTGCAGGCGAATGAACAGCTGGGCTTCAAGGCCGACGCGCGCAACTACACCTTGTGCAAACCCATGTTCGCGCAATTCGGCATCCACAGCCTGCGCCTGATGACGAACAATCCGCGCAAGATCGCCGCCATGGAAGCGCTGGGCATCACGGTGGCCGAACGGGTGCCGCTGCTGGTCAACCGCAACGCCTTCAACCAGCACTACCTGAATACCAAACAAAGCAAGCTCGGTCACATGATGACGCCGGAAACGGCGCCGGCGCTGGAAGACGGCGCCCTGTAGTCCCCCGGGCTGGCGCGGAACGGCGTGTCACCCGGGCGCCGGCCTCACTCCGGCTCACGCACAAAGGATGCATGAAATTATCTGACTACGCCTTCCTGCTGGCCAGCCTGTGCGCTGCGGCAGGCGCACACGCGGCCCCGGCACCTGCGCCAGCCGCGGCCCCCACCGCCTCGACTCCCCCCATCAAACCGCCGCCGGCCACCGCCGCGCCCGCCGCCACCGAACATGCGGCCTTGCCGCCGCCCTCGTCGGCCGCGCAAAAGCTGTACACGGCCGCGCGCGCCGACATCCTGCAAGTGCGCGTGCTGCTGAAGAACGGCCGCACGCAATCGTCCGTCGGTTCGGGCTTCTTGATCGGCACGGGCGACCTGGTGGTGAGCAACTATCATGTCGTGTCCCAGTTCGCGCTCGACCCCGATACCTACGTGGGAGAGTGGGTCGACACGAGCGGCCAGCGCGGTAACGTGGAATTGCTGGCCGTCGACGTGCTGCACGATCTGGCGGTATTGCGCGTGAACCGCCACGGTACTGGCTTCTTCAAGATGCCGGAAGCGCTGGCGCCGCTGACGCAGGGCCAGTACCTGTATTCGATGGGCAATCCGCTGGACCTGGGCTTCGCCATTTCGGAAGGCTCGTACAACGGCGTCGTCACGCGCAGCTTCTACGACCAGCTGATGTTTACGGGGCCGATCAATTCCGGCATGAGCGGTGGCCCCAGCGTCACGGCGAATGGCGACGTCGCCGGCATCAATGTCTCGAAACGCCTCGATGGCGAACTCGTCAGTTTCCTAGTGCCCGCCCGCTATGCCCAGCAATTGCTGGCCAAGGTGGCGCAGCAAGGCAAGCCGCCGAAAGACTTCAAGCCCCTGGTGACGGCGCAACTGCTGGCGCACCAGGAAGTCATGCTGGCGCGCCTGCTCGACATGCCCTTGAGCCTGAAAGCCATGGGCCCGTACCGCGTGCCCGTGCGCGAGTCCGACCAGATGCGCTGCTGGGGCCGCTCCAACGTCAAGTCCGACAAGCCCTACATGCTCGACAACACCAGTTGCGCCATGGAGTCGGCCATCTTCATTTCCGGCGCCCTGCAGACGGGGCAAGTGTCGATGCGCCACGAATTTTTGCGCAGCAGCGAACTGGGCTCCCTGCGCTTTTCCGAACTGGCCAGCGCGTCGTTCAAGAATGAAAGTTTCGGCAGCTACAAGAGCGTGAACCTGACCGGCCCGCAATGCACCGAACAGTTCGTCAAGAACAAAACCCTGCTCCTGCGCGCCGTGCTGTGCGTGCGCGCCTACCGCAAGTTTACGGGACTGTACGACTTTGCCCTGCTGGCCGCCAGCACCGATGAGCCAATGATGAGCCTGCAAAGCCGCATCGACGCGCGCGGCGTGTCGTACGCCAACGGCATGCGCGTCACGCGCACCTTCCTCGAAGCGCTGTCGCGCGCGCCCTCCACCACCAGCAGCCGCAAGCCATGAAGCCGCCCTATTACATCGAAATCCTCGCCGAGAATGGCGAAGTGCGGCAACGCCAGCGGATCGAGTCCTTGCCGATCCGCATCGGCCGCGGCTACGACAACGACTTCATCCTCGACGACGCGCATACGGCCGCAGCGCACGCCATCGTCGAGGACGACGGCGCTGGTGGCCTGCTGCTGCGCGACCTGGGCAGCCAGAATGGCGTGATCCACCGGGGACAGCGGCAATTGCAAGTGGCCATGAGCGGCAACAGCATCGTGCGCCTCGGCCACACGCGCCTGCGCGTGCGCGCCAGCGATCATCCGGTGGCGCCCGAACTGGGCGACACGACCCGGCACGACTGGGAAGGCTTGCGCCCGGCCGTCGCCGGCCTGGCCATGATCGGCGCCTCGGCCGCCTTCAGCAACTGGCTCAGTGATGCGGATGCCTTCGAGCCGATTTCCTACCTGATGGTCATCGCCTACGCGCTGGCCGGCGGCCTCGTGTGGGCGTCGGTCTGGGCCGTGGCAAACCGGCTGTTCGGCCATGTGGCGCGCTTCGGCCGTCACCTGTTCATCATCGGCTGCGGCTTGCTGGCCATGGAAGTGTGGGAACTGGGCAGCAACGTGGCGGCGTATGCGCTGTCGCTGGAAGCGCTGACGCGCTATGGACGGCACATGTTCATCGTCATCATCTGCGTCATGATCTACTACCATTTGTGCACGATCAAGCCGCAGCATCCGCGCCGCTTCGGCCTCGTCGCCGTCGTGCTGGCGATCATTGGCTCGACCCTGATCCTGCTGAGCAACCTGCAGATCAGCGGCCGCCTTGCCGACGAGACATACATGTCGGTCATTTACCCTCCGGTTCTGCGGGTCAGCCCGGATCACACGATGGACGCCTTCTTCCGCGACGCGGCCGGCCTGCAGCGCGCCGTCGACGCCGAGCGGGGCAAGGCGGCCAAGGGCGCCGACGAAGACGAAGACAGCGGCGATTGAGCCGCCGCCATGCAAAAAGCCCGCCGTGTCCTGACAGACCGGCGGGCTTTTTTACGTGCGCCGCGAGGCGCGCAGAAGAGTGCTGCTTAACTTGCGCTTAGAATTTGTCATCCTGCTTGCGGCGCGCCGTAAAACCCAGCAAGCCCAGGCCGATCAGCAGCATGGCGTAGATGGTCGGTTCCGGCACTTCCGACACCAGGCTGTCGCCGCCGGCAACGCTGGCGGGATGGTTGCCGGCCGCCTTGACCGGTACTTGCTCGCCGGCATCGCAACAGTTTTCCAGGCCTAAGAGGCTCAAGGTATGGCTATCGACCAGCAAGGACTTCGAACCGCCGAGGTACTCGCTCGTCGCGCCATATGCGGCGGAAGCGTGTGCGCCAGCGTCCGAGTAACCGGTGGACAAGGGGACGGTGCTGGCGTTCGCCTGGGCAAACACACCGGCAACGATCAAGGACAAGGCAAATTTGGGCAAGTTTTTCATGATGGTCTCCAATCAGTATTCAACGGGCGCAACAGGCGTGAAGGCGCTTGAGCTGAATACACGCTGCATTGAGGCGTGTCGGCGTAGCGCGGGAAGTGCAAGGATGAGCGGTCGGGGACGTGGCTTCCGCAAAACAGCGCGGACTTGCGGCGTGCCATGGCGGCACTGCAAGCGTCCTGGAAAGGGTTCGGGTTCCCGGGACAAAATCAGACAATTGACGGGTCAGGTGAAACGTTGAATCTATTCTATCTTAAATTCCCTGGAGGAAAAGTATTTTTCTTTTAGTCATGCAAGATACTTTTATGGCAAGCACGCCAAAACAGGCTGGGCAATCCTGCCTGCAAGGGCATTGTGCCCCTCGCGCGCCAGCCGGACCTGTCGCGCTAGCGCCACAAACGCGCGCGCCAGTGTCGCATCTTGCGCATTTCTTTTCGCATGCCGCTGCACCACGGGGCGAAACAGCATGGCAAAATGTAGTCACGCTGCTATCTATCCGAACAGGGGGAAAGAGGAATGGTCGACCTGGAAGAACTACGCTATCTGGCACTGTCGTTTCCCGACACCACCGAGGAAGAACACCACGACCGTCCGGCCTTCCGCGTGGGCGGGAAGATCTTCGCCACCCTGCCCGATGACGAGCACATCAACGTACTGCTCGATGCGGAAGCGGCGCATATCGCCACCGTCATCACGCCATCGGGTTGCGAAAAGCTGTGGTGGGGCGAGCGCCTGGCCGGCATCACGGTGCGCCTGGCGGACGCCGAACTGGACATGCTGGCCGCCGCCCTGACGGCCGCCTGGCGGCGCAAGGCGCCCAGCGACCTGGCCAAGACCATCGCCCCGACAGGGTAGTTACAAGGGCCAATTGCGCAGAAGCAAACCCACCATCTGCTGCAACTGTTCGCGCGAGACGCCGGCCGCCGCCTGGATGGCCATGCCCTGCGACAGGGTCACGACAAAGCGCGCCTGCTGCTCGGGGCAGGAATCGGGCGGCAAATCCCCCTCTTCCCTGGCCCGCCGCAAGCGGTCGCGCAGTTTGATTTCACCGCGCAGCCGGCGCGCGAACAATTCATCGCGGATCGGCAAGGCATCGTCGCTGCACGCCAGCGCCGCATTGACGCCCATGCAGCCGTGCGGCCCGTCGGGCATGGTTTGCGCGTCGACATATTGTGTCAGCAAGGCTTCCACCACCTGGCGCGCCGTCGGCTGTTCCAGCGCCGCATCGAAAAACCGCATGCGCGTGTCGCTGTAGCGCTCGAGCGCCTTGTGGAACAGTTGCTCCTTGTTGCCAAAGACGGCATACAGGCTGGGCCGGTTCATGCCCATGGCTTTCGTCAATTCCGGCAAGGAACTGCCTTCATAGCTCTTTTCCCAGAATACTTTCATGGCGCAATCGAGCGCCGCGTCCTCGTCGAAGGTGCGTGGCCGTCCCGTTTTTGCCTTGCCTACCGCCTCTTTTTTATCTTGTTTCATACCGTTCGGTAAAAAATTATTGACAACGATGTCTGCCTGCCCTGATTATATACCGACCGGTTAAAAACCTTCCAGCTTTTCAGGAACCTCACATGCAAACACCTTCCCACGCTACTGCCGACGATACCACCGTGGCGCCATGGCTGGCCGTCCTGTCGGTCGGCATCGGCGCCTTCGCCCTCGTCACCTCCGAATTCCTGCCCGTCGGCCTGCTGCCGGCCATGGCCGCCGAACTGTCCATCAGCAAGGGCCAGGCGGGCTTGATGATCACCACGCCTGGCATCGTTGCCGCGTTTGCCGCCATCTTCGTCACCGTCGGCTCGGGCCGCCTGGACCGCCGCATCGTGCTGCTGGCGCTGACTGCCCTGCTGGTCGCCTCGAACCTGCTGGTGGCGCTGGCTCCCTCGTATACGTGGATACTGCTGGGCCGCGCCATGCTGGGCGTCGGTGTCGGCGGCTTCTGGGCCATCGGCAGCGCCATCGGCCCGCGCCTGGTGGCGCCACAGCATGCGTCGCGCGCCATGTCCATCATCTTCGCCGGCGTCTCGCTGGGCACGGTGGCGGGCGTGCCGGCCGGTGCGCTGGTGGGCGAGCTGGTGGGATGGCGGGTCGCTTTCGGCGCGGCCAGCGCCATCGCCGTGCTGGTCTTCCTCGGCCAGTTGTTGCTGCTGCCCAAGCTGCCGCCGACACAGGCCATCCGCTTGCGCCAGTTGCCGATGATTTTCGGCATCCGCAAGGCACGCCTGGGTCTGATCGCCACGGCCATGCTCTTCACGGGCCAGTTCGCCGCCTACACGTATATCGCACCCTTCCTCACGCAAATCTCGCACCTGGCGGCCGGCACGGTCAGCGCCATGCTGCTCGTCTACGGCGCTTCCGGCTTCATCGGCAACCTCATGGGCGGCTGGGCCGCCGGCCGCTACGAACGGGCCGCGCTGATGGTGACGGGCGCCGTGCTGGGCTTGTCCACCCTGGCCCTGGCCACGTTCGGCAGCCACTCGCTGACCGCCATGCTGCTGGTGGCCGTGTGGGGTTTCGGTTTCGGCGCCATGCCGATCGCCGTGCAGACGTGGATGTTCAAGGCCGCGCCGGAACTGATGGAAGGCAGCAGCGCGCTGTTTGTCGCCATCGTGCAAGTGTCGCTGGCGTCGGGCGCCTTGCTGGGAGGCATGGCCGTCGACCGGCTCGGTGTATCGAGCGCGATGGTCATCGGTGGCCTGTTCGCCCTCGGCTGCGCGCTGACGATCGCCATTTTCGGCAAGCCGCGCGCCAGCGTCAAGACCGCCGCGGCCTGCATGGCCTCGTAGATGTCAAATGCGGCCGCGACGGAATTCGCCAAGGAATTTCGTCACTTCGGCCGGCGTCATGAGCACGTCCGCATCGCCGTGATACGCATACAGGAAAGGCGTGCCGCCCAGGCGGTCCGTCAGCTTGGCAAAGAGCAGAAAGCGGCTGCCCAGCGGGTACTGTTGCAGGTCGACCAGGCGGCGCGAGCACTGCACGGCCAGTTCCGGTGAAAAAGCCTGGCCCGGCACGGGGCGGATTTCCACGTGGCCATGAATCGCGCGCGATTCGACGGCAACGTGCCGGTATGCATAAGTATCACGGGCCATGCCGCCACCTTGAAGGAAGTAAAGGCGCCATCTTAAGCGAAGATGGCGCCTGCCGTGTTACTGGGGCACGATGCGCAACAGGCGGCCGTTGTCTTCATCCGTCAGCGCATACAGGTAGCCGTCCGGCCCCTGGCGCACGTCGCGCACGCGCGCGCCGATGGCCAGACGGTCCTGCCCCGTCACCTTGCCATTCGCATCGACGGCGATGCGGCGGATATCCTTGGCCGCCAGGCCGCCGCTGAAAATGCTGCCGCGCCAGGCGGCAATCTTGTCGCCCGTGTAGACGGCCAGCCCCGACGGCGCTGGCGACGGCACCCAGGCCACGCTCGGATTGAGCATGCCCGCCACTTCGTGCTTGCCGACCGGTTCATGCGTCGTGTAGTCGGCGCCATAGCTTTGCAGGGGCCAGCCGTAGTTGCCGCCCGCCGTTACCAGGTTCAGCTCATCGCCGCCGTACGGGCCGTGTTCCGTCGCCCACACGCGGCCGGAAACAGGATCGAGTGCCATGCCCTGCACGTTGCGGTGGCCGTACGACCAGATTTCCGGCAAGGCGCCCTTGGCCGCCAGCGGATTGCCGGGCGCCGGTTTACCGTCTTCCGTCAGACGCAGGATGGAACCTTGGTGCGTGGCCAGGTTTTGCGCCTGCTCGCGCGCCAGGCGGTCTTTGATGCGCAACGGCGGATTGCCGCCATCGGCCACGTTCATCAGCAAAGTGCCGTCCGGCAGCCACAGCAGGCGTGAACCGAAGTGCTGGCCGCCGCTCTTGTCCGTGGCGACCTTGAACAGGGTCTGGATGCCCGTCACCTTCTTGCCGTCGAACACGCCGCGCACGAGGGTCGTGCGGTTGGCGTCATTCGTGCCCGTCGACACCGTCATGTAGACGCGTGGATTCGGCTTGCTGGCATCTTGCGGGTGAATGACGATATCGAGCAAGCCGCCCTGCCCGCCCGTAAACACCTTGGGCATGCCTTCCAGCGCCACGTCCTCGAATTTCTTGCCGTTCAGCAGGTGCAAAGTGCCCTGCTTGCTGGTGACGAGCGCGCGGCCCTCGCCCAGCCAGGCGATGCCCCACGGCTGGCGCACGCCCTGCGCGACGGTCTCGGCCTTCCAGCCCTGTTTCGCGGTGGGCGGCTCGCCCGTGGCTTGCAGTTCGGCGTGGGCCGATGGCGCGGCGGTCAGTGCGAATGCAAGCACAATGCTGATACGGCGTCGCTGGAACATGCTCTCTCCTGTCAGTGGTCGATGGTCGGTGGCGTATCAGGCCCGCAGCAGCAAGGCCACGGCTTCGGCCGCGATGCCTTCTTCCCGGCCCAGGTAGCCCAGTTTTTCATTCGTCTTGGCCTTGATGTTGACTTGCCCCACACTTACGCCCAAGTCTTCCGCCACGTTGGCGCACATGGCGGCGATGTGCGGCGCCATCTTCGGGCGCTGGGCGATGATGGTGGCGTCGATATTGCCGATGATATAACCGGTCGCTTGCACGCGGCGCACGGCTTCGCGCAGCAAGGTGCGCGAATCGGCACCCTTGAATTGCGCGTCCGTGTCGGGGAAATGACGGCCGATGTCGCCCAGGGCGGCGGCGCCGAAAATGGCGTCCGTGATGGCGTGCAGCAGCACGTCGGCGTCGGAGTGGCCGAGCAAGCCCAGGTGATGGGGGATGTTCACGCCGCCGATGATCAGGTCGCGGTTTTCCACCAGCGCGTGGCAGTCATAGCCTTGGCCAATGCGAAATGGCAATACGGGAGGGGTGATGGTCGTCATGCGGTCTTTCGATTCAGGATTCAAGGATGGGCCAAATACAGCTCGGCCGTGTGTATGTCGCGCGGCAAGGTCACCTTCAGGTTGCGCGGATGACCCTCGACGAGCCAGGGCGCCAGGCCCAGCGCTTCGACAGCGCTGGCGTCATCGGTAATCGCTTGCGGATCGGGCGCTTCGGACAAGGCTTGGTGCAGCAGCGCATAGCTGAACATTTGCGGCGTCTGCGCCAGCCACAGGCCGTCGCGCGGCACCGTCTGCGCTGACACATGGGCAGGGCCGGCCCGCTTGACGGTATCGACCACGGGCAAGGCCAGCAAGCCGCCGGCCGGGTGGTCGCCCACCTCCGTGATGAGTTTTGCGATCAGCGCCGGCGTCAGGCCGGGACGCGCCGCGTCGTGCACCAGCACCTGATCGTGGGCAGCGATGCTGCCGTGCAAGGCGTGCAAGCCATTCAGGATGCTGTCCATGCGCGTGGCGCCGCCGCAGCGCAGTACAGTCACGCCATGCGCCGGCACGACCGTGTCGATCACGCCATCGTCGGCGCTGACGACGACATAGGTGTGCGCGATCAGGGGACTGGCAAGAAAGGCGTCGAGCGCGTGGCGCAGCATCGGTTTGCCGGCGATGGCTAAATATTGCTTGGGACTGCCCGCTTCCATGCGCGCGCCCACGCCGGCGGCGGGAATCAGCGCAAAGTAGCGGATGGTGTTCGGTGCTGCTGTCATGCCATTCCTTGTCTAGTTGGCGGACGCTGTCTTGCCCGTCAGGATGTTCTGGATCTCGCCCTTGCAGGCCTTGCCCAGACGCGCATATTCTTGCGGAGAATCAATGGCCGCCTGCAAGGCTTCCACCTTGCGCATTTCGGCCTTGACGTATGGCAACCAGCCCGTGTCGATCTCGCGCGCCAGCGCCGCCTTGGCCGTGCCGCTGGGCGCATACAGGGGCCGCGCCTCGAAGCGCTTGGCCAGCGACGCGCGCACGGTTTTTTCCACGCGCGGCAAGTGTTCCATATAGGTCTTCATGTGCCGCAGCTCGTGCGCGAGTATCTCATCATACGCGCAAGTGCCTGGCGCAAACTCGCGGCCGATATAGATCACCACGGGCGCATATGTGAGGGACACGGTGATCTGCGGCGCCACGCATTCATAGCCGCTGGCCGGATCTTGCAGCATGGGACCGGCCAGGGCGATGGCGACGCGCGAATCCGTCTTCGTCAAGCCCAGCACCCAGGTGTTGGCGCGCGCCATGCCCTTCATCACCGTCAGCGCCTTGTATGGCAGATGCGTGTCGATGCTGTAGCCGTTCTGCTGCGCCGTCAGCACGGACACCGTCTTGCTGATCGTGTCCTCGCAGCGCACCTGGAACGGCGTGCGCGCGGCCCCGTGCGCACCCAGGCTGGCCGACGCCAGCAGCAGGAAGATTGCCGTGCGCATGCGCTGTATCAAGCCGCTTGCCAGGCGCCGCTGGTGATCTTGTCGAGCCAGAAGATGCCGATGACGGTTTTCACGTCCGTGATCGTGCCATCCTTGACCCAGTCCAGCAGCTGCGGCACGGTGGCCGTGAATGTTTCCAGGAATTCGCCCTCGTCGAGCTGGCGTTCGCCGGCGACCAGGCCGCGCGCCAGGAACAATTCCAGGTGTTCGTCGGAATACGCGATGGCGTTGTGGATGGTGGAGACGAATTGCCAGTCGCTGGCCGTGTAGCCCGTCTCTTCCAGCAACTCGCGCTGGGCGCACGCCAGGTGCGATTCGCCCGCGTCGATCTTGCCGGCCGGGAATTCAATGAAGATCCGGTCCAGCGGATAGCGGTACTGGCGCTCCATCAGCACCGTGCCATCGTCGAGCAGCGGCAGGATGACGACGGCGCCCGGATGCAGGACGAATTCGCGCGCCGTGATCTTGCCGTCAGGCAGGGCGACACGGTCGCGCTGCACGCGCAGGAAGCCGCCTTGGTAGACGAGCTCGCCATCGACCTTGGTTTCAATCAATTGCGTATCAGTGGCTTGCGTATCCATGGAATTCCTTTATTCAATAAAAAACGGCGCCAGAGGCGCCGCTTTCGGAGATGTTGCCTAGCGGCGTTTGCGCAGGTAACGTGTTACGAAACCCGGGAAAGCCAGCACCAGGAACAGACAGCCGGTGATGGCATAGAACTCCCATGTCTGCGGGAAACCGTTGCCGATGCGCGCTTCGAGCGCGAAGGCCACGGCGCCGACGATGAAGTACAGAATCACCATCTCCAGCAGGCGCAGCGCCAGCGGCTTGCGCCAGCCCTGCTCCGCCTGCGCCGCCTTTTTCAGGGGCACGGCGGCAAACAGCTTCTCGTTCAGGAAAGGCAGGTTGGCGCCCAGGATACCCAGGGCGATCACCAGCCAGCTCGAAGCGGTGACATCCATCGGTCAGGACGCCAGGGTCTTGGTGATGGCCGAAGCGCAGGCCGCCAGGATGCTCTCAGGCATCACGCCCAGCGCCAGGACGAACACGCCGTTCAAAGCCAGCACGACGCGCATGTCGCCATGCACGACCAGCGCATTGCTGTCCGTCGGCTCGTCAAACCACATCATTTTCACGACGCGCAGGTAGTAGAAGGCACCGATCAGCGAGAACAGCACGGCAGCGATGGTCAGCCACAGCTGGCCCGTGGCCAGCACGGAAGCCAGCACCGAGTACTTGGCCATGAAGCCCATCAGCGGCGGCACGCCGGCCAGCGAGAACATGAACAGGGTCATCACCAGGGCGAAGATCGGGCTGCGTTTGCCCAGACCCTTGAAGTCGGCCAGTTCTTCTGCTTCGAAACCATTACGTGCCAGCAACATGATCACGCCGAAGGTACCCAGGGTGGTGAACACGTAGGTGATGACGTAGTACATCGACGCGCCGTAAGCGGTCGCTGCGCCAGCCGCGTTCAGGGTGTTGTTCGGTGCGTCAACGGTACCGGACAGCAGACCCAGCAGCACGAAGCCCATTTGTGCGATGGTCGAGTACGCCAACATACGCTTCAAATTGGTTTGCGCGATGGCGGTGAAGTTACCGATGGCCAGCGACATCACGGCCAGCACCAGCAGCATTTGCTGCCAGTCATGCGCCATTGGCAGCAAGCCCTCGCCCAGCAAACGCAGGGTGATGGCAAACGCGGCCAGTTTCGGCGCGCCGCCCAGCAGCAAGGTCACGGCCGTTGGCGAACCTTGATACACGTCAGGCACCCACATGTGGAATGGCACGACGCCCAGTTTGAAGGCCAGGCCGGCAACGAGGAACACCAGGCCAAAGACCATGATGGTGCCGTTGGTCTTGCCGTTTTCCAGCGCCACGCGCAGTTCGCCCAGGTCCAGGGTGCCGGACGCGCCGTACAGCATCGAGATACCGTACAACATGAAACCGGAGGCCAGTGCGCCCAGGATGAAGTATTTCATGGCCGCTTCCGTGGCCTTGGCATTGTCACGGCGCAAAGCGATCAGTGCGTACAGCGACAGCGACATCAGTTCCAGACCCAGGTAGATGATCAGGAAGTTGTTGGCCGAGATCATGATCATCTGACCCAGCAGTGCAAACAGGGCCAGCACGTAGAACTCGCCGCCCAGGTTACCCGACAGCATGTTGCGGTCGGTGGCATAGGCACGCGAGTAGATCAGGGTCAGCGCCACGGCGCCGTACGAGAACAGTTTCAGCAGCTGCGACATCGGGTCCGACACGAACATGTTGTGGAACGTGTAGACGGTGGTGCCCGCGTTGAAGTCGCCCACGGTCAGCAAGGCGCAGCCGGCCAGGGTCAGCAAGGCCAGCACGTAAGTGATCGAACGCTTCGCCGCAGGCAAGAACATATCGATCAGCAAGAGCGCCGACGTGGCGATCAGCAGAAAGATTTCCGCGTACAGCGGTACCAGATTAGGTGCATTAGTCATGTTATCGGTCTTCTATTTAAGGCAACTTGCTGGTGGCGACATGCTGCAGCAGGTCAGCAACCGAAGTTTGCATCGTGTCGGTGAACGGGGCTGGGTACAGACCCATCACGAGCACGGCGATGGCCAGCACAGCAAGCATGAAGAATTCACGTTTGTTGATGTCGGTCAGTTCGGCCACATGCTTGTTCTTGATCTTGCCGAACACCACGCGCTTGGCCATCCACAGCGAGTACGCCGCGCCCCAGATCAGTGCCGTTGCAGCCAGCAGACCGATCCAGAAGTTGTATTTCACTGCGCCCAGGATCACCATGAACTCGCCGACGAAGCCGGAAGTGGCTGGCAGACCGCAGTTGGCCATCGAGAACAGCACGAAGAAGGCGGCAAATTTCGGCATGCGGTTCACGACGCCGCCGTAATCGGCGATATTGCGGGTATGCATGCGGTCATACAGCACGCCGATGCACAGGAACATCGCGCCGGAGATGAAACCGTGCGAGACCATCTGCACGATACCGCCCTGCACCGAAATGTCGTTGAACATGAAGAAGCCCAGGGTGACGAAACCCATGTGCGCGATCGACGAATAGGCGACCAGTTTTTTCATGTCGGTTTGCACCAGGGCAACCAGACCGATGTAGATCACGGCGATCAGCGACAGGGTGATCATGAAGCCCGACAGGTAGTGGCTGGCGTCCGGCGTGATCGGCAACGAGAAACGCAGGAAGCCGTAGGCGCCCAGTTTCAGCATGATGGCGGCCAGCACGGCGGAACCGCCGGTAGGCGCTTCCACGTGGACGTCCGGCAGCCACGTGTGGACAGGGAACATCGGCACTTTCACGGCAAACGCCATCAGGAAGGCCAGGAAGATGAAGATCTGTTCGTTCATCGTCAGCTTGAACGCATGCCAGGCCAGGATGTCAAAGGTGCCCGACACATTGCGCAGGTAGATGATGGCAACCAGGGTCAGCAGCGAACCGAAGAAGGTGTACAGGAAGAACTTGAACGACGCGTACACGCGGTTCGAACCGCCCCAGATACCGATGATGATGAACATCGGGATCAGGGTTGCTTCAAAGAAGAAGTAGAACAACAAGCCGTCCAGCGCGCAGAACACGCCGATCATCAGGCCCGACAGGATCAAAAACGAGCCCATGTACTGGGCGATGCGCTTCTCGATCACTTGCCAGGCCGAAATGACGACGATGACGGTGATGAACGCCGTCAGTGGCACGAACCACAAGGACAGGCCGTCGATACCCAGCGAGTACCAGATATTGAAGGTTGCTATCCACGGTGCTTTTTCGACGAATTGCATGCCGTGTGCGGCGTTGTCGAAATGCTGGATCAGCGGCAAGGTGCACAGCATGCTGAGCACGGCGCCAGCCAGCGACAGCCAGCGGGTAAAGCCCGCTTTGCTGTCACGGCCGAGAGCCAGGATCAGGACGCCGCAAATGATCGGCACCCAGATCGACAGACTCAGGTAAGGAGGTAGTGTAGAAATCGTAGACTGCATCATGGTTCTCAGTATTCTTTTATCAGGTCAGCTTACTTAGCGGGCCAGAATGGCAGGAAATAGATCAGGAAGCCCAGCACGCCCAGGATCATCACGAATGCATAGTGATAGATGTAGCCAGTCTGCAACACTCGCGACAGCGAGGACAGCCAGGCGACGACCTTGGCGCTACCGTTGACCAGCAGGCCATCGATCAGCTTCTTGTCACCGAAGTTCCACAGGCCATTACCCAGCAAGCGGGCACCGCCGGCGAACACGACTTCATTGAACTTGTCCATGTAGTACTTGTTGTCCAGCAGGGTGTGGATCGCGTGGAACTTGGCAAAGAACCAGGCCGGTACACGCGGGTTGACCATGTAGCAGTAGTAGGCTGCCACCACGCCGGACAATGCCAGCCAGAACGGTGCCGTCGACAGGCCGTGGATCGCCATCGCCATTGCGCCGTGGAATTCATGCGACAACTCTTCCATTGCTGGATGGTTTTCGCCGACGAAGATCACGCCCTTGAAGAAATCGCCATGCAGCATCGGGCCGATCGTCAGGTAACCGATGATCAGCGAAGGAATCGCCAGCATCACCAGCGGGAACCAGACGACGAATGGTGACTCGTGCGGCTTCTGGCCAGGTTCCAGACCGTGGTGCGCGTGGTCGTCTTCCTCTTCCTCGTGATGATCGTCATGTGCATCGCCGTGCGCGCCATGGGCCGCTTTCGGTGCGTGATGGTCGTCATGACCGTGCGCGTGCGCCTGGCCGAAACGTTCCTTGCCGTGGAAGACGAGGAAGTACATGCGGAACGAGTAGAAGGCGGTGACGAACACGCCAGCCAGCACGGCGAACTGGGCAAAGCCAGCGCCCCAGATGTGCGTCGCTTCGACGGCTTCGATGATGCTGTCTTTCGAGTAGAAACCGGAGAACAGCGGCGTGCCGATCAGGGCCAGCGAACCGACCAGTGACGTGATCCACGTGATCGGCATGTATTTGCGCAGGCCACCCATGTTGCGGATATCCTGGTCATGGTGCATGCCGATGATGACGGAACCGGCGCCCAGGAACAGCAGTGCCTTGAAGAATGCGTGTGTCATCAGGTGGAACACGGCCACGGAGTACGCGGACGAACCCAGCGCGACGGTCATGTAGCCCAGCTGCGACAGGGTCGAGTAAGCGACGACGCGCTTGATGTCGTTCTGGATGATGCCCAGGAAGCCCATGAACAATGCCGTGATGGAGCCGATCACCAGGATGAAGGACAGTGCCGTGTCGGACAGTTCGAACAGCGGCGACATGCGCGAGACCATGAAGATACCGGCCGTCACCATCGTCGCGGCGTGAATCAGTGCCGAGATCGGGGTAGGACCTTCCATCGAGTCAGGCAGCCACACGTGCAGCGGGAACTGCGCCGACTTGCCCATCGCGCCGATGAACAGGCAGATGCAGGCAACGGTCAGCAGGGCCCAGTCGGTACCAGGCAGGCTCAACAGAGCCAGTTCGTCTTTCTTGGCGAACACTTCCTGGTAGTTCATGGTGCCGGCGTAAGCCAGCAGCAGGCCGATGCCCAGGATGAAGCCGAAGTCGCCCACGCGGTTGACCAGGAAAGCCTTCATGTTGGCCACGATGGCCGTCGGACGCTGGTACCAGAAACCGATCAAGAGGTAAGAAACCAGGCCCACGGCTTCCCAACCGAAGAACAGTTGCAGGAAGTTGTTGGCCATGACCAGCATCAGCATCGAGAACGTGAACAGCGAGATGTAGGCGAAGAAGCGGTTGTAGCCTTCGTCGTCCTTCATGTAGCCGATCGTGTAGATGTGCACCATCAGGGAAACGAAGGTGACCACGCACATCATCATCGCCGACAGCGAATCGATCTGGAAGCCCACTTCCATCTTCAGGGTGCCGATCGTCATCCAGTTATAGATGGTGCCATTGAATGTCGCGCCATCCATCACTGCCAGCAGTGTCTGCACGGACAGGATGAACGCAATCAGTACGCCCAGGATCGTCGCGGTATGCGACGTCTTGCGTCCGACCAAATTACCCAGGAACTGGGTGCCAAGCAAGCCTGCAATCGCGGCACCGGCCAGCGGCGCCAGCGGTACGGCAAGAAGGAGGTTAGGGTTGAGGAGTTGCCCCGCCATGATGAACCTTAATCGTTATTATTCGAGAGATCGAGTCTGAAAAACATCAGCCTTTGAGGCTGTCCAGGTCTTCGACGTTGATGGTATCCAGATTACGGAACATCACCACCAGAATAGCCAGACCGATAGCCGACTCAGCGGCGGCAACCGTCAGGATGAAGAAAACGAAGATCTGACCGGCCGCGTCGCCCATGAAATGGGAGAACGCGATGAAATTCATATTCACCGCCAGCAGCATCAATTCGATTGCCATCAGCAATACGATGATGTTCTTGCGGTTCAGGAAAATACCGACGATCGAGATTGCGAACAGGATCGCGCCCAGGACCAAAAAATGTGTGAGCGATAATGTCATGGTGCCTCCTTAACTTCCGGCTCAGCCGCAGGACGCTCGACTACCGCGTCCATCTTGATGATCTTCAGGCGGTCGTTGCGCTTGACGCGCACGGCGTCGCCTGGAGCAAAGTGCTTGGTGTCCTTGCGTTTGCGCAAAGTCAGTGCAACCGCGGCAACGATGGCCACCAGCAGCACGACGGCGGCGATCTCGAAGGCGAACACATATTCCGTGTAGATCAGCAGGCCCAGTTCCTTGGTGCCGCCCAGGTTGACGTTGACCGGAGCGATGCTAGGCGCAAAGTTGCGGAAACCGTGCCACAGGACAGCGGCCATTTCCAGCACGATGATCACGCCCACCGTCACCGACAAAGGCAGATAGCCCCAGAAGCCTTCGCGCATGCGGTCGATATTGATATCGAGCATCATGACCACGAAGAGGAACAGCACCATCACGGCGCCGACGTACACCAATACCAGCACGATGGCCAGGAATTCAGCTTGCAGCAGCATCCAGATGCCCGCTGCGGAAAAGAACGACAGTACCAGGAACAGTACTGCGTGGACCGGATTACGGGCCGTGATGACGCGCGTCGCTGCCAGAATCAAGATCAGCGCGAAGGCGTAAAACAAAATTGTTTTAAAGTCCATAAAAAACCCAATAGACGTACAGATGAACGAGGGGCGCGCCGCAGCTTTGGGGCTGCGGCGCATCCATCAGCGATAAGGTGCGTCGGCGGCGCGCGCAGCGGCGATGTCATTTTCATAACGATCACCCACGGCCAGCAACATCTCTTTCGTGTAATACAAATCCCCGCGTTTCTCGCCGTGGTATTCCAGGATTTGCGTCTCGACGATCGAATCGACCGGGCAGGACTCTTCGCAGAAACCGCAGAAGATGCACTTGGTCAAATCAATATCGTAACGCGTGGTGCGGCGCGAGCCGTCGTCACGCTGTTCCGATTCGATCGTGATGGCCATCGCCGGGCAAACCGCTTCGCACAGTTTGCAGGCGATGCAACGTTCCTCGCCGTTCGGGTAGCGGCGCAGCGCGTGCAAGCCACGGAAACGCGGCGAGATCGGTGTCTTCTCTTCCGGGAATTGCACCGTGATCTTGCGCGAAAACATGTACTTGCCTGTCAACGCCATGCCCTTGATCAGCTCGCCTAACAAGAGGCTGCTGAAGAAATCTTTTACCTTATCCATTCGTATGCACTCTCTTACTTCCAAATATTCCAGGATGTCTGCATCCAGGCAGCGACGAAGACCAGGTAGACCAGCGTCAACGGGATAAACACTTTCCAGCCGAGGCGCATGATCTGGTCATAACGGTAGCGTGGGAAAGTACCGCGTACCCAGATGAACACCGACACGATGAAGAAGGTCTTGGCGAACAGCCAGAAGAAGCCGCCGAAACCACCCCAGAACTCGAGGAAGGCAAATGGTGCGGACCAGCCACCGAGGAACATGATCGAAGCCAGCGCGCCGATCAGGATCATGTTGGCGTATTCGGCCAGCATGAACATGGCGTAGGCCATGCCCGAGTACTCGACCATGTGGCCGGCGACGATTTCCGACTCGCCTTCGACGACGTCGAACGGGTGACGGTTGGCTTCAGCCAGACCCGACACCATGTAGATGACGAACATCGGCAGCAGCGGCAGCCAGTTCCACGACATGAAGTTCACGCCCTTGCCGGCGAAGTAACCGATTTGCTGGCCGCCAACGATGTCGATGAAGTTCAGGCTGCCCGAGACCATCAGCACGATGACCATCACGAAGCCCATCGGGATTTCATACGAAATCATCTGTGCCGAAGCGCGCATGGCGCCCATGAACGAGTACTTCGAGTTCGAGGCCCAGCCGGCGATGATGATGCCGTAGACTTCCATCGAGGTAATCGCCAGCAGCAGCAGCAAGCCCGCGTTGACGTTGGCCAGCACGGCTTCCGGACCGAACGGCACGACCGACCAGGCGGCCAGGGCCGGCATGATGGTCATGATCGGGCCGATCACGAACAGGCCCTTGGCGGCCTTGGCCGGGATGATGATCTCTTTGAACAAGAGTTTCAGCGCATCGGCGATCGGTTGCAGCAGGCCCAGGGGACCCACGCGGTTCGGGCCGACGCGGATCTGGATCCAGCCGATCAGCTTGCGCTCCCACAGGGTGGCGTAAGCAACCAGGCCCATCAGCGGCAACAGCACGCACAGGATCTTGATCAGGGTCCAGAAGAACGGCCAGGTACCGCCCAGCAAATCCTGGCCGGTACTGTTGATGACGTTTACAAATTCAGGCAGAGCCATCAGATTTTCCCCTCTGCTGTTTCAACTGTGATGTCACCGAACATGCCGCCCAGGCTAGCCGTCGAGGCATGCGCCGCCGACACTTTGACCACATTGGCTGGCAGGCCGGCGTGAATTGCCGCCACCAGGATGGCGCTGCCGGAGCCTTGCGCCACTTTGACCTTGTCGCCCGCCTTGATGCCCAGCTTTTCAGCCAGCGCCAGGGACAGGTGGGCTTGCGGCGCGGCGCCATCGACCGTGCGCAGCAGCGGTTCGGAGCGGCGTACCAGCGCGTCGGCGAAGTAGATGGGCACGTCGGCGATGCGTTGCAGCGCAGACGACGCCGGGGCGTAGCTTGCCGCTTCCGGTGCATTTTTCGCGATGTTGTTCAGCTGTGCCGACAGATCGGTCACGCCGGCACCAAACGCTTCGTCGCGGATCGCTTCGGAGGTGTCGTAGTCGAAACCGGCCAGGCCCAGGATGTTGCCCAGGACGCGCAGCACTTTCCAGGCTGGACGGGTATCGGCCAGCGGTTTCACGGTGCCGTTGAAGCTTTGCGCGCGGCCTTCGCAGTTGACGAAGGTACCCGAGGTTTCAGCGAACGGGGCGATCGGCAGCAAGACATCGGCGTAATCCATGCCGTGCTTGAAGGCGGACATGGCCACGACCATGTCGGCGCCATCCAGGGCGGCGCGGGCCGCTTGTGGATTGGCGGCATCGAGTTCCGGCTCGGCGTGCAGCAGCACGTAGGCTTTTTTCGGTACGGCAAACGCTGCTTGCACGTTGGCGCGCGGCTTGGCGACCAGGTGCGCGCCAACCGTGTTGGCCGCTTCCGTCAGGTAACCCAGCTTGGCACCCGTCTGTTCGGCGATCCATTGCGCGGCAGCATGCAGTTGCGACGCTTGCGGGTGTTGCGTTGCCGCATTACCCAGCAGCACGGCGCCGTTGTCGCCAGCCATCAGGCTGGCAGCGATGGCGACAGCCACGTCCGAAGCGTTGACGGCTTCGAAGCCTGCAGGCGCCGTAATTTCTTTCGCTTTAGCAACAGCGACGACCACTTCCGACAAGGCCGCCAGCCAATCGCTAGGCGCGACGATCATCTTGTTGGCGATGGTGATCAATTGATCATCGTCGGAGGCGTGCAGGATCGACAGCTTGGCGCCGCCCTTGACGGACGCGCGCAAACGCGTGGCCAGCAATGGGTGATCCTTGCGCAGGAACGAGCCGATGACGAAGGCGCGCTTGATCTGGCCAAATTCGTTGATCGGCATGCCCAGCCATGGCTTGACGCCAGCGTCCAGCGCGAAGTCGGTCTGGCGCAGGCGGAAGTCGACGTTCTCGGAACCGAGACCGTTGGCGACTTTTTGCAGCAGTACCAGCTCTTCGACGGTCGAATGCGGCGTTGCCAGCGCGGCGATGGCGTCGGCGCCATGCTCGTGCTTGATATTTTTCAAACCGTGCGCCACGTATTCCAGCGCCGTTTGCCAATCGACTTCTTTCCACTCGTTGCCTTGTTTCAGCATCGGGGAAGTCAGGCGTTCGGCACTGTCCAGCGCTTCGTACGAGAAACGGTCCTTGTCCGAGATCCAGCACTCGTTGACGGCTTCGTTTTCCAGCGGCAATACGCGCTTGACCTTGCCAGCTTTCACTTGCACGATCAGGTTCGCGCCCAGACCGTCATGCGGGCTGACCGATTTGCGGCGCGACAGTTCCCACGTACGGGCGCTGTAACGGAACGGCTTCGAGGTCAGTGCGCCAACCGGGCACAGGTCGATCATGTTGCCCGACAGTTCCGAGTCGACCGACTGGCCGACGAAGGACACGATTTCCGAGTGTTCGCCGCGGCCGATCATGCCCAGCTCCATCACGCCGGCCACTTCCTGGCCAAAGCGTACGCAACGGGTGCACTGGATGCAGCGCGACATCTCTTGCATGGAGACCAGCGGACCGGCTTCCTTTGGCGTGACGACGCGCTTGTCTTCCTTGTAGCGCGATTCGCTCTTGCCGTAGCCCACTGCCAAGTCTTGCAACTGGCATTCGCCGCCCTGATCGCAGATAGGGCAATCGAGCGGGTGGTTAATCAGCAAGAATTCCATGACCGACTTTTGCGCCTGCACAGCTTTATCGCTGGCGGAGCGCACGATCATGCCGGCACTGACCGGGGTCGCACAAGCGGGCAAAGGCTTGGGCGCCTTTTCCACTTCGACCAGGCACATGCGGCAGTTCGCTGCGATCGACAATTTCTTGTGATAGCAGAAGTGCGGAATGTAGGTTCCCAATTTGTTGGCGGCGTCCATCACCATGCTACCAGCAGGGACTTCGACTTTTTTGCCGTCTATTTCGATTTCAACCATGGTGATCGTTACCTGACGCAGCTTAGATATATGCGGGCACTAAGCAATGCTTGTGCTCGATATGATATTCAAATTCTTCACGGAAATTCTTAATGAAGGCCCGTACCGGCATGGCAGCCGCATCGCCCAGCGCGCAAATGGTGCGGCCCTGGATGTTGTCGGCGATCGAGTTGAGCATGTCCAGGTCGTCTGGACGACCCTGCCCCTGCTCGATGCGGTGCACCATGCGGTACATCCAGCCTGTGCCTTCACGGCAAGGCGTACACTGGCCGCACGATTCTTCAAAGTAGAAGTAGGACAGGCGTTCCAGCGCCTTTACCATGCAGCGTGTTTCGTCCATCACGATGACGGCGCCCGAACCGAGCATCGAACCAGCTTTCGCGATCGAGTCGTAGTCCAGGTCGGTCTGCATCATGATGTCGCCGCGGATCACCGGAGCGGACGAACCGCCAGGGATCACGGCCTTGATCTTTTTGCCACCGCGCATGCCGCCTGCCAGTTCCAGCAGGGTCGCAAACGGGGTGCCGAGCGGCACTTCATAGTTGCCCGGTTTTTCCACGTCGCCCGAGATCGAGAAGATCTTCGAACCGCCATTGTTCGGCTTGCCCATCGCCAGGTATTTCTCTGGACCAATGTTCAGCACGAATGGCACGGCCGCGAAGGTTTCCGTATTGTTGATCGTCGTCGGCTTGCCGTACAGGCCAAACGAGGCAGGGAAAGGCGGCTTGAAGCGCGGCTGGCCTTTCTTGCCTTCCAGCGATTCGAGCAGGGCCGTTTCTTCGCCGCAGATGTAGGCGCCATAACCATGGTGCGCATGCAACTGGAACGAGAACTCGCTGCCCATGATCTTGTCACCGAGGAAGCCGGCGGCGCGCGCCTCTTCCAGCGCTTCTTCGAAACGCAGGTATTCCTGGAAGATTTCACCGTGGATATAGTTGTAGCCGACGGTGATGCCCATCGCATAAGCGCCAATGGCCATGCCTTCGATCAGGGCATGGGGATTGTAACGAATGATGTCGCGGTCCTTGAAAGTGCCCGGTTCGCCTTCATCTGTATTGCAGACGAGGTATTTCTGGCCCGGGAACTGGCGCGGCATGAAGCTCCACTTCAAGCCGGTAGGGAAACCCGCGCCGCCACGGCCGCGCAAGGACGACGCCTTGAGGTCGGCGATGATCTGTTCCGGCGTGATTTTCTCTTCCAGGATACGCCGCAGGGCGCTGTAGCCGCCGCGGTTCACATAATCTTGCAAATGCCAGTTCTTGCCATCCAGATCCTTCAGGATCAATGGATCGATATGGCGGTTGTGGAGTGACGTCATTTCTTGAGTTCCTCCAGCATGGCGTCGATCTTCTCGTTCGACATCCAGCTGCACATGGTTTTATTACTGACCAGCAAGACAGGCGCATCGCCGCAAGCACCCATGCACTCGCCTTCAACCAGGGTGAACTGGCCGTCTGCGGTGGTTTCGCGGAAATCGATGCCCAGTTTCTGCTTCAGGTAGTCTGCAGCGCGCACGCCGCCCGACAGGGCGCATGGCAGGTTGGTGCACACAGTGATCTTGTGCTTGCCCACGGGTTTCACGTTGTACATATTGTAGAACGTGGCCACTTCCTGCACGGCAATCGCCGGCATGCCGATGTAATCGGCCAGTTCCTTCATGGTTTCCGGCGCCAGCCAGCCCAGTTCATCCTGGGCATGGGCCAGCGCGGCCATGACGGCCGACTGACGCTGGTCGGCCGGGTACTTGGCCAGCTCGCGGTCAATTTTCTTATAGCATTGCTCTGATAACAACATACTTTTTGCCTCTTAGCGGTCAATACTGCCGAACACGATGTCTTGCGTCCCGATGATGGTCACGGCGTCGGCAAGCATGTGCCCACGCGCCATCTCGTCGAGCGACTGCAAGTGGGCGTAGTCTGGCGCGCGCAGTTTCATGCGGTACGGCTTGTTGGCGCCATCGGACACCAGGTACACGCCGAACTCGCCCTTCGGATGCTCCACGGCGCTGTAGGCCTCGCCTGGCGGCACGTGGAAACCTTCCGTGAACAGCTTGAAGTGGTGAATCAGCGATTCCATGTTGGTCTTCATGTCGACGCGGCCCGGAGGCGCCACCTTGCGGTTGCTGGTCATGACAGGACCTTCATTGTTGCGCAGCCACTCCACGCATTGCTTGATGATGCGGTTCGACTGGCGCAGTTCTTCCACGCGGACCAGGTAGCGGTCGTAGCAATCGCCGTTGGTGCCGATAGGAATGTCGAAGTCCATCAGGTCGTACACTTCGTACGGCTGTTTCTTGCGCAAATCCCACTGCACGCCCGAGCCGCGCAGCATGGCGCCCGTAAAGCCCATGGCCAGCGCATCTTCCGGCGAGACCACGCCGATGCCGACGGTACGCTGTTTCCAGATACGGTTGTCGGTAAGCAGGGTTTCGTACTCGTCCACGGAGTTCGGGAAGCGGCGCGCGAAGTCTTCGATGAAGTCCAGCAGGGAACCCTGGCGGTTTTCATTAAGTTTGCCGATGGCCTTGGCGTTGCGGATGATCGACGCCTTGTGCTGCGGCATCGCGTCCGGCAGGTCGCGGTACACGCCGCCCGGACGGTAGTAGGCCGCGTGCATGCGCGCGCCCGAGACTGCCTCGTAGGCGTCAAACAAGTCTTCGCGGTCGCGGAAGCAATACAGGAACGGGCCCATGGCGCCAACGTCCAGCGCGTGGGTGCCGAGCCACATCAGGTGATTCAGGATGCGCGTCATCTCGTCGAACATGACGCGGATGTATTGCGCGCGCAACGGCACTTCCAGGCCCAGCATCTTTTCGATGGCCATCACGTACGCATGTTCATTGCACATCATCGACACATAGTCGAGACGGTCCATGTACGGCACGGATTGCAAATAGGTCTTCTGTTCGGCCAGCTTTTCGGTGGCGCGGTGCAGCAGGCCGATATGCGGGTCGGCGCGCTGGATGACTTCGCCATCCATCTCCAGCACCAGGCGCAGCACACCGTGCGCGGCCGGATGCTGTGGCCCAAAGTTCAGGGTGTAGTTCTTAATCTCAGCCATTATTTCATCCCGTAATGTTCTTCGCGGATCACGCGCGGCACGTTTTCCCGCGGCTCGATCGTCACGGGCTGGTAAATCACGCGCTTTTGTTCCGGATCGTAGCGCATCTCGACATAGCCGGAGACGGGGAAATCCTTGCGGAACGGATGGCCGATGAAACCGTAGTCGGTCAGCAGGCGGCGCAAGTCGTTGTGGCCTTCGAAGAGGATGCCCAGCAAGTCGAATGCTTCGCGCTCGTACCAGTTGACGGCGCGCCAGATGCTCACCACGGAGGGCAGCAGCGGCATGTCGTCGTCCGGCGCGAACACGCGCACGCGCACGCGCCAGTTGTGCTTGACCGACAGCAAGTGCGAGACGGCCGCGAAACGCAGGCCATCCCAGCTACCGTCGCCATAGGTCGAGTAGTCGACGCCGCACAGGTCGAGCATTTGCTCGAAATGCAGGGCCGGATCGTCGCGCAGGGTCTGCATCACGGCCAGGTAGTCCTCGGCCTTGACGACCAGAGTGACTTCGCCCAGCGCAACCGTCGTGCTAACGCGATCGCCCAGGGCAGTGCCGAGGGCGTTTTGCAATACTTCTAAATGTGTTGTCATAATCTGAAGCGGCCCGGTTAGCGTGCGATCGTGCTGGTACGCTTGATCTTGTTCTGCAACTGCATGATGCCGTACAGCAAGGCTTCAGCGGTCGGAGGACAGCCAGGCACATACACGTCGACGGGCACGATGCGGTCGCAACCGCGCACCACGGAATAGGAGTAATGGTAATACCCGCCGCCATTGGCGCAGGAACCCATCGAGATAACCCAGCGTGGCTCCGCCATCTGGTCGTAGACCTTGCGCAGGGCCGGCGCCATCTTGTTGCACAGGGTGCCGGCAACGATCATGACGTCGGACTGACGCGGCGACGGACGAAACACGACGCCGAAACGGTCCATATCGTAGCGGGCAGCGCCCACATGCATCATTTCGACCGCACAGCAGGCCAGACCGAACGTCATCGGGAACATAGACCCGGTGCGCGCCCAGTTGATCAGCTTGTCGGCCGAGGTGGTGATGAAACCTTCGCTTAATACGCCTTCAATAGCCATGGCTTATTCCCAGTCAAGGGCACCTTTCTTCCAAATGTACCAAAATCCGACCACGAATTCAGCGATGAACACCATCATCGTGACGAAACCGGCCCAGCCCAGGTCGCGCATTGCAACGCCCCATGGGAAAAAGAATGCCGTTTCCAGATCGAACAAAATAAACAGGATTGCGACCAGATAGTAGCGCACATCAAATTTCATGCGCGCGTCTTCGAATGCTTCAAAGCCACATTCGTACGGGGAGAGTTTTGCTGCGTCGGGCTTGTTAGGGCCTAACAGGCGCCCCAGGAGCTGGGGAGCGATACCGACACCAAGGCCGATAATAATGAACAGCAGGACGGGGAAGTAATTTTCGAGGTTCACGATTGATGAGCTTATATTGAACGATCGGTTAAATGAGGACGCTGCGATCATTTGCAGCGTATCTAACGCACGATCCCAATCAAAGCTAAGACCAGGATCGAACGACACATCCTCGTAAAAAAAGCCAGCAACTTTGTACGAGCCATGGCTCGTGCGCCGTTGCTGGCTTCTGATTTCTGGTGCCGACGACGAGACTCGAACTCGTACAGCTTGCGCCACTACCCCCTCAAGATAGCGTGTCTACCAATTTCACCACGTCGGCGGTAAGGCCCGTATTCTACTCTGCTTTGCCGCTAAAGTTAATGCACAAATGCATCAAAACACAGATAAAAACGATAAATTTTTACATCTTCCAGCGCGTCACGATTTTTTCCTGCCGCGCTGCTGAAACATTGAGCAATAATCTGCCCGTAATGAGAATTACTCTCGATGAGGTATCGAGCTGAACCAGAATTACTTCGGAATCGCGCCGGCCGGGGTGCTGGCAACCGGTGCCGCCGCTGCCGGAGCGCTGGCTGCCGGTGCCGCAGGCACCGTCGTCGGGATCGCGCCCGCGCCGGTGACCGGCACTGGCTTGACGACTTTATCCATCACGCCGCCGCCGACCGTCGTGGCGCGCTGATTCGCCATCAGCGACAGGGCCAGGGTGGCGCCGAAGAAGATCGCGGCGGCAACGCCCGTCGATTTCGACATGAAGTTCGACGAACCCGTCGCACCGAACAGGCTGCCCGAGGCGCCCGAACCGAAGGCGGCGCCCATGTCGGCGCCCTTACCGTGCTGCAACAACACCAGCGCGATAATCGACAATGCCGAAATAACCTGTACTACCACTACCAGATTGAACATCATGTTCATTGCAATTCCATTCTTAGTTTAAAGTAATTCAATCAGCGGCGTGAATAATCGCCAGGAAATCCGCCGCCTTCAATGCTGCTCCACCGATCAGACCGCCATCGATATCCGGCATCGCCATCAATTCTTTTGCGTTCTCCGGCTTCATGCTGCCGCCGTACAGGATTTGCACGCCGGTCGCTGCTACCGCATTCTTTGCCACCAGCTGGGCGCGCAATACCTGATGCACGTCCTGCGCCATTTGCGGCGTGGCCGTCTTGCCCGTGCCGATGGCCCAGACTGGCTCATAGGCCAGCACCAGTTTCGCCACGTCGTCGGCGGAAATCGCCGCCAGCACGGCGCCCAGTTGCTGCGCCACCACGGCATTGGTCTGGCCCGCTTCGCGCTGCGCCAGGGTTTCGCCGATGCAGACGATAGGCGTGATGCCCGCCGCCAGCGCCGCAACCGTCTTGGCCGCCACCTGCGCATCGCTCTCGCCATGGTAGGCGCGGCGCTCGGAATGCCCGATCACCACATAGCCGCAGCCAAAATCCTGCAGCATGGCGGTCGAGATTTCTCCCGTGTAGGCGCCGCTGGCGTGCGCCGAGACATCCTGCGCACCCCAACCAAGGGCCGTGCCTGCCAATTGCGCCTGGCACTGCGCCAGATACGGCGCAGGCACACAGACGGCGCTGGCGGCGCCAGAGGCAGCCAGGCCAGCAACTATTTCAGACAATAACACCGCGTTCGAGGTGCGACTGCCGTTCATTTTCCAATTTCCGACGACGAGTTTGCGACGCATAGTAGCCTAAATTCTAATAACCCGTCATTCTAACTCCGGCACCGATGCCGGTCAAACAGGCAGTGCCCCGTTTCAAACAACTTGCAACATGATCTTGCCCACGTGCGTGCTCGCCTCCATCAAGGCATGCGCCTCGTTGGCTTTTTCCAACGGGAAAGTTTTATAGATCACGGGCTTGATCTTGCCCGCCTCGATCAGCGGCCAGACGGTCGTGCGCAAATGGTTCGCGATGGCCGCCTTGAAGGCCACGGAACGGGGACGCAGGGTGGAACCCGTCACCGTCAGGCGGCGGCGCAGCAAGGTGCCCAGATCCAGCTCCGCCTTGGTGCCGCCCTGCACGGCGATCAGGCCGATGCGGCCGTCGTCGGCCAGGCAGCTGATCTCGCGCGGCAGGTAGTCGCCGCCCACCATGTCGAGGATGACATCGACGCCCTTGCCATCGGTCAATTCCTTGACGACGGCGACGAAATCTTCCGTGCGGTAATTGATGCCCCGTTCGGCACCCAGCGCCTCGCAGGCGCGCGCCTTTTCGTCGCTGCCCGCCGTGGCGAAGACGCGATGCCCCAGGGCGGCCGCCAATTGAATGGCCGTCACGCCGATGCCGGACGTGCCGCCCTGCACCAATAACGTTTCACCATCGGCCAGCGCGCAGCGGTCGAAGACATTGCTCCAGACGGTAAAGAAATTTTCCGGCAGGGACGCACCTTCCATCGCCGTCAAACCTTGCGGCAGCGGCAGGCACTGGCCGGCGGGCGCGGCGCAGTATTCGGCATAGCCGCCACCCTGCACCAGCGCACAGACCAGGTCGCCTTTTTTGAATTCAGTGTTGCTGAAATCGCCATCGACGACTTCTCCCGCCACTTCCAGGCCCGGCAAGTCGGAGGCGCCGGGTGGTGGCGCATATTTGCCCAGGCGTTGCAGCACGTCGGGACGGTTGATGCCGGCCGCGTGCACCTTGATCAGCAGCTCTCCGGCTTTGAAGGCGGGAACGGGAGACTCGACGATCTGCAAAACGTCGGCGGGACCTGGCTGGCTGATGGCAACTGCACGCATGGCGGGACTCTTTCAAGGGAAAACGGCGATTGTACGCCAAGCCGCCCTCCCCTGCAGACCACCGCCGCTCTTAACCGGCGCCCGTCTTCGACTGGCGCGGCAAGGGCGTGCCCGGCTTCCATTTCGCCGACAGGGCTTGCCCTTCCTCGACTTGCTCATGCGTCATCTTGCGCACCACGGCGGCGCGCTGGTCGGCCGCATTTGCGTTGCCATTCGCGGCCGCCAGGTTCCACAGCATGTAGGCGATGACGTTGTCCTGCTGCACGCCGCCCATGTGGTAGCGGTACATCAGGCCCAGCACCTGCTGCGCCTCGGCATGGTTCTGCTCGGCCGCCTTGCGGAACCAGCCGACGGCCTGTTTATGGTCCTGCAGCACGGCGTTGCCCGTGTAATACATGGCGCCCACGACATACTGGGCATCGGCCTTGCCCTGCTCGGCCGCCTTGCGGTGCCAGAACATGGCTTGCTTGTAGTCCTGCGGCAAGCCCCGTCCCATGTAATACATCAAGCCCAGCAAATGCTGGGCATCGGCGTTGCCGGTCTTGGCCAGCGGCAATATTTCCTTGTAGGCTAGCGCGTAATTCTTGTTGTTGTAGGCGCTGGCGCCTTCGGCGAAGCCAGCCCGCGCGGGTAGCTGTATCGTCAACAGCATGAGTAATGTAATGATCAGTTTTTTCATCGGAATGGGATGTGGTCTGACTACTTATTCTTGTCCTGCCAAAGGCCTGCGGCAGGATGCTTTTACTTCCAGCTGACTTTGCCCAGGCCCTCGACGCTGACATCGCGGTTGACCGGCTTGCCATACACCACCACCGAACCGAGTCCGCTCAAGTTCAGCTTGGCATTCGTATGGGCGTTCACCGTGGCGTTGCCGAGGCCGCTCAATTCCAGGTTGACGGCATCGGCTTCGAATTGCTGCGCATTCAGGCTGCCCAGGCCGCCAAGGCTGGCTTTCAGGATGCGCCCGCGTCCGCCCAGCACCACCGAGCCGGCGCCCTGCAAGTCCAGTTCGGCCCGCTCATTGTTGCCTATCCATATTTGCATGCTGCCCACGCCGCCCAGGCTGGCATTCAGCTTGCGGTAGTCGCCCACCAGCTTGATGCTGCCCGCCCCTTCCAGCGACAGGGTCAGTTCCTCGCCCTTGAAACCCGTGATGTCCGTGCTGCCGAAGCCTTCCGAACTGAGTTCGCGCAAGTTCGGCAGGACCAGGTCGGCGCGGATCGACGAGGGGCCGATCTTGAAGCCACGCACTTCCGTTTCGATGTGCAGGGTATCGCCGCTTTGCGCCGTGCTGACATCGGCGATGTAGCGTTTGTCGGCCGTGATGCTCAAGGACGCCACGTTGCCCTGGCGAATGCGTACTTCCATCACACCATCGAGCTTGACGCGCACCACGCGGGCGTCGACGTTGCGCATTTCCAGCAAGCGGGTCTCGGCGGCTGCGCCGCGCACCAGGCCCAACGTCGCCAGGAACAGCAGCGCCAGTTGCAGTGTCTTTTTCATGTAGAGCATCCTCGGTATCTTGTTTTTATGTGTCGCGGCACCCTCGTGGGGCTTGCGCGCATTGCCATTGGCTGCCACTGTAGCAGCAGCAAAAATTGCTGACAATCAATTATGCGAAACGGGCTTTTTCGGTAGCGCTCAGGCGCTTGGCCTTGACCACCACCACGTGCATGGCAGCCCTGTCCGCTGGCGCGGCCAGGGTGGCCGTGGAACTGGCCACTTGCAGGGCCGGAGCGGCCGGGGCGGTGGCGTAGCAGCTGGCGCCGAGCAGGATGGCGGCGGCAACGGCGATGACTTCCATGTTTTTAGCGACGTTCATTTGAATCTCCTCGGGTGTCTGGCAGTGGGCTTGCGGTATGGTGTGACTATAGCCATACCGCCCCCGGCAGACACGCCGATTGCGACGAACTGCGCTTTTGGCAGGCTGGCCTGACAAAAACGCGGATGAACGCGCAGATCGCTACGAGTCTTCTTAAAACTCTTCCCACTCGTCGGCGCCGGACTTGGCCGCCTTGACAGGCTTGCTCGGCGACGGCGCGCGGACCGGCGCACGCGGCGCAAGGGCACGAACGGCTGGCGTCGCCTTGAGGCGCGTCACGGGCGCGGGCGCCACGGCGGGACCCGCATCGCCCAGGCGGAACATGCCGACGGCTTGCGCCAGGTCCACGGCCTGCTCCTGCAGGCTTTCCGCGGCGGCGGCCGCTTGCTCGACGAGGGCAGCGTTTTGCTGTGTCATGGTATCCATGTGCGTGACGGCCGTATTGATCTCGCCGATGCCGGCGCTCTGTTCGCGGCTGGCCACCGTGATCTCGCTCATGATGGTCGTCAATTGCTGCACCGACGCCACCACCTGATCCATGGTCTGGCCCGCTTCATCGACAAGGCGCCCGCCGGCATCCACTTTTTCCACCGAATCGCCGATCAGCTCCTTGATTTCCTTCGCCGCACCAGCGGAGCGTTGCGCCAGGTTGCGCACTTCGGACGCCACCACGGCAAAGCCCCTGCCCTGCTCGCCTGCGCGCGCCGCCTCGACGGCCGCGTTCAAGGCCAGGATATTCGTCTGGAAGGCGATGCCGTCGATCACGCCGATGATGTCGACGATCTTGCGCGAGCTTTCCTGGATGCCGGCCATGGTGCCCACCACTTGCTGCACCACCCGGCCGCCCTTGGCCGCAACTTCCGAGGCGGATACGGCCAGCTCATTGGCCGCGTGCGCGTTTTCCGCATTCTGCTTGACGGTCGAGGTCAGCTCGTCCATCGAGCTTGCCGTTTCTTCCAGCGCGCCCGCCTGCGCTTCCGTGCGCGACGACAGGTCGGCATTACCGGCGGCAATGTCGGCCGACTCGCTGCGCACCAGGGTGCTGATGCTGCGGATCTGCACCAGTACGGTGGCAATCTTTTCAACGAACAAGTTAAACGCCTTGGCGATCTGCGCCAGTTCGTCCGAGCCTTCCGCGTCGAGGCGGCTGGTCAGGTCGCCGTCGCCCGTGGCGATCGCTTCCATCGCATCGCGCACCAGGCCCAGGCGGCGCAAGGCGCGCGCCACCAGCACGCTCAATACCGTGGCGGCCAGGGCCAGCACCAGCAAGGCCGTCAAGGCCGAGGCGCGCAGCATGGAGGTCAATGCTTGCGTCGCTTCTGCGCGGTCGAGCACGGTAGCCAGCAGCCAGTCGCTGCCCGGCACTTTACTTACATGCAAGATGCCGTTACGGTCGCCCAGGCGAATGGCGGCGCCATCGCCGCTCTTTTCGATATCGGCCAGCGCCTGCGCGCTCAGGCCAGGGTCCAGCTCGGCCAGGGGCTTCAGGGTCAGCTTGCCGTCCGGGTGAGCGATGATCTTGCCGCCGCCATCGACGAGGAAAGCATAGCTGGACGCCGTCGGCTTGATCGAAGCGACATTTTGCACCACCGCATCCATCATCACGTCGGCCGCCATCACGCCCGTCACGCTGCCCTTGCCGCCCAGCGGCTCGGCAAACGTCACTACCAGTTTGCCCGTGCTGGCGCCGATGTAGGGCGCCGTGATGATGGGGCCGCCCACTTCGGACGCCAGCTTGTACCAGGGGCGCGCCGTGGGATCGTAGTCGGCGGCGCGCTTGCGTTCTTGCGAAAAGACGGCGTGCTTGTCGGCAAAGCCGATATACGCCATGTCGAAGGTGCCGGCCTGCTCGGCCGCCTTCAGGGCCGGCAGCGGGTCGGCCGCCGTGGCGCCCTGCTTGAGCGAGCCCACGACGGCTTGCTTGGAGCGCAGCCATTCGGCGATGGCTTGCGCGTGGCTGTGCGACAACTGCAGCATCTGCGTGTCGAGCGCGGCCAGGGTGCTGGAGCGCGTGGTGAAGAAATTGGCGATGGCGACGGCCAGCATGGCCAGCACGACGATGGAAACGGCGATGGCGATCAGCCGCGCCTTAAGGGAGGACAACATGGTGCATCCAATAAAAAAAGGGGAAATCGGGAGGGATGCACCATGGTCGGGGAATAAGATTTTGTCGTCAAGCAATACTGACAGTCAATTACCCATAAACAACAATTGATACCATATATAAATCAAGTCTCGCCGCGCAGCTTGCGCAGGGCCGGCGAGTCGCCACCCGTCGCCTCGATGCGGAAGCGGGCAAATGCCTGCTCCAGCTCGGGATAGCGGCGCAGACTGCCTTCGTTAAAGTAGCGCCCGCCGGGGATATCGCCCCACGGCAGCGGCGCGCTCAAGGCCCCGCTGCCTGCCAGGGCCAGCAGCGGCTCGAGCGCGCTGCGCAGGTCGGCCACTTCCGTATCGGCGCCCGCCAGGCGCCCCAGCACTTGCTCCAGCTCGGCGGCGCGGGCTTGCAGGCTCTGTTGATCCATCATCGCTCCTCAATTCTTGATCGTACCGATCAGCACAGGGGCCGACCACAAGCTGCGGTTGGGTAATAAATACTGCTGCGCCCCACCCTTGCGCCGCACCAGCCCGCCCAGCTCTTGCGTCGGCGCCACCTGACTGACAAACACGTTGACGGTGCCCTTGGGCATGATCTGATACACATCATACAGCGGCGCCTCGCTCTTCAAGGGCAAGCCGAAACAGTCGGCCAGGGTGGCGCAGCGGCTAGATGCCAGCTGCAATTGCGCGCTGGTGGTGAAATACGGCGAGTATGGCGACACATTCTGGCCATGCGGCACGATTTTGACGAGCGCGGCCGACATGGCTTGCACATCGGGCAAGGTGCTGCCGGAAGCGAGCTGCTCGACCGCGCGCGCATAAATCGTCTCGGCCGGCGCGGCGGGATCGGCGGTGCGCAGCTCGCGCAGGAATTGCTGCCCTGGCCCACTATCGAGATAGAGATCGATGGCTGCGCGCTGCAAGCCCGCCGTCTTGAAGGTGCTGAGGTCATTGATTTCGCGCGCATGCACGGCGCGCAAGGCGTCGATATCTTGCGCCGGCATGGCCGCGGACGCGGCTGCGATGGGGATGGGCAGCGGCACCGGCGTCGGTGCGTTGTCCAGCTGCGCCCAGGCACCGGGCGATACGGCAAGCAGAAAGGCGGCGGCCAGCCCGCGGAATGTGCGCATGCTGCTTCTCCTTGGAAGACTCGTTCAGGGGAATATCCCCTCCCGAATCTACAAGGCGCGGCGGCGGCCGATACGCGCTGGATCAAGGCAGATGCACACGCCGGCATCCACCTTCGATACAGCGCAAACAAGGCGCAAAAAAACCGCCAGGGCTTGCGCGCTGGCGGTTTTGATCATGCGGCCGAGGCCGCAGTCAGGCGAATCTGAAGGAAATTAAGCGGCTGGCGCTTCGTTGCCTTCAGCAGCTTTCATCGACAGTTTCAGGCGGCCGCGGTCGTCCGTTTCCAGAACTTTTACACGCACCAGCTGGCCTTCTTTCAGGTAGTCGGCCACGGCGTTGACGCGCTCGTTGGCGATCTGCGAGATGTGCAGCAAGCCGTCTTTGCCTGGCATGACTTGCACGATGGCGCCGAAGTCCAGCAGTTTCAGCACGGTGCCTTCGTAGGTCTTGCCCACTTCTACGGAAGCGGTCAGTTCTTCGATGCGGCGCTTGGCTTCCTGGCCGGCAGCAGCGTCAACGGAAGCGATGGTGACCACGCCTTCGTCGCTGATGTCGATCTGGGTGCCCGTCTCTTCGGTCAGCGCGCGAATCACGGCGCCGCCCTTGCCGATCACGTCACGGATTTTTTCCGGGTTGATCTTGATGGTGATCAGACGCGGTGCGAAATCGGACAGTTCGGTTTTGACGTGCGGCATGGCTTTTTGCATTTCGCCCAGAATGTGCTCGCGGCCTTCCTTGGCTTGCGCCAGTGCCACTTGCATGATTTCCTTGGTGATGCCCATGATCTTGATGTCCATCTGCAGCGCCGTGATACCGTTGCGGGTACCGGCTACCTTGAAGTCCATGTCGCCCAGGTGATCTTCGTCGCCCAGGATGTCGGACAGCACGGCAAACTTGCCGCCTTCCTTGATCAGGCCCATGGCGATACCGGCCACGTGTTCTTTCATCGGCACGCCGGCGTCCATCAGTGCCAGGCAGCCGCCGCACACCGATGCCATCGACGAGGAACCGTTCGATTCCGTGATTTCCGATACCAGGCGCACCGAGTAGCTGAACTCTTCAGCTGCCGGCAGGGCGGCGATCAGCGCGCGCTTGGCCAGGCGGCCATGGCCGATTTCGCGGCGTTTTGGCGTACCGACACGGCCCGTTTCGCCGGTGGCGAACGGAGGCATGTTGTAATGCAGCATGAACGAATCGGTGAACTCGCCCATCAGCGCATCGATCTTCTGGCTGTCGCGGGCGGTGCCCAACGTTGCCACGACCAGCGCTTGCGTTTCGCCGCGCGTGAACAGGGCCGAACCGTGGGTGCGTGGCAGCACGCTGGTGCGGATCGAGATCGGACGCACGGTGCGCGTGTCGCGGCCGTCGATACGTGGCTCGCCGTCCAGGATTTGCGTACGCACGATTTTCGCTTCGATGTCGAACAGGATGTTGTTCACTTCCGCGCTGTCGATCGATGCGCCGCCGGCGGCAGCCGCTTCGGCCGACAGGTCGGCGATCACTTCCGACGTCGCTGCTTTCAGCTTGGCCGTACGCTCTTGCTTGTCCTTGGTTTGATACGCGTCATTGATCTTGGTGTTGGCGAAATGCGCGACGCGGGCGATCAGTGCTTCGTTTTTCGGCGCAGGCGCCCATTCCACTTCCGGCTTGCCGCCGTCACGCACCAGGTCGTGAATCGCGTCGATGACGACTTTCATCTGGTCGTGGCCGAAGACCACGGCGCCCAGCATGATTTCTTCGGACAGCTGTTTCGCTTCCGATTCGACCATCAGCACGGCCGTTTCGGTACCGGCGACAACCAGGTCCATTTCCGACGTTTTCAGTTGCTGGACGGTCGGGTTCAGGATGTACTGGCCATTCGCGTAACCGACGCGCGCGGCGCCGATAGGACCGTTGAAAGGCACGCCCGATACGCACAGGGCGGCCGATGCGCCGATCATGGCGGCGATGTCCGGATCGATTTCAGGGTTGACCGACAACACGTGAATGATGACTTGCACTTCATTCAGGTAGCCTTCCGGGAACAGCGGACGGATAGGACGGTCGATCAGACGGGATGTCAGTGTTTCTTTTTCGGAAGGACGGCCTTCGCGCTTGAAAAAACCGCCCGGGATTTTACCGGCAGCATAGGTTTTCTCAACATAATCAACCGTCAAAGGGAAGAAATCCTGGCCTGGCTTGGCATCTTTGCGTGCCACCACCGTTGCCAGAACGACGGTATCTTCGATCGACACCAGCACTGCGCCGGATGCCTGACGTGCGATTTCGCCGGTTTCCAGGGTCACTTGGTGTTGACCGTACTGGAAGGTTTTCGTAACTTTGTTAAACATGGGGTATCCCTTTTCTAATTGCCGACAGATTTTCAGGGGCTGTCGTTCACCTCACCACAGGCGACGGAACATCGTTGCCGCCTTTACTACTTTACTTTTAAAACATGATATCGGTAGAGAATACTGCACTTACCGATAAAAATCCGGAATTCAAATGACAAAATGCCCGCGTCAGCGAACTGGCGCAGGCATTTCTGTATAAACCTTGTACGGCAAAAATTACTTGCGCAGACCAAGTTTAGCGATCAGGTCGCGATAACGGGTAGCGTCTTTAGCCTTCAGGTAGGACAACAGGCTCTTACGACGGTTGACCATCATGATCAGGCCGCGGCGGGAGTGGTGATCTTTCGAGTGGGCTTTGAAGTGGCCGTTCAGTTCGTTGATGCGAGCTGTCAGCAGTGCAACTTGCACTTCAGGGGAGCCGGTGTCGTTTTGACCACGTGCGTTGTCCGCGATGATAGCGGCTTTGTTGATGTTTTCTACTGTCATGATAAACCTTTCACATGCGGTGCACAGAGTCTGAACCCTATCCACCGTGAACTACGATTATTAAAATACTGGCCTATGCTGCCAACCAGACGCGCAAGTATATCGGAAAAATGCCCGCCTGTATCCTGCCGTGCGCGCTTTTCTCGGTGCATGATAGGGTTTTCCTGCATTTCAGGAGGTCAACCATGAAAAAACTGCTCAAATCAGCAACACCGCTGCTGTTTGCCGTGCTGGCCGGCTGCGCCAGCTGGAACGCTCCGCCACCCCAGCCGGGCGAACCGCGCGCCGCCGTAGAAGCACGCCTGGGGCGGCCAAGCAATATCTATCAACTGCCCACCGGTCCCGAGCTTGAATACGCCACGGGGCCATATGGCCAGTACACGTACATGGCCCGCTTCGGCCCTGACGACAGGTTAATTTCCTACGAGCAAGTGCTCGACACACCGGGCTTTGCCCGCATCAAGGTGGGCGTGTCGACGCAGCAAGACGTGCTGCACACCCTGGGCCGCCCGACGGAAACCTCGTATCTGTCGCTGCCAAAATTGCACGTCTGGTCCTACCGCTACAAGGAATCGGGCGTGTGGGATTCCATGATGCACGTGCACTTCGACCACGACGGCATCGTGCGCATGATGATGAACGGGCCCGATCCGGCCAAGGAAGAGCGGCGCTTTTTCTGGTGAAGACAGCCTTATGGTTGGGGATCGATACGCTCATCCTTGGCGTGCAGTTTATTGAGCGCCGACAAATACGCCTTGGCCGACGCCACGATGATATCCGGGTCGGCGCCCACGCCGTTGACGATGCGCCCGTCGCGCGACAGCCGCATCGTCACTTCGCCCTGCGACTGCGTGCCCGTGCTGATGGCGTTGACGGAGAACAGGACCAGCTCGGCACCGCTGGCGGCCGCACTTTCGATGGCATTGACGGTCGCGTCGACGGGACCGTCGCCCTGCCCTTCGCAACTGCGCTGCACGCCGCCGACGAGAAACTCCACGCGCGCATGCGGTACGGCGCCCGTCGTCGACTGCTGTGTCAGGGAAATGAAACGGTAGTGCTCACTCTCCTGCGCCTGCTGCTCCTCGCTGACGAGGGCCATGATGTCTTCGTCGAAAATCTCGGATTTCCGGTCCGCCAGCTCCTTGAAGCGCAGGAAGGCCGCGTTGACTTCCGCCTCGGATTCCAGCGCGATGCCCAGCTCGTGCAGCCGCTGCTTGAAGGCATTGCGCCCCGACAATTTGCCGAGGACGATCTTGTTGGCCGTCCAGCCTACGTCTTCGGCGCGCATGATTTCATACGTTTCGCGCGCTTTTAAAATGCCATCCTGGTGGATGCCGGACGCGTGCGCGAAGGCGTTCGCGCCGACGACGGCCTTGTTCGGCTGCACGGCAAAGCCCGTGATCTGCGACACCATCTTGGACGCGGCGACGATCTGCGTCGTATCGATGCCCACCGTCAAGTTGTAATAGGCGGCGCGCGTGCGCAGCGCCATCACCACTTCTTCCAGCGCCGTGTTGCCGGCCCGCTCGCCCAAGCCATTGACGGTACACTCGATCTGCCGCGCGCCGCCGATCATGACGCCGGCCAGCGAATTGGCCACAGCCAGGCCCAGGTCATTATGACAATGCACGGACCAGATGGCTTTATCGGAGTTTGGTATGCGTTCGCGCAAGCGCTTGATGGTGGCGCCAAAGATTTCCGGCACGGCATAACCCACGGTATCGGGGAAATTGATGGTGGTGGCGCCCTCGGCGATCACGCCTTCCAGCACGCGGCAGAGAAAATCCTCGTCCGAACGGCTGCCGTCTTCGGGGCTGAACTCGATATCGTCCGTGAACTGGCGCGCGTAGCGCACGGCGTTTTGCGCCTGCGTCAGCACTTGCTCTGGCGTCATGCGCAGCTTGATCTGCATGTGCAGGGGCGAGGTGGCGATAAACGTGTGGATGCGCTTGCGCTCGGCCGGCTGCAGCGCTTCAGCGGCGCGGGCGATGTCGCGGTCGTTGGCGCGCGACAGCGAGCAGATGGTGGACTCGCGCACGGCGCCGGCAATCGCCCGTATCGACTCGAAGTCGCCTTGCGAGGCGGCGGCGAAGCCCGCTTCGATCACGTCAACCTTCAGGCGTTCAAGCTGCTTGGCGATGCGCAGCTTTTCCTCGCGCGTCATGGAAGCGCCCGGCGATTGCTCGCCGTCGCGCAAGGTGGTGTCAAAAATGATGAGTCGGTTGCTGGTGTTCATGGCTGCTCCTGGCTGGCTGAAGACTGGCGACGCTACCGACTCAACGCATCAATGCTCGGGGTCGGTCTGAATGATGCTGACGGGCTTGCCCTTCGCCATGCGCCAGAAAAACACGGCGTAGCCGGACAGGCCATAGGCGACGAAAATCGGGAACAGCACTTTCGGCGGGTCGATGGAAATGAGCGCAAAGAACAATGCCAGCAGGAATACCACGATGAAAGGCACGGACTTGCGGAAATTCACATCCTTGAAGCTGTAGAACGGCACGTTGGTGACCATGGTCAGGCCGGAGAACAGGGCGATCGTCCACGACACCCAGGCCAGCTGGTTGCCGGCAAATTCCAGGTCGTTCATCAGCAGGATGAAGCCGGCCACCATGGCCGCTGCCGCCGGGCTGGGCAAGCCCTGGAAGAAGCGCTTGTCGACCACGGCGATATTCGTGTTGAAGCGGGCCAGACGCAAGGCGGCGCCGGCGCAATACACGAAGGCGGCCAGCCAGCCCAGCTTGCCCATGCCGCGCAGCGACCATTCATAGATCACCAGCGCCGGTGCGGCGCCGAACGAGACCATGTCGGACAGGCTGTCGTACTGGGCGCCGAATTCGCTCTGCGTATTCGTCAGGCGCGCGATGCGGCCGTCGAGGCCGTCGAGGATCATGGCGATGAAGATGGCCCAGGCCGCGTGTTCGAATTTCTGGTTCATGGCCATGACGATGGCGTAGAAGCCGCAAAACAGGGCTGCCGTCGTGAAGGCATTCGGCAACAGATAGATGCCGCGGCGGCGCAAGGTTTTCTTGCCAGTACCCTCGGTCACCGGCTGGCGCACGAATTTGCTGAAGCGGGACGCTTTGGATGCTGCGGGAGTGCCGTTCTTGCCTCTACGACGGGGGAAGTTTGCCATGTTGTTCCATATCTTGTGTACTGCGGGGGATTCGGTGCCAGATGGCAGGCGCATTCGTCTTGCGGCATGCGCCTGCCGATGTTGCCATTATAGAGGAGCCACCGCCAAAGAAAAGCGCGGCGGCGTCAAGCCGGCAATATTGACGCCTGCTCAAGCATTATTTGAACTTGATCTTGGCCACCAGGCCCATGTTGAGGGTCGTTTCGCCTGCCTCGAAGCTCGGCTCGGCGACCTGGTTGCCGCCATAGCCCATGGAGTCGGCGCTCATGTTGCGCGCGCCGGCCACGCTGACGCGCTGCGCGTAATTGCCCGAGCCTTCGAAATCGATGGTGTCGATCACGGCGTCATTGACAGTGCGGCCCATGGCGCCGGCGATGGCGGCCACGCGCTCGTTGAGGTTCTTGTAGGCGGCGGCGATGCGCTGGTCGTCGAGCTTGCGGATGGTGGCGGGCGCCAGGCCGAAGTTCAGGCGGTTCAGGGTCAGCACGCCTTGCGCCGCGGAAACGGTTTTCGGCAAGGCAGCCAGATTGGTCGTCGTTACCTGCAGATACTGACCCACACGCCAGCCGGTCGGCACTCTAGGCTTGGCCGCGACGCCTGGCGGCAGGGGCGCCGTTTCCGGGTACACGGCATACGTGTAGTAGCCCTGGGTCTTCAGCACGGCTTGCGGATCGGCTTTCTTGACGATGGCCGCGCCCTGGTTCATCTTCTGGTTCACGCGCGAGGCGGCGGCAACCTTGTCCTTGTCCTGCTCTTCGATGGCCAGGGTGACAGTCACCTGGTCGTTCGCATGCACCACTTCGCCATTCGCGGGCACCACCACGAGGGTGCCGGAAGTGGGCAAGGTTTGGGCTTGGGCACCCAGGGCAATGGTAGCGGCGGCGGCAGCCAGCAGCGATTTCATGACGGTCATAATGTTCTCCTGGAAAATAATGGGGCAAAAACAACCATGGGGCCAATAGCCCCATGATTATTAAAACATTTCAATGTGGAATACTTCCACATTGGCGAGCTTACTTGTGCTTACTTGAACTTGACCTTGCCGACGACACGCATGTCGAGCGTCGTTTCGCCCGGCTCGAAGCTCGGTTCTGCAACGGTGCTGTCTTCGGCCATCTTGGCGCTGCGCATCATCATCGGTGCGGCGGCAGCACGGTTTTCGGTGACATAGTTGCCCGAACCTTCGAAGTCCACCGTATCGAGCACGGCGTCGGAAACGTTGCGGCCCATGGCCTTGGCGATGGCGGCCACGCGCTCGTTCAGGTTTTTATACGTGGCGGCGATGCGCTGGTCGTCCAGCAGGCGGATGGTTTCCGGCTTCAGGCCGAAATTCAAGCCATTCAGGGTCAGCACGCCTTGCGCCGCCGACACGGTTTTTGGCAAGGACGCCAGATTGGCCGTCGTCACTTCCAGATACTGGCCGACACGCCAGGCCGTAGGCAAACGCGGCTTGGCCACGGCGCCGGCCGGCAATGGGCGCTCTTCCGGGTACACGGGATAGGTGTAGTAGCCGTACGATTTGAGTGCCGCCGACGGGTCGGCCTGCTTGACGATGGCGATGCCCTTGTTCATCTTCTGGTTGACTCTCGACGCGGCGGCAGCCTTGTCCTTGTCCTGTTCTTCAACGGCCAGGGTAGCGACCACCTGGTCATTGACATGCTTGACTTCGCCAAATGCGGGTACGACCACCAGAGTGCCGTTGGTTGGCAAGGTTTGAGCTTGTGCGCTCAGGGCAACGGTCGCTGCGGCGGCAACAAGGACGGATTTCATCACGGTCATGGGGGTACTCCTAGGTAGTTAATGTGGCTGACAGCCCGCGAAAGGGACGCTTTTGCCATCCCTTTCGCCTGAGAAACTTGTCAAACTGTGTAGATTCTAACGCCTCATTCATTCCTGTGGCGCAAATTAACAAATCGTCACAAAATGTGCTTGCCAGTCACATCTGCTCACATTTCAACACACTGCCATCATAAATAACAATGTTATTAGTGGCCTACGACTGCGCCACCGCTGCGCCGGCCCGGCTTGAAACTGTGGCGGTGCGCGCGCCAGGCGATGGTCAATGCCACCAGCAGCAAGGCCAGCATGGCCCACGGGAACGATGCCGCGCCATAGCCGTCGAGCAGCAAGCCGCCCGCCAGGCCGCCGCCCGCGATGGCCACGTTCCAGATGGTCGCCACCATCGCTTGCGCCACATCCATGCCGTCGCCGGCCGCGTCCGCCGACGCCGTCTGCAGCAAGGTGCCGGCGCCGCCGAAGGTGATGCCCCAGATGGCCATGCTGACATAGATCACGGCAGGCGAGTCCATCGCCAGGCCCAGCGCCACCATCACGAGGGCCAAGGCGGCGATGCAGCCCAGCACGAGCGGACGCAGCCAGCGGTCGATCAGCTGGCTGACCAGCCAGATGCCGGCCAAGGAACCCACGCCATACACGAGCAACACCAGGTCAACGCGGGGGCGCAAGCCGGACGGCGCCAGGAACGGCGCGATATAGGTATACAGAATGTTATGCGCCAGCATCCAGGCGACGATGACAAACAGAATCGGCCGCACGCCCGGCGTCAGGAACACCTGGCGGATCGACAGGCGCTCGCCATTCTTTTGCCCAGGGTAATCGGGCACGACCAGCAGCACCCACGCGACCAGCACCACGGCCAGTCCCGACATGATGCCGAAAATGCTGCGCCAGCCCAGCACGCCGCCCATCAGGGTACCCAGCGGCACGCCCAAGGACAGGGCCAGCGGCGTGCCGATCATGGCAATGGCCATCGCCCTGCCCTGTTGTTCCACGCTCACCATGCGGCGCGCGTAGCCGGCCATCAAGCCCCAGGCCAGCCCGGCGGCCATGCCGGTGACGAAGCGCGAGGCCAGGGCAACCATATAGTTGGGCGACAGGGCCGTCGCCGTATTGAAGATCAAAAAGCCGACGATGGCCAGCAGCAAGACATTGCGCCGGCGCCAGCCGCTCGTCAGTGCCGTCAGCGGGATCGCCGTCAGGATGGAGCCGATGGCGTAGACGGTCACCAGTTGGCCCGTCATGACTTCGGAAATATTCAGGTCGCGGGCAATCTGCGGCAGCAAGCCGGCCGGCAAGGTTTCCGACAGGAGGGCGAGAAACGCCGTCATGGCCAGGGCCAGCAAGGCCAGGACGGGAAGCCGTTCGGAAATGGAAGATTCTGCAGTGCCCGGCATGGGTACTGTGGTGGTAATGCGGTCAGTCATAGGGGTCCTTCAGGTTGCCAAGCGGCTGATCAGTTAGCGCCTGGCGTGCTACAAAAGCGGTGATGCGCGTTGCGGTCGGCAGATACCGAAACAGATGCAGTCCATGTAAAACTGCAAAGGAAGGGCGGGATTATATAGGAATATAAAAAGACAGGAGGCGGGCGAAAAGCGTGCGCGCCAACGTGCGCGCCAAAACAACCGCGCTTACGCTGGCGTCATGCAGGCATCATTGGCTGCCTTGCGTGGCGAAAACCAGGCATTCGATTTCGGACTGTACAGCAAGGCGCAGATGACGGCGAACAGGAGCGCGCCAGGCAAGACGTGCATTTTGACCGGCAAGGTCGCCAGGCAGATCACAATGTCGATCACGCCCCACACCAGATAAACGGTGCGCGCGCCACGCTGCCTTTGCAGCATGGCCAGCGCCGCCACCAGGTTAATGCCCATGCTAAACATCAAAATCGCGTATTGCGCCTCGGCGGAAATCACGCTGTGCCCCATTTCGGCCTGCATGGCGGGATCGTTGCGGCCGAGGTAGGACGACACCAGCGCTGACAGCGAGCCGAAAATCAGAAACCAGCAGCTGATGGTCACCAGGAAGGGGCGCTTGACCACATGAAGATTCCCGACAAAAACTTTAGAAAAAACAAGCATGATGCTGACGGTAGGATTGAATGGGCCTGATTGTAACGGATGTTGCTGGCAAAACGATGCGCATAAAAAAGCCGGCTTGCGCCGGCTTCTTGTAAAGAACGATAACTGCTTAGTTTTTCGACTGGTCAACCATCTTGTTCTTGGCGATCCAAGGCATCATGGCGCGCAGTTTCGCGCCCACTTCTTCGATTTGGTGCTCGGACGTCAGACGGCGGCGCGAGATCAGGGTCGGTGCGCCTGCCTTGTTTTCCAGGATGAAGCTCTTCGCGTATTCGCCCGTTTGAATGTCTTTCAGGCATTGACGCATCGCATCCTTGGTGGCCGACGTCACAACCTTAGGACCGGTCACGTATTCGCCGTATTCGGCGTTGTTCGAAATCGAGTAGTTCATGTTGGCGATGCCGCCTTCATAGATCAGGTCGACGATCAGCTTCAGTTCGTGCAAGCACTCGAAGTACGCCATTTCAGGCGCGTAGCCCGCTTCCGTCAGGGTTTCGAAGCCGGCCTTGATCAGTTCCACGGCGCCGCCGCACAGCACGGCCTGTTCGCCGAACAGATCCGTTTCGGTTTCTTCACGGAAGTTCGTTTCGATGATGCCGGCACGGCCGCCGCCGTTGGCCGAGGCGTACGACAGGGCGATATCGCGGGCGATGCCCGATTTGTCCTGGTACACGGCGATCAGGTGGGGCACGCCGCCACCCTGGGTGTAAGTGGCGCGCACGGTGTGGCCTGGCGCTTTCGGCGCGACCATGATCACGTCCAGGTCGGCGCGTGGCACGACTTGGCCGTAATGCACGTTGAAGCCGTGGGCGAAGGCCAGCACGGCGCCCTGCTTGGCGAACGGGGCGATGTTTTCGTTGTAGACCTGGGCGATGTTTTCATCCGGCAGCAAGATCATGATGACGTCGGCCGCTTTCACGGCGTCGTTGACTTCCGCTACTTTCAGGCCGGCTTGCTCGACCTTGGTCCACGAAGCGCCGCCCTTGCGCAGGCCGACGGTGACGTTGACGCCCGAATCGTTCAGGTTTTGGGCGTGTGCATGGCCTTGCGAACCGTAGCCGATGATGGCAACGTTTTTGCCTTTGATCAAGGAGAGGTCAGCGTCTTTGTCGTAAAAAACTTTCATGGTATTTCCTATAATTTGATGATGCGTTGTTGTTTTAAATGCGGCGCCAGGGCCGCGTAGAGCTGCTTATATTTTTATACTTTGAGGATGCGTTCGCCGCGGCCGATGCCGGAACCACCCGTACGGACGGTTTCCAGGATGGCGGCGCGGTCGATCGAATCGATGAACGCGTCGAGCTTGACCTTGTTGCCGGTCAGCTCGATCGTGTACGTCTTTTCGGTGACATCGATGATGCGGCCACGGAAGATATCGGCGGTGCGCTTCATTTCCTCGCGCTCCTTGCCCACGGCACGAACCTTGATCAGCATCAACTCGCGTTCGATATGCTGGCCTTCGGTCAGGTCCACCACTTTCACCACTTCGATGAGGCGGTTCAAGTGCTTGGTGATCTGCTCGATGATGTCGTCCGAGCCGCTGGTGACGATGGTCATGCGCGACAGGGTCGAGTCTTCCGTCGGCGCCACGGTCAACGTTTCGATGTTGTAGCCGCGTGCCGAGAACAGGCCCACCACGCGCGACAGGGCGCCCGCTTCGTTTTCCAGCAAGACAGAAATAATATGGCGCATGATTAGAGGTCCTCCGAGCCGAGCATCATTTCGGACAGGCCTTTGCCGGCTTTCACCATGGGCCACACGTTTTCGGACTGGTCGGTAATAAAGTTCATGAATACCAGCCTGTCTTTCATGCCAAACGCCTCTTTCAGGGCGCCGTCGACGTCGCCCGGTTTTTCAATTTTCATGCCCACGTGGCCGTAGGCTTCCGCCAGCTTCTCGAAGTCGGGCAGCGAATCCATGTACGACTCGGAATAACGCGAACCGTAATCGATTTCCTGCCACTGGCGCACCATACCGAGGAAACGGTTGTTGAGCATGATGATCTTCGGCGTCAGGTGATACTGCTTGCACGTCGCCAATTCCTGGATGCACATCTGGATCGAACCTTCGCCCGTGATGCAGGCAACGGTGGCGTCCGGATTGGCCATCTGCACGCCCATGGCGTATGGCAAGCCGACACCCATGGTGCCCAGTCCGCCGGAATTGATCCAGCGGCGCGGCTTGTCGAAACCATAGTATTGCGCGGCCCACATCTGGTGCTGACCCACGTCGGACGTGATGAAAGCGTCGCCCTTGGTGATCTGGAATACTTTCTCCACCACCGACTGCGGCTTGATGACCAGGTCGGAAGTCGGGTATTTCAGGCATTCGCGGCCACGCCATTCGGCGATCTGCTTCCACCAGTTGCTCAGGGCATTGACGTTCGGCTTGGCTTCGGCCGCGTCCAGTTGCGCGAGGAACTCGATCAGCACGTCCTTGACGTTGCCGACGATGGGGATATCGACCTTGACGCGCTTGGAAATCGACGATGGATCGATGTCCACGTGGATGATCTTGCGCGGATGCGAGGCGAAATGTTTCGGGTTGCCGATCACGCGGTCATCGAAACGGGCGCCGATGGCGATCAGGACGTCGCAGTTCTGCATCGCCATGTTCGCTTCATAGGTGCCGTGCATGCCGGGCATGCCGACATACTGCTCGCTCGAGGCGCGGTAGCCGCCCAGACCCATCAAGGTGTTGGTGCACGGGAAACCCAGGCGGTCGACCAGCTTGTTCAGCTCGGGAGCCGCATGCGCGAGGATGACGCCGCCACCCGTGTAGATCATCGGGCGTTCGGCTTGCAGCAACAGCTGCACGGCCTTGCGGATCTGGCCCGAGTGGCCCTTGTCGACGGGACGGTAGGAACGCATCTCGACTTCCTTCGGATAGTCGAAATGGCATTTGTGCATGCTGATATCCTTGGGGATATCGACCAGCACGGGTCCCGGACGGCCGGTACGCGCGATGAAGAAGGCTTTCTTGATCGTCGATGCCAGGTCCTTGACGTCCTTGACGAGGAAGTTGTGCTTAACCACGGGGCGCGTGATGCCGACCGTGTCGCATTCCTGGAACGCATCCTGTCCGATGGCGTGGCTCGGCACCTGGCCGGAGATCACCACCATGGGAATCGAGTCCATGTACGCGGTGGACAGGCCCGTGACGGCATTCGTGACGCCCGGACCGGACGTGACGATGGCGACACCGACTTTGTTCGAGCTGCGCGAATAGGCATCGGCGGCGTGGATCGCGGCCTGCTCGTGGCGTACCAGGATATGCTGGAATTTGTTTTGCTGGAAGATGGCGTCGTAGATGTAGAGTACGGCTCCGCCCGGGTATCCAAAGACGTGCTCGACGCCCTCTTCAGCCAGACAGCGCACGACAATTTCTGCGCCGGTAATGGGTCCTGCTGCTGCTTCGGTATTCATGAAACATTCCTTTCAAGGTCCATTGGAGATTGATCGGATGTTCTTTCCTGACGAAGTTCGCCGTGCGCGACAGTGCTCCTGCTTCCCTTTTCATGCGGTCACGACATTTCTTTGGGCACCCATAGATACCTTACAAAACAACGCTTAACGCAACTCGTTTGGCCGGAGTTTCTGTGGCGCCTGTACGAACCGCTCGCGCTTGTGGCGCGGGTTAGAACAAACTGCCTACAAATGAAAGCGCGTCTTGCCGCGGATGGCCTTGTGTGCCGGTCGCGACCTGACCATAGGGCTTTGGGGTGTTCAAAGCGTCCCATACGTTATCGCGTTGCACCATTATGGTCAAGGAAAATGTCGGCCGAAAGGCCATTTCGCCCGCACGCCGTGCAAAAACCCTGCGGAAACGCACATTTTTTGCTAGCATGCACGGGGTTGCAAAAAGCATACCCGCCCCAATTCGCCCACCGCCCCCGCAGCCGCTAAGATCCCCAATACCGCATGGCAACAGACAAAGAATTATCCGACTTTCTAGAAAATGTCGAGCGGCGCGCCTTCAAGCAAGCCGCCTACGCGGTCCGCAAGGAAGAGTCGGCACTTGACATCGTGCAGGACGCCATGATCAAGCTGGCCGAAAAGTACGGCGACAAGCCGGCCGCCGAACTGCCGATGCTGTTCCAGCGCATTCTGCAGAACACCATACTCGATTATTTCCGCCGAGAAAAAGTTCGCAACACCTGGGTCAGCCTGTTTTCCGGCATGAAGCCCTCGGGCGACGAGCATGAAGATTTTGATATACTTGACACATATGAATCGGAACAGGGCTCCAGCGCCGCCGAATCGTCGGCCGACCAGGTCGAACGCGCGCAAATGCTTGATTTGATTGATGCAGAGGTACAAAAACTGCCTTCACGTCAACGCGAAGCCTTCCTCATGCGTTACTGGCAGGACATGGATGTGGCTGAAACAGCGGAAGCGATGGGTTGCTCCGAAGGTAGCGTGAAAACACATTGCTCTAGAGCTACCCACACGCTCGCCGAATCGCTGAAAGCCAAGGGAATTAAATTATGAACACCGACGATCTCAATTTCGCTTACAAAGTGCGCCATGCACTGAACGAAAAACTCGACGACCTGCCCGCATCGGCCACCGATCGCCTGGCGGCGGCACGCAAGCTGGCCCTGTCGCGCAAGAAGGCGGACGCGCCCGCCTCCGTCGCCGTACGCAAGGACGTCTTCGCCGGCATCGCCAGCAGCCTGTTCGTCGAACCGCTGTCGTGGCTGGGCCGCATGAGCGTCATCATCCCCCTGCTGCTGCTGGTCGGCGGCCTGGTGGGCATCTATCAGTTTGAGCAGGAACAACATATTGCCGAACTGGCAGAAATCGACGCCGCCGTCCTGTCGGACGAATTGCCGCTCTCCGCCTATATGGACCATGGCTTCAACGCCTACCTGACGAAACGCGAGCAATAAATGGCACGCACGAGCGTACGCAAAGGCTGGCTGGCTGGCGGCGTCGGCCTGGGTGCCTGCGCCCTGGCGGGCGCCGCCTGGGTAGGCGCGCAGCAACATGCCGCCCCCGCCGCCCCTCCCGTGGCCGCCGCGCCCGTGGTGGCGCCAGCCCCGGCCGCCAAGCCCGGCTCGCCCCGCACGGCCGGCAAAGGCGGCACGCCCAAGGCGGGCGAGAATCCATCGTGGAACAAGCTGTCGCGCGCGCAGCAGGAAGCCCTGCAGCCGCTGGCCGGCGAATGGAACAAGCTGGAACCGCTGCGCAAGCAGAAATGGCTCGATATCGCCAACCGTTTCGCGTCCATGACACCAGACGAGCAAACCCGCGTGCATGACCGCATGCGCGAATGGGTCAAGCTGACGCCGGAACAGCGCCGCCTCGTGCGCGAAAACTATACGCGCACAAAGAAGATTGATCCGGGTCAAAAAACCGCGCAATGGGAGCAATACCAGCAATTGCCGGAAGATCAAAAGAAAAAGCTGGCGACGGAACTCGTGCCGAAAAAACCGCTGGGTAAAGTGCCGGCGATCAATTCAAATACGAGCAAGCCGCCCGTGATACTGCCGCCTGCCACGCCGGCAGCGCCTGCCGTCGCCGCGCCAGTCCTGCCGCCCGCTCCCGCAGCGACGGCCGTGCCGGCAGGCGATCCTGCCGCCACCACACCACCCGCCGCCGCCGCCGTGCCCGTCACGCCACCTGTTACGCCTGCCCCACTGCCAAGCAATGTCAAATAGCACGCCTGCCGCCAGCACCACTTCCCATCCCACGATCAAGCGCCGCCTGATTTCCATGGTCTACGAGTCGCTGCTGGCCCTGGCCGTGCTCTTTTTACCGTTCCTGCTGTTTGAACTGGCCGTGCAAGGCGCACATACGCCGTTGACGGAACACATGCGCCAATGCCTGGCCTTCCTCGTCATGGGCGCGTATTTCATCCATCAGTGGAGCCGCGAAGGGCAAACCCTGGCCATGAAGACGTGGCGCCTGAAAGTCGTGCTGCCGGGCCAAGCCCACGTGCCGCTACGCGTGGCCGCCTACCGCTATGTCCTGTCATGGATGTGGCTGCTGCCCGCGCTCGTGGCGGCGTATGCCTTCGACCTGCAGCACTGGACAGCTCTGGGCGCCATCGGCGTCGGCATCCTGGCCTGGTCCAGCACGGCCCTGTTCACGGGCAACGGGCAATTCCTGCACGACAAGCTGGCGGGCACGCAAATCGTGCAATTGCCGGCACCGGCGAAGAAGTCAAAGAAAGTCGCCGCCTGAGTTTTTTATGCGGCTTGACCTGGGTCATTGAAGCGTCACGGGGGCTCTGCGATCATGGCATGCCATGAATAATACCGCCCCCCTCCCCCACACACGCTTCGCTCCCTACCGCGAGGAAGTCTGCAGCGAAGACGAAGTCAAACACCTCGTCCACACCTTTTATGCGGCCGCGCGCGACGACGCCATGCTGGGCCCCATCTTTGCCGCCGAGGTCAAGGATTGGGATGCCCACCTGGCAACATTGGTCGATTTCTGGTCAGGCTTGCTGCGCGGCACCATGCGCTACCACGGCAAGCCGCTGGCCCAGCACGCGCAAATGGGAAATTTGACGCCCTGCATGTTCCGCCGCTGGCTGACCCTGTTCTTCGCCACGACGGAAAGCATGGGCAATGCGGCCCTGCAAGAGAAGGCCGATACCATTGCCTTGAATATCGCCGAACGGCTCTGGAAAAGCTTTGCGGAAAGCCACGCGAGCAAATGCAGTCCGCAGCAAACAGCCAGCCTCACGACGCCTGAGAAAACCGTAGCGAGCGGAAGCTAGTTGTGGCTAAGAAGCGCAACTGTACTCTAGTACAGTGAGCATCGCAGGCCGCAAATAGCGACGCGCAGTAGGTTTGCTCAGGTGTTACTAGAACCGTTCGTAGCCTTGCAGATAGCGCCACTGGCCTGACGGCATGGCGCCCATCGAAATACGGCCAATGCGCAAGCGTTTCATGGCGACGACGTCCAGTCCCACCATCTTGCACATGTGGGCGATCTGGCCTGGCTGCACGTTTTTCAGGGCAAAGCGCAAGCGCGTTTCATTTTGCCAGCTGACCTTGATCGGCGGCAAAGGCTTGCCATTGAAGGGCAAGCCGTGATTCAGCAGCGCCAGGCCATTCTCGGCGATGGCGCCCGACACTTCCACGATGAATTCCTGCTCCACCGTTTTCGCTTCGTCGACCAGCTTGCGGGCCACGCGAAAATCCTGCGTAAACACCAGCAGGCCGGAAGCCATGGTCTCGAGCGGATTGGTGATGGTCAGGCCGATCAGATGACGCTTGAGAAAGCGCGTGACTGAGCTGGGCGCCACATTTTCCGGCGTGAAAATCTCTTCGGGACGCAAACAGCTCAATGCCGGCTTGCCTTCGCTGCCCACGCCGCCGTTGATCCCAGCCGGCTTGTGCAGCAGAATCGTCACGGGCGGCATTTCTTCCAGGGTTGCATTTGGCAGCAGCACCACCGTTTGATTGTCGGCCACGCGCGCGCCCGACTCTTCCACCAGCACGCCATCGACCGTGACCCAGCCGCCCTCGATATACAGCTCGGCCTCGCGGCGCGAACAAGGTACGTCTTCAGACAGGCGCTTGGCCAGGCGGACGGTGGGCATTTCGATTGGTGTGGTCATGGGGAGGCGCAAAAAGCAAGGGAGGAGAAAGCCGGTATTGTAACCGACCGGCTCCTCCCCTTTTGTTGACGTTGTTGCTGACTGCCTGGTGGTTGTCGGATTACGCTGCGCTAATCCGACCTACGCGACCGGCGCGGCGGTGGCGGGTTTGGTAGGTTGGATTAGCGGAACGCGTAATCCAACAAGTCAGGCCGTCGCCTTGGCCAATTCCTCGGCAAAGAAACGGTGGCCCATTTCTTCCAGACCCAGGGTCTGCAGCACTTCCTGCAGGCGCTCCGTCGGACGCTGGCGCGGCAGGTTTTTATAGCTGGCGATGATCAGTTCATTCTTCATCGAATGCTCCCAGCCCACCAGTTCCGTCACGCTGACCTGGTAGCCATGGGCTTCCAGCTGCAGACAGCGCAGCACGTTGGTGATCTGGCTGCCGAACTCGCGCGTGTGCAGCGGGTGGCGCCACAATTCCGTCAAGACACTCTTGCCCAGGCTCTTGCCCTTGTTCTTTTTCAGCACGGACGCGACTTCCGCCTGGCAGCATGGCACCAGCACCATGAATTTCGCCTTCTTTTTCAAGGCAAAGTGGATCGCGTCATCGGTGGCCGTGTTGCAGGCATGCAAGGCAGTGACGATGTCGATCTGCTGGGGCAACAAATTCGATTCCGTCGATTCGGCCACGGACAGCGGCAGGAACGACATGCCGGGGAACTTGAATTTCTTCGCCAGCTCTTGCGAGCGCTGCACCAGCTCTTCACGCGTCTCGATGCCGTAGATGTGCGAACCGTCGTTGCCGTTCTTGAAGAACAGGTCGTACAGGATAAAGCCCAGATACGACTTGCCGGCGCCATGGTCGACCAGGGAAACGCCGGGGTGGTCGAGCTGCACTTCACGCAGCAGCGGCTCGATGAACTGCGTCAGGTGATACACCTGCTTGAGCTTGCGGCGGCTGTCCTGGTTCATCTTGCCGTCGCGCGTCAGGATGTGCAATTCCTGCAGCAAGGCGACCGACTGGCCATCCTTGATCTCGGGCATGTTGCTGGCGGCCGTGATGACGTCTTTCGGCGCAGCGGCTGCGGTGGCGGCGGGTGCCGCGCCCTTAGCGCGCTTCATCGATCCACGCCATCTGTATCGCTTCGAGCACTTTTTCGCCGCCGCGCGTGTGGTCATCGTCGAAGCCGTCCAGTTCCACCACCCAGTTATGCAGGTCGGTGAAACGCACGGTCAGGGGATCGATGTCCGGATGCGTGTCGAACAAGGCTTCGGCAATCGCGGTGATGTCGGACCATTTCATGTTAGTGACTGCCTTCGCTGACCTGGTTGATCGTGTATTTCGGGATCTCGACGACGAGGTCGGCGTCGGCCACGATGGACTGGCACGACAGGCGCGACACGGCTTCCAGGCCCCAGGCCTTGTCCAGCATGTCTTCTTCCAGTTCCGTCGCTTCGTTCAGCGATTCGATGCCTTCGCGGACCAGCACGTGGCAAGTGGTGCAGGCGCACGATTTTTCGCAGGCGTGCTCGATGTCGATGTCGTTCTCCAGCAGGATGTCGCAGATGGACTTGCCGGCAGGGGCTTCGATGACGGCGCCGTCCGGGCAAAGCTTGGCGTGCGGCAGGATAACGATTTGTGGCATGGTTTCTTCTTTCAGTCTGTCATTCGGAGCGCGGCCGCAGCTTCGGCGGCGCGCTGTTCAATTAGTCTTGTACGACCTGGTCCAGCGATTTGCCGGTGAGAGCCGTGCGCACGCTGCGGTCCATGCGGCGCGAGGCGAAATCCTCGGTGCCGTCGGCCAACGCTTCAATCGCCAGCTTCAAGGCCTGGTGGTCGATGGCGCCGCTTTGCGATTGCACGATGGCGTCGCGCACCTTGTTCATCAGGCCATCCACGGTGACGCGCTCGGCGTCATCGAGCAAGCCGCCGTCTTCATCGAGGGCCGACTGCGTGGCCAGCAGGATGCGTTCCGCTTCCACCTGCTCTTCGCGCAGCGCGCGCGCCACCATGTCGACGTCGGCCGACGTGTACGAGTCCTGCAGCATGCGGGCGATGTCGTCATCGCCCAGGCCGTAGGCCGGCTTGACGCTGATCGACGCTTCCACGCCCGAGCGCAGCTCGCGCGCCGAGACGGACAGCAAGCCGTCCGCATCGACCTGGTAGGTGATGCGGATGCGCGCGGCGCCCGCCACCATCGGCGGAATGCCGCGCAATTCAAAACGCGCCAGCGAGCGGCAGTCGCTGACCAGTTCGCGCTCGCCCTGCAGCACGTGCACGGCCAACGCCGTCTGGCCATCTTTAAACGTCGTGAATTCCTGCGCACGCGCGCACGGGATCGTCGAATTGCGCGGGATGATCTTTTCCACCAGGCCGCCCATGGTTTCGATGCCGAGCGACAGCGGGATCACGTCCAGCAGCAGCCAGTCGTCGCCGGCGGCGCGGTTGCCGGCCAGCAAGTTCGCCTGGATGGCGGCGCCCAGCGCCACCACTTTGTCCGGGTCGATGTTCGCGTGCGGCGTCGTGTGGAAGAATTCGCTCACGGCGCGCTGCACGTGCGGCATGCGCGTGGCGCCGCCCACCATCACCACGCCGTCGACGTCGTCCGCATCCACGTTCGCGTCGCGCAGGGCTTTCTTGATGGCGTTCATGGTCTTGGCCACCAGGTGCTGCGTCATGGCGGCAAAGTCCGCTGCCGTGATGCGCAGGTGGATCTCTTCGTCCGAGTTCAGCTTGGCGTCGATCGTCGTTTCCGACTTGGTCGACAGCAATTCCTTGATCTCGCGCGCCTTGACCATCAGGATGGCCGTGTCTTCGTCGGACAGGGGCGCCAGCTTGGCGTGCTCGCTGATCCAGCAGAACAGGCGGCGGTCGAAATCGTCGCCGCCCAGGGCCGAGTCGCCGCCCGTGGACAACACTTCGAAGACACCCTTGCTCAGTCGCAGGATCGAGATGTCGAAGGTGCCGCCGCCGAGGTCATACACGGCGTACACGCCTTCGGAAGCGTTGTCGAGGCCATACGCGATGGCGGCGGCCGTCGGCTCGCTCAGCAGGCGCAGCACGTTGATGCCGGCCAGCTGCGCCGCATCCTTGGTGGCCTGGCGCTGCGCGTCGTCAAAGTAGGCCGGTACGGTGATCACGGCGCCGACCAGGTCGTCGCCCAGCGAATCTTCAGCGCGCTGGCGCAGGGTGGCGAGGATTTGCGCCGACACTTCGACGGGGCTTTTCACGCCGGCCACGGTTTTCAGCTGCACCATGCCAGGCGTATCCTGGAAATCGTAGGGCAGGTTTTCCGCGTAGGCGATGTCGGCCAGGCCGCGGCCCATGAAGCGTTTCACGGACACGATGGTATTCTTCGGGTCGGTCGTTTGCGCGGCCAGGGCCTTGTAGCCGATATTGGCGTGGCCGTTCGGCAGGTAGCGCACGACGGACGGCAGCAGGGAGCGCCCGTCTTCATCGTTGAGCACCTCGGGGATGCTGTTGCGGACGGTGGCGACCAGGGAATTGGTGGTGCCCAGATCGATGCCGACGGCCAGGCGGTGCTGGTGCGGCGCGGTCGACATGCCTGGTTCGGAAATTTGCAGAAGTGCCATTGTATTCGTGCCTCGATTAATTTTTTGCGTGATGCGGTTGATGCCTGTCGCGCATTATAAGACGCGCGCCAGACTGGCGCTTGGCACGCCGGTCAAGCTATCCGGAGATCAAACTTCAATCGCCTCATAGGCAAAACGGACTTCCTCGCCGAATTTGTCGAGGAACATCAGGGCGCGCACGCTTTGCGCCGCATTCACATAGTCGGCGGCGTCGAGCTGGGCCGCCACCTGGGCCAGCAAGGCCTTGCGTTCGCCGCGCAGCTGGCGGTCCAGGGCGTCGAGCGCGTCGGCATCCTTGCCGGCACGCGCGTCGCCCAGTTCTTCGCGCCATTCCATCTGCTGCATCAGGAAGCTGACCGGCATGGCCGTGTTCGACTCCGTCTGCAGGTCGACGCCATTGAGCTCGCACAGGTATTGCGCGCGTTTTTGCGGGCTTTTCAGGGTTTGGTAGGCTTCATTGGCGCGCGTGGCCCATTGCATCGCCACGCGCTTTTCAGCGCTGCTGGCGTTGATGAAGCGGTCCGGATGGACCTTGCCCTGCACGTCGCGGTAGGCTGCGTCGAGCGCGCTCATGTCGAGCGAGAACTGCGCCGGCAACTGGAATAATTCGAAGTGGTTTTGCATAATGGTCAGTGGTCGCTGTACCGCAATCGATGGGTACAGCGCACCGACCGGGGTCTTGCCAGCTGTTTAAATCCTGAAGGACTCGCCGCAGCCGCAGGCGTCTTTTTCGTTCGGATTGTGGAACTTGAAACCTTCGTTCAAGCCTTCGCGCGCGAAATCGAGTTCCGTGCCGTCGATGTAAGGCAGGCTTTTCGGGTCGACGAAGACTTTCACGCCGTGCGACTCAAAAACGCTGTCTTCGGCCGCCACTTCATCGACATATTCCAGCTTGTAGGCCAGGCCCGAGCAGCCCGTGGTACGCACGCCAAAGCGCAGGCCCATGCCCTTGCCGCGCCGTTCGATATAACGGTTGATGTGTTTCGCCGCTTTTTCGGTCAGTGTGATCATGTATTTCTCCGTAACTGCCCCGGCCTTGCGGCTGGGGCGGGCTACCAACGTTTAAGCTGCTGCCGGGTGACGGGTCTGGTAATCCAGAACAGCTGCCTTGATGGCGTCTTCCGCCAGGATGGAGCAGTGGATCTTCACTGGCGGCAGGGCCAGTTCTTCGGCGATCTGCGTGTTCTTGATGGCCAGCGCCTGGTCCAGGGTTTTACCCTTGACCCATTCGGTCACCAGCGAGCTCGACGCGATGGCCGAACCGCAGCCGTAGGTCTTGAATTTCGCATCTTCGATCAGGCCATCGGCGCCGACCTTGATCTGCAGTTTCATCACGTCGCCGCAGGCGGGCGCGCCGACCATGCCGGTGCCGATGGTTTCATCACCCTTGTCGAAAGCGCCCACATTGCGCGGGTTTTCGTAGTGATCGAGTACTTTGTCCGAGTAAGCCATTTTGATGCTCCTTTAATATTCTTGCCGGCCCCGTCAACAGGGGCCACGGTGTTGGTTAGTGGGCTGCCCATTGAATCGAATTGATGTCGATTCCATCCTTGAACATGTCCCACAGCGGCGACAGTTCGCGCAGCTTGTGTACTTTCGATTTCAGCAGGTTCACGGCGAAGTCGATGTCTTCCTCGGTCGAGAAGCGGCCGATGGTGAAACGGATCGAGCTGTGCGCCAGTTCGTCGCTGCGGCCCAGGGCGCGCAGCACGTACGATGGTTCCAGGCTGGCCGAGGTGCAGGCCGAACCGGACGACACGGCGATATCCTTGATCGCCATGATCAGCGACTCGCCTTCGACGTAGTTGAAGCTCACGTTCAGGTTGTGCGGCACGCGGTGATCCATGTCGCCGTTGATGTAGACTTCTTCGATCTCTTGCAAGCCCTTGGCCAGGCGGTCGCGCAAGGCCAGGATGCGGCCGATTTCGCTGTCCATTTCTTCCTTGGCGATGCGGAACGCTTCGCCCATGCCGACGATCTGGTGCGTTGGCAGGGTGCCCGAGCGCAGGCCGCGCTCATGGCCGCCACCGTGCATCTGCGCTTCCAGGCGCACGCGCGGCTTGCGGCACACGTACAGGGCGCCCACGCCTTTCGGGCCGTAGGTTTTGTGCGCGGTGAAGGTCATCAGGTCGACCTTGGTCTTTTGCAGGTCGATGACGACCTTGCCCGTCGCTTGCGCGGCGTCGCAATGGAAGATGATGCCTTTCGAGCGGCAGAATACGCCGATCTCGTCGATCGGCTGGATCACGCCGATTTCGTTGTTCACCAGCATGACCGACACGAGGATGGTGTCCGGGCGCACGGCCGCGGCCAGCTGCTCGACGGTGATCAGGCCGTTGTCCTGCGGTTCCAGATACGTCGCTTCAAAGCCGATGCGTTCCAGTTCACGCACCGTGTCCAGTACCGATTTGTGCTCGGTCTTGACAGTGATGATGTGCTTGCCCTTGGTCTTGTAGAACTGCGCCGCGCCCTTGATGGCCAGGTTGTTGCTTTCCGTCGCGCCGGAGGTCCAGATGATTTCGCGCGGATCGGCGTTCACCAGGGCCGCCACGTGGCCGCGTGCCTCTTCCACGGCTTTTTCCGCCGTCCAGCCATACATGTGGCTGCGCGATGCCGGATTGCCGAACTGCTCGCGCAAGTAAGGAATCATCTTGTCGGCGACGCGTGGATCGATCGGCGTCGTGGCCGAGTAATCCATGTAGATCGGGAAATGCGGTGCGGTTTCAAAGTGCACTTGGCCTACGTTTTTTTCTGGGGCGTTCATCAATAACTCCTGCAATCAGCAACTGGTATTTTTGTCATTATCAACCGAGGGCGGCGTGGTTACGGTGCATCACCATCACGCTTTGTTCGGCAATCTTTTGTCTCTGCTGGTCGACCAGGTCCTGCAAGGACACAGAATCCAGATAATCGACCATTTTTTCGTTGAGTGTGGACCACAATTCATGCGTCATGCAGCGCGCACCCGTGGCCGCATCGGCGCCGTGGCAATGCTCCTTGCCGCCGCACTGCGTGGCGTCCAGCGGTTCGTCGACGGCGATGATGATGTCGGCCACCGTCACTTTGTCGGCACGGCGCGCCAGGCTGTAGCCGCCGCCGGGACCACGGATCGATTCGACGATCTCATGGCGGCGCAGCTTGCCAAACAGCTGTTCCAGGTAGGACAGGGAAATCGACTGGCGCTGGCTGATGCCGGACAAGGTGACCGGACCTTTACCCTGGCGCAGGGCAAGATCGATCATCGCGGTCACGGCAAAACGGCCTTTTGTAGTCAGACGCATACATCCTCTGGTCAACTGGTTTAAAATATTGCGGTTTTTCAACTCCTCAAACCCCGAGTAGTTGAATGATTTAGTCAAGTATAACAAATTCGGCGGGGTTTGTCAGAGCGCCCCTCGATGACCACAGGGCTGGAAGGGGCATGGCCGGCCGCGCCAGGCGCGGCGGCATCAGGAAAACAACAGTACGGTTCAAGCGCGCAAGGCGCTCCTCACTTTCATCAACTCGAAACCCAACAAGTTCAAGCCGTCCCAGGTGGCGGGATCCAGGATGCGCGGATTGTCCGACGCCAGGCCCACGCCCCAGATGCGGTCGACGGGACTGGCTTCGACGATCACGCGCTCGCCCGTGCCCAGCAGAAACTTGCGCAGCGCCGCCTTTTGCGAAAACTTGGCAAAGTTGCCATCGAAGACGATGCCGGCGCGTGCCGCTTCCCATACTTTGGCGTCAAAATTCGCCACTTCGCGCCCCAGCTTTTTCACTTCCGACGGCCGCGCGGCCGCCACGATGCGCGCCTGCACGGCCGTGTCGCCAAACAGGGCCGCCTTTTGCGCCATCATGTAGTGCTCGGCCGTCGCATACGTCACGCCGGCCAGGCTGAATGGCGATGGAAACCACTGGCTGAAGCAGCTTTTGTCGGGCACCTGCGGCTGCGCCGGCGTGTGTCCCCAGAAATACAGATAGTCGGGCACGCCGCACGCCGCGATCCACACCTTCAATTCTTCCACGTTACTGATTTGCATATTCCCCGCACTTCCGCCAGATGGCGTCAATTCAATCTCAAGCACGCAATAGTTGCATCGGGCCAAACAAGGCCTGCATGTCACGATTGCCGATAAAGGACAGATTATACGGATGTTCCGCCGTCACCTGCGGCAAGGCCGCCGCCACCGGCAAACGTTTGATGAGCTCGGCGATCTTGCCCCACAGAACCAGTTGCGGCAAGGCCGCCCCGCCCTGCTGCGCCAGCGCTTCGAGCACCACCTGCAGGAAGGGCAGCCAGCCGCGCGCATCCTGCACGGGCGGCACGTGGGCACGGAACACCAGCGCCGCGTTGAGCAGCAGGAAGCCCTGTTCCGTCATCTTGCGCTGCAAGTCGGGCAAGGTCTGGATCACGCCGCTGCCCGGCAGTTGCGCGGCGGCCGCCACGGGCGCCATGGCCACGCCGGAAGTATCTCCGGCCTGCAGCTGGCCATCGGCCACCAGCAGCATCTTCATGAAGTTGCGCAGCGAGGTGGCGCGGTTGACGGGCTTCGACAGGCCCGTGGCCGACCACAGACTGCCGACTGCGCCATCCATGAAGCACACGCCCGTGGCGCTGTCGGCGCGCGGATACGGCCCCTCACCTACCAGCACGTAGCGCACCTGCGCCAGCGGCAGGGCAAAAGCGGCGAACAGCCGGCCCTGCGTGGGCAGGTAGTCGTCGATGGCCAGTGCCGGCAGGTAGGCGGGATCGGCCGCCATCACGGCGTGCAAGCCGCGCAGCAGGATGGGACGCCAGGAATCATGCGCCAGGGACAGGGCATCGATGATGCTGGCAGGAACGGTTGTTGCAGTCATGGCGCGTAAAGTATTTGGGCAAACGCAAATTGTAGCGCACCGGCACGCATAAAAAATCCCCGACCTGTTGCCAGGCCGGGGATCTCGGTATTGAGCTACTTCCAGTCTATTCGGCGTCAGGCTGCCGCGACGGATGGGCGGCCGCAAACGCGGGCAAGCCGGCGCAATGGGCATGGATGCGCGCCACGCGCGGGTATGGCGCCAGGTCGATGGCGAAGCGCTGCGCATTGAATACCTGCGGCACCAGGCAGCAATCGGCCATCGTCGGGCCGTCGCCATGGCAGAACAGGCCCGTGCCGGCCGGATCGCCCTGCGCCAGCAGCGCCTCCACGGCCGCCAGCCCCTCGGCCATCCAGTGGCGGTACCACTCCTGCTTGGCCTCGTCCGACAGGCCCAGGGTGTTTTTCAGGTATTTCAACACGCGCAGATTCGTCAGCGGATGGGCGTCGCAGGCAATCGCCAGCGCCAGCGCGCGCACCCTGGCGCGGCCCAGCGCGTCCGCCGGCAGCAGCGGCACGTCAGGGCGCGTCTCGTCCAGATACTCGAGCATGGCAAGCGACTGCGTCAGGATGGCGCCGTCGTCGTCGAGCGCCGGCACCAGGGCCGACGGATTGACGGCGCGGTAGGCTGGCAGCAGCTGCTGGCCGCCATCCTGCAGCAGGTGCACGGGGATGCTGTCGTAGGCGATGCCTTTGAGATTCAAGGCAATGCGCACGCGGTAGGCGGCCGAACTGCGGAAATAGGTGTACAGCTTCATGGGGCGCCCTCCCCTCAGGCGCGTGTGGCGCCAGCGTACAGGGCCACGGTCTGCTCGATGCTGCCGAAGATGCTGGCGCCGGCCGCGTCGCGCATTTCGATGCGCACCGTGTCGCCGAACTTCAGGTAGGCCGTTTTCGGCGCGCCATGTTCGATGGTTTCATACATGCGCACTTCGGCCAGGCAGCAGTAGCCCACGCCGCCGTTCTCGATGCTGGAACCAAACAGGTTGCCCTGCTTGTTCGACACGGTGCCGGAACCGATGATGCTGCCGGCGCCCAGTTCGCGCGTCTTGGCCGCATGCGCGACCAGCTGGGCAAAGTCGAAGGTCATGTCTTCGCCCGCGTTCGGCTTGCCGAAGGGCTTGTCGTTGAGGTCCACCAGCAGCGGCAAATGCAGCTTGCTGCCGGCCCAGTCGGCACCCAGTTCATCGGGCGTGACGGCGACGGGCGAAAACGCGCTGGCCGCCTTCGACTGGAAGAAACCGAAACCCTTGGCCAGTTCGCCCGGAATCAGGTTGCGCAAGGAGACGTCGTTGACCAGCATGACGAGGCGAATGGCTTTCGCCGCGTCGTCCACGCCGGCGCCCATGGCCACGTCGCCCGTAATCACCGCCACTTCCGCTTCCAGGTCGATGCCCCACTCTTCCGACAAGGCGAAGATCGGGTCGCGCGGGCCAATAAAACTGTCCGAGCCGCCCTGGTACATCAGCGGGTCCGTGTAGAACGAGGCCGGCACTTCCGCGTTGCGCGCCTTGCGCACCAGTTCCACGTGGTTGATGTAGGCGGAACCGTCGGCCCACTGGTAGGCGCGCGGCAGCGGCGAGTGGCACAGCGCCGCATCAAACGGCTGCGCGTCCGGCGCCTGGCCCGCATTCAGGTCGGCATACGCCTGCTCCAGCTTGGGCGCGACAGCGTCCCAGTTGTCGAGCGCCGCCTGCAGGGTGGGCGCGATGGCTGCCACGCGCTGGTACTGGCGCAGGTCGCGGCTGACGAGGATCAGGGCGCCGTCGCGGCTGCCGTTTTTCAGGGTTGCGAGTTTCATGGTCTTCCTTGTTCGGTGGTTGTTTCAGAGAGGTTGCCGGTCTGGGGCGCTCAGGCGTCGGCCGGCGCGTGCATCCAGGCGGCGTGCTTGGGAGCGCGGCGGGTCTGCGACCATTCTTCCAGCATTTCCCATTTGACGGCGTCCAGTTTGGCCTTCATCTCGGGCGTGCCCACGTTGGCCGCCAGTTCCAGGCGATGGCCGTTCGGGTCGAAGAAATAGATCGACTGGAAGATGGCGTGGTTGACGGGGCCCAGCACCTCGATGCCGCCGGCCACCAGGCGCTCCTTGGCGGCCAGCAGTTCTTCCATGCTGCCCACTTCCAGCGCCAGGTGCTGCACCCAGGCCGGGGTATTGCGGTCGCGGTCCATCGGCGGCTGCGTCGGCAGTTCAAAAAAGGCCAGCACATTGCCCTGCCCCGCGTCGAGGAAGACGTGCATGTACGGGTCCGGCGCCTTGGTCGACGGCACCAGGTCTTCGGCGATGGCGAGGACGAAATTCATGTTCAAATGCTTGACGTACCACTCGACGGTTTTCTTCGCGTCGATGCAGCGGTAGGCGACGTGGTGGATTTGCTTGATCTTCATGTGCTTGTCTCCAATGGATGGCGCCGTGGGCGCGTTGGCTGGCCTGTTTTTCAGCTTTTCACCATTAGAATCGAGTTACAGCTATCATACAAACAATTTTTAACCATTGATTTATCGGATTATCTTATGAGTCCCAGCCTGCGGCAAATGCGCGCCTTCGTGGCGCTGGCCAAGACCGGCAGTTTTACCCTGGCCGCCGAATACCTGCACGTGACGCAGTCCGCCTTGAGCGGCTTGATCAAGGAACTGGAAAGCGTGCTGGGCGTGCGCGTGGTCGAGCGCAGCACGCGCAAGACGCAGCTGTCGGAAATCGGCCGCGAGCTGTATCCGCTGTTTGAAAAGATGATCGAAGACCTCGATGGCGCCATGGCCGGCATCGCCCAGCGCAAGGCCCTGAAAACGGGGATGGTGCGCATCGCCGCGCCGCAGATGATGGCCTGCACCCTGCTGCCGGAAGTGATCGCCGCCTATCGCCAGGCGCACCCGGACGTGCAACTGCGCCTGGTCGACTGCCCCGTGGAAAACGTGTCGGCGCGTGTCTTCAGCGGCGAAGTCGATTTCGGCATCGGCCCCGAGCGCGACCCGACGGCGGAAATCGCCGCACAAGTGCTGTTCGAAATGCCCTTCGTGCTGGTCTTCCCCGAGCAGCACCCGCTGCAGCAGAAAGAGCGCGTCACCTGGGCCGACGTGGGCGACTATCCGTTCATCTCGCTGCAAGGCCAGTTCACGGAACGCCTGCTGCGCGACATGCACGGCGCGTTTCGCGAGCTGTCGCTCAATCCCTACAACGAGGTGACCTTCATGACAACGGCGCTGGCCATGGTCAGCGCCAACCTGGGCATCACGGTCTGCCTGCCGTACGCGGAACCGATGGTCAAACTATATCAATTGCAGATGCGCGCCCTGCACGAGCCGGAACTGACGCGACGCTTTTTCGTCTACACGAAGACGGGGCGGTCGCTGTCGCCGGCCGCCGAAAGCTTCATGGCCTTTTTGTTCCGCTTTGTCGAGACGCACGAGTGGAACGTGGGAGCGGGCGGCACGGCTGGCGCCGCTTTATAATCGGGCATCGTCCTTTCACCGCTCGCACCATGACTCAGCCTCACCAGAACGATCTGTCCGCCATCGACGCCGCCACCATCGCCATCAACCAGCGCATGAACAAATTCGACGGCCATGCACAGGTCTGGCTGTTCGGCTATGGCTCGCTGATCTACAAAGCGGACTTTCCCTATATTGAACGGCGCCCGGCCAGCATCGCCGGCTGGACGCGGCGCTTCTGGCAAGGCTCGCACGACCACCGGGGCACGCCGATGGCGCCGGGCCGGGTCGCCACCATTGTGCCGCAAGCGGGCGCCGTGTGCGACGGCATGGCTTACCTGATCACGCCCGAAGTCTTCGCCCACCTCGACCACCGCGAAAAGAACGGCTATTTGCGCCTGGCCACCGACATCACCTTCGACGATGGCGGCAAGGTCGAAGGCCTGGTCTACATTGCCAACGAGGAAAACGCCGCCTTCCTCGGCGCCGCCCCGGAACTCGACATCGCGCGCCAGATCGCCCGCTCTGCCGGCCCCAGCGGCCCGAACAGCGAATACCTGCTGCACCTGGCCAGCGCCCTGCGCGAGCTGGGCAAGAGCGATCCGCACGTCTTTGCCATCGAGCAACATCTGGCGCAATTGAAGGATGCGCCGCCAGCAGCGCAGTGAGTGACGGCGGGCAAGCAGCTTGCATGATGCAAGCGATGAATATATTTTCATTGTGACAATTGGCGACTATCGCCGTTTTATTAGCGGCCATAATCGGAACGCGCGATTCCTTTATGCATGAGTGGAGCAACGGTACGCGTCAGCAGGCAGCGGGGCAGAACAAAAAATACGGCCCTGCATGATCGGAGCGAAATCACCGGAGCGAGACGACCATGTCCGAAAGGTCTATGCTGCAACAGCATGGGAGGCAGCCGCATTGCATGCTTCCCGGAGCAGGCGCTATTGCCCCTGTGCATGTCCCCGTCCACTGCGGCAGCGCCGGGGGCGGGCTGAACATCATTGGCAGTTCCCCAATATTCCAACGCCTGCTGCGCATGGTCGAAGCCGTGGCGCCGACCCGCTGCACGGTGCTCATCAGTGGCCCAACCGGTTCCGGCAAGGAAATCATCGCCCAGCTCGTGCACCGGCACAGCGGCGATCCCGCTGCGCCCTTTGTCGATCTCAACTGCGGCGCACTGCCGGAACACCTGATCGACGCGGAACTCTTCGGCCATACCAAGGGCGCATTTACGGGAGCGCTCAACAGCCGCACCGGGTTCTTCGCCCAAGCGGGGCAAGGCACGCTGTTTCTCGATGAAATAGGCGAATTGCCGCTAGGTGTACAAAGCAAGCTGCTGCGCGTACTCGAAGCACGCTGTTTCAGGCCACTGGGCGGTGGTGATATCCAGCCGTTCAACGGCCGCATCGTGGCCGCCACCCACTGCGACCTGGCCGCGATGGTGCAAGCGGGCCGTTTCCGCGAAGACCTGTATTATCGGCTGGCGGTATTGAAACTCGACGTGCCGGGCCTGGACCAGCGCCGCGGCGACGTCGCCGCCCTCGCCACTCACTTTGCCAGCCTGCAGAAGCGGCCCATCCGCTTTACCGCCACCGCCATGGAACGCCTGGGCCGGCATGCCTGGCCCGGCCATATCCGCGAACTGCGCAACCTGGTTGAACGGCTGTCGATACTGGCCGAATCGGCGCTGATCGATGCCCACAGCCTGGACGCCTTCCTGTCGGCGGGCATGCCTGAAGACGCGGATCACACGCTGCTGGCGGAAGCCCTGATGCGGCTGGAAGGCGACAACAAGCTGGAGGCCGCGGAACAATTGCTGATCGACTATGCGATGCGCCTTGCCGATGGCAACAAGACGATCGCGGCGCGCCACCTGGGCATCAACCGCAAGGTCATCGAACGCCGCGTGCATGGCGACGAGGAGCGCAGCAATTTTGCCCGCGTCTGCCTGCTGGAGGGACGTGCGCTGATCGAGGCGGCCCGTTTCAAGGAAGCCATCGAAGTATTGCGTCGCGGCCTCACCTTGCTGGCCGCCGACGCCCACCCCTGCACCGCGCGCCGCCTGAGCTGCGACCTGCACCGCTGGCTCGCCATTTCGCACCGCGGCATCAGCGGCTGGCAAAGCGCCGAAGCGCTCGCCTGCTACCAGCAGGCATTGCAGGAAGCGGCGGCGCTGGGCGACGAGGTGGAAATCACCGCCCTGCGCTTCGGCATCTGGAGTTCGCAACTGATGGCGCTGGACCTGGTGGCGGCGCGGGCTACGGCGCAAGACATGCTGCAGCGGGCGCAAGCCATAGGTGACACGGACTTGCTGTCGCAGGCCCATCTGGCCCTGGCCAACACGCTGTTCTGGCTCGGCGATTACCGCGAGACGCTGGCCTGCCTGGAGCGCGGACACCTGCTATGCGGCGCGGCATCGGCCGACACCGGGGGACAGGGCCTGGACATCGCCGTGCTGTCGAGCACTTTCGAAGGCCTGTCCTGCTTCCAGAGCGGCGCCTTCCGGCGCGCGCGCCAGGTAATGGACCACCTGGCATTGCGCGGCGGCGCCGACAACCCGCATCCCTTCCATCGCGCCATCGCACTGCAGGGCGCCGCATGGCTCGCCTGCATGTTCGAGGACTGGAGCCGGCTGGCAAACCTGGCGGCGGACCTGCAAACCGTCGCCAGCGAATATGGCTATCAGTTCTACCTGGGGGTGGGCCAGATATTCCATGCCTGCGCATTGGCGTCGGGCAACATCCATGTACAGACCGAACAGCGCATCGCCGATGGCTACCAGCAATACATGCTGTGCGAAGGCGGCATGCTCTTCCATTCATTCCAGGCCTGGAAACGGGGCGAACTGCTGCTGTCGGCAGGCCAGCCATCGCAAGCCCGGCAACTGCTGCACGGCGCCATCGAACTGGCGCTGGAACATGGCGAACGGGCCTACCTGGTCGAACTGCTCGACATGCATGCGCAGACGTGGATCGCGGTGGGTGACCTGGACAACGCGGAACGCGAACTGGGCAGTGCACTGTCGACCGCCAAGGCGCTGGGCGCGATGGCCGGCGGCCTGCTGGTGGCGACCCGCCTGGCGCAACTGCTGCAGCAGCGCGGACGCCGGCCCGAAGCACTCGAACACCTCACGCGCGCCTTGCGCGGCGTGGAACGTGACACGGCTTTCCCCCGGTTTGCCCAGGCGCTGCAGTTGCAGACCACCCTGGCGCAAACCATTTCCATGCCATGCCAACCTGAGGATCCGCAACATGAGCTATGTGCTGAATCACGATGACCTTGAATCGCTACTGCTGGGAGCTTGCTTCTTCGGCAGCGGTGGCGGCGGCACGCTCACTTCCGCGCGCAGCCTGCTGACCCAATTCCACGCCGGCGATTACTATCCGGATGCCCAAGTGCGCGTGGTCAGCGTCGACGAAGCCACCGATGGCGAGACAGTCATGGTGGCTTACCTGGGCTCGCCCGTGGCGATCAATGGCGCCCAATTTCCGCAAGGTCCCGTCGATGCCGTGATCGCCGTCAGGGAGCGCCTGGCGCTGGAAAACCGCACCCTGGCCTACCTGGCGCCGCCCGAGAGCGGGGCGCTGGGGTTTCTCGTCGCCTGCCTGGTCGCCGCCCACCTGGGGCTGGCGGTGATCGACGCCGATGGCGCCGGCCGCGCCGTTCCCTCGCTGCCGCAGCTGACGTATGCGGCCGAGCAGATTAATCCGCGCCCGGCCTTCCTCGTCAGCCAGTCGGGACTGCGCGTGGAACTCGACGTCCAGCCGAGCCAGGGCGTGAACGGCGCCCGCGCCCACCAGCAGGACGTGGCAACGATCATCGACCAGATGATGCGCCCCATCGTCTCGCAGGCCGATTTCAAGCAGTTCGGCGGGCTGGCCATGTGGATCATGGCGCCGGCGGAACTGGCCCGGGCGCTGCCCGTGCGCGGCACCTTGGGACGCGCCCTGCGCCTGGGCCGCGAACTGCAGGCAGGCCGCTTGCGCAGCGCGGACGAACTGGTCGACTATCTTGCGCGGCAATGCGACATGCGCGCCTGGGCCCTGTTTCCTCAGGGTACATTCGTCGCCGCCGAAGTCGACTCGCGCAATGGCTTCGACCTGGGCAAGATCACCATCCGCGCGGGTGAACGGCTATGCACGGTCCTGTACCAGAACGAATCGCTGCTGGCCTGGGATAGCAGCCGCAGCACGCCCCTCTGCATGGCGCCCGACACCATCAGTTACTTTGTCGAGGGCGATGGCCAGGCCGTGTATTCGAATGGCGACTTGCTGCTGCCTGACGGCACACTCAACCCGGCCCTGCTGCAGCGCAAGGTGACGCTGCTGGGCCTGCAAGCCCACCCGGCATTGCGGGAACGGGGCGGCCTGATACTCGACAGCTTCATGCAACTGCTCAACACCATCGGCTACCTGGGACCCTATGTGCCGCTGGCGGGCAACGCCGGCGCAGCGGCAGGGAGCGCCGCATGAAGCCGCTGCGCATCTGTATCGTGGCGCCGGTGGCCACGGCCGCCTACAACCAGCGCCTGCTCGCCGCCATCGAACCCGTGATGCCGCCCGATGTCGAAGTGTCCGTGCGCAATATTTCGAGCGGGCACGACTGCATCGAATACCGGGTCGACTGGCTGCAAAACGGTTATCCGGTGGTGCAACTGGCCAGGGAAATCGAAGGCGAAGGCTATGACGGCATCTGGCTCAGCGACTTCGACATGTGCGGCGTGGAGGCCGCGCGCGAAGTGATCGACATCCCCATCCTCGGCGGCTTCCCGCCCGCCGCCTTTACGGCGCTGGCCCTGAGCCAGCGCCTGTCGATCATGACGATACTGCCCAGCACGCTCGCCATGCAGCGGGGCCACATGCAGGCTTACGGCTTGCAGGACAGCTTCGCCTCGATCCGTTCCATCGACTGTCCCGTCGCCGACCTCGGCAAGCTGGACACGGTGGTCGAAAAAACTTTCAAGGCCGCCATGCTGGCGATACAGGACGACGGCGCCCAGTCCATCCTGCTCGGCTGCACAGGATTTGTCGGCGTCGCCGCGCGCGTCAGCGCGCTGCTGGAGGACGCGCTGCACACCTACGTGCCGGTGATCGATCCGAACCAGGCAGGCTTCAGCTTCCTGGTGTCCCTCGTGCGCATGCGCCTGCGTCCCAGCCGCGCCTGCTACAGCAAGGATAGCTGAAGCGCCGCACGCGCCCGCGTCACGCCATGCGGTGTCCCGGGCGCCCCCTCCCCGTCCTTGCCGCTTGCCGTTTTCGTCCATCACGCTCAAAAAGAGTGGACGATATCCGCCATCATTGTTGCGTCACGACAATGTAAATCAGCGCCATCCCTTGAAAATCAAGCACTTGGCCTTCTGGCACACCCCTTGCTAAAGATCATGCTATCGGCGCTAGAGCAACAGGCGCCGCAGCAGGCGGGCGGAGCACCTCAAGCGGTGAGCCGCACGCCCTCCAGGACCCAGCAAGGAGCGCCGCCGTGCCGACGACCATGGAAGTATCCACCACCCACGACAGTCTGGCCAATCATGGCTTGCTGCCCGGCCTGGCTGCCTTGCAAGATGGCAACACCGGCTGTGCCGACATCTGCATCGCCGTGCTCGACGGTCCCGTCGATACCAGCCATCCCTGCTTTGCCGGCGCCAGGCTGCAACTGCTCGACACGCTCGCCACGGGTGCCAGCGGCAGCGGCCGGGCATCGCAACATGGCACCCATGTCGCCAGCATCATCTTTGGCCAGCCCGGCAGCCCCGTCACGGGCCTGGCCCCCCATTGTCGGGGCTTGATCCTGCCCATCTTTGCCGACCGCGCCGACGGCGCACTGACACAATGCACGCAGCTCGACCTGGCCCGCGCCATCACCCAGGCCGTCGAGCACGGCGCGCACATCATCAATGTCAGCGGCGGTGAACTGTCCGACAGCGGCAGCGCCGATGGCCTGCTGCAAAAAGCCATACAGCTGTGCCATGAACGCAACGTCCTGCTGATCGCGGCGGCGGGCAATGACGGCTGCGATTGCCTGCATATTCCCGCCTCCATCGAGTACACCCTGGTGGTCGGCGCCCTGGACCGGCAAGGCGCGCCCATGCCCAACAGCAACTGGGGCGAAGCCTATCGCGCGCGCGGCATCATGGCGCCCGGCACCGACATCCTCGGCGCCGCTGCCGCTGGGCGCGTCCGCGTCAACAGCGGCACCAGCTTTGCCACCCCGATCGTCTCGGCCATCGCAGCCTTGCTGCTATGCCGGCAACACCAACATGGGGATCGTCCTGACCCTCGTGGAGTTTGCAGCGCATTGCTGCAGAGCGCAACGCGTTGCAACACCAATGGCGAGCTGGACTGTCGCCGCCTCCTGACTGGGACATTGAATGTGCCGGGCGTCACTCAACTATTATTAAAAGGGAAAATTGAAATGTCAGACGATACTGTGATTGAAGCGAGCCCAGCCAATGCCGACACTTCCGCGCAGGCGCATCCGCTCAGCATTCCCATGCTGGAAACCCCCTCCCCGGCCAACTTCGCGGGCCCTTCCGGCGCGACGCGGCAAGGCATCGGCGCTTCCGGCATCGATGCCTCCGATTGCGGCTGCGGCGGCGGTGCGGCGAAGGGCCCGACGCTGGTGTATGCGCTGGGCAACCTGGGCATCGACTTCGGCAGTGAAGCGCGCCGCGATTCCTTCGTCCAGGCCATGCCACCAGGCAGGGACAATCCTGGCGATCCGCAGCAATTGATCGAATTCCTGCGCGCAAAGCCATATTTCCGCCAATCGCTGACCTGGACCGTCAACCTGGACGCCACGCCGATTTATGCGATCGTTCCCGTCGGCCCATATGCCGACCTGACCTATGAACTGCTGTTCGAGGCCTATGTCGGCACCATCGATGGCCTGGTCGTCATGAATTCGTTTCCCGGCGTAATCTCGGGCGCCGCCAGGCTGATGTCCGGCCAGGTCGTTCCCGTGATCCAGCCGGCCATCCGGGGCATGTTCAGCTGGAATGTGCCGCAGCTGATCGACAGCCTGATGGCGGTGCAGGACAGCCTGGAAATCAACAGCAGCAACACGGGCGCGCGCCTGGAAAACTTCCTGAACCGCATCTATTACGACTTCCGCAACCTGGGCGTCACGGGCATGGACCGCGCGCTCAACTTCTCGGCCACGAATGCCATGCAAGCGGCGGAAATGCTGGCCAAGACCACGGGCATGCAGCTCGATACCATCGTCGTGCAACAGAGCCCTGTCTGCCGCCCGGGCTCCGAATGCTACGACATCATCATGACCTTCTTCAACCCGGAAAACCTGCAGGTAGCCAACACGGTCGCCCGCTTCGCCGTCGACGTCAGCGACGTGATACCGGTCAGCGTCGGCGCAGTGCGCTACTGGTCGCAACGCTAACGTCAACAGCATTTGAATTGTCGGGGCACGTGGGCGCAGCGATGCGTGCACGCGCTTCAGCATACGGTCGTTGGCGGGAAACGATCAGCACCGTACTTCGGTACGCACACCCATTGCCGCTGCCCGCGGCGGCGCCACCACAAGGAGTTTCGAAATGAACAATCTGCCATTGCAAGCCAAAGCCGTACAACGCAGCCCCAGCATCTCCGCCATCAGCCAGGGTGTCGCCCCTTCCGGCATTGCCTGCACCCTGTGCCAAATGGGTTGCAGCGCTTTGAGCGGCACCGCAAAGCAACTCTGCCTGATGGCTTGCAACGCCACCGTTTGCTGATCAAGCCAGCAGGATCGAGCCATCCCGGCTAAACCCGGCATGCCTGCGGGCGATGAGTGTCTCGTCGCCCGTTCAGCCAGCCGGCGTCACCCACGATTGAGGAAGGACAGCGATGCGACTCCCACTACAAAGCCCGCCTGTTTCGCGCAGCGCGCGTGGCCCTATCAACGCACAAGCCAACGTACAAGCCAGCGGCATGCAGCCGTCCGCCTGCGGACCGACCAACACGGGCCAAGGCCAGTGCTTCGATACACACGGGCCGATAGGCGGACCGACAGCCCATAATTGCAGCGCCTGCTGCGCCCGGCGCGGCGCGATTCATTGGCAAGGCGTGAATGGCACCTTTGCCATCTGCCACTGAGCACCGATTCCGCTCGCCAGATTCCCGCCTCCTGCCCTCTGCCGGAAGCGGGAACTGCATTGACCGCAGTCCGGTCACGCCATGCGCTAGAACAAATCCAGCTGTCCCGCATTCCCCCCTTTTACCTTGATTCCCAGCGGCGGCACCACCAGCGGCCGGCGGAACTGCGTGCAATCGAGCTGCTTGAAGCGGCCGCCCTTGCCGTGCAGCCCCAGCCGGTGCACGGCCTTTTCAAAACGCTGGCGGATGAGGTCGGCCCACACGCCTTCGCCCCGCATGCGCGCGCCGAACGCGCTGTCGTAATCCTTGCCGCCACGCATTTCGCGCACCCGGTTCATCACGCGCTGGGCCCGTTCCGGGAAGTGCGCTTCCAGCCATTGCTGAAACAAGGGACTCACTTCCCACGGCAGGCGCAGCACCACGTAATGGGCGTGGATGGCACCCGCGTCGCGCACGGCTTCGAGCAGCTGTTCGATTTCCGGCTCCGTCACGAACGGGATGATGGGCGCAATGCTCACGCCCACGGGAATGCCCGCCTCCGTCAGGGTGCGGATGGTGCGCAGGCGCCGTGCCGGGGCGGCCGCGCGCGGTTCCAGAGTACGCGCGATGGCCGGGTCAAGCGTGGTGACAGTCACGGCAACGGCTGCCAGGCGCTTGGCCGCCATGGGCGCCAGAATGTCGATGTCGCGTTCGATCAACGACGATTTCGTGATCAGCGCCACGGGATGGTCGCACTCGTGCAGCACTTCCAGCACGCGCCGCGTCAGCTGCCGTTCGCGTTCGCACGGCTGATACGCATCGGTATTGACGCCCAGGGCGATCGGTTCGGGCACATACGAGGGCCTGGCCAGTTCGCGCCGCAACAGTTCGGGAGCGTTCACCTTGGCGTAGATGCGGCTTTCGAAGTCCAGGCCCGGCGACAGGCCCAGATAGCTGTGCGTGGGGCGGGCAAAGCAATAAATGCAGCCATGTTCGCAGCCGCGATATGGGTTCAGCGAGACGTTGAACGGCAAATCGGGCGAAGCGTTGCGCGTCAGGATGGTGCGCGCCTGCTCGTCGCTGACCTGCGTCTTCCAGCCCGGCGCCGGCGCCTCACCATCTGCCGCATCCAGGCCGCCCACGCTCCAGCCATCATCAAAACCGGCGCGCGCGTGCACTTCGTAGCGCCCCTGCAGGTTCGAGACGGCACCGCGCCCCTTGTGCGCTTTCAGCGATTGCGGCGGCAACATGGCTTGCCCGGCGAAGCTGTCATCATGCTCTGGAATGATTGCTTTCATGAACGGCCCCATCAACTGTATATACATACAGTATACTATGCCGCTGTGCGGCCAATATCAAGGGCTGCCATGGTGCTATTTCAAGCTTTTTCCCCCTGCGGCATGACATAACTCAACTGCTGCGCGACAAAACCGTCAAATGCCGTGATCAGGGGAACGAAGCGGGCCTCGTCCTGCTCCAACTGCATCAAGGCATAGCACGTCGCTTCCAGTGTCGATAACTGGTCTGGCGCGTGCGCCTTGCGGATCAGGTAATGGGAAGCGGGCGTATCGCGCAGGGGCAGGCGCGGCAGCTGTTGCAACAGGGGATTCAGGTACAGCATCTTGCGGCTCTTGCGCCAGGTGGCGTCCAGCACCACCAGCCGCAATAAGGTGGGATCGAGCAAGATGGCGGGGTCGAGCGCTGGCGGCGGCGCGATGCCCAGCGAACGGTCGCCGGGCGTATCCGGGTATAGCAGCACGTTGTGCTTGCCGGCCAGTAGTCCGGCGAGCGTATCGGGGGCAAACTGCTCGCCCGTCAGCATGCGGCTGTTGGGCAAGCTCAGGTGCAGCAAGCGGGCGCTGCCCTTGGCATTGTGGACTTCCAGCGGATGCTGCAGGATCAGCACGTCCACCGCGTGGGCAACGGGGGCGATCCAACGGCAGATGCAGCTGGATGCGGCGCGCAGGCAGGCTGGGCAGCGCGCGCGTTTGGCGGATTCCCCCTGGGAGGTCGATGCAGCGGTAGAGCTAAGAGTAAGGCTGGAGGTACGGCGGGTGGTCATGGCGGAGCGCGTTCACGGCTGTCTTCAAGCCGCGATTGTAGCGCCCGCGCCATGCTAGGAGGAAACTGCGCTTAAAACTCTTCCCATTCGTCGGCGCCCGATGCCACTGGTGCCTTCGGCGCGCGTGCGCGCGCAGCGTCCGCTTGCGCCGCCTTGCCCGGCGTAGGCGCAGTCACGGCAGGCGCTGGCGCGCGTCGCTTGGCAGGCTGAATGGCGGGACGCATGGCAGCTCGCATCGCAGCTGGTGCAGGCGCCGTCACGGACGGGCCAGCACTGGCCGATACATATTGTTGCGTTGCATCGAGCTTGAACACGCCCACGACCTCGGCCAGCTTGGCGGCCTGTTCCTGCATGGATTCGGCCGCCGCGGCAGCCTCTTCCACCAAGGCCGCATTTTGCTGCGTCACCTGGTCCATCTGGCCAATGGCCTGGTTGACTTGCTCGATGCCGGCGCGCTGTTCATCGCTGGCATCCGTGATCTGGTTCATGATCTGCGTCACGTGGCTGATGCTTTGCACGATTTCATCCATGGTGCGGCCCGCCTTGTCCACCAGTTGCGAACCGGCCTCGACCTTTTGCACGGAATCGTCGATCAAGCCCTTGATTTCCTTGGCCGCCGCGCTGGAGCGCTGCGCCAGGTTGCGCACTTCGGAGGCGACGACGGCAAAACCACGGCCCTGCTCGCCGGCCCTGGCCGCTTCCACGGCCGCGTTCAGGGCCAGAATATTCGTCTGAAAGGCGATGGCGTCGATGACGCTGATGATGTCGACGATCTTGCGCGAGGAATCGTTGATCGAACCCATGGTGCTGACCACTTCCGACACCACCACGCCGCCCTTGCTGGCGATCTGCGAAGCGTCGATGGCCAGCTGGTTGGCGCTGCGCGCATTGTCGGCATTGAGTTTCACGGTGGAGGTCAGCTCTTCCATGGACGACGCCGTCTCTTCCAGCGAACTGGCCTGCTCTTCCGTGCGCGACGACAAGTCCAGGTTGCCGGCGGCAATTTCGCTCGACGCCGTGCTGATCGATTCGGTGCCGGCGCGCACCTGGCCCACGATACTGACCAGTTTATCGTTCATGTTTTTCAGCGCATGCATCAATTGCCCCGTCTCATCGCGGCTTTCCACGACGATATGGCTGGTCAGGTCGCCAGCGGAAACGGCTTCCGCCACCTCGACGGCGCGCGTGATGGGACGCGTGATCGAGCGCGTGATCCAGTACGCGCAGGCGATTCCCAGCAAGATGGCCACCCCGCCCAGCGAGATCAGCAGCAAACGGCCGCTTTCGTAGCGCGAACGGATTTGCGCGGCCGTTTCATCAAGCAATCTGGCTTCCAGCAGTTCCAGCTTCTTCAGCGACGCCAGGTAGATGTCGCGCTTGACGGCCATGTCGCCTTCATACAGGCGCTTGCCCAGTTCCAGGTCGCCCGCATTCTTGGCTTTGAACACATTCTTGCGCACTTCCGTGTAGGCCTTGCGCGTGCTCAACACTTCCTGGTACAGCGATTGCTCTTCGGCATTCAGCTCGCTCTTGCCGATATCGTTCTGGATTTCCGTGGCGCGTGCTGACGAGACCGCCATTTCCTTTTCAAACTGCTTCTGGTGTTCGGGATCGCCCACTTTCCAGGCGGCCGCCGTGCGCGCCGCGTTCACCTCGATGACCTTGGTCCATTCAGCGATCAGTCGTTCATTGCGCACCTTGACGTTGACGAGCGCATCGGTTTCCTTGCTGGCGCTTTGCATCTGCACGATGCCCACCACGGTCAGGCTGGTCAACAGGAGCAGGACGGCGGCAAAACCGCCACCGAGACGTACGCCGATTTTGAGGTTTTTCATTGCGTGATTCCTATCTGAAGAAAACGATGCACAGACGCCACGAAACCGACCTGCTGCTACGTATCAATATAGCAGGCATCTGCCGTGCGGCAATCACGAACGGTGGCGCGACGGACACGTCGCCACCGGAATGGCAGCGCGCCGCAGCGCACTACTTTGGAGCAGATTGTGAGTGAATCAGAATGGTATTGCAAGAAATAACATGCAGAAAAGCAACAATCATAAGGTGAAATGCCGCCACGAACGGGCGGCAGGCAAGCAGTGTCAGTTTTGCTTCACGTAAATCAATTTTGATGTATCGAAACCCAGGCCAGCGGCTTTCCCGATCAGGCGCTGCTGCAAGGCCGGATCCATGGTTGGCGTGCGCGACAACAGCCAGAAGTAAGACTTGTCGGGACCGCTGATCATGGAATAGCTGTAATCTTGCTGGTCCAAATCAAAAACGATGTAGGAACCATAGAAGGGGCCGAAAAACGACACTTTCAGGTAGCCCACGTCTTTCTTGTCAACGAAATACGCCTTGCCTTCCGCGTCCTTCCAGACGGCGTCCGCATCCTTGTAGCCGCGGTTGAGCACTTTCAGGCCGCCATCCTGTCGCAGGCTGTAATCGGCCGTCACCTGGCTCAGGCCGCGTTCGAACGAATGGTCGAGGCGCGCGATCTCATACCATTTCCCCAGATAGCGGGTCGTGTCGAAGTTGCTAACAGGCACAATATTCTCGGGACGGCCCACGCAGCCGGCCAGCACAAGCACACTTAGCAATAACAGTTTTTTCATGTTTTTCTCCGTCCGGTTGAATCAGGGTTGCAGCGCGCGGTCAACGATGCGGCGGATCGCGCCACTGTTCTGCATGCGCACGATGGCGGCATTGAATTGTTCGATAAAGTCATCGCGATAAGGATAGGCGGCAAGCTGGCGCGCCGTAAAACCCAGGTGGCCCTGCTGGCTGGCCAGCTGCGCCATTTCCTGTATCGCCTGCATCGGCGTGCCAGGCGCCCCCTCGCGCCGGATGCGCTGCAATTCCCACTGCGCCGACAGGCGGTCGCTGACATAGCAATCGATGCGCCCGCGCATCAGCTTGAGCAGATTCGTGCGCGTTCCCTTGGCAGGGTCGAGCACGATTTTTTCAGCGCGCAAGGATGCCATCAAGCCCGCGTCGCCTGGCAGGAAACCCGCGTTCACGCCGATATGCAGGCCACCGTAATCGGCGGGCCAGTGCCGCAGCGCGCGTTTGGCCAGCACGTCCTGGTTGCACAGCACCACCAGCTGCTCCATCAGCAGCGGCACGGAATAGCGCACGTACGGCCGCTCGCTGCGCCACGAATACGGCGGATACAGGGCGAAGGCATCGCCCGTCTGCAGCATCAGCAAACCCCGTTTCCAGGGCACGGGACGCAGCTGCACCGCATACTGCGGCATCGATTGCATCGCTTCGCGCACGATCTCCGTGTAAATGCCTTTCATCTGGCCGTTTTCAACATAGGAGTACGGCGGATAATCGTCGTCGCCATAAATCACCAGCGGCGTGACGCCTTCGGCCTGCGCGCTGGCAGCAATGAACAGGCATAGCGCGGCAGGCAAGATGAGCATTCTGAACATGCCCGAAGAGTAGCATGGAAGGGGCCAAGGCCATCATCCGTTTGCACTGTTCGTGCCCAGCATTTCGTCGAGCTGCGCCAGGGTGCTGGAGTCCTTCACGACGGCGCGCAACCACAGATGCAGCGGCAGCTCGCCCCAGCTGGCTGCCTTGTCCGCCAGGTAGGCGACGGGGCTGTGCGGCTCCGTGCGGCGGAAGAAATCGGCCACCTGACGCAGCTGGGCCAGCGCCTGCTGGCGCTGTACGATGGCGCCCCCACTGCCGCCGGCGCCCTGGCCAGCGGCGGGCGGCGCGCCGGCAAAATCCGCACCGGGCGACAGCGGCGCGATGAAGTGAATGGCGTTTTCCAGCACTTCGCGCGCGGCGCGAAAACTCGGGCCGTCGGCGCCGAAACGCGCATCGACGCTGCGCTCGAACGCCAGCAGCGACTGCATGCAGTACTGCGCATCGGCCAGCAGGCCGTCGGAATAGGCACGCGTGTTCCTTTGCCGCGCCGCCTCCATCTGCGCCAGGGTCGTGCCCTCTTCGTGACGCGCATCGCCCCAGCCCTGATCCGCCGCGCCCTGCGCCAGGCTGGCGGTCGCGCGCTGGCGCGCCGCATCGAAGTCCTGCAGCGAATACAGGCCGTCGGTGCCGTCGGTCAGCGGGATCTCGCGCAGCAGCTGCGGCGTGCGCGACAGCAGCCAGAAGACATTGCCGATGCGCTGTTCCTGGTCGCCCTCTTCCGCCGGCGGGTACAGGCCATCCCAGTAACGTTCGCACAGGCCGGCCAGCAACGCGTAGCCATCGCCCAGGCCACGGAAGTGGCGCGTCTTCGCGTGCGCCTCGGCCAGCCACACGGCCACGCGCAAATCCTTGCTGCGCGTGGCGATCAGCTGTTCGCAGCGCGTCGACACGAACGGCCAGTCGGCTTCCTTCAGCGCCGTCACCCATTCGCCCTGGTCCAGGCTGGGATCATCGTGCTGGCGCGCGCGCGCGATGGCGTCGAGCTCCTGACTGAAAGTGAGGTCTTCGCCGCAGGGACTGACGGCGCTGACGGGGTGCAGCAACTGCTCCAGATTGAACATGGCGCTCTCCGGAAGGTGGATTATCGGATCGTGTACTTGAACTGCCCCTGTTTATTTGCGCTGACGCGTATCGACGCCACCGGCTCGCCTGCGGCCATGCGCGCCAGCACCGCTTCGGCGATCGCCGGCAGCAGGCTGCCGTTGAGGATCTGGTCGACGTTGCGCGCGCCCGAATCGACCTCGGTGCAGCGCGCCAGCACGGCGTCGACCAGGCCCGCGTCATGGCTGAACTGCGCCTGGTGGTTGCGCGCGATGCGCGCGCCTATTCGCGCCAGCTTCAGCGCGATGATCTCGGCCAGCACCGCGTCGTTGAGCGGATAGAAAGGCAGCACCTTCAGGCGCCCCAGCAAGGCCGGCTTGAAGTGCGCCACCAGTTGCGGGCGCACCAGTTCTTCCAGCGCGGCCGGCGTGGGCAAGTCCTGCGTCGCCCGGTTCAGGCAGGCGGCCATCATCGCGCCGGACCCCAGGTTCGAGGTGGCGATGATGATGGTGTTGCGAAAATCGACTTCGCGCCCTTCCGCATCATCGAGCACGCCCTTGTCGAAGACCTGGAAGAACAGCTCCAGCACGTCGGGGTGGGCTTTTTCCGCTTCATCGAGCAGCACCACGCTGTAGGGCTGGCGCCGCACGGCTTCCGTCAGCACGCCGCCTTCGCCATAGCCGACATAGCCGGGCGGCGAGCCTTTCAGACCGGCCACGCTGTGCGCCTCCTGGTACTCGCTCATGTTGATGGTAATGAGCTTGCGCTCGCCGCCATACAGCAGGTCGGCCAGCGCCAGCGCCGTTTCCGTCTTGCCCGTGCCGGACGGCCCCGTGAACAGGAACACGGCTTGCGGCTTGTTCGGGTCGTCCAGGCTGGCGCGCGCCGTGCGCACGCGCTGCGCCACCGCCTCGATGACGTGCTCCTGTCCCAGCACCCGTTCGCGCAGCGCCCCATCGAGGGTCAGCACCGTGCGGATTTCATCCTTGAGCATTTTCCCCAGCGGGATGCCGGTCCAGCCGGCGACGATGCCAGCGACCACCTGCGCATCGACTTCCAGTGGCGACAGCGGCGCTTCTCCCTGCAGGGCCGCCAGTTCTTCCTTCAGCGCCAGCAGGCGCGCCGCGCCGATCTCGCCCGGCCGCTCGCCGCGCAGCTGCACGCGCAAGTCGCCGATCTGCGCCACCAGCGCCTTTTCGCGCTCCCAGCGCTGCGCCAGCGCCGCGACCGCCGCCTGCCCTTCCTCATGCTCGCGCCGCAGCTGCGCCAGGCGCGCGGCGCCGGCTTTGTCGGGCACTTCGCCATCGGCCGCCTCGCGGGCCAGGGCGGCGATTTCCGCGCCGATGCGTTCCTGGCGCCGGTGCGCGTTTTCCAGCTGCGCCGGCGTGGCGCGCTGGCCCAGCGCCACCTTGGCGCACGCCGTATCGAGCACGCTGATGGCCTTGTCGGGCAGCTGGCGCCCGCTGATGTAGCGGTGCGACAGGCGCACGGCATCGACGATGGCGGCGTCGCGCACGCGGATGCCGAAATGGCGCTCCATCAAGGGCGCCATGGCGCGCAGCATGGCGCAGGCGATGTCTTCGCTCGGCTCTTCCACCTTCACCACCTGGAAGCGCCGCGCCAGCGCCGCATCCTTTTCAAAATACTTTTTGTACTCGCTCCAGGTGGTGGCGGCAATGGTGCGCAGGGCGCCGCGCGCCAGCGCCGGTTTCAGCAGATTGGCCGCGTCGTTCTGCCCCGCCTGGCCACCGGCGCCGATCATCGTGTGCGCCTCGTCGATGAAGAGGATGACCGGGTGCGGGCTTTTCGTCACCTCGTCGATGACGTTTTTCAGCCGGCTTTCGAATTCGCCTTTTACGCTGGCGCCGGCCTGCAGCAGGCCCATGTCGAGCGCGTGGATGTGCGCGCCCTGCAGCACCTCGGGCACGTCGCCGGCGGCGATGCGCAAGGCCAGGCCTTCCACCACGGCCGTCTTGCCCACGCCCGCCTCGCCCGTGAGTATCGGATTGTTCTGGCGCCGGCGCAGCAGGATATCGACGGCCTGGCGTATCTCCGCCTCGCGGCCGATCACGGGGTCGAGCTTGCCATCGCGCGCCAGCTGCGTCAGGTCGGTGGTGAACTGGTCCAGCGCCGGGGTTTTGCTGGCCAGGGTAACCACAGGATCGTCGGACGTGCCGGCAAGCCGCGGCACTGCCGCGCTTTCCTCTTCGGAGCCGGCCGTGAGCTTGTCCGGATGGTGCTTCAATTGCTCCACGCTGAAGCGGGCGAACAGCTTCGAGCCGCGGTACGCGAGCTGCGCCAGTTCCGGCTCCGTCAGCAGTGCCAATAACAGGTGGCGGCTGCGGATGGGTCCCGGCTGCGCCGTGTCCAGCGAGGCGATCAGCCAGGCATGCTCGAACAGCAGCGGCAAATGGGGAGAAAAGACGGGCGTGCGCGCGCTGCCCGTGCGGAAGCCGCCGATCTCGCGCCGCAGGTCCGCCTCCAGCGCCGTCAGGCTGATTTCGCTGCGCTTCGCGATGGTGACGAAATCGCTGCGTTCCTGCTCCAGCAGCGCCAAAAACAGGTGTTCGATATCGACTTCATACTGGCCCAGTCCCACGCAGATGGCGGCGGCGCGGGTGGCGGCCGTGCGCGCCGTGTCATTCAGTTTGGCGATCAGGGTTTTCAGGTTATTGCTCATGCGGCGGCTCCCTTGCGGTTGATCGAATAACGCAGCGACGATGGCTGCAGCACGGCGTCGAAATTGACCGTCTCCCCGCCGGATCTCACGGCCAGCGTGCCGCTGATGACAAAACCCACGCGGTTGATGGCGCCCGCCTCGCGTTCCAGGCGGGCGCGCACATTGCGCAATCGCGGTTCGTGGCGTTCGATGGCGGCCTTCAACGCGGCGCAGATGCGGGCGCGGTCATCGCTGCTGGACAAACACATGCCGGCAAAATCGATCAGGCCATAGTTGACGATGGAGGCTGCGCATTCCGGATAGGCGTCGAGCGCGCCGGGCGGCAGGGCCACGCGCGTGTTGAGCAGCTCTTCCAGATCGCGCGCCACCGCATCCTTCAATTGTTCCAGCGACAGGCGCACGGCCACGCCGCCCGCCGCACCGCCGTCGCCCATCAGGCGGTCGAACAGGCCAGGTACATAACTGTCCATGCGCTCTCCTGAAAAGTCGGCGCGGCGCGCGCAGGAGGATGTCCGCCGCGCGCCGCGCAAGGATGGATCAGGCCACGCGGTTCGCGGCCAGGTCCCAGCCGCCCGAGGTATTGCCGCCGGCGCCGCCCGTCACTTTTTGCTGCGTGTATTTCCACTTCACTTTCGAGAACTTGAAGCCGACGTGTTCACCGAGGATGTCGCCCTCTTCCACGTTCGGCGTGACGGCGCCGATCAAGACATTTTCGATTTCGATTTCAAAGTACTTGACGCGCTCGCCCTGGCCGTCGGCACGCATGAATTCGAAGCGCGCCTTGGGGATGGTCTTGCCGGCCGAGCAGGTCTGCAGCAGCACCGGCGAGGCCAGGTCGGCCAGCTTGGAGATGACGATGTCCTTGTGCTCGCAGCGTTCGGCCGTGTGACCGCCGCCCGTCGAAGCGGTGGCGGACTTCGGCTGCTCGACGCTCCAGCTGACCGATTTGCACTCGATCCAGTCCTTGTGCTTGTCATCGGTGGACTCGCCCTTGATGCCGTCTATCTGCAGATATACATCGATTGCCATGGTGTGCTCCTGTGGTTGAAGGATGGGTGAATCAGGAATTGGTCGACTTCGGCAACTCCGCGACCAGTCGGAGCGAAACGGATAATTCATCGAGCTGGAAGTGCGGCCGCAGGAACGACACGGCGCGGTACACGCCGGGCCGGCCCGGCACTTCATGCACCTGCACGGACGCCTCGCGCAGGGGGAACTGCGCCTTCTGCTCCTGGCTGGCGTTATCGTCGAGCAGCACGTACTGCATCAACCAGCGGTTCAAAAAATCTTCCACGTTGGAGGCGGCGGCAAAGCTGCCGATCTTGTCGCGCATCATGGCCTTCATGTAATGGGCAATGCGCGAGACGGCAAAGATGTACTGCAGCTGCGACGACAGCACCGCGTTCGCGTTGGCCGCGTCGCTGTTGTACTTGCGGCTTTTCTGCGCCGACTGCGCGCCGAAAAACGCCGCATACGCCGTGTTCTTGCAGTGCACCAGCGAGATGAAGCCCAGGTCCGACAATTCCTTTTCGCGGCGGTCGGTGATCGCCACTTCGGCCGGGCATTTCAGGGCCACGTCGCCCTCGTCCGTCTTGAAGGTGTGAGTCGGCAGGTCGTCCACCAGGCCGCCGCCTTCCACGCCGCGGATGGCGGCGCACCAGCCGTAGTCGGCAAAGGCGCGCGTCAGCTTGCAGCCGAACGCATACGCGGCGTTACACCACAGGTATTTGTGATGGTCGCTGCCGTCGACGTCCTCGACAAAATTGAAACCTTCGACCGTGGTGCCGTCGACGGGATTGAAGGGCAACCGGCCCAGGAAACGGGGCAAGGTCAGGCCGACGTAGCGCGCATCCTCGGATTCGCGGAAGGCTTTCCATTTCGCGTACTCGATGGTGTCGAACACCTTGGCCAGGTCGCGCGGCTTGCCCAGGTCGCCGTAGCTTTCCAGGCCAAACAGTTCCGGCGCGGCCGAAGCGATGAACGGCGCGTGCGCGGCGGCGGCGATGTGCGACATCTGCTCGACGAAATACATGTCTTCCGGCTGGCGCGAGATGGCGAAGTCGCCTAGCAGCGCGGCGAATGGCGCGCCGCCGAAGGTGCCGAATTCCTCTTCATACACTTTCTTGAACATGCTGCTCTGGTCGAACTCCAGCGCGGCCTGGAAATCCTTCACCAGTTCGCGCTTGGTGGCGTTGAACATGCGGATCTGCAGGCGCGTGCCCGTATCGGAGTTGCCGACCAGGTAGCGCAGCCCCGTCCAGCTTTGTTCGAGCTGCTGGAATGGCGCCGCGTGCATGATTTCGCTGAGCTGGGCCGAGATCAGGCGGTCGATTTCCGCCACGCGCCCGTCCAAGGTCGCCGACAGGCTGGTCGACATCAGCACCGTGCCGTCGAGCACCTGCGCCACCAGTTCCGAGATCAGATCGCGTGCGCGCGCATGTTCGGCGCCGGACTTGGCGACGCGGCTTTGCTCGACGATCTGATCGAGCAAGTCGGTGGTAGCCGGCGCGTCCGGCGTGGATACCGCAAGGACTTCTGGGGCTTCTGCCTGGGCGCTCATCTCAATCCTCCTGCGCTGGGAACTGCGGTTTCAGGGTGGCCAGGCTGTCCGTGTTGTTCAGCACTTCCGTCAGCAAGTCTTCCAGCTTGTCGTTGCCGGCCAGCTTGTTGCGCAGGTCGGCCAGCTTGGTGCGCGCTTCGAGCAGCTTGCGCAAGGGGGCGACCTGGCGCACCACCGATTCCGGGCGGAAGTCGTCCATCGAGCGGAAGTGCAGGTCGACGGCGAACGTGCCGCCCGCCTCGCTGAGGCGGTTCGGCACGGCGAAACGAGCTACCGGCTCCACGCCGGCCAGCACTTCGTCGAAGTTGTCGCGGTCGATGGCGACGAACTTGCGATCCTTCAGGCGCTTTTTTTCGCTGTCCGGATTGCCGCCGAAGTCGCCCAGCACGCCGACCACGAAGGGCAGCTCCTTGTTTTCAATCGCGTCGCCAATCTCGACGTCGTAGGTCATTTGCACGCGCGGCGCGCGTATCTTTTGCAGGCGTTTTTGCACGCTGTCGGACTTGGGCATGGCGCTTCCTTTGCAAGGGGATGGTGGGGATGCTCGCTTATTTCAGGCCGCTGAACGGGTCGGCCGCACTGGCTGGCGCTGCCGCGCCCTTCGCCGCCGGCGTGCCGGAGCTGGCGCTGGCGGCACGCTTGCCGGCCGCCGGCGGGCGCCTGGCCGGCGGCACCAGCACCTCTTCGCCGATGCTCGCGCGCAGCAGCTTGGCCAGGTCCTGCGCTTCCGAGCGCAGCGAGCCATTCAGATTGTTTTGCCGCGACAGGTCGGCCAGCGCCTTGCCGGACAGGCGCAAGCCGCTGACGGCGACGATGCTGTTGGCGACCTTGTCGTCCGGGTCGCGCTCCAGCGCTTCAAGCGCATGGCCGATGGCTTCGCCGTACTGGGCGCGGTCGAACTTCATCTGCGCCATTTGCAGCCACGGCGCCTTGTCGGCCGGGTAGCTGGCACCGCCGCCCTTAAGCAGGGTCATGGCGCGTTCGTACTGGCCGGCGCGCGCGGCCGCATCGGCCTCGCTCATCACTTGCGCCAGGGTCGGCGCGGCAGGTTTCTTGGGTGCCGGCTGGTCCGGCGTGGCGCAGGCGGACAGCAGCAAGGCGCTGGCGAGGCAGGCAATACGGGGCAATATCGTGGCTGGCTTCATCGGGGCATTCCTTCACGTGGAGGACGCTACCGCTGGGAAAGATGGGCGGCGCCTTGGTGGAGGCCATTATTGATCGCCAATTTTTTTGCCAAATTGAGATTAATCAGCAAAGAAGAAGTTCCACATCACAGCCGCGTACAGCGACATCAAACCTGATCTGGCGCAGTAATTATCTTGATCGCAGGTGGACTTTGTGCCAACGCAAGCAGGCCGCCCGTGCATGCGCTTAAATGACAGCAACACTTTTATTTCCATCCTTCACCTTGCAAAGATCGCCCATGCCTCCTGACGCCCCGCTCCGCCGCCTGATCCGCGCCACCGCGCCACTGCTGCTGGTGCTGCAGCCGCTGCTGCTGGCCGGCTGTGCGGGCGGCGCCATCGGCACCCTCGCCAACGCGGCGCTGCAGATGGCCGGTGTGGCCAAGCCGCCGCCGGAACTGCCCGACGCGCAAAAGCCGCCGCGCAACGTCAGCATCCGCCTGCATGCGGCGCAGCGCCTCAACACGGATGCGGACGGACGGCCGCTGGCGCTGGTGGCGCGCATCTACAAGCTGCGCCAGAGCGCCGCCTTCGAACAGGCGCCCTACGACAGCTTTCTCGATGCGCAGCGCGAAAAGGCCGCGCTGGGCGCCGACCTGATGGAAGTGAAGGAAGTGCTGCTGGTGCCGGGCCAGCGCTATGAAGTCCAGGAGAAGGTCAGCAAGGAAGCGTATTTCATCGGCGTCGTGGCCCTGTTCCGCGCGCCGGCGGCGCAGCGCTGGCGCGCCACCTTTGCCGCCGCCGACGCGGAGCGCGGCGGCATCACGGTCGGCCTGCACGCCTGCGCGCTGAGCGTCAGCGGCATGGCCGCGCTGTCGGCCCCGCGCTGCCAGTAGCACACACAAACACGCCACACATTCAAGGAGAAACGAGATGGGCATGGCAGCGAAAGTCTTGTGGGGAGAGGGCCTGTTCCTGCGGCCGCAGCATTTCCAGCGCCAGGATCAATATCACGAAGCGCGCCTGCATCACACGGCCAGCGCGCTGCATCCCTATCTGTGGGGCGTGGCGCACATGGAATGGGACCTGGCGGCGCTGAAGACGGGCAGCCTGCGCCTGCACGCCCTGTCGGCGATCTTCCGCGATGGCGAAGTGTTCGAATCGCTGGGCGACGGCGCACCGGGCAGCGATACCCTGCCCCCGCCGGTGGACCTGGAAGCGCTGCCGCCGGCGGTGCAGGAAGTGACGTATTACGCGGCGCTGCCCATCCTCAACCGCGAAGGCATGAATTACACGGCGCAGGCATCAACGGCAGGCACGCCGGCGGCCACGCGCTTTGCGCACGCCATGCGCGCCACGCCCGACCTGTTCACGGAGTCCGCCGTGGCCGACGTGGCTTACCTGAAGAAGACCGTGCGCCTGATTCCCGACAGCGAGGCGCGCGGTTCCTACGACTGCCTGCCGCTGATCGCCCTGCGGCGCACGGTATCGGGCGGCTTCGAGCCCGTGCCCTCATTCATGGCGCCCAGCCTGGCGATCGCCGGCGCGCCGCGCCTGCAGGGCGTGCTGGAACACCTGCTCGACGCGCTGCAGGCGAAAGTGAGCGCGCTGCACGGCCACCACCGCGAGCCGAGCCGCAACGTGATCGAGTTCCGCTCGGGCGACGTGTCGTCTTTCTGGCTGCTGCATACGGTCAGCACGGCCGCCGCCGCGCTGATGCACTATGTGCGCCATCCGGCCCTGCATCCGGAGCGCCTGTACGAAGCGCTGCTGGGCCTGGCGGGCGGCCTGCTCAGCTACTCCAAGCATTACACCCTGGCCAGCCTGCCCGCCTACGACCACGCGCAGCCAGGCGCCTGCTTCGACGCCATCGATGCCATCATCCGCGAACTGCTCGACACCGTCATCTCGTCGAAATACTTTTCCATCGCCCTGCTCGAAGACAAGCCGTCGTACTACCTGGGCAAGCTCGATTCGGGCAAGATCGACCAGCACACCACCTTGTACCTGGCCATTCGCGCCGCCATGCCCGCCATCGAACTGGTCGACGTGGTGCCGCTGCGCGTGAAAGTGGGCGCGCCCGACGACGTGGAAAAATGCGTGCTCACGGCCATGCCCGGCCTGAAGCTGTCGCATGCGCCGCAAGTGCCGGCCGCCATTCCCGTGCGCCCCGACACCTATTATTTTGCGATTGAAAACCGCGGCGTGCTGTATGAACAGATGCTCAAGGCGCAGTCGATTTCCGTCTACGTGCCGGCCGGCATACGCGACCTGCAGCTGGAACTGATCGCGGTGACGGCATGAGCCAGCTCATCGAACGGCGCGCGGCGCCCTCCCTGCTGGGACAACGCGGTTCCGCTCCCGCAGGCAGCGGCCGGCATGCCGGCAGCGCCCTGCTGGACCTGATGCACGAAGGCTTTTATATGCTGTTCATGCTGAAGCACGGTTCGGCGCCGGGCGACGAGCAAAGCTTCATGGACCGCATCACAACCTTCCTCGACGACTTCGAACGCGAAGCGAAAAAGATCCGCGCCGATGGCGACGATATCGAGGCGGCCAAGTATGCGTTCTGCGCGGCCGTCGATGAAATCATCCTGGCCTCGCCTTTCACGCTGCGCAAGCAGTGGGAGCGGCGCCCGCTGCAGTTGCTGATCTTTGGCGACCAGCTGGCCGGTGAACACTTTTTCGACCGCCTCGACGCCTTGCGCGGCAAGGGCGCCATGCGCGTTCAGGCGCTGCAGGTCTTCCACATGTGTTTATTGCTGGGCTTTCAGGGCAAGTATGCGATCGACGGCGGCGAAAAACTCAGCTACCTGACGGCGCGCCTGGGCGACGAAATCGCCCACATCAAGGGCAAGAGCCGCGGCTTCGCGCCACGCGCGGAACGCCCCGACCAGGTGGTCAACAAACGCGGCAGCGACGTGCCGCTGTGGGCCTTGTCGAGCTTTTTCGCCCTGCTGGCCATCTGCGCCTACCTGGGCCTGAAAACGCATCTGACGCGCGGCACGCAAACGACCCTGGCGGCCTACGCTGATCTGGTCAAACTCGCGCCACGGCCAGCGCACCTGACCATCACACTACCCTGATCACTGTGCGATCCTGAACTCGATGCGCCGGTTTCTGGCCCGGCCATCGGCCGTGGCGTTGCTGGCCACAGGACGGTCCGGTCCCTGGCCCGACACCAGCACCGAATCGGCCGCGACGCCCTTGCTGGCCAGGTAGGCGCGCACGGCTTCGGCGCGCGCCTGGCTCAGGGCCACATTGCTGGCGCGCAGGCCCGTGTCGTCCGTGTGGCCGATCACCTCCACCTTGCGGCCCCGCAGCCGGAGCATGGCTTCCGCCATCTCGTCGAGAATGGCCAGGCCGGCCGGCGTGATGGAAACCTTGCCGCTGTCGAATTCGATGATGCGTTTATCGAGCGCCGCATCGAGCAAGCCCTGCTCGGCCTCGGCCGCCCTGACCCGCAAGCCATTGTTGACGACATACGTGGGATTGAGGCTGGTGGCGATGTCGCTGGCGATCTGCTGGCGCTGCGCCTCGTTCGCCACTTCGCCGCGCACGCTGACGTTGTTGCCGTCAATGCTGATCTGCCCCCGTGAAATGAGCTTCAGGTTCGGCGCGATCAGCTTGTGCACGTAGCCGTTCCAGTTGGCCGGCACGGCCACGTTGCCGATGGCGATCTGGTCGACCACGCGCTCGGCGCCATACAGTTCGCGCAGACGGGCCAGCACGGCCGCCTTGCCCGCCTCGTCGGCCAGGGTGCCCGTGACGAGGATCTGTCCCGGCATCGGCGTCTGGGGCGCTTGCGCCTGGGCGTGGCAGGCAGTGGCCACAGCGAATAGCAACAGGAAAATAGGTGACTTCATCGCAATCCTTCAGACAAAGGTATCGGCAAACATGGCGCAGGCCGAGCGCAGCGACAGCTGCTCCTGCTGCAGGCAGGCGGAAAACCGGCGCAGCGCCGCCTCGTGTCCCAGCTGCTCCTCGACCCAGTCCAGCTGGTCGAAGACGATCAGCCGTTCGCTGCCGGCCTGCGGATCGATCAGCGCGCGCAAGCCATGCGGGTCGGCGCCGCAAAAGCCGATCACCAGCACGGGCGCCTCGTCGAGGTGGGAAAAGAACAGCGCCAGTTCGAAATCGGCCTGGTGCAGGAAAGGCGCAATCAAATGCAGCCAGAAGCTGGCCACCAGCTCGCGCAGCTGCGCGTCCTGCGGCAGCGGCAGCACCAGGCTTTTTTCCAGGCGCGGCAAGCCGCTCTGGCGCACCGGCTGCAGCAGCAGGCCCAGGCCCAGCAGCAATTCGCGCACCGTCACCGGGAAGGCGGGCGAAGCGAGCAGCGTTTGCAGGCCATGCACGGTCTGCGCCTGCAAAAAGGCGGCCAGCCGCGCCGCGTGATCCGGTGCGGCCGGTTCGACTTCGACCACGTTGCCGGCCAGCGCCAGCAACGCCGGCCCCGGTTCGGCGCTGGCCACGATGCCGTGCGACAGCTGCTCCACGCGCTGCCACAGGGGCGCGAGCGCCAGCGGGCTGCAGGCGACAAAGGCTTCGGCGTCATCGACTTCCAGCGCGCCCATGGCCATGAAGGGAAAGCGCCGCAGCGACTGGTCGTTGCTCGCTTCCAGGCGCCCGGCGATGGCGCGCCGGCTGCGCGTGCCGACAAAGGCAAAGCGCAGCGGCGGCAAGGCGTCGTAATTGAGCTTCCAGCGCGGTTCCACCGTCAGGGCCGTCATCACCTGCGCCAGCCAGTCGTCGAGCAGTTGCACCAGCGCGTGATTGTCGCAAGCCTTGATGAAATCGCCGCGCGCGGGGATCTTGCCAAAGTAACCGAGGCGCACCTGCTGTTGCGCGCGCATCATGGCGCCACTCCGGTCGCCGCAACTGCAGCGACGACTGGCACAGGCGCGCCCGGCATGCCGACGATGGTCTCGGGCAGCTGCATGCCGCGAAAACCCTGCTCCTGCAGCGCCGTGGCGGATCCCGCGCCCGAGGTTTCGGCGCTGCTGGTGATTTTCAGGTCGACCGCCACGGCCACCTCGCCGCGCGCCCAGCGCAGTTCGAACACGCCGCCCTCCTTGCGCTTTTTGCTCGCCGCGTCGATCATGCGCTTCAGGCCGAATTGCCCTGGCTCGTTGAACAGTTCCACCGTGCGCCCGTCGAAGGTGACGGCCGTGATGCGCGCGCCTTGCTGGCCCGCCGCGCCCTGCGGACCCGGATGCACCATGTTCGTCCACTGCGCCGGCGTATTGCGGTAGCGTAGCTGCTGGCCGTCGATCTCCACCGTGTATTCCAAGGTGCCCGGCGCGGGCGACGGCTGGATCTGGAAGACGGTTTGCGCCGCCGTCGAGGTGGCCGCCACGCCGCCCGCGCCCAGCGGCGCGATCCAGCCGGGAAAGCGCGCCACCACCTGCGGCGACAGGCTGATGCCCATGTCGGCCCAGGTGCGCGGCGCCAGCACGTCGCCGCGCCGCACCACCAATGGCCCCATCGACGTCGTGACGAATTTCGCCACCAGTCCTTCCGGGCCGAAGAACTGGCCGATTTCCAGGTTGCTCGCCTCGATGCGCGCCGTGGGCGCGAACGGATATTTGTTGGCCAGCGATTTCTGGAACGGTTCATACACCTGCGCCGCCCAGGTCTTGTTGATATCGAGTTCGGCCGGCGCGACGATGACGGCAAAGGTCTGCATCAGCGGGCGCACGAGGATGGGGCGTATCGCCTGCTTTTGCGCGTCACTCATCCCCGTGAGCACCTGCTCGTCGACCAGTTTCAGGGCGTCGGCCAGCTCGGAACCACTGCCCTCCAGGGTCTGCTGCATGAACTGGCGCGCGCCCGGTCCCGCGTCGCCCTGGTTCTTCAGCTGGTTCAAACGGCTGCGCAGTTTCGACAGCGCTTCCAGATAGGCGCGCATCAGCGAGGCATTGTTGTCCCTGGCCGCCACCAGCTTGCCCACGCCGGCAAATTCGCGGCCCACGGGGCCCATGGGCTTGTCCAGGCGGGCCGGGTCGAGCTGCGCATTGACGCCGGGATTGGCCGTCAGCTGCGACGGCGCGCGGCGCAGCACGGTTTCCTTGAACCAGGCGATGAGGCCCCGTTCCGCCTTGCGCAATTGGGCGTTCTGCAGCGCCGGATTGTCCCACGAGGTTTCCTCATAAATGGTCGTCAGCAGCTTGGCGATCGGCGACGACTGCGGGTCGCCCAGGCGGTTCATCGCCTGCACGGCGCCGTCAAAACCTTTCAGGTCGGCGACGGCCACGCCCTGCACGAATTTCTGCCACTCGCGCGCATAGTCGGCCTTGTACATGGCCACCAGGTTTTTCTCGATCTGCTCCGGACTGCCTTCCAGGGTCAGGTCGTCGGTCGAGGCGCTTTTCAGCACCCAGTCGGCGCTTTGCAGCTCGCGGTTGGCGGCGTCGCGAAACGCGCCCTCGACGAACTTGTCCCACGCCTGGCGCGTAAAGGCGCCGGAGACGGCGTAACTGCCAGCCAGCAGCGCCTGATCCTGCTCGCCGACGATGCGCGCCACCGTCATGCCGGGAAAACGCGTCGAGGCGCGCGCCTTGACGTCGGCATACACGCGCTCGCGCGCCGGCATGCCGCGTACCACGCGGCGCAGGTTTTCGCGCGCCTGGTCGACCAGCGCCAGCTTCTGCTCGATGCGCGGCCAGGACGGGTCGCCGATCTGCGCCAGATAAAACGTCAGCAGCCGTTCGGCGCTGCGTATCATCTGTTCGCGCGGCATGGCGCCCCGGTTGCCCTCCAGCCAGGCGCGCCAGAAACGCGTCAGCTGGTCGTTCAGGTGGCTGCCTTCCGCATGCGATTTATCGGCCAGCATCAGATAGGTTTTCAGCGCGTTGTAGGCGTCTTCCACATTCGTCGCGCTGGCCGCCTGGTACTGGACATTGCGTGGCGAAGAAGATGCGGCGGCTGGCGTCTGCGGCGTGCGCGCCGTGGGCTGCAACTGGTCGGCGCTGGCGTTCATCTCGAACAGCAAGGCTTCCAGCGCGCCCGCCACGGGGGTCAGCATGACCTGGCGCGCGCCGGCGAAATATTCCTCGCGCAGCTTGCGTTCAAGCAGTTCGCCCTGATACAGGCCCAGGCGCAATGACCAGGGACGCTGCGTGCGGTACGCTTCCAGTTGCTCGATGCGGTCCTGCAATATTTCAAGCGCTTCCAGGCGCGACTGCAAGTCCAGGCGCCGCTCCTGCAGCTTCACCACTTTATTCAAGTCGGCCTCGACGTTGGCCACCAGTTGCCGGTTGCCCAGGTAGGACCAGCTCCAGCCGCCCAGGCAGGCGCCCAGCGACACGGTGGCGGCAAAGAACACGGCATATTTGAAGCGCAGCCTGGCGCGGTTGGCATAGTTGGCCACCAGATGCTTATCGGCAAAAATCACCTTGCGGAACAGCTCCAGCAGGAAATAGCCATGCTGGCGCGCACCCGTGGGCAGCACGGCCGGGGCCGGCGCAAAGGCCAGGTCGAAGCGGCGCGCCACCTGCTGCGAGGAGGCGCTGACGGGCTCGCCTTCCTGCAGCGCGCTGGTAAAATAAAAGCCGCGGAACACGGGCTGGAACTGGAACGGGTTTTCCTCGAACAGGGTGGCAATAAAAGCGCGCAGGGCCGGCTTGATGGCGGCAAACTCCAGCGGAAAGGTGAACACGCCGGGCGCCATCGTCTTGCGTTGCCGGTGAGCCATATTGGCCAGGCTCAGCTCCGTCAAGCCATCGTGCAATTCATCGAAACTCTGGTCGAAAAACGCCAGCAAATCCGCCGTCGGCAGCTTGCGCTGGTAGGGCATGGTGGCGCCCCAGACGCGCTCACGCTCGCTGCGTTCGGCATCGGCGAAAAACTCCGTGAAGCCGGCGATCAGGTCCGCCTTGGTAAACACGATGTACAGCGGCGCGAATACTTCCAGGCGCTCGATGACGTCCTGCACACGCTTGCGCAGGCTGCGCGCCAGTTGCATGCCGACATCAGGATCGCCACCCAATTCGGCGATGCTGACGGCGATGAGGATGCCGTTGACGGGCGCCTTGCGCCGGTATTTTTTCAGCAGGTCGAGAAAGCCGAACCACTCACCGCGGTGCTCGTCGACGACGCAATAGCGCCCTGCCGTGTCGAGCACGATGCCGTCCGTGGTGAAAAACCAGTCGCAGTTGCGCGTGCCGCCCACGCCTTGCACGACCTTGCCGTCGGCGAAAGGAAATTGCAGGCCCGAATGCAGGATGGCGCTGCTCTTGCCGGCGGCCGGATTGCCGATGATCATATACCACGGCAATTCGTACAGGGCGGCGGCGCCCGACTTGAGGCCCAGCTTGGATGTCTTGATGGTCTCGATGGCGGCCAGCATGCCCGTGCGCACGGCGCCGAGTTCACCCTGCTGGGTGCTGCTGGCCGTGGACGCCGAGGCCGCTTGCGCGGCGGCGATCTCGGCCTCGTTGAGGATGGCCTGGCCCAGCGCCTGCGCATCGCGCCGCGCGCGGCGCCGGCGCCACAGCCACAGGCCCAGCCAGGTAAGAAATGCCAGCAGCAGCAAGGCCAGCGCCCAGATCAGCGCCACTTCCAGCACCTCGGCGCCCAAGTACAGGGACACGGCCAGCGCCACGAACCCAAGGATGGTCAGATTGCGGCTGTCGGTAAGGAAATGCCAGATTCTTCGCAGCATGATGAGCCCAGGGTGAGGTCGCAAAGCAGGAGGAACGCCGCCGCGCAGCGAGGCGGAGTCGGCCCATGCTGACAGCAATGCGGCGCGCCTTTGTTGACATATGACAAGTACCAGGCGCCAGTGCGCGGCAGGCGCCGGTGTGCCCTTGACGCTGCGCAAGCAAGCTTGCAGCGGTGAAAATCTAGCCGCCGCGCGGCGCTAGAATGGCTGGCGCGGCTTACTTGCCCAGCACGCGCGGTTGCGGCAATTCCGTGTGGCCAAAATCCATCATGGTCCAGCGTCCGCCCCAGCGCAGGCCCACCGATTCGGCCGTCACGCCATATAAACGGTAACCGCGCATGGCCCAGGCATTTTTTTCAGAAATGATGAGCTTTCCTTCATGCATGAATGCGCAATCGGCCGCCAGGCCATACTGGTGATAGCTTTGAAACGCCTTCGCGTTCGTCACGTTCGGGCCGGCCGCCGCCAGTTGATCCTGGCGCGCGGGGCTGCGATAGCCTTCCAGCAAGACCATGTCATAACCATGCACGTCTTTCATGATCTTGAAGACCAGCAGCAAACGCTGCGCGAAATCGTGGTCGAGCAATTGCCAGTTGCGGCTGGCGCCGCCCAACAGCGGACGCAGCTGCGTGACTTCCGCCGTGGAAAACAGCAGCGGCGGCAGGGTTGGCGGCGGCACCAGCTGCTCGCCTTTCAGCAGGACGCTGACCTGGTCGTTGATGACGTGTTGCTGATCGGCATAGCCGCGCAGGGCGATGCGGTCGCTGGACAGCCAGGCCAGCAGCGGCGGCACGATCACCAGCACGCTGCCTGCCAGGCTCAGCCAGCGGTGCCGCCACAGCAGCTGCCAGGCGCGCGCCATGCCCGAGCCCGTATGCCGCTGCACCCGCTGCCACTGCGCGCCGCTGCCACCCTTCAGGTGCTGCGCGCGCCGCTGCATGCGCCAGCCCAGGTTGACGAGCGTGTGCAGCACGGTGGCGCGGCCGCCGGGAAACAACAGCAGCCAGCAGGCAAAACAGGCGAGCAGGAAATACATCAGGACCAGGGCGACGAACATGGGGCGCTCCGTGACGGAAATCGGCGGGACCGGGCAATCCATTGCTCGGTGGTATCGCTAGATCGTAGGCGTGCGCGGCCCGCATGAGCGCGGTTTACATCAAGGTCAGTCGAATTTGATCCACTACGGAGGTGATATTTTGTCTTTACTGAAAACCGGGGATGGCCAGGCGCGCGGTCCCGACCTGTTGAGCAAGGCCGGCGCGGCTGGCGCGCGCATCGAAGGCAAGGGCATCCTGTCGCAGCTCGAACACGGCGTCGCCGCGCCTGCGGCCATGCCGGCGCTGCGCTGGCGCCCCGCCTGGCGGCACTGGGCCGCTGGCGCGCTGTGCCTGACGGTGCTGATCACGGCCGTGCTCGCCTACGATACGGACGTCATCCTCCTGCCGCCCGCACCCGCCACGGCCATGGTTCCGCCCATCATGCCAGCGCCAGCCGTGCTGCAACAGGCGGCGCAGGCGGCGCAGGCGGCCACCATCGTCAATACGGCGGCACCGCCCTTGCCCGAGGTGGCCGCCGCGAGCGCGCCGCGCAAGACGCCGCCGCCCGCGCGCCAGACGGCCGCGCGGCCACAAGGGACAAGGCCGGCTGCCGCGCCCGGCGACAGCGACGTCACCCTGCTGACGGCGATGGTGGCGCATGCGCACCGGCAAGAAGGCACGGCGGCACCCGCGCGCGACGTGGTGCTGCGCAGGCAGGAAGAAGAAACGGCGGAACTGTTGCAGCGCTGCAAGCAGCTGGGCCTGATCGAAGGCATGCTGTGCCGCTCGCGCATCTGCTCGGGCCGCTGGGACAGCGATCCCGCCTGCCATTGAGGAACTCATGTGTGTCTGGGATGCGTGGCCGCGTCCATGCGGCCTTGCAAGAAGCCTTCCATCAGCGCCAGCAATGCCTGCGGCTGCTCCTGGTGCGGCGTATGGCCGCATTGCTCGACCATGGCGGGCACGGCGTTGAGCGCCTGCGCCACGATGGTGTCGACCTGGGCCGCGCTGCCGTACTGGTCCTCGCTGCCCTGCAGCACCAGCGCCGGGCATTCGACGGAGGGCAGCAGATACTCGATGTTCCAGAACTGGAAGCCATAGCTGAGCCACGTGTCCGACCAGGCCTTGAAGATGGTCTCCGTCTTGTCGCCATGGTATTTCGCCAGCGCGCGCAGCTTGCCCGCGCCAAATGCCGCGTCCGCCACGCGGATGCCATCGAGCGTGATGTCCTCGACAAACACGTGCGCCGCTTCGGTGATGATGCCGCGCAAGCGCGGTGGCTGCTGCGCCGCATAGATCAGGGCGATGCTGCCACCATCGGAGTGGCCGACGAGAAAATGGTCCTGTCCCGGCAGCAGTGCCGCCAGCACTTGCGGCAGCTCGCACAGCGCGTAGTCGTGCAAATAATGGAGCTGGCGGCGCGCCGCCAGCGGCGACGACTGCCCATAGCCGTGGCGGTCATACAGCAAGCCGCGGCACCCCGTCGCCTGGCATAGCTGCGCGGGAAAATCTTTCCACATCGCACAGCAGCCGAGTCCCTCGTGCAGGAATACCAGGCAGGGCTTGGCGGGGTCGCCCTCGATCAATTCGTAATAGATATCGGTTTCGGCACTCAGGTTCAGTATCGGCATGGGCTAGGCTCGCAACGGGTTCCGTATCGGCAGGTGGCTGGGCCTATTGTGCCATTGTCCTGCCCGGCCTGCGTAGCGCCCCGTAAAAATAGCCTGCTGGAAAAGATATTGCCGCTTGTCTGCAAAGTGTTTGCGCCAGCACAAGCGAACGCTGCTTTTCCGGCCGCCCGCCGCGCTTTCGCCTCCTGTGTACGCCTAGAATGAATTACTCCAACAGCATGGAGCAGGCGGCTACCTTATCAGCCAGGACGTGACACTGGCCGTCACGGCAATATAGATAGGGCGTCTTGCCGCACGACGACAGGCGCGGCGTCCAAACTATCAGGAGTACATCATGGAAATGAAAGTAGAACACCGTACCGGCAGCAACCTGGCCCCGGAAACCACCGATCTGCCGCTGGAGCAGGACGGCCAAGCCGCGAAAGGTGCGGCCGCACAGGACTTGAACCTGAGCGCCGCCGCCTTCACCACCTACTACACGTGGACGGCCAATGGCGTCAATCCTTCGGTCAACTTCACCAATGCCAACGTGCACGCCAATTCGCGCGTCTTCGTCAACATCAGCGAGTATGCCGCGACGCCGCAAGACCGTTTCATCGGCGCCGCCCGTATGGCCGTGTACAACATCGCGCCCTATAACGGCGGCTTCCGCGCCTGGGTGGATATCTCATGGGGCAGCCCGCTCAAGGTGCGTTTCGACGTGTTTGTCGATCCCTGATCCGGGAAACACCGCGCACGTCGCTGACGCATTGAAGCGATGACTGGCGTGAATGGGAAACCATGCGCGCATGACAAAAGGGCCACGTGTTGCCACGTGGCCCTTTGCTGCTGCTTGTTCTGGCTCCCCGACCTGGACTCGAACCAGGGACCTGCGGATTAACAGTCCGTCGCTCTACCAACTGAGCTATCAGGGAAAGGAGGCCGAATTATATACGTCAAAATTTCTCATGTCCAGTTTCAATCTGCATGACCGGCAAAACAGGCCGCCAGGAAGGACGCTTCACCGGGCGGTTGCGCCCGTCTGCGCGGCGCCACGCAAGATAGTAGAATAGCCATGCCTTGCCGACACGCAAGGCGCACAACGGCATGCCGGCAGCGGAGCGTCACCACGCCGCCGCGCGGACATGCGCTTGCAAGGCTCACCTTGCTCCTGGCTTACTGCTCTCATCCGACATGACAGAATCAAGCGCAACCCTGGTGGACAAACCCGGCAGCGGCGACAGCTCGGCGGAAATTGCCCAGCATATCGCGGCCGCCATCGTGGCGCGCCAATTGCCGCCCGGAACGCGGCTGCGCGAAGAAGCGCTGTGCCGGCTGTATGGCGTCAGCCGCACGAAGATCCGCGCCGCCCTGCTCATCCTCTCGAAAGACAAACTCATACGCATGGTGCCCGACAAGGGCGCCTTCGTCAGCCAGCCGACCGAAGCGGAGGCGCGCGACATCTTTGCCGCGCGGCGCATCATCGAGGCGGCCCTGGCGCGCGAATTCGTCGCGCGGGCCAAGGCTGCCGACTACAGGATGCTGGAGCGCCACCTGAAAGCGGAACGCCTGGCGCTGACGCAAGCGACGCCGCTGCGCTCGCAACTGCTGGGCGACTTTCACGTGCTGCTGGCCGATATCGCCGGCAATGCCGTGCTGCGCGATATCGTGCGCGAACTGGTGGGCCGCAGCTCGCTCATCACCATGCTGTACCAGTCGGGCCACGCCGCCGCCTGCTCATACGACGAGCACGGGCGCTTTCTCGAGGCGGCGCGCAGCGGCGATGCGGATCTGGCGGCGCGCCTGATGGTCGAGCATCTGACGCACGTGGAAGCGGCCCTGCGCTTCGACGGCAGCGCCGGCGAGGCCAAAAAAGATCTGGTGGCCGCTCTGCTGATGTAGGCGGCGCCATCAAAAAAGGCCGCCGGTGCGGATGCACGGGCGGCCTTGCCTTTTTACATGTCAGATGCAGCGGCAAGGCCGCTATTCGCCCACGCTACTCACCCAGGTAGATAAACTTGAACAGGAAGATGGCGGCGATGATGTAAGCCACCACGGATACCTGCTTGCCCTTGCCCGTCAACAGTTTCAAGACGGCATAGGTGATGAAACCAAACGCGACGCCGCTGGCCACGGAATAGGTAAACGGCATCATCAAGGCCGTGATGGCGGCGGGAATGCTTTCCGTGCTGTCATCCCAGTCGATGAAGGTCAGTTCGCGCAGCATCAGGCACGCCACGTACAGCAGTGCTGGCGCCGTCGCGTACGGCGGCACCGTGTGCGCCAGCGGGGCGAAGAACAGGCTGCCCAGGAACAGCAGCGCGACGGCCACGGCCGTCAAGCCCGTGCGTCCGCCCGCTTGCACGCCGGCCGCGCTTTCCACAAAGGCCGTCGTGCTCGACGTGCCCAGACAGGCGCCGGCGGCAATCGCCGTGCTATCGGCCAGCAAGGCCTTGTTCATGCGCTCCATCTTGCCGTCTTTCAGCAAGCCGGCGCGGTTGGCCACGCCCATCAGGGTGCCCGTCGCGTCAAACAGTTCGACCAGGAAAAACACCAGCACGACGTTGACGATGCCGATCGACAGCGCGCCCATGATGTCGAGCTTGAACAGGGTCGGTTCGATGGCCGGCGGCGCCGAGACGATGCCGTTGAACTGGTTGCCGCCAAAGAAGAAGCTGGCAATCGTGATGGCGAGGATGCCGATCAGGATGGCGCCCGGCACTTTCAGGCGATCCAGCGCGACGATGATGAAAAAGCCGAGGATGGCCAGAATAGGCGCCGCCTGGTGCAAGTCGCCCAGGGCGATGATGGTGGCCGGGTTCGACACCACGATACCGGCGCTTTTCAGCGAAATGATCGCCAGGAACAGGCCGATACCCACCGTGATGGCCGTGCGCAGCGCGGGCGGGATGCTGTTGATGATCATCTCGCGCACCTTGAACAGGCTCACCAGGATGAACAGGCAGCCGGAAATGAAAACGGCGCCCAGCGCCACTTCCCAGCTCATGCCCATGCCCTTGACCACCGTGTACGAGAAATACGCATTCAAGCCCATGCCCGGCGCCAGCGCGATCGGGTAGTTCGCATACAGGCCCATGATCAGGGTGCCGATGGCGGCCGCCAGGCAGGTGGCAACGAAAACGGAGTCTTTCGGCATGCCCGCGTCGCCGAGGATGGACGGGTTGACGAAGATGATGTAGGCCATCGTCAGGAACGTGGTCAGGCCGGCCAGCAGCTCCGTGCGCACATTGGTTCCGTTGTCCTTCAGTTTGAAATAGCGTTCCAGGAACTGCATGATTAACCCCTTGTTTTGGTAAAACTGCGCGCCTGGTCTTGGCCAAGACGCATCTTTTTTTCTTGCAATAACCAGTTACTTGGTCGCTGCGCCTGCCGGCTTGAAGGCCCACCAGCGGCTGCCCGCGAAATTCCAGACCAGCCCGATGCCCGTCGCCAGCACCTGCGCCAGCCAGTAATACCAGCCCAGCTGGTGCACCAGCAGCCACATCAGGCCCGTATTGATGCACCAGCCGATGCCCAGCAAGGCAAAATACTTGCTGGCCGCCTCGCCATGGCCCTTGTCGCTTTTAAACGTGAAAAAGTAATTGAGAAGGTAGTTGACGACGGAACCGAGGATGTAGCCGATGCCGGACGCGGCGGCGGCGCTGATGCCGGCCCATTCCACGCCACCCCACAGCACGCTGTATTGCACGGCCGTGCCGGAAGCGCCGACGGCGGCGAAACGTAAAAATTGGTGATGCAGGGAATGGGACATTGTCAATTTTAAAATAAGGCGAACACACTCGCCAGGATAGTGCCAGAATAAAAAATGGCTACGATTGCTCGTAACCATTTTTCAGCCTGCATTTTACTGCAAGTTGCGCCCAACGTTCATATTCGCCGCCGTTTCAGTACTTATTCCTTGCGCTGACGGCGCCGGCGCAGCCATACGGACAGCGCGATCAGCAGCAAGATGCCCACGATGCCGCCCGGCAGCATGAACGGCTGAGCACGGGCCAGCACGGGCTTCTCGCCACCGCTGCGCGCCTGCGCCACATACGCGGGCGTGACGGACACATCCGGGTTGCCATACTGTTTCAATACGTAATTGGCGATCGAAGCGATCTGCTCGTCCGTCAACGGTTGCACGTAGGAACGCTGGTCGAAACGGGGCATGAACGCTTCGTGCTCCTCCCCTTCGATCTTGCGCTCGACGCCAAACAAAATGGCCGACACCAGGTTGGCAGGCGTATTGCCGCCCGTCGCCGTGTTGTTGAACAGGGCGGGGTAGCTTTGTCCCGTGCTGCCCGCGCCGCTGGCCGAATGGCAGCTGGCGCAGTAGCCGGAAAACAGCACGGCGCCGCTGTTGAGCGAGTGATGTTCGGTGGAACTGGCCATGCCGCGCAAGGCGGCCTCTTCGCTGGCGGCGCTGCCGTGGCTGAAGGCAGCCTTGGCCTGCCCAGGCGCGCGCACGGGCGGCACCGTGCGCAGCCAGGCCACGATGGCGGCCACGTCGTCGTCGCGCAGGAACTGCAGGCTGTTCTGGATGGCTTCAGCCATGCCGCCCGCCGCCTGCCCCTTGCCTTCCACGTGGCCCGTCTTCAGGTAAGCCGTAAGTTCCGCATCCGTCCACGCGCCGATACCGCTGACCTTGTCGGACGTGATGTTCGGCGCATGCCAGGAACCGAGCGAGGCGCCGGCCAGGGTCTGGCTGCCGATTTCCGCCATCAGCGCATTGCGCGGCGTGTGGCAGGCGCTGCAGTGCGCCAGGCCTTCGGCCAAATAAGCGCCCCGGTTGATCTGCGCGCTCTTCGCCGGATCCGGCACGAAGCGCTTATTGTCGAGGAATAAGGTATTCCAGCCCAGCATGGACAGGCGCACATTGAACGGGAATGGCAACGCCGTCTGGCGCGCCGGCTCGTCGACAGGCTTGACGGCCTGCATGAAGTAGTAATACAGGTCGCCCACGTCCGCATCCGTCAGCTGCGCATAGCTGGTGTAAGGCATGGCCGGATACAGGTGGCTGCCATCGGCGCGCACGCCTTCGCGCAAGGCGCGCGCAAAGTCGGCTTCCGTGTAATGGCCGATGCCGCCTGTTTTCGACGGCGTAATATTCGTCGCGTAAATCGTGCCCAGCGGCAAATCGATGGCGTAGCCGCCCGCATACGGCTTGCCGCCCGCTGCCGTATGGCACGCCATGCAGTCGGCGGCGATGGCCAGGTAGCGGCCCCGTTCGAGGCGCGCATCGGGCTTGGCGGCCACGGGCGCGGCTGGCCGGTCCGGCGTCAGGGTAACGGGAGGCGCCGGCGGCACAGCGTGCGCAGCCAGCGGCAAGCCGGCCGCCAGGGTCAGCGTCAGCAAGAGGCGGCGCATCATGCGGCCTCCCTTGCCAGGGTACGGGCGATGTCGTCGGCCGCGCGCAGGCCGAGCGCGGCCATGCTGAGGGTGGTGTTGACGACGCTGGCCGACGGCATGGCGCCGCCGCCCGGCAGCCACAGATTGGCATGATCGTGGGCGCGGCAATTGCCGTCGACCACGGAGTCAAGACGATTTGAACCCATGATGACGCCGCCCATGATGTGGTTATTCGCGTTCAGGCTGTCGGTGATGTGGAATTCCACGGCGCCGAGCAGCTTGCCGATGTGCTTGAGCTGCGCATGCGCGGCCTTCGCGCCATCGCGCACATAGTCGCCCACGTCATAGTAAATGTCGGGGCAGGCCAGGCCCAGCGGGTCCTTGCGCGTCTTGCTCAATGTCAGGCGGTTATGCGCTTCGGGCAAGGGTTCCAGGCTGATCGACAAGTCCACGCCGAACGCGGCGCGGCGGCGGATCTCGTCATCGAGATCCTTGCCTACCAGGCCCAGCTTCAACGACTGCTGGGTAGCCGGTCCGACACGCGTGATGTTATTCAGGATCATCTTGTTGGCCGAATACTGCGCACGGAAGGCGCCGTCGCGCGGGCCCACCAGGCAGCTGCTTTGCGCGGGGCCACGGCCCGTCCAGATCGGTTCATTGGCGAGGAAAGTACAGTGGAAACCCGAGTGGTCCATCATGTTGCGGCCCACCTGGTCGGAACTGTTGGCGATGCCGTTCGGATTGTTCTGGTTGGCCGCCAGCAACAGCAAGCGCGGTGTTTCGATGCCATTACAGGCGATCACGAAGGCCTTGCCGGTCGCCATGTGCGACTGTTTCTTGGCGTCGTACCAGTGCACGGCGGTGACTCTGTTGTTCTGGTCCGTGTCGATGCGGTAGACGACGGCCTCGGCCAGCACACCCGCACCCTTCAGCTCGGCCCGTTCCACGTGGTGGATGCCGTTGTACATGGCGCCGATGGGGCAGATCGGCTGGCAATTGTTATTGCCGCAGCAGGTCGGGCGGCCCTGCCATGGGCGGGTCGAACGGCCTTGCGGGATCGGCACGGAGCGGTAGCCGTGCGGGTTGACCACTTCGGCAAAGCGCTTGTCGCCATAACCCCAGGGCACCATGTCCATCGGATACGGCGCACTGCGCTCGCTCGGCGATTGCAGGGCGGGATCGTTGGGGCCGGCCACGCCCATTTCCTGCTCGGCGCGGCAATAGTACGGCTCCAGCTCATCGTAGGAAATGGACCAGTCGCGCCCTACCCCGTAATCGCTCTTCATGCGCATGTCGGACGGCAAATGGCGCCAGCACGACGCGGCCCAGTGCCAGGTTGTGCCGCCCACCGTGCGCAGATAGCCCTGCTGGAAACTGCTGCCGTTGGGGCCGGACACTTCCACGTAGTTATTCTTCGGGAAATACAGGGGTGCGGGCGCGTTTTCCGCCTGGGGATACAGGCCCTGGAAGTCGGAGCCGACGCGGTTTTCGAACGGCATGTTGCGCCAGTTTTCCACGGCTTGTCCCCGCTCGATGCGCAGGCCCGCTTCCAGCATGATCACGGAATGGCCTTGCGCAGCCAGCTGGTCGGCCATCATGGCACCGACGACGCCCGTGCCGACGATGACGACATCAGCGACGACGTCGCCATTACTCTTGAATTGGGGTGATTTCATTTTGCTTGCTTGCCTTTAGTTTCAGGGGTGCCGGTGGTGGCCGGGGCCGGTACGGGTTTCGGTTCCACGGGCGCGGAAACGCGCACGGCCGGCGGCGCCTTCAGCCACCACAGGGGGCCGTAGTTGCAATAGGTCGGCACGACCTGGCCATCGGCCACCGTGCGGTACATCAAGGCCTCGGCGTAGGCGACGACGATGGACTTCGTGCCCTGCGCCGCGTTGCCGGCGACGGTGCCCGTGTACCAGGCGGCAACGATGGCCAGCGCCAGTTCGCGCAGGCCGGCATCGGCGGCGCTGGCGGCCGCCAGCAGGGCTTTCGCTTCCTGGCCCGTGACGAGCAGCGCGCCCAGCTGCGGCAAGCGCTCGGCGAAGCCGGGCACGTTCGTACGCATGGCTTGCTCGATGCGCGCCGCCGTCGCGGCGGACAAATCGCGGTGGCCCGTGATCGTTTGCGACAGGGTGTAGAACAGCATGGTGGCGGGCGCCAGGCCCGTTGCCGGCCCGCTAGCCGGCGCCTGCATGGCGGCCGACAGGGGATTGCTCCAGAAACCGGCCTGCGCCAGCAAGGCGGCCAGGCCGATCAGGGCGTGGCGGCGGCTGATACGGGGAAAGGATGAAACGGATGTTGCAGATGGATCGCTGTCTGGATGGTTCATGAGACTCCCGCAAGACTTGTTGTTTTATTGACTTCGATGATTGCGCCACATTGCATTTGCGCATATATGGAACCGGTTCCATAATTATCCTACAGAACTGAATTATTTGCTGATGGAGTATGACTACCGGAAGTCTGGCTTGGGCAATGCCTGCGTGAATGCGGGCGTTTCGCGCAGGGAAAATACCAGTCCCGGCTGGCCGCCCAGGCGGTACTGAAAATCGAGCACGCTGCCGCCAGCCAGACTTGGCTTGCCCGGCAAGGCCAGTGGCAGGTTCAGGCTGCACGCATGGTCGCCCAGAACGATGTCGCCATGCACGCGGATGCGCGTGAGCAAGCGCGGCGCCTCGTCCAGCACGTCGGGCAGGCGGATGCTGGCGGCCGGCAGCGTGTCGCCCGGCTCACCCTGCCAGGCGCGCAAGGCGGCCGCATCAAGGGTAAATACGCGGCCCCAGTCCGTGCACGGCTCGCCAGGGCTGCGCCGATCCAGGCCCAGGTGCACCGTGACGGCCGCCGGCAGCAGCGCCGCCGCAGGCGCTTGCGCATGCAGATTGCGCAGGATGGCCACCTGCGGCTCCTTGCCCAGCGCCGTATTCATGGTTTCGCTGACGATGACGTCCGGCATGGCGCCGGCAGGCATTTGATAGGCGGCCGCGTCGGCGCAAATATACTCAGCGACGTGGCTGTCGAGGCCCAGGGCGGCGATCAGCTCGCGCGCATAGTCCAGGGTTTCCGCATGCACGTCGAGGATGGCAAACTGCACTTCGCTGGCGTCCAGCACGGCCATCACCGGCAGGGCCAGCAGCGCAAACGGGCCGCAGCCCGCATATAGCACGCGCACGGGCCGCCCGCCGCTCACGGCCAGCCGCTCGCGCACGGCCAGCGCCAGGCCCTGGATGAAGGCGGCGCTGCGGTAGGGCTCGCGCGCGCACAGTCCCGCCTGCACGGGCGAGATGGCCCAGCCGCTGGGCAGAAAACTCTCGCCATCGCGCAAGCCGTCCTGCCGGTCCATGGCCAGGCCCGAATGGCGCTCGACGAGCTGGCGCAGCTGCACGGTTTCGCCGACCAGGCTGGCCAGGGAACGCCGCGGATCGCACAGCGCGGCCGCCATGGCGGCCAGTTCCGCGCGCGCCGAAGTCACGCGCGGCTCCACGGGCAAGGCAGGATAAAGACAGAATGCATGGCGGCTTCCCTGAAATGATTGCAAGTACGCGGAAAAATTGGCAGCATAGCAAATAAATATACGCCTGCGCATTTGCCACCACCTGCCGGAGCACCGATGCACGACTTGCCGCTTTCCGCCCCCTACCAGTTGCGCCTCCAGCGCGACGACGACGATGGCTTTGCCGCCGCGCTGTACAGTTCCACGCGCGACGACCTGCGCCAGATGCCGGCCGATCCCGCCGTCATCGAACAGCTGATCGCCATGCAGCGGCGCATGCAAAGCCACGGTTACCGACAGGCGTATCCGCACGCCGTGTACCTGGTGCTGCTGCACGGCGACACGCCCATCGGCCGCCTGATCCTCGACCGCCAGGATCAGGTGCTGCACCTGGTCGACATCGCCATCCTGCCCGCCGCACAAGGCCAGGGCGCCGGCAGCGCCGTGCTGCGCGGCCTGCAGGCGCAAGCGGGCGCACAGCAATGCCGGATCCATCTTGCCGTCAACAAAAGCAACACGGCAGCGCACGCCCTGTACCGGCGGCTGGGCTTTCGATTGCGCGGGGAAAACGACGTCCAGGAGCAGCTGGAATGGAGCGCGCCATAGTGCCGGCACCGAAGCCCCCGAGCACCTGGCTGCGACTGCCGCTGCGCTTCGACGTGGCGCGCATGCAGCGCGAGAGCGACCAGTTCGCCGCCGGCGAGTGGATCAATCATTTCAATACGGGCGCCTATGAAAACGGCTGGAGCTGCGTGCCGCTGCGCTCGCCCGGCGGAGCAGCCGGCGACATCATGCCCGTCGACGGCGCCGCCTATGCCGACACGCCGCAACTGGCGCGCTGCCCCTGCCTGCGCGAAGTGCTGGCCAGCTTCGCCTGCGAGATCCGCGCCGCGCGCCTGATGGCTTTGGCACCGGGCGCCGTCATCCGCGCGCACCGCGACGCCGGCACGTCACTGGCCGATGGCCTGGTCCGCATCCACATCCCCGTCCACACTACGCCGCAGGTCGTGTTCAGCATCGACGGCGAGAACGTCCACTTTGCGGCCGGCCACGCCTGGTACATGGACGCCAGTTGCCTGCACGCGGTGCACAACCAGGGCGCGGCGCCGCGCATCCACCTCGTGCTCGACTGCGTCACCAATGCCTGGCTCGAAGCGCTGTTCGCCTCGGCCGGCTTCGTGCCGAAAGCGGCCCCGAAATATGGCGACCCCAGCATCAACGATGGCAATGTGCGGGCCGTCATCGCCCAGCTGCGACTGTCGCCCTCGCCTGCCAGCCTGGCGCTGGCCGGCGAATTGGCCGCCTTGGCCGACGGGAGCGCGCCATGAGCGCCGCGCCGGGCCTGGCGCAGCAGGAACGCTTGCTGGCCAAGGGGAAGTCGGTGGCATGGCACGAAGGCATGGACTTGCGCGGCTGGTATCCGCTGTACGTGGAGCGCGGCGAAACATTGGCGGACGCTGCCATATGCTGGCGCGACTTGGGGAAAACGGCTTTCAGCGACGCCTTCTTTGTCGATACCCTGGCGCGCCAGCCGCATGAGGAGCGCCGCGTCTGCCGCACGCCGCTGGCGGCGCTGGCCACGCTGGGCGATGGCCTGGCGCCCGACGCCTTCATCTTCCACGTCTCGCGCTGCGGCTCAACCCTGCTGAGCCAGCTGCTGGCGTCCCTGCCGCAATGCATCGTCATGTCCGAACCGCCCGTGATCGATTCGCTGCTGCGCCTGCATCACGATGGCCTGGCGGGCAGCGACAACATCGCCCTGCTGCGCCAGGCCATCCTGGCATTGGGACATCGCCGCTCCGGCACAGAGACGCATTTCATCATCAAGTTCGACTGCTGGCACATCCACAGCCTGGACTTGCTGCGGCAAGCGTTTCCCGGCACGCCCTGCCTGTTCGTCTACCGCGAACCGCTGGCCGTGCTGGCCTCGCACCAGCGCCAGCGCGGACCGCAAATGGTGCCCGGCATGCTGCACCCGGCGCAGCTGCCGCTGCCCGCGCACCAGCTGGAACCCGGCGAACTCGATGGCTATACGGGCCTCGTGCTGGCCAGCCTGTTCGACGCCGCCCTGCCCCATGCGGCCGCCGGCCAGCTGCAGTTAATTCACTACAAACAATTGCCCGACATCCTCTTCAGCGATGTATTGGCCCGCTTCGGCATCACCGCCACGCTGGCACAGCTGCAAGCGATGCGCGCGCGCGGCGGCGTGCATGCGAAATACGGCACGGCTTACCACGGCGATCCGCCAGTGACCGCGGCAAGCGGCCTGGCCGCCATCGCCGCGCAAGTGCAAACGAGTTATCTGGCGCTGGAAGCATTGCGCACAGGGTAATACTCACAGCGCAGCGGCATTGTCCTCGCGCCACTTGCGCACCATCTCGCTGCTGATTTCGCGTTCATAGCAGATGGGAGCGTAACCGCCCTTCCGGCTCCATGCGCTGCGTCCTCCGCAGGCGCTGCCATTTTTGGCCGCATTGTAGGGACAGGGGCAGCGGCCCGGATAGGCCGCAATCGACTCGGCGATGATCTGCTGTTTGACCTTCGCTTCGGCTGGCGCCTGGCGTCCCTGGCCGCCGGCAAGGGGCGCATAGGCCGTGCCGGCGGTCAGCATCAGCACCAGGGCGCAGAGATTCTTCATAGGAAAGGTTGTTTTCATCGAGAGGCAGTAAACAGACTCTGCAAGTATGGCAGATGCTTTTCGGCAAATCTGCGTGAAATGTCACGCACGCCATGGCCGCAACGCAAAAAGCCCAACCGTGAAGGCTGGGCTTTTCGATACTGCTGATGTTCTGGCTCCCCGACCTGGACTCGAACCAGGGACCTGCGGATTAACAGTCCGTCGCTCTACCAACTGAGCTATCAGGGAAAAGAGGCCGCATTCTATAGGGCAAATTTTCAGTTGTCCAGATTTACGCCAAAAAATTTATGCGCGGCGCCGCTCAGCCCGGACTTTCCCTGGGCTGATAGTCAAATACCAGCACCCGCCCCAGCCATGGCTTGAGCAGATCGACAAAGGCCAGGTGGGCCGGATGGGCCAGGTACACGTCGCGCGCGCTGGCGCCATCGAAGGTCAAGGTAAAGCAATCGGTAAAGCCGTCATCGAGGCCTTCCGGACTGACATTCGGCCCCCATTCGAATTGCAGCACGCCGGGAATGCGGTGTTTAAGCTGGGAAAACTCATGGACCAGCTCGGCATGCTTGGCCGGTGTGATGTCCTCGAGAAAATCACACAGGACGATATGGCGCAACGGGATAGAACAGGTCATGGTGGCAGCTCTCCTATGGGGTTGCATTCAGGATAGCGCAAAACGAAAAAGCACACAGGCAGCGGCCAGCCACGCCGCACATATTTTCTATATGCAACATGTTATTCGGATAATATCGTCCATGGACACCCCCTACCTCAGGCAACCATCCATCTCAAACCATGACAAAGTTACTGGCAGTGCTATTCATCACCTTGATGCCATTTTCCGCATGCAAAGCGCAAGCGCTTGCCATCGACACGCTGCTGACACCGGACATCGGTGGCATCAAGCAGTTTGTGGAAATCAAAACAGATGACTCAAAAAAACCTGTTCTGCTCTTCTTATCGGGCGGGCCGGGAAGTTCGATGATGAAGAATGCGGATGCCTTTACCGCCATCCTGAAAAACAGATTTACGCTGGTGCAATGGGATCAGCGCGATGCGGGAAAAACCCTGAAACTGAATCCGTCGCCTAGCCAGCCTTCCGTCGCGCAGATGGAACAGGACACCTACCAGGTCATCACGTTTCTGCAAAAAGAGCTCAAGCAGGAAAAAATATACTTGCTGGGCAGTTCCTGGGGCAATGTGCTCGGCTTTCATATCGTCAAACAGCATCCGGAACTGCTGCATGCGTATTTCGCCGTCAATCCCGTCATCAGCCAGCTGGCCAGCGAAAAGGAATTACTGAAAACCTTGAAAGTGCATTTCAAGGACAATGCCGTCGCCAGCCAGGAACTGGGAAGCATCACTTTCCCGTTTACCAGTGACGAAAGCATGTTTTATCTAAGGAAATGGCTTTTTTACAAGGATGGCAAGGAATTTGCGACGAGTGAGGGCTTCAAGACGGGTTTTCTTCAATGGTCGAAAACCTGGTCGCCAGTCTGGAACGAAGTCATGAACATTGATCTGCCCAAGACCTTGCAAAGCGTTGACTGCCCCGTGTATTTCTTCGTCGGCAAGAACGACATCCAGACCTCCACTCGCATCACGCAAGACTATTTTGAGCAGTTGCAGGCGCCAAGGAAGGGGCTGTTTTTATTTGAACAGTCGGGACATCAGATACACCAGGATGAACCGGAAAAATTCCAGCGATCGATCATCGGGACCCTGCCCGCGCCAATCGCGTCGCGCTGAAATGCAAAAAGCCCAACCGGTAAAGGCTGGGCTTTTTGCTACTACATGTTCTGGCTCCCCGACCTGGACTCGAACCAGGGACCTGCGGATTAACAGTCCGTCGCTCTACCAACTGAGCTATCAGGGAAAAGAGGCCGTATTATATAGGCCAAACCTGACGCTGTCCAGATTTCCATAGGGAAAATCTTATCTTGCGGCAAGCTATGCGCCGGCGGCGCAAAAACAAAAAAGGCCACGTTTTTCAACGTGACCTTTCGAATTCTGGCTCCCCGACCTGGACTCGAACCAGGGACCTGCGGATTAACAGTCCGTCGCTCTACCAACTGAGCTATCAGGGAAAAGAGGCAATATTATATGTCGCTTGTTCCATATTTGCAAGACTGATACTGCATCGCCACAAACACGGCCATCGCCGACTTTCTACCGCCATCAGCGCCGCACTTGCATGCAGCGCCGAAGAAGCAAGATATTAAAGTACTTTGGCGATCGCGTCAATGACGATGTCGATATTGCGCGAATTCAATGCTGCCACGCAGATACGGCCCGTGTCGACGGCGTAAATCGATTGCTCGCGCAAGGACGCAACCTGCTCCTTGGTGAGGCCCGAGTACGAGAACATGCCGATTTGCTGGCGCACGAATTCGAAGTCGTGGGCTGGCGCCTTGGCTTTCAGCTTTTCCACGAAGGCATTGCGCATTTCGCGGATGCGCACGCGCATGCCGGCCAGTTCCTCTTCCCACAGCTGGCGCAGTTCCGGCGTGGCCAGGACGGTGGCGACCACCTTGCCGCCGTGGACTGGCGGGTTCGAGTAGTTGGTGCGCACGACGCGCTTCAGCTGCGACAGCAATCGGGCCGCCTCATCGGCGCTCGATGCGACGACGCTCAGGGCGCCCACGCGCTCGCCGTACAGCGAGAACGATTTCGAGAACGAGTTCGACACCAGCAGCGGGCCGCCCGCGTCGGCGAAGCGGCGCACCACGGCGCCGTCTTCGGCGATGCCGTTGGCGAAGCCTTGATACGCCATGTCCAGGAACGGCACCAGGCCGCGCGAAGTGACGACAGCGATGATCTGATCCCATTGGGCCACGCTCAGGTCGGCGCCAGTCGGGTTGTGGCAGCACGCATGCAGCACGACGATGGAGCCGGCCGGCATGGCGTTCAGGCTGGCCAGCATGCCGTCGAAGTTCACGCCATGGGTGGCGGCATCATAGTAGGTGTAGTTATTCACGACGAAACCGGCGTTTTCAAACAGCGCGCGGTGGTTTTCCCAGCTTGGGTCGCTGATGTAGACTTGCGCGCCCGGCGCGAAGCGCTGCAGGAAGTCGGCACCGATCTTCAGTGCTCCCGTGCCGCCGATGGCTTGCACGGTCACGGCGCGGCGCTCTTGAATTACGGCGCTGTCGGCGCCAAATACGAGTTCTTGCACAGCCTTGTCGTAGGCGGCGAGGCCTTCGATCGGCAGATAGGTGCGTGGCGCCGCCTGTTCGATCAGGATGGCTTCCGCCTTGCGTACGCAAGCTAACAGAGGCACTTTACCGTTGTCGTCATAATAGACGCCAACGCCCAGATTGATTTTGGCGGGATTCTGGTCCGCGTTAAATGCTTCGGTGATGCCCAGGATCGGGTCGCGTGGGGCCATCTCGATGGCGCTAAACAGACTGGCAGAAACAGTTGGGTTCGTCATGATAAGATTGGATTCGATTGGAAGCAGGTTCACAGCGGAGTTGTAGACAGCGCCCCAAAATACAACGCCAGGGCCGCCAGCAGAGCACTATTCTAACAAAGGTCTGATTCACATGCCCGAATTATCTACCGCCAGCGAGGCGGAAAGCGCAATTATCTCTTTCCCGGACTCCCCCTTCAAGCTGCACCAGCCCTTCCCTCCGGCCGGCGATCAGCCCACGGCGATCGACCAGTTATCCGAGGGGATCGCCGACGGACTGGCCTTCCAGACCCTGCTGGGCGTGACCGGTTCGGGCAAGACCTACACCATGGCCAACGTCATCGCGCGCATGGGCCGGCCCGCCATCGTCTTCGCGCCGAACAAGACGCTGGCCGCGCAGCTGTACAGCGAGTTCCGCGACTTTTTCCCGCAAAACGCGGTCGAATACTTCGTCAGCTACTACGATTACTACCAGCCCGAAGCCTACGTGCCGCAGCGCGACCTGTTCATCGAAAAGGACTCGTCGATCAACGAGCATATCGAGCAGATGCGCCTGTCGTGCACCAAGTCGCTGATGGAACGGCGCGACGTCATCATCGTCGCCACCGTCTCGGCCATCTACGGTATCGGTAACCCGAACGAATACCACCAGATGATCCTGACGTTGCGCGTAAAAGACAGGGTCGCCCAGCGCGACGTCATCGCGCGCCTGATCCAGATGCAGTACACGCGCAACGAAGTCGATTTCGGCCGCGGCACCTTCCGCGTGCGCGGCGATACCATCGACATCTTCCCCGCCGAGCATGCGGAACTGGCCGTGCGCCTGGAAATGTTCGACGACGAGATCGAATCGATCCAGCTGTTCGACCCGCTGACGGGCAGAGTGCGCCAGAAAATCCCGCGCTTCACCGTGTATCCGGGCTCGCACTATGTGACGCCCCGCTCCACCGTGCTGCGCGCCGTGGAAACCATCAAGGACGAGCTGCGCGAGCGCCTCGAATTCTTCCGCAAGGAGAACAAGCTGATCGAGGAGCAGCGGCTGGAGCAGCGCACGCGCTTCGACCTGGAAATGATGGCCGAAATCGGTTTTACCAAGGGCATCGAGAACTACTCGCGCCATTTGAGCGGCGCGCTGCCGGGCGAACCGCCGCCGACCCTGGTCGATTACCTGCCGCCCGACGCATTGATGTTCCTCGACGAGTCGCACGTGCTGACGGGCCAGCTGAGCGCCATGTACAACGGCGACCGCTCGCGCAAGACGAACCTGGTCGACTATGGTTTCCGCCTGCCGTCGGCGCTCGACAACCGGCCCTTGAAATTCGAGGAATTCGAGCAGAAGATGCGCCAGACCGTGTTCGTCTCGGCCACGCCGGCCGAATACGAAAAGACGCATTCCGACCAGGTGGTCGAACAGGTCGTGCGTCCCACGGGCCTGGTCGACCCGCAGATCATCGTGCGCCCGGCCAGCAGCCAGGTGGACGACCTGATGTCGGAAATCGTCGAGCGCATCAAGAAGGACGAGCGCGTGCTGGTGACGACCTTGACCAAGCGCATGTCCGAGCAATTGACGGAATACCTGGGCGACCATGGCATCAAAGTGCGTTACCTGCACAGCGATATCGAAACGGTGGAGCGCGTGGAAATCCTGCGCGACCTGCGCCTGGGCACCTTCGACGTGCTGGTGGGGATCAACCTGCTGCGCGAGGGCCTGGACTTGCCGGAAGTCTCCCTGGTCGCCATCCTCGACGCGGACAAGGAAGGCTTTTTGCGTTCCGAACGCAGCCTGATCCAGACCATCGGCCGCGCCGCGCGTAACCTGAACGGCACGGCGATTCTGTACGGCGACCGCATCACCGATTCCATGCGCCGCGCCATCGACGAGACGGAACGCCGCCGCAACAAGCAGATTGCCTTCAACACAGCCAATAACATCGTGCCGATCGGCGTGAAAAAATCGATCCGCGAAATGATCGACGGCGTCTACAGCCCGCAGGAAGCGCGCGAAAACCTGCAAGTGGCGCAGGAAGCGGCGAAGTTCGAGTCCATGAGCGAGAAGCAGGTCAGCAAGGAAATCAAGCGCCTGGAAAAACTCATGGTCGACCACGCCAAGAACCTCGAGTTCGAAAAGGCGGCGCAAGTGCGCGACCAGCTGCATATCCTCAAGCAGCAGCTGTTCGGCGCACCGGGTACCGACAATGTGACATCGATACTGGGTAGGTCGGATTAGGCCCTGCGGGCCGTAATCCGACAACATCGTTGGCGCTGGTGGCGTTGTCGGATTACGCGGCCTTGCCGCTAATCCGACCTACTTGAAAAGCCTTGACCGCACGAGCGAGTACAGTTTTGCTGCCCATGGGCTTTGCCCTACTCCGGCAGCGAATAGTCGATGTCGTAGAAATGCTGGCCATCGACGATGCGGATGGCCAGCGTCCCGCTGATGCCCGTCAGCTGCCCCGTGCCGGAATGCGGCACGATGACGATGGACAGCGTCTGCTGGCCGTCGGCCATCGTGCCCGCATGCTGCGCCACGAAGCTGCCTTGCCGGCCCTGCAGCACGCCCGTGATGGCTTCCATGGCGACATAACCGGCCGCGCCTTTGGTATCCGTCACGGCGCTGAGCATCTCCCCTTTGGCCGTGGCGACCAGGTCGCCAGCATATACTTTGTCGAGCAGCACCTTGCCCAGGGTCGTGCGCCCCGAGCGCTGCGGCGCCGCGGCTGGCGTCATGGTGATGCTGAAACTTCCCGTAGCGTGCACTTGCATGCGATGATCTCCCTCTGCAGATGAGGCGGCGCCGGCCGGCGCCACCGATAGACAACATGCGGCCAGCATCAGGCCCGGCAAACTGTATGATTTCATGATTCCCTTTCAATCGATGCGAGAGAGCCATCCTAGTGCCGCGCAGGAGACAAATATTGGATAAAGCCGACAGCACGATGAATCTGCTCGCCACGCGCGGCCAGGCGCCCAAAGGCATCGTCGACCCGCAGGCGGCGGCACGCCGCATACGGCTGGCGACCTATCCGCCGGCTGGCGCGCTGGCGCCGTTCGTCGAGTATTTCTGGGTGGTCGAATGGGACAGGCGGGACTGCGCGCCGCAGACGCAGCGCGTGCTGCCCTACCCGAACGCCCACCTGGTGTTCGACCTTGGGCGCACGGCCATCCATGGCGTCGTGCGCGGCGCCTTCGACCGGCCATTGAGCGGAGCGGGCAAGGTGCTGGGCGTGCGTTTTTCGCCGGGCGGCCTGCGCCCGTTCATCAGCCAGCCCTTGTCGTCATTCACCGATACGACCATCGCCGCCGACGCCCTGCTGGACATGCCGGCCGCGCAAGCCGAGGCGCTGGTGCTGCTGCAAGCCGACGATACGGCGATGGTGGCACAGGCACAGGCGCTGTTGCTGGCAAGGCTGCCGCAGGTCGATGACGCGGCCCTGCTGGCCGCCAGGCTGACGGCCGCCGCGGCGGCCCGCAATGGCCCGGCGAGCGTGGCGCAGCTGTGCGAAAAAATGGGCATCGGCGAACGCCGGCTGCAGCGCCTGTTCGCCAACTATGTGGGCGTGCCGCCGAAGTGGGTGATCCAGCGCTACCGCCTGCAGGAAGCGATCTGGCGCCTGGCGCAGC